>JBIQHI010000003.1:284170-361294 GCA_044508635.1 Planctomycetaceae bacterium | reverse complement strand
AGAAGCGCGTGCGCGGCGCACACCGTCATTCCTGCGAAAGCAGGAATCCAGAGGCACGTGCAAGTCCCCCTGGATTCCCGCATGCGCGGGAATGACAGGAGCGCTTGCGCGGGAATGACAGGAGCGCTTGCGCGGGAATGACAGAAGCGCGTGCGCGGGAATGACAGGAGCGCTTGCGCGGCGCACACCGTCATTCCTGCGAAAGCAGGAATCCAGAGGCGCGTGCAAATCCCCCTGGATTCCCGCGTGCGCGGGAATGACAGAAGCGCGTACGCGGGAATGACAGAAGCGCGTGCGCGGCGCACACCGTCATTCCTGCGAAAGCAGGAATCCAGAGGCACGTGCAAGTCCCCCTGGATTCCCGCATGCGCGGGAATGACAGGAGCGCGTGCGCGGGAATGACAGAAGCGCTTGCGCGGGAATGACGCAGGACTCACAGTCACCGCACCAGAGCGCGTGTCACGCTAAGCGATGGGCCGGCAACACCGTGATCACGCTGATCATCGCCGTGTGCTGTTGTGCATCTCTTTATGACGGCGATGAAGCGAGCGCCGTCGTCGCGTCACGAACCCCGCAAGCCCAAGCACCGCAATCACTCCCGGCGCGGGGACCGGCGTGCCGAGCAATGTAAAGACGAATTCATTGAGCGAGGGCACTTCACCATCGCCCCCATATGGAGCGACACCCAGTTTTCCCTTGATTCACTGCTGGAAGGTTGAGTTGCTCCGTCGCCGAAGCCATCGGACTGCATCTGTTGTATGGGGTAGACGGATCATCGAACTGTGCTGTGATGGAAAGCCAGCACACCCCTCCAGCGATGAGTGGCACGCCTGGCCGCAGCGTTTTCACACATCAGGGTCTCCAAATGCGGTTTTTCCAGTCAGCAGCCGCAAACCATGTATATTGAAAAGAGCACGGCCCGCGAAGCGGCGCCGCCAACCTTGGAGGACCTGTCATGATGCGCTCGCTGCTACTCGCTGCATCTCTTGCTGCCTGCACGTTCGTCGTCGCCTGCACGTCGTCGCCCAAGCCGGACACCAGCGTGGATCGCCGGTCGCTGGATCTCGACACGCGCGATGTGATCAATCAGTTCAAGCGCGCGGATTCATCCATGAAGGAGCGCTTCGAGACGGCGGCGGCGTATGCCGTGTTCCCCGAAGTGGGCAAGGGCGCCGTGGGCGTCGGCGGCGCGTACGGCCGCGGCGTGCTCTATGAGCATGGCAAGCCCGTCGGCTTCGCGGATTTGAGCCAGGCGACCATCGGCCTGCAGCTCGGCGGGCAGAAGTACAGCGAAGTCATCTTCTTCGAGAACGAGCGTTCGTTGCGCGACTTCAAGAGCAACACGCTCGAGTTCGCGGCCCAGGCGTCGGCCGTCGCGGCGAACGAAGGCGCCTCCGCCGATGCGGACTATCAGAACGGCGTGCTCGTCTTCACCATGGCGCAAGGCGGCCTGATGTTCGAAGCGTCCGTCGGCGGCCAGCGCTTCCGCTTTGAGCCGTTCGATGACGACGACTACAACGACTTCCAGGACGTCAGCAACGACATGAACACGAGGTAAGCAGCTCGCCGGGGGGCGAACCAACGCCGCAGAACGCGCCAAGCCGCGGGCATCACCCACGCTCGCGGCTTGGCGCTATCCTTGTGGCCGAATGCGGGAGTTCTACGACGTCATCGTGATCGGCGGCGGGCACGCTGGAGCCGAAGCAGCGTGGGCGGCGGCTTCGGCGCTGGCGGCGGCGCGTGAAATGCCCACCGATCCCAGTGATGCGCCGCGCGTCGCGCTCATCACGATGGATCCCGCTCGCATCGGCCAGATGTCGTGCAATCCGTCGATCGGCGGACTCGGCAAGGGGCAAATGGTCCGCGAGGTGGATGCGCTCGGCGGCATCATGGGCCGCGCCATCGACGCCACCGGCATCATGTTCAAGATGCTCAACACCTCGCGCGGCAGCGCCGTCCAGGGGCCGCGCGCTCAAGCGGACAAATACGCCTACGCCGCCGAGGTGCAGCGACTCATCTCGACACGGCGAAACATCGACGTCATCGCCGGCACGATTGATGACATCATTGTTGAAGCCGGCAACGTCGTCGGCGTGCGACTTCCCGCCGGCGCTGCGCTGGTGAACCCGGATCAAACGATCATTGATCTCAACCAAACCGGCGTGCATCTGGCTCGTCCCGTGTACGACCACACGCTCGCATCTTCGCATCGCGCCGCCTCGCCGCAGATTCTCCGCGCTCATGCCGTCGTGCTCACCACCGGCACGTTCATGCGTGCGCTCATGCACACCGGCGAAGCGAAGACCGAAGGTGGCCGCGTTGGCGAAGGCACCGCGAAAGGCATCAGTGCCACGCTCCGCTCGCTCGGCTTCGAACTCGGCAGGCTCAAGACCGGTACGCCGCCTCGCCTTGCGCGCGAATCCATCGATTGGGAATCGCTGCCAATCCAGCGCGGCGACGAGCACCCGGCGCCGTTCAGCGACCTCACGCTGGCACACCTCGACGGCGCACGCCCCCTCTCCCCGAGGGAGACGGCTGGGGTGAGGGTTCTTGCGGACGAACATCCGCCTGCGTATGTCAGCTCCCGCGGCTCGTTTCCTCGCCTTCCGCAAATTGATTGCCGCATCACGCAGACGACGGCAGCGATACACGATGTGATCCGCGCGAATCTGCATCGCGCGCCGATGTACGCCGGCCAGGTGAACGCCGAGTGCGGGCCGCGCTATTGCCCGTCGATCGAAGACAAGATCGTGCGCTTCGCCGATCGCCCCGCGCATCACGTGTTCCTCGAACCCGAATCGCTGCACACGAACGAGATTTATTGCAACGGCATCTCCACCTCGCTGCCGACCGACGTGCAGGAACAGATCGTGCGCGGCATGCCGGGCTGCGAACGCGCCACGATTCTGCGGTGGGGCTATGCCGTCGAATACGACATGGTCTGGCCGCATCAGATCGGCGCGACATGCATGACGAAGCGCGTTGCGGGCCTGTTCCTCGCTGGCCAGATCAATTGCACGACGGGCTACGAAGAAGCCGCGGCGCAGGGCGTGCTTGCGGGTGTGAACGCAGCGCGCTTCGCGCTTGGTCGCGAGCTTGTCACGCTGGGGCGCGATCATGCGTACATCGGCGTGATGATGGATGATCTCGTGACGCGCCAGCCGCGCGAGCCGTATCGCATGTTCACCAGCCGGGCTGAATATCGCTTGCTCCTGCGCGCGGACAACAGCGATGAACGCCTGACGCCGCTGGGCCGGGAACTCGGCCTCGTGGATGAGGCGCGGTGGTCGATGTTCGAGTCAAATCAATCGAAGCTCGAACACCTTCGAAAGCTGCTCTCCGCCATCCGTGTGAACGGCATCACGCTGCGCGACCATTGCAAGCGGCCGGAGACGACAGTTGAAATGCTGCATGCGCAACTCGAAGAACGCGGCGGCGTCGACACCGACTCGCGGTTGCTTGAGCGTGTCATGAACGAGGCGAAGTACGAAGGCTACGTCACGCGGCAGGCGGCGGAGATCAAGCGACAGGCGAAGAGCGAGCACCAGCCAATCCCCGATTGGCTTGCGCCCGCTGACATCCCCGGCCTGCGCACGGAAGCACGGGAAACGCTCGAACGCTTTCGCCCCGCCACCATGGGCCAGGCCAGTCGGCTCCCCGGCATCACGCCCGCCGACCTCACGCTCATCGCCGTCGCCATCAAACGCAGCCGGCGCACAACGGACGCCGCAGCAGCTATACTTGCGCCCTGAAAAGCAGGGTCGGCACCGTGCACTTTGGACCGGATGTCGGCGTGAACGCATTCGTGTGCCTGCGCCGGCCGGTGGGCAATGCCCGCCCTGCGAGGTGCCGCGTTTCGGCGTTTCCGCATGTCGGCTTTCCGGCACGTCGGCGTTTCGGCTTTTCTTCGCCACCGTAGCTCAGCTGGTAGAGCACATGATTTGTAATCTTGAGGTCCGGGGTTCGAATCCCCGCGGTGGCTTTGCACGCATCACGTTCATACCACCGGGCAGCGCGCCGCTTACTGCGCGTTCGCGGCGTTGATTGACGGTTGCCGCAGCGCCGGCGGCTTGGCCCCGTAATCCTTCTTCGGCGCGAACCACATCACCCGAATCAGATGCGCCGCCCAGAACGCGAGGCCGGCGAGTTCGAGCGTGCCGCTGATGCCGATGAAGCGGAACGCGATCGGCGTCCAGTCGCTGGCGATCTGCAGCGTGACGCGCATGGCGCAGCCCACATTGATGAGCATGAACGGCGTCCAGAGTTCGGGCAACGACGCGATGCTCATGCCGCGAAGACCCGGCGCCATCTTGGACGAGATGCCGACGATCATCATCGAGACAAACCCGACCGTGATGGCGTGGCGCGCCGCCCCGTAACAGGCGTGGCTGAACGGCACGCCGAGCATCCATTGATCGATGGGCAGGAAAAGCAGAATGCCGAAGGACACGAACAGCCATGCGTACGCCGCGCGCACAAACTTCGCGCTGCGGTCCGGGAAGCGCACCGGCTTCCACAACGTCCAAGGCCAGATGATCAAGCTCACGCCGATCGGCAGCAGCAACCACGGCACGAGCAAACCGGCGGCGATCGCGAAATTCTCCGTGAGTTGCGAAACAATCAGCAACGCACACTCCAACAGCACGGCGGCAACAAGCAGCGCGAACGCCACCCACGCATGCTTCTCGTTCGCCTTCGGCAAGCCGAACATGCCGGGCAGAAGGCGGATCGACACGCCGAGGATCATGAACATGGCGAGGCCGTGAATCTGCACATCGCGCAGCGCGGATTGCCACGTGCGCAGTTGCCAGAGCAGCGCTTCGTCAGACGGCGCCGCGAGCACGGCAAGCGTGTGCCACGTGCTGTATCCGCTCATCACAATGAGCCAGCCGAGCGCTGCGAGAATAAACGCCGTGGACGCGTCGATCCCGCGCCGCCCCGCCACATGGGCGTTCAGTTCATCGCGGTGCATGGCTGCATTCGTGATTTGCGCCGCGAAGGCGATGCATGCCGCGGTCTGGATCACGCCGCCAACGAGCGCAAGCGTGAACGAAGCCGGCAGCGCAGGCGAAGAGATGGCGAAGATATTGAGCAGCAGGCCAATGAGCATGCTCACGAAGACGCACTGCGCCAGCACGGGATTCACTGGTTGGGCGCGCCACAGTCGCGGGAACACTTCGTAGGCGAAGCCCATGATGAAGAGCGCCACCCAGCCAAAGATCTGCGCGTGGCCGTGCGCATTGATGTGATGCACCGAGATGCCGGTGAACGAGCCGTGCGTGCCGAGCTGCCAGAGCAGCAGCGCGCCCCACCCCGCGCCGGCGGTCAAGATCGTGATGATGCCCGCTGTGAAAAAACGGCGATGCAGCGACACGCGCTGGCGCGCCTCATGCTGATGCGATGCCGGCACGGCCCGCGCTTCCCGCGCCTCGGCGATCGTGATCTGGTCGCCCAGCACGTTCAGCGAAACAGTCGATTCCCGAGGCCCATCTGCCATGTCATGCACCCGCTGCCCCAAGGGTAGGCGTGCCGGCGGGGGGCGGCCTATGCTGTGGCGAAGTGCATGCGGGAATAAATCGCGTTCTCGCGTGTTGGTAGGGTGAGAGGCTTGTCTTAGGGCTGTCGCCGCGCCGCATTCGCTCGCGGCCGGCTGAACGAGGATTGGCGGAATGAACACAGCAACCAGCACCATGACGACGCGGATTGACGCCGACCGGCTGCGCTGCTGGATGCTCGTGCCAGGGCGCTCGGACGCCGCCCCGCTGACCGCGCCCTCCTGATGATTCACCACCATCACAGGCAGCGAAACCCGGTCAGTTGAAACAACGCCGGGCTGTTTCCACACACGCACACCGTTCTTTTTTTTACGCGGCGAACCAGCCGCGGGGAGGTTCAGCACCATGAAAGCCAATGGCGCCATCGTCATCACCAGGACCGATCGCAAGCGTCTGCAGGAGCGCATCTGGCCGAACGGCAGCGCGCTCAACGGCCGCGGCGTGCCGTGGTACGAGGCCGCCCTGGAGCAGGAGCTTTCCCGCGCTCGCATCGTGGACCCCAAGCGCGTTCCGCCCGACGTCGTCACGATGAACTCAACAGTGGAAGTGCGCTGCGGCCACGCCGAGCCCGACGTGTTCACGATCGTCTACCCCGAGCACGCCGACATCGACGCCGGCAAGATTTCCATTCTTTCGCCCATCGGCCTGGCCCTGATCGGCGCGCGAGCCGGTGAAGAGGTGCGCATCGAAACCCCAGCCGGCCCGCGCCGCTACAAGGTGGAGAGAATTCTCTTCCAGCCGGAAGCGGCCAAGCAGTGGGAGTTGTGACGCAGAACGGCCGCCGCCCAACAGAGGGTGGGCGCCGCCCACCGGTGGAATGGTGGGCGGTGCCCACCCTGCGGCGACGCCGTCGTTACTGCTGCGGCTCCAGCACCTTGGCATAGTCCGGCTCGCCGTCTGCTTTGCGGACTTGGCAGCCGCACACCTTATATTGCGGGATCTTGCTGATCGGATCCTGGGCGGCGACGGTGAGCTGGTTGGCTGACTTGCGGCCCGGCCAGTGGTAGGGAATGAAGATCGTGTCGGGGCGGATCGTCGTGACCACCATGGCGCGGAGGGTGATGCTTCCGCGGCGGGTTTCGGCGGTGGTCCATTCGCCGTCGGCGATGCCGAGCTTGGCGGCGAGGCGCGGGTGGATTTCGATGCGCGGCTCGGGGTATTGCTTCACCAATGGGCCGATGCGGCGCGTCTGCGTGCCGGAGAGGAATTGACTCACAACGCGGCCGGTCGTGAGAAAATAAGGATACTCCTCGCTCACGTCGTCCACGGCCGGGCGATATTCCGCGACGTTGAAGCGCGCCTTGCCATCGGGGAAATAAAACGGCCCGGCGCCTTTAGCGATGGGGTTATAGCTGCCGCGCTCGAACAACCGCGGCGTGCCGGGGTGATCAGGCGTCGGCTCGCCGGTCTTCGGATCATGCGAAGGACACGGCCAGAAGACGCCCATCTGCTGTTCGACCTTTTCATAGGTGATGCCGGAGTAGTCCGCGATGCCGCCTTTGGACGCGATGCGCAGTTCGTCCCAGATTTCGCGCGGCGAGCGGAACGTGAACCCGTGCGGTCGGCCGAGCGCATGAGCGATGTCCTGGATGATGACCCAGTCCTGTTTCGCATCACCGGGGCAATCCACCGCCTTGTTGATCTTGATCACGCGGCCTTCGATCTGCGTCACCGTGCCTTCATCTTCCTCGTGCAGCGAGCCGGGCAGCACGATGTCCGCATGGTGAGCGGTGTCGTTGAGGAAGAAATCGATCGCGACGTAGAACTCAAGCTTCTCCAGCGCCTTGCGAACGAAACTGTTGTCCGGCAGCGAGACCATCGGGTTGAAGCAGATCGAGAGCAGGCCCTTGATTTCGCCTGCATCGATCTTGCGGAAGATTTCATACGCATCGACGCCCGGCCCGGGAAGATCTTTCTCGTCAATGCCCCAGACGTTGCAGATATAGGCGCGATGCTCGGGGTTGGCGATGTCGCGCATGCCGGGGAGTTGATCGCACTTCTGGCCGTGCTCCCGCCCGCCCTGGCCGTTGGCCTGGCCGGTGATGGTGCCGTACCCGGATTTGGGTTTGCCGATGCGACCGGAGGCGAGCACCATGTTGATGGCGCCGAGCGCATTCTGCACGCCGTTGGAATGATGCTCGATGCCGCGGGCGTGGAAGAGGAATGATGTTTTCGCGGTGCCCCAGAGTTCAGCGGCTTGGCGGATGGAGCGCTCGGGCACGCCGGTCATCTCGGCGGTGTGCGCGGGCGTCCACTGCTTGCAATATTCCGCGACGGCGTCAAAGCCGACGGTGAAGTTGTTAATAAAATCGTGATCCAGCCAGTCGTGCTCGATCATGAGGTGCAGCACGCCGGCGAAGAGCGCGGCATCGCGGCCGGGCTTGACGGGGAGATAGAGATCGCACGTTCGGGCCACCGGCGTGATGCGCGGGTCCTGCACGATCACCTTCGCGCCCATTTCGCGCGCCTGCCAGATGTAATTTGTCGTAATCGGCGAGCACTCGGCGACGTTGCTGCCGGCGACCCAGATCACGTCCGTGCCCACCATGTCGGACCACGGGTTCGTGGTGCGATCGATGCCGAAGGCTTTCTTGTTCGCAGCGCCGGCGCTCACCATGCACAACCGGCCGTTGTAATCGCAATACGGCGTCTTCAGGCACACCCGCGCGAACTTGCCCATGAGATAGGTCTTCTCGGTGGTGAGCGAAGCGCCGCTCAAGGTCGCAAACGCGGAGTGGCCGTACGTGCTCTGAATGCGACCAATTTCGGAGGCGACGCGCTGGATGGCTTCTTCATACGGAATGGCGCTGAAGCCGCTGCCGTCGGATGCGTTGGGGTCGCGCTTGACCGCCGTGACGAGGCGATCGGGATGCGAACCTTGCAGGTAGCGTTTCACGCCCTTCGGGCAGAGCATGCCGCGGTTGAAGGGGAACTCGAGCCACGGCTCGAAGCCGATGACTTCGCCCCCGGAAGGCGTGTCCTTGACCTTGAGCTGAATGCCGCACTGCTGGCCGCAGAAACAGCAATGCGTCTTGACGAGGCGATCGGGCTCGATGCTCGTGGAAAGGCGATCGCCGCGCATGTAATTCTGATGCGGGCCGAAGCGGCTGATGATCTTCAGTCTGTCAGCGGGCACGGTGGCCACGAATCGCTCCTTCTCGCACAGTCGGCGCAGTGAACATGAACAGCATCACGATGACGCCTCGCTTGCAGGCGTTGACCCCAGCGACGGCGACCACAACGCGGCCTGCGCCAGACCGTACAGCGCGCGCCGGCATTTGGGGCAGATGTGCTGGTAGTGACCATGTTGAGATGAGGGGGTACGGAGATGGGGAGATGAGGAGTGGTCAGAATCGCGCTCACTTGTGCGCTCCTCACTTCTCATCCCCTCACTCCTCATCTCATATGTAAACCCCAGTGCACGCTCTGTCTCAATCAAATCATCCCGCCACATCACGGACATATATTCCCCGCCGCAGCGAGCGCACTTCGCCTTGGGCGTATTCGGGTCGCGGTTCGCATCCTTATAAAAGAGCGCGCCAAGCTGCGCCGGCCGCTGGAAAATGTGGAAGAACTTGCCGAACGGCAGCCACAGCAGCGTGAAGATCACGGTGATCGCGTGCAGGATGGCGAGAAAATCAAACGCGTAGCCCTTCATCCACGTGTACGACGCCGTGAGCATCAGCCCCGTCACGCTGATCGCGAAGAGCAGAAGCAGCGGCAGGATGTCCTCGCCGAACTGCTGCACCGCCGCCGCGCCGTGATCGATCATTCGCCGGCGAAACGCAAGCATCACGCCGATGATCACCAGCCACGACGCCCACACCAGGCCGTGAAACGTAAAGAACGCCAGCGGCGAATCAACAGGAAACGCGATCGTCGGGAAGCCGAACACGTAGACGCGATACCAATCAATGTTGTCCGGAATAGTCTGGAAGTGAATCCATCCCCACACCAGCGGGAATGTAATTGCCGCCGCGATAACGCAGCCCCACATGATGAGCCAGTGCGCGCCCCAGCGAAGCTTGCCGCGCCGCCAGATGAAGCGGTTCGCCGCAACTTCAATCACAAGGCGGCGAAGAAGCTGCACGAGATTGTGCCCGAGCTTCGCGGGATGCAGAAACACCTGCCAGCCGCGCCGCCAGTACATTTGCGTCGGCGGGCGCTGCAGCCACATGCTGTATCGATAGGTGATGCCGAACGTGGCGAAGAGCGTGGCGAACGTGTAGCCGACCAGGGCTGCGTCGAAGTGATCAAGGTTGCGCGAGCCGATGACGATGAGGGCCGCAAGCACCGCCGTGACCGCGAGGCCCCACGCCGCCGCCTTGAGCTGTCCCGCACGAATCGATCGCATCGGCGCACCTTCACGCTGCCCGCCGGATCAGCACATGCAGCATGATACGACACATGCGCGAGGAAATCGACGCACGCCGGCCGCTTATCGACGTTCGAGCAATTGCTTGAGCACGAGCGCGCTGTTGTGCTCTTCATCGCGGGCTGCATACACCAGCGTGATCGTGCCTTCCTTCGCCCAGTCGCGCAGCTGCTTCACAAGCTCGCGGTTGCCGCGCAGCTCCGCGCGGTATCGCCTTTTGAACTCCGGCCACTTGGCGACATCGTGACCGTACCACTTCCGCAACGCCGCGCTGGGCGCGATGTCCTTCAGCCAGTCATCGATCTTCGCCTTCGCCTTCGTCAGCCCGCGCGGCCACAAGCGCTCAACAAGCACCCGCCGCCCATCCGCCGCCGACGGTTGTTCATAGGCCCGCTTCAGTTGAATCACACGTCGCATGATCGCCCCGCCAGCACCCGCCGGCACAGCACAACGCATACGCACCATGCTACGTCCCGCACCCACGGAAGGCGATGCACACCGTCATTCCTGCGAAAACAGGAATCCAGAGGCACCGTCATTCCTGCGAAAGCAGGAATCCAGAGGCGCGTGCAAATCCCTCTGGATTCCCGCTTGCGCGGGAATGACAGGAGCGCTTGCGCGGGAATGACAGGAGCGCGTGCGCGGGAATGACAGGAGCGCGTGCGCGGGAATGACAGGGAGCGCACTGTGCTGCGCACACCGTCATTCCTGCGAAAGCAGGAATCCAGAGGTGCGTGCAAATCCCTCTGGATTCCCGCGTGCGCGGGAATGACAGAAGCGCGTGCGCGGGAATGACAGGGAGCGTACTGCACGGCGCACACCGTCATTCCTGCGAAAGCAGGAATCCAGAGGCGCGTGCAAATCCCTCTGGATTCCCGCATGCGCGGGAATGACAGAAGCGCGTGCGCGGGAATGACAGGGAGCGTACTGCACGGCGCATGCCGTCATTCCTGCGAAAGCAGGAATCCAGAGGCGCGTGCAAGTCCCTCTGGATTCCCGCATGCGCGGGAATGACAGGAGCGCTTGCGCGGGAATAACAGAAGCGCGCTGCGCGGCGCATGCCGTCATTCCTGCGAAAGCAGGAATCCAGAGGCACGTGCAAGTCCCTCCGGATTCACGCATGCGCGGGAATGACAGGAGCGCTTGCGCGGGAATGACGCAGGACTCACAGTCACCGCACCCGTGCGCGTTCTCACGCTTCGCGGTGGGCGGCGCCCGCCCTCCATCATCTGCGTTGCGGGAACGCTGGTCTTCAAGCTGTGAAGGCCTCGTCGCCGAGATATCTGCGTGAAGACGCCGCTTCATGAGCCGCCGAGTCCTTTGGCTGCGATTGCCTCTGGTCGTGCTGGGGGCGTGCGCGCTGTGGTTGTGCTTGGCGCGGCGTGTGTGGCGGCGGTGGTGACGTATGTGATCCTGCCGCGCGATGTTGGCGAGTTGGCGCGGCGGGCGTTGGCGATCGGCATGTGGGCGGTGATTCTGTGGGCGACGGAAGCGCTGCCGCTGTTCGTGACGTCGTTGTGCGTGGTGGGCTTGCAAGTGTTGCTGCTGGCGCGGCGAGGCGGGTTGGCGGGCGTCGGCGAGTTCAGTTATGCGCAGTTCTTCGAGCCGTTTGCGTCGAGCACGGTGATTCTGTTCCTGGGCGGGTTTCTTCTCGCGGCAGCGGTGACGAAGCATGGGCTTGATCGCGCGATTGCGGCGCGGTTGCTCCAGCCGTTTACGCGCAACTCCGTGCAGCTTGTGTTTGCCGTGCTGCTGACGACGGGGTTTCTTTCGATCTGGATCAGCAACACGGCGACGGCGGCGATGATGCTGGCGATCATTGCGCCGCTGATTCGTGATCGCAACGTGCCGCCGTCGCTTGCGGCGTCGCTGGTGCTGGCGGTGGCGTTCGCGGCGAGCATTGGCGGGATTGCGACGCCGGTGAGCACGCCGCCGAATGCCATCACGATTTCGCAGCTGAAAACGATCGGCGTGGAGATCAGCTTCGTGAAGTGGATGCTGATGGCGCTCCCGCTGGCGTTTGGCATGCTGGTGCTGACGGGGTTGTTGCTTGTGGTGGTGCTGCGCCCGCCGCGGAAGATCAGTGTGCCGGCGATCGAGGCGCCGCGGAAGTTGTCGTGGCGCGGCTGGACGACGATCGGCGTGGTGCTCGCGGCAGTGGCGGCGTGGCTCACGGGCACCGTGCATCATGTGGATGACGCAGCGATTGCGCTGATCGCAGCGACCGTGCTTGCGGCGCTTGGTGTGCTTGATCGAAATGATGTGCGCGCGATTGACTGGGACATCTTGCTTCTCATGTGGGGCGGGCTGGCGCTGGGGAACGCGCTCAATCTGACGGGCGTGCTTGAGGTGGTGAGCGGGATGTCGCTGTTTCAACAGTCGGGGTGGATGCTGGCGCTGGTGATCATCGTGGCGGGCATGGCGTTCTCGACGTTCATGAGCAACACGGCGTCAGCGAATGTGCTCGTGCCGTTGGCGATCGCGCTTGCGATGGCGGCGTCGAACAGCGCGGTGAGCGATGGCGCTGCGGCGAACGGCGCTGCGGTGAATGTGGAAGCGGCGCGCCTGGCGGTGCTTGCGGGCCTGACGGTGACGTTCGCGATCGCGCTGCCGATTTCGACGCCGCCCAATGCGATGGCGTATGCGACCGGGAAGGTGTCATCGAAGCAGATGATCGCGGTGGGGGCGCTGGTGTCGATCGTGGCGATCGCGGTGATGATGGTTGGATATCTGTGGGTGTTGCCGTGGGTGCTGGGGATGCGGTGATGATGCGGCTTGGGAGTAGTGTTGCTGCGCGGACACGCCTGCATGCTGCGAATGCACGATCTATAATCGCTGGCAGGTTGAGTTGCGCAGCGGGTGAGCATCACGAGAAGCGCCATGAAGATTCTGCTTGCGATCGATGGTTCGCCGTTCAGCGATGCGGCGGTGCAGGAGGTTGCGAAGAGGCCGTGGCCGCCGCAGAGCGAGGTGCGCGTGATCACGGTGGACCCGCCGCTGTCGGGCGGTTTTCTGCGGGGCGAATCGCGCAGCGTGTTTGATGAGCTTGTGCGTCAGCAGCGCGAGGAGGCGATGCGCCGGCTCGAAGTGGCGGCCGTGTCGCTGAAGTGCAACCATGATCTGCTCGTGGCGCCGCTGCTGCTCGAAGGCCGGCCGAGCGAAGTCATTCTCGATGAGGCGGAGCGGTGGGGCGCGGATTTGATCGTGATCGGATCGCGCGGTCACGGCATGCTTCGCAGGCTGTTTCTCGGTTCGGTTTCGCTTGCGGTGGCGACGCAGGCGCCGTGCTCCGTGCTCATTGTGCGCCCGCCGGCGGAGCGCAAGCAGAGCGGGGCGGCGAGTTCAGCGGCGACGACGTGAATTCATCTGATGAGCAGCACGCGTGGCGGAGTGAGATGACGGCGCAGGGCGCCGGCTGAAGGTGCAGACGATCGAGGGGGGTGCATGAGCGTTGTGTTCCTGCTGCTTGGCCTTGCGATGTTGATTGCGGGGGCCGAGATGCTGGTGCACGGCGCGGCTCGTGTGTCGACGCTGCTCGGTGTGTCGCCGATGGTCATTGGCCTCACGATCGTGGCGATCGGCACGAGCACGCCGGAGCTTGCGGTGAGCATCAGCGCCGGGCTGAAGGGCAGCGGGGGGCTGGGCGTCGGCAACATTGCTGGCGCGAATGTGTTTGTGATGCTGTTCGTCGTCGGCGTGAGCGCGGTGTGGCGACCGCTCCCGCTTGATCTCCAGGTGATCAAGCTGCAGTTGCCAATGATCGTCTTCGCAGCGCTGCTCATGACGCTGCTGGCGTGGGATGGTCAGCTCTCGCAGATCGACGGCGGTGTATTGCTGCTGGGCGGAATTGCCTACACGCTGGCGCTGATGCACCTGACGCGCATCGCATCGCGCGCCAAAAAGCGCGAGTTCCGCGAGGAATACGGCCCGCAAAGCGTGAAGAAGACGCGGCCGAAGTGGCTTGTGCGAACTGTTTCCGCGCTGCTGCTTGTCGTTGGCATTGCGCTGACTGTGATCGGCTCGGACGTGCTCGTCAAAGGGGCCGTCGGCATCGCGCAGTGGCTCGGCGTGTCGCCTTCCATCATCGGGCTGACAATCGTCGCCTTCGGCACGTCGAGTCCGGAACTCGTGACGACGATTGTGGCGACCTATCGCAACGATCGCGATGTCGCCGTCGGCAACATCATCGGCAGCGGCGTGTACAACATTCTCGCCATCCTCGCGCTGGCGTGCATCGCCACCCCCGGCGGTCTGCCCGTCGATCGCGAACTGCTGTCGTTTGACATCCCCCTCATGGCCGGCGTCGCCATCGGCGCCATTCCTGTGTTCATCACCGGCAAGCGCGTCTCACGCCTCGAAGGCGCGGCGGGGATTGTGATCTATCTGGCGTATCTCACGTGGCTGCTGGTGTTTCGGGTGTGAAGAGCGCGAAGCGGACCGGCCCGGTATAATTGGCCAACGCATGAAACCCGCTGATTTGCACTTCTGCCCCCCCTGATCGACCCCGATCGCTGCCCCGGAATATGGAGCGGCGGCTGCCAGGCGTGCGATTCCGGGGGCGGGGGCAGGCGTGCAGCGAGTGCGGTACGGGGTTCAAGCTGCTTCGATCGCGTACTCGAACGCGCGCGGATTGTCCATGCGCTTTGAGGCGTCGAGAATCTCTAGGCCGACAATGTTGCCATCCTTGTCGTAGTCGAGGATGACGCCGGCTTTGGCTTCATCGCTCTCGTCGATGGCTGCGCTGCTGAAGAGCACTCGCAGGATGTCGGTTTCAGGGTCGTAGATCACCTTCATCACTGTCTCCAGTACTTCTCGATCTTGCTGGTGCGGTACACGGTGATGACCATTGCCGGATCCAGACGATCATCGATGATCGCACGAAGCAGGAACATCGTACCGCCGCCGAAGTCCAGTTTCGACTGATACGCTCGGCGTCCCTCACGTTCAGCCACGATCTGCTGCGGCTGATTCAGAACCTGATCCAGCATCGCGCGCCGGAATCTGGCGACGGATCAACTCTTCCTCGGCATGTCGGGTCAGGCGGAATTGCACACGCGGAGGATACTCGATTGGCGACCGTCGCGGTTGTCACTCTCATTGGAGTGAGGCCGTACAATGTCCCACACATGAAACCCGCCGACCTGCACTTCTTCATCGACCCCAACCGCTGCATCGGCTGCCAGGCCTGCGTCCAGGCGTGCAGCGAGTGCGACACCCATCGCCGCGAGTCTAAATTTTACCGTAGGGCTGTTTTCATTTGTGGAAGTGGAACGCGCTCGATGATGTCCGCGTCGTCAGTGTGAAGCCATGACCAAATTACAATTGGCCAAATCGCGCACATGAATGCGCCAATGATGGTCAGTATTGGAACTCGTGGCAGAATGCGATGCACTTTCGTCGCGACTGAAACTCCATGTCGTGCCGGGTCATAGGGCGGAACGCCCGCAGCTTCGACAAGATGAATGACTGAATCGCGGTCCTCCGCCGATGCAAATGGATTTGGATCGCGATCGTTTAATTCTGGAACGCGCCATGCCATGATCACGGCGATCGGACCAACAATCAGACCGATAGCGACCCAAACAATGATCAACACCCCATCGAACAGCACGCCTGCCGCGATCATGGCAGCGATCGTGATTGGCACAATTGCTGCTTGCCGACACCCGTACTTTGGCAATTCCCGCTTGACATTCCAGTCCACATCCGTCTGCAGGATGGCAATCCATCGGCGCAAGTGCTCGTACTCGGCCCTTGAAACTTCCAATCGCTTCAGTTCCCCCAAGTCAGGGGGAAGCGGGCCGAGTCGCGTATCCCAAAAGCTCGTAATCAAGAAATCATTTGAAGGCGGCGGTTGATCGCAGAGGGCCTTAGTGTCTGTGGTGAACTGGGATGGCGTGACCTCGCCTCGCATCAACGCTGCAAGATCGCGAACCACGGCATCCCGCATTACACGATCGACGGCCACGTTGAGATTGTACGACACCTGCGATTCAAGCGGTTCCCTCTTTCAGCCCAATGACGCAGCCATGCCTCATCTCGTATGATGCTTTGAGATGAAACCCGCCGACCTGCACTTCTTCATCGACCCCAACCGCTGCATCGGCTGCCAGGCGTGTGATTACGGGGGGCGGGGCAGGCGTGCAGTGAGTGCGACACCCGTCGCGGCGCGGGTTACTCTTCAGGCTTGAGTAGATCGATCTGTGGCAGGCAATCAGCGGTGAGCGCCGTCAGCTGGAACATCGCGCACTTCATCGATGCATGATCCAAGCCGCGCGTGCGGTCATACATCTCATATCGGTCCGCATCCGTAATAACGACGTATCGAGCACCAACGCGGCCAGCATAATCAAATCCCTTGCGGAGCGCATCATCGCGCATAGAAGGATTCATCAATGTTCGCTTTACTTCAAACACGAATAGTGGTGTGCCCTTCTTCCCATCAACAGAAACATCGATACGTCCCACCTGAAAGCGGATGCGCGAATGCTGGTGACCTAGGAGAATCAGGAATTGCTTAACGGCATCCTCCATGTTCCGCTCGGGCTGGCCCACAATCGACTTGATATGAGCAAGAAACGACTCCGCGTCGTCGATAGGCGGCAACACAAGTGTCGCTGGGCGCGATTTCGCTGATGACCCGGCACTTGGCCGCGCGGCCGTGGTCACTGTTAAGGGCGCTTGGCCATCCGTCCAATCCCATGGAACTACTTCAAACATGCGCCGATATTCATCACCCGTGATGTAGAAATGTCCCAATCCGTATGATCGGCGTGCCACACCAGACTTTGCTTCGATCTCCTTGCGATGCATGCCACGATGATAGGAATCCGCATCCACATTCATTCGCGCAAGGAAGCGGATCGGACGATGCACTGACCATTCGGACGTTGGCCACGTCGGTTCAACTCCATGCGCTGCTAGCAGCGAACCATTATCGATCGGGCCAGTAAACTCGATCGCCCAGACAATGTGCTGTTGTGTGAAAACGAGCGCACGGTGTCCGATGGGAATGCCTTTCGCCAGGGAGACGTTTCGTAGCGTATTCTTGAAATTCATCAGCGTCTTGCGAGCATCATCGATCGCGAACGTATCACAGAGATGTGAATAACGCAGATGATCTGGATAAATGAGTTTCACCCCATACATGCGATCGGACGGTTCGGCCGCGTGGACCGCAGTTGCAGATTCTTCAGCTTCAGGGATGTCGTGCTCAACCACGTACTCGTACTCTGCAAGCCGCGCCCGCGCGATGTCCCGCTCTTTGGGAGTGAAAAGCGGCCGCCACTCTGGAAGCAGAATCTGAGCCTCGACTGTCAGATCCAGACGCTGCTTCTCCCAAAGTCGTTTGAAGCCCGTCGAGGTGCTGCTGCTGTATAAAAGCGACCTCACCGCCTCGACGCCTCCCTGTTTGTGCACCATTTGAATGAAATCGCTTGGGCGGTAGCCGATGCGAATGCACTCCTTCGCAGAGGCGAGCAAAAATTCCTTGAATTGATCTTCGAGTTCGGTGGCCATGACCTCCCCGATTCTACCAAACGATTCTCTGCATCCAACCAATATCCCTATTGCCCAGCGGCTCCTGATCGCCTATGAGGTGCTACGCTACCGCATCACCATGAAACCCGCCGACCTGCACTTCTTTATCGACCCCAATCGCTGCATCGGCTGCCAGGCGTGCGTCCAGGCGTGCAGCGAGTGCGACACCCATCGCGGCGAGTCGATGATCCATCTCGAATACATCGATCGCCACCGCAGCGTGCAGACCGTGCCCGTCATCTGCATGCACTGCGAGCAGCCGACGTGTGCCGAGGTGTGCCCGGCCGACGCGATCAAGCGCACCGCCGACGGCGTGGTGCAGTCGGCCCGCAAGCCGCGCTGCATCGCCTGCGGCAACTGCGTGATGGCGTGCCCCTTCGGCGTGCCGGAGGTCTACGAAGATCGCCAGCTCATGATGAAGTGCGACATGTGTTACGACCGGACCTCGGTGGGCAAGAAGCCGATGTGCGCGACGGTCTGCCCCAGCCAGGCGCTGTTCTTCGGCACGCGCGAGCAGATCGAACAGATGCGCCCGCAATCGACGCCGATCAACACGTTCCAGTTCGGCAAGCAGACGATCACGACGCGCGTGTTCACGATGGTGCCGAAGGCGACGGCGACGAAGCAACCATATTTAGATGTGACGAGTGCGATGGATGAGGAAGCGAGTGCGCGGAACCCGCGAAGCATCAGGTTGAATGTGATTGGCGATGGAGCGGAGCGAGTGCCGGTACCTGTGATGACGGATGATCCGTATGCGGAGGTGGTGATCTAAGGTCAACCACAGCCAGTGCGGTTCAGGCCGTTTCAACCCAAACGATCGCACTATCTTACATTGAACAGCGGCATATCGTCAGGATCGTCGCTTGTGATTTCCCACTGAAAGTTCAAACGGCCAGGTTCAGGGTGAGTTTGGCGTATCCAGACCTCGATAGCGGCATCATCGTTGAATGCTTGCGTGTAGCGATTTCCTGCTTCTCGGACGGCGCGATCAATGATCTTCGAGTAATGCGCGCCTAAGTGCTCATCCTCACCGTCGAAGTGAAAGAGCGCTCTGCCGGTCTTTCGATTGATGCGCTCAAACTTGATGCGGCGCTTCACCCATTCGCGCTTCGGCGGAGGAAGTGTGAGCGGCGCGGTGATCACCGCTCGTTCAGCAGGGCCGATCTCCAGAACGGAGGAACCATCCGCTTGAACGACGCTCATGCGTTCGCATGAATGCTCCAACGGAGTAGTTGCCGCTTTCAGCAATTGATCGACACGTTCCGCCAATGCTTGGGCGCGGTCAATTCGGCCAACGGGATCGATCGGAACCTCGTCATCCTCCTTCGCAAATGCGGGAAGGAAGATGACTTCTTCTTGGTCAGGATCAGGGGGTTCGCCAAACTGATATCCTTCTTGCTGCATCAATTCGCGCAGATTCGACGTGAGTTCAGTTATGTCCGTCGTTGTGCTTTTCTTGCGCACATATGCCGAAATCACTTTCTGAATGCACGTCACCAGCTTCTTGAAGGACCATACTGCGAGCGCGTCTGCACGGCCGCCGATGATTCCACCCGCGATCGCCCCGAGAGTGAAAATGAGAACCGCTTCCCAGGAACCTTGACGCTCTGCGACTATTTCAATTTTGAGAAGCCGCGCGCCGCGCACGCGCCGCAATTCTGGGAACTGATGCAAATACAGCTCGCCGAGCAGTTGAAACAGACCGCGCCATCCTTCGAGGGATGCCGCGTATTCATCGAGCAGCAGCATGCCGCGGTCTGAGAGGCCGCCTCGATAGATGAGTGACAGGCTTCCGTCTTGCGATTGGACTATCTCAGGCTCGCTGGATTGTGGTGATTCGTCGGCCACAACTAGGCATCAATCCCGATGATCATCACAGGAATGTCAATGTCCGCAACTCCGCGACTTTCCAAGTCCCAAAGGAACTGCTCGAAATACGAAACACCGGTTGACATTTCATCTGCAAATGCCTTCACGGGAACAATTTCGATGCCTGTGTCAATGTGGCCGAGTCTGTGGAAGATCGTCATCTTGGCACAGACGTTGTAGACCATGAAGGCGTACTTGCCGAACTGCACTTCGATTCCGAGTTTCTTCTTGACGAAATCCATTTCTCGGAACGCGCCGCGGTTCTTGGATCGAATCTCGTAATCGTCGAGATAGTGGGTCGTGGGATACGTGCAAGGTACACGCACGCACTGCCAACCCATTGCAAAGAACGCGCTCTTGAACGCTTTGTTCAGGGCGCGCGGGCTGTAGAGCATTCGGCCCATCATCGTGACCTCATCGCTTGTCTTGGTTTTGTAAAGCGATGCATCAACAGCGCTGATTGCTTGGTTCACCTCCGGCAACAAGTCCGGATACAACTTCGTGACTTGCTCCTTTCCGCCTTTGAATGAGTAGATACCCGCGATTCTCATGCTGTATCCTTCGTGGAGAGCCATTCAATCGGAACTTGACTGACTTTCTCGCGTCCGGTTGGTTCATAGACAGGTTTGCCAAGGGGCCTGTATCGGAGCGACCCCGCATGAAAATCGACGATGCGTTGTCGGGCGATCTCGATGTATTCTGCTTCCTTCTCGCAGCCAATTGCCCGGCGGTCGTGACGCATTGCAGCGAGCAACGCAGAGCCAACACCTGAGAAGGGGTCAAGCACCCAATCCCCAGCCGATGTGAGCGCGAGAACGCAACGCTCCACGAGTTCGATTGGGAATTGACACGGATGCAACGTCTTTTCTGGATGATTGGCCTTGACGTTGGGAATGTTCCAGAGGCAGGTTTCCCAATCCTGTTGAAGGATCGGCCAAACGTCGGACGGGTTTTTGCCAAGCGGGTTGCCGGATGGTTGCCCCACCTTGTCGCCCTTGAAGTGCCGCTTGCCTGGATACTTCGATGGCACACGAATCGAATCGAGATTGAACGTGTACGTGTCGCCTTTCGTGAACCACAGCATCACCTCGTAGCGACCTGAAAGGCGCTTGCTGGCATGCAGACCGTGCGCGAAGTGCCACACGATGCGATTGCGAAGCTTGAGGCCGTGTTTCTTGAAGAAGGGGTAATAGAAAATGTCCAGCGGGAAGACTTCGGAATCTTCGACGTAGTTCCCGACTTGCCAGCACAGTGATCCACTGGGCGAGAGCACGCGAATCAGTTCATCCACGATTGGCCCGAGCGCATGCAGATAGCGATCAAGATGCGTGGCTTTCTCGTATTCTTTGCCAATGTTGTAGGGCGGAGACGTGATGATGAGTTGCGCAAATCCGCTGGGCAGGCCGCGCAACGTTTCGAGACAGTCGCCTTCTGCGATGACAGCTTGCGCTTCTGGATCAAACGCGCTCGCGATCTCGTGCTTGATCAGCAACTCCTGATGATGCCCGTTGTTTCCGTGCATCTGAATCCTCCATGATTAGGAAACTGTACGGGTATTGAAGCCGAGGCGCAAACCCCTGTCAAGGACGTGCTGCTGAGGGGTCGAACGCACGTCCCACCATGTCCTGCGTATCGCGCGGCATCTGCGACATCGGATCGATCGGATAGAGGAAGCCGGGTCTGCCGCTGTCGTCAAACTCATCCCAGTCCACGACCACGATTCGCGCATTCGGGTCTGACGAGTACACAGCCACGATGCTTCCGCCACGCGACTCAACGACGATTTCTACTGATGCCTGCATCTGGTCCTTTGCCATGGCGGTCAGGATACCACCATCAGGGGAATCGGCAACGCAGAGAGGCCCCAGGACGCCGCTTCAAGCAACCCCCACCCCCACATTGCCCCGTGCATGTGCGCTTGAACGTGATTGGCGATGGTGCGGAGCGACTTCCCCTCGGAATCGGGGCAGATTCGGGGGGTGGGCAATCCGGCGGGCGTGAAAATGCTTTACGGCTTGATCCAGTTCTCGATCTGCAGGCCGTCCAATCGCCGGAATTCGCGTTCGTTGCTGGTCACCAGCGTCGCGTCCAGCGCAAGTGCATGGCTGGCGATGAGCGTGTCCAGCGGGCCGATGGGTGTGCCGGCTTGTTCCAGCGCAGCGCGGACCTGGCCGTACTTTTCAGCAGCGGCGTGATCGAACGGGAGAATCGCCAGGGGCGCGCAGAACTGCACGAGCAACAGTTCGTGGTGCGCGGGTCGCGCCGATTTCGCAACGCCGTATTTCAATTCAGCGAACGTGATGGCGGAGATTGCAATCTGATCAATCTCGTATCGGCGCAGGCGTGCCAGCGTCTTGCGCGTGCCGGAGCGCAGCAGATCGATGCAGATGTTCGTGTCGAGCAGGAAGCGCGTCACAGTTTCTTGCGCTTGTCGGCGCGCTTGGGCTGTTTGCGGTCGGCCATGAAGTCAGCATCGGCCTTGCCGAGCGAATCGGCCATGAGTTCCCACGCTGCTTCCTTGGGGAACAGCAGCACCGCCGCGCCGATGCGCTTGATGCACACCTCGTCGGAGTCGAAGCGGAATTCCTTGGGCAACCGAACGGCCTGGCTTGCTCCGTTGGCGAATACTTTTGCGATCGACACCATGCGATGCTCCTTGGCGTATATACGTCAGTATAGACTATCGGCCTGGTGAGTCAAGAGACGCAGATTTGCATTATGGGAAGGTTTTAGCGTCCCGCCGCGAGGTCGTGCGCCTGTTGCAGCCAGTTCAAGACTTCGGCATCCACATCCTTCTCCGAAGTGAGCAGCATCTCGCAGTCGAATCGATTCCTGGAAAGTTGCTCGACCTTGCGCATGCGTTTGTTCTTGATCGGCGAATCGACGCGGATGTTCAGCAGCACCGCGTCCTTGCGCGGATGAGCGCCCGCGAAGGCCACGCCATCCTTGCCTGCGTTGATGTGCACGCAGGTCTGCTTGGGGTCCTCGAAGGCATTCTTGTCGCCGAGTTTGGCCTGCGTTTTGGACAAGAGCGCCTGGTAAATCTTGTCCGCGCCCTTGGCTGCGAACATTTCGAGGGCGCCGCTGCATTTCCTGGCCATGGCTGTTCTCGCCGCGGTTGTGGAGCGGACAAATCGTACCGGCGCATCGCGAGTCTCATACGCGCCCAAAAGCGTATCGCCGTTCCGACTCACTTCTTCGTGTGCTTCCTGTCGCTCTTCTTCGCCTTCGCTGCCGACTTGACGATCACGCGGTTCGGGCCGGTGCGAGGCAGCGTAATGCGGGCATGCCTGATTGCTTCCTTGATGAGCTGATTGATGTCGCCGCGATCGAGTTGTGAGGCCGCCTCGATGGTCACGCTGCGCACTTTGCCGCCCGAACCCTGGAGCAAGTGTTTCGGGTCAGGGATGGATTTATCGAAGTACAGCCGAACTTCCTCCGGCAGGACTTTCAGCGAGACGATGCCTTCGTAGCCGTGTTCGGACATGCTGAAGGACACGACGAGCGAGTCGGCGTATTCGTACACCAGCAGATTCGCGCCCGGAAACGCTTTGCGGAGTTTCGTCATACACGACTTCGCCAGTGCAACGATCCGCGCCGGGAATCGCGACAAAAACTCGGAAAGCGGCGGTGCGGGGCTTTCGGCGCGGGAACTGGCGCCGCCGACGGATGCGCCCGTGGCAATCTTCGTCGTTGTCGTGGGAGTCTTGCGCGAAGGAGTTTTCTTCGGGCTTGCCTTTGTGCTCGTGCGGGTCTTCGGGGTGGTCATGCGGCAACTGTACCATGTCGATCGCGCGGCATGCCCAACAAATCGCTTCACACAAGCGGTCATTGAGCTGTGCGCCGGATGGGGGCGCGCTGTTCAGCTATATTCCCAGCATCTATGGCGGACATGAAATTGAAGATCGAGAGCACGCCGCTGGTGCCCGCCGTGGACGCCGGGCGCGATCATGCGTTGGGTTCGCCCGACGCGGAGATGACGCTGGTTGAGTACGGCAGTTACGCCTGCCGTCATTGTCACGTGGTGCACGAAGTCATTGCCGGGCTGCGGAATCGGTTTGGCGGGCGGATGCGGTACGTGTTTCGACATCGGCCGCTGCCGGGGAGCGCCGAGGCGCTGCGTGCGGCGGAACTGGCGGAGTATGCGGCGATCACAGCGAACAAGTTCTGGGATGTGCACGCGGCGCTGATGGAGCGCGGTCCGCAGTTCAGCGAAGCCGAATTTCAAAGCGTGATGCAGCAGTTTGGCCTGCCGCCGATCGAAGAGAACGCGGAGGCGTATGCAGCAGCGCAGGCTCGCGTTCGGGAGGACATGAAGAGCGCGGAACGAAGCGGTGTGCGCGTCACGCCGAGCTTCTTTATTGATGGCAAGCAGTACACCGGCACGTGGGATGAGAGTTCGCTGGCCGATGCGCTGCTGGAGCCGCTGGGTCACCGGATCCAAACCGCCGCGTTTGATTTTGTTCGATGGGGCCCGGCGTCCGGGTTGCTGCTTGGGCTCGCGACGGTGGCGGCGCTGGTTCTGAGCAACTCGCCTTGGGGCCCGGCGTTTCTTGCGTTCTGGGACACACATGTCGGCGTGTCATGGAGCGGCAAGGCGTTCGATCACTCGCTTCTGCACTGGGTGAACCACGGCTTGCTTACCGTGTTCTTCTTCGTGGTCGGCTTGGAAATCAAGCGAGAGTTCACGGTCGGGCACCTTTCGACGTTCCGGTCAGGCGCGTTGCCGGTGATTGCGGCCCTCGGCGGAATCATTCTGCCGGCTGCGATCTATTCCATCATCGCGCCGCCGGGCCTGAAACATGCATGGGGCATTCCGATCGGCACGGACACCGCGTTCGCCGTCGCGCTCATCGTATTGCTGCGCGACCGCGTGCCGATCGAGCTGCGCGTGTTTCTGACGGCAGCGGTGATCATCGACGACGTGGTGGCCATCCTCGTCATCGCGGTGTTCTACACGGAGGAGATTCGCATCGGCATGCTGATTGGAGGCGGCGCGGTCACCGCGCTCGTGGCCGTTCTCAATCGCCTCGGCGTGTACCAGAGTCTTCCGTATGCGGTGTGCGCCGTCGTGCTTTGGTTCCTGCTGCACGAAGCTGGACTGCATGCAACGCTGGCGGCGGTGATCATGGCGATGTTCATTCCCACGCGGCCGCCGGCCAATGTCAAAGCATTGCTCGCGCAGGCGAACGCCATCATTCAACTGGAAGAGAGCCAGGCTGGGGAAGCGATGCGTCGGGGGCCGTCCGCGCCCGCGCTGGCGACGCTGGATGCCATTTATCGCAGGATGGAATCACCGGCCGACAAGCTGCTGCGATCCGTCTCGCCGTGGTCAAGTTACGTCGCGCTGCCGATTTTCGCGCTGGCGAACGCTGGGGTGGTGTGGTCATCGGACGTGTTCGAAGGGCACGGGCGGCTCATCGCTGCCGTGGTGCTGGGTCTCGTCATCGGCAAGCCGGTGGGCATTATCATGGCGTCGCTGCTTGCGGTTCACAGCAAGATCGCCATCAAACCCGATGCGTATTCCTGGCGTCAGCTTTGCGGAGCGGGCGCGCTGGGCGGCATTGGGTTCACAATGTCGCTCTTCATCGCCAGCATTGCGTTCAGCGATGAAAGCGTGTTCGCTGCGTCGAAGATGGGAATTTTCTTTGCGTCGGTGATCGCGGCCACGCTCGGCGTCGTCATCCTTTGCAAGCGGCCGGCGGTGTCGGGCTAGCCGGCGCGAAGTGCGTTTGCTTGCGGTTTGGGCCAAGTTGCGATGGCGTTGGCCGCTCATTGACGATGCCGCCGCACGCGGATCTCACGACCGGTTCCATTGCAAGGGCATTCGCGATGAACATTCTGCTGTGGGTATTGCAGGGGATCGCGGCATTGATCTTCGGCGCCTCGGGGGTCATGAAGGTGTTTCTGTTCGACAAAATCAGCGCGGATGTGCCGTCGTTCGGTGCGCTGCCGCGCCAGGCGTGGCTGGCGATGGGGATCATCGAGCTGGTGTGCGTGGTGGGGCTGATTGTGCCGTCGGCCCTGCGCTGGCAGCCGATGCTCACGGTGATCGCCGCCGCGCTGCTTGCGGTGGAGACGCTCGTGTTCATCTGGGTGCATGTGCAGTACCGTGAAGTCCCGCCGATCATCATGAGCGCGGTGCTCGGCCTGCTCATGGCATTCATCGCCTACGGAAGGCTCGTGCTGCATCCCATTGCGTGACGCCACACCGGCGAAAGGGTCCTCGTGCTCATCGCGCGGCCGGCTTGCGTGCCAACACACGGATTCGCGGGGCGTCTACGTTGTCGACAGGGCGCTTCTGTTTCCACTGCACCGGGCCGATGGCGTACTCGTAGTGAATGATTTCCCAGTCGTCGTAGCGATGAAGCGTCCAGTTGAGCGTGCTGTCGCCGGCACGCCGCGGCGCATCGGGAAATGACGTTGAGAATTCGATGATGAGGTAGCCGCCCGGCTTGATGGCGTTCTTCAGGCTCTCCAGCGCGCGATCATCAACGCCGAAGTACATCATCGCCACCACGTCCCAGTGTTCAGGTTGCAGATAGCGATCATCGAAATAGCTCACGTTCGCTTCGATGGTGAGCCCCAGATCGGCAGCGCGCTTGCGAGCGCGGTTGACGCCGACGTCGGACATATCGAAGCCGGTGGTGCGATAGCCGCGTTGCGCCAGCGCGATGGTGTTGCGGCCGTCGCCCATGGCGATGTCGAGTGCGGTCAGGGCCGTCTCTGCGTTCGCGGCGGTGTCTGCACGCTTTCCCGCTTCCGCTTCGTGCCGGCGCTGCGCGTCGATGAAGTCGAGGCAGTACAGAAGAAACTCATTGGCGGGCGGATGTTCGCTTCCCGGCTCGGCGTACACGCGGTTGTAATGGTCGCGCTGCCCCTCGATGGAGCTGCGCGGCTCAAGCTCCATCGGCAACGCCGCTTCATAGGCTGCAGGGGCGCTTGTCTCCTGCTTCGCGACGGCCAGCGTTGCGTTCGCCGGGCGCATGCCGTTCCTGGCGCACCCGGAAGCGCAGCACACCATCGCGGCGCCCGACATCAGCAACAGCAAGGCACGACAGGCGCTCCTCATCATCGGTTCGCTCCATTTCCGCCACGCGGCGAATCCGCGACGTCGTTCCATGCACCTTGCACCATCAGTCCAATGCGCCGCATGCTGCGCGTATTGCCTCGCCGCGAGGGGCGACCGCGCGCTGTAGAATGCCGCAGGCACTTCAGGGCTCTCTGCTGGAGACGCACCATGTCAGCACCGCACGGTCTTCCGCACACCGCAGGCGAGGCGCGGGGTCACGGCTCCGAACCACCGCGGTTTGTCGATATCCGCATTGACACCCCCGGACGCGAAGGACTGACGGGCACGGCACCCGCAGACATCTACCAGGCCGTGCGCGATCCCGAACGCGTGACGATTCCGCCCGACGGTCGGCCGTTGGAAGAGCAACCGCAGTGGCGTCAGGATTTTCCCATCGACTGGCCGCAGGATCATTACGTCGCACGGCGTGACTTCACGAAATTCATGGTGCTGACGAGCTTTGCGTTCGTGGTGGGGCAGTTCTGGATCGTGGTGCAGAATTATGTTCGCAAGCGAAGCGGCAAACCCGAGATCATGCGCATTGCTTCACTGCGTGAATTGAAGGTCGGCCAGACGGTCATGTTTCACTATCCAGACGAAGCGGATCACTGCATTCTGATTCGCCTAAGTGAAGGCGATGAGCGCGGCGTCGATCTTGTCGCATACAGCCAGAAGTGCACGCATCTGACGTGCGCGGTAATCCCAGATGTGGAGAAAGGCGTGATTCATTGTCCGTGCCATGAGGGGTTGTTTGATTTGAAGACGGGCAATGTGCTGGCTGGCCCGCCGCCGAGACCGCTGCCGCGGATTGCGCTGGAGATTCGTGGCGATGATGTCTACGCGGTAGGGGTGGAGAGGCGGACGGTGTAGTTGACAAGGTGGCAAGGTGAATAGTTGAAGGGGTGCTTGCGGGTGACGTGTTGGCGCCGATTGTTGGGAGACGGTGATGAGGAGCGATCGTGGGGACAAGAGGGTTTCCGGTGTGATTCGCACGCATCGGGATTTGGACGTCTATAGTCGCGCGTTTGATGCTGCTTGTGAGATTCATGAGCTCTCGCAGGCGTTTCCCCGCGAAGAGCAGTATTCATTGACGGATCAGATTCGCCGATCATCGCGCTCGGTCTGCTCAAACTTGGCCGAGGCATGGCGAAAGAGGCGTTATGCGGGCTCGCTCATCAGCAAACTTTCGGATGCGGAGGCTGAGGCGGGTGAGACGCAGTGTTGGATCGAATTTGCCGTGAAATTCGGCTTCATCGAGCGAGGACAGGCCGCTGCGCTTTACCGAAAGTACGATTCGATCATCAAGACAATCGTCGGCATGATCAATCATCCGGAAACGTGGGTGATCGAGCGTGGGGAGTCAGGTGCACGGACGAAGCGCCAAAATTGAGGACTTCAGATCACCATGCCACCCCTGCACCGTGTCACCTTGTCAGGTGTGATTCGTTCGAAGGCGTTGCACAATGACTCAGACAAAGCCAACCGCACATCTCAAGCGCCCCTTCACGCGCGAGCAGCGCATGACCGTCGTGTACGGCATGCTGGCGTTCGTCATCATCCTCGTCATTCTGCAACTCTGGCTGCTCACCGCAACGATGAATGCGTGGTTGGGCGGGGATGAATCGATCATCTGGCCGGCGGCGGTCGGGAGCGCGTTCTGCTTTCTGCTCAACCTTGGCCTGCTGCGCTATCTCTATCGCATGGAACGAGAGCGGCGATAGGGGCGCCGAAAGTCGCGTTTCGCGCATTTCAGCTCACGGGCCTGCATGGGCACGCGCTTCTGACGATGGAACTCCACTGCGTTTCCACCATCGCTTTGTGAACGACAGCAACGCGCCGAAAGCCATGACGATGGTGGTGACGAGATACACCTTGCCATCAAAATGTCTCGCCAAGAACACGATGGAAATGAGCAGCAGCATGGGCACGACGGGCACGCGGCCGATGGCAACCGGCAGCCGGAATGCGTCCCGAGCCTCTTCTTCCGAAGCATGAAACCGCAGCAGCACAAGCGCGATGCCGACGGCTGCGAAATCGAACAGCGTGAGCATCGATGAGATGCTTCCGACAAGCGCCACGTCGCCAAGCGGAAGCAGGCACATCGTGGCCGCAAGGATGACGATCGCGGCGACCCACGGCGTTTTCCGGTTTGAAAGCGTGCGGGCGAGCGCTGCCGGCATGTCGCCCTCGTCCGCCATGCCGAAGAGCAAGCGGCTGCCGACCACCAGCGTGATGAGCGCGGTGTTCGCGGTAGCGAAAAGCGCGATCCAGCCGAGCGCTGTCGCCAGTCGCGGGTGAGCCGCACGCGCGGCATCGGCCAGCGGCGAATTGCTCTGCGCCAGCGATTGCGGGTCCATCAGCGCCGTCGCCGCGATCGCCACGCACACGTACAGCACCGTCGTGATCACAAGACTGATCATCAGCGCGAGCGGCAAATTCCTTCGCGGTTTCTTCGTTTCTTCCGCAAGGTTGGCCAATCCCTCAAAACCTGTAAATACGAAGAAGCACAGCGCGGCGCCGGAAAATACGCCCGCCAATCCGCCGCGCGCGGTTGACATGTCGAGCAGTCCCTCGGTGGCGCCGTCCGACACAAACCCCGCGCCGATGATGAGCACCAGGCCGAGCACTTCGATCGCGGTGCACACGCCCGTCACCCATGCGGATTCGCGAATGCCGATGATGTTGATAATGGTGCATAGCGCGAGCAGGATCATCGCGCCGAGCCACTGCGGAACCGGAAGGAACATGGACAGGTAACCCGCGAAGGCGATGGACACGGTGGCGCCGGTGGCGGCCGCGGTTGCCGCGACGGTGAAGCCGATCATGAACGCCGGCCAAGTGATGCGCGGCAGCGCTTTGCGCACATACACATACGACCCGCCCGCCTTCGGGAAGCGCGTGCTCAACTCGGCATAGCACAGAGCCGCCAGCACCGCCGGCACGGCCGCGAGCACAAGGCTAAGCCAGAGCAACCGACCTGCAACGCCCGCCGCGGCGCCGATGATCGAGTAAATCCCCGCGCCGACGATGACGCCCACGCCATAAAACAGCAAACCGGGCAGACCGAGTGATTGCGCGAGCTTCGTTGGCATCGTCACGACGCTGGTTGCGACCTCACGGCTGGTCGCCCACATCTTCGCCGAAAACCGCAATCGATGCGCGGCGCAAGACTGTTGCTTCGGCGAGCAAGCGCCTGGCAGGTTCCTTGTTGTTCGGTGCGTGCGTTATCATGCCGCGCGTGCCGACGCCGACAGCCTCATCGCCGCCGGTCGGGCTTGCCGCCATGCATCCTGCGTCGTTCGGGATGGTCATGGCGACGGGCATCGTGTCGATCGCAGCGCATCTGCTGGCGAGTGTGTCGGGCGAGTCGCTGGAATGGGTCGCGCGGGCCCTGCTCTTCGTCAATGTTGCCGCCTACATCGCGCTGTGGCTGCTGACGATCGCGCGCGTGGTGCGGCACCGCGAAGGCGTTGTCGCCGACTTCATGCATCACGGTCGCTGCGTGGGGTTCTTCACGCTGGTCGCTGCGACATGTGTTCTTGGCAGCCAATTGCTCATCATCCTGCATGCGTGGACCATCGCCTGGGCGCTCTGGCTGCTCGGCTGCGCCCTATGGGCCGGGCTGACGTACTCGGTCTTCACGATCCTCACTGTCAAGGCGGCCAAACCGGCGCTTGAAGTTGGAATCAACGGCGGGTGGCTGCTTGGCGTCGTGGCGGCGCAATCGGTGGCGGTGCTGGGGTCGCAGCTTGTTCCGGAGCTGTCAGCGGATCTGCAGCGGCCGCTGCTCTTTTTCTGTCTTGCGATGTGGCTCGGCGGCGGGATGCTCTATGTCTGGATCATCGCGCTGATTTTCTATCGCTACATGTTCTTCACGTTCGAGCCTTCGGACCTCGCCCCGCCGTATTGGATCAACATGGGCGCGGTCGCCATCTCCACGCTCGCCGGCGCAATGCTGACGCTCAACGCCCAGCACGCGCCCGCCGTCGCCGAGCTTCTTCCGTTCATCAAGGGCCTCACCGTCGCGTTCTGGGCCACGGCGACATGGTGGATCCCCATGCTGATCATCCTTGGCGTGTGGCGGCACATCTATCGCCGCTTCCCGCTGCGGTACGACCCGCTCTATTGGGGCGCGGTCTTCCCGCTGGGCATGTACACCACGTGCACCTATCGCCTCACGGAAGTGTTCGGCGTGCCGTTCCTCGCAGCGATTGCGCGGTGGTGCGTCTGGGTGGCGCTGGCCGCGTGGGCGCTCACCGCGGTGGGCTTCATTCACAGCCTTGTTCGGCGGCGTTGAACTCACATCTTTGCCTATTTTCACGCCGTTCGTGAGACTTTAGGTGGAAAGGATGAAATCGGAATAATCCGCAATTTAGGCGGTGCATTCCGACATTGCCGTGGTAGACTCACCGCCAATGGAGAAGTGCGCCGGCCGCTCAATCGGCCGCGCTGATGAGAGAGTTTGGCGAAATTCCATACCCGGAGTGAACCCATGCAGTGGTCGCTGCTTCGCAATCATCGTCTTGCCGTTGTCGTATGCGCGTCGGGCCTCGTGCTTCCGGCTGCGTCGACCTTCGGCGATGTGCAGATTCAGTTCACGGGCATGGACATCGTCTACGACGGCTCGTCGTTCTATGACGCCGGTTCGACGAGCGGCGGTCTTGGCAATCCTGCCGACGCCGATTCGCTCGCGTCCGTCGACTTCTTCGTCAACGGCGGGCACGTCGGCTCGATCACCAGCGACGTTTCGCTCGATCTCTTCATTCCGGACGTGTCCAACATTCCGTCCGCCTCGGGCACAGTCTTCAACATCACGACGCCCGGCAACCCCGGCTTCATGGACCTGCTCATCGGCGCCTCGCCGCTCGCGTCCGAGTTTCTCCGCGTGGACCTGACGAGCGTGAACGTTACATACGTTGATGTCGCCAACCTCGCGCACTTCACGTTCGCGGCGTCGATCTCGCCGACGAGCGCCCAGAACCTGCCGTTCGGGCTGTCGATCTCTGGTCCGGTGACGGTGTCGTTCTCCGCGCAGGTGGATCACGCATCGCTGACGTCGGCGGGCGGATTCATCACCGGCTTCAACGCTGCAGGAACGGGCGAGTTCAAGGCTGTGCCGGCTCCCGGCGCTGCGGCCGTGCTGGCGATCTTTGGCTTGGCGGGCGTCCGTCGCCGACGTTCGGTCTGATCCTTCATCACGTGAGCGCTGCAAGCAGCAGCGTGATGTCGTCGATCGGCTCCTGGCCGTGCGCGAAGTCGTCGATTTCGCCCACCATCCGGTCAAGCTGATCATGCGCCGGCAAATCCGGGTAACGCATCATCGCCTCGGCCAGGTGCGAGAGCTCAAAGCGTGCGCCGTCCGGGTTCACGACATCGGTCACGCCGTCCGTGAAGAACAGCAACCGATCGCCCGGCTCCAGCGCGTGCTCCACGACGGGGATGTTCGGCAGCGCATCGATGAACAGCGGCAGCGTGCCCTCCGTTTTCCATTGCGCCACGCACATGCCGCTGCGCAGCAACATCGGCGGAAGGTGGCCGGCCCTCGCAATGCGCAGCATCCGGCGACGCGGGTCAATCACCGCATACACCGCCGTGGCGAACAGATGCGAATCCACCAGATACGCGAAGTGATCGTTGATCCTGCCGAGCACATCGCCCGGCTGATCGAGCGCCGCGGTGGTGGAGTGCAGCACCGTGCGGATCATTGACATCACGATCGCAGCGCCTGCCCCGTGGCCTGCGACGTCCGCCACAACGATGGCATACCGCCCGTCGCCGAGCGGCAGCACGTCGTAGTAATCGCCGCCTGCGTGCAAACTCGTGCGGTAATGTGCCGCGAAGGTGATGTGCTCATCGACGGGCATCGACCGTGGCAGAAGCAACCGCTGCATCGCGCCGGCGTTCCGCAGCTCCTGGGCGAGCCGATCGTTGCTTCGGCGAAGCTCGCGCTCAAGATCGTAGATTGGCGACGGAGAGCGCGAAGTTCTGCTCGTCCACCGTCCATTGCCGCGGCCCGCCCACGTGCTCCAGGCACAGCACGCCCACGGCTGAATCATCACGCCGCAGCGGAACATCAAGCATCGCGCCGATGCCGAGCGGTTTCAAATAATCATTCGAAAACACGGCGGTGCGAGGATCATGGTGCGCATCCGCCGCCGCCACGACGCGCTCGCGCTCCAGCGCGCCGAAATACGCTTCGTGATCCGCGCGATTGATCACGGCGCCGCGCCTGTGCTCACCCGTGCCGGCATCGAAGAGATCGGTGCATCGAATCGCGCTCCGGTTGTCATCGAACTGCCACATGCTCGCGCGTCGGACGCCGATGGTGTGGGCGCACGCTTCGAGGATGCTGCGCACGCGCTCCTCGAGCGTTGCGGATCCGCTGGTTCCCGTGGCGGTGAGTTCCGTGAGCGCTGCGCTCTGGGCCGCCAGGCGCTGTTCGCTTTCGCGCAGAACTTCTTCGGCCTTGATGCGGGCATCGACGTCGTAGAACACGGTGAGCATGGCCGGCTCGCCGCGATACGTCACCCGCCGGGCCGAGAGCAGCGCCCAGAACGCTTCGCCGGCCGGCGTTTTCAGCCGCACGATTACGTCTTCCGCTTTGCCCGACGCTTTCACTTCGGCGGCGAGGCGATCCCGCTGCTCCGGGTCCGCGTAGTAATCGCGCACCATCGTGCCGATCGCCTGCTCGGCGGAAATTCCGAAGCGCGCGAGCACGCGCTGATTGACCGCCATGATCTTCCCGCTGGCCAGGTTGGTGATGGCGGCGGGAAAAGGGCTGGCCTCGAAGAGATTTCGGAAAAGTTCGTCGCTGTCGCCGTGATGCATGCCGTCTCCGCAGCGATAGGCTCGCCCGTGGCCCCGGTGAAGCGAAGATCATAGGGCGAAGCGCGATCACCCCCGGCCGCGAGGGCTGCTGTTGCCGGTCCGCCCTCCGGGGGCTACAGTAGCCGGCTTGTCAGCGACCGAGCGAGTGCCGGAGTGGCCAATCGGGGCGGGCTGTAAACCCGCTGGCTTATGCCTACGGGGGTTCGAATCCCTCCTCGCTCATTGAACGGCGAGCACCCGAACTCGCCCACGCGAACGACCATCGAGCCGACGCCAAGTCGTCGTCCTCGAGCGGAACATTTTGATAGCAGCGGGGTGTAGCTCAGCTTGGTAGAGCGCTTCGTTCGGGACGAAGAGGCCGTAGGTTCAAATCCTATCACCCCGATTCAGCAGGCTTGATGGCCTCGGCAGATGCCGGGGCCATCGGTGTTTTTGTCACCTGTCGTCGGCTTACCCGCGGAACCATTGCTCCGCGCCGAGCATGATTCCCGCCCCCAGCAGCCCGGCGGCGGCGACGAGAATGAGCGATCGAACCGATGCGCGGCGGAGCGACTGATCGGCCGCCATCGCTCGCACGAAGGGGATGTTCGCGAGCACGCTGGTGATGCTGGACAGGATGACCCCGTTGGCGCCGGTTTCCACGGACACCTGATGATTGGCGATCAGCGATGCCGCCGAGGTGATGGAACTCGCGCTGGAGAGCAGGCCGCCCAGTACGCTCACGACGTAAAAGCTTGCGGCGCCGAGGTAACGGTTGGCAAGAGCGCCGGCAACATTGAGGGCGAGGAACACCACGCCGAACTTAAGAGCAGCGGTCAGCTTGAATGGCGACTCAAGCGGGATCGTGGGCGGTGGACCGGAATCTGCAATCTTTGATTGTCGCCACCACAACACGGCGCACACGATGAGCATGACGGCGAACGGCACAGCGCAGCGTTCCATGGCTGTGACGGCAAACAGCGTCACGATCAGTGCGTTGCGGAGAAGCATCGCGCCCGTCGCCAGCACCACGCCTTTGCGAGCCGCCTTGGCGAGTCCAGCGCCCGCGGCGCGAGTGCGCTCCAGAAGCTCGATGATGACCTTGCGGCTGTTGACGAGGCCGCCAAAGAACGCCGTGATCTCCATGCCTTTCGGACCGAGCAGCTTGAGCAGGATGTAGTTCACGAAACCGATCGCAGCGATCGCAATCACCGCCACCCAGTTCTCCCGCGGCTCGATCAGGCCCCAGCGATCCACCGCCTGTACCGGCAGAATTGGGTAAATGATGCACGCAAGAACCGCCAGCAGGATGGCGGCGCGGATTTCCTTGTCGGAGATGCGCCCCGCAAAGCCGGAAATCGGCTCCTTCATCGACAGAAATCCTGCCGTGATGACCGCCGCGGCGACGGGCGTCAGGAAGTGCCCCATCCCGCACATGATGCCCGCGAATCCGACAACCGTGAGCGCGACGGACGTTGTCAGCGCCAGCTTCTTGACCTTGATCATCTCGCGCCAGTTCATCAGTCCGATGAAAATGGCGACAAAGAACATGGCAAGCGCGCCGTAGACGTCGCCGAGCATGCCGCCCATTGATCCAAGAAGCGCCGTGAGCGCGAAGGTGCGAACACCCGCCTTGCCGTTGTGCTCCCGCTCCAGACCGACCAGCGTCCCGATCGCCACCGCCAAGCCCATCTTGGCCAGGGTCTCGACGAAGGGCCAGACCTCGACACGGTGGAAGAGCGCGGAGGTTGGATCAGTCATGCTCATGTCTTCGCACGATGACACGCTTCGGACGATGGCGCGTTCCAACGGAACCGCCACGCCATGTCGCTCGATAGCAATTATCGGCTCGGCAGGGACCGTTTTTGAGCCTCTCCATTTGGCTGGCTTCAATCTGCCCTGCGCGTGCGCCGACGATAGCCGCGTACTTTTTAACTCGCGCCGTCATTCCGAAGGCCTCGAAACACCGCGAGCGAACTGATTTCCGAGCAGGAACAGCGGTACGGACGCGAGTTGCGTCGCGACCGCGAAGGCGATCAGGCCGGCGAGTGCGTGTTCGTAGAGCACGCCCATGATGATGCTTCCTGCGAGCCACCCGCCGCCGTAACCAAGATAGAAAATACCGAAAGCGGTATTGCGGCGATGCTCGGGCAGGACGCTGGCGATCAGCGCTTTGATGAGCGTGTCCTGGGTTGCGTAGCCAATGCCCCAGAGGAACATCCCGGCTACCACGACCCACAATCCGCCGAAGAACACCAGCGGCGAGAACATCGCTGAAAGCGCGGCCGCGCCGGCGATGATGATGATCCCAAAGCGGTCGTAAAGCTTGCCGAAACCGAGGCTCGCCACCACGCCGCCAGCGGTGGCAAGGGCCAACAGCACTGGAACCATAGCCGGCGCGAAACCGCTCTTCTCGGCGAGGTGAAACGAGATGAGTTCGAAGCTGGTGAGCCCTGCCGCGAAGAGTGCGCCCGCGATCATGTAGATCCAGTACGCAGCGCTGAAGTTTTCACCGTGCGCCGTCTTCGGCCCGCCTTCCTCCAAGTGCGCCGGCAATGGAAATCTGATTCGTGCAGCAATCAGCGTGGCCAGCGCCGCAACGGAAGAGAAGATCAACAGCCCGAACCCGAGTTGATAGCTCCCCTTGAGAAACAGCACCAGGGCCATGAGCAGCGGCCCGATGGTCGCGCCGATCTCATCAAGCGCCGTGTTCAGGCCGTACACCCAACCGCGACCAACTTTGCCCGTCGTGTAAGAAAGCATCGCCTCGATCGTCGGCTTGCGAATGCCGCGCCCGATGCGTTCAGCGAGCACGAGCGCCGCAGCGACCTGCCAGTTGGGCGCGAGCGCCATCGCGGGGACAGCCAGCAGATTGATTGCATATCCGACGAAGGTCACCGGCCAGTGCTTGCCGGTCTTGTCAGCGATCATCCCCGAAAGGGAGCGCACGGCGTAGCCAAGGCACTCGCCAAGCCCCGCAATGATGCTGATGGCGGCGGCCGTTGCCCCCAGCGAACCGAGGAACGGGCCGTTGAGCGCCGCGCCGCCTTCGTAGGTGATATCTGCAAAGAGGTTGACCAGACCCAGCGTCAGGACGAACCGGAAGGCGGAATGGCCCGTGCTGCGAGAACTGCTGGAGAAAGACATGTTGGAGCTATGTCGCCTTCCGCGGCTGTTTCTTGCGTGGCGCCTTCACGCCCAACGCCTGGAGCACCTCCGCTTGGCTTTCCTTCGGCCCGATGCCGAGTTCTTCTTCCATGCGGCGGGCGTCCACCGGGGCTCGGAGTTTAACATCGGTGTTGTCGAAGAACACGAACACATCGCGCCCCTTGGCATTGCGCGGGGCTCGTTTGCCGATACGCCGGGCATCCGCGGGTTCGCTCCCTTTGTTCCACGCGCGGATGCGTTTGGCCCAGTGCGTGATTTCGCGTGGCGTGTAGCCGCTGACGTAGAGCTGCCGGGCGCCGTGCAGTCGGACGTACACCCAGTCGGCGGTCACATCCTCCGCGGTGGGAAACTTGCTGGCGACGTCGGCGATGACCAGCGCGATGTTGTGCGATCGCAGCAGGTCGATGAACTTGTCCGACAGAAAGCTTTCGTGTCGAAACTCCACGGCGTGACGCACCGGCCGGCGGGCATCCGGCTCCAGCGCCACGCGGCGTTTGAGAAACGGCGCATGATGCTTCGCCACCTTCGCCAGTTCGATCGTGTCGCGCGGCAACAGGTCAAAGAACGCCTTGAAGCGGTCTTCGTTGAACGACAGGAACGGCGGGAACTGCCAGAGGATCGGCCCGAGCTTTTCGCGCAGTCGCAGCACGCCGGACGCAAGAAAGTTCGCCAGCGGCTGCAGCGGGTCCTTGAGCTTGCGCATGTGCGTCAAATACCGGCCGCCCTTGAGCGCGAAGAGGAAGTCATCCGGCGTGTCGTTGTACCACGACTCAAAGCTGGAAGGCCGCTGCAGCGAGTAAAACGTGCCGTTGATCTCAAGCGCGCCGAAGCGCCGGCTGGCGTACGCAAGTTCGAGGCGCTGCGGCAGGCCCGCGGGATAAAAGTTGCCGCGCCACGGCTTGTAGGTCCAGCCGGAGATGCCGACGCGAACTTCTGCCACGGGCAAGTCTAGCGCAGGCCTGTCGGTGTTGCGGATGAAACAATGCGCTACGATGTTCTCATGGCAGCACATCAGCGAACGCACCCGACGCCCGGCATCGCCTACCTGCTCTGGTGCCTCGTGTTCATCGGCGCGTGCGGCATTCACCGCTTTTACACCGGGCGCTGGGTGACGGCGCTGATCTGGTTCTTCACCGGCGGGCTGCTGCTCATCGGCCAGATCATCGATCTCTTCCTCATCCCGGGCCAATGCCGGCATCCGAAGTGGTGAATTGCAGCGGGGCGCCGTCGGCGCTCGGCAGGCTTTGCGCAGGCGTTGCGGACAATCCACAGCATTTTTCGCGACGGGCGCGCCATTTCCTGCCATCCTCAAGAGAATGGGCAACTGGTACGTTGGCAATTGAGGACCGCGCATGCATACGTCACGACTTGTGTCCGTCATAGCGGCGATGGTGATGATGTGCGCGCCAGCGCACATGCACGCCGGCGCCATTGATGAGCACACGGCACGCGAGTGTTTCGATCTCGCCCGCGCCTTGAGTGAAGCCGATGGAGCGCAGCTCTGGGGTATCCCGATCGCCGGCCCGATGATGTTTGCGGACCCCAGTTCGCGCGAAGTCGCGGCGAACCGCGCCGATGCCGAGGGCGCGCTGCACGAGCGCAATGGCGTGTGGGTTGGAACGCTGCCGGAGGACGTTGGCATCGCCAACACTGCGATCGAGTGGTCCGGCGTCCGATGGTCGATGGTGATGTGGCCGCCGCCGCAGGAGCGCACCGCTCGCGCCACGTTGCTGATGCACGAAAGCTTCCACCGCATTCAGGAGGACCTCGGCATCCCCGCCGCGAGTCCCGACAACAACCACCTCGACACGCGCGATGGCCGCATCTGGCTGCAGATGGAATGGCGCGCGCTCGCGCAGGCGCTGCTGCTGGGCGAAGTCGAACGCAAAGGCGCCATCGAGGATGCGCTGATCTTCCGCATGAAGCGACGCTCAATGTTCGAAGGCGCGGCGGAAAGCGAACGGCAGCTTGAGCTGAACGAGGGGCTTGCAGAATACACCGGCTATCGGCTCTGCGGACTTCCGCTCGATGTGCTGCCTGCGCGCGTCGTCATGCGGCTCACCGATGCACAGGGCCAGGCGGGTTATGTTCGCAACTTTGCGTATGTGTCCGGGCCGGCGTATGGCTTGCTGCTCGATGCGGCGAATCCGTCGTGGCGAAGCGAAGTGCATGCGGCGAGCGATCTCGGCGACATGCTCGCGGCCGCGATCGGCGCTGAAATTCCCGGAACGCTGGATGCAGCGGCGATGGAGCGGGCGAGCAAATACCACGGCGAGTCGCTCATCGCCGACGAGACCAGGAGAGATCAAGCGCACCAGGTGGAAGTCGCGGCGAACCGTCAGCGATTTGTCGATGGACCGGTGCTCGTGATTCCGCTCACCGCCGACGTGTCGTACACGTTCGATCCCAACGCCGTGCAGGCGCTCGATGCGTCTGGCGTCGTGTACCGTTCGCTGCGCATCGTCGATGCGTGGGGTGTTCTTGAAGCGCCATCCGGCGCGCTGCTGATCCGCAAAGACGGCAAAATGGTGGAAGCGCACGTGCCGGCGCCGGCGGACAAAGACTCCAGCCCGCTCGCCGGGGACGGTTGGACGCTCAAGCTGAACGACGGCTGGCACGTCACGACAGGCGCGCGAGAGGGCGATTTCGTCCTCGCGGCTGGCGAGTAGTGTGTCCTGCGCTTCGCGTCATTGTGGTCGCCGCGATCGAAGCTACTCCATCGGCCACGCGGTCGACCAACCGGGCACGAGCATGACGGGTTCTTCAAACGCCGGCCACTCGCCTTGCTGGAGAATGTCGCACGCTTCCTGCACGCCGAGGTCGCACGCGCGCTGCATGAATTGAGCCGCCTTCGCGCCATCCTGCGGCATGCCGCCGACGCCGCCGGCGTAGATGTAGGCGAGACACCAGCAACTTTCCGCATCGTTGATCGCCGCAAATTCGAGCGTGCCCATGACATCATGGAGCGGGATCGCCTCCGTGCGCGTGTTGAGCACGATGCGAGCGAGCCCCTTGGCTGCAAACAGGCTCTGCGGTCCGCACCGCGCATACAGCTCGGCAGCCCGGCGGAGGTTCTGTGGCCGCCCGCGCCCGCGTTCATACGCATGGCCGATGAGGAAGCAATTCAGTTCATCCGGCGCTTCGCCGCACGCGCGTTCCAGCGAGTCGAGCGCCCTCGCCACATCTTCATCGGATCGACGCTCGCCGAGGAAGAGATACTGGATGGCACAGTTCACGCAGCCGTGCATGTCGCCGAGTTCACACGCCTGGCTGAAGTACTTTGCCGCCGTGCCGTGGTTCTCGTTGACGATCTTGCCTTCGATGCAGATGAGACCCAGCTCGTTGAACGCGGGACCGGAGTTGGCGCCCTCGGCCAGTGAGCCGACCGCCATCACCAGGCTGTTGCCCGCATGCGGTTTGCCTTGGCGCACGGCGTCCTTCCAGAAGGCAATTGATCCGCCCGGGTGATCGCCGAGGATGAATCCCGTGCCCCACATCGTCATGAAAAGCGCGATCCACACGCTCATGTGGGCGAGATTGAGCCGCTTGGGCGACAGCGCCGTCTCCCACGCGCGGTTCAGCGACGCAATGAAACCGCTGCGCGCAAACCGATCAATCAGCGGCACGCAGAGGTTGAGCACCGGCACCGGGAACAGCTTGTCCCAGAAGAGCGGCATCTCAAAGATGTCGAGCAGCCGAAACAGCGCTGCATAGCCCAGCGCGTACCCAATGCCAAAAATGATCTTGCCCACGTTGGTGCGAGGCGAGGTCGCGGGATCCGTCACCAGCAGGTGCAAGCCGAGGAACACCGGCGCGCCAATGCTCAAATTCACGAAGTAGTAGCTGTCCGTCGCCCACGTGTAGATGAGGTTGAGCGCCGCCAGCGTGGCCGCCGCTGAAAACGTCACCAGCGTGACGTGGAACAGATACTGCACCACGAGTCCGCCGACGAAGATGTACAGCAGCATGTACGGCACTTCGAACGACGCGGCGATCTCACGACCCAGCGTCAATTTGTCGGACATCCCCAAGGCGAGCAGCGTCAAGCCGACGGTTGTCTGGCTGAAGGCGGAGGGGTTGAAAATGTGCGAGCGTTTGCCGTCGCGCGTCCACGTGAGGAACTGCTTGCCGAACGCGCCGATCGCCACCATCACAAATTGCAGGATGAACCAGTCATCGCGGAACCATAGGAATAGGTTGGTGCTGAAGATGATGGGAAAGGGGCCGAAGCCGATGTGCCAGGTCCTCCCGCGCGACCACGTGAGAAGCCCATCGAGCGCGTAGAGAAAAACGACCTGCGCGAGAATCAGCGGGATTTCGGAATACACGTCCCGCCAGTACCAGCCCCAGTAGAGAAGCACGCTGCTGTGCACGCATGCCTGCACGTAGTGCGATGGATACGCCTTGAACACGACCTTGAGCGATTCGCCTCGCCGCTCCTGCACCATCCACAGGATGAGCGACCACGCCAGCAGCGCGATCGACACGCCCGCAAACGCCGCCACCAGCCGCGCGTTGTCATGCACACGCGGTAAGGCGACGAACGCCAGCAGCGCCATCGAACACACGAGCGGAACCGTGGGGAACGTGCGTGGCGGCGGGAGGGCGCGATCATCACCCCCGGCGCTTGCGGCGCCGGACCGGTCCGTCATCGCCTGCGTGGCGGTGCGAGCGACCGAACTCACAGCACTGCGTCCTTCGCGCGACACCAGCCACGATCATCAATCTGCAACGCGTCCATATGAACCTGCGGCAGGGCGGTTTTCGCCCCAGTGGGGGCCGCGGCTCGCCGGAAACCGGGTGAAGGGGCCATCCTGGGACCCACGCCGCGGAGCAAGCATCCTAGCCCACAATCGGCGTTCGGCTACAGCCAATCGCGGCTTTCGCCGCAGCCATCACACGCTTTTCCTCGGTCAGGCCGCCTCGGACCAGCTACTATTTCTTCCGTCCGCGACCCCTGTCAGCGCCCACGACCGACGCGGATGTTGGATTGCGGCCACGCGTACAACCACCTTTCGCACGTGAGAGAGACCAAGGGAACACAAAGGAGATCGTTCATGCACTGCAACTGTCGTTTGGCGTTTGCTGGCGCCGCGGCCCTGATCATTGTCAGCGGCTCGCTCGCCTTCGCCCAGAACACCCAGGACAAACCCACGCGTCCATCAAGCCCCACCACCCGCAACACGCAGACCCCGCCGGGCCATCAGCCCGAGATGCAACTGCCGCCCGGCTGGACCGAAGCCGACATGCAGGCGTGCATGCAGGCCGGCGCCCCCGGCGAGATGCATCAGCGGCTTGCGGAAGGCGTCGGCGTCTGGACCGGCAAGGCGAAGATGTGGATGGCCCCGGACATGGAGCCCGTGACCTACGAGTGCACCAGCACCGTCACGCCGCTCTACGAAGGCCGCTACTTCAAGGCCGTCGTTGAAGGCATGACGCCCATGGGGCCCTTCGAAGGCACCGGCATCTACGGCTTCAACAACGTCACCGAAGAGTTCGAAGCCACGTGGATCGACAGCCACTCCACCGGCATCATGACCGGCAAGGGCGAGTATGACTCCAGCGGCGACGCGCTCACGTGGACCTACACCCACGCCTGCCCGATCAACAAGAAGATGACCACGATGACAGAAATCCAGCGTCACACCGGTCCCAACACCATGACGATGGAAATGCATGGGCAGGATCCGAAGACCGGCAAGGAATTCAAGATGATGGAGATCGCCTTCGAGCGCACCGGCCGCGCGCCGGCTGCCCCCGCGGCGACTCGCCCCGGCGCCAACCGCCCCGGCAACGCCCCCGGCGCTTCACGCGGCAACGACCGGCCCGCCACCGCGCCCGGCCACGATCGCGGCGCTTCGCCCGGCATGATCGCTGACAAGAAAGCCGAAGCCGGCTGCGCCTATTGCAGCTATCACATGGACGGCGTGAAGAGCTGCACGCTTGCCGTCAACATCGATGGCACGCCGTATCTCGTCACCGGCAGCGATGTCGACGTTCACCAGTTCTGCGGCAGCAAGGGCGCCAAGCCCGCCGTCGTCACCGGCCGTATCGTCGACGGCAAGTTCGTCGCAACGAATATCGCCGTGCAGAAGTAAATTTCCCCTCCCTCGGGGATAGGGGCAGGGGTGAGGGAAGGGGCGGGAGAACAAACCCAACCCCTCCCCGGCCATGCAAATCGCAAAGAACGCCGCGCACCCGCGCGGCGTTTTTCTTTTTTCTGTTCCGCACCGCCCGGGCGCCGCCATACGCTGCTCGTTCTATTCCATGCAAGGAAAGGAGGGATCGCTGTGAGTTCCACCGTGCACACTCGGGCCATCTTCGTTCCCGCCGGGTGCGACCGCTTCGAGAGGAATGGCCGCCTCATCTGGGGCGCGATTCCGCTCGCGTCCAAGCTCTCGTCGTCCGACACCGGCGGCGCGCTGTACATCTTCGAGCATCGCGAGATGGGCAAAGGCGGCCCGCCGCGTCACGTGCATCACTTTCAGGACGAATGGTTCTACGTCGTCGCCGGCGAATTCCACGTCGAAGTCGGCGATGAGCAATTTCGCCTGAAGCCGGGCGACTCGCTCTTCGCGCCGCGCAAACTCCCGCACGCATGGGCGCACGTCGGCGAAGGCCGCGGCACGCTCATCACCATCGCCACGCCCGTCGGCAAGTTCGAAGCATTCATGGATGGCACAACGGAGCACGCCACGCTTCCATGCGAAGCCGACATCTGCAAGGCGTTCGAGGAACACGACATGCTGGTGGTGGGGCCACCGATTAGGGTGTGAGGGGATAGCGCTCTCCATTCACGAACTTCGGCGCCTAGAAAGAGGGTTGTTCCGGCGACCAGTTGTCTGTATTCTCTAAGCATTACTGGAGAAGAAAAATGAACGTGCCGAAGCGTGTTTGCGAGCGCATGACTGCTGCCATGAAGCGGATGCGCCCGATCATCGAGCAGCAACGCACCCGTGATGTATCTGAAGCTGATACGGTCACACTGGTTAAGGATCTGCTTTCGGAAGTGTTCGGCTATGACAAGTACGCCGAACTGACCAGCGAGCACGCGATTCGGGGCACGTATTGCGACCTTGCGATCAAGATCGATGACAAGCTGACGAAACTGGTTGAGATCAAGGCCATTGGAATTTCTCTTGATGATCGGCACGTCAAGCAAGCCGTCGACTACGCCGCAAACCAGGGTCTCGAGTGGGTGGTTCTGACGAATGGCATCGTGTGGCGGCTATACCACGTGCTCTTCAACAAGCCGATTGACAAGCAATTGATTGCAGAGATGGACTTGACGAAGGTCAATTGCCGCGATGAAACGGATCAGGAAATCTTGTTCCTTTTCACCAAAGAGGGATTCAAGCGCGGCGCTCACACTGAAATGCGAGATCGCAAGGATGCTACCAGCCGCTACATCCTTTCTGCGCTAATCCTCAACAATCAATCGGTGTTGAATGCGATTCGCCGCGAGCTGCGCCGAGTCGTCGAGGTCAATGTCAACGAGGAAGAAGTTGCAAATGTGCTTCGTGAACAGGTCATCAAGCGCGACGCGCTCGAAGGGCCAGAGGCAGCAGAAGCGGTGCGACGCGTAAATCGCAGGAGTGAGCGACCGATTTTGAATGCAAAGCCGCGGGAACCAGTCGTTGACTCGCCGACCGGTGCTGTCATCGCGGAAGAAGTGAACTGAAGGTCTCGGTATAGGGATGCCCGAACGGGGGCGTGGTCGGAGCTGTCCGGCCGCGAAAACGTTGCTGCACCTGCATAAAGACATGAACGAACGTAGAGAGCCATTCAAGACTCCGCCTATGCGGCTACCCGGCCAATCGGGCATCGAGACGAGAAACCGTCGGCTTGCTCGCGATGTCATGTGCGCGACTGCCACGATCGGTTTGATCGGCATCATTCTCGGCATCATTCTTGGGCTCTCGCTGCAGCGATTTTTGCCGATCGCGAGCGAGGGAACGTATTGGCTGATCGTCGCTATCAGTACGATTCTGATGTGCGTATCCAACGTCTGGCTGTATCGCATCCTTAGACGGAGCGAAGCGCAAGATCACAATGACATCCTTGGTATCAAAGGTGAGCGAATCGTCGCGGAGGTTCTCGATGAACTGGAGCGTGAAGGGTACCACGTTTTCCACGACGTGCCGCCTGAACGAGAGGCGCGGCCGGGGGAAAGATCTGCCAACTACGACCATGTCGTAATTGGTCGGACTGGTGTCTATGTCATTGAGACAAAGACGAGGAGCAAAAGAGTCGGAAAGAACGAGGTGAGAGTATCACCAGCCGGAGTTGTCCGTGTAAACGGCCGCGTTGCAGATCGGTGTCCGATCAAGCAAGCGCGCACACTGGCCAGCGCTATGCAGGCCACATTGCGAGCGGACACCGGGATGATGGGCGTGCCCGTGCGTCCGGTTGTGTTGTATCCCGGATGGTTCGTGGAGTCGTGTGAGTATCATGACACATCGCCCGATGTGTGGGTGTTGAATCCAAAGGCATTAGTCAAATGGATTCGCTCGCCGAAGGAAGTGGTGCAACTGACACCGCAACAAGTTGAACGCATTTCGTCTTGCATTGCAGAGCGTTGCCGAACCAAGCCGCAAGATTGACCACCGTATGCGGAACGACCGGCAACTGTGAGTGAGCGATGAGGCGCGGTACGCCCCGCATTTTCACATCCACGTGTCCGCCTGCAACCGCGCCGGTCCGGTTGTACTACAACGCAACATGCGCACCACACAATTGATCATCGTGTTCCAGGTGGTCGTCGCTGCGGCAATGCTTGCGTCATTCGCCCCGGCGCAGGACAAGCCGGCTGATGAGCCTGTGCCTTCGCCGCGCGAGGTGCTTGTGCAGCAAGCCGAAGCGCTGCGGCCGATGGTGACGACGCCGTTTGCGAAGCAGATGCTTGATGCCGTCCCGTCGCTGCCGGCCATCGAGACGCGCACCATCTACTACGATCCGCGCAGCCAGAAAGCCGTGACGGCCGAAGCAGCGCAAGCCATCGATCCCGCCGAGTTGGTGTCGTGGAAGAAGCTGGACCTGGACGAGCAATTCTATTACTTCACGCGCTACGGTACGCCGCTGGCCTCCGTGCGTTCGTTCGATCTCGCTGCCGCTGCGTCGCCGAATCTTGCAACCACCGCCGGCAAGCGCATCGCCGACTTCGGCTACGGCACCATCGGCCAGCTCCGCTTGCTCGCCTCACAAGGCGCCCATGCAACCGGCATCGAAGTCGACCCCATCCTCGAAGCGCTCTACTCCGCCGACAATGACACCGGCAAGATCGTACTGGTGGACGGCTCCGCGGCGAGCGAACCCGGCGAGATCAAACTTGTCACCGGCTCGTGGCCCGCTGATGAATCGATCAAAGGCGCCGTCGGCGAAGGCTACGACCTCTTCATCTCCAAGAACACGCTGAAACGTGGCTACGTTCACCCGGAGCGAGAAGTCGACCCGCGCATGCTCGTGCATCTGAAGGTGGACGACGCGGCGTTCGTGCGCGACATGTTCACCATGCTCAAGCCCGGCGGCGTGGCGATCATCTACAACATCTCGCCCGCGCCGAGCAAGCCCGATGAGCCATACCGCCCGTGGACCGACGGTCGCTGCCCGTTCGCGCGTGAAATCTTCGAGCAAGTCGGCTTCGAAGTGGTGGAGTACGACAAAGACGACACCGCATTCGTGAAATCCATGGCCCTCGCCCTCGGCTGGCAAGAGGCGATGGACATCGAGAACGATCTCTTCGCGCATTACACATTGGTGCGCAAGCCGGCGAAGTGAGCCTCGAGCAGCCGCGTCCGGCCGAATTCCACCGCAGCATGTTGACCGGTCGGCGTCATCGCGATACGGTCGCGCATCGCTTTGCGGAGCCATGATCGTGACGCAGACCTACAGCTCATACCTGATGATCGATGAACTTCTTTCGCTGCAGAAGCCGAAGTCCGCGGATGCAAGCGGGCAGAACGCCGAGCACGACGAAATGCTCTTCATCATCATTCACCAGGTGTACGAGCTGTGGTTCAAGCAGATGCTGCACGAGGCGGACGAGCTGTGCCGCCGATTCGGCGCAGGCGATGAACCAGCCGCGGCGTCCACACTTCACCGCATGCGCACGATCCTCAAGACGATGGTCGCGCAGATCGATGTGCTCGAGACGATGACGCCCATCTCGTTCCTTTCGTTCCGTGATCGGCTGGGAAGCGCGAGCGGATTCCAGTCGGCGCAGTTCCGCGAATTCGAGTTCGTAATGGGCAACAAGAATCCGCGGATGGTGCAGCACCACGCCGCCGCGCCCGAGACGCAGCGCCGCCTTGAGCAACGTCTGCACGCGCCCACCGTGTTCGATTGCTTCCTGCGTTTTCTCCACGCCAAGGGGTATGAAATGCCCGCCGACGTGCTGCATCGCGATGTCACGCAGCCGCTCTCGGAATCAGAGGCGGTGCAGGCGCAGCTCATCCGTGTGTACCGCAACGATCCGACGACGCGCATGCTGTGCGAATCGCTGGTCGACCTCGATGAAGGCGTGCAGGAGTGGCGCTATCGCCATGTGAAGATGGTCGAACGCACGATCGGTTTCAAGCAGGGCACGGGCGGATCGGCCGGAGCGGAGTATCTTCGCACCACGCTGTTCCGGCCGTTTTTTCCTGACCTCTGGGCCATCCGCACGTCGCTGTGACTTCGGTACACTCACGTCTTTCCAGCGGTGGAGGACGTGCTGCAATGGCCAAGGTTGTTGTACTCGGCGCGGGGATGGTCGGCTCGGTCATCGCGCGCGATCTCTCGGAAAACCCGGCGCTCCAGGTGTCCGTCGCCGATGTGCGGCCGCACGCGCTCGCCGCGGCGGTGCGCCGGTCCGATGGCAAGGTGTCGCCCATTCAGGCGAACCTGGCGTCGGCGGAAGCGGTGCGCGAAGTCGTCGATCAATTTGATCTCGTCTGCGGCGCGCTCGGCAGCAAGCTCGGCGCCCAGACCCTCGCCGCGGTCATCAACGCCGGCAAGCACTATTGCGACATCAGCTTCATGCCGGAGAACCCGCTGCAGTTCGACGACTTGGCGAAGAAGAAGGGCGTCACGGCGATCGTCGATTGCGGCGTCGCGCCCGGCATGAGCAACCTGCTCTCGGGCTACGGAGCGGCGCAGCTTCAGACGTGCGAGAACATTGAGATTTACGTCGGCGGCTTGCCGCGCGAGCGCCGCTGGCCGTTCGAATACAAGGCCGCGTTTTCGCCCAGCGATGTCATCGAGGAATACACGCGGCCCGCGCGCCTCGTCGAGCACGGCAAGATCGTGACGCGCGAAGCATTGAGCGAACCCGAACTCATCGATTTCGACGGCATCGGCACGCTCGAAGCCTTCAACACCGACGGCCTGCGCACGCTCACGGAAACGCTTGATGTGCCGTTCATGAAAGAAAAGACAATGCGCTACCCCGGCCATTGCGAGCTCATGCGCGTGCTGCGGGAAACGGGGCTCTTCAGCGAGGAAGCGATTCAAATCGGCGATCAGCGCGTGCGGCCGCTCGATGTCATCAGCACGCTCATGTTCCCGAAGTGGACGTATGGTCCGGGCGAGGAAGACCTCACAGTCATGCGCATCATCGTCGAAGGCGAGCGCAGCCCCGGAAAGAAGACACGCCTGCAGTGGGATTTGCTCGATCGCTACGACCCCGCGCGGCAGGAGACGAGCATGTCTCGCACCACCGCGTTCCCGTGTTCCATCCTCGCGCACATGGTGCTCGCGGGCGAGATCACAACGGCTGGCGTGCTGCCGCCTGAACAGCTCGCGCGTCACCAAGGGCTCGCCCGACGCGTGCTTGAGCAGCACGAACGCCGCGGCGTGCATTATGAATTCAGCGAAGTCGCGCTGTAGGCCCAACCGGCAAAATCACGCGGCATCGCGGTCCGCGCCGGGCGCATCCTCATCACGCGCGATCACGGCGGCAAACAGGCGCCGGCATCGCATGAACGCTTCGACGATGCGCGGATCGAACTGCGTGCCCGCCCGCCTGCGAATTTCATCGCATGCCGTTTCGTGCGCTACTGCATCCTTGTATACGCGCGAACTGGTGATGGCGTCGTACGCGTCCGCAACGGATGCAATGCGCGCCGCCAGCGGAATCGCTTCGCCTTTGAGCCCCATCGGGTAGCCGCTGCCGTCGTACCACTCGTGATGCGAATAGGCGATCTGCTCCGCCATGCGCAGGTATTCCGCCTCCGGCACGCGCGTGCTGATGGAATGCAGCGTCGATTTGCCGATCTCGACGTGCGTTCGCATGATCTGCATTTCTTCATCGGTGAGCCGGCCGGGCTTGAGCAGAATGGAATCCGGCAAGCCAACTTTCCCGATGTCATGCAGCGGCACGGCCCACGCGAGATTGGAAATGAATGCCTCGTCGATTTCATTCATGCCGGTGCGCGCGAGCTCATGCGCCAGCGCGACGCACATGCGCGCCACACGATCGACATGCGCCGCGGTGGGCCCATCGCGGTGCTGCGTCAACTTGGCCAGCGCGACGACGATCGCTTCGCGCGCTTCATCACGGGCTGTGCGGGCGTGGAAATCGTCAATCGAGGCGGCGGCGATGTTGCTCAAGAGATCGAGCATCGCAAGTTCCCACGGCTTGAAGCCGCGCCGACCCGGCCGGGCACAGGCGATCAGCACGCCCGCCACGTGTTGCGATGTCACCATCGGCGCGACCGCGGCAGGAGCGTCCACAATCAGTGCCCGTTCGACATCGGTCATTTCGTGCGCGTGCGAGTTCAGGTCGCCGATGATCACGGTTTCGCGTTCCCGGCAGGCGCGAGCGATGACGCCGCTGCGCAGCGCCGCTTCAGAAATTTCGTCAAGGCGCACCGAACCGTCGCTCACACGTGCCAGCGCCATCCCGCTGCGATCGCGATTGCTCACAAGAATCGCCACGCGCCCGGCTCGCAGCATTTCGCTGCCGATGTTCGTCAGCCGGTCAAGGCAGCATTCGAGCGTGCCGGCTGATGCGAACGCGCGAGCAAGATCAAAGAGGGCGGTGAGCATTCGCGCCTGCTCCGCACGCATGGCCTGGTTGTCCGCCGATTGCGCCTCCAGCGCCTGCGACTGCGCGAGCGCTCGCAACATGTGCTGGAGCACGCGCGGCGGGTCGGTCGTCGCCACGAATGCATCGGCGCCTTCAGCAAGCAGCGCCGCACAGGCCGGCTCCGCGTCAGGATCGCCAACGAGCAGAATCGGCACGCGGCGCGTGGCGGCGCGAATGGAACGCAGCACCGCCCGCCAGTGCGCTTCGCCGGTGTTCACCGCTGCGACCACCATGCCGCAATCACGATACTGGCCCGACAGCGACGAACGCGGCAACGCCATCGGCGCATAGCCGAACCGGCGAAGCGTTGCGCAAAGCAGCGCCGGCGTTTGATCGGCCTCATGCAGCACGAGCACGCGCAAGGCGGCGCTGTGGCGGTTGCTGCGCTGGTCTGTACTGCTTCGTCCGCCGGCATCGGCGAACGGGCCGTCGCTCGGCAAGCCGCATTGACCCGCCATATGCACGCGGTTGCCGCCCAGCTTGCGGGCCTGTGACCGCGCTTCGCTCGCGCTCGCCACCATTTCGTCAATGCGCGTCATGCTTTGGGCGCGCTCCGCCACGCCGATGCTGAGCGTGATGTTGAGCGAAGTCGATTGCCACGCAATGGCGGAAGATTGCACGGCCCATCGCTGGCGTTCCGCGCCGATGGCGGCGGACGATGCGGTGGACTTCGGGCAGATGACGAGGAATTCGTTGCCGCTGATCCTGCACACGTGCTCTTCGGTGCGGGCGAAGGCGCGGAGGAGGCGCGCCAGTTCGCGAAGCGCATGGTCGCCGGCCGCCACGCCGTGCTGCTCGTTGATGGCGCGCATCTGATCCACGCTGATGAGCAGGCACGCCAGTGGTTCGCCATGACGAACGGACAGCGCCCACAGTTCGCGCAGCCGTTCGAGTCCCGCGGCGCGGTTGAGCAGGCGCGTCAGCTCGTCCCGGTTCGGGTCCGGCGCTTCCGGCGGCGGCGTGCGCGATGGTGCGTGCGTTCGCGCGCCGTGCGCTGCCGGGTGTGACTGATTCCTGTCCATCCGCTCCTCACGGGCCGGTTGCGGGGAAATGCGGTCGCCGCGCAACGCCTACGTAGTATCGGACGTGCAGGTGAGCGGCTTGAGGTCGTCTCCGAGCGAAGCAACATCTCAACGACGCCACCAGCGCCCGTCGATCGCGACCTCTTCGCCTTCGGCCCGATGACCGTGCGCTTCATGCGCGACACAACCGGCACGATCACAGCGATGAGCTACAGCAATCCCGTGCTGCGCGACATGGTGTTCGAGCGAAGGGGATTGAAGTGAAAATGAAGAAAGCGGGTGAAGGGATTCGAACCCTCGACGTCCAGCTTGGGAAGCTGGCATTCTACCACTGAATTACACCCGCTTGAGCGTTCCGCCGTTCGCCGAACAGCGTGGAACAATTATATCAGCAGGGGCGCACGCGGTCAGCGGAAGCGGGCGGGACTCATGGTCCGCAAGTCGATGCGCGAGCCGGCGGTGTGTGCGGATGGGCTGTTCATCGGCGGCCGGCCGTCGAGAATCTCTTCAGCGATCACGCGTCCCGTGCCCGGGCCGAGCGTGAAGCCCATCATGGCGTGGCCGGTGGCGATGAAAACGTTCTCGCGCTTTGGCGCCCAGCCGATGATCGGCGCTCCGTCTGCTGCACACGGCCGCAGGCCCGCCCACACGCTGCGCTCCTTCAAGTTCTCAATGCCGTGCATGAATCGCCCGGCGCCGACGCGCAGCATGTCCACGCGCTTGCGGTCAATGCGATTGTTGATGCCCGACAGTTCCAGCGTGCCCGCCAGCCGCAACCCGCGCGTGAGCGGCGTCACGGCGACAAACGTCTCCGCCAGCACGCATGTGGTCATCGGCATCTGCGGCGCGTCCGCAAGGTCAACGTGATACCCCTTCGCCGGTTGCATCGGCACGCGCACGCCGATGTCGCGCGCGATCGCACTCGTCCAGCTACCCGCCGCCAGCACCACCGTGTCGCCTTCCACGCGCTCGCCGTTCTCCAGCTCGGCGCCGGTGAAGCGGTCGCCATCGAGGACAAGCCGCTTCACGCCGGCACTTGTGCGAATGACGGCGCCGTGGCGAACGGCGCGTTCTGCAAGCTGCGCAAGATACCGCTCCGGATCCGCATACCCGCTGTCGGTGTAGAGCACCGCGCCGTGCACGCTGTCGCGGAACACAGGATTGCGTTGCCGCAGCGCCGCGCCGTTCAGCACCTCGTGGCGAACGTTGTACGGCTCAAGTCGCTTCGCCGCCGCGATGCCGTGCTCCATCGCCTGCGCGGTGGCGAACACTTCCATCCATCCCGCGCGGTGAAAATCACAATCGAACCCTTCCTCCGCAATGATCGCTTCGAAGCGGTCCATCGAGAGCCAGCTCAACTCCGACAGCGCCGGCATCAAGCTGCTTACATGCTCGCTCGTGCAGCACCGCCAGAATCGCCACAGCCACGCCGCGAGCGCTGGGTTGAACCCCGGCCGAATGTGCAGCGGGCTCGTGCGCTTGAACATCCATTTAACGGCGTTCCACCCAAGCCCCGGTCGCGGCAGCGGCACGTGACCAACCGCGATGATCCCGGCGTTGCCGAACGAAGCGCCGCTCGCCACCTGGCCTCGTTCGAGCACCGTCACGCGATGGCCGCGCCTGGCCAGTTCGTACGCGGCGCTCACGCCGATGATCCCCGCGCCAATGACGATGGTGTGTGCTGGGTGCTCGGGTCGCATGGTGAAAGCAGGGGCGGACGTGCCGCGGGCCGAATTGTAACGACCTGGACGCCGCGTTATCTTCCGACTCGCTCTGGCAGGCTTGTTTGCACTGGATCAGTCATGTCGTTACGCGTCGGCATCATCGGAGCAGGCGGAATCGGCACGCTGCACGCGGAAACCGCTTCGCGCATCGGCGTTGCGATCGCGGGCGTGTGCGACACCAGGCGACCGCGCGCGGAACGACTCGCCGCCAGATTTCCCGGCAGCGTCATCACCACCGAAGCGGCCCGGCTCTTTGCGGACGATTCGATCGATGCCGTCGTCATCGCGGTGCCGAATCTTCTGCATGCGCCGCTGGCGATCGAAGCGCTGCAGGCCGGCAAGCACGTGCTGCTCGAAAAGCCGATGGCGCTGTCGCTTGAGCAATGCGACGCAATCATCGCTGCGATGAACCACGCGCAGCGCATCGTGCAGATCGGTTTCGTGTCGCGGTGCTCACCCGCCATGCGTGCCGCCCGCCGCCTCGTCGAAGACGGCGTGCTCGGCAACATCTATCACGCCAAGGCCGCGATGTACCGTCGCCGCGGCATACCCGGTCTCGGCCGATGGTTCACGAACAAGGCGGAATCTGGCGGCGGCGCGCTCATCGACATCGGCGTGCACATGATCGACGCCGCGCTCTATCTCACCGGCGCTACGCAGCCGCGCCTCGCGTTCGGCATCGCCAGCAGCACGCACGGCAAGCCGATCACGCAATATCGCACGACGGAAATGTGGGCCGGCCCGGCCGATCCGCTCGGCGTGTTTGACGTCGAAGACGCCATCGCGGCCCACGTCCAGTTCCCCGGCATGACGTTCGAACTCAACGCCATGTGGGCCGGCAACTTCCCGCAGAGCGCGCTGCGCGACGGCATCGTGCTGCTCGGCGACAAAGGCGGATGCCACATCGAAGTGTGGACGCCAAAGCTCACCTTCACCACCGAACAATCCGGCTTCCTTTGCGATGTTTCGCCCGATCTCGGCAAGGCGGATGCGTGGACGACGGCATGGGAAGAGGAATGGAAGCTGTTCGTCAGCGCGATTTCGAGCGGAACGCCGCCCAACGCCGGCGCTGCCGATGGCCGGCGGGTGCAGGCGGTGGTGGAAGCCATCTATCGCTCCTGCGCGAGCGGCTGTGCTGAAGCCGTGAGCGCATGAAAAACCGGGCCGCGAGGGCCCGGTGATGGTTCAACAACATCAATCGATGTGGCTTGCCGGTTACCGACCGGCGCTCTTCGCGGCTGCTTCGTAGGTCGCCAGCGACTCTTCAAGCTGCTCGCGGAAGTCGGGTGTCGCGTTCTCGACAGCCAGCCGCTGGTACTTGAGCGCGTTTTCAAGATCGCCCATGTCGTAGTACACCCGTGCGAGCGTGTCGAGGATCGCGCCGTCCTTGCTCTTCGCAAGTTCGTTGGCTCGCTTGGCGACCTTCAACGCAAACTCGAGGTTGCGCGTCTGGATGCCCTCGGTGTCGACGATCTGCCAGGCGAGGTCGTTGAGGAACATCTCATCGTCCCAGTTTTCCTTGGCGATCTGCTCGGCATACGCATAGCCGGCCGTGGCGTCGTTCATCGGGCCGACGTAGGTGAGGAACTTCCGCACTTTGAAGCCCGTCTGACCGAGCGCGATCAGTTCATCGGCTTTCGCCTGCGCGGTCTTCCAGTCGCCCTTCTGCTGCGCGTTCCGCCACTCGGTGAAGACCTTGTTGAGCTTCAGCTCATTCGCCATCTCCGATTCCCACTTGGCGCGATACTCATCGCGGTTCCATGTCTCGTGAACCACGTCTTCGATCACGCCGTCGATGCTCATCGGGTGGCCGATCCACTCGATGTGGCCATCCTTGCCGACGATGAACGCGGTGGGGATGCCGTCCTGGGCCGCGGCCTTCATGTAGTCGCTGTACACGGAGCCGTCGGGATCGGTGGCGAGGGTGTAGCGCACCTTGTCCCACCACATCGTGCCTTCCGTGTCCTTCTTGACGAGGAACTCCGCGACGGTCTGCAGCGGCTCATCGCTCACGCCGACAAACGTCACGTCGTAATCCTTCATCTTCTCCTGCAGCTCGGAGATGTGCGGCATGCTGGCGCGGCAGGGCGGGCACCACGTGGCCCAGAACTCCACGACGTACACCTTGCCGCTTTCAAAATCCATCGCGCTGCCTTCCGTGGGGCCGCCCTTGATCCAGTGGGCGACGTCGATGGCGGGAGCCTTGTCGCCGATCGTCAGTTTCAGATCGAGGCCGGTCGCGTCGTCATCCGCGAACGCAGCGGAGCAGGCGATCGCCAGGGGGATCGCAATGATCGTCATCCTTCGCATGGGTTTCTCCTTGATCGAAGCGTGAGCGGGGCAGTCCAGCCCGGAAGCCGCCATCATTGTACGGGACGGGCTGGGGCGGGTAAGGGGCCGCTGGTCGGAATCCCGGAGCGACGGAAACGCTGCCAGGCACGAGTTCGCTGGCGTCAATCCATCAGCAAAATCGTCACGACGTCATACATCGCGTGCACCGCCACCACGATGCCGAAGCCCCGCAGCGCGTACACGGTGCCGAAGTACAACCCCGCCACGAAATAGAACAGCAATCGCTGCATCGAAAGCTGGCCCGCGATGTTGGCGAGATCGTGATACCACGTGAACGCCGCCGCCGACACCACGATCGCCATCGCAAACCCCATCTGATGCGACGCCTTCAGCACATCGACCAGAAAGAAATGCAGCGCCGCAATCAGCAGCATGCGAAAGGCGAGTTCCTCATACAGCCCCGCGCCGATGCTGATCGCCAGCTTCGCAGAGGTGCCGAGGTGCGCGATTGTCTCGCTGTCCACCGAGTGCCCCGCAAAGGCCGGCACGCTGCTTCGCGCAATCGTCTGCCCCAGGACGAGGAGCGGCAGCGTCAGCACCATCGACTCCACCAGCATCACGCCGAGCGTTCGCGGCTCAAGCGACCACTCGTCGCGGTTCAGCACATGCCACACGAGCAGCACCACAATGATGACGATGCCGCCGAGATACAGGCTGCCCTCGGCGCTCACGCCAAAGCTGCTGAAAAAGTGCAGCAGCGATTCGTGGGCCTTGTTGGTGAGGACGCCGGTTTCGGAGCGCAGCACCAGCGCCAGCCCGAACTCGTACGCGACGATCGGCAGGAGCAGGAACGCAAGGATATTCAGGGGGCGTCTGGCCTCGTGCCAGTAGCCTTGGTCGGCACGCGGCCTCAACCTGCGAGCGCGACTGGTCGAGCCCATGCGCAAGACCTTTGGTGGTGCAGCAACAGCGGATCACTCCGCCGGGAATCAGCTCTTCTTCTGCATCAGCGCCTTGAGCCGGCTGGACAGCCGCGACTTCTTGCGAGCGGCGGCGTTGGGATGAATCGTCCGCGTGCAGGCGATTCTGTCCAGCAGGCTGCACGTCTTGCGGAACTCTTCCTTCGCCGCGCTCACATCCGCCGCCTCCACCGCGCTCATGAAGCTGCGAACCTGGTTCTTGATGCGGCGCTTCCGCCAGAGGTTGATCGCTCTCTGACGGGCATTCTGGCGGACTCGCTTCTTCGATGACAGCGTATTCGGCACGGGTCGATTCCTCTTCGTTTTCGAGCCCCACATTATCGCGAACCCCGTCAGAAAGGCAAATCGCCGGGGATCGCCCTTTCCCACGCCCTAGTGAGGGGAGTCACAATTCCCCCTCCCTACGAGGGGGGTCAGGGGGTGGATGGGCCGCAGGAACTTTCCTCGGCGCGTGAATCTCAACGCGCACGATGAACCCTCACCCCGGCCCTCTCCCTCGAGGAGAGGGAGATTGGGAGACTGCGAGTGAACGCCTTCCCTCGCCGGCCCGGCATATCGCCCGCCGTTCGACGATGGCCGCTCTGCCCCGTACAATGCCGTCCCCCAAGCGGGTGTAGCTCAATTGGATAGAGCATCGGTCTACGAAACCGGAGGTTGCAGGTTCGAGTCCTGCCACCCGCGTTTGAGCCGGCGTCCATCGCCGGCTCGTTTCATTTCCGGGGCCGCCCACGCCCACCCGTAGAATGCAGCCCTCTGGGGCGGGCTGGTAGCTCAGCGGTCCAGAGCAGCCGACTCATAATCGGTTAGACCTCGGTTCGAATCCGAGCCAGCCCATTCCGCGTGTTCGCCCGCCCTTCGCTTCGCCCTCCGCAGGTCCCGTGCGCCGAGCAGCGAATACAACGCCGGCAGCACAAAGAGCGTGAGCAGGTTGTCAGAAACAATCCCGCCGATGACCACCGTCGCCAGCGGCTTCTGCACCTCCGCGCCCACGCCGGTGTTGAGCGCCATCGGCAAGAAACCCAGCGCCGCCACGAGCCCCGTCATCAGAATCGGCCGCAGACGAACGAGCCGCGTCTCTTCGATCGCCTCGTTGATCGCCATGCCCGCCGCAATGCGCTGCCGAATCGTGGACACGAGCACGAGGCCGGACAGCATCGATACGCCCGAGACAGCGATAAACCCGACCGCCGCGGAAATCGTGAAATCCAGATCGCGAAGCCACAGCGCCACCACGCCGCCCAACGCCGCGAACGGAGCGCCTGTGAGCACGATCAGCGCATCGCCGACGGCGCCCACGCTGAAATAGAGCAGCAGCATGATGGAGACGATGACGATCGGAACGATGAGGTACAGCCGCTGCGTCGCCCGCTCGTAATGCTCGAACTGGCCGCCGAAGGTGATGTAATACCCCGTGGGCATCGGCACGTCTTCCGCAATGCGCCGGCGAGCTTCCGCCACGAACCCGCCAAGATCGCGACCGCGCACATTGGCCTGCACGATCACGCGACGCTTGCCCCATTCACGGTTGATGACCGTTGGCCCTTCTGTCATCGAAATGTGCGCCAGTCTCGCGAGCGGCAACCGCTCGCCCGTTGACGTCGGCACGAGAATCTCCGCCACGGCGTCCGGATCGTTGCGATAGCGATCAGGCAGTTTGATCGCCAAATCAAACCGGCGCTGGCCTTCGCGAATCTGGCCGACCTTGATTTCGCCGAGCGCCTGCACGATTTCAAGCACGTGCTGCGCCGGGATGCCGTAGCGCGCGATGGCGTCCTGATCGACGCGCACCTGCAGCACCGGCGCGCCAGTGATCTGTTCCGCCGAAACATCTTCCGCTCCCGGAATCGATTCCACAATCGACTGCACCTGCGATGCGATGGTCGCAAGCTCCTCGAGGTCGTCGCCAAATGCAAGGATGCCGACATCGGCGCGAACGCCCGCCACCATTTCGTTCATGCGCATTTCGATCGGCTGCGTCATGATCGCCTTGATGCCGGGCAGCGATTGCAGATCAGCCGCGATGCGCTCCGACAGCTCGGCCTGCGTGCGAGCTTTCGTCCAGTTCGTACGCGGCTTCAGCGTAATGAACACGTCGTTCTGTTCGAGGCCCATCGGATCGGTTGCGACCGCCGGCGTGCCGAAGCGCGTCCAGATCTGGTCGATCTCGTCCGCATATTGCCGCAGCAGGAATTGCTCGATGCGCGTGTTGTATTCGACGGATTGATCGACGGACACGCCCGCAAGCCGCACGACGTTGGCGACGATCGCTTCTTCGTACAGCCGCGGCACGAACGCCGTCCCCAGCCGCGTGGCGAGCAGCGCGCCCGCCGCCACGACCACCACGCCGAACGCCAGCACCAGCCAGCGGAATCGCAGCGCGGCGTGAATAAACGGCCGGTAGAGCCACTGCGCGCCGCGCACCAGCCAGTTCTCCCGCTCACGAATCCGCTTGCTGATCACAAGACTGCACAGCACCGGCGTGAGCGTGAGCGAGAAGATGATTGAACTCATCAGCGCGAAGATCACCGTGAGCGCCATCGGCCGGAACAGCTTCCCTTCCACGCCTTCGAGCAACAGGATCGGCAGGAAGACGATCATGATGATGAGCTCGCCAAACATCGTCGGCTTGCGCACTTCGATCGCCGCGTCGCGCACGATGTCCACCAGCGGCGTGCGCCCGCCGTGCTCGCGTTCGCGACCGATCCTCCGCACGCTGTTTTCCACGATGATCACGGAGCTGTCGACGACAAGCCCGAAGTCGATCGCGCCAAGGCTTAGCAGACTCGCCGCGATGCCGAATTGCATCATCATGCTGAACGAGAACAGCATGGCGAGCGGAATGGCGAGCGCCACGATGAGCCCCGCGCGCAAATTGCCGAGGAACATGAACAGCACGGCAATCACGAAAAGCGCGCCCAGCAGCAGATTCTCCGTCACCGTGCGGATGACGTGATCGACGAGATACGTGCGGCGATACACGACGCGCACATCCACGTTGTCCGGCAGCGACGCCGTCACTTCTTCCAGCCGCGCTTCCAGACGCCGCGTGACCTCGTGGCTGTTCTCGCCCATCAGCATGAAGCCGAGGCCGAGCACCGCTTCGCCCTCACCCTGCGCCGTGACGGCGCCGCGGCGGATTTCGTGCCCTTCGCGCACCTCCGCGACGTGACCAATGCGCACCGGCGAGCCGCGCTCCGCCTTGATGACGATGCCGGCAATGTCTTCGAGCCGCGTCGTGAGCGCCACGCCCTGCACGAGCATTGATTCGCCGCCGCGCGTCACTTGCCCGCCGCCCACGCTGGCGTTGTTCTTCGAAAGCGCCGCGGCCACGTCGTCCAGCGTGAGGTCGTACTGAATCAACTTCGCGGGCTCGACGACGACTTCAAACTGCTTGACCAAGCCGCCCCACGTGTTCACCTCCGCCACGCCGGGCACCTGGCGCAGTTGCGGCGCGATCACCCAATCCTGCAGCGTTGTGAGTTCCGTGAGCGATGGGGGATCATCGCCCTTGCCGACGACAAGATAGTGGAACACTTCGCCGAGCCCCGTCGCGACCGGGCCCATCTCCGGCCGCTCGATGCCTTCGGGCAACTCGATCGTCGCCAGCCGCTCATTCACGAGCTGTCGCGCGAAGTACACATCCGTGCCGTCGCCAAACGTGGTGGTGATCTGCGACAACCCGAACTTGGAAATGGATCGCACGCTGTTCAGCCCCGGGAGGCCGGAGATCGCCACTTCCACCGGGAACGTGATTTGCTGCTCAACTTCCTCGGGCGAAAGCGCCGGCGCCACGGTGTTGATCTGCACCTGCACGGGCGTGGTGTCCGGGAAGGCGTCGATCGGCAGGTGCGCAAGCGAATACGCGCCCCACACAATGAACGCCGCCGTCCCCAGCAGCACCAGCAACCGGTGTCGCAACGACCATGTGATGATCCAGTTCAGCATGCACGTGTTCCCGGCGACCGCGCAGTGCGCGACGCCGTCCCGCCATCACTTCTTCAGGTGATCAACCTCACAGCAACCGGCCCCGACGGAGTTCTTCAGAATCTCGTTCTTCAGAATGAAGCTGCCCTTCGTCACGATCACATCGCCCGGCGTGAGCCCGCGCAGCACTTCATAGCGATCGCCGATGTCGAACCCGAGCACGAGCCGCGCCGGCTGGAACGAAAGACCTTCCGCATCCGTTCGCACGAAGGCGATATTGCAGCATCCTTCCCATTGCACAGCGTCTTTCGGGATCGTCACCACCGCGCGCGTGCCGCCTGCGTGAATGCTCGCTCGGCCGAACATGTTGGCGCGAAGCAGACCGTCCTCATTCGGCACTTCAATCCTCGCCTTGAGCGTGCGCGATGCGGGATCAATCTCCGTGCTGATCCATGTCAGCCGCCCTTCAAACGTTCGCCCGGGCAAGCCATCAACGGAGACGGTCGCCGCCTGGCCCGTCGCCACCGCCGCGAGATCAGATTCCGTGAGATCCGCCATCGCCCACATCACGCGCGTGTCAGCAATCGTGAGAATGTGCTGGCCCGGCTCGACGACCTCGCCGATCACCGCAGCGCGGCTGACGACGAGTCCATCAAACGAAGCCAGCACGGGGAGCAGCGACGACGTGTCGCCTTCGCGTTCCACGAGATCAATCTGTTCCTTGGCCAGTCCGAGATTGCGCAGCCGCTGCCGCGCCTTGCTCAACTGAATCTTCGCTTCGGCGAGTCGCGTTTCCGCTTCCAGCCGCTCGCGCTCGATGCCCACGCCCTTGTCGAGCAGTTGGCGCTCGCGCTCCGCATTCGCCTCCCACAGCTTCACAGTTTCCGCGATCTGGAGCAGTTCCGCCTTCGCGTTGCCGAGTTCTGTGGAATCGACCACGGCGATCACTTCGCCCTTCGTCACCTGCTCGCCGAGATCTTTCAGCACTTCCGCCACCACGCCGCCGGCCCGCGATGAGAGCCGCGCATAGCGGTTGGCGTTGTAGGCGATCTCGACGTTGCGCTCGACAGCGCGATCGATCGGCGAAGCCTGCACCTGTTCATAGGCAAATCCAGCCGCCGCGACAGCCGCGGACGATGTGAGCTGGATCGGCGTGGACGACGTCACGCACGTCATCGACGGCTCGCGCTGCCAGCGCCGTTGCGCGCCGGCCGGCAGGCGCTCCGCCAGCGAATCAGCACGCAGCGACGCGCCCAGCATCAACGTTGGCGCAAGCGTGATGATCGCAACATGAAGCAAATGGTTCATCGTGTCCTCCGTTCAGCCTTCAACGTGCGTCGCAGCGAGATCGAGATTGCAGACCGCGCACTGCGATTCCGGCGTGTCGTGCGCCGCGCACCAGTCGCCCTTCGCGATGAACGCCGCCTTCAAATATGGTCTGCATTTCACGCATAACGCCTCCGCGACGTTGTGCCCATCACAGAATCCCTCGCTCTCAATCAAGCTCGGCGTGCAGAATGGACACTGCGCCGCCGCGATGCCGTGTTCGCACGTTGCCGCCGATGCCGTGATGTCCGCCGGCGCGTTCGACATAAAGACGCCATGCTCGCCCGGCCGTACGTTGGCCTTCAGATCGGGATGGCAAATGTGGCACTGCGAGTCCGGCACGCTGTGCTTGTCGCACCAGTCGCCCTTCGCGCGGAACGCCGCTTTCAAGTAAGGGCGGCACTGCGCACACAGCGCTTCCGCCACCCCGTGCTCGCCGCAGAACCCTTCCGTTTCCACCAGGCTCGGCGTGCAGAACGGGCACTTTTCAAACTTGATCTCATGCGGACACCGACCATTGGCGTCCGCCACCGGCGTCGCGCTGTTTTCGCTGGCGCTCCCGCGTTCGCACGCCGCAAGCGTGAGGGCGCAGATCATGCAGAGAAGAATCGCAAAACGTGCCGCAATCATCATGGTGCAATCTCCTTCGTGGTCTGTGATGTGATGTTCAAGTCCGATGGCGCATCGGCCGTGCTCACGCGCAGTTCGTTCGCGCCGAGCTCGCCCGCAATCGTCATCATCTCCGCCCGCGCGAGCGCCGCGGCCGTCGCCAGCTCCATCAGCGTCGCCCGCGCTTCAGTCAGCGTGCGCTGCGCATCGATGAGATCAAGAAACGGCGTTCGCCCGGCCCGATACGCTTCCTGCGCCTGCTCAAACGATCGCGCCGCCGCCGGCACGATCTGCTCGCGCATGATCGCAAGCTGCGCTCGCGCCGCCTCGTAGTTGCCGTGCGCTTCCGCGAGCTGTCGCAGCACGTCCTGCTCGATCGCCGCCCGCTGCTGACGCGCACGCAGCACCGCAAATCGCGCCGACAGCATGTCGCCCTCGCGATTGTCCCACAGCGGCAGCATCGCCCCCACGCCGAACTGCACAATGCCGTGCTCCATCTCGCCGTGGTACCCAGCGCCCGCGCTCACGTCGATGTCCGGCACGCGCTCCGCTTTGATTCGCTCCAGCCGCGCTTCCGCCGCGTCTGCTTCACGTTCCGCAGCCGTGAGCGCCGGATGCGCGCTGCGCACGCTCGCCGCCAGCGTTTCAAAATCGACAGCGGGGGGCTCGTCGCTGATCTCGCCAACCAGGCGCGTGTCGTCCACCGGCACGCCGCCGAGCAGAATGGAAAGCTGCTTCACCGCCGCCGCTCGTTCCTTCGCGAGACGCGCACGCACAAGCTCGATCTGCGCCAGCTCGATCTGCGGCCGGATGACATCCGTTTCCGGCGCGGCCCGCGCTTCAAAGCGCGCTTTGGCCACGCCGAGCGCTTCGCCTCCCAGCTGCGCAAGCTCCGCGTAGAGCGCTTCGGTTTGCCGATTGGCGATGATCCTGGCGTGCAGCGAAGCGATCGCGCCGAACGTCTCGCGCACGGTGAGCTGCAGCCGGGCCCGCGTCGCCGCCTCTTCCGCTTCGGCCGCCCGCGACGCCGCCTTGAGCCGCCCGCCGACAACGATCGGCTGCGTCACGCTCACCGTCACGATGCCGTCGTCCACGCCGCCGCCGGAGGAGAGCGGAATTTCCTCGGCGTTGATCTCGGCCCGTGGATTCGGATAGAGCGACGCCTGCCACACCTGCCCGGCCGCCACGCCGATCTCGCTTCGCGCCGCCGCCAGCCGCGGGCTTGACGCCTCCGCCACCGCGAAGAGATCAGCAAGCGTGATCGGACCCGTCGCGGGAAGCGCCGCCGCGTGGCGATCATCTGAATTGGCCGCATTGGCCTCGGAACCATCGCGCAGCGTCACGCCCACTTCGCTCAAGCGGTCAAGCAATCGCTGCTCGAACCCATGGCGAGCGCCGCACCCAGCGATGCATGTGCACAACGCGGCGACAAACGCCGTCAGAACCACAATGATCCACCGAATGCGTGCCAAATCGTTCATCCTCATCTGAACCGCAAACCATCGAGCGACAGCGCAGCGAAATCACCGGCGCGCCAGCCCATGCCGGCGCCGATTCCGACGACGCGTCGCGGGTTCAAATGTGGAGCACGGTCTTGCGAGCGAGGGGCGTGAACGCTCGTCCGGGCGGTGGTCCTTCACGCGGCGGCATGTGGATCGCCGGCAGATGTCCCGCCGACTCGCCGACCTGAAACGTTGCGGGAAGCGCGATGTGCGCGAAGGTGATCAGGAGTTTGACCGCCGGCTGCGCGACCGTGCCGTTGATGGGTGAGAGCGTAAGGTCGATGCAGCCGCAGTCGTGCTCATCGTCGGCGGGGGCCGCCGGCTGCGAATGCTGCTCATGCTCATGCGCGGAGCAGCACGACGCTTCGCCCTCGCAAGGAGCATCCGAAAGCGCAAGGCCACCCCACACGTTGCTGCATCCAAGACACAGCACACCGCCCGCCGCGGCGCCTGCGTTCTGCGCAAGCACGCAGGCGATCGTCAGCCAGACCAACGCAAGCTGGATAGCAGTGCGGTTCAACGCAATTCCCCAGTGCGCAACAACGCTTCGAGTATAGCGTCGGCCACCCTCCGGGCGACCCACGCGAAATCTCACGTTTTCACCGCTGGCAGCGTCACTTCGAGCGAAAACGGCGGCCGATAAGCCGGGAGCGGCGCAGCGCCGCGGTGGATCGCCAGGAATCACCGGCAAAGGTCAGAACAGCGGCGTCTCCGCGCCAGCCGCGCCTTGCGCCGCATCTTGCAGCGCGGCGTGCAGTTCGATGAGCAGCAGCGCCTCCTCGCCGCTTCGCGTCACCAGCACATTGCCGTGACGCTCCGCCTGTTGCGACACGAACGTCGGAATCAAGAACGCGTTTGGATCGAGCAATGGCAACACCTTGATCATCAGACACACCCGCCCATCGCCTTCGCGGCTTGGAGCCGCTTCCAGCATCACGCGCTCGAGCTTCGGCGATTGCACTTCGATCGCCAGCAGGATCGCGGCGATCATGCGCGACAGCGATGCGATTTCCACCACGCGGTTTTCAGCGACAGTGCTCGTAAGCGTCACCGGCGCAGTGCGGCGCACGAACTGACGCAGAAATCCGCCCTGGGCGCGCCACCAGCCCGTCATCGACGCCATCTGCTCGCGCGGCGTATCGGTCTTCCACGTGCCGAGCGCGCGGAGCAACTGGCGGAAATGCTGAATCAGATACGCATACTGCTCGCGGTACGCGCGAACTTCATCCGACATGGTCGCGCCGGGCTCGGCCGCTTCGCCGAATAGCACGATGTTGCCGACCTCGTGCGACACGGCGGAGGCGAATCGTGCCGCCCACTCAAAGCGCTGCGCCACCAAGGTATCGAGCTCGTGCTGTGTCAACGTCACAAGATCATCAACGGTCGTACGTGGACCGCGCCTCCGGGCTCATCGAAAACTCATCGTTCATCACGCCGCGAAGGGCCGCGATCAATGCGTCGGCGCCGTCGCTCTTAGCCACATAGCCCCATGCCCCGGCATCCACGGCGCGATCAATGAGATCCTTGCGCACATGGCCCGTGAAGACGACGACGCGCGTGTGCTGACTGGCGCCAGCGACGCGCGAGGTGGCGTCAAACGGGTCGGTCCCCGGCATGTCAAGATCGAGAATCACGAGATCAGGCGCCGCGGCGCACTGCGCCACCAGCTTCAGCATTTCGTCGGCGTCCGGCGCCCAGCCGACCCAGTCGAACCCGCCCGCGCGCATCAGCTTCATGCGCACCGCGTCCGCAACCTGCGGATTGTCGTCCACGCACACCACGGTGAATGACCGTTCAGCGTTCATATATTGGGCTGACGGTTTCGTCTGGATGACTTCTTGTGCGAACATAGTTCTGGGCAAGCTCACGAATCGCCTTCCGGATCGCCTGCGGCTTCGGCTCCGCGGTCATCACCCGGTGGGACGTGGTTGCGCGGCTACCCTCGCTGGAAGCGTTGATATCCAAAGCTTGCAGCACAAGCACAGCCGCGTCAACCGGTAGACGCGGATCATCGCCTGTTTGATCGATGATGATTAGTTCGCCTTCGGCCATCCGGCCGGGGCCAAGCGCCACGTCGTATCGCATGGAACGCAGTTCCGCGCAGACATACGCCTGCAGACGCACATCCTTCAGGTGCACCACGGCAAGTCGAGGCGGGCCGTCCGCCGTGGGATGTTCGGGAAGCACGCGGGGGAGTGTAATCGAGAACGTCGTGCCCGCCCCGAGTTCGGATTCAATTTCAATCGCGCCGCCGGCATCGTGAATGAGACTGTGAATAAGTGAAAGGCCGAGTCCGGTGGACATGCCGCGCGGCTTCGTGGTGAAGAACGGCTCCATGCACCGGCGCTTCACTTCCTCCGTCATACCTTGCCCATTGTCACTCACGCGAAGGCGCACCACCGGCCCCGCCGGCTCCAAGGTCACCGTCACCATGCCGCCTTGCCGATTCTTCGTCGCTTCGCCGGCGTTCTGCACGAGGTTGAACACGATCTGCGTGAGCGCGGCACGCGACACGGCGATCGCGATGTCATCGTTCGCAATTTCGGTGATCAGCTTCACGCCGCGCGGCAGGGCGGTGGCCATCATCGGCTGCGCGTCCGGCCACCACTCCGACACCTTCGTCGTCTCCACGCGCCCGCTCCGACCGGCATCGCTCGCCAGCATGCGCAGGCCGCTCGAAAGCCGCTGCAGATATTCCGTTGATGTGCGAATGACATCCACGTGTTCCTGAAGATCAGGCGGGAGCGCCGCAGCCGTCAGCGATTCCAGTCGCACGCGCATGGGAATGAGCACGTTGCCGATATCGTGACCAAGGCCGGCGGAAAGCGTACCCAGCGACGCCATGCGCTCCGCGAGACGCAGACGCTGATTCGATTCCTCAAGTTCGATCGTCCGCTGCGCCACGGCACGCTCGAGCACGGCGCCGTGTTCTTCGAGCGCCTGCCGGGCTTCGATTTGATCGGTGATGTCCGTGGAACTGCCGACGAACCCGACCAGCTCGCCGGATTCCGCGAAGCGCGGCAAGGCGCGGGTGTGCATCCAGCGATATTTGCCGTCGGCGCGGCGGAGTCGCACGTCCGCGTCGTACGGTTTCTGCGTTTCGTTGGCCTTGCGAAACGCCGCGAGATAGCCCGGCAGGTCGTCGGGATGCACGAACTGCGTCCATCGCATGCCGCGCACTTCGTTGAACGGCCGGCCGATGAAGTGCAGATACTCGCGGTTGACGAACGTGCAGCCGTCGCAGTCGTTCACCCAGATGAGCACCGGCGCGTAGTCCGCCATGTTGCGGAATCGGGCTTCGCTTTCGCGCAGCGCGTGCTCGATGCGTTTACGAGCGGTGATGTCCTGCGCCATGGCGACGATGTATCGCCGTCCGTCACGCAGTCGGCCGGGTGACGAGGCGCTGAGCAGCCAGTTGCGCCGCTGCCCGTCGCGCGTCGTCACGGTGTATTCCACGCCGCGCATCTCCGCATCCACTCGATTGTCATTGCCTTCCGAATCCTTCACTTCCAGGTCAGCCGCAGCGTACGCCTCGGCGAGCCACGGCTGGAAGTGGTGCGCATCGTCCAGCGTGTACCCCGTCAGCGCCGTCCACGCGTGGCTGATCTGCAGCACTTCGCCGTCTTCCGTCTGCAGGATCACCGGCACCGGGGCGTCTTCAATCGCCTTGCGGAACTGCTGCTCGCTCAATCGCAACGCAAGCTCCGCGCGCTCGCGATCAATCGCGCTGCCCAGCGTGTTGGCGACGGCGAGCAGGAAGCTGACGTCATCCTTCGTGAACGCCACGCGCTTCGTGGAATGAGCGCCGAGCACGCCCCACGGCTGCGCGTCCGACCCGCAGATCACGCAACTGATGCCGCTGATCACGCCATGTTCCATCAGCAGCGGCGGGCCGCTGAACCGCGTATCAGTGCGCAGATCGTCCACGATCACCGGCTTGCCTTGGTGCAGCGTGTACCCCGCCTGCGATTCGATCAACGTGGGAACCGTGGCCTCGCCGACGAGTTCATCGCGCCACCCCACGCCGGCGCGGAGCAGCAGCCGATCCTTGCCGGGCAGAAGTTCAAGCACCTTGCAGAATTCAACATTCAGCGTCTCGGCGACCATGCGCGTCGCGGATTCAAAGAGCCGCTGCACGTTGTGCTCGCGCAGCGCCTGCTCGCCGAGCTTCGCGATCGTCTCGGCCTGGCGGGTGCGGATGCGCAGCGTTTTTTCATCGCGCTTGCGGTCGGTGACGTCGACGAGCATGTTGATCGCGCCGATGAGCCGGCCGTCACTGTCACGCAAGGGCGTGGGGAACGCTTCAAACCATCGCCGCGTTCCGTCGGGCCGCTCCGCAATCGCTTCCATGCCGCGTACCGGCCGGCCCTCGCGAAGCGCCGTCGCCATCGGACATTGCTCGTGCGGCATTGGCGTGCCGTCGGGGTAATACAGCTTCCAGGTGACGCACCAGTGATCGGAGCCAAGTTCGGGAACGCGCCCGGAGAAATGCACCGCCGCCGTGTTGAAATGCGTCACGCGACCGTGCGCGTCCGTCGTGTAAATCGCCGCGGGCAGCGATTCAATCATCTGGCGGAAGCGGTGTTCGCTCTCGGCCACCGCCTCCTCGGCGCGTTTGCGGTCCGTGATGTCGATGCTGATGCCTTCGCAGCGCAGCGCCTTGCCGTCGGCGTCGCGCTCGATGTGGCCCATGTCGAAGATCCAGCGCACGCCGCGCTCGGGGTGAAGAATGCGAAACTCCTGCCGGAACTCGCTTTCCGCCGATTCGAGCATCGCGGCGTAATGATCAACAACGCGCTGGCGATCATTCTCATGCACGCTGCGAAGCCACTGCTCCACGTTGCGCGGCGTGGACGGGTCGTAGCCGTAGAGCGCGAGAAACTCATCGCTCCAATACGCCTCGTTCTTCACGAAGTCGAACATCCACACGCCGGCGCTCGCGCCCCGCAGCGCCAGCCGCAGCCGCTCTTCGCTTTCGCGCTGCGCCGCTTCGGCTCGTTTGCGCTCGGTGATGTCGATGCAGGAAGCGATGAACCCGCATACTTCGCCCACGGCCGTGATCGGCGTCGCATTCTCCAGCAGCCATCGATATTCGCCGTCGTGCCGGCGCAGCCGATATTCGATTGTGAACGGGTTCCCCGCTTCGAAACTTTCGCGGTAGGCGTTTGTGCAGCGCTCGCGATCGTCGGGATGCACGCTCTCCAGCCAGCCCGTGCCGAGCTGCGATTCCATGTCCTTCCCCACAAACGTGAGCCACGGCTTGCTGAACCACGTGCGGGTGGCGGCGCGAGCGCTCATCCAGATCAACACCGGCGCTGCGTCCGCCATCTTGCGGAAGCGAGCTTCGCTTTCACGCAGCGCGTCCTCGGCCCGCTTTCGCTCGGTGATGTCGATGCCCGTGGATTGCAGTTCCGTCGGCTCACCGTTCGGCCCGAACGCCAGCGCGCGGTTGGTCCACAGCGTCCAGCACACGCCCTCCGACGTGACAAACTGATTCTCAATGCGAACCTCGGGCGACTGCTCCGTCAGTCGGCGAAGCATCGATCGCACATGCGAATGATCACCTGCATCAACGAAGTTCCAGAAGTTGGCGCCCACCAGATCGTCCGGCCGGCAGTTCCGCGCCCGGGCGTAGGCGCCGTTCACGAAGAGAATCGTGCCGTCCATCCGGAAGCGACACACCATCTCCGATTGCGACTCAATGATCGCTCGATACCGTTCTTCGCTCGCGCGCAGCGCGCGTTCCGCGGCCGCACGCTCCACCGCATACGCCACGTGCCCGGCGAGCATCTGGCAAATCTGCAGCTCTTCCTCGGTGAATTCGTGCGGCTGGTCGTAGTACACCATGAACTTGCCGAGCACGCCCTGCGCCGATTTCAGCGGAATGAACGCCATCGCGCGGATGCCCTCGGCACGGAACGTCTCGCGATACTCTGCCACCGACTCGTCGCGCTCCGCGTCGCTCACGGTGATCGGCTGCGCGTCAACATCCGCGTGCGTCCACGGCGAGTGACCCTCGACCGCCTTGCGATACTGCTCCGACAACCCGCGCCAGCCCTTGAACCGCATCACGCCGTCGTCGTCGAAGAGGAGGATGGAGGCGCGGTTGGCGCCCGTCGTCGCCATGAGGCCGTCCAGCGCCGCGTCAGCGATTTCGTCCATCGCCGCAGCGCGCGAGACCGCCGTGGAAAGCTGGTAGATCGCGTGCAGTTGCCTGAAGCGATGGCGCAGCGACGCTTCGGCGCGTTTCTTCTCCGTGATGTCGCGAGCCACCTTCGAAGCGCCGATCAAGCGGCCGTCCGCGTCGCGAATGGGGGAGATGGTGAGCGCGATGGCGAGACGACGATTGCCCTTGGCAATGCGCTCCGTTTCGAAGTGCTCAATGCGCTCACCCTCGCGCAGCTTTGCCAGGATCATGCGCTCTTCGGCTCGCAGTTCTTCCGGAATGATGAAGTCGACCGATTGGCCGATGGCCTCCGCCGCGGTGTAGCCGAAGAGCCGCTCCGCGCCGGAGTTCCACGAGATGATTCGCCCTTCGAGCGTCTTGCTGATCACAGCGTCCTGGGTGGATTCGACAATCGCCGCGAGATAGGCGTGGGCGAGTTCCGCCTGTTTGCGCTCGGTGATGTCGGCACATACGCCGGTGACGCGCGCCGGCTTGCCGTTCTTGCCGCGCAGCACCTTGCCTTTGCCTTCCACCCAGCGGAGCACGCCGTCGGACCGGACGATGCGATATTCAATTTTGAGATCGCTGCCGGATTCCACCGCCTTGCCGATCGTGTCAAGCACGAGCGCGCGGTCGTCGGGGTGGATTTCCTGCTGGAACTCCTCGAACGTGCCGCCGAAGGTGCCGGGGGCGAGGCCGTGGATCGCTTCCAGCCCGGGCGACCACGTGATGCGATTGCTGTCGAGCGACCACGACCACGTGCCCATGCGTCCGGCTTCCAGCGCCATGCGCAGCCGCGCTTCGCTGGAGCGAACTTCCTCCGCCGCCCGCTTCTGATCGGTCACATCAACGCACGAGCCGACGTACCCAGCAAGCTTGCCGTCCTTCGTGAAGCGGGGCACGGCATGGTCGAGCACCCAGCGGTATTCGCCGTCCGCTCGCCGCATGCGGAATTCCATCTGGAACGGTTCGCCGCGCTCGAACGCTTCCTTGCACGTCGCCGCGGCTCGCTGCAGATCTTCCGGGTGGATGTTCTCGAGCCAGCCGTCGCCGAGTTCCTGCTCGAGCGTGCGCCCGGTGAAGCGGAGCCATCCTTCGTTGAAGTACACGCCGCGCTTGTTTTCGTCGGACACCCAGATGAGCACGGGCGCTGCGTCCGCCATGAGCCGGAAGCGCTGCTCGCTTTCGCGCAAGGCTTCTTCGGCGCGTTTGCGATCGGTGATGTCGATCGCCATGCCGCCCACCAGCGCCGAGGCGCCGTCGAGGTCCGCAATCGGAAACTTGTTGACGATCGAGTAGTGCACCTCGCCGTCTTCGTGTTCGAGCGTTTCGATGATCTGCGCGCCGCCGGCGCGAAGGGCGGCAAGGTCATTGTCGCGAAACCGGGCCGCGACCTCCGAGGGGAAGATGTCCTCGTCCTTCTTGCCGTAGAGATCGGCGCCGCTCACGCCGAACGCCGATTGCGCCGCTGCGTTCGCAAAGACGTAGCGGCCCTCGCCGTCCTTGATCCACGCCAGCCCGGGCAGATGGTTCATGAACTGCGCGAAGCGAACTTCGCTTTCCCGTCGCGCGTCGTCCGCCTGCTTTCGGCCGGTGACGTCCTGAAACACGTTGACCGCGCCGACAATGTGGCCCTCCGCGTCGCGAATCGGGTCGATGTTGACGAGCACGTTGATCTTCGACCCGTCCGGCCGTTCGACGATCACATCAAGGTTTCGGAACTGCTGCCCGGTGGTCAGCGCGAGCGCCATGGGCGTCTCTTCCCGCTTGACGGGCGTGCCGTCGGGCAGCCAGACCTTGTAACACCCGCAGAAGCGCTCGCCGCGCTCGCCGATCGCCGGCCGGCGCCCCCAGAGTGCGGCGGCATGCTCGTTGTAGTACGTGATCCGTCCGTCGGGCGCTTCGCACGTGTACATCGCCAGCGGCATCACCTGAAGCAGTTCGCGATAGCGCTGCTCGCTGGCTCGTAATGCCGCCTCGGCGCTTTGTCTCGCTTCAAGCTCGCTGCGCATGGCGGAATACGAACGCGCATTCTCAATGGCCACCGCCGCATATGCCGCCACGCCGACGGCCATGCGTTCGGCACGCTCATCGAAGGCGCCCACTTCGGCATGTCCGAAGAAGAGCCCGCCGAGCACTTCGCCGTTGCGCGCGATCACCGGCACAGCGAGGTAGCTCCGCACCGGCAAGTGTCCCGCCGGCATGCCGTGATGCGGTCCGCTCTTGCCGTAACGAGGATCGTTCAGCACATCGTCAATGCGGATCGGGCCGTGGCCATCAAACGTCGGGCCGAAGAGATCGGTCTTGCGCGGCGAGCCGAAACCTTCAAACGCTTCGCGCGGCGCACCGGACAGCGTGTGGAGCAGGTACACCTCACCCTGCTCGTTGATGGCGTTGTAGAAGAACGCGCCGAACTGCGCGGCTGTGAGCTCCGTGCCGGCGTCCGTCACCCGTTGCAGCAGCGTGGGCAGATCGACGTCAGCAGTCAGATCGCGGGCCAAACGGTTGAGCGTGTCGGCGTCGCTGCGCAGTGACTGGTCTCGTGACGGAAGTGCCGCTTCCGGCCGGCTTGCTGCGTGCAACGTCATTGCTCCTCACGACCGAGCCCGAGGCGCACCACTCTTGAGCGTGCACGAGTCCGAATGGACCAGCCCCGAACGTCATCCACAGCAATGATTTTAGCGTTTGCAGCATCGGACAAGGCATTAATCTGATTTCATCGGCGCGGCCCAGTGACTCGTCACCGGCGATCGTCGCGCTGGCGGGGCGGCTTCTCCGCCTGCTGCGGATCGATGTAGCCCATCCGAATCAGCAGGCCCATCGCCTCGATGCATTCGCTCTCGGTGAACGTGGAGAGTGACTGTGATCCGTCGGGCGGCTCGTCCACCCACACCGACACACACGCGCTCATGCCTTCTTCCGATTGCGTGGCGCGGAGGATGGCGTCAGCAACATCGAACAATCGATTCGGCGTGATTGGCGTTGACTCTTTCTTCATGGCGGTCCTCCTGTCAATCCCCGGATGGAACACCCTTGTGTCTGACTGTTGCGTTCGATGCGCGTCGCCAAAGGAAGCTTCCATCAAACGCTCAATCAATCGTCACAAAGAAAGCGAACGTGGTTGTGAGGCGGTCGTGAATCAGTGCTCATTTCGTCGAGCGACGTGCGCAACAATCAGCGCGCGGAACTGTCGACTGGAACTTCGCTCCAGCGATTGTTCGATGGCGCGCTGTCATGCGCGGACCATCGCGATTGGCGCGGCGGCTCGTGCGGCGCAGCGCCCTGGAAGTCCTGCATCTTGCTCTGCACGGAATGGACCAGCTTCGCCGTCGTGATCGCGGCCGAGAGCAGGCGCACCGTTCGCTTGAGGCCGAGGAAGCTCACAACCGTGAACCCCGCGGTGGCGATGAGCGCCGGATCCTTTGTCAGCGCCTGCAGCAGCGCGTTTGGAAGCGCGGATGACGGGCCGGCATGTTCGTGCTTGGGTTCTTCCGCGTGGCCGTGGACCGCTTCTTCAAATTCCTGCTGTTTCCACGTGACTTCGCGCTCCAGTTCATCGCGGCTCTTGCGGCTGGATGTGTTGCGCGCGATCAGGACCGCGAGCACGATGCAGCCGATGAGCGCCACGCCGCCGGCGACGACGAGCAGCGCAAGACCGGCTCCGATTTTGCTGGCCAGCAGCACCACCGCGGCCGCCAGGAGCCCGAGCGCGCCCAGCGCCAGCAGCACGCCCGCCGCGAGATAGCCCATGAGCACGACGCCGGCCTGCTCGAGCGAACGCACGGCAAGCTGCGCTTTCAACTCGAGCAGGCCGACGCCTGCATCGAACATGCCTTTGAGACGACGGAGCATTGATACGTCTCCGCTCGAGGTTGTCAGAACTTGCGGGCCATGAGGCGGCCGATGATGGCGCCGACGCCGAGCGCGACGAGGATCGCCGTGGTCGGATGCTCTTTGGCGTAGGTGCAGACGGTTTCGTAGCCGCTCTGCACGCGGTCCACGGCCTTCTTCGCCTGGTGCAGCGTGGCGTCCACGCCTTCCTTGGCGATCTGCTTGGCGTCGTGCGCCAGCGTGGACACGCCTTCCTTGACGGACGTGAGTTCAGACTTGATGTCGTGATACGCCTCACTGCGATCGCGATTGTTCGCGCGTGGTGTAGCAGGCATGGATACGTCCTCTTGTTGAAAGTCTTTGATTGAAATGTCGTCGTTCACAGCGTTGGAAAGTGTGCGACAACGAGGTGAACCGATACTGAACGCGCCGTGAATCCCGGTTCACGGCGTGTCGTTCAATCGCAGAGGTTCAACGTTGCGTGCGGCGTTCGCGCTATTCGGAGATGCCGAAGCGGTAGCCTGCGTTCTTGACGGTGTGGATGAGCGGGGGATCGAAATCGCGATCGATCTTCTTGCGCAGGGCGCCGATGTAGACGTCGATCACATTGCTCGCCGGCTCGAAGTTGAGATCCCACACCTTCTCGCCGATCTGCGCCCGTGAGAGCACGCGATTGGGATTGCGCATGAGATATTCGAGCAGGGCGAACTCCTTGTTCGACAGCTCCCATTCCTTCTCGCCGCGGCGCACCTTTCGCGTGTAGACGTCGAGCTCGAGGTCGCCGCATTTGAGCACGCGGCTGTCGCTGGCCTCGCCGCGTCGCAGCAGGGCGCGCATGCGGGCGAGCAGTTCCTCGAATTCGAACGGCTTGGCGAGGTAATCGTCCGCGCCGGCGTCGAGCCCGGTGATCTTGTCTTCCGTGGCCGAGAGCGCCGTGAGCATGAGGATGGGCGTGGCGACGTTGCGCCTTCGCAGGTTGCGGCAGACGTCGATGCCGTCGCGATCGGCGAGCATCAGGTCAAGCAGAATGATGTCGTACTGATGGCGCACCGCGGCTTCTTCGCCCTCATAGCCGCTGTGACACACATCAACCGCGTAGGCATGCTCGCGCAGCCCGCTCTGCAATGCGTTGGCGACTTTCGGATTGTCTTCAACCACAAGGACGCGCATGGCTTCTTTTCACGTGTTTGTTTGCGACCACCATTCACATTACACGATCAGCGTAACCCTACAAAAAAAACCTCGCAAGAGTCGAGCGAAAGTTGCACAAAAGATGATGCTTTTTTCATTCGTGCATCACCGGCCATTCCCCCGCCGTCACAAATCATAGGTCCGGAAGCCATGGCTGGTGGCAACGGCGTGGCATGTCTGCGGAAGCACAACGAAAAGGACACAGAACAATGACTCCTCATGCAGTGGTTGGTCAACTCGCCGCTGTCGGCTTCGCGGTCGGTTGCCTGGCGCTGACGGCGATGCCGCAACAGCAGCCGGACACCCGATCCAGAACGACGACAGCGACCTCGCAGGACACAGCGCGGTCCGGCGTTCACTTTATCGCCTTCGGTGAGATGGACGACGCCGACGTCGTCAATCAGAACGGCGACGAAATCGGCACGATCAAAGACGTGATTGTCGAGCGCGGCAGCAACCGTGCGAAGTTCTATGTCGTCCAGTCGGACGATTGGGCCGGCCTGGGCGGCCGCCTCACCGCCATCCCCGTCGATGCGTTCGGCTGGGACGCCGCGGAAAACCGGCCCATGCTCAATGCCACCAACGAACAGCTGGCCACGCTGCCGGAGTTCACCAAGCAGCAGTGGGACGCTTTGGCGCGTGGCAATGAGCCGGACAACGACCTCGGCAGGGCCCTCGCTCGCGAATCGTCATGGTCGAACCAGGATCCGTACTTGACGGGCGACCAGGGCTCGCTGGAAACCATCTCGCTCAAGGGCAACATTGTGCAGGTCGAACGCCGCGATGCTGACATGAGCGGCGAAGAAATCGTCCTGCACATCGACTCCACGGGCGATCACTTCGGTGAAGACGGCCATTCCATGCCGAACGCCACCGATCGACGCGGCACGACCGATCGCCCCGAAGCGACGCGTCCCCGGCCGAGCGATTCGAACCGCGGCACCACGTCGGACGACTCCGCACGCGGCACGCAGAACCGCCCGCAGCCCAACGACACCGCGAACAACAATCGCGATGTCAATGACGACAACAATCCTCGCACCGGCGCCACCTCGCGCGACCGCAACGATGACGCCCGCCGCACCACCCGCGGTGCGAACGGCATCGATCGCGGCGACGTCAAAGTCGTGCTCGGCCCGTCGTGGTACGTGATGAGCCGGCCCGAAGCGCCGATGCGCGGTTACACCTTCGAAGGCGAAGTCGTGCGCATGCCTCGCGCCACCGACGAAGCCACCTACCTCGCCATCTCTGCAAAGATCAACGGCAAAGATCTGCCGCTCCGCGATGAGCGAACGATGCGCCCGCTCTGGGCCGTCGGAAGCTCCAGTGCAATGGATCGCTCGCGCGACATGCGCGGCACGGATCGTCCTTCGACGACCGACCGCCCGTCACGCAGCACCGATGACAAGAATCGTCGCGGTACGGATCAACCCTACGGCACGCGCCCTGGTGATCCCGATCCGCAGAGCGATGACCGCCACCTCGGCGACGAGGGCGACGGCCAGCATCCCGGCATGACCGACGACGAACAGCGTCGCGTGCAGGACGCCACGCGCCGGGCGACGGACACCACCCGCCGTGCCGACGACACGCTCGACCGCGATTCCGCTCGTCACACCGCCATGGCTGGCCGGCAGTCGGTGCGCTCCGCGTTCTTCCTCTTGAGCGAAGTGGACGGCGCGAACGTCGAATGCCGCGGTCAGTCATGCGGCGAAGTGTCCGACATCATCCTCGACCAGCCTTCGGGCACGGTGGCCTTTTACGTCATCGATCCCGACGAGAACTTCCTCGGCATCGCCGACACCAACCGCCTCGTGCCTGCCACGGCCGCGAACCTTGGCAGTGACGGCGTGCTCCGTGTCGACGCGTCCAAGGAGATGGTCCTCAAGAGCAAGGAGCTTCCCGACGATCTCCGCACCCTCGAACAGGGCAACGGCTACCAGCAGATCTACAGCGCGTATGAACTCGACGCGCCGAAGTTCCAGCCCGCCCGCAAGCGCGACATGAGCGATGTCTCCAGCATGAGCGGCTGGGGTCACGACGGCGAGCTCGCCAAGGCGATCAACAGCGGCCGTGATGTGCAGATCGAAGGCACGGTCGTTCGCATCGAGCGCAAGGCGCCCGCAGCCAACATGGCTACGGGCACCGCGCTCGTGCTCAACACCGAGCAGGGCAATCGCTACGTCCTCCTCGGCCCGAGCTGGTTCGTCGATCAGCAGGACATCCCGTTTGAAGAAGGCGATCGCGTGCAGGTCACGGCGCGCGAAGCCACCATCAACGGGCAGAAGATGCTCGTTGCATGCAAGGCGCATGGAGAAGGGGGGAGAGAGATCGCCTTCTGGGATACCGACAGCAAACAGCCGGCGTGGGATCGTCGCCGGTAACTGAACGCCGCAACTTGTCGTGTCGCTGCGAAAGCAACGGCACGGCATTCGAGACCCTGAACAACCGCGCGGGACCATGAACGTCTCCCGCGGTTTCTTACAAAGGTGCAGCCGGGCGATCGCGTGGTCGCAAGGGCACACCCTCGTTCACCCCGAGTCACACACAAAGGAGATGCGTCATGCTTGGTTGGGCTCTTGCGTTCTTCATCATCGCGATCGTGGCGGCGGTGTTCGGCTTTGGCGGCATCGCCGCAGGCGCCGCGGGCATCGCCAAGATTCTGTTCTTCGTCTTCCTCGTGCTCTTCGTGCTCTCGCTCATCTTCGGCCTGGTACGACGAGGCGGCACGACCGTGCAGCTGTGACGGATTCGCGTTCGCCGATCAGAGCGTTGCGTAGAGATTTGAGATTTGAGATTTCAAAGTTGAGAGTTGAGATTTCAAATTTGAGAGTTGAGATTTCAAATTTGAGATGTGAGATTCCACATTTGAGATTTGAGATCCGTGCTCTGTGATCTGAAATTTCAAATTTCAGATTCGCAACGATCTGCGATCTGCGGTCTGCGATCTGCGGCTTGCGATGCGAGCTGTGCGATCTGCGATTTGCGGTCTGCCACTTGCAATTTGCGACTTGCGATTTCAAGTTCCAAGATTGTGAAATCTGAAATTTGCGATCTGCATCCGGGATCTGAATTGGAAAACTGCACTTGCGATCTGCATCCG
>JBIQHI010000003.1:275910-284070 GCA_044508635.1 Planctomycetaceae bacterium | reverse complement strand
TTGCGATCTGCATCCGGGATCTGAATTGGAAAACTGCACTTGCGATCTGCATCCGAGTTCTGAATTTCAGATCTGAAATTTCAAATCCGCAATCTCCACCCCGCAACCCTTCGGAGTCCTCCCCATGGAACACCACGTCGCGGACATCCTCGGAATGATCGCCGAGTGCGTGGTGCTCCTGCAGGGATTGGCGGCGCGGCGGTTCTTCCGAACGGAACCGATCGATCATCCGCCGCCTGGCGACTGCGTACAGCCGCTGCGCGATGGCCATCCACCTGGCCACCACGACCATCTTCGTGATAGCCATCCGCCTGGTCGCCATGACCAGCCGCGTATCGGCGTCCCCGCACCTGGCGACGATCTTTCGCTGCCGACTCGTCGCCCGTCGCTCGCCCGCTGGCCACGTTGCGGCGAAGACAGCACTCCCCGCTTCGGAGCATGACCCATGCCACGATCGTGGTCGTCGAAGGACGAACGACAATACGAGCACGTCAAAGAGAGCGAAGAGGACCGCGGCCGCTCGTCGCGCGCCGCCAAACGCATCGCCGCCGCCACCGTGAACAAACAACGCTCGAAGGAAGGCCGCACGAAGTCGCAGAGCCGCTCCAAGTCTGCCGCTCGCCGCAAGTCGCGCCGGCAGTCATAACGCTCCACGTTCGTCGCATTCAACGTTTCGCCGCTTCCTATCGCCTTTGGCGGGTGAACGGAGCAGCGGCAATGCCGTCCGCATTCGCTCCGACATGCACATCTACGAAATAGCCATTCGTTTGACCATCGCGCTCCTGGCCGGCGCGATTGTCGGCTTTGATCGGGAGCGCCGCGGACACGCGGCCGGCCTTCGCACGAACATGCTCGTTGCGCTCGGCTCGGCCACGTTCGCGCTCGTCGGCGCCATCGCCGCGGAGGAGACGAATCCGGATTTCCGCGAAGCGCCGCCCGTCGACCCCATGCGCACCGTCGCCGCCATCATCGGCGGCATCGGCTTCCTCGGCGCCGGCGTCATCATTCAATCGCGAGGTCGAATCTACGGCCTCACCAGCGCCACGGGCGTGTGGGCCGTCGCCGCCATCGGCGCCGCCTGCGGCATGGGCTACTACGTCCTCGCCGGCCTTTCCACCGTCCTTGCCTTTCTCACGCTGTCGCTCATCAAGTTCGTCGAGCCCACCATCGGCAACGGCGACGATCACGATCACGATGAAGAGGGCGATGTTGTCGTCCCCGACGATCAGTCTTCAAGTGACGAGCCGATTCGCGAGCACCAGCGACGCCAATCGGTGTCGCGGCGAGCTAGCAAGTACGAATGATTCCGCTTTCATTCGGTCTTCACAGCCGCACAGCGTCCGGTTGCGAGACTGATGCACATGAAGACACAGACTTCCAACTTCGATCTGCAACTCTATTTTCGTGACATCCGTGAGATCGGCCTGCTCACCGTCGAAGAAGAGCGCCGCCTCGGCTGGCGCGTCATCAACGACAACGATCAGGGCGCCAAACAGGAACTGATCACCGCCAATCTCCGGCTCGTCGTCTACATCGCCCGCGGCTACTCCAACCGCGGCCTGCCGCTCGCCGACCTCATCGAGGAAGGCAACGTGGGCCTCGTCCGAGCCGCCGAAAGCTTCGATCCCGCACGCGGCGTGCGCTTCAGCAGCTACGCCTCGTGGTGGATCAAGCAGGCGATCTCGCGCACGCTGGACGATGCGCTCAACATCGTGCGCATTCCGGCTCACATGCGCGAAGTGATGGCAAGCTGCCGCACCGCGCAGCAGCGCCTCGAGGCCAGCCTCGGCCGCACGCCGACGCTGCAGGAGTTGAGCCAGGAGACCGGCAAGTCGGTCACATCGTGCGCCGTGGCCCGCCGCGCTCGTCGGCTCTTCCGCGCTTCCCAGCGGGCCGAATTCGAAACCGCCAACGGCCGCACCGAAGCCTTCGAGCACATCGAAGATCAATCCACGCGCGACCCCGATGAAGAAGTCGCGCGCAGCGACGAATTGCAGATGCTGCGAACGCTCCTCAACGCCCTCGACGACCGCAGCGCTCGCGTGCTCCGCATGCGCTACGGGCTCGATGGCCGGCCGCGCCTCACGCTCCGCCAGGTGAGCGACGAAGTCGGCCTGACGCGCGAGCGTGTTCGGCAGATTGAATCCGACTCCCTCCGTCGCCTGCGCATCATGTTCCGTGACGGGGTGCGCGCCAGCGCCGCGCACGCCATGGCTGAACGTCAGCGATGTTCCGCATGAACTCCCGCGTTCACAGGTCTTTGTCTTGCAACTCCACACTTTGTGAAAGGATCCATACCATGCTGCTCGAAAAACGCTGGCTCGTTCCGACCATCGCCGGCCGACTCATCGCCGCCTCGTTGCTCTTCGCCGGCGCTGCGACCCTCGCCGCCTGTGAGGAAGGCGCTTTCGAAAATGCCGGCGAGCGCATCGACGATGGCGTGGATAACGCCGGTGACAACCTCGAAGACGCCGCGGATGACTTGGAAGACGCCGCGGACGACATCGCTGATCGCCCGTGACGGTTTCGCCCGTTGATCAGCGGGCATTCCAAGCGGATAATGCTGCCGGCAGAGCGTTGCGCCCCTCCAAGACGAGGGAGCAGGGCCCTGCCGGCAGTGCTTTGGGAGCCATGCTCATCACTCATGCCGCGATCATCGAAAACGCTGCCCGTGCTCCGGCACGTGCGGGAGCTTGGGCATGGGCCACTCTCTGGACCGTTCTCGCAGCCGTCGCCGTGATCGCCAGCGAACGCTTTGCGGATGTCGCGGTGATGCGTGCCGCCAACCACCATGCGCTTGATGCGCTCCGCGACACGTTTGAAACCATTTCGCAGCTCGGCCGCTTGTCGTGGCATCTCGCCGCGCTCGGCGTCGCCATCCCGCTTGCGCTTGCCTTCCGCGCCCGGCGATTGTGCCAGTGGCTCACCCTCGTGCTGCTCTCGGCTCTCGCCACCGGCGCTGCCGTGCAGATTGCGAAGGCCATCGCGGGACGCCACCGGCCGAAAGCGCTCCTCGATGACGGGCTCTACGGCTTCTCGTGGTTCGACTTCGGCTACGGCACCGCGTCGTTCCCGTCCGGTCACACAGCAACCATCGCCGCCCTCGTCGCCGCGCTGTGGATCGTCACGCCGCGATGCCGCGATCTCCTGCTGCTGCCGGTGCTGGCGGTGGCGGGCTCGCGTCTCTTGAGCGGCTCGCATTACTTGAGCGATGTGCTGGCCGGGGCGTACGTCGGCGCGATGACCACATTCATCCTTTACCGCGTGATGGTCTGGGCCGGAATGCCGGAGTTCGCAGGCAGATCACGCCCCATCACGACCAGCGTCAGCCAGTCGCCGCTGGAATAATTGAAGCCGCGCACTTCGCCGAGGCGCGTGAAGCGAGTCCCGCCATCCGCGCCGATGCCGCCCGCTTCTTTGAGCGCATCCTCCGGAATGATGAGCACCGCAGGCCCGCGCTCCGCTTTCCATGATTGGACAGCTTCAATCGCGCCCGTCACCGTCACACGCCGCGGCCAGAGATAGAACAGCAGCGACGGCTCGCCGAATCGCACCGCAAGCACGGATGCGTCGATGTCATCCGGCACGGCGTTACGCAGCACACCCGCCACGCGCGGCGGAAGCTTCACCGCTTCAAATTCACGCAGCATGCCCCACGCAAGAATCTGCTGCGTCACCAGCATTGACGCCGCCATCACGAGCGCCGCCGACCAGTGCGCTTGCCGCAGCAGCAATCGCGCGAAAAGCCCGGCCCCCGCGAGCAGCACAACGCCGGCAAGCACCGCGGGAAGAAGCATGCGCTTGAGATCAACGATCCACGGCGCCGCAATAAACCCAGCTGTGCCGATCACCGCGCACGAAAAGACGATCACCGCAGCCGCGATGCGCATCCGCCGCGATATCGCTCGCGGCGCCTCAAGCCTGTGCGCCACCGCAAGCGCGAGCGCCGGCCAGATCGGCAGCACGTAATGCGGCAATTTCGTCGCCACCAGACTCATCATCACGAACGTCGGAAGCGCCCAACTGACCAGCACCACCCGGCGAAGTGAGTCGTCCGCGCACTCCGCCCCGTTCTCCCCGAGGGAGAGATCCGGGGTGAGGGTTCGCTCGTCATCACCATGCATGCCGGACGTCGCGCCCGGTGGCCCAGACGTGTTGGCTGTGCGATCCTTCTTCCCCCATAGAACGCTCGGCAGTAACGCCGCCCACGGAAAGAATCCTGCGATCAGCACGGGAACGTAGTAGGGGAGCGAGAGGAGGAAGTCGCCGCCGTGGCCTTCCATCGGCGACAGCGCTCGCGAGATGACGTGCTTGCCGATGCCGCGCTCCGCAAACTCGCCGTGCGTCGCCGCGTTCGCTGGAATGGCCCACGCCAGAAAGATCGCCACGCTCACCAGCAACGCGGTCGCAGCGAGCAGCGCGAACGATCGCATGTGCGCCATGTGCCGCCGGGCGAACACCAGCGTGCCGATGACCGGGAAGCCGACGACCGCCAAGCCCACCGGCCCTTTCGTAAGCTGCGCAAGCCCGCAGAAGATCGCGAGCGCGATCAAATTCGCAAGTCGCACCGCCCGCCGCTCACTCGTCGCCGCCGTGATGAACGCCGCGATCGCTGCGGTGGTCATGCCGATGAGCCAGCCGTCCGCCGTCGCCGCCGTGCCGATCATGGCGGTGAGCGGGGCGGTGACGAACACAAGCATGGCCAGCGTCGCTGCACGCGTGCTCATCAATCGTCGCCCGGCAACAAACGTCGCGAGCGCCGCGATGCCGATGCCGACGGCGGATGGCAATCGCATCGCCCACTCCGCGTGGTCAAACGCCCTCGCCGGAAGCGACATGAGCCAGTAGATGAGAATGGGCTTGTCGGGCCGCAACTCGCCGCCGAACGTGGGGTACAGCCAGTTGCCCGAGGCGATCATTTCGATGGTCGCTTGCGCGAACCGCGGCTCGTCACGATCGAAGAGCGTCGTCGGCACGCTGGCAAGGGTGTACAGCGCCACCGTCGCCGCCGCGATGAGCAGCGCCGTCGTCCATCCGCCGCCGGCGCGTTGCTGCGCGTCCGTTCGTGTGCTCGTCGGCCCGTCCCGCATGCCTGCATTGTCATCGTTTGCCCAGCCGGATGCGAATGGGCTGGCCCGCATCAAATCCCGCCCGCGCTATACTTTGCAAACATGCACCCCCCACATTGGCAGCGTCGCGGTTCCGGCACTCAACAGGCGATCGTCGCCATCGGCGTCATCGTGATCGCGGCGTTCGTCGCCTTCATCGCCTTCACGAAGCTGCCCAGCGACAATCAAACGCGCGAATCGCAATCGTCGCCATCAAACTCCCGCCCGGCAACGCCAGACCAGCAGCCTGCACAACCGACCGGCGAAGACGGCGAAATCGCCGAGCGACCGCCAGCGCGCACCACCATCACGCTCGATGCGGGCCAGCGGAATGTCCTCGATGCCATCAGTAACGAGCGCTACGCCGAAGCGCGGGCGCTGGTCGCGCTGTATCAGAACGATCGGCCGCATTGCCCGGTGTGCGAGTTCCTGCACGGGCTGTCGTTCCACAAGGAAAAACGCTACGAACTCGCCAAGCCGTTCTTCGAGAAGGCGATCGCGCAGGAACCGGGCTACGCGCCGTCGTGGTATTTCTTCGGCTGGTGTCTGTATTACCTCGGTGAGATCGATCGCTCCCGCGCCGCGTTCGAACGCCACCTGACGCTTGATCCGCTCGAAGGCGATTCCCACTACGCGCTCGGGCTCATCGCCATGGACGCCGGTGACCTCGAAACCGCCGAGACGCATTTCATCGAGGCGATCGACCTGCAGGAGAACAATCCGCGCCGCGTGCGTGAAGTGGCGAAAGCCCACGCCCGGCTTGGCGATGCCTACGCCCAGGAGGATCGCCTGCAGGAAGCCCGCGAGCAGCTCTTCCTCGCCACCGAAATCTGGCCAGACCACTACGAAGCGCAGTTCAAACTCGCCCGCGTCCTCTACCGGCTTGGCGAAAACGAAGCAGCCGACGCCGCGATGAAGCGGTACGAAGCCGCGCAGGCTCGCATTGAAGGGGCCGGCATCGCGCCGAGCGCCGCGCCGCCGAGAATGCCGGAAACGCCGAGCAACGAGGTTGGTCCGTGAATCGCAGAACTCGGCGCCGGCTCCAGCGCGCTGTCCGCGTCCTGCCCCAGCTCGTCATCATCATCGCGGGCGCGTCATGCCGTGAACAGCCCGCCGATCAACACGCTGCGCCTTCCCAGCCCGAAAAAACGGCCGCGGCGGAAGCCAATCGCGCCGCCAGCGGATCAACCGCCACGCCGGTCGCTCGCGCGCCGATCCACTTCACCGACGTCACGCGCGAGAGCGGCATCGATTTCCGCCTCACCTCCGGCACGCAGCCGGCCACGCAACTGCTTGAAGTGAAAGGCGGCGGCCTCGCGCTCATCGATTTCGACAACGACGGCCGGCTCGATCTCTTTGTCCCCAACGGCGCCACGCTCGCCGACACCGACCACGGGCCCGGCTGCCGGCTCTTCCGCAATCTCGGCGGCCTGCGCTTTGAAGATGTCACCGCCCGCGCCAAGCTGTCGTTTCAGCGGTGGGGGCTTGGCGTTGCGACAGGTGACGCCGACGGCGACGGCTTTGACGACCTCTTCATCAGTTGCTTCGGTCGCAACGCGCTGCTGCGCAACAACGGCGACGGCACCTTCACCGAACTCGAGAACGCCGGCATCGCGCACGAAGGCTGGAACACCGGCTGCGCGTGGGGCGACCTCGATGCCGACGGCGATCTCGATCTCTACGTCGCCAGCTTCCTGCAGTTTGATCCAAAGAACCCGCCGCCCAGCACCACCTTCAAGGGCGTGGAAGTGTTCGCCGGCCCCATCGGCCTCACGCCCACGGCCGATGCGCTCTTCGAGAACCTCGGCGATGGCACCTTTCGCGACGTCACCAAAGCCGCGGGTTGCGACGTCCCGCCGCAATTCGGGCTGAACATCGCCATTCTCGATTTGAGCGGCGACGGCAAGCCGGACATCTTCGTCGGCAACGACTCCACGCCGAACTTCCTCTTCCGCAACAAGGGCGGCATGCATTTTGATGAAGTGGCCATGCTCGCCGGCATCGCCGCCAACGGCGAAGGCGCGAACCAGGCCACCATGGGCATCGCCATCGCGGATGTCAACGCCGATCTGCTGCCCGACGTGTTCACCACCAATTTCTCCAGCGACACCAACACGCTGCACGTGAACCTGGGCGGCACGATGTTCGACGACCGCACGCAGCTCTACGGCCTTGCGTCCGCCAGCGTGCCGTTCCTCGGCTGGGCCACCGGCTTCTACGACTTCAACCACGACGGCACGGAAGATGTGATCGCCTTCAACGGCCACGTCTATCCGCACGCCACGCGGGCCACGATGGATTCCGATTTCCTGCAGACGCCGCTGCTCTTCACGCGCCAAGGCAAGCGGTTCCATCGCGTGCTGGCGGACGAAGCGGGCCCGTGGCTGGACGAAAAGCACGCTGATCGCAGCGCCGTGTTCGGCGATCTCGATGACGATGGCGACATCGACATCATCGTCGCGGAACTCGGCGGCCCGCTGCGCGTCCTTCGCAATGACCGCGATGGCGGCGCGTGGATGACCATCGAACTCCTCGACAAGCGAACCGGTTGCAGGAACCACCGCGCCATCGGCAGCATCGTCGATGTCGCCAGTGGCGATCAGACGCAGCGCCGGTGGGTGTATTCCGGCGGCAGCTTCCAGTCGTCAAGCGCCCTCGCCGCCCACTTCGGCTTCGCCAGCGCGAACGCCCCGCGCACGGTGCGCATCACATGGCCCGACGGCTCGTCAAGCGAATTTGCCGACGTGAAGAGTGGCGCGGCATACATCGTCGAGCGAAGCGACGAAGACGCAGCGATTCGCGAGAAGTGAACCACACTCGGCCGCTGAACGCTTCGGTCCCGCAACGACGGCGATCGAGCGATCAGCCACACTCGGCGAGCAAAGATCAGCGCGTGCGATGGGTTCTTCCTCGCTTGCGCTTCGGCCTGGTCTTGAACGCGAGTCCGCGAATCACCACCGAGAGCGCACACCTACACCCATCCACCCGCCGCGTTGACGCGCGTTACCCGCTCCTCATTTCGACGTTTCGACTTTTCGACTTTTCTCTGCCC
>JBIQHI010000003.1:0-275810 GCA_044508635.1 Planctomycetaceae bacterium | reverse complement strand
CGGCGCCGCTTCAGATCACGGCGCCCACTTACCGCGCTGACGCCCATCGTGCGCTCCTCATTTCGACGTTTCGACGTTTCGACTTTTCGACTTTTCTCTGCCCCGGCGCCGCTTCAGATCACGGCGCCCACTTACCGCGCTGACGCCCATCGTGCGCTTTCCATTTCGATTTTTCGACCTTTCGACCTTTCGACTTTTCGACCTTTCCCTGTCCCCCGCACGGACCAACGCAAAAAAAGAAAACCCCCGGCCGCGGAGGCCGGGGGCTCAATCTGCAAGGTTGTCACACGCGGGTCTTGCTTAGTTGCAAGCGCCCCACGCGCCGAGCATGAACGCCAGGTCGGCCGCGTCAACGACGCCGTCGCCAGGCGGCTGGAACGTGACGTTGCTCACGAGGTCAGCAGCCGAGCCGGGGTTGTTGCCCCACTGACCCAGCAGGAACGCGAGGTCCGCACCGTCGATGGTGCCATCACCCGGCGGCTGGAAGGTCACGTTGCTGACAGCGTCACCCACGCAACCCGGGGTCTCGCCGCAGACGAACTCGTCGATGACGAAGTTGTCAATGCCGGCTTCCGTCGTGGAGTTGTTGGGGTTGTCCGAGACGGAGAACCGCACGCGCATCTGCGCCGAGGGCTCGACGAAGTCGCTCACGCGGAATGACACGTCAACCCACTCGCTCGCGGACGTGGACACGTTCTCCATCTGCACCCAGCTCGCGCCGTTGTTGTTGGAGATTTCAACCACGAGGCTGTCGATCGTGCCGCCTTCGCGGAAGAACCACCGCGAGTAGTGCACGATGCCGTCGGAGTTGTCGAGATCGAACATCGGCGAGATGAGCCGCGTCGGGCCGCCGTCGATGTCATTGCTCGAAGCGCTGCCGCCGGGCGGGCCATTCTGCGTCACCCACGCCTTGGTGTGGCCAGGCGCGGTGCCTGCGTCCTCACCAGGAGCGGACTGCTGCAGGGTGGACGCCGTGTACGCCGCGTTCGGCACGGCAACTTGCCACGCGCCGCTCGTCAGGCTGCGATCGTTGACGACCGTCCAAGCGGAGGTGTCGCCTTCGATGTAGTCCTCGAACGCCACGTCAATCGCTTCAGCGACGATGGCCGCATACGGGCCAGCGGCAGCCTGTGGCGGATCGGTGAAGGTCGAGCCCGCAGTGGTCTCGCCGGCGAAGTAGAAGCGAACGTTGTCGCCGCACACCTGCGCGGGGATGGTCGCCTCATAGAGGTTGCCGCCGAGGTTCGTCATGCCGACGTCATTGAACGCGCCGCCATTGACGGAGAGGAACATCGTGCCCGAGCCCGGAACCGGGATGCCGCCGCTCTGGCCCTGCAGCTGCACCTGGAAGGTGGTGGCCACAGCGGGCTGAAGCAGGTCAGGCAGGCCGTCCGGGTAGTCGAAATGGAGACCATCCGGCGGGACGTTCATCCAGATCGTGGTGCCTTGGCAGGTACCGCAGACCATATCGAGCCAGCCGTCGCCGTTGATGTCAAAGATGGCGACGTCGTGCATGCCGACGAGCTGCGAGTTGTTGATGCCGCCGACCGCCTGGCCGCCGATCACCTGCTCCTGCATGTTCACGAAGCCGCCCGGCGAGCCGCCGAGGTTGTGATAGACGTGCATGCGACGGCCGTCCGAGCAGCCATCGTTGCCGGAAATGTCGACGTCCACGTCGCAGATCACCGCGTCGTTCCAGCCGTCGTTATCGAGGTCCGCAATGTAGGCGTCGCTGCCGAAGCCGTCATCGAAGGCGCCCGGGCCGGAGTAGGTGAACACGTTGTCCGAGTAGGTCGTCTTGCCGCCCACGATGCCCGTGGCGAGGCGATAACGATCCTGCCCGTCGTCCGCCATCACCATGTCGAGCAGGCCGTCGTTGTTCAGGTTGCCGACGACGACGTGATACGGCTGGTGATTGTGGGGCACGTCATAGACATTGAAGAATCCGGGATTGGCCGGATTGTTGTAGCTGATGGACACACCCTGCGGCGCGTTGAGCGCGTCGTCCTTGATGATGTCCAGGAAGCCGTCGTTGTTCATATCCGCAATGGCGGTCGCCATGGCGAACGAGGACTCGCGCATCGTGAACGTCATGCGCGCCGTGCTCTCATCGGAGAAGTAACCGTTGCCGTCGTTGATCCAGAGCCGGTCATCCAGATCGCTGGTGCGGAAACCGCCCTGCTGGTAATCGCCGAAGTAGAGGTCCATGTCGCCGTCGTTGTCGATGTCGCCGGCCGAAACGGCGCAGAAGCGCGGCTCGGTGGGCTGCAGCGGCACGCGGTTGTCGTCATCGAACTCAAGGCCGAGCCAGGTGCTGGAAAGCGGCGGGGGCTGGCCGTTGCTCTGGCCCTTGTTGATGTAAATGCGCGGGTGCGAGTTGTGCTTGTCGCCGTTGGTTCCCAGCGGCACGCCGGACAACGTTGTCGCCGTGACCACGTCCAGCCAGCCGTCGCCGTTCACGTCGACGAACACCACGTCGCGATCGTTGGTGAGGTCGAGGAACTGCGGGCAGCGAGCGTTGGTGCGATCCACGAGCACGCCGTTGATCGGGTGACCCTGCGCGATGCCTTCGTTCATGAGCAGAACGTTGCGCCGCTTGCCGGGCGACGTGAAGGGCTGCTTCATCACGCAGACGAGGTCGATGTCGCCGTCCGCGTCCAGATCGCCGAACGCGTAGTCCTTTTCATCGACGTTGTTCAGAACAACTTCCGGGGCGGCCTGAAGCCGGATGTTCGTCTCGTCGACGAAGTTAACCCAATGCTGCGCAGAGGCAGCGCTGGTACACGCCGCCACTGCTCCGAGTGTGAGGAAAAATTGAGCCTGTCTCATCGAACTCTCCTGTAAGCGATTCGTGGCTTCTTTCGATTCGATCCATCACGCGGTGCGCGATCGAACTGCACGACCCCGAAATCAACTCCTGCTATGGCAACGGTGCGCCTCGCCACCGACGAGGCGCACCGGGAAACATCTTACGGACCGCACGACCCCCATTCACCAAGAAGGAACGCCAGGTCGGCTCCATCCACGACGCCATCCGGCGGCGGCTGGAACGTCACGTTGGACACGATATCAGCCGGCGAGCCGGGATTCGCGCCCCACTGACCCAGCATGAACGCCAGGTCGGCCGCATCCACAACCCCGTCGCCCGGCGGCTGGAAGGTCACGTTGCTCACCGCGTCCGCGGGGCAGACCGGCGCGACCACGCAATCATCCGGCACGCCGTTGAAATCCAAGTCAGGGGCGCCGGCCAGAATCGCCGTGAAGTCAAGCTCGCCGTTGCGGTCGCAGTCGAGCAGATCGCCGTCGTACGCAAGCAGGAAGCTCGCGTAATCGTCGTCGTCCACGTCGCCGTCCTGATCAATGTCATGGATCGCGCACGGGGCGTCCGCCGAGATGCCGCTCTGGCCGTAGCAATCGCGGAACGAGAAGAAGTCGATGAGGTCGATGACGTTGTTGCCGTCGCCGTCGAACTCCGCCCGGCCGAGTGAATCAAGGAACGCGATCACCAGTTCCTTGTCCTTTTCCGAGAGCGCGTTGAACGCCGCGATGATCGAATTCGCCTCGCTGCCGAACGCCGAGTGCTCGTTGATGGCGGAGATCACGCGGAAGGTGAATGTGCCGCCGGAGATGCGGCCGTCGTGCCAGAGCGGATCGCGAACGCGCAGACCCCAGAGCGGCGTCGTGCGGATTTCCGTCGGCGAAGCCTGGCCCTGCCCGATGAAGTCCGCCGCCTGGCCCATGTCATGGAGCAGGAAGTCGGAATACGGCTTGATGACCTGGTTGGCGAGGAAAGGTTCGATGCCTGCGGGGTTGCCCGTCGTGAAGCTGTTCACGTGGCACTTGTTGCAGCCAACCTGATTGAAGAGCACTTCGCCCGCCATGCCCGAACGCGGCGTTTGCGGCGGCGGGGCCAGATAACGCTGGAAGTCCGTGATGCGCTCAATGAAGTAGTAGCCTTCGCCGTCTTCCACGTCTTCCGGATCAGCGACGGTATCGCATGACGCAAGCAGAACTTCGTCGCCGTTCGGCGCGTTTTCCGTCTGCACCAGATTGTTCGTCAGACCCATCTCGTTGAGCGACGCATCGCCCGAGAACGAGAGGACCGTCGCCACCTGCGCCTTCCAGCCGAAGCGGCCGACGCGCGTCGGGCCATCGAGGTCTTCAAGCGGCTGAACGATGTGCGTGCGACCGCTCACGCCGCGCGGCGGCTTGTTGGCGTACGCCTGGATGTCTTCATCGGGAATCGCTTCCACAAGGCCAAAGCCCAGCGCGGAAGGCGTGATGCGATGTGCCGTGATGGTGTCGGGCGGGATCACTTCGCCGCAGCCCGGCGTGATGGTGAGCGATTGCAGCAGCGAACCGCCGAACGCTTCCATCGGATCGAAGTCGCCCTTCTTGCCGATCATGCCGAAGCGGGTGACGAACTGGCCGCCGCTTCCGCCGACAGGATTGTTGTGGCACGACGCGCAGCTCTGCTGGTTCATCGTCGGTCCGAGACCCTCGGCGACGGTGAGCACATGCGAGAACTTTTCCTTTCCTTTCTCAAAGCGATCGAGTTCAGCGGGCGAAAGCGCACGCAGCGGCTCGCCCATCTTCGGTTGAGGCTCAATCACCGAGCCGGCGCTCGCCTGACCAGCGGCGCCGATGGCAAAAAAACAAGCCGTCACGAAAAGCGACGGCGCGCACCAGACCCCGGTCAGCATGGGTCGATTGACCACGACCAGCTTTCTCACGCTCACGATCATTCTCCATTCCCCGTCATCAGCCGATGAAGCGAGGGTATCAGCACTGGCGACCGAGCCGGCGGACGCCGATAGAATGACACCCCCACGATGGCATGACGGCAGCATAGCTCGGAAGTTCCCTCCCTCCAAGAACTTCTCGTGACGTTTTTTGGGGAAACCTCCGCCGTCCGCCGTGCCACGGAGTGAATGGGAAAGCTCGGCACGCTGGTTGAACGCGAACGCGTCGCCTCCTGCCCGCCGCTGCCGCATCCTCGGCTCATGCACCCGCTTGCCGTCATCCACCATCCCGCCATGCTGGAGCACGTGACCGGCCCCGGGCATCCGGAGCGGCCGGAGCGCCTGGAAGCCGTGGTTTCTGCCCTGCGAAACGCGAATTTGCCGGGGGTTGTGTGGCGCGAGCCGACGCCGATTGAGCGGGCCGATCTCGAGCTTGTGCACCATCACGACTACCTCGAACTGGTCGATCGCGCGAACGGCGCGCACGCCAGCCTCGACCCCGACACGCCGGTGAGTCCGAGAAGCGTTTTTGCAGCGAAATTGGCTGCGGGAGCGGTGGCGGACAGCGTGCGGATGGTGATGTCAGGCGAGGCGAAGTCGGCGTTCGCGCTCGTCCGCCCGCCGGGTCATCATGCGGAATCCGGCCGCGCGATGGGCTTCTGCATCTACAACAACATCGCCGTCGCCGCCGCCGTCGCATTGCGAGATTTTGGCTTGAAACGCCTGCTGATCGTCGATTGGGACGTGCATCACGGCAACGGCACACAGCAGATCTTCTACGCCCGCAGCGACGTCCTCTTCGCCAGCCTGCACCAGTATCCGCTGTATCCCGGCACGGGGGCGATGCACGAGGTCGGCGAGGGCGATGGCGTCGGCTGCACGATCAACCTGCCGCTCGCCGCGGGGTCGGGGGACGATGTCTACCTCGCCTGTCTTCGCGCCGTGGTGGTCCCGATCGCGCGCACGTATCAACCGGAGCTCATCCTCGTTTCCGCGGGGTTTGACGCCCACCGCGCCGATCCGCTTGGCGCGATGAGCGTGACCACGAAAGGCTTCACGGACATGTGCGCCGCGGTGCGCGCCCTCGCTGAAGAAACGTGCCACGGCCGGCTCGTTCTGGCCCTCGAAGGCGGGTACAACCTGCGCGCTCTGGCCGAGTCCGTCGTCGCCTGTGCGAGCGAGCTCACGGCCACTTCAGCGCGCCAAATTGCAGGCGAAACAAATCCGCCTCAAATCGCCCGATTTCTGGCCTATTTCGAACAATTTCGCCGCGCTTGACGGGAATTCAGTTTGAATTTGCAGAACCCCACCATGCGGCTGGATCCCACAGGTACAGGAACCCCGTTTGTGCGCCCATGAGCGGGCTGTCGAGGTTGACCTGCATGAGGTTCACCTGCGTGCCTGTCGCCGGCGTGGTGGGCGCCTCGGCGTACGCGCTGCCGACGAACTCGAGCGGGCGGTGATACTTCACCAGCCGCGCCGCCGAAATGTTCGCGCGACGCTTCGCCGCCTCGAACGCGTCGTGCAGATCGCCGACATCGTCGACCAGTCCAATCTCCTTCGCACGCACACCGGTGACAACGCGCCCATCGGTCGCGCTCTCTCGCGCCTCGTCATCAAGCGCCGGCCGATTCGTCGTGACGATCGAAACGAACTGCGCGTAGAACTCGTTGACGATGCCTTGCAGCAGTTTGCGATGTTCCTCGGGCATCGGTTCGAACGGCGAGCCCATCGCTTTGTTCGGGCCGGAGGTGATGGCGTCCGCGCGAATGCCGATGCGGCGCATGCCCTCGGAGAAGTTGATCGTCTGAATGATGACGCCGATGGAGCCGGTGATGGTGGTGGGATGCGCGATGATCTCATCGCCGGCGCAGGAGAGGTAGTACCCGCCGGATGCGGCGACATCGCCCATGAGCACGACGACCGGCTTGCCGCTTTCCGCTTTGAAATGCTGCAATTCGCGGTACATGACATCGGAAGCCGTGACCGTTCCGCCGGGCGAATTGATGCGAACGATGATCGCCTTCACGCGCCCGTCGTCCCGCGCTCGCTGCAGTGATTCAACGAACCGCCCGATCGGGTTTTCGCCCGGCGCGAGCAGGTGCGGGCCGACCGCGTCCATGAGCATGCCGGAGACGTCGATCATGGCAATCTTGTCGCTGCCCCACGTCGCATGAGCGTCGGCGAGCACTTCCGTTTCCGTGAGTTTGTCCACGGCGGGCACGGCATCGATGACGAATCGCATGCGGCCACAACCGGGGAGCAGCAGGGCGGCAAGCGCGAGAACGACAATTTGCATGGCGGCGCGAGTAGGCATGCGCCCAGTGTACGCCAAGTCGCTGCTACGCTTGCGTGCATGATGGACGAAGCCCAGATGGGTGAAGGCCGGCCGGCGTTCACGCACACGCCAGTGCTCGTGCGCGAGGTGATGTCGCTGCTTCAGCCCAAGCCGGGGGAGGTGGCGGTGGATTGCACCGTCGGCCACGGCGGGCACGCGGCATTGATTTCCGAAGCCGTGGGCGAAACGGGCACGGTGGTGGGGCTTGATCTCGATGCCGAAGCGCTGGCGGTGGCGGAGCGGAAGTTGGCGAGCAGGTCGGCGAAGTTCGTCGCGGTGAATGCGCGGTTTGATTCGGCGCCGGCGCAGCTCGAAGCGCGCGGGCTCAAGGCGGACGTCGTGCTTGCGGATTTAGGCTTCGGATCGCATCAAATGGATGACCCGAGCCGTGGCTTGAGCTTCACCGGAGACGGGCCGCTGGACATGCGATTCGACCGCACGCACGGGCCGACGGCGGCGGACCTGGTTGCACGATGTTCGGAGCGCGAGCTGGCGGATTTGATCTACCGGTTTGGCGAAGAGCCGCTCAGCCGAAAGATCGCACGAAAACTTGTGGACGCACGCCGCCGGGAGCCGATTCGAAGTACGGCACAGCTTGCTCGACTGGTCGAGGAAGCCTACGGCCGGCGTGCGAGCCGATCCCGGCGACATCCAGCGACTCGAACGTTCATGGCGTTGCGTATGGCGGTGAACGACGAGCTTGAAGCCCTGCGGGGCCTGCTGGACGCCATCGCTTCTGCCGCCGAGCGCGTGGGCGAGGGCGAAACGGAAGGCGGCGGGTGGCTCCGATCGGGCGCTCGCATCGCGTTCATCAGTTTTCACAGCCTCGAAGATCGACTGGTCAAGCACGCCTTTGCCGACCTGGCGCAGCGGGGTCTCGCGCGGAAGCTGACGCGCAAGCCCGTCATCGCCAGCGAGGAGGAATGCGAGCGCAACCCGAGGGCGCGCTCCGCGAAGCTTCGCGTTGTCCAGATCGAACCGTCGAGGAGTGATACAGGCGAATGACGAAGGAAAACAAGCTCGCTCTCGTCGTGGGCTTCGGCCTGGTGCTGCTTGTCGGCATTTTGATTTCGGATCACTTCTCGACCGCGCGGAAGCAAGCCGCGGCGGAGCTTGTGCAGGTGAGTGATCCGCTGGTGCTGCGCGATCGCCAGAACGAGCCGCAGCTTCTTGATTTCCAGCCGCCCGCGCCGCCGGTGCAGGAGCAGCCGCCGCCGGTCGTGCAGATGGGCGATCCGAACGTGTACGCGAGCCAGGTGCTCGTCGATCCGCAGACGCTTCCGCTGCAGCCGCAGCAGCTTGAGCCGCGAACGCAGAACCCTCCGCTGACAGCCAGCCGCGAGCAACAGGTGGTGAACGTGCTCGGCGGTGTGCCGCAATCATCGGCGGACGTGCAGTGGGTGGACATCGGTGTGGACGCGAACGGCAACCGCGTGCTGCGTCCGGTGTCGCCGCCGACGCGAACGGCGCCGCCGGCGTCGAACGGCACGGTGCTGCAGCCGGGCGAGAAGTCGCACGTGGTCGCGGCGGGTGAATCGATGTCGTCGATCTGCGCGAAGTACTACAACGATCGTTCGCTCGTCAAAGCATTGGCGAAGCACAACAACTTGAGCGATCCGAACCTCATCAAGGCGGGCCAGGTGCTGCGCATTCCGACGCTGCAGACGCTTTCGCCGGGCGCCGCGGCCAGCGCCGCAGGCGAATCGCAGGGCAAGCCGGCGCAGGCGAAGAAAGCCGCGGATGAGAATCGTGGTCAGCAGAAGCCCAAGACGTACACGATCAAGGCGGGCGACACGCTCATGGCCATCGCCTCCAAGCTCATGGGGTCGGCCAGCAAGTGGGAAGAACTGTACGAAGCCAACAAGGACGTGCTGCCCGACGCGGACACCGTCATCGTCGGAACGGTGATCAAAATACCTCAATAGCGGAAGGGCCTTAGGCACTGGGCCTTGGGCCATAGGCGCCGGTCAAAACCCACGGCCTCATGCCCAGTGCCCAAGGCCTCTTTCGACCTTTTGACCTTTCGACTTTTCGACGTTTGCGATCATGTTCGCCAAGCTGCTTGTCATCATTCTTTCGATTGGGGCCGCGGCGTGCGCGTTGCTGGTGGTGCGGCAGCAGCGCGTGGAGCTGGCGCATGACGTGGCGATGACGCACAATCGGTTGTTGCAGCATGAGCGGGCGCTGTGGGATTTGCGGGCGGAGATTGCGGCGCGCGTGAAGCCGAGCGATGTTCGTTTGCTGGTGGACAAGCTGGGCGGCGAGTGGGCGCCGATTCCCGCCTCGCCGGAGCTGCGGCACGTGCCGTCGTCGGTCGAAGATCCGCTCTCGCCGGGCGTGCTGGTGTCGGCGCCGTATTCCGTGTTGCCCGTGTATGGAAGCGAGTCGAGGGACAGGGAATGACGCGCGGCGCGCCACCGCTTCAGACCGTCGCCGCCAGCGCGGCTGTGAGCCAATATCAGGCATGGCAGATGGGCCGCGTGCGCCGCTGCGCCGTGGTGGTGGCGTGGCTCGTGATGGCGCTGCTGATCGCGGTTGCGGTGCGCGTCGTGCAACTCAAAGTGACGCCGGAAGAGCGTTTGCTGGCGGCGGCGGGCACCCCGATGTCCACGCAGACGGAAATGGGGCGGCGCGGCGAGATTCGCGATGGCGCCGGCCGGGTGATCGCCACGAGCACCGTGGGCTATCGGTTGTTCGTCGATCCCGCCATGATCGAGGACCGCGACACGATCGCCGTGGACCTCGCAACGATTCTCGGGTGCGATCCCATCGACATCGATCGCAAGATCATTGAGCGCAGCGACAAGCGCTATGTGGTGATCGCGCAGGAACTTGAAGACTGGCAGATCGCGGCGGTGCGGGAAGCGAACCTGAAAGGCGTCGCGCTGGAGCCGCGACTGTCGCGGCATTATCCGTTCGGCGACGTGGGCGCGGCCGTGGTCGGCCTGGTGGGCTTCGAGCACACCGGTCTCGGCGCCGCGGAGCATCAGTACGACAAGCTGCTCCAGCCATCAAACGGCAAGCTGGCGTATCTTCGCGATGCCGGCCGTCGGGCGCTGTGGATTGAAGAGAACGACTACGTGCCGAGCGAGCACGGCGACACGCTCACGCTCACCATCGACATGGTGATCCAGGACATTGCGGAGCGGCGGCTGGCGGAGGCGGTGAAGGAATACAACGCGGGCGGCGGACGGATTGTGGTGTTTGATCCGCGCACGGGCGATGTGCTGGCGATGCACGATGTGCTGCGATCGCGCGGCTGGACCGGCGAAGTGAAGGACCCGGCGCGGATGATTCATAAATCGCTCGGCCGCAACCGCTGCATCACCGACCCCTATGAGCCCGGCTCGACGTTCAAACCGTTCGTGTGGGCGGCCGCGACGGAGCTTGGCAAGGCGCGACCGACGGAAGTGCTTCCCACGCCGTATGACGGCAACGTGCATCGCACGAGCTACGGCCGCGTGGTGCGCGACACGTGGTATTACGGCCCCTCGACGTGGCACACGGTGCTCGTGAAGTCCATCAACAGCGGCATGGCGATCGTGGCGGAGCGCATGTCGTTCAAGGAGATGCGCGGCACGATCACGCTTTTCGGATTCGGATCAAAGACAGGATGCGGTTTGCCGGGCGAATCGGCGGGCATTCTGACGAGCGAAAAGAACTGGACGAAGTACACGCAGACATCGGTGTCGTATGGCCATGAAGTGGCGGTGACGACGCTGCAGATGGTGCGGGCGTTCAGCGTGTTCGCGCGCGACGGCACGCTGCCGCCGGTGCGCATCGTGCGCGGCGTGAACGACGACGAGCCGTGGGCGTACGGCGGCCGCACGATCATCTCGCCAGAGACGGTGCGGCTGACCAAGCTGGCGATGCTCGACGTGTTTGCGAACGGTTCCGGCCGGGCGGCGCAGAGCAAGAAGTATGACCTCTTCGGCAAGAGCGGCACCGCGCAGCTGCCTCGCACGGATCGCAAGGGGTATTACGAGGACCGGTACATTTCGAGCTTCATCGCGGGGGCGCCGTTTGACCATCCGCGGCTGGTGGTGCTGTGCGTGATTGATGATCCGGACCGCAGCAAGGGTCACTTCGGCGGCGCGATTGCGGGTCCGGTGGTGCGCGATGTGATGGAGCAGGCGCTGGAATATCTGGGCGTGCCGCCGAAGCCGGTGGTGGGTGACGACGAGCCGCTGGCGATCGCGCGCGGGCGCTAAGCGAGGCAATCAGCGGCTGTCGCCGGCGCCTTCCGCCGCGGGTTGCGGGAGCATGGTGACGGTGGCGGTGGTTTGCAGCGTGACAAGCGCGCCGTTCGCGTTGAGATAGACCTTCTGCAGCAGTTTCCCCGGGCGGGTGACGCTTAGTGTGACGTGCACATCGAGCGATTCGCCGGGCGCAAGCGTGTCCTTGGCGATCTCGCCGGCGACGCAGTGACACGATGTGCCTTCGATGAAGACTTTGATCGGGCGCGTTTCGGCGTTGGTGATGGTGAAGGTGTGGGTGAGTTCGATGGGGTCGATGATTTCGATCTCGCCGAAGTCATGTTCGAGTTCGCCGGTGATCTGCACGGTGGGCGGCGGGGGCAGATTTTCCGATGGTTCCAGCATCGGCGGCGCTTCGAAGCGCTCGCGCAGCGCGGGGACGACGACGAAGAACACGGCGATGAGCACCGCGACGATGGCGAAGGGGATCAGCGCTCGCAGGCGGCTCATGGTGAAAGTGTATCCGCGGGCGGCGCGGCGAATGTTGCACGCGTGCGCCGCGCATGAAAAAGCCCGGCAGCGAGAGCGCCGCCGGGCCGAAGGTTGCGTGCGGATGAAGCGGTGTTAGAGCAGGCTGCCGCTTTCGAGCTGCTGCTTCTCCAGCGTGATGTTGAGGCCGAGACCACGGATTTCGTGGCAGAGGACGTCGAAGACGACGGGCATGCCGGCTTCGAGCGTGTTCGTGCCCTTGACCATGGAGTCGTAAATCTTGGTGCGGCCCTCGACGTCGTCGCTCTTGACGGTGAGGAGTTCCTGGAGGACGTACGCGGCGCCGTAGCCTTCGAGCGCCCAGACTTCCATTTCGCCGAAGCGCTGGCCGCCGGTGCGGGCCTTGCCGCCGAGCGGTTGCTGGGTGATGAGGGAGTAGGGGCCGGTGGCACGTGCGTGGATCTTGTCATCCACGAGGTGGTGCAGCTTGAGGAGGTACATGTAGCCGACGGACGTCTTCTGGTGGAAAGGTTCGCCGGTGCGGCCGTCGTAGAGCTGAACCTTGCCGCCGAAGGGGATGCGTGCGAGGAGTTCGCGCGTTCCGCCGGGGTTCTGGCCGGTGGTTTCGAACTCGTTCACGCGTGCTTCAACGTGCCGGTTCGCTTCGTCGATGGCTTCGAGAATTTCCTGCTCGTTGGCGCCGTCGAAGACGGGGGTGACGGCCTGAAAGCCGAGCACCTTCGCCGCCCAGCCGAGGTGAAGCTCGAGGAGCTGGCCGACGTTCATGCGCGAGGGCACGCCGAGCGGGTTGAGCAGCACGTCAACGGGTGTGCCGTCTTCGAGGAACGGCATGTCTTCCTCGGGCACGATGCGGGCGATGACGCCCTTGTTGCCGTGGCGGCCGGCCATCTTGTCGCCGACGGACAGGGCGCGCTTGGTGGCGAGGTAGACCTTGACCATTTCGAGCACGCCGGAGGGGAGTTCGTCGCCGCGCTTCATCTGCGCGAGCTTGCGCTCCTTCTCGCGGGCGATGGCCTGGATGCGGGGCCAGAACTGGCCGTGGATGACGAGCGCCTGCTCGCGGGCTTCCTTGCTGCCCTTGATCCACTTGTCGGAGAACGTTTCGATCTGCTCCATGATGACTTCGGGCAGATCCGAGGCGCCGACCTTCTGACGGGTGGACGGGTCAACCATCGCGGTGCCCGTCACCTCGTTGATCATGTTCACCATCTGGCGGAAGAGCTGGATAGCGCGATCGTTCATGCTGGCCTCGTAGGCGGCCATGTCGCGCTTGAGCTGCTTCTTCTGTTCGTCGGTGAGGTGCATGCGGCGGCTGAAGCGGCGGGCGCCGATGACGATGCCCTCGGTGCCGGCGGGCACTTCGAGCGAATCGTTCTTCACGTCTTCGCCGGCGCGGCCGAAGATCGCGTGCAGCAGCTTCTCTTCGGGCGTCAGTTCGCTCTTGCTCTTGGGCGAAACCTTGCCGACGAGAATGTCGCCGGGGCCGACGCGGGCGCCGATGCGAATCACGCCGTGCTCATCGAGATTGCGCAGCGCCTTCTCGGAGACGTTCGGGATGTCGCGAGTGAACTCTTCGCGGCCGAGCTTCGTTTCGCGAATTTCGACGTCGAACGAGTCGATGTGGATCGACGTGAACGCATCGTCCTTCACGAGCCGCTCGCTGATGACGATGGCGTCTTCGAAGTTGTAGCCGTCGAAGGTGTTGAAGGCGACGAGGGCGTTCTTGCCGATCGCCAGCTCGCCGAAGTGCGTGGAAGCGCCGTCGGCGATGATGTCGCCCGCCTTCACCTTCTGGCCGAGCTTCACGATCGGTCGCTGGTTCTGGCAGGTGCGTTCGTTGAGGCCGACGAACTTGCGGAGGACGTATTCATCCGCGTTGTCGATGATGATGCGCTGGGCGTCGACGGCCGTCACCGTTCCGCCGCGACGCGCCTTGACCAGCATGCCGGAGTGCTTGCCGGCGATCTCTTCCATGCCGGTGCCCACCAGCGCCGGCTCCACCTTGATGAGCGGCACAGCCTGGCGCTGCATGTTCGAACCCATGAGCGCGCGGTTGGCGTCGTCGTGCTCAAGGAACGGAATGAGCGCGGCCGACACGCCGACGATCTGCTTCGCCGAAATGTCGACGTACTGCACTTCGTTGGCGGGAACCTGCGCGAGGTCGCCGTTGACGCGTGCAAGCACCATGCCGGAGGAAATGCGGCCCTTGTCGTCGAGCACATCGCTGGTGGCGAGCGTGGCCTTCATTTCCTGATCGGCGCGGAGATATTCCACCTTGCCGGTCGCCTTGCCGCCCTTGATTTCCTGATAGGGCGTGAGCAGGAAGCCGTACTCGTCAATGCGCGAGTAGATGCCGAGCGAGGCGATGAGACCGATGTTGGTGCCTTCGGGCGTTTCGATCGGGCAGATGCGGCCGTAGTGCGAGATGTGCACGTCGCGCACTTCGAAGCCGGCTCGCTTGCGGTTGAGACCGCCGGGGCCGAGCGCGGAGAGACGCCGTTCGTGCACGAGCATCGACAGCGGATTCGTCTGATCGACGACCTGCGAAAGCTCGCTGCGGCCGAAGAAGAACTCGACGGCGCTGGAGATGCTCTTGCTGTTGACGAGGTCAGCGATCTTCGCCAGCTCGTCGGGGTCCTTCACGCTCATGCGCTCCTGCACGGTGCGGCGGAGCTTCAGGAATCCCTTGCGCATCTCTTCCGTCGCCAGTTCATCGAGCGTGCGCAGGCGGCGATTGCCGAGGTGGTCGATGTCGTCCACATGCGCCTTGTTGCGCTGGGCGCGAAGGTCGAGCATGTAGCGAATGACCGCAAGGAAGTCCTCGGCGCGGATGTGCTGCACCGACTCGTCCGCCTGCGGGTACTGCGGGTCGGAATCGAACTTGCGGTTGATGCGGAAGCGACCGACGCGGCCGAGGCGATAGCGGTTGTCGTCGAAAAACTTTTCCTTGAACAGCGCACGCGCCTTGTCGACCTGCGGCGGGTTGCCGGGACGCAGGCGGCTGTAGATGCGCAGCAGCGCCGCTTCGTGCTCGCTCGTGTTGTCGCCGATGAACTCAAGACGTTCGTCGGCCAGCGTGTTGAGCAGCAGCGGGTCGGCGGCCTTGGTGATGACGCGCACGGTCTTGAGCGGCGAGGCCTGGATGGCTTCGATGGCGGTGCCGATCTGGGCGCCGACGCGGCAAAGCTCTTCGCCCGTGTCGGAGTCGATGATTATTTCCGCGGAGTAATGCGTGGGCTTGAGCTTCTCGACCTTGATCTCTTCCACTTCGTAGAAGAGTTCAAGCAGCCGCTCGGTGGAGCTGTAGTTCTCATCGAGCGCGCGGAGGAAGGTGACGGCTGCGATCTTGGCGGATTGGTCGATCCGCATCGCGAGCACGTCTTTCTTGGTGACTTCAAGCTCGATCCACGAGCCGCGCTCGGGAATGATGCGGGCGGAGTGGAGCGGGCGGTCGGCGATCGAGGAGACGATGCCGAAGTCCACGCCGGGCGAGCGGTGAAGCTGGCTGACGATGACGCGCTCGGCGCCGTTCACGATGAACTCGCCGCCGCCCATCATGATGGGGATTTCGCCGAGGTAGATTTCTTCCTCGGGAATTTCGCTGACGCCTTCGCGCACGAGCCGCACGCCGATGCGGAACGGCATGCCGTAGGTCAGGCGCAGTTCCCGGCATTCGTCGGGGGTGTAGCGAGGCTCATCGAGCTTGTAGTAGCGATACTCAAGCTTCATCGTGCCGTCGTACGACTCGATGGGGAACACTTCGCGGAGCAGCGCTTCAAGGCCCATGGTCTTGTCGCGCTTGTCGTATTCCTTGTCGAGCTGCAGGAAGCGCATGTAGGCGCTTTGCTGGACCTCAAGCAGATTGGGAACAGGGGCAGCGTCGCCGCGCTTTGAAAAATCGCGCACCGTCTTCGTGGGCATCATTTACCTCGTGTGCCGAAACGTTGAGCCGCGTGTGGCGTAGGTCACAGTTCGCGTGTCAGATCAATTGGAGGAGGCAGGCGTGAACTCCGGGTGCCGCGTCCGGGGTGGGTGCTGCCAAGTCCCGTAGTGTAGACCGTGCAGGGGAGGCTAGCAAGCGGTGGACGGGGTGGGGGCGGGGGAAGGCACCGAGGCGTCGAGGCATGAGGCATAGGCATAAGGCAAAAGGCATAAGGCAAAGGGCAAGAGGCATTGGGGAGGAGCTTTGCCGCGGTCTTCCACGGATGGAATCCGTGGGCTTCGGGGCGCGAGCAGCTGTCTGCTGTTGGCTCACGGCTCCAAAAAGCAGAAACCCACGGATGTGATCCGTGGGCTTCTTTGGTATCCGCTGCGGAGGTGGTGGCGCGGGGCCAAGACCTCCGGGGGTGTCTGTGTTGATCAGAATTACTTGATCGTGACCTTGGCGCCGGACTCTTCGAGCTTGGCCTTGAGGGCTTCGGCGTCGGCCTTGGAGATCTTCTCCTTGACGGGCTTGGGCGCGCCGTCGACGAGGTCCTTGGCTTCCTTGAGGCCGAGACCGGTGGCTTCGCGGACGACCTTGATGACCTGGATCTTCTTGTCGCCGGCGTTGTCGAGGATGACATCGAACTCGGTCTGCTCGGCCGCCGCAGCAGCGCCATCGCCGCCGCCCGCCGGGCCCGCCATCATCACGGCTCCACCCGCCGCCGGCTCGATGCCGTAGGTCTGCTTCATGTAGTCCGCGAGATCAACGGCGTCCTTGAGGGTCAGGCCCGCGAGCTCGTCGCCGAGCTTGCTGATCTTGGCGTCGAACGTCTTTTCTGCAACTGCTGCTTCGGACATGGGAATCACTGCTCCGGGAAAAGGTTTCATCATCCGAGAGGACGCGCCACGCGGCGCGTTTTAACCCCGAAGGGCCAGTCGGACGGGATGAACGTTGGAAAAGTCAGCACGTCAACACGTCAAACAGTCAACATGAAGACGCTTATGCGATCTTGGTGATGGCCTTTCCGTCTTCGAGACGGGTTTGGATTTCCTTGACGATGCCGAGGAGCTTGCTGCCGGGGCCTTTGACGGCGCCGACGAGTTTGCCGCCGGGCGAGAGGATGATCTGCACGGCCTTGGCGAGCGCTTCCTCGCGCGTCGGATACGAGCTCAACTGCTTGACGCCAGCGGGGCCGTCGAAATACACGCCGTCGAGCACCGCGCCCTTGAGGTCAAGCTTCTCGACCTTCTTGGCCCAATCGACGATCGAGCGGGCGACGTCGACGACGGACTCCGAGCCGTAGACCAGCGCGGACGGTCCTTCGAGGGCGGCGAAGAGGCCGGCGAGTTTGGAATCGGCCAGCGCCTTCTTGGCGAGCGAGTTGCGGACGACGGTGACGTGGATCTGCTTCTTGCGCAGCTCCTGCCGCATGGCGTTGTTGGAGTTGGAATCCACGCCGCGGATGTCGATGACGACAGCGCCGTCGAGGTCAGCGAGTTCGCGCTGATACGAGCTGACGATCATGTTCTTGACTGGTTTGCTCATCGCGGACCTCTCTTATGAAGCGACCGCCACGGGCACGCCGGGCGTCATGGTGCCGCTGATCACGCAGCGCTTGATGTACTGCCCCTTGGCGGAGCTGGGCTTGATCTTGTGAATGATGCCGAGGAAGTGTTCGAGGTTGGCGATGAGGTCCTCGGCGGAGAAGCTCATCTTGCCGATGATGCAGTGCACGTTGCCGCCGTCGTCGTTGCGATATTCAACCTTACCGGCGGAGTATTCCTTGACGGCGGTGACGACGTCGGGCGTGACGGTGCCGGCCTTGGGCGAAGGCATGAGGCCCTTGGGACCGAGCACGCGGCCGAGCTTCGACACCACGCGCATCATGTCCGGCGTGGCGACGGCGACGTCGAACTCCATCCAGCCGCCTTCAACCTTGGCGACGAGTTCTTCGCCGCCGGCTTCGACAGCGCCGGCTTCCTTGGCCTGGGCGACCTTGTCGGTAGGCACGAAGGCGATGACGCGAGCGGTCTTGCCAACGCCCTTGGGCATGGAAATAGAGCCGCGAAGCTGCTGCTCGGCGACCTTGGGGTCAATGCCGAGGTGCACGCAGACTTCGACCGTCTGATCGAACTTCGGGCCCTTGAACTGCTTGAGCACCTTCACGGCTTCCGCCGGGGGCTGCGGGTTCTTGATCTTTTCAGCGATGGCGGCGTTCGCCTTGGCGCGTTTGGAAATCTTCGGCATGGGTCAGCCCTCCACCGTCACGCCCATCGAGCGGGCTGTGCCTTCAACGACGCGCATCGCGGCATCGATGTCCGCGGCGCTCAAATCTTCCATCTTCGCCTGCGCGATGTCGCGAAGCTGCGCACGCGTGATCTTGCCGACCTTGTTGGAGTTCGGCGTGCCGGAGCCCTTTTCAATCTTGGCGGCTTCACGAATGAGCACGGACGCGGGCGAGCTCTTGATGACGAACTCGAAGGAGCGGTCGGCATACACGGTGACGAGCACCGCGACGACCTTGCCGTTGAGCTCGCGCGTGCGTTCGTTGAACTGCGCGATGAACTGGCCGGGGTTGATGCCGTTGGCGCCGAGCACGGGGCCGATGGGCGGCGCAGCGGTCGCCTTCCCGCCGGGCGCAAGCATCTTAAATTGTTTCGTGATCTTCTTGGCCATGAATCCTCCTACCTCCCACCGGGCAGGGTCGCTTTGGAAGCGAGCCGTTTGGCAACGTCGGCCGGACGATGCCGCCGCGGTGGTACGTACGGTCTGGGTTTAGGGAGGGGGAGTATACGGGCACAAGTCAACAAGTCAAAAAGTCAACAAGTCAACATGTTTAGCCGCGACCCGTAGGGGAGCGCTTGGGCGGGTGGGGACCCTATTGGCCGCGGATCTGTTTCAGCATTTCCTCGTCGAGGCCCAGGAAGTCGTACATGTGCTGGTCGTAGGTTTCCTGGTCCTGTTCGCGGGAGAAGTCGAGGCGGAGTTCGTTGATGACCTTGGTGCCTTGGCGAATCCACGCGTCCCACGTCTCGGCGGAGATGTTTTCGTAGATCCACTGGCCGAGCGGACCGCGGAACGGGGGCTTGGGAAGTTGCGTGCCGGGGCGGCCGGAGCGGCGACAGATGAACGCACCGCCGGCGGCTTCGGCTGCGGCTCGCTTCTCGGCTTCGACGTCCACCGTCGGCACCTGCCGGCCGAGGCGTTCGAGCAGCTTGGCGATTTCCTGTTGCGGGATGCGATCGCCGCGGCGGGTGGCGATGGTGTAGCCCTTGGTGAGCAGGGCGGCGGCGCGATCTTCCCAGCCGGCTTTGATCATCGCTTCGCCGGCGAGCTGGTACGCCTTGCTAAGTTCCGGGTTGATCTCGATCGCCTTCTCGAACGAGCGTGCGGCGTCGGCGGGGCGGCTGGCCTGGAGGTAGGCGTTGCCGAGGCTGAAGTGCGCCATGTCGTTCGTGGGATCGTCATGGGCCATCTTCTCAAACTGCGCGATTCGGTCGTCGGTGAGCGTCATGACGCGATGATATGCAGCGTCCGCACGAGCCGCGACCGTGAGGGAGCGATGGACGTAGCGCCGTGATTCGAAGGAGCACGTCGCTTTCTGACGGTCGCGGCTCGTTCCATCACGGGCTAGGATGCCGCGACGCGCATGGTCAACATGTCGATCAACTTCGCCGGCGTCGCCATGCAGAGCCCGCTCGTCGCCGCGGCGGGAACTTCGGGATATGTCGATGAGCTGGCGGGCGTGATGGACGTTCGCTGCCTGGGCGCGATCACGAGCAAATCGATCACGCCGGAGCCTCGCGATGGCCACCCACCGTGGCGCGTCATCGAACTGCCGGGCACGCTGGGGATGATGAACGCCATCGGGCTCGCGAACGTCGGCGTGGAGCGGTTTGTGGCGGAGTTTGCCCGTCGCGCGGCATCGCTTGGCACGGTGCTGATTGGCTCGATCGCCGGCGGGTCGATTGATGACTACGTGCGCGTGGCTGCCGCATTCGATGCGTGCGAAGCGATGCCGATTGTGGAGCTCAACGTCTCGTGCCCGAACACGGCAGACGGGTTGCAATTCGGCGAGCACCCGGAGTCACTGCGATCACTGCTGCAAGCGGTGCGGCCGGCGCTCGCCCGCAAAAAGATGCTCGTCAAGCTCTCGCCCAACGTCGGCGACATCGTGCGCATGGCGGATGTGGCGGTGGCGAGCGGCGCGGATGGGCTCACGCTCATCAACACGGTGAGCGCGCTGGCGATCGACGTGGAAACGCGAAAGGCGAGGCTTAGCCGTGGCTGCGGGGGAATGAGTGGCCCGGCGGTGCATCCGATTGCGGTGCGCATGGTGCGCGATGTGTATGCGAAGGTGGCGCAGCGTGCGAATGTGCCGATTGTGGGGCTGGGCGGCGTGCTGCGATGGGAAGACGCGGCGGAGCTCGTGCTGGCCGGCGCGACGGCAGTGGGCATCGGCACGGGGCTGTTTGTTGATCCGCGCACGCCGGAGCGCGTGTTCAAGGGTCTTGCGAAGTGGGTGGAGCGGCAGGGATGCGCGAGCATCAGCGAACTGACGGGCAAGGTGGTGATGCCGTGACGCCGGCGGAGCGCGAGCGTTTTGACGCAATCTTCGAAAAGGTGGTGGAGGAGCTTCCGCCGAGCGTTCGCGCGAAGTTCGAGGAAGCGCCGGTGATCATCGATGATCGGCCGTCGCGCCAGTTGCTTGTGGAACTCGGCATCGATCCCGAAGATTCAGCGTCGCTGTGCGGGCTGCACACGGGCGTCGCGCTCACGGAGCGATCGGTGGAGCACAGCGGCGAGGTCGGCGACTACATCAATCTCTTCCGCGAAGGCATCATCGAAGAAGCGGGCGGGTGGGAGCCGTGGACCGATGAGGACGGCGCCGCGCATGGCGGCGACGAAGCGGTGGCGGAACAGATTCGCATCACGCTGCTGCATGAGCTCGGTCATCACTTCGGCCTCGATGAGGATGACCTCGCCGCGTTGGGGTATGAGTGAAACGCGGAAAAGCCGAAACGCCGAAACGCGGTAATTGGGAGCCGCTTGCGGCTTAGCAGGTTTCCGAGGGCCGCGCGTTGAATTGAAAATTCATTACTGCGCCGCGAGCGGCGTTCAGGTTTGTGCGCTGGCGCGCTTGCCGGCGTTTCGCGCGAGCGCTGCGAATGCTTCGCCTCGTTGTTCGTAATTTTCGAACTGGTCCCAGCTGGCGCAGCCCGGGCTAAGAAGGACGATGTCGCCCGGCTGGGCGCGGTCGGCGGCATGCTCCACCGCGATGTCGAGCGCGCCGCATTCGAACACATTGCCGGGGTTGTGATTGCGACGAGCGGCGGCGGCGATGGTCGGGCCCGTCGTGCCGATGGTGTAGAGGCCCGCAAGCGTGGGCGCGAGCTGCGCGATTGCGCCAAGGTCGACCTTCTTGTCGTAGCCGCCTGCGATCAAATGAATGCGGCGAGGATCATCGAACGCCTGCACGGCGAGAAGCGTCGCTTCGGGAATCGTGCACTTGGAATCGTTGAAGTAGCGCACGCCGCCGACTTCCGCAACGAGTTGCAAGCGGTGCGGCAAGCCGGCGAACGTTGCAAGGTGCGGCGCGATGTCGTGCTCGTCGATGCCGAGGAGGCGCGAAACCGCACGCGTGGCCACGGACGCGTTGTGCTGGTTGTGAGCGCCGGGAATGGAAAGCGGAAGGCCCTGGGCCTTGGGCATTGGGCCTTGGCGCAACTGCGCTTCCCAAGGCCTCGTGCCGTCAATCGCTCCATCGCCGGGCTGCTGAAACTGGAAGATGACGCGCTTGCTCTTCTCGTAGTGCTCGAACGAGCCGTGCCAGTCGAGGTGGTTGGGCGAGAGGTTCGTCAGCACCGCCACGCGCGGCGAGAACCCCTGCGCTTCCGCATACCCAGCGCCGGGCGACAGCCAATGCAGCATCGCGCTCGAAAGTTCGAGCACAACCCAGTCGTGGTCGCGATCGATGTCATCGAGCGCCGTCAGCAGCGACCCGCCGATGTTCCCGCCGAGGTGGGCGCGCTCGCCGAGGGCATTGAGCGCGTGATGGATCATGGCGGAGGTGGTGCTCTTGCCGGCGCTTCCGGTGACGCCGATGACGCGGCTGCGATTCAGTCGCTCGGCGAGCAAACGAATCTCGGTGGTGACGGGCACGCCGGCAGCGCTCGCGGCGCGAAGAAACCTGTTCTCCCACGGTTTCGGCACGGCGGGGTTGGCGACCACGAGATCCGAGTTGGTGAAATCGCGTTCCACGTGCTCGCCGAGGCGAAGCGTCAAACGTTCATGCTGACCGAGCTCCGCAAGCGGCGCGTGCAGTTTGTCTGCGGGGAGCATGTCGGTGAGGTGAACGAACGCGCCTTGCGCGAGGAGCCACTGCGAGACGCCAAGCCCGCCGCCGAAGCGACCGAGCCCCATCACCGTCACGCGCTTGCCGGCCAGAGATTTCATGTGTGTCGCATCCGTGGTCATCCGGCCGATGCAATCCTTGCTTGGCGAACTCTAACAACCCGATGTACGATGCCGCCACTCGAGGAGAGCACCATGTCGCAATATCACCAGGAACAATATTACGGCCAGCCGGGCGTCGATCCGTATCAGCAGCCGCAAGGCAAGTTGAGCGCCCTGGCGGTGGCGTCGCTGGTGTGCAGCATCATCTGCTGCATCCCGGTGACGACGATCCTCGGCGTACTCCTCGGCATCGGCGCGCTGATCAGCATCGGCAGCAACCCGATGAAGCGCGGCAAGGGCATTGCGATCGCCGGCATTATCCTCGGCCTTGCGTTCACCGCAGGGCAGGCGCTGATCGGCCTGCAGATGTATCGCGTCTGGGAGGTGTGGCAGAGCGCCGCCTATGTCGCGCTTAGCCCCGGTTTCGCGGGCGACTACACGACGATGCGCACCACGTTCTCGCAGGCGGGCACGGACGACGAAGCCAAGGCGTTCATCGACGAATTGCGAGATCGCTACGGCGAGCTGCGCGCTTCCGAAGTCCGGTTCAGCGATTTCTCCTCGATGCAGAAGCCGCAGCCCGGCCAGACGATCGTGAAGTTGCCGTGGGTGCTGATCTTTGATCAGGCCCGCGTGCGTGCGGAGCTGACGCTTGATCAGCGCAACCCGGCGCAGGGCGACAAGATGCTGTTCATGGACATCACGGTGATCGATCCTTCGCTGGGCGATCTGACGTTCCCGCCGGGCGCTTCGAGCGGCTCGACGTCAGGTTCGGGCACGCCGCCGGACACGGACGCCGACGACGCGGCGGATGAATCATCCAATCCATGAGCACGGGCCAGCCGGTCATCGAGGTACGCAATCTCGTCAAGCGCTTTGGCGAGCAGACGGTGCTCGACGGCGTGAACCTCGACATCTTTCCGGGCGAGATCGTCGTCATCATGGGCGGCTCGGGGTCGGGCAAGAGCACCATCCTGCGCCATCTGATCGGTTCGTTCACGCCGGATGAAGGCAGCGTCAAACTGTTCGGCCAGGATTTGGCCGCGCTCGACGAAGACGGGCTCAACGAGGTGCGCAAGCGCTTCGGCATCCTGTTTCAATCCGGCGCGCTGTTCAATTCCATGACGATCGCGGAAAACGTCGCGCTGCCGTTGCAGGAGCACACGCAGCTTGATCAGCACATCATCGACATCCAGGTGAAGATCAAGCTGGAGCTGGTGGGTCTGCGCGAGCACGCGGAGAAGTACCCGGCCCAGATTTCGGGCGGCATGAAGAAGCGGGCCGGTCTCGCGCGAGCGCTGGCGCTGGACCCGAGGATTCTGTTTTATGACGAGCCGTCGGCGGGGCTTGATCCCGTCACCAGCGCGGAGATCGATCGCCTGATCATCGACCTCACGAAGAAGCTGGGCGTGACGAGCGTGGTGGTGACGCATGAAATGGACAGCGCGTTCACGATCGCAGACCGCATGGCGATGCTCGATCGCGGGCGGATGCTGATGATCGACAAGCGCGAGGCGTTCGAGAAGCTGCGCGATCATCCGAAGGAGCGGCTGTCGGAACTGACGGAGGAGCAGCAGCTCATTCGCCAGTTCCTGCGCGGCGACGCGGAAGGCCCGATCACGCGGCGGAAGGAAGCGACCAACTTCGCGGAAGACCTGCTGGGCGAGCCGCTCCCGACTTTGAGCAAGAGCCCGGCGGTGGAAGCGACGCGGTGAAGCGCGGCGTGGCCGCGAAATGCTGAAACGTCGAAAAGTCGAAAAGTCGAAAGGTTGAGTTCGCCGTCGTGCTTGTGGCTTGGTGGAACGTGCGAACGTTTGCTTGCGTGCCGCACGACTCGCCGCTGCGCCGGACGAGTCGTGGCGCCGCCGGGGCTGCGTTTAAGAGTGTCGGCATCGGGGCGGACGCCGCAAGCGCGACTTTTCGGCTTGTTGACTTGTCGACTTGTTGACTTTTCAGCGCGTCGCCGCGTCGCTTCGCTGGCGTTGATCGCCGTTCGCTGGTATCACATCGCGTGGTGGGTGGAGGTTTTGACGCATGCCAAGCCTGCGGGAGCGGAATCGCAACAACGTTCGCGTTGGCGTCTTCGTAACGATCTCAATCGTGCTGGCGCTGGGCGTGATCTCGGTGCTGTCCGACGCGTGGGAGACGTGGTTCCGGCCGACGCATCATTACACGGTGACCTTCCCGCTCTCGCCGGGCGTCAAGAACCTGAAGGGCGGGGCAGATGTGCGCGTCGGCGGCCTGATGATGGGCAAAGTGAAGAAAGTTCGGCCGGTGGTGGCGAACGGCGCGTACAGCGACACCATTGAAGTGGAGTTCACGCTTGATCAGCGCGCGAAGCTCTACAGCAACGCGGACATCGCGGTGGCGGCGGCGCTGATTGGTTCCGACGCGTGGCTGGAGGTGTCCGACCTTGGCGGGCCGGTGGATGAGCGCGGCACCGAAATCGCGGGCGTGACGGCGGTGGCGCCGGGCGGCACGATTGCCGGCCGCACGCCGGAAGGGCTGCTGACGTCCGTGCTCGGCGCGAAGGGTGCCGCGGAGACGGGGCGCATCGTCTCGAACGTGGCGGAGTTCAGCGAGTTTCTTGCTTCCGCGCAGGGCGAGTATGACAACGAGATCAAGCCGATCATTGCGGACGTGGGCGGCGTGGTGCGCGATGTGCGCAGCGATTATGCGCATTGGCGGGAAGTGATCAGCGATGTGATGGACCGCGCCAACAATGCCGCCGCGAGTCTCGAGAGCGCGATGGCGAATGTGGATGAGGGCGTGAAGGACGTGCGCTCGCTGGTGAGCGACAATCGGCCGAGCATCGATGAGATCATCGCGAATCTGAACGCTTCCGGCGTCAATGTGCGCGAGATCTCCGACCGGTTGGCCGGCGAGATGATGGACAAGTTCGATCAGCTCGTGACGCGCGGGCAGGACGGCGTGGATGCGTTCGCACGCACGCTGGAGCAGCTTGAGCCCGAGGTGGACGTGTGGGTGACGGACATCCGCGAAGGGCTGGCGAACGCGCGCGTGACGGCCCAGCAACTGAAATTGGCGGCGATCGAGGTGCGCCGAAGCCCGTGGAAGCTGCTCTATCGGCCGAGCGCGACGGAGCTTGAGCACGAGTTGCTCTACGAGGCGGCGCGATCGTTCGCGGTGGCGGCGAGCGATCTCAAGACCTCATCCGAAGCGCTGCAGCGGGTGCTGCGCACGCATGGCGATCGGCTGGACGCGGAAGAGCCGGCGCTGCGGCGTCTTTACGACGGCCTCGCGGGCAGCTTTGAGCGCTATGAGAAAGCGCAGCAGCGGCTGCTTGATGTGCTCGTCGCGGATGAGTGAGCGAGACGGCTGCGACGTGATGGCGCTTGCATCCTGCGCCCCACCCACCCCCTGACCCCCTCCCTCGCAGGGAGGGGGAGTTGCGCGAAAGCGATCTTGCGATCGCCATTGTCTGGCGCGACCCACACGCGGGCCCCAAGCGGGACCCACACGACCCGCACGCGGGCCCCACACGCGCAGTCAGCGCGTGCAGCCGCATGCGCGGCGCGAATCGTCGCGGCTCGCCGTATTGTGTGAGCGCGATGGAGCCGATTTCGATCAGTTCGTTTGATGATCCGCGCGTGGAGGCGTACCGCGATGTGCGCGATCGCGATTTGGCGCGAGCGCATGGCGGGCTGTTCATGGCGGAATCGATTCACGTGATCGAGCGGCTGCTCGCGCACCCGCGCATGGTGCATTCGCTGTTGCTCTCGCCGCTGATGTTTGATCGGTTGCGCGGCGCGCTGGAGGCGCTGGGCGAATCGCTCGCGGCCCCGGTGTATGTCGCGCCGCTTGATCTGATGTGCGAGATCACCGGCTTTCACATTCACCGCGGGGCGCTGGCGGCGGGCATTCGCCCGGCGGCGGAAGCGCTCACGCTGGACGCGGCGATCGGACACCTGCGAGGCAGGCAGCGCGTGCGGCTCGTGCTGTGCGAGCGCATCACGCATGTGGACAACATGGGCGGCATCTTCCGCAACGCGGCGGCGTTCGGCGCGGACGGCGTGGTCATCGATCCCACGTCATGCGATCCGCTCTATCGCAAGGCGATTCGCGTTTCGATGGGGCACGTGTTTTCCGTGCCGTTTGCCGTGAGCGAGGATTGGCATCGCGACCTTCGGCGATTGCGCGAGGAGTGGGGCGTGAAGTTAGTTGCGGCGGAGACGGCGGAGAGAGCGGCGGCGCTGGACCGCTTCGACGTGCCCGACCGCGCAGCGATTCTGTTCGGCTCCGAAGGCTACGGGCTGGGCGAAGCGACGCTTTCGCTGTGCGACGCGGTGGTGGAGATTCCGATGCCGGCGGGCGTGCCGTCGCTGAACGTGGCCACGGCGTCAGCGGTTTTCCTCTACGAGTTCCAGCGGGCTCGATGACGGCAGGGCGGCGGCGACGGGCGTGGCGTCGCGGAAGCGCTCGATGTTCGCGCCGAGCATGTTGAGCGTTTCTTCCATGCGCGTGTAGCCGCGATCGATGTGATACACGCGGCTGATGATCGTTTCGCCCTCGGCTGCGAGGCCGGCGAGCACGAGCGAAGCGGAAGCGCGAAGATCGCTCGCCATCACCGGCGCGCCCACGAGCTTGCGCACGCCCTGCACCACGACCGTGGGCCCGTGGCGGAAGAGCTGCGCGCCCATGCGCGAAAGCTCGGCCACGTGCATGAAGCGCTCGGGGTAGATCTTCTCGGTGACGATGCTGTTGCCGTCCGCAAGGCAGAGGAGCGCCATCATCTGCGCCTGCAAATCGGTGGGGAAGCCGGGGTGCGGCTGCGTGGTGATGATGGTGGGGCGCAGGATGCGCTCGGACGTGACGCGCACGGTGCATTCCATCGGGTGTTCGGTGTCGTCGAGTCGCTCGATGTGCACGCCGACTTCGTGCAGGCGATCGACGAGCGCGAGGAGCGCGTCGTAGGGGAAGTCTTCGAGGACGACGTCGCCGTTGGTGATGGCGGTGGCGAGCGCGTAGGTGCCGGCGACGATGCGGTCGGGAATGATGGTGTGATCCGCGCCGCCGAGTTGATCGACGCCGTCGATGACGATGCGGGGCGAACCGGCGCCGCGCACCTTCGCGCCCATGGCGTTGAGCAGGTTGGCGAGGTCAACGATCTCCGGCTCGCACGCGGCGGACTCGATGATCGTGCGCCCCTTGGCAAGGGTGGCGGCGGACATGACGTTGGCGGTGCCGAGCACGGTGGAACCGAAGGGCCCGCCGAGGAAGATCGTGGAACCCTTGAGGCGATCGCAGGTCATCACGATGTCGCCGCTCTTCAGTTCCACTTTCGCGCCGAGGGCCTGCAGGCCGCGGACGTGGAGATCAACGGGCCGGGCGCCGAACGCGCACCCGCCGGGCATGGCGACGACGGCCTTGCCGCGCCGCGCGAGCAGCGGGCCGAGCACGCAGATGCTGGCGCGCATGGTCTTGACGATGTCATATCGGGCGTGGACGCGGCTGGTTTCCGTCTGGCGGATGGTCACCGTGCCGTGCGTCGGCGAGACGGTGCAGCCGAGCTCGGAGAGAAGCTTGGCCATGTTGCGCACGTCCGAGAGCTCCGGCACGCGGCGCAGCGTGACCGGCTCATCGGTGAGCAGTGCGGCGGCGAAGAGGGGAAGCGTGGCGTTCTTGGACCCGTCCACAGCCAGGCGGCCGGCGAGACGTGATCCACCTTGAATCCGAAAGGCGTCCATTCCTTGCGGGGCTCCTCGTGAGCGATCGGTTCAGCGTGCGGGATGACAATTGCTTATCGGGCAGGATAGCGGGAAAACGCGAAAGGCGGAATGGAAACGCCGAAACGCCGAGTTGCGGAAACGCCAAAACGCCGAAACGCCGAAACGCCGAAACGCGGAAACGCGGAAAGTGGAAACGCGGAAAGCGGACGGGAAATGGAACCGCGCGTTGTGGGCGGCTTGTGGGCAAGTGCGGTTGCGGGCACGAAGTTCTGGGACGGCAGCGGCTTGCGGTGCGTCCCACCCATGTGTTCGCGGCGACATTCAGCCGCTTGCACCTATTTCTGCGTTTCGGCATTTCGGCGTTTCGGTGTTTCACGCTCGCTGACGCGTTCCGGCGGTTCCCCACGTCCTACAGGCCGCACGGTCGCGCGGCTTTGTGGGCGGAGACGACTTGCACTGCTTTTTTCCGGTGCGAGCGAATCGTAGCGTTGGCTCCGGTCGAAGTAGGAGGCGGCAACCGCCTGCAAGGAGTCTTGGTCATGAAGTTTTCGATTACGACAGCCGGGTCGGGGGCGGGCCTGCTCGCCCTGATCGCGACGCTTAGTACCGTGTCCCTTCCGGGAGGCGAGGCCAGCGCCATCGATGACGCCCCAGAGGTCATCGAACTCACTGGCATCGTCCGAGATTTCAAGGCCTACAACGTGACCGGCGGTCACTCCGACTTCGAGAAGCAGCCGACCGGCGGCTACGGCCACTACGTCGGAAACATCGCGCCGTATTTGAGCTCCGAAGGCAAGCCCGTCTTCGTCGGCGGGGGCCACAAGGTGACGCGCGATTGGAAGGATGCCAACGGCAACCCGATCTGCTACCTGCTGTACAACGTCGGCTTGCCGCAGGGCGCGGCGCCCGACACCGCCGGCGCCGTCAGCTCCGCGGTGGATTCGTCCGCGATTACGTCGGCCGAGTCGTTTGACCAGTGGTTCAAGGACGTCCCGGGCGTCAACATGTCCAAGCCGCTCACGCTCACGCTTGTGAAGCAGGCGGACGGCAGCTACGTCTTCGATGACAAGGAAGACCCGCTGTACAAGAGCCTCGGCGGCTTCTTCCCGATCGAAGGCCAGCTCTTCGGCAACTCGGGCCTGTCGCCCAACCGCAACTTCCACTTCACGTTTGAACTGCACACCACCTTCACGCACGACGAGTCCGCCAATCACTACTTCAAGTTCATCGGCGACGACGACGTGTGGGTGTTCATCAACGGCCAGCTCGTCATCGACCTGGGCGGCGTGCACTCGGCGCTCACGCAGCACGTGGCGCTCAACCGCCTCGGTCTGACCGACGGCGAGACCTACACGCTCTCGTTCTTCTTCGCGGAACGTCACACCACGCAATCGAACTTCCGCATTGCGACGACGCTGCCGCTCGTGAGCACTCGTCTCCCCTCGGTGACCGCGGCGTACGACTAAGCCTCGGCTTCTCCCGAAACCCACAGCGCGCTACGCTCCACTCGTATCCCACACACCCCAAGCGCGCCACCACCAGGCCCGCGGCACACGCCGCGGGCTTCTTTTGTTGTGCGTTCATGCGCGCTGTCGTCCTTCCGTTGCGTGCGAAATCCTGGGGCTGTTCACGTTCCTCTGGGTTCCTGCTTTCGCAGGAACGACGCACGCCGAAGTGACAACGCCTCGCCCTCTCCGTTTCGATTCTTCCTCCCCCTCTCCCCGAGGGAGAGGGCCGGGGTGAGGGTTTTGGGGCGCCGCTTGCGTCTTTGGTGTGAGGTGACTGTGCTGGACGTGCCGTTGCTAAGCCGCGAGCGGCTTGGGTTATGCGCGGAGCGCTTCGGGGTTGAGGCCCTGGAGTTCGCGCGGGACGAAGAGGCCGTCCTTGCGGATGACCTTGCCGTCGAACTCGATCGTGCCGCCGCCGAATTCCGGGCGCTGGATGAGCACGAGATCCCAGTGGATTTCCGAGCGGTTGCCGTTGAAGGCGTTCTCGTACGCCCGTCCGGGGGTGAAGTGCAGCGAGCCGGCGATCTTCTCGTCGAAGAGAATGTCCTTCATCGCCTGCGTGATGTACGGGTTGAAGCCGATGGCGAACTCGCCGACGTAGCGCGCCCCTTCATCGGTGTCGAAGATCGGCGCGAGCTGGTCGCTGTTCTGGTCGGCCGAGGCGTCCACCACTTTGCCGTTGCGGAACTCGAGGCGCACGTTGGTGAACGACACGCCGTTGTAGATGGTGGGCGTGTTGAAGTGGATGACGCCGTTCACGCTGTCGCGCACGGGCGCGGTGAAGATTTCGCCGTCGGGAATGTTGTATTCACCGGTGCACGGGATGTTGGGAATGCCCTTGATGGAGAAGGTGAGGTCGGTGTCGCCCGGGCCGCGGAGGCGCACCATGTCGGTGGCGCTCATCAGTCTGGAGAGCGGCTGCACCGCGGCGTCCATCTTCGGGTAGTCCATCGTGCAGACGTCGAAGTAGAACTCCTCAAACGCCTCCGTGCTCATTTCCGCCAGCTGCGCCATGCTGGGCGTGGGCCAGCGGAGCACGCACCACTTGGTCTTGTTGACGCGCTGCTCGAAGTGCACGGGCTTGGCGTAGAGGCGGGCTTGTTTCTGCATTTGCGGACCGGGGATGTCGCCCAGCTCGCTGACGTTGAGCGAGCCGCGCACGCCGATGTACGCCTGCATCTTCTGCATGCGGTAGAGATCAATGTCGCCCCACGCGGCAAGGTTGTCCTCCGCGGCGTCCACGATGAGCGCCCGCATCACGCGATTGCTGCGAATGGCGACATGCGGGTGAGCGCCCACGCGGCGGGCGGCGCGGATGATCTCAATAAGAATGTCGTCCGGCACGTCAAAGCCTTCGACAAGCACGTGCTCGCCGGGCTGAAGACGGGTGGAATGACGAACGAGCAGATCAGCGAGCTTGGTAATGCGCGGGTCGGGCATGGCGGATCGAGTTCCTCTGCTAATTTGAACGTCGCATGGTAACGCGACACGGCAGGAGCGGTGGGCCGTGCGACACGGCAGCCTTTGAGGAGGCGTGACGGCGTTGCTTTGCGCATTGGCGATTATGGCGCTGCGTGGTGACAAGGTGACAAGGTGACACGGTGATGGGCGATGGCCTCACCCCTTCACCTTGTCACCGTATCAACCCGGGTGCGTTCCGTTGTTCGTCGAGCCATTGCTGCGCTGCGCGATCGGCGGCGCCGTCACCGTGGGGCCGAAGAGGCGTTCGAGCACGGCTCGAAGTTCCGGCGAGATGGTCTGACCCGGGCGGAGCCAGAGGCGTGTGGCGAGCGGGCCGTTGTCGGGGCCCATGTGGAACCAGCCCGCGGTGTGTGACTCGTGATACTGCGAGTTGTACCAGAAGCCGTCGTTGCCCCGGCCGTGCGCGATGCGCTGGCCACGCGGCGGGGCGGTGTCCCAGCGCTCGATGTGCGAACCGAGAAGCGCGACATCCACGTCGTCGACGTCGTCCGGGCTCGCGCTGCCGAGCACGATCACGTTCTCCGACTTGGGCATGAACTGCTGGTACGCCTTGCGCAGCAGCTTGTGGACGCGGGGGAGTTCATCCATCATCGAGGAGGGCACGCCGAGCGCAAGGCTGACGCGCGGCCCTTCGCCGGGCGCGACAACGCGGCAGCGGCCGAGTTCATGATTGTGGCGATCGCGCACCACAAGCTCATCGCCCACGTGCGCTCGCATGATGAACTGCGACGCTTCCTTGACGAACTGCTGCATCTGCCGCTCGTCCAGTTCCTCGGCGAAGTGCACGCTGACGACGTAAGCGCGGGGCAGGCGTTCGAGATAGCGCAGGCGCGAGGAGACCATCATCGCGCGGCGAGTGGGGCGATCGGTGTTGAACCACTTGACGTGCAGGAAGAAGAGCTGGTTGTCCACGTGCACGGCGAAATCGCAGGTCTTGCCCGCGGGGGTCGGCACTTCAATTTCGAGCACGCATTCGTTGTGAACGAGGTGCCGCGCGAGCACGGCTTCCGCGTACTTGCTCATGAACTTTGTTTCGTCCGTGAGCGAGATGAGGTCGCTGGCAAGCTTGCGCAGTTCGGGGTGCGCCTGCCATGCGACAATCTGCTCCGCCATCGCGTCGCTGATGCGATGTTGAAACTGCTTGAGTCCGCCGGTCAGCTCAATCAATGGCGGCAGATCCTTCGTGTCGGCATGCAAACCCTCCGTGACAATTGTGGCGCTGAATTGCCGGGTTGTCGCCTGAAAGAGACAAGGTTTTCGTACGCGGCACGCATGTTATCGGAGGTGCGGCGGCGTGCGACCCGCGCTGGAAAGCCCCGCGTGCGGTTCGTCGAGTTTCCAGTCGCCCGGCGGCGGCTCCGGCGCGACGATGGAGCTCGTCAGGCCGTTCGCCTTCCAATGCTGCCGGAGGAATTCGCGTCCTTCCTGGCCGTTGACGTCGAAGCGCGTGCCGCGTGCCGCGAGTTGTTCGAGGTGCCGGCGGCCGACGCGCACGGTCATGCGGACTTTGCCGTCTTCATACTCCCGGCCGGTGACGTTGCCGCGTGATTCGAGGTAACTGACGCTGGCGCCGTCGGCCGTGGGGAGTGAGATGACGAGGTCGCGCATCTCGCCGATGACGGCGCCGCGCACGCGCTCGGTGAGCGCATCGATGCCTTCACCGGTGGCGGCGCTGATGGCGACGGCGTCGGGAAAGCGCTCGCGCCATGCGGCGAGGGCCTTTTCGCGATCCGGAATCTGATCGATCTTGTTGAGCACGACGATGCGCGGCTGCGTGGTCGCGCCGATGTCATCGAGCGTGTGGAAGACGGTGTCCAGTTGATGCTCCGCTTCCTTGTCGCTGGCGTCGACGACGACGAGCAGAAGGCGGGCGGCGACGGTTTCTTCCAAAGTGGAACGGAAGGACGCCACGAGATGGTGCGGCAGGTTGCGGATGAAGCCGACGGTGTCGGAGAGCATGACGAAGTCGCCGCCGGCCATTCCCCATTTTTCAACGCGAGTGCCGAGGGTGGCGAAGAGCTTGGGATGCGCGAAGGCGCCGCCCTGCGTGAGGCGGTTGAAGAGCGTGGATTTGCCGGCGTTGGTGTAGCCGACGAGGCCGACGGTGGTGAACTGCTCGTTCCGCTGCAGGACTTCGCGGCGGGTGCGTTCGAGCACGGTGGTGAGTTCGCGGCGGAGGTGCGTCAGGCGTCGCTGCACGATGCGGCGGTCCATTTCGATCTGCTTTTCACCGGGACCGCGCGTGCCGATGCCGACGGGCGCGCCGCCCACGATCTTGCCGAGGTGGCTCCACATGGCGCGAAGGCGCGGGTAGGTGTATTCGAGCTGCGCGATCTCCACCTGGAGCTGGGCGGCTTTGGTGGCGGCGCGGTTGGCGAAGATGTCGAGAATGATCTCGCTGCGGTCGAGCACCTTGCACTTCGTCTCTTCTTCGATCGCCTGAATCTGCGAGGGCGCGAGATCGTTGTCGAAGACCACGAGCGACGCCTTCGTCATCTGAACAAGCTGGACAAGCTCTTCGACCTTGCCCTTGCCGAGGTAGGTCCGCCCTTGCGGCCGTTCGCGTCGCTGGATGAGCTCACCGACGACGGTGGCCCCGGCGGTCTCCGCGAGGGACTTGAGTTCGCGGAGCGGGTCGGATTCGTCCACGTGATCGCCCGGCAGGACCACGCCGACCAGCACAGCCCGTTCCGAGACGACATTGAGATCTTCGCGATGCTTTTGCGTCATCCGTGATGCCAGCCGCGGGTGAGCGGCGGAATGTGCATTGTACCCTCGCCTTGGTACCAACCGTTGGGCGGGCCAGATTGTTCATGAAATGGCTGCGGGGAGCGAGGAACAGGGGCTGCATGGGGTGCGATGGCGCCGTGGTTGTATCGACCGAGCGGGCAATCGCGGCGGGGTGCAGGGCGTTGAGTACAGTGATAGGCCGATGCGGCTTGCCGGCGAACGCCTGATGGCCAGCCGGCGGCAGTCCGGAAGGAGTCGTCGTGCGGAAGTCACAGGCAACCAGGCGGATGTGGGCGCTTTTGTCGCTGATGCTGCTCGCGGCGGCGCTCGTAGGCGGCGCGCCGGCGGATCGAAGCAACGTCTACGACTGGTACGCGCCGATCATCGATGTGCGCAACCTGCTCTGCGAGCATTATGTCGTGCCGCCGGATGAGGCGAACATGCAGGCGGCCGCGATTGCGGGCATGGTGGAAGCGATCGGCGACCCGTACACCGTGTACATCCCGCCCTCGGGCGAGCAGGCGTTCAACAAGGAATTGCGCGGCACGTACGTCGGCATCGGGGCGGAAGTGAACCCGACGAACGACTATCTCACCGTCGTCACGCCGATGGAGGATTCGCCGGCGTTCGCGGCGGGGCTTCTGCCGGGCGACGTGATTCTTGCGATCGACGGGCAGTCCACGTACCGCAAGTCGGTCGATGAGTGCATCAACATGCTCTCGGGCGAAGCGGGCACGGCGACGGTGCTGCGCGTGCGCAGTCCGGACGGCGAAGAGCGCGATGTGACCGTCCAGCGGCAGCGCATCGTGACGAAAACGGTGCGCGGCGTGCGGCGGAACGGCGAGGCGTGGGATCACTGCGTGGATGACGACCTCGGCGTGGCGTATGTGCGCGTGACGCAATTCACGTCGTCCACGGCGGTCGAGCTCGGCACGCTGCTCAATGAATTGCAGCTGGCCCACCACTTCGATCTCAACGCGCTGGTGCTGGATCTGCGCGACAATCCCGGCGGATCGCTGACGAGCGCGGTGGAGACGGCGGATCTTTTCCTGACGGGCGGGACGATCGTGACGGTGCGCGGCCGCGAAGTGAACGGCGAGCCGGCGCATGAGCAGGTGTATCACGCGCATCGACCGGGCACGCTGCCGGACATCCCGATGGTGGTGCTCATCAACGGCAACTCGGCGTCGGCGTCGGAAATCGTGGCGGGCGCGCTGCAGGAGAACGGCCGTGCGGTGCTCATCGGCACGCGGACGCATGGCAAGGGGTCGGTGCAGGAGGTGCGTCCGCTTCCCTCCGGCATCGGCACGCTCAAATTGACGACGGCGCAGTACATGCTGCCGAGCGGTCGAACAATTCAGCGGTTTCCCGAGAGCGCGACGTGGGGCGTTGACCCGGACCCGGGGTTTGTCGTGCCGGTGACGACGAGCGAGACGCGCGAAATGATGACCGCGCGGCGCGAAACGGAAAAGCTCTTCGGCGGGCCGGCGGCGCGGGCGCTCTGCGCCAGCGTGGATTGGATTCGGCTGGAACTGCGCGATGAGCAGCTCGCGCTCGCGGTCGAGACGCTGAAAACGAAGCTGACGACCGGCGCGTGGCAACCGATTGGCGAGGAAGACGCCACGCGGCTGGCGATCGAGTCCGACCTGCAGCGGCAGCTCGAGAAGCGCGGCGAGTTGCTCGCGCAGCTCGATCAGACGGAAGCCCGCATTCGCCAGCTCAACATGGTTGCGGAAGCGGTTGGACGCGTGCCGCTCCTGCCGCCTGACATTGATCTTGCGCAGGGCACATTGACGATTCGCGACAAACTCGGAAACGTTGTCGGCACGTTCCGCATCGAAGGCGGCGACCTTGAGCAGGCGCTGCAGGTTGTAAAGCTCACGCCGACGACGAACGAATGAGCGCTCGCGATTACGCTCAAGCTTTGACGCGGCCCATCATTCTCGGTCTCGAGACGAGCTGCGACGAAACCGCGGCGGCGGTGGTGGCGGACGGCGTGCACGTGGTGAGCAATGTGATCGCCACGCAGCACGCACTGCACGAAGATTACGCGGGCGTCGTGCCGGAGATCGCCAGCCGAGCGCACTTGGAGCGATTGACGCCGGTGGTGCGCGAAGCGCTGCAGCAGGCGGGGATCACGCTTGATGATGTTGATGCGATTGCCGTGGGGCACCGGCCGGGCTTGATTGGCTCGCTGCTGGTCGGCGTGAGCGCGGCGAAGGCGCTGGCGTGGTCGCGCGGCTTGCCGCTGGTGGGCGTGGATCATGTGATGGCGCATCTGCACGCGCCGCTGTTGCGGACGAAGGAAGTTCCCCCTCCCTATGAGCGAGGGAGTCAGCGGGCGGGTGGGGCGCAAGCAGCAAATCGCGGTGAGGAAAGTTCCAGTGACCAGACCCACCCCCCAGCCCCCTCCCTGGGAGGGAGGGGGAGCTCGGAAGGCGCTGATGCACATGCTGCGCCATCCGCGCCCTACCCCGCCATCGGGCTCGTTGTTTCCGGCGGGCACACGAGTCTGTATCTGCTGAACGGTCCGCTCGAAATCGAACTGCTCGGCAAGACGATCGATGACGCGGTCGGCGAGGCGTTTGACAAGGCGGCGACGATGCTCGGCCTTGGCTATCCCGGCGGGCCGGCGATTGATCGCGTGGCGCGGCTGGGCAATCCGAAGGCGCACGCGCTGCCGGTGTCGCTCATCGCGCCGGACAGCCTCGACTTTTCCTTCAGCGGGCTCAAGACGGCATTGCTCTACGCGGTGCACGGCCAACCGGAGCGCGGCGAAGCGTTCTCCGCCACGCGGCGCGAGTTGTCACCGCAGCAGCAGGCGGATCTCGCGGCATCGTTTGAACACGCGGCGATCGCGGCGGTGATGAAGAAGCTGGAGCGAGCATTGCGGCGCCATCCGGCCCGCGCGATTCTCGTGGGCGGCGGCGTGAGCGCGAACACGCTCCTGCGCAAGCGATTGCGCGACTTCGAGCGCACGCACAACGTGCCGGTGCTTCTCGCGCCAATGGAGTTTTGCGTAGACAACGCGGCGATGATCGCCGGCGCGGCCGCGGCTCGGTACCGCGCCGGCCGGTTCGACGATCTCACCTTGAGCGCCGCGGCTCGCAGCGCCATCGGCTAACCGCGCCGATGCCGGATAGCATGCCCGCGTGATCGCGCTGCACCCCGCCATGTTGTCCGATGAAGCGCTGCTTGCCGAGTGCGAAGTGCATTTCGGTCGGGCCGGCGGTCCGGGCGGTCAACATCGCAATAAAGTCGAAACGGCGGTGAGCATTCTGCACAAGCCGACGCAGGTGCTGGCGAAGGCGAGCGAGCGGCGAAAGCAGTTCGACAACCGGCGCGTGGCGCTGCGGCGGCTTCGTGAAAAGTTGGCGCGGAACGTGCGCCGGCAGATTGATCGCAACCGCTATCAGCCGACGGAGCTGTGGCGGCAGCGGCGGCAGGGCGAACGCATGCCGGTGAACCCCGCGCACCGCGATTACCCCGCGCTGCTTGCGGAAGCGCTGGATGTCATTGTGGCGAGGGATTTCGACGTCGCCGGGGCGGCGGGGCTGCTGGGCGTCACGATGTCGCAGCTCGCGCGGCTGGTGCGGCACGACAGGGCGGCCTTCGCGATGGTCAACGATGGACGCGTGAAGCAGGGCTTGCCGGCGCTCAAGTGAGATTTGAGGTGTTGGTGGGAGTGAGCGGGTGAGTTGTGGAGCTATGCTAAGCCGCGAGCGGCTTTGAGAGGATGAAACGATGACGACCGTGACCACGCCGATGTCGATTGTGCGCAGCCTTCTTCAGCGCGAACTGCCGAGTCTGATTGCGCTTCGCCATGATCTGCACGCGCATCCGGAGCTTGGCTACCAGGAAAAACGCACGAGCGAGATCGTGCAGCGCGAGCTGACGGCGATGGGCGTGAAGTTTGTCGCCGGCCTCGCGGGCGGAACGGGCGTGCTGGCGCACATACCCGCGCCGGGAAGCGATCGGCCGGCCATCGGTCTGCGTGCAGACATGGATGCGCTGCCCATTCTCGAAGAGACCAGCGTGGCGTACGCGTCGAAGACGCCCGGTGTCATGCATGCCTGTGGTCACGACGGCCACACGACGATGTTGCTCGGCGCCGCGCGCGTGCTTTCAACGATCGCCAGAGAGCGTCCGCTCCCGCGGCCGGTGACGTTCTTGTTCCAGCCTGCGGAGGAAGGCGGCGCGGGCGGCGAGCGCATGGTGAAGGACGGCTGTCTCAATGGTTCCGTGCTCGGCCCGCCGGTGGAGCACATGTTCGGCTTGCACGGCTGGCCGGAGCTGCGTCTGGGCAGCGTGTCGACGCGCGTGGGCCCGATGCTCGCGGCGGCGGACCGCTTTGAAATCACCGTGGAAGGCGTGGGCGGACACGCGGCGTATCCGCATTTCACCAGCGATGCGATCGTGGCGTCGGCGGCGATCATCACCGCGCTGCAGCAGATTGCCTCGCGCAACGTCGGGCCGCTCGATTCGGTGGTGGTGTCGATCACGATGGTGCACGCGGGCACGGCGTTCAACGTGCTTCCACCGGAAGTGAAACTTGCCGGCACGCTGCGCACGCTTCGGCCCGAAGTGCAGTCGCACGCCATCAAGCGGCTGGAAGAAATCGCCACGCTCACGGCGGCGGCGCACCGATGCACGGCGAACGTGGATTATCACTTCGGCTATCCCGTCACGGTGAACGCGCCGGAAGCCGTGGCGATCTTCGAAGACGTGGCGAAGCGCGAACTCGGCGAGGCGCACGTGCCGCCGCTGGAAAACCCGGTGATGGGCGGCGAAGATTTTTCGTTTTACTGCCGCGAGGTGCCGTCGTGCTTCTTCGCGCTGGGGCTCTTGCCCAAGGGTCACGACCGCATGCCGAAGCTGCACCAGCCGACGTTCGATTTCAACGACGACGCGCTGCCGATCGGCATCAATATGTTCTGCGCGCTGGCGCTGCGCGACTGACGCGATCTTTCAACGGCGGGCAAAAAGGCAACGACCCTTCGGACGCGAAGGGTCGTCGCCTGTCTCTCTCTGGAAGATGGACAACAGTGATGCCGGCATCATAACGACTTCGGCTGCCGGCGCCGAGCCCTCATCCCGAAGTTGTGTGGAATTGAGGGCCGTGGTCAAGAGCGGCGCCGTCGGTTGCCGCGGACCATGGCGAGGGCGAGGAGCGAGGCGACGCCGGGCGCGGGAACGGTCGGCTGGTGGCTGGCTTCAAACGATCCCATGCCGCCGACACAGACGCCGCTGACGTAGCCGTCGTCGGAATACGACACGTGGGTGTCGGTGAAGGTCTGTACGAAGATGCCGACTTCATCGCCGAAACCGGCCCCGATCCACGGCCAGGGCTGCGGATAGAGCGGCTGGTGGGCGACGATGCTGGCGATGTCGATGTCGAAGGACCAGCGGCGCGAACCGTCCGCTTCCCAAGTGTCCGAAAGGCTCTGCACGACGCTGGCGGAATCATTGAGCGACGTGAAGATGCGATCGGGTTGCTGCACGCCGGGGAGCCACGAGCCGTCTTCGTGGCTGGGCGACCACGGATGGCCGTTGTAGGCGTAGGCGGTGAGAATGGGGCTGGGGCCGGTGGCGTCGAAGTAGAACTGGGCCACTTCGCCGGGTCCATTCGGCTGACCGCCCCCGGTGAGCAGCAGCGTGAAGCCGCTCAACGACTGACTTGCGGTGTTGCTCGGCAGGTCGCCGATGTTGAGCGACCAGCTCATGCGGTTCGTGAGCGAATCGAAGCTGGCGCTGATGGCGTTGATGCGACCGGCCGATTCATCGACGGCGATAGAGCCGACCTGGTACGTGAACGGACCGGTGCGACTGGCTTCGACGGTTGTGTCGCTGGGACGGGACCAATTGAATGCGAAGACGCTGCCGAGCGCCGGGGCGGCGAGGAACCCGGCCGTCAGCGCGCACGCGCAGAAGTGCGTTGCTTTCACGACTCTCTTCTCCCTCAAATTTCAGGACTCTCTTCTTCTCTCGGTTGATGGCGGCACCGCCGAAGCTGTCCGCCGCGCGCCATGTCTGGCGCCTCTCTCTCACATCAACCATAAGAGGAATACGCAGGGTCGCATAATGAGTTTCAGTTCATTCTTTTCTGCATGCGATCGCGCGCGGTAAGCGGGGAAAGATGGGAACCCGCGAAGGGCAAAGGCGCTGCGCGATGCGACCCAAAAACAGGAAAGCCCCTGCCGGACCGACCGAAGGGGCTGAAGTGAAGGTTGCAATGTTGGTTGAGGCGTGGCCGCCTCGATGGTGCTGCGCGCCGCGTTCGATGGCGTCAGCGTTTGTGTCTTGAAAGACGAATTTCAGCCAAACGCGCACACACGGGTATTTCCTCGAGGAAATCACGGGGTCGCGAACGGTGGTCTCTCTCCTCCTCACACAAGGACCAGCACGCGCAGCGTGTTGATCCATGGCGTGGATTGTAAACCACGCCATGCGTTGATGCGAGATAATTCGTACAAAAAAAGTGCGCTGTCCATCGTGCGCTTTTCGGTCTTGCCCAGTTTCACATTGCAGTGGAATGTGAAGGCGGCGACGAGCAAATCGGGACGTTCGGCGCCGCGGCCGAGGACCGTTTTGCCGTCACGTGGAACGGCGTTGATACAGCCGAAGTCGGGGGCGAGACGGTTTTCTCGGCATGTCCGAAACACGAACATGAATTCGCGGAGGCCGATGGCGCGAATGTCCGCGAAGGTCGCGGTTCTTCGCCTGCGCCGCGGCGGGTGAGCCGGGCTTCATCGGTCTGTGCCGCCTGCGCGAAAGGGCGAGACGTTGCGGGCGAATGCGTCAGATCATCGCCGTGAGCCAGGCGGTACAGCCGTCGCGATGTGCGCGTTGCCAACATGCACGTGGCGCGGCACGTCATGCAAGGCGGCGAACAGCCGATACCACTGCAGCGTCTATCCCAAGGAGGAACGCCGAACATGGAGTATCGACTCGGTCAATTGCTCGTCGACGGGGGCGTGCTCACCAACGCGCAGGTGGAGCAAGTACTTGCGCACCAGGTCGGGACGGGCGAGCCGTTCGGACTGATCTGCGAGCGGATGTTCGGCGTGAGCCCGTCCGTGATCGAGGAAGCGTGGGCGGCGCAGTACGCGCGCTGGACGCGGCATGTCGATCCGGCGGTGGAAGTGTTTGAGCCGCGGGCACTGGAATTGATCACGCGCCGGCAGGCGTGGCAGTTCCGCGTGCTGCCGATTCGGTTCGACGGCCGGGAGCTGATGATCGCCACGACGCAGCGTCACATCCGCCGGGGGCTGCGCTTCGCCAACAACGTGCTGGGCGTGCCGAGCTTCTTTGTGATGTGCAAGCCGCGCGACCTCGGCCTCGCGCTGTGCAAGCACTACGCCCTGCCGGGCATGACGCCTGAAGCGGTGGACGACGCCGGGCTGGACCAGGTGTTCGCACACGGCGAGAGCCGGGCGAAGCAACCCGCAGCGTGATCGGACGCTGTCGGCTGCTGCATCGCTCTTCGCTGTTGGCTGACGGCTGAAAGCTGCCTCACTCACCTTCATCCGGGTCGGCGTCGTCGGCGATCTGCTCGGCCATCGTGCGCACGGTCACGGCCTGTGTGGCTTCGCGAAACTGGAACCTGATGGCGTCCGGCACAAGCTGAGGCTGGGCGTGAGGCGGTGCAACGTCGCGTCCGGTGAAGAACGCGCACCACAGATCGGGCATGGCCGCATTGCAGACCGATTCCAAATCGCCTCGCAGCGCGGCCGTTCGTATCTCTCGCTCGCAAAGGTTCTCCACGAGCAGCATTGCTTCAGCCCGGCTTGTTGAACTCATAGCCAGGTCGGTTTCAAGACAATGCGCGACCCATTCGTCGGTGTCGAAGTACACCATTACATGAAGATCAATGCTGTATTTGGGGCGTTGCATGCAGAACCGCTCATTGGGTCGGCGGCGTCGTGCGCGGGTGGAGGCGGTCGCGAATGGCGCTGACGATGGCGGACCGGTGGGCGTCCACGTCGATGCGCTCCAGCGTGAACACGGTCCGCGTCGCGCCCATCACCGTCGTGTACTGCTCGGTCGAGACGTAGAACGCAAGCGTCGCGTCGCGCAGCGCTTCGAGCGGCACGCCATCGGCCAGCCCCGCGGTGGGGATGCCGCGCACGATGACATCACTCACGTCAGGCTGCTCGACGCGTGCGGAAATGTGGATCGCCACGCGCGCCGCTGATTCATTTATGATCTGAAGGATGCGGTACTCGACGGGCACGATCGACTCTTCGTTATAGCGGTTGTACACCGCGATCTGCATGGGCAGACGTCCGATGTCGCCGCCGCGAAGGTGGTGGATGTCGAGCTCGCGATCAATGGGGCAATCACCTCGCTGCTCGATGAAGTCGGCGAGTTCACGCGCTTCCTTCGCGGCCGTGGCGTGCTCGCGGATCTTCTGATATTTGGCGATGCTCGACTGGAACACGTAGACCTCGCGTCCGCTCTCGAGCTTCACAAGACGCGCGTCAGGCTGCTTGCGCTTCGGGCGGACGTAGCCGTCCTCCGCAAGCCGGCGCATGCTCTCTTCGTGCGCCGCCTTGCGAAGAAGGCGCTGGTGCATGCGCACGGCGTTGTCCACGTACTCATCAAGCCAGGCTGGTTCATCCTTCGCCGCGGGAACGCTTGCGGCCGGCGACGGCTGATCATCCCACGCACCGCAGCACACCATCGCCGCGAGCATGAGCGCCGTCCAAAGCAGCTTCTTCATGGCATGTCCTCCCACACCCCAGGAATTGCACGATAGAGCGAACCTCCGGCGCATTCCAGCACCTTGTTCACGCGGTCGCGCGTTTCGGGCCCTGAATGTTATTCGAGGGCGTCCAGCCCAGCATCCGAGGATCGAGGATGCGGTCGATGAACCACTCGGCTTCCTTGAGCGAGGCGGTGGAAACCGTCGCCACGCGCTGCGCCAGCGCTGCGCGAAATCCTGCAGCGTGTGCGTTACCCCTTGCAGTTGGCGGGCAGGAGCGATCGTCCCAGGCCGCGACGAATACCGCATCAGGCACGCCGGAAACGCCGATTTCAGCCATGGCGAGGGCCGGACTTGAACCGGCGACACCCGCATTTTCAGTGCGGTGCTCTACCAACTGAGCTACCTCGCCGGTAGTTCATTGGACGGCAGAAGGCTAGGTTCATGCCGACATTTGTCAAGCGCGATCGTTACGGGAGGACCTGTTCGGTGACGGACAGCACCGGCCCGCGCCACCGGCTGGTCGTGCCGGCTTCTCGCTTGATGAAGCCGAGCACGCGATCCGCAAGCCAGCTTCGCAGCGGGTAGGTGCCGACGTAGTTCCGCAGGCTCGGCTGGTCCGGCGCTTCGGCGACGCGGTTGCGGCGATGGAGGTCGCGAAGCAGTCGGCGAACCAGCACGATCGGCTCCGCCTGCACGGCGCGAGTGCGGCACGCGCGCACCAGCCAAGGCTCGTACATCTGCGAGAGATCCATCCATGCGTGCGCGACATCCTGCACGCAGGCGACGGCGTGAACGAGATCCGCAACATGCGTGACGCGCGCGTAAGCGATTCGCCGCGCGCTCGGCCGCGCGGCAAGCAGATGTTCATGCACCTGGCCAAACGAAATGCCGTAACGCGCTGCGGCTTCACCGGCTTCGGCGAAATACGCCCGGCGAAGCGCATCGAGCTGCGCGCGATCCGGCGCTTGCTTTGTGGTGCGGCGCTGTGCCGGTTGGCGCGCGGGATCGAGCCTCGACATCATCCGTCCTCGCTCCGAGTGAGTCGTCGCGCGCAGTGTACGGTTTGCCATGCGAAGGTCAACACGGCAAGCGCGCGAGAATCAGATTGTTTTCTTCATGAGCCGGCGCGTTCGTTCACGTTGCATCGCACGACGGGCGCTGAACCGAGCATGTCGCGTCGAATGTCAGAGAGCGCTGGAAATTCGCGGCGCCACCGTCGCAAAATCGACAGATCGATTTCCGCTGTGAGCACCTGCGGGCGATCATCGGCTTCCGCGAGAATCTCGCCTTTGGGCCCGACAATCATCGAGCCGCCCGCATATGACAGGTGCGGGTCCGTGCCGGTTCGATTGCACGCCACGACGAACGCCTGGTTCTCGATGGCGCGGGCGATGGCGAGCGTGCGCCAATGGTGCTGTCGGGCGTCGGGCCAGTTGGCGCCGATGGCGAAAATCTCGGCCCCGTTGAGCACGCCGTGGCGAAACAGTTCCGGGAAGCGAAGGTCGTAGCACACGGCGGGGCAGATGGTTGCGTCGCCAATCAGCGCAGCGCACAGCGTCTCGCCGCCGGAGAAATGCTCCGCTTCCTTGCCGAAGCTGAACGGGTGCAACTTCTGATAGGTGCACAGCACATCGCCTTGGGTGTTGATGATGGAAGCGCAGTTGCGGCCGCGCCCGTCAGGCCCGAGGACGGCATAGCCCACCTGCAGGATCACGCCGAGCGACGTGGCGAGCCCCCTCGCCCATGGCAGCGTGCCGTCATCGACGATCTTCTTGAGGTTGAAGCTGAAGCCGGTGTCGCCGAGTTCGGGCAGGAGCACGAACGAGCCGGCGGGCAGGGCGGCATCGCGGAGCATGCCCTCGATGATGCGATGGTTGGCCGGCTTGTCTTCCCACACGATGTCGAACTGCACGGCGGCGATGTGCATGACGAGAGTGTATCGTGCTGGGCATGTGGCGACGGGCCATCGTGCTCGCAATCGTGCTGCCGCTGTACACAGCGCTGATGACGGCACTGATGATGCTGGCGGTGTATGCGATCGTTGAACCAGTTGAAGGGGTCAGGGCGTGGGTTCACGTACTGACCAATCCGAAACGGTGGGAATTTGCCGATCCGGTGTGGTGGATGTGCATCGGCGTGCCGACGCTCATCATGGTGGCGTCGCAGATGGTGTTCCTGTGGCCGCTGCGACGCCGGGGCATTCACGTCCGGCCGGACGGCAAGCCGCTCAAAACGATGATCGTGGCGGCCGGATTCGTCGGCGCGGTGCTGACGATGGCGCTGTTTCTGGGCATCGCAGCGGTCGTGCAGTACATCTGGTCCGTGGCGACCGATCAATTCCCCGAGAACATGCCGGTGGCTGACGACGCGCTGCTGTTCGTGTGGCTTGCGGCGGGCGTGCTGGTGATCGGAAGCTGGATTGTGTGGTCGATCGCGCTTCGCCGGTTCCTCTCGCGCAAGGAAGCGAACACGCGGTTCAGTCGCGTCATTGGATTGCTGTTTGCGGGTACGGTCGTGGAGACGCTCGCTATCCTGCCGATCGACATCATGATCCGCCGGCGGACGGATTGTTACTGCAGCACGGGCAGTTTCTTTTCGCTGTGTTTATCCGCGTGGGCGCTCTTGTGGCTGTGCGGGCCGGGCGCGTTTCTTGTGTTCACGCGCAAGCGGCGAGGGGCGTGGGCGGAAACGCACTGCCAGATGTGCGGCTATGTGAAACACGCATCGGCGACCGAGCGCTGCCCCGAATGCGGTTTCGCGTGGGGATTGCCGAAGCACTTGCCGTGAGCAACGGGAAAAGGGCGATCGACGGGACTCGAACCCGCGACGTCCTGGACCACAACCAGGTGCTCTGCCAACTGAGCTACGATCGCCATCGACCTCTCCGCAAGAGCGGGAGCGGCCTGAAGGTGCAGGAGTATATCGTCGGCGGGCCGGGAGCGTATTCCAGCGTGTGGATGGATGTTTCAGCCGGCGGCTCTCGAAGCGCGGCGGCTCGCGGGGTAGACTGTGGGATTCACTCTGTCAGCGCCGATGAACACCCGGGGGACGGCGATACCATTTGCACCACTTTTCGAAATGACCTTTGCAGGCCAATAGCCCATGACCACCGCATCCGCACCGCACGCTCTTGCCTTCGGTTCCGCCATCATGCACCGCAATCTTTCGGTGCCGCGCCTCATTGAAATCGCGCTGCAGCGCGGCGAAGGCGTGCTTGCGTCGAACGGCGCTCTGAACGTTGACACCGGCGCCCGCACCGGCCGCAGCCCGAATGACAAGTTCCTCGAGGACACGCCGGACATTCACGCGAACATCGGCTGGGGCAAGGTCAATCAACCGATCTCTCCCGAGAACTTCGCCAAGCTCGAAGCGCTCGCGCGCAAGTACCTCGCCGGCAAGCGCGAGCTGTTCCGGTTCGATGGCTATGCCGGTGCGGATCCCAGCTATCGCCTGAAGGTGTCCGTGATCACCGAGGAAGCGTGGCATTCGCTCTTCGCCAAGACGCTGTTCATCAATGCGCCGGCGGAGGAACTCGCCGACTTCGAGCCGGACTGGACGATCCTCAACGCCTGCAACATGGAACTGAAGGATCACAAGAGCTACGGTCTGAACTCGCCGCTGTGCATCATTCAGTCGCTCTCGCAGCGCAAGGTGATCATCATCGGCACGCGGTACGCCGGCGAGATCAAGAAGTCGATCTTCTACGCGATGAACTACGACCTGCCGGACATGGGCGTGTTCCCCATGCACTGCTCGTCGAACGTGGACGCGAAGGATCCGAACAACGTCGCGCTCTTCTTCGGCCTCTCCGGTACGGGCAAGACGACGCTCTCCGCCGATCCCAATCGCCCGCTCATCGGCGATGACGAGCACGGCTGGTCGGACAACGGCGTCTTCAACATCGAAGGCGGCTGCTACGCCAAGTGCATCAAGCTGTCGAAGGAAGGCGAGCCGCAGATCTGGAACGCCATCCGGTTCGGCAGCGTGCTGGAGAACGTGATTCTCGATCCCGAGACGCGCGTGCCGGATTATGACGACGGCTCGAAGACGGAGAACACGCGCGTCACGTACCCTGTGAGCTTCATCGAGAACGCGGTGATTCCGTCGGTTGGCCGGCATCCGAAGAATGTGATCTTCCTTGCCGCGGATGCGTTTGGCGTGCTCCCGCCGGTGAGCAAGCTGTCGCGCGAGCAGGCGATGTACTACTTCATCAACGGCTACACGAGCAAGCTTGCGGGCACGGAGGCGGGCGTGACGGAACCCGTGCCGAACTTCTCGCCGTGCTTTGGCGGTCCGTTCCTGCCGCGTCCGCCGCGCGTCTATGCGGAGATGCTGGCGAAGAAAGTGGAGAAGCATGGCGCGGACGTGTGGCTGCTCAACACCGGCTGGACCGGCGGGCCCTACGGCGTGGGCGAGCGCTTCAAGCTCAAGTACACCCGCGCGTTCGTGACGGCGATTCTCGATGGCTCGCTGCGCGGCGCGACCTTCGAGGAGCATCCGATCTTCGGCCTCTCCATGCCGACAAGCGCCCCCGGCGTTCCGAGCGAGGTGCTCAACCCGCGCAACACCTGGAAGGACAAGGACGCCTACGACGCCAAGGCGAAGGATCTGGCGAAGCGCTTCCGCGAGAACGACGCGAAGATGGAAATCCCCGACGCGGTGCGCAAGGCGGGGCCGCGGGTTTGATTCGCTTAACGATTGCGCGAGCGAACCGGCGTCTCTGGCGCCTTCATCTCGCGGTTCCATGAGAGGTCGCTGGTGATGCTGGCACTCATGCTCACGCGAATCGAAGCGTTTTCTTTCGAGAGCATTGTGTTCTTGCCGTTTATTGGCTACGCATTGCTCATCACCCTGCCAGTAATTCTGTGGCGATTTCGGTTCGCCTTACCGTTCAAACGGTGCGGCCGGTGCAGGCACTGTGACTATGACATGCGCGGCACAGCGGACTTCGGCTGCCCGGAATGCGGCTGGGGGCGCACCATCGAGCAGGCGTGAATTACACTGGCGTGCATGAGTGTTCGTCAGACGCTACGCAAGATTCTTGCCGGGTTGAAGAATGTGCGATTCAGCGAGATGGTGCGCCTCGTTGAGGCGTATGGATTCAAGCTCGCTCGCGTCAACGGCAGCCACCACATCTTCAGTCATCCCGGCGTTGTTGAGCTGGTAAATCTTCAGGAAGTGAATGGCCAAGCGAAGCCATATCAAATTCGACAGTTCATGCGACTCGTCGAGCGGTATATTTGCAGTTGCCACGCGGTGAATCATGAAGGACTACCACATCAATATCTTCTACAGCGAAGAGGATGGCGGATACATCGCGGATATCCCCGATCTCGAATCGTGCTCGGCGTTTGGGGCCACACCGGAGGAAGCGCTCGCGCAGGTGCAACTGGCCAAGCAGGCGTGGCTTGAAGCAGCTGCGGCAGAGGGCAAGCCGCACCCGGAGCCGAAGAACAAGCCGGCAATCTACGGCTTGGCGTCGTGAGGTTGCCGCCTCAAGTCCGCGCGTTCGTAAGTTACACTGGCGAGCATGGCCGAGGAGCCGATGCGCGTCAAGCTGCAGCTTGGTGACGACGACCTGCGCAGGTTCTGGGCGCATGCGCTCGAGCGGCAGGGCATGGCGGCGTCACGTTCGCGGCTTGCGCTGACGTGGCTGATACTTCTGCCCTTGGTCGCTCTTGTGCCGTACCTCTTTACCGAAGTACGGACCGACGGCGAACTGCCGTGGACCATGATATTGCTCATGGCGTTTGGCGGCCACGTGATTTTCTCTTTTGAGAGACAGCGAGCCGGCCAGTTCGCGCGCTGGATGCAGAGCGACGACACGCGAAGCATGCTCCAGCCAACGACCATGACGTTTGACGCTGATGGAATCACCAGCGAATCGCAGCGCATGCGAAGCTGGTACGCGTGGTCGGTGGTCAGCGACGTCGTGCATGCGGAAGATCGCATGTACATATGGCTGGGGGCAGCGCGGTGTTTCATCCTTCCCGGCCGCGCCTTTCGCAGCTCCGATGAGCGATCCGCGCTGCTCGCGTCGATCGAGAGGCACCGCGCGAAGGCTGCGAGCGAGGTTTTGCACTGTCCGTCGTGCGGATACGACCTGCGCGGGGACGCGCTTGCCGGCTGCCCCGAATGCGGCTGGGGGCGCGAGGGCGCGACCGCGAGCTGATTCGATGGCTGTTGCCCGGTCGCCGGAGACGCGGTAGCGTCCGCTGTGCATTTCAGCGTTTTGGCGTTTCGGCCTTTCCACGTTTCCCATGCGCACGTTTCGCAGCGACAACAATGCGGGCATCACGCCGGAGGCGCTGCGCGCGATTTCGGACGCGGCGGGCGGGCACGAGACGGCGTATGGCGACGATGCGTGCACGGCTCGCGCGGTGGCGGCGTTTGAGACGCTGTTCGGCAAGGACATCGCGGTGTTCTTCGTGGCGAGCGGCACGGCGGCGAACGCACTGGCGATCGCGGCGCTCACCGAGCCGTGGCAGCAGATTGTCTGTCACGAGCACAGTCACGTGAACGATGACGAATCGACCGCGCCGGAGCGACTGACGCAATGCCGGGTGGCGCCGATCCGTGCCGGCGTGCGCAAGCTGACGGCGGACGACGTGCAGCGAGGCGCAGCGCCGATGCGAGGCGACGTGCACCAGCCGCAGCCGGGCGTCGTCACCATTTCCAACGCAACCGAATTCGGCGAGGTGTACACGCCGGCGGAGCTGCGAGAGATTTGCGAGGTGGCGCACCAGGCCGGTTATCGCGTGCACGTGGATGGGGCCCGGTTTGCGAATGCGGTGGCGGCGGTGGGGTGTGAGCCGCGTGCGGTGGCGAACGATGCGGGGGTTGATGTGCTGTCGTTCGGCGGGACGAAAGCGGGGCTCGCGCTGGGCGAGGCGATCGTGTTCTTCAAGCAGGGCGATGGCGAGCATTTTGATCGTGCGAAGCGCGTCCTGCCGTTTCATCGCAAAGCGACGGGTCATTTGCTTTCGAAGCACCGATTCGTGAGCGCCCCCTTTGCGGCCACGATCGAAGACGGAAGCTGGCTCCGGCACGCGCGGCACGCCAACGCAATGGCTGCGAAGCTGGCGGCGGGACTTTCAAATCTGAACTTTGAGATTCCCGTCACAACGCAGGCGAACGCGGTGTTCGTGCGGCTTTCCGCGTCGCAGCGGCAGCATTTGGAATCATGCGGGCACGGGTTTTATCCCTTCGGCCCGACGTCCGAGAATCTCTATCGCCTGATGTGCAGTTTCGACACGACGGACGAGGACGTGTCGGCGCTGCTGCGCGATGCTGGAGCGTGCGCTCGCCGATAACGCCGGCGGTGCGTGCTGAAACACGCGCTGTAATTTCGCATCTCACGTCAACTGGAAGCCCATCCAAGCCGATTGACCCCAAGCAGGAGGGTCCGAACGCGCTGCGCGGTTGGCGGGCGCGCGGGCAGCCGGCGCATGGAAGGCGGGGGCCCGGCGGGTACCCAGTGACGAGGTTTCACATGAATCCGTTCGAGAAAGATGTGCTGACGACGGGCGAAGTGGCGAAGATCTGCAACGTCGCCTCGCGCACCGTGAGCAAGTGGTTCGACTCGGGCCAATTGCGCGGTTACCGCATCCCCGGCTCGAAGGACCGCAGGATTCCCGTGAGCGCGCTCGTCAAGTTCATGAAGGCGCACAACATCCCCATGGATGGGCTCATGACTGGCTCGACGCGCGTGCTCATCGTCGATGACGAAGCCGAGATCGTCGACACCCTGCAGAAGATCCTCAAGGAACAGACCACGTTTGAAGTGCACACGGCCCAGAGCGCCTTCGAGGCCGGCGTGGAGATCGAACGCTTCCGTCCGCACGTGCTGCTGCTCGACATTCACCTTGCGGAAAGCGACGGCCGGAACATCTGCAAGTACATCCACGGCAGCGATGAACTGCAGATCACGCGCGTCATCGCCATGAGCGGCAAGCTCACCGACGGCCAGGTGGCGCAGCTCAAGCACCAGGGCTTCGATTGCGCCCTGCGCAAGCCCTTCACCGTCCGCCAGGTCATTGAAGCGATCGAAGGCGCGACGGCTGTGGTGTATTGAAGCTGGCCGTCAGCGCTTAGCAATCAGCCGTCAGCCATCAGTGAATCGCGTTCCCCTACAATGGCGTGATGCGAGTCGCGCTGGCGCAGCTTAATCCGATCGTCGGCGACGTTGCGGGCAATCTGCGGCTCGTGATGGAGGCCATTGACGCGTGCCGTTCGCGCGGCGCGGAACTCGTCGTGTTCAGCGAACTGGTGCTGCTCGGCTATCCGCCGCGTGATCTGATTCTGCGCGATGGCGTCGTGGAAGCGTGTGAGGAGGCGGTGCGCCAGGCCGCTGCGCATGCCGGCGATGTGGCGATCATTCTCGGCCACCCACGCCGGCGTGACGGTGAAGGCGGCACGCGGCCGATCGCCAACAGCTTGTCGGTGTGTCACGGCGGGCGCGTCGTGAAGGTGTACGACAAGCGGCTTCTGCCGGGTTACGACGTGTTTGATGAGGATCGTTACTTCGAACCCGGCCGCGAGGTTGGCGTGGCGACGGTGTTCGGCAAGCGCATTGGCCTCATGATTTGCGAGGACCTCTGGCGCGCGGGCGACGCCAACTTCATGGGCGAGTACACGATCAACCCCGTGGCGGAACTCGCGCGCGAGCGGTGTGATCTCGCGGTGGCGATCAACGCCTCGCCGTTTGTCGTCGGCAAGGGGGCGCGGCACATGGCCCAGCTTCGCGAGGTGGCGACGACGCTGGGATGCGAAGTCGTCAGCGTGAACCAGGTGGGCGGCAACGATGATCTGATCTTTGACGGCCGCAGTGTGGTGATCGATGCGGCAGGCGCGGTGCGTGGGAAAGTCGACGGCTGGGGCCCCGGCGTGGTTGTCGCGGAGTGCTGCGCGGATCGCGGGAACAACGGCGCGCTGCGCGGTGAAAGCATGGCGGTTGCTGCCGACGCTGCTGATGTGAATGAAGAGTTGTATCACGCGCTGGTGCTCGGCATTCGAGATTACGTGCACAAAACCGGCAACAAGGCGGCCGCGATCGGGCTTTCTGGCGGCATCGATTCGGCGCTGGTAGCGACGCTCGCCGCGGCGGCGCTTGGCGCGGAGAACGTCGTCGGCGTATCGATGCCTTCGCGGTATTCATCGCTCGGTTCGATTGACGACGCCGCGGGACTCGTGCGCAACCTCGGCATGCCGGCGATGATCAGCGTGCCGATTGAACCCATGCACGCGGCGGCGGCGAATTCGTTCGCTTCGGCGATGGGCGCGCCGCTGCGCGACCTTGCGGATGAAAACACGCAAGCGCGGCTGCGCGGCATCATGCTCATGGCGATCTCCAACGCGCGGCCGGGCACGCTGGTGCTGGCGACAGGCAACAAGTCGGAACTCGCGACCGGCTACTGCACGCTCTACGGCGACATGTGCGGCGCGCTGGCGGTGATCGGCGACGTGGTGAAAACGCGTGTGTACGAACTGTCGCGCTGGATCAATGCGAATCATGCGGCCCTGGGGTTCCGCGTGCCGCCGATTCCGAAGGCGACGCTGGAGAAGCCGCCGAGCGCGGAACTGAAGGCAAACCAGACGGATCAGGACACGCTTCCGCCGTATGACGTGCTGGACCAGATCGTGACGCGACTGGTCGAGCGCGAGGAATCGGTGGAGACGATCATCGCTGAAACGGGCATCGATCCGGCGGTCGTACGGCGGTGGGTGCGCGTGATCGATCAGCAGGAATACAAGCGCGAGCAGGCGGCGCTGGTGCTGAAGGTGACGCCGCGAACGTTCGGGCGCGGCCGGCCCATGCCGATGGCGGTGAAATGCACGGCCGTCACGCCTGTGCGCGATGAGCGCCCTTCCCCGCGGGTTGCCACCCGCGGCTAGGCGCCGCGGCATTCAGTTACAATCCTTGCATGCCGATTCGCCAACTGCCGACGCTGCTTGTCAATCAGATCGCTGCAGGCGAGGTGATCGAGCGGCCGGCAAGCGTGGTGAAGGAGCTTGCCGAGAACTCGCTCGACGCCGGGGCGCGGCAGGTTGATGTCACGATTGAAAACGGCGGCCGCGATCTCATTCGCGTCGTTGACGATGGCAAAGGCATTCCGCCTGATGAGTTGCCGCTCGCCATTGCGCCGCACGCCACGAGCAAGATCACGCAGGCGGGAGATCTGGACGCCATCGCCACGTTCGGCTTCCGCGGCGAGGCGCTGGCTTCGATCGCGGCGGTCAGTCGCATGACGTTGCTCTCGCGCACGCCGACGGACGCTTCGGCTCATGCCATCGACGTGGAAGGCGACCGGGTGAGCGATGTGAAGCCCGCGGCGGGCGCGGTGGGCACGACGATCACCATTCGCAATTTGTTTTTCAACACGCCGGCGCGGCGGAAGTTTCTGCGGGGCGATGCGACGGAAGCCGGCCGCGCGATTGATGCGGTGAGCACGATGGCGATGGCGCACTCGGCGGTGGGGTTCCGCATGCGGTCGAACGATCGGCTGGTGTTCGACTACGCGCCGGGGCAATCGCCGCAGGAACGACTGGTCGAAGTGCTCGGCCCGGAGCTGCGCGATCAGCTCATCTGGATTTCGCACGAAGAGCAGGACGTGACGCTGTGGGGCTACGTCGGCACGCCGGAGATCGCGCGAGCGGTGGCGAAGCATTCGCGGTTCTTCGTGAACGGCCGTCCGATCAGCGACCGCTCGCTGCTGCACGCGCTGCGCGAGGCGTACCGCGGGTTGATTGAGCCGTCTCGCTATCCCACGGCGGTGCTCTTTCTTGAGATGCCGCCCGCATCGGTGGACGTGAACGTGCATCCGACGAAAGCGGAAGTGCGTTTCCGCAACCAGGGGTTGGTGCACGGCATTGTGCTCTCGGCGGTGCGGCGAGCGCTGCGCGAGAAGGATTTGACGCCGGGCGTGCAGCTTTCCGGCGCGAGCGTGGGCGTTGAACTCGGCACGGGGCACGCCACGTGGATGTCGTGGAAGCGGCCGGCGGCGAACGGAGAAGCGACGCCGGCGGCAGTCGATGCGCAGCAGGCGGCGCGCGAGTTCATCGATTACGTGAAGCGGCTCGATCCCAAGCAGAAGAGCGCCGCGTACAGCGAGATCAAGCAGGCGATTGCAGACGAGCCAGCGGACGCGAAAGGCGCTGACGCGACTGAAGCGAGCACGCCGCTGCCGACGATTCGCAACGTGCAGGGCGTGATGCAGGTGCATTCGAGTTATCTCGTGACGCAGGATGAGCACGGCTTGCTCATCATCGATCAGCACGCGCTGCACGAGCGCGTGATGTTCGAGAAGCTGAAGGATCGCATCGGCAAGGCGCCGCTGGAGTCGCAACGGTTGCTGATGCCGGTGCACGTGCCGGTCGATCCGCAGCAGTTGGAGTTGATCGAGGAACTGCGGCCACTGTGGGAGCGGATTGGCATTGAGATCGAGCGGGCGGGCGAGCGGCTTGCGGCCGTGCACGCGTTCAGTTCGTTTCTGATCCACCGCGGCGTCGAGCCCGGCGAGTTCATTGTGGATGTGCTCGAGCGCGCGGCGCAGCGCGGGCCGACGAGCGATTCTGAAGCCGCGCTTCATGAAGTGCTCGACATGATGGCGTGCAAGGCGGCGGTGAAAGCGGGCGATCGGCTCACCGAACAGGAACTCGCGGAACTCGTCACCTACCGCGACCGCATCGAGCGTTCAAGCAATTGCCCGCACGGCAGGCCAACGACGCTGCGACTCACGCTCCGCGATCTTGAGAAGCAGTTCGGACGCACCTAGCCGCGAAGTTCAACCAACGTGAATTCGCAAGAGCCGCTTGCGGCTTAGCAATGGTCCGACAATTGTCGCGCGCCTCTGCTAAGCCGCGAGCGGCTTGCGCGGCCGCGGCGCTCTATCCGCCGCTGACGGGCGGGATGAGCGCGATGATGTCGCCTTCCTTGAGCGCGTGCGTGGGTCGAACGTAGCGCTGGTTGACGGCGATGGCGATGGGGTCGCGCAGCAACGCGAGCGACTCGATGGCGCGGGCGAGTTCATCGATCGCATCGCTCACGGTGGCGTCATCGGGCAGCTCCAGCTCGAGCTCGCGGGTCTTCGCTGCTTCGGCAAGGTGTGCAAAGAGAAGGAGCTTGCAGCGCATCGTGTCGTCTCAAGGCCACGGCAAGAACCGCAGCGACGTGCCGGCGGCGACATCGTCCGTTTGCATCGGGAGTTCGAGAAGGCCGTCCGTGCAGGCGGTGTGCACGAGGTCGCCGGAGCCCGCCCATGACGGCACGCGCGCCTGGTTGTTTGCCAGCAACGCTGCGGGGCGAAACGCTTGCCGCGTGGAGTTCGGCTTGACTGCTTCCGCGAGCGTAACATGGCGCCACGGCAGCGCGGCGTCGAGGCCGAGCAGTTGCCGCATCACGGGCCAGAGGAACAGACACGCGCAGGCGAGCACGGACACCGGGTTGCCGGGGAGGCCGACGATCACTTTGCCGCGCTCATGCACGCCGACGAAGATTGGCCCGCCGGGCTGGATCTTGGCGCGGGTGACGACCGGTCGCACGCCTGCCGCATCAAACGCAGCGCGGAAGTGATCGCGTTCGCCGGCGCTGATGCCGCCCACGGTGATGAGCACATCGCACGATGCAAGCTGCGAAACGACAGCGGCGCGAACGTGCTCAAGTTCATCAGGCAAGTGCGCCGCGCTTGCGACGCATCCGCCCATGCGGCTCACAATTGCCGCGAGCATCGGCGCGTTCGAGTTGCGGACCTGGTGCCGCTGCGGCTGTGCGTCCGGCCGGATGATCTCATCGCCTGATGTCAGGATGGCGACGTGCGGGGCCGCTGCAACTTCAAGCGTTGTTTTTCCGACCGATGCCGCGATACCGAGGTGATGCGCGGCGAGCCGCGTGCCGCGTGGGAGCACGATGTCGCCGCATTTGGCGTCCGCGCCTTGCGGGTGGACGGCATGACCAGCGGTGATGGAATCAACCGTGAACGACACCGGGTTGGCGCGATCGCTCCTTTCGTGCTGAATCACCGTGTCGAGCCCGGCAGGAACCGGCGCTCCCGTGGCAATGGCGACGCACGCGCCGGGCGGCACATTAATGTTGCCTGCCGAACCAGCGGGAACAGCGCCGACGACCGGCATGGCGCGGCCGGGCGCAAACTCGGCGGCGCGGAACGCGTAGCCATCCAGCGAAGCGCGGTTGAACGGCGGAAGATCGCGATCGCTCACGACCTCGTCGGCCAGCACGCGCCCGAATGCATCGGCGAGCGGCACGGTCACGCGCTTGCCGAGCGGCATCACGGCGTCGAGCACGCGCTCGAGAGCTTCGCGGTAGGAGGGGGGCGAAGCGCTGGGCTGGCCGGTGTTCGCGTTCATCGTGCCGGCGTCGCCGCGGGCGCTTTCGCGCTGAAGAAATCCACGATGCGCTCGACGCACACCTGCCGCGCGGTCGGCGTGCTGAATGAGGCATCGGCGAACGGCACGAGCACCAGTTCGGTGTTGCGCGGCGCGCTGGCGGCGACCTGCTCGTACATCCTGCCGGATTCGGGATGCTGCGCCCGCTCCGTCGCGCCAAGCACAATGAGCGCCTGCCGCCGATTCGAAAGCAGCGGCTTCGCGACGGGCACGCTGGTGAGCGCCTGCATGGATGGATCCAGCGAGTTGCCGGCGGCGCTTCCGCGAGATGCGAGGTAGGCCTGCAATCGTTCCGGCGCGACCGGCGAGATGAGCCCAAGCCGGTGCACCTGTTCCACCTGATGCGCGAGCCCGGCAGCGACGATCGCGCCAACCCCGTGACCCAGCACGCTCAAGCGCAGGCCATCGAGATCGATGCGGCGGGTGAGCCAGTCAAAGACGGCGGCGGCGCGTTTGACGTGATCGGGCGTCGGCGGCGGCGTGGCGTCGTCGCTTTCGCCAAGCCGAATGCGCGGGTCGAACGTGGCGACGGCGATGCCGCCGGCGGTGAGGCCGTGTTCGACGGCGGCGAGGAGGTCGTTTTCCGATTCGGTGGCGTCATGGGCGGCGCGGCAGATGAGCACGCACGCCGGCACCTTGCCGTTCGCCTCGCTGGGCCGATGCAGCCGCCCGGTGACGCTAAGGCCGTCCACATCGACGGAGAAATTCACTTCCTGCGCCATGGCGGGTGCAGTGTAGCCTCGCACGGGAATCGGCGACTTGAGTGAACGCTTTGGCAATGCCGGCGGCGATTACCGAGGGTCATAGGCGCTGTCGTCCTCGCTCAAGAAGCCGTTCTCGGGATAGTTCATGAACGCGGTGAGCAGCGACGGCGTGGCATGCGGGCCTTGCTTCGGGCCGGTGACGCTGTCGACGTGGCCATCAAGATACGACACGTTCGTCGCCTTGCGATGGCGGAACGCCTGGCCTCCGGAGTAGACGGCGTTGATGTTGTGCTCCACCGCGTTGGACGGCGCGCGCATGAACTTGTTGGCGCCATTCTTCCACCCGCCTTCGCCGAAGACCGCGGTGGTTGCCGGGTGACGATGCATCGCGACGGGGATGCCCCAGCGCATCTTCTTCCAGTCGGTGAGCGGGAACTTCATCTCGCCGCCGATGTACGTGGTGTTGTAGTTGTAGCCGGTGTGCGGATCGCCGCCGAAGGTGCTCGGTCCGTGGAAGGAGGGACATTGGTGCACCTTCCCGCCGTCGGTGGACATGAACTGCCAGATGGCGCCGGGTTTCACATCGTTGCCGGCGTGTTCGTAGTCCCACGCGATGGTGCGAAACACGCCGCCGGTGTTGTCGTAGCGCACGGCGGGGGGATAAACCTTGTAGGTCTGCGCGTAGAGCTGCGCCGCCACCGCGAGCTGGCGCAGGTTGGATTTGCAGTTCGCGCTGCGCCCGGCTTCCCCCGCGTGCGACAGCACAGGCAGGAGAACGCCGAGCAGCAGCGCGATCACGCCAATCACAGCGAGCACTTCAATGAGCGTGAGCCCGCGAAAACGGAGCGCGCTCGTGGCGAACGGCCACATCGCACCGCGCACGCGGCGAATTGGCTGCGTACGTGGCATCAGTTGGTCCACTCGCCCAGCAGGAACGCAAGATCAGCGGCATCGACCACGCCATCGCCCGGCGGCTCAAACGTCGCGCTCGACACCATGTCCGCGGGCGAACCGGGGTTGCGGCCCCACTGGCCCAGCAGGAACGCAAGATCCGCGGCGTCCACAATTCCATCGCCGGGCGGCGCGAACGTGTCGCTATCCACGAAATCAGCGGGGCTGCCGACGGGCGTCACGATCGACACGGCGTCGATTTCAATCGTCGGCCCGCCCGGCGCCGCTGGATTGCTGATGCGCACGAAGTTCACGGAATTGAGCGAGGTGGCCGCGAGATCGTACCCAGCGCCGCCGCCGGAGCCGTTGTAGATCGCGAGGATTTCCGGATACGTGCGCATGAACAGATCGCGCATGGTGACGGCGGGATCAACGGGCTTGGTGAAGTCCGCGGGGATGCGGCCGGGGAATTCGTCGTACTGGCCGCTGTCGAGGTAGCCGCACGTGGGGAACAGGCCGTTTGATGTCGCGGGCGGCACGACCTCCCAGTGTTCGCCGTCGGCGCTCACTTCCACGACGTACGGTTCGTTGCCGAAGATGTCGATGCAGATGCCGGCGGGGAACTCGCCGTCGAAAAGCTGGGCGTTGTCGAAGATGAGAAAGTCGACGCCGAAGGGGTTGCGCGGATTGTTCGTGATCGGCGTGTCGAAGCCGAGCGTGATGAAGCCGCCGGAGCCGAGCGAGAAGATTTCATCGGGAATCCACGGCGCGTTGAAGGGGCTGACGACGGCGGGGAAAATTCCGTCACCCGTGTCGCGCGTCGGTTCGCCGAGTGCAGCGGTGGGGTCGCCATATCCCTCGGCGGGATTCCGGCCCTGGTCAAACTCTATGACCGCGGTTGCAAACGGACTGCCCGCGTGGGCGAGATGAACACCGGGTGCGCATGAGAATGAGACCACGGCCGCGGCAAGTGCGCAGGCACTTCGCATCGTTCGATTCCTTTCGTTTCACTCCGATTCGCGCGGAGCGGTTCCCGACATCACGGACGAAACACCCCAACGCGAATGATTGAGCGGTGCAGGCCGAAGCTAAGGCGGGAACGCGGCCGAAGCATGAGCGCCTGAACCCCATTGCGCGAGGGGAACGCTGTGATGACGGCAGGTCTTCCGGCTCCGGGCGTGGCTCGCCTTGCCTTCCCGCCGCGCCCATTGCGGGCGTCGGCAGTGGCGTTGATGGCGAGCCTTGCTGACCCTGTGCAAGTCAGCGACCCGTTACGGCGGCGCGTCCGCAGCGGCATTTCACCGCTTTCCCTCTTTCAGGGCCTTCCCGGCGTGAATCCGGGACGGCGCACCGTCATCGCCTGCGAGTCTAACGGGAACCTCGGACGATGCAACCGCGAATGAGAATGGGCGTCGGCGGGCGTGGTTTCATTGACACTGCGCAGCGACGCCGGTAGATTCGTTTTCTGCGCCATTTTGCCGGTGTTTCCACTGGTGAACGCACGAACAGCCCACCGTCGAGCGGATCAGCCGTGCAGGATGTCGGCCCCGGTCAAGGTGATACTCACGCGGAGGTAGTGCTTCATGCATCATGCACGTCGGTCCACGCTCGCGGCCCTCGTCGTCGCGCTTGCCGCCCAGCTTTGCTCCAGCGCAGCGTTCGCGGCGCAGGATATGGACCCGGTCACGCTCCTGAACGACTTTGTCTTCTACGCCAACACGGCGAACCCGGACATGGCCGCGGGCAGCGCGCAGGCCCTCCTCGAAAGCGGCATGAGCGACGCCGAGCTTGCCACGCTGCTCGATGAGCTTTCCACCATCTCGTCGCAGCGTTACCAGGATGCGCTGATGCACGCGCAGGGCATGGCGAACCTGCGCGATCTCGCCGGCGAACTCGATCGTCGCATCGAGAACGGCCGCCGCGATCTCGCTCGCGATCCGGACCGCATCGACGAGGCCATCCAGATGCTCACGCAGAACCTGCGTGCGAAGCGGCTGGGCCAGGGCCGACTGGTGGCGGCGGGCGAGTATGCCGTGCCGTCGCTGCTCCGCGAAATTTCGACGGGGCGTGATGAGGCGCTCAAGCTTGAATGTCAGAACGTGCTGGTGCGCATCGGCAAGCAGGCCGTCACGCCGCTGGCCGAGGTGCTGCCGTATCTCGATCCCGTGACGCAGCGCGTGGTGTGCGATGTGCTCGGCGAAATTGGGTATTCGCATGCCGCGCCGCAACTGCTGGAGCTGGCGCAGGATGAAACGGCTTCGGCGCCGGTGCGCGACGCTGCTCGCCGCGCCTTCAGCCGCGTCGGCGGGGTGGGTGACGCCAGCCTGTCCGTGCTGTACGCCAACGTCGGTCAGCAGTACTTCAAGGAAGCCGGTTCGCTGCTCGCGTGGCCGGTGGAAGATCGCAACATCATCTGGTTCGCCGACCCGCAGCTTGGCCTGCAGGCGACCAGCGTGCCCACGCCGATCTTCGGCGAGGTGATGGCGATGCGTCGCACGGCGAAGGCGCTGGAGCTTGATCCGCGCAACCGCGGCGCCTTGAGCCTGTTCGTCGCCGCCAATCTCAAGCGCGAGAACGACATGCCGGACGGCGGCGTGGACCCCGTCTACGGCGAGGCGCACTATTCGCCGCAGTTCTACGCCACCGTGTTCGGCACGCAGGTGTGCCTTGATGTGCTCGGCATGGCGATCGACAACTTCGACACGCCGCTCGTTCGCGACGCCATGGAGGCGCTCGCCAAGACGACAGGCGGATCGAACCTCTTTGCCTACGGCAGCGGTCGGCAGCCGCTCCTCGAAGCGCTGCGATATCCGGATCGCCGCACGCAGTATGAAGCGGCGCTGACGCTCGGTCGCGCCCTGCCGACGACGAGCTTCCCGGGCGATTTCTCGGTGGTGCCCACGCTCGCCTCGGCGGTGCGCAGCGGCAATGTGAACTACGCCCTCGTGGTGGCGGACGACGAAGAAGATCGCCGCGTGTGGTCGCAGATTCTGTCGCCGCTGGGCTTCCAGGTGGTGGGCCAGGGCCCGACGATGGCGTCGATGCGGCCTGACATCGCCCAGGCGGTGGGCATTGATCTGGTGATCGTGAAGCGCCGCAGCGTCAAAGACGCGCTCGACACCGTGAGCGAAGTTCGCACTGGCGCAAAGACCGGCGCGGCCCCCGTGATCGTTCTGGCCGCGGCGCTCGATCAGCCCGAACTTCGCCGGGAACTCGCCGAGGACTTCCGCGTGCGCGTCACGGCTCCGGTTGCGGAGCAGGAAGCGTTTTCGGCGCTCGTCGATGATCTGCTGCTGCGGGCGGTCGGCGGACGCATGACGGAAGCGGAATCCGAGATGTACGCGATTGAAGCGATCAGCGTGCTGCGTGACATCGCGATCGCCGGCAACTCCGTGTTCAAGGTCAGTGACGCGCAGGCGTCGCTCATCGAAGCGCTGAACACGCGCGAAGGCGGCACGCGTCTGCTGGTGGCGGATGTGCTGGCGTATATCGACAGCGACGAAGCGCAGCGGGCGCTGTTTGATGCCGCCCTCGCCGCGTCCGACGTGGAGCAGATCGACCTGCTTGCTCGCGTCGCCGACTCGGTGAAGCGCATCGGCGACCGTGCGGAGCAGCGGCATATCGATGCTCTCGTCGAGCTGGTCGCAAACTCGGAAGGCGAACTGGCGGAAGCGGCCGCCCGCGTCCATGGCGCGCTCAACATCGAAGCAAGCCAGGCGGTGAAGCTGCTGCCCTGATCGTTCACGCGGGCTGCGCATGCGGCGGCCAAACGCCTGACCCCCACGCGATAGGTCGCGGCGAAACGCCGTCTGGTTCGGCGAGTCGCCATTTCCCGGCGTGCGGCTACAATCCAGCCCTCACGCGAGCACCATCTCGCAAAGCCACCCTAGCTCAGCCGGTAGAGCAGTGCTTTCGTAAAGCACAGGTCGCGGGTTCGAGTCCCGCGGGTGGCTCTTGCTGCGCAGACCGCGTCCAGGCGGATGAATTTTTCTGACGCGCCCGTCGAGCCGGTGAAGAATGAATAGTCTTGCGTGCCCGCCCTGCCGATAGCTCTGTTGGGCGGTCGCGGCAGCGTTCATTCATGAGGCCTGATGTGGCGGACCAAACGGCGCAATCGGTGACGTGTCTTCTCTGTGGCAAGGCCATGGAGCCGTGGCTGACCGTGCCCGTCGATTGGCGGCGGCCGCATGTCGCGGGGGCTCACGCGCTGCGATGGTGCGCCAATTGCGAATTCGGTTCGCTTTCGCCCCGGCCGCGTGCTGATGAGATCGCCAGTTTCTACGACGTCGCCGAGTACTACACCCACCAGCCGGAGCACGATCCCTCACGGAACGACACGCGATTCCTCGATCGCCTGCGCGTGCACTTGGCGTGGCAGTTCGAGCACGGTGTGGAGCTCGACGCCGCGTGGTTCCGCAGTCGCTACGGCGCGAACACTGCGAAGTTCTGCGACATCGGGTGCGGAGCCGGCGGCCTGCTCGAAATCATTCGTCATGCGGGGTACGAAGCGATCGGCGTCGATCCCGATCCCGCGGCGCGGCGATGGGCGAGCGATCACGGGCTTACCGTCGTGGAAGGCACCGCGGAGGAGATACCGGATTCGCTCAAGAACGAGCGCTTCGACGCTGTGTTCATGACGCACACGCTTGAGCATTGCCTCGACCCCGTGCGTGCGGTGCGCAACGCCTTGAGCGTGACGCGCGATGGCGGGCTTGTTGTCGTTGAAACGCCCAACAACGCGGCGGAGGCGTACCAGGTGTATGGCCCGTGCTGGCTCCATCTCGATGTGCCGCGCCATCTCAATTTCTTCACCGAGCGCAGCCTGCGGCGAGCGAGCGAACTGGCGGGCGGCGAGGTCGTGGATGTGGAGTATCGCGGCTACACGCGCCAGTTCCTGAAGGACATCATCGAACAGCAGGAACAAATCTGGCGATGCTTCACGGAAGCGGACGGCGCGAAGGCGGCGCTCAACGGATCCATGCGGCCGCCGACGCGAAGCCGCGCGTGGACGCTGCTCGTGCGGACGGCGGTCGCGGAACCGGCGGCGAAGTACGACTCGGTGCGGGTGCTGGTGCGGCGAGGGTGAGGGTGCGGGGCTGGGGTGCTGGGAGTGAGGGGGTGCTGGGGTGAGGTGTTGGGGAGTGCGACGGCCGCGTTGCGTGTGGGGTGGGGATTTGAGTTTGCGCGCATGACGAAAAAGTCCCACGGCGTGCACGCCGTGGGCTTTGGGTTGTTTCCAGTGTAAATGTTGTGGGATTTGTGTTGCGGTGATCGCGGCTGATCACTCGGCGGCGGCGGCGGCGACTTTGGTGGACTTGATCGCTTCCACTTCGCTGCGGAGTTCCAGCAGCATCGTGCGGAGTTCATCGTTTTCCGCCTGCAGGGCTGCGATCTGCGCATCCTTTTCTTCGCGAAGTTCGCGCAGGGCTTCGACGACGATGCCTTCAAAGCCGATGACGGTGAGCGTCTTGTAGCCGTTCGCGTCCTCGTTGATCCATTCGGGGAAGACCTTTTCGACATCCTGGGCGATCATGCCCGTGTAGGTGCCGGCCATGTTCCCCTGCGACGCGGGATCGCGCCACTGGTAGGTGACGCCGCGGAGCTTGAGCATCTTGCCGAGCGCGTCTTCGATCGGCTTGATGTTCTTCTTGAGGCGCGCATCGGACGAGACGGTCCACGCGTTGCTGGTGGGCTTGGCGGCGGAGTTGGCGCTCAACTGCAACTGGAACGAGGGGTTCTGCACGCCGATGCCAACCGCGCCCTGGAAGAAGTTGCGTCCGCCTTCAAAGAAGCCAGCGTATCCGGTGGCGCTGTCGGTGTAGCCGTACACGCCGTAGTTGACGCCGGTGCCGTAAGCTTCGCCGAGCACACCGATGCCGTTGCCTTCGCAGAGGCCGTAGACGCCGTAGCCGTCGTCCTCGACGGTGCCGTAGACGCCGTAGCCGTCGCCGTCTTGCGAGCCCCACACGCCGATGCCGGTGCTGCCGGTGCCGCGGTTGACGCCGCGCACGCCGGCGGAAAGGGGACCGGGCGAGGTGCTGTTGATTTCACCGACCATGCCGAACTGCGAACCGCCGGTGGACGGGTTCACGACGACGAGTGGGAAGGTCGGATTCGGCGTACCGATGCCGACGCGGCCCTGGAAGTAGTTGCGCGGGCCGATGAAATAGCCGGCGTATCCAACAGGGCTGTTCGTCTTGGCGAAGAGGCCGATGGCGTTGCCGGAGTTCGCGGCGGCGATGGCGTACACGCCGTATCCATCGGGACTGCGGCTCTTGGCATAGACGCCCATGGCGTTGCCGTCCGGTGAATCGGTGACGGCGGAGACGGCGCGGGCCGTGAGGCTGTACACCTCGAGCGTGAATGCGGGATCGTCGCGCCCGATGCCGACGTTGCCGTCGTTGTAGTAGATCTTGGCCCCGTTGGCGTTCCATTGGGCATGAGCGGACGAGACGGCAAGCGCGAGGACGCTCGCGCCGAAGACGATAGAGCGGTTGCGAAGCACGGAAATCTCCTCTCAAGTGCTGGTAAGGAATCAATGGCCCGCGGATGAGGCGTGCGTGAGCGGACCGCGGGTATGCTACGCTTGCATGCAACTTCGCGGGCGCACACCGTCACAACAGACGGCTGGCGACCGGGGGCGTTTCCAGCCATCCGCACCAACGATCGCAGCGGTTGGCGGCTAAATCGATGATCACGCTTCAATGCGACAATTGTGAGCGGCCGTTTGATGTTCGCGATGAGGACGCCGGCGGCAAAGTGCCCTGTCCGTATTGCGGGGACGTCAACCGCGTGCCGGCGCTCGATGAGCCGCGTGCCGTAGCGAGCGCGGGGACTGGTGCAGTCGTCGTGCCGGCCAGCGGCGTGCGTTCGGCGGATGTCGGGCAGGGTGATGCGCCGGGCGAGCGCGAGCTATGCGTCGTCCGGCCGGGCATGTTCCGGGCGCACCCGTTTCGATATGCCGCGATCGTGCTGCTGTTCATCGCCGGCGTCGGAGGGATGATTGCGGCGGTGACGACGGATCGTGTGGGGCCGTGGGCGGTGTGGCCGAGCTTGGCGCTCATCGTCGGCACCGGCGCGTGGTTCGCATGGTGGTACGTCACGACGCATTTCTGGGAGCGGCTGGTGGTGTCGAACAAGCGGACGATTCGGCACGTGGGCATCATCAAGCGCCACACGACGGAAGTGCTGCACGATCACGTGCGCAGCGTTGATATCCGCCAGACGTTCATGGAGCGGCTCTTCAACGTGGGCACGCTCGGTATCGACAGCGCGGGGCAGGACGGCATCGAGATCGAAGCTCGCGACATCCCCAAGCCGTACGAAGTGAAAAAGCTCATCGACCAGTTCCGAAAGATGTGACGCGGCTGGGCGGCTTCGGTCGGCCGCGCGCCCGCAAGCCGCGCGATTCTTCGCTACCATCCCCGGCATGAAAGTGCATGAGTATCAGGCGCGTGAACTGCTCGCTGGTGCCGGGATTCCCGTGCCCGCGGGCAAGATGGTGCAGACGGTGGATGACGCCGAGGCGGCCGCGAAAGCGGTGTTCTCGAGCGGCGCGAAGCTTGCGGTGATCAAGGCGCAGGTGCACGCCGGTGGCCGCGGCAAGGCTGGGTTCGTGAAGCTCGTGAAGAGCCCGGCGGAAGCGCGGGCGGCGGCCCAGTTCATGCTGACGAATCGCATGATCTCGCCGCAAACGCCGCCCGATGGCCTCGAAGTGAAGCGACTGCTCGTGGCGGCGGCGGTGGACATTGCCAAGGAGTATTACCTTGCGATTACCGTCGATCGCGGCCGGAACACCAACACGCTGATCGCTTCAGCCGAGGGCGGCGTGGAGATTGAAAAGGTGGCGGAAGAGCGGCCGGAGGCGATCCTCAAGGCGCCGATGCATCCGCTCGCCGGCCTCGAAGCGCACCAGGCGCGCTCGCTTGCGTTCGAACTGGGCTTCAAAGGCAAGCAGGTGAACCAGGCAGCGAGCATCATGCAGAAGCTCGCGAAGCTGTTCATTCAGACGGATGCGTCGCTGGCGGAGATCAACCCGCTGGTGGTCACACCGCCGAGCAGCAATCATCCCGACGGCGAGGTGCTGGCGATCGACGCCAAGTTCAACTTTGATGACAACGCGCTCTTCCGTCACAAGGCGATTGCGGAACTCTTTGATCCCACCGAAGAAAACCCGTCGGAGCTTCGCGCCAACGCCTTCGGCTTGAGCTACGTGGCGCTGGACGGAAACATCGGCTGTCTCGTCAACGGCGCCGGGCTTGCGATGAGCACGATGGACATCATCAAGCTGCACGGCGGCGAGCCGGCGAACTTCCTTGATGTCGGCGGAAGCGCGACCGAAGAAGCGGTGACCGAGGCGTTCCGCATCATCCTTTCGGACGATCGCGTGGAGGGCGTGCTCGTCAACATCTTCGGCGGCATCATGCAGTGCGACCGCATTGCGAGAGCCATCACTGCCGCGGCGAAGGAAGTCGGATTCAAGGTGCCGCTGGTGGTGCGGCTGGAAGGCACGAACGTCGAGGCGGCCCGCAAGATTCTTGATGAGGCCCGCCGTGAGATTCCCCAGATGATGGGCGCGAGCGACCTGACGGACGCTGCGAAGAAGGTGTGCGCCGCGGTGGCGTGACGTCTGCAAACGTCACTTCTTCACGCGTTCGAAGCGATGCTGCTCGTTCCAGATGGGCGGCTCGCCAAGCATGTTCTGCACGTTTTCAATGAGGACGATCGGCTTCACGTTGCGGGGGAGCACCCAGAGGCCGTAGGCCGATGTGTAGTTGGGATCGTTGTGTTTGTTCGCGTCGCGCTGCCGGCTGGTGCGGTCCATGTTCTCAAGCACGCGGCGCTCGACCTCTTCGGGCGTGGCTTCGCCTTCAATGGTGATCTCCGTTAGTTCAACGTCAGCCGTCTGGTATGTGCCAGCGTCAAATCGGATGCGCAGTTCATCGCCATCCTGTTGCTCGGTGCAATGCATGTCGCGCGTGTTCCAGGCTTCCCCATTGAACACGCCGATGACCATGAACTCGTCGAAGTTGATGGCGGGCACGACGATCTCGCCGTAGCTGTCGCGCTCGGCGTTTTCGCCGGCATGTCGTTCCCACAGCGTGCGCCAGGAAATCGGATCATGGATGCGCACGTACTCGCGTTCCGTGATCTGGCTGTACGAGCCCGCGAACGTGACGGCTGGTTGCAGCGATTGCCAGACTAGTTCAGGCGGGCGCTGTTCCTGCGGCCGCAGGGCGAGGAGGGCGGATGTGCCGGCGATGATCGCGCACACAGCGAAGCAGGTGGGCATGTTGCGCATTGGATTCTCCCTTTTTGATATTGCCCGCGCCTGCTGGAATGGTAGTTTGGCACGGCGGGTGTTCGAGTAACAGCGGCGCAACACTTGGCGGGGCGATAGAATGCAATGTATGACGGAGCCGACCCGCGAACTGGTTGAAAAGCTCGACCGCGACCGCCGCGAGGCCGCGGAGGGGATGACGCTTGAAGAGCGTGCGCTCGGCGGAATCGAGATGTTTGATCTCATCGTCGAGGGCATGCGAGCAGTTTTGCGACTTCAAAATCCGGAAGCGACCGAGGCAGCGCTTGAGCGCCTGGTGATTGATCGCTTGAGGGCTGCTGAAAGTCTCGAGAACGCGGCGTGAATATGTCCACCGAAGCAATTGCTTGCGTCATCGATGCGCTCAATGTGCTTGGCAAGCCGTACATTGCCACGGGCTCGATTGTCAGCAGTTCGTACAGTGCGCCACGAGCCACGAAGGACGCTGATTTTGTCGTGTATATGGAAGCTGATGACCTGTCGCGATTGCGGACGCTGCTTCAGGGAGATTTTGATCAAGAGCCGCAAATGTCGTTCGAGACGGTGACGGGAAAGTCGCAGCATAAGTTCCGCTACCGTCGCACGCCGTTTCTGGTGGAAGTGTTCGAGGCCGATTTTCGTGACCCGCACGAACAAGCTCGGTTTGATCGTCGCCAGGAAGTGACCTTGTTGGGTCGCGCGACGTACTTTCCCACCGCCGAAGATGTGATTGTCGGAAAGCTTCGGTGGTACGGTCGCATCAGGCGGGAAAAGGATCGGCTCGACATACTTGCTGTGATGCGATTCCAATGGTCGCGCCTCGACTGGCCCTACATCGAGCGATGGTGTGATGAGCACGGCACGCGCGAGCTGATGAATCAATGCCGCGCGGATGTTGAGCGCCAGTTGCAAGGCGGCGCATGAAGCGACGACTCACGCCAGTTGCCGCGCGCCGCATTCCGGACAGGTGTCACCCGCAATCCCCTTCAGCATGTAGCCGCATTTGACGCATTGGCCCGGACGGCGGCGAAGCGCTCGGCAGAATGTCGGGATGGTCAGCAGCAGGAACCAGATGGCGCCGCAAACCGCCACGTTCGCCGCGAGACCGGGCCAGAGCGGCCGCAGCGGGAGCACGCAGAGCCTTCCCGAGACTTCCGGATCTTCCCCCGCGTGAATGTTGATGCCGGGATCGTCTGCCGCGAGGTGCAGCATCCCGTTGTCCCGCAACTGCTGCGCGTGATACCACAAGCACCGCGCGGGCCAGCCGGAGGCAATGACATACTCTTCCAGCGCATACGCGGACTCATCCGCATCAAATTGGCGCTTCGCATACGCGATGGCAGGCGCCAGGACGTACGGCTGCGACAATTGCTCGAGCTTGAAATCGCTCTGGTCGCCGGCGTCAGCGCCGTCGCCGACAGCAACTTGCGATACGCCGAAAAATTCCGCGGCCCATCCAGCCATGCCCTCGGGATAGCGAGTCCACGCCGTCGTACTCGCCGGTTGAGCATGGCGGATCGAAAACGTCCATGCGATGGCGATGCTGGTGATGAGTCCCAGCAGCAACGCAAGGCCGGCACGTAACGCAATCGCCGTGCGTCTTCGTTTCACGACAACATCATAACTCGTTGCGAAGCCTATGATGCACGCCAATGCTCATTCTTTTCGACATCGACGGCACGCTCCTACTCACCCAAAAAGCGGGCATGCAGGCCATGCTGGACGGCGGGCGCGAACTCTACGGCGAGCACTTTTCGATCGACGGCATCGAATTCTCCGGCCGGCTTGATCCCCTCATCTGGCACGATCTTGCGGCAAAGAACGGCGTCACGAAACACGACGACGAGCACGAACGCTTTCGCGCGACGTATGGCCGACATCTTCGACGGCGCTTTGATGAGAACCCGACGGCGATGCTCCTTCCGGGTGTAAAAGCCATCGTTGATTCGCTGTGCGTCATGCCGGGCGTCGCGCTCGGTCTGCTCACCGGTAATTATCCTGAAACCGGCCGGCTGAAGATTGAACGCGCGGGGCTGATGCCGGATGTCTTTCGCGTGGCGGCGTGGGGGATTGATGGCAAGACGCGCCGCGATCTGCCGCCGGTCGCCATGCGCCGCCACTTTGAACTGACGCGCACGCGCATTGAGCCGTCCGACGTCGTCATTCTCGGCGACACGCCGCACGACATCGATTGCGCCCGGCACAACGGCTGCCGCTCGATCGGCGTGGCGACCGGCTACTTCGATGCGGCGACGCTGCGCGAAGCCGGCGCGGACCTTGCCGTGGATACCCTCGAAGAAGCGGACGATGTGCTCGCGTGGATGCTGCGACGCGAAGTTGTGAAATCCCAATAACCCGCTTGAAGCAATTCGTCCCGGAGGCGAAGACCGATGAGCACTGCGGCTGCACCATTGCGCGGACCGTTGCCGGCGCCGACAGTGCGTCCAATTTCGTCCGCCGAGCGCATCATGTCCATCGACGTGCTGCGCGGCTTTGCGTTGCTCGGCATTCTCATTCTCAACATCCAGTCATTCGCCATGCCCGGCGCGGCGTACCTGAACCCGACGGCGTACGGCGATTTCACCGGCGCGAACTATTGGGTGTGGTACCTCTCGCATGTGCTCGCAGACCAGAAGCTGATGTCGATCTTCTCGATGCTCTTCGGCGCGGGCATCATCGTGATGACCAGCCGGAGCGAGCAGCGCACGGGGCGATCGGCAGGCGTGCACTATCGGCGCATGGGCTGGCTCATTCTGTTCGGCCTGCTGCACGCGCACCTGCTGTGGTACGGCGACATCCTGTACAGCTACGGCATGTGCGGACTGGTCGCGTATTTCTTCCGCACGTGCAAGCCGATGACGTTGATCATCGTCGGTGTGCTCGCGTTCTGCGTGCCGGTGGTCCTCAACCTCGGTTCCTATTTCATGTTCCACGCGCTGCCGGAGGACGGCCGGGCGGCGTGGCAACAGGCGATTGAACCGATGTGGCAACCGACGGCCGCGGAATTGCAACTCGAACTCGACGCTTACCGCGGCGGGTATCTCGATCAGCAGTTCGACCGCTCGACCATGTCCGCGCTCTTCGAGACGGTCGTCTTCGCGCTGTACATCGCATGGCGCGTGCTGGGATTGATGCTCATCGGCATGGCGTTGCTGAAGCTTGGCGTGTTCAGCGCTGTGCGGTCGTATGCCACATATGCCGTGATGGCGATCGTCGGCGTGGGCCTTGGCGTCGTGCTCTCCGCCATCGAAGTGACCCTGCACGAAGCGCACAACTGGGCGGCGATCGATTCGATGTACCTCTTCAGCCAGCTCCATTATGTGTCCACGTTTTTCCACGCGCTGGGCTACGTGGGCGGTGTGATGTTGCTGTGCAAGAGCGGGGCGCTGATGCTTCTGCAACGAGCGCTTGCGGCGGTCGGCCGAATGGCGTTCTCGAATTACCTGCTGCAGACGATCATCTGCACGACCACCTGCTACGGCCACGGCTTCGGGCTGTTTGGTTCGCTTACCCGGGTGGAGCAGATTGGCATCTGGGCGGCAGTAAGCGTGGCGCAGCTTGTCTGGTCGCCGCTGTGGCTTTCCGTGTTCCGATTCGGCCCAGCGGAGTGGCTCTGGCGAACGCTCACCTACTGGCGCTGGCAGCCGATGCTGCGTTCATCCACAGCAATCGACAGCGCCGCGCCGGCGTCAGCGTGATTGGCAATTCTGGATACGCTACGCCGCATGAATGAGGGAACGACGCTGGAAGCAATGAGCGTGAGCGCCCTGTGCTCCGACTTCTACATCAACCAGAAGCTCGCGCTCAAGATGGATGTGCCGACCGGCCGCGAAAGCGTGCTCGACATGTTCGATCGCGTTCGCAAGGAAGTGCCGACGATGGATCGCTTCCGCCGGTACGAAGGCGAGTTGGCGCTCGAGTCGTCCGAAAGCGATTCGCACTACTGCTGGATGGCGCTGCGGCGGACGAGCATTCGCAGCGGCTGGGTGAATCCCGATTCGCTCGAACAGGCGTATCGCCTGCACAAGCTCATTCTGGAGATCTCGCCGTTCTTCCTTTCCATCGGCGCTCTCGATGTGGAGTACATCGAACTGGTGTTTGGCTTTGATCTTCGCGCGCCGGTCAACCGCAACGAAGTCATCTTTGAAGCGCTGCTCGACGGCTCGCCGCTCGCGGGGCTGGTGGACATGGAGCAGGAAGCGGTGCTGGAAGCGCAGCCGCTGGTGGGCTTCGCGCTGTCCACATCGTGTGAGCATCAGGCGTTCGTGGAAGTGAAGACGCGGATGTCGGCGCAGGAAGTGGCGCAGGACAAGTTCGACGACCAGCCGATCAGCGTGTATCTCACCGTGCGGCGGTACGCCAACATGGGCTCGATCGCGGAGATCGCTTCGACATTCGGTTCACTGGCGGGGCATGCGGAGCGGCTGGCGGAGGATCGCGTGATTCCGTATGTCATTCAGCCGATTCGTGCTGCGCTGTTCTCGCGCCCGATGCCGTAAGAATCGCAGCGGTCTGACTGTCACGCGTCACGGCCGGCTCATCATGTGGGTGATGGTGCCGGGCGCTTCCGCGAAACCGACTTTCGCGCTCAGCCGCGCCGCTTCACAGGTGGCAAGAAGCTGCGGCCCGTCGCTGTGCGATCGCGATTCGCCGGGAAGCTGCATGAGGCGCATCAGGCGCTCCGCAATGAGCGAACCGGGGTCGGCGAACTCGCTCAACGCTGGACCGGCCGGCACGCGCGACGGCGGCGACGCTTCGCCGAGCCACGAGACGGAATCTTCGCTGATTCGCATCACATCGCCGGATCGGCCGATGACCAGCGCTTCGCGGCGCCAGCGCGGGGCGGAGGAGGTGACAAGCGCGCTCGCGCACCGACCGCCTTCCACACGCAGGTTCAGCGTCATCGTGCCTGTGAGCGCGGGGAGATGCTCCGGCACCGAGGCACGCGGGATCGACATTGCCGCGTCCACCATTTCCACCCGGCCGAGCAGCGTGTGCACGGTGAGGATGGCGTCAAAGAGCCGGGCGAAGAGCGAACCCTGTTCGGGCGCGCCGGCGAATACGAGATTGAGCGATTCGCACGTGCCGAACACTTCCAGCGAATCCTGCGCCGCAGCGAACCCGGCGCCATCGACGAAGGCGGGCACGAACGTCGCCACCTCGGCATCGCGCGGTTCCGCGGAAGGCGGCGTGAGCAGCGCCGGCATCGGTTCGCTCGTGAGCACGAGCAAGCCGTGTTCGCGAATGGCGCGCTGCAGGGCCGCATCCAGCGTCACGGGCGTCGCCAGCCAGATCACTTCCGCGTCCGGCGAGAGCACGGCCTGGCGAAGGTCGGGCAGCGATTCAGTGTTGAACGTGTGCGCGAGGGCCGCGGCGTCGCTGGCGCGGGCGGAGGAAATGCCGATCAGTTCGCAGGCATTGTCGGCAATGATCGCGCGAAGCATGGCTTCGTGGCGCGGCTCCGCCCAGGCAATCAGTCGCGGCCGAATCGACATGACGGCAGTGTACTCGTGCGCGGCATGGCGTCGCATGCAGTGGGAAGCGTTGCGGCGCGAAACAGGTTCGTTCCTGTAAGCGCGTGCATACAATGTCGGCGCGGACAGGTGGTCGCCGGTTGCGCGAGCAATCGGAGGAAAGTCCGAACACGAAAGGACACGGTGGTGGGTAACGCCCACCGGGTGCAGGCCGTGCACCCAGGGAAAGTGCCACAGAAAACACACAGCCGATGGCTCTTCGGAGCACAGGCAATGGTGAAATGGTGCGGTAAGAGCGCACCGCTCGGTTGGTGACAACCGGGGCATGGCAAACCCCACCGCGTGCAAGCGCAAGCAGTCCTCGCGTCCGCAAGGAAGCGCCTGTGGTCCGCAGGTTTGAGGACGGGTAGCGTGCTTGAGGTCGATGGCGACATCGATCCCAGAGGAATGACCACCACGCGCGCCACGTCGGTTCATCCCGGCTGGCGCGCGACAGAATTCGGCTTACGTCCGCACACGGCCGCTTGAAGGGACGCTCTCGTTTGCGCGAGAGCGTCCCGCCTTTTTTGCGTGTCACAATTTTTCGAAGCCGCGCCTGACGAGTCCGGGAGGAAGTCGCGGGTGGGGGCGGGAAATGATTCGCAGATGGAAAATTGAGCGCCCACCCACCCCCTGACCCCCTCCCTCGTAGGGAGGGGGATAGCGGCATGAATCCCTCGCGCACGCGCCTGCTCAATCAATCAAGCAAGCAAGCAGGGCAACAAGCAAGCAAGCAACCCAATCAATCAGTTGCCGGATCGCTGCGCTTCGAGTGTGACGGTGCATTCCACCGTCTTGCCGTCGCGGAGGACTTTGAACGTCACCTTGTCGCCGGGCTTGCTGGACTGGAGCTTTTCCATGAGTCCGCGAGCGCCGTCGATGGCTTCGCCGTTCCACGTGAGCAGCGTGTCGCCGTCGTGGAGGCCGCCGCGCTTTGCCGGCGAATCGTCGGACACGCTGTCGATGCGCACGCCGGTGTCAAGATCGGCGCCGTAATCCGGCATGATGCCCAGCCGCGTCGGTGCGTTGCGCTGCGGCGCGGCCCCGGCTTCCGGTGTGGTGTCGCGCACGAATGTGAGCGAACCCGGCCGGGTCACCATTTCCATCGCGATCGCCTGCGCCAGGTCAATCACCTTGATCGCGCCGGCGGGATTCACCGTCGCGCCTTTGTCGTCCGCGGTGTGATATTCATCATGCAAACCGGTGAACGGGAAGAGCACTGGGATGCCCTTGGCGAAGAAGCTGGCGTGATCGGAAGGCCCGCGCCCGCCCCTTGAAGCGTTGATGGTGAGCCCGCTCGCTTCGAAAATCGGCGTCAGGATTTCATCAAACTCCTTGGCGGTGCCCGTGCCGGAGATGGAAAGCTGATCGTCGCGCAGCCGCCCGATCATGTCGAAGTTGAGCATGAGATCCACAGTCTCGAGCGGCATGCACGGGTGATCGACGAAATGCTTGGAGCCGAAGAGACCCGCTTCTTCGGCGCTGAAGGCAATGAACAGCACCGAACGCAGGCTCGCGTCTTCGGGCGATTTCGCATACTCCGCGGACAGCCGCTGCGCAAGCATGAGCACGCCTGCGGTGCCGGATGCGTTGTCATCCGCGCCGGGATGCACGAGGCCGATCTGATCGCGCTTGCGCACGCCGGTGTAGCCGTAACCGAGGTGGTCGTAGTGTCCGCCGATGACGACCCACCGGTCCGCGAGATCGCCCTTGCCTTTGAGCACGCCGGCCACGTTTTCCGTTTTGATTCGCCCTTGCTCGACCTTGGTGGAGATGTGCACGGCAACATCGTCGCCAAGGTGCGCCACCATGATCTTGCCCTCATCCGCCAGCGAGCGCAGCGTGGCGAGATCGCGGCCGTTCGCGTCGGCGTTACGAAGCAATTCGTCGGCCGCTTCCTGCGACATCTGAATTACTGGCACCTTCATGCGCGGGCGGATGCGGCTGCTTGATTCGAGCGTTTCAAGGCCCTCGGCGGCGTTCACAGCGCCGGGCGGGTTCACGATGATGATGGCCTTCGCGCCGCGATCGGTGCACGCGAGCAGCTTGCCGCGCAGCGCCGCGTGCGGGCTGAAGCGCTCATCGTCCCAGCGGCTCTTGCCGTCCGGTCCAATTGGTTCGTATCGCAGCATGAGCGCGATGCGGCCAGTGAGGTCGTCCTCGGCGCCGAAGCTCGAGTAGCTGTTGGGGCCGTCTTCGATGGCGTAGCCGACGAACGACACCGGGCCCGTGACGTCATCGCTGCCGGAGTTGCCAAACACGACGAAGTCTTTGCCGTCCGCAAGCGCCTTGCCGGCCACTTCCACCTTTGCTTCCGAAACGGCGGAAGGCTGTCCCATGTAGCTGAACGTGAACGGCTGGCGGAAGGTCGCTTGCTCGTTGCCGTTCTCATCGGCGAACGCAGCTTCGAGGCCCGCTTGCCGCATGTTCCACTCGATGTAGTCCGCCGCCACCTCAATGCCATGCGTGCCCGGGCCGCGTCCTTCCATGAACGGGTCGGAGAGCGTGAGCACGTGCTGGTACCACGCGGCGGCTTCGGCCCCAAGCTGCATGAAGACTTCGTGGAGGTTGATGGCCGAGGCGTCGATCCCCGCCATCGACTCCTTCGGCGCGAAGCTGGTGATGTCGTCCGGCGCGTGCACGATGCGTCCGCCGCCACCGCCGCCCGCGCGAGCCGGCTTCACATCGTCGTCGTAGAAGTGCTCCGCAAAGCCGTGATTGTGATCGTGGTCGTCCGCCGCGATCACGGTGCGAACGGCGAGCTGGCCGACGAGCGCGAACGCCCCGAACGCAAGAACAGCATGGGTCAACAGACGGCGGCGGGGAGTGGTCGGCATGATCGGCATCCTGTGCTGGAGTTTGAAAGGATCATAGTGGTTCCAGCCGGCGGAGTTGCTGCAAAACCCGCATCTGGCAGGCGGCGAGCGGGGCGAATATAGTTGTGGCCTCACCCGGGCAGGATGGAACCTGCACCCCCGCGCACGCTGCGATTGCAACCCTATGAGCCAGAATTCAATTACCGCCAAGCCGCGCTCCACCGGCGCTGCTGCGCCCGCCTCTCCGACGGCCATGGATAAGAACGGCAAACATTCTTCGAGCGCTGCCGCCGACGCCTCGCTCCCGCCGCGCTCCGACATCTTCGCTCCGCGGCACATCGGCCCGGACGATGCGGACATTGCCGCGATGCTCGGCGAGCTTGGCCTGTCATCGCTTGACGAGCTGATCGACCGAGCCGTGCCGCCTTCCATTCGCATGAAGGGCGAGCTCGATCTGCCCGCGCCGCTCGCCGAGATGGAGGCGCTGGAGAAGCTGCGCGGCATCGCTCGCAAGAATGTGGTGAACCGCAGCTACATCGGCATGGGGTACTACGGCACGATCACGCCGCCGGTCATCCTGCGGAACATTCTCGAGAACCCGGGTTGGTACACGCAGTACACGCCGTACCAGGCGGAGATTGCGCAAGGCCGGCTCGAGGCGCTGCTTAATTTTCAGACGATGGTGAGCGACCTCGTCGGCTTGCCGCTGGCGAACGCGTCGCTGCTCGATGAAGCCACAGCCGCGGCGGAAGCGATGGCGATGTGCCACGCGATCACGGGGAAGAACGAGTTCCTTGTCGACGGCAATGCGCATCCGCAAACGATTGCAGTGATGCAGACACGCGCCAGGAGTCTTGGCATCACGATCAAAGTCGCAAAGCTCGGCAAGACCGATGAACTGCTCCCCACGGAAGCGACTGCAGGCGTGCTGATTCAATTCCCGGGCACTGACGGTCGCTTTATGAACGGCGACGCGCTGAATGACATCGTGAACGGCGTTCATGAGCGCGGCGGCCTCGTGGTTGCGGCCACCGATCTGCTCGCGTGCACCTTGATCACACCGCCGGGCGAGTGGGGGGCGGACATTGTGGTCGGTTCGGCGCAGCGCTTCGGCGTGCCGATGGGCTATGGCGGACCGCACGCCGGGTTCATGGCAACGCGCGAGGAATACGCCCGCAAGATGCCCGGCCGCATCATCGGCGTGTCGAAGGACGCGCAGGGCAAGGTCGCGTTCCGCATGGCGATCCAGACGCGCGAGCAGCACATCAAGCGCGAGCGAGCGACGAGCAATATCTGCACTGCGCAAGTGCTCCTGGCGATCATGGCCAGCATGTACGCGGTGTATCACGGGCCGAAGGGCCTGCGCAACATCGCGCGGCGAACGCATGCCATGGCGTGCAGGCTTGCGGATGGTTTGCGCGCCCTTGGCCATGACGTGCCTTCGAACGGAAAGTTCTTCGATACGGTGGCGGTGAAGCTCGCGCAAGGCGACGCGAAGTCAATTCAGAAGAAGGCAGCCGAGCGAGGCATGAACCTGTTCGTGCCGGAGAACGTGCACGATTTCCGCATCGCGGTGGATGAAACGACGACCGCGGAAGACGTCGATGCGCTGCTGGCAGTCTTCGGAGAGGTCAAGCAAAACAACGCGACGGGCGAAACAGCATTCGATGGCTGGCTCGCTCGCACCAGCGACTTCCTCACGCATCCCGTCTTCAACACGCATCACTCCGAAACGGAGATGCTTCGCTACATCACGACGCTGCAGTCGCGCGACCTTTCGCTCGCCAACTCGATGATCCCGCTCGGCTCGTGCACGATGAAGCTCAACGCGACGAGCGAGATGGCGCCAGTCACGTGGCCCGAGTTCGGCAACATGCACCCGTTCGCCCCCGCTGAACAGGCGAAGGGCTATGCGGAGATGCATGCGCAGCTTCGCCAGTGGCTCTCGGCCATCACCGGTTTTCCCGCCATTTCGCTGCAGCCCAACGCCGGTTCGCAGGGCGAATACGCTGGTCTGCTCGCCATCCGCGCCTATCACGAATCACGCGGCGAATCGCATCGCGTCGATTGCCTGATTCCCGAATCCGCGCATGGCACGAACCCGGCAAGCGCGGTCATCGCTGGCCTGCGCGTCGTGGCCGTGAAATGCGACAGCCAGGGCAACGTTGACATCGATGATCTCCGCGCGAAGGCGCAGGCGCACAAGGACACGCTCGCCTGCCTGATGATCACCTACCCCTCGACGCATGGCGTCTTCGAAGAAGGCATCAAGGACATCTGCAACATCGTGCACGAAAACGGCGGGCAGGTGTACATGGACGGCGCGAACATGAACGCGCAGGTCGGCTTGTGCAGGCCCGCGGACATCGGCGCGGATGTCTGCCACCTCAACCTGCACAAAACGTTTTGCATCCCGCACGGCGGCGGCGGACCCGGCATGGGTCCCATCGGCGTGGCGAAACACCTCGCGGATTTCCTGCCCGGTCACCCGGTGCGCCATCCTTCCTCCGAGGGCGCGAAATCGATCGGCCCCGTGAGCGCTGCGCCGGAAGGCAGCCCGAGCATTCTCACAATTTCGTGGATGTACATCGCCATGATGGGCGCCGCCGGTCTCAAACGCGCTTCGCAGGTGGCGATTCTCAACGCCAACTACATGGGAAAGAAGCTGTCGAAGCATTACGACATCGTCTATCGCGGCCGCAACGGCTTGGCGGCGCACGAGTTCATTCTCGACTGCCGAGCGTTTGAGAAATCCGCGGGCATTCGCATCGACGACATCGCCAAGCGGCTGATGGACTACGGCTTCCACGCGCCGACGATGTCGTGGCCTGTGCCCGGCACGCTCATGATCGAGCCCACGGAAAGCGAATCGAAGGCGGAGCTGGACCGATTCTGCGAAGCGCTCATCATGATTCGCGAAGAAATTCGCGCGATTGAAGAAGGCAGGGCGGACCGCAACGACAACGCGCTCAAGAACGCCCCGCACACGATCGAGATGGTGGCCAGCGACAACTGGACGCATCCGTACTCGCGCGAGCAGGCGGCGTTCCCGGCGGCGTGGCTGCGCGAGCGGAAGTTCTGGCCGCACGTGGCGCGAATTGACAACGCCTACGGCGACCGCAACCTCGTCTGCACCTGCCCGCCGATGGACGCGTACACCAACTGATCGCATCCAATCGCCGCAGCAAGCGCATCCGGAAGCCGCATCTGACGAGTCCGCGAGGAAGATGCGGGTGCGGGCCCAATACGAGTCCGACGCGCAAGCGATGAAGAAGGTGCATGCTCGCGAAGCGCGCCATCTCGCGCGCTTCCGGCTGGTTTCACGCCGGCGCGAACCCCTAGAATGAATCCGAACGCCACGGCTTTGCGTTCCATGCGAGAGGAGTTGCGGCAATGGCCAACGCACAGCGCGTGGAATTCACCGGGCCGGGAATCATGATCATCAGCGGCCTGATTTTCGGGTTCTTCGGCTTCTTTTACGCTGACTGGAACACGCCCGGCCTCGATGGCGATCCGCTGCTGTTTCGCCAGTTGCTCGGCTGGACGCTCAAGATTGCAGCGATCGCGTTCCTGCTGTGCGCGGGGCTCACGTTCGCGCAGCCAGTCGCCGGCAATCTGGTGTATGCGGTCATCGGTGTTGTCAGCGCTGTGATGTTTGTGGTGGTCGCCATCCTCGATGTGGCGGACAAGCGGCATGGCATCATGGCGTACGGACCGATTGTCCTGTTGCTCTTTGCGGCGTGGAACGGCTACGGTTCGTGGCAGGGAATACGCATGGTGCTCGCCGCTCGACGCCAGGCCGCGACCGCCTGACGCATGTGTTATGCCACGATCCGCTCGACGCAGAACCATCGGACTCACGTTCATTTCGCTGGCGCTTGTCAGCGTGGTGGTGGTGCTTTTCTCGCCGCTTTCGCCGTTCCGCTCGAACGGAACTTCGCCGGTCAGCAGCGTGATATCCGCCATCACCGGTGCGGCGGATGAAGTGCAGCAATGGGTCGGCCGGCAGCTCCTTGCCATCGCGAACGAACATCTCGGCCCCACGCTGGCGTTCGAGCGGCTGGACTATCTCCCGCCCGGCACGGTGGTGCTGACGATCGTGACGCTGGATGCCGGCGCGACGCGCATGCTGCAGGCGGAGAAGATTCGCGTGACGCTTGCGGAAACGCCGAAGCGCGGCTCGCCCGTCGTGATTCAATCCGTCGAGCTCGTTTCGCCCGTCATCCGGATCGTGCAGGATGAGCACGGCGCGTTCGCAGGGTTCGACGGGTTCGTCACAGGCAGCGCCGGCGGCGTGATGGATGACGGCGGGTCAACGCGGCTGACGGATGTGTTCGACATTCGCAGGATCGGCATTGAAAACGCCGTGGTGCGCTACGTGCAGCACGGCCAGCCCGAGATGCGGTTTGACGGCATCACCGCGTCGCTGGAGACGAACCCGGCGCACGATCGCGAAGGGCGGTGGTACGACATGGCGTGCACGCTTGGGCGGTCGCCGCTCACCCAGCTTGCGCTTGATGGCGCGCTGGAGCTGAACACGTTGCAACTTGCGCTGTCGGCGTTTGATCTCAACGCGGAGCTCTCGCCGGGGCATTATGAAATGTTCCCGCCGGCGTTGCAGACGGCGCTCAAGGAGCACGAGATTCGTGGCGCGGTGCGCATCACAGGCAACGGCGATGTTCCGCTCCGGGCACTGGAAGACGCAGCGCTCTCGATGAGTTGCGATCTTTCGGACGTGCGGCTGCGCTTTGGCGATTATCAGATTCCGCTTCGCGAAGGCGCGATCACCGCGGCGTATGCGAAGCAATCGCTTTCCGTGCAGACGGCGAAGCTGCATGCGTACGACGGCGTCATTGATCTCGCCGGCCGCGTTGATTTCACCAGCGAGCGGACGTTCGGCGTCACGGTGAGCGCGCTCAATCTGAACGTGGAGCAGTTCGTCACCGGTTCGCCGGATGCGGTGGATACGACGAAGGGCGTGCTGGATGTCGATGGCCGCATCAGCGGAGCGCTCGCCGCCGCCGATGTATCCCAGCGTCTCGCGGGAGATGGCACGCTCAACATCCGGCAGGCGCACCTCGCCCGCATCCCAGTTATCGATCGGTTGCTGCAGCTGATGAAGACGATCACCGCGTATGGTGAACCGAGCGATCGCGGCAACGCTGCGTTCCAGCTTGCGGGCGATCGCGTGCATTTCACGTCCTTTGAGTTCATCAGCCAGTCGATCGCGGCTCGCGGCGAGGGCGATCTGCACTTCGACGGCACGCTTGATTTGATCATGAACGCCGGCCCGCTTGAACGCATCCAGGGGGCGCTTGGAGCCATTGGCGACGTGTTCGGCAAGATCACCGACCGCCTCGTCAGCTACCGCATCACCGGCACGCTGGACAAGCCGCAGTATGAGGTCCGGCCGCTGGGCGTGAAGGTGCCGTTTCTCGGCAAGTGAATTCCTCCAGTAGGATGCGACCATGATCGAGCGGCGAGAAGACGGCGTCTGGGTCGTGCTCCGCGAAACCATCGCGGCGCACCACGATGTCGTTTTTCACATGCTCACCACGTCGGACGGGCTCACGCAGTGGTTTCCCGTGGCGGCGGAAGTTGATCTTCGCACCGGCGGGCGCATCGTGCTCGGCTGGGATGAGAAGATGACGCGCACGACCACCGTCGCCATTCTCGATTACGACGCCGGCGGAAAGATCGTGTGGGACTGGCTCGCGGGGCCGTCGGAAACGCATGCGCCGGTGTATTGGTCGGTCACGCCAAGTGTGGAACAGGGTTCGAAGGTGCGCCTGGAGCAGGGTCCGTTCCGCGAGGACGTCGAATCGCTCATCGCCATGGCGGAGGAAGCGGAAAGCTGGCGCTGGCAACTGTGCAACCTTCGCTCGGTGCTCGAAGTGCGTCACGACATGCGCAAGGTGCGGCCGCTGTGAACGTGCTCGCGCTGTGCAACGATCTCATCTTCCGCACGAAGATTGAATCCACGGCGAAGTCGCTCGGCTGCGCGATTGCACGAAGCGCGGCGGATGTGGGCGAGGACGAAAGCGCGATTGTGCTTGTTGATCTTGATAGCGCGTGGCCGGAACCGGCGCAGGCCGCGCTGGGCGTGCTAAGCCGCAAGCGGCGGGTGCGCGTGGTGGCGTTTGGTTCGCATGTGCGCGCGGATCTCTTTGCGGAAGCGCGGGCGGCGGGCATCGGCGAAGTCATGGCGCGCTCGGCGTTCGTGAACAAATTGCCGGCGTTGCTCGCGGAATCGTCGGCGGAGGCGTGATTGCCGCGGCTCATGCGCCCAGCGATTCAAACACGGGGAGGAGCGCGATGCGTGACACGGCCTGCATGGCGATGAGCGCGTAGCCGCCGGCGACGATGTCGTCGATCAGGACGCCCATGCCGCCGGGCAGTTCCTGAAGATCACGCGCGGGAGGCGGCTTGAAGATGTCAGCGATGCGAAAGAACAGAAACGCCGAAACCGCGAGCGCGATGTTCCATTCCCAATCCTGCAGCGTCTGGCCTTCGCGCCACGGCAGCATTAGAAGCGCTACCGATTGGCCCGCGACTTCATCCGCCACGATCTGGCGGGCGTCTTTGCGACCAAAGTTTTTCTCCGCCCACGCGCCGAATTCAAGGCACGCTGCGCACGCAATGACCCCCATGCCGACGAGGGCCGCATTGATGAACGTGTCCGGCAGCCCGAGCGCGAGGCACGACACGCACACGACGACCGGCGGCAGCGATCCCCACGTTCCTGGCGCGGGTTTCAGCAGACCGAGACCGCAGCATGTCACAAGGGCCGTGCGGGCCAGACTCATGGTGAAGGCGTTCCCCCGGCGGTGCGCGCGAAGACTCGCCGCGCGCTGCGAATGTACGGCCAGCCCGAAAGCACCGTCACGATGACTGTCACCCACACCAGCACATCGCGCGTGATGATGGCCAGCGCGTTGCCGAGCGGCAGGGGTTTGCCGGGCGTTGTGTGGGCGTCGGGGGTCATGTCGAAGTTGATGACGATGAGCAGTACGAGCGGGATGGTGACCGATTGCAGGATCATTTTCGCTTTGCCCCACCAGTTGGATGCAAAGCTTTCGCCGGTCGCTTCAACTTCGCCGCGAATTCCGGTGACGAGCAGTTCGCGCGCCAGCACGACGATCGCCATCCACGGCTGGACGCCGGACACCATGGTCACGCGAGAATCAGTGGCCAGGTCCGCCCCAGGCGCCCAGACTTCCTGCTCCAGCACGAACGCTGGCCCTGCGAGCATGATGAACGCGCCGATGATGAGGATCTTGTCGCAGAACGGGTCCATGATCCGGCCGAACACGGACTGCACGTTCCACTTGCGGGCGAGGTAGCCGTCGAGGGCATCGGTGGTGACGGCGAGGATGAACATGCCGATCGCCAGGTTGCCCCAGAGCACGTGCGTGTCCGGATAACGATACACGCTGAGCGCCGCGAAGAACCCCGCCGCCAGTACCAGGCGAAGGAGCGTGATGGCGTTCGGTAGCGTTCGGCGAAAATCGTCGGACATGCGGCCAATGTATCGGACGAATCACGGCATCACTGTCAGGAATGCGATTCCAGCCGCCCAGCAGGCAGGCAAGGAAGGGAGGCACCCGGGAGCGGGAGGGAAGGGTTTCTTCTGGGGAAGGAATGCTTCCAAGGGAGGAAAAGTACCTTCTGGCTGAAGAAGGGAACGTTCTGCAAAGGAAACGAAGCCTCCGGCAGAGGAGAGAAGCGTTCCGGCTGTGAGGAAAGGAAGCTTCCGAGGGAGGAAACATTCGTCCTGGAGAACGATTCCTCGGCGCTGGACTACGTTTTCGCAGCGCTGGAGGGCATCGGCCGGATCCTGCAAGGCATCTGTTCGAGTTTGGTCATGCGCTGCGGCCGCCGGCGTCTCGTGAGGGCAGGGCGGCGCCGCATTCGCTGCAGGTACTCGATGAGCCGCGCGGATATCCGCAGTTGACGCACAGGCGGCGCTTCCTCCTGTTCGCCGCCCGCCATGCCCGCAATCCTGAAGCCGTCACGGAGAATGCGGCCATGAAGATCGCGACGTTGCCGAGCAATGGGAACGGCAGGATGTGCGTTCGCTGAACGAGCAGTTGCAGCTTCTCCGCGAAACTGAGGGGTGGACCTGTGGCGCCGACGAACTCAAGTTGATCCGCGACAAAGCAGCGCAATGGCCAACCCAAGGTTGTCGCTGTCGCACTTGACCAAGTCGTCCATTGAACTGCGCCGGTTGCGGTAGGCTCGGGTGCATCTCGTCGAGAACCGAAAAACTCCGCATGTGTGAATCCCGGCCCATTGTGAAGAACACATCGGATAACGTACTTACTCAACTCAGCTCGCTCGGGTATCCATCCAAGGTGAGACGCTGCCTCGTTGTATGGCTCGATAGATTCGGCGACGCTCAATTCGTATGAGGACGTTCGAATAGGCCAGATGCTTGCCGACATCGCGACGAGAACGCAGAAGATGATTGCCGCAAAGGCCGTCAACGCAAATCGCGCGAGGAATCGCATCGAGCATTCATCTCCATAGTAGCAACGATCTCGCTACGTAATCGTCTTGTGACGTAGCCCAACTATATGGCGGGACTGCATGACAGCGCCGCCATGATTTTTGACACCAAAGCTGTTATTGCGGTGTGCCAGGACAATCATCGGGCGTCCAGTTCCCCGGCGAGACGCCGAGAGGTTCTACGCAACTGGGGTCGTCTGGAGCCCCGCCAGCACAGAAGTTCGGGGCTGGAGCATTGCACGGGATTATAAAGTCAACGCGACTCTTCTTGATATCACCCGAGGCGGTTCCTGTTTGCGTCCACGTGCACCGGGTGCAGTCCCAATATCGTCGTGTGACAGTGCGGGTATAGGTACAGGTGGCAGTCGCCTCGTACCAACACGTCACCGAACACTGGGTCCCGCCGACGAAGATTGGCCCCCACAGCTCGATGGGGGCAGGGGTGGGAACCCCCCACGGAGTGCATGTGCACCCCACCAGAGTCGGCGCGCCCTTCCACGTCCAGCGCAGGCATATGACGATGCACGCAAGAGAACCCTGAACTTGAGACGCCGCGAGTTCTTCGGCGGCGTCAACTGACTCGCTGCCGGTCGCAAGGGCGAGTTCCACTCCATCCGCGACCGCTGAAAGGAAGATTCGTCGAAACTCCGGATCGCAATCCTCGTCAGGAACGAAAATCTCATCGTCGATCCGCGTTGCTTCCCAACCAATCTCGACAAGCATCTCAAGGAACTGCCTTCGATCCGGCATTTCTTCCATGCCGTCCCCGAGCGGGTCATCGACGAAGAGTCCCAGACGAATCTCGATCGGAGCAGTCGGTGAGGGGACAGTGGACGGATCAATGTCCGGTCCCCATCGATCGCTCTGCTCGGCGCCAATGCCGAGCGTCGCCATGACGTGGGCGGCGGCATTGTCGCGGCTTTGGCTGCGCCATGCATGGGCGCTCCATGTGCCGCCTGCTTCCGACTTGAAACACACGCAGGCGATGTTGTCGCCGACCAGCGTTGCCGGGTCGCGAAAGGCGACGAAGCTCTCGACGACATTGCCGAAGGCGATCGGCGTGAACGTCCACTCGCCAATGTCGATCTGAATCGGAGCGACGCTTCGCTGGGCCAAAGCGGAGGAACCCAGCGCGAGTGCCATGATGACCGCCAAGACTTGTGACAACCTCATCCAACACTCCTTTCCGAAGTAGTGCTTCGATGCGGCGCAAGTGCCTTGGTGGCACCATCGATCAGATTGTGCCCGAACCCGGTACAGGCTGGTGTGAATTGAGCGGGCACCTTGAATGGGTGCAAAGGGCATGTTCGATGGGGTGGGCGGGGGTTCGTGAATCCCGGCACGGAGTCGGTTGCGGGGGCATTCATTCGGTCTTATTCTGCCCACGTTTGGAAGCCGGGCCGACATGGCCGTCTGGTCCCGGCGATAGGTGCAGGCTTGCAGGAACGAGCCGCGACCGTCAGGGAGCGACGCAACTCCCAGAAGCTCGCGCGGGAGCCTTTCGCTCCATGACGTCGCCGCTCGTAGGCAGGCCTTCGCTGGCAGGGTGGCCTTTACGAGGGTCTGGATGGCGTCCGAGAGCCTTTATCTGATCAGCGTGCTGGGCGCGGCGGGCATGTACCTCGTGCTCGGCAAGGCCTCGCGCCCGCTCAAATGGACCGGCATCCTTCTGCTGCTCGCCGCCGGTGCGTGGCTGGCGAAGGAAGGCATCACGCGCCTCGCGCCGGTCACGGAAACCGAAGGCAAGGGGCCGGGCGCGTTCTTTTACATTTTCGCCGCCATCGCATTGGCGAGCGCGATCCGCATGGTCACGCACACGCGTCCTGTGTACTGCGCGCTGTATTTCGTGATGGTGGTGTTGAGCTCCGCCGGCCTCTTCCTGATGCTCGAAGCGGAGTTCATGGCGTTTGCGCTGGTGATCGTGTACGCCGGCGCGATTCTCATCACGTATCTCTTCGTGCTCATGCTGGCGCAGCAATCGCCCTCGGAGGAAGATGCCGAAGCGGGCGTGGGCGGCGCGGAATATGACCGCGTGCCGCGCGAACCGCTGGCGGCGACGATCGTCGGCTTCCTGCTGCTCGCGGTGATGACGGACATCATCACTGGCGCGTCATCCGCTGCCGCACGACCGAAGGCCGACGAACGCAGCACGGACTCGGTGCGCCAGATGCTGGTGCGCGTCGAGCAGGGCGAGTGGGACGCGGCGACGGCGGAACGGACGGCGCACGCCGCCGAGCAGCGCTGGCGCGATCTTGAGCGCCTGCCGGATCGCTTGCGTGATTCGGTGCTGGCTGTGCAACCCAACTTCCGCTGGCCGCCGATTGTGGATGACGAGGGCCACCAGATTCGCCTGGTGGATGGAAAGGCGTTCGTGCTCGGGCCGGTGGAAGGCGCGCCGAGCGATGAGATGGTGCTGTTGCCCGAAGAAAAAGGGCCGTACAACGTCGAGCGCATCGGCGTACATCTCGTCGGCACGTATCCCGTGAGCCTCGAACTCGCCGGCGTGATTCTGCTGATGGCGATGTTCGGCGCGGTCGTGCTGGCGCGGCGGCAGATCGAACTCGGCGAAGAGGAAACGCGCGAAGCGGCGGGCCTCAAGCGCATGGACATCGAGCACGGCGACGACACCGCGCATGTGGAAGGAGCCCGATCATGAGCGTTTCCTTCCTCGCGCTGACGGAGCCGATGAGCGCGCTCTCGCTCAATCACTACCTGCTTGTGAGCGCGTGTCTGTTCACCATCGGCCTCATCGGGTTTCTGTCCCGCCGCAACATGATCGTGATGTTCCTGTGCACGGAACTGATGTTCCAGGGCGCAGCGCTCGCGATGATCACGTTCAGCCGCTATCACATGAACGTGTCGGGGCAGGTGTTCGTGATCTTCATTCTCACGGTCGCGGCGGCGGAAGCGGCGCTCGCGCTCGGTCTCGTGGTGCTGCTCTTCCGGCGCCGGCCGACGCTTTCGACCGAGGCGTGGAACCAGCTCAAGGAGTGATGGCGGACCGATGATGCACACGCTGGCCATCTCTTCGCAATCGACGTGGGCGGGCTGGATCATCTGGCTGCCGGCGATCTCGCTGGTGCTGTGCGGCCTGTGCGCGGCGCTGAAGATTCGCAACAAGCTGCCGGGCTTCATCACGGTCGCGTGCCTGGCGGGTTCATTCATCGCCACGCTGGCGCTGTACCTGGGCTATGACCGCGGCACAGGCGACGTGGTGATCCCGCTGCTCAACTGGTTCGATGTGAGCTGGTCAAATGGCGCGGAGGTGGAACGCTTCCGCGCGCATCTCTCGCTCTACATCGATTCGCTCACGCTGCTGTGGATGCTCTTTGTCACGGGGCTCGGCACGCTGATCGCGCTGTACGCGACGGAATACATGGAGCCGGACGTCGGCAAGGGCTATGCACGGTTCTTCGCCGGTGTGAGCGTGTTCCTCGTCGCCATGTGCTGCCTCGTGATGGGCGACAACCTGCTCATGCTGTACCTCGGCTGGGAAGGCGTGGGCTTCGCGAGCTACTGGCTCATTGGCTACTACTACACGCGCCCGAGCGCTGTCGCCGCCGCCAAGAAGGCGTTCATCATGAACCGCATTGGCGATGTTGGCCTGGCGCTGGCGATCTACTTCATCTGGAACGCGTTCGGCACGATCGAGTACGCGGCGCTGTTCTCGCAGGGCGAGCTGATTCATCCGACGGGCGATGTGCCGAGTTGGCAACTTGGCGCGATTCCGTTCCTGCTCATGCTCGGCGCGTTCGGCAAGAGCGCGCAGATTCCGCTGTATGTGTGGTTGCCCGACGCCATGGAAGGTCCGACGCCGGTGTCGGCGCTCATTCACGCGGCGACGATGGTGACGGCCGGCGTGTATCTGCTCTGCCGCATGTTCCCCGTGATGCTGCTGCACGAGGATGCGCTGCCGACGGTGGCGTGGGTCGGCGGCTCGACGGCGCTGCTCGCGGCGACGATCGGCATGGCGCAGTACGACATCAAGCGCATCATGGCGTATTCCACGGTGTCGCAGCTCGGCTACATGTTCGCGGGCGTCGGCGTGATGACGACCTTCGGCGGGGCCTATCACGTCTTCACGCATGCGTTTTTCAAAGCTGTGCTGTTCCTCACCTGCGGCGCCATCATGCACGGCTTCGCGGGCCAGCTTGATCTTCGCAAGTTGAGCGGTCTGCGGCACATGCCGGGCTGGCGCATCGTCGCGTGGACCATGCTCATCGGCTGCCTGTGCCTCGCGGGCTTCCCCTTCACCAGCGGCTATTACTCGAAGGACGCCATCCTCGCGGAGTGCTTCGTCAATCATCACGCGGCGCTCGGCTGGCTGCTGCTGGTGACGGCGGGGCTCACGGCGTACTACACCTTCCGCGTGTGGTTCCGCGTGTGCGCGGGGCCGGTGCATTACGAGCCGGGCGATGAACATCACGGCGCCGACGCCGCTGCGAGTCATCATGACCAGGCGGGACACGGGCACGATGCTCACGGCCACGGCGCGCACGGCCACGAGGCGCATCACGGCCACTTCCACCCGCACGCCCCGCGCTTTGCGATCAACTTCGTGCTCATCGTGATCGCCATCGGCGCCGTGCTCGCGGCGGTTCCGTATTTCATGCCGACGCACGATGAGCATCTGCACGGCGGATGGGTGGCGGAAATGGTTGCGGACTCCACTGCGGCGAAGGGGTTGCCCGGCGCTCATGCGGCGCATCATGCGGGCGACGCGGCGGGGCATGGCACGCTGCTGGGGTATGACCCGCACGCGGCGATGTACTACGTGTCGGCCGCCATCGGCATCATCGGCATTGCTGTCGCCGCGATGCTCCACTGGCGCAACCGGCGCGCGGCGGATCAACTGCGCGGCGCGCTGCTCGCCAACCCGATGACGCGCTGGCTTCCCACCGCGATGGAGAACAAGTGGTATGTCGACGAGCTGTACCACATCACGATTGTCGCGCCGCTGCGGTTGTTCTCGCATGTGCTGTATGCGTTTGATCGCTACGTGATCGACTGGCTGCTGGTTGATGGCATCGCGCGGCTGCCGCGAGCGCTGGGCAAGAGCTTCCAGCCGCTGCAGAACGGCATCTTGCAGTCGTATGCCGTGTCGATGGCGGGCGGTGCGGGACTTGTCGTTGTGCTTGTGCTGTTCCTGCGGCCGGCGCTCAAGGCCCTGGGCACGTGGATGGGGGTCGGATGATGCCGATTGCCGTCGCGCTCATTCTGATTGTCGTGTCGGTGATCGGCCTCGTCTTCGAGGCGGTGCGCCCCGGCATGCTGCTGCTCATGCCGCTGCTCACGGCTGCCGCGGTGGCCATCGCGCCCGCCCGGCAAGCGAAGTGGAATGCGCTCATCGGATCCACGCTCGTATTTTTCTACAGCGTGCTGCTCGCCATTCTGTTCGGCGATCACTGGACGGGCGGCGGGTTTGGGCTCACGGCGCGCGTGCCATGGCTCGAGCGGTTCGGAATTCTCCTGCAGATGCAGGCGGATTCCGTCTCCATGTGGCTCATTCTGCTCACCACGCTGCTGCTCCCGCTTTGCGTGTGGGGCTCGTTCAGCGCGATTCAGCACCGGCAGAAGGAGTATTACGGCTGGCTGCTCGTGCTGCTGACGGCGATGCTCGGCGTATTCCTCGCCGGCGACATCATCTTCTTCTACGTCAGCTTCGAGTTCACGCTCATCCCGATGTACTTCCTGATCGCGGTGTACGGCAGCGAAAATCGCTCGCGGGCCGCGGTTAAGTTCTTCCTGTACACGTTCACCGGCTCGGTGATCACGCTCGCGGGCCTGATCTACGTGGCGTGGCGCTACCAGGCGCAGAGCGATCTTGGCATGTGGGTGTTTGACATCCAGACGCTCACAAACTTCGCTGCGAACGGCTTGTCGCCGACCGAGCAGGCCTGGATTCTGCTGGCGCTGATGGCGGGCTTCGCGGTGAAGGTGCCGCTCTTCCCCGTGCACACGTGGCTCCCGCTGGCGCACACGGAAGCGCCGACGGCGGGCTCGGTCATCCTCGCCGGCGTACTGCTCAAACTCGGCACGTACGGCCTCTGTCGCTTCGTACTGCCGATGGTGCCCGACGCGGTGGTGGAGTACGCCCCGCTCATCGCGGCGCTCTCGATCGTGGGCATCATCTACGGCGGACTTGTGTGCTGGGTGCAAACGGATGTGAAAAAGCTGGTGGCGTATTCATCCGTCAGTCACCTCGGCTTCTGTGTGCTCGGGCTGTTCGCGCTCAACTCGCTCGGCGTGCAGGGTTCTGTGCTGTACATGATCAACCACGGCCTCTCCACCGGCGCACTGTTCTTCTGCATCGGCATGATGTATGAGCGCTACCACACGCGGCAGATGGATCAGTTGAGCGGGCTTTCGAAGCGCATGCCCGTGTGGGCGTTCTTCATGGTGTTCTTCACGTTCGCGTCCGTCGGCCTGCCCGGCCTCAACGGGTTCGTGAGCGAGTTCCTGTGTTTGATCGGCACGTTCTCCGCGCACAGCGGCAATGCTGCGCAGCCGGGCGTGCTCGGGCCGTGGTTTGCGGCGGCCGCGGCGACCGGCATGATCGTTGCCGCGATGTATCTTCTCTACATGGTCGGGCGGATTGTCTGGGGACCGCTCAAGGAGCCGCATCACGATCATCACGGGCGCGGCGGGCACGAAGCGCACGCGCCGGGGGATCTCACGCTTCGCGAAATCGGCGTGCTGACGCCGCTCGCCATCCTGTGCCTTTACATCGGCATCAAACCCATGGTGTTTACGGATACGCTCGCCGCGCCGATCGAAGCGATGCTCGTGCGCGACGCTGATTATCCCGATCGCGTCGCGGAGCGTGCTGCGCTGGCGGCGAATGTGTTGCGTCCCGAAGGAGCGGAGCGCGTGGCCGCGGCGCCGCTCCACGTTGAGTCAGCGGAGCCGAATCATGAGTGACAAGCTCTGGCTGCTCATTCCCGAGATGATCCTGTTCGCTGGTGCGGTGGTCGTGTCCGTGCTCGGCCTGTCGCGCAGCCGGACGGTGCGCGACCTGTTGGTGCTCATGGCGTGCGTGGCGCTCGGCGCTGCGTTCGTGGTGACGCCTGCGATTTACACGCCGGAACGCGTCGAGGCCGCCGGGCTGATGATGCCGTGGCTCGGCCAATATGTGAAGATGCTCGTGGCGGGCATGGGCATCCTGCTGGCGATGCTCACCGTGGGGATGATCGATCGGCGGATGGAGGCGCTCGTCGAGCAGGGCCGCACGCCGTTTGACCCGCTTCGCGCCAACCGCGGCGAGTTCCTTGCGTTCTTCCTGTTCAGTTTGATCGGCGTGATGCTCGTGTGCGGGTCGAGCGACCTCATCTGGCTGTTCCTCGCGCTCGAACTCACCAGCTTGCCGACGTACATCATGGTCGCCATCAGTCGCCCGGCGCAGCATGCGCAGGAAGCGTCGGTGAAGTATTTCTTCCTGGGCGCGCTTTCCGCCGCGACGTTCCTCTTCGGCTTCGCGCTCATCTACGGCGCCACCGGTTCGCTCACGCTGACGGAGATCCGCGACGTGCTGGCAACGCAGGCGCAGAACGGAGGAATCAGCAATCTTGCGCTGCTCGGCATGATCATGGCGGTGCTCGGGATCGGCTTCAAGATGGCGGCCGCCCCGATGCACTTCTACGCGCCGGACGTGTATGAGGGCGCCGCGGCGCCGGTCACGGCGTTCCTTGCGTTCGTGCCCAAGACCGCCGGCGCCATCGCGCTCGTACTCCTGCTCGAAACCGTCGGCTGGCAGCACCACCTTGCGGAGGGCGCGCGTGGATTGCCCGTTGAACTCGCCACCACGCTCTGGATGATGGCGGCGCTGACGATGATCCTCGGCAACATCGGCGCGCTGCTGCAGCGCAACGTGAAGCGGCTGCTCGCGTACAGCTCGATCGCGCACAGCGGCTACATGATCATCGGCCTGCTTGCCGGTCCGGGCCTCGGCATTGACGCGTTGCTGTTTTATCTGCTTGCCTACGGCGTGATGAACACGGCGGCGTTCGGCGTGCTGGCGAGTCTGGAACGGCGCGGCGAGGAGATCGAAACGCTCGATGATCTCGCCGGCCTTCGCGAACGATCGCCCGTGCTTGCGGTGATCATGGCGCTGTCCGCGGCGTCGCTCATCGGCCTGCCGCCGTTCATCGGATTCATCGGCAAGCTGTATCTCTTCATCGCCGGCGTGGAAGCGGGGCAGATCTGGCTCGTGGTGATCGCGGCGCTGAACAGCGCGATCAGCGCGTGGTACTACCTGCTGCTCGCGGGCATGCCGGTGCTGTCGCCGGCCAACGCCGCCAGCGCCGCGGTGAACGTGCGCCGCGTTGTCTGGCCGCGTGTGGCGGCGGCGATTACGGCCGCGGGCATTCTCATCGTGCCGATCTTTGGCCAGGGCTTCTTCAACGCGACGGAAGCGGCCACGCGCGAAATGCGAGATCCGCTGCCCGGCAAGTTCGCCTCGGTGAAGCCAGTTCACCACAGAGACACAGAGAGCACGAAGTTGGAATGAAAAAAAGAGCAGGCGTTTGCCTGCTCTTTTCTTTCATTCGAACTCTCGCGCTGTGACCTCTGTGCCCTTGTGGCGGAACGTTACGCCTGTTTCGCCGCGCCCGGCTTGGTCTGCTTGAATTGCGATTCCTGCAGCACGAAGCCCGCGACGGCGCCGATGGCGACGAGGACGGGAAGCAGCATCTGGTTTGTCTCCAGGTGGTTTCGCACACCCGGGGCCCAGCCTTCGACGTGCAGCAGCAGCGTGACGCAACCGCACACGAGCATCGCGGCGCCGCCGATCGAGGTGAAGAACATCACCACGAGTCGGAAGAGAATGAACGCAGCCATGGCGAGGAAGATGAAGCCCATCGCCGCTCCGGCCCAGTGCGCATCGGGCTGCGCGGTGTTGAGGGCCGTCCATGCGTTGGCGCCGACGAACGCGCCGGCCAGCCCGCCGAAGATCGCCACGCTGAATCGCAGCAGCGGCGTCGCAATCACGGCACAAAGCAGGCCGATGGCGACGGCGAGAATGTGCGATCGCCCCATCTGCTGGCTCAAGAGATGACCGATGCCGAGGCCGCCGAGGGCCGCAAGCACGATGATCACCCATCGGTGCCAGCGATAGCCGTTAACGACGCACAGGCCGCCGACGACGACGAGCACGGCTCCGATGATAAGCGGAAGCTGCGAAAGCGATTCAATGAGACGGTCGGGGTGGTTGAAAATGTCCAGCCACGCCGTCATGTCGCCAAAGAGCTGTGAAACGCTGAATCCGGAATCTTGCGCAATCGTGAGAGTGGTCATGACATATCTCGCGAAGAAGCGAGCACGGCAAGCGCGCTCATTCGCGAGAGTTATCGACCGTCTTCGGCCGCGTGGTCCATTGAATTGCAAGTCCGATAATGGCGATCACCAGCCACAGCAGGAGCCACGCGCCGGAGCTGGAGGGGAGCCAATCGTTCTCGCCCGCGCCAAGCCGGGCTGCGATGATCGAGCCGGCCACGACGCAAATCGCGGATCCAGCCCCTGCGCTCGCCACGGAGGCGCTGACGGTGGGGGCGAGCGCGCCGACCAGCAAGCCGAGCAGCGCGCCGACCGCGGCCGAGAGCAGCAGATTCGTCCGCATCCCGCTCGGGAACGCGTCCCAGCGCGATTTCGCCTTGCCGTACACGTCCTTCACGAATTCGCCGGCGCGATCGATCCGCTCCTGCGTCTCCGGCGAGAGCGACATCGGCTTCCCGGCGTCGTCGCCAAGTTCAGCCGCAGCGGAGCCGCCACTCGAGTTGCCGCCCATCAAGTCGCTCGCCGTGTCATCAATCATCTTGTTCGCGCGGTCTTTCACCACGCCTTTGAGCCATTCTTCGAGGTCATCCGGAAGCGCCGGTTTGCTGGCGCTGGATTGATCGCCCGATGCGCTGTCGCTGCCGGAAGGCGCGTCGGCAGGTTGGTCCGCGTCTGATTGCGCGCTGTCAGCGTCGGTCGGGTGATACAAGCCGATGTCCGCAGCGGTGACGAGGGCAAGCGGCGCCGCGATGCCGAGCACCATGGCCATCACCACGGCGATCGTGAGCTTGTACGCCACGGCTGCGATCGCCGCCATCACGACTGCGGGCACGATGATGATGACCCAATCCGGCACGGGCAGATCGATGGCCTGCGCGATGACCCATCCGCCCGCCGCGCCGGCAATGAACCCGGCCGCCGTGAACGCCAGCCGCATCACGCGCCGCCCCGCAAGGCACAGGACAACGCCGACGACGATCGCCAGGACGAACGGCGTCAACTCGGCCCACGGCAAACCAGAATTCGGCGACGCGGTCAGCATTCGGCACCCATTCCATCGCGGCGACGCGGAGCCATCATGCTACGCGGATGCGAAGAGATGCAGCAATACGCCCCCAAAGGCCCTTCGCCTCCGCTCTTCATACAATGCGGCAGAACGTCCCGGCGGCGCGAACGAATGCCCCGCGCCCGCAATGCCCGAAATGTTTTTGGGATCGACCTCGCTGCGATTGCGGCCGCCGCAGCAGGAGCCGGCTTTTCCACCGCCATGGCGAGCGACACCGCGCATCACGATCGCACCCAGCGCCCGCCCAATCGCCTGGCGCGGGAAACGAGCCCGTACCTCCTGCAGCATGCGTACAACCCCGTGGACTGGCACGCGTGGGGCGAAGAAGCGTTCGCCAGCGCACGCTCGCAGGACAAGCCCATCTTCTTGAGCATCGGCTACTCCACGTGCTACTGGTGCCACGTGATGGAGCGCGAGAGCTTCGAGGATGAAGCGACCGCCGCGGTCCTCAATCGCGATTTCGTGTGCATCAAGCTCGACCGCGAAGAGCGGCCGGATGTTGACGCGATGTACATGATGGCGACGCAACTCATGTCGGGTCACGGCGGCTGGCCGATGTCCGTGTTTCTTGAACCGCGCACGCTCAAGCCGTTTTTCGCGGGCACCTATTTTCCGTCGCAGCCCCGGCATGGCATGCCGTCGTTCACGCAGGTGCTCGAGGCGGTGGCGCAGGCGTGGAGGACCCACCGGGACGAAATGCAGAAGCAGGCGGATGCGGTCGCTCGCGCGGTGGCGCAGCATTTGAGTTCGCACGTGGAGCCGCGATCGCTTGATCAATCGCACATCACGGCGGCGATTGGTCAGCTCATGCATATGTACGACCGGCAGCACGGCGGATTTGGCGGCGCGCCCAAATTTCCGCAACCTGTCTTTCTCGAATTTCTGTTGCACGCAGCGCGGGACGATGAGTTCGCGCGCGACGCGTTGCTGCACACGCTTGATCGCATGGCGACCGGCGGCATCTACGATCAGGTCGGCGGCGGATTTCATCGCTACGCCACCGACGGCCAGTGGATGGTGCCGCATTTCGAGAAAATGCTGTACGACAACGGCCAGTTGCTTTCGGTGTACGCCGAGGCCTGGCAGCGCACGCGCACGCCGCTCTTCGAGAAGGTGGTGCGCGAGACGGCGGAATATGTGCTCCGCGAAATGACCGGCGATGCGGGCGGCTTCTTCAGCGCACAGGACGCCGAGGTGAAGGCTCGCGAAGGGTTGAGCTATCTGTGGACGCTGGACGACATGCGCGAAGCGCTCGTTGCGGCGGGGCTTGAGAGCGACGTCGACTTTGCGCTTGGCGCGTTCGGCGTGTCGCGCGGGGCGAATTTCACCGATCCGCACTTCCCTGAAGACGGACCGAAAAACGTGCTCGTGCTTACGGAAGTTGGCGAGGGTGACCTCCATCGGCTGGAGCGTGTGCAACGTGCGCTTCTCGCGGCGCGTGCCAGGCGTGAGCAGCCGCGTTTAGATGACAAGGTGCTTGCAAGCTGGAATGGTTTGATGATCGCGGGCATGGCGGACGCCGGGCGGGCGCTTGGTGAGCAGCGGTGGGTTGACGCGGCAGCGCGAGCGGCGAGCTTCGTGCTCGAACACATGCGCACGGAGGATGGAGGTTTGTGCCGGTCGTGGCGTGGTGGGCAGACACGCAGCCGAGGGTTCCTCGAAGACGACGCGTTCATGATCCACGGTCTGCTCGCGCTGGAGCGCGCGACGAGCGACAACCGCTGGCTCCGTGAAGCGGAAGCGCTCGCCCGGCATGCACACGGCGCGTTCTGGGATCACGCGCACGGCGGCTACTTCGAAACGCTTGCCGATCAGCCCGACCTTTTCGTGCGTGCCAAGCAGTTCTACGACGGCGCCACGCCCAGCGGCAACGGCACGATGGCGAACAACCTGATCGCGCTCTATGAACGAACCGGCGATCGTGAACATCTCAATCGCGCGATCGCAACGCTCCGTGCGGCAAGCGGACAGATCGCTGTGGGGCCAGTGACGTGCGCGATGAGCGCCCTCGCGCTGCACCGCTTGCTCCGCAAAGGAGGCGATTCGATCGCCGCGCTGCAACGCGCAACCGTTCCAACCGACAGCGAAGCGCAGCAACCCATCGTCGGCGCGGAATTGAAGGGCATCAAACGATCCGGCGCCGGCCTCCAACTCGACGTCCACCTGCACATCGCGCCCGGCTATCACATCAATGCCCACGACCCCGGCGACGATCGGCTCATCGGCCTGCGCATCGATGCGACCGACGCCCACGGCGCCATCCGCCAGGTGCAAGCGGCCTATCCGCCGGGCGAACCGCTCGGGGCAGCGGACGCCGGCGAAATGGTGCTGGTCCACCATGGCGACGTCATCGTGCCGGTGCAAGCCAACACCGACATTGCAGCCGTTCGCGTCCATTTCCAGGCCTGCACGGACGCCGCGTGTCTTGCGCCGCAAACGGTGGAACTCTCGCTGCCGTAGCGTTGCTCCACCAACCCAAGCTCGCGAAGACGGATGGGGCGCCGCCCAAATGCGACTTCCTCGCTTGCGCGTCCGGCTGGTATTCTGCGTGCCATGCGCAAGCGAAGCGTTGCTCTCATTTCGACCGGCGGGACGATCGAAAAGACCTACGACGAATTTCGACAGGTGCTCGCTAACAAGGTGAGCGTGCTCGATGTCATGCTCGCGTCGCTCGAACTGGAGGGCGTCGAGATCGCGCGCGTGCCGCTGATGAACAAGGACTCGCTGGAGATGAGCGATGAGGATCACACGCTCATCGCCACCACCGCCGGCAAGATGGCCGAATCACATGATGGCGTCGTGGTGGTGCATGGCACGGACCGTCTGGCGAAGACGGGCGATCGCATGGTGGCGCTGCTCGGCACGCCGCGCGTGCCCATCGTGCTCACAGGCGCCATGCGGCCATACGAACTCCGCAGCACGGACGCCATGCAGAACCTCACGGAAGCGCTGCTCGCCGTGCAGCTTCTCTCGCCGGGCGTGTATGTCGTCATGCACAACGCGGTGCTGCAATTCCCGGGCGTGGTGAAAGACCCGCAGCGCGGGATGTTTGTGAAGCCGGGTTGAGCGGCGTGGTTGTCAGTGATGCGTCAATCGGCTTCGTGACGCGTTGTCGTCGTCATTCACGACCACGCCTTCGTGCATCCACTTCTTCAGGATGGGCGCGAGCAGCAGGCAAATGACGCCGGACGCCATTGCCGTGAGCGCGATCTTGCCGAACACATCGCCGTAGAGATGCACCGTCTCGCTTGGAGCCGGCACGCCGCTCACTTCCGATGTTTCGTGCACACCGGTGAACTGTGCAATGATCGCAGCAAGGAATTGCGAGAACGCCGTGGCGAGGAACCACGTGCCCATCACCGTGCTCACAAGGAACGACGGCGAGAGCTTGGTGACCATCGACAGGCCGACGGGCGAGAGGCACAGCTCGCCGGTAGTTTGCAGCAGGTAGCCGATGAACAGCCACGCGAGCGCCACCATGCCGCGGTCGTCCGCCTGCTGCGCCCCGTACCAGAACGCCCCAAAGCCAAGTCCGATCTGCACGAGACCAAGCGCGAATTTGACGGGCGTGCTCGGATCCTTGCCGCGCTTCCCGAGGAATCCCCAAAGCGCTGTGAGCGGCAAGCCGCACAGCAGGATGTACACGGGGTTCACGGCCTGGAACCAGCTCGCGGGAATTTCCTTCGCGCGGTCGGTGATGTTCATGCCGACGTTGTCGGGCTGCACCGTCCACTCCATGGTGAACGCTGGATTTTCCTTTGCATCGCTCGCGGCATTGCGGAGCGTGTCGAGCTGCGTGAGCGTGAAGAGCCCGTCGGCGTTGGAATAGCCAAGCTGTTCCTGCGTCGGCTGAATGGTGATCGTCTGGCCGACGTCCTCGCTGGCGATGGTGCGATTGACGCCCACGACGCGGTTCACGTTGCGATCCGTGAAGTTGGTCACCGAGCTGCCCGCCTGCTCAAAGAACGCAAAGAAGAGCATGGCGAAGAACGTGAGAATGAACGCCACGTACATGCGCTGGCGGGGAATGCGATCGAGGCGAATCGTGTTGATGCCGAGGTAGATCACCGCGACAAGGCCGGCAAGGAAGAGCACGAGCCCGGCCGGCTTGCTGGTTTCCTGCAGCATCATCGCGGCCACTTCGTTGAATCCGCCCTTGGCCTGCAGTTCGTTGATCCATTCCTGCGAGAAAAGCATCACCGAGCGCTCCGACTCGGTGAACGGCGCGAAGCCGGACACGAAGAGCGCAAGCACGGGCACGGCGACGACCGCGCCCAGGTACACCATCCACTCCACTGGAATGCCGAACACGGATCGCCGCAGCACTTCGACATCGGGCGCGGCGCCGGCCTGTTTCGGCAAGCCGCCGCGACCCAGCGCAATCCACGCCGCAATGCCTGCCAGCGCGAGCACCACGGCGACGAAGTAGTTGATCGCCAGCGAGTAGATATTCTCCGGCCCGAACTTCACCAGCGCGATGGCGCCCGCAAACGCGCCGGCGACGATGATCAGCCGCGCAAGCAGCGTGGAGAGTGATGTGGCGTCGCGCAGCGGCCTGCTCAATCCCGCAAGCGAGATGACGCCGACCACCGCAAGAAACGCCAGCATGCCGTAGTTGAGATACACCTGCGTGCTCGGATCGGTAATGACGTACCGCGGCAGCACGAAGATGTTGAGCGCCGCCACGATCGCGGTGACGCCCATGAGCAGTTGCGATCCAAGCGACGGCGCGACGAACACCGCGATGCCGGTGAGCATGCCGATCGTCGCCAGGCCGAAGCCGTAGTGCCAGCCGTAGGTTTCGCCGATGTACCCGCAGAGGAGCGGCGACATCGCGGCGCCGAGGTTGATGCCCATGTAGAAAATCGTGAATCCGCCGTCGCGCTTCGGGCTGCCTTCGCGGTACAGCGATCCGACCATCGTGGAGATATTGGGCTTGAAAAAGCCGTTGCCGGTGATGAGGAGCGCCAGCGCCATGTAAAAGGCGTACGTCGTTTCGATCGTCATCGTGAGGTGGCCGGCGGCCATGAGCAGACCGCCCAGCACGACCGCGCGGCGCGGCCCGAGCAAACGGTCCGCGATCATCCCTCCGAAGAACGGCGTCATGTACACCAGCGCGGTGTATGCGCCGTAGACCGTGTACGCGTCGCCGTCGCTGTACTTCAGGAACCCCTTGATCATGTAGAACACGAGCAAGGCGCGCATGCCGTAATAGCTGAAGCGCTCCCACATCTCGGCGAAGAAAAGCGTGAACAGCCCGACAGGGTGGCCGAGAAGCTGCGCTTGTTCCGTGGTGTCGTGATTCGGCATGGGAATGACCAGATTGAAGGTGCGGAACCGTGCCGAAAAGGATACCGCAGGGCCGCGATGATCGCGCAGCGCGTGATGCGTCGGGCCGCGGGATGACGTGCCGGCGGCTATCGCCCCAGATCGTGGATCGGCAGCAGGTTGAGCGCGGTCAGCGTGATCTGCCCCGGCTTCGACGGCGAGAGCAGCACGTACGACCACGCCTCGTGCCGGATCGGGCGGGGAATCTGCAGCCCAGCCACGATTTCCTGGCGGTTGGCGGGCGCGAACAAATCCTGCCGCACGAGGTCTTTATTCGTCGTCACGATGGCGTAGCGCAAGCTGTCCACCGCGGCGGCGATCGAGTCGCCCGGCACAACGACGAACTGGCGCTCCGGGCGTTGCAGCGGTTGCCAGATCGCCGAGCGAGCGTGCACGGGATGGAAGAAGATGAGCTGGTCCGTGCCGACGCGTGATGACGCGCTTGACGCGGGGTTGGGGGCCATCGCCTGATACGCGGTGTCCACCGTGGAATGCGAAGCGATCGGAAGGCGGAAGAGCGGCCGGGCCAGCGCCGTTTCGCTCGTCAGGCTGTGGTACGTCGCCGCGAGGTCGCCGTTCTGCAGCTGCATCGCGAAGAGGCGGTCCGTCTGCTCGCACCAGCTTGGCATGAGCCAGTCGGCGCCGGGCGTGGCGAGTTTCATTTCTTCGCCGCTGGCTCGGCGCACCACGAGTTCAAAGTTGCCCGCGCTGTCACCGGCAGGCCTGCGGCACCACGCAAGATCGCCTTCGCGATTGATGGCGGCGAACGCGTTGACATCGCTGCCCGTGACGAGCCACTCGATCGCGCCCGTGGACCACGCGCAGAGCCCGATCCATCGCGAGCCATCCGACTTCGGCGCCTCGACAAGGAACCCTCGCTCGTTGCACCCCCGACCGAGCAGCACCGGCTCGCTCACCGTCGCGGCGAGCGCCGGCGGAATGCCCGGCTTGTAGGTGATCATGTAGACAAACAGCCGCGTGTCGATCGGCGGCTCGGCGTCCGGCTCGGCGCGAAGCGTGGCCCACGTCGGCGGGAAGCCGGCCTGCGTGACGATGTAATCGCCGCTTGGCGACACCAGCGGGAGTGAGAGATTGTCATACGGCACGCTGCCGAGCGGCAGCACCGCCGTTCGCACGCGCAGCGTCTGGCTCGCGCCGCCGGGATGCGCGACCGGGCCATCGCTCACGCCCGGCAACCCCGCGCCGCTTGATGGCCGTCCCGTCAGCAGCGGTGATTGGTCCGCCGCGCCGCCGCTTTCCGGAGCGCACCCGTGAAGCAGGCACGCGCCGAGCATCACGGCGCACAGTGTCAATGTTCGGCGTTCACGCGTGCGGCACCGCATCATTCGATCTTACGGATTCTCGGGCAGGTCCGGCGTGTCTTCCGGTTCGCCCGGCACATCCGGCTTCCCCGCCGGTTCGCGGTTCAACTTCTCAATGATCTGGTCGATGGCCGCTGCCGGCTTATGTTTCTTGATCGGCTGGCTGAAATCGCGAAGACTGTTGCGGTCATCCACGTTGAAGTTCGCATCGTTCTCGTCGGGATGATTGACGACGGTCGGCGTGATGAACGCCACCAGTTCCGTCATCGTCTTCTCGTTGTCGCGCGACGTGAACAGCTCGCCCACGAACGGGATGTCGCCGAGAATCGGCAGCTTGCGCGTGATCGTCGATTCGCGGTCGGTCAGAATGCCCGAGAGCACAATCGTCTGGCCGTTCTTCACGGTGATGCGGCTGATCGTCTCGCGGCGATCGATGATGAATCCGCCGAAGAGCGTTTCGCCCGGCACGATGCTCGAAAGCTCGAGGTTGATCTCCATCTCCACGTGGCCCTCGATGGTGATGCGAGGCCGCACGTCGAGACGCACGCCGACGGCTCGGTAATCGAACGACTGCGTCACGCCGCCGATGTCGGTGATATTGCTATCCGTGATGAACGGAATGTCCTGGCCCTGGAAGAACTGCGCTTCCTGGTTCTCGCTGGTGAAGACGCGCGGCTCCTGCAGCACGCGAATGCGATTCTTCTGCGCCAGCGCCTGCACGAGCAGGTTGATCGACACGTTGGCGTCAAGCACGGAGGTGTCGAACAGGCTGGTGAAGTTCTCCAGCCCCGCTTCGCCTGACGCCGTGCCGCCGACCGCGTTGTCCGGCCGCGCGGTGTTGAAGATGGCGTCGGAGTTACTGAATCGCAGGCCGAGCGCGAGGGCGTCGGTGAGCTGAATTTCCGCAACCACGGCGGAGATCATCACCTGGCGGCTCGGCTGGTCGAGCATGTTGACATAGTTCAGCACGGCCTGGCGGTATTCATTCGGCGCCAGCACCATGATGGAGTTGTTGCGCGTCATTGGCACGATGCGCACCTTGCCCACCAGCGGCGAGACTTCCGCCTGGTCATCACGCTGCCGGCCGGCCTGCCATGGAAAGCGAATGTCAGTGGGGGCGGTGGTGGTGCCGTTCGTGGCGCCGCCGCCGCCAGCTGCGCTTTCGCCGATTTCCGAGCCCACGCTCTGCGTCAGGCCGGTCGCCGCGCGCTGCAGCGTAATGTTCGCGCCGGCTTCGGAGAGCAGCACGTTCAGCAAGTCCGCCACCTGCTCGGCTTCCGCGTGCTTGAGCGGCACAATTTCCATGCCGCCGGGATTAATCGGCTGGTCGATCGCTTCGATCATGGCGTCGAGGAACGGGAACGCTTCCTGCGTTTTGGCGACGACGATGAGATTGTTGGAATCCGCGTACGCCTCGATGCGGTAGATGCCGACCACAGCCTGCGTCGCGCCGCCCTGGTTGGCGCCGGCGTTGAAGCCCGGACGCTGCTGGCCGATCGTCGTGCGAGCCGAACTGGATGATCCGCCGCCTTGCTCGAGAATCGATTGCAGCAGGTCGCGCACCTTGATGGGATCGGTGTACTTGAGTTCATACACCTTCGTCACTTCAGGTTTAAGCGGCAGGTCCCAGTCTTCGGCGATGAGCTTGCCGATGTCGTTCACCACGGAAACTTCGCCCGCCACGCTGACGGCGTTGTGCTGGGGAATTGTGGTGACACGCAGGTCTGCGGTGGGTCGCACGCCGGAGCCGGTCATCGTCACCTGTCGCGCGCCGCCCTGCATGCCTTCACGGCCTTGGGCGGCCCGCATGTTCCGCCGCGACGCCGCCGCGCCGCCCGTGCCCGGCTGCATTGCCGTGAGCGAGCCGTCTTCGTACAGATCGAGAATGTTGTTGTACACGTCGTCCGCGCTGATGAACTTGAGATAGAACGTCTTGGTCATCGTGTCGACGGGCGGAACGTCGAGCTGATCGATCAAGTTCTGAATTTCCTGGCAGAGGCCGATGTCGCCCATCACCACGATGCGGTTTGAGTTCTCGTCCACGCTGATGGTGGCGTAGTCGGGCATCATCGTGTTGGAAATCTGGTCGCCGATCATCGACGCCGCCGTCTTCTTGATCTGGAAGATCTTGATGACGATCGCGCCGCGATCCTTGCGCTGCATGATGTCTTCGCTGGCGGGAATGACGGGGGGAATGTTGGCCGGCAGGTTCGTCAGCACGTCGATGATGATGACGTCCGGCTTTTCGAACACAGCCACCTGCGAGAGGCGGAACGCCTGGAAGAGCAGGTCAAGCGCCGTCTGCTTGTCGATCGGCTGGTCGTTAATGACGGTGATCTTCTTCGTGCGAAGCTGCGCGAGGTTGAGCGGGATGACCACTTTGCCGGTCGTCTCCGCAATCCACGCGAAGGTTTCTTCGATGGGGGCGTCCTTGAAGGTGAAGGGGACAGCGGTGCCGTCGGTGGTGCGGCGCGTGCCCGGCGGAGGAACGACCGCGCCGCCGTTGTTGCTGTTGCCGTTGCCGTTCGCGCCACCATCCTGCGGGGTCGCCGGCGATCGCGGGGCGCGAGCGGCGGGCGCGGGCCGCTCGTCATCCTCTTGCGGGGCCGCGGCGACGACCGCGCCTTCCGAGGACTCCGTGCGCTTGATGGCGGGCGCGGGCTCCGGTCGCGGCGTGTCGGCCGATGCGCTGCCCAGCCACGCAGAAATGCACGCGAACGCGGCCAACGCCACAAACCGGACGGATGGACGACGGTGATGAGCAGATTGATCAAGCACGAGGTGCCTCTCCTCGGGAAATTGCGTCTCGTATCGACTGTCCGGGCTCACAATGATCCGCGTAGGGTACACCATCCGCCGCGGCAGCATTCAATCCTCAACCGGCTCCGCACCAGCGCGGCGCGGACGCTCTTCAGGCGGCGTCACCGGCGACTCCGCCTGCGTCAGGCCTTGCGGCGTCGCCGATTTGCCCGACGGCTGCGAGAGCACGCCATCGTCACTCTTGAAGATTTCCACCACATATGTGCCGACCGCGTAGTTTCCGGGCTTCTTGAGCCACTCCACCTTGACCGACCACGGCGGCACGAACTCAAGCACTTTGAGCCCCAGGCTCGGATCTTCCTGGCCCAGCTTCAGAACCTTGGGGCCGGTCACGTGCACTTCGTCGCCGAGCAGCGCAAGGATCGCCGGTCCGCCGTATTCCGCGGGAATCTCGGGCGGCGGAGGCGGAGGTGGCGGCGGGGGAGGACCGGTGTCCTCGGAGACGGGCTGCCGCGCCACTTGCACGACCGGCGCGGGTGGCACGAAGAAGATCGAACGCCCCACGAACCGCTCGCGATACAGATCCGTGTTTTTCTTGTGCGTCTCCAGCGCCGCCTGCAGAAGTTTCGGCGTGGAGTCGTCGTCGATGCTCGGCGCGAACACCGCTTGCATCAGCCCGGGGAGCTGCGCCAGCACTGCGATGCCCGCCACCAGCAGCGCGAGCACGCTGAACGTGAGCAGTTTGTTGCTTACCAGCCGCTCAAACACCGCTCACCCCCCGGCGGCTGCCGCTTTCGGAAATCACCCACGCGTCGATTGTCATGTTCACGCGAACCTTCGTGATCGCCGACTGTCGCGTCATTCGCACGGCGCTCACAGCTTCGATCTCCGGCCGGGATTCGAAATCCGCAATGATGGCGATGGCGTCCGCCACCGTGGCGTCGAAGCGCAGTTCGCCGCTGATGCGATCGATCTTCTTGCCGGGCATGGCGCGGCGGGTGTCGTTGCTCGACATCGTCGTCGCGCCCTTGGGGTTCCATTCGCCGGACACGCCGTACTTCCCGAGCACTTCGTTGACGACAGCCGTGAGGGCTTCGCTGGACGGCGCGAGCGCGGTGGGCGGCTCGACGGGGCCGAGGGCTTCGATCGCCGTGCGGAGCGAGCGCGCTTCCCGTTCGCGGCTTTCGTAATTTGCGGCGTCCGCCACCTGCCGGATGATCCGGTCCGCCTTCTCGTTCCACGTGCGGCCGAGCGCCCACGCATAATCGTCCACGATGATGAACATCACCACGGCGAGCAGCGTGATGAGCAGCCAGCGCACGGCGCGTGGAAGCGTCTGGAACTGCTGCCAGCGAGCTTGCCAGGTGGCGGCGCTCATTGTTCAAACTCCCGGACGCGTTCGGTCAATCGCCGGAACTCGCGCATCAACCGATCGCGAAGCTCGGCGGACAGCCCGGGCGTCTTGAGCGCCTTGGACACTTCAGCTTGCGCCGCGACCGCTTCCGCCTTCGACATCGAAGCGATCTGCGCTTCCGTAAGCGGCTGCGGGATTCGATCGGCAAGCGGCGCGCCGCCACCACCACTGCGCGAACTCGCGCCATCCGCAAGACCGGTCTGATCGCCGCCGATCGGCCGACGATGCTGCGGCCGCTCGCTCATCGCCACTTCCTCTTCGCCCTCGGCGGGCGCTTCGGCGACAACTTCGCCGTCCGCCGGCGCGGGCGCCGCTTCGCCTTCCTTTGGCGTCGCCTGCGCGGGCGGCGTTGTCTTCACCGCGGGCCTGCTCGCGACCGACGTGGCCGGCGCGTTCTCACCCGGCTTCGGCTGCTTGCCATACCGGCGATCCGCAAGCGTGAGCGCCGCGAAGTCCAGCTCTTCGGGATAGTTCGGCCGAACGTGCGCATCATCGACTCGCGCGACGAGGTTGAACTCATACGACGTGCCCTGGGCGTTCGCATTATCCCAGCTCGGGCGCGCTTCCTTGAAGATGCCGTAGCGCTGCATGTTCGACTGCATCTGCCCGATCAATTCGGTGGCGGACAGGTTCTTGTGGCTCTTGGCGGTTCCCTTGACGCGCAGCTCCTTGCCGAAGTCCACTGCGACGGAATCGAAGTCGATGCCTTCGGGCGCGCTGCACACGAGATCGGAGAGCACCTTCGTCATCGACCAAGCCTGGTTCTTGAGATCGGCGTACATCGCCAGCGCCTGTTTGGACTCATTGATCTCCGCCAGCCGCTCTTCGAGGTTGGGATAACGGATGGTGAGCACGAGCAGCCGCAGGCCGCCGAACACCGCGGGGCCGAAGATGATGATCGCAAGGCACGCCGCGATGAGTTTGAACGCCGTGCGGCGATCCGAGAGTGTGGACACCACGGTGCGATAGCGCGAAGGCTTGCTGGCCGGGGGCGCCTGCAGCATCACCGTGAGCGAGGCGAGCTGATCGGATGCCGCCAGCGCCGCGCCGGCCGCGATGCCGAAGGTGTTCCACCACGAAGCCGTCGCCGGCGAGCCGTGCAGCCGCGAGGCAAGCGAAGCGGTCATGGCCTCGGGCAGAATCAGCGCCGCGCCTTCGCGATGCGCCGCTTCAAGTTTCGCGCGCAGCTGGCGATTGGTCTCGTCAATGAACTGCCCGCTGTGTCCCACGCTCAACGCCGTTTCCGTCACGCCGCGAAGAATGCTCTTCGTGCTGGCATCGGCGGAGGAGTTGTCGATGCGCGCGGCGCGGAAAATGGCGCCGTTGGCGTGCGTGAGCGTGAGCGCCATCGAGCCATCGTTGCGATCGATGAACATGATGGGCTCGACGGGCCGCAAGCCATTGAGCATCGCGGCGAGCGACGCAATCACCGGCGCGAACGTCACGGGACGCGAAAGCGGCGCCTTGGGCGCGCTGGAGGTTTCCGGCCACCCAAGGATCAAACCCGAGCGGCTCGATTCGCCATCCGCGGCGTGCAACACCGCCGTCGCCATTCGATGCGGCGGCACGCTGCCGAGGAGTTGTGTTTCCGCTTGCAATTTCAGCGCGGCATCAAGCTGCTGGGGCGAACCGTTGGGGAGCGTGCACGTTCTGCAGATGATCGCCGACGCCGGCAGCACGCTGATGACGCGGCCGACGTGATGGCCCGTGAGCCACGCTTCCATGCCGGCGGCGTCGTTCTCGGCGAACGTGCGGGCCTCGATGAACACGGCGCGGGCGCCGTCCAGCCGGGCCGCCACCGCGTGCCACGAGCTTCCCACCGCTTGAAATGCAGCGAGAATGCGGGAATCCCCGGGTTGTGGAATGGCTTTGCTCACTGCTCTCGGTACTCGACAATTCGTGCGGGCAGTGTAGAACGATCGACCGTCACAATCATTTCAACCTGCACCCCGGATGCGTCCGACCGCCCCAGGGAGCTGATCGTGTAGACGTTGCTGGTGACATCAAATTGCCGGGTGAGCATGGAGAGGCTCTGCGGGGAAAGGCCGCGAATATCGAGCAGGTCCACCATGCTGCCAATGCCCTGACTGCGGTTGGAGCGGAGGTAGATAATGTCATCGACCGCCGCCTGCTCGTTCGGAAAAAGCTCGCGAAGGAAAAGTTCGGAAACGGTGTTGATGTTGATCTTGCCGAACTGCGGCTTGGAGGGATCGTCCATCGTGGCTTCGCGGAAGACGGCGCGAAGCTGATCGGTCGAAAGGGGTTCAAGCGGGTTTTCGTTCTGACCGCCGCCGCCTTCACTCGGGCCGTTCTGTTGCTGGCCGCCGCGACCACCCCGGCGATTGCGATTCTGTTGCTGTTGCATGGGCCGACCGTCGGGGCCGAACGATGTGAGCGGCGTGGTGAGCAGCATGCCGAGGTTGTTGGAGCGCTCACGGCCGAACGCGACGAGCGCTTGCGCCTGCGCATCCGTGATGCCGACGTCTTCGAACCGCGCCAACACGTCCTCGACGCTGGCGCTTCGGAGATAGAGACGGGGAAGACCCGACGCCGCCACACCGCCGCCAACGGAGCGAGCCGTCAGCCACGCGGACCAGCCGGCGTCGAGAATGCCATCGCCTGCGTCAACGGGCCATGAGAGATCGCCGTCGTTTTCGTTTGGATCGAGCCGGCTGTTGAGATTCCAATCCGAGCCGCGCACGAACTCCGGCCAGATGCCCGCGACGAGTTCAAGCTCCGCCACGCTGTGAAAGAAATCATTGCGCGGCTTGTACGGGAACTTGAGGTTGGCGTAGAACGACTCCTCGGCGCCTTGCGGCCGCGGCTCCGTGTCCGTGTCACGCCAGTCGAGAATGGCATCGATCTGATCCGGCGAGATGTCGCGCAGCACGCTGAACATCGTGCCGTCGGCCAGGTTGATATTCATCTTGGCGTGCTCATCAAGCGGACCGGCCCAGTCGCGCCCATCCATGTGATGACGGATGTCGTAGCTGGCGTGATACAGCCGGCCGGACGACAAGCTTTCCATGTCGCGCACCATCGCCCATGCATCGTCGGCAACAGGGGCGAAGGTGTGCGTCTCCATCACCGCGATCATCTGCTCCACGCCGCCGCGCGCCGCCCAGCGCGCCTGCGTGCGAGCCACGGCATCACGACCGAGCGTCGCTTGGCGCGTGGAGAAAAGCTGGATGGACGCCGTGACGACCGCAGCGATGGCGATCGCCCACAGCACGATGAGCAGCACGGCGCCGCGCGGATGATGATGGATGCGTGGTTGTGTCATGTGCTTCCTCGTCGTCATCCGTTGGTTGCCGGACCGCGCGGCCGCACCAGCCGCTCTTCACCACGAGGCGAAGCGCGATGGCGCGGTCCTTGATTGACTCCGCCGCCATTGCCGCTTCCGGCTCCGCCACCTGCTCCACCGCGCGGCCCGCCGCCGTTGCCCATGCCTCCGCCGCCCGCGCCGCCGCCAGTACCACCGCCCGCTCCGGGGCCACCGGGACCGCCGCCGTTGCCCATGCCGCCGCCACCGCGCGGTCCGCCGCCGCCCATACCGCCTTCGCCGTCCGCGCCGCCGCGACCGCCAACGCCGCCCAGCGCGTCCGCGTCCGTGCCGCCTTCGCCGATGCCTTCAGCGCCTTCCTGGTCCTCCGGCTCTTCGACCTCCGGTGGAAGCGGGGGCGGAACGCGATCAAGCGCGATCACCGTGCGAAGCTCCGCCACCAGCGGCTCGAGGCGCACTCGTTCACTGTGTTCCGCCGCCATCACGGTGACGCGAATGGCGCGAGGAATGCCATCAAAGTCCGAATCCCATTCGTCATACCACGTGTCGCCGTCATACGCCTCGATCAGCAGCCCCGCGATGCCGTCGACCACCGGGGACGCGATGCCGCCGCCTGCGGGATATTCGTCGGGCACAGCGTCCACACGGTTCCAGAGCACCGCGCCGTTGGAGTCGTCAACGACGCGATATTGCGATTCAAACTCCGTGCCCTCGCCGTTGTAATCGATCTCGCGGATCGGGCGCAAGCGCGTGGTGAACAAAAGCAATTCGCTGCGCGGCATCGTGCCGACGTCCGTCGCCTGCGTGTCCGTGCTGATGAGCACGCGGCTCCAGAACAGATCCTGGTGACGCACGATGGAAGCGACGTCGCGGCGAATGCGCTCGAGCGCCGCATCCGCTTTCAGAAACGTGTCGAACCGCTCGCGGCTGACAGCACGTGCCCGCGAAAGCTGCGAAAGCGCCACGGCCACGCTGCCCACCACGAACGCCGTGATCATGGCCGCCAGCAGCAGTTCCACGAGCGTGAAGCCGCGTCTCGCTTGATGCGCTCGCTTATTCACCTTTGTCGCCTCCTGCCGCCTCGCCGTAGTACCGCGAAATGCGATCGATCGGTTCGAACGGCTTGCGGTCTGCTTCTTCGACGGCTCGCTGCGCGATGTACGTCTGCACCTGGATGCTGCGAGCGCTGCGGCCCTGCTCCCAACTGATCGTCGCCGTGACGACATACGGCTCGGTCACGTTCAGTTCCGTGATCTCGAGGTCGTACTGATACTCCTGAAATGGCGGATCGAAGCGGCCGCTCGTGTCATAGATCCGGCCGTACTCGCGCGGGCCTTCCACCACCACCATGCTCAAGAGTTCGTCGGCAAGCCACGACGCCACGAGCCGGCGCTCGCCATCCGATTGCCACGCGATCGCGCGACTGGTGAGCGTGATGACCACCGTCATGCCGATGGCGAGCACGATCCCGCCGACGATCACGTCAAGCAGCGCGAGGCCGCGCGGGCGGGGCGTTTGCATGCGGGCGATTCGCATCACCAGTCCTCCCGGCTTCGGCCTGACGCGTCAAGATCAACCGCAACGCGCGACGCCGACATCGCTTCGCCGCCACGGTACACGGTTGGCGCCACGCTGTGCGGCATGAGCACGAGCGTCTGCGCTTCAAACTCGCGGTTCTGCAGCGAGAGTTCGATCAACGGCCGATCTTCGTTCGGCTTGGCGAGAATCTGAAAGAACGACCGGTCAATCGAAAGACCATCTACGCGCACGTCCGCCACCGACACGCTGTCCGGCAACTTCACCGGCTTGACGAGCGCGTCATAGGTCCACACCGGCGGGTCGTTGGGATCGCCATCGGTGTTGTCGCGCACCAGGAGATAGAGCGTGTTCACCTCGGCGTTGTATTCAATCGCAATCGCGCGCTGTCCAAGCTGCTCGCGGTAGGCGAACATCGTGAGGAAGTCGGTCACCTGATCAACCGCAAAATTCAGTTGACGACGATCCTGCCCGCCAAGCCGCGGCACCGTCAAGGTGATGAGCACGCCCAGGATGATGATCACGATGATCATTTCCAGGAGTGTGAACGCGGATTGGCGATTGCGCGATTGCATGGGAGGAAAAGGCTCGCCGAGGCATCGAGGCACCAAGGCATCGAGGCATCGAGTAGCGGATGGTCTACGTTCCCTTTCTTTCGATAGCGCGAATGAGAGCGGCCAGTACGCGCTCCGCTTCGTCGAGCTTGTACTTCAACGAGAGATAGCCATCCTTCGTCATGGAATTGAATTCAATGGCAAAGAGGAGTTGCGTTTCCAATTCGTACAAGGAACCGCGGGCAATTTTGAGGAAACGCACATAGTCAGCGGTGCTGCCGCGACCATATCCCTCTGCAATGTTGCAAGAAATCGATATGGCGCTCCGCCGAACTTGTGCGGCAAGCCCGAACCGCTCTTCAGCAGGAAATGATTGCAGTGCTCGGCAAACATCGCAGCCGACCTCAAAGGCACGCTGCCAAGCCACCAAGTCTCGAAACGTCTTCACCGGCTGTGGTCTCATGCCGAATCCCTCGATGCCCTGCCCCCTTGATGCCTTGATGCCTCGATGCCTCGATGCCTTCCCCATCAATTCGTCACATCAGCGTTCTCGCCTTCGCCGCCGGGTTGGCCGTCGGCGCCGTAGGAGACGATGTCGAAGTCGACGTTCACTTCGCCGGGCACGCGCACGATGTACGGGTTGTTCCACGGGTCGATGAGGTCGTCGGCCTTCTTGAAATAAGGTTCCGGCCCTTCCATCAGCGCGTTCAAGTCAAAGCCGTCGGGAACTCTCGTGAGCCCCTGATCAAGCAGGTACAACTCCAGCGCCTGGGCAATCGCTGTCGCTTCCGCGGCGGCAGCCTTCGTTTTCGTCTTGCCGACCCAGCCCAGCATGCGCGGCGCCACCAGCGCGGCGAGAATGGCGATGATCGTGATCACCACGATCACTTCCAGCAGCGTGAAGGCGCGCGTCGCGGCGCGGCGGTTCATGCGGTTCTTCGATGTCTTCATTCGTCGTCTCTCCAATTTGATGCGCGCACGGCCCAATCACTCTTCGCGCAAAGACCGGAATTAACCTTCCACCAGCGACTGCAGTTCAAGCAGCGGCAACAGAATGGCGGAAAGCACGAACCCCGCCAATGACGCCATGATGATGAGCAGCACGGGCGGGAGCACTTTCGTAAACAATTTAATGGCGGTGTTCACCTGCCGGTCGAACGCGGTGGCGGCGTGAAGCAACATGCTTTCAAGCCGGCCGGAGCGTTCGCCCAGGTTCACAATCTGCACCAGCAGCGGAGGGAACAGGCCGGAACGCTCCAGCGGATCAGCCAACGCCGCGCCGCCGGTCACTTTCTCCTGCACCTGATCGACAGCCATCATCAACGCCTGGTTGCCCAGCGTATCCCGCGTGATGCGCAGGGCGTCGAGAATGGGAATGCCCGCCGACGCCAGCGTGCCAAGCGTCCGCGTGAAGCGAGCGACCGCGACATCGCGAAGCAATCGGCCAAGCACCGGCACCTTCAGTTTCACGCGATCAATGATCAATCGATTCGCCGGCCGGGTCGACCACCACCGCCAGCCGAAGATCGCCAAACCGATCGCCAGCAGACACAGCGGCCAGTACGTCTGCAGGAACGCCGCGACCTCGATCAGAATCTCCGTCGGCAGCGGCATGGCGTGACCTTGGGCGGCGATCGGCTCGATCAGCATCGGCACGAGCACCGTCACGAGCACGATGCAGCTCAAGAGCACGAGCACGAACACAATCATCGGATACACCGTCGCGCCGATCACCTCGCGGCGGAGCTCCACCGCGCGATCGAGCAAATCCGCAAGCTGGTGCATCACTTCCGCCATCTTGCCGGACGCATCCGCAGCGCGAAGCATGCCGACGATCAGCGGATCGAACGGCGGCCCGTATTCCCGCGCCGCCTGGTGCAGCGTGGTGCCCGCTTCGATGCGCGTAATCAGGTGATCGAGAATCGTCGCCATGGCGGTGTTCGTCGCCTGCCGGCGCACGGTCTTCAAGCTGTGCATGAGCGGGAGGCCGGCTTCGATTGCGGTGGCGAGTTCGCGGATGAGCGACGCGGTATCCGCCTGGCTCAACGACGGCCGTGCCTTCCGGCCGACGCGCATGGCGCCGAGCAGCATGTCGCCGATGCGCTCGTTCGCCGCGCCGCCGTCCGCCACGATCGCGCCATTGGTGGTGGTGATCACCGGCTTCTCGTCGGCGTCGGCGATTTCAAGGGAAATCGCCGTCTCGCCGCGGCTCAGCAACTGGCGCACCGCCGCCGCGCGATCCGCGGCCGCGATCACGCCCGAGCGCGATTGACCATTCTCCGCAAGACTTTGATAGCGAAAGGAGGGCATGGCAAAGCTCACGCGGTGACGTCGTCAGCATCCTGGGTCGCGCGCAACACTTCTTCGATCGTCGTCATGCCTTGTGCGGCTTTGAGAAGGCCGTCCTCGCGCATGGTGCGGAAATCGCTGTCCACAAGTTTGAGCAGTTCATTCACGCTCTTTCGTTCGCCGATCGCCTTGCGCAGCGCCGGGTTGATGCGAACGAGTTCGAAGTAACCGATGCGGCCGTAAAACCCGGAGCGATTGCACTTCTCACAACCCTTGCCGCGCCACACCTTGCCTTCGAACATCGCCGCCTCGCGCGGCGAGAGCCGATGCGACACATCCTCCGGCATGGGCTCCTGCGCCTTGCAATACTTGCACACGCGCCGGCCGAGACGCTGCGCGAGCAAGCCCTCGAGCACCGACGCCACCAGGAACGGCTCGGCGCCCATGTCGATCAGGCGGCCGATCGAACTGATCGCGTCATTCGTGTGCAGCGTCGAAAAGATGAGGTGGCCGGTGAGCGCCGAACGAATGGCGATGTCCGCCGTCTCGCTGTCGCGAATTTCGCCGACGAAGATGATGTCGGGGTCTTGTCGCAGAATGTGGCGCAAACCCGTGGCGAACGTGAGACCGCGCTTGGGGTTCACGGGAATCTGGTTGATGCCCGCGAGTTCGTACTCGACGGGATCTTCAATGGTGATGATCTTCTTGCGCGGGTCGTACAGTTTCGAGAGCGCTGCATACAGCGTGGTGGTTTTGCCCGAGCCGGTGGGACCGGTGACGAGCACCATGCCGTGCGGCTTGGCGATCAGCCGATCCATCAGCCCGCGCGTTTTCTCATCCATACCGAGCGAAACGAGGTCGAGCGGCAGCGAACTCTTGTCGAGAATACGCATGACGATCGACTCGCCGTAGAGCGTCGGCACGGTCGAGCAGCGAATGTCCACCTTGCGGCCTTCGAAGCGCAGCGTAATGTGGCCGTCCTGCGGCACGTAGCGCTCCGCGATGTTCATGCCGGCCATGATCTTGATGCGGCCGGCCAGCGCGGGCTGCAAGTGCTTCGCCGGCGGGGGCTGCTCGACCAGTTCGCCGTCGATGCGGTACTTCACTTTGAGTTCGTTCTCGAACGGCTCGATGTGCACGTCCGACGTGCGGCTTTGAATGGCTTCCAAGAGCAGCAGGTTGACGAGGTTAATGAGCGTCGGCTGCTCCGCCATGCGGTGAAGATCAGCCGCGTCAACCGCGTCAAGGTTGTGTTCCAGCTCGACGTCGGACTCTTCCGCAGCCCCGGCAAGCGACTCGGCGACGCGCGCCGCCGTCGTGCCGTAGTGCAGCCGCATGAGTTCAGAGAAGAGCGGCAATTCGAGGCCGAACCGCGACACCGCATGATTGGTGAGCGTGGCGACTTCATCGATGGCGCTGATGTCGAGCGGATTCGCCATCGCCACCACCAGCGTCTTGCCTTCAATGCGCACAGGCACGACGCGCAGGCGCACCGCCACGTCGGGCGAGATGAGGGCCACGGCGTCGGGCTGCGCTTCGGGAAGCTGCTCCAGCCACTCGATGCCGATGGCTTCGCATCGTTCGCGCATCGCGTTGGGGTCGGCGGCGTTGAAGGCAGCCGCAGCCGCGCCGAGGCTCGGCGCCTCGTGCGCCACGCCGTTGCGTCCCGTCGGCGCTGCTGACAATCCCGCTGATCCTGTTGCTGCGTGATCCATATTGCTCGCTCGTGAACGACGTCCGTGCTGTTCCGTCTCTGTCTCTATCTTTGGTCCGAACAGGGCTGACGTATCACGCCGGGATGCGCGTGCATGCGAATTCCGGCAGCGGAAGCGCTCGCCGAAGTCGAACGCCCCCAAGAAACAACCGTGCGACTGTTGGGCCGCACGGTCGATAGGCATCAATTACCCGCCGCGACCGCGGGGCGAACCACCGCGACCCCCGGAGCCATCCCCGCCGCCGGTTTCACCACCACCTTCGCCGCCGCTTCCGCCCTCGGCGCCCGTGCCGCGATCGGCCTTGGCTTCCTTGCCTTCATTCGAAGGCTGCGGGCTCAAATTGCGATCCACCGCGGTGTAGCGGCCGTCCGCGCGGCGAGGCGTCGCCTGGAAGCGCGGCGCCTCATTCGGTCGCTGGTTCTGGAAGCGGTTCGGATCGCCGCCGCCTCGCGCCACGCCGTCAAGCTTCGAAGCGCCCGGCAGCGACGAGAACTGGGCCGGCGTGAGAATCGCTCGCAGCTCGCGAATGTACTTCTTGTCGAGTTCGTCGCGGCTGCGGAACTCATCACGCACGGGATCTTCGCGCACCGCCACCGTCTGCCCGCCCACGCGGTGCACCAGGCGCTCCACGCGCTCCACCGCCTTCACGCCGTCCTGCTGACGGATGAGATCGACAAGCCGCTCATTGATCTGCGCGAGCTCCATGTCGTAGCGGTTCTGCAAGTCCTTCACGGCCTGCATGGTCTCGGCGCTCAAATCTTCAATGTCGAGCACCTGCTCGAAGATGCGCTCCATCTGCGTGGGGCGGAACACCTGGCCGTATGCCTGCTCAAGCGAGTTGCGGCGAAGGCGTGCCGCGGTTTCCTCCGGCAGCGCCGCCATCAGTTCCGCGAGCGCGCTTTCCGTGGTGTTGCGCACGGTGAGGCGATGGTTCACCTGCTCTTCAACGATTCGCTTCGCCGTCTCGACATCCTGCCCGCGAATGGCTTCTGAAAGCTCCTGCTGCGAGCTGGCGATGTAGTCGTTCCGCGCCTGCAGCGCTGCGTCGAGCGCGATCTCATAGCGATCGAGAACGGGCTGGATCTTTTCCTGCTCCTGCTTCGTCAGGTCCATCTGCGAGAGAACGAAGAAGAGGTCCATGTTCTCGCCGGTGAGCACGCCGTCCTTGAGCGTCTTGATGCGGCGGAGCTTGCGATCGAACGCCGGCCAGCGTTCTTTCTGTGCCGGGCTCAATTGGGCCTGAAGGTCGAGTACGAGACGCGAAGCCAGCGAGGCTTTCTTCTTGCGCCACTCATCGACGGGGGCGAAGACCTTTTCCAGCATCTGCTTGGGGTCGCTGCCCATCAGCTCATCGCGCATGCTGGCGAGTTGATCGCGCACGCCTTCCACGCCGGCGTCGAAGTCGGCCTGGTACATTTCGAAGAGCGTTTCAAAGATGTAGCGCTGGCCTTCATCGAGATCGAGGCCCTCGACGAAGAGGATGACGTCGCGGGTGGTGAAGTCCGGCCGGAACACGTCGTCCGAGCCGCCCATGGCCCCGAACTGGGCTGAAGCCGAGCTCGTGACGCCCAACGAGGCGACGCACAGCGTGCAGACCGCCAATCCTTTCATGAACCGCTGACGAATTGCGCTCACCGACATGGATCGATTCTCCCTTGATGATGCAGGCCTGCTCGCCCGCCGCTTCGGTCGTCTTTGGATGCCCGCGACCCCCGCAGAATAGGCTGCCACCCTCGGCTCGGCCGTGGGCGCAGAGGTCCAACGCTCCATGGGCCAATCTATGGCAGGAAATCGGCGAAACCCGCGATTTTCGCCAGCAATGGCCTTTTCGGACCCGCCAACCCGTTCGGGTCCGCCAGAGCCCCCCGGCGACTCGCCGCATTCGTCGCTAGGCCGCCGCAGGCACGCACCGTGCGCTGCTCGATGCGAGCTTCTCGCTGACCGTTTGCACGATGCGGCTTACAAGGCTGCGGGGGCACGTACGCCCGAAATCGGCGGCGGATTGTGTGTTCCCAGGGTGTTGACAAAGAAGGGGGGGGGGGGTAATGTGCCGGAAGCGTAGCGGGAGGATCAATGAGCGGACTCGAGTTTGCTCTTGTCGTTGCCCTTGGCGCTTGTCTCGCAGACGGCGCGGACGCTCAGCAAAAACCCACGCGAGTTGAATTCGAGTTTGTCGCGTCGCGCTCCATGCTGCCGACCACGGACGATGCTGTCCTGCTGAACTATGTGCCGGTTGACGGCTGGCCTGTCGCAGCATCAGATTTGTCGCTTCTTTCCAATTCAGCGACTGAAAGAGAACCGCTGGAGCCGATGTTTGTCGTCGGCTACGCCGGCCTGATTTGGGGTGAAGGGACCGATCGCTTCTGTGGTCAATGGCTGGAGGAGCATCGGCTGCCGACCGAAGAATCGTGGCTGCCCGCATTCATCGCTTCGACGCGCGTGCTGGGTCAGACCCCGGAGTTTGGTTGGCACGGCTTTCCAAATAGTGTCATCGAGATTCGACGACATGATGATGTTTCCCACAAAGGGTTCTGGATCGACATCGACGTTCTGAGGACCTTCCTGCTGTTCACCACGGCGTCAGAGGAGATATTCGCAAAGGATGCAATGAAGTTAGGCGCCGAGCTCGTTCGAAAGAAGCACGAGAATGCTGACGGTCGCGTCATCATCGAATTGGCCACTGAACGCGGCCATGCGTCGGTGAGCAGGCACGCATGGTTGGTGTACGAGAAGCCTGACGACATGTTCCCAGCACGGTGGATTCTCATGTCGAAGGATCCTTTCAATCAGCGCACGCATATGTGGGACGTATTCGTGCGCGAAGTTGAAACAAGTCGCGAAGTGCCAACTGAGCGTGCGGATATTCTTCAGGCGCACCAAGACGTTGAACGAATTGGTACCGTGGGCATTCGTGATTACACACAACTGGGCGAGTGGAGAAACGATCGGGTGCGGTTCCTGCGGCCCGGCGAAGACCAGCGACCACCGGCAATCTCATTGATCGTGACTGAAATTATGACAGCGTGTGGCTGCCTACTCCTGTTCCGTCAGCACCATTCGAAGTTCAAAGCGAGGAGTGAACAATGGACAACATGACGCGATTCGTTCCGGTCATTCTGCTTTCCGCAGCGATGATGATGGCATGCAAAGAAATCGTGTACACCGGCCCATGCGGAACCTACGCCGAGACGGGGACCATCTTTTGCTATTTCTATGAGGAAGGCCCGCCGTCAATGTGGATGCTCTGCGCAAGTCACCCGATGACGATTCGAACGCCCGGAGTCATCAACTCATGCATCGACGCTGAAACCGGGGCCGAATTGTGCAAGCCATGCGGCGCCTGGACGTTCGAAATGATCACGTCATATGTGTGCGATGGTTGCAGCATCGTCTCGACCGGTTCGACGCCGTCGGGCGTCCGATGCTGCACGGCGACTCTCGAGGGTACGTGTCCGTGACCTTGTGCGACAGGTTCGCCCATTGGTTGCCGCTAACGATCACAGGTATCGTGTTTATGGCGGCTGCGATTGGAAAATCGTGGTTTCCCGAGGAGACTGCAAAGACATTACAACTCGTTGGGATTCCGCTCTGGGCATCACAAGTGGGGGTGCGGATCGTTGCGGCTGTGGAACTGGCAATGGGCCTCGCGATGGTCCTTGGCTGGCGCTCTCGTGTGTTGATCGGGACAGCGGTCGCTCTGCTTGTGGCGTTTACAATGGTGCTGATTCGACTCGCGATGGTCGATTCGTCACACAGTTGTTCTTGTCTTGGTCCGATTCTTGATCAGTGGTCGGGCCACAGCGTGTACTTCGGCATCGGACGTAACGCGGTTCTCATTGCGTTGCTGACGCTTGCATGGTTCCAGTTGACTCGCAGAGTTGCAGGAGGTCCGCCATGTTCTCAAAGTCGCGATGGAACGTCATCGCCATTGCCTGCGTGAGCTGGTTCATCGCACTTCACGGGGCCTCGGCCCAGGGATTGCTCATCGAGCCATGGTCGCCGAGCCACGAGGAAGTGCTGAAGTCGTGGATCGATGACAAGGTTGTGGACGCAGTGAAAGATCACCTCGCGCTGACAGCGGAGCAGGCGCTGCAGATTGATGCACTGTATAGCGCCCACCAGTCGAGGTTTGCGGCATTTGCCGCGGCGCACCGCGCCGAGTATGAGGAGAGCACATCCGCTCTCGGGGCGCCCGGCACTCGAGCGTACGTTGAGCGGGCCATCGAACGCGAGGAACGCCTCGCCAAGGTCGCCGACGCGCAGGCCGCTCTCGATCAGCAGTTTCTCGATGATGTCCATGCGGCGCTGACCAAGGAGCAGTTGGAGCATTGGGCCTCAATCATGGAGCGTCTCAATCGCATGCGCTGGCTTCGCGCAGCAGCGTTCTACCGCGAAGAGTCTGTCGATCTGATTGACGTCCTCGAAAGAATCGCCGACGGAGCGGATGTCACGATTGGCAACAACGACTTGACGGATCTGCTGCGTTCGTACAGCTTCCAGGTCAATGAGCTGGTGGTCAAGATCGCGGAAGAAGCGATCGAGTACTCGCGCAACGGCGAGCGCCGCCAGATGTCGATCCGGGTTTTCGACGGTGACCGTGCGGCAATTGACCCATCAATTGATCCGGAATGGAATCGCCGATTTGAACAGCAGCGCCGTGACGTGCAGCGTTGGCATCAGCGTCTTCGTGATCTGACGCGCGACACGCGCCTCGCGTTGGTGGAGCTGATACCAAAGGAGCTTCGGACCGCGTTCGAAGAAGCGTCCATGCGAGAGGCGATGCGTGGCGTGGTGCCGCTGGCGCGCGTGCCTTCGCGAACGTTCATGGCGAATGTGAACGCCCTGCCAAACCTGTCTGATCGTCAGCGCCGCGACATCGAGGCGCTGGCGGTATCACATCGTGCCGCGACCGATGCAATGCACCAGAGCATCTTGCGCTGCCACGACGCCTGGATCGATGCGCGCATCGATCCCATGTCGGCGCCGGATAAGGTCAAGAGTCTTGAAGACCGCCTGGACGCCGAGGTTGCGAAGCGATGGAGCGCTGAAGAGGCATTCATCGCTGCTGTTTGGGGTACGCTCACGGAGGAGCAGCAAGGAGTTCTCGAGCGGCCGGTCGTCAAGCCGACACGGTGATCGTGCATCGATGTCATGATGCGAGCACATCCCGGATCCGGACATCGAGAGTTTTTATGACGAGAGCACCGTGCGCTGCTCGATGCGCTTTTCACTCACAGTCTTCACGATGCGGTCGACGAAGATTCCGGGGGTGTGGATGCACTCGGGGTCGAGCGAGCCGACCTCGACGATCTCTTCGACCTCGGCAATGGTGCGCCGGCCGCAGGTGGCGATCATCGGGTTGAAGTTTCGCGCCGTCTTGCGATAGACGAGGTTGCCGGCCCGATCGGCCTTCCACGCTTTCACCAGCGCGAGATCGACGACGATGCCGCGCTCGAGGATGTACGTTTCGCCGTCGAACTGCTTGTGCTCCTTGCCTTCCGCCACGATGGTCCCGACGCCAGTGCGCGTGTAGAACCCGGGGATGCCGGCTCCGCCCGCGCGCAGCCGCTCCGCCAGCGTGCCCTGCGGCGTGAATTCGAGTTCGAGCTCGCCCGACATGAATTGCCGCTCGAACTCCGCGTTCTCGCCCACGTAACTGCTCACCATTTTCCTGATCTGCCGCGTCTGCAGCAGCAGGCCGAGGCCCCAGTCATCGACGCCGGCGTTGTTGGAGACGACGGTGAGCCCCGTCACGCCGGAGTCGCGCAGTGCGAGGATGAGGTGTTCGGGAATGCCGCAGAGGCCAAACCCGCCGACGGCGAGGGTCATGTCGTTGTGCACGAGATCGCGAATGGCGTCCGCGGGGGAGGGGAAGACTTTGTTGATCATGGCAGCGGGGAATTTACCACAGAGTCCGAGCACGGCGCACGCAGAGCAGAGATATGTTTAGCCGCGACCCGAAGTCCGCGGAAGCGAGCGCGATCGCGTTGCTCACAAACGTTGGGCCGCTCACCGATACCGCAGCCACTTGAGCAGCTCAATCGGGTTCGGCGGCTTGCCGTTCATCAGCACGCCGATGCGGAAGATTTTGGCCGCCATCCACACCATCATCGCCACGCTGACGTCGCCCCAGCGGATGAATCGCGCAATCGCCAGGAATTCGGAAGGATTTCAACCCTTCGGGCAGTCAGCGAAACCCGGCGGCACAGGGCGAATCTCTTCTCTTTGTCTGTTGACGACCAGGCGGGGGGGTAGTGTATACCACGAGTTCAATTCTGATCTACATCGTGTTGTGCCACGGGAAAGGCTCAAATGAAACTTGCAATTGCTGTCGTTGCGATTGGTGCGGTAAGTTGGACCGGCGCTTCTACGCACGCGTATGAAGATTGCTACGTCACGATGTACCCGACGTGTGCCTGCGACAGTGATCTTGGCGGACCGGGCATTGCAATCATCTGCGGCGACACAATTTGCGTGCATGAAGTCACCACTTGCATCTATGGGACGAAGGCCATTCCGTCAGGTGGATCCTACGGGCAAGTGAGCAAGAAGTTTGTGACAGGCGGACCAGCCGCGTTGTGTGAACTCACATACGCCGTGTGCGTGAATGGAATGTTTTGTCGCTTGTTAACGACGGTACATGTCGACCTTCATCCATTTACCGAAGCCTTTGGCGACTGGTGCCCAACGGAAGGCTGATTTCGCGGCAAACCGTAACGAACCGGTCGGGCATCTCTTCGATTCGTTCGATCGACTGAAAGGCCCAGGATATGCTGCGCATCCTCATTGGCCTCATTGTATTCGCGACGAATCCACTGCCGAGAGCGCTGACTGTCTTGGATTTGGCGGATTTCAATGGACCATATGGGAACCTTCAGAATCCAGCCGCGCTCCAGGCGGAGGATGTCGATCGATGGGCACGAACGCTCGATGTGACAGCTCAACAATTGGAGTTTCTGCAGCAGCGCTATATCGAGTTCGCCGAGCGGCACAACCGCTATATGGAACACGACGGAAAAGCGTACTTGGCCAAGTGCAGGGAGCTGGGGGATCTCCAGAACACAACGACGCTGACTTCGCGGGAAATGCTGCGAACCACCGAGGAATTGCTCGGCCAGACTCGCCGATTTCAGGCTGGCCTTGAACAACGTGAACTCGAATACGTTTATTCACTCGTGCCAGTGCTCAATGATGAGCAAATCGATCAGCTCTACCTGCTGCGGAACGAAGCGAGCAGGCGGCAATCACGATCGTTTCGATTTCTGGACCGCTGGTCGAACGTAGACCTTCGCCTGGTGTGGGAAGCCATGTTGTCCGACGACATCGGCGCCGCGGATCGCGAGGCGATGGAGCGCCTTCTCGCCGATTACGAAGTCCGCGTGACACCTCTCCTGGCGCGACTCGCTGAACAATACGCATCGAATGGCGTCGAGATTATGGAAATTATGGCTGATGAAGCCGAGGGTCGCATTAATACTGAGACCGCGACGAATCGTTATCGTGCAGCATGGAATAAAATCGGCAACGCATTTGAGCAAGTTCAGAAGGCCACTCAAGACACTGTCACGCAAGCATCAGTCATCCTGACGGAACCGGTTGGAAAGCTCTTTGTTGCGGAAGCGAAAATGGCTGCGTTTCCAGAGCTCTATCCAGATCGCACGTATTGCGACCAGCTCTTCATCAATCTTATGACGAACGCCACAATAACCCCGCAGCAGCAGCAGGATGTGATGGCGCTTCGTCTGGGGTATCAGGAGCAGTACGCGGCGGCGTGTTTGGAACTTGAGACATGCTGCATTGAATGGGGTCATCGGCGGGCGCGCGGCGAAAGCGGCTCGCAACGTCAGTTTCTCACGGATGAGTTGATTCCTCGCCTTGCCAAGCGGGATGAAATTTCAGCGAAATGGCTTCATCTCGCGGAGGACGTCGTCGGCGAGCAAGTCGTGAAAGCGCACATGCCGAACCCACCTTCGATGCAACGCACGCCTCTCCAGCGGCGGGCGACTAGCGCGGGCACGATTGATCCCGAGCAAATTGCTGATAGAAAGATGCGTCCAAGCGCCCGCGAACCGGCGAAAGCGCAATGACCGTACGAGCGTGATCGGCTCAATTCACCGATACCGCAGCCACTTGATCAGCTCGATCGGATTTGGCGGCTTGCCGTACATCAGCACGCCGATGCGGAAGATTTTGGCCGCCATCCACACCATCATCGCGACGCTCATGTAGCCCCACAGAATCGTCGCCGGAATCTGCCACATCGGCACCGGCTCCTCCGCCGACAGCCGCAGGATCATCGCGAACGGGATCACCGGCGGCAGGAAGCTGCACACCGTCGCCAGCGGACCGTTCGGCGCGTTGCTGATCGGCAACCACAACATGAACGGCACCATCATCACGATCATCACGGGCGTGATCAGAATGTTCGCCTCGCGGATGTCGGACACCGCGCTGCCGACCGCCGCGAAGATGGTCGCCACCATGAAGTACGCCATGAAGAAGTACACCGCGAGATAAACGACGCTCATCGGGTTGATGAGGTGCATCATCGCGAAGATGCCGAGGCCGACGATGCCAAGGCCGGTGTACAAACTCACAATGATCAGTCCGACCGCGCCGTGGCCGAGAATCTTGCCGATCATGAGCTGCATCGGGCTGACGGCCGAGAGCAACACTTCCATTACGCGGTTCGACTTTTCCTCGATCGTCGACATCATCAAGTGCTGGCCGGCGCTGAAGGTGGACACCCACAGCAGCAGCATGAAGAACATCGGGATCATCTGCCGGAAGCCGCGCACATCCTCGCTCTCGCTGGCGGTCTGACCCGTGGCGAGCACGCGCTGCGTCTTCGAGTACGGTCGGCGGAGCATCGCGGCGACGTCGTCCGGATCAAGCCCGGCTCGTTCGGCCCGCACGCGCACAATCGCCTGGCCTAGTTTGCGCTCGAGCAAGCTCGTGTGATCGTCCACAAGCTCCGGACCGACGAGCAGTTCAAATTCCATTTCGTCGCCGGGCGCTTTGGCATCTGCCCCTGCGTCACTCGCGTCGTCCGCAACATCCTGCGCAGCGCCGGGTTGCAGCACGTGCTCCGGCACGATGGCAGCCGCGAGAATTTCGCCGGCGTTGATCCGGCGGCGAAGTTCGTTCGCAAGACCGGGCGAATCGATGGGCACATCCTGGATGGTGATGCGCACATCCCCGCGCATCGCCGGCGCCATTTCCAGCCCGGGCGGCTTCATCGCGCCGCCGCCCAGCGCCCCGGGGTTCTTGAGCATGTCCTCCGCGGCCTTGGTGGCCTCGGCCATTTCGTGCATCGCCTCGCGCTGCATGCGCTCGCGGTCGAATTCCACTCTCGCCGCCTCCGCCACGTCGCCGCTTGCGTCTGCAATCACCACTAAACCGACCAGCGGCGGCTGTTCGTGACTCATGATGAGCAGCACCGCCACGCCCATGATGCCGACAAGGAAGAGCGGCAGGCCGACCATGGCGAAGAGGAACATCTTCGTCAGCGCGGTCTGGCGGAACTCGCGCCATGCGACGGAAAGCGCCTTACGCATGGAGAAGCTCCTCACGTGCCTGCTCGGCCGCCGCTTCGCCGCGATCCTGCCGCACCAGTCGCACGAACACCTCGTTGAGCGACACGCGCCGCAGCGCGATCGATCGCACCGGGTGCCGATCGAGCACGCGCCGCATCACGTCCTGCGCGTCGGCCCCGTCGTGCAGCTCAAGCTCATACGCGCCGGCTTCACCGGTCGGCATGGCGCGGCGAACGCCGGGAATCTCCGGCCGGGCCGGCTCGAAATTCGCGCCCGAAGCGAACTCCACGAGAATCGTGCGGGGATCGTACCGCTCGCGAATCTCCGCCAGCGACGCGTCCAGGAGTTTCACGCCCTTGTTGATGAGGAAGATGCGATCGCAAATCTGCTCCGCCTGGTGCAGAACGTGCGTGGAGAAGATGATCGTGGTTCCGTTTGCGTGCAGTTCGCGCAGCACGTCGATCATCAATTCCGAGTTGACGGGATCGAGACCTGAAAACGGCTCGTCGAGAATGAGCAACTCCGGCTCGTGCACGATCGACGCGATGATCTGCACTTTCTGCTGCATGCCCTTGGAGAGCTCTTCACATTTCTTGCTTTCGACGCCCGGAAGATCGAGACGATTGAGCAGATCCGACACGCGGTCCTTGCGGCCGCCGACGCGCACGCCTTTGAGGGAAGCGATGTAGCGAAGGTAATCGCCGACGCGCATCTTGCGATACAGCCCGCGTTCTTCCGGCAGGTAGCCGATGCGGTCCTTCTGCGCGAGCGCCGACCCGCCGAGCACATCCACCGTGCCCTCATCGGGGTAGATGATCGAGAGGATCATGCGGATGGTGGTGCTCTTGCCGGCGCCGTTGGGGCCGAGGAAGCCGCACAGGCTTCCGGTGGGAACAACGAGGTTGAGATCGCGCACCGCCACTTTGTCGCCGAAACGCTTGGTGACGCCGGTCATGCGAACCGCGGCGGCTGTGTCAGCTCCTTGCGGCGCTCGATGCGCAGAAAACGGCTCGCCCGGCGCGGCGTGCGGGGCGAGCGGTGGCGGCGTGGGATGCTGGTGCGCCTCGTCAATCATCAGCGGGGCGACATCCTAACCGTTCTTCGGTTTGGCGGGCGGCGTGGGCGCGGTCGATGGCGCTGGCGTCGTCGGCGCTGGCGTCGTCGGCGCCGCGGGCTTGGCATCCTGCTGCTTGGCGGCGAGCTCCCTCACCTCGTCCGGAAGCGCGAACGCTTCATCCGGGACGTTGTTGAACTCAATCGATGTGACTGTGAACACCTGTTCTCGCACGAAGCGAGTCAGCACCAGTCTGGTCCATGTGCGGATGGGGCCGTGCTGCTGCCAGTCGTGGAATGTCATCTCCACGTCCTTCGCGCCCATCGGCGTGTCTTCCGTCCAGCGCAGGCCGAGGAGCAGCTTGCTCTCGCGATCGTAAAACGCAAGGCGAATCTGGCCTTGGTGATCCGTGAGTTCAACGCGATAGGCCGGCGTGTCGTGGAAGTTGTCGCGGCCGATGTACCGCATGCTTTCGTATCGATCCTCGAGCGTGAGCAGCATGGTGGCGAGCGAGGCGCGCTCCTCCACAATCGGCCGCCGGTCTTCAGACACCAGCGCGAAGCCGCTGCCGGATTGGAACGTCCACGCGGTCTTGCCGTCGGATCCGGCGCGGTTGCTGATGCCGCCCATGTCGTAGGCGATGGTAAACGCGCCGTCGCGCCGCCAGTTGGTCTCCAGCAGGAGCTCGCGGCCGGTTGAAGCGAGGTGCACCGTGCTGTGCACCGACGTGATGCTGTCCACCGCTTCCTTGCCGCCCATCGCTTCCACGAACTGGTCGTATAGCTCCTCGGCGGTGGGGGGCTTCGATGTGCTGGTGTCCGTTGCCGGCGCGGCGGTGTTGTTCTGCGCGACGGCCGGCATTGTCATCACAGCGGAAACCACAGCGGCGCACCATGCCGCCATCCTCCACGGTTGCATGCAATGGGTCATTGCTCGGTCCTCATTCTTCGTTGGTCGCTGGCTTGGGTGATTCGGTCTTGCCGGCGTCCGCGGCGTGCTGGTCTTCCACGAGCGTCTGGATCGGCTTGGGTAAGTTGAAGACGTCGTGCGGGAACTCCGCGTGACTGATGTCGTGCATCACGATCGTTTGCGTCATGTGCTGGTCCGGCAAAACGGTCGTCAGCTTGTGCGGAATCTTGATGCCGTCGACCGTCTTGTAGTCGTCCACCTGGATGATGGCGTTGAGCTTGCCCTGCAGCGTCACGATTTCGCCTTTGTAGCCGGCGAAGAGACCGGTATCGATGGCGTAGTACGAGTCCTGCGTGCGGCCGGACGCAGTCTTCAACTTCAGCTTGTAGCACCACTTGCCGGCGAACTCTTCCTTGCCGACGGTGGTGCGCTCGGGGTAGCGCTCCGCGAAGTTGAGATCGCCGTAGAAGTCCGCGTCCTTCTGCATTTCTTCGAGCAGTTCCTTTTCAAGCAGGCGCGGGCCGGAGATCGGATCGATCGACCAGGCGACTTCGCCGTTGTAGCCGGACGTCATCCGAAGCTGGCCGGGGATTTCCATCTCGAGCAGAAAGTCGTTCGGGGCGGCCTGGTGGATCTTCACCGTGCCCTTTGCGCCCATGCCGACGTACTCAAACTCACCGGTCGCAGAACGGTGATCGAGTTTGCGGATGGCCTCCTCGCCGCCCACGGCGTCGATGTGCCGCCGCAGCACCGCATCCGCTTCGGGCAACTGCTCGGCCTTCGCAGGTTGATCGGCGGGCGGCGGTGGCGCGGTTTGCCGCACTTTGCGCGGCCCGTCCTGCAGTGGCGCGAGCGCGGATGCGGTTGTCGCAAGGCAGCCGGCGATGACGGCTGTGAAAACGGCCCGGCCAAGCACGCGTTGATAGTTCATGGTGAGTTCCTTTCTTCAACTTTCTCTTTCGGCGTTCAGCGGCGTTCGTTCCGCTTCGCCCCCGGCCGCGCTGGGCCGTGCCGCAGTCGTCGCTCTTCGCGCCAGCCCGGCTCACTCGTGCGTGAGCAGGGCGGTGTGGCGCTGATGCTGATGAGGCTGCGAAATGATCCACGCGATCGCCGCCTCCAGCACGGGATCGTGCCCACCGGCCAGATCTTCCCGCGTGAGCACAACCGGCGTGTCGGGAACAACGCCTGTGCCTTCGACGGAGACGCCGGTGGGAAGAATGAAATCGGCAATGGCGTGCAGCAGCACGTCGCCGTTGGGAAGTTCGTTCATCTGCGAAGGCAGCGCGGCGCCGGCTGATTGCTCGCCGACGACGTGCGCCCGGCCGATCGCCTGCATCCCCGCCGCGAAAATTTCCGATGTGCTCGCGGTGTAGCGATCGACCAGAATCGTGAGCGGGCCGGTGTAGGGATCGACGCGATCGCCGTCCATGTTGACGCGCCGCGGCGAGACGTGGAAGTTGAGCTCGCTGTTGCGCATCTTCATCGTGCCAAGCGAACTTACCTGCGAGAGGAAGTGGCTGGCGAAACCGGGCGCCATGCCGCCGACGCCGCCGGGATTGCCGCGCAAATCGAGCACGATGCCGTCCGTGTCGCGCAGTTCGTGCATCGCCGCTGCGAACGGTTCGCTTAAGGGAAGCATCCAGACGGTAAAGCGAATGATGCCGATCTGAAGGCCGTTGTCGGCGACGACGCGCTCGTGCTCCAGATTGGCGTTGAGCGGCGGCAGGTTGCCGAACTTCACGAGCTGCCCCGGACGTTCGCGGCGGGTGAGCGCCATCTCCACCACGTGATCATCCTCATCACGCATGCTCAAGGTGACGGGGGAATCAGGCGGACCGTACAGCTTGCCCAGCACCATCGCCATGGCCTGGTACTGCACCATGCGATCGTCGCTGTTGCCGAGGAAGGATTGGATGCGCTCACGCAGGTTCTTGCCGTCCACAGCGTCGATCACCCAGCCGGAGCGCACGCCGTGCTGACCCGCCGGGCTGGACTCTTCGACGGAAGTGACGACGACATCATCGCCGATCATCGCGACGCGGATGCCGAGATCGCCTTCGCGTTCGCTGCGCGAGTCGGCGTCTGCGGTTGCCGTCGCGCTTTCATCCTTCGTATCTTTCGAAGCGCTCGCGGTGTGATGATCACTTTCGCCGCTATGCTCGTCATCCAGCGTCTCGACGATCTCGCGCGGCAGCAGGGCGAAGTGCGATTGCCCGAGCCGGCCGAGCATGTCCTCGATGATCTCGCGCAGTTCGTTTTCATCCGTCAGACCAACGACCCGCGGGCGCAGTTCCGTTCGCACCGCCTGCCAGTTCACGCCGTTGAAGTTCGGATCGAAATGGCTGTCGTAGACGAGCTGCCAGGCGGCATCGAAGGTGGCCAGCGCGAGGGCGGGGTCGATCGGCCGCGCGGTTTCGAGCGTTGCCTTCGCGGCTTTGTCGCTGGTTTTCGTCGAAGTGGAACACCCCGGCAGGCCGAAAAACACCGCGGCGGCCGCGAGGCAAAGCCCAGCCGGCGCGGCGAATCGGAGTGCCAGGAAGCGAAGAAGACGGGTCGGTCGGCTCATATCACGCGCTCCAGATGGGCTCGCGATCATAGCTTGGCCCGAGCCGATCGATCCGATAAGCCATCGCCCGAACCGCCGCACCCTTTGCCCAGACTTTCATCCGTTCATCCGGATGAACGGCTCGACATTGGCGAAAGAGGAGCTAGGATTTCCGCATGTCAAGCCTGATCCTTCGCGAGCTCGGCCGCCGGGTGTTGGTATTCGATGGCTCGATGGGCGCCACCATCCAGGCGATGCCGCTGTCGGTGGATGGCGACTACCTCAGCCGGGAGAACTGCGTCGATGTGCTCGTCCGCAGCCGGCCGGACATCATCACGTCGATCCACGAATCGTTCCTCGAAGCCGGCGCGGATTGCATCGAGACCAACACCTTCGGCGCGAACAAACTCGTCTTTGCGGAGTTCGATCAGGAACTCGTCAGCTGGACGCGAGACCTCAACAAGGAAGCTGCGGAAATCGCGCGGGCGGCATGCGACCGCTTTTCCACGAACGACAAGCCGCGTTTCGTGGTCGGCTCGATGGGCCCGGGCACGAAGCTTGTCTCGCTCGGCCAGACGACGTGGGAAGCGATGCTGGACAGCTACACCGAGCAGGCGCGCGGATTGATCGCCGGCGGCGTCGATGCGTTCATCATCGAAACGTGCCAGGACTTGCTGCAGGTGAAGATCGCCATCAACGCCTGTCTCGATGCGCTGCGCGAAACGGGCAAGACGCACGAGGACATTCCGATCTTCGTGAGCGTGACGATCGAGACTACGGGCACGATGCTGCTCGGCACGGAGATCGCCGCCGCCGCCAACGCGCTGGCAATGTTCCCGATCGCCTCGCTCGGCCTCAACTGCGCCACCGGCCCCACGGAGATGGGTGAGCACGTGGCGTATCTCGCCAAGCACTGGGATCGCCACATTTCCGTCATTCCCAACGCCGGCCTGCCCGTGCTGCACGAAGGCAAGACGTGCTTCCCGCTCGGGCCAGATGCGTTCACCAAATCGCTGGCGCAGTTCGTCGATGAATTCGGCGTGTCGATGGTCGGCGGCTGCTGCGGCACATCGCCCGAGCACATCGGAGAACTCGTCAAAGCGCTCGGCGTGCGACAGCCGAAGAAGCGCGACATCGAAAAGCCGCGCCCCGGTTGTTCGAGTCTCTACAGCTTCGTCGAGTTTGAGCAGGACAACTCGTTCCTCATCGTCGCGGAGCGCACCAATTCCAACGGCTCGCGCAAGTTCAAGCGCATGCTCGATGAGGAAAACTGGGACGGCCTCGTGTCGATGGCGCGCGAAGAGGTTCGCGACGGCTCGCACATGCTGGATGTCTGCGTCGATTTCGTCGGCCGCGACGGCGTGAAGGACATGAGCGAAGTCATCAGCCGCTTCGTCCGGCAGGTGAACGTGCCGATCATGGTCGATTCCACGGAGGCGCCGGTGATCGAAGCGGCGCTCAAGCGCGCGGGTGGCAAGTGCATCGTCAACTCCATCAACCTCGAGGATGGCGAGAAGCGGTTCGACGTCATCTGCCCGATGCTCAAGCGCTACGGCGCCGCGTGCGTCGCGCTCACCATCGATGAAGACCCGCAAGCCGGCATGGCGAAGACCGCTGACCGTAAACTCGCCATCGCGGAGCGTATGCACGCGCTCTACACGGAGAAGTGGGGGCTCGACGAGCGCGATCTGCTCTTCGATCCGCTCACCTTCACGATTGCTACGGGCAATGAAGATGATCGCAAGCTCGGCCTGGAAACGCTCGAAGGCATCCGCCTGATCCGCCAGCGGTTCCCGAACTGCGGCATCATCCTCGGCCTTTCCAACATCAGCTTCGGTCTCAAGCCCGCGGCCCGCGTCGTGCTCAACAGTGTGTTCCTGCACGAAGCGCTCGAGCGCGGACTCACGGCGGCGATCGTGCACGCCAGCAAGATTCTGCCGCGCAACAAGATCGACAACGAAAAATGGGAAGCGGCGCAGTGGCTCATCTTCGATCGTCGCGGCGAATCACGCCCCGAAGGCAAGCCCGCCGATTTCGACCCGCTGCATCACTTCATCTCGCTCTTCCCGGATGGCGAGGAAGCCGCCCCGAAGCAGGATCTGGACTCGCTGCCTATCGAGGAGCAACTGCAGCGCCACATCATTGACGGCGAGCAGCAGCACCTTGCGGAGCATCTCGACAAAGCGATGGAAAAATATTCGCCGCTCGAGATCATCAACGATCACCTGCTCGCGGGCATGAAGGTCGTGGGCGACCTTTTCGGCTCCGGCGAGATGCAGCTTCCGTTCGTGTTGCAGAGCGCGGAGGTGATGAAGAAAGCGGTGGCGCACCTTGAGCCGCACATGGAGAAGGTGGGCGCGAACGCCGGCCCGCGCGCCTCGATTGTGCTCGCCACCGTGGCCGGCGACGTGCACGACATCGGCAAGAATCTCGTTGACATCATTCTGACCAACAACGGCTACAAGGTGCACAACCTCGGCATCAAGCAGCCGGTGACGCAAATCGTGGAAGCGCTCAAGGCGACGGGGGCGCAGGCCATCGGCATGTCCGGCTTGCTGGTCAAAAGCGTCGGCGTGATGGAAGAAAACCTGCACGAGCTCAACCGGCTGGGCGTCAACGTGCCCGTGCTCGTCGGCGGCGCAGCCCTCACACGCCATTACGCGGAAACGCAACTGCGTTCGACGTACCACGGCAAGCTGTACTACGGCAAGGACGCGTTCGACGGCCTTCGCATCTGCGACTTCCTCGCGGCAAACAAGCTTGATGAACTCGATGCGGAAATCGAAGCGCGCGTGACCAAACGCGCCGCCGTTGAAGAGAAAATCGCAGCGACGCGCGCTCGTTCGCAAACGGACGAAGCGGACGGCGGCGTGGCGGTGGCGGTGAAGCCCAGCGTGCGGACGGATATTGAGATTCCGTCAGCGCCATTCTTCGGCTCGCGCGTCATCGAGCACATCGATCTCGACGAGGTGTACCCGTTCATCAACACCGTGGCGCTGTTCCGCGGCCAGTGGGGGTTCAAGCGCGGGGCGCAGTCGCCGGAGGAATATGAGAAGCAGATCGAGCAGACGGTGCAGCCGATCTTCGAGCGCATGAAGCGCGAGTGCCGCGAGTCCGGCATCCTGAAGCCGAAGGTTGTCTACGGCTGGTTCCCCTGCGCGAGCGAAGGCGATGATCTCATCATCTTCGATCCGGAAGATCACGATCGCGAGATTGAGCGCTTCACGTTCCCGAGGCAAGCCGCAAGGCAGCGCTTGTGCATCAGCGATTTCTTCCGGCGCACCAACGGCGAATTCCAGGGGCGCGATGTTGTCGGCTTCCACTGCGTCACCGTCGGCGAGGAAGCGAGCAAACGCGCGAAGCAATTGTTCGAGAACAACGAGTACACCGAATACCTCTACCTCCACGGCATGGGCGTTGAAACGGCGGAAGCCCTCGCGGAGATGTGGCACAAGCGCATGCGGGCGGAGCTGGGCATCGGACACGAAGACTCGCCGAAGATCCGCGAGCTGTTCACGCAGCACTACCGCGGCAGCCGCTACAGCTTCGGCTACCCCGCGTGCCCCGACATGAGCGACCAGGAAAAACTCTTCAGGCTGATCAAGCCCGAACGCATCGGCTGCACGCTCACGGAAAACTGGCAGATCGTGCCGGAGCAATCCACAAGCGCGATCATCGTGCATCATCCGGAAGCAAAGTATTTCAACGTGTAATCCCCGAACGGCGCGGGCGGGCACCGCCACCGTCATTCCTGCGCAAGCAGGAATCCAGAGGAACGTGCTAGGACTTCGTTTCCAAAGGAACGTATTGCGACGCCGCTCCGACCCCCTCTGGATGCCCGCTTGCGCGGGCATGACGGGCCAGTTGCAACCACGTCATTCCTGCACAAGCAGGAATCCAGAGGAACGTGCTAGGACTTCGTTTCCAAAGGAACGTATTGCGACGCCGCTTCGCCCCTCTGGATGCCCGCTTTCGCGGGCATGACGAATTGAGTGCAACCACCGTCATTCCTGCGGAAGCAGGAATCCAGAGGAACGTGCCAGGACTTCGTTTCCAAAGGAACGTGTTGCGACGCCGCTCCGTCCCTCTGGATGCCCGCTTTCGCGGGCATGACGAATTGAGTGCAACCACCGTCATTCCTGCGGAAGCAGGAATCCAGAGGAACGTGCTAAGGCGTCAACTCGATCCTCTGGATGCCCGCTTTCGCGGGCATGACGACCACGTCATTCCTGCGGAAGCAGGAATCCAGAGGAGCGTTGCTTGACGTCAATTCCGCTGTTGCATCTCTCGCGGTTGCGATGTGCCGCCCGTTCATGCGACATCACAGCAACGACGGATACAAGTCATCCCATTTCGGGTTGGAGCGTTCAATCAACTGCAACTTCCATGCTCGCTTCCATTTCTTGATTTGCTTCTCCCGGAGAATCGCGGCGTTCATGTCCGCGTGGAGCTCAAAATGGACGAGCAAATGGACGCCGTATCTCTTTGTAAATCCGTCTGCCAAATTGCTTTTGTGCTGCCATACGCGCTGCACGAGGTCGCTTGTCACCCCGACATACAGCGTGCCATTGCGCTTACTCGCGAGGATGTAAACCGCCGGCTGCTTCAACGTCGCAATGATATCGCATCAGCGATGTCATTCCTGCGCACGCAGGAATCCAGAGGAACGTGCTAAGGCGTCAACTCGATCCTCTGGATGCCCGCTTTCGCGGGCATGACGACCACGTCATTCCTGCGCACGCAGGAATCCAGAGGAACGTGCCAGGACTTCGTTTCCAAAGGAACGTGTAGCGACGCCGCTCCGTCCCTCTGGATGCCCGCTTTCGCGGGCATGACGGAGCAGATGCAACCACGTCATTCCTGCGAAAGCAGGAATCCAGAGGAACGTGCTCGGACTTCGTTTCCAAAGGAATGTGTTGCGACGCCGCTCCGTCCCTCTGGATGCCCGCTTTCGCGGGCATGACGGACCAGTTGCAACCACGTCATTCCTGCGCAAGCAGGAATCCAGAGGAACGTGCTAGGACTTCGTTTCCAAAGGAACGTATTGCGACGCCGCTCCGTCCCTCTGGATGCCCGCTTTCGCGGGCATGACGGTGAGCTCCGTGGTTACCATTCCACGCGGAGGTGCGCGATGACGTTGCGAAGCATTCCCATCAGCGTGTTCGTTTGCCTTGTTCTTCTCGCCGGCTGTGTTGAACGCGCTGAGCGCCTGACCGTTCGGCCGGACGGTTCTGTGCTGCTCGAACTTGAATACAGCTCCGATTCACCGGAGGACATTTATCAGGGCGATGCAGTGCCGGCAGCCGGCGGGGCGTGGGTGGTGGAGGAGCGCCAGCGCGAGGACGCCGAGGGCAAGGTCACGTACACGCTGTACGCCATGCGCGTCGTCGCGCCGGATTCGCCGCTGCCCGCAAGCTATGCGGAAGGCGATCGAGCGCGCAGCACACTGCGCTTTCCAACGGAACTCGTCATCGAGCCGCGTGACGACGGCACGTATTTTCACTTCCGCAGAACCTACGAGCCGCGGCGGTGGGCGTATGTCGAACTGAAGCGGCGCGAAATTGTGGATGAGCCGCTCAAGGGAATCGTGAACAAGCCGGCGGGTGAACTCTCGCCTGCGGAGCGGCAGCAGATGTTGCGTGCGTTCGCGCAGTTCGAGGTGGAGAAGGCGATTGTGTTCGGCAGGGAGGCGCTGTTCGCGGCCATCCCGGAGACGCCGCAGGACCTCTGGCTGGCGGTGGAGGCGGAGATGCGGCGATTACCCGATGAAGTCGACTACGCCGACTTGATTCGCATTATCGATGAGCCGAACGAGCGCACGCGCGACCGGGCGCTGCGCGCCGAGGTGGAGCGATTTGAGCGAGCCATCAAGGAGCGGCTGGAGCAATCAGCGAAACGCCAGATGGGCTTCACCCGCGGTAAGCTCAACCGCTTCCTCGCCGAGTTCGACGCAAAGCGAGCGGAGTATCTCGTCACAGAAGACGTGAGCGATGATGTCTTCCGCATCGAAGTCACCATGCCCGGCGAGATCGTCGCCAGCAACGCCCGCAGCGCCGGGAGCACGACCGCTCGCTGGGAGTTCACCGGTCAGCACCTGCGCGATGCGGGCGTGGAACTTATGGTGAGCAGCGTGGTGCGGTGAAGCAGGACAGAGAAAAGTCGAAAGGTCGAAAAGTCGAAACGTCGAAATGCGTTGGGTGATCATGGCCCACCGGTAGCACAGGCATTCCGTCTGTGCGCCACTGATTCGGTGAGCGGCGCCCAATCTACGGCGAAGGGCAGCCTACACCTTGGTGAGGCCCGTCCACGTTCCTGCGACGCCGGGTTCGTCCTTTGCGTGTGTGATGCGTTTGAGCGTGATCGGCACGCCGTCGGCGCACAGCGCGCCGAGCACCGCCATGCACACGGCTTCGCGGGCGCTCACTGGCACGCCAAGGGCATCAAGCGGTTTCACCGGCGTGCCGTCGAACGCGCTCATGAGCTCGCCGACGAGCGCGAGGTTGTGCGTTCCGCCGCCTGCGAGATACACCTCGCGCACATCGCACATCTCCAGCGACTCCGCGATCACGCGCGCCAGCGCTCGCGCCGCCGTCGCCGCGAGTGTCGGACCGTCATACAGCTCAACGTGCTGCGACACCCACGGCCGGATGTCGTCCGCCGTGCCGAGCGAACGTCGCTTGTCGCGCTGCCATCGAAGGAGCGACAGGAGCGAGGCGAGCAGCGATTCATCGACGAAGCCGCTCGAGGCGACTTGACCGTCATGATCGAACGGCTCGCCGGTGGTCGCGCGGCTGATGGCGTCGAGCAATTGATTGCACGCGCACACGTCGAAGCCGCGGATGGCGTCAATCTGCTCGCGAGCTTCCCCGGCGGGAAGAATGGTCACGTTGCAGAACCCGCCGAGGTTGATGATCGTGCGCGGTGTGAGCTCCGCGCGAAAGAGAATCCAATCCGCTAATGGTGTGATGGGCGCGCCTTGTCCGCCCGCCGCGAGATCCGCCTGCCGAAGGTCGGTGACCACCGGGCACTTCAGTCGCGCCGCGATCGCCGCCGGGTTCACGATTTGATACGAATACGGCGGCTTGTGATACACCGTCTGGCCGTGCACGCACACGAAGTCGGGTGGGCCTTCGTCGGTGTCGAAGAGCAGTGATTCAATCGCCGCCGCCTGCGCGTTGCCGAATCTGATTGCCGTCTTCACGAAGCGGCGTGCGGACATCGGCGCCTGGTTGGCCATGGTGCGGAGAAGTTGGCGCAGCTCGCCGAGCGGAGCGGAGGAATATCGGACCAGTTCCGCGCGTATGCCAAGCCCCCGGCCGAAGATTCGAACCATCGCGACGTCAATGGCGTCGATAGAAGTGCCTGTCATCGTGCCGACGACAAGACGGTGGTTGCGCTGGGCCATGCACGCATGGTGGCGTCAGCAGCGTGTTTCCTCAAGCAGCGTTATGCTGTCGGCCCGGCGTGGTTCCCCATGATCAAGCGCATTCTCGTCACCGGCGGAGCAGGCTTTCTCGGATCGCATCTCTGCGATCGTCTTGTCGCTGCCGGCCAGGACGTCATCTGCGTTGACAACTTTTTCACCAGTCAGAAGTCCAACATCGAGCACCTGCTCGGCAAGCCGAACTTCGAGCTGATTCGCCACGACGTCACCCACCCGCTCTGGCTGGAAGTCGACGAAATCTACAACCTCGCGTGCCCGGCTTCGCCCGTTCATTATCAATACAACCCCATCAAAACCATCAAGACGAGCGTCCTCGGCGCGATCAACATGCTCGGCTTGGCGAAGCGCGTCCGCGCGAAGATTCTGCAGGCGTCCACGAGCGAGGTGTACGGCGACCCGCCGCCGGAACACCATCCGCAGCGCGAGACGTACTGGGGCAATGTGAACCCGATCGGCCTTCGCGCCTGCTACGACGAGGGCAAACGAGCCGCGGAAACGCTGTTCTTCGATTACCACCGCTCGAACAACGTCAACATCCGCGTCGTGCGCATCTTCAACACCTACGGTCCGCGCATGCACCCGTATGACGGCCGCGTGGTGAGCAACTTCATCCGCCAGGCGATTGCGGGCGACGACATCACGATCTTCGGCGAGGGCCGCCAGACGCGCTCGTTCTGTTACGTGGATGATCTCGTGGACGGCCTGATGCGAATGATGGCCGCGCCGGACGACTGCATCGGGCCGATCAATCTCGGCAATCCCGCCGAGTTCACGATCCGCGAGTTGGCGGAGAAAGTCGTGGCGCTCTCCGGCAGCTCGTCGAAGATCATGCACGCTCGACCGCTCCCGCAGGATGACCCGCAACAACGCAGGCCCGACATCACGCTGGCGAAGCAGCGCCTGCAGTGGCAGCCGAGCGTCAGTCTGGAGGACGGACTGAAGCGGACGATCGCGTGGTTCCGCGGCGTGAATCTTGCCGAGTTTCGCTCGCCCACGCCAAACATCACAAAATGACCCGCCGAATGTCGGTTTGGGGCTTGCACTCTCTTGTCGCTGCCCCCACACTGGCGAAAAGCGGCAGACGTACGGCCCGGACGCCCGACCGTCGCCCCCGCCGCGCCCCCACATAGGAAGGTTGATCAAAGATGAAAGCAGTGCTTCAGCGCTCGATGCCGCACTCCATCGTCGGCGTCGTCATTCTGTCCATTGCGCTGGTCGCGATCAGCGCCACGGCGAGCAATCCTCGCTCCAGCCACGAGACGACGGCCGTCGCCTCGTCGCGCCCGGCCCAGCCCGTTGCGGCTGCACACGCCCAGCCCGCTGCCGATCACGCAGCAGCGCCGGCGGTCGTGCGCAACCAGGCGCTCGTGCTCCAGCAGGTCAATGCGTTCCTCGGCCTGACCGAGAGCCGGCTCGTGTCCGTCGATCTCTCGAACGCGGTGCCCGGCGCTCCGCTCACGGTGCACATCAACGACCCCGTGCAGCCGATGACGCTTGAGCTCGAGCCGTATCGCATTCGTGCCGAGAACTACGAGCTGTTTGGCGTGGATGCGAACGGCGCGATGATTCCGTTCGATCCCGGTCCGGAGCGCACGCTGCGCGGCCGCGTGCTCGAAATCCCCGGCTCGCACGTCGCTGGTTCGCTCCTGCGCGACGGTCTGTACGCCGCCATCTACAAGCCCGACGGCCAGCGCGTGTGGCTCGAAGCGGTCGGCCAGCGACTTGATCTCGGCGATGACAGCCTGCACGTGCTCTACGAGAACTGCAACACGATGCCGCACGGCAAGTCTTGCGGCATGGAAGTGGAAGCCATCGAACTGGAAAACCTTCCGCAAGGCGGCGTGGCCGGGCAACCCTCCGGCACCATTTGCATTGCGGAACTCGCCAACGACGCGGACTTTGAATTCTTCCAGGCCCACGGCGCGACGGTGCCTTCGGTGCAGGATCGCATCGAGCTCGTCATGAATACCACGAACGTGCAGTATGAGAACGAAGTCTCCATCACTCACGTCATCACCACGACGCTCGTTCGCTTTGCGGAGCCTGATCCGTACACCGCGTTCGGCAACAACGAACTGCTCTGCCAATTCGTCAACGAATGGGTGAACTTCCACAGCAACATTCACCGCGACGTCGCCCAGCTGTGGACCGGCCGCGAGGTCACCGGCAGCGTCATCGGCCAGGCCGCGAACATCGGCAACATCTGCGATGATCCGCCGGGCTGCTCCACCTTCCCGTGCACCTGCGGCACGTTCGGCACCGACGGTTCGTATTGCTTCGTGCAGTCGGACTTCAACGGCAACTTCTCGTGTGCCACGGATCTCTCCGCGCACGAGCTTGGCCACCTCTGGGGCGCCCAGCACTGCTCGTGCCCCAGCAACACGATGAATCCGTCCATCACCTGCACGAATTTCTTCGGCAGCGGCAGCGCGAACTCCATCATCAGCTATCGCAACACGCGGGCGTGTCTTGATTGCCAGTCGCCGCTCGAGTTTGCGTTCCCCGAAGGGCTTCCGGAACTCATCGCGCCCGCCGGCGGCACGACGTTCCTTGTTGAAGTGACGCAGGGCACGCAGGTGCCGATGCCGAACACCGGCGTGCTTCACTACAGCACGGGCGGCGCGTTCGTCGAGGCGCCGATGGAGCAGATTTCGCCGAATCTGTATCAGGCGGAGTTCCCGGCGATCGCCTGCGGCTCGATCGTGAAGTTCTACGTGAGCGCGGAAGCAACCGGCGGCTTCGAGCAGTCCGAGCCTGCGTTGGCCCCGAACAACTCCTTCGGCGCCATCAGCGGCTATGCGCTCGCGACGTCCTTCAGCGATGACTTCGAATCCAACCAGGGGTGGACCGTGAGCAACGGCGCCGGTCTCACCGCAGGCGCGTGGCAGCGCGGCACGCCGGTGGGCGGCGGCACGCGCGGTGACCCGCCGACCGACGCTGACGGCTCCGGCCAGTGCTATCTCACGCAAAACACGCCCGGCGACTCTGACGTGGACGGCGGAAGCACCACGCTCACCTCGCCCATCATGGACGCCACCGGCGGCGCGGCTGTCATCTCCTACGCTCGCTGGCTTGATAACACGTTTGGCGACAACCCCGGCACCGAGCCCATGACCATCCAGGTCTCCGACAACGGCGGCACGACGTGGTCGACGCTGGAAGTCGCGGGACCGTCGGGTCCGGACGCGTCGGGTGGCTGGATCACCAAGCAGTTCGACATCTCGGATGCTGGCATCGCAGCGACGAATCAGTTCCGCATTCGCTTCACCACGCAAGATCCGCCGCCGGGCGCCGTGGTGGAAGCGGGCGTGGATGCGGTGAAGCTGCTCATCGTGAGCTGCACGCCGCCGGCGAACTGCGTCGGCGACTTCGCCGGTCCGAACTTCCAGCCGCCGGGCGATGGCACGGTGGACGCTGCAGACTTGGCGTTCCTCCTCGGCCAGTGGGGACCGAACCCCGGTTCCGATGCGGACGTGGTGAACTCGGTCAACTTCGGCCCGCCGCCCGATGGCGTGGTGGATGCGGCCGATCTCGCCGCCGTGCTCGGCGCGTGGGGACGTTGCCCGTAAGACCCCTCACGACTGAAGGATCCAACCAGGCGACCTGCGTGCCGATGAGCCGCAGGTCGCTTTTTTTTCACTGGCTCGGCGGTTCGGCTTCGCTCCAAACAAATTCCTTCCGAAAATCTACCGAACAGCACTTGACACGGCCGATCAAGGTGTTCATCCTATCGAATACCGAACATTGACCACTGAAAGGGGCTTCGTTATGGTGAGCACGACGGCTGAACGGGTGGAGGCACGCAACGGAACGGCGACGCGGAACGGAAAGGCAGGGAGCCAGATGGGCACTTCCATGGTGGAGGACAAGGCGAAAAACCAATCCCTCGAACGGACGCTTTCGCAGATCGAAAAGACCTTCGGCAAGGGCTCGATCATGCGGCTGGACAAGGACCGCGAGGTCGTCATCCCCGGCGTCTCGACGGGCTCCATCAGCCTCGATCTCGCGCTCGGCGGGCAGGGATTGCCACGCGGCCGCGTCATCGAAATCTTCGGCCCGGAATCGTCCGGCAAGACGACGCTCGCGCTCACCGTCATTGCCAACGCGCAGAAGCAGGGCGGTGTGGCGGCGATCATTGACGCCGAGCACGCGCTTGACCCCGGCTGGGCGAAGCGCCTTGGCGTGAACCTCGAAAATCTGCTGGTGTCGCAGCCGGACACGGGCGAGCAGGCGCTCGAGATCTGCGAACTGCTCGTGCGTTCCAATGCTGTGGATGTCGTCGTCGTTGACTCCGTGGCGGCGCTGATCCCGCGGGCGGAGATTGAAGGCGACATGGGCGATGCGCACGTCGGCCTGCAGGCTCGCTTGATGAGCCAGGCGCTGCGCAAACTCACCGGCGCCATCGCTCGCAGCGAGACGGTCGTCATTTTCATCAACCAGCTTCGCGAGAAGATCGGCGTGATGTTCGGCTCGCCCGAAACGACGCCCGGCGGTCGCGCGCTCAAGTTCTACGCGTCGGTGCGCATCGACATCCGCCGCACGGGTTCGATCAAGGAAGGCGACGTCGCCACCGGCAACCACGTCCGCGCTCGTGTTGTGAAGAACAAGATCGCGCCGCCGTTCCGTGATGCCGAGTTCGACATCATGTTCAATGAAGGCATCAGCGCGACGGGCGATCTGCTCGATCTCGCGGTGAACGAGAAGGTCGTCGACAAGTCCGGCGCATGGTTCAGCTACGGCGACGTGCGCCTCGGCCAGGGGCGCGAAACCGCCAAGGCGTTCCTCAAGGAAAACGCGGAGCTCTTCGAAGAAATCCGCAAAAAGGTCCTCGAGGCAAAGCTGGGCCCCAGCGCCGCGGCGAACGCACCAAAGTCCAAGGCAAGCGCCGAGGACGAAGAGTAAACCAGTCCGAGACGAAGCGCAAACGAGTCCCGGCGAAGGCGCAAACGAGTCCGGGAGAAGGCGCAAACGAGTCCGGGATGAAGCGTAAAAAGGGACCGAAAGGGTGGAACGTTCACGCAAGTGAACGGCCCCACCGGTTCGGCCGCTTCAGCGGCCGCACCCAACCTTTCGGAAGCACCCAAAGCCACCACCCGACCACCCGAACAGTGGTCACGTCGCCGATCGCGCAGCTCTGCCTCGCTGCGCGATCGTGCCTTTTCAGGAGCACCAGCGCAGAAAACCAGTCTGGAGTACCAGCGCACAAAACCAGCCCGAAGCGCGAGCGAGGAAGAATCTCGCGCACGCAACGTTGACAACCGCCGCTCGCTGCACCGTTGACGCCTGCACCGCTCCCAACTCACAGCTCGCGTTCGCCTTGCGATGGCGCACGACGCTTGCAATCCGCAAGCCGAACGCCGAAAGAGTTCATCGTCACGGGAGCCCGCGCGGCGAGTATCTTGTCACCCACACCTTGCACTGATGGAGGCGACATGGCGGCGGACATCATCGACTACGAAATCATCGGCGACGACATGCAGGCCGTCGTCATCACGCTCGATCCACAGGAAGCGGTCGTCGCGGAAGCCGGCGCCATGATGTACATGGAAGACGGCATCGAGATGGCCACCAGCCTCTCGATGACGAAGGAACAGACCGGCGTCATCGGCAAGCTGTTCAAAGCCGGCAAACGCCTCCTCACTGGCGAAAGCTTCTTCATCACCATCTTCGCCAATCAGGGCTCGCGCCGCAGCAGCGTCGGATTCGCCTCGCCGTACCCCGGTCACGTCGTGCCGGTCGAACTGGCGGATCATGGCGGCGCGATCATCTGCCAGAAGGATTCGTTTCTCTGCGGCGCTCACGGCATCGACGTCGGCATCGCATTGCAGAAGCGTCTCGGCGTCGGGTTCTTCGGCGGCGAAGGGTTCATTCTCCAGCGCATCACCGCGCCGAACGGCGGGCTGGCGTTTCTGCACGCAGGCGGCTCGGTGATTGAGCGCACGCTGCAGCACGGCGAATCGCTTCGCGTCGACACCGGCTGCATCGTCGGCTTCGAATCGACCGTCGACTACACCATTCAGTTCGTCAAGGGAATCCGCAACAAGCTGTTCGGCGGCGAGGGACTGTTCTTCGCAACGCTCCGCGGCCCCGGCACGGTGTGGCTGCAAACGCTGCCCTTCAGCCGGCTCGCCGACCGCGTGTACGCTGCCGCGCCGCAGGGTGGCGGCAAACAAGTGGAGGAAGGCTCGCTCGTCGGCGGCGTGTTCCGCATGCTTGATGGCAGTTGAACTGACGCGCCTCCGGCCGAAGCGAGTCGCGCCGCAGCGATCGGTCCCCGGCAACTTTCCCGCTTGCGGGCGGGCGGCTACCATGCCCCCTCACCAATTCGCGGCTGTGGCGGAATTGGCAGACGCGCTAGATTCAGGTTCTAGTGGGGTTACACCCGTGGAGGTTCGACTCCTCTCAGCCGCATTCACTTCCGGATATCGAAACTCGTCCGGAACGAATCGAGCACGCCCACGGCCCGCGCTGTGGGCTTCTTTGTTGGCGGAGTGAGCATGGCGAAGCAGCAGGCTGGCGGAAAGTCGTGGTTCAATCGCCAGGTCTTCGGCTGGGCGATGTTCGATTTCGCCAACCAGGCCTTCACGCTCGTCGTCCTCACCACCATGTTCCAGCTCTACTTCGTCAACCACGTCGTGGTGAAGGACGAGAGCCTTGGTCGCACGCTGTGGGCGAGCAGTAACGTGATCGCGCAGCTCATTGTGCTGGTCATCTCGCCGCTCATCGGCGCGCTTGCGGATTTCAGCGGCGCGAAGAAGAAGCTGCTGCTCATCACCTACATCGGCTGCGTCGCGTTCACCGCGGCCCTCGGCCTTGTGACGCCCGGCGACGTCGCGCTCGGCATGACGCTCTTCATCGCCGGCTATCTCTTCTACGCCACGGGCGAGAACTTCCTGGGCGCCTTCCTGCCCGAGCTGTGCGATCACCGCGACATGGGCAAAGTGTCCGGCTTCGGGTTCACGCTTGGCTATTTCGGCGGGCTGCTCTGTCTTGCGGGCGCCGTGTTCATCGGGAAGATCGGCGAGCCGGCTACGGGTTTCCGTTTGATCTGTTTGTGGGCCGCGGCGTTCTTTTTCCTGGGCGCGATGCCCACGTTCTTCCTGCTGCGCGAACGCAAGCAACCGGAAACGCTCCCGGCCGGGCAGACGATCTGGACGATCGGTTTCACGCGCGTCGCAGGCACATTTCGTTCCATCCGCCGCTACAAACATCTCTTCCGCTACCTCGCGATCATGACGTTCTATCTCGCGGGGATGCAGGTGGTGATCTTCTTCGGCGGCACGATCGCCACCAAGCTGTTCGCGCTCACGCAGGGCCAGCTCGGCGTCTACATCACGCTCTCGACGGTGACCGCGATCATCGGCGCGTTCGTGACGGCCGTGTACCAGGACCGCATGGGCACGCGCAATACGATTCTTGCGGCGCTTGCGTTGTGGGGCGTCATCATGCTCGCGGCCGTGTTCATCCGCGATGAGTGGCGCGATGTGTTCGTCATCAAGGCGCTGTTCTGGATCGTGGGCGCGCTCGTCGGGTTCGGCATGGGCATGCTGGGCACCGCGAGCCGGGCGATGGTGGGCCTCTTCAGCCCGCAGCACAAATCCGCGGAATTCTTCGGCTTTTACGGGCTGGCGCACAAGGCTGCGGCTTCGCTCGGCCTGCTCGTCACCATTGTCGCGGAGCAACTTTTCGAACATTACAATCTGGTGGTGGCGACGAGCGGCGTGTTCTTCGTCGGCGGTTTCCTGCTCATGCTTACGGTGGATGAGCGGCAGGGGCGCACCGAGGCGCTGCGAGCCAGCCGCGAATTCGAGCGGCAGCAACGTCGGCTGAACGGCAAGCCGGCGGCGGATGTCGTGCCCGTCATCACGCCGATACACTAACGCCATGCGTGAGATCTTCCTCGACAACAACGCAACAACCCGGCCGGCGCCGGAAGTGGTGGACGCCATGTGCCGCGCGCTTGAGGACACGTGGCACAACCCATCAAGCATTTATCGATCGGGTCAGGCCGCCAAGCACGCGCTCGAGGAAGCTCGCGCCCAGGTGTGCAAGCTGATCGGCTGCGGCGAGCGCGAGCTCGTGCTGACGTCGTGCGCGACAGAATCCGTGGCGCTGGTGACGCGCGGCAGCTTTGAAGCGCAGCCGCGCAAGAAGGTGCTCGTCACCAGCCGCATGGAGCACAGCGCCGTGCGACAGTCGGCGGAATTCCTCGGCAAGCGCGGCGTGGAAGTGATCTGGCTGCCAAATGACAACCGCGGCATCGTGGATGTGAACGCGCTGCGCGATGTGCTCAAGACGCGAGCAGACGAAGTGGCGCTCGTGTCCATCATGTGGGCGAACAACGAGGTCGGCGTCATCCAGCCGGTGCAGGAAATCGGCGAGATCTGTCGCAGCGCCGGCGTGCGATTCCATTGCGACGGCACGCAGTGGGTGGGCAAGGAGCCGACGAACGTCAGCGAGATGCCGATCGATTTTCTTAGTTTCTCCGCGCACAAGTTTTACGGGCCGAAGGGAATCGGTGGGCTGTTCGTGCGGCGCGGGCTGCGCGTCGAGCCGCAGGTGATCGGCGGCGGGCAGGAGCGCGATCATCGCGGCGGCACGGAGAATGTTCCCGGCGCGGTCGGAATGGCGGCGGCGGCGAAGCTTGCGATCGAATGGTTTAATTCCGGCGCACGCGATGAAATGCGCGAGCGGCGCGATCGCTTCGAGCAGGACATTTTGCGACGCGTCGGCGATTGCATGATCGTCGGCCAAGGCGCGCCGCGCGTCTGGAACACCACCAACATCGCCTTCAAAGGTCTTGAGGCCGAGGTGATCCTGCTCGGTCTGTCCGAGCGCGGCGTGTGCGCGTCCGCCGGCAGCGCGTGCTCATCGGGGTCGATCGAAGCGTCGCCCGTCATTCTCGCCATGCACGTGCCGGCGGAGTACGCCCACGGCGCGGTGCGTTTCAGCCTCTCGCGCGACACCACAAGCGAAGATTTGAGCCAGGCCGCGGAAATCGTCGAACAAGTCGTCGCTCGTGTGCGCAGCACGGCGCCGGTGGCGTGATGATCGCGTGACGCACGGGCAAGTCGCGCCGCGCTCGCGCAGCAAATTTCCATTGCGTTCGATCAAACAGTGCTCGCCGAAGCCGCCGGTTTGCGCTGCGACGCCGCGCGGTTCAGCACGCGGTGCCCGATGTCACGCCGGAAGTACGCGCCTTCGAACTTGATGCGCTCGCATGCGGCATTGGCGAGATTGCGTGCCGCGAGCAGATCGCTGGCGAGCGCGGTCACGGCCAGCACGCGCCCGCCGTTGGTCACCAGTTCGCCGCTCGGCGTGCGCGTCGTCCCGCCATGGAACACAATCACTTCCTCCGCGCCGGCACCCATCGCTTCCGCCTGCTCGATGCCCGTGATCGGCTTGCCCTTCGCGAATGAGCCGGGATAGCCGGCCGATGCCATCACCACGGTGCACGCGGTTTGCGGCGTTGAAGTAATCTCCACCTGGTCAAGCGTGCCCGTGCACGTGGCCCACATCACCTCAAGCAAATCCGCCTGCATGCGCGGCATGATGACCTGGCATTCCGGATCGCCGAACCGGCAATTGAACTCGAGCACCTTCGGCCCGCCCGGCGTGAGCATGAGCCCGGCGTACAGCACGCCGCGGTACACATGCCCCTCGCGCCGCAGCGCATCGACCGTCGGCACGATGATCTCGCGCTCGATCTGCGCCAGCGTGTCGCCATCGATGAGCGGCGTCGGCGAATACGCGCCCATGCCGCCGGTGTTCGGCCCGGTGTCCGCCTCGCCGATCTGCTTGTGATCCTGGCACGCATCGAGCACCCAGATGTTGCGCCCGTCCACAAGCGCGAGAATGCTCACCTCCTGCCCGCCGAGTTTTTCCTCGATGAGAATGCGCTTCCCGGCGTCGCCAAACTCCTGCTTGACAAGGATGCGTTCCACCGCGTCGGCCGCTTCCGCCTGCGTTTCGCACACGACAACGCCTTTGCCCGCCGCCAGCCCCGTGGCTTTGACGACGCACGGCTCGTCATGTGCCGCGATGTAGCTCTTCGCGGTGTCGGCATCGTGGAACACGCGAGCTTCCGCTGTCGGCACCGCCGCATGACGCATGAGCTGCTTCGCGAACGCCTTATCCGCTTCAATCTGCGCCGCGGCACGCGTCGGCCCGAACACCAATCGCTCGTCCGACTGCAGCTTGTCCACCAGCCCCGCCGCGAGCGGTCCTTCGGGGCCGACGACCACAAGATGAATCGCGTTGCGGTCGCACCAACGTCCCATGCGGAACGTGTCCTTGCCGTCCATCGGCTCCGGACACACCTCGCCAAGCTCGCGCATGCCTGCGTTCGCTTCGCTGGTGACCCACAACTTGCCGAGATGACGCGACTGTTTCAGTTTCCATGCCAGCGCATGCTCGCGCGCGCCTGATCCGATGAGCAGGACGTTGCACGGCGAGGGAAGTGGACGAACACGCGGCGTGGACATGATGGAAGTGTACATTCTCGCCGCGCTCAAGGCGAAGGATGCCCCTTGCGTTTCTTCCGCCGCGCAATGCCGGCTTTCGAACGCGCCGCGCCCGGCTTCTCCTTTGCGTTTGCCGACTTCTCGCCTGAAAGGTCGATTGACGCGAATTCATTGGCGGGGAGGTTGCGCAAATCCTTGATCTGATCGCGCAGCCGCGCCGCACGCTCGAAATCGAGTTCCTCCGCCGCCCGGAACATCTCTTCCTCAAGCTGGCGAATGAGTTCATCGCGGTCGAAGTCGCCCTCGCGGTTCTGCTTATTCACCGCCGCACGCGCCGTCTGCCGCGCCCGCAGTTCCAGCTCGATGCCGTGCCGGATCGCCTTCTTGATGGTGGCGGGCGTGATGCCGTGCGCCTTGTTGTACGCCACTTGCTTCTCGCGCCGGCGGTTCGTCTCGTCAATTGCGGCCTGCATCTGCGGCGTGACGGTGTCGGCATACATGATCACCAGCGAGTTCACGTTGCGCGCGGCGCGGCCCATCGTCTGAATCAAGCTCGTCTCGCTGCGCAGGAAACCCTGCTTGTCCGCATCCAGAATGCCGACAAGCGACACCTCCGGCAGGTCGAGGCCTTCGCGCAGCAGGTTGACGCCAATGAGCACATCAAAATCGCCCACGCGCAAGTCGCGCAGTATCGCTACGCGCTCCAGCGTTTCAATATCGCTGTGCAAGTAGCGAACCTTCAATCCCTGTTCATCGAGATAATTGGTGAGATCTTCCGCCAACCGCTTGGTGAGCACGGTGAGCAGCACGCGCTCGCCCTTCGCGGCTCGTTCCTTGCACACTTCGAGAAGATCCGGCACCTGCCCGCGCGCCGGCCGCACTTCGATGACCGGATCGAGCAGGCCCGTCGGCCGAATCACCTGCTCCACCACGTGGCCTTCGCATTGCTGCAATTCATAAGGCCCCGGCGTGGCGGACACGTAAATCACCTGCGGCACGATCGCTTCAAATTCCTCGAACTTCAGCGGCCGGTTGTCGAGCGCGCTCGGCAAGCGGAAGCCGTGTTCCACAAGCACTCGCTTCCGCGCCTGGTCGCCGTTGTACATCGCGCGAATCTGCGGAATCGTGACGTGCGATTCGTCGATGATCACCAGCCAGTCGTCCGGATTGCGCCCCGGCGTGTGGCGGAAGTAGTCCATCAGCGTGTACGGCCGTGCGCCCGGCGGGCGGCCATCCAGATGCCTCGCATAGTTCTCGATGCCGGAGCAGAAGCCCGTCTCCTCGATCATCTCAATGTCGTACCGCGTTCGCGCCAGCAGACGATGGGCCGCGAGCAGATTGCCCTGCGCATTCAGTTCCGCCACGCGAGCATCGAGTTCGGCGCGAATGGACGCCATCGACGCTTCAAGCCGGTCTTGCGGCATCATGTAGTGCACGGCTGGGAAGATGAACACCTGCGTCTCTTCCGCCAGCACTTCGCCGGTGATCGGGTGAATGAACTCGATGCGCTCGACTTCGTCGCCGAACATCTCGATGCGGATGGCGAACTGCTCGTAGGCGGGATAGACCTCGATCACATCGCCGCGCACGCGGTACTGGCCGCGCTCAAATGGCGTGTCCGTGCGCGAATACTGCATGTCGGCGAGGCCCAGCAGAAACTCGCGCCGATTCAGCGGCAGACCGACCGACACCGACAACACGCGCTCGCGGTAATCGACCGGCGAACCGAGGCCGTAAATGCAGCTCACGGACGCCACGATGATCACATCCTCGCGGCTCAAAAGATTGCTTGTCGCCGCCAGGCGCAAGCGATCGAGATCGTCGTTGCGCGAGGCGTCTTTCTCGATGTAGATGTCGCGCTGCGGGATGTACGCTTCCGGCTGGTAGTAGTCGTAATAGCTGACGAAATACGAGACGGCGTTGCGCGGGAAAAGCTCGCGGAACTCTTCGTAGAGCTGCGCGGCGAGCGTCTTGTTGTGGCTGATCACCAGGGTGGGCTTTCGCACCTGGTTGATGACGTTCGCCATGGTGAACGTCTTGCCCGTGCCGGTCGCGCCGAGCAGCGTCTGGTGACGCGTGTTCGAGCGAATGCCCTCGACGAGCGCAGCGATCGCCGCGGGCTGATCGCCCGTCGGTTCGAACGTGCTTTGAAGCTCAAAATGCGCCGGTCGCGGCATGGCGGCAATTGTAGGCAGCGCTGATGCCACAAATGCCGCTTGCGGCTTCGCAAAGGCCCGCACCAAGTGTTCCGTTCTTCCAAAACAAATCGCAGGCCACTACGCCGCGCGGCCTGTGGCCAGCAGGAACGTCGGCCGCCGCATCATCAAAATGATCGCCGCCGGAAGCGCCGCCAGCATCGTGAGCGCGAGCACAACGAGCAACCCAACCGCCGCGGGCCCTGCCGGGAAGCTCGCGTGCACGTCGAGTCCTGCGATGGCCTGGTAGTGCGACATGCCGACGAGCGCTGCGTGCATGCCCATGCCCGCGCCAACCAAGGCGCCGACGATCGCAATGATGGCCGCTTCGCCCAGAATCAATCGCAGCAGCAGTCCGCGATGTCCGCCCACGGCTCGCAGCACGCCATATTCAAACCGCCGCGCGTGGATGTTGGCCATGATGATGTTCCCGACGCCGAAGCACGCAATGAGCAATTCAAGCCCGGCCGCCATGCTGGTGATGGTGAACGCCGTCGTTGCGATCTCGCCCAGCATTTCGAGTATGGAGCGCCCGCTGCGGAAGAGCACGCCGGGAGCTGCGTCCACGATCGCCTGCTCCGCTTCTTCGTCACTGACCCAATCAGCGAGATCAAGCTGCAGCATGACCGCATCGTGGTTGTCGTAGAGCTTCTCGACGGTCGAGAATTCCATGAAGACGCTGCTCAAGGCGTGCTCCATGTACGCATCGCGCAAGCCGAAGAGCGAGGTCGCGACCTCAAGCCCGGCGGAGGACACCACGCCGACGATCTCGAACTCGTGCTGCGCCTTGCCTGACCCGAGCGTCAGCCTGTCGCCGACTTTGTAGCCGCGCGTGAGGAAGCGGTCGGCAACGAAAATGCCCTCGCCGCGGCGCAGCAGTTCCGCGCCGCGCTTGGGATCGCCCGCCAGCCAGTCGACGCTGTTCATGTCGAAAAACGTGGCGGAATCGAAGCCGATGCACGTCACCACCGGCGCATCAAGACCGCGCACGCCCATGAATTGTTCGCCCACCACGCGCAGCGGCAAATAGCCGATCGGGCACGACCGTTCTACAAACGGCAGCGACGCGATCGCGCGCTGCTGATCCTGTGACATGCCCACCGCGCGGTGTACGAAACCGTCGGCGAAACGCATCTTGTCCACCCAGTGATTGAGCAGGCCGCGACCTTCCGCCCACGAGGCGACGAGCAGCGCCATGCCGACCATCAGCGCGCCGGCCGTAAGGCCATTGCGAAACGGCATCGCGCGCACCGTGCCCGCAAGCATGCCGGGCGGCAGACGCAGCAGCGCTCCGATCACGCGCCCAAGCACCGGCGCGAGCAGCACCATCACCGGCACCGCAAGGAGGAAGTAGCCGAGCAGCAGGAAGGGCAGGCCGGTGGTCACGTACGCCCAGAATCGCGTCGAGGGATCGGGAATGAGCAGCAGCGCAAGTTGAACGGCGACGAGCGCGAGCCCCGTCGCAGTGCACACGAGGAGGCCGCGTTTGCTCGTCGGCCGGCCGCGCATGGTCATGGCCTGCAGCGGCGGCACGCGACCCGCCAACCACGCCGGGTACGCCGCGCCCACAAGCCCGGCGCCGATGCATCCGGCAAACACCAGCAGCAATCCGCCGACTTCAAGGTGAATGCCGGCCGGCAGCATGTCGCGGAATTGCGTAAGAACGATCGCGCCAAGCGTCGCGCCGATTGGAATCCCCGCCGCGCCGCCCAGCGTGCCGATGAATACGCCGATCAGGATTTGCGAGGTGAACAGTTGCCGGCGCTTTGCGCCGATGCACCGCAGCACCGCAAGCTCGCGCTGACGTTCAACGACGGCGGTGGTGAGCCCCGTCACGACGATGAAACTGCAGCTTAGAAGCCCAAGCGTGGCGGCGAGCACGAACGATAATCGCGCCATGCGCATGCGGCGATCGAATCCAGCACGCACCAGTTCGCCCGGCTCAAGCGCTAATGGTTCCTTCACCTCGCTCGCGTGTTTCGCGCAGAATTCGTCAACATCGATGCCGTCGCGAAGAATGATCGAGATTTGCGAGAGTTCGCCCGGCCGGTCAATCGCCGCGGCCAGCGTTCTCGCATCGATGCGCGCCTGCGGCCGTTGCAATGTGCCGATGAGTTTGCGCTCGTAGATGCCGACGACCACGAGATCGATCGGCGGGCCGAATCGTTGCACGCGCAGGCGATCGCCGACCTTGGCGTCCAGCTCGTCGGCGCACATCGGGTCGAGCAGCACTTCATTGGGCGCTCGCGGGCGCCGGCCGGCGCGAATTTCCAGATTCGTGAATTGCGGATCGGTGTCGGGATCCACGCCGACGGCGGTGGGGGTGACGCGCAGCAGCCTGCCCGTCTCTTCATGACGCCGCATGTCTTCGTGCACAAGCGTGATCGGCGCCATGAGCAAGCCCATCGCGTGCTCCACCTCCGGCCACTGGCGCACCTCACCGAGCAGGCCCGCGTCAAAGCGACCGGAGAAGCGATGGAAGATGCGAGCTTCGGTCGCGCCCAGCACGCGCGTGAGCTGCCATTCCACGTTGCCGTGAATCGTGCCGATGAGCACGGAGATGGCGGCGAACAGGGAAGCCGCAAGCGAGACGGCGGACACGATGAGAATCGTGTGAGCGCGTCTACCGCTGAGCGAACTGAATGCGAGCCGCAAGCTTGCTGGGATCAATGTCATTGGTGTCGAGAGAATCCGCAATCACGCCGTCGCGCATGACGAACACGTGCTGGCAATGCGCCGCCGCGGCCGGTTCATGCGTCACCAGCAGCACGGTCATGTTGCGCTCGATGGCGATGCGGTTGAGGAGACTGAACATCATCTCCGCGTTGGCGGAGTCGAGGTTGCCGGTGGGTTCGTCGGCGAGGAGCACCTGCGGTTCGAAAAGGAGCGACCGCGCGATGGCGACGCGCTGCTGCTCGCCTCCGGAGAGCGCATCGGGCCGGTGGTCGGCGCGCGCCTGCATGTTCAGCGCTTCGAGCAAGCGGGTTGAGCGTGCGCGCCGTTCCGCAGCCGGCATGCCGTCGAGCAATCCCGGCAATTCCACGTTTTGTTGGGCGGAAAGGGTCGGAATGAGGTTGAATTGCTGGAAAATGATGCCGATCTGGCTGCGTCGATAACGGGTGAGTTCGCGCTCGGAAAATTCATGGATGGGGTTGCCCGCCACCACGATCGAGCCGGCGTTCGGCCGGTCGAGCCCCGCGATCAGGTGCAGCAGGGTGCTTTTCCCGCTGCCCGAGCGGCCCATGATGGCGAAAAAGCCCGGGCCTTTGATGTCGAGCGACACGCCGCGCAGCGCGTGCACTTCATGCGCCGGATGCGGAAACGATTTGGTGACGTCGCGAAGCTGGATCACGCTCGGCCTTGCATCCCCTGTGTCAGGTGGAGGGATGCTTGGCATCGTACGTGCTTTGGTCCATGAGGCTGTCGAGCTGGGTCGGGTCATTGGCGCGGATTTTGACAAGCCAGCCCTTTCCCATGGCGTCGGAATTGAGAATCGAGGGGTCGCGGACGACTTCCGTGTTCACTTCGACGATCTCGCCGTCCACCGGCGAATAGATGTCGCTGGTCGTCTTGACGGACTCCACCTCGCCGATCGACTCGCCGAGCGACACCTTCGTGCCGACCGGCTTCAACTCCACATACGTGATGTCGGTCAGCTTGTTCACGGCAAAGGTCGTCAAACCCATCGTGACGACGTCGTCGTTGGCAAGTGACCACTCATGCGTTTCGGAAAATCGCAGGTTCGACGCGGTGCCCATGGCGCTCCCTCTGCAACGGTTTTCGAGGTGAAGGGGGCGGCATGATACTGACATCCGGCCGCGTCAGCCACCGCCTCCCATCGCTGGTTGGCCGTCCGTCGCCGCATGGCCGAGTTCCTATAAGTTCACCGATCACGCGTGATTTCAAGGGGATGGGTGGGCAAATCGGCAATTTGGGCGAAATAACGAAGCATCTCGTTGCGTTTCGGGGTCCCTAGGGTATGCTTACCGCACGCGAGGCCCGCGCCCGCGTTCTAGTCACACGGATCTTTCTCCCCTCCGGAAAACGTCGGCCGCCACGGTCGGCGTTTTCTTCTCCCGCTCGCCGTGTTTCGCCAATGCGTTGTTCCATCTCGCGGTCTGCCGCAGGTCGAAGCATTTCGCAACAGTCATGCCGCGCGCTCGCCATAGCGCCGCGCCTTGCGCGGCGCGTGCCGGCGCGGGTCGCTTGCCGATTGCGCAGCCGAGACTAGACTTCGACCGTCCGTGCGGGACGAGTAACCGCCTCATGCTGCTCACGCTTGCCACCCGATCCTTGCGTTCGCTGACGACCACCAAAGGCGGCAGCGCGCGCATGAGCCTTCTGGACATCCCCGATTTCGCCCAGCGGCAGCTCGGCCTTCGCGGGATGAACCTGTTTGCGTCGGAACTGGCCGGCTGGCCGCTCTCCCGTCTGGACCGCCTTCGAGACCGGGCGGATAAGGCCAGTTGCCCGTGCCTTGTGCTCGTTGAGGATCAGCCGCTCGCCTTCGCCCACCCGGATGCGAACGAGCTGCAAAAAGCGACGGACCGCGTGGAGCGCCTTGTGATCGCCGCCACCCGTCTGGGCTGCAACGCACTCGCCATCTCATGCGAAGCCGAGGACAACGAGGACGCCTTCGAAGCCACCGCGGATGAAGTTCGCACCCTGATGCCCGTCATCGAGCGGAACGAACTGAACCTGCTCATCGCGCCGAACGTGGGTCTCACCGCCACCGCCGAGCGGCTCACCGACCTCATCAAGCGTATCGGCGGGTTCCGCATCGGCTCGCTTCCTTCCTTCGGCCACGCGGCGAAATCAGAATCCATCGAACAAACGCTGCGCAAGCTCGCGCCGTACGCTGGCTCCATTCACGCCACCGTTTACGATTTCAAGAAGGGGAAGCACGAGCCCTTCGATCTGGCGGCATGCGTGGACGCGATTCGCGCCGTCGGCTTCGTCAACACGCTGGCCATCGATTTCCAGGGCAAGGGCGATCCGATGGAAACGATCAAGCGAGCGCGCGACACGCTGCAGGAAGCGATTGACGCGGAGCCGGCGGCCGCTGGCCGGGAGTCAGGCAAATGACCACTGCCACAGCGCCGAGCGTCATCATCACGATCGACGGCCCGGCTGGCACGGGCAAAAGCACTGTGGCGCATCAGCTCGCTCGCAGGCTTGGCCTCGAGTTTCTCGACACAGGCGCGATGTACCGCGCAGCGGCGCTGATTGCGATCGAACGGGACATTGATCCGCACGACGGGGCCGCGCTCGCCGCCGCGGTGGGCGAAGCGCATCTGTATTTCGTGTGGTCGAAGAGTCCGCCCGCGCTCATGCTGGGCGATCGCGACATCAGCCAGCGCATTCGCGAGATGGACGTGAGCCAGGTGGTTTCGATCGTGGCTGCGCAGCCGAAGGTGCGCGAAGTGCTCGTGGAGCAGCAGCGGCGAATCGCGAAGCAGCATTCGCGCCTGGTGACGGAAGGCCGCGATCAGGGCTCGGTGGTGTTTCCCGACGCAGCCGTGCGTTTTTACATTGACGCGCGGCCGGAAGTGCGAGCGAGTCGGCGTGAAGCGCAGCTCGCCGCCGCGGGGAAAACCGTGGACCGCGAGCGGGTGTGGCGCGACATCACAGAGCGTGATCGTCTCGATGCGGAACGTGCGGATGGGCCGCTCACGCGTCCCGAGGGTTCAATCGTCATCGACACCACCGATTGCACGATTGCGGAAGTCGTGGCGGACATGGAGGCGATCGTGCGCGACCGCCTTGCAGAGGCAGGAATTCGGCTGTGATTTTCCGCCAGGCCCGCCGCCGCGCCCCCGGCCGCAATCCGCTGGCGCTGTACGCCACGTGGGATTTCGGCTTCTGCGTGCTCCAGGTGTTCTTTGGCGTGCTCTATCGCCTGCGTCGTCATCACGTGGAGCGCGTGCCGCGCGAAGGCCCGCTCATTTTCGTGTCGAACCACCAGTCGCATTTCGATCCGCCGCTCGTCGGCATGGTGGGCGTTGATCGGCCGCACCGAAGCTTCGCGCGATCGACGCTCTTCAAGTTCAAACCATTCGCGTGGCTCATCTCGCTCTTCGGCGCCATTCCGCTGCGACAGGGCGAAAGTGACGCCGCGGCGTTCAAGCTGGCGCTGGCGGAACTCGCCGCCGGCCGAAGCGTTCTCATCTTTCCGGAGGGCTCGCGCACACGCACTGGCGCCACAGGCCCGTTCAAGCGCGGCGTGGCGCTGCTCATCAAACGCAGCGGCGCCACGGTGCAGCCCGTCGCCATTGAAGGCGCCTTCGATGCATGGCGGATCGGCACGAAGCGCCCGAAGCTGCGCGGCCACATCGAAGCGATGGCGGGTCACCCGGTGAGCGCGGAAGAACTGCTGCGCGACGGTCCGGAAGCGGCGCTCGAATCGCTCCACAGGCAGATCGAAGAAATGCGGATGGAGCTTCGCGCGATCATTCGCGAGCGATCGCGCGGCAAGTATCCCGCGTCCGGCGTCGCCGATGAACCATATTGGAAAGCAGCCGTCAGCCCAGCAGCGCCTTCAGACGCTTCTCAATGGGCGGATGCGATGCAAACAGATTCGTCAGCGCCGCGCCCATGAACGGCTCCACGATGAACATGTTGTTCATCGCAGGGTTCGGTTGATGAAGCGGAACACGGCGGGCCACGGCGTCAAGCTTGCGCAGCGCGTTGGCGAGGCCGTACGGTGAACCCGCAATTGCAGCGCCGTCGGCGTCAGCCACGTACTCTCGCGATCGGCTGATCATCGCCTTGATGAGCGCGGCGCCCACCGCGCCGAGCAGGATCACGGCAAGCCCAGCGAGCGGGTTGCCGCCTTGCCGGTTGCCGGCGCCGAAGAAGAACGCAAACTGCGCGAGCATGCTGAACAAGCCGGCGATTGTGGCTGCAACCGCCGAGGTGAGCGTGTCGCGGTTCTTGACGTGCGCAAGCTCGTGGGCCAGCACGCCTTCCAGTTCATCACGGTCCAGCAGGCGCAGCGCGCCTTGCGTCACCGCCACCGCGGCGTGTTTCGGATTGCGCCCCGTGGCGAACGCGTTCGGCGCTTCGTGAGGGCACACATACACGCGCGGCATCGGCAGCCCGGCCCGGCGTGCAAGCTGCTCCACCATGGCGTAAAGATCCGGCGCCGTACGAGCATCAACTTCCCGGCACCGCATTGCGGCGATGGCGATGCGATCGGAGAAATACCACGCGCCGACGTTCATCAGCAGCGCGAACACGCCGGCGACGATCATGCCGCTCGCGCCCCAGTACGAACCCACCCACACGAGCAGGCCGAAGAGAGCGCCGAGCAGGAACACCGTTTTCAGATTGTTCTTGAATGCAACCATGTCGTGACAATCCCCCGTGTCTGATTCCTTCTCAAAAACCGCGGCATGAGCGGATGTATTCGCCCGCTCGCTTGCGCCCGACCATGCAAACAGGTGGGCACTAGACAATGCCGAGCAATTTGAAGGCTGACCAGAGGATGAGCAACATGAATGCCACGCGAACCCATGTGATGGGCAACTTGTGCGTGAGGCCCGCGCCGAGGTAGGAGCCGACGATGGCGGTGGGGACGAGCAACGCGGCGTAGATGAGGCTCGCTTTCACGTCGAGCGTCTGGCCCTGCGCGTTGGTGTGCTGCACGAGCGTGATGTTCTTGAGGACGGCGCCGAAAATGGCGGTGATCGACATCAAGGCAGAGCTGGTGGCGATGACCTGCCGAAGCGGCAGCCGGCAGATGCGCTGCGTGAGCGGCACGAAGATAATGCCGCCGCCAATCCCGAGCATGCCCGCCGCGAGCCCGGTGATGGCGCCGACAATCGCGCAGCGCGGCCAGGAGAGGCGTTCGTGCTCCGCGGTCGGCTCCGCGCGGCGCTGCACGGTTCGCCACGCGGTGGTCGCCACGACATAGATGAGAAACACGCCGAAGAGCTTCTTCAGATCTTCGCCCGGCATCAGGTTGCTGAGCTCTACGCCGACAAGAATCGCGACGATGGCGACGGGGAGGATGCGCAGCATGGCGTCGAAGCGCACGGCCTTCGCCAGGTGATGCCGGAACGCCGCGGGAATCGAGATGAAGATGCCGACGATCATCGCGGCCGCTTGCGCGAGATGCTGATCAGCCTTCAGCACGAGCGTCATGCCGGGGATCATGATGACGGAGCCGCCAATGCCGAGCAGCCCGCCGAGCGATCCAGCCGCAAGGCCGATGACGGCGAGCAGAACGGTCTGATGAAGCGTTGGCATGGCGTGAGTGTAAAACAGCGGCTAGCTTGGCGCGCGACGAGGCGTCAGGCAATTTCGGCGCGGGGCGTACGTATCGAGATGTGGACACATCAATTTCACGGCGCGCTCGGTATCGTGAGTTATACTCTCTTTGCATCGACAATGAGTGTGCGCCACCACGCCAGGGATCGGCAGGGCGCTTGTGCGAAGGATCGCGAATGACGGCGGCGACGCTGTCACATCAGTCCGGGCTTCGGCCCACGACACTGAACGCGAAGCACACCTGCCATGATGTCCTGGCACGTTCGGCACAACCGCATTGCCTTGATGATCGCCGCCGGCGTGATGCTGGCCGCCGGATTGTTTGTGAGCGCGCGATTGCTCGCTTCGCCCAAGCCGGCGCTGCTCATGATGAACGTGCTCAATGACGAGCCGCCCGTGGTGCTTCCTGCAGCGGAGCATTTTGATGTCGCTGCGCCGGTCGATGGCGAAGCGCCAGCGGCGACCATGGATGCCGACCTGCCACCTGACGCCGCGATCTCCAGCGACATCCGCTGGTTCAACAATCGGCCGGTACGACCGGTGCGAACGATGACGATGATCGTCACCGGCTACAGCCCCGATGAGCGGTCATGCGGCGCGAGCGCCGACGGCATCACGGCCAGCGGCTACTCCGTGTGGACCAACGGCATGAAACTGGTGGCGGCCGACACGCGTGTTCTGCCCTTCGGCTCGCTCGTCTCCGTGCCGGGCTACGGCGAGGATGGCGAGATCGTGCCTGTGCTCGACCGCGGTGGGAAGATCAAGGGCAACCGCCTCGATGTGCTGTTCCCCACGCACGAGATGGCGATGCAGTGGGGCGTGCGAACGCTTGACGTGGTGGTGTGGGAATACGCTGACGGCTTGCCGGCGGATTTTCGAACGCAGCATGCTCGTCGCTGAAGCGTACCCAATGATCGCCGCCCGGGGCCTCCCGTATCGAGCCGTGCTACCCGAACAAACGCCCGATGCCGTTACAATCGCGGTTCATGTTGAGCCGCGTGCACAGCTTCGTTCTGCAGGGCATTGAAGCCGAGGCGTGCGAGATCGAAGTCGATCTCAGCCCCTCTGGCTTGCCGAAGACAACGATCGTCGGCTTGCCGGACGCTGCGGTGAAGGAAGCTGTGGAGCGGGTGCGCACGGCGATCTCCAACAGCGGGCTTCCGTTTCCGCAAGCGCGCACGACCATTAACCTCGCGCCGGCTGATCTCAAGAAGGAAGGGCCGGTGTATGACCTGCCGATCGCCGTGGGCATTCTTGCGGCGGAGGGCGCGATTTCAAACGCACTCAAGCCGACGGCGCCGTCGCTGGATGATTATCTGATCGCGGGTGAACTTGCGCTTGATGGTCGCGTGCGGCCGGTGAGCGGCATCATCAGCTTGGCGCTGCTTGCGCGGAAGATGAAGAAGCGCGGTGTCATTGTGCCGCTGCCGAACGCGCAGGAAGCGGCCACGGTGGACGGCGTGGAAGTGCTCGGCGCTCGCACGCTTGGCGAAGTTACGGGGTTTTTCAACGACGAATTCAAGATCGAACCCACCCCGACGCTCGACATCGAAGCTGTGCTCGCGCACGCCAAGGCGGAAGTGGATTTCAGCGAAGTGCGCGGCCAGGAAGCGGCGAAGCGAGCGCTGACGATCGCCGCCGCCGGCGGGCACAACGTGCTGATGATCGGGCCCGCGGGGACGGGCAAGACGATGATGGCCCGCGCGCTGGCCGGCGTGCTGCCGCCGCTCACGCGCGATGAGGCGCTCGAAGTGACGCGCATTTATTCTTCCGTCGGCAAGGTGCCGGAGAATCACGGGCTGATCACCACGCGTCCGGTGCGCTCGCCGCATCACACAGCCTCCGCGCCGGCGATTGTCGGGGGCGGCTCAATCGCGCGGCCGGGCGATGTCAGCCTCGCCCATCGCGGCATTCTGTTTCTCGATGAAATGCCGGAGTTCAACCGCGCCGTGCTCGAAACATTGCGGCAACCGCTCGAAGACGGCTGCGTGACGGTGGCGCGAGCGTCGGGCTCCGTGCGCTTTCCCGCGAGATTCATGCTGGTGGCGGCGATGAACCCGACGCCGAAGGGCAGCGCGCCCACGGACGAAGTCGGCCGGCGCGCGATGGATCGCTACATCTCGCGCATCTCGGGGCCGCTGATTGATCGCATCGACATACACATCGAAGTGCCCGCCGTGCCGTTCAAGCATCTTTCAGCGCCGGCGAACGGAACGAGCAGCGAGGCGATTCGCGAATTGGTGTGCCGCACGCGCGCGGTGCAATCGAAGCGGCAGGGCGTGGGCGTGACGAACGCCGAGCTTGCGAGGCGAAAGCTGGATCAATTCGCGCCGCTCACGGAGGAGGCGCGCATGCTGCTCGGCCAGGCGATGAACGAGCTCGGCTTGAGCGCGCGGGCGTATGACAAGGTGCGGCGGGTCGCCCGTACGATTGCGGATCTCGAGTCGCGCGAGGTGATCGAAGCGTCGCACCTTGCAGAGGCGGTGCAGTATCGGTTGCTCGATCGGGCGGTGTAGCTGGTGTTCAATGACACGGGTGAATGAGGAGGAGTACGTCATGCGAAAGCATGTGTTGCCGGTTGTTTCGGTTGCGATTGTTTGTCTGCTTGCCGGCTGCCATGCGGCGCAGCGCATGACGGAAGCGCGCGGCAAGCACGTGGAGTCGTTCGACGGCTCCCAGATCGTCTATGACGCGAAAGGCAGCGGCGAGCCGGCGCTCGTGTTCATCCACGGCTGGTGCTGCAACCGCGGGCAGTGGGATGCGCCGTTCGATGCGTTCGCCAAGGATCATCGGGTGGTGCGGCTCGACCTTGCGGGACATGGCGAGTCGAGCGACACGCGCACGGACTGGGCGATCGAGAATTTCGCGGTGGATGTGCAGCGCGTGGTCGAGCATCTTAATCTGCGCAACGTGATTCTCGTGGGTCACTCGATGGGCGGGCCCGTCGCGCTGGTTGCGGCGGCGAACATGCCGGAGCGCGTTGTCGGCGTCATCGGCGTGGACACGCTGCACGACGCGGAGTGGGAGTTCCCGCCCGCCATGATCGAAGAGTTCGCCAAACAGTTCGAGACGGATTTCCACGGCACGATGGACAGCTTCTTTGACGGCATGTACAGCCATCTGCCGGATGTAGACCCAGCCGTGCTCGAGCGGCTGAAGCGCGACGCGCTCAACAACGAGCCCAGCATGGCGGCCGGCGTGATGTTGCACTTCGGTCACATCGACACCAAGCGGTTGTTCCGCAACTGCCCCGTGCCGATTCGCTGCATCAACGCCGCGGAGCCGAACAAGACGTTCACCGAGCGCAATCGTAAGTACAACCCGCGCTTTGATGCGGTGTTGATGCAGGGCGTGGGACACTGGCCGCACGTTGAGAAGCCGGCGGAGTTCAATGCGCTGTTGCGCGAGCAGGTGGCGCTGATCGAGCGCGAGAGCGAGAAGGCGGATCGCTAAGCCGCGAGCGGTTTACAGTCCCGGCGCGAAGCCGCGTCGCATCGTGTTCTCGCAAATCGCGCGGGGGACGACGAAGTGGAACAGGTAGTCCCGTCCGCCGGCTTTGCTGCCCATGCCGGACATGCCGAATCCGCCGAAGGGTTGCCGGCCGACAAGCGCGCCGGTGATGCCGCGGTTGAGATAGAGATTTCCCACGCGGAACTCGCGCCGAGCGCGTTCGATGTTGCTGGGCTTACGACTGAACACGCCGCCGGTGAGTTTGTACTGCGTGCCGTTGGCGATGCGCAGCGCCTCATCGAAGTCGCGAGCGTTCATCACGCTCAAGACAGGGCCGAAGATTTCCTCGTTGGCGAGGCGATGATGCGGCTGAATGCCGGAGAAGATGTGCGGGCCGACAAAGGGTTTCCTTGCACTCCCCGTGCTCGGCGCGGTCATCCCCAGTTCGAGTTTGCCTTCGCGCTTGCCGATCTCGATGTACTCGCGAATCTTCGCCGCCGCCTCGTCGTCGATGACGGGGCCGAGGTCGGTGGCGGGTTCAAGCGGATCGCCGATGACGAGCGAGGCGGTGGATTCGACAAGCCGCTTGAGGAACGCATCGTGGGCGCTCTCCACCACAATGACGCGGCTGCACGCTGAACACTTCTGGCCGCAGAACCCGAACGCGCTTTGCCGCACGCCGAGCACCGCTTCATCGAGATCAGCGGAGGCGTCAACGATGATCGCGTTCTTGCCGCCCATCTCGCACACCACGTGCTTGACGAAGGGCTGATCCTCGGGCGTCACGCCGGCCGCTTTAATGATGTCGAGACCAACGGCCTTGGAACCCGTGAAGGCAATGAGCGCCACGCGCTTGTCGCGCACGAGCGCTGCGCCGACCGTCTCGCCGAGTCCGGGCAGGAACTGCAGCGCGCCTTTCGCCAGATCACTCGGCACGCCCGCTTCCTTCATCGCCTGCCAGAGAATCTCGCACATCACCTTCGCGATGCCGGGCGTTTGCTCCGCGGGCTTCACGATCGTCGTGTTGCCGGTGACGAGCGCTGCGGTGGTCATGCCAGTGCAGATCGCGAGTGGGAAGTTCCACGGGCTGATGACGACCGCCACGCCGCGCGGTTCATAAATCTGCTGGTCGAGTTCGCCGATGAACTTGCCGATGCGATCGAACTGGAACATCGGCACGGCCTGCCGGGCGTAATACTCACAGAAATCGATCGCCTCGCACACATCCGCGTCGGCGTCATGCCACGGCTTTCCGTTTTCCTTGATCACGATCCCCGACAGCTCATCGCGCCGTTCTCGCATGATGCGCGCGGCACGCACAAGCACATCGGCGCGGCGAACCGGATCGGTGTCGCGCCAATCAGGGAACGCGGCGGCAGCGATTTCCACCGCTTTCGATGCCTGTTCCACGGTGCTGTCGTTCGCGACGGCAGGCACCTCGGCGGCGTGAATCGCGGCGCGAAACCGCTTGCGCACGCCGGCGTCGGAAAAATCGCGCAGCGGCTCGGAGAAGAACGGCCGGCCATCACCCACGCCCGGAATCGAAACGGAAAGCTTGTGACGCTCCGGCGCTTCCGTCAGGCGCTGATGGCCCGGATCGTCATCGCTGGGGGACACTGGGGCCGCGAGCAATGTTTCCGGCGCGGCGCGATCGAGGAAGCCCGCCTTCAGCCATGATTCGTTCGACGTGTTCTCAAGCAGCCGGCGCACGAGGTACGCCATGCCCGGGATCATCTCGCCAACGGGAACGTACTCGCGCACGCGCAGGCCGCGCTCAACCGCCGCGAACTTGATCTGGTCCGCCATGCCGCGCAGCATCTGCAATTCGAGCGCGTTCAGCGGCAAGCCGCGTTCTTCCACCATCGCCATGCCGACCGCCACGGAGCGGATGTTGTGCGAACCGAGGGCGAGCTTGGTGCCGCCCTGGCCCTTGCTTGTCGGAATGGCGTCAACGAACTGGCGCGTCATGCGCTCGAAACACGCATCGGTGTCAACCTTGCGGCCCCACACGGGCACGGGCCAGCCCATCTGTTCCGCGTGAATCGTTTCGTAGTCCCAGTACGCGCCTTTGACGAGGCGAACTTTCACGACGCGGCCGGTTCGCTTCGCCCACGCCACCAACTTTGCCGCATCGCTGTCACCCGATCGCAAATATGCCTGCATGGCGAGCCCGGCGGAGAAGTCCACGGCTTCGCAGCATCGCATGAAGAGATCCATCGTGAGATCCTTCAGCGCGTATTGCTCCATGTCGAAGTTGATGTGCACGCCGAGCCGCCTCGCTTCTTCGAGAATCGGGCGAAGCTGTTCCATGATGGAATCGAGCGCGCGGTCGTGATCAATCGAATGCGTCTGCGCGCTCAAGGAGCTGATCTTGATCGACACGTTGGCGCGGGGAATGGCGCCGAGGTGATCGCGATCGAGCACGTCATTGGCGGGCCAGTTGGCGACTTCGCCGGGCAGGCCGCGCACGAGATCGAGATACTTCTCGCGATAGCTCTCCGCCTCCGCGGCGCTCACGCACGCTTCGCCGAGCAGGTCGACGCTGAACGCAAGCCCTTTGTCCCACGAGCGCCGCAGATCGGGAAGCGCGTCGGCGGCATTGGCGCCCGCAATGAACTTGCCCGCCATCGACGTGATCTGGCTCGCAACGGTCTTCGACATCAGGCCTTTCGCCAGCCCGCCCGCCTTCATGCCAAGCGAGAGGCCCGGCGGAAGTTCGACGCCCGGCTGCGAGAGGTAATCGACGAGGTGTTCGTGCACGCTCTGCGGCGTCGTGAGCGTGGGGAACGCGTCCACGAAGCGGAAGAGCTGCACCTTGAAGTTCGGGTCCTTCATGGACCACGACATGAGCTTGTCGGACCAGAAGGCGGCGCTCAACATGCCGGCCTTGTGTCCGCGCGCCGCGGCCAGCAGTTCGCCGCCGATGCGACGCACGAGCGATTCAACCTGTGGGCCGTGGTTCACGCCGCGCGTAGCGGATGAGCCATGCGGCGCGGGAGGGCCAGGTTCGATGGTTGGGGATGTCGATGGGGCAGGCTTCGAGCGGGTAAAGAGCGCCATAGGCGGGGAAGTATATGAGCAGAAAACCGAAACGCCGAAACGCCGAAAAGCCGAAACGCCGAAATGCCGAAATGCCGAAATGCCGGCACGCGGAGAACGCGGAACGTGGAAAGGCGGATTCGCGGAAACCGGTGGCACAGGCGTCTCGCCTGTGTGGGCGTTCCTGGGCGCGTTTCCCATCTTGACGGTCAGCGTGCCGTCACGAATGCGACAGCGCGTGGTGCGCCATTTCGCTGGTGGCGGCGCGGTAAATCTGTTCGCATCGCTCGGCGGCGCCGTCCCAGGACAGCCGGCGAACCTCGAAGGCGCCGTGCTGGCGAAGCGTCTTGCTCAATGGCGGGTGGCGAAGCACGGCGACGATCTTGTTCGCCATGTCGTCCACGTCCCAGAAGTCGGCCTTGAGCGCGTGGGTGAGCACTTCGCTGACGCCCGAACTCTTGCTGATGAGCACCGGTACATCGTGGCTCATGGCTTCGAGCGGAGCAATGCCGAACGGCTCGGACACGCTGGGCATCACGTACACATCCGCGAGCGAGAAGACGCGCTGGATGTCCTTCCCGCGCAGGAAGCCGGTGAAGAGCACCTTGTGGCCGATGCCAAGGTTCGCGGCCATCTCAATCATGCGCACGGCCTGATCGCCCGAGCCGGCGACGACGAACTTCACGTTCTCCATCACCTCCAGCACGCGCTTGGCGGCGCGGATGAAATACTCCGGGCCCTTCTGGTAGGTGATTCGGCCGAAGTACAGCACGATCTTGTCAGCGGTGTGGATGCCGGTGAGACCGCTCGACTGCGGGTCAAACTCCACGCCGTTGTACACCACTTCCACCTTGCGGTCGGAGACGCCGTAGCGGCGCATGATGACGTTCTTCGTGAGCTGGCTGACGGCGACGACGCGCATGGCGGCGTGCATGCCGCGGCGTTCGATGTCGTAAATGCGCTGGTTGACGTGCTCGCCGGAGCGATCGAATTCCGTGGAGTGCACGTGGACGACGAGCGGCTTGCCGGTCAGGCGTGCGATGGCGATGCCGGCCGGGAAGGTGAGCCAGTCGTGGGCGTGGATGACATCAAACTGCAGGTTGCGCACCCGCGAGATGCAGAAGTTGGCGTAGCGTTCGACTTCGCCGATGAGGTCGCCGCCGTAATCGGGACCCGCGGAGCCGCCGTCGCCGCGTTCAAAGATGACCATGGGTTCGCCGGGTCGTCTGGGCGTTTCCTTGGGCCGGCGGATCATGCGCTTTCGAATCTCGCCGGTGGCGGCGTCCACTTCTTCGATTTCCACCTGCTCGCCTTCGCTCCAGTCGCTCACGTTCGACGGGCCGGCGGTGCGCTGATAGGGCTGCGTGAAGCCGGCTTGAACATGCACGAATTGCGCGAGGCGGAAGACGGATTCATGGCCCGGCTGGCCGGCGGTGGTGGTGGCGGGACTGCCGGATGCGGAAGGCGCCTGGGCGCTTGCGGACGCGGGACCTTCGCCCTGCGGCGCACTGGGGCCGGTCATCGGCGCGGACCATCCGGGGGCGGCGTGGCGTTCCGGGGCGATGAGGTTGACATGCGATGTTTCGTCGCCGCGCGCCGCCTTGGGCAGGACGAACGTAACGCGCACGTTTCGCCGATCGAGGGCCTTTGTCAGTCCAAAGCATGCCGTGCCGAGGCCGCCAGTGATGAACGGTGGGAATTCCCAACCAAGCATGAGGACGTGCATGGCGACACCTTGAACACGAAGCGTGACGGATCATGTGTCGGCAAAATGCGGCCGAAATCCGCGAGCTTCATCAATCACGCGGGAGAATTTCATAGTAGTCGCGCTGCGCGCACTTGGCGAACGTATGCCGGTCATTGAAGGGGCGTGAGATCGGTTGGGAGCGGGTGGCTGAAGGTGCGCCGCTATGATCCTTCGATGTCCAACGCGTCACAACGGCCGGCCAGCGCCGGCGCGGAAGCCCCGTGGACCACGCGCTCGCTCCTGGCGTGGATGACGCAGCATTTCGCCAGCAAAGGCGTGGATTCGCCCCGGCTCGTCGCGGAAATGCTGTTGAGCCACGTGCTCGCGTGTGACCGCATGCGGCTGTACATGGAAGTGGACCGGCCAGCGAACCAGTCGGAACTGGCGACGTTGCGGGCGCTTGTCGCGCGGGCCGCTCGCTACGAGCCGGTGCAGTATCTCGTCGGCGAGGCGTGGTTCTACGGCAGGAAGTTCGCCGTTGACCCCTCAACGCTCATTCCCCGGCCGAGCACGGAGACGCTTGTGGAGCACGTGGTGCGGTGGCTGAAGTCGAGCGGGATCGAGTCACCGCTGCTGGCGGATGTCGGCACAGGGACGGGGTGCATTGCGATTTGCGTAGCGCTGCACGTGCCGGCGTGCAGCGTGATTGCGACGGATGTTGTTCCGGGTGCGCTCGCGCTGGCGAAGCGGAATGCGGAGGCGCATGGCGTGGGCGAGCGAATTGAGTTTCGCGCAGGGGATGGCGTCGGTCCGCTCAAGGCCGAAGCGGGGGCGTTTGATGTGATCTGCTCGAATCCGCCGTATATCCCCGATCACGAATGGCCGGCGGTGGCGGACAACGTGCGCTTGTACGAACCGGAAACCGCGCTGCGCGGCGGGGCAGACGGCCTGGCGGTTATTCGCCCGCTCGTGGAGCAGGCGCCGGCGTTCCTGAAACCGGGCGGCATGCTGGCGATTGAGATTGCGGATTCGACAAAGGATGCCGTGCACAAACTGGCGGCGTCGCAGGCGATGCTGTGCGATGTGCAAGTGCTGAAGGATTTTGAAGGGTTGTGGCGCGTGGTGGTGGCGCGGCGTGCGGCGTGAAGAGGGCGGAGCGCAAGCGCGACGCGTCTTTCGGAAACGATGCGGTTTGGTAGTGGGTGGCGAAGCCGCGAGCGGCTTATGTGGATTGGCTGGCGATGGCTTTGGTGATCGCTTCGACGAGTTGCGAGGCGCGGAAGGGCTTGAAGAGGAAGCTGTGCAGACCTTCCTGGCTGGCGCGGAACACGCAGTGGTGGGGGTCGTAGCCAAAGCCGGTCATGAGAATGACGGGGGTATTGGGCGCGGAGTCCTTCACGGCGCGGAAGACTTCGTAGCCGTTGCAGTCGGGCATCGAGATGTCGGTGAGCACGACGTCGTATCCGCCCCCGGCCTTGCTCGCTTCAACGTTGTCGATGGCGCGGCGGCCGTTCTCGCACGCGGTGACTTCGCAGCCCTTCTGCGTGAGCAGTTTCTGCACGGTTTCGCGAATGCCGGCTTCGTCGTCGGCGATGAGCACCTTCTTGCCGGCGAGCACCGGGTCAATGTCCTCGCGGTGCATTTCCTGCTCGACGCCGATGATGTTGCGCGGGCCGCTGGTGCAGGCGACGAGGCGTTCACGGACGCGAGCGATGTCGGCGAGCATGGCGTCGATGGCGGCCTCGGCGTCCGTGTTGCCGCCGAGCTTGTTTCGTAGCTCGCGAGCCTTGCTGGTGATGTCGGTAAGCGGCGTGCTCAACTCGGTGAGCACGTTCTGCGCCACCTGCTCGTTGGTGGTGTATCGCTCCACGACGAGCAGATCGAGCATGTGCAGCGCCATGGCGATCGACCGGCCGAAGACCTCGGCGAACTGGCGGTCGTTGTCGTCGAAGGCGTTGACCTGCTTGGATTCAACGTTGAACACGCCGATGACGCGATCGTGCAGACGCAGCGGAACCGTGAGCGAGCTGCCGGCTTCATCGAGGCCTTCGCGGTAAAGCGGATCGTCCTGCACGTTCGGGCAGATGTAGCTGCGGCCAGTGCTGGCGACGTAGCCGGAGATGCCGTTCTCTTCGGCGTCCGCGTAGATGGCTTCACCGATCTTGAGCGGCGAAATGCCGACGGCGATGACGAGCTCAAGCTGATTCGTTCGCGGGTTGCGGAGGCGGATTTCGAAGTTGTCGAAATGCAGCACGTCGCGCACGGCTTTGACGATCTTCTGCTCGAGCATCTTGAGCCGCTGCGCGACGGGCATGGGGGCGATGACGTCGGCGTCGATGCGCATCAGCTCGTTGCCGGCGGCATCGATTGCGTCCAGCGTTTCCTGCAGGCGGCGGTTGGCGGTGAGATCCCATAGCAGGCCGACGACGCTGCGCACGATGGGTTTGTCGCCCGGAATGATCTCGGCGGGGGCGACGACGAGTTGATAGTGCGTGTTTCGTGAGCGGAGCGCGAGTTCGCGCGTCACGCCTTCGGGCTTGTTGCCGGGCGTCTTGGCGGCGTTGAACGATTCAATCGCTTCGGCGCAGAGTCGGCAGAACTCGCTGCGCGTCCACTGGCTCTTGCGGGCCAGGGCTTCGTTCATCCATTCGAGTTGCCCGCCGGAGCTGACGAGGCCGATGCCGTCGCTGCCCGCTTGAAGGGCACGGAACGCTCCCTGGGCGAGGGGCGCGTTGTCGGCAAGGGCGAGATCGTCTCCGAGCGTGAGAATCATGGCTGAATCATGTTCCTCAGCCAATCGACGCGCCGATGATGAATCTTCCGCAAAGACGATGTCGCAGGAGGACTGCAGAGCCTCGATCAGTTGCGGGTCGACGGCCGACGTTCCCTTGAGGATCACCAAACGTGGACGGGTCGAGGTCATCACGAGATGGCTGCTCGCTCGTCACAGGGACAAGTCGAGAAGCTTACCATGCCTGCACACACTGAATCAAGACAACACCGGATTCAGACGGGAGGAACGCCACCGGCGGCGTCCCCTGCGGAACTGTGCCCCTTCGGAGCATGGCGCGCGTCCCGACTTTCATCGGCAAACCCGCCAACAACGAATCGGCAACTACCCTATAAACGCACGAACTCATCATCTTGTTCCAGCGAACGAGTGGGCACACCGATCGCATGAGCGCACCCGCAGCCATGATTCACGCCCAAGGGCTTACCAAGAGATTCGGCAAGATCACGGCCGTCCATTCGCTGGATTTTGACGTGCCGGAGGGGGCCGTGGTGGCGCTGCTGGGCCCGAATGGAGCCGGGAAATCCACCACCATTCGCATGATGACCGGGTTTCTCACCCCCTCCGAGGGTTCTGTCGCGATCGCCGGTCAGGACGTTTCCCGCAATCGCCGGACCGTGCAGCAGCAGATCGGCTACATGCCCGAATCCACGCCGCTCTATGGCGAACTGCGCGTGCAGGAATATTTGAGCTATCGGGCCCGCCTTTTCGGCATTTCCCGCCCGAAACGCCGCGCTGCGATGGATGGCGTGATGAAGCGGTGCTGGATTGACCACGTTCGACGTCGGCCGATTCAGCAACTTTCCAAGGGCTATCGCCAGCGCGTCGGGCTTGCCGCGGCGCTTTTGCACGACCCCAAGGTGCTCATTCTCGATGAGCCGACCGCGGGGCTCGATCCGACGCAGATTCGCGAATCGCGCCAGCTCATCCGCGATCTGGCCGGCGAGCACACCATCGTGCTCTCCACGCACATCTTGAGCGAAGCGGAGCAGTCGTGCGATCGCGCGATCATGCTGCTTGCGGGGCGCGTGCGGGCGCAGGGCACGATTGACGAATTGCGCCATTCGCTCGCAGCGGCGCATCGCGCTCCGTATGTCGTTGAAGCGCGAGGCGGGGCTCTTGAAAACGCGCTGCGCGGCGTGCGCGGTGTGGAGTCCGCGCACGTGAAGGCTTTGGCGGAAGGCTGGCAGCGTGCCACAGTTTCTCCGACCTCCGGCGGTGACGATCTGCGACAGGCAATCGCCAGCGCGCTCGCCGCGGCGCAATGCGAAGTGCGCGAGCTTCGGCGGGAAAGCCTGACGTTGGAACAGCTCTTCACCGTGCTGGCCAACGAGCCGGATGATGATGCAGCGAAGGGGGCGAAGCCATGACGCGCACGCTCGCCATTGCCGGCCGGGAGCTGCGTGCGTTCCTGTTCGCGCCGGGCGGCTACGTCATCATGGCCATGTTCCTGCTCTTCACCGGCATGCTCCTCTTTGTGCTGGGGCCGGTGCTGGGATCGGGATTTGCGTCCGGCAAACCGGCGTCCCTTCGCGTGCTTTTCAGCGGCGCGGTGTGGGTGTTGCTGCTGGTCGCCCCCGCGATCACCATGCGAAGCGTGAGCGAAGAACTGCGCCTGGGCACGTTTGAATCGCTGATGACCTCGCCCGTGAGCGCATCGCAGATCGTGCTTGGCAAATTCCTGGGCGCGCTCGGTTATCTCGTCGCGGCGCTGCTTCCCACGCTGCTCTACATCATTGCGTTCGAGCGCTACGGGCAGCCGGACTACGGCGAACTTGCGTGCGGTTACCTCGGCATGCTGCTGGCGGGCTGCGCGTTCCTTGCAAGCGGCGTGCTCGCGTCCACGCTCACACCGAGCCAGGTGCTGGCGTATCTGCTCACGATGTTCTTCTGGCTGATGATGCTCGTGGCGACGAAAGGGTTGCCGCTGCTAAGTCAATATCTTGGCGCCGCCGCCGCGCAGGATCGGGATGCGGCGTCGGCGGAAAGCGCGGCTCGCGCGATCAACAGCGCGATGGACGTGCTCTTTGCGCTTGATCCGCATCGCAGGCTTGAAGACTTCTCGATCGGCCTGCTCGACACGGGCAACGTGGCATATTTCGTTGTGCTGACGGCGCTCTTTCTGCTTGCCGCCATGGCGTCGCTTGCGATGCGGAGGTATCGATGAACGCGTCGTCATCTCCGTCATGCGTTCATGGCCGCGCTCGCCCGTGGCTGCACCTTGCGGTGGTGCTGGTGAGCCTCGTTGTCACCGCGGGCTCGCTCATTGCCATCTTCGGCTCGCCGGCGCTGCGCGTTCGGCTGGATGCCACGAAGACACGGGCGTACTCGTTGAGTGAGCTCTCGCGCCGCCTGCTTGCGGAGTTGAAAGGCGAGTGGACGATCGCGCTGCTTATTTCCGAGTCATCTGCCGATGGCCAGACGATCGATGACGCCACGCGGGCGCAGGTGGATGAAGTGCTCGCGCGCTATCGCCAGGCGGCGCCGAATCTGCGCGTGGTGCGCATCGATCCCGCAAGCGCGGACTCGCTCGTGCAGTTCGATGCGCTGCTCGCGAGGCTGAACGAGACATACAAGGAGCCGATCGCCGCCTACGACCAAGCGCTCGACGCCGGTGTGACGGCATTCAGCGAGCTGCAACTTTTCGCGCAGCAGTACGCAGCCGTGCTGCGCGAATTGGGAGCCATGCTCCCCGCCGGCGCTGCACGGTCCACGCTGGAGAAGCAGGTGCCCGCGTACGACCTGCTTGCCGCGCAGGGCGAGAAGGTGATGGCGGAGGTGGCGAAGGCGCGATCGGTCGACGGCGCCCGCCCGATTCCTGACTACGAAGGCGCACGCAGCATGCTGGCGAGCGCGCTCACGCAATGGTCGCAGGAAATCATGCGAACCGCGGATGCGTTCACCGCGGCGCAGCAGGCGAGCGAACTGGATGTGGCGGTGCGACGAGCGGCGGGCGATCGCGTGGCGGAGTTCCAGGTCTTCGCCACACGGCTCGCCACCGCGGGCGACAACCTCGCGCAGCTTCCGGCGATGGAACTCTCGAACATCGGCGCTCGCATGCAGGAAGGCGATGTCGCGATCATTCTTGGCCCGGATCGCGCGGCGGTGATTCCGGGCCGGCAACTGTTCCCGCCGACGAATCCGCGTGAAGTGGCGCGGGGCGGCGGCGTGGTGCGGTTCGATCATCGCTTCCGCGGCGAGCAGGTGATTTCTTCGACGATTCGTTCGATGCTCGTGGAGCGCATGCCGCGCGTGGTGTTTGTGCATGCCGAGCCGGAGTCATTGCTTCGGCAGCGCGCTCGCCAGGTTGATGTGTTCGGCGCGGCGAGCGTGCTGAAGGCGTCGCGATACGAGGTGGCGGAATGGAACGTGGCGAGCGGTTCGAGACCCGCGAAGCAGATCGGGCAGACGACGGTGTGGATCATCATCGCGCCGCCGCAGCGCCAGAGCTTGCAGCCCACGCGCGAGGAAACGGCGCTGATGGACGCAGCCGCGGCGCTGTTCAACGAAGGCGAACCGGTGCTGCTCAGCGTGAACCCGAGTTTGCTGCCGAAGATGAAGCAGCCGGATCGGTGGGCGACGCTGGCGCAGCCGTTCGGGCTGCGCGTCGATACGGGGCGCGTTGTCGTTCATTCGATTCGCATCTCCGAAGATCGCACGGAGTACGAGCGGGCGATGACGTTGCAGGATTTCAACGAGTCGCATCCCGTGGGGCGCTCGGTGGACGGCATGAGCACGTATTTCGGCCTGCCTTCGCCCGTGGAAGTGGCGCGCGAGTTGCCGACGGGCGTGCGCGTGACGCCGATTGCGGAGATTGCGCCGTCGCCGTCGCGGTGGCTGGAGCCGGATTGGGCGGGCGATCTGGAGCGGCTGGCGGAGAAGCGCGAAGGCAAGACGTTTGATTCGCCGCTTCCGCTGGTGGTGGCGGGCGTGCGGCCGCATCCGGCGGGTCAAGGCGAGCAGCGCGTGATTGTGTCGGGCTCCGGCGGATGGATGCTTTCGTTCGTGGCGGATGTGATGGTGCCGATCGGCGGCGAGCGCATGGCGCTGGCGAATCCCGGCAACTTTGAATTTCTGCTGTCATCCGTCGCGTGGCTGGCGGGCATGGATGATCTGATCGCGCCGGGGCCGACGTCGCAGCAGGTGGCGCGATTGCAGGACATCACTGGCCCGGTGTGGATGCGGTGGTCGGCGTTCACGGTGATCGTCATGCCGGCCTGCGCGCTGGCGATCGGGCTTTTCGTGTGGTTTGTGCGGAGGCGGTGAGTTGAACGGACGGCTGACGTTGCTGGCGGTTGCGGTCGCGGTGATGTCGCTCATCGCGGCGGTGCTCATCGTGCCGCGCGGTTCGGAAGGCGCGGTGCGGCATGCGGCGCGGAAGTTGATCGCCCCCGGCACGCTCGACGTGGATGCCGTGGACGCCATCGACCTCGTTCGCGCGGACGGGGAGAAGCTGCGGTTTGAGCGCGATGGCGACGCGTGGCGGCAGACGCAGCCGATCGTACACCCGATGGATCCGTACTCCATTCGCCAGCTCATCATTCAGGCGGTGGATGCGGAAGTGCTGGGGACCATGGCGCCGGGCGATGCAGGCGAGGTGAACGCGGGCACGTTGGGCTTGGATCCGCCGGTGGCGACGCTGACGTTTGAATCGGCGGGCCAGCCGATCACGCTGAAACTCGGGCGGCGCGGCCTGGGTGGGCGGGCGTACGCGCAGCTTGCGGGTGACGACTCCATTTTGATCATCAAGAGCGACCTGCAGGAGCGAGCGACGGCGATGGACCCGCGCGAGTGGCGCGACCGGTCGCTGTTCCATGGCGTCAACATCGAGGCCAGCCGCATCGCCTTTGATGCAGGCACGACGAAGCTCGAACTCAAACGACAGCACGCAGCGTGGATGATGTCGCAGCCCACGGCGACGCGCGCGGATGACGTGAAGATCGAAGACTACGTAGCGGCGCTCGCCAAGGCCCAAGTGGCGGGGTTTATTCTCGATTCGCCAGAAGACCTTGCGCGCTTCGGGCTTGAACCTGCCGTGGCGACGCTCGAAATTGAATCGGCCGGAACGCCTGTGCAACGATTGCGGCTGGGCTTGCCGATCGGCGCTTCGACGGGCGACCGCTTTGCGATGATCGAAGGCAGGCCGGTGGTGGTGAGAATCAGCCAGGCCACCGTCAATGCGCTCTTCCCCGCGCCCGAAACGCTGATCGATCCAACCGCGTCGGGCACGCAGGCGGCGGATGTGAAGATCATCACCATTCGCAGCGACGCTGGCGAACTGATCTTCGAGCGCGATCTTGAGAAGTGGCGAGCGCCGAGCCACGGCAACATCGAAGTGAGCGCGGCGCTCGTCGAAGAACTGTTGCGGCAACTCACGGAGCTCCGGGCGCCGCGCGTGAGCATCGAGCCGTACCCTGCGGAGAAGCAGGTGGCGACGGTGACGCTTTCGGGTTTCAGCCGCAAGCCGTTGGACACCGTGCGCATCGTGAAGGATGAGGCGACGGGGCAGTGGGGGCTGGAGAACGGCGACAATGTGCTGCGCGTGTTCGCGGCGTCGATGAAGCTGCGACTTTCGCCGGCGGATTACGGGCTTTCGTCCACGGTGCCGTAAAGCAGCATCATGTCGTCGCCGCGGCGGCGGGCGTCGAGGAGCGTGAAGCGCGGGGCATCGGCGATTTGCGCGATGTTGAGATCACGCAGGGCGGGCACAGCTTCGTTGTCGGCGAACACCATCGGCGCGATGAACACCCACAGCAGGTTGATGAGTCCTTCGCGCACCAGCGGGGCCAGCAATCGCGGGCCGGCTTCCACGAGCATGGTGGTGATGTCGTATTCCGCCGCGAGTGCCTGGAGCATGCTGCGGAGTTCGAGCTTGTTACTTTCGGCTTGGTGCGGGAAGACGTCGGCGCCGCGCTCGCGGAGGGCGGCGACGCGATCGGGCATGGCGGCGGCCGTGGCTTCCGTGCACACGAGCGTGAGCGGCGCTTCGCGGGCGCTGGCGAGGAGCTTGGAATCCATCGAAATTTCGAGTCGTCGATCGAGCACGATGCGGCGCGGCGTGCGGCGTTTGCGGCCGTGGCGCACGGTGAGCATCGGATCATCGCGAAAGACGGTGCCCGTGCCGGTGAGGATGGCATCCACTCGGCCGCGCTCGCGGTGCACCAGTCGCCGGCTGCGTTCGCTGCTGATCCATTTGCTCTCGCCGGTCCGTGTGGCGACGCGACCGTCGAGCGTCTGCGCCCACTTGGCGACAACGAACGGCAAGCCCGTGGTGACGCGATGAACAAACGGGGCGGATACGAGGCGAGCGGTGCGCGATGACGCATCGTTCACGACATCCACGCCGGCAGCACGAAGGCGAGCTTCGGAGCCTTGGGCTTTGGCGTGCGGATCGCGCTGCGCGAACACGACGCGCTTGATGCCGGCCGCGATGATCGCTTCCGTGCATGGCCCGGTCCTGCCGACGTTGTTGCACGGCTCGAGCGTGACGTACATCGTGCAGCCGCGCGCCTGCTGGCCGGCCCGATTGAGCGCGACGCGCTCGGCGTGCGGTCCGCCGACGGCCCGGTGGTAGCCCCAACTGACGATCTGGCCGGCGTCATTCACGATGACGCAGCCCACCATGGGGTTCGGCTCCGCGCCGCCGTGGCCACGGAGGGCGAGCTTTGCTGCGAGATCGAGATAACGCCGTGCGTCACGCATTTCGTTCAGACTGGTTGGCGATCGCGCCCGCGGCGCCCACGGTAGCGTTCGGCGTCTTCATGGCTGGTTCCCGAAATGCAAGGAACGTGACGGCGGCGATGAGCACGTCATCCGCGGCCCGGCCGGCGCAGTGTTTGCTTACGGCTGACGCAATGAACTGCGGCCAGTTGCGCGGCGGCGGCTGGCGACGCATGAGGTCGCGCACGCGCTCCAGGCCAAACGCCACACCCATCGGGTCACGCACTTCATAGGCGCCGTCCGTGTACGCAATCAGAATATCGCCCGGCGTGAGCGTCATCGATTGTTCAGCGGCGTCGAAGAGTTCATTCGGCAACGCGCCAAGCATGCAGGCGGTGGCCTCGAGTTCGGTGATCACGCCGTTTGCGCCGCGCACAAACGCCGGCGGGTGGCCTGCGTTGGCGTAGCGCAACTCGCCGACGGTCGGGTCAATCCGCATGCACACGCCGGTGGCGAAGATGTTGTGGCGGGCAAGCGTGAGCTGGATGTATCGGTTGAGCAGCGCGATGACGTCGCCTGGCGAGGCGTTCACATCTTCCGCAAGAATTCGCTCAAGCTCGCCGTAGAGGCGATTGACAGTGAGCGCCGCGGGCAGGCCGTGGCCGGTGACATCAATGAGCGTGAGGTGGAGCATGCCGCGCTCGTTGACGCGAACGTGGACGAAATCGCCGCCCAGTTCGCGCATTGGCGTGTAGACGTATTCGAACTGCAGCGACGTGTCTTCGTATCGCTCGGGGAAGATGGCGTCGTGGATGCTGCGGGCGCGGGCGTATTCCTGCTGCATGGTGAGGAAGTGTTTGCCCACCATGCGGGCGCGAAATCGCGAGCCGTGGCGGCGGAGACGAAGATCGCAAATCACCACGCCCGGCACGAGCAGTCCCGGACCGAAAATCATCGTGAGCACCACCCACGCGGGATCGACCTGCAGGAAAAAGATGAGCAGGTAAAGATCCCACGCGGCGAGCAGCGGAATCATCGGCCGCAGCGATTCACGCGGTTGCCACGGCAGCAGAAGGCACGCGCCCAGGTGCCAGCCGAACACGGAGACGAGGAAATCGCCATCGAAGCGGTCGAGGCACAGGTGCATGAACACGCGCGTGGCGATTGAAATGAGGCCGATCGAAAGAATCATGCCCGACGCGGCGCGAAGCGTGTCTTCGCGGCTCACTTCCTTGCGCGTCGCGCGGAAATACAACGCCACCACAGCAAGCGTGAGCACGCTCTTGACGAGCAGTACGAACGTGACCCATGGCGAAGTCGTCTCGTCGGTGTTGCGAACAAGGAACACGTCCACCAGCGTCCAGATGATGCCCGCAGCGAGCAGCGCGAGATAGATCAGGCACAGGAACGTGAACCGCTTGCGCAGCCACACGGCCAGCTCGTGCTGGTATTCGCTGTCGTAATGCGGAGGCGGCGCGACGTGCATGGGGTGCCTGAAAGCGTGGGTGGAATGGCGGTGGCTGGGCCCAACCGGCGGGCGTGCGACTCCGAGTTCATCGGGAACGCTTGCCGCTCATTGCACCATCGACCGCGCCGGGTTGCCGGCGTCAACTTCCGTGCTTTCTCCATTCGCCGGCGTGGGATCGATGCGAACACGAAGACTATGCAGCGAGAGCGTGGCGATCAGCACGTCGTCGTCGCACAGGCCGCCGTGGTGCTTTTCCACCGCGGTCGTGAGGAAACGGGTCCAATCGCGCGGCGGGGGCGTGAAGGAAAGCGTCTGGCGAATGCCCGCGAGGCCGAATTGCCGCCCGGCCTTGTTGCGAGCCTCGAACGCGCCGTCGGTGAACGCCACAAGCACATCGCCCGGGCGCAGCAGTTCCTGCTGCTGGTTCGGCTCGAACTCCGCGTAACTTAGCGCGCCGAGCAGCACGTTGGTCGCCGCGAGTTCGACCAGCGTGCCGTCGCTTCGCCGCAGAATCGAAGGCGGATGGCCGGCGTTCACCCACTTCAGTTCGCCGGTGGTGACGTCGAGCATCATCGCCGTCGCGGTGGCGTACAGGTCGTGATTCGCCATCGTGAGATGCACGTAGCGATTGAGGAGTTCGATCACCTCCGCCGGCTCGGCTTCATGATTTTCGGCGCGAATTCGTTCGAGTTCGCCGAACAGCCGGTTGACGGTGAGGGCCGCGGCAAGCCCGTGTCCGGCGACATCAATCAGCGTCATGTAAATGCGGTGCGCCACGCGATCGACATGCACGTGGACATAGTCGCCGCCGATTTCCTGGATGGGGCGATAGGTGTATTGAAACGCAATGTAACCGTCGTCAAACGGCCGGGGGAACATCGCGTCATGCACGATGCGGGCGCGGGACAGCTCGCCGGAGATGGAGCGCACGCGCTTGCCCAGAATTTGCCGCTCCACGTCGTCGTGATGCTTTCGCATCCGCTGCATGGCGATGAACGAACCCGGCGCGAGAATGAGCGGGCTCAACACCACGACGGAAAAGCGATCGAGCAGTTCCGTCTGTCGCTCGATCGGCGGCGTGAACGGCGGGATCGGCACCAGCACCGCGATCGCCCAGATGAGCAGCAGCGCGACGATCGGGGCCACGGCTTCACGCGGCGTCCACGGTAAGATCGTGCAGGCAATCAGATGCAAGATCGCGAGGTCAAGCAATCCCCATGAGACGCTGGCTGGATCAACCGGCTGCAGCACCAGCCTGCCGATGATCGACAGCCCGCCAAGGAGGAGCACAAGCTGGCCGACCGCCGCCACCATGTGCATGCGCGAATCCAGCCGCGGCCGGCAGATGACAGCGTAATACCCGATCGCCACCAGCCCGAGCCCGATTGTCGCCAATCGCAGAAGGTGCCATTGCTGCGGTGAGGACCACGTTTCCGCGGGTGAGAAGAAGACGAAGTAAATGAGCTGCGCCACGAGCATGGCCGCAAAGCCGATGCAGACCACGGCAAAGCGGCTGCGGAACCAGGCGTCGAGCTGGCGCTCGTATTCGACGCTGAACTCGGCTGGAACGGGTGTGTCGCTCACGCGCATCCTTCTCGCAGTGATGACAGGCGAACGGCAAACGGACCGTCGCTCATCATAACCGCACGCGCGCGGAGGCGATATTGCGGCTTGTCACATGGAAAAAGCCGCCGAGGGTTGCTCGGCGGCTCGAAGAAACTTTGTGATGACCAGCGTGCCCGGTTTCAGGTCTTGGCGAGCACTTCGTCGCGCAGACGCTCGGGCATAAGGCGATACTCTGCGGGCTCCATCGTGCTGGTGGCGCGGCCTTGCGTCATGCCGCGAAGCACCGTGGTGTAGCCGAACATTTCCGACAGCGGAACCTCCGCGCTGATCGTGCGCACCGGGCCGCGGATTTCGGAGTCATTGATCTGGCCGCGGCGGCTGGCGAGGTCGGCGCTGACGGCGCCGAAGAACTCGTCCGGCGTGACGATCGTCACCTTCATGATGGGCTCAAGCAGCGCCACACGGGCACGCGTGCAAGCCTCACGGAACGCCAGGGCGCCAGCCTGTTCGAAGGCCACCTGGCTCGAGTCCACGTCGTGATATGAACCGAAGACCAGTTCGACCTTAACGTTGACGACCGGATAGCCGCCAAGGATGCCTGACGCGGCCGCCTGGCGCACGCCGTATTCGACGGACGGAATGTACTCGCGGGGAATGACGCCCTGCGAAATCTTGTCCACGAACACGATGCCGTCCTTCATCTCGAGGCCTTCCGCCTCCGCCTGCTCCTTGGTGCAGGGATAGACGCTCACCACGGCGTCGCCGTACTGGCCGCGACCACCCGTTTGCTTCTTGAAGAGGCCGCGCACCTTCTCGGCCGAGCCGGTGATGGTTTCGCGGTAGCTGACGCGCGGGCGGCCGACCGTGACGTTCACCTTCATGTCGCGCACGAGGCGGTTCTTGATGATCTCGAGGTGCAGTTCGCCCATGCCGGCGATGATCGTTTCGCCCGTTTCCTCGTTGTACGTGGAGCGGAACGATGGATCCTCGCGGCGAATCGTGCCCAGCGCCTCGGACAGCTTCTTCTTGTCGTCCGCCGTGTTCGGCTCGATCGACATCGAGATGACGGGCTCCGGGAAGTCAATCTTCTCGAGCACGATGGGGTTGTCGGGATCGCAAAGCGTGTCGCCGGTGTACGACGACTTCGGGCCGATGACGGCGCAAATCTGTCCGACGCCGACTTCATCGAGCGGCTGGCGGTCCTTGGCGTGCATCTCGTAAATGCGCGAGATGATTTCCTTTTTGCCGCTGCCGGCGTTCACCGCGCGGTCGCCCTTGGCGATCTTGCCGGAGTACACGCGCATGTACGTGAGGTCGCCGTGGATGTCGGAAACGACCTTGAAGACGAGGGCCGAGAAGGGCGCATCGGGGCTGTGCGGCCGCGTGAGCTTCTCGCCGGTGCGCGGATGCACGCCCTGCACGACGGCGACTTCGGTCGGGTCCGGCAGGTATTCGACGATGCCGTTGAGCAGGCGCTGAATGCCGATGTTCTTGAGGGCCGCGCCGCAGAACACGGGGTTGCACTTGCGGGCGACGGTGCCCTTGCGGATCGCCGCCTTGAGTTGCTCCACGGTGACCTTGGTCTCGTCTTCGAGATAGGTGTGGGCGAGATCGTCATCGAGGTCGGCGGCGGCTTCGACCATTTCGTGCCGCCAGAGTTCCGCCACGTCGCGCAGATTCTCGGGAATCTCACGCTCTTCGATGATGGCGCCGAGTTCGGTGGCGTCGAAGTAATACGCCTTCATCAGGATGAGATCGATGATGCCTTCGAACGTGCTGCCTTCGCCGATGGGGTACTGCACGGCGATGGCGTTGGCGCCAAGGCGCTCCTTGATGGTGCGGAAGCTGAACTCAAAGTCCGCGCCGATCTTGTCCATCTTGTTAATGAAGCAGAGACGGGGGACTTCGTATTTGTTGGCCTGGCGCCAGACGGTTTCCGACTGGGCTTCGACGCCTTCCTTCGCGTCGAACACGGCGACGGCGCCGTCGAGCACGCGCAGCGAACGCTCGACTTCGATGGTGAAGTCCACGTGGCCGGGCGTGTCGATCAGGTTGATCTTGTACTGAACGCCGTTGAGCTCCCACGGGCAGGTGGTGGCGGCGGACTGAATGGTGATGCCGCGCTCCTGCTCTTCGACGAGGAAGTCCATCGTGGCGGTGCCTTCATGGACTTCACCCATCTTGTAGCTCTTGCCGGTGTAGAAAAGGATGCGCTCGGTAACGGTGGTCTTGCCGGCGTCGATGTGGGCGCAGATGCCGATGTTGCGCAGTTTGGAAAGTTCAACGGCCACGGTCAGTTCTCTCAAAGTTGGGCGCTTCGTGCTGGTTCGAAAATCTCGAACGAAGAGTCAGCGTGAAGAGTCGCTTCAGGGTTGCGCAGAATGCTGCCTGCTGCTGCAGCCGCGCCTCAAACGGTGGGGCGCGATGGTGCTTCAACTACGCCTTCCAGCCCCTCGCTGGTTGGTCGATGGCTTATATTCAGACGGGGCTGCCGTTGGCGGCGGCAGCGGGGGTCCCGTTCGCGTTGTCTGGCCCGACTTGCTTCGCAGCGGGCCCAACGGGACCGGCTAGCGCAAGCGGGCGAACTCACTCGTCTCGATCAACGGTCATCTCCTTCGCCGTCGCGGCAGCGCCCAATGGCCTGCCGACATCGAGTTCGCTGTGGAGTCCCGCGTCTTATCGGCCGAACCTGTCGGCGGATTGCGGGAATGAAGCGATTATTGTAGATGAACAGGCGCGCCAGTCAACATGTTCCCGGTTTTTGATGAAGCCGCGCGGGGGTGCAGGCCGTGACCGGAAGGCATTCCGCCAGTCCGGGGTTCGCGACCCAAGCTGGTCGCGGCTTCGCAAGGATTGTCACTGAACCCTGCGAAGCCTCAAGCGGCTTGAGCGGCCTACTGGCAACGCACGAGGTGGCGGCGGTCGATGGCGTGGCGTTCGAGGATCGGCTCGATGTCGCGCAAGTATCGCCGGGCGTCCTTGTAGTACCCCGCGGTCGGTTTGAGCTCCGGCAGGTGGGCGGCGAAATACCGGTTCATGCGGATCATCAACAGTTCGCGGGTGAACTTGGCAGTCATCGAGGCGAGGGCGGCGGGCAGGTGCAGGCTCTCGGATTCCGTGACAAAGCTGATGGTCATCACCGAGTCGCCGCGGGTGAGCTGATAGCGGCTGATGCGCGGCGTCTCTTCGATGATCGCAAGCTCGGCGTCCGGAAAGCAGAATTGCAAATCTTCCCGGTAATGCGTTCGCCCACCCTGGCGATCGACGACGATGCGCGGGTTCTCGCGCGACCACCGCCGCCAGACCTGATCCGCAAGGCGCATCGCAGCAGCGAAATTGATCGTCGCCTTCGAGCCGGTAACGGACACCTGCTCGTTGAACGAATCCGCATCGATCGCTTCGCAGCGCATCATTTCGATGTGCACGCTCGCTTTCGCCATCGCGCGGTGCAGCATCGAGCCGGCGATGCGCAGTTCCGCCTCGCTGTGCGTCATCGGCATGGGCGATGTGGATTCATACCACGGCCGACTTGGCGCGCTGGCGCCGACCGCGCGGAGATAGTCGCTGCAGCAGTTGGGAAGATCGCACAATCGCGAGGCAAAGGCGAGCACGCCGCGCTCCAGATGGCGGATGCGCTCGTGCTGCTCGACGCCCTGCACGACGAGTTCCTTCGAGTCTTCGATGGCGATGCGCTTTTTCTTATCGGTGTGCTTGCGGGCGACGGCTGCTTTCAGTTTCTGCCAGAGGTTGGGCGCGCCGCTGGCGGGATCGTGATCCGCGACGGAAAACACGGTGCAGCCGACGCAGAGCGGACCCAGCAGCGGTCCGTAGCCGGCTTCATCAATTCCCGCGTAGATCAGCATGCGCGGCAGCATACCATTCGCCTATGGCACGCAAGCCCAAGGTGCTGGTTGCGATGTCGGGCGGTGTGGATAGTTCTGTCGCCGCGGCGCTGCTGCTGCGCGAAGGGTATGACGTGCTCGGATGTTTCATGCGGTTGGGCTCGCCGGGCGAAGAACTCGATCGGCTTGATCTGCTCGACGCCGCACCTGACGAGGCCGCCGAGGAAGCTGCGGGCGGCTGCGCGACTGGGTGCTGCAATGAGGAGCCCTCACCCCAGCCCTCTCCCCAGGGGAGCGGGGGCAAGAGGCAAGCCCCGCTTCAGCACGGTGGGAGCAAGAAGCTCAAGATCGGCCACCAGGGCTGCTGCTCGATCAATGATGCGCAGGACGCGAAGCGTGTCGCGGGCATCCTCGGCATTCCGCTGTACGTCTGCAATTTCAAGAAGGATTTCGGGAGGATCATTGATTACTTCGTGAGCGACTACAACGCCGGCCGCACACCCAACCCGTGCGTGCGCTGCAACGACTGGCTGAAGTTCGGCAAGCTGTTCGATCACGCCCTCGCGCTCGGCTGCGAGTACGTCGCCACGGGTCACTATGCGCGCGTGCGCAAAGAAAATTTTGACGAGAACGAGGTGCCGCGTGCGAAGCTGCTGCGCGGTCTCGACACGGACAAGGACCAGTCGTACGTGCTCTTCGGTCTCAAGCCGGAGTTACTCGCGCGGGTGCTGCTGCCTATCGGCGAGATGCGCAAGCCGGCGGTGCGAGCGCTCGCGCAGGAGTTTGGCCTGCCGGTGGCGTCGAAGCCGGATTCACAGGAAATCTGCTTCGTGCCGGACAACGACTACGCCGGGCTTGTGAAGCGCCGCTCGCCGGGCGAGGTGAAGCCGGGGCGGATCGTGGACACGCACGGCAACGACATCGCCGAGCATGCGGGGCATCAGCATTTCACCGTCGGCCAGCGGCGCGGCGTCGGCGTGGCGCTCGGTTACCCGGTGTATGTGATCAACAAGGACGCGGCGTCGAACACGATTACCGTCGGCGAGAAGAAGGACCTGCTCGCGAGCGGTTGCGTGGCGAATGAAGCGAACTGGCACGCGGAGCCGACGAGCGCGTGGCGTGAGTGCACCGCGAAGATTCGCTATAACAGCGAGCCGGTGGACGCGAAGGTGCGATCGAACGGGCCGGGCGAAATCGAAGTGACGTTCGCGCAGCCGCAGTTCGCGGTCGCCGCGGGCCAGGCGGTGGTGTGTTACGACGGCGACGAAGTGCTCGTGGGTGGCTGGATTTCGCGTGCTGCGTCGTGAAGAAACACACATCCCGGCGCAACGGGCAGGTTGATCACCGCCTCTCCACAATTTTGTGTTTCGTATTGCCAGCATCGGCGCCGCGAGTACATTCACCGCTGTCGCATGTTTGATGGCTTCGCAGAACGTCGAAAGCTCAAACGGGTGTTCGCAGGAACGTGAAGCGGTCAGGCACGCGACGACCGGCAAGCCGAGCTGGTGAGCGCGTGCGAAAGCGGCGCTCGAGCAGGCGGTGAACGCCGGGCAAACGCCGGTGTGCGAAGCGCGGCGCGGGCAACCGCGAGAAGCGAGCGCATGCCGACGCCGGCCGCGGCAGGCAATCGGCGAGCATTGGCTGGCAAGGACCCACCGCCGGGCCAGCCGGTGAATCGATGCGGTCGAGCGCGGCCCTTCGGGGCATGCGAACGGGCGCATCACACTTGGGGGTAGGGCTTGCCCTGCCTCAAAGCGCTGAAGGTCGCGACGACTCTTCGGAGCGGCGCACCATCAGCGACGGTCAACGCCGAGGCCATGGTCTTCGACCGTGTCTTCGTCGGAATGACGGGTCAGAGGACCTCTGCTTCGGACTGACCAGGCAAGAGACTTCGCTTCGGCGAGGTCTCTTCGCTTTTTTGACCTGCCTTTCTAACTACGGAGACACGGAGGGAACGGAGAAGGGCAGGGTGCTAGGACGACATACTCGCGCAATCGCCAAAATTTTGACGTGTTGACTTGTTGACTTGTTGACTTTTCCCTCTGCAGCCTGCCGCCGTGTCTCCGTGGTTGAAAGGAACGTGTTCCCGCTACAGTGTCCGCATGACGCCGTTCACGTGGGATCTGCCGTATCCGTCGCAGCGCGAGCCGGTGCTGGCTTCGAACATGGTCGCCACCAGCCAGCCGCTGGCGGCCCAAATCGGGTTAGCGATGTTGCGAGCGGGCGGGAACGCGGTGGACGCAGCCGTCGCGACCGCCATTGCGATGACGGCGCTCGAACCCACCACGAACGGCATCGGCTCGGATGCGTTTGCGCTCGTGTGGTACGAAGGCAAGCTGTACGGCATCAACGGCTCCGGGCGTGCGCCGCGCAATCTCGACATCGATCAGTTCGCGGGCCATGACGGCATGCCGACAAAGGGGTGGGGGCCGGTGACGGTGCCGGGCGCGGTGGCGGCGTGGGTGGAGCTTTCAACGCGCTTCGGCAAGTTGCCGTTTGCGGAGTTGTTCAAGCCGACGATCGAGTATTGCACGAACGGCTTCCCCGTCGCCCCGCAAACCGCGCGGCTGTGGGCGCGTGCCGTCAAGGCGTACGCAGATTTTCCCGAATGGGGCAAGACGTTTCTGTTCGATGGCGAGGCGCCGAAGCCGGGACAGGTGGTGCGCTTTCCCGATCACGCGAAAACCTATGAACGCATCGCGGCGTCGATCGGCAGGGATTTTTACGAAGGCGAACTCGCCAAGCAGATCGTCGCGCAGGCGGCACGCGATGGCGCCCCGCTCGCGCTTGAGGACTTGAAGGAGCACCAGGCGGATTGGGTCGAGCCGATCTCGATCGACTATCACGGCGTGTGCGTGCACGAAATCCCGCCGAACGGCCAAGGCATTGCGGCGCTCATGGCGCTCGGAATGCTGCGGCAATTCGATGTTCGCGCCTTGCAGGTTGATTGCCCGGATGTGCTCCACTTGCAGATCGAAGCGATGAAGCTGGCGTTTGCCGATGCGCATCGCTACGTGGCGGATCCGGCGAGCATGACGGTGAAGCCGGAGGAACTGCTTGGCGCGGCGTATCTCGAATCGCGCGCCAAGCTGATTGATCCAAGCAAGGCGCAGAACTTCCAGCACGGCGAGCCCAAGCCCGGCGGCACGATTCTGCTGTGCACCGCCGACGCGCAGGGCAACATGGTGAGCTTCATTCAGTCGCAGTACATGGGCTTCGGCTCGGGCGTGGTCATTCCCGGCACGGGCATCGCGATGCAGAATCGCGGCGCGTGTTTCACGCTGGAGGAAGGGCATCCGAACCAGGTGGGTCCCGGCAAGCGGCCGTATCACACGATCATTCCCGGCTTTGTGACGAAATCGATCATCGCGAAAGGCAGCGACGCCGCATCGGATGAACGCCCGGAAGCCGCACCTGTCGACCGAAGGGAGGAAGGTGCGGGTGAAACGACTGAACTGCCAATCATGGCGTTCGGTGTCATGGGCGGATTCATGCAACCGCAAGGTCACATGCAGGTCGTGAGCCGCATGTTTGACTCTTTGCAGAACCCGCAGGCGGCGCTCGATGCGCCGCGCTGGCAGGTGACCACCGACATGAAGGTTTCAATCGAACCCGGCTTCAGCGACAGCACATACGAAGAGCTGCGGAAGCGCGGCCACGATGTGCAGCGTGCGGACGAGCGAAGCGTGATCTTCGGCAGGGGACAGGTCATCTTTCGCATGGATGGGGGAGGCGGTGACGCGGCGGCAGCGGCCGTGGCGTACTGCGGCGGGAGCGACCTGCGAGCAGACGGTCAGGCTGTGGGATTTTGAGCCGCGTTGCCGCTCTGAACACGGCGAAGATGGGGGCCTGAACCAGCGGGCGCACCCGAGGGGATCGCGCACAATTCGACGCTACAATCAGGTTTTCGTCATTCTCGCAGGGGAGCCGATATGACCACGATGACCACCTCGCCCAAAAAATCGCCCGCTGGATCGAGCAACGTCGCTTCGCTGCTTGGCGATGACGCTGCCAGCCTGCTCAATCACACGGCGAAGGTGTCGAAGGATTTGCTGCATCTGCCCGGACCGGATTTCGTCGACCGCGTGTGGGCCGGGTCCGATCGCAACCCGCAGGTGCTTCGCAACATGCAGCAGATCTTTGGTCACGGCCGACTGGCGAACACCGGTTACCTCTCGATCCTGCCTGTCGACCAGGGCATCGAGCACTCCGCCGGCGCTTCGTTCGCCAAGAACCCGATCTATTTCGACGGCGAGAACATCATCAAACTCGCGATCGAAGGCGGGTGCAACGCCGTTGCGACGACCTTCGGCGTGCTCGGCTCCATGAGCAGGAAGTACGCCCACAGAATTCCATTCATCGTCAAGATCAATCACAACGAGCTGCTCACGTTCCCCAACAAGTACGACCAGATTCTCTTCGGCACCGTGCAGGAAGCGTGGAACCTGGGCGCGGCGGCGGTGGGCGCGACGATTTACTTCGGCTCCGAGGAATCGACGCGGCAGATTCAGGAAATCGCGGACGCCTTCGCGCTCGCGCATGACCTTGGCATGATGACGATCCTCTGGTGCTACCTGCGCAACAGCAAGTTCAAGGTGGACGGCAAGGACCATCACGCCAGCGCCGACCTCACCGGCCAGGCGAATCACCTCGGCGTCACCATTCAGGCGGACATCATCAAGCAGAAGCTCCCCGAGCGCAACGGCGGCTACAAGGCGCTGAACACCGGCAACTCCAGCTACGGCAAGCTCGATGAGCGCATGTACACCGAGCTGTCGAGCGATCACCCGATTGATCTCTGCCGGTATCAGGTGCTCAACTGTTACGCAGGCCGCTGCGGCTTGATTAACTCCGGCGGCGAGAGCAAGGGCGCAAGCGACATGCAGGACGCGGTGCGCACGGCGGTCATCAACAAGCGAGCGGGCGGGATGGGCCTCATCTCCGGCCGCAAGGCCTTCCAACGGCCGATGAAAGAAGGCATCGCGCTGCTCAACGCGATCCAGGACGTGTACCTGGATGAGTCGATCACGGTGGCGTGACGCCGAACTGGTTCGAGAGGCGCGAAACCGCAAGCGGGCGGCCGGCGCGTCGCTTGCGGTTTCGCGGCATTGCAACTTCGCAGCGAGATGAGTCGATGACGGTCATCGCCTATCACCTCGTCTGGACAGCGTACGGCTGGTGGCTCCCCAACGATCCCCGCGGGAGCACGTCACATGCGATCCGCAGTGACGTCATTGCCGACTTGGGGCAATTGCACTTTGGCCGCAAGCGCGTGCAGCCCGCGTCGCACATCATTCGCGAGTTTTACGAACGCGCTGCCGGCAAACTCAAACATGCTCTGCTCACGTTTGATAGTGATGAACGCGAAGCGCTTGCCGCGTGCTTCGGGCAGACTATCCGATCTCACGCCTACACCTGTTACGCCTGTGCGATCATGCCCGACCATGTGCATATTCTCATCCGCAAACACAAGCACCGTGCGGAAGACATGATTCAGAATCTGCAACACGAATCTCGTGAGTGCCTTCGCGCCAATGGCCGAAGGGAAAAGGATCATCCAGTCTGGGGCGGCCCCGGTTGGAAGGTATTTCTTGACACTCCTGACGACGTCGAGCGCACAATCCGCTATGTCGAGCAAAATCCAATCAACGCGCGATTGCCGGCACAGTCGTGGCAGTTTGTCAAAAAAAACGACGGCTGGCCGCTCTACCACAAACGGCAGCAAGTATGAATCGCGAAACCGCAAGCGGCTGACCTTGTGTCAGCACGCCGCGTCATCGCTGCCGTTGCCGGCCTCGAGGATCGCGATGGCTTTGTCCGCGTCGAGGGTGCCCTCGGCCACGTAGGCGGCGAGTTCGCGCTTGGTGCGTTCGCGGTGGCGTGTTTTCACCGCGCCGGCGATTGTGGCGCACACAATCCACACCATCGCCGTCGCGCACCCCAGCGTGACGGCGAGAATCGGGATGATGGTCTCGTTCTCGAGGACCGAGTCCAGCAACGACATGACTTCAGTTTCGGCGCACATGGCACTCCTCCCGCGACGAGCCCCCCGGTGCGCTCAAACAGCGATTCGGCCGCCCCATCCTGAAGATTGTACGGCGACCGCCCTCGCCAATTTCACAAAATTGCGGCGATGCCGACGCGCAAGTGAAATGAATCACGAACTTGCGCTTACGCGGGCTTGGCCGCCGGCGCCGTTGCGCGTGAGCGCACGGGTTTAACCGGCCGATTGGCTTCCACCTCGCGTCGCGCCTGCTCCTGCTGCGTGTAGTCCTCGCCGAACCGGACCAGCCGGAGGCTGTTGAAGATCACGAGGATGTACCCGCTGGCGTAAAGCACCGGTGCAAGCCAGATGTTGATGTTGCCCGTTGCCGCGAGCGCGAGTCCGATGACCGCGAGGCCGATCGACATGGCGATGTTCTGCGCGATCACGGCCCGATTCTTGTTTGCAAGCTGGATGAGGAACGGCACCAGCCGCAGATCGTCATTCATCAGCGCCACGCCGGCGGAGTTGGTGGCAATGTCGGAACCGGAAAGGCCCATGGCCACGCCGACGTCCGCGGTGGTGAGGATCGGGCCGTCGTTGATGCCGTCGCCAACGACGAGCACGCGGTGGCCCTTCTGCATGAGGTATTTCAGCTCTTCGTGCTTCTCCTCGGGCAGGCACTCGGCTTCGATGGCATCGACGCCCACGGCTTGACCGACGCGCTTTGCCACCGCAAGACGGTCGCCGGTGAAAATGGCGATGCGGCGCATGCCGAGCTTGCGCAGCCATTCAATCACTTCGCCTGCCCGGCTGCGGAGCTTGTCTTCAAGCCCGACGGCGCCGAGATAGCGGCGATCTTTCATCACGTGTACGCCCGACATGCCTTCGATGCGAGCTTCCACCGCGGCGACATCAGCGCGGATGGCGGGGTTGAGCTGCATGAGCCAATCGGCCCGGCCGGCATAGATTTCACTGCCGCTCACGCGAGCCATGACGCCCCGGCCGTGCACTTCTTCGTAATGATCGATCGCGCCAATTTTCAGCCGCGCCTGTCGCGCGGTTTCGAGAATCGATTTGGCGAGCGGGTGATTCGATGACTGCTCGGCATCGGCAGCGGCCTGCAGGAGTTCCGCACCTTCCACGTTGGGCGCGGGCGCGAGCCGGCTCACCGCAAACTTGCCGGTGGTGAGCGTGCCGGTCTTGTCGAGCACCACGGTGTTCACCATCGCGGCGGCTTCGAGCGTCTGCGTTCGCTTCACCATGATGCCGAGGCGAGCGGCGGCGGCGAACGCGGCGACCATCGGCGTGGGATACGAAATCAGCAACGCGCCGGGGCACGCCACGACCAGCGCCGTGATCGCGCGAGCGGCGGCTTCGTCGCGCACCGCCGCGTCCGGGCTCTTCGCCGTGAAGAACCACACCAGGCCGGCGACCATCAGCACCACCGGCACGTAGTAGGACGAAAGCTGCTCGATCAGTTCCTGCTTCTTCGTCTTGGCGGATTCCGCTTCGCGAATGAGCTTCTCGACCTTGCCGATCGTCGTCTCCGCGGCCACGGCGGTCACTTCGACATCGATCTGCCCGGTGAGGTTCGTCGTGCCGGCGTAGACGGGCGTGCCGACTTCCGCTTCGATGGGCACGGCTTCACCAGTGAGCGAGGCCTGGTTGATGTCGCTGCGGCCGCGCACGATCTTGCCATCGACCGGCAAGTTCTCGCCGGGACGAACGCGAACGATCTGGCCGATGTGGACGTTGGCGAGCGTCACTTCCTGCTCGGTGCCGTCCGGGTGAAGGATGCGGGCCTTGTCGGGCGTGAGGTCGATGAGGTCGCGAATCGCCCGCTGGGCGCCCCACGCGGTGCGGCTCAAAATGAGATTCGCCATCCACAGGAAAAGCGCGAGGAAGCCGGCGGCGGCATAATTGTTCGACGCAATCGCGGCGGCGACGGCGAGGCATGCCAGCGAATCGCTTGACGGTCGGCCGCGACGGACTTCGCGCCAGGCGCCTCGGGCCAGCGGAACCACGAGGATCAACGCTGCGATCGCGGCTGGAAGCTGCGCGACCTGCTCCTGCCCGCCCAGCCAGCGGGAGATCACGGAGATGAGCAGCAGCACGCCGCCGATCAGCGCGACGAACAGTTTGCGCTCGAGGCTCTCGGCCCCCTCGGTGCTGAAGTCGCGAAGGTCACGATCCTCATCCATGGCCCCGGCAACGGTAAGCTCGGACATGCATGCCTCCGAACGATGCAATCAATAACTGCGTGTGCCCCGGCCCGCACCGGACCGAAAGAAGTGAACGAGAGCCCGGCGACTCGCGGGGGAGCGACCGCACTGTATACGCCACCGGCTCCCGCCCGGTTCAGCCCGGCACGCCCCGCAGGCGTCGTATCGTAGCGGCCGCTGCATCAGTTGCACACGAGGGCCGCACCGCTAGGCTGCACGCGGTCGTCCAATCGTCCGTTCCGCGTTTCACGTCCTCCGTGCAGGGTTTTCATGTCGGTTGATGTCGCCATCATCGGAGACGGTCAGATGGGGCTGGTCCTCGCGGCGGCCCTCCATGAGCATGGAGCCCGGCCGCGGCTGTGGGGGGCCTTTCCGGAGCACCTGGCGGAATTGGAGAAACACCGCGACCGCCCGCCGCGATTGCCGGACGCAAAGCTCGATCCCAGCATTCGCATCACAGCCGACGAGCAGGAAGCGTTGCGGGGGGCTCCGATCGTCATCAGCGCCATCCCAACGCAATTCCTGCGCGAAACGTGGACGCGAATCGGCCGATGCCTCGAGCCTGACGCCGTCATCGTTTCCGTTTCCAAGGGCATTGAGATCGGCACTCTCCTCCGGCCAAGCGAGGTGATTGCGCAGGCGGTGGGCACGGCGAAGCTGCTCGACCAAATTTGCGTGCTCTCCGGCCCCACGATCGCGGCGGAACTCGCCCAGCGCCAGCCGGCCACGATGCTCGCGAGCGCGAAATGTGAAACGCTGGCGCACCGCGTGCAGGAACTGCTCACGCTGCCGTGGCTGCGGATTTACACGAACGATGATCCGCTCGGCGTGGAACTTGCCGGCGCGGTGAAGAACGTCATCGCCCTCGCGGCGGGCATGGCGGATGGCCTGGGCCTCGGTTACAACGCGAAGAGCGCGCTGCTCGCGCGCGGCGTCGCCGAGATGGCGCGTCTGGGGAAAGCGATGGGCGCTTCGCTCGACACGTTCTTCGGCATTGCGGGCATCGGCGACCTCGCCACCACGTGCTTCTGTCCGGAAGGCCGCAACCGAAGTTGCGGCGAGCGCCTGGGCCGCGGTGAGAAACTCGAGGCCGTGCTGAAATCCATGACGTCTGTCGTCGAGGGCGTGCCCACGGCAAAGGCTGTGCTTGCCCTCGCGCACCGGCTGTCCATCGATATGCCCATCACGCAGGTCGTCAACCGCGTGCTGTTCGACGGCCTGTCGCCCCGCGATGCGATTCCGCAACTGATGGAACGCAGTCCGAAGCCCGAACGCATCGGCTGAAGGCGACGTCCGAGGCCACTCCCATACAGCGCTAGTCTTCTTCGAATTTCGATTCGATCAGCTTGGTGAGCGCCTGGATGGCTTCTTCCGCCTGCTCGCCTTCGGCGCTGATTTCAATTTTGGTCCCGCATGTGCCGGCGAGCATCATCATCTGCATGATGCTTTTGCCGTCGAACGTTTCCGCCGAATCCATGCGCTTCACGCGAACGTCGCAGGCGTATTTGCTCGCGGTCTCGACGAACATCATCGCCGGCCTGGCGTGCAGGCCCAGTTTGTTGGCGATGGTGGCGATGACAGTGCAGGTCGGGCTCACGACGATTCAGCGCTCGTGGGAGTCAGAAAGAGTGCAGCAGCAGGGACGTGCCGGCCAGTTGGGCGGCGCGGCGAAGAAGGCGTGATCGGAGTCGGCGGCGGCTCAAGGCACCGACGCCTTCGCGTCCGCTTCTCCGAGCAGCGTGATCACCGCCTGCGTGTCCTTCGCCTGGCGCAGGAAGCGGCGGAACATGTCCTGGCTCAAGTTGCCGAAGATCGCTTCCATCGCGTCGAGGTGATCTTCCGGCTTGTCCTCCGGCGAGAGCAGCACGAAGATCGAGTGCACGGGCTGGCGGTCAAGCGCGTTGAAGTCGATGCCCGCGCGGCTGATGCCGATCGCCACCAGCGGTCGCTCAATCGTCGGGTGCTTGACGTGCGGCACCGCCACGCCGTGACCGAACCCGGTGGAAGCCCGCTGCTCGCGCTTGATGATGGAGCGGAGAATTTCATCCCGCAGGCTCGGCGCCAGCGCCCCGGCGTCCACCAGCGCATCGACCAGCTCGGCGATGACCGCGTCACGGTCCTTGCCCGCAAGGTCAGGGAGAATCGCGTCCTGTACCACGATGTCGAGAAGCTTCATACGTCCTTTCCGCCAATCGCTTAGTGATGTTTGTCGTCGCGCACCCGGCTCTTGTGATCGCGAAGCTGCCGTGAGGCACGGTCCACGGCCATGTCGATGCAGGCATAAAGGTCTTCCGCGGTCATGGTCGCGATGAACGGGGCGTGGTGCTCGACGTCCGTGATGATTTCCACAGTGTAGTCGTTCTTCCCCTTGGCGATGATCACGTCAATCTGCTGGATGCGATCGAAGTAGCGGAGGAACTTTTCCACCTTCTTCTGTGCGTAGTCCTCGATCGCGGGCGTGACTTCCATGTTCTTCGCACTGACTTTGGTCTGCATGCGATACTCCCAGGGCCTTCGGAATGCGGCTCCTGCCGACCCAGCCGAAGCTCTTCCCCCTGAAGAATAAGGTAGACAGGCTGGCTGTGCACGGCTGGCCAAATTGACGGATTACGATTTCACGGCGTCGCCGCGCGATGTGCCCAACGCCGCTTCCGGCGGTCCCGCATCGGCGGCGTCGGGATCTTTCGACCTGGACATGGCGTCGTCAATCGCCTGCCGGATGGCGCGGCGCTGACCGGGCGGAAGCGCGTCATCGCGCATTTCCTGCGACGTCGGCACCAGCACGCCGCCCGACACCACGAACCGCAGCGCTTCATCCACCGTGATCGGCAGATCGATCACCTCGTCCCGCGCCACCGTGATGGCATATCCCGTGAACGGCGTGGGCGAACTCGGAATGAACACCGTCACGGCGTCCCCCGAATGCTTGGCGATCGCACGCATCGTGCCGCCGGTCATGAAGCCGATGGACCAGATGCCTTTGCGCGGATACTCCACAGCCACCACGCGGTTGAACTGCATCGCCTTGTCGTCGCTGAAAAGGAAATCAACGATCTGCTTGACGTACGGGTACACCTGCTTGAACACCGGCAGCGAGGTGATGAATCGCTCGATGCGCGCGTAGATCGACCGGCCGAAGAATCCGCCCAGCAGGCGCCCCGCGACGTACACCGACACGATCGCCACCACAAGGCCAATCAGGTCCATGTACCAGTGGTCATGCCACCATCGTGCGACGGTCGCCTGTCGCATTTCCACGACGAGCGCCTCTTTGGTGATCTTGTTGCCAATGGCGAGACGCCGGGCCAGTTCTTCATTGAGCTCCGTTTCCGTCGGGTCGGTCAGTTGGCGGAGCGGTTGCCACACTGGCGCGAGCTTGACGATCGTCATGCGCACGCCGCCGTTGATGGGCTCGGCGATGCTGGAATCGACGAACTGGTACGCCTTCACGACGATCCACAGCGTGAGCACCGAGGGCAAAAGAATGACCAGCCCTCGGAGGAAAAATCGCTTGAAGTCGGAACTGAAAGTGCGAGCCGCGGGGTCGTTCATGCAACAGGCCCAGGGTTGTCGGCGCAGCGATACCGACGAGGCATCCATGCGTTCGCCGGTTGTGCGTGAGTGTAGGGACGCCGGGAACGCCGTTCAATCGGCAGGAATCACTACGGAAATGACATGCGGCGTGTTTGCGGCAACCCGTCCGGGCGGTGTTTATCGCGCACGTCGTCTGAACGCTTCCAGCGTCACGCCGATGTCGAGATATCGGCCGTCCCGGCGCACCCGGAGCATCACGAAGTCGCCGACGCGCCGCCCCGCGATGCGGATCGACAGTTCCTGGCCAGAACGCGTGGGCTCGCCGTCCACCGCCACGATCACGTCCTTCTCGCGCAGCCCCGCGCGCTGCGCCGCCGAGCCTTCGAACACCCGAAGCACGAGCACGCCGTCGCTCACCGCGCGCGGCTGGAACTCGATGCCCAGCGAAGCGCTCCCCGGTCGAACGGTCGTCGCCACGTCCGGCCGCGCGATCAGCCACACACGCCACGAACGCTCCACGCGATCAACCGGCTCGCCAAAGACCGTCTCAAACGCAACACGGCCCGTGTCATCGTCTTCAAAATGCGCGACGTACGCTGCATACCACTTGTCGAGCAGCCCGCGATCGGCGATGAACTCGAAGATCGATCGCACCATGGCGTACATCTTCGCCGCGTCGCGCATGAACACGCGGCTGTCCATCTCGAACAATTCGGGCCACGTTGGCAGCCGCCGCCCGCTTGCCTGCCGCTTCACCTCCGCGAGGCGTTCGTTGGGCAGGAACTCGATCGTGCCGTCAGGTTCAATGCGGTAGTCCTCGTACAGCGCCGCGAGACCTTCCTGAATCCACAGCGGATGGTTCTGCCGCAGGCGTTCCATGTGGCCGAAATGCATGAGATGCGTGAACTCATGGCGAAGCGATCCGCCGACGTCGCGTGCAATCAGTTCGCGCCGATTGTGGAAGTACATCCCGCCGATGTTGTCGTGGCCGAGCGCTTCGCGTGCATGGGCCGGGGTGGGAAGCGCGATGAGCACGGGGTACCTGGGCGTATCGCCAAACAGCGTGGCTGCCTGCTGGTCGGCCTGTCGTTCGAGCATTTCGCGAATTTCACGATGCGACGTTTCATCGAGCGCGGTCGCAAAGAGCAGGTGGCGCTTCTCGTCGCGGTCCAGCCGGTAAATGCCCTTGCCGTATTTTCGCTCCCACTGTTCGAACAAGTCGGCCCCGGGCGCGGCAACGCGGAAGTACGCCTCGACGATCGCGAGGTAGACATCGTGGTTGTGCAGCGGCACGAGATCGGGATCGCGCTGCATCGCTTCGAATTCGCGAAACCCGGCTTCGACAGATTTTTTGAGTAGTTCGGCGGCGCGATCGATGTTGCCGATCTGCGCGTGAACGCCCGCCGCGGTGTAGAGCATGTCGGCGTCGTCGTCATTGTCGGCGAAGTACGCTTCGAGCAGCGACGCCGCGTGCGTGAGGTCGTTGCTCGCAATCGCGCTGATGATGTCGTGGCGAAGCGATGCGGGTTTTTCGAAGCGCTCGGCGCCGCCCCTTGATGGTTCGGCGGATGTGGTCGAGGAGGCGCTGGGCGTGGCGCCGGCAGCTTCATCGCTTGCCAGCGCCGGATGCGCCAGCACCGCCGCAAGCGTAAGACACACGAAGAATCGCCTGCGCAACTCAACCACGGCGGGGAATCGTAGTCACCGCGCCGCGGGTTCGGGCAGAATGACGACACGATCGCCTTCGATCCGCAGCCGATCTTCTGCGAAGAGGCGGATCGCTTCCGGATACGCCTCGCACTCGAGCGCGAAGACTCTCGCCGCGAGCGTTTCCACGGTGTCGCCGGGCAGCACCGGGCATCGCTTCTGCAGGATGATCGGGCCGTGGTCGTAGTGTTCATCCACGAAGTGCACGGTACATCCGGATTCCTTCGCGCCGCTTTCGAGCACAGCACGGTGAACCGCGTTGCCATGAAATGTGTGCCCGCCGAATGCCGGAAGCAGAGCGGGGTGGATGTTCATCACGCGGCCGCGGAACGCTTCGGGAATGTGCAGCCATCGCAGGTACCCGCACAGGCAGACCAGATCGGCGCCGCTCTCGCGCAGCAGCGCTGTGATGCGTTCATGCATGGCATCGCTTGATTCAAATTCCGCGCGCGAGACGACTTCAACGCGGAGTCCACGGGCGCGAATGCGATCATTGCCCGGCGCATCGGCACGTGAGGAAATCACCAGCGACACCTCGATCGGCAACTCGCCGCGATCGCGATGATCGAGCAGGTTGAGAAGCGTGCGCCCGCCGCCGCTGATCATCGCAGCGACCACGAGCGGCGAAGCGGCGTTCGTCATCGCCCCTGCGCTCCGGCGATCGACTGACCCGGCGGAAGCGTGGGCGGCGAGTTGAACGGCACCGGCTTGCCCGCCGCGTCCACCGCCACCATCGTCATCTGCGCTTCGGTGACGAGCACCACGTCGCCCGTCGCATAGCGCTCCGATTCCACGCGCACCGCCACGCGCACCGAACTGGTGCCCTTCGATTCCGTGCGCGTGAGGAAGCTCACGACGTCGCCGGTGAACACGGGCGAGCGAAAATCGACGCGCTCGATCGACGCCGTGACCCATCGGTGTACGCCATGCCGGCGGGCTTCGATATACCCCGCCTGGTCGATGTAGGACAGAATGACGCCGCCGAAGATGGAGCCGTAGTTGTTGGTGTCGCGCGGCATCATCACGACGCGCAGGGCGGTTTCGAATCGCGCTTCGCTCATGGGAACGCATGATAGTGCCGGCGTCGTGATATGCGGGGCCCGCGTTCTTCACGGCGTGGCGAGCGTCCTGCCGATAGTCCCGGCATGCCAAGCCCGCGCGTCAGCATTCTGATCCCGAATTACAACAACGGCCGCGCCAGTTCCGCGGGTCGAAATCGCGATTTCATCGGCGACCTGCTCACATCGCTCCACGACACGCTGGAGCACGACCCCACGCCGATGGAGATCATCGCCGCCGACGACGGTTCGACTGATGACTCGATCGACACGCTCCGCGCATGGTCGAAGCGCACGTGGAAGAACGGCCAGCCGTTTCTTCGGTTGATCGAGATGTCGCACGCCGGCGTGGTGTCGCGCATGATGAATCGGCTGCTCTCGGAAGCGAGCGGCGAGATCATCTGCCGCTTCGACGGTGACACAGTCGTCCACACGCCGCAGTGGGTTCGCATCATTTGCGAGACGTTCGACAACGGTCCGCCTGACCTCGGCGTCATCGGTCCGAAGCAGCTTACGGTCGATGGCCGCATCCACGCGATGGGCGACTGGGTGCTGCACCCACGCGGCTATCACCACATCGCGCAAGGCGCTGATCGCTACGCCATCTCGCGCTCGATTGAATGCGACCACGTGATGGGATGCTTCTACTGCCACAAGCGCGAGGCGTGGAAAGATGCCGGCGACTTCGATGAGAACATCCTGCGCGGCCAGACGATCGACTTCGGCCTGCGCATCCGTCTCGCGGGGTGGCGCACCATCTGCACGCCCGCCATCGAGTTCACGCACTGTCACAGCGAACGCGGCTGGCGCTCAAATCATGCAGACACGGAGCGCGGCCTTCACGAGGCGCTTGACGCTTTCCGCGCGAAGTGGGGGTTTGATCGCTTGGCGCCCGATCTTGATGAAGTGGCGAAGCGATACGCCGGCACGCCGCTGCTCTGGAATGCTCGCGTGTTCGGACCGGCTGCCGTGTGGCCGCCGCGCGTGCCGAGCACAACGACGGAACCACAAAGCGAGTGGGGCGCGATCGAAACGAACGCCGGCTACCGGCAGGCGATTGAGCAGCGGCTTGGCATCATCGAGCAGATCGAGCGCCAGACGGCGAAGCGAAAGCGCGTGCTGCAAGTCCAATGCCGCGCGGGTCTGTTCTGTCACAAGCTGGCGGAACGTGGCGTCGACGCCGTGGGCATTGACACTGATCCGGTGCTCATCACCTTGGCGAAGAACGCATGCGCGAAACGAAGCGCTGGTGCGCCGAATCGCACGCCGGAGTTTCACGTGCAGGATGACCCGCGGCAATGGCCGGTGCGTTCGCAATCCGTGGACACGGTGTTGCTGCTCGATGTGCTCGAGTGGCACCCGAATCCTGTGGGGCTGCTGATGGAGGCGTCGCGCGTGCTTTCGCCGGACGGCGTGCTGGTGGTCATCACCGCGATGCGTCCCGGGCCGGTGGACGCTGAGTTCGATCGCTTTCATTTGTATCGGCCGCATGAACTGAACCAGCAGCTTCGCAACAGCCGGCTGTTCCAGGTGGTGCGCGAGGCGCAGGCGGATTCGAGCGGCGCGCTGGTGGCGATTGCCCGGCCGTCGCGACCCGGCGAATCGCACGGCCATTTCAAGCCGGCACAGGCCGCGCAGCCCGTCGCCGCCAGCGCGTGATTCGCATACATTGCCGCCACCGCCCGCCCGCGTTTGGGGATGTGGATGCGCGGCGTGGTGCGCAGGAGGTTTGTGCGCGTGTGGCCGACCGTTTCCATTCGCATGAGCCTGCTGCGGAACCTCGTGGGCGTCATCATTGTGCTGGCGGGCGCGATCCTGGCGACGACGATGTTCAGCGCCCGCTCCGCCGTCGGCGAGTTCTCGCGGTCCGTCACCAACGTCTCGATTGAACTCACGGAAAACCGCCTGCGCGAATTCTTCGAGCCCGTGACGCAGCAGTTGCTCGTGACGCGCGAATGGGGCAAAGACGGCATGCTGAACCCCGACGATGTGCCGGGGCTGTGCCACCTCCTGCAGCCGGTGCTCGAGCAATATGCGCAGGTGGCCGGCATCATCATTGCAGATGACACCGGCCGCGAATGCATGCTCATGCGCACGCCGGATGGATTTGCGTGCCGGCAGATGAACATCAGCGAGCGCGGCGCGAAGGCGCACTGGCTGGAATGGAGCGATACGCACCCGCAGCCGGTGGAATCGTGGCGCGAGATCGAGGGATACGACCCGCGACAGCGGCCATGGTTCATCGGCGCTCATCAGCGACGGACCGCGGCGCTGGCGGCATCCGAACAACCCGCCACGCGAGAACTCGTGCACTGGACCGCACCGTACACGTTCTTCACAGTGCAGCGGCCGGGCATCACCACCGCCGTGACGTTCGAAGATCCGCACTCGCGCACCAACGTGCTGGCGTTCGATATCGAGCTTGGCAGCATTTCGGAGTACACCGAATCCGTGCACGTGACGGAGCACGGTGGGGTCATCGTGCTTACGCAGGACACGCGCGTGCTCGGTTTGCCGCGTTCCGATCACTTCGCCTCGCCCCCCGCGCGACAGGTGGCGCTGCTTCGACAACCGCAGGAAATTGGCCTGCCGCTCGACGACGAAGCGTATGAAACATTTCGCGCCAACATCGGCAATCCGGACAGCCCGCCGACGCAGTTTGAAAGCCTGGGCGAAACGTGGTGGGGGAAGGCGAAGTTGTTTTCGCTCGGCCCCGATCAGCAACTGCTCATCGCTGTGATCGTGCCCGAAAATGACATGATCACCAACCTGCCGTCGCTGCGGTTGTGGATTCTCGGCGTCACCGCAGCCGTGCTCGTGGCGGCGATCCTGCGGGCGATCGTGCTCGCGCGGCGCTTCAGCAAGCCGATCGAGCAATTGGTCGCGCAAAGCGAAGACATCAGCCGCGGCGATCTCGATGAACATCCGCCGATTGAGTCGCGCATCGCCGAAGTGGGGGCGCTGGCGCGAGCGCAGGAGCACATGCGCACGGCGCTGCGGTCGTTGCTCAAGATGGAGCGCGACATGCAGCTCGCGAAGCAGATTCAGCAGCGAACATTCCCGCGGACGCTGCCGACGATGCACGGCTATGCCATCGCCTGCTGGGCCAATCCCGCCGACGACACCGGCGGCGACACGTACGACGTCATCGGCTTGTCAACCGTGGAAGACCGTGAACCGGGCGTTGGCCAGGGTGAGCACATCGTCTTCACGAACGACAACCCACGTTACACCGTGATGATTCTCGCGGATGCCACCGGGCACGGCATCGGCCCGGCGCTTGCGGTCTCGCAATTCCGCTCGATGGTGCGCATGGCGATTCGATTGGGCGCGACGTTCGGCGCGTTCGCGCGGCACGTCAACGAACAATTGTGCGCCGATCTCCCCAGCGGCCGCTTCATCACCGCGTGGCTCGGCATGCTCGACCGCGAGCAGCACATCCTGCACACCTTCAGCGCCGGGCATGCGCCGCTCTTTCACTACATCGCGGCGAGGAACGAATGCGAATTGCTCGACGCGGACACCATGCCGTTTGGCATCACGCGTCAACTCCCGCTTGATCACCGGCCGCCCATCCCGTTCGGCCCCGGCGATTTCTTCATCGTGCTCTCCGACGGCATCCTCGAACTTCAGAATTCGCGCGGCGAGCAGTTCGGCAAGGCACGGATGGTGGAGTTCATCAAGACGCATCGGCACGCACGGCCCGAAGCATGGCTCGAAGCGCTGAAAGCCGAACTCGCACGCTTCGCGGAAGGCGCGCATGCCATGGATGACATCACGGCGATCGTGCTCAAACGCGCGTAAGGCGTGTCACGGCGGCGGCGCTGGCGCCGAGGCGCGAACCTGCGCGGCTCGCAACAGAATGTTCTTCAGAAGACCGCGCGCCGTCTTCGGCGCGTATCCGCTCACGCCCCAGCATGGTTGGTCGAGCAGCGCGTTGGAGATGTCCTCGCGTGAAAAGAGCAGCCGCGGCTCGCCGGCGATCGTCATGGCACGCAAGCGCAGCGACGTCTCGCGAGCGCCGAAATGTTCGAATGAAAACGGCCGGTAGTCGGCTTCCGAAACGTTGGCGCCGCCTTCGAGTCCTTCACCCGTGACGATCGGGCCGCGCAACAACGCGCGAATCGGCTGCGCGAACTTCCTGGCCGCCATCGCCTCGGCGGAGACGGTGAACCCGCCGCGCCCGCCCGCGGTCTCGAACAGCACCGTGCCGCCGGCGTTCACGAACGCTTCGATGGCGCTCTGCTGCGCCGCGGTGAAATCGACGGCTTCAACGCCGCTCACGACCACAACGTCGGGCCGTGGCTCCAGCGTGTGGATGGCGTCAAGCGGCGCTTGCTGGATATCCACGTGCACGCCATCCGCCGCCATCGCCCATGAGAACACCGTCCACGCCTTCGGTTCCGGATTCCAGTTGCCGGGATATTGCGCGATGACGAGTCGGGTTCGCTGCTGGGCGTTCGCTGCCGCAAGTTCAATCGGCGCGTGCTGCGCCAGCCGAGGCCGCGGGCGGTTCATTTCGGATGCATAGAGGTAGATGTTCGCCGCGGTCTGGAAGTGCGCGTTGCGATCGGTCGCTCGCCGCTGGAACGAATGCGGCATGTCGTCGCCGGGGCAAAGAATGATGAGATCGCGCACGCCGTTGCCCAGCGCTCGCAGCGCCGGCCGGCGATCCTTCACCGGCCAGAGCATCGAGTAGGCCCAGTGATCCGGCTCGACATCGCGCCACTTCGCGTGCGGATACATGGCAGCGCCGGCCTTCTCCACGGATTCCGCAAACGCCTTCGCCTTGCCTTCGTTCACGGCGAAGAGCAAGCCGCCGAGGTCGAGATAGTCGCGAAGCTTGGCGAGTTCGGGCCCATCGGACGCCCACGACAGCGCCTGCTGCGAAGCGAAGTACAGCACCGGCGCGTCGAGCCATTCGCTGGCTGGCGTGCTCATATCCACAATTTGCCAGTTGAGCGCGCTCTCCGTGTTTGATGAGATCCAGTTCGTCAGGTTGGCGACATCGCGCGGGCGGTTGTTGCACGATACGCCCGCACACTCGAGCTTGTTGATCGCCACGGGCACGCGGCCACGGCTCAAGAACATCAGCGCGAAGCAAAGATCGACCGTGCGAATCCCGCCCGCGCGGCTTCGGCCAGCAATACGCTGGTGCATCGTCATCGTGCCCGGCCCCGGCTCATCCGCGCTGGCGGGCTCCCATTTGCAGAGGCGGCGAATCAATTCCGCCGCGCCTTCCCGGTACCAGTCACGGCCGGCGAAGAACTTGTAGCCACTCGCCATGCCGACGCGCTCCACGCCGTAGAGGTAGTAGTAAAAGTCCGTGTCGCGCCCGGGGTTTTCCGTGGCGGAGAAGTTTTTCTCCATCCATTCCAGCCCGAGCGTCATCGCCTGTTCCGCGCGGCGGGGTTTGCTCTTGCCAAGGGCGAGGTAGTCATCGGCGTGCAGAAAATCCTGCGTGATGAAGAGTACGGCGAGCCCGGCAGTTGTCATGGAGCCCGTCGTGGGGCCTGTGCCGTCGTAGTTCCACCCGCCGTCCGCCACCTGCATGTCCATCATGCGCTGTTCGAGCAGTTGCCAGAGCCGAGACGGCACGGTGACGCCGCGCTTGGATGCTTCCCACAGCCCGAGCGCGCCATATTGCGTCACAGAGTTGTCGCGCCGCATCGTCTGCGGCTCTTTGCCGTAGTTCCACCCGCCGGCCCGCTCGCTGAACGCTTCCGTGAGCCAGCGCGCATCGAGTTCGAGCTGCTTGCGGAAGCGGTCAGGCAACATGCCCCACACATGAGCGCGAACGCCGGTGGCGTAGGTGCCGTTGAGGCCGAGGTTTTCGAGATACGCCACGGCTTCGCGCAGGCGCGGATCCTGGTAGCTCTCGCCGGCGTAGAGCAGCGCAAGCACAGCAAGCGCGGTGAAGCCGCCCGCTTGACCGGAGTCGACGGAACTTTCATATCGCGCCGGCTCCCAGAACCGCGCGGCGTCGCGGCGTGCGTACAGCTCGTCCACCATGGCGCGGATCGCAAGGCGAATGTGCGCATCGTTCAGCTCTTCCGCCTTGAGCACGACCAGTGACTGTTGTGCCGGCGCCGCCTCCGGTGCGTCCTCATCCTGTGCCGCCAGCGCGATGGACGCCAGCGCAGCGACAGCGCACCCTGCGACCACGATGAAGGCGTGAAGGTTGCGCCGCAGTTGGTCCATCAGTGCATCAGATACGCCACGTGCGGGGCGGAAAGCTCATCGAGCAGCGCGCGAATGCGATCGCCATCCAGAAGTTCACCTTTGCCGGGCGAACGCGCGGCGCGGGCGGCCGACTGCGCCTGGCCGAAGATGCCGTTGCCGAAGAACGTCGGCGGCTCTCGGAGAATGAACACGCGCGCGGACTTCGGCTGGAGTTTCGCAAGCTGCTCGGCCTTCGCAATGGCGTCGTCCATGTAGCCGATGCCGTCGACGAGCCCGTTGAGCAGCGCTTCATCGGCGGTGTAAATCGATCCATCCGCGACGGCGTCAAGCCGTGACGGATCGGTGATCACGCTGGCACGGCCGGTTTCCACGCGCTTGCGGAACGTGGCGTAGGCGGCATCAAGCACCTTGCCGAGCTTGGCGCGATCGTCATCCGTCCACGAGCGGAACATGTTGTTCGCCACGTCCTTGGAGGGCGACTGGCTGGCGACGAGCGTGACCGGCTGGACGCCGATCTTCTCCATCAATTGCTCCATCGTGAACACCTGCGCGATGACGCCGATGGAGCCGGTGATGCAGGTGGGCTCGGCGACGATGTGATCCGCGCCGCAGGAGACGTAATACCCGCCGGACGCCGCGAGCCCGCCATAGCTCGCCACCACCTTGAGGCCCGTGCTCTTGAGCCGCTCGACCTGGTACCAGATCTGATCTGACGCCGCGACCTCGCCGCCGGGCGAATCAACACGCAGGATCACCGCACGCACGGAGTTGTCCTCGATGATCTCGTCAACCGCGGCGCGGGCGAAGTCGGCGGTCTGCTGCGTGATGACGCCCTCGATCGGCAGCACGGCGATGGCGTTGGTCGCGAACAGGCCTTCGCGGTATTGCTCGCGCAGCACGATCGATTCGTAGGTGGATTCAGCAAGCATCGCGCCCACGCCGGTCATGATGCCGACGATGAACATGCCGGCGAAGAGGATCATCGCGAGCACCCACATGACGGCGCTTTTGAACCCGCCGCTCTTTGCGACGATGTGCACGACTTGCGGCGGTGGGGGCGGGTAGACATATGGCGGTGGATAACCGCCGCGCGGTGGAGGCGGCGGCGGACCATACCCCCATGGCGGTGGCGTGCCATAGGGGCCGCCTTCATTGCCGGGAGCGTTGCCTGACGGCCCGGCAGTGCCGGGTGGCTGGTTGTATTGATCCATCGCCGTCTCTCCTTGAAACCCGCACCGAACGATGCACGTTTGTTCCTTTGAGGGGGCAATCAATGGTACCGGCAAGCCGGCGCGCGGACGAAACGAATTCCGGAATGGCGTCCTCAATCAATCCAGCGTCCGAGCCGCCTGTCGATACACTCACATCATGACATCACCCGAGCGTGCGCATCTCGATCCCTACCGCGCGGCGCTGGCGAAGTACGGCGCCAGCTTCGAGACCACGCTGTGGCGATCGCGCGAAGCGCAGCAGAAGCGCTTTGACGCCATGATCGGCATGGTGAACTTCGAGTTCATGACCGTGCTCGACGCGGGCTGCGGCCTGGCGGATTTCGCTGCGCGCATGATCGAGCGCGGCGTGGTGTACCGAAACTACATCGGCATCGATGCGCTTGAAGAGATGGTCGAGGCGTGCGAATACCGGGGGCTGCCGCGAACCACTTTCCGGCTCGCTGATTTTGCCACGGAGCTCGGCGTGTTTGCGGAGATCGAGCACGACTACGCCGTGTTCTCCGGTTCGCTCAACACCATGACCGAGCCGCACGCACGGGAAGTGATCGACACGGCGTTCAAGCACGCCAAGCGCGGCGTCGTGTTCAACTTCCTCTCCAATCACCCGCATCCGAAGTGGCAGCATGCCGACCTCGGCCCGGCCCGCCGGTTCGACACCATTGCATGGTTTCAATGGGCGCTGGACCTGACGCCGTTTGTGAAATTCAACCAGGCGTATCTGGAAGGCCACGACGCCACAATTGTGCTGGAGCGGGAGGAAGCCGGCTGACCCCGCGCACGCTTGCCTGCGGTTGCGCCCCGCCGTACCTTTTCGCCATGGCAATCATCGTCCTCCAGCATTCCGAGCGCGGCGGCGTGGGTCGCCTCGGCGCTACGCTTCGCGACTACGGCCACAAGCTGCGTTTCATTCGTCCCGCCGATGGCCAACCGCTTCCGCCTGATCTCGATGACGTGGACGGCGTGATCTCGCTCGGCGGGCCGCAAAGCGCGAACGACGCGGACGCGTGGATTGCGGAAGAGCAGAAGTACCTGCGCGATGCCGCGGATGCCGGGCTGCCTGTCATCGGCATTTGCCTCGGTTCGCAGATGCTCGCCAAGGCGATGGGCGGCGCGGTGGGGCGAATGGCCGGCGGCATCGAGCTCGGCTGGAGCGCCGTTTCAATGACGGACCCCGGCAAGGACGACATCCTTCACACCGGGCTGCCATGGCATATGACGACGTTCCATTGGCACCGCGAGGAAGTGACGACGCTGCCGCCCGGCGCGAAGATGCTGGCGTCATCGGCAAAGTGCAAGGTGCAGGCGTGGATGATGGGCCTGCGCGTGTACGGCTTCCAGCATCACCCGGAATGCGATCGCCGCATGATCGAATCATGGATCGAAGACACCGACGGGCCGCGTGACCTCGCCGAGGCCGCCATCACCGCGGATGAGCTGCGCGCCATGACCGATCAGCATTACCCGGCGTACGAGCGGCTCACGCAGCGCTTGTTCGAATCGATCGCGCTCTTCCTCATGCCGGTTGATCGCGTCAACCCCGGCGTGGTGAAAGATCTGCATCATTGATGCGAACGCCAGGCGCTGGTTCGATCACTCCGCCATTGCTTCTCGCTGCGGAGGTCGCGACAACTCCATCGCAGCTCGCATTTGCGCCAGCTCATTCTTCAGCATTTCAATCTGCGCCTGCTGCGCCGCGACGATGTCGGCGAGCGCCGCGCCGCGACTGTCGCGCACGAAGCTTTCAAAGAGCACGGAAACTTTCGCGCCTGATGCCCCTGTCGTCCGCGTCGACGAGCGACCAGTCCACTGGCGACGCGGCGCGGGCGACGACGTAGCCAAGCTCGAACCGGGCGGGATCATCCGCCATGGCGCAGCCCGGCACGTCGGATGAAATGAGAAAATCACCCGGCTGCACGCGCGCTTCGCGCCCTTGCGTGATCCACATCTCGCCGTTGCCCGCCGCCGCCACGAGCATGTGCGATTCACCTCTTTCTCCCCGGCCGCGTGCCATCGTCACACGCGATCGGCGCGCCGTCAATCGTTTGTCGCCCCGAATGAAAAATCTTTGTGATCGCGCCGTTGTTCACGCGGAAATGTCTGGGCCACGCGCCAGATGGGAAACTCCGCGCCTTCATGCAGAACATCATCAAAGAAATTCCACGCCACCAGGCCGTCTTCGCTCTCGGGCTCAAGCAGGTAGACGATGAGATTGCCGAGCGGCTGCGCGGTGGAAATGAAGATCGACCCGCGCGGCGGCGTCCGCATTTCGACGCGCGAGGTCGCTTCGACGTTGACAAGATGATGGCCCTCGAACTCGCGCTTGCTGCGCGTGATCGAATCGATCGTGTAGATGTTGACCATCATCTCCGGAGGCGCGCCGGCGCCGCCATCGCCTGGGTTGCATGGCGTCATCTCAATGCCGTGCGCTCGGAGATTGGCAATCACCGCTTCAAGGTCGCCCGGCACAATGTATCCGCACGGCCGGCTGACGCAGCGTGTCGCCTCGAAGCGTCCGAGGTGCACCACGTAGTAGTCCGTCGGCTGGCCTTTCATCTTGTCGAGGTTGGCCAGTGCGCCGCCTTCGCCGCCCGAGCTTCCTTCGAATCCCTTGATGGCGACCAGCTCGGGAAACGCCGCGGGCGCATGGCGAATGCCAACCACGTCATCCGGTTGCAGCGATGTTCCCGCATGCTTCACGTCGCTCGCGATCTGCGCTTGCGCCGCGAGATATTGCGGCGCGTGGTCATGCAGATATGCTGCGCTTTCGCGAATCAGCGCCAGCGTGCCTTGCACACGATCCTTGTACGGGGCATAGGTGTACGCTTCGCTCAAAATGCTCATCTGGCCGCGCAGCCCCTGGTAATTCGCGCCGAAGCGTGGCAGGGCGCTGTACGTCGCCCACACCGTGTGTTCGGTGTTGAAGTTGCCGTAATAGAACATCTCGTAGCCGGTCGTTTCGCGCACGCGCTTCGTCACCGCCGGCAAAAGTTCATTGCGCAGCAGTGATGCGGTCATTGGATGGCTGGAAGGATTGAGCGGCGTGTCATACGTCAGGATGTAGCGGTGCAGGCTGCCGTTCGTGGTGTGGCAATCGATCGTGAGCGTGGGATTGCATTCGTGCAGGAACTTCACCAGCGCCCGCGTCTCCGGCGCTTCGAGCTTGATGTAATCGCGATTGAGATCAAGCCCCTGCGCGTTGCGGCGGATGCCGACCTTCGCCGGCCCGTCCTGACCCGGGCGGTTGACAGCGACATCGTCGAATCGGTCGTTGCCGTCGGCGTTGTAATTGGGCGCGATGATGAAGATGAGGTTCTCGAGCAGTTCGTGCTGCGGGTTGAGCGCGAGCTCCCGCGCAAACATCAGGCACGCTTCCTTGCCTTCGATCTCGCCCGCGTGAATGTTCGCCATGATGAAGTTGATGGGGGCGCTGCGCTGCTTCGACGCCGCCACCGCCTCGGCCACCGAACCCACCGGCGGGTTCGCAAGGAACATCAGCGGAATCGCGCGCCCTTCGTGCGTCGTCCCCATCACGCCGGTGCGCAGGATTTCGGAGTTCGCCTTGATTCGGTCGATGAGCGCCAGCACGTCATCGCTCGTCGCGGTGCTGGTGTAGTTCGTGTGCTCCGCAACGGTGAGCAGATCTTTCGGAACATCAGCTTGCATGGTGGTAGTCAACGTCAAGAGCACGGCAGCGAATGCAGACATGGAGAATTCTTTCACATGGAACTGTGCAGCAAGTTGTAGCGGATGAATGTGTGGTCGAACAGTGCGGACCGCGTCCGAGCCACATTCCACGCGACGCCGCATGCCGTGGCTCCTGCTCTCGCACGCGGTGATGCTCGGTTACGTTGGCTCTGTTGTGATGGCCGGTTTGTGTGCCATAGGGGCGTTTCGCGCCCGTTCTGCGACTGAATGGCTGCTCCTGCTGGGGTTCCTCGTCCCCTGCGCCGGGCTCTTCATGGCATGCATCGCCGGCGAGCGCTGCATCGCGCGGCATTGCAAAGCTCGCACGCCGGCGTCGTGTGATACGCTGCGCACATGACCGAATCCGAAGCCCGCGCACTGATGCACGAATGGGTCGCTTCGCCCGCGCTGCGCGTGCACATGGAATGTGTCGCGGCGTGCATGGGCGCGTATGCGAACAAGCTGGAACCCGCGCAGGCCAATCGCTGGCGCATCGCCGGCCTGCTCCATGATTTCGACTGGGAGCGCCATCCCACGCGCGAGGAGCATCCCTTCATCGGCGTCAAGCACTTGCGTGAACACACGGATGTGGACAGTGAAATTCTTGACGCCATCCTTGGCCACGCGGAATACTCCGGCACGCCGCGGACGACGCCCATGCAGATCGCCCTCTTCGCCGTCGACGAACTCGCCGGCTTCATCGTCGCCTGCGCGAAGGTGCGGCCGAACGGCATCAGTGACCTCGAACCGAAGTCCGTCAAGAAAAAGCTCAAAGACAAAGCCTTTGCCGCCAACGTCTCGCGCGAGGACATCGCCAAGGGGCAAAGCGAAATCGGTCCGCTCGCCGGCGTCGACGAAACGCAGCATATCCAAGTGTGCATTGAGGCGCTGCGTGCGGAGCGCGAACGTTTGGGGCTGTGAGCCGGCGACGATTCAGAGTGACGAGGGTGGTTGGCCGAGTAGAATGAAAGCAATGTCGAGCCGCGGATACTAATCCCGGGGGCGATTGATCAGCGCGATGCCCGTTCCGCTGCCTTGCCCGGTGCGCGAACTTCCACCTCGGCCACAGCCTTGCCGCCGCTCGCATGCTTTGCCGGCGAAGCGTCCAGCACCTCGCGCACCTTGCGCGCGATCGACGCCGCGTCGAGGCCCGCTTCTTCGAGCTGCTCCTGACGCGATGCCTGGAAGATCCAGCGCAGCGGCAGCGCCATGCGATGCACCAGCCGCGCATCGAGTTCGGCCTCGTGGCACGCTTCCAGCACGCTGCTGCCGAAGCCGCCTTCGATGCCGTGGTCTTCCAGCGTGATGACTGGAATGTTGCGTTCGAGGAGTGAGCGGATCAGCTCGATGTCCACGGGATACGCAAAGCGTGCGTCGTAGACATCCACCTTGTATTCACGTCCCCCGTTGAGCAGTTCGAGCGCCTTCATTGCTTCGATCGCCAGTGTGCCGAGCGCGAGGATGGCAATGTCCGGCTTGTTGTGCGTGACCAGCGGCCGCGCCTTGCCGAGTTCGAACGGCGGGCACGGCTGATTCACGAACATGTCGCTCACATTGTCGCGCGGATAGCGAATGGCGCTCAAGCCATCGTCGTAGGATCGCATGAACTCAAGGCCCGCACGAAGGCTCGGCTCATCCATCGCCGCGAGCAGCGCCGCCTTCGGGAAGACGCGCAGGATCGAAATATCACAGAAGCCGTGGTGCACCGCGCCGTCGCCGCCAACGAGCCCCGCGCGATCAAGGCACAGCCGCACCGCAAGGCCCTGCAGCGCCACTTCCTGGAACGCCTGGTCGAACGCGCGCTGCAGGAACGTGGAATACACCGCGAAGAACGGCCGGTATCCCGTCTTGGCGAGGCCCGCCATCATGTCCATCGCGTGGCTCTCGCAGATGCCCGTGTCCCATGAACGATCGGGGAACTTCGGCAGCACCTTGTTGAGCCCGGTGCCGTCCGGCATCGCCGCCGTGCACGCGACGACCTTCTCGTCGCGCTCCATCAGATCGATCATCGCGTCCGCAAACGCCGTGGTGAAGCTGCGCCCGGCGCTCTTGAGTTCAACGCGGCAACCTTCCTGCGAGAACGCGCTGGGCGAGTGGAACGTGCATGCGTCCTTTTCCGCCGCTTCGAAGCCTTTGCCCTTGATGGTGTTGACGTGCAGCACCATCGGCCGGTCGAAGTCGCGGCATTCGAGCAGCGTGTCGATGAGCGTGGGAAGGTCGTGGCCGTCGATCGGGCCGACGGTGAGCAAGCCGAACTTCTCGAACCACGCGTCCTCGGCGACCGCCGCCTTCATCATTTCGCCGGTGCGGTGATACCACTCTTTGACAAGCGATCCGCCGGGCAGTTTGTCGAGCGTGTGGCGAGCCGCGCGCTTCACCTGGCGATACGTCGTCGAGAGGCGCACTTTGTCGAAGTACGCCGCGACGGCGCCCTGCGGGCGAGCGATCGACATGCCGTTGTCATTCAGCACGACGAGGAACTGGCGGTTGAGCGTGCCGGCGTTGTTGAGGCCTTCCATCGCGACGCCGTTGACGATCGATGCATCGCCGATGAGCGACACCACGCGCCGGCCGTCCGGATTGTCCGGGCTCCATGCTTCGCCTTTGAGCGTGTCGCCTCGCGCCATGCCCACGGCGGTGGAAATGGCGGTGCCGGCGTGACCGACCATGAAGAGGTCGTACGCGGATTCGGAGGGGTCGGGGAAGCCGGCCATGCCGCCGCGCTGCCGCAACTTCGAGAGGAGCGGATAGCGCCCGGTGAGCAGCTTGTGCGGATAGCACTGGTGGCCCACGTCAAAGAGCAGTCGATCGTGCGCGAAGTCGAAGACGTAGTGCAGCGCGATCGTCAGTTCAACGACGCCGAGGTTCGGGGCGAAGTGACCGCCGCTGCGCTTGATCTGATCGCAGATGGCTTGACGGATTTCCGCTGCAAGCGTCGGCAGGTCATCAACAGCGAGGCTCTTGATGTCCGCGGGCGACTTGATTCGTGGCAGCAGCTTCAGGTCTTCCATGATGAACTCTCGAAAATGCAACGAAACGCGCAGGGGCAACAACGTTTCATCGGCCTGCGCCGAACGTTTGGCTTACTTTGTGCGGATGGCCAGGTAGTGCGCCAGCTCCTCGAGTGCTGCACCGCGGCTGCCGAAGCTCTTGAGCGAGTTACGGGCTTGCGCGTGCAACTGTTCAACCGCCTTCCGTGATTCTTCAATTCCGACGACCCCGGGATACGTCAGTTTGCCTGCATTCGCATCTTTTCCAGTCGCCTTGCCCGTGTGCTCCGCGGATTGCGTGACGTCGATGATGTCATCCACGATCTGGAACATGAGCCCGAGCGCGTCGCCATAGCGCGTAATGGATTCGAGTTGTGACGGCGTCGCGTTCCCGCAGATGGCGCCCATGCGGCATGCGGCGCGGATCAGCGCGCCCGTCTTGTTGTGATGGATCGTTTCCACCTTCTCGCGCGGCGCGGCGTCCGGCCCGAACCCGCCAAGCGTGTCGTACACCTGACCCACAATCATCTTGCTTGTGCCTTCGATGATCTCGCCGACGAGTTTGAGGGTGCGTTCGGCGTCGAAGCCGGAGTCGATGATCCACTCGATCGCCATCGACATCATGAGGTCGCCGGCGAGGATCGCCATCGCTTCGCCGGCGTGAATGTGGAGCGTCGGCCGGCCGCGGCGGAGATCATCGTCATCCATCGCCGGCAGGTCGTCGTGCACGAGGCTGAAGGAGTGGATGAGCTCCAGTGCGCCGCCCGGGCCGAGGGCCGCTTCGCGCGTTCCCCCCACGGCTTCGCAGCACAGCACGGAGAGGATCGGCCGTAGCCGCTTCCCGCCGCCGAGCACGGCATAGCGCACGGCGTCAGCGAGATGCGGGGGCAGGTTCACCGTCGCAAGGCGTCGTCGCAGGAAGGCATCAACAAGTTCTTGTGCCTCAATCGCGACTGCGGGTTCCGAGTTGTTGACGAGCGTTTGCGGCATGAATGGGAATTGTAGCCGGTTTCGAAGTTTGCACTCGCTGTGCAGGGCGGACGCGATTGGGGTATGCCACGGGGCCACAGGGCCTGCGATCGTTGCGGTTCGCCCACCGCTATGATCTCCAACATGAAAGAGCTGGTGGATCAGCTTGCGCTTCTGCTCGACCGCGGCGGCTGGGTGATGTACCCGCTGCTGGTTTTGAGCATCGCCAGCTTGACGCTCATCATTGAACGAATCTGGTTCTGGATTTCAATCCACGGGCCGGCGCGAGCCGAGCAACTTCGCACGCTGGGCGCGGCTCTGCGGCGCAGCGAGCGCGCGAAGGTGGAGAAGATGCTCGCCGCCGATCGCAGCCCCTACAGCCTTGCCACGCGCCATGTGCTCAAGCATGGCACGACCGACGCCGCCATCATCGAGGCCATTGATTCGCAGCAGCCGGCGTTCGACCGCTTCATGGTCACGCTCTCGACCATCATCACCGCCGCGCCGCTGCTGGGCATCTTGGGGACGGTGCTTGGCATCATCAAGTCGTTCAACCTGCTTCACACGCAAAGCGCGCTGACGGACCCGCGAGCCGTCTCGGGGGGTATCGCCGAAGCGCTGCTCACCACGGCGTTCGGGCTGGTGGTGGCGCTGCTGACGCTTTTCCCATACATGATTTTTCGGGCCCAAAGCGAGCGGGCGCAAACGAGGATGGAATCGCTGATGGCCGCCGCCCAACAAGGGTTTGGCGACACGCCGCCGGCGCGATCGCGCAGCGCGACGGATGACATCGCCTTCGCGCCCAAGAATGATGTGGAAGGCGGCAGCGCGGAGCGAGCGCGACCGCACGAACGATCCGCCGCAGCGCGTCCTTAGTTCGCAATCGATCGGACACGAAATGAAAAACATTCTCCTGGCCGCAGCGCTTTGTGCATCATCGTTCGCCGTCCACGCGGCGATGGCGGAAGAGACGCCGGCGGCGCCAGTCGACGCGTCGGATTTCCTGCGCACGATGGACAAATCAGGCGTGGTGTCGCTCGAAGTGGCGGCCCGCGAGTTCAAGCCGGCGAGCGGCAAGGGACCAACGGTGTGGCTCGTCGGCGTCGCGCACGTGGCGGATGTTTCGCTGTACCGGCGCCACCAGGATTTCCTCGCGGACTTCGACGTCGTGCTGTACGAATCGGTGATGCCGGCGGGCGCGCTCGACATCGAGAAGGTGCCCGTTGAAGAGCGCGCCAGCGCGAGCCGAAAACGCATGGAATTCCTCGGGTCGCTCATCGAACGCTATTACCACGATGAAGGCGAATATCCGCGGAATCTCGAGGAATTAACGGCGGAAATCTCGGGAATTGATTCCCGCCTCGTTTCCGTCCTCCCCGGCGCGCGGCGCGACGCATGGGGGAACGAACTTGCCTACTCCACGCCGGCGGAAGGCGACCGCTTCACGCTGCTGTGTCTCGGGGCCGACAACGCGCCGGGCGGCAATGGCGACAACGCCGACATCGCCGTCACCGATCGCGATGGCCTGACGCCGATCGCCGTGTCTTCGGAAGGCGGCCTGCAGGCGGAACTCGCCGACACGCTCGGCCTTGCGTTCCAGCTCACCGCGCTGTCCTACGCCCAGCCCAACTTCCGCGCCAGCGACATGACGCTCGATCAACTGGCGCGATCGATGAAGGCGCACGAACTCGACATCGGCGATCTCGAAGGCGCGCTCGACGCCACGTCGATTCCCGCGCAACTCATGAAAGCGCTGCTGCGCTTCGTCAAGATGGCGGACCAGATGCTCGGCGGCGGCATCGCGGACGTCTGCCGACTCGCCATCATTGAAATCCTCGGCAACGAAGAAATCACCGAGCAGGCCATGGCGCAGTTCGGCGATGGCTTCGGCGACGTCATCGTCGGTGAGCGCAACCAGGTCGTCATCGATGACCTCAAGGCGATCGTCGACAACGAGCACGATGTGAAGTCCGTCGCGATCTACTACGGCGCCGCGCATATGCCGGATTTCGTCGAGAAGCTGCACGAGCAACTCGGCTACGAACCCAGCGACGCCGAAGCGAAGTGGTTCGAAGCGATGCGCGTCGACCTCAACAAGTCCGCCATGCCGCGGCGCGATCTTGAGATGATGCGCGGCATGCTGCGCAAGTCACTCCGTGACCAGATGCGAGCCATGAATCGTCAGCATTGACGCCGCACGCCGCCTACACGCGGTCCAGCAGTTCGACGGAATCAAACTTCTTGCCTTCGAGCATTTCAAGGCTCGCGCCGCCGCCGGTGGAGACATGCGACATCTGGTCGGCGAGCCCGAAGGACTCGACCGCCGCCGCCGTGTCGCCGCCGCCCACGATGGAGATCGCGCCTCGCGCCGTCGCCGCTGCGATCGCTTCGGCAATCAGTTTCGTGCCGACTCTGAACGGCTCGACCTCGAACGCGCCGACCGGGCCGTTCCACACGATCGTTTTTGCGCCGAGAATGATTTCCGAAAACTTGTCGGCGGTCTTCGGCCCGATGTCGAGCCCCATCCAGCCTTCTTCGATGTCCGCGTTCTGCGTCACCTTCACCGGCGTCATGTGCGTGAGCTGCTTGCCGCAAACGTGATCGACGGGCAGGACGAGATCGGTGTGGCTCGCCGCCGCGTCGTCGATGATTTCTTTCGCCTTTTCGAGAAGGCCGAGCTGCACCAGGCTGTTGCCGACGGTGTGCTCGAGCGCGCGGAGGAACGTGTAGGCCATCGCGCCGCCGACGAGGATCGTGTTCACCTTGCCCATGAGGTTGCTCAAGGCGCCGAGCTTGTCGGACACTTTCGCGCCGCCGAGCACCGCGACAAACGGCCGGGCGGGGTTGGCGAGCGTGTCGCTCAAATATTTCAGTTCACGTTCGAGCAGCAGGCCGGCGACGCGCGGCTTGCCTTCCATCGCCTTGGGCACAGCGTACATGGAGCCGTCGTTGCGATGGGCCGTGCCGAACGCGTCGTTGCAGTAGATGTCGCCGAAGGACGCCAGCTTCTGCGCGTACGCGGCATCGCCTTTCTTTTCGCCGGCGTTGAAGCGCACGTTTTCGAGCAGCACGATCTCGCCGTCGTTCATGGATTGCACCGCCGCCTGCGCCTCGGCGTCCACCGGATCCTTGCCCGCCAGCGTCACCTTCACGCCCGGCAGCAACTCACGGAGGCGATCGGCGGCAGGCTTGAGCGAACCATCCGGCTCGAAGCCCTTGCCTTCCGGCCGGCCGAGGTGACTCATCAGAATGAGCTTGCCGCCGCGGTCAATCACGTTCTTGATGCTCGGCAGCGCGAGACGGATGCGGCGATCGTCCGTGATCACGCCGTGGTCATCGAGCGGCACGTTGAAGTCCACGCGCATCAGCACGCGCTTGCCCTTCACATCCACCTTGTCGATCGTCAGTCGGCCCATGTGCTCCTCCACGTGTTCCTGCAGGGGGAGGGATGATATCAGGCCAAAGGCCGCTTGCGGCTGATCGCCGTGAAGGGGGTACAGCGTGCAAAAGCCGCTTGCGGCTTCGCAGGCTCGCCATCGCCCGTTACGTTCGCACCACCACCATGATCGGCATCGCCGCCAATGCGCGGAACAGGCGGATCATCCGCCGCATCGGCCACCACTCATAGAGGAACATCTCCAGCGGCCGCCACATCGCCACCCAGCCGCCGATGAGCAGGCTTTCGCGCACGAGCACCGCAACCGGTTCCTCGCTCCAAGTTTGTTCGATCTGCCACCCGGCAAGGAAGCACGCACACAACACCACCAGCCCGATGGCAAGGCTCACGTTCGCCTGCCGAAAGAACTGGCGCAGTTCCTGGCGCTTCATCGCCTCGCGGTATTCGAAGAAGTGGTGAATCGACGACGGGAGGACGGTTCCGACATCGAGCTGCGTGTCGCCTTCTTCAAGGTGCACCAGCAGGCCGAATTTCTGGCCGCGCGGGATTTCGCGCGCCCAGCTCACGAGAAAGTCTTCCGCTTCCTGGTCGAGATCCTTTTCAATGAAAGGCGAGGGATCGAAGGAGTTGAAGAGTTGTCGAACGTTCTTCAGCCGCAGCTCCATCACGTGTTTGCGCGAAATGCCCGGAATCGGCGACTCCGAAGCCGCGTGTCGATCCTTCGCCCCGGAATGCATTGCAGCGCCAGCCACGTGAATCGCTCCGCGTTGGTGTCAGCCGTTCAATACGATACATCTGGAATGCACCATCGGCCCATCATCCTGCTTCTCGGCCCCACCGCGGGCGGCAAGACGGAGCTTGCCATCACGCTGGCGCAGCGGCTTCCCGGCGGCGGCGAGATTGTTTCGGCGGATTCCATGCAGGTGTATCGCGGCATGGACATTGGCACGGCGAAAGCGACCGCGGAGCAACGGGCGACCGTGCCGCATCACCTCATTGATCTGATCGGCGCGTCGGAAGACGGCTTTTCAGTGGACACGTGGCTGACGCTGGCGGAACAGTGCATTGCGGAAATTCGCGGTCGCGGGCGCTGGCCGATTGTGGTGGGCGGGACCAATCTCTATGTGCAGGCTCTTGTTGAGGGACTGTTTGAGGGACCGGAGCCTGATCCCGCGCTGCGAGCGCGATTGATGGGCATGGAAGCGGCCGAATTGCGCGCGATGCTTGAGCGCGTTGATCCGGAAGCGGCGAACGTGATTCATCCGAATGATCGCAAGCGCACGGTTCGGGCGATCGAAGTGTTCGAGCTTTCGGGCACACCGATCAGCGCGCTGCAAACGCAGTGGGGGAGCGAACGCCCGCGGCGGGATGTGATCATCATCGGCCTTGAGTACCCGCCGGAAGCGATCAATCCGCGCATCAACGCGCGCGTGAAGGCGATGATGCAGGAAGGTTTGCTCGAAGAGGTGCGCACTCTGCACGCGACGAATCGCATGAGCATGCAGGCGCGCGAGGCGCTCGGCTACAAGCAGCTGATCGAGCACCTCGAAGGCCGCTGTTCGCTTGAGGACGCCGTGGAACAGATCAAGATCCGCACGCGGCGTTATGCCAAGCAGCAGCGCACGTGGCTGCGAAGGTTCCGCCGGTTCGAGCCGTCCGTGTGGATTGACGCCGCGAACTTGACGCAGGAGCAAACTGCGGAGCAGGCGCTTGGGTTCATCCTCGCGGCCAACTTTCAAGCTTCTGAACATGCGGAACGGTGAGCCGCCCTCGCCCGGGCCCTCTTCCCGAGGGAAGGGGGAATGAGAGCAATGCGCTGGCGAAAATCCGGGCGTCGTGAGGCCGGCTGTGGCCGCGTTTTTCGTCGTTGGCGGCGGGCTCGTTTCATCTTTGCGTCACGCCGGCGGGGAATATCCACGGAGGCTGGCCAGGTTGAACGCCCCGCGGCTGGCCCCTACCGTGCTGCCCCCGGGAGGGGTCATCGGGGCCGCTGCGGACGTGGGAGGGTTCAGAAACCCCTCGCAGCGGACCGATAAGCCTCCGCAGGTCTCGCCCGCTGACGAACGCCTATGGCGAAAAAGAAAACGACAACCACGAGGAAGACGACCACCCGCCGCGCCAGGAGCGGCGCCTCCGCGCCGTCCAGCGATGGCGCCGTCGCAGCCGGCAAGCACCTGGTGATCGTCGAGTCGCCCGCCAAGGCGAAGACCATCAATCAATACCTGGGCAGCGATTACGTCGTCCGCGCGTCCGTCGGTCACGTGCGCGATCTTCCCGCCAAGGCGCCGAAGGGCTCCAAGCAACCCGTGCCCGGTGTGGACATCGAGAACGGCTTCAAGCCCACGTATCAAGTGCTGCCTGACAAGCAGAAGGTCGTCACGGAGCTGAAGAAGGCGGCGAAGAATGCGGCTGACGTCTGGTTCGCCACCGACTTGGACCGCGAAGGTGAAGCAATCGCGTGGCACCTCGCGCAGGAACTGGGCATCGACATCGCCACCGCGAAGCGCGTCATCTTCAACGCCATCACGAAGGACGAGATCAAGCGGGCGTTCGGCCAGCCGCAAGTCATCGATGAGCACAAGGTGAACGCGCAGCAGGCGCGGCGCGTGCTCGATCGCATCGTGGGCTACCAGGTTTCGCCGCTGCTGTGGAAAAAGGTGGCGCGCGGGCTCTCGGCGGGTCGCGTGCAATCCGTGGCGGTGCGGCTGGTCGTGGAGCGCGAGCGCGAGATTCGCGCGTTCCTGCCGGATGAAATCTGGCGCGTGCAAGGCCGTTGGACGGCGGAAACGGACAAGGCGCCAACTCTTGCGCGTGAGTGGGCACGGTTCCTCTCCACGCTTGATGAAAAGGGCAAGCCGCCCACGCAGAAGTCGCAGCAAAGCTGGCTGGCGGATCACAAGTCGTTCAAGGCGGAGCTTGTCGAAGTCGGCGGGTCGAAGTTCGAGCTGGTCAGCCCTGCGGACAAGCCGCGCGATCTCACCGGCGAGATCAAGAAAGTGGCGGACGCCGTCGGCCTCGTCAACATCAAGATCAATCTCGAAGAAAACACTGAAGGCAAAGGCCAGGCGCGGACGCTGCGAACGGTGAGCGCGGACATTGATCCTGCCGCTCGCTACACGGTGAAGTCGATCGAGACGAAGCGCACGAGCTCCAACCCGCCGGCGCCGTTCATCACGTCGACGTTGCAGATGTCGGCGTCCACGATGCTCGGCTTCGGGGCGCAGCGGACGATGCGCATCGCGCAATCCCTGTACGAAGGCGTGCAGGTAAAGGGCCGCGGGCAGGTCGGTTTGATCACCTACATGCGCACGGATTCGACCCACCTCTCGGGCGAAGCGCTGTCGCAGGTGCGCGGCTACATCAAGAGCCAATTTGGCGAGAAATACCTGCCTGAAAAGCCGAATTTCTTCGGTTCATCCAACAAATCCGCGCAGGAAGCGCACGAGGCCATCCGGCCGACCGATGTCACCATCCACCCGCGCGACCTCGCCGGCTCGCTCAACGAAGAACAGCACAAGCTGTACACGATCATCTGGAATCGTTTCGTCGCGTGCCAGATGAGCCCCGCGCAATGGGACGCCACGACGATGCTTCTCGAGCGCAGCGATCGCAAGACGGGCGCCGTGTTCAAAGCGACCGGCCGCGTGCTGGTGTTCGATGGCTACCTGCGTGCGAGCGGCTTCGGCGTGGGTTCAGACGAACAGACGCTGCCGGCCGTTGCCGAAGGGAACGCCGTCGCGCCGTTCTCCATCACGCCCGAGCAATCGTTCAGTTCGCCGCCGCCGCGCTACACGGAAGCGTCGCTGGTGAAGGCGCTCGAGAGCGAAGGCATCGGCCGGCCGAGCACGTATGCGTCGATCATCCAGGTGATCCAGGATCGGCAGTACGTCGAGCAGCGCGATCGCCGGTTCTACGCCACCGATCTCGGCATGGTCGTCACCGACAAACTTGTCGAAGCGTTCCCGCAGCTCATGGATCTCGGCTACACGCGGCAGATGGAAGAGGAACTCGACAAGATCGAGGAGCAGCACACCGACTGGGTGCAAATGCTCAAGAAGTTTTACGGGCCGTTCGCGGAATCGCTCGAACGCGCGCACGACACGATGACGCACGCCAAGGCGGAGATTCAGCCGGCGCCGTACAAGTGTCCGGAGTGTGGAAGCAGAACGGTGTACCGCTTCGGGAAGAACGGCATGTTCCTCTCGTGCTCCACATTCCCGAAGTGCAATTACGCGGCGCCGATCGATCCCGAAGGCCGTCCGATGCTGCCCGAGCAGGTGAACATCGCCTGCCCGACGGACGGCACGGCGATGGTGCTTCGCACCGGGCGCTTCGGCAAGTTCCTGGCGTGCGCGGATTATCCGAACGTGAAGTTCGTCGTGAATCTCGACCGCAAGGATCGCATCAAGCTGCCCGCGCCGCCTCCGGTGACAACGGACTTGCAGTGTCCGAAGTGCGGCGCGCCGCTCAATCTTCGTCGCGGCAAGCGCGGTCCGTGGCTGGGATGCTCAACGTTCCCGAAGTGTCGCGGTCGATTGGCATGGACCGCAGTGGATGAAGCGACGCAGCGCAAACTCGAAGCGCAGCTCGAAGCGCACGAGAAGCAGAACCCGCCGGTGGTGCTGCGAACGCTTGACGGTCGTATCATTCCTGACGGCACGCCGATTAAAGATTTGCTCATTCCGGGCGGTATTGCAAAACTCGACTTGCATCCTGACGCTCTGTCAGTACATGCTCAATCAGCGTGAGTGTGCGGCGTACAATCTCCGTGCGGAGATTGAGGGAGGCTCAACCTTTGCAAAAAGGAGGCTCTGCGTCTCATGCCACGGATGCGTGCGGACAAGCGCCGGAATCAGTTGCTCAACGTCGCCGCGCAGCTCTTTGCGGAGCGCGGCTATCGGGGCACGACGACGGCTGAACTCGCCAAGGCGGCCGGCGTCACCGAACCAATCCTCTATCGCCACTTTGCCAGCAAGCTGGAATTGTTCGTCACGTTGATCGAGGAAGTCTCGACGGAAGTCCTCGACGCCTGGCAATCGACGCTCGAACCGAAGACTGAACCGAGCGAGCGGCTGCAGGTGCTGCTCGCGGGCAACCCGGCCACCCATGATCGCGGGCGGAACATGTACCGCGTGGTCTTTCAGGCCATGACGGAATTCCACAGCGATCCCGCCATCGCCCAGGCGCTCACCAGCCACCTCACCCGGCTCCACGCGTTCCTCGAGGACGAAGTCGGCCGGCTGCAGCGAAGCGACGTCATCCGCTCCGACGTCGAAGCGAGCCAGCTTGCATGGATGCTCGTTTCCAACGGCATCGGCTTCGGCATGATGACCGGGCTCAACGCCTCGGAAACAACCGGCGTGCCCGCGCCTTCCGACATGCAGAACCTCCTCCGCGCCCTCATCGTGTCCGGCACGCCTGACATCAAGCACACCACCAATGGTGAAGCGGCACGCGACCGCCGCGGGTAGCGGCGACTCTTCCACGCCGGCTTCCCCTACAATCCCTGCATGAAAGAGCGGCGACTTACTCGGCAGGTCAGCGTTGGCGACTCGCGCGTCGGCATCGTCAAAATTGGCGGGGGCCTTCCCGATTCCAAGGGCAACCCCACGCAGCCCGCACCCGTCTCCGTGCAAACGATGACGGCGGGCTACACGCACGACATCGACAAGTGCGTCGCTGAAATCAACAAGCTCTCGGCCGCCGGTGCGGACATTGTTCGCGTCGCCGTGCCGGAGCGGAAAGACACCGAGGCGCTGGCGCACATCATCCCGCAGGTGCGCGTGCCGATCGTGGCCGATGTGCACTTCCACTACCAGCGGGCGCTCGAAGCGATCGAAGCGGGCGTGCACAAGATTCGCCTGAACCCGGGCAACATCTCCGATCGCGACCAGGTGAACTCCGTCATCGCCGCGTGCAAGGAGCGCGGCCTGCCCATTCGTGTCGGCGTCAACGAGGGCTCGATCATCGAGCGGCGGGACAAGGAAAAACGCCGCGTCGAACTCGGCAAGTTCTTTGCGGGCCACCGGCAGGGCCATTTGCTCGCGCTTATGATCGCCAAGCTCGAAGAGTATCTCGACATCTTCGAGGAGCAGGACTTCCACGACGTCGTCATCAGCGCAAAGTCGATGGATGCGGCGTTGGTGATCGACATCTACACGGAAATCTCCAAGCGGTTTGATTACCCGCTCCACCTCGGCGTCACGCATGCGGGGCCGAAGGAAACGGGCTGCATCCGCTCGGTGGTGGCGCTGGGCTCGCTGCTCGCCAACGGCATCGGCGACACGCTTCGCATCAGCTACGCCAACGATCCGGTGTATGAAGTGGAGGACGGCCTCGAACTCTGCTGGTGCCTCGGCCTGCGCGAGCGCGTCGGCGTCGATCTCATTGCGTGCCCGACGTGCGGCCGCATCCAGGTGGATCTCTTCACGCTGGTGCAGGACGTTCGCAAGAAGCTGCAGCAGGAAATCACGCTGCCGATCAAGGTGGCGGTGATGGGCTGTGTGGTGAACGGACCGGGCGAAGCGGAAGGCGCGGACGTGGCGGTGTTCGCCGGCGATCGCCGCGGCATCATCTACGTGCAGGGCGAACGCGTCGCAAATGTGAAGGAAGAGGAAATCCTCGACCGGCTGCTGCACGAATGCCGCGAGTTTCAGGCGAAGGTGCTGCGCGGCGAGGCGAAGCTCGGCGAGAAGAAGGTGGAGATCGTGCCGCCCGACCCGATCGGCGAACTCGGCTCCGGTTTCGAGAAGATCGCGCGCGGCGACGTCGAGCAGGTGACGGTGGGGCGCACGTAGGCAGTTTCCTTCGCGCCGACGAACGAAATCAAGCTGGCAACCAAACCCGCGGCCGTTGTCGCGGGTCATCATGCCATCAGCCGTCAGATTCGGCGAACTGCATCATTGCCCCGGCCGTGATGCGCGGCACACTGGGGGTGACCAGAAATTTTTTTTGCAGGCCCACGAAGCGCCTAAGTCTATGCCGCACAGGACTTACGTTCTTATCGGAGGTTCATCGCCATGCAGAATCGGAAAGACCTTCTTGACTGCAACCGTTCTCGGACCACATTGGTTGAGATCGGCCGCGTCCCCTCGCCACGGCATGTCTGCGACGGGCCGCCGAGTTCGGAGTCGAGGGTTTTCGGGTGGCGAGGGGTCGGGGTGCTGCGAAACACGTGGAACTGTCCTGCGGAGCGGGGCCGACGACGTCGTGTTCTCACGAGCCGCGCCCGTAAGGGAGCGAAGGCGCATCGCTCGGGGCGTTCGACTGGTACCCCGGCTCTCCGAGCCGGACGAATGACGTACCACGCGGAATTCTGTGATGCCCCCGAAAGCCACGGAAGCCCCGTAAGTCGGGAAAGCTTCGCCTCCGGAAAGCTGACGACGTGGCTGCTCGCCAGCTTGCTCAGCGCGTTCGGCTGGCTCGGCGCGAGCACGGCGCATGCACAATGTATGTATCGAATCGAAGCAGAGCTTTCCCCGCCGCCGGGCGCGCTGACGCTGGGTGTGTCCGCGATCAATGACAACAACATGATCGTCGGCAGCTTCCTGACGAGCAGCTTCACGTTCCGACCTTACATGTGGACAGCGGAGACGGGCGTCGTCCCGATCGCACTGCCGCCGGGCGTCCTTGAAGCAGAACCGAGGGATGTGAACAATAATGGCGAGATCGTGGGCCGGCTGACACGGCCTGAGGTTGGTGGTGTGCGCGCCTTTCGTTACAAGGACGGCGCGTGGACGGAACTGCCGCCGACGGGCAGTGGCATCCATAGCGAAGCGTTCGGGATTAATGATGACGGATGGGTCGTCGGCTATCGCGATACAAGCGAGGGCCGTAAGGCCTTTCGCTGGTTGGCCGACGTCGTTGAGGAATTGGATTCCCCAATCGGTGGCGGTGCAGTGGCGATTGCGGTGAATGACAGCGCAAATGTGACTGGCGGATTCGGAACTCTTGCCGTCGGTGGGCTTGGTTTTCTCTGGGATCAGCGCCAAGCTACGACCATTCAACCAATCAAGGGGACAAGTTCCAGCGAAGGGCGAGCTATTAATGGTGCCGATGTAGTAACGGGTTGGGCAAGACCGAAGTTTATGGGTGGCCCGATTCCGACGCGATCATGGGTATTCGATCATGGCGAATTGCTCGATCTGGGTGAGTTCAAGGGTAACATCAGGACGCGCTCGAATGATATGAACGACGCTAGCCAGATCGTTGGCGTGAGCGCGACTGGTACCGAAACGAACAACATCCCCTTTCTCTGGCAGCACGGGCAAATGTTTGATCTTCGAACGCTGGTCGCTGATGCGCCTGGCGATCTCTTTCTGCGGGGCGCCGCAGCGATAAACCAATCGGGCAAGATCGCCGTTGAAGATTCAGGGGTTCTGAGGTGGTTAATTCTCGCTCCGATCGATCGTCCACTCGGTGACGTCAACATTGATTGCGTCGTGGATGAGCACGATCTGATCGCCGTCCTCGAAGATTGGGGGCCGGACAAACTCGGCCACCTCACCGACATGGTGTCTAGCGCCACGTTCCAGCCACCCGGCGACGGGAAGGTGGACGCCGCTGACCTTGCGATTGTTCTCGGCAACTGGTCAATTTCGACCGAAGCGCCGGCGTCGAAACGCCGGCGCTAGGTTTCATTCATGTGAAAAGGAGTTCGAACATGAAGAACGTGTTTCGATGGTTGGCGGCAGGAGTGCTCGTCCTGGCGTTGCTCCTGTTGCCCGTGCAGCCCTGTTCGGCACAGTGCACAGTCACGCTCCCAACAGGCGTCGTTGCAGTCGATTCTGCGTCACAAGCCCAGAATCCGGATGGCAGGAGTTGGGCATGTGCGTTCCCGACAATTCAGCAGGCACTTGCGGCAGTGCCGGCGAATGGACAAGTGTGGGTCGCGGCTGGCACCTATACCCCCGGCACCTCAGCTGGCGACAGTTTCGAACTTGTGAACGGAACTTGGCTCCTCGGTGGTTTCGCCGGCACGGAACTTGTCCGCACTGACGCCGACCCCGACGCCAATCCCACGATCCTCTCCGGCAATCTCGGCAGCAGCACCTTCGCCACCAACGTCGTCACCGCCATCGACACCACCGCGTCACTCACACGCCTCGACGGCTTCACGATCACCAACGGCGTCGGCGGCCCAGGCGCCGGGCTGCAGGTCATCATCGACCAGACGAATGGAACCGTCCGGCTCAACGTGACCCGATGCAAGTTCGTCAGTAACTTCGCCTTCTCCGCCCAGGGCGGCGCCGTGGCGCTCCTCGATAACAGTGGGCTTGCTGCGCCGGAGATCGAGGTCGCCTTCACCAATTGCAAGTTCCTGAACAATTCGGCAGCCGCCGGCGGGGCCGTGTTTTTCCAACAGAACGCGAACGCCATCTTCACGAACTGCGTCTTTGCGGAGAACTCCGCCGCTGGCGACGGCGGCGCGATCTATGTCAAGCGAACCTGTACGAATGCTGACGATTGTGATGAGGCGCAGTGCCAGGCCGGGTTCGTCAACCAAGCGAACATCAATAGCTGCACGTTCTGGGGGAACACCGCTGATGCTGCCGGCGGTGCTGTGTGGCTTGGTCATGAAGAGGGTCTGAACGTCACGGGGAGCATCTTCTGGGAAAACGCCACTGACGCTGGGGGCGATACCACCGAGCGAGAGCAGATCGCGATTGAATTCGATTGCGCAAGTGCCAAAAACGTCATCAATTATTCGTGCATCGAGGGGCTTAGCACAATCGGCGGCACGGGCAACATCGGCAGCGATCCACTTTTCGTTAATGGAGGAGCAGGCCACTTTCAACTGCGGTCATCCTCACCCGCCATCGACGCCGGTGCTGTCGGCTTCGCATTTCCGGTGGATTCGCTCGACTTCGACTATGACATGAACACCACTGAGTGAGCACCTGATCTCGATCGACATTTGCGAATTATCGGCATTGAGATCGACATGGGCGCGTACGAGCGCCTCTGCGGCTGCGAGGCGGATACGGTGACGAGCGCCACGTTTCAGCCGCCGCCTGATGGTGTCATTGACGCCGCTGATCTCACCTTCTTGCTTGGCGATTGGGGAGCGAATCCAAACTCGCCTGCCGACATCGTCGACGGCCGCACGTTCGCGCCGCCGCCGGATGGCGTTGTGGATGCGGCGGACCTCGCCTGGCTGCTCTCCACGTGGGGCACGTGCTCGGACGACTGCGAAGAAGAGTCGCTCATGGGCGGCGGCGACCCATACGAAAACACCGAGATCGGCGACCTGCTCGACCAACTGCTCGAAGAGGACGACGACGAAGTGATCGCGGAGCTGCTCGCGGAATTGCTCGAGCTGCTCACAGAGTAGGCGGCGCAGCGGCACGCCGACCCGCGCCGCATTTCTTTCACCGTTGTTGCATCATCAGAACCGGAACCGCAGGCCGACTTTGGCATAGGCGGTCCATGCGTCGTCCGTCTCGAGCGTGGCCACGGGCTCGGCGGGGTTTTGCGGGTTTCGCCAATGCGGCATGTCGGACAGGTATTCGAAGCCGCCAGCGACGTAGATGCTGACATCGCGCGCAAGGCGATAGGTCATGCCGCCTTCGATGCCGCCCCTGAAGCCGACGCCGCTCTCTGAATCGCTCTGGTCGCTGACGAAGAAGTCATCCGGCGGAGCGATGAGGGGGAACTGAACGTCAACCCTGCTGCTGCCATCGGCGTCGTAGTAGTACCCGCCTGCGCGTGCCGTGCCGTAGAGCGCCAGCGAGCGATTGAGCCGATGCGTGACCGTGGCCTGCAAGGCGAAATCGGCCATGAACGTTTCCACGCTTTGATTGAAGGACACGATGTTGTCGGGGAAGAACGCGACGCGAAGCTCGGTGTCGTGATCGAGGTCGCTTTCACCGACGCCGAAGCGCGGCCCGATCGTAAGCGTCGTGCACGAGCAACCGCATACGTTCATCGTGTATCCGCCGCCTGCGATCACTTGCCACGCTTCGTAATCAACTTCCATGTTGGCAAGAAGGCCGGCGACGCCGAGGCCGATGCCCGTAAACCCGCTGGGGCTGTCGAGGTTGGGGAACGTAATGCCGGTGACGTCGGTGTTGGGCGCGATCGCTGCGTCTGAATCGCCGGAAAGCTTGACGTATGTTCCGCCGACGTACACCTGCGACCTTGCGATCAAGTTGGACGGCCAGACATCGTCGTCGGCCTCATCGTTGTTCGAATCACTCTGTCCAAACGATCGCAGCGGGATGGAAACGGTGCCGCCGACGGTGAAGCCGTCGATCCACTCGGGGGATTTGAGCGCGTAGATTTCGTCCGGGCCGATGATGTGCGTACCGGCGCCGACGGACGGCAGGTTCATTCGCACATAGCCGGTTTCGGGGTTGAAGGAAACGGTCCAGCCGTTGTCGCTCCGTTCGCTTCCGATGAGCGCGGGTCCTTGCGGTGCGCTGCCCAGTGTGCCGGCGGGTTCCGGCGCTTCCCCGCGCGGCGGACGGCGGGTCAAACCGTCTTCATCAACAAGTGTCGGCGAGACGAGCACGATCAGGTTGCCGGGGTTCGGCGGCGTGAGTCGGGCGCCGGGCGGGAGCCAGGGCACGCTGACGGTTCCGCGAGCGTCCGCGTCGCCTTGTTCGATCGCCGCGCTGATGGATTGCGTGCGCCACTCGCCGCTCTGGTGCGAATAGTAGATCAAGTCAGGCGTCGGACCAGCCGCCGAACTGAACATGTTTGGCGTCAGGATTTGCTGATTCGATGAGCCGTTGGCGAAGTCCGTGGTGATGAGGGCGCCGTTGGCGAAGGCGTCGATGCCGAGTTCACGCTGATCGCCACGCGAAACTTCCTGAAGTCGCACGTCCACAAGCGTTTGCCGATTCGCGGATGTCTCGTCGAGGAACTTTCTGATCTCGCCGATGACATCTTCTGGTGCCCGTTGCGGCGGAACCTCGCCATAGAAGAAATTGGAAAATCCGAAGTTGGAAAAATCCAACTTGTCGATCTTGAAGCCGACAACCGGTTGGCGCGCCTGACGTTCGCCTTCGATGAGCACGGCGGCGTACAACGCGAGGTTCGGCGCTGGATCTTCGTCATCCCAATCGTCAACATCATCCGCCAACACGCTTGCCGCGAGAAACGCGTTCACAAGCGACACGACCGCCACGCCCGCTTCCTGGAAGCGCTTCATCGGTGGAATCTCCGTTGGTGTGAATGTTGGCGAACGCGAGCGAGATTTGGAACGGCAGAGCACCATCCACGATGCAGCTCCCAAAGCGCCGGCTTCGCCACGTTGCGAGCATCGTGACCGCAAATGCGTTGGAATGCAAGCCAGGGCCGCGTTGAAATCCCTCGCCGCGGCTATTCTTTTGCGTATGAGATTTCTGGCGGCGATCTTTCTTTTCGCGTGTCTTCCAACCGGCTGTGCGGTGCCCATGATGAACCCTGCATTCCCGTTAACGCCCGATGACGCCCGGCAAGCATGGCAGGAGATGGCGCAGCGTCAGGAACATTATGAACGCCCCGTGCTGGTATTGGGCGGTATTTATGATCCCGGCTTTGCATCAAGTTCCATCGCCCGCAAGCTGCGCGAGTTCACGCCGGATGATGCCGAGGTGATCCCTGTCGGCTACCCGGGGTTCGGTTCGTTTGAATCGCACGCGGCGAAGGCGGTGGATTATCTCGAACGCCGCTTCCCCTCGTCGAGCGAGACCGAGACGGTGGAAGTTGATGTGATCGGGTATTCGATGGGCGGGCTCGTCGCGCGGTATGCCGCGATGCCGACGGACGGGGGCCGGAAGCGGCTGAACATCAAGCGACTGTTCACGATCAGTTCCCCGCACCGTGGCGCTCGATTGGCCGCGCTACCGCTGTTCTTCGACAGCCGCGTGCCGTGCATGCGATGCGGGTCGGCGTTTCTTTCGGAGCTGGATGCCGATCTGGCGCAGGGGCGCTATGAACTGTTCTGTTACGCCCGGCTTGGTGATCTGACGGTGGGGGCGCGCAACACTTCTCCCGAGGGCGTTGATCCGTATTGGGTGCCGAATACTCCGATCAGCATGGGGCACTGGTCGGCGGCGTTCGACAAGCGGATTCTGCTCGACATCGCGCGACGATTACGGGGCGAAGAACCGGTTGCGGGGCCATCCGCGACGCCGATCCCGTGAAAAGAGGTGACGGGAGGCAGCCGTGCCGGCGATGGGTGCGTATGGAACCAGAGGTGGTCCGCGCCGCGCACGGAAATTTGGGTCACCGCCGCGGACGCCGTAGCATGATCGGGAACGCGGCATTTTTGCGGCCGCTCACGCCCCAGCACGAAGGAGAGACGCTGATGTACGAACGACGCCGGGTGGGATTCACGATCATCGAGATGCTCGTGGTTGTCGGCATCATTGCGGTGCTCGTCGGCATCCTGCTGCCGGCGCTCTCCGGCGCCCAGAAGAACAGCCGGAAGAAGACAGAGCTCAACTTCCTGCGCCAGGTGGGCTTTGCGTGGTCGATGTACGCCAACAGCTACGACGACTCGGCGTTGCCGGGTTACATTGAGCCCGAGGTGCAGCAGCTTTGGAAGGTGGAGTGGGAATCCATCAACCACGACACCATCGCGCCCAAGGCGGCGGCGCCGTACACGTGGCGGCTGATGCCGTATCTCGATTTCAACCCGGAAGTGCTGGCTTTTTACGACGACGAATGGGAGCGCGATTTCAGCATCCCGGAGCACGTGCAGCATTTCGCCGAGCATCCGGCGTTCGGCTACAACGCGGTGTACGTCGGCGGCTGGTGGCAGCAGGTTCATGTGAGCGGGAACACGGTGGCGAAGCCGTCGTTCTTTGATGCTGAAGTTGCGGGCTCAAGCGGCAAGCCGGCGACCGTCGTGGCGACGCGGGTCACGCAAATTCGCAAGCCGTCGGAGATCACCACCTTCTGTTCCGCCACGCTGCCGCGACAGCTCGGCGTTCACAAGTCCCGCGACATCATGGAAGGGTGGCACAGCGTGTTCGCGCCGGCCACGGGGTCGCGCGAGCGCTGGAAGAATTTCGGCGGCGTGAGCGACCCGAACATGGGCGTCTCGTCGGCGGCGGGCAGCGTGTACGAGATTGATGTGAGCTACCTGCGAGGCGGCGTCCCGCTCGGTCGCTACACGCAGCTCGTGGCGGTGCTTTATGCCGACGGCCACACGGATACGCAAACGGCGGGCGCGATGGCGGATATGCGCAAGTGGACCTCGGCCGCCGAGGAGCGCGGCTTTCGCCACACGGATGGCTCGCTCCCGCCGCCCAATAACTAGCCGTGGACGTGGCTGGGAACCGACAACCCTGTTCGGGCGTCTAACCGGCGTATCCCCGCCATCCGGCGCCACTGGGCGCCGCGAATGGTCCAAGTCATGGGTTTCACTCTGGCCGGAACAAGTTTTCGGCCTTATCCTGTTCTATAGACCGCAAGAGGGGGCGACCGTTCCGCGCCTGCAATGAAAGGAATCAAGGGAGGTCATATGCGAATTCAGAGGTCGTTGATCGGGCTGCTCGCCTTCGGGCTTGCGTCCACCGCCATGGGCCAGATGACGAACCTGCACGTCGGCGACCAGGCGCCGGGGCTCGACGTCGCCAAATGGGTGAAGGGCGATGAGGTCAAGATTGAAAGCGGCAACGTGTACATCGTGGAGTTCTGGGCCACGTGGTGCGCGCCCTGCCGCAAATCCATTCCGCACCTCACCGAGTTGCAGAAGGAATACGAGGACCAGGGCCTCCGCATCATCGGCGTGAGCAGCGAAGATGAGCGCACCGTCTCGAACTTCGTGCGAGCGCAGGGCGCGAAGATGGATTACACCGTCGCGGTGGATCGATCCAACCGCACCAACCGCGCGTGGCTCAACGCCGCTGGCATCGACACCATTCCCACCGCGTTCGTCATCGATCGCAACGGCAAGGTGCAGTACATCGGCAGCCCGCTGAACGAGCACTTCGACACGGTCGTCGGGCTCGTGGTGCGCGGCCGCTTCGACGCCCAGTTGATGGTGAGCGCGCTTCCGCATCTGGCCGCCGCCAACACGGCCCGCAAGGTGAAGAACTGGCAGCTCGCCACCAAGCACATGCAGGACGTCTACAACCTCGACAAGCACGTGTTCGCGGAGCTGCTCGTCGAGCAGTTCGAGATGATGCTCGTTGAGCAGAAGGATGCCAAGGCGGCGTATGCGTTCCTCGCGAAAGCGATCGAAGAGCGCGGCCCGGCGGATCCCGAGTTGATGTCGTGGTTCGCCACGAAGATCGCCACCGATCCCAAGATCGCCGCGGAAGATCGCGACATGGAGATGGCGATGAAGGCGGCGGAAACGGCGATGGAATACGCCCGGCCGGATGATCCGATGCCGCGGTCCACGCTGGCGACCGTGCACTTCCACAAGGGCGACGTGGAGAAGGCCGTTGCGCTGCAGACGGAAGCGTGGATGATCGCCACGCCGAAGCGCAAGGCGGATTACAAGCGCGTGCTGGAGAGCTATCAGAAGGCGGCCGCCCGCTCGGCTCGCGCCAGCACCAATTGATGGTTCTTGCGGGTGAAGAGCCCGCACAACTTGCGGCGTTCTGCCTTTCGTGCTGCTGCTCAACAGGCAGGCATACGATCGGCAGAACGCCGTTTCACTGATGCCGAACGCTCCGATGCCTGCCACTGACCTCATTCGCCAGCCGCGCCAGCTTCCGCTGGTCGCCGCGTCGATTCTCGGCGCTGACTTCGCCAGGCTCGGCGAGGAGTCTGAAGCCGCCATTCGCGCCGGCGCGGATTGCCTGCATCTGGACGTGATGGACGGCCATTTCGTGCCGAACCTCACCATGGGCCCCGACGCCTGCCGGGCGCTTCGCCGTGCGCTGCCCGACACGTTTCTCGACGTGCACCTGATGGTCGAGAATCCCGGCGCGTTTCTTGAGCCGTTCGCCAGGGCGGGCGCGAATCATGCGACCTTCCACATCGAGGTGGACGTTGACCACGCGAAGCTCGCGCAGCAGGCGCGGTCGCTCGGCATGACGGCGGGGCTTGCCATCAACCCGCCGACGGAGGTGGAGCGAATCCTGCCGCTCATCGAATCGTTCGACCTCGTGCTGGTGATGAGCGTGAACCCGGGGTTCGCGGGGCAGTCGTTCATTGCGAACGTGCTCCACAAGGCCCGGACCGTCGCCCCGCGCCTTCGGCCCGACCAGCGGCTGGAAATCGACGGCGGGGTGGACGCCCAGACCGCGGTTGCCTGCCGGGACGCCGGGTGCGATATGCTTGTGGCGGCCTCGGCGATCTTTTCGACGCCTGATTACGCCGCGGCCATCGAAGCCCTGCGCGGTTCGCAGCTTGCGGACCTGCAGCGCTGAACAGGACCACCCATGGCGACACGAACGCCACAATCCACCATGCTCTGCCTGATTCGATGCGGCGACACCGACTGGGATCGCGAAGGCCGCATCCTCGGCGCGACCGATCTGCCCTTGAGCGCTCCCGGCCGGGCGATCATCGCAGACGCCTGCGCCCGTCAGCTCCCCGTCAAGCTCGCGATGGTCTATCACGGCGGCGACGAAGCGGCAGCGGAGACGGCGTCCGTGGCAGCGCGTGCGGCCGGAACGAGGACTCGGGCGGAAGTTGATCTGCACGATCCCGACCTTGGCGTCCTCGAGGGATTGACGCGCAAGGATTTCACCGATCGCTTCCACTCGCGCTATCGCCAGTGGAACGATGACCCGCTAAGCCTCACGCCGCCGGAAGGCGAACCGGTGATTGAGGCGCGCTCGCGCCTGCTCGGCGCGATCGGCCGGCTGGCGCGTCGCAGCCGCGGGGCCGAGATCGGCGTTGTGCTGCATACCTTCGGTCTGGCGCTTGTCCGCGCGTGGCTCGCCGGCGTGCCGTCGCAAAGCGTGTGGAGCATGGTGACGGAGCGGCCGACGGTGGAGCGATACCCGCTGCACGATTCGGTGGTCGCGCTCATGCTCGAAACCACCACGCTTGAGACAGCAGGGTTCTGATGGCGGGAGTGATGTCACCGACGTTGCGGCGGCTCGTTGCGGCTCGTGACGAATAACTTTACGGGCCCGTTGATTGAGGCGACGATACGTAGCACATGGCGGACACAGGAAAAACCGCAACTTCCGGACCCGGCGCAGCTGAAGCGGCGAAGTCGTGGAACGACGCGCCGGAGGTGCTCATCAAACCCAAGAAAGCTGTGCCCGAAGGGTTGTGGATGCGCTGCCCGGAGTGCGCCTCGATTCTCTTCCGCAAGAAGGTGGAGGAGAACCTGTGGGTGTGCCCCGATTGCCAGCATCACTTCCGCGTCTCCGCCGATCAGCGGCTGCGGCAGCTTTGCGATCCCAACAGCTTTGAGCCGTTCAACGACACGATGGCACCGATGGACCCGCTGAAGTTCGTCGACGTCAAGGCGTACAAGGATCGTCTTCGCGAAGCGCAGCTCAAGACTGGGCAGAACGACGGCCTGCGCACGGGCACCGCGTTCATCAAGGGCCGCAAGGTCATTCTCGCCGCGATGGACTTCACGTTCCTCGGCGGATCGATGGGGTCTGTCATCGGCGAGAAGCTGACTTGCGCCGTGGAGCGCGCCGCGGAGAAGGATCTGCCGCTTGTCGTCATCAGTTGCTCGGGCGGAGCGCGCATGATGGAGTCCGGCTTCTCGCTCATGCAGATGGCGAAGACGTCGGCAGCGCTCGCGCGATTCGACGAACAGGGCGGGCTCTTCATTTCCGTGCTCACTGATCCCACGACCGGCGGCGTGACGGCGAGCTTTGCGATGCTGGGCGACATCATCCTGGCGGAACCCAAGGCGCTGATCGGTTTTGCCGGCCCGCGCGTGATCAAGGAAACGATTCGCCAGGACCTGCCTGAAGGCTTCCAGCGCGCGGAGTTCCTGCAGCAGTGCGGTTTCGTCGACCGCGTCGTGCCGCGCAGCGAACTTCGCAGTGAGATCAGTCGCATCATTGACTATGCAGGCAAGTAATCGAACTCGCGCCAGTGAGTGGGCGACGTGATGAATGCTTCCGCGCCTCAATCTGCGAGTGCTTCGCGGCGTGGTGATGGTTCGGCGGCCCACCCACCCCCTGGCCCCCGGGAGGGGGGAGCTCGCGCGTCATCGCCACCCGGAATTGATCATGCGTGGTGGGTGACGGCGTTGCTCGTGATCGCGCACGCGGTGACGTTTCGCGCATCGTTCCCGCCGTTTGATGCGTGGTTCCTGATGCCGGTGTCAATCGCGCTGCTTTGTGCGGCGGCGATTGGTGCGCGACGCACGCTCTTTCTCGTCGGCTGCGTCGCCATCGCGCTCTTTGTGATGTGGATGCAGGCGATGTTCTGGGTGAAGGACGTCACCGCTGTCGGCTATCCGTTCAAGTGCGTCGGCATGATGGCGTTCGGGCTGCTCTTCGCCGTCGGCGTTCGCACGGTGAGCCGCACGCCGGGGCTTGCGCGGTGGCCGATGACGATCGTGGCGCCGCTTCTTTGGACGGGCGTCGAGTGTTTTCGCGGCGACGTCGCATTCCACGGCTATCCGTGGTACCTCGCGGCCCATCCGTTCGCGGCGGTCCCCGTCTGGATTCAGTCGGCCGATCTCATGGGTTCGTACTTCATCGGCTCGCTGGCGGCGTGTGTCGCTGGCGCGATGGTTGACTTCACGATCGGCGGCGCGGTCCGTTCGCTGCGCCGCGGCTGCGGCATTGCGGTCGCGGTTGGCGTGATCGTCGCGGCGAATCTCGTCTACGGCGCGTGGCGGCTTGATGAGCGCGATGTGCGCTCGCCCGGCCCGCGCATTGCCGCGATTCAGACGAACCTGCCGCAGGAAAACAAGATTGGCTGGACGCGGGAGCAGCAGGATCGCGATGTGCCGCGGTTTTTCGATCTCGCCCGCAAGGCCGCACGCGATGCGCGCTCGCAACTCGGCGGCGTCGACCTCATTGTCTGGCCCGAAACGATGTTGCCCGGCATCGGCTTTGACGCGGAGATGATGCGCGCCATCGCCGAGCTCAATCCTGATTACGACTACATGCTCCGCTGGCAGCGCGAGGCGGTGGCGTTGCGTAACGAACTCGGCGTGCCGCTGCTCGTTGGCTCGACGGCGTGGCTCGAACCGACGTACACATCGCAAGATGGTCACACCGTGATGCAGCCGGCGAAGCGTTACAACAGCGCGTGGCTCATCGATGGCGAACCGCCGTACCAGCGATATGACAAATACTTCCTCACGCCGTTCGGCGAGACGATGCCGTATGTCTCGCAGTGGCCGTGGCTGGAGGAGAAGCTGCTGGCGGTGGGGGCGCAGGGCATGAAGTTCGACCTCGACAACGGCCCGAACCTCGCGCCGCTTCAGCTTCGGTTGATTGATCCAGCCAGCGCGGATGCGCCGGCGACGATTGGTCTCGCTACGCCGATCTGCTTCGAAGATTCCGTCTCGTGGGTGGTTCGCCGCATGGTGAACGCGTCGGAGAGCGGCAAAGAGGCGACGGTCATCATCAACATGAGCAATGACGGGTGGTTCGGCATGAGCGACGCGTCGCGGGCCCATCACCTGCAGATCGCACGGTTCCGCTGCGTGGAGAACCGCGTGCCGATGGTGCGGTCCGTCAACACGGGGTTCAGCGCGTCGATCGACTCCTGCGGGCGGATTGCGGCCGTGGTGGGCGAGGGCAAAAACGGGACGCCGCGTGCGGAGGGCGTTCTCGTCACGCAAGTTCAGCTCGACAGCCGACATACGCTGTATGGCCGCGTGGGGGATGTGTGGGCCTATCTGTGCCTTGCATCCACGCTGGGTATGCTGTTTGCGACATTTGCCTTGCGAAGGAGAAGCGCATCATGAGTGATCATCGCATGCTCGTGCTGGGGCTCGTGGCGGCGGCTGCATGGATCGGCGGCTGCCAGTCGGATATTGCAGGCCCCAAGCCCATCATCGCCACCAATGAACCGTGGAGCACGAAATCGCAATCCGTGGTGATGGGATCGGTCGGCGGCGCACGGCTGAACGTGCCCGAAGATGTGCATCTCCTTGCGGACGAAGAACTTCGCCAGGTGGCGACGGACTTGCTCATTCAGGCGGGCGAATCGGATTACGCACTGCTTCGCGCCAACGCCATCGAAGGGCTTCGCCACGATCCGGCCCGCGTCGAGGCGATCGCCGTGGCGGCGTTGTCGGATGAAAATCGCGGCGTGCGCTTCGTGGCGGCGATGACGATCGGCATGCTCAAGCTCACAGAAAGCAGCCATCTGCTCGAACCGCTGTTGCTCGATCCGAGCGATTCCGTGCGAGCCGCGGCGATGTATGGACTCACGCGTTGCGGCCGCCGCGTCGATCTCACGCCGCTCGGGCTCATGCTGCACAGCGATGATCCTGAAGTGAAGGGGAACGCGGCGCTCGTGCTGGGCGAACTCGGCGAGAAGAGTGCGGCGCCGATGATTCGCGCTGCCGTCGGCCGAAGCATGGAGCGCGTTGGGCCGGCTCGTCGTCGCATTGTCGAGATGCAGCTTGCCGAAGCGATGGTGCGGCTCGGGCGCACCAACGAAATTGAAGTCATCCGCGCGGCGCTGTTCACCTCGGCGGAGCAGGGCGAACTGGCGGCGCTGGCGTGCCTGATGTGCGGCCGGCTGCGCGATTACGATGCGTTGCAGACGCTGCTTTCGCTCACGCGGGATGTCGAGCAAGGCGGTCAGGCGCCGGAAGTGCGATTGGCGGCGGCGATGGCGGTGGCGCAGATCGATCCCAGCCGGGCCCCGGTGGATGTGCCGCTGGCGTTCGTCACCAGTCCGCGTTCCGAGCTTCGCGCCCAGGCGGCGATGACGCTCGGCCACATGCGGCACCCGGCCGTCGTCGGCCCGCTTCGGCAGTTGCTTTCCGACCCCGACCCCATGGTGCAGGTCTCCGCGGCGGCGGCGATTCTCGAGCTCTACGCCGGCGAACGGGACACCCTGGCATCGCGGTGATGCGGGGGGCGGCCGGCGGTCTTGCCGGCGTTGACAGGTCGAAGTTATCGGCGAGCCATCGTGCCAAAGCGCCGGTGTAGGCCAGCTTCCCTCCTCCTCCAGCCGACACGTCCGATCCTGGCTGGTTGGCTGCAACCCCGGCGTGGATTGACACGAATTGGCTTGAAAGATACAACGCAGTGCTGGACGGCGTTGCTGCGCCCCAAGGCGTAGGGGCTGCTCACGAAGTTTCTGAACGGTCCGCGACGACGGGGTTGCGGGCACTGGCTGCCAAAGAACCGGTCCGCCCGGGCACGAACGCCTGGCGGTGAGGATGGCTGAATAGAGGTACACCTGCCGTGCATGTCCTGACCAAGATTTTCATCGTGCTCGTGAGTCTCCTGGCCGTGCTGCTCGTGCCGCTGGTCGTGGTCTACACCCATAACGAGAACAGCTATAAGCAGCGCTGGCAGGATGCGCGGATCGAGATCGAGACGGCGCGAGCGACGCTCGAAGCCGCCAAGACCCAGAACGCCCGCGAGGCTTCGGACAAGGATCAGCTCATCGCACGGCTGCAGGCGGACGTCACCGCTCTTCGGCAGGAGCGCGAGCAGCTTGAGGCGCAGACGCACAAGCTCGAAGCCGACCTCGCGCAGGCCAGCTCGTATCAGGACAGCGTGCGTGCGGAGCTTGGCATCCTTGCGTCCAGCGTCAGCAATGGTCAGGCGCTGCTGGACAGCCTCGTGAACGACAACAAGTCGCTGCGTCAGACGGCGCTCGACGCCGAAAAGCGGCTGGTGGAACTCGACGCCGCGTTCCGCGACACGCAGGCGGAGCTTGAAGTGGCTGTCGCCGCTCGCCGCATGCTGCAGGAAGAACTTCAGCGTTTGACGGAAGAGCACGCGAAGTCGATTGACGAACTCGGCCGGTGGTATGCGATGTATCCCGGCACGAAGGTAGCGAGCGCTCGTTCGACCGCCATGTTGCCGGACCGTGATCTGAACGCCACGGTGATGAACGTTCGCCGGAACAACAACGAGACGCTGGTGGAGATCGGCGCCGGCTCGCGCGATGGCGTGAAGGAAGGCTGGCAGATGACGATCTTCCGCGGCGGCACGTTCATCGGCAATCTGCAGATCATCAAGGTGGACATCGACACGGCCGTCGGCAAGCTGTCGCTTGAATCGCAGGAGCGCGGGCTCGTGCAGCCGGGCGATCAGGCCCTGGCTCGTGCGGGTCAGCGCTAAGCGCGGCGCCGCGGCGAGGGTTGCGGCCGAGTGGTTGAAGTCCGGCACGCCGGGCAGGTTCGGTTTGATTTTCGCATTGCGCCGCGTGGGCGGCGCCAAATAGGGATACGGTCGTGAGTCAGATCAATGTTGGAATGCGTCGGCGTGGCGGGGACCTTGATGTCTACACGGGGCTGCTGTTTGCGGCGTTCCTTGTGCTGGCGGCTGGAGTGGCCATGGTCGCCATGAAGAACATCAAGCACTCGGAGTTCGAGCGCAACCCCGGCGGCGTGCTCACGCTCGTCGCGGCGCCCCGCTAAGCGGCTCGCGGCGCTGGATTTCCCGCGCCCGCTGAAGAATTTTCGCTCGCGCAAGTCAAGGCGTAGCACGGACTTAGGTTCGGGCCACGCCTTGTTCGCTTTCCCGCCGTCCGCATCCGAAGCAACCGCCCCGAGATCTCCGCGAACAGTCTCGTGCATATCTGGTACGGGGACTCTTTCTTTTGGGGATCGTTGCATGTCGCTTCGTGAAGAATGACGGTTGGCGTGGGGCCATGACGCCTTCGCCCGGGACCAACAACTGAATTCGCGCTCTCGCTGGCCCTGGCCTTGCGGGTTCAGAAATTCACAGGCCGCACGCTCGCGCAGCGCGAGGCGATCGCGATTGCGACATCGTCGTTGCCAATCGTATGACGGAGAACCTCGCAATCGTCACCAACTTCACCCCGCAACTGAACCAGTGCACCGTGGCCGACCTCAACTCCAGCGGTGAGGCTGACGCGGGCAAGCTTGCGTACCTGCTTGGCGAGTGGAACAAGGTGAACTCGCCGGCAGACCTGAACATCTCCGGGCGCGTGGATGCCTGGGACCTGGGCTTTCTTCTCTGGGGCTGGCAGCAGCCACGGCCTGTGCGCTCGCTGCTGCATCCGTCCCTAAGGCACGTCCGGCGATGCATCACGCCGGACCACCTCACAAGCCCGCGGCAATGATTGCCGCGGGTTTTTCGCTGAATCGGCTGGATGTCGCGTCCTCGGCGCCGCCGATTCGAACGCCGGCGGCTCCTGGCGACCGAGCGGCCGCGATGCGTTTCTGCCTCGCTGGTCGCATCCCTTCGCGCATTCACGTATGATGCCAGCCGCGTGCCCGGCGTGTGGCTCGTATGCGCCAACAAAGTTGCGGCGCAGCAAACACCCGCGCTGAACGGAGTCAATGGCGGTGTTTCTGGACAAGGTCCTCGGTTGGTTCAGCGTTGACATGGGCATCGACCTGGGCACGTGCAACACACTCGTGTGCGTGCGAGGCGAAGGCATCGTGCTCAATGAACCGTCCGTCGTCGCTGTGAAGCGCGGCACCAACCGCGTGCTCAACGGCGGCAACGCCGTCGGATGGTCGGCGAAGGAAATGCTCGGCAAGACGCCCGGCAGCATCTCCGCCATTCGTCCGCTCAAAGACGGCGTCATCAGCGACTTCGAAATCACCGAGTCGATGCTTAGCTATTTCATCCGCAAGGTGAACGGCCGCAGCAGGTTGTTCGGCCCGCGCGTCGTCATCGCGGTGCCCTCGGGCATCACGGCGGTTGAAAAGCGAGCGGTGCTCGACAGCGCGGAACGCGCCGGCGCACGCAAGGTGTATCTGGTTGAAGAACCGATGGCGGCGGGGATCGGCGCCGGCTTGCCGATCGTCGAACCCACCGCGTCAATGATCGTGGACATCGGCGGCGGCACCACCGAAGTCGCCATCATGTCGCTTGCCGACATCGCCACCTGCGAATCCATTCGCGTGGCCGGCGACGACATGGACGAAGCGATCATCAACCACATGAAGAAGACGTACAACCTGACGATCGGCGAGCAGACGGCGGAGCGCATCAAGATCGAGATCGGCAGCGCGGCGCCTTCGACGGAGCCGAAGACGATGGACGTGCGCGGCCGCGACATGGTGTCCGGCCTGCCGCGCAAAACGGTCGTGACGAGCGAAGAAATCCGCGAAGCGCTGCAGGAGCCGGTGGCGGCGATCGTCGAAGCCGTCACGCGCACGCTGGAACGCGCTGAACCGGAACTCGCGGCGGACCTCGTTGACAACGGCATCTGTCTTGCGGGCGGTGGCGCGCTGCTACGCGGCATCGACGTCGTGCTCGCCAACGCCACGGGGCTCGATGTTCGCATCGCGGAAGAGCCGCTCACCTGCGTCGCCCGCGGCACCGCCATCTACCTCGAACACCTCGAAGAGTGGAAGGCGACGATGGAATCGGACGCGGATGAATTTTGAGAGAAGGCGTCAGGGCATTGGGCATCGAGGCATCAAGCGGAAAGGCATGGTGACAGGTGGCGCCGGACGTCGAGCATCGAGAGGCACGCGCACGCGCGACTTTCGTTTCGCTCGATGCCTTGGCGCCTTGGTGCGTTGATGCCTTCGGCACGTCATGACACGCCGGATGTTGCCCAAACACCGCTGGTTTTTCGGGGCGCTTGGCGCGGTCGTCCTCCTTTCGTTTCTCCCCACGCGCTGGCTGGGATGGACGAAGGACGTGGCGGCGATTGTGGCGCTGCCGGTGACGCCGTTTACGCATCTCGGCACGAAGGTGGCGACGTGGTTGCGACCGGCGCCTTCGCCGATCGACGGGCTGACGGGCGACACGCGCGGACAGCTCGCGCAGCTTGCGTTCGAGAAGGACTACGCCGAGGCGCAGCTCGCGCAGGCGCTGATGCGCATTGATGAACTCGAGCAGCAAGTGGCGCAGCTTCAGATGGCGGCGAGCTATTCCTCCGGCCGGCCGGTGCGGCTCTTGCTTGCGGATGTGACGGGGCACAGCCCGAATTTGAGCGTGGATTCCGTGTGGCTCAGCCGCGGATCGCGCGATGGCGTGCGCGTGGGTTCAATCGCTGTGCACGCCGGGGTGCATCTGATTGGTCGCGTGACGGAGGTGGACAAGCTGCGGAGCACGATGGTGCCCATCACCTCGCCGGCGATGCGCGATCTCATCGTGGCGATTCTCATGCCGAAGGACGCGACGAATGCCAGCGTGGAGACAGCGCCGCGCGTGCAGCTCGCGCAGCGCAATGACGGCGCCTTCACGGCCGTGATCGACCGGCACATCCAGCTTTCGCGGGGCGACATTGCGCGGCTGGCGGACGCGCGCTGGCCGGCGGCGGCGCAGGCGATGATCATTGGTTCCGTAGAAGCTGTGGAGGACATCGAAGATCAGCCGCTGCGAAAGCGCGTCGTGGTGCGGCCGATGTACCGCGCGCACGAACTCTCGAGCGTTACGCTGAAGATTGAACTGCAAGGCGATGAGCAGGGGGGCCAGCCATGAGGCCCGGTGCGCTCGTGGTGGCGGTGCTGCTGACGCTGGCGCTTGAGATGAGCCTCAAGCCGGTGTTCGTGCTGAACCACTATGCGAACGTGTCGCCAAGCTTCATGATCGTGCTGCTTGTCTATGTGGCGCTGCTCGCGCCGCAGCTTCCGCTGCTTTGGGCGGCGCTGCTGATGGGCGTGCTGATGGACCTCACCGAAGCCCTGCAGGCGCCAGGCGGCGGGATAGTGTACCTGATCGGCCCGAACGCGCTCGGCTACGTCGCCACCGCGTTTCTCATCACGCAGATGCGGTCCGTCGTCTTTCGCCAGCGTCTGATTACCATGGTGGTGTTCACGTTCCTGGCGTTTCTGATGGTGGCGGCGATCCGGATCATGCTGCTGTGCGTACGAGGCTGGTTCGGCGAGTCGCTGGTGTGGGGGGGCGGGTCCTTCGGCGGCGAATTGCTGCGCGTGCTGCTGGTTGCCGTGTATTCGAGCCTGATCGCCATTCCGTTTGGCTGGTTCCTGCAGCAATCAACGCCGGCGTGGGGGTTCTTGAGTTGGCATTCGAGAGGTGCGTCATGGCGATGAAAGGTGGCGACGCATGGCGCGCCTGATCATCTTTGATGACGGTCGCGGCCAGTTCGGCCCGATGGCGGACCTGCGTGCGGCGTTCGAAATTCGCACCGGCATGCACACCAACGCCGGTCGCATTGCAGCGACGTGGCCGCGGCGGCTGGCAGCGCTCTTTGTGCCGGAGCACTTGCGAGCGTTGGTCGCCGAGCGGGCGAACGCGCCGGTCAACCAGCTTCCCAACGAAGAAGTGGTGATGTGCATCAACGGCCGGTGGGGATTGCCGGATGCGATGCTCAAGCTTGATGCCGGCGAAGCGGTGGTGGAGGCGCACACGGGTCACGTGGTGGCGGCGATGCTGCGGCGGGCCGATGCGGAATACCTGCTGACGCGCGGCGAACTGCACGAGCGCGTTCGCATCGTGAGCACCACGCCGGAGCGCGTGCTGCATTGCCACCCGTGGGACGTGATGGCGTGGTCATCGCGAACGATCCCGGCGGACATTCTCGCCAGCCGCATGAACGGGGCCGTTGTGCCGGAGGCGGCGCACGTCATCGGGTCGTATTCCGTCGAGGTGCATCACACGGCGAACGTGATGCCGAATGTGGTGCTCGACGCGGAGAACGGGCCGATTGTCGTGCACGAGCGCGCGGTGATCCGCCCCGGCGCGGTGGTCTGCGGCCCGGCGTCGATCGGCGCGGATTCCGTCATTCTTGATGGCGCGCTCATCAAGGCGAACACCGTCATCGGGCCGTCATGCAAGATTGCAGGCGAAGTCGGCGCCACGATTTTCCAGGGGTTCGCCAACAAGAGTCATGACGGTCATCTCGGCGATTCGTGGGTAGGCAAGTGGGCGAACCTCGGCGCGGGGACGACGAACTCGAATCTGCTCAACACGTACGGCGAAGTGTCGATGGCGATCGAGCCGGACGGCTCGCGACTCAAGACCGGCCGCATGTTCCTCGGCGCGGTGATTGCGGATCACGTGAAGACAGCGATCGGATCGCGCATCATGACCGGCGCGGTGCTGGGGACTGGCGCGATGATCGCGGTGTCCAGCTTCGTGCCTACGATGGTTGGTCGCTTCGCATGGCTCACCGACGAAGGTGAATCCGTCTACAAGCTCGACAAGTTCCTGGAGACGGCCCGGCACGTGATGGCGCGTCGCCGCTGCACGCTGACGGCTGCCTATGAGCAACGGATCCGCACGCTGCACGCGCAGCACGCGCATGCCGGCGCGACTTCGTGATTCCGATGCCCACGCTGTATCTCATCGACGGCCACGCCCAGTTCTTCCGAGCGTTTCATGCGATTCGCACCGGAATGAGCAGCCCCGTCACCAAGGAGCCGACGAACATGACGTTCGGCTTCACGGGCATGATGTTGAAGCTGCTGCGCGAGTACAAGCCGGAGTACGTCGCGGTGGTGATCGACGTGGCCGGCGACCGCGAGACGTTTCGCAGCGAGTTGTACAAGGACTACAAAGCGAATCGCTCGCCGATGCCGGAGGTCATGCCGCCGCAGATCGAGCGGTGCCTCAAGCTGCTGGAGCAGTTTCACGTGCCGGTGCTGGGCGAGCCCGGCGTGGAAGCGGATGACGTGATCGCGTCGCTGGTGCGCAAGCTGCGGAAGTCCCATCCCGATCTCAACATCCGCATTCTGTCGCGCGACAAGGACCTGACCGCACTGATTGACGACCACGTCGAGCTGTTCGACATCCACACCGGCGAGAAGGTGCTCCCCGCCAAGCTGTTCGGCGTGGAAGGCGTGCAGCCGAAGCACATCCGCGACATCTTGACGCTCGTCGGCGACACCACGGACAACATCCCCGGCGTACCCGGCATTGGCCCCAAGACGGCCGCGCAGCTCATCCTGCAATACGGCTCGATCGACAACCTGCTCGAGCATGTGCACGAGATCAAAGGCAAGAAGCGCGAGAACCTCGAAGCGTCGCGCGACATGATCCCAATCAGCAAGAAGCTCGTGACGCTCAAAGATGATGTCGATGTGGACCTCGACCTCGAAGCGGCGAAGGTGCGGCTTGAAGCGCTCAACGGCGAGCAACTCAAGGCCACGTTTCGCGAACTCGGGTTCAACCGGTTCCAGGACGAATTGCAGGATTTGCTTGCAGGCGTAACCGGCGGGCAGGGAGTTGCGACGCAGGAAGGGGCTCGCGCGAATCCGCAGCAGCCGGTGTTCATCGAAGGCGGGCTCTTCGGCCAGTTGGAAGCGCCTGCGCGATCAAACAACGCGCCCACGGAGTATCGCTGCATTCGCACGTTGGCGGAACTGACGGATTTCTTGAAGCAGGCTCGCGCGGCTGAAATCGTGGCGGTGGATACGGAAACGGATCAACTCTCCGCCGTGAAGGCGAACCTCTGCGGCGTGTCGATGTCCATCAACGCGAACACCGGCGTTTACATCCCGGTGCGCTCGCCGGCCGGGGCAACGCATCTCTCAACGGAGGAGGCGCTTGCGGAGCTGAAGCCGTTTCTGGAAGACGAGCGTGTTGGCAAGGTCGGCCACAACGTGAAGTACGACCGCCTCGTCTTCCGCCGCGCGGGCATCACGCTGCGCGGCGCCGTCTTCGACACGATGGTGGCGAGCTTTCTCATCGATCCCGGCCGCTCGAGTCACAGCCTCGATGTGCTCGCGCTGGCGCTGCTCAATCACACGACGATCCCGCTCACCGATCTGCTCGGCAAGGGCAAGAACATGTGTACCTTCGACCAGGTGGCGCTGGAGAAGGCCACGGAATACGCAGCGGAGGATGCGGACGTCACGTTGCGTTTGTATCACATCCTCTCGCCGCAGCTGGGCGCGCTGGGGTTGCGCAAATTGTTTGATGACGTCGAGATGCCGCTTGTGGACGTGCTGGCGGAGCTGGAGCACAACGGCATTCGTGTGGACGCCGCCGAACTCGATCGTCAGCGTGAGGCGCTCGAGGCACGATTGAAATCGCTTCGTCGCGACATGCAGGACATCGCGCCGCATCCGTTCAATCCGGATTCGCCGAAGCAACTTGCTGCGGTGCTGTTCAACAAGCCGGACGCTGATCCGCCCGGCCTCGGCATTCGCCCGATTAAACGCGGCAAAACAGGGCCGTCGACGGATCAGGAAGTGCTCGACAAGCTGGCGAGCGATCCGGAGATCGAATCGCCGCTGCCGCAGCTTGTTGTGGAATATCGCCAGCTCACGAAACTCGTGGGCACCTATCTCGTTGCGCTCAAAGACGCGATCAACAAGGAGACGGGGCGGATTCACTCGTCGTTCCACCAGACGGTGGCGGTGACTGGCCGACTCGCGTCGAGCGACCCAAATTTGCAGAACATTCCGATTCGTACGGACGTCGGCCGCGAGATTCGCCGGGCGTTCATTGCGGATGACGGCAATGTGCTGATCAGCGCGGATTACTCGCAGATCGAGCTCCGCATTCTCGCGCATCTCTCCGAGGATCCGGCCCTCATCGACGCCTTCCAGAAGAAAATGGACATTCACACCGCCGTCGCGATGGAAGTGTTCGGCGTGAAGGCGGATGAAGTGACCATCGCGCAGCGCTCCAGCGCCAAGATGGTCAACTTCGGCATCGTGTACGGCATCACCGCCTACGGCCTCGCGCGGCGACTGCGCATGGCGGGCAGCGATGTCACGCAGGAACAGGCCGCGAGGATCATTGCGGATTATAAAGCGCGATATAGCCGGATCGCGGAGTTCCTCGACGCGTGCATCAGCAAGGCGCAGCGCGACAGCTATGTGGAAACGATGCTCGGACGCCGCCGGCCGATCCCGCAGATTCACGCGCGCGATCCGCAGATGCGGGCACTGGGCGAGCGGCTGGCGATCAATTCCGTCGTGCAGGGGAGCGCCGCTGATCTCATCAAGCTCGCCATGATCAATCTGCATCGCAAGCTGCCCCAGCGGTTCAGCACGACGAAGATGTTGCTGCAGATTCACGACGAGCTCGTGTTCGAATCGCCCGAGCGCGACGCGCCATCCGCGGCGAAATTTATTGAAGCCGAGATGCAGGGGGCGATGACGCTGCGCGTGCCGCTCGTCGTGGAAGCCGCGTGGGGCCGAAACTGGCTGGACGCAAAATAAACGGCCTCCTACGCCGACCCAGGCCCGAACACGTCGAGAGGGTGATTCGCTCTTGCCATGTGGTTAGCGTGCTGGACGTTTCATGGCTTCAACGAGAAGAGGGAGGAATGCCATGGCAATGAAATCGTCGGGAATCGGTGCGCTCGCGGCGACAGTGTGTCTGTCGCTCGGCGCGGTCAGTGCGCATGCGGACACGTTCGGCACGGTCAGCTTTGATGACCTCAAGCTGGACACCCAGTACAGCGTCGGCAACGCGACGACGTCGCTCACGGTGCTGTATGGCGACTTCGGCGGAAACCTCAACATTATCGTCAACGACCTGCTGGTGAACGTCGGCGATTAGTCCGCCATTCACAACACGACCATCGCGGGCGTTGACGCGACGGTGGAGACGTTCGACAGCACGCACGGCCGTATCACGCTGGTGGGCAACATCACCACGTTCGGCATCGGCGGGCAGGAGTTCTGGATCGATGACATCAACTTCAAGCCCGTGCCCGCGCCCGGCGCGCTGATGCTTCTGGCGCCGGCCGTGGCGCTGGGAGCGCGTCGCCGCCGCCGGTGACGCCAAGCCGCCGCTTGGCGCCGGTTATCGGCATGGACCAACAGGCGCTCGCGCTCGGAGAAATCGCCGTGCGCGAGCGTCTGTGCGTGCCGACGGAAGCGAAACCGCCGGCTGCGACAGGGGTCCGCCGGGCGGCGAACACGCTTGACTGGCGCGGCGTAAACAGCGTACATTACTCATCCCGTCGGGGCGGTAGCTCAATTGGTTAGAGTCCCGGACTGTCGATCCGGTGGTTGCGGGTTCGAGTCCCGTCCGCCTCGCTTCGCACGATCAGCCCTCGCCCATCGCGGGGGCTCTTTCGTTTTTGCGGGTCACGCGACGCCGGTTCGCGTTAGCCTCGCTGGACCTGCTACTCGGCCTTCCGCACACCCGCGTCCCAGCGCAGGATCACGATCGTACCGATGCAAGCCGCGGCGGCGATGATGGCGGGGATCCACCAGGGGGCGTCGTTCAGAGCGACGATCACGATTGACGCGGTGACGCAGACCCACATCGCGGAGATGGCGGCCACCTTCGCCCGCAAGGGAATGGGCGCCGTGCGGTCCACGTACATGAGGAGCGGGGCGAACAGACGGTTGCGGACGAGCTTGTCTTCCATCCACGGGCAGCTTTTCGCGAAGCACCATGTGGCAATGATCAGGAACACGGTGGTCGGCAGGCCCGGCACGAACACGCCAATGGCCCCGATCGCCACGCTCACGATGCCGACCGTCGCCAGCAGCCACCGCGCGATGCGGCTGGGCACCGGGCGGCTAGACGCGGTGGTGGTGCGGGCTGCGGCCTTCATGCGCAAAGCATAGCAACCACGCCTGGCATGAGCGGTCATTCACCACGCGGTCACCCGTCGTTCACCAGCGCCTGACACACTCCGGGGGCCATGTCCAAGCCCACCACACGTGCGCCAGCAACCGCCAAGCCGGTGAGCCAGCCCAAACCGAAGTTCCCGCCGCAGAAGCAGTCGCCGCCGGGACTCGAGGAGGAACTGGACCCGAAGCCGCGCTGGCGTGGAGAGCGGTACAAGCCGGCCGGCAAGCTCGAAGGCCAAACGGCGGTCATCACCGGCGGCGATTCCGGGATCGGCCGCTCCGTCGCGTATCACTTCGCCCGTGAAGGCGCGGATGTGCTCATCACATGCCTTCCGGAAGAGCAACCCGATGCGCAGGAAGTTCAGGAAGCCATCGAAGAACTCGGCCGGCGGTGCGTCGTGCTGCATGGCGATCTTTCGGAGCTGGAATTTTGCGATGAAGTGATCGATCGCGCGTTCGATGCGTTCGGTCGGCTGGACATCCTCGTGCACAACGCCGCGTGGCAGAACCGCAAGGACATTGATGATTTGCCGGAGGACGAGCTTGATCGCACGCTGAAGGTGAACGTGTATGCGTATCTGCGTCTTGCGCGTGCTGCTGTGCCGCGCATGAAGCCGGGCTCGTCCATCATCGCCACGGGTTCGATTGTCGGCATGCGCGGCAGCGAGCGATTGAGCGATTATGCGGCGACGAAGGGCGCGATCCACGCCATCACGAAAAGTCTTGCGGCGGAACTCATCGACCGGAAGATTCGCGTCAATTGCATCGCGCCCGGACCGGTGTGGACGCCGCTCAATCCCTCCGACACCGGACTCACGGCGAAACAAGTGTCGGAATTCGGTGAGGGCACAGGGAAGTCCGACATGGGCCGGCCGGCGCAGCCCGAGGAGATCGCGCCGGCATACGTCTATTTCGCATCGAATGCGGACTCAAGTTTCCTGACCGGCGTGGTGCTGCCGATCATCGGTGGGCCGCGCTAAGCGAGGTGTTTGCATGCGTCCCGTGTGGAAGGGCCATATCTCATTCGGATTGGTGAACGTGCCGGTGACGCTGTATCCGGCGGAACAGCGCACGGATTTGAGCTTGCACCTCATCGATTCACGCGACTTTTCCCGCGTGCGCTATGAGCGCGTCAACGCAGACACCGGCGAAGAAGTGCCGTGGGATCAGGTCGTGAAGGGCTACGAGTACAACGACGGCAACTACGTTGTGATCGGGCAGAACGAACTCAAAGCTGCGGCCCCGGAAGCGACGCAAACCGTGGACGTCGAGGCGTTCGTTGATCTCTCGGAAATTGATCTCATCTACTTCGACAAGCCGTATTACCTCGAGCCCGGGAAAAAGGGCGAGAAGGGCTACGCGCTGCTGCGCGAAGCGCTGAAGGAATCCGGCAAGGCGGGCATTGCGAAGGTCGTCATCCGCACGCGGCAATACGTGGCGGCGCTCGTGCCTCGCGGCCATGCGCTTGTGCTGAATCTGCTGCGTTATCAACAGGAACTTCGGGCCACTGATGAACTCGATCTGCCGGGCAGCATCTCGCAAGTCGGCGTGTCGAAGCAGGAACTGAAGATGGCGCGAGATCTCATCAAATCGATGTCGACGAAATGGGATCCGAAGAAGTATCACGATGAATACCGCGACAAGCTGATGAAGTGGATCGAAGAGCGCATTGAATCCGGCGAGACGCACGAGGTCGCCGAAGTGCCTGCGGAGGAAGAGGAGCCGGTGTCGTACAACATCATGGATGCGCTGAAGAAGAGCCTCGCGCACACATCAGGCGGCAGCCGCAAGAAAACAACGCGCAAGAAGGCGGCCACGACGCACCGGCGGAAAAAGGCGGGCTAGTGGATTTCGCTGCGGACGATTGGTGGTGTCTTCTGCAAGCCCCGTGAAAAACCGGGGCTTGCTTGTCTTTGGGGCCCGGCTGCCGAATAGTTCTGCCCGGCCGGTTGTTGGTGGGCTGGAATCGCAATCCGTGTACGGCGCAGTGGGTGGCCTCATGTTCGGATTTCGCAAACGTCGACGCGCTCGTCTTCGCGCAACACCGCTGCCGGCAGCGTGGTGGGAGATCATCGATCGCCGCGTGCCGCTTATTCGGCGAATGAACGAAGCGGACCGCAAGCAGCTTGGCGGGATCGTGCAGATTCTGCTCGCCGAGAAAAATTTCGAAGGCTGCGGCGGGCTTGCGATGACGGACGAGATTCGCGTGACCATCGCCGCGCAGGCCGCGGTGCTTCTTCTTCATCGCGACACGAAGTATTACCCCACGCTCAAGTCGATTCTCGTGTATCCGAGCGCCTACTTCGCGCCGATGAAAGCGCGCCAGCCGGACGGCACGATCATCGAGGGCCCGCAGGCGCGGCTCGGCGAATCGTGGTTTCGCGGCTCGCTTGTGCTGTCGTGGAGCGACGTCAAGCGCGGCGCCGACATCGAAGGCGACGGGCGCAACGTCGTGTACCACGAGTTCGCGCATCAACTCGACGGCGAAGACGGCGTGATGGACGGCACGCCGCTGCTCGAAAGCAGCAACTGCTATGGCCAGTGGGCGCGCGTGCTTGGCGGAGAGTTCGAACAACTGACGGAAGAAGTGCACAACGGCTTTCGCCCGCTGCTCGATGCCTACGGCGCGACAAATCCGCCGGAGTTCTTTGCGGTGGCGACGGAGCTGTTCTTCGAAAGGCCGACGGCGATGCGGTCGCGGTACCCGGAGCTCTACGACCAGCTTGCGTGCTTCTATCAGCAGGATCCCGCGGCGCTGGAATTGCAGCCCGCGTGGCGCTGACACGGCGAGCGGCATAGAGCGCCATGACGCCGGGGGATGCTGAATCCGCCGCGGCGTGTATCCTGCGTGCATGCGACCCACGCGACAAGGCGTGCTGACGACGGGGCTCACCGCGGCCGAGCTGCGATGGCGATGTCCCGCGGAGTGGCTGGCGTTTGAATCCACGGCGTACGTTTCGCCGGCGGCGTCGATTCTTGGCCAGGACGCGGCGGCGGAATCGCTGCGATTCGGGCTGCTCACCAACGCGCCGGGGCATCACGTGTATGTGCGCGGCCTTGCCGGCACTGGACGTGTCACGCTGGTGCGCGAGGTGATGGAGCGTATCAAGCCGCAGTGCCCGCCTTCGCGCGACTATTGCTATGTGCGCAACTTCGAGCGGCCCGAGCGACCCGTGCTCATTCCGCTGCCGCGCAGCCAGGCGGCGGCGTTCGCGGCACGCATGGATGAGTTCGCCGATTTCTTGCGCGACGGCCTGCAGCGGGCGCTGTCCAGCGATCCGCTCAAAGCCGAGCGTGCGGCCCTCGATGACTGGGTGAACAAGCGCGTCGAAGCGGCGCTCAAGCCGTTTGAAGCGGAGCTGCGCGAAGCCGGGCTGATGCTCGTCACGGTCGACCTCGGCAACGCACGCGCGACGCGGATCGCGCCGATCGTCGATGGCCAGCCCGTGCCGGTCGAAGCGCTCGATACGCTCGTTGCGGCCGGCAAGATCACCGAGCAGCGCGCCGGCGAACTCCGCCAGCATCTTGACGCCGCAGCGAAGAAGCTGGATGGCATCGAGAGCGCGGTGGATGACATCAAGAGCGATCACGAACGCCGCGCTCAAACAATGCTGGCGAGGCAGATCCGCTCCGTCATCGAACCGATGCTCGACCGCATTCGGCGCGAGTTCCCGCAGCAGGAAGTTGCGGAGTTCCTCGATGCCGCCGCCAAGGAAATCGCTACGCGGCGGGTGCACGCCATCTTCAAGGGCGAAGACATTTCGCGGCTGGTGCGAGCCAACCCCATCGTTCACCACCCGCTGGGCGAATCGTGTCCGATCGTGCTCGAATCGAACCCGTCCGTCACGAATCTCTTCGGCGACATCGAACGCGAATGGTCCCGCAGCGGCGCATCGCGCACCGATCACATGATGGTGACGGCCGGCTCGCTACTTCGCGCCGATGGCGGATTCCTGCTCGTGGAAGCGCGCGAACTGCTCGCCGAACCCGGCGCGTGGCGAACGCTCATTCGAGCGCTGCGCACCGGGCGCGTGGATTTCCCGACGCGCGAGAACGGCATGATGTTCGCCGGCCGGGGTCTTCACCCGCAATCGATCCCGCTCAACACCAAAGTCGTGCTCGTCGGCGATGCGGAAACGTACGCGCTGCTCGATCAGTACGACCCCGATTTCCCGTCGCTCTTCAAGGTGCTGGCGGATTTCGACAACTCCGTGCCGCGTACGCGGGAATCCGTGGAGCTGTATGCGCGCGTGCTGGCGCGGATTGCCAAGGACGAGCAGTTGCCGCCGATTTCGTGCGAAGCGGTGGGAGTGCTGATCGAGCACGGAGCGCGAATGGCGGCGGAAGCGGGCCGGCTCACCGCGCGGTTCAGCCGCGTTGGCGACGTGGCGCGCGAGGCGGCGTTCATCGCGAACGAGAAGGGCGATCGCGTCATCACCGCCCACCATGTTCACGAAGCCGTGCGGCGGCGCAAGCGGCGAGGCGATCTCCCGGCGCGGCGCTTCCGCGAAATGCTCGTCGACGGCACCATCCAGGTGCAGCTTCGCGGCTGCGAAGTCGGGCAGGCGAACGGTCTTGCCGTGGTGAGCGCGGGCCCGCTCGTCTACGGCTTCCCGCAGCGCATTACCGCCAGCGTGTCGGCGGGCAGCGCGGGCATGATCAACATCGATCGCGAAGCGCAATTGAGCGGCGCCATCCACACGAAAGGCTTCTACATTCTCGGCGGTTTGCTCCGCGCGATGCTCCAGCCAGATCACCCCTTCGCCTTCGACGCCTCGATTGCGTTCGAGCAGTCCTACGGCTGGATCGACGGCGATTCCGCGTCCGCGGCCGAGGCGTGCTGCCTGCTGTCCGCCATCACCGGCTACCCGCTGCGGCAGGATTTCGCCATCACCGGCGCCATTGACCAGAAAGGCCACGTGATGGCGATCGGCGCAGTGAACGAGAAGATCGAAGGCTTCTACGACGCGTGCAAGGATGTCGGCTTCACCGGCACGCAAGGCGTGCTGATTCCAGCATCCAACGTGGGCGACCTCGTGCTGCGACTGGATGTCGTGGAAGCGTGCGAGAAGGGAACGTTCCGCGTGGTTCCGCTGCGAACGATCGGCGACGCGATCGAAGCGCTCTTCGTCGTGCCGGACTTGGGTGAGGGCGCTTCGGTGTTTGACGCCGTGATCGCCCGCGCGAAGGATCGCATCGCGGCGTTCTGGAAGTCGGCCAGCCGCGCGAAGACGGCCCAGCCAACATGACGGCGTCGCGCGAACTGAAGCCGGCGCTGGCGTGCGTGGATCATCTCGTCTTCGCCGCGCGCGATCTTGATGAAGGCATCGAGCACATCGAGCGGCTGCTTGGCGTGCGTGCGGCGCACGGCGGCGCTCATCCCGGCCGCGGCACGCACAACGCGCTCATCGCGCTTGGCCCGGCGAGCTATCTCGAAATCATTGCGCCGGATCCGGCGCAGCCTGCGCCGCCGGCGGGGCAGCGACGCTGGCTCGGCGTGGATGACACCCCGTCGCCGCGTCTCACGACTTGGGCCGCGAAGGCGACGCACCTGCAGCAGCTTGCCAAACACGCCGCAGCGCACGGCATCGCGATTGGCGACGTGCGCACGGGCCGGCGACAGCTTGCGGACGGCCGCGAGCTCTCGTGGACGCTCACGGATGCGCCGGCGCTCATCGCAGGCGGCGTCGTGCCGTTCTTCATCGATTGGGGCGGGTCGCCGCACCCGGCGCACGCCGCGCCGCGGGGGTTGGAATTGCTCGACCTGCGCGCCGGACACCCGGAGCCGGAACGAATCGCCGATATGCTGCGACAGGTCGGCATCGACATGCGCATTGCGTTCGCGGAGCGGCCGGAGCTCATCGCTACCGTCCGTTCGCCGCGCGGCACGATTGAGCTGCGATAGGCGCCAGCCGTCACCCAGCAGTCCAAATGGCATCATCGCGCCGGGCGTGCAACAATGCTGTGATTCTGTCGATCATGAAGTCAACAGGAGGCGCAGCAGGATGACGCGGACGGTCATCGGAGCAGTGGGGTTGTTGATCGCGGCGGCGGCGAGCCTCATGCTCGTGCTCCAGCACATGGTCGGCATGACGCTCCCCGGGTGCGGCGTCGGCAGCCCGTGCGCGGAGGCAGCCGCCACCGCCTGGGGCAAGGTTCCCGGCCTCGGCTGGCCCACGTCGTTCGTCGGCCTCACCTACTTCCTCGCCATGCTCGCCGCCTGGCTGCACACCCGCGGCGTGCCCGGAGCGTTGGTGCGAAGCCTTGCCATGCTCGGCGGGGTGGCGTCCGTCATCCTGACAGTGGCGATGATCGTCGGCCGCTACGTGTGCCCGTATTGCCTCATCGCGCACGCCGGCAACGTGATGTTCATCGGCGCCGCCATTGCCGCATGGCTCGCGTCGCGCCGCTCCACCGGGCAGGCGTCCTCCGCGCCGCCTCGCCGCGCTCCCGCCGCCGGCGTCGTTGCCTTCTGCATCGGGGCGATCGTCGTCGCGGGCGGGCTTTTCGCCGCCGAACACATCGTGGACGAAAAGGTGCAGGAACACGGCGAGCGCGAGCTTGCCGACACCGCCAAGCGCCTGCAGCAGGCCGAAGAAGAGGTGACGCCGTTCACCGGCCGCTATCTCGAAGGCCCGGAGAACGCGCCCATTCGCATCGTCCTCTTCTCCGACTTCCAGTGCCAGGATTGCCAGCGCATCGATCGCGACATCCGCCAGCTCATGCGCGAGCGAAACGATCTCTCCGTCTCCGCCAAGCACTTCCCCATGAGCAGCGTGTGCAACGAGCACATCGGCGTGAACATGCACCCCAACGCGTGCTACGCAGCCTTCGCGGCGGAAGCGGCGGGCATCCTGCGCGGCAACGAAGGCTTCTGGCAGATGCACGACTGGCTCTTCGATCACGGCGGCGGGTTCACGCGCCCGGAACTGCAGGCGGCGCTGGCCGAGATGGGCTACGACGCCGCGCAGTTCGAAGCCGTCATGACCGGCCCCGAAGTCGCCGCCCGCGTCAAGGCGGATATCGAAGAAGCCCTCGCGCTTGGCATCCACTACACGCCCATGATCTTCATCAACGGCGTGGAACTGAAAGGCATGCGCGTGCCCGGCGCCCTTCGCCGCATGGTCGACGTGGTGGCGGCGAGCAACCCCGAGCCCGCTGATCCCACCGCCGATCGCCCGCCCACGGCCACGGAGAAATACATCGCCGACTGGCAGGAGCAACCGCAGCGCACGCTTCCGCCCGCCGCCATGTCGTGGCCGTGGGGACCCGAGGACGCCGAGGTCGAGATCGTCGTCTGGGGCGATCTGCAGGAGCCCAACTGCGCCGAGTGCGACCGACAGATCCGCGAGTACATGCAGGACCGCGGCGGCGTGCGCTACGAGTTCCGCCACTTCCCCTTCGATCAGACGTGCAATCCCAGCATCAGCACCACCAAATTCCCCTTCGGGTGCACAGCGGCCAGGGCGGCGCTTGCGGCGGGCCGACTGACCGGCGGCGAAGGCTACTGGGACATGCACGTCTGGCTCATGGAGAACCAGTTGTCGCTCGACCAGGCGCTGCTCACGCGAGCCGCCACGGAGATCGGCATTGATCCGACGCTCCTCATGAACACCATGAACGCGCCGTCCATCGCCAGCGCCATCCAGTCCGATTGCCAGATCGCGAAGAACCTCGGGCTTTCGTCCATCCCGTTCGTCTTCATCAATGGCCGCTGGGCCCCGCGCTGGTCGCACGACACGGATAAGGAAATGCTGGCGAAGATGCTGGACGCCGCCCGCACAGCGAAGGAAGCGCAGCCCGCCGGCCACTGATGGGGCGCGGCGAGCCGCCGGATGAATCGCGGGATCACACGCGAATTGAACCGAAGCCCAAAAAGAACACCGCGTCCCGTGAAGGGACGCGGTGCCAGTGTCTTACGAGAACTTCGTCAGGGAAGTTCAGTTACGACGACGACGCTTGCCAATCACGCCGGCCACGCCGAGGAGAGCGAGAGCGCCCGGAGCGGGGACCGCGTTCCACTGGACCGAGAAGCCGACGCCGCCCGCAGCGATGTCATCCGCATCGATGAAGATGTGGATCACGCCCGCGCTCAGGTCGTGACCGTAAATGGCGAGATCTTCAGAGCCACCTGATCCGCCGTACTCCGTCCACGCGATGGCGTTGCCGAACCAGTCCTTGACCGTGTACGACCCGACACCGTTCGGATCGTCGATCTCGAGGACGATTTCGGCCTGCGAGTTGTTGAACGAGGCGCCCTGGAAGAAGCTGATGCCGAAGTTGATGTAGTCGAAGGTGACTTCGTACTGCCAACCCGGACGCTGGCTCAAGGCGCTCGTCACGGTGATCGAGTAGAAGGTGCTGGCATACGGCAGGACTGTGGCGGCGCCGCCAAACGTGTGGACGCCGCTGAAGAGGCTGAATTCATTGTCAGCGTCACCCGTCATGTTCGTGTGAACCGTAATCGAGCCGGGGTCAGCGGACACCGTTTGCTCGATGGCGGGGAGCACTGAAGCGAGCAGCGCGCCGCACAGAAGAGCTTTCGTAGCATTCTTGGTCACTGTTTGTCCTTTCTTCTGGACGTTTGGTTCGCGCCTCGAGCGAACCGGTGCAATTTCTCCCCCGCCTGAGGCTCGGCGGTCGGCAGACCACTCGCGCGAGGAGGCCGGCCAAACAAACCTCGTGACTCTGCCGGCTGGGCAAAGTACGCACGCCTGGCGCGCAGCCGTACAAAACGGCGACATCGCCACTCTCTCTCTCTTCGGGGTGCGGGCACGCAGGCGGAGCGACTCTGCAATCACTCCCCCCGGAGGTGCAGCGTTCCCTAGCAACACCAGCATGATCGCAGTGTGGTGTGCTGTCAAGACACATCGCGATTTTTTGCCGTCATTCCGGCAGAAATTCGTTGGCTACAATCCGCCCCAGTTGACAGTTTGCGTCGCGATAAAGCGCAAGCTTCACCAGCTTCACACGCCGACGGTCGCCGTGACAAGATGGGGTGGGATTCTTAACCGCGATCGGATGACGGTCGGTGCGTTTGCCGACAATGGAGAGCGACATGACTTTGAGCAACATGCCGCCGGAAACCATTCGGGACGCGGAGCGTCATCTCGAAGCCGGCCGACTCATGGCCGCGGAGGAGATTGCCAATCGCTACCTGAAGCGAAACGCGCGCGAGCCGGTCGCGCTGCGCATTCTTGCGCTGACCGCCGCGGCCCGTCATGATTCGAAGCGCGCCATCGACACGCTCAAGCGCTGCATCGCGCTGGCGCCCTCCGAGCCGACGTATTACCGCGACCTTGCCAACCTGTATCTCTTCGGGGCCCGTTTCGATGAGTGCCTCGAAATGTACGACCGGGCGCTCAAGCTGGAGCCTGGCCACATCGAGACGATCATCGCCAAGGCGGATGCGTTCGAAAAGGCGGGGCGGTATGCGGAAGCCCGTGCGCTGCTGGAACCGTATGTGGAACAGGGCACGATGACGTTTTCCATGGCGATCGTGCTCGCACGGGTCGCGCAGCGGATGGAAGAATATGAGCGAGGGGTTGAGATCGTTCTGCGGCACGGCGATCTGCCGCACCCGAACGCCCGGCATCGAGGCCAGCTCTGGGAAATCGCAGGCCACTGCTACGAGAAGCTCGGGAACTACGAAAAGGCATTTGAGGCGTTTTCCAACGCCAACGCCGTGATGGCCCAGCCGTTCGACCGGGACGCGTATCTCGCTCGTGTCAACAACATTCTCGCCGTCTTCACTCGTGAAAACTTGCAACGGGTGCCGAAGGCGCGCGACCGCAGCGAACTGCCGGTGTTCATCGTGGCGATGCCTCGATCGGGCTCAACGCTGGTGGAGCAGATCATCCACGCGCACCCCGAGGCGTACGGCGCGGGTGAAATCGCCAACCTGCCGCGGCTCATCGGCCCGTTGCAGGAGACGATCGGGTCGTTCCAGCCGTATCCCGAGTGCATTGCGGATTTGACGCAGGCGCACGTGGACAAGCTTGCGGCGTCGTATCTCGGCGACCTACGACGCATGGCCCCCGGCAAGAAGCGCGTCGTGGACAAGCAGCTCGACAGCATTCAGATGCTCGGCATGATCTCGCTGCTGTTTCCCGGCGGCCGGGCGATCTATGTCGAGCGCGAGCCGCTTGACAACTGCTTTTCGATCTTCATGGCCAACCTCGACGCCAGCAAGATCCGCTACAGCACGGACCTGGCGAACATCGGGTTCGTGCAGCGGCAGTTCAAACGCTTGTGGGAGCACTGGTGCGAGCAGCTTGATTACCGGATGCTGCACATCAATTACGAAACGCTGGTCGCCGACCCGGACGCAGGGATTCGCAGGATCATCGACTTCTGCGGCCTCAAGTGGCATGATCAGTGTCTTCGCTACTATGAAGTCAAACGTGATGTGACGACGTTGAGTTACGATCAGGTGCGTCGCCCGATCTACCAATCGGCGGTGAAGCGCTGGATGAAGTATGAACAGTTCCTTGGGCCGCTCAAGGAAGCGCTGCGCGACGAGGCGGTGTGAGCGGCGATGATGACTGCGCAAGGCGACGTTCCGGTGCGATGCCATGGTTGAATTCAAGAAGGTGCAGGACCGCCGGAAGATCGTCGCCGCCTATCAGGGTGGTCAGTATCGCATGACCGTGAGCATGGCGCGTGAGCACCTGCGGCTCAACAAGGCCGATCGCGAAATCGAGCACATCTACGCGCTGGCGTGTCTGCGCACCGGTCAATTTGACACGACAATCAAGACGCTTTCGAAGTTGCTCGCCGCGCAGCCCGGCAACATCGGGCTGCTCAGCGACCTTGGCTACGCGTACATGTGGGCGGGCGAACTGCAGGAAGCGCACGCGCGTTTCGACAAGGCGCTCGCGCTGAACCCCGATTTCCCGCCGGCGGTGATCGGCAAAGCGCACGCGCTGGACCGCGAGGGCGATGACGAGGGCATCCAGCGGCTGCTTTCCAGATTTGTGGCGAGCGGCACGGAGCTGGCGCCGATGGCTGTGCCGTACGCGCGCATGCTGTTCCACCGCGGCGAGTACCAGAAGGCCGCGGAACTGTCGCTCAAGCATCTTTGCAACCCGCACATCGACACGCAGGCTCGACAGCATCTGTGCGAGCAGGCGGCGAAAGCGCTGGAAAAGCTCGGTGAGTATGAAAAGGCCTTCGCGGCGTTCAGCGCCAGCAACCGGCTCAAGATGGCGCCATTTGATCCGGCCGAGTACGCCGCTCACATGGATGATGTCATCGCCACCTACTCCGCGGCGAACATGGCGAGGCTGCCGAGGTCGCGACTGCGCAGCGATGTGCCGATTTTCATTGCCTCCATGCCGCGCTCCGGGTCCACGCTCGTCGAGCAGATCATTCACGCGCATCCCAAGGCACACGGCGCGGGCGAGATCACCGAACTGCACCAGATGGTGCTTCGCCTGCCCGGCCTCCTGGAATCCATGCAGCCGTATCCCGCGTGCCTCGGCGACTTCACGCAGGCCAACGCGGATGCGCTGGCGAAGAGTTACCTCGATGATCTTCGCGGCTATCACCCGCGAGCCGCGCGCATCGCCAACAAGCATCTGGAAAACTACAAGTACCTCGGCTTTGTGGAACTGCTCTTGCCGGGGGCGCGCATCGTGCACGTGAAGCGTGATCCGCTCGATAATTGCTTTTCGTGCTTCATGGCCCAAATTTCGCCGGACGCGTATCCGTGGGTGAGCGACCTTCGCACGCTCGGCTTCGCCTACAGGCAGTACGAACGCCTCATGGCGCACTGGCACGAGGTGCTCAAGATTCCGATTCTCGATGTGCAGTATGAAGACCTTGTGGAGGACACGGACACGTGGATTCGCAAGATCATTGACTTCTGCGGCCTGCCGTGGGATGACGCGTGCCTTCGCTACTGGGAAGCGGAGCGGCCGGTGATGACGCTGTCGTACGATCAGGTGAATAAGCCGATCTACAAGAGCGCGGTGAAGCGGTGGCAGAAATATGAGGCGTTCCTCGGCCCGCTGAAGGAAGCGCTGGCGGGGGACGGCGCGGCATGAATCCGCGGCGAGGTGGCGGGCGATGATTGATCTAAAGGGCGCGCATGATCGCCGCCAGGCGGTGGCGGCGGTGCAGGCGGGGCGGGCGCGCGAGGCGCACACCATCGCCAGCGAGGTGCTGCGCGCCAGCCGCAATGATCGCGACATGCTGCGGGTGCTTGGGCAGAGCGCGCTGATGATGAGCCGCTGGGCGGAATCCGCCAAAGCGTTCGAGCGCTATCTCACGCTGCAGCCCAATGATGTTTACGCCATGGTGGATCTCGGCCGAGCGCTGCTTGGCGGCGGCAGGGTGGAGGACGCGAAGGCGCGGTTCGAGAAGGCGCTCGCGGTTTCGCCGGGGTTCGCGCCGGCCATCGTGAGCCTCGCTGATCTCGCCGAGCGGGGATGCGATGACGATGAAGTGAAGCGATTGCTCGGGCCGTTCGTCGAGGCCGGCACGGAGACGCCGCCGATGGCCGTGGTGTTCGCGCGCATGCTGCTGCGGGCCGGTGCATGCGAACGCGCGGCGGCGCTGGCGGACAAGCACCTGCGCAACCCGCGGATCGACAACAACATGCGGCAGATGCTGTGCGAAAAGACCGCGAAGGCGTACGAGCAGCTCGGCCAGTATGACAAGGCGTTCGCGGCGTTCCGTGACAGCAACGAGCTGCGCGCCCAGCCGTTTCGCGCGGACGAGTTTATTGCGTACATCGACAGCTTGATGAACGTGTTTTCGCCGGCGAACCTGGCGAAGTTGCCGCGGGGGCGCGATCGGTCGCCGCTGCCGGTGTTCATTGCGTCGATGCCGCGTGCGGGGTCCACGCTTGTTGAGCAGATCATTCACGCGCATCCGCAGGCGTTCGGGGCGGGGGAGATTTCGGACTTTCAGGATGTTGTGTACGCGCTGCCGGGCACGCTGGGCTCGATGTGGAGTTATCCCGCATGTCTGGGCGACCTTCGCCAGGAACACGCGGACAACGTGGCGAAGCGCTATCTCGCCAGCGTGCGCGAGCTGGACCGGGCGGCGAAGCGCATCGTGAACAAGCACCTGGACAACGCGATGTGCCTCGGCATGGTGGAATTGCTCCTGCCCGGGGCGCGGGTGATTTACGTCAAACGCGACGCCATGGACAATTGCTTTTCCTGCTACATGGCGCAGATTGCGACGTCCACGTTCCACTGGGCGACGGACCTTCGCCACATCGCCGTGGCGTACAAGCAACACGAGCGCATCATGGAGCATTGGCGCCGCGTGCTATCGGTTCCGATTCTGGAGGTGCGTTACGAGGATCTTGTGGACGACGCGGAGACGTGGATTCGCAGGATCATCGAGTTCTGCGGCTTGCCGTGGGACGACAGGTGCCTTCGCTACTGGGAAGCGGATCGCCGCGTGCTGACGCTCTCGTACGACCAGGTGACGAAGCCGATCTACAAGAGCGCGGTGAAGCGGTGGCAGAAGTATGAGGAGTATCTTCAGCCGCTGAAGGATGAACTGGCGCGGGGAGGTTCGGCGTGATCGATCTGAAGGCGGCTCACGAGCGAGCGCAGGCGCAGAACGCGTTTCGTGCAGGCGACTTTGGCCGCGCCGCCGCGATCGCTTCCAAGCTGATCAGTCAGAACCGCAACGACCGGGAAGCGCAGGATCTGTTCGGCCAGTGCTGTCTTCGCACCGGTCGCTTCGAGGAAGCGCGCAAGACCTACCAGAAGTTGCTCGCGCACCGGCCGGATGACCCCGGTTGGCTCACCCAACTGGGCTACGCGTATCTGTGGGACGGCAAGGTTCGCGAGGCGCATGCGACGTTTGACCGCGCGATCGCCGCGATGCCCAACTTCCTGCCGGCGATTGCGGGGAAGGCGGATGTGTTCGACCGCGAAGGCGATGACGCCGGCGTGGAGAGCGTGCTCAAGCCGTATGTTGAAGCCGGCGTCGAAAACGCAACCATGGCGGTGGCGTACGCGCGGATGCTCCAGCACGCAGGGCGTCACGCGGAGGCGGCGGCGCTCACCAGCAAGCATCTCGCCAACCCGCACCTCGACAACATCTCGCGCCACGTGCTCTGCGAAATCACGGCCAAGGCGTACGAAAAGCTCGGGCAGTATGACAAGGCGTTCGAGGCGTTTTCAGCCAGCAACGCGATCAAGGCGCAGCCGTTCAACCCTGCGGACTACGTGGCGAAGATCGATGCGCTCATCAGCGTGTTCTCGAAAGCGAATCTGGCGAAGCTGCCGCGCTCCCGGCAGTTGAGCGACGTTCCCATGTTCATTGCGTCGATGCCGCGTTCCGGTTCCACGCTTGTCGAGCAGATCATCCACGCGCATCCGAAGGCGTTCGGCGCCGGCGAAATCGTTGCGCTGCACAAAATGATCGTCGACCTGCCCGCCACGCTGCAATCCATGTGGCCGTTTCCACAGTGCCTCGGCGATTTGCGGCAGCAGCACATCGATTCGCTGGCGAGCGACTATCTCCGCGAACTGCGCAGCTTCGACCGGGCCGCGAAGCGAATCGTCAACAAGCACCTCGACAACTATCTCTACCTTGGGTTCATCCAGTTGCTGTTGCCGGGGGCGCGCATTGTGCATGTGAAGCGCGATCCGTTGGACAACTGTTTCTCGCTGTTCATGGCGCAGATTTCGACGGGCAGCTACCCGTGGTCGACGGATCTTCGAAACATTGCGCTTGCCTACCGGCAGTACGAACGCCTGATGGCGCACTGGCGCGACGTGCTCACGCTGCCGATGCTTGAGGTGCAGTATGAAGACATCGTCGAGGACACCGAGACGTGGATTCGCAAGATCATCGACTTCTGCGGCCTTCCGTGGGATGACCGCTGCCTGCGGTACTGGGAAGCGGAGCGCACGGTGATGACGCTGTCGTACGACCAGGTGAACAAGCCGATCTACAAGAGCGCCGTGAAGCGGTACGAAAAATACGAGGCGTTCATCGGTCCGCTGCGCGAGGCGCTGGGGATGCCGGAGGGGACTGCGACTGGTTGAGCGGCGACCGCAACGTCACCCCCCGATGGCGGACATTGTTCTCGCCGGCTGCACGAATGTTTGCGAACCGATGCCGTGGCCCGCTTGCTTGGTCCACGTGGCGTCGATCAGGAACTTCGCCAGTTCGGCCTCGCTCGCGCCGCGGCGCAGCAGCGCCCGCATGTCCCATTCCACACCGCTGAAAAGGCACGGCCGCACTTTACCGTCGGCAGTGATGCGCAGGCGATTGCACGCCCCGCAGAACGGCCGCGTCACCGGCGCAATGATGCCGATCCGCCCGGGCGATCCATCCGCAAAGCGAAAGTTGAGCGAGGTGGAGTGCGGGTCGTCGTTTTCCGCGACGAGCTCGTGACGCTCGCGGATTCGTGCGAGCATTTCGTCCGCGCCGACGACGTCCTCACGCCGCCACGAACGGCTGGAATCGAGCGGCATGAACTCGATCAACCGCATATCGACGGCGTGCTGCCGCGCAAAGTCCGCAAAGTCGGCGACTTCATCGTCGTTCACGCCGCGCATCACCACCGCGTTGACTTTGACCGGTTCAAGCCCCGCCGCCTTCGCCGCGTGCACGGCTCGAACGATTGTCTCCGGCGTGCTGTTGGTGCGCGTGATTGATTTCGTCCGCTCCTCGCGCAGGCTGTCGAGGCTCAATGTGATGCGATTGAGCCCCGCCTCTCGCCACGCCTTCGCGCTCGCTTCTGTCATGCGTGAGCCGTTGGTTGTCATCGCGACGTCATCAAGCCCGAGCGTGGCCACCGCACGAATGAGCGGAAGCAGATCGGGATACAGCGTCGGCTCGCCGCCGGTGATGCGAACTTTGCGCACGCCGAGCGACTGGCAGATGCGCACAACGGTCACGTACTCATCAAGGCCGAGCAATTCGCGCTTCGGCATGTACCGGAAGTCCGGATCCATGCAGTACACGCACCGATAGTTGCACCGGTCCGTCACGGAAAGGCGGAGATCGCGAATGGTCCGGCCGTGCGAATCGATCATTCGATCGCCGGCAAGATGCGACGGAGCGGGTGGCGGCGTCGGGCCTTCGCTACCCGGTCCGGTCGTCAGCATGGGAAGTGCGAATGTCACCGGGCCGATGCTCCGTTCGCCAAATGTGCCGCCGTCACGCGCAGCGGCCGCTCAAGCTATCCTGAACGATAGCCCGGCCGCGCGATTCGCCCCGGCGACTCCAGGAATAGCTGCATGTCGTTCGCAGAACTGCCACATCATCCCGGCCCGCTCGTCCAGCAATGGCTCGCCGAAGCGCGAACGCGCAGCGGCGTCGTGAACTGGAACATGATGATGCTCTCGACGGTCGGGCAAGCCGGCAAGCCCAGCGTGCGGGCGGTGCTGCTCAAGGAGCACGATCCCGACGCCGTCACGTTCACATTCTTCACGAACTACCACAGCCGCAAGGGCCGCGAGATGGAAGCGAATTCGAACGTGGCGGCGGCGATGTACTGGGATTCACTGGAGCGGCAGGTTCGCATCGAAGGCGTGGCGGTGAAGACGTCGCCAGCAATTTCAGACGCTTACTTCGCCACCCGGCCGCGCGAGAGCCAGATCGGCGCGTGGGCGAGCCAGCAGTCCGAACCGATTGAGAGCTATGACGAACTGCTCGCGCGAGCGCAGCAGGTTGCGACGGCGTACGAAGGCCGCCCGATTCCCCGCCCGCCGCATTGGGGCGGGTACATGATCGTCGCGGACGCCGTCGAGTTCTGGCACGGCATGCCCGGCCGCATCCACGAGCGCGTCGTCTTCCTCCGCAACCAGCGCGGCGAAAACCAATGGACACGCCGCTGGCTCAATCCGTAATCCGCCACATTGGTTCGAACCCGCGAGCCATTCATGAGCGCCACACTCACAATTGCGTTGATCTCCGATGTCTTCCCGAGTCCGGGTGACGGCGGCCGACTGCTCGAACACCTGAACGCCGCGAAGAAAGCGGGGGCGCAGCTTGCCGTGCTGCCGGAGCTGCCGCTCAACCCGTGGTCGCCGGCGACGAAGCACGCGCATGATGAGGACGCCGAGGACGTGGAAGGGCCGCGGCATCACATGCTGCAGAAGGCGGCGCACGAAGTGGGCATCGGCGTGGTCGGCGGCGCGATCGTCAAGGATCCCGACACCGGCGCCCGTTACAACACCGCGCTTGTCTTCGACGCGGCCGGCAACCTGCTCGGCACGCATCGCAAGCAAGCCATTCCGTGCGAGCCGGGGTTCTGGGAATCGAGCCATTACGAAGCCGGACGCGAAATCCCCACCGTGTTCACGCAGTTTGGCATCGCCTTCGGCGTGCAGATCTGTTCCGACGTCAATCGCACGGTGATGTCGAACACGCTCGCGGCCATGGGGGCCGGTGCGATCATCAACCCGCGCGCTTCCGAACTCGCCACGTATGACCGTTGGCATTACTGCCTGCGCGCTGTCGCCCGCACCACGAACACATACGTGCTTAGCGTCAACCGCCCGTCGGCGGAGAACGGCGTGCTCATCGGCGGCCCGTCACTCGCCGTTGATCCCTTCGGCGAAGTGATGGCGGAATCAACCGATGCCGTGGTCGTCGTCACGCTTCGGCAGGAAGAACTCGACCGGGCCAAGGTTGCGTACCCCGGCTACCTCTCCGTGCCGGCGGAGCTGTACGCAAGGACGTGGGCGAAGATCGCGCAAGGCGGCTGAAAAGTCGAAAGGTCGAAAAGTCGAAACGTCAAAATTTCGGACGAATCTCAACGACTGCGACGGAGTTCCCCTTTCGACTTTTGGACCTTTCGACCTTTCGACTTTTCCCTTACCCCTTCCACTTGATGTTGCACCCGATGCTCGGCTTCTGCTCCGCTGGAACTGGTTGGCCTGCCAGCACGGCGTCGAGGGCAGCGCGGAGGTCCTTGCCCGTCACCGGGATGCCGTTGGTCGGTCGGCTGTCATCCAGCTGGCCGCGGTAGACGAGATTGCGCTGCGCATCGAACACGAAGAAATCAGGCGTGCACGCCGCGCCGTACGCTTTCGCCACATCCTGCGATTCATCGAAGAGATAGGGAAACGTGTAGCCCGCGGCGGCCGCTTCCTCCTTCATCTTCGCCGGGCTGTCGTCGGGATATTTCTCGGCGTCGTTGGCATTAATCGCCACCACGGCAACGCCTCGCGGCTGGTAGTCCTTGCCGAGTTTCGCCAGTTCGCTGCGGACATGCTTGACGAACGGGCAGTGGTTGCAAATGAACATCACGAGCAGCGCCTTGGCGTGCGCGAAGTCGGCGAGCGAGTAGGTCTTGCCGTCCACGCCCGGCAGCGAGAAGTCCGGCGCCTTCATGCCCAGCGGCTGCATGGTCGATGGGGTCTGTGCCATGGAATTGCTCCTTGAATCGCCGCGATCACTTGATCGTCGCGGCTGATGTGCGTTCGATCATGCCATGATAGACGAGGGCCCCAGCGCCGAAGACCTCGAGCGGTTCAGCGACGACACCGCGCACTGCCCGTTCTGCGGCGCCGAGATCTGGGACGAAGCCGACATCTGCCCGAAGTGCCGCAACTACATCGGCGGCGACACTTTGAGCAAGCACCCCATCCAGCGGACCTTCGAGAAGAAGTGGATCACGCTCGTCATCATCGCGCTCATCCTCGGCATGCTCGCCTTCCTGTGGGCCGGCTTCGTGTGATCGCCCGGCGAGGTGGCGGGCGAAAAATCCACATTTGGAGCATGGGCCAGCGTGAGCGCGTTATGCTGATCAGCATGACTACGAAGGGCACGCACGAGCGACACGGCTTCACCATTGTCGAAATTCTGGTCACGATCGGCGTGCTCGGCACGCTGCTGGCCATCCTGCTTCCCACGCTGAGCACGATTCGCGAGTCGTCCGGGGAAACCCGTTGTGCCGGCAACCTGCGCGAGCTCGCTGCCGCGACCATCGCCTACATGAGCGTCTATGACAACTGCCTGCCGCAGGTCGCGGTGGACGTGTCGTTCGGCGGCGGCGACCCCAGCGGGCCCGGCAATTCACCCGGCGGCGGCAGCGCGAAGCAGATCATCGGCGCGCTCTTCGCCGGCAAGCGTGGCGAACTGCCGATGTTCGGCATCAACGAATATGGCGTCAACGATCGCCCGCTCAATGCCTACATCGCCAGCGGCCGCAAGCAGATCGACGACACCGATACCAGCGATTACAACGACCCCGTGATGACGGTATGCGAGTGTCCGCTCGATCGCGGTCAGAAGCCCGGCGCGCACAGCTACATCCCGTACGCGGAATCGCTCCACACGCTGCTCGGCTGCAGCTACACGCTCAACGATCACACGCTCGACGGCGATCTTGAATGCACGCTCGTGCCGCGACAGAGCGGCGGGAAGCCCGGCGGGCGCATGCCGCTTGTCGATAATCCATCAAAGGTGTGGATGCTCGGCGATCATCCGATCTACAACTACCAGGAAGGCGGCGATCGCGGCCAGCGCTGGCATTACAAGAACGTTCGCTGCAATCTTGCGTTTGTTGATGGCCACGTCGGCTCCGGCATCGACATCCCGAAGGGCATCGAAAACACCACGCAGCATTACACGTTCCTGCCGCAGATCGATTGGGAATGCGGGGACTAATGAAACGTCGAAAGGTCAAAGGGGCAAAAGGTCAAAATGCTTTGTGCGCTAGCGGGGCGTTTCCGGCGCTCGGCCGCGTGAGGTGGTCGAGAGCTTGACGGTCGGCTCCACGCCGCAGTCGCCCATTGGCCTTGGATCCCAGCCCCACACGGCCGGTCCGCCCGGTGACTGCGTCGAGGGCGGCATGAACGCGAACGCCAGCGGGATGCGGCGATTGAGATCTTTCATCGTGCCAAACTCCGGCCACGGCTGGTTCGCCTTCAGTTGCTTGAGGCCTTTGCCCTTCATCGCTTCCGGGTCGAAGGGCACCCAGCCGGCGCCGTGCAGATAGAACTCCGCCCACGTGACGAACTCGCTGTACCCTCGCTCGTTGTCCTGCATGCCGATGACCGGCCGGGCAGGAATGCCCGCGGCACGCAGCGTCGCCACGCACATGCACACAAGGTCGTTCGCGTTGCCCTTGCCTTCCGCGGCGCTCTTCGAGGCGCCGTTCACCAGCATGTGCCGCAGCGCGCCCTGCATGCCCCGTCGGTTCGCGCTCCCCTGGATCTGGAAATTAAGAATGCAGTAACGCACCAGCTCCTTGGCGGCGAGATACGGCGGCACGGTGCGCAGCTTGCCCTGCGTCACTTCGGCCACCGCCTTGGCGAAGATCGGGTCATCGCTCTCGATCAGAAACTGCGGTTTGAGGCCTTCTTCAACCTCCTTGGGCCAATCGCGGGGCCACGTGAGCTTCGCCGCTGCCGCCTCGTCGATCTGCGATGAGTACACCTGCGCGCGGTAATGAACTTGCCAGCGCAGGTTCGTACCGCGGAACTCCTTGACAGGAACCACCGCAAGCTGCGTGCCGAACGGCTGGCTGGCATCGAGGCGCAACCGCGATGCGAGCGACGTGTCTTCGCGGCCGTCGAGAAAGAGATGCGCTCGCATGGACTCGCGATCGACCGAGCTGAAGGTCGACTGGAAGACGATGGGCAGCACCACCGGCGCGTCCTTGAGGACAAGCTCCGCGGATCCCGCAATGTGCGGCGGATCATCATGGAAGGTGCTAAGGAAAACTTCGAAGGTGAAGTCGTAGATGCGCGGCTCGGTGCGCTGCAGCGGACCGATCGGCGGGCGGCCCGACGGCGTCGCCGGATCACTTTGGGCAAAGGAAAGAACCGCGGCGAGTGCAAGCGTAGCGCACAGCATGCAAAACCATAGGCATATGCCGTCACCCGCTGCGCGATGCCTTGTTCGCGGTCAGTTCAGCCCGCCGTACTGCGAGTTGGCGATGAAAAGGTCGTACACCGTGTTGAGCGACTTGGCGAGCACGAGGTTGATCGTGATGATCGCCAGGAAGCTCGCGACGAACGCCTCGGTGGCGGCCCGGCCAACGCCCGCCGCGCCCGGCTGGCAGTAGAACCCCTTGTAGCACGCGATGAGACCGATCGACCCGCCGAAGAGCACGGACTTAATGATGCCGGTCGTCACGTCCCACCAGTGCACCCAGCTTTCGGAATACGTCCAGAACGCGGCGCTGGCGACGCCTTCGAATTGCACGGTGATGAGCCAGCCGCCCCACACGCCGAGCAGGTCGGAGTAGACCGTGAGCAGCGGCGTCATCAGCAGGCAGGCGATGAAGCGGGGGACCACGAGGCGAGGGATGGGATCGGCGGCCATCACGCGCATGGCGTCAATCTGCTCCGTCACGCGCATCGTGCCAAGCTCCGCCGCCAGCGCTCCGCCGACGCGCCCCGCCACCATCAGCGCCGCGAGCACCGGGCCGATCTGCTTCGTCACCGACACATTGATCACGCCGCCCAGCCGATGCTCCTGCCCGATCTGCTGAAATGACGGAAAGCTCTCAATGGCGAGCACCATGCCGATGAACGCACCGGTGATGGCGACCACAGGAACGCTGCGCACGCCCACGATGAAGAACTGCGGCATGAGCAGCCGCCACTTGCACCACTTCGTCCAGCGAAAGAGCAGCCACCACATCGCCGTGCCGACGAACGTCGCGAAGCGGCCGAAGTCGCTCACGTTGCGCAGGAGCGCGCTGCCGAGTGTTGCAATCCAGCTTTGCGCGAGTTCCACGGTGAGAGGATAACGCGGCAGGCGCGCTCACGCCGGATTCAATTGGATTGTCGGACCGCCTGCACACTCCCGACGACAAAGAAAAAGCCCACGGATCAAATCCGTGGGCTTCGGAAGTGCGATTCGCTGCACCGATGGCCGCGTGTTATGGGCAGGGGCCCCACCCGCCGAGCAGGTTGGCAAGGTCCGCGGCGTCAACCACGCCGTCCGGCGGCGGCGCGAACGTGCCGCTGTTGACGAAGTCCGCCGGGCTGCCCGGGTTCGGGCCCCACTCGCCGAGGAGGAACGCAAGGTCCGCCGCGTCGACCACGCCATCCGGCGGCGGCGAGAACGTGCCGCTGCTCACGAGGTCGCCGACGCAGCTCGAAGCCCCGCATGCCTCGTTGGGCGTGCCGGGCGTGTCGAGGCCGCTCGACGGATCGAACGGACCGACCGTCCACGTGCCCGCGGTCTCACAGCGGAACGCATGACCGGGCACGAAGCCGCCTTCGTCGGGACCGACGAAGGGACCATACCACCACTCGGTGCCGCTGGGCGGCATATCCGTGTTCTCCACCAGCGCGATGGAATCGATGATCGTCGTCCACGCCGGAGCATCGATGACGCCGTCGTTGTCCGTGTCGACATCGGTGTCGATCGAACCGGTGAAGTTGTAGACAAGCGCCACGGTGACGTTGTCGCTGTTCTCGAAGTTGAGGCCGTACGAATTGCCCGAGAGCGACTGCGAGACGATGTAATCAGCGCTGCCGATGGGCACGAGGCTCAGAGTCGGCTCTGCGAGGAGGAAGTGACCGTCGGCGGGAATGGTGTGGCCGGAGAGGTCCACCCACGCCTCGATGACGCCGCTGCCCTGCGCGGCAGTGCCGTCGCCGATCACGATCATGTGCACGCCGTTGAGCGACGTACCGGGCGCGCCCTTGATCTCGACGTACTCATCGTTGTCAGCGCTGGTCTGATCGATGCGCACCTCGTTGAGCTTCACATTGGGCGCCGCGCCGCCGAAGAGGCAGGTCTGCGCCGCGATGTCGGCGCACGGCTGGTCCCACACGCCGGTGCAGCACGTCGGGTCGATCTGGCACACGAGCGAGCAGCAGACGGGGTTCTCGCAGCCGCCTTCGCCGTCGGAATTCGGCTGGAAGCAGTTCTCCGCAAGCGGGCCGCCGCACGGATCGCCGCATTGCAACGCCGCGAGGCCAGCGCACGCTTCGTCCCACGCCACCTGGCAGCAGAAGGGATCAGCAGCGCACACTTCGTTGCAGCACGAGGCGTCATTGCAGCCCGGCGTGCCGTTGGCCACGAAGCAGTCGCCCGCGAATGGGTTGCCGCACGAGGCCGGAGCACAGGCAAGGTTGATGACGCCCGGGGTATCGGCCGCGTCAGGCAGTGTGTCGTTGTTGGCGTCCCAATCGAACCGGCCGACGATCCACGTGCCCGCCGCTTCGCAGCGATACACATGTGCCGGCGCGTGACCGTTGGTGGGGCCAAGCTGCGTGGTGCTGTACACCCAATCCTCGCCGGCGACCGGCGGTTGAGCGCTTCGGAGCAGCGCCACCGAGCTGATCACCGTCTGCCACGGCGTGACGTCAAGCACGCCGTCGTCGTTCCCGTCGAGATCGTCGCCAAGCCCGCCGGTGAAGTTGTAGACGAGCATGTGCGTGACGTTGTCGTCATTCTCGAAGTTGAGCGTGGGGGTCACGAGGTTGGCCGCCGCGCCGAGCGTGTCGTTGTCCTCGGCCACGAGGAAGTGACCATCAGCGGGGATCGAATTGCCCGTGAGGTAGGTGATGGACTCCACGATGCCGTTGTCGCCCGCGGCGCCGTCGCCGATGACGATGTACGCGACGCCGTTCAGGCTCGTGCCGGCCGCGCCCTTGATTTCGAAATACTCGTTGACGTTGGCGCCAGGCTCGTCCGTGCGGATTTCGTTGATGCGCACGTTGGGCGCTGGGCCGCCGGCGAGGCAGTTGCTGTTCGCCAGCGCGACGCACGGGGCATCCCACTCAATGGTGCAGCAGGTGGGATCGATGGCGCACACCGTTTCGCAGCACGCGTCGTTGTTGCACCCGCGTCCTTCGTGAGGCGTGAAACAGCTTCCGCCGTCGGGATTGCCGCACGGGTTGCCGCCTTCGCAGTTGAACTCCGCAAGCTGGGCGCATGTTTCGTCCCAGATGACGTTGCAGCAGGTGGGATCGAGGGCGCAGACGAGGTTGCAGCATCGCGCGTCGCTGCATCCGCCGCCGGTATGGGCCGCGAAGCAATCGCCGGCTCGCGGCTGACCGCAGACATCACCGCCGCACGCGAGGTTCAGCGTGCCGTAGGTGTCACTGATGTTGACGGTGTCGGCGCCAATCGTCCACGTGCCGTCCGGCTCGCAGCGGAAGATATGCATCGGCGCGATACCCGGCGCCGCGGGGCCAACCGCCTGGCTCGGATCTTCCACGTAGTAATACTCGTCATTCATTGACGTTGGCGGATTCGGCACGCGAACCACCGCCACCGCGTCCACGATCGCTTGCCAAGGCGGGTTGTCGATGACGCCGTCGTTGTCGGCGTCGAGATCGTCGCCTTCGACCACGCCAGCATCCAAGCCGGTGACGAGCAGGAAGGTGACGTTGTCCATGTTCTCGAAGTTGAGCGAGAAGATAAGGTCCACCTGCGAGAACGGCGCGAAGGCGTGCGTACTTTCCACCGCGAGGAAGTGGCCGTCCGCCGGAATCTGCAGGCCTGTGAGCGGCACGATTTCTTCCACGACGCCGCTCCCCAGCGCCGGTGCGGCGTCGCCGATCACCACCAGCGAGAGACCGTTGAGCGACTGGAACGCCGGACCTTTGAGTTCGAACGACTCTTCGTTGTCCGTGCCCGTCTGATCAACGCGAATCTCGTTGAGGCGCACGTCCGGCACCGGAACCGCGCACGCAAGGTTGGTCGCCTGCGGGCGATCCGTCTGGCCGACTGGATCAAAGATGCCGACGGCCCATTGCTGCGTGTCCGAGCAGACATACACGTGGCCCGGCAGGAACGTGCCATCCGGCCCGACGCGCGTGTCGGTGTACACGAAGCTGTTGCCGGAGCTGCCCGTCGGATTGGCGTTCTGCATGATCGCGACGCTGTCCACGATGCTCGTCCAGGGCGTGACGTCGAGCACGCCGTCGTCGTTGGTGTCGAGATCCTGGTCGAGCAAGCCGGTAAAGCCGGTGACGAGCAGGTGCGTCTTGTTATCCGAAGAGAAAAACTCGAAGTCGGGAATGACGAGATCAATGGCGCTCAAGGAATATCCAAGCCCGCCAAAGACGAAGTTGCCCGTGGCGTTCGTCTGGCCGGAGAGCGTATAGAAGTGCTCAATCACGCCGTTGTTCGCAGGCGTGCTTCCGCGGCCGATGACGACGTAGGTCATCCCATTGACGCTGGTGTTCGGCGTGCTGTGCAGCTCGACGTAGTCGTTGACGTCAACGCCGGGCTCGTTCACGCGAATCTCGCTGATGTTCACGCTGCCTGCGATGGCGGCGCTGGCGCAAACCATGCCGAGCAGGGCGGCGCCGCAGTTCCAACCGTTCATGTGTTCGATCTCCTCAATTCCGTTGCGTGTGGTGATGCGCCGCCGTTTGTACGGCCGGTGCACCGATAGCCGTCATCCCAGCGGGACCGGGCCGGCTGCATGTCGAATTCCGTGGCCTTCCTCCGATGGCCCATCAGAATAGAGGCCGCTCGGCAAAAATGGAAAGCGAAAAGCGAGACTTCACAAAAGCTTTGCGCCGCCGCCTTCACATGCATCTCGCAGCACATCGTGGCGAATTGCCTGATTTCACATTTGCTGCCGATTGCCGTGCAGCCAACAAAAAACCGCCGCGGCGAAACGCCTTCGGCGGTCGAGGATCAATTGTGCATAACGTCGCCGCATCAGCGACGCGATGGCCGACGTTCCTTACTTCATCGGTTCGTCGTTGATCCGCTCCGGCGCACTCGCCGTTTCAGCGGGGGGCGTCGTCGTCCTCGGGGCCGATGATTCGTTCTCCAGCTTCGGCATGGGCACGAGGAAGATTTCCACGCGGCGATTTTCCGGCGTGCCGACCTTCGGGTCGGGATTGTTCGGCACGATCGGACGATACTCGCCATACCCCGCCACCTGGATACGCACCGGATCAACGCCGGAGCTCACCAGCGCATCACGAACGGAAATCGCGCGGTGCGCTGACAGGTAAAGGTTGTTCGGATGGAGGCGCTTCGTGTTGGGGTTGGACACAGGCACGCTATCCGTATGACCGATGACGCGCACTTCGAGCGAGGTCGCCTTGCCGCTGTTAAGAATGCTCGCAAGCTGCTGCAGCGTGGACTGCGCATCGCTCTTCAATTCCACCGAACCCATGGCGAAGGTGAAATCGCTGGCGAAACGCAGCAAGCCGCGCTTGGCGTCCAGCGTGAGCAGATCGGGATGCTCTTTGGCGAGGCGCATGAGCGCCGCTTCAACTTCCGCCGGCAGCGGACCCATTTCGAGCGAAGCCGTGCGATTGAGCAGATCTTCATAATCGCCGGCAAGCGTACGCAGGTCGCTGTTGACGGCGTCGTGCTGCGCTCGCAGCGCGTTCAGTTCGGCACGGGCCTGATCAAGCTGACGCCGAAGCGCATCGCGACTGGCGACCGCGGCGTCGCGATCCTGTTCCACCGCTACGATCTGTTCTTCCAGCGAACGATTGCTCGTCAGCAGATTGTCGTACCGATCCTGCGGCGTGCAGCCGACGGTCACAGCGGCGGCAGCGCTCAACAGCGCCAGGCGCCCGAATGTGGTCACGCAACCCATGAAACCGACTCCTTCCATGACGAATTGTGCAAGAGGACAGCGGGATGTCCTTGAGCCCACCGGTCGCCGGAGCGACGGCCGATATGGTACTGATCGCACATCGGTTGTGCAGCCCTTCGTTTTGCTCGTGGACAAGTGGGCGGACGAAAACATGCGAGGCAGCGGTGGGTGAGCGGCGACAACTCTTCCTTGCGGACGCCGTGGTTGATGCGGATGGCGTCGCCGCCGCACCCGGGGCGCTCCTCGTGCAGGGATCGCGCATCCTTGCCGCCGGCCGCCCGGAAGAGATCGGCCCGGCCGCAGGCGCTGAAACCCGCCGCCTGCGGGGCGTCTTGATTCCCGCCCTCGTCAACGCCCACGCGCATCTCGATCTCACCGCCATCGGGCCGCGGCCATTTGAGGGTCGCTTCACCGACTGGATCGCCATAATTCGGCGTGAGCGGATGCACGTCACCGATGCGGATGTCGCGGCGGCGGTGCGAAAGGGCGTGGAATTGTCGCGACGGGGCGGAACCGCGCTCATCGGCGACATTGCGGGCAATGGCTCCAGCGTGCCCATTGCCGTGCAGCGCGAGCTCGGGCTGGCCGGCGTGAGCTTCCTCGAAGTCTTCGGCATGGGCGATCGGCAAGACGCGGCCATCGAGCGGCTTCGCGGCGCCATCGCCGGCATTCCGCAATATGCATGCAACGTGCGCCTCGGCATTCAGCCGCACGCCCCGTATTCGTGCGGCCCGCGCGTCTACGAAGCGGCCGCCCGCATCGGCCTGCCCATCGCCACACACCTTGCGGAAACGCAGGACGAGATCGAATTCACCACCACGGCGACAGGGCCGTTCGCCGCGTTTCTCCGTTCGCTCGGCGTGTGGAACGACGCCATCAAGCCGGCCGGCACACACCCCGTTGATGCTGTGCTCTCCGCTGTGGACAACTTGTCAATTGTGGCGGCGCATCTGAACTACATCGACGACCGGCACCTTCCAGCGCTTGCCGCAGCGAACGTGCGCGCCGTCTACTGCCCACGCGCCAGCGCCTACTTCGGCCACACCGGCCACCGCTACCGCGACATGCTGAACGCAGGCATCAACGTCGCGCTCGGCACGGACAGCATCGTGTGCCTCGACTCGCCGGCGCAAATTTCCGTGCTCGATGAGATGCGCGTGCTTCTGCAGCGCGATGGCACGAACAGCCGCACGCTTCTGCGCATGGCGACAACAAACGGCGCTCGCTCGCTCGGCTTTGAAGAATCACTCTGCACATTTGCGCCCGGCGCATCCGCCGGCGTGCTCGCACTCGCGCTGCCGGATTCCGCATCGCCTGCACAGGGCGCGATGGAGCTGCTTGCCCGCGCGATCGCGCACCAGCAATCGCCGCAATGGATCGTCGGTCCGATCACCGGCGAGGAGTTTGATCACCATGGCCCGCGCAGCGCGGTCTGACCGCACCTCAACCAGGAAACAAGCGAAGCCGCTCACAGCCCCGCGCTTCCAGCAGTTTCGCGGTGACGCCATCACCGTGGCCAGGCGCTTGCTTGGTCAGCGGCTGGTGCGAATTGGCGGCGGGAAGCGCATGGCCGGCATCATCGTGGAAGTGGAGGCGTATCTCGGGGCCGAGGACCGTGCCGCCCACACATTCGGCGGTCGCCGCACACGCCGCAACGAATCCATGTTCCTCGCGCCGGGCCACGCCTACGTCTACTTCACCTACGGCATGCACTACTGCATGAACGTCGTCTGCGGGACGGCCGGCGAAGGCACCGCTGTGCTCCTCCGCGCCCTCGAACCCACCGAAGGCCTCGCGGAAATGACTGCAAATCGCCCCGCCGCCCGCCGTCCGACAGACCTCTGTGCCGGCCCCGCAAAACTGACGCAAGCCCTGCGCATCAACCGCGAACTCGATGGCGAAGACATGCGCACCAGCACCCGGCTGTTCATCGAAGCCGCCCGCCGCCGGCCGCTTCCCGCCTCCGCCATCACGGTGACTCGCCGGGTGGGCGTGGCCTACGCCGGGGAGTGGGCCGACCGCCCCTTACGCTTCTTCATCACCGGCAGCCGTTATGTGTCCCGGCGTAGCTGGCGTTAGCTTGAAATGGCTGGATTTTGCTGCAAGATGTCCGCCGTTGCCGATAGATCGGAGCCGGCGACAGGACTACAGTCAGCGGTCTGAACTTTCCTTCATCGACGATTCATTCCTTCCCCGAACGATCGCACCATCACAACTATGAGCAATCCCTGCCAGCAAGAGGTGGATGTTTCGAAAATGCTCCGCAACGCGGGGCCGTACCCCATCGAAGCCTTCGCCTTTGTTCGCGAAGGTCTCTCGTACACCGTTGAACGCGTGCACAATCAAGCGGGCGCGCTGAACAAAACCGATCGTCACGTCACGGGCCAGGAGCTGTGCTTCGGGCTGCGCGATCTCGCCATCGAGAAGTTCGGCTTGCTCGCGCCGCTCGTCCTCTCTCACTGGAAGGTAGAGCGCACAGACGACTTCGGCCGCATTGTTTTTGCGATGATCGACGCCGGGCTCATGAGCCGCACCGACGAAGATTCGATCGACGACTTCCGCGCGGTCTACGACTTCGAAGAAGCCTTCAGCCGCGATGAGTTGCTCGGCCGGATCACCTGCTACGCGAACTGATCGCGTTGCACGATTCCAATTGAACCCAATGCGGCGAGGATCGCCGCCGCTTCGTTGTTGATGCAGCGGGGCGGGTGACCCACAGCTCAAGTTGCGGTTCAGCCGCTTCGGGGTACGCTCCGCATCATGGCGAGCCCCAAAGGCGGTTCACGTCCGGCTTCGTCTTCTGAAGTTGCGCCGCAGCATCTGCATCTCTGGCAGATTCAGGCGGTGCGCGATGTCGCCGTCATTCTGCTCCTCGTGCTGATCGTGTGGGCCGGTTACGCCATGCGGGCCGTCACCGTGCCGCTGCTCGTCGCACTGCTGCTGGCGTATCTCTTTGAGCCGCTCGTCGCCAAGCTTTCGGGCCGCCAAGGCATGAGCCGGCCGATGGTCGTCAGCGGTTTGCTGCTCACCTTTGGCGCCGTGCTCACCGCGGCGCTGGCGATCATCATTCCGCTGCTCGTCACGCAGACGATGCAGCTCGTCGATGATGTTCGTGATGGCCGCTTTGTGCGCTCCATCCTCACAGCCCGTGAATATGTGCCGGAGGATTACCAGGACGAGTTCGATCGCCTCGCTCGCTTCTTCATTCCTGCGGACTTGATGCCGGAGGATATGGCATCCGACGCCTCGCCGCAGAATGGGCAAATGGCGCAGCAAGCCGAGTCGCCGGATGAGCACGAGCTCGGCCCGGAGGAGAACACGCCGGAAGGCGATGCGCAGGCGCCGCCCACTGATGGCGATGATTTCGCCGCTTCGACGCAAGCTGATGAACTACCGCCCGCCGTGGCCGCGGAACTCGATGCGCTTCGCCGCGATGTCGATGAACTCCGCCATCAGTTGAATACGAACAGCGACGAATCGCAGCAACAACCGACGGGCGACAAAGCGAGCGTGATCACCATCGTGCGCCAGGGCGTCAACGTGGTGTTCCAGGTGGTCGGCGAGATCATCGCCATCGGCCTGCTCGCTTTCCTGATCCCGTTCTACTTTTTCTTCTTCAGCGTGTGGTATCCATCAGTCGTGCGCTTCGGCCGGGATTTGATTCCGCCCAATCGCAGAGAGCGCGTGTTTGAATTGCTCGGCAAGATGGACCGCGCCGTCGCTGGCTTCGTGCGCGGCCGCATCGTGATCGCCGTCATCATGGGCGCGCTGCTCGCCATCGGCTGGCAGATCGTCGGCGTGCAGTACGCCATCGTGCTCGGCTTCATCATCGGCTTCTTCTCGATCGTGCCGTATCTGGGCGGCGTCGGCATTCCGCTGGCGATCGGCCTCATGTGGCTCGGGCAGGTGGGCCAACCGGCGGACGATCGCATGGCGTGGTACTTCATCCTGCTCTGGCCGACGCTCGTGTGGTGCATCGTGCAGTTCATCGAGACGTACTTCCTGACGCCGATGATCGCAGGCAAGGCGACGAACCTCGACCCGGTGTCGATT
>JBIQHI010000008.1:0-45693 GCA_044508635.1 Planctomycetaceae bacterium | reverse complement strand
GGACGCACCGCGATTGTTCGTAGGCTTCCACCTCCTTTCTGATGTAGCGCACGATGCCGTTGCGACCGTAGCCGAGGCACACTCTCGTCAGTCCAGCTCGCCGCACGATTCGATCGACCGTCGCGGGAATGCACAATCGTCGCATGATCGCAATCCTCCGCCGACTCATCAGCGCTATGGTGCTGCACTGGATGTCGCAACACACAGGAGGAACGCCATGGCTGCGAATGGTTCGACTCACGCGCTGTTTCCTGAATCACGGCCGGAGCTTGTGAAGATGCGGGACACGCTGGCGCCGGGGCCGCGGCAGGCGTTTCGGGAGTTTGGCAAGGCGGCGTTTGCGGAGGGAGCGCTGGATCGCGTGACGAAGCAGTTGATTGCCGTCGCGGTGGCGCATGTGACGCAGTGCCCCTACTGCATTCGCGGCCACACGAAGGCGGCGATGCAGGCGGGGGCCACGCGAGAGCAGATCATGGAAGCCATCTGGGTGGCGGCGGAGATGAAAGCCGGCGCGGTGTACGCGCATTCGCTTCTCGCCCTCGATGAGATGGCGGCACAGGCGCACGATGTTGAACGCACTTGAGACGTGATCAACGCACCTTCGTGTGCTAACCTTCTCCTGCACGCCGTGTGATCTTGCACGCACAGCAATCGGGGGAAGGAGGCCACGATGCGGTTTGGTTCTCTTGCGATCATAACTTTCGCGATGGCGGGCGCCATGCACGTCCATGCCGATGATGTCGCTGCGCCAACGAAGGCTGCTTCGACCGGCGATGTTGCCGCGGAGGAGAGCGTTGACCTCAAACGCATGGGCGCCTTCGCCTTCCCGCAGGATCAAGCGACGGTCCTTTGCGACGACGAGAACCTGCGCGTCTCCGCCTTCAGCGATTCCGCGCATCTATACGTGCAGGCGATTCTCTGGAACGACGACAGCGATGAACTTGGCGACACGGACGACGGCAGAACGATCGGCGATCACTCCAACCTCTGCATCGATGTCGATGCCAACGTGGAGATCACGCCGAAGGTGGATCGCACCTATTCGCTCAACCCCTGGCCGCAGCTTCCCGGCCTGCGATATTCCATCGAGCTTGGCGGCAACGCGTCCACCGGCTTGCAGGTCGATTCCCTGGGCAGCGGCGCGATTCGCTATGTGCACGATGTCTCCGGCAAGCTCGTGCGCGTGGACAGCTTCCTGATTCCGCTCGAAGCGATCGGCCGCAAGACCGGCGAACATGTACGCGTGGCGTACTGGGCGTCTTCAACGAAGCCCAAGCTCGTGCTCAACTCCGTGGGTTTCAAATCGGACAAGAAGACCTACTGGTCGCATCAACTGCCGCGGGAGCGTTACCACGACATCGAGCTGACGGCGGGCGACATGGTGATCATGCCGAGCGCCGTGCCCGACGGGCGAAACGATGATGTGGCAGACGCGGCTGAAGGTGAAGCGCTGGCGAAGCTGCCGCTCATTGGGCAGACGCCGCCAGAGTTTGTCGCCCAGGATTGGCTCAACACGGACGGGCCGCTGACGCTTGAGGGTTTGCGCGGCGAGGTGGTGGTGGTTGAGTTCTGGGCCACGTGGTGCGGGCCGTGCGTTGCAGGCATTCCGCACCTGAACGAGCTGCACGAAAAGTATGCGAAAGATGGCCTGCGCATCGTTTCGTTCACCGATCAGAAGCGGCCGCACATCGTCGAGTTCATGAAGACGACGCCGATCAAATACGCGCTGGGCACAGGCAGCCAATTGTCCCGTCGCTACGGCGTGACAGGCATCCCGCATGCGTTCGTCATCGGCCGCGACGGCAAGCTTTTGTGGCACGGCCATCCGAGCACGCAGGCGTTCGATGTCACGGTGCAGACGGCGCTCAAGGCGAAGTTCAGCGGTTGAGCAGTGGCTGCAGGCACAGGCACAAGACCGCCGCGTACGCCGCTCTGTCCTTCATGCGGCTACGACCTCACCGGCACGTTCGAGCGCTGGCCCGTGCGAAAGTACACGTGCTCGGAATGCGGCGATTCGTTTATGACCGATGAGGTCGAGTTCGCCGCTCGCCCGGATGAGTGGACACTCGAAAAAGGGCTGCGGCGACTGGCGATCAGTCTCGCCATTCGAACGGTCATCGTCATCGCCGCGCACATTCTGTTTGTGTGGATGCTCGATGTTCTTGCGCAGTGGCTTGCGAATCAGCCGAGCATCAGCCCGATCGCTGGTCGCATCATGTTCTGGCCGACGGCGGCGCTCGGACTCGCCATCGGCTACATCATGGCGTACAAGCTCTGCGACGCGGCCGGCTTCGAAAGCTGGTGGGTTGCATACGCCGGCCTGATCGCGCTCGTGCTCGCCGCCGTGACAGCCCGCGCGCTGCTTCTCTCCATCGTCACGCCGCCAACAATTCTGCCCACGCCGGCGATCACGTACATCACCGTCACCGCCGCGATGTTCTCGCTGTGGTGGCATTACTTCAAGAACACATAGGCGCCATCGCGGAGCGGCTCTCCAGGCAACAACGGTTGCGCGGCATAGCGGCGAGCGGGCCGATTACTCCCGCCGCTCTTCTCGCACGGCCATCCTCGCTGCAAATGTCCGTCGTGCCCACGCCAACAATGTAGCGGAAGCAACACGCCTTTGATTGCGACAATCCGATCCGCGACTCGGCGTCAATGCTGACCGGCATCGCGAGCGGCAACAGCGTCGGCTCGGCGGACACTGCGCCGCTTTGCCTGTGACCGCGCGCTTGAATACACCAGCCGCCCCGCTTCCACCACCAGCAATTCGCCCTTGCGGAACGAATGCCATGGCGAGTCGTTGAGCGGCCGGGTGGCGATCACCACGCCTCGCGAGGGGGTGTCACTTTCAAGCTCCAGCGAAACGCCTTCGTCATCGAGATGCCGTTCGGTGTCGTCATCCAGCGCCGCGCCGTGGATGTGCAACCCCTTGAAGCCGTTCATGTCGTGATAGCAGAACAGCCGCCTGCCGTCGGAGAGCAGGCAATTCAGTTTGCCCATCTCGTTGAGCATCTGCAGCTGCGCGTGGAGCCAGCACCAGTCGTCTTCACCCTCCAGGTGGCGCTGACGTTCCGCCAGCGCATCGAGCACGTAGCAGAAGATGTGCTCGGAATCCGTGTCGCCGATGGGGTGAAAGCGGTCGAGCGGCAGCGCTGTTTTCGCGTTGGCGACCGTCCCGTTGTGCGCGAAGCAGTAATGCCGGCCGGAAAGTTCGCGACTGAACGGATGCGTGTCGGAATGTTTGGGCGGGCCGCCGACCGTGGCATGACGCACGTGACCGATGAAGATGTGCGAACGGAGCATCTCGTAGGACACGAGAAAGCGCGCGTATTCGCTCTTTCGCCAGCTTAGCGGTTCCTTCACAAGCGTGAGCGAGCCGTCGTGATACCACGCCAGCCCCCAACCATCTGCATTCTCGTGATCGCGCAGCGCGAACTCGCGTATGGACACTTCCGCTCCAACCGATTTTTCGAAGCACATGCCCATCAGTTCACACATGCGGCGGGAACCTCCAACTGAACCTTAGCCCGCTCGGGCCCGGATTCCATGCGCACCCTGCGACTTGACGCGAAGTTCATCGTCAAGCGCATGTGAAAACGCCTCTGCAAGCGCCTGCCAACTGCCTTGATCCCGATACATGCGGCGTTGCTTGACCGCCCCCGTGATCCTGGCGTCAATCGGCTGCAGGCGCTGCAGGAACCGCTCCTCGCCGGATTCACGCGCGATCGGCATCAATTTGTCGATGCGCTCCGCAAGCTCCTGGCGCAAGCCGCGCCGCTTGCCGGTGGGCGTGGCGACGTACGCGGCGTCCAGCCCATATCGCGCCGCCAAATGCCGATTTTCAGCGGTAATCCAGCCACGCCGATGATCGCTGCTGGTCGCCCGCGGGTGCTCGGTGAGCAGGCGATCGGCCTGGATCACCAACGATCGCGTCAATGCCGCAATGCTCATCACTTCAGCGAGCGTCGAAGGCGTGTCGCAGATGCGAAACTCCAATGTGCCGAGGTCCGGCCGCGGGCGGATGTCCCACTTCACGCCTTTGAGCGTCTTGATCGCCTTGCAGTCGCGCATCACGTTGAAGTACGAGCGAAAATCGCGCCACGCCTCCATGTGCGGCGGGATGCCCGAGTGCGCCACCAATCCGTAGAGCACCGCGCGCGATGAATACAGCCCCGTGTCCACGCCCTGCCAGAACGGCGAGTTCGCCGAGAGCGCCAGCAAGTGCGGCACATACTGCACAAGCACGTTCATCAACTGAATTGCGCGATCGCCGCTTGAGACGCCAATGTGCACGTGCAAGCCGAACGCCACGCGGTGATACGTGATCCAGCCGAGGCGATTGACGATCTGCTGGTAGCGCGGATCGTTCGTGACGGCGCTGGCGTTGATGCGGTGAAACGGGTGCGTGCCGAAGAATGCCAGGTGATAGCCGAGCGATTGCGCAAGATTGCGAGCACGCCGCACACGATCAAAGAGCTGCGATTCCGCTTCGTTCACGCTTTCGCACACATCGGTGCGGACTTCCAGCATGGATTGCATGAGTTCGGAGGTGAACCCCGGCACCTTTTCTTCGTCGCACGCTTTGAGAATGCGCGGGGCGCCCGGCGCGAGCTCGTACGTCTCCTGGTCGAGCACGGCGATCTCGACCTCGATGCCGAGCGTCGGCCGCGGTGACCCCATGAAGCGCAGCGGGTCATTCTGCGTCGTTGGGCGCTTGGCCGGCTGATCATTGGATGCTGGGATCTTCGGCGAGATCATGTGCGTGCGCTCCCACGCCCGTGCACGCACGGCCGTGCTGCGCCTTTCCCGGCACAGTTCGCCGCAGCGTCAGCACTGGCCCACACGTAACCGTCGCAGCGGTGGGTGCGTGGGCCGTGAAACTCGAGTGAATTTCACGTCATGAAAGCGACAAGTGACGCCCCCACTGCAGGGCGCGTCACTTCGAGAAGGTTGATCGTTCGGCGACGCCGATCAGCGCGATCAGCGACTGGATGATCGCTTCTTCCGTCGCCCGCTCTTCTTGCGGCCACTCTTCTTGCCGCCGCGGCTGCTCGAGGAGCGCCGGCTTGACGACTTCTTACGCCCGCCGGTCTTCCGTCCACCCTTCTTGCGGCCGCGCTTCTTGCGCCCATTCCCGCGCGATGGAACTTTGTCGCCTTCCTCGCGCGCTTCCGACAAGCCGATCGCAATCGCCTGCTTGCGGCTCGTCACCTTCTTGCCCGAGCGTCCGCTCCGAAGCGTGCCGTGCTTGCGTTTGCGCATGGCACGCTCCACCTTCTTGCTGGCTCGCTTTCCGTATTTCGCCATGTGTTGATCCTTGGTGTGTTCACCGTCCAGCGCACGCGCGACTGGTCACGGTTAACAAACCATGGCGCGGAACAACGCAAAATACAAATGAATGCGTGACATTCCGCAGGCGCGAGCGCGCATACGCGCCGCCGAACTTTCCTGCGATCCAGCGTCAGGCTGCGATCTCGCGAACGAGCTCGGACTCGTGCGCCACTTCCACCGCGCTCTCCAGATCGGCACGCAGCCGCGCGGTGAAGGTGCTGCCCTGTCCCGGCTTGCTCGCAAAGACCAGTTGCCCGCCGTGGGCCGTCGCAATGCCCTTGCAGATGGCAAGGCCGAGCCCCACCCCTTTGATGGCCAGCGAATCCACGACGCCCTGGTTGAGCGCGAACGCCTTGCCGAGCTTTGCGGCGACGTCATCCGGAATGCCCGCGCCTGTGTCACGCACCGCGAACGAAATCCACGACTCGCCGTTCAATTCCTGGCGATCGACCTGAATGTCGATGCGGCCGCGGCTGGTGTGCTTGATGGCGTTGGAAAGCAGGTTGACGAGCAACCGTCGCACGGCGTCCGCATCGCCCCGGAACGAGACCTGCGGCTCCGCAGAGGACCATCCCATTTCGATCGGCTTGTCCTTCACCCACGGCGACACCACTTCAATGGCGTCGGCGCACACCTGCTCCACACTCACCGGGCTCCAATGCCACTTCGCCGAGGCGCTTTCCAGGCGAGCCGACTCGAGTATGTCGTCCACCATGCGCGTCATGCGCAGCACTTCGTTATGGATCGCGGCGAGGAACTTCGTCGTCTGTTCGGAATCCGTGCTCTCGTTATCCATCAGGATTTCAGACGTCATGCGCAGCGACGCCAGCGGGATGCGGAGATCGTGTGCCACCGCCGCCAGCATGCGATCCATGCCGCGCACCGCGATCTGCAACGAACGCCGCTCCTGTTCGATCCACTCCGCACGTTTGCGCTCGATGGCGTAGTTGATCGAGCGCGTCAGCCATTGCGGCGTGACTTCGCCCTTGACGAGATAATCCTGTGCGCCGTGCTGCACCGCCTGCACCGCGACCTCTTCGTCGCCCAGACCGGTGAGCACGATGAGCGGCACGGAACCCGCCGCATCGCGCGCCCTCGCCACCGTGTCCAGCCCCTGGCTGTCCGGCAGCGAGAGATCAAGCAGCACGACGTCGAACGTCGGCCCCGCAAACCGGTCCAATGCATCAGAGAGCCGGGTCACATGCTCGAAAGCGGAAAATTTGGAACCGGCGTCGCGCAGCATCTCCATGAGCAGACGCGCGTCGCCCGGATTGTCCTCCACCACCAGAATGTGCAGCTTCGACTTCGTCACGCCACCGCGCACCTTTCTTCACGCGAGGGATATTTCACCACCGTGAGCCAGAAACCATGGAGAGATCGCACAAGATCAAAGAAGCGATCGACGTTCACGGGCTTCACCAGATAGCAGTTCGCATGCAGGTTGTAGCTCTTGAGCACGTCCGCTTCCGCGTCCGACGTCGTCAGAATGATCACAGGAATGCGCTTGAGATCGGAATCCGCCTTGATTTCGCGAAGCACTTCACGCCCGTCCTTGCGCGGCAGGTTGAGATCGAGCAGAATCAGATCCGGTCGCACCGCGCCGGTGAAGTTCTTCTCCCGGCGGAGGAACTGCATCGCTTCCACGCCGTCACGCACCACGTGGAGGTTGTTCGCCACCCGTGCGTCCGTCAGCGCCTCCTGCATCAGTCGGACATCGCCCGGCGAATCCTCGACGAGCAAAATTTCAATCGGTTCATGCAGCTGCTTGCTGTGCATCGCGCGTCACCTCCTGCTTCGCGACCGTGAAATAGAACGTGGCGCCAACCCCCGGCGCTGACTCCACCCAGATGCGCCCGCCATGGCGCTCAACGATTTTCTTGCAGATTGCAAGCCCAATGCCCGTTCCCGGATACGCGTCACGGCTGTGCAGGCGCTGGAACATTTCGAAGATCCGCTCGCCGTGCTCGGGGTCCAGCCCGATGCCGTTGTCGCGAACCGAGAACTGCCAGCCTTCGCCGTCGCGCTCGGCGGCAATCTCCACGCGAGGCGCGTCCTCGCCGCGGAACTTCAGACTGTTCGCCACCAGGTTCTGGAAGAGCTGCCGAAGCTGCGTCGCATCCGCAACGATCTCCGGCAACTCGCCGAACGTGATCTGCGCACCGGTCTCCTTGATCACCGGCTCGAGCACCCGCGTCACGTCCATGAGCAATTTTGCCAGGTCTACTTTCGTAAACTTGCCGGCCCGGCTCTCGACGCGCGAATACTCCAGCAGATCGACGATGAGCTGCTTCATCCGCGTCGCGCCGTCCACCGCATAGTTGATGAACTCGCGAGCCGTGTCGTCCAGCTTGTCGCGGTAACGCCGGTCAATGAGCTGCAGATAGCTCGTCACCATGCGCAGCGGCTCCTGCAGGTCGTGCGACGCCACATACGCAAACTGCTGCAGCTGCGCCACCGAGCGCGCCAGTTCCTGCGTGCGTTCTTCCACGCGGCGCTCAAGCTCGGCGTTGAACGCGAGCAGTCGCTGTTCAAGTTTCTTGCGCTCGGTGATGTCACGGAAAACGACCAGACCGCCGCGCACCTCGCCGTCAGGCTTGCGCAGCGGACGCGCGGACACGCTGACATACCGGCCATCCGGCGACTGCTCGTTGCGCAGGAACTGCTCCTGATCGTCCACGCTCTCGCCGCGAAGCGCCACCTTGAGCGCCAACTCGTCCACGGGGAACGGCGTGGTGCGATCCGGCTTGAAGACGCCGAAGTGTTTCGACCACGCTGTGCTGCCTTCCTGCGTGGGCGTGCGCCCTGTAATCGCCTGCGCCGCGGGATTGAAGAGAACAAAGTGCTCGTCCAGGTCCGCGACCGCGATGCCCTCGCCCATGCTGGCAAGGATCGTCTTCATCAGGTCGTGCTGCTCCTGCAATTCGTGGTGGGCGGCGCGCAGGCGCGATTCCACAGCCTTGCGGGCAGCGTCGATGTTGTTCATTGCGCGGGCAAGGAACCAGAAATAAGCGATGAGCATCACGATCGTCATCGACGTCATGAGCGCCACGCCGAATTGCAACTCGAAGAGTCCCGCGGTCTCGCCTTCCAGCCGCAGCAAGCTCAGCACGATGGTGATCGTGAGCGCGCCCAGGATGAGACGCCGCGCAAGCAGACCGCCGGCGAGATCGGAGGTGATCGTCGCCAGCGCGCCTTCCTTGGGGCGGGCCATGAGCACGCCGACCGACAGCAGCAGGAACGTCGTTGACGTGTTCACCGCCATCGGGATGAAGAACTTCACCTGATAGAGCGAGCCGACGCCGAAGAAATAACCGAGCGTCGCGATGAGCGCCGTGATCGACGTCGCGATGGCCAGCCATTCCGTCGGCCGCCAGCCGCGCTTTGTCGTGTGGTCAACGAAGTAGAGCGCCAGCGCGAGAGCGACGAACAGCGCCGCGGTGTTCGGGGCCATTCGATTCGGCACGCCTGACGCATCGGAATCGAGCGCGTTCGGGAAGAGCAACTGATCGATGCCGGCGTCCACGCCGAATATGTACATCACCAGCCGGATGCTTCCCACCGCGAGCACGACCACCGTGATCAGGCGGGCCGATCGCTTGGCCGTCGCGGACGCTTGCGGATTCCGGCACAGCAGGAGCGCGGCGCCCAAGCCGATGAAGCACAGCGCCGTCGCGGGGTTCATCGCCACCAGCGTTGGCAACACGCGCTTCAGCCATTCGATGCCGAACGTCCAGCCCAGCAGCACGCTGACGCCCATGAGCACGGCGAAACCGGCCGTGCCGATGGCGATCCGTTCGGCCCAGCAAGGTCGATCGCCCGCGATGGAATCGTTTCGTTGGTCCATGTCTTGGTACTGTGTGCAGGCGATCGTCAATGCTGTTGCCGCGCGAGACCGTCCGCACGCGTTCAGCTGGACATGTTTTCGATTATTTCGGACGCTGCCCCCTTTGGGCTTGATCGAAACTTTGAAGGTTCTCGATCTCTGCGGGCAGCATGATGAAATGTTCATCGACACCCCGCGATCATTGCCTGTGATTGCCGATAAATTCGAGACGCTCCGCGCATACGAGATTGCTTATGAGTGGTTCGCGAACCAACGAGGGACCGAAGACCGCGGAGCACGCACGGCTTCTCGAAGACGCCGCTCGCGCACAGAATTGGAAACGCTGGGGCCCGTATCTCGCCGAGCGCCAATGGGGAACCGTGCGCGAGGATTACTCCGCAAACGGCGACTGCTGGAACGACTTGCCGCATGATCACGCTCGCAGCCGCGCGTACCGCTGGGGCGAAGACGGCCTGCTCGGTTTTTGCGATCGCCAATGCCGCCTGTGCTTCGCGCTCGCGCTGTGGAACGAGCGCGATCCGATTCTCAAAGAGCGGCTCTTCGGCCTCACCAACAACGAAGGCAACCACGGCGAAGACGTCAAGGAATGTTACTACTACCTCGACGGCACGCCGACGCACTCGTACATGAAGGCGCTGTACAAATATCCGCAGCGCGCCTTCCCGTATGCCGAACTCATCGAACGCAATCGCAACCGCCCGCTCACGGAACCGGAATACGAGCTCATCGACACCGGCGTGTTCGATGACCATCGCTACTTCGACGTGTTCATCGAATACGCCAAAGCGGCGCCGCAGGACATTCTCATTCGCATCACCGTGCACAACCGCGGCCCGCAGCCGGCGCGTCTGCGCGTGCTCCCCACGTTGTGGTTCCGCAACACGTGGTCGTGGGGACGTCACGGCGAAGGGTACGGCGACGTCAAGCCGGCGCTCGCCATGCGCGACGCCACCACCATTCGCGCCCAGCACGCCGAACTTGGCGATTTCGATTTCTTCGTGCAGTCCACCACACGCGGCGGCGAACCCGAACTGCTCTTCACCGAGAACGAGACGAACAATCTCCGCCTCTTCGGGAGCCCGAACGCTTCGCCCTTCGTGAAAGACGCGTTCCACCGGTATGTGATCGAGGGCGACGTTTCCGCCGTCAATCCCGCCCGGCGCGGCACGAAGGCGGCGGCACATTACACCATCGAAATCCCGCCCGGCGGCCACGAAGTGCTCCGCCTCCGGCTCGCGGAACACGGCGCTCACGCCAGCGCCTCGCTTGCCTTCGCGGCGTTCGATGAAATCGTGGAGTCACGCCGCGCCGAAGCGGATGATTTCTACGGCGTGAAGCTCAAGCGCGATCTCCCCGCCGAGCAGGCGCTCATCGCGCGACAAGCGTTCGCCGGCCTGCTGTGGACGAAGCAGTTTTATCACTACGTGGTGGAGCAATGGCTCGAAGGCGACCCCGCGCAGCCGCCGCCTCCGCCGCAGCGCAACCATGGGCGCAACAGCGACTGGCCCCACCTCTTCAACCGCGATGTGATTTCCGTGTGCGACAAGTGGGAGTATCCGTGGTACGCCGCGTGGGATCTTGCGTTTCACATGATTCCCTTCGCGCGCCTCGATTCGCAATTCGCAAAGGAGCAGCTCATTCTGTTCCTGCGCGAGTGGTACATGCACCCGAACGGCCAGATTCCCGCCTACGAGTTCAACTTTTCCGACGTCAATCCGCCGGTGCATGCGTGGGCGTGCTGGCGCGTGTACAAGATGACCGGAAAACGCGGCGAGCGCGACCGCGCGTTCCTCGAACGAGCGTTCCACAAGCTGCTCATCAATTTCACCTGGTGGGTCAACCGCAAGGACGTGCAGGGCAAGCACGTGTTCGCCGGCGGCTTCCTCGGGCTCGACAACATCGGCGTGTTCGATCGCTCGCGCCCGCTTCCAAAGGGCGGACAACTCGAACAGGCGGACGGCACCGCGTGGATGGCCTTCTACTGCTGCACCATGCTCGCCATCGCGCTTGAGCTCGCCAGCGAAGATCCCACCTACGAAGACGTCGCCAGCAAGTTCTTCGAACATTTCGTCGCCATCGCGGACGCCATGAACACGCTGGGCGGCACCGGATTGTGGGACGAAGAAGACTGTTTCTATTACGACAAACTGCACGTCGATCACTCGAGCATCCCCATGCGCGTGCGCTCGATGGTGGGCCTGATCCCGCTCATCGCCGTGGAAGTGCTCGATGAGAGCGTCATCAATCGCCTGCCGGGCTTCCGCAAGCGCATGCAGTGGTTCCTCGACAACCGCCACGATCTCGCGCGGCACATCTCGTACATGACAGCCCTCGGAGAGGACGACGCACACCGCCGCCTTCTGCTTGCGATTCCTTCACGTGAGCGCCTTGGCCACGTGCTGCGGTACATGCTCGACGAAGCCGAGTTCCTCTCGCCCTTCGGCGTGCGTTCGCTGTCGCGCGTCCACCTTGAGCATCCATACGTTTTCGATGCGATCGGCGAAAGGGTGCGCGTCGATTACGTGCCCGGCGAATCCACCACCACGATCTTCGGCGGGAACAGCAATTGGCGCGGACCCATCTGGTTCCCCGTGAATTTCCTCCTCATCGAAGCGCTCGAACGTTACGACCATTTCTACGGCAGCTCCTTCACCGTTGAATGCCCCACCGGCTCCGGCAATATGTGCACGCTCGCGCAGGTGGCGAACATGATCCGCCGTCGCCTCGCCAACACTTTTCTGCCCGATCCCATCACAGGTCGCCGGCCGTGCCACGGCGACGACGCTCGTTACGCCACCGATCCGCACTGGCGAGATCTGCTCCTCTTCTACGAATACTTCCATGGCGACAACGGACGTGGCCTCGGCGCCAGTCACCAGACCGGCTGGACCGCGCTCGTCGAACGATGCATTGACGACGTGGCGTTCCGCGAACGCTCGCACCCTGCTCTCGCCCCGGCCCCCGCTGCCGCCCGCTGATCATTGCGCGCGGCCAATCGCCGGCTGTCGTGCAACTCTCGCCAGCTTCACGCGCGAAAACACCAGTCGCCGGCATAACCCGCACAAGCCGCCCCGCTTGCCGCGTCGCGGATGCGCAAGCCCTCTCCACGTCGCACGTTCCGCAAAGGTTCGCATCGTCGGCGGACGATTTCCCTGATGTTGCCGCAACCTGCCCCCTTCCAGATGCGGCCCTGCTTCGCCGTGCCAAACCTCGGTCGTTGGGCTCATCATGGGCATTCGCACTGGACAATCCGGGATCGAAGTTCGCGTCGATGAGAATTCGACCTCGGCTTCGCTTTACATTCCCGCTCGCGAAGATGCCGACGCCATCGAACTCGATGACGTGCTGGCCCTCGTGCGCGACAAGCAACTGGAAATCACTGATGCCGTCCGCGCGCGTCTCGCTGACATTATCGCGGACTTCAAGCGCGAACCGCGCCGCCTCGAGCAGGTCTTCACTGAAGCCATCCCCGCGCAGAACGGCGACGACGCCTACTTCGAATGGGTGCCGGAGCTTGATCCCACCGTGCCGCGCGTCATGGCGCCGGCGGTGAGCGATGACGAGCCCGTTGACTTCTACAACCTCTCCACGCTCATTCGCGTCAAAGCCGGCGATCATGTCGCCGTGTTCCATGAAGCCACGCCGGGCGTTGGCGGGCGCGACATCTACGGCCGCGTCATCGAACCGCGTCCCGGCAAGGCGTCGGAGATTGCGCTTGATTCCACGCTCACGCGTCACCCCGATGGCGCCATTACCGCGAACATCGGCGGTTCGCTTGAGATCAAGTACAACACGCTGCGCGTCAGCCGCATGCTCGACATCAAGGGTTGCGTCGATTTCTCGACCGGCAACATTGCGTTCGATGGCTCGATTCACGTGCACGACGCTGTGCGCGATCGCTTTGAAGTCTCCGCCACGGAAGATGTCATCGTGGATGGCCTCATTGAAGCGGCCACCATTTCCGCCGGGCGCAACTGCGTCATTCGTCGAGGCATGGCGGCCCGCCACCTCGGCCAGATTCGCATTGAAGGCAACGCAGAAGCCGGCTTCCTCAACAACGTGAGCGGCCACGTGCGCGGCGACCTCATCGTTCGCCGCGAAATCGTCTGCTGCGAATTAATCGTCGGCGGCAGCCTCGTCATGCCGGACGGCGTGCTGCTTGGCGGATCGGTGACGGTGATGAAGCGGGCGCGTGTCGGTGTGCTCGGTTCCGAAGGCGGCGCGCCGACGTTCCTTTCGCTCGGCGAATCGCCTCTCCTCGAAGCGGAGCTGCGCGACATCAACATGCGGCTCGACAAACTTCGCCCGATGCTGGCGCAGCATCAGTATGTCGCATCTGCCGCTCGCACGCCGCGCGGCGGCGCCGCCGTGCAATCGCCTGAAGCGACGGCCATGGCGGAACTCGTCGCTCATCTTGAAGCGCAGCGCAACGAAGTCGTCGAACGCATCCGCGCCGAACGCGTCGTCGAACTTCACGTGGCGAAAATGGCGCACCCCCGCGTCTGTCTTCGCGCCTTTGGCACGACGATCTGCCTCGGCCAAGTGATCAAGGGGCCGCTCGTCATCACCTGGAACCCGGAGCATGGCTTGCACTATCGCCCCGGCTCCGGCGGCACTCGCCCGCTTCCCGTACTGCGCTAAACCGCGCGGCGCTCCTCGTTGTTTGCGATTGGAATGGTCAACTCGAACGCGGCGCCGCTGCTCGCCTCGCGCAGGAGCCGAAGCTCGCCGCCCAGACGACGCGCCAATGCTCGCGACAATGTGAGCCCGATACCGAGCCCCGGCTGGCTGCTTTCGCTCGTGGTGCCGCGACGGAAGGCCTGAAAGAGATGCCGCGCTTCGCTTGCCGAAATGCCCGGCCCGTGATCGCGAATGGTGAGCGACAGCATGCCGTCGTCGCGCGACGTCGTGAGCCGAATCGCGTTCGGTGAGCCGTTTGTGCCGCATCCGTACTTGCACGCATTATCGACGAGATTGAGCAAAATCTGCCCGACGGCGTCATCATCCGCGTGCACGGGTGTGTCGGCGCTCACCGAAGATTCCACAACAAACTCCGTGCCGGCCGCGTGCGCCCGGCGCTCGAGCTGCGGCGTGACGCGATCAAGCAGGGCCGCCACCGACATCGTGCGTCCATGCGGCGTTTGCCGGCCTTCTTCAAGCCTCGCGTATGACAGCACGTTCTCCACCAGCCGCGCGAGACGATCAGATTCACTTTGCAGCGTGCGCACATACTCGCGCTTCTGCGCTTCATCGGGCACCATGTCCTCGGCCAGCATGTCGGTGTACATCTTGAACGTGGTGAGCGGCGTGCGCAGCTCGTGCGTGACGGCGGACGCGAATTGTGATCGCTTCCGGCCGAACGCAATGCTGCTGCGAAGCGTGGACGCCGTAAGACCGACGCCGGCGAGCACCACGATCCACGCAATCGCCGCGGTGATGCGACCCGGCGTGATCGTCGCCATGGCCAGCGCTTCCGGCGGAGGAACGCGCAGCGTCGCCGGCAGCGTGGCGAGACTCGTTGCCACGCGTTCACCCTCATGTGTCGCACCAGCCATCGCCGCGCGGTTTGGCACGAGTTCCGCTTGCGGGAAGAGATCCTGGATCTCACCAAGCAGCGCCTCGCGAAGCTTGGGCCAGTCGCAGAGAAAGCCCTGGTACACCTCTTCGCCGCCCAGGCGCACGCGCCGCACGAACATCAGTTCGATCTCATCGCGGGCATCGCCGCCGAGCCAGACCGGGACAAGCGGTCCTACCTCCACAGGCTTGTTGCCGCTTTCCTCGACGAAAAGCGTCTGCGTCTGCACCGCCTCGCCGGCGTCGCGCATATTTTTCGTGAAGGCTTCGCGGCGCTTGTCCCATTCCTGCAACGTGCGTGCTTGCTGGTTTTGCAGTTCAAGCTGGGATCGCGTGCCCACCGCTTGCTGGCTGGGAGCAACGGTCACCTTCTTCAGTGGCGCATCCGCCAGAGGCGCTGGCGTGCCGCCGGCCGGTGACACTTGATCGCCGGCTGACGCATCCGACGCCTCCATCGATTGTTCCACCGCAGTCACGCAGCTCACGAGCGTGTCCACATCCATCTTGCTGCCAAGTTGTTGCACCACCGCCTCGTTCGCCAGCCACTGCTCCGTCGGAAGCAGATCGCGCGGCAGGCGTTCAAGCTGTGCCGCGGTCGGCGCTTGCGGCGAGGTCACCGTGCCGGACTGATCTATCTGGAAGTGCAGCCGGAAATAATCAGACTGGAACGGCAGCAGCGGCGAAGCGGTGAGCACTTCGCCGGCTTCGAGCGGCTCCAGCATCCTGTTGTACACATTGCTTTGCGGCGCGAGCGGTTCGTAATCCGTGTATGGCCGCGCCGCTTCTCGCGCGATCCGCGGCGCCAGCCATGAATCCATGCGCCACAGCGCCAGCCGCAACGATTCCTGGTGCGACGCCATCGCGCGGGCCAGCAGTTCCGCCCGCTCCATCCGCAGCATCGCCGACGTCATCCACGCCAGCGACGTAAGCACCAGCGCGGTGCACACCAGAAACACAGCCCACCAGAGACGATGCGATTTCATGATCGTTTCGCCGAGACGTTCGCCGCGCCGTCCATGACCGGAGCGGGATTGATGTCCGCAAGCATGTAACCCTTGCCGCGCACCGTGAGAATGATCGGCTCATCGCCTTGGCCGCGCTCCAGCTTGCTGCGCAGGCGGGCCACGTGCATGTCCACCGTTCGTGTCTGAATGCCGCGGGGGTTGAGCCCCCACACGTGCTGCAAAAGTTCCTTGCGATCGATCGCGCGCGTTCTGTTGGCCGCGAGGTGGCGAATCACCGACACTTCAAGCTGCGTGAGTTGCCGCACTTCGCCGTCGCTCCAGCGCACTTCGCAACGCTGAAGATCGACGGTGCGCGAGCCGAATTGCAGCTCGTTCAGTTCCATGGGCCGTTCCGCCGACCGCCGCATCACAGCTTCCACGCGCGCCAGCAACTCCCGGGCGCTGAACGGCTTGACGACATAATCATCCGCTCCGTTGCACAAGCCGCGCACACGATCCTCTTCCGCCCCGCGAGCCGTCACCATGATCACGGGCACGCCCGGCCGCGCTCGTCGCAACTCATTCAGCACGTCAAAGCCGTTCATCCCCGGCAACATCACATCAAGCAGCACGAGCTCGGCCCCGCACTCGCATGCCACCTGCACCGCATCCGTCCCGCGTTCGCAGCCGCGCGCGGCGTAGCCGGCGTGCGTGAGCGCATCGCACAATCCACGCCGAATCGCCGCATCATCTTCCACGACGAGCACTGTGCTTTTGTTCATCGTTCGCCGCCTCGTTCATGCCTCGCAGCGCCGCCTCGCACTGACAATCCTAGGTTTCGACCGATCACCGCTGCCCGCGCAGGATGCAGGCGCGCCGCTCGTGGACGCGCCCGCTCCTTGCGTCATCGCCCTTTTCTTCATCGGCTTACTGGCCGCTCTCCGTTGCCGCGGCGGTCGCTTCGGCTTCCACGTCGTCCGGAGCGGGCATTTCCTGGAACCGGAAGCCCTTGGCCTCGGCCTGCGTGCGAACGGCCTTGCTCACCGCGCTGCCGAACGTGCGCGATGCGTCGATCGCCTGCCGCTCCATTTCCTCGCGCACGAACGCCTCATACTTGGCGTTGAGCGTCTGGATCTGCTGCTGAATTTCGCTGCGGCGCCTGGTGAGCGCTTCCACGTGCGCCAGGCGCTCTTCGGGCGACATCTTCTGCATGGCCTCCGGCAGGTCCTCGACCTTGACCTCCTCGATCTTCACCTGGCCGGACGCGCAGGCGTCGATGAGATCCCACGAGCAGCGATAATTCGCCGTGGCCTTCGTGACCGCTCGCTGCGCCGCGACCGCTGTGTTCGTTTCCGCCGCGTTCACATCCTGCTCGCGCTGGTTCATCCAGCCGGCTTCGCCGGAAGCGCCGATTGGGATGTACGTGGTGTTGAGTTGGGCGCTCAATGCCGCAAGTTCGTCATCAAACGGCGTGGCGATCACCGGCGGCGCGGTGTTGTGATCGATCGAGGCGAACTGGCCGTCCGCAAGCTGCGCCACCTCGCGCCAGCCCGGCGCGATGCCGTCGTTCTCCGGCCCGCAGTAAATGGCGTTCACCATCACGCCGCGCGCGATCAGCTTCTTGCACACGTCCTGGAACGGCATCACCGTGTCTTGCGTCGCTTCCTCGTTGCCCGCCACGATTACGAGCTTGAGCGCATCATCCGACGGATCCCACTCGAGCTGATTCGCCTGGTTGAGCACGCGCCCAACAAGCTCCGTGCCGCCGTTCGTGGTGAGCGCGAACAGCTTCTGCGAAACCAGATCGAGATCATCGGTGAAGGGCGTCTGCACCGCGACCCAGCCGTCTTCCGGGTTGTAGCTGTCGTGCCCGAACGTGAGCAGCGCGACCGAGAGTTTCGGCATCGGCTCCGCGGTGGCGAGTTCGTTGACGACCGCCCAGAGCTGCTGCCGGGCCGAGTCGATGAGCCCGCTCATGCTGCCGCTCACATCGAGGCAGATCGCAAGCTGCGCGGTGCGCTGCGGCGCTGGAAGCGGCGCAGGCATCAGCGCGGCCGGGCTCGCGGGTTCATCGCTCGCGCCGACCGCCGCCGGCGTAAGCACGGAAAGGGCGATCGAGCCGCAGCAACACGCGGCAAGGGACATCGTCGTCGCAAATCGTGAGAACGTCATGGCAAACTCCTGTGAAAATGCAGCCAACGTCGATCATTCGGGATTCGCAGCGTTCACAACGAGCACGCGCTCGCCGTCCACCAGCAGCAGCACTTCGCCCGGCATCGCAAGCAGCGCTTGGCGGCCCTGCGCCATCAGTTCATCCACCAGCTTGCGGTGCTCTTCGCTGCCAAGAACAACCGTGCGCGTCGGCCGCTGCTCTTCCTGCTGCGCGAGACGCGAGTCGATCCACTGGCCGTTGCGGTTGTACAGCGCGCAATCGGCCACCTGCTGCACCGCGGAAAACTCCACGCGCTCCATCGAGGCGTCGTAGAACTCGTTGCGGTAATTGACCACCGTCTGCGCCTTCTGCGCGTTGTAATTGAACGACTGGTTGATCGCCTCCGCGCCCCAGCGCGTGTTCACCGCCCGGCTCTCGAGATTGCTCCGGCACGCGCTCATCAGCGCGCTGGCGTCACCGAGATTCGTGCCTTCTCGCGCCAGGAACGCTGTGTACTCTGTGAGGATGCCGAACTTCGTCGAGAGCGCGACAATTTCCTGCACGATCGCGTCGATTTCGCCCGGCGACGTCGAGCCTGGCGTCACACCAGCCGCCGGCGCCGCCTGACGCACTTTGTCGATCAATGCCGCGATGCGCCGCGTCGCCCACAGCCGCGGCACGAAATCATGGCGCGTCGAAGCGCTTGAGCCGAGATCGAAGCTCACATCAAACGCCCGCGCCGCGCCGAAATACTTCCCCGCAATCCGCAGCTTTACCGGCTGCTCGCGTGTGTACCGCCCGAGCAGCACGAGATGATCGCCCTGATACAAATCCGGCATCACCGTCGGCTGCAGATCCGCGAACACCGGCTCGCCGCCGCCGTCACCCAGCACCGTGAGCGAAAGGTCAGTGAACACCGGCCCGCGCAACCGCCGCAGCGTCGTCGCCACCGCCGTCGCCACATCTTCCTCCGGCAGCACATAGCTCGCCGCGCCGCGCGTCACATCCGCCAATCGATCGAGCAGCGCGCCATTCACATCGTGCCCCACGCCGAACGTGTACACGCGCTTCCCGTGCGGGTTCCCCTTTTCAACGAGCGCGCGAATGTCCTGCTCCGTCGTTCGGCCGATCGTCGGCAAGCCGTCCGTCAAGAAAAGCACAAGCGGCAGTGTATTCGCAGGTGGCGGTGTGCGCAGCGCCTCATGCAACGCCGCGAACGTGTTCGTGCCGCCATTCGCCCCAAGTTTTCGCACGTAATCGCGCGCCTTCGTCAGCGCTTCCGCGCTCACCACTGTCGGCTCGTTCGCAAACCGGTTGACCGACGTGCCGAAGTCGATGATGTTGAACGACTCACCTTCGCCGAGCGATTGCAGCACATGCTCGATCGCCTGCTGCGCCTGCCGCATCTTTTCCCCGGCCATGCTGCCCGAGCGATCCAGCACAATCGTCACATCGCGCTTCTGCGTGCTGCCGCGACCGTTTACATCCGCCGGCAGCCCCGCAGCGAGCAGAAAGTACCCGCCGCCCACCGTCGGATCGGGATACGCCATCACCGTCGCGCTCAATTCCCCCTGCTCGCGCAGCACGAACAATCGAAACGGCCCTGGCTCGATCACCGCCTGCGGCGCCAGCGTCACCGCCAAGTGATTCGCCGCCTTGCGCTCCGTCAGAATCTCATGCGTGGGCGAATACACCGTCGAGATCGGCTTCCCGCCGCGCACGTCCACGCTGATCGACCACGGCGAGCGCATCTCAAGCGATTGGCTTCGCGGCAGCACATACGCCGCCGTCTCGCCGTTCGACTCGAGCAAGTGTTCATACGTCACGCGCACGCGCTGCGTCGCGCCGGGCTGCACCGGGAACACGCTCGAGCGAATCAGATTGTGGCCCGCGAACTCGAGCAGCGCCGGATCGCGCACGGTGGCGACGATCGAGTCATACACCCGCCGCGCTTCGTCCTTCGGCAGAATCTCGATCGCCGGCTCCGACGCCGTGCCCTCGAACATGAAGGACGAGATCGCTGAACCGGCCGGCACGGGAATGAGCAGCTGCGCTTCCTCCACGCCGCCGCTCTTGTTTCGCATCGTGATCTCGAGCGTCGTGGCCGCGGACAGCTCCGCGATTTCGACGTTTGCGTCCACGCGCTCCACGACGATCGCCGGGATGTGAGGGGCAGGAGCAAAGCTGCGCCCCTGCGGCACGACGTACTCCGTCCCGCTCGCGCCGTGCCACCGCGCATGTTCCGTGATCGTGGGCGTGTGCTGCGCGAATGCGCCCGCGGTCAGCGCCGCCGCAATCGCCCCCGCCACACCGTGCCATCGTGCTCCGTTTGTTCGCCTCGCCGCTCGTTCGCGCATGATTGTTCTCCCGCAAAGCCCCGGTGCCTTACGAAAGAAATACGCTCGAACAGCCCTTTCCTGCGCAACTCGCCTGTAACGTCTGACGCCCCGCGAAACGAAAGTGGTTGCGCTCCACCCCGTTTTCCCGACAAACGGACCGGGGAAGATTGGTCGCCCGCTCACGTGGAGCTTTCGCACGTGGGAAGCCGCCGCGTTATCACTCCAGCGGGAACGTCACCGTGTGCAACACGCCTTCCGGCGGGAACGAAAACGCAATCTGCCCGCGAAGGTCGGATCGCACGATGCCCTGCACAAGCTGCAGTCCCGTGCCCAGTTCCGCAGGCTCGCGCACCGCCGGCCCGAACTGCTCGCGCCACGCCAGCGTCAAATCCTGTCCCGCCTGTCTGGGCTGCGTCTTCCACGTGAGTTGCACGCGCCCGCCCGGCCCGCGCAGCGCACCGTACTTCATGCTGTTGTTTGCGAACTCGTGCAGCACCATCGCCAGCGGCGTGCAGAGTTTCGGATCGATCGTCACCACCGGGCCGTCCACCGTGAGCGCAGCATGCAAATCGCGCGGCACCACCGCCGTCGCCAGTGACTTCAGTTCAACCGCCGACCACTTCGTGTGCGAAAGATAATTGTGCACGGTGGACATGGCGTGCACGCGCCCGCGGATCGACGCCGCGAAATCCGCCACGCTCGCCGCGCTCTGTGCCGTCACATTGATGAGCGTCAGCAGCGACGCCAGGTTGTTCCGCACGCGATGATCGAGCTCATTGAGCGTCATGCGCTGCACTTCAAGCACGCGGCGAAGCTCGCGTTCCGCGTGCTTTCGACCCGTGATGTCCGTGAACGTGCCGATGATCGATTGCAAGTGGCCCGCTGGATCGAAGATCGGCGCTCCGCTGATGATCACATTGCGGCGACCGCCCCGCTGACCCACCACTTCCACTTCATAATTGGACGCAATCCCGGCAGCGCGCTTGGCCAGCTCCTGCTCAATGCGCGTCACGCTGTCCGGCGTGAAGAATTCGTGAAAGCTCCGCCCCTTCATGCCATCGGCGGAATCCACCTCAAGCATGTGCAGCAGCGCCGGGTTGATGTAGATGGTGAACCCGTCCGGCGTGATATGCCACAGGCCCACCATGCTGTTCTCGGCCACCGTGCGAAAGCGCTGTTCGCTGTGACGCAGCGCCTGCTCGGCTTGCCGTCGCGCCGTGACATCCACATCCACGCACAGAAATCGCGGCGAGCCATCGGGATCAGGGAACGGCACGATCGTCGAAAGCGCGGCCCCCATCGAGCCATCGCGGCGGCGGAATTCCCACTCCGTCGGCCCGACGCCCTGCCCCGTCTCCTGCACGCGGCGCAGCATCGCCCCGAATTCCTTCGCGTCATCCGGCGAGAGCATCAAATCATCGAGCGTTCGCCCCACGGCTTCCAGCTCGGAAAAGCCAAACATCTGCGCCGCTGCTTTGCTCCACAGAATCACACGGCCGTCCTGATCGAATCCCTCGACCGCGACATTCGGCATGTTCTCGAGCAGGACGTGGAGTTGCGATTCCGTCAGCACCGTGTGATCGCTTGTGTGGTATTGACTGCATCGATCCCTTTCCGCCGCAGCACCAGTGTAGCCTTGAGGGGCGGTGATCCGGCTGTTTTCCCCTGCTAGAATCTGCCTCCAATGCACGACATGAACCCATGCCGAGGCTCAAAGCCTGATCTCCGCGTCTGCGTGCACGGCCTCACGCTGCCGAACCCGTTCGTCATTGCTTCGGGGCCGCCCGGCACGAACGCCAACGTCATTTCCAAGGCCTTCGACGAAGGCTGGGGCGCGGTGGTGGCCAAGACGGTCTGCCTCGACGCGTCGCGCATCATCAACGTCTCGCCGCGTTATGCACGCATGCGCGCTGCTGGCTCGCGCGAGGTCATCGGCTGGGAGAACATCGAGCTCATCAGCGACCGGCCATTTGAGTTGTGGCTCGAGGAGTTCGCTGCGCTCAAGAAGGCGTATCCGGATCGCGTGCTGATTGCGTCGATTATGGAAGAGCCGCGAAGGGAGTCGTGGATTGAAATCGTCGAGCGCTGCGCCGCCGCCGGCGTGGATGCCTTCGAGCTCAATCTTTCCTGCCCGCACGGCTTGCCTGAACAGCGCATGGGCGCGGCGATGGGCGAAGTCCCGGCGATGGTGGAAGAAGTGTGCGCGTGGGTGAAAAGCGCCACCGACAAACCCGTGTGGGCGAAGCTCACGCCCAACGTCACCGACATCACGCTCCCCGGGGCTGCGGCGCTGCGCGGCGGCGCGGATGGTCTTTCCGCCATCAACACGATTCTTTGCGTGATGTCGATCAACTTGGACACGCTGCGCCCGGAACCGACGGTCAGCGGCAAGTCCACACCCGGCGGTTACTCCGGAAAAGCCGTACGCCCCATCGCGCTCCGCATGTGCGTCGAGCTCGCGCAGCTGCTGAATGCGGACTCGCAGGCCGGCGCCGACCGCGCAACTCCCCCCTCCCTCCCCGGGAGGGGGCCAGGGGGCGGGTCTGGCGCCCAGAACGAATTGAACAGCCAATCCGCGCCGCCAACTCTTTCCGCCATCGGCGGCATCGAGTCCGGCGACGACGCAGCGCAGTTCATCCTCGCCGGCGCTCACACCGTGCAAATCTGCACCGGCGTGATGATCCACGGCTACGGACTCGTCCATCAGCTCAAACGCGGCCTCACCGAGTTCATGATGCGCCACGGCTTCAGCGCCATCGAAGACTTCCGCGGCGCGAGCTTGCCGTACTTCGCGACGCACCGCGAAATCGCCACGAGCTTCCTCGAATCGCAGGCCAAGCGCAGCGTTCGCAAGCGCAACGACAGCGCGTGGACCGGCGAGCGCTTCACGCAGCAAGCCGACGAACTCGTCGCGGAACACTGATCCCTTCAAATCCCCTCCCTGCGAGGGAAGGGCCAGGGGCGGCCGGGCCTCCATTCGAACGCCGCTTGCGGCTTAGCAACTCCTCCGCAACCGAAGCTCGCCATCGCAGCGCTCCCGTTACACTCCCCCCATGCCGCTGCTCATCGCCAACGGCCGCGTCGTCACGGCTACGGAAGATCGCCTCGCGGATGTTCTTTGCGAAGGCGAAACGATCACGCGCGTCGCTTCCAACATCGATCGTCGCTCGCTTGCGCCCGGCACCGAGATCATCGACGCCGCGGGCAAACTCGTTTTCCCCGGTTTCATCGATCCGCACGTGCACATCCACCTCCCGTTCATGGGCACGCACGCCAAGGACACGTGGGAAACCGCCTCGCGCGCGGCTCTTCTCGGCGGCACGACGTCGCTCATCGAAATGATCTGCCCCGCAAAATCCGCCCAGCCGCTGGATGCGTTCGAAGAATGGGCGGGCAAAGCACAGGGCCGGAGCTTTTGCGATTACTCCTTCCATATGGGCGTGACGCGCTTTGACGACGCCGCTGAAAAGCAGCTGCGCGAAATCGTCCGCCGGGGCATCACGTCGTTCAAAGTGTTCCTTGCGTACAAGGACGCGCTCGATCTCGATGATGCCGGCCTGTATCGCATGATGAAGTTGGCGAGCGAGCTGGGCGTCGTCGTCACCGCGCACTGCGAGAACGCAGCGCTCGTAGCGGAGAAGCAGGCGGAACTCGTGGCCGCCGGCAAGCTTGGGCCGGAATGGCATGAACCGTCGCGCCCACCTGCCGTGGAAGCGCTTGGCGTGCATCACCTGCTTGCGTTCGCGTCACAAACCGGCGCGAAGGCGTACATCGTGCACACGTCGTGCGAAAACGCCGTTATTGAAGCCATACGCTTCCGCGAGCGCGGCCAATCGCTGTGGATCGAATGCGTCATCCCGCACCTCGTGCTCGACAAGTCATATGCGGAGCGGCCGGATTTCGAAGGCGCGAAATTCATCATGTCGCCGCCGCTGCGCGACAAGAAGCATCAGGCGTTTCTCTGGCAGGCGCTGCGCGATGGCGTGATCGACACCGTCGCCACCGATCACGCGCCGTTTGACTTCCGCGGCCAGAAGGACATGGGCCGGCCGCCGGCGAGCGATTTCACGAAGATTCCAAACGGCATTCCATCCATCGAGCACCGCGTTGAACTGCTGTACGCGCACGGCGTGGCGACCGGCACAATCGAACTTCGCACGTTCGTCGATTGCGCCGCGGCGAAACCTGCACGCATCTTCGGCCTCGAACGCAAAGGCGACATCGCGGCGGGCATGGATGCGGATCTTGTCGTGTTTGATCCGGATTTCCGCGGCACGATCAGCGCCCGCACGCATCACATGGCCGTGGATTACAGCGCCTTTGAAGGCTTCGAACTTCGCGGCAAGGCGATGACGGTCACCGTGCGCGGCGAAGTGATGGTGCGCAACGGCGCGTTCGTCGCCTCCACGCCCAGCGGGCGGCTCATCAATAGGTTCTCCACAGAGGCACAGAGGGCGCAGAGATAGAGCAAGAAGAAGAAGAAGAAGAAGAAGAAGAAGAAGCGGGACATGTCGTCTCGTCTTCCGCTCCCCCGCTTTCGCCTCCGTGTCTCCGTGCCTCCGTGGTTAATCCTTTGCGATCTGCGTATACGACTCCGGCCGGCGGTCGCGATAGAACTGCCACGTGCGCCGGACCTCGCCGATCATGTCGAGATCGAGATCAGCGACGAGCACTTCGGTGTTCGTGCGCGATGCCTCCGCGATGATCTGGCCGCGCGGATCGCAGAAGTAGCTCGAGCCGTAGAACTCGCCGATCGACCACGGCTGCTCCACGCCGACGCGATTGATCGCGCCGACGAAATACTGATTCGCCACCGCATGCGCCGGCTGTTCGAGCTTCCACAGATACTCGCTCAACCCAGCGACGGTGGCGGACGGATTGAACACAATCTCCGCGCCGGCGAGGCCGAGTTCGCGCGCCCCTTCGGGGAAGTGGCGGTCGTAGCAGATGTACACGCCAATTCGGCCGAAAGGCGTCGAAAAGACGGGATATCCGCCGTTTCCGGGCCGGAAATAAAACTTCTCCCAGAAGCCGGGATACAGGTGCGGAATGTGGTGCTTGCGATAGCGCCCGAGGTATTCGCCCGTGTGGCTGATGACCGCCGCGGTGTTGTAGAACGCGCCGCCCGCTTCGTCGATCTCAACGATCGGCACGATCAGAACCATGCCGTGCTTCCGCGCGAGATCGCGCATCAGCTGAACCGTCGGCCCGTCCGGGATCGGCTCCGCGAGTTCGAACCACTTCGCGTCCTGCTCCGCGCAGAAGTATGGCCCGAAGAACAGCTCCTGCAGGCAGCACACCTGCGCCCCGCGTTCAGCAGCTTCCTTGATGAGCGAAATGTGACGATCGATGAGCGAGCGCTTGATCTCGCGCAGCGTCAACGCCGGCGTGAACGATTCCCCTGCCGCAACCTGTATCAGCGCAGCGCGCGTGATGCGTGACATAGCTGCAATCCTACTGCTCCGGGCTGCGCATTGGCGCCGTCGCCGCGCCGCCCACTGCGTACTCCGGCTCGTGGCTGCGGAACCCCAGCTTCATCTTGAGATCGATCGCAAGGCTCAAGAGCAGCGGAATCAGAATCAGCGTGAACACCGTCGACAGCAGCAACCCGCCGACGACGACGCTGCCAAGCCCGCGATACAGCTCCGAACCCGCGCCGGGCATGACCACCAGCGGCAGCATACCCATCACTGACGTGAACGTGCTCATGAAAATCGGGCGAATGCGCGTGCGCACCGATTCCGTGATCGCCTCGCGCGGCGGCAGCGCCACGCGTCCGCGGCCTTCCACGTCCGATTTCCCTTCCATGAAGTTGATCGTCTGGTGCACGATGAGAATCGCGTTGTTCACCACCACGCCGACCAGAATGATGAAGCCGAGCATCGTCAGCACGTCCATCATCTGCACGGGCACGTAGCGGTCCATCAAGCTCCAGATGAACATGCCGAAGAGCGCCGCGAATCCGCCGAGTGTGGCGAGCGGCACGGTGAACATGATCACCAGCGGGTACATGAAGCTCTGGTACAGCACGCACATCAAGAGGTACGTCATCAGCAGCGCGAGCACGAGCGAGCTGTTGAGCGTAGAGACAAGCCCGCCGTCGCCCAGCAGCGCCCGTTGCACGCTCTTGAGCTTGCTTGCAGAGCCGGTGTAACTGCTCAAGACGTCGGGCGGAATCGTGCCATCCGCGCGGCCGGCGGAAATCATGGCATCCACCTCCGCGATCGCCTGTTCGAGCGGCATGCCCATCGGCGCCGTGAACTGCAGCGTCACCGCCCGCTGACGGTTCACGCGATTGATCTGCGGCGCGCTGGTCGCCGGAGTGATGTCCGCCAGCGTGAAAAGCGGCACCACCGATCCCACCGGCGTCGCGACCGGAATGCTGCCCAGGTCGTCGATCACTTCGCGATCAACGGCTTGTTCGGCGATCAACTTGAGATCGATCGTCTCGCCGCCGACGCGATACTCGCCGATGATCGCGCCGTCGCCGAACGCCTGCACCGCAAGGCCCAGGTCCGACGCGGTCATGTTCACTTCATTGAGCCGCCGACGGTTCGGCGTGATGTGAATCTCCGGCCCGGGAATGTTGAAGTTGCTCGGCTCCGGTTGCACAGTGAACGCGCCGTACTTCGCGCTCAACTCCTGGTAGAACTTGTCCGCCACGCGGCTGACGACATCGAGGTCATCGCCCGAGAAGTTGATCTTCACCGCCGAACCGCTCGAACCGCCAAGCTGGAAGAGCGGCACCTGGAACGCAAAGGGCATCACGCCGGGCACCACTTCGGTGCGCGTTGCGTGATTGAGCAGGAGGGCCACATCCACCGCGCGCTTTTCTTCCGCCGCGATCGCACCGTGGAACATGATGCCGTCGAACGCCACGAAAAAGTAGTTCTCGATGGGCGGCGGCACCACGGGCGGTTCCATCTGCTGCGTCCAGAAATTGAAGTTGGGAATCTCCGGCAGCTTTGCCTTCGCTTCCTCGTACTCCTTCGATCCGACCGGATGCTCCGCCGCTTCCCAGAACGGGCGAATCGTTTCCTCCACGCGCCGGCCAATCGATTCCTGCTGCTTCAGGTTGTAGCCCGGCGGCGGAATGATGAGACCGAATACGAGGTTGCGATTGCCCTTGGGAAGGTAATCCGCGGGCGGCATCAGCATGTAACTGCCGACGAGCGACACTGTTGTGATGATCAGAACCACCAGCACGCGCACGATCACACTGCCCGTCATGCGGTGCACCAGCCCGGCGATCAAGTCCGGCAGCGCATCCAGCCCGCGCAGCAGCAGCATCAAAATCGAAATGGGAAGCAGCAGAATGCGAACGACGAGCGGCCGATGCTTCCGCGGCGTGGGCGCTTCCTCGCCGTGCCCATGCTCGTGATGGGTGCGCATCGCTTTCGGCACGGTCTTCATCAGGCGCGCCGCCACCATCGGCACGACGAGCATGCAGACAATGAGGCTCAAGATCGCCGTGGCGCACACCGCCAGCGCAATATCGCGGAACAGCTGGCCCGCTTCTTCCTGGATGAGCAAAATCGGCACGAACACGATGACGTTCGTGAGCGTGGCGGCGAGAATGGCGCCCCACACCTCGCGCGTGCCGTCGTAGGCCGCGGCAAAGGGCTTCTTGCCCATTTCCAGATGACGGAAAATGTTTTCGAGGATGACGATCGCGTTGTCGATCACCATGCCGATCGCGAACGCCATGCCCGCCAGCGAGATCACGTTGATGGTGCGTCCGAGCGCGACCATGGCGACGATCGCGCCCACCACGGAAATCGGCGTGGACACGATGATGATGAGCACCGATCGCAGCGAGCGGAGGAAGATCATCAGCGCGATGAACGCCAGCGCGCCGCCGACGATGATGTTCTCGTTCACCAGCCGCAGCGCCTGATCGATGTAGATCGTCTGGTCGTACACCTGCGTGAGTTCGAGCTTGCCGTTGAGACCGAGCTTGCGGGCATGGGCGTCCAGCATGCCGCCCGGCGCGTTGAGCCGCGCCAGCTCCGCCTTGAGCCCGTCCATCACTTCCTTCACGTTCGTGCCAACTTCGCGCTGCGCGTTGATGGCGATCACCGGCTCGCCCTTGGAACGCACGAAGGTGAACGGCTCCTTGTACGTCTCCACCACGTCCGCCACTTCGCCCAGCAGAATCGGCCCGGCGTCGGTGTACTTGACGATCGTCTGTTTCACGTCCTCGACGGAGTCATACTGGCTCAAGGTGCGCACGCGGATGTTGCGCTTGGCGTCCTCGATTTCGCCGGCGGAGATATCGCGATTGGTGCGATCGATCGCCTGCACGAGTTCCATCGGCGTGATGCCGCGCTGCGCCAGCCGCACGGGATCAAAGCGAATCTGCGCCTCGCGCTCGCGCCCGCCGAGCACTTCGATCTCGCTCATGCCGGGAATGCGCTCGAGCACCGGCTTGATGCGGTCTTCCGCAAAGTCCTGCAGCGTGCGAACGTCGAAAGTCGGATCCGTCGTGCCGAAGATGACCCACGCGATGTAGTCGCGATTCTCGGGGTCGGACGCTTCCACCACCGGCTCGTCGACGTTGTCGGGATACTCCGGCACCTCGCGCAGCTTGTCGCTCACTTCACGCAGCGCCACGTTCTTGTCGGTGCCGACTTCAAACTCAAGGCGGATGACGCCACGGCTCTGCTGCGACGTGCTGGTCATCGTGCGCAAGTTGGCGATGCCCTGCAGCTTCTCTTCCTGCTTGTCGATGATGTCCTGCTCGACTTCCGACGGGCTCGCGCCTTCCCAATACGTGGAAACGGAGATGATCGTGTCTTCAACCGTGGGCGTGAGCTGCACGGGAATGCGCTGAATGGCGACGAGGCCAGCCATGATGGTGAGCACCACGCCCACCACCACCGTCACGGGCTGATTGATGGCCCCCCGAATGATGTTCATTCGATCGCCCCTTGCGCCGACTTGCGCTGACTCACCACCGGCGTGTCCACCGGCTGCAGCGGCGACATCGGCATCAGCCGTTCATTTCCTTCCACCACCACCTTGTCGCCCGCCTTGAGCTGATCCGACTCCACCACGCGCCGCCAACCTTGCGGGAAGAGCACGCGCACCCGCACGGGCAGCGCGACCGGCGGCCCCTCGGCGGATTCGCGCACGACGAACACGAAGTGGCCCGATTCGTTCTGCAGCACCGCGTCGCTCGGCACCGTCAGACGATCCGCCGCCGACCCCTTCGGCACCCAGCCCACCACCGACATGCCCGGCGCGAGCGAACGATCTTCGTTGGCGAGCATCGCCACCAGCGTGAATGTCCTCGCCCGCGCTTCCACCTGCGGAATGATGCGCTTCTCGCTGGCTGTGAAGGTCTCTCCCGTCGCGTCGATCGTCACCGCCACGCCGAGTGATTTGTCCGAAGCGCCGGCGTACAGCGACTGCGGCACGCTCAGCCACGCTTCCACCGCGCCCGTGGAGATGAGATCAACCACCGGCGCCCCCGCGGCAATCCATTCGCCAAGCTCCACATGCTTCGCCACCACGATGCCCTCAAACGGCGCCACGATGGTCATGTCCTCCAGCCGCTTCTGCAGCAGATCGCGCTGCGCGGCAATCGCTTCCACCGCGCGTTCGGACTGCGTGACGCGCGCCTGCGCCCAGCGCAGCTTCGATTCCGCATCGCGCAGTTCCTTCGGGTTCGCGGCCCGCTGCTCGAAGATTGTGCGGATGGCTTCGACGTCGTTTTTCGCCATCTCGAAATCGGCCTGGCGTTCGGCAATCACGCCGCGCGCGACTTCCATGTCCGCGTCGATCTGCGCAAGCTCAAGCTCAAGCCGCTTGCGATCGAGCACGGCGAGCACATCGCCCTTGGCGACGAGCTGGCCTTCGAGCACGGGGATTTCCGCGACAATGCCCGGCTCTTCCGAAGCGACGCGTGACCGGCGAACGGCCCGCAAGTCGCCCGTCACCATCTGCTGGTCCTGCACCCGCTCGAGCGTCACCTCTCCCACACCCACCGGCGTAGGCGGCATGCCGTTCTGGGCCGCCGCAGCTGGCGTCAGCATGAGCAGCAGCGCGAGCGCCGCCGGACTTCGCCACGCGAAGCCGAATCGGCGCTTTGAGAACGTGAACTTCTGGAATGACATCGGGTGGGGCTCCGGGCGAACTGCGTCGAGGCAGGGGAATTGGCGTGGGAGGTCAACCGCGGTCCCGGCGTGGCTCTTCCCGCGCATCGGATTTGCGGGGTGTTCGGAAGCCGTTCGCCGGTCCGGGGCGGAGAAATAATAGCCAGTCCGCCGCGAGCGTCAGGCGACGAGCGCAGGTGAAGCAACGAATTGAACACGCTCCACATTTCCTACACGGAGTGTGGCCCGTACGTGCGAAGGCAGCAAGATGTTGCGGTTGTGGACATGCTGTCACCGGCGCGGAAGCTATACTCTTCGCCCATATTCTGCTCACCACTCTTGAGCCGCCTGCCACCATCCTGCACCCCCGCCACCCTCTCTCTTCTCCTCCAAGCGAGTACAACGATGACCACCGTGAACGGACGCCGGAGCATGACTATGCCGTTTGAGATCGACGATGCGTCGCCTATCGAGCCGGACTTTTTCGGTCGGCTTGTTTTCATCGGCGACGTGATGCTGCGCAAGCTGCCTGCTGACGTGTTCAAGAAGTTGCAGCAGACGATGAAGCGCGGCGAGCCGATCGATCCCGCGATTGCCAACACCGTTGCCGCCGCCATGAAAGAGTGGGCGCTCGAGCACGGCTGCACGCATTACACGCACTGGTTCCAGCCGCTCACCGGCACCACCGCTGAAAAGCACGATGCGTTCATCGAGCCGACTGACGAAGGCAACGCCATCGCGTCGTTCTCCGGCGATCAGCTCATACAGGGCGAACCCGACGCCAGCTCCTTCCCCTCGGGCGGCATTCGCGACACCTACGAAGCGCGCGGCTACACCGCGTGGGACGCCACCAGCCCTGCGTTCATTCTCAAAGTCGATCACAACGCCACGCTCTGCATTCCCACCGCGTTCGTCTCGTGGACCGGCGAAGCGCTGGACAAGAAAATCCCGCTGCTCCGCTCCATCCAGGCGGTGAGCGAGCAGGCGATGCGCATTCTGCGCATCTTCGGCACGGACAAGGGCGTCTCGCAGGTCATCACCACGCTCGGCTGCGAGCAGGAATACTTCCTCGTTGATCTCGAACTCGCGCGGCTGCGTCCTGACCTCATGATTTGCGACCGCACGCTCGTCGGCGCCAATCCGCCCAAGGGTCACCAGCTTGATGACCATTACTTCGGCGCCATCAGCGAACGCGTGATGGCGTACATGACGGACGTCGAGCGGCGGCTGTATGAACTCGGCGTGCCGGTGCGCACGCGTCACAACGAAGTGGCGCCGGGGCAGTACGAAATCGCGCCGTACTTCGAGAACGCCAACGTGGCCGTCGATCATCAGATGCTCACGATGCACATCCTGCGCACGATGGCGCCGCGTCACGGCTTCAAGTGCCTTGTGCATGAGAAACCCTTTGCAGGCGTGAACGGCTCGGGCAAGCACAACAACTGGTCGATGGCGACCGACACGGGCGTCAACCTGCTCGATCCACGTGATGACACGCACACCAACATGCAGTTCCTCACGTTCCTCTGCGCGGTGATTCGCGCCGTGGACAAGTACGCCGACCTGCTGCGTGCGTCGATCGCCAGCGCGGGGAACGATCACCGGCTGGGCGCGAACGAAGCGCCGCCGGCCATCATGTCGATCTATCTCGGCGACATGTTGAGCGACATCCTCGATCAGATCGTGCGCGGCGAAGTGCGCGGCACGAAGAAAGGCGGATCGCTCGCTCTCGGCGCCAAGACGCTGCCGCAGATTCCGCGGCACTCCGGCGACCGCAATCGCACGAGTCCCTTTGCGTTCACCGGCAACAAGTTCGAGTTCCGGGCCGTGGGCGCGTCGGCAGCCGTCGCGTGGCCCAACACCGTGCTCAACGCCATCGTCGCGGAGTCGCTTGATTACATCGCGACGGAGCTTGAGAAGACCGTGGGCGAGAACGCCGGCGTTGAGAAGCTCGAGGAAGGCGTCAGGTCGCTCCTCCGCGGCATTCTCAAGAAGCACAGCCGCGTGGTGTTCGACGGCGACAACTACTCGAAGGAATGGGTGAAGGAAGCGCAGAAGCGCGGCCTGCCGATTCTGAACAGCACCGCCGAGGCGCTGGAAGTGCTGCACAGCAAGAAGGCTGCTGATCTCTTCATGAAGTACAACATCCTCACGGAGCGCGAGATGAACGCCCGCGCCGAGGTGATGACCGAGCAGTACATCGAGATCGTGAGCATCGAGGCCCGCACGCTTGTGTCCATGCTCCGCACGCTCATTCTGCCCGCCGCGACGCGGTATCAGACGGAACTGGCCGACGCCGTCAGCACCACGCAGGCCGCAGGGCTCAATTGCCCCGGCGCCACAAAGGAACTGCAGAAGCTCATCAAGCTGACGGACCAGCTTCGCACCGCGACCAACGCCATCGAAACGGCGGTCGAGAAGCATCCCGAGCAGCCGCTCAAGCACGCGCAGCATGTTCGTGACCGCGTGGCGACGGCGATGGCGAAAGCACGGGCGGCGAGTGATGAACTGGAGTCGATCATCCCTGCCGACCTTTGGCCGCTGCCGACCTACGCCCAAATGCTCCTCGGCGCGTAAGGGCGACCACCGCCGGCCCGCCGCAGCCAGGACCCAACGCAATTCGCGCAACCAAAGCCCATGGCGTGCACGCCATTGGCTTTGTCGCGCCAACCATCAAATCCCGTCAGGTCCCTTCCCCTTCGCTCCGACGAGCGGGCCGACGTGAGGCTTCTCCGCTACGCTCCCGCCATGCGCATCATCCGCTTCCTCGATGAACACGGCTCCCCCACGTTCGGCGTCGATCACAACGACGGCGCCGCCACCGAACTTCGCGACACGAACGACATCGCGCACGCCGCGATGCTGCACGAACGCGCGCTTCGCACGGATGCGGCCATCGACTTTCAATCCACCGGCCGTCGCTGCGAAGTGAAACGCATCCTCGCGCCGCTCATGCCCACCGACATCGTGTGCATCGGCCGCAACTTCGTGCGCGAAGGCGCTGGCGCCGACGCCGACGCGATCCGCAAGCAGGAACTCGAAGTCTTCCTCAAGCCGCGCAGCTCAATCGTGGGGCCCGGCGACGCGCTGCACATCCCCGCCATCCCCGACATCGATCCCGACGCCCACGCGGAAGGCGAACTCGTCATCGTCATCAAACGCCGCATGCGCTGCGTGCCCGCCGAGCATGCGCTCGATTACGTGCTCGGCTTCACGCTCGCCAACGACGTCACTGCCCGCCACTGGTCCACACCGACCGGCTCGCCGCTGTGGATGCGCGGCAAAGGCTTCGACACCTTCTGCCCCCTCGGCCCCGCCATTGCCACGCTCGACGAGTTCGGCGACCTCCACGCCACCCGCATCGAAACGCGAATGAACGGCACGCTCGCCATGTCTTCGCCGCCCACGCAAATGGCGCGGTCCATCGAACACGCCCTCGCCGAGCTTTCATCCCGGCTCACGCTGTACCCAGGAACCATCGTGCTCACCGGCGGCCCGCCCTTGCTCCCCGGCGTTCCGTCGGACATCACGCGCCTCCGCCCCGGCACGCGAGTCGACATCTCCGCTGGCCCGATCGGCACGCTCACCAACACCGTCGCCGCCTGACCGCCCGCCCGGACGTCCCGCCGCCAAAGCGTCAGTCCGAAGCGGCTTCACGCTGGCCCGCTTCGCAAGGATGTGATACCCTCACCAGTTCGCACATAACCAGCCACGACCACACGGACTTCTGCCATGACTGATACCGCCACCACCGCGAGCGCGAGCGAACTTGATGTGAAGATCGAGGACGCCGGACCAGCCCTCAAGCGTCTCACCATCACCATTCCGCCCGAGGTCATCACCGACAAGATCGACAATTCGCTCGGCGCCATGGCGAGCCAGGCCGCGCTGCCCGGTTTCCGCAAAGGCCGCGCGCCGCGCGCCCTCATCGAACGCCGCTTCGGCTCCTCCGTTCGCGCGGAGACGAAGAACCAGATCATCGCCGAGGCGTACTCCAAGGCCCTCGAAGATCACAAGATCAAACCGGTCAGCGATCCCACGCCTGTCACGCCGCTCGACGAGCTGCAGCTTGTCGATGGCAAGCCGCTCGAGTTCACCGTGGAAGTCGAAGTGGTTCCGCAGTTCGATCTGCCGGCCCTCGAAAACATCGAGATCAAGAAGCCGATGCTCGAAGTCTCCGAGGACCGCGTCGAGCAGGAACTCAAGCGGCAGCAGATGCTCACCGGCACGCCGAGCAAGATCGAAGGCGATTTCCGCGAAGGCGATCGTCTGGCCGGCAAGCTCTCGGTCTCAAAGGAAGGCGAAGAGAAGCCTCTCTTCCACACCGAGCATGGCTTGCTCACCATTCCGCCCGATTCCAGCGAAGACAAGGGCCAAGTCTACGGCATCACGGTGGACAACATCGCCAAGACGCTCAAGGGCAAGAACGTGGGCGACACCGTCACCTTCAAGGCCACCGGCCCCGAGCAGCACGAAATTGAATCCGTGCGCGGCGCCGAGCTCATTATCACGTTTGAAATTCGCGCCGCCGAGCGCATCGAGCCTGCCAGCGTTGAGCAGGTCGTCGAGCACTACGGCCTCGGCACGGAGGAAAACCTGCGCGAGCAAATCAAGCTGGCGCTCGAATACCGCCGCGACCAGGAGCAGCTCGAAGCGATGCGCAGCCAGGTGAGCGACCACCTTGCGAACATGGTGAACTTCGATCTGCCCGAGCGATTGAGCGGCGCCCAGGCCCGCCGCACGATCGAGCGCAAGCGCATTGATCTCCTTTATATGGGTCTCAACCCCGATGAAGTCGAGGCCCACCTTGCGGATATCCGCGGCGAGTCGGAAGAGCAGGCCCGCAAGCGCCTCAAGCTCTTCTTCATCGTGCACAAGCTCTCCGAGCAGTTCAACATCGAAGTGAGCGAGCAGGAAGTGAACGGCCGCATCGCCGCCATCGCCGCGCAGCGCGGCATTCGTCCTGACAAACTCCGCGCCGAGTTCCAGCAGACTGGCCGCATCAACGAAGTGGCGCTGCAGATCCGCGAGCACAAGGCGTTCGACCGCGTGATCGCTTCCGCCAAGGTCGTCGAAGTTCCCGGCGACGAATGGAACAAGGAAATCACGGAGAAGTCGAAGGAGCGCACCGCCAAGCGTTCCGGTTCAAAGTCGGGCGAGAAGAAGTCGTCGAGCAAGAAGAAGGACGAATGATCGGTCCCGGTTCGGCCGCATAAGCGGCCAAACCAACGTTCATATACTTCTCCCATGCGTGCCGCGACCGCGTTTCTCGCTTCCGCGCCGGCTCCAATGCACACGCGCGAGACGCTCTTTTCTGACGTCCTGCCGTGGCTCATTCTGTTGTTCGGTCTCGTCATTGCGGGAGGCGTGATCATTTTCTGGGCGCGTCGTTCACTGCAGGCCGCCGCGACGCAGAACGCAAACGCCGCCGGCTTCTCGCTGCACGAACTCCGCGAGCTGCACAAGAACGGTGAATTGACGGACGCAGAATTTGAACGCGCCCGGGCCGCCATCATCGGCGCCGTCGGCGCCAAACCGACCGACCAGACGCCGTCTGCATCCGATAACGATCGCGCTGCGAATTGACTTTTGACTTCGCGCCAAACGCATGGAATTTTGCCGGTGCACGAGGGCGAAACCGCCAACAACCTTTAGACCAGCGACACGAATCCCGATACACTTGATTGCAGTATCGCTGCACGCGCGATCGTCGTTTCCGCATGTCTCGACCCGCAAACGAGGGAGCAATGACAAACCCGCACGGTAGTGAGCGAGCCCGCCGCACTGAACCTGTGAATGCCTCCGGTCCGGGCGGCTCGCGGCGCCCACCTTCGCGCGGTGAAGGCGCCGGGTACGGCGGCGCGGGCGGCGGCGGCGCAGGCTCATCGGGCGGCGGCTCCGGCGGCGGCGACGACAGCGGGTTCCGCGGTCGCAAGGTCACCACGTGCTCGTTCTGCGGCAAAACGTCGCGCGAAGTCGGCCCCATGGTCGAAGGGCCCAACGACATCTACATCTGCTCCAACTGCACCGATCTCTGTCAGAACATCTTCCGCCAGGAACGCCGACGCGTTTCCAGCGCTCGCCCGCTCTTCTCGTCCATCCCCGCGCCGCGTCAGATCAAGGAATTCCTCGATCAATACGTCATCGGCCAGGATCACGCGAAGAAGGCGCTCTCCGTCGCGGTGCACAACCACTACAAGCGATTGACGCACGTCGATGGCGACGACGCCGGCTCGGTCGAGATCGAAAAGTCCAACGTCCTGCTCATCGGCCCCACGGGCACGGGCAAGACGCTCCTCGCGAAGACGCTCGCGCGCATCCTCAACGTGCCCTTTGCGATCGGCGACGCCACCACGCTCACCGAAGCCGGCTACGTCGGCGAAGACGTCGAGAACCTACTGCTCAAACTTCTGCAGGCCGCGGACTACGACCTCGAAGCGGCGCAGCGCGGCATCATCTACATCGATGAGATCGACAAGATCGGCAAGACGTCGCACAACGTCTCCATCACGCGCGACGTCTCCGGTGAAGGCGTGCAGCAGTCGCTTCTCAAGATGCTCGAAGGCACGATCTGCAACGTGCCTCCGCAAGGCGGCCGCAAGCACCCCGAGCAGCAATACATTCAGATGGACACGACGCACATCCTGTTCATCTGCGGCGGGTCGTTCGGCGGCATCGAAGACATCATCCGCAGGCGTATCGGTCGCCGCCGCATCGGCTTTTCGGTCGACACCGGCAAGCCGCGCAACCCGCAGCGCGAGTTGGAAGAGACGCTGGCGCGGGTCACGCCGAAGGACGTGCTCGAGTTCGGCATGATTCCTGAACTCGTCGGCCGCCTCCCCATTCTGTGCCCGCTCATGCCGCTGACGGTCGAGGCGATGGTGCAGATTTTGACCGAGCCGAAGAATGCGCTGGTCAAGCAATATCGCCGTCTGTTCGGCATGGAAGGCGCCGAGCTGGAGTTCACGCAGGACGCGCTGGAACTGATCGCCCGCCGAGCCATGGCCCGCGACACCGGCGCCCGCGCCCTTCGAGCCGTGCTGGATTCCTACATGCTCGACTTGATGTACGAACTGCCGGACCTCGATAACACTGGCACGACGTACATCATCGACGCCGAGGCGATCGAATCCGGCCGCCCGCTTGCCAAGATCAACCGCCGCAAGGCCAAGGAATCGGCGTAAACACCGATAGCACAGGCGTCTCGCCCAGCCGCTTGCGGCTTAGCAGGCTCCACGGTCTCGCTGACCTCGCGGTTTCGCACCCCCTCGCGACCCCACACCCCTTGCCTTTCGCCCGTGCATCCATATACTGCCCGGTCCAAATTGCAGCGAAAGGATTTGATCGATGCCCCGTCAGTGTGCCATCACCGGCGTTCGTACCCGCACCGGCAACAAGATCCGTTACCGCGGTAAGGCCAAGTATCTGGGCGGCATCGGTCTCAAAATGACCTCTCGCGCCAAGCGGAAGTTCCACCCGAACCTGCAGACGGTGCGTGCGATGGTGGACGGCAAGCCGGTCCGAATCAAGGTCTCGGCCAAGGCCATCCGCAACAACCTCATCACCAAGCCCGTCTCCCGCAAGCACAGCTACACGCGGTCCCAGAAACAGGCGTCCTAACCCGCCGGTGCGGCCGCTTCAGCGGCCTTCCACGCAAAGTCCATACCAAACCACGCGTTCCATCGCGTGGTTTTTCATTTCTTGTGACCACTGCGCAGGCAAGCTCGTCAAGCCCGGCAACGTCCGGTCACTTTTACGTCCTGAAATCTTTCAACTTTGTTTGACACGACATGAAATCGGTCTAACGTAATTGTGACGCTCGCGTTTCACACAACGGGGCCATTCGACTCGCCAGTCCACATGCGGACACACTCCGGCAGCGAGGCCCAACTCCACCGACGCGCAGCGGCTCGACGCCGCCCTGACAGCGGCGCCTTTTCGCATGTTCGGCGTTGAAGGCTCCCGGGCTTGGCGGCACAGCAACAACCGCAATCCACTCGGGAGGATGAGGCAGGGTCGGCGGGTGGACAGCCAGTGACTTGGATCGTGATGCGGCGGCACGCGCGACTCTGAACCTTCGCGCGGCGCTCGTGTGTTTCACGTGTGGAGTGCGGACCTTCCGTGCAATCGATCGATTTTCAATCCGAGCGCGATCGTGTGCGCGACGCCACCGACCTCGTGCGTTTGATCGGCGAGCACATCGCGCTCAAGCCCAAGGGCCGCGAGCACATCGGCCTCTGCCCCTTCCACGACGATCACAAGCCCTCCTTCGCCGTCGTCTCACACAAAGGTCACGCGTTCTATAAGTGCTTCGCCTGCGGCGCATCCGGCGACTGCTTCCGCTTCGTGATGGACTATCACAAGATGACCTTCGGCGAGGCGATCCGCTTCCTTGCCGAGCGAGCCGGCATCACCCTCACGCCCCGCAAGCAGCGCGATGAACAATCAGCGCACACCTCGCGCGGCAGCGTGCGCGATGTGCACGAATCCGCCGTGGCGTTCTACGAGAAATTCCTTCGCAGCGAAGCCGGCGCCGCCGCGCGTGCCATGCTGGAGAAGCGCCGCGTTGCCCCAGAAATGATCAAGCTCTTCCGCTTGGGCGCGGCGCCTGACAAGTGGGACGGCCTCATCACCGCGGCGAGAAAGAGCGGCGTGTCCATCGAAGCGCTCGAAGCCGCCGGCCTCGCTCGCAAACGCGCGAATGGCGACGGCTATTACGACAACTTCCGCAACCGGCTGATGTTCCCGATCTTCGACGAGCTTGGCCGGCCCATCGCGTTCGGCGCGCGGCAACTCAATCCCGAAGATGAACCGAAATATCTCAACAGCGCCGAGCACGCTGCGTTCAACAAGTCCGCGACGCTGTATGCGCTGAATTTCGCCCGCCGCGCCATCGTGGAGAAGAAGTACGCCATCATCACCGAAGGCTACATGGACGCCATCGCGTGCCACCAGGCGGGCTTCACCAACGCCGTCGCCACGCTCGGCACGTCCCTCACCATCGAGCACGCGGCTCGCCTCAAACATCTGTGCGATTCCGTCACGCTCGTGTTCGACGGCGACGAGGCCGGCCTTCGCGCTGCGGATCGCGCGGTGCAGGTGTTCTTCAGCGAGCGGCTGGATGTGCGCATCTGCGTGCTGCCCGAGGAGTTTGATCCCGACGAACTGCTGCTCGAAGCGGGCGGCCACGAGCGCTTCCAGGCCGCGCTCGACAATGCCGTCGATGCGCTCACCTATCGCGTCGATCGTTTCCGCTCGCAGTTGGATGCGGTGAGCGGTCTTTCCGCCCGCCAGCGCCACTTCGAGCAGTTCATGCAGGAGCTTGGCCAGCTTGGCTTTGCATCCATGCAGGGTGTGCGCAAGAGCCTCGTGCTGACGCGGCTGGCGGATTTGCTCAAGCTGCCGGTGAACGATGTGGAGCGTGCGCTGCCGCGCGCGAAGCCGGCGCGAGCGCCATTGCCGCTTGGTCGCACCGAGTCCGTTGCGCCGAACGCCAGCGATGACGCCGCCCTGCTCGAACAATCCCCCGCCGCCACTGCATCCGGCGTGAGCCGCGCCCGGCGGATTGCGGAGCAGGAACTTCTCGCGATTCTGCTCTATGACCCCGAAGCAGCCGCGCAGCTTGTGCGCGATGATGCGGGAACGGAGCGCAGCGTGGTGGAATTGCACCCGCCGTCATCGCTCCAGCACCCGTCGCTCCGATCACTCGCCGAACTGATCTATCCGTGGATCGAGGCCGGCGAGCCCTTCACGATGCAACGCGTGCTTGGCGAGCTTGCCGAGGCGCCGATGAGGCGCCTAGCATCCGCCCTGTTTGAGATCGGAGAGAGACGGTGTGGTGGTGGCGACACGGAGGCGGCGCGAGCGGCGCTGATTGAAGCGTCGGATGCGCTGCTGGAGCAGGCACGGGTGGGACAGTGCATGCAATCAATGACTGCATTCAGCGCGGACGGCGCGGATGATGCGTCGAAAGCCGCGGTGGTGACGGAATTGCTCGAGCGACGCCGCAAGCACGGCATGGTCCCCGTGGCCATTGCGCGCGTTCGCACGGAATGAATCTGGTGGAACTGGTTCGCTGTTCGCAACAACGTGATGGTGGCAGGATCTAGGGGTTTGCAAGATCGGAAGGAACAGGCAATCGTGAACGACGCACTGTGCAATCTGCATCCGACATTGCGGGAACTGGTGGAACTCGGCGCGAAGCGCAAATGGATCAGCTACGAGGAGCTGAACACCACGCTGCCCGATGAAATGGTTGATCCCGATCGGCTCGACGAACTGCTCGTCCTGCTCGCCGATCTCGACATTCGCATGATCGATCAGCGCGAGGTCGATCGCAACGGCTACGCCACCTTCCAGGCGCCGTTGCAGACCAATCTCAAGTTCAAGCGCGATGACCCCGTGAAAGCCGGCGCTCGCAAAAGCGTGCGCGGCGAGGGCATGGACCCGCACGTCATTAACAAGCTTGCGCTTGCCGCCGCCCAGGATGAATCTGATAGTGACATGCTTCCTGAAGATCGCGCCGCGCTCCAGGAAGTCATCGCCGACAACTCATCCAAGCGCATCGACGATCCCATCAGAATGTACCTGACGCAGATGGGGACCATCCCGCTGCTCACGCGCGAAGAAGAGATTCGCCTCGCCAAGAAAATTGAAACGACGCGCATGATCTTCCGGCGGCGGGTGCTGGAGTGCGACTTCGCGGCGGCGCAGGCTGTCGAAATCCTGCAGCAGGTGCACACCGGCGCGCTGCCGTTTGACCGCACCATGCGTATCTCCACCGCGGAAACGAACGCCAAGGACAAAGTCGCGGCGCGCATCCCCGTCAACACCGCCACCGTCCGCCAGCTCCTCGACCTCTCACGCAAGGATTGGGAAGCCCTCGAATCCGGCACGCTTTCCGCCGCCAAGGCCGAGCAAGTCCGCCAGCAGCTGCGTCGCCGCAAGCGCAAGATCGCCACGCTGCTCGAAGAATGCTGCCTCCGCACCGGCCGCATCCAGCCGCTCTATCGCAAACTCCTCTCCATCAACAAGAAGGTGAAGGAGCTGCAGCGACAGCTTCAGCGCGCCGAGAAGTACCCCAACCGCTTCGATCCCGAAGACATCTTCGTCATCAACGAAGAACTCGCCGGCATCCGCAACCTCGTCCTCGCCCGCCCCGAGGAACTCAACAACACGCTCACGCAAATCAAAGCCGTCTTCGAAGAATACGAGCAAGCCAAGCGCGATCTCTCCGGCGGCAACCTGCGCCTCGTCGTCTCCATCGCCAAGAAGTATCGCAACCGCGGCCTCCCCTTCCTCGACATCATTCAGGAAGGCAACACCGGCCTCATGCGAGCCGTGGACAAGTACGAGTACAAGCGCGGTTACAAGTTCTCCACCTACGCCACATGGTGGATTCGCCAGGCCATCACACGCGCCATCGCTGATCACGCACGCACCATCCGCGTGCCCGTGCACATGATCGAAACGATGTCCAAGCTGCGCACGATCCAGAAGCACCTGCTGCAGGAACTCGGCCGCGAGCCCACGATCGAAGAGCTCGCCATGCGCGGCAAGATGTCCGTCGACGAGTGCCGCCGCGTCATGAAGATCTCCCGCCACCCGATCTCGCTCGACCGCCCCGTCGGCGAATCGGAAGATTCCCAGTTCGGCGACTTCATCGAAGACGAGCGCCAGTTGAGCCCCGACGAAGCAGCCACCAGCGAGATGCTTCGCGCCCGCATCAACGACGTGCTCAAGACGCTCACCTACCGCGAGCGCGAAATCCTCAAGCTGCGCTACGGCATCGGCGACGGCTACACGTACACGCTCGAAGAAGTCGGCCGCATCTTCAAGGTCACCCGCGAACGCGTCCGCCAAGTGGAGTCCAAGGCCATCCGCAAGCTGCAACACCCCGTCCGCCGCAAGAGGCTCACAAGCTTTTTGCCGGGGGCGGAGCAGGAGAAGGTGTGAAGGGCGTGGGCTGTGATATACGGATGGCACTAGAGCCGTGGCCCATATGCCGCGGCTTTTTCATCTTTCATACAGCCGAAGTATTGCCGACCACAAGCGAGATACGTATTCTGTTAGGCATGCCCCAGCAGACAGGGAGACAATTGGGAGCGGATCCTCGTGAGCACCTCACGCCTTGATCTGTCGCTGATTGCCGCTCAAGAACCAGTCGATCGCTTTGTTCAGGTCGTCCGTCCAGTCGTCATTCGACTCGAGCGATACCGGCTGGAATTTCAAGATGTGCGACGGGTCACTTGCTGCCGGAAGGAGCCAGCTCGCCACCGTGTAGCGAAACTGAGTCCAATCGCTCGTGCTTGCTTCCATGCTCACTGCAAGAATGTCGAACTCGTCGAATCGGTATGGCCTCGTGCTCGCGCCCTTGTCGTCGGTACCTGCTCGCGTCTTCTGAGTCTCAACAACCAGCAAGTCTGCGGAGAAACGACGATACGCTTCTTTGGCGGTCATCGGACGTCCCGAAAGTCTTCGCTGCGATTTGACCTGTATCCTGACACTGTCGCTTCCACGTCGGAGAAGGAAATCGAAGGGATGGTTGCCTGGCGGCGTCTCGTCGATCCACTCCGGGTGGCTCGGCAACACTCGCATTTCAAAATAGCACTCCGCGATCAAACCCCGCACACCCCGCTGGGACAGGTCGGAAGAACGCGAGATCGCTTCGAGGATCAGTTCCGCGGAGACGCCCCACGACGCCTCAAGGGGATGAATCGGATACAGTTCGCGAAGACGCGAAAGGACAGCTTGCTGCACTTCTGGCGGAGCTGCTTCGACCAACTGCAAGAGTTCGCGTGATTCGTCCGTCATCCAGTAGGATTGAAAAGGTACACGAGATGCAGACGAACGGCCACTTGTTCAAGCATAAGCAAGCCAAGCATGTTTCGGGGGTACTGCCGATCTCGCCGTACTACACCACCGAGCTTGGGGCTGCGGTCCTTGCCGACTCCCTATTAGCGATGCGTCAGCTTCCGGATTCGTCGATCAATCTGATCATCACATCGCCGCCATACGCGCTTCACTTCAAGAAGGAATATGGCAATGCCGACCAGTCAGAATACATCGACTGGCTCCTGCCTTTCGCTCACGAGATCAAGCGGATTCTGAAAGACGACGGTAGTTTCGTGCTCAACGTCGGCGGCGCATGGACGCCGGGGCGTCCGACGCGTTCAATCTACACGTACAAACTGCTCATCGAACTAGTCGAAAGCGTCGGGCTCTTTCTCGCTCAGGAGTTCTTCTGGTACAACCCCGCAAAGATGCCGGTGCCTGCTGAATGGGTTACGGTCCGACGCATTCGGGTGAAGGACTCTGTCGAATTCGTGTGGTGGTTCGGAAAGACGCCTTGGCCCAAGGCGAACAATCGACGGATTCTTCGGCCCTACAGCCCGGACATGATCCGTCTTAACCAGCGCGGGATTCGCCGGACGAAGCGGCCTGGCGGGTACGCGATCAATGAGGGATTCGCAAAGACAGAAGCAGGTGGTTCAATTCCGCCCAACGTGATCGACAATGAGACACCGACTGATTTGCTGAAATTTGGGAACAACTCTGCAAACGATCAATACACCATGCGCTGCAAAGCGGCAGGTATCAAGATTCATCCAGCTCGTTTCCCGGCGATTTTGCCCGAATACTTCATCAAGCTGTGTACGGACTACGAGGATATCGTGCTCGACCCGTTTGCCGGCTCAAATACGACAGGCATGGTCGCTGAGACGTTGGAGCGTCGTTGGATCGCAGTCGAAATGAATGCAGACTACCTCGACGCGAGTAAGTTTCGATTTGACGAGGTGGAGACTATTCCAGCAACTCCATCCGTCCGATCAAGTCGCGTCGTGAATCGCGGCGCACGGTCGCGAGAGAGAGTCAAGAAGCCCTGAAAATGAGGAGCCGTCAAGGATGACGAAGCGAACAAAACGACCAACGAGTCAAATGAATATTCCTCCTTGTGCTACTTGCCCGCGGGGCACACCGTCGCGAATATTCCCTCCTTCATAAGTGCACCATTGAGTGCACGAAGTGCGGAAGAGTTCTCAAGTCATGGACGCCGCCTGTTGTCTGGATGAACGGTGAGCCGGACCCGGTCGCTTCGACAGATAGCAAGCAAGTTAGGATGGGCCCACCCGCGTAGGTGGTATAAGGTCCTCCGCATCCCACCGTTGCCGCGTCGCCGCGGTGGCGGGTTCGGAAACTAGGGACAGTTCGTAATTGTTCCGGCCCTGGCTTTGCGATCGGCACGACTCGCCGCTGACGCCGGCCGAGTCGTGGCACCGGGCTGCGCGACGTGTGACGTCTCCCTGTCGGTTGCGGAGCAAGGAGCGGCAGTCATCTAATTTCCCTGCGCCAGAACGGGGCCAGCAGGATGAACTTGTGCGGTTCCACCAGAACTTGCGGGTCTCGCCTTGCTTGAACGGCGTGCCGCATTCCGGGCAGTGGCCTTGATCGGACGCACGACTCGCCGCTGCGCCGGACGAGTCGTGGCACCAAGCGAGTCGTGGCACCGCTCAACATCCTTGTCGCATGGCTTCCTGCCCCCTCTCCCCGAGGGAGAGGGTTGGGGTGAGGGTTTTTGGCCGCGCGGCTGGTGGGGTGTTGTCGGCGTGGTCCGCCGGGGGTTTGCTGGCTGCGAAGGTACGAGCGGGCTTTCTTGGGTGGCGGTTGATCGCGTGGGTTCGCTGATCGCTTGGCGCCGCGGCAAGGGCCAATCTGTGCGCACATTGGTTCGCTGCGGGCTCACGGTCGCGGCTGGTCGCTGCGCGCCGTGCGCGGCGCGGCGTGTTGGGGTGGGGCGCGGCTCGGCCGCGAAAGGTCAAAACGTCAAAACGTCGAAAGGTCAAAATGTGCAGTGTGGTTTGGTGCGTTTCTTCCTTTGGCCTTGTGACGTCTTGACCGTCCGCTTGCGGCCCACCCACCCCCTGACCCCCTCCCTCATATGGAGGGGGAATTGAGCAACCCTCACCCTGGCCCTCTCCCTCGGGGCGAGGAGGAACAGGCAACCCTCACCCCTGGCTCTCTCCCTCGGGGAGAGGAGGAACAGGCAACCCTCGCCTCGGCCCTTTCCCACAGTAGAGAGCGCAATCGCGGAGCGAAGCAGAATGGGCACTTCGCAGAACTGGCTCAAGGCGAAGTTTCGGGTGGAGATGCAGCAGGCGGCGGAGGCGGCGCGCGCTCTCAAGCGCCTGATCAAGATAGAAGGGAAGAAAGGGCGCGCAGAACTCCAGCGCCTTGCGGAAAAGGTTGGGGCTGTGTTGCCGAGTGTTTTCGGCAGTGATTCGCCGGCGCGTCAGTCAGCGCCGGGCACACTCCCTCGTGAGGACGGGGACCGGCGGAAGACTCGCGATGAAGGAGAGGCGAGCGGGAACCCTCACCCTCACCCTCACCCTCACCCTCACCCTCACCCTCA
>JBIQHI010000006.1:0-200496 GCA_044508635.1 Planctomycetaceae bacterium | reverse complement strand
GGGACTTGCACGCGCCTCTGGATTCCTGCTTTCGCAGGAATGACGGTGTGCGCCGACGCGCGGCCCGTCGGCTTGAACTCGTCTTCCGCGCAAGCCGACACAGCGCCCGTCGGCTTGAACTCGTCTTCCGCACAAACCGATGCGGCGCCTGTCGGCTTGTGAACCCCGGAGGTTGAAACCGACGCGGCACGCGTCGGCTTGTGTGCGCAAGAAAGTCAAACCGACGCGACACGCGTCGGCTTGAATTCGCGACGAAATGAAACCGACGCGGCGCGTGTCGGCTTGAACCTGCAAAAAAGTGAAACCGACGCGTGCTGTGTCGGCTTGTGCAATCGCTGCGAGGAAACCATTGTCCGGCCAAAATCGGCGTCGGCGCCGCGTTTTTGCGCGATTCTCCGGTCCTGTAATCAAGTTCCCACGGAAGTTGGACGACGACACCAACGGACCCGGCCACATGCCGGCTTCATCGCCACCTTCACCGCAACCCTTCAGCTGAAGGATGAGCGGTGTGTGTTTACGCGCTCTTCAGGGCCGCGATCAGATCCAGCACCGCCTTCTTGCCGTCGGCGAACATCATGAGCGTGTTGGCGTTGGCGAAGAGCGGGTTGGGAATGCCCGCGAAGCCTGGCGAGAGGCTTCGCTTGATGACAACCACCGTGCGAGCTTGATCCACGTTGATGATCGGCATGCCTGCGATCGGGCTCTTGGGGTCGGTTCGCGCGATGGGGTTCACCGTGTCGTTCGCGCCGAGCACCAGCGCGACGTCGTACTGATCCATCTGCGCGTTGACTTCATCCATTTCCTTGAGCTGCTCGTACGGCACATCCGCTTCGGCGAGCAGCACGTTCATGTGACCGGGCATGCGGCCTGCCACGGGGTGAATGCCGTAATCGACGACAGCGCCGCGTTGCTGGAGCAAGGCGGCAAGATCGCGCACCGCGTGCTGCGCCTGCGACACCGCCATGCCGTAGCCCGGCACGATGAGCACGCGCTGGGCCGCGTCGAAGATCATCGCCGCTTCCTCGGGCGTGGTCGCCTTCACCTTGCCGCCGTACACATCATCACTGCTCGGTCCGGAGCCGGCTGGCGCCATCACGCCGAAGAGCACGTTGGTCAGCGAGCGGTTCATCGCCACGCACATGATCTGGGTGAGGATGATGCCGGAGGCGCCGACGAGCGAGCCGGCGATGATGAGCATCGTGTTGTCGATCACGAAGCCGGTCGCCGCAGCCGCGATGCCTGAATAGGAATTGAGCAGCGAAATGACGACGGGCATGTCCGCGCCGCCGATCGGCATGACCAGCGTGACGCCCAATCCAAGCGAAACGACCACGATGAGCCAGTACCACCACGCCTGGTCGGGCTGCATGATGTACAGCACCGCGAACACGACCGCGACCACCGTCTGCGCGATGTTCGCGATCTTCAGACCCACATGCGTGATCGCGCCGCCGGCGATGAGTTCCTGCAATTTGATGAACGCAATCATGCTGCCGGAGAACGTGACCGCGCCGATGAGACCGGACGCGATGATGGCGTACGCCGATTTCGCATCGATGATGAAACCATCATCAAGCGTTTCATGGAGCACCGCGCCGGCGACGATGAACGAGGCCGCGCCGCCGAAGCCGTTGAGCAGCGCGACCATCTGCGGCATGGCGGTCATCTGAATCCGCACCGCAAGCACGATGCCCGCCACCGTTCCCGCGCCGAGTCCTGCAATCACCCACCACCATTCGACGATGCTGCGATCAATCAGCGTGACGACGATGGCGAGCAGCATGCCAAGCGCGCCCATCACGTTGCCGCGCACAGCCTTCTTCGGGTGCGTCAACCCCTTGATGCCGAGGATGAACAGCACAGAAGCGACGAGGTAGAAGATGTTGCGAAGATTGGGATCCATGTTGTTGCCGCCAGCAGCTTCGCAAAGAGCGATCTTCCCCGAGGAAGGGGATCTGTTCACTTCTTCTTCTGAAACATCTCCAGCATGCGGTGGGTGACGAGGAACCCGCCGACGACGTTCGTCATGGCGAACGCCACCGCGAGGAAACCAAGGAACGACACCCAGAACGTCGACTCATGCCCAGCCGCGATCAGCGCGCCGATGACCGTGATGCCGGAGATCGCGTTCGAACCGGACATCAGCGGCGTGTGCAGCGTGGGCGGCACCTTCGTGATGATCTCGAAGCCCACGAAGATCGCGAGCACGAAAATCGTCAGCAGCAGCACGAACATTGTCATGCGGTTGTTCCTCCGCCTGCCGTGGCTGGCGCATCAAGCTTGAAGATCTCGCGCAAACGGCGATGCACGATGCGCCCGCCGTCGGTCACCAGCGTGCTTTCGATGATGTCGTCCGCCGTGTCGAGCTTGAGCGCGCCTTCGTTCTCCGTGATGAGCTGGAGCAGCGCCGCAACGTTCCGTGCATACATCTGGCTTGCGTCATGGGGCACGGTGGCGGCGAGATTGGTCGGCCCAAGAATGGTGACGCCGCGGTGATGCACGATTTCGTTGGGGCGCGAGAGTTCGCAATTCCCGCCGCGCTCCGCTGCGAGATCCACAATCACGCTGCCCGGCTTCATGCGCTCCACCATCGATTGCGTCACGAGCACCGGCGACTTCTTGCCCGGCACCGCAGCCGTGGTGATCACCACATCGCTTGCCGCCACCGCGTCGCCCATCAATTCCTGCTGTTTGCGAAGGAAGCTGTCATCCATCGCCTTGGCGTACCCGCCTTTGTCCTGCGCGCCGGTTGATTCGAGCGGCAGCGAAAGGAAGCGACCGCCGAGCGACTCCACTTCCTCCTTGACCGCCGGCCGAATGTCATACGCCGACACCACGCCGCCCAGCTTGCGCGATGTCGCAATCGCCTGCAGACCTGCAACGCCGGCGCCGATGATGAACACCTTCGCCGGTGCGATCGTGCCGGCCGCCGTCATCATCATGGGGAACAACTTGGGCAGATGCGTCGCCGCCTCAAGCACCGCCTTGTAGCCTTGCACCGTCGCTTGCGATGACAGCGCATCCATCGCCTGGGCGCGGGTTGTTCGCGGCATGAGCTCCATTGCGATCAGCCGCACGCCGCGCTCCGCCATCTGCTGCGAAGGCTCGATCGCCGTAAGCGGTTCCGCAAAGCCGATCACCACCTGCCCGGTACGCAAATGCGGCAAATCCGCAGCGCCCGCCTCAAGGTTCGCCCCAAGCGTGCGCACCTGCACCAGCACATCCGCCTGCGCGATCACTTCAAGCCGACCTGCAACCCTCGCCCCGCGCTCGGCGTATTCACCATCCAGAAAACCCGCCGCCTCGCCGGCGCCGGCTTCCACGATGACATCAATCTTCCGCTTGGCAAGCGAAGGCAGCACAGCGGGCGAAAGCGCCACGCGCCGTTCCCCCGGGCAAGTCTCCTTGAGCACGCCGACGTTCACTGCACGACGCTCCTCAACGTACGCTCACCGATCCGGACGGCAGCCAAATCCCCGGTCGAGTTGCACAGCGTAGCGGATGATCGCCAATGCGAAAGTGGTCTCGGGACGCCCTGACATGGCGACCCGCCGATGTTAGAATTGGCCCGGCGAATCTGCTCTTCCGGGCGCCCGAGGTCCGGTCGCGGCAATCCATTTCCGGAGCGCTCAAAATGCCCTACCTCGAGATCAAAACGGATCGAGGATTCAAGCGGATCGAGCTTGAGACCAAGCCCGTGAGTGTCGGTCGGCATCCCGCCAACACCATCGTCATCGATGACGATCGCGCCAGCCGCCAGCACTGCGTCATCGAACTCGAAAACGGCAAGTTCCGCATCCGCGACCTCGGCTCACGCAACGGCACCACCCTCAACGACAAACGCATCAACTCCGAGTTCCTCGACAACGGCGACGTCGTTTACGTCGGCGGCACCGAGCTGCGCTTCATCGATCCCTCCCAGGAATCGCCCAACCGCCGTCGCAACACGCCGGACTTCGCTGCCGCGTCGAATCCTGCCCGGCCGGAGCGAATGAACCACGCAAGAGCGACGGTGGACATCGACATGAGCGCGCCCGTCTCCGATGCGCTCACCGACTACGAACGCCGTTTGCGTGACATCATCGACGCCGCTGCGGAGAAGCCGTTCAGCGAGCAGGACATCAGCCTGATGGACTGCCGCGGCGTCACCGTGCACCAGGCGACGACGGGCGGTCTTGAAAGCGTCTCCGAAGAAGACATCGGCGAAGGCATTCGCGTCTTCCGGCTGTTGCTGCTCGCATGCTTCCGCGCTCGCGCCACCGATTTGCACATCGAGCCGCGCATCGAGAAAACCGCGGTGCGCCTTCGCATCGATGGTTACATGCTCAACGCCGTCGATCTTTCGCATTCGCTTTATCAGCGCCTGCTCGGCGTGGTGAAGATTCTCTGCCAGATCGACACGAGCAGGAAGAACACCGTGCAGGATGGTCACTTCGCCGTCGCGGTGAAAGGTCGGCGCGTGGATTACCGCGTCAGCCTCACGCCGGCGATGAACGGCCAGAAGCTCGTCATCCGCGTGCTCGATTCCGCCAACGCGCCGAGTCGCCTGCACGAGCTTGGCCTTTTGCCATGGATGTACGACAAGATTCGCACCATGGCGACGCGCGACGCCGGCCTGCTTCTCGCATGCGGTCCCACCGGCTCCGGCAAGACGACCACGCTTTACTCCTGCATTCGCGAAATCGACGTCGTGGCCCGCAACGCCATCACCATCGAAGACCCCGTTGAGTATTACCTCGAAGGCGCCACGCAGATTCCCATCGATCACAAACAGGGCGCCACCTTCGCCACCATTCTGCGCTCCGTGCTTCGCCAGGATCCCGATGTCATCTTCGTCGGCGAGATTCGTGACACGGAAACCGCCACCGTCGCCATGCAGGCCGCGATGACCGGCCACCTCGTCTACTCAACCGTCCACTCGAAGGACTCCATCGGCGCCATCTTCCGTCTGCTCGACCTCGGCGTGGAAGCGTACCTCGTCGCCAACGCGCTCAATCTCATTCTCGCGCAGCGACTCATTCGCACACTCTGCCCGACGTGCAAGAAAGCCGTCACGGCCACGCCGACGCAGAACATGAAGATGGGAAAACAACTCGGCGGCGTGCCGAAGATCTACGTCCCCGTCGGTTGCAAACACTGCCTCGCCACGGGATTCATCGGCAGGCGCGCCATCTTCGAACTGCTCGAGTTCAACGACCAGCTCCGCGACATCGTGCTCAACAAGCCCAGCATCCAGGCGATCCGCGACGTGCTCGCCACCGGCCTCTTCACCTCGCTCGCCCAATACGGCTACCACCTCGTCGGCCTCGGCGAAACCAGCTTCGACGAAGTCGACCGCGTCGCAGGGACGGAATGAAGCGCAGCAGCGCTCACCACGCAGTCATTCCTGCGAAAGCAGGAATCCAGAGGCACGTGCAAATCCCCCTGGATTCCCGCATGCGCGGGAATGACAGAAGCGCTTGCGCGGGAATGACGAGCGCTTGCGCGGGAATGACAGGATCGCACTGTGCGGCGAACACCGTCATTCCTGCGAAAGCAGGAATCCAGAGGCACGTGCAAAACCCCTTGGATTCCCGCGTGCGCGGGAATGACAGGAGCGACTGGGTGCCACACATCAGCCGCCGCTCGGGGCGGTGATGTGTGCCGAACGTGCAACTGCGCCCAATCCAATCACACATCACCCTTCGGGATGATGTGTGGCACCCGGCCTCGGCGAAACCAGCTTCGACGAAGTCGACCGCGTCGCAGGGACGGAGTGAAACCCAGCAGCGCCGACCACGCAGTCATTGCTGCGAAAGCACCCGCTGGCCATCGCAATCAGGAAGAATGCCAGGCAACTGGTGAATCGCACAGCAGCCTCGGCGGTAGAGCCTGCGGGGAGCACGGCCCCAGGCTACTTAGCGAGGTGAACGATGAAAGCGAATCTGCCGCGGCGGGCGTTTCTGGTTGGTGTGCCGATGGGGCTTCTCTCGGCGAGGGCGCTTGCCATGGCTGCGTTCGATGGCGAGCCTGGGGCGGATGCGCCCGCGCTGCATCGAACATTCCCGGCGCAGGACCCGGCGCTGGTGCGAAGCATCGTGGCTGTGTCGCACCGCGATGCCGACGCTGTCAAGGAGTTGATCACGGCTCGGCCGGCGCTGGCGAAGGCGGCGTGGGACTGGGGGTTCGGCGACTGGGAAACCGCGCTCGGCGCTGCATCACACGTAGGGCGACATGACATTGTCGAGTTGCTGCTGGCGCACGGCGCCCGGCCGGATGTGTTCACGTTCGCCATGCTCGACAATGTTGATGCGGTGCGAGCGATCATCGAGGCGGCGCCAGGGCCGAAAGGCGTCGAGAGGATTCACGGGCCGCACGGCATCACGCTGATGGCGCATGCTCGCAACGGCGAGGCGCAGCGCGTGATCGACTATCTGCAGAGCATCCCGGGCGCGGACGTGATGCAAACCAATCTGGCGCTGGACGAGGAATCGCGCAAGCGCCTTGCGGGGTCGTATGCATTCGGGCCGGGCGAGCGCGATCGGCTCACGGTCGAGGCGATGAAGAACGGCAATCTGGCGATCGCGCGGGACGACGCGCCGAGGCAGCTCATGCATCTCGGCGACCACACGTTCCACCCCACGGGGGCGCCGGCCGTGCGCATCTTCTTCAAGCTGGGCGACAACCCCGCCGGCGACGTCTTGAGCGTGCATGATGCCGACCTCGTCGTGACGGCTCGGCGCATTGCCGGGGCTTGAACGCCTGCCGTTCGCCTTGCCGTGCTGATATAGACCAGGGCGTGGGGGAAGCGTGAAGGGCCGCCTGGCGCTGCTGCGAAATCTGCCGCCGGAGGGGCGGCCTTGGACCGGATGACGGGCTGCCGATATACTCTCACCCCCCTGCCCCCAGGGCTTCGGCTTCCGGCCGCCGGATGCGCGGGTCCTCGGAATTTCGCGCTGGCAGACGCCGGGGAACGCCTCGCCCTTTCAGCTTCGGAGTTTTTCGTCATGGCCCTCGCTGCGAACAAGAAGTACACGTTCTCGATCACCAAGCTGCCTGCCGCCGCCGGTCCGCGGAAGACGCTGGAGCGGCTGATGCGCATGGAGCCGGGCGTGTCGAAGGGCCTTCGCAAGCTGCAGGCCCGTCGTCAGCGCGAGGACAACAAGGGCCACATCCGGGGCGGCCGCGTGTGGGTTTCGCGCGTCCGCTCCGCCAAGCTCGTGCATGTCGCACCCGGCAGCTCGTTCACGCTGCACGTTACGCCGCAGATTCTGCCTGACCTGCAGTCGATCGAGCAGTACGTCGAAGCCAAGCCGGCGAAGTGACCGCACGGCGCGGCGAACGCTCTCGCCAATTCACGTGTTCCGCATATGCGAGGCGCCGGCGCCTTCGGATCGTCACATCGCGCGCACAATGACGAGGCGTGCGGTGTCCGATGGCAACGCCGCCGGCAATTCGAGAATCGCTGCGCCTTCGCTGAATTGAAACGCCACCGTCGTCCTGGCTTCGCGATGATCGGCCCCCAACGTCATCGCGGCTGCCACGTCCATGCGGAGCGCCCCCGCCGTGCGGTCGTAGATTGCCTTCACTTCCACGCGCACGGTGCGATCATCGCTGTCGCTTGCGAGTTCGAGCGCGGCGCCCGTCGCCACCGTGCCGACCGCCTGCCAGATGTTGACCGCCGCCGGCTCGCGCAGCATCGCCACCGCCAATTCGCCCTCATGCTGGTACTTCTTTTCAAGCGCAATGAGCGTTTGCCGCGGAAGATCGATCACATGCACGCCAAGGCGCAGCTCCCCTGCCTGGGCCGCACGCAATCGCCGCAGCGCATCGCGAAATTGCCTGTGCAAACGCGTGGGCGCGGTGACGGCGACGAGGCCCTGGTGATCCGTGATCGTGGCGCGCGAGCCGCCCATGTCCACCCACGCATCGGGGTCAAGGTGCTCAAGAATGATTAGCAGCAGTTCGTGGCCCGCGGAGAGATTGGACGTGTTGGCCATCGGCGCATCGTCCTCGGCACGTGGTCGCTCCTCGCCGTCGTCGTTGTTGGCATCGCCGTCGCCGGCGCCGAAGTCTGGAATGTTCGCCCGCGCGGCGCGAAGTTCGCCGAGCAGGCTGTCGTCGCCGATGAGATCGCGCACGTCGTAGATGACGAGGCTGCGCATGGCATGCGTGCCCGATTCAGAGGTGACGACGATCGCGCCGCCGTGCACTTCCCACGTGGGTTGATCGAGGCCGGACGCAAGCTCGCGCATCAGCGCATCGAGGGCTGTGCTCGCCGGGACGTGGCCGGTGCGAAGCGAGACGTGATCGTCTTCGCGCACGCCGATGCTGCGGAGCGATTCCTCATCGAGCATGACGGGTACGGGCAGTCGCTCGGCGAGATCGTGCACCAGCGTCGACAGGCGCACATCATCGAAATCCGCTGCGAGCATCACGGTGTCAAGCTCATCGAGCACGGCAAGATCGCGCTCAATGCTTGCCGGCGATGCTTCCGGCGGCGCCGCCGGCGAAGGCGCGCCCCACATCAATCCCACACACGCCGCCGCAACACATGCCCACATCGCCTGGCCTCCTGTCGTTCGAGTCATCATCTATACAAGCCGCAGGGCCTGCCGGCTGCTGACCATAACGCGCCTTGCGGGCATGGCGTGCTTTCGGGCAGGCCAAATCGCCAGCAAGGGAGCCCGGAGGCGAGGGAACTCACCGTTTTTCGCGTGCGATTCGCGCTCTTTGTGCTGGTGCCTCGCCTCAAACTGATTTGCGAAGCCGCGAGCGGCTTGTGGCGGTTCGCTGCCTGTGCGTTTTCGCATTCCGCCGGGTTCCATCTTGTCGCCAAGCATTGTCCTTCGGTACGCTGCAATGGCCAGCCGCCATGGCTGGAGGAGAGGTCGAGAGTCACCAGCTTCAATTGACGAACGCCGGGGGAAGGAGTTGACCATGCGCCGCGCCGTGTTCGCCCCGCTGTTCCCGCTCGCGCTTGCCTTTGCATCATCGCTCGCCAGTGAGGCACACGCTGGCCTCGTGTACACGAAAATCGCGCAGGATTTTGTCGGCGGCGTCGGCTTCATCGACGGCACTGTGGACACCGCCATCAGCGCGAACGGCACCGTCATCTTCGCGGCCAGCGCCACCGGCGGCGCGGCTGGTCTCACGCAGCAGATCTTCGGCGGGACAGGCGGCGCGCTCGACATGATCAACCTGTCGTCCAACGGGTACTCCAACGTGCTCTCCATTCAAGTCGGCGCACTCGGCGACGTCGTCTTCGTCGGCACCCGCGCGAACAATGGCGACACGTTCAGCGGCGTCTACCACACCACGTTGACCGGCGGCGGATTCAGCACGCTCTACGAAGCGCTCAACGAATTCGATCACGACCCGTTCCCCCGGCCGCGCGTCCGCATGGCTGAAAACGGAACCATCGCGTTCAGCACGATCACCAACGGCGAAGGCGCCATCTATCGCGCCAGTTTGCCCGGCGGCCCCATCGAAGTGCTCCGCTCCGGCAGCGGCACCTTCTTCAACACCCAGCAGTTTGACGTGAACAGCAGCGGAACTGTTGCTGTGCAAATGGAATACACCGACCCCAACATGGGCCTTTCACGCGGCATTCTGAACTTTTCCACGCCCGAGCAGGCGCTCAGCGAAGTGCAGACAACGCTCGAACGCATGAGCGTCGGCGTGCAACCCGCGGTCGCCATCAACGATCTCGGCCAAGTGGCCTTCGCGCTCAACACCAGCGTCACGATCAATTACTTCGACCCGCCCTTCCCCGGCGGCGGCGCGCCCAACGGCTCGCAAATGCTTGGGCCCGGCGTCTATATCGCCACGCCGTCTGATTTCGGCACGCCGTTCACCTTCACGCAGATCGCCTCGCTCGCGGACGGGTACGCAAGCTTCGGCGATGTGGATGTGAACAACAGCGGTCTCGTCGTCTTCGAAGCGTCCCTCGCAGGCGGCGACAACGGCATCTTCTTCGGGAGCGATCCCACCATCGACGTCATCGCACGCACCGGCGTGGACACGACCATCAACGGCGAAGACCACTTCTTCTCAATCGTTCGACTCGGCCAGCTCAACGACGCGGGGCAACTGTCGTTCCAGACGAGCGACTTTGAAACCACCGATCAGATCGTTTGGCGCGTGACGATTCCCACGCCGGGCGCGCTGGCAATGCTGATGCTCGCAGGCACAGCGCGGCGTCGGCGCCGGTGACTTCCGCACGCCCCCGAATCTGACAACAGTGTCACGCCGACCGCGCGATCAGTGGCAGCTTCCCCATCCGCCAAGAAGGACCGCGAGATCTGCCGCGTCAACAATGCCATCGGGCGGCCACTGGAAGGTGGCGCCGGACACGATGTCCGCCAAACTGCCGGGGCCGGAACCCCATGAGCCAAGCAGAAACGCAAGGTCGGCGGCGTCGACAACGCCATCGGCAGGCGCAGCAAAGGTTTTGCTGGACACGAAGTCGCCCGCGCAAACCGGCGCGCAGCCTTGCAGCAACGCGAGATGCGCATCGCCAGCCGGCGAGGACGTGAAATCGCCTCCAACAAGGAGCGCTCGGCGACCATTGATCTGCGTGGTGCACATCACGTTGACGGGCAAGCTCACATGATCAACGGCGGCATACGAATTGCCGTCCCATGTGAGGAGGTCCTGCGGCTGGGGGTGACCGGTCGGACTGCGAAAGTTGCCGCCAATGTAGAGCAGGGACTTCCCGCTGCCATCGTCAAACACCTCCAGCGCGTTGACGGATGACGTGTAATTGCCGACGCCTCCACCCACGGGCACCCACTCCGTTCCGTTGAATTTCGCAATGCGGGCCAGCGGCGATGAACTGTTGCTCGACCCGCCGATGTAAAGCTCGGTACCGTTGCCCGATCCGTCGTCGTAGAAGGCCAGCGCGTTATAGCCGCCGGGAAGCAAATTCGACCCGGGAATCGGCACCCACGTGTCTCCTTCAAGCTTCGCGACTCGATAGTACTCATCGTCCGCCGTCCTGAAGAAGCCCGTTGCATACAGCGCCGGACCGCTGCCATCGTCATAGGCACGCATCGCCCTCACACCCTCAACACAGATGCCATCGCAACTGGCGTAATGGATCGACAGCGGCTGCCACGTGATGCCATCCCATTTCAGAATCCAGGAGCACCCGTCGGAGATGCAATAAAACGTGCCGACAAAGAGCGCAGGGCCGCCTCCGGTTCCATCATCGAACACAGCTGCGGACTTAACGTCCGCGTCAAAGTCAAGTTCTCCGACCTGCGACCACGTCTTGCCGTCCCATTTCCACATCCTCGACTGCTCCGTCGAATCATCTGTGGTTCCAACCCAACCGCCTGCAAAAAGCGCCGGGCCGCTCCCGTCATCGAAACTCACGAGCACCGTCACTCCCTGAAGCATCGGGAGCCCGCTACCCACAGCCTCCCATGCGGAGCCGTTCCACCTGGCGATGTTGTGTACCGGGATGCCGCCTGCGGAGGACATGTCGCCAGCGACATAGATGGCGTTTCCGGTGCCGTCGTTGTGTTCGGCGATTGCGTACACGGTGCCGACAATCCCGTCATCCATCAATCGATGCCATGTTGTTCCGTCCCAGGAGGCAATTGATTCTGTGTACACATCGCCAGCCTGATCGAAATCTCCGCCGACATAGAGAACTGGCCCCTTCCCGTCACCTGCGTTATACGTTGCCAAGGCCCGGCCGCCGATCGAGTTTGTGCTGTCGTTCAGGCGCAGCCCGCCGTGCAGTCCGGACCATGATCCGTCCCACTTCGCAATGCCCGACGTGGCAATGCCGCCCGCGGCGTCAAACGCTCCTGCGACGAACAATGCCGGCCCCGAGCCGTCGTCGTGCACATGCAATTCGCTCCCGCCGACAGAAAAGGAGTTTCCCGTCAATCCGGAACCCATGGCTTGCCACGAGTTGCCGTTCCACTTCGCAATGCGTGAGCGTGGCAAATGGTCGATGAGAATGAACGAGCCGCATGCATACAGCGCCGGCCCACTGCCGTCGTCGTACAAAGCAACGTCAGCGACAGATCCAAAAAATTCGGCGCTGCTGTGCGCTTGCCAGGCGCCATTCCACCGCGCGATTCGGCTCGCGGAGATGTTGCCGTTCACCGTTGAGAACGCCCCGACGGCAACAAGTTCCGGTCCATCGCCAAAATCAAGAACGCGCAGTCTGAGCACCATGTCGTCGACGCCGCCACCAACGGGCTCCCACGTTTTGCCATTCCAACGTGCCATGTTTTTTACCGCGACGCCGCCGGCAGTGTGGAACTCGCCGCCGACATAGAGTTTTGCGCCGCCGCCGTCGTCATACACCTCAATCGCCGTGATCGCCGACGGCCCTGGTTGCCCGGTCACGGTGCCAATGATGCTCCAGCTCGCGCCGTCCCACTTTGCCACCTGATAGCGAATATTGATGTCGCCGTTTGCGCGAAAATAGCCTGCCGCGTAGAGGGCCATGCCATTCCCATCGTCGTACACGGCGGTGTCAGCGACGTAGCCATCAATGCCAGGATACGTCGTGTAGGCAGTACCGTCCCACGATGCGATTCCAGTTGCCGAGAGGCCACCCGCGCTTTTGAACCCGCCTGCGAGGTAGAGCGACGATCCACTTCCGTCGAGGTTGGGAAGGACTTCGAGTGAGTTGATGGAGCTGCTCACTCCGCCCTGTCTGCCGAACGTCTTCTCCCACATCGGTACACAAGCCGCGCGATCATCACCATGGCATACAGTCTCCCCGGCGATTGCGATCAGCGCAACAGCAATCACTCCAAGGCGGCTCCAGTTGAACTTGCCGGTTGTGCTCATCGAAGTGTCTCCCACGGATTAATCACACGGGCCCCATGCCCCAAGAAGTGCAGCTAAGTCAGCTCCATCCACGACGCCATTCGGCGGCGGCGCAAATGTCTCGCTCGTCGCAAGGTCTGCGGGCGATCCCGGATTGCTTCCCCACGCGCCCAAGAGAAATGCAAGATCGGCACTGTCCACAACGCCGTCGGGTGGGCCGGCGAACGTCTCGCTCGTCACCATGTCACCTGGACATGCGGCAGCGCATCCTCGCCACATCGCGACAAACGAATCGCCACTTGGCGATTCAAGAAAATCGCCGCCAACGCAAAGCGCGGGGCCATGCCCGTCGTCAAACACGGCAAGCGCGCTGATAGACGGATCATCGCCGAATGTGCCGGGCCCGATCTCACCATCAAGCGAGCTCCACCACTCACCATCCAGCCTTGCGATCGCCCTTACTGGGATCCCGTTTAGTTCCTTGAAATCTCCAGCAGCATAGAGTTGGGGCCCGCGGCCCATGCCCTCGTCATACACGGCGAGCGATGTTACGAACTCGCCAACGCCGCCGGTGGCGATTCCGAGCGTTAGCCACTTCGTGCCCACGAGCTTGACGATGTCGTTGTAACCGGTGAATGACGGGTTGCCCGCCGCACAAAGCGTCGGCCCAGTGCCATCATCAAACACCACGAGCGAGCGGATGGTGCCGGTCGTCCCCGTGCCAACCGGGATCCACTTCTCACCATCCCACCGGCCGACTCGACTTTCGTTGATACCCTCGTCGGCATGAAACAGGCCCGCTGCGTACAGCGCCGGACCATTCCCGTTGTCAAAAATGCAGAATGCGCGGACGGGCGTTTCGGAGCCGTTCCCAAGGGGTTCCCACGCCTTGCCGTTCCACCGCGCGACATGGTTGATCGGCAAGTCGCCCGCATGCGTGATGCTTCCACCTGCGTACAGTGCCGGTCCGCTGCCGTCATCAAACTCGATAAGGTCCAAAATCGACGGAATGGCCGGCGACTCTGTGTTTCGCAATTTCGTCGTCAGTTGTCTCCAAGCCTTGCCATCCCACCAGGTGACATATGTTTCGCCAAAGCTGAACTGACCAGCGCCGATCGATCCGCCCGCCACGAGTGCCGGCATCCCGTCCACCGTCGCTGTGGCCAGCGCGTACACGTTGCCATCGAGCGCTCCATTCAGCGACTCCCACGCGGTGCCGCCCCAACGCGCAACACGACTGACCAAGACGCCGTCGATGGCCACGAACCTCCCGGCTGCATACAGCGCGGGTCCATCGCCCGTGCCGTCATCAAACTCGTGAAATGTAACGATCTCCGGGTGAACCTCCTGCCCGAGCGGTTGCCACAATCCATTGCTGCATTTCATAATGCGGCGGGCAGTCACATACGGCAGCCCTGTGATATGAATCTCCGTCCTGTCCCAGCCGAGGTAAAGCTCTTCACCACCGCCGGACCCATCGTCGTACACACCGAGGGCGTACGCCTTTCCCCCTGCGTTAAATTGCACGCCAACCTGCGACCACGCCGCGCCATCCCATTGTGCGACCATATGGATTGGCGTCGCGCCGGATTGATCAAATCCGCCGCTGGCATAGAGGACGGATTCGCCGTTTGCGGTGTGGGTGAAAAGGGCGCGAACTTCGTTGTAAGTTGATTGCGCGCTCGATGTCAGACCGTCGCCGACCGGCTCCCAATGTCGACTTGGCGAAAGGCGGGCAATGTTGTTGACGGCAACTCCACCGGAATCCGAAAAACGCCCAGCAGCGAACAGCGCGGCGCCGTTCCCGTCGTCGTACACTTCGAGCGCATACACGGTGCCGGTAAAACCCGCGCCTACCGTGGAGAACGCGGCGCCGTTCCACCTTGCGATTCGCTGCGCCGTCACACCGCCCGCGTTCGAGAACGCGCCGCCGACATACAGCGCGGGTTCGTTGCCGTCATCAAAAACTCGCAGCGCGTATACAGCGGCATTCGTTCCCAACACGCCAGCGCCCAGGGCCGACCACTCCTTGCCATCCCACTTGGCGATGTTGTTGACTGTGTGGACTCCAACCTGCGAAAACAGACCGCCGGCATACAGTGCGGGCCCGGATCCATCGTCGTACGCCGCAAGCGCGTAGATTGTGCCCGTCGGTCCGGCGCCCACATGCGTCCATTCCGTGCCTGTCCACTTCGCGATGTTGATGTTGAATTGACCAGCTCCAAGCGAAAACAGACCGCCCGCATACAGCGCGGGGCCGCTGCCATCGTCGAACACGGTCAGGCAATACACGGCGCCGTGAAGACCGCCGCCAACCTCCGACCACGCGTGCCCGTCCCACCGCGCAATGCCTTCTGCTGCAACAAGTCCTGCTTGCGTGAACGCGCCGCCGGCATAGAGCGCATCGCCAGTCCCGTCGTCGAAATGCAGAAGCGCGTAGACCGTGCCATTCATCCCGCGTTCGCCGCCGAACGTCGGAACCCAATGAGGCTCACAGCCTGGATCCTCGCCCGCGCACACAGCATTCATTGGCGCGGCACAAAGGCAGACCATCAGCGCCACCGCCACGACGGTTTGAATCGTCTTCCTCCACACCATCACAACCTCCCCGAACTTGATGTGCTTGTCGGATCCCTCGAACTACAAGATGTGAAAGAGCGCGCTTCGAGGGGCGCCGTCTGCTGAACTCATTCGCACGCCTGGCGGTCACGGTTGCAGCGTGGGTTCTCCACCGGCTGCGTTCGACCACGAGCACTCACCAAGAAATGAAGTGGGCGATACTGGATTCGAACCAGTGACCTCACGGGTGTGATCCGTGCGCTCTAGCCAGCTGAGCTAATCGCCCGAGGCGCGGAAGTATACCAGCATTTGCGGGCTGGTGGCCAGCGGATCGCCGGCAGCGACGAACGACGCTTTGGCCGCGTGCCCGCGCCATTTCGCTAGGGAAATGTCGGCTTACGGCTGGTCGGGTCGCGCAGGCGTTGCTCCACGAGTTCCGCAAGTTCCCGGGCAGCGGCGCTGCGAGCAGCGTCGGCACGAGCGCGGAAGCGTCCCACCGGCGAGAGCGTGGACCAGTGCGGTTGCTGACGGGCGCGCTGCAGCATTGCGGGCAGTGGGTTCACCGCAGCGGATCGAAGCTTGGCGATGAACTCCGCGGCCGGCTTCGCTGGACTTGTGCTGGCGTGGCCTCGTGACAGCAGCGAGCGAACGAGGCCGATCTGTCGCAGTGCAAGCAGGCGAATGGTCTGCGGGTCCACGCGCACTTCCGTCGTTTGCCTCGCGAGGCGGAAGAATCGCTTGCCGTGCGTTCGAGCTGTTTCGAGGAGCGCGCCAAGCGCCGCGCCGGTGGCGGCGGCCGCGCCGAGCGTGATGCCGTGCGCCATGGCGTCGATGGTCACGCCGGCAAGCGCGCCGATCGCAGCGCCGCGCGAGATCGTCAGCCCGAACTGCTTCATCGCTTCGGGGCTGAAGAGATCGAGCCCAAGCGAGGCGTCGATCGTCGATGCCGTGTCCGTCTCCGCGGTGGTCGATGCAAAGCGATGCAGCGCCAGCAGTTCACGAGCGCATTCACGCTCACGCTGTCGGACGGATTCTCGAAGGCGCTCGACCACTTCCGCCGCCTTCGACTCGTCGTCGGTCGGCGCGAGTTCCACCAGGGCGGCTGCGTCGATAAGCAATTCGGCCACGAGGCGAGCGGAATCGCGAATCAGCCCGTCGCGTTCGCGCTGCCGCTGGGCGAGGAACGCCTGCAGCGTTTCACGATGATCGTCGAGCACCGTGCACAACTTCTCGACCAATCGCTGTTCGCTGTGATCATCGAGCACGACGGTGTCGAACTCGGAGACGACGTGCAGGCCCGTGCGCGCGAGGTGTTCGCGCCAATGCTCCACGCGAGCTTCCGGCGACGCCAGGAAATTGAGCACGGGCACGATCGGCCGGGCGCACCACGAGAGAATCGTCAGTTCATCGCGATGTCGGCCGAGCACCTGCTCACGCGCATCAATCACGTAAAGCGCGACGTCGGACTGCATCACCTGCCGCAGCGCCTTCGCTTCCTGCGCGAAACGGCCGAGCGCGGCGTCGCTGACGAGGAATTGCTCGATGACGTCCGCGCCATCCACGCGCCCGTCCGTTCGCATCGCGTCCAGATGCTCGAAGAGCCCGGGAGAATCTTCGAGCCCGGGCGTGTCGTACAGTTCGATCGCCTGCTCGCCGTCGATGAGGATGGCGCTGCCTTCGACGTGGCGCGTGGTTGCGGGGCGGTCGGACACTTCGCCGAACTCGGGATCGCGCGTGAGCGTGCGCAGCAGCGACGTCTTGCCGGTGTTCGTGTGACCGACGACGGCAATGCGCAGCAGTTTGAGCGTCATGGCCTCGTCTCCGCGCTCACGGCAAGGTCATAATGATGACGCACGTGCTCCAGCCAATGGCGCACTTGTTCCACGCCGGCGTTGCGTTCAAGATCGTGCTCGTCCTCCGCCGCGATGACACGGTCGAGGACGCGCGAAATGGCGCTTTCGGGCCGGCCCTGCAGATCGAGCAACATGGCAGTGAGCGCAGCGGCTCGAACCGCCGCAGCAATGTGACCGCTTCGTGTGTCATCGATGGGTGGAGCGGCGGATTCACTTCGCCCCGTGAACGTACTCACCGCGCCCGCAATCGCGCCGCCGACCGCGGACCACAACGGCAGCGCACCGATCGCCGCGGGCGCAAGCAACATTGCCGCCGCCACGCAACTCAACGCGCCCGCCGATGCCCCGGCGATCGCCCAGCGCGGCTTCACGCGCCACCGCGGCGGAATGAGCTGCGCGACGTGGCTTGCACCACGGAGAATCGTTGAAGCCGTGTCTGTTGTCAGCTCTTTCAATGAATCAGACGAAGCAAGCAGCGATCGCCAGGAGGTTTCGCCGCTGCCGTAGATTCGCAGGATGTCTCGATGCAGCGACGTCTGGGCGCGGTGATCGATCGCTTGCTCCGGCCGCTCGCACCATCGCTCAACGTGTTGCATGATGGTTGCAAACGCGCGTTCAATTCGCCGTTCCGCCGGCCCATTCGCCTTCGTGCCGCCTTCAATGGCTTCGCGCAGCCGTGACAGACTTGCATGCGTGGCGTGATCGATGTCCAGCTCAATCACGCGATCCGCAGCGATGCCCGCAGCCGCGGCACATGCACGCCAATCCGCCACGCGCCGCTCGAGCGACGCCGCATCGGTTCGCTCACGCAGCGATTGGCCTGCGGTCAGCACCACCAGCGTCGGGCGCGACACGCACGCCTGGAGCTGCGCGAGAATCGAAGCCATGCCGCGGTCCGGCGTGGAGGTCAGCGCGCACGCAATCACCAGCGTCATCGGCTCTTCCGCGGCGTTTCGCAATTCATGCATGACGCGCTGACGGTCCGGCCGATCGAGCAGCACGCCAAGATCGCGAAGCGTTATGCCATCGAGTCGCGGCGGCCAGTGACTCGTTCGCTCAATTTCCACGCCGACGATCGCCGGGCTGCCAAGTGGCCGCGGCGGCGGCGAAACTGTGTGCGTCGATTGCGTGTGTGCATGCGCCTCGTTGTCGTCAGCATCAATCACACCGATGGCATGTCGAACGGGCGCAAGCCGCGCCGCCACCACCGAGAAACCCGGTTGCGACACATCAAGCCGATACGCTCGCCGCGCCGCGCTCAATCGCCACGCGCAAAGAAGCAACATCACGACCCGCGGCAGTGCGCCATAAACGACAATCGAGCCGACGAGCAACGCCGCCCACGCATGCGCTGCTCGTGTGCTTGCGCCGTCGGCGGGAAGCGAGCCCGTCCACTGACTTGCCGCCACTTCTTCTTCGCTCGGCGCGCCAAACCCGGCGGCGCGCGGTCCGGCGCTGATCGCCTTCACCAGCGGTGCATACGCGCGCTCGGAAAGAATCGTCGTCTCCCACACAAATGTGTACTGCCGCGTGCTGAGCAGCACGAACAGCGTGGCGATGCAGCCGAAGTTGAACGACAGCCACGCCGCGTGCGACAGCGTGCTAAGGGACCAGCGCGCGATGCGCCAACTGCCGTGCGCGACCATCGCCCCTTCCATCGCTGCAAGCTGCGCGGGCGTGCGACTGCTTCGCCGCATCAGCCGATCAATCGCCCATTGCATCAGTCCGCCCAGCGAAAAATTGTGCAAGGCTGCGGGCTTCGCCAACATCAGCAGGAACCACACAGCGAGCACGATCGTCTGCACGCCAAGCAACGTGCCGAGCGCGAAGAAGAAATTGACGCGTGACTCCGCTCCCACGCCGAGCGCCGCCCGCGCCGCGCCCGCGCCCAGGCAAGCCGCCAGCGCAAGCAGGGCAATCACCAGCCACGTCGCCGCCGCCTGAAAGCGCTGCAATCCTGAACGCAGCCCCGCCGCGCTCGCCGATGCCTTCGCGCGCGCGACGAGCTTTGCTTCCATGTCGCCGGACGCCGCCCGACCAGCTTCCGTCGCCGCGGCGTCGTCAGGCACAGGCTGCGCGCCATCGCGCTCCAGCGCCCGCATCGCCTCCGCCAGCGTTCGATCAAAGAATGTCGGCACAGAAGTCGGCATCACGCATCAGATCGAACGCCCCGGTCTCGCTCCCCGCCACGCCATCACGCTGCGCCATGCGCAGCAACCGGGTGGAAGGCGCTGAAAACAGCCCTTGCGCCCGATGGAGTGATATCGACCGCCAGCGCGGGCTCGCCTTGATTCCATTGTTCGGTTGATGACGGGATCGTTTGCACAATCCGACCAGGTGGCGCTGGCCGCCGGTCCAACCCGCCGGCGCCGAGCGGCTGCGGATCACGCTTCGTCTGGCTTCACCACTTCGCGCTCGCGCCGGGCAGATTCGCTCGAAAATTGCGAGGGCAGGGCATCGCGATCATCACGGTCCTCGGGCAGATTCTTCCGCCTCTCCGCGCGTGCGACCTCTTCTTCCACGTCCGCTTCCACGCCACGAAGCCCGCGCTTGAACTCCACAATCCCCCGCCCAAGGCTGCGGCCCACCTCCGGCAAGCGCCGGCCGAAAATGAGCAACGCCAGCACGAGCAGCACGATCCACTCGGGACCGCCGGGCAGACCGAAAATGGCGAGGACGCTGGGCATGAAATCACACATGGAATCGCACTCTGCTCAAAAGGGGAACCGGGCCCGTATCACGTACCCTCTCATCTTAGCGAGCCTGTCGCGGCAAGGGCAGAACGCCGCCCACCGGCTGGTTGATACCGCGAATGTTGACGTTTCCCGCCCTTTCAGCAGAATGCAGCCACAGGAACTCCGCCGGGTCTCCGCGCTGTCACAGGATGTGACCGGCCTCCACGCCTCGGCACGATGAACGGATGCATCACCTATGACCACAACCCGCGCTCTCCGCACGTTCTGCCCGCACGCACGGTTCACGCCTCATGGCTTCGGTGGACCGGCCAGTGCGACGCTGCTGCTCCTTCTCGCCGTGTGCATGCTCGCGCTGCCTGCCTGTCGCCGGCAGAAGGTGGAACCGGAAGCGCTCGCGCCGACGCCGGATTACAGCAGGCAGCTTGGCCCGGGTGAATACGCGCTTCGCCGATGCCCGCCGGATCGCCTGCCTGATCTCAAAGCTGCGTTCGCGCAGCGCGATGTGTTCAACATCGAAGCGATGAAGCACAGCCTGACGTGGTTCGCAGCGCCGTCGAGCCAGCGCTCGTTCCCCTTCCAGGTGGATGGCCCGAGCGCAGAGAACGAAGTGACGCACGAACAGGCCCGCGCCAGCGTCGCTGCGATGCTGCATCTCTTCGAAACAATCAATGACCCCGCCCAGTTCGAGCGCGAAGTTCTCGCCAAGTTCAACGTCTACGAATCCGTCGGCTACAACAAGCAAGGCATCGTGCTGTTCACCGGCTACTACGCGCCAATCTTCAAGGCCAGCCGCGAACGCACCGCGCAGTTCACCCATCCGCTGTACATGCGTCCCGCCGACCTTGTCACCGATCCGCTCACCGGCCAGCCGCTCGGCAAGAAGCTTCCAGACGGCTCCGTAGTTCCGTACGAAACGCGCAAGCAGATCGAGCAATCGGGCATGTTCGCAGGCAACGAACTGGTGTGGCTCGAAGATTCGCTCGCGGCGTACACCGTGCACGTCAACGGCTCCGCGCGGCTGCGCATGACCGACGGCTCCATCATGTACATCGGATACAACGGCAAGACCGATCGCCCCTACGCCAGCCTCGGCCGTGCCCTTGTCGAGCGCGGCATCCTTCCACGCGGCGGCGTGACGATGGCGAAAATCAAGCAGGCGTATCGCGCAAACAAAGCTGCCGTTGAAGACGCCATGAATGTGAACGAGAGTTATGTCTTCTTCACCGAATACGCGGAAGACCGCTGGCCCAGCGGCTCGCTCGGCGTGAAGGTGACGCAGGAAACTTCGCTCGCCACCGACAAGAAGATCTACCCGCGCGGCGGCGTGGTGCTCGTCGACACACAAGCCATCACACTCACCTCCGGCCCGCGCAAGTTCCTCCGCTTCATGTGCGACCAGGACACCGGCGGCGCCATCAATGCCCCCGGCCGGGCCGACATCTTCATGGGCGAAGGCCCGACGGCGGAAATCCTCGCCGGCGGACAGTACGCCGAGGGGCGGCTGTATTACTTCTTCCTGAAGCCGGAGTACGTGAGCGAGTTTGCGGGAAGCAAAGTGGCACGGGCTTCAGGGTTGCGATGAGTTTGGGCGACGACGGACGGCGCAGCGATTTTAAGGCGATTCCCGATCATAGTTGCGAGCACGCGCCCTTTCCGGGCTGATTTGCAAAGCTTGATGCGCCGCCGCTCGCGCGTCGAAGGCGCGACAACGACACCGCGCTTCTTGACCATCAAAAGATCGCGCTACGCATGACCAGGATCGCGCCGCGGCGACGTCAACTCAACGCCGCCTCGCATTCCCGACTCACAACCGACGTCTTCGTCTGCCGAGCAGCACAGCGCTCCCGAGCAGCAAGCACGCGCCTGGCGCGGGCACAATGACGATCTGCGCCCACGAGTGGCCATCAAAGTCGTCGACGTCCGTGTAGCAGCGAAGTCGGATGCGATAGATCTCGCCGGCTTCCAGCACGAACGTCATGTTGCCTGACTCAACACCGGTGATATCCAGCAGCACGTCATCCGTGGCGGCATCACGAATGACAACGGTGGGCACGACGATGTCCTGCGTCCCGATATTGTTCCATTTGATGCGAATCGTCGTATCCGTCGTGGGCGCGAGCCAGGCGTTAATGAGAGCCGTGCCGCCCGCGAATTCAACATATTTGAGCGGCCCCCACCACTCGTAGAGCGCAGCGCCGCTCGCTTCGACACGCATCAGCGACTCAGTGAGCGTTGCGTAGGCCGTGAGCGTCGCCCCGTACACGTCCGTATATGAATAAGACACAGACCCGGCCGGCATCCCCGGGAGGCTCACTTCATAGTCGAAATAAAAATGGTCGATGATCTTGATCCCTGCACCGATATAGTTGCTGTGCTCGGGCGCGAACTCAAAAGTGGGGTTATCCGCGATGACGATCGCAGGAACCGCGGCCGTGGCTGCAAATCCCGCTGACCAAATGACGCCGCCAAAGAGTTCGCGTTTCCGTCTCATCTCTCCTCCTCAAATTTAGAAAATCCCCTGGACGTTGCGACTCCCCGCGGATTCGCAGACGCAGAAGATATCGGATCGACTAGCTCGATCACAGCCAATATTTCTGATTTTTGAAAAGAGAACGATGTGACGCGCGCGCTCGATCGCCTTTCTCAATTCCCATACGGCGCCACCGCTCCCATCAGCGCCGCGAATGTGAGGAAATGCGCAAACCACACAAGTAGCGCAAGCCATCGCTGCAACGCAGCGCTCCTCCCCGCAGCACTACCGGCGGGCAGAACTTTACACTGCAAAGTCACACCGGACAAGCAAAATGCCCAACACTCGACGCCTCGTTCCCTCGATGCCTCGGTGCCTTGATGCCTTGGTGCCTTGATGCCTTGGTGCCTCTCTCTTTCACACCAACCCTGTGAAGTCGCCGTTCATGCCGTTGGGGTAGAACCCGCCGCGTGTGGCGTTTTCCTTGAGGTACACGATGTTGAGCACCTGCCGCGGCGTGCGCTCGAAGCAGATGCCGTTGTCATCGCTTGGCACGATGTTCGCCTTGCCCCGCACCTCGATGCCCTGATCGAGATCCTTGCCGCCGTCGAGCTTGTCGCGCGCATCGGACACCGCGTTCGCCATCTTGCGTGCGTCGGCGCCGGCTTCATAGAGCAGCGAGCGCACCATGCCCATGTGATACGCCTCGACCGCAAGGATGCCCGCCGCGGCGCTGACGAACTCCTTGTTCGTGAGCAACTTCACTGCGCCGCGATACGCCGTGACGCCCGTGTCCTCGAAGAGCATCCCGCCGAGGAAGAAATTGATCTCGTTGGCGAACGGATCAAACGTGTCGCCCTCGTCGATCAGGCCCGCGGCGGCCGCAGCGGCGCTGAAGCCCGCCTCGAAGTCAATCGCCGGCCGATCGACCGCCTTGGTGCCGAGCGTCTTGCGATAGAACTTCACATGCGCCGTTTCATTGAACGCGAGCTCGTCGGCGTAATCCTGAAACGCAGGATTCGTGAATTTCACCTTGCGCCCGCCGCGCACCGCCCCCGGGTTCCTGCCGACGTCCACACCTTGCGAATCAAGCCCCTCGCCGCTCGCGCCACGGCTGTAATACTCCGCTTCCATGTACTCCAGGTTGAGCGCGAAGGTGAGAATCTTCGAATCGACGTCCATTCCAACCTTGGGCGTCTCCGAAGCGGGCAGGTCGTCGCCGTTGCGAGCGCCGAGGCTGGCGGTATGGCGTTGCCGCGTTGCGCATGCAGGAATGAGCGCAAAGGCGCCGAGCGCGCCAAGCGATGCCATGAACTGACGACGATTGGACGGATTGACGAGCTCTCGCATGTCACGCACGGTGAGTACTCCTTATCCCTCATGTGAATACTGATTCGCCGCGACAGGCGCCTTACAGGATTGCGCGACATTAAGAAGATTCCACGCTGCGGTTCGCCTGGCGTTCGTATCGAACGCGAAATGCCGCGCACCGCATGCGAGTGCATGTGCCATCGCACACACGACCCGCGGGAAGCGCATGAACAATCAGCGCTGCTTCGCCATCGCGCCCACAAGATCGAGGCTGGTGATGATGCCGAGCGGGAAGTTGCCGCCGTCCACCACCACCACGCGGTGAATGCGATCGCGGTGCATGATCTTTGCCACTTCAGCAATCGGCGTGTCGGGCGAAACCGTCGCCGCCCCTTCGGTCATGAAATCCTCGACCGGCACAACCACCTCCGGTTCCGCTTCAATGCCTTCGCGCTCGCCGCTGGATTGCTCGCGCATGGCATCAAACAGATACGCAGGCAGCACATCCGGCGTGCCATCAACGAGCTGGCGAATGATGTCGCTCATCGACACGATGCCCGCCACCGCGCCGTTGCTGTCCAGCACGGGAGCGCCGGAGACGCCTTCCGTGGCGAACAGCCGCGCCACCTCGCGCATGTCGGTCCCGGGATCAATGCACACGGGTTCAGGCGTCATGATGTCTTTGGCTGAAAGTGTGCTGACAGCGGGCATGATCGCACTCCTTGGCTCGCAACGTGTCGCTCCCCAAATAATGCTGCGCGCAGCGCCGCCCGGCAGGCGAATGTTCAGCGAATTCCTGCTTCACGAGCCACGCTGCGCTGAACTCTCGCCGCATCATGCGACCCGGTGTTTCACGCCCTGTTCATCAGGCGTTCACCGCCATGCCTCACATTTCGCCATCGCCACGAAGGGGCTGCGCATCACCGACAGGAGGAACGCCATGAGCCGCACGACACACCGGCCGATTCACGAACAGGTCATCGTCATCACCGGCGCCTCCAGCGGCATCGGCCTCGCCACCGCGCTCGCCGCGGCGAGGGAAGGCGCTCGCCTCGTGCTCGCCGCCCGCAGCATCGAAGCGCTGCAGGAAATTGCCGAGGAAATGAACGCCAACGGAGGCGAAACGGTCGCCGTCGAATGCGACGTGTCAGATCGCCGGCAGGTCGAGCGCGTCGCCCAAACCGCGCTCGATCGCTTCGGCCGCATCGATACGTGGGTGAACAACGCCGGCGCCGCGGTGTACGGCCGCATTGATGAAGTGAGCGACGAAGACAATCGCCGGCTGTTCGAGACGAATTTCTGGGGCGTCGTCAACGGCTCGCTCGCCGCGCTTCCGTTTCTCAAGGAAAGCCAGGGCACGCTGATCAACGTCGGCAGTGAAGTGTCCGAGGCCGCTGTCCCGATGCTCGGCATTTACACCGCTTCCAAGCACGCCGTGAAGGGATTCACCGATTGCCTGCGCATCGAGCTTGAGAACATGGACGAAGCGCCGATCACCATCACGCTGATTCAGCCGACCGCCGTGGACACGCCGTTCCCGCAGCACGCTCGCAACTACATGGCGAACGAGCCGAAGCTGCCGGACCCGCTCATCGAACCCAGCCGCGTGGCGGACGCCATTCTCGACGCCGCGGTGAACCCGAAGCGCGATGCGAAAGTCGGCTTCAAGGCCCGCATGAACACGATGACGGCGAAATTCATGCCCGGCACGGCCGATCGAATGTCCGCCGCCCAGGCGCCGCTCCTTCATTACGACGAGCCGCCGCGCCATCCCGAAGGCGCGCTGTATCAGCCAAGCGCCGCAACCGGCGTCGTCGGACAGATCCACGGCGTGGGCGGGCATGTGAGCGAGGACGACGACGATTGACGATGCGACAGCGGCGAGCGCGCATCACGTGCGCGCCGCGATGATCAGGCATTCTCCCACCGCGCAGCCGATGATCCATGCTGCAAGGTTGAGCGCGATGAAGCGATAGATCGTGCGGGCGTTGATGGCGTATTCACCCGGCGGCGTTTGCATCTGGCCGCATTCCGGACAACGCGCCGGCGAGCTTGGCTCCAGCACGTAGCCGCATCGCGTGCAGCGCCCTTGCCGAAACCATCGCCGCGCTCGCCACACTCGCGTGTAGATCTCCGGCAAATCTGGCAGCGTCACCGCCCACACCAGCGGAATCAGCATCGACAGTGCGAACAGCGCCGCCAGCGCCATGTCGCCTGCATCCGCGGTCGCCGGCCCCGCAAGCGTGCGGCCGAGCCGGTACATCGCCTGCTCATGCGCGGCAAGCGCGAGAAGCACCGCGATACGAAAGAGTGTGGGCCACGAAAGCGGCATCGGGGATTGTAGAAGTGAAGCGCGCGGTCACCTCGCACCGAGCGCCGCACGCACTTCGGCCGCAGCGTGCTGCTCGCCCGCTTGCGCGAGAGAAGCTGCATAGCGCTCGCCGACGCGATACCAGTTGCTCTGGCGGTAGAACTCCGGGGCCCAGCTGTTGTCCGGCTTCTTCGTCAGCGACCACGCCTTCTGATACAGCGCGGGAACGCGCTGCGGCTGCTTCATCTCCGCAAGAAGTTCGCTGGCGATCGTGAGCGCGTCGAGGACGAACGGTCCGGCGTTGGCGTAACGCATGATCACATCCTCGCAGCACTGCCCGGCCTTGCTCGGCTCGCCGTGCTTGCGCCACATCGCCGCCTGCTTCATGCGCACCGCCGCCGCGAGATCGTGTCGCTTCTGAAACGTGCGGAATGCTGCGTTCCACAGCGCGTTCTGCTCGCCGGCGTCTTCGACCGTCTCGATCATCGGCGCCACCACGGCGAAATAAAAGTCCGGATATCGCTCACTGCAAAGCCGATGCAGCACCGTCGCCCACTTCTTCTTCTCATCGAGTGACAGCTTGCCTTGCTGCGCGAGATCACGCACGGTGAACCACGCATCGGCATAACCGGGACACGTGCGCAGCGCCGATTCAAGCAGCGCCAGCGCATCAGCGCGCGTCCAGCCGCGGACCGCCACCAGTTCCGCGCCTTCTCCCGCGCTGCCGGGCCCTTCGCGCGAGCCGTCTGCCTGCAGGATGCGCTTCGCTGCGTCTGTGAGCGCGATGGCGCCGTAACGGTTGATCTCACTCGCCGTGGCGTACTCCGCAAGCAGCGCGACGGAGCTGTCCGCCATGCGTGCGCCTGTCTGCGGATCATCAACCACGCCGCGCACGCCCTTGTACGCATCGTACCTGCCGGAGTCGAAGTTCCACCACGCGCCGCCTTTGTTGCCCTGCAGGAAACCGACCCACGCATGCGACACTTCGCCGGAAGCGCCCCGCGTGTACGCTGTGGGCACGCCGATCGCCTTGCCGACCGAGCACGCGAAATACGCCTGGTCCGCGCACACGCCGCCAAACTTCGCGATGTTCGGCAGCGAAAACCCCGCCACCGTCACCTTTTTCGGCTTGCCTTCGAGATGGTCGTAGTCGTACTTGATCGTGAAGAACAGCTCGCCGACGTTGCGATGGCCAGCATACTTCCCGAGCGCCCACCGCATCTCTTCAATCGGCGACGTGGAATCCACCACGAACGCCAGCAGATCCGCGGGCATATGGCGCACGCCAAACATCATGCGCTCGTCGTTCGCCATGTAATATTCAAACAGCGCCATCGGGTCCGGCGCCTTCACCTGGTTCTCGTTCACGCGGCGCGTGAGCGGCTTCTTGTGAACCACGCAAATCGCGGTGGCAAGCTGCGCGTAGCGATCAACCGCATCGCCATACCGCGCCGCCATCAGTCGCGAAAGCTCCATCGTCATTCGCTCGTCGGCCTCCGAACCGCGCACGGTGAAGACGAGAGCACGCGCGAAGTTCATGTGATCAAGCAGGAACTGCATGAACGCCGCCTGCTCGTCGTTCGGCACGCGCTTCATCAGCCGGATGAGCCGCACGCTCGCCGCCGCATCACGGAAGAGTTCAAGCTCGTTCGCATCGGCAGAAAGCGCCACCTCTGCAAAGATGCGCTCCAGCGCTTCTTCGCTCTCCGCTCGGTCGCCGCCGTCCGCCACCAACCGCAGCGCCGCTTCGATCTGCGGCGAAAGCCGCTTCGCCAGTTCTGAAGGCCCCGCGACTTTCTTTCCTGCCGCTGTGCGCCCCTGCGCACACAACGTGCCGGGCGCGGCGAGCAGCACCGCGAAGCACAGCAACGCCGACAGCACAAACCGAAGTGAGGAAACGAACGGTGATCGCCGCATGCTTGTTTTATACACCGGCAAGCCCGAAATCCGCGCTGCGATTCCGCACTCGCGATCGAGTTTCTTCATCCATCTCGATCAGCGGCGGATAGTCGCGAACGGGGAGCCCATGCCGCTCATCCCCCGCCAGCTTCCGCGTGGCGTCGATGCCCAATCGGCGGCCAATGCGATAGAGATCGCGGCTTGGGTCCATGTTCCCGCAGCAATGGAACATCACGCGCTCGAAGCTCGCCTCGTGTCCCGCATCGCTCACCGCAATGATCAAATCCGCGCTGCGTAAGCGCTCGAACGAGAATGCCGCCTTGAGCGCCGCCGCGCCATCCCCCGCCGCCTGCTTGTCCACATGCACAATCGCCAGCCGGCCTCCCGCAAACTCCGGCACGCTGATCTGCATCGCGACATCTCGGTCCGCCGTGCCAGCGAACTCATGCTGTTCTTCGCCGCGTACGCCGCCAATTTCTTCGCCGGCCATCGTGCGCGTCGCGTCGATGCCGATCTTCCCGCCCGCTCCCAAGTGCGGCGCTGCGTGGTCGAGAATGTCGAGCGGCCCGTGGACCAGCTCCACATCTCGTCCAAAATCCACCGTCTCAAACACGCGCCGCCACACCTGCTCCTCGTCGTGCACGTTGATGTCGTCATCCACCACGATGATCATCTTCGTCCACGCCATCTGCCCCGCGCCCCAGATCGCGTGCATCACGCGCCGCGCATGCAATGGATATTCCTTGCGAATCTGCACGAACGCGCAGTTGTGAAAGCAGCCGAACATCGGCAGGTGATAATCGCGCACATCGGGAATCAGCGTCTTGAGCAGCGGCAGGAACACGCGCTCCGTCGCCTTGCCCATGTAATAGTCTTCCTGCGGCGGGATGCCGACGACCGTGGCGGGGAACACCGCATCGCGCCGGTGCGTGATCGCCGTGACGTTCACGACCGGATACCGGTCCGGCAGCGAGTAATAGCCTGTGTGATCGCCAAACGGTCCCTCCAGCACCGCGCCCGGCCCCAGCGGCTCGCCACTCCGTGGGTCGTATCCAATCAAGCCGCATTCGGTCGACACATGCCCTTCGATCACAATCTCACTGTTCGCGGGCACCCAGAGCGGCACGGTCTTCGCTCGCACCATCGGAATGCCGCGCCCGTTCAGGAATCCAGCCAGCAGCAGTTCGCTGACGCCCGGAGGCAGCGGCGCCGTCGCTGCATAGGGAAGCACCGCTTCGCCGCCGAAGCACAGCGCGATGGGCATTGGCTTGCCGATCTTCTTCCACGAGCGCCAATGCGCCGCGCCGTCGTGATGCATGTGCCAGTGCATCGCGAGCCGGGTGGCGTCAATGAGCTGCGCCCGGTACATGCCGATGTTGTGGCTCGCGGGCTTCTTGGCCTCCGCATCACGAGCGTGAATCGTGTGAACGCCCGCAAAGGTAATGTACCGCCCCTGCCCCGCCGCCGTGCCCGCTTCTTCCATTGACGTCGGCCAGCCCACCATCTGCGGGTCGCCATCCAGCGGCCAGCACTTGATGAGCGGCAATCGCCTCAAATCCACCTCGCCGCGATCTGTGAGCTTCACCACGTCCTGACACGCGCCGCCGCGCACGCGCTTCGGCCCGACACGCAGCAATGGCAAGAGCAACTTCGCCTTCGCGATCGCCGCCCGCAACGACTTCGGCGGCTCCAAAACAGTGAGCGCCGCAATCTTCTGCGCAATCGCTTCGAACCCGCCGGTGCGCTCACATCCCAGCGCCATCTCCATCCGGCGATACGATCCGAACACATTGATCGCCAGAGGGAAGTCGCAGTCCTTCACGCATTCGAACAGCAACGCCTTGCCGCCCAGCCCCGCATGGCCCGGGTCAAACGCTTCCGCATACAAACTGCGATGAGCGCACGGCGACTTGCTGTGGCGGTCCGCGACTTCCGTGATCTCCAGAATCGGCGAGACCTCGGCGGAAACGCGCTGCAGTTCGCCCGCCGCTTCCAGCGCATCAATGAACCTGCCGAGCGAGTCGTACATGGCCACGAGGATAGCTGCAAACGCCCTTCCTCGCGGTTGCGGATGCCCCGACCGTGAAACTCGGCGCACCAAATTCCGTTACACTCCAAGCGGGGCGCGGGTGTCGCGGGAGGTTCGCGCGGGTGAACGACTTCGCCATCGATCTTCAACACGTGGAAAAGGTGTACCGCGGCCGCGTGCGCGCTTTGCGCGGCGTGGCGATCCAGGTGCATCCAAGAGAAATCTTCGGTTTGCTCGGACCGAACGGGGCCGGCAAGAGCACGCTCGTCAAAATCATGATGACGGTGGTGCGACCGACGCGCGCCGTCGGCAAGATTCTCGGCAGCGCCGTCGGCCACAAGCCCACATTGGCACGCATCGGCTACCTGCCCGAGCATCACCGCTTTCCGCGATACCTCACAGGCCGGCAGGTGCTCACGTTCTATGGCGCGCTCTCGGGCGCGGACCGCGCCACGTGCAAACGACGCGCGAACGAACTGCTCGGCATGGTCGGCATGAGCACGTGGGCCGACAAGAAGATCAGCACCTATTCCAAAGGCATGATGCAGCGCGTCGGCCTCGCGCAGGCGCTCGTCAACGACCCCGACCTCATCGTGCTTGATGAACCGACGGACGGCGTAGACCCCGTCGGCCGCCGCGAAATTCGCGATGTCATGCTCACGCTGCGCGACAAGGGCAAGACCATCATGCTCAACAGCCACCTGCTCTCCGAGGTGGAGACGGTGTGCGATCGCGTGTCCATCCTGGTGCAGGGCAACGTCGCCATGCAGGGAACGCTTGACGACCTCACGCGCGACAGCCGGCGATATGAAATTTCCGTCCAGGGCGAATCGCCGGCGTGGGTGGCGCAGCACGGCGAACTTGAAGCACGCGGCGGAACGAACGGTCAAACCACCATCATCCTTCGCAGCACCGAACCCGCCGACGCCCAGCCGATCATCGATCGCCTTCGCCAGGAACAGCGAACCATCGTCAGCGTCCGCCCGATTCGCGAGAACCTCGAAGACCTCTTCATTCGAGCCGTCACAGACCCGGCAACCGGGAAGACGCTTGAGCCGGGCGCAGCAAGCAACGCAACAGCGCGGGAGGGTTCGGCATGAGAGCGTTCCGCGCGTTGCTGCTGGATTCTTATCGCGAGCTCAACAGCAGAAGGATGTTCTGGATCATCCTGATGCTGTCGGGCCTGTTCGTGCTCGTGTACGGCTCGATCGGCTTCACCGAAAACGGCGTCAGCATGTTCTTCGGGTTGTGGGAGATCGAAAGCCCGTATCTCACCGCCGACAGCCCGCTTTCGCGCACGCTGTACCGGGCGATCTTCTCATCGTTCGTCGTCGCCGGCTGGCTCGCGTGGGTCGCCACCATCCTCGCGCTCATCTCCACCGCCAGCATCTTTCCCGAATTTCTCGCCGGCGGGAGCATTGATCTCGTGCTGTGCCGACCTGTTCGGCGCGTTTCACTGTTCTTCATGAAGTACATCTCGAGCCTGCTGTTCGTGGCGTTGCAGGTGTCGATCGTGTGCGTCGGCGCGTTCCTGTGCATGGGTCTGCGGCTGGGCGACTGGGATTGGAAACTGTTCCTCGCCATTCCCATCGTGCTGCTTTTCTTCAGCTATCTCTTTTCGATCTGTGTGCTCGTCGGCGTGTGGACGCGATCGACGCTTGCCGCGCTGCTGCTCACGATGCTCGCGTGGTTCAGCTTCTACGCGCTCAACCAGACGGAAGCCATCGTCAGCTCAATTCAGGCGCGGCTCGAAGTGCAGCTTGAGCACATCGAACACCCCGAGGACGGCGAGGGGCCGGAACCCTTCAGCATGCAGACGCCGTCGGAACTCCGCGAGAACATCGAATCGCTCGACAAATGGCGCCGCCGCGTCCGACTGGCGAAGGCGCCGTTGCCAAAGACCGATCTCACGATCGAACAGCTCAACCGCGTGCTGCTGCGCGAGACGGACATCACGCTGATGGACATCTTCGCCGGCAACATCCAGATGAACGACAAAGGCGAATTCGTGCCTCGACGCGACCCGGAGCGCGAAGTTATGGCCCGCACCATGAAGCGCTACACCGACGCGTCCACCGTGTACGTGCTCGGCTCTTCGCTCGCGTTTGAAGCCGTCATGCTCGCTCTCGCGTGCTGGATCTTTGTGCGTCGCGATTACTGAACCAGCGAACGACGTCGGCGCAGTGGCATAGGCGTCTCGCCTGTATGTGCTCCGTCCTCCCGGTGGCACAGGCGTCTCGCCTGTGACGAATCCGCATGACCGGTTTCCCACCTTGGGGTGCCGTGGTCTGCAGCGAAGCGAAAGGCCACGCGGTCGCGCGACACGCGCCACCTCATCCCACGCGCCTATGCAAAGCAGCGCACGCAGCAACTCGGGCCCATAGCGTCCGGCGCGCTACGGCTTGTCGAGTTCCTGACCGCGATCCCGCGCCGCGGTGATTGCATCAATCACCGTCTGCGGCAGCTTGCGATCAAACATCACCTTGAGCGCCGCCGCCGTGGTCCCCGCCGGGCTTGTCACCGCTTCGCGAAGCTCCGCCGGCGTGTGCTCCGACTGATCGAGCAACTTCGCAGCGCCAAGAATCGTCTGCGTCACCAGCGTGCGTGCCGCGTCATCCGGAATGCCGAGCTGCGTCGCCGCCTGCTGCATCACTTCCGCAAGCAGGAACACATATGCGGGCCCGGAACCGCTCACCGCCGTGACTGCGTGCAAATGCTTCTCATCGATTTCAATCACGGCGCTGATCGGTTCGAAGAGCGCGCGAGCGAGCAGTCCGTCGCCACGATCCGCGCCCGCGCCCAGCGCGATCGCCGCCATCCCCGCCCCGATCTGGCACGGCGTGTTCGGCATCATCCGCACCACCCGGCACTTCCCGCCGAGCGCATCGCGAATCGAGCTGCTGCGAATGCCGGCCATCACCGAAAGCACAAGTGTGTCGTTGGTCAGCACGCCGAGCGCCGCCGCGACATCAGCAAACGATTGCGGCTTGACGGCCAGCACGATCGTTGACGCTTGCGCCGCTTCGCTCGTGCTCTCCGACACCGCGCAGCCAAGCGCCTCGGCTCGCTCGCGGCGGTCGGCATCGGGATCCACAACAAGACATTGCTCCGGCCGAATGACCTTGGCCTTCACAGCGCCCCAAAGCACCGCAAACCCCATCTGCCCGCAGCCGACGAACGCAATTTCGTATGGCATGAAGGTACGGTAGCGACCTGCGACCGCCCACGGCGCCGCCCGGCTGCGCCTCCCCCATTTCAGCATTTCCGCGTTTCCGCGTTTCCGCGTTTCCGCGTTTCCCCGTTTCCCCGTTTCCGCGTTTCGGCGTTTCGGCGTTTCGGCGTTTCGGCGTTTCGGCGTTTCCTTCCTACACTACACCCCATGGCGGAGACCAACGGCTACACCGGCAGCTACACGCTTCCCTTCGAGACGCCCGTGCGCGAGATCGAGAAGCAGATCGATGCGCTGGAGAAACGGCCGGATGCAGAGAGTTTTGCCGAGGAGCTGAAGGACCTGCGCGCCAGCCGCGATCGCCTGCTCGCGAAGCTCTACAAGGAGCTGACGCCGTGGGACGTGGTGCGCGTCGCGCGCCACCCCGCCCGGCCGCAGACCTCCGATTACATCCGCCTGCTTTGCCGCGATTTCTGCGAACTGCACGGCGATCGGCACTTCGGCGACGACCCCGCCATCATCACGGGCCTCGGCCGCATCGGCCCGCACAAGATGATGGTCATTGGCCACCGCAAGGGCACGACCACGCAGGAGCGCATTCAGTGCCACTTCGGCTGCGCGCATCCCGAAGGGTATCGCAAGGCGCTCGTGAAAATGAAGCTGGCGGAGAAGTTCGGCCTGCCGGTGCTCACGCTCGTCGATACGCCCGGCGCCTATCCCGGAATTAAAGCCGAAGAACGCGGCCAAGCCGAGGCAATTGCCCGAAATCTGCTTGAAATGAGCCGGCTGAAAACGCCCATCGTCTCCGTCATCATCGGCGAGGGTGGCTCCGGCGGCGCGCTTGGCATCGGCGTGGGCGACCGCGTGGCGATGCTTGAGTTCTCGTGGTACTCCGTCATCAGCCCCGAAGGCTGTGCCGCCATCCTGTGGAAGACGGCCAATGAGCAGACCAACGCCGCCGCCGCCTCCGCGCTTGCCCTCACCGCCAAGGAGAACCTCCGCAACGGGCTCATCGACAGCATTATCAGCGAGCCGCTCGGCGGGGCACACCGCGATGTTCGGCAGACGGCGGCCAACCTTGAGACGTGGGTCGTCGAGCAAGTGTCGCAGCTTCTCAAGTTCAAGCCGCAGACCCTCGTGCAGCGGCGATACACCAAGTTGCGGCGGATCGGCGCCATGACGACGTCGCCCGTGGAACTCGCCGGCGCGGAGCCGTGAATCCCAGCCGCCAGTGAACAGACACCAACCGCCGGCCATCGTTGACGTTCGCGCACTGTTTGTATAAACTGGCCGGATTCGCGATCGGGAGCCCCAGCGCAATTCCCGCCGTGCGTCGCAGTTCCTCTTGGTTTTCCCCGGCGGAGCGCCACAGTGGCAAGGAAGAAACCGGGTTCGTCCAGCAAATCAACCACGAAGAGCAAAGCCGCACGTCCGCAGCGGACCGCGAGCAAAAAGGCGGCGCAATCGGCCGCTCGCCACACGAAGACCGGCAGTGCGAAAGCGTCGTCATCGCGCGGCGCACCCACCGGCAAGAACGCCCGTTCAGCCCCCACCAAGAAATCCAAGCTCGTGAAGAATCCACCTGCGGCGAAGTCGAAGTCGCCCGCCAAAGAAAGCAAGCGCGCCAAGGCCGCCACCGCTGCGCCTTCGACCAAATTGAACGCCAAAGCCGCTCCCGCAAAACCCGCGGCAAAAACCGCCAAGGGCGCCAAGGCCACCAAGACCGGCTCCGCGCCGACACCATCTGCCGGCAAGGGCGCCTCGGGAAAGAAGGGCGCATCGCAGCCCACCGGCCCGGTGCCTGACGCGCAGGGCTATGTCGTCATCAACGGCCGCCGCGTGCGGATGATCTCCACCAAGGGCCTCCCCGCCGCGAAACGGGCGCCCGTCGATCATTCCTCGGCCAAGGATCTCAATGACAACCTGCCGAAGAAGCCGCGCAAGAGTCGGCTCTCCCCCAAGGATCTCGAAGAGTTCCGCGAGCTTCTCCTGCTCCGCCGCCGGCAGCTTGCAGGCGACCTCACCTCCATGGAAAGCGAAGCGCTTCGCTCCAGTGGCGGAAACGTGTCGCACATGCCGATCCATATGGCGGACATCGGAACGGACACGTTCGACCAGGACTTCATGCTCGGCCTCGCCGCCAACGAGCGCGGCCTGCTCAAGGAAATCGATGACGCACTGGAGCGCATCGAGAAGGGGGAATACGGCATCTGCGCGCTGACCGGCGAGCCGATTCCCAAGGCCCGCCTGCACGCCAAGCCGTGGGCCAAGTACACGGTTGAAGCAGCTCGCATGATTGAACGCGGCTTGAACACCGCCTGACATCGGTCGGGCACACGACAACACGTGATGGGCGACGCACAGCCGAAACGGAAGTCGAGCGGACGCGCGCTGCATGCCCCAAGGGCGTGGGCCGTGCTTCTCATCGTGCTCGCCGCCGGCCTCGCGCTCGATCTGTGGACGAAGCATTGGAGCTTTGAAAACGTCGCGGATTGGCCCGTTCGGTTCGACCGCGCCGAGATGGTGGCGCATCCCACGCTCAACTTCGTGCCGCCGCATGATCCGATGGTCATCGTGCCGCGCGTGCTCAACTTTCAGCTTGTGCAGAATCGCGGCGCGGTGTTCGGCATTGGCGCGGATCAGCGTTTATTCTTCATCGTGTTTACGCTCGCCGCACTTGCCGCGGGGCTTTGGATTTTCGCCAAGCGAACCGGCGCTCGGGCGCACCTCGCGCACATCGGCCTCGGCCTCATCCTCGCCGGCGGGCTCGGCAACCTACATGATCGCATCGCCTACGCCGCGGTGCGCGACTTCATCCATGCCTTCCCCGGATGGGACATGCCCTTCGGCTGGAGCTGGCCCGGCGGATCGACTGAACTCTTCCCGTGGGTCTTCAACATCGCCGACGCCATGCTGTTGATCGGCGTCGTCGTGCTCATGTGGCACATCAACCGCGCCGATCGCAAGCGGCGCCAAGCACCGGCGGAAGCCGCCGAAGGCGCAAGCACAACCATGCCCGCGAATTGAGACAAGGTACGTTGAGCGGGCGGCGCCCCGCCGCCACGTCATTCGTGAAATCACATCAATACACGCGCGGCGAAGCGCCGCTCGCTCAACAATCATGATCCGAACGCGAACAATGCGGGAAATCATGAATAGCGCCCAACGCGCACGCGGTGGGCCGTGCCGGCGTTTCGACGTTTCGGCGTTTGAGGCGGGTCAAAGCGTGCGGTGACGCGCCGCGCGACTCGCCGCTGCGCCGGACGAGTCGTGGCACCGGGCATCGCATTGCGCCGCGCATGAAAGAAGCCCACGGATTGGATCCGTGGGCTTCGATAGTTGAACAAGCTTCAATGCGAAAGCCTTTACGGCACTCGCGGCTGCTTCTTACCTGCACGGGCCCCAGTGGCCGAGCATGTATGCGAGGTCCGCGGCGTCCACCACGCCGTCCGGCGGCGGCTGGAACGTCACGTTGCTCACGATGTCCGCCGGCGAGGCCTTCTTGCGCTTCGAGCCCCAATCGCCGAGCAGGTACGCAAGGTCCGCGCCGTCCACCGCGCCATCCGGCGGCGGCTGGAACGTCACGTTGTTCACGATGTCCGCAAAGCACGGCACAGGTTGCGGGCACGCAGCGGTGTCGCACGACGAACCATCGCCCTGGAACACGCCGCCTGCCGTTTCGCACGACGAGGCGCTGTGATCATCCTCGCAGGAGCCGTCCTCGAAACAGCACGCGCCGTTGGTGCACGGCGGAGCGCCGATTTCGCATTCATCGGGCACGCCGTTGTCGTTGCAGTCGACGCTGGCGCCGCGCGTGATGTCCACGAGATCGTCCACGCAGTTCTCGTTGCAGTCGGTGATCGTCGGGCAGAAGTCAATCGCTTCGACGAGGAAGTCATCGACCGCGGCTTCGACGAGGGAGCCTTCGCCGAGGTCCGACGCCACGAAGCGCACGCGCATCTGCGAGGTGGGCGCGACGAAGTCAGTCACGTCGAACTCGTGATAGAACCACCCGCCGCTCGTTTCGGGACCGCTCGGGCCGACGGTCTCCACCGTGGTCCACGTCGATCCGCCATTGTTGGAGATGGCGACAACGAACACGTCGGCGTTTGGAGCAGCGCCGAAGGTGTTGCTGTACCACCGCCAATAGCTCACAGTGGCGTTTCCACACAAGCTGAAGACCGGCGAGATGAGCGTGGTGGCGCCGCCGTCCACGTCCGCAGCGCCGACATCGCCGCCGACCGCGCCCTGGCCCGTGACATAGCACATGGTTCCGGGAGCGGGCGTGTGATCATCCTCTGGCTGCGCATCAGTGCCGTTGGGATTGACGCGCGTCCAGATGCCGGTGGTCGCGTTGTCGCCGGGCGCCCCGACCGTCCAGCCCTTGTTGGTTTCGAAATCGTCACTGAAGACAAGCGGCTCACAGTAATCGGGATCGCACGGATCGCCCACGCCGTCGCTGTCCTGATCGTCTTGCTCGGGGTTGAATGTCATCGGGCAGTTGTCGCAATCATCCACGACGCCGTCGCCATCCGAATCGAGTTCGCAGCCGTCGGGAATGCCGTCGCCGTCGCAGTCAGGTTCGCATTCATCGGGAATCCCGTTGCTGTTGCAATCCTGGCTCGTGCCGTTGCTGATGTCGATGTCATCCGCCGTGCCGTTGCCGTTGCAGTCGGGCGGCTCGGGGAACGGGCCCACGGTGCTGGCAAGGACGGCGTTCGGCGTGCCGGGCTTGAAGAGACCGAGCGTGATGTCGGTATCCGTAGGCGGCATGTTCGCCACGAAGCGGAAGTTGTAGAGCGTGCCCCAGCGAAGCGCGTTCGCGTTGGGGTTCTGATCAAACGTCTGCGGGCAATTCCACACAACCGCGTTGCCGACCTTCGCGCCCACCCAGTCGGCGCCGTCAAACGGTTCGCCGCTGTGATACGGCACGTCGTGGAAGCCGATGTTCGTCACCACCGCGGTGTCGGCGATGGGAACGGTGAAACTTCCGATCGATCGGTCCGAGTTGAGGTTCTGCACGGCGTACTCGTATTGCCACTGCCCGCCGCCCAAGTCCGTCACCTTCGCGGCGACGATCACGAGACCTTCGTTTGGAATCTGCACGTCGGTCTCGACGACGCTCGGATCGTTGTCCTGCCACGCGCGAATGCCGGCCAGCGTGCGCTGCGTGAGAACGCTCGGATTGAAGGTGAAGGTCCAGCTGCTGCCGCTGCCGGACACGAAGATCTGGCGATAGGACGCGTTGTTGTTCTGATTGCCGTTCGCGGCGTCGTCGGGCGTGACGTACTGACCCTCGGCGAAATACAAACCGCCGCCGTTCTGCGCCGGGTCAATGTCGGAAATCGCGACCTGCAGGCGCTTGTAGATGTTGTTGCCGGTGTTGCTGATGTTCTGCGGCGGCCAGGTGAACGCGCCGGTGTTCGCGTTGACCTGCCACTTTGGGCCAAGGCCGTCCTGCCCGCCGTTGAGGCCCGCATCGTACGGATCTGAACATCCGACGCCGAGGCGCGTGCCATTGGGCCACGCGGAGCAACCGCAACTGCACGCGTTCTGCTGCAACGCGGTGAAGCCGTGCTTCAGCCACGCCTGGCCGATTTGTTCGAAACGGCCGTCCTTCAAGCGGAAGAGATTCTGCCCGATGACGGGGTGCTGCGTGCTGCCGCCCACCCAAAGGAGTTCCTGCGTGCCGATGTTGCACGACGTGGTGCCGATCGCAAGCGCATCGATGCCGCCGACCGCGGTGTAGTTCATCGGGCCGGTGAGCACCCCGACGATGACGTCCGGTCCCGATCCGCCCGGCGGGCACTGCGCGGTTGCGATACCCGTCAACAAGCCGGCCGCGATGGCGCTCGTTGCAATGACACCGGCTCCGTACCCCCCAATCCTTCCCTTCCGCATCTGCTGATCTCCTCGATAGGCGGCGGCGCAAAGGCACAACGGCGCCCAGGCGTGGCGCCGCCGCAGCGCTCACCATACTCCCACTTTGCAGCAAACGGAACTGGACAATGCGGAAAATTGGCGAGGCGCCGGGAATCGACGCCACGCATCGCTGGCCACTATGCTTCTCGCGCCAAAGGAGCTTGTTATGAGTCATCGCGCGGTTCGAACTTTCGCTGGATTGACGCTGGCCGCCCTCTGCGCCGTCATGCTTGGTTCGTGCAAGGAAGAGACGCCGACGCCGCCCCCCATGCCGCCGACACCCACGGTGACGCCTGGCGCCGACGCAGGTGCGCCGATCGAACTGCCGACACTGGCGGACACGAAGCCGCGCGACTACGCCGGGTTGCACAACGTGGTGGCGTTTCATGACGGCTTTTACTCCGGCAGCGTGCCCGAAGGCGATGACGGTTTCGCCACGCTGCGCGCCATGGGTGTGAAGACGATCATCAGCGTGGACGGCGCTGTTCCCGAGGTCGAGCGCGCGAAGGCGCTCGGCATGCGCTACATCCATCTGCCCATCGGGTACAACGGCTTCAATGAAGCACGCCGGCTGGAACTCGCGCGAGCGGCGCGTGACGCCATGGAGGAAGGTCCGGTGTACATCCACTGCCATCACGGCAAGCACCGCAGCGCCGGCGCCGCAGGCGCCATCGCCGCAAGTCTCGGCTGGGCCACGCCGCAGGCCATGTCGGAACGCATGAAAGTCTCCGGTACATCGCCTGCGTACAAAGGGCTGTACGCCTGCACGCTCGCCGCTGTTGCTGTTTCGCCCGAGGAACTTGACGCGGTTGACGCCAACTTTCCGGAAGTGTCGCGCCCGCAAGGGCTCGTGCGAAGCATGCTCGAGATCGACACGATCAACGATCATTTGAAGCTCATCCAGAAAGCAGGCTGGCGCACGCCGGGCGATCATCCTGATCTCGTGCCCGTGGCGGAAGCCGGCCGAATGGCGGACATCCTGCGTTTGCTTTGTGAAGACGAGCACGTAAAGTCAAAGCCCGCCGATATGCTGGAGATGCTTCGCGCTGATGCGCAGCTTGCGCAGCACATCGAAGACATGCTGGACGCGCCGTCGCCGGACGTCGCCAAGCTGTCGGCGCAGTTCGAGCTTCTGCAGGCCGGCTGTAAGGATTGTCACGCGAAGCACCGCGATTGAAATTGCGTCGTGGTGAATGCGATGCGGAGCAGCGGCGCTTCGTGGGGGATTGGTCACCTGGTGCAATGATTCGCCCCGCCGTTGTCGTTCGCGGGGTGCAGATCGGTGTTCGCGGGGCCGTGAATCACCTTGCCGTGCTTGTCAAAGCGTGATGCGTGGCATGGGCAATCCCACGTTTTCTCCTGCGCGTTCCAGTGCACGACGCCTGCAAGATGCGTGCACATGGCGTTCAGCCGCGTGCAGCATCCGCTCTCGTCTTTGTACACCGCAATGTGCTTGAGCCCGTGACGAATGACAGCGCCTTCGCCGGGCGCGATCTGTGATTCATCTTCTGCGTCGCCGCTCTTGAGCCAATCGAGGTACTGCGCGAGCGTGTTGGCGTTTTCTTCGGCGAAATCCGTGAATGAGTGCAGGCCCACCTTGCGCGCGGGGTCATACAGCGTCGCCCACGGGTTTTCGCGCCGCGAAATCAGATCCGGCACGAGCATCGCCGCGATCGCGCCGTGCGTCATGCCGTTTCCTGAATCGCCCGTGACGATGTACACGTTGTCCTGATCGAGCGGATTCCTGCCGATGAACGCGAGCCCGTCGGCCGGCTCCATCACTTCGCCCGACCACCGCCGCTCCACGTCGCCAGCCATCGGAAAGTGCGAGCGCGTCCACTGCTCGATGCATCGGAAGGGCTCATCGCCCGCCGGCCCCTGGCCTGTCTTGTGATCTTCGCCGCCCACGATCAGCACGTCGCCGTCTTCCATTCCGCACAGTTCGCCGCGCGCCATCCGCACATAGCGATACGACGTGTCGTGCTCCCACAAGCCGTCCCACAACAGAAGCGCCGGCAAGCTGTCGCGCGGAATGCGAAACGCCATCACATACGTCTGATATCCCGACTGCTTCGTGTGGATCGCCACGCGGTTGTTGATCGGCGTGTTTGTCGCCACCACCACGTGATCGCACAGCACGCGCGCTCCGGCGTCCGTCTCCACGTGCGCGTTCGCGCCGCCTTTGATTTCCATCACGTGCGACTGCGTGTGCAGGCGCACGCCGCCATCCAGCAGATGCCGCGCCACGCCCTCGAGAAAACGCAGCGGGTGCACCTGCGCCTGATCCGGAAAATGCAACGCCTTGCCAAGTTCCTGCGGCCACGGCGCCGGCAGCGCGCTCACGCGCTCCGCGCGCTGGCCCGCATTCCGGCATGCTTCCAGTTCCAGGCTGATAAGCTCATCGCGCCGGTCCGCATGTTGCGGGTTGACCACCAGGTAGCCCGGCAAGCGTGTCCAGCCGCAATCGATCCCCACTCGTCCGATGACGTCTTCGGCATATCCGACCGCCGCACGATGGCTTTCGGACGCCAACCGGGCGCCGACTTCGCCGTGCATGTGCGCAAGCTGGTAGAGCCGATCATCGAGCGCCGTGGCGAAGTGGGCCGTGGTGTGCCCGGTTTCGCCGTGCGCGAGTTGGTCCTTCTCAAGCAGCACAACGCGAGCGCCGTCGCGCATCAGCCGCTCCGCCACCAGCAATCCCGCAATCCCGCCGCCCACAATGCAGACATCGCACCGCACTTCGCCCTGAAGCGCCGGCAAGCCCGGCATGTCCACGTCGAGCCAGATGGAGTGCTGCGATTGTGCGGCCGGTGCAAACATCAGAACGCTCCTTGGAACGCTGCCAGCGTCTTTCTCTAGAAAAGCGTTCAGCGGCTGACCACGACAGCGCATGAAGCCAGGGTGAATGAGAGGTCAATCTGGCTGGTCGCGACGGCGTGGGGCAAAATGGATCGCGTGCTGACGACCGCCGGGCGTTCACAGGTTCACGCTCGGTTAGCATGTCATCTCTGTGCCTGACGCCGTCATCATTCTCGCGCTGCTGATCCTTCTCGCGGCCACGCTGTATTCCTCCGTCGGCCATGCGGGAGCGTCGGGATATTTGGCGGCGATGGCGCTGGTGGGCGTGTCAGCGGAGATGATGAAGCCCACGGCGCTGACGCTGAACGTGCTGGTGGCGAGCATTGCGACGATCCAGTTCTTCCGCGCAGGATGCTTTTCGTGGCGCGTGCTCTGGCCCTTCGCGCTGGCGTCGATTCCGTGTGCGTTCATCGGCGGCGCGGTCACGCTGCCGGGCCACGTGTTCAGGCCGATCGTCGGCTGTGTGCTCCTTTTCGCAGCAGCACGGATGATTCAATCAGCGATCAAGCGAAGCGAGGTGCACCGCGAGGTTCAGGTGCATCGTCCGCCCATCTGGGCAGCGCTCATGTGGGGGGCAGTCATCGGGCTCCTGGCGGGGCTTACCGGCACCGGTGGCGGCATTTTCTTAAGCCCGCTTCTCATCTTTGCGCGCTGGTCAGGCACGCGCGAGACGTCAGGCGTGTCCGCCGCGTTCATCCTCGTCAATTCCATCGCGGGTCTCGCTGGCGCTTACTCCACCATCAACAACATTCCGCAGCAATGGTGGCTCCTCGCAGCGGCGGCTGTCACGGGCGGCGCGCTCGGCTCAACGCTCGGCGCCCGGAAAATCTCCACGCGCTGGCTCCGCCTGCTCCTTTCCGGCGTGCTCATCGTGGCTGGGTTGAAGATGATCTTGTCGTAGTTGCTCGAAGCGGTCTGCGCGGATTGCGGGGACAAGCTCCATGCGCCTTCGTCATTCTTACCGTCTGTTCTGCAGACTCCCGATCAGCGTGAATGGGCTGCAGTTGCCAGTTAAACTCTTTCTGTGTCCGCGCGCAGAAATTGAGAGGTCTTGAACGTGCGGGGGTGAAGCCGAGCATCGCTCGCTCATCGGCCGCACAATCAGCATTAAACGGCCGACCGGGCTCCGACCACGCTTCAAAGGGCAGGGACCGTTCCGCCGCCGCGTTCCGCTCCAGCGGCGGGTTATCTCGACCGCCGGTACGCCGCCGCTTCCGCCGGAACCTCCGGCACGATGTCCGCACCGATGAAGAAGCGATTCTTGAACTCTGGATAGCGGCCGAACACCTGCTGCAACTTCGGAGCGACTCGATGGAGATCAACGGCGGGATCATCAAAGCTGATGGTCACGAAGATCTTGATCTCATCCGTCGGTTGCTCCAACACGTCGAGAATCGAAGCGGACTTTACCGAAGGGTCATCGCGGCACACGGCGACAATCTCGTCTCGAAGTGCAGGGGGAACCGTCTGCGACGGCCGCCACTTGATGCGCACGCTCTCCGTCACCACCATCTTTCCCGTCGCTGCATCTACGGGCGCAACGACGTTGATGGGTTTTGATTTGCCGAACATGCGGGAGAAGAGTCCCATGGCGAGATAACGTGAGGCCGATCAACGGCCGCGGCCGCGCCGACGGGCGTTCAGTTTACCAGGACGCGCGACGCGGGGCCGGTCCATTGCAGCGTTGGGTTCTTCGGCCGGCCGCGTCGCCGCGTCACTGGTCAGCGGTGAACAAGACCGAATGCCCAGCCGCTGCGGCGCGTTGATAAAACTCTACGACGCCTTGGAACCAATCCCAGGTGTACTGAAAGTCCTCGTCGCTCAATGGTATCCCGTAAGCATCCGGATCGATGCGGTCGTACCCAGCACGAAGCTTCTCCTTGGTGACGCGCCGGAGCGCGGCTGCCACCTCGCGCACCTGCTCCGGCGACTTGAGGATGAGAATGTAGTCGTCGCCGTCGTACAGTCGGCCGGACTTCTGCGACGCCGGACGCGGACCCAACACCCATCATCTAGTGTGACGTGGTGATGGTGGAGGCGACTCGCTTGCGAGATTGCGTCGCTCGGCTCCTATTCAGTCGACGCTGAATGCGCGGCGTGGGCCTTGTACGTTCCGGCCTCGGCGCGAAAGGCGATGGAGACACGGTTCCACGCATTGATGCCGGCGATGGCCCACGTGAGATCAACCAGTTCCTTTTCGGAAAACTGGGCGCGCACAGCCTCATACACAGCGTCGGGCGCATGGCCGTCGGCGATGTTGGTCAACGCCTCGGTCCATTCCAGCGCGGCGCGTTCGCGATCGGTGTAATACGACGCTTCGCGCCAGGCATCGAGACCGTAGAGGCGCTGCTCGGTTTCACCAGCGGCTCGCGCGTCCTTCCAGTGCATGTCGATGCAATACGCGCAGCCGTTGATCTGCGAAGCGCGCAGTTTGACCATGTGCAGAAGGCGTTTGTCGAGGCCGGAGGCGTTGAGGTGCGCTTCCAGCGCCATCATGGCCTTGTACCCACCGGGAGCGACCGCCCAGTGTTGCAGTCTCTGTTTCATCGCAACTCCTTTCTCGAGCCGCGCGTGAGCCTCCGTGACCGGACTAGTCCTGCGTTCGCGTCACGTGCGGAAGATGAACACGGCGCGGTCGAAGTTGCCTCAATTCTGAATGAACGCCAGAAGGTCGGCGTTGATCGTGTCAGCATGCGTGGTGCACATGCCGTGCGGAAACTTTTCATAAATCTTGAGGGTGCCGTACTTGAGGAGTTGCACGGATAACGGTGCGGAGTTGGCGATGGGGACAATCTGATCATCGTCGCCGTGCATCACGAGCGTTGGCACATCGATGATTTTCAAGTCTTCGGTGAAATCCGTTTCGGAGAAGGCTTTGATGCCATCGTAATGCGCCTTCGCGCTTCCCATCATGCTCTGCCGCCACCAGTTCTCAATCACGCCTTGCATGGGCACGGCGCCCGGTCTGTTGAAGCCGTAAAACGGTCCGCTGGCGAAGTCCCAGTAAAACTGCGCGCGATTCGCGGCAAGCTGCTGGCGAAGGCCGTCGAACAGTTCGATCGGAAGACCGCCCGGGTTCGCCGGCGTCTTCACCATGATCGGCGGCACGGCGCTGATGAGCACGAGCTTGGCGACGCGGCCGTTGCCGTGGCGCGCCACGTAGCGCGTCGCCTGCCCGCCGCCGGTGGAGTGACCAACGTGCACCGCGTCGCGCAGATCAAGATGCTCAACGACCGCGGCGACGTCGGCGGCATAGTGATCCATGTCGTGGCCTTCGCTGACCTGACTCGAGCGTCCGTGACCACGGCGGTCGGTCGCGATCACGCGATAGCCCTTGCTCAAGAAAAAGAGCATCTGGTTGTCCCAATCGTCGGCGCTCAGCGGCCACCCGTGGTGAAACACAATGGGCGGCGCGGCATGATCGCCCCAATCCTTGAAGTAAATCTGCGCACCGTCCTCGCTGGTGACGTGCGTTGCCGCCCCCGCATTGCGATCGTTTGCGCTCTTCGAGACGCCCGGCGACTGGGCGCACGCAACGCCAGGCACAATGGCCGCGGAGGCTGCGGCGGCAAGAGCCGCGCCAGCGCTGCCAAGGAGCAGCGTACGACGTGATGTTGAATTTGAACCGAGTTGATTGTTCGTCATGGCGCTTCTCCTGTTCGTCAATTCATCGCAAAGGAGGGAACGAGTTTGCTGGTCTCCCGATGATGCTGATCGGATACCGCGAGGGCGCCACGCAGGATGGCGAGGCCAGCGCACGCTGGGGCTTCCGTTTCAGCCATTTTTCACGGCTTTCCACTGCTTCAAGCGCTCCGCGATCAATGCAGCGCGCGTCTGGTCATCGCGGCCGTCGAGAACATTCAGGTCTTCGGGATCGGCGCGCCAATAAACGCCGGCCGTGCGCGCCTTGAGTTCAGGATCGTGCTCCGCGCGGGTGGTCCAGAACCCCGACGCGCGATCCGGAGATTCAAGCTTGATCTCGGCAGTCCCATGGAGCTGCGGGACGTCGGGTTCCAGCGGCCGCTCGCCATTCCAGTAATAGAACACGCCCAGCGAATCGTCGCGCTCCTTCACGGCTTCGCTCCAGTATCGCGCGGAGAGCTTGCCGTCCGCGCACCAAGCGCGGCCGCTCACTTCCAGGGCGCCGTTGCGAGCGCGTGAAATTTTCAGCAGACTCAACGCCGAAGGTTCCTTCTCGGTGCGCGCGGTCAAGGAAAACTGCCACCACGCCCCTTCGATGCGCGAGAGGCGACCCTCGCTTTCGATTGCCCTTTTCAGCTTCTGATTGATGGTCCTCGTCTCGGCGGCTGTCGTGGCGTCGCCGGCGTAGCGCACACATGTCAGTCCCAGAAGATCGCTGGGCAGCTTCGCGCCGCTGGCGTGAAGGATGAAGGTGCGCCGCATTCCAAGCACGCCGCCAAAGAGCCCGGCTTCAAACACGACGTTGTCGCGCGGCGACGCCTGCCCGGTTGCGGGCTCCGAAGAAGCGGACGACGCGCTCGAAGTCCAGTCGTCCTTGGCAAAGACAAAGGCTGCGAAATCAACTTCGCGTGTCAGTTCAAGCAGACGCGCCAGCGTTGATGTGCCTGGGTTGAAAGACGTCATCCACGGCTGGACCTGCGCCACATTGCGTAGCCCTTGCGTGAGCGCCTGAAGGAGTTTTGCCTGCTTCCCAGACGACCCGATAAAGATTCGAGGCTTTTCCATCGGCACCTCCGAGTGCCCGCGGAAGCGATATCAGATGGGCGGATGAAGTGTAGAGGCCATCTCCGCCGACGTGATCCTTTTCTCTTTGTAAGCGCTCTATCGGGGTGGGCGGATTGCGGGGGCAGACCCCATCCGCCGCGTTCTTGTTCGTCTGCTCCGCAGACTTGAAATCGGGGTGGGCGGATTTGAACCGCCGACCTTCTGACCCCCAGTCAGACGCGCTAACCAAGCTGCGCTACACCCCGTGCCGTTTTTCTTTCGTCCCGGGGCGGTCGCCGCGGGCTTTGAGCCAAATGCACAAGCGGACAGGGAGGGATTCGAACCCTCGATGCACCGTTGGGCGCATACGGCATTTCCAGTGCCGCTCCTTCAGCCGCTCGGACACCTGTCCCGAATCGCCTAGTCTATCCGCATGCAGGAATCGGACAACTCCAGCCACTCGCCCGCACCGCTCACCGGGTTCCTGCTCCTCGATAAACCAGTGGGAATGTCGTCCATGCAAGCGGTGGCGCGGGTTCGCCGGGCCGCCGGCGGGGTTCGAACCGGGCACGCCGGCACGCTCGATCCGCTCGCCCGCGGTCTTCTCGTCATCGCTCTCGGAAAGGCCACGCGGTCGCTCGAACAACTGAAGGGTCTCGACAAGCGATACCGCACCGAAATCGACCTCTCCGCCTTCACCGCGACCGATGACATGGAAGGCGAGCGCGACGAAGTGGACGTCGCCGCAATCCCCAGCCGGGCCGATGTGGAGCGAGCGCTCGCGGCGTTCCTCGGCACAACGCTGCAGGCGCCCCCGGCGTTCAGCGCCGTCAAAATCGGCGGCAAGCGGGCCTATGCGCTCGCTCGCCGGGGCAAAGCTGTTGAGATGCCGCCGCGGGAAGTGACGCTGCATGATGCACGCGTGGCGTCGTACCACTGGCCGGTGGCGGAACTTGAACTTCACACGGGCAGCGGTTTCTATGTGCGGAGTCTTGCGCGGGATCTCGGCAGGGCGCTCGGCACGGGCGGGCATTGCATGAACATCACGCGCCTGGCGGTCGGCCCGTTTACGCTGGACCATGCCGTTTCGCTTGAACCACTTGCGACGTGCGTGGACGCGCGACTGTTGATTCCCGTGCCGGATGTGCTCGCGGCGATCAAGCGATGACAGACCCTGGAACAGGACCGCTCACGAAGGGCCGTCCCTGCAGCCGATCGTGAATGCAATGGTGAAGCGCGTGCCCAGGGTGTCGATCGGCCTGCCTGTCTACAACGGCGAGCAGTTCCTCGCGCAGACGCTGGAATCGCTGCTCTCGCAAACCTTTCGCGACATCGAGATCGTCATTTCGGACAACGCATCGACGGATGGCACACAAGCGATCTGCCGATCATTCGCGGCGCGCGATCCGCGCATCGAGTACATCCGGCAGGACACGAACCTGGGCGCAAGCGCGAATTACAACGTCGTGGTGCACCGCGCGCATGGCGAATACTTCAAATGGGCCGCGCACGACGACCTGTGCGAACCGACGTTCATTGAGCGCTGCGTTGAGTTGCTCGATGCGAGTCCTGACGCCGTGGTGGCGTATCCACGCTCGGTGCTGATTTCTGACGTGGGCGAAGTGATCGAACCGGTGACGGAGGACATGTGCCTGCCGTGGGATCTTCCTTCGCGCCGATTGCGTCACTTCCTGTGGAACACGTCGCTGTGTCATCCGGTGTTCGGACTCATTCGCTCGCAGGCGCTGATGCGGACGAATCTCATTGGTCCGTTTCACTCGTCGGATGTGATCGTGCTTATTCAGCTGCTGCTGCAGGGGAAGTTCATCGAGCATCCCGAGCCGCTGTTTCTTCGGCGGATGCACGCGGGCACTTCGCTGTGGAACAAGAGCGATGAGGACGTGGCGACCTGGTATGACACGAGCGCAGCGAAAAGGCGAGTGCCGACGCTGCGGTACTCCACGCTGTTCTTCATGGCGATGAAATCGGTGCTCACCGCGCCGATCCCGTTGTGGGACAAGCCGATGTGCTGGATGACGCTCACCCGTGCCTATGGGACGCGGCGCCGCGAAATTGCCGAGGAACTTTGGACGGCGTTCAAGGCGTTCTTCCGCCGGCCAGCCAAGGGGGCTCCGGCCCAGGCGCCTGCTCCGGAATCGCGGTAACGCACGGCTGTCGCATTCTGGCAATTTGGGGAACGTCACCACGGCCTGATTGGCGGGTGGAGCACGCAATTTTTCCTGCCGCGCCCATTTTTGTGGTTTACACTGGAAGCCGTAGCAAGTTGGGTGCGGCCGGCGATCGGAGGCTGGACCAGTTCTCGATCGGCCCGGAGCAAGTTGCGGAACATCAACAGACACGTCCATGACCGACGCACAATCGTTGACAATCGGGCTTTGCGCAGGCAGCGCTCGCATGTGATGACTGCACAGAGGGAAGGAGCCCATTCCGGGGCTGCGGTTGGAGGAAGGATGGGATTGCACACGCGAACGTGGTGGACCAGGGCGGCAACGCTTTGCGGGTTTGGCTGCGCGCTGATGGCGACGGCTGCCGTGAGCGCGGGCCCGCCGATGTCGGATGACTTCAACGGTTGCGCCGCGCTTACCGACGTTTGGACGTTCGTCGACCCGGTGGGCGATTGCGCTGCCGCTGTCATCGGCGCCGGAACCGGAAACGCGCAGCTTCAATTCACGCTTCCCGCCAATTCGGAACACGACGCATGGGTGACGGAAAACAACGTCCCCCGCGTGGTGCAGACGATCACCAACACGAACTTCACGGTTGAGATCAAAGCTGATTCGCCGCTGACCGCTCCGTTCCAGGGCGTGGGCATCATGGCGCTTGAGAGCCCGACGCGCTTCGTTCGATGCGAAGTGCACCTCTCCGCGGGCGGGCCGAAGTTCTTCGTCGCATCAATCGTTGATGGCTCCGCCGACGTGCATCACTTTGACGTCGGCCCCGCCGTCTCACCGTTCTGGATCCGCTTGAGCCGCACCGGCAACACCTGGACCCCGGCGTACTCCGACGATGGCGTCAACTTCACAACCACAGCATCCTTCAATCGAACGCTCAACGTGACGCAAGTCGGCCCGTACGCGCTGAACGCAGGCGATGGCGGTCCGGCGCCGGAGTTCGTCGGCCTTGTCGATTACTTCTTTGAGACCGCTTCGCCCATCGCGGACGAAGACCAGGGCCAACCCGGCGACGCGGATAACGCGCTCACCATCGACATCAATGGTGACGGCGTCGTCGAGGCCGATCCGCCCGGCCCGGTCTATTCCTGCGGCGAAGTCGTCACTCTCACCGCGGTCCCCGGTCCCGGCGGCGGATTTGCTGGCTGGACCGGCGACATCGAGAGCACCGACAACCCGCTGCAACTGACGATGACGTCGGACATCGCGCTCGCCGCCACGTTCACATCCGACACCGAGCCGCCGACCATCACCTGCCCGCCAATGTTCATTGCCGAAGCCGGAGAACTGCCGCCCGCGGACTTCACAGGCGGCAGCGCGTCGGACGACTTCGACACCAACCTTTCGATCACGTTCTCCGATGTCGTGCTGCCGGGCAACGGTTGTCCGGAAGTGGCGCGCATCGAGCGGACGTGGACGGCGACGGACGACGCCGGCAACTTCAACTCCTGCGTGCAGCTCATCATCGTTGAAGACCACACGCCGCCGGTGCTGGAGAACCTGCCGCCCAATCTTTCCGCGGCGTGCGACGATGTGCCCGCGCCACCGGTGGTGACGGCGACCGACGCCGGCGACCCGGCCCCGGTGGTGGAGCTCGACGAGTTCATCGTGCCCGGTGACTGCGCCGGTCGCTACACGCTGCAGCGCACATGGACGGCGACCGACGCATGCGGCAACGTGAGCCTTGCCACGCGATTCATCACCGTGCTCGACACCACGCCGCCCACCATTGCGCTGCAACCGGCGCCGCAGACCGTGCCGTGCAACGCGATTCCCGAGCCGGTTCCGCCGATCGTCGCCGACAACTGCGATCCCGATCCGCTCGTGACGCTCAACGAGACGTCATCGCCCGGCGATTGCGGCACGGGCTACATCATCACGCGCACGTGGATCGCCTCCGACGCGTGCGGCAACGTGCGCTATGCGACGCAGAAGCTGCATGTGATCGACAGCGACAATCCCATCCTCACGCCGCCGAGCGATGTCACGGTGAATTGCGGCGAATCGACTGATCCGGAAGCCACCGGCGTTGCGACCGCCCGGGACGCGTCCGATCCGAACCCGCTGGTGACGTACACCGATGCGCCGGCCGGCGCGAATTGCAGCAGCGTGTCCATTGCGCGAACCTGGAAGGCCACGGACTGGGCGGGCAACAGCGTGACGGGCGTGCAAATGATCCACGTCACCGACACCACGCCGCCCGAGATCACCGGCATTCCGAAGGGCGAAGTGCTCGCCGAATGCGGGAGCGCTCCCCCGCCGCCCACGCCCACGGTGACCGACAATTGCGATCCCGCGCCGAATGTGACGTTCACCGAAACCATCTCCAGCCCGCCCGGCGATTGCGGCAAGGGCTTCACCGTGCTGCGCACCTGGACGGCGACGGACGCGTGCGGCAACACGTCGACCGCAACGCAAACGCTGCGCTTCATGGACAAGACGCCGCCCGTGCTCACGATTCCGCCTGACGTCACCGTGTCGTGCGGCCCGGCGAAGCGCGGCTCGCCGACGAGCATCGTTCCCGGTCCCGGCGGCCCCGGCGTGGCGACCGCCGTCGATGCCTGCGACCCCGACGTGATGGTTACGTACACCGACATCGTGACGCCCGGTCCGGCCGGTTCGCCCGTTGTTGCGATGATCAAACGAACGTGGACGGCGACCGATCACTGCGGCAACTCCGTCTCCGCCGTGCAAGGCGTGCAGCTCATTGATCACACGCCGCCCGCAATCGTGCAATGCCCGCCCGATCGCACGCTCTCGGCGGAAGTGCTCGCCGGCCACGCGAAGCGCGCTGTGGAGATGCCTGACTTCCGTAATGAAATCGTGGCGATGGACACCTGCTCCGACGAAATCACGATCGAGCAGCTTCCGCCGCCCGGCACGTTGATCACGCTCGGTACGCATTCCGTGCACTTCATCGTCTCCGACAGCTATCGCAACGAGACGACGTGCAAGTTCACGCTGACGCTTGTGCCAACCAGTGAAGATCGCTGCCCGGATGATCCCAACAAGACCGCGCCGGGTGTGTGCGGATGCGGTGTGCCGGACATTGATTCCGACGGCGACGGCGTGCTCGATTGCCTCGATGGTTGCCCGGACGACCCCACCAGGACCGCGCCCGGACCATGCGGATGCGGCGTCGCCGAAACGGATAGCGATGGCGACGGCGTGCCGGATTGCATCGATGGTTGCCCGAGCGATCCGGCGAAGTCTTCGCCCGGCGCGTGCGGCTGCGGAAATCCGGAAACAGACACCGACGGCGACGGCACGCCCGACTGCATCGACCTCTGCCCCAACGATCCCCGCAAGACCGAGCCCGGCAACTGCGGATGCGGCGTGAGCGACGCGGATTCCGACGACGACGGCGTCATCGACTGCCTCGATGGCTGCCCGAATGATCCGAACAAGACGGAACCCGGCGCGTGCGGCTGCGGCGTTCCTGACACGGACGCCAACGAGAATGGCGTGCCCGATTGTCTCGAAGTCTGCCCGACGAACGGCGACTGCTTCACGCCGCACGACTCGCCCGGCTGTGTGTCGAGCGAATGCTGTGGCACGATCTGCAATCTCGACTTCTATTGTTGCAACGTGGCGTGGGATCAGGTGTGCGCCGCGCAGGCGCTGATTGTGTGCGAGGCGCAGCGTGGCAACGAATGCCAGAACCCGCTGCCGATTGATGACGGCTCCGTTGTCGAAACGCTCGTCAACAATTCCGGCGCGACGGGCGACGACACCGATCGCACCGAAGGCGACTGCGCCCAGGTGCTCGACACGATCGACGAGTGGTACATCTACACGGCGTCAGTCAACGGCATCGCTACCGCCACCACCTGCTCGCCGCTCACCAATTTCGATACCACGCTCGCGGTGTTTGACCAGTGCGACGGTACGCAGATCACGTGCGCCGTGCACGATGACCAGTGCACCTTCGGCTCGACCGTGCAGTGGAACGTGCATTTCGGCGAGACGTACTTGATCCGCGTGTCCGGTGTCGATGACGCGGTGGGCGACTATGAACTGATCGTCGACTCCGAGCCGGCCGATGTTCCCTCCGAGGTGCTCGATATCACCTTCTGGTACGGCCAGAACCAGGTCTTCGGCCACATCGGTCAGCCGCAGCGCCAAGTCAATCTGCTCGGCAACGTCCACGCGGCCAACGGCATCGAATCGCTGACGTATCGGCTCAACGGCGGGCCGGAAATCGCGCTCAACTACGGCCCTGATCTTCGCCGCCTCTATCACCCCGGCGACTTCAACGTGGAACTGTTCTACGACGATCTGCCCGAGGGCGCCAACCAGTGCATCGTGCGCGTGCTGGACGGCGAGGGCAACGTCGTCGAACGGTCACTCAACTTCACCGTCGAGCACGGCAACGTCGCGCCGCTGCCCTATTCCATCGACTGGTCCACCGCGCCGGATATTCAATCTGTCGCGCAGGTGGTGGACGGCAAGTGGCAGATCGAACCGCTCGGCGTGCGCATCATCGAACAGGGGTACGACCGCCTCGTCGCGGTCGGCGACATCACGTGGACGGATTACGAAGTCACCGTGCCGATCACCATTCACTCGGTCGATCCAAACGGCTATCTCCCACCCAGCCACACGCCCGGCCTTGGTCTCATTCTCCGCTGGGAAGGCCACACCGACTTCCTCGAACCCGGCGCGTCGCCGATGACCGGCTACTGGCCGCTCGGCTGCGCCGCGGAGTATGTCTTCCATCTCGACCAGTGCGGCTTCCGCCAGCAGCTCTACGGCAACCCGTTCGTGCTGCGCGCCCAGGACGATGAGTGCGATCAGCTTGAATTCGGCGTGACATACCTGTGGAAGGTGCGCGTGGACACCCAGCCCGATGGCTCGCACTTCTATGGCTTCAAGATCTGGGAAGACGGCACGCCGGAGCCCGAAGATTGGGAACTCACGATGGTCGAGACGCCCGAGCAACCTGATAACGGCTGCATGCTGCTGTTTTCGCACCATGTTGAGGCGACGTTCGGCAACGTGCAGGTGGTGCCCGTGCCGTAGTTCCATCGCAGCCGGCAGAATGATGGATAATTGATTCCGGGCAGCGATGCGCGCTGCGCTGCGTTGCAACGATGTCGTCAACAGGATTTGCGATACAACGAGCCGCCACGATTTGGACCGTTCCCATGCCACACGGCCCCATCGCCAACGCCATGCAGCGATTCCTGCGATCCACGCTGGAGAAGCGCCTGCGTCTGGTGAACGACGCCGAGTTGTGCGAGCCGACCATGGTGCTGGCCCCGCACGAGGACGACGAAACGCTCGGCTGCGGCGGCACCATCGCGCGGCTTCGGCGCCTGGGAGCGAGCGTCACCATCGTGTTCATGACCAACGGCAGCCGGTCGCATGACGGGCTGATCGATCGCGCTGAACTGGTCCGGGAACGCGAGGCGGAAGCGATCGCGGCGTGCGGCGTGCTCGGCGTGGCGAAAGAGCGCGTGCATTTCCTCGGCATCGAGAACGGCGAGCTGGAACAACCGGCGCAGCGCGAGGCGGCGACAAGGGCGCTCATGAAATTGCTCGCCGCCGATCCGCCCCGGCGCTTGCTCGTCCCCTACCACCGCGAGCCACCGCCGGATCATTTCGTCACGACGGAAATCGCATGGAGCGCGATCCGCGAACTGGCGCTTGATGTCAGCGTGTGGGAGTACCCGATCTGGTTCCTGCACTTCTGGCCGTTTTCGTGGGACCCCGCGCGTTCCCTTCGTGAAGTAGCGCGGCGTTCCAAGCAAACGCTGGTGCGCGTGCCGGCGATGCTGCGCGAGTTGCGCACCGGCGTGGCGATCGACCATGTGCTTGATGTCAAGCGTGAAGCGCTTCGCCAACACGCCACGCAAACGCAGCGCCGTCACGGCAACCCCGCGTGGCCCATCCTCGATGATGTCGATCACGGCGCGTTCACCGCCCAGTTCTTTCAGAACGTGGAGGTTTTCGCCGAGCGCACGAGCGCCCACCTCGCTGCCGACCAGGCGCGTACGCTTCACGTCGCCAAGGCGAGCGGCGCGGAGATCGTGACATGAAGGTCGCCATGATTTGCCAGCCGTGGGACCCCGTGCGCCCGCCGGTGACATCCGGCTCGGTCGCCATTTGGGTGTACGAGGTGTGCCGGCGGCTGGTGCAGCGCGATGATTGCGAAGTGACGGTGTACGCGCAGCACGCGCCTGGCGATCTGGAACATGAGCGGCACGAAGGCGTGGAATACCGCCGCTTTCCGCTCGGACGCACCGGCCGCGCCGCCCGCCTGAAGCACCGGATCTTCGATCGCCCGCTCAAGCGCCGGCCGTTCTTCTCATCGCGATTCTTCTGCAGCGACTTCATCAACGCGGTGGCGCGCGACATTCGCGAGCGCCAGTTCGACATCGTCCACATTCAGAACTACTCGCAGTTCGTCACCACCATTCGCCGGCTCAACCCGGATGTCCGCATCATTCTGCACATGCGATGCGAATGGTTGCTGCAGCTTGACCGCCGCATGCTGGTCAATCGCATCCGCCAGGCGGACCTCGTCGTGAGCGTGGGCAAGTATCTCACCAACGCCACCATCCAGCGCTTTCCGGAAATGGTCACACAGTTCATCACGCTGGCCAACGGCGTCGACGTCACCTTCTTCGGTTCACTCGCGGAAGGCATCAACGTTCAACATTATCACCCGAAGCCGTCACTGAAAGCCGTGGCCTCAACGATGCTTGCGCGCTCGGCGATCGCAGCGGCATCGACTGGCGCTGCGACCTCCGCGACGGCCGCCGACCCCGCGTCCGACTCGCCGCGCCCGGCGATCACGGGATTGCGCAAGTCGCTTTCCGAGGTGCATCTGGGCGACCAGTTTCACGGCGAAGATCCGCTGCTGCTCTTTGTCAGTCGCATCAGTCCGGAGAAGGGTGTGCACGTGCTCATCAAAGCGTTCGAGCGCGTGCACCGCGCCTTCCCGCGATGCCGGCTGCGCCTCATCGGCCCGCCTGGCGCCCTTGAGCCGGAACTGATGCTCGACATTTCCGATGACCCGATTATCAAGAGCTGCGCCAACTATTTCCGCGGCGACTACCTCGCGATGCTCAAGGCGGAGATGTCGCCTGCCGTCAAGGATGCCGTCGAGTTCCTCGGCCACGTGCCCCACGACCAGTTGCCGGACCACTATCGCCAGGCGTCGTTGCTGGTGGCCCCGTCATTGAGCGAAGCGTTCGGCCGGACGCCCATCGAAGCCATGGCGTGCGGCGTTCCAGTGGTGGGCGCCCGCACCGGCGGGATTGCTGAAACCGTGGTGCCGATGGAGACCGGCCTGCTGGTCCCGCCGAATGATCCCGACGCCCTCGCCGAAGCGATCATTCAGCTGCTGTCGGACCCCGATTTGCGGGTGATTATGGGGGTTAAGGCGTGGCAATCCGCGCTCAATCGCTATTCATGGGAGTCGATTGCCGAGCGCACGCGGGCCTATTATGAGCAGTTGCTTTCGGCGCCGGTGCGGCATTGATCAAAGCCGCGCAGATCGATGGCGCGAGGCGATGGCAGCGTGGGCGGGGATGGAGTCACACGTCAGTCCTGCCGAAGGCTTATCTGGGCGCCCCGGGGACCGGACCGATATCGGACGATCCGCTTGCGGGGCTGACACCCGGCAGTGGTTCAGGTTGAGAGAAGGAGTGCGAACGTGAAGGTTGCAATTCTCGCTGGCGGCGTCGGATCGCGCCTTGCCGAGGAGACCGAGATCAAGCCCAAGCCCATGGTCGAGATCGGCGGGCGGCCCATCCTTTGGCACATCCTCATGCACTACGCCCACTTCGGCTTCCGCGATTTCGTCATCGCGCTCGGCTACAAGGGCGAGTACATCAAGAAGTACATGGTCGATTACTGCTCGCTCAACAGTAATCTCACCGTCAACCTTCGCAGCGGGCAGGTTGATCGCCACGGCGGGCAGCAGCCGGATTGGACGCTCGACCTCATCGACACCGGCATCGACACGCTCACCGGCGGGCGCATCAAGCGCCTTGCGCCGTACCTCGGCAATCAGACCTTCATGCTCACGTGGGGCGACGGCGTGTCCAACGTCAACCTCCACGAGCTCCTCAAGTTCCACCGTTCGCACGGCAAGATCTGCACGGTGACGGCGGTGCGTCCCCCCGCTCGCTTCGGCCATCTCGTGTTCCAAGGCGACAAGGTGTGCGAGTTCAGCGAAAAGCCGCAGACCGCCGAGGGCTGGATCAACGGCGCGTTCTTCGTCCTCGAGCCGGCCGTGTTCGATTACATCGATGGCGACATGACCCAGTGGGAGCGCGAGCCGATGGAGCGACTCGCCGCCGAGGGCCAGCTCATGGCCTACCGCCACGACGGCTTCTGGCAGTGCATGGACACGCTGCGCGACAAGAAGCTGCTTGAAGACCTCTGGGCGCACGGCAACGCGCCGTGGAAGACGTGGGACGACGAACACTCCATGCAACCAAGGATGAAGATCGCCTCCGCGTAAGTCGGGTTGTTTCCGCCCCCCTTTTCTACGTTTCGGCTTCGGCTTTTCTGCGTTTCTTCGGAGTTCCGCGATGCGCGTTCTCGTCACCGGTCACCTGGGTTACATCGGCACTGTGCTCACTCCCATGCTCGCTGAAGCCGGGCATGATGTGGTGGGTCTCGACAGCGACATCTTCAGCCGATGCACGTGGGGCGACGATCTGCCCGAGGGCGAAAGCATCATCAAGGATGTGCGCGATGTGCAGCCCGGCGACTTGAACGGCTTCGAGGCTGTGCTGCATCTCGCGGGACTCTCGAACGATCCGCTGGGCGACCTCAACCCTGAACTCACGTTCGACATCAACTGGCGCGCTTCAGTGCGTCTTGCGGAGCTTGCGAAGAAAGCCGGCGTGCGGCGATTCGTGTTCTCGTCGTCGTGCAGCAATTACGGCGCCGGCGGCAACGACTTCCTCGACGAAACGTCGCCGACGAACCCCGTCACGCCATATGGCGAATCGAAAGTGCTGGTGGAGCGGGACCTCAAGCCGCTCGCCGATGACAAGTTCTGCCCGACCTTCCTGCGCAACGCCACCGCGTTCGGCGTTTCCCCGCGGCTGCGCTTCGATCTCGTGCTCAACAACCTGACGGCGTGGGCCGTGACCACCGGCAAGGTGATGCTCAAGAGCGACGGCAGCCCGTGGCGGCCCATCGCGCACATCCGCGACATCTCGCTCGCGTTTCTCTCGACGCTGCGCACGCCGGAGAACCTCATCCGCAACGAGGCGTTCAACATCGGCATCACGTCGGAGAACTTCCGCATCCGCGAGTTGGCGCAGATCGTCAAGGAAACGGTGCCGAATTGCGAAACGACGTTCGCCGACGGCGCTTCGCCCGACAAGCGGAACTACCGCGTGAACTGCGATAAGGCCGTGAAGACGCTCGTGGGCTTCAAGCCGGAGTGGACGGCTCGCCGCGGCGCGAAGGAACTGTACGAGTCGTACAAAGCGATCGGCCTCACGCTCGAAGAGTTCGAAGGACCGAAGTATCAGCGCATCGCCCACGTGCGCAAGCTCATCAAGGAAGGGTTGCTCGACGACTCGCTGCGCACCACGTCGCCGGCGTCTGTTTGAACACACGCTTCGCAAGGCACAGAAGAAACAGAGATCGCTTTGCGTCTGTGGGAATCCGGATCGAACACCATGACCACCTTTGAATCGAAATGCGCCTCGGCCACCTGTCGTTCCTGCGGCTCGCGCGGCCTTGCGCCCGTGCTCGACCTCGGCATGATGCCGCTGTCGGACGGCTTCCTCACGGCATCGCAGATCGAGAGCGAAGAAGAACTCTTCCCGCTCGACGTGGCCTTCTGCCCGCAGTGCACGCTCATGCAGATTCTCGAGACCGTGCCGCCCGAGAAGCTGTTCTGCGACAACTACCCCTACTTCTCGTCCTTCAGCGACACGCTGCTCGCGCACTCACGCGACAACGCCCTCGACCTCATCAAGCGCCGCGCGCTCACGCCGAAGAGCTTCGTCGTGGAGCTTGCCAGCAACGACGGCTACCTGCTCAAGAACTTCGTCGAGCACAACATCCCCGTGCTCGGCATCGATCCTGCCGATGGCCCCGCCAAAGCCGCGGAGAAGATCGGCGTGCCCACGCTCAACACCTTCTTCACGAAGGACCTCGCGGCGAAATTGAAAAGCGAAGGCAGGCAGGCGGACGTGATCATCGGCAACAACGTGCTCGCGCACGTCGCGGACACCAACGGCTTCGTGTCCGGCATCGCCACGCTGCTCAAGGACACCGGCGTTGCGGTGATCGAATGCCCCTACGTGCGCGACCTCATCGACCACGGCGAGTTCGACACCATCTATCACGAGCACCTCTGCTACTTCTCCGTGCACGCGCTCGATGCGCTCTTCAAGCGGCACGGCCTGTCGCTCAACGACGTGAAGCGGCTGCCGATCCACGGCGGGTCGCTGCGGCTGTATGTCGAGAAGAAGCCGAACGTCAGCCCGAACGTCACCAAGCTGCTCGCGGAAGAGAAGCAGCTCGGCATGACGGACATGAAGTATTACGAAGGCTTCCGCCACCGCGTGGAAGGCGTGCGCAGCGAGATGCAGCGCATTCTCGGCGACCTGCAGGCGAAGGGGAAGCGCATCGCGGGCTACGGCGCCGCCGCCAAGGGCACGATCATGCTCAACTACATCGGCGCGACGCACGAAGTCATCGAATTCGTCGCTGACAAGAACGTGCACAAGCAGGGCAAGTGGATTCCCGGCGTGCGCATTCCGATCGTGGCGCCGGAGAAGATCAAGGCGACGATGCCGGATTACGTCGTGATCCTGCCGTGGAACTTCACGGACGAAATCGTGCGTCAGCAGGCGGAATACCAGGCGAAGGGCGGGCGTTTCATCGTGCCGATCCCCCAGCCGCGCATTCTCGAGCCGGCAAGCGCGCGTGCGTGAGCGGATTCACCACAGAGGCACAGAGGACACAGAGGTGGGACAGGGAATGTCAAATCAATCCGCGTTGGAGGCCACCGCTGCTTCGTTCCCCACAGGCGTTGATCAATCGGTCTCGTGCCCAAACTGTTTGAGCAAGGGCATGCAGTCGTTCTATCACGTGGACAACATCCCCGTGCATAGTTGTCTGCTCATGCCGACGCGCGAGGAAGCGGTCAGCTACCCCACTGGCACGCTGCATCTTGGCTTCTGCCCGAACTGCGGGTTCGTGTGCAACACGGCGTTCGATCCGGGCATGCACGAATACTCCGCCCGCTACGAGGAAACGCAGGGCTTCTCGCCGACGTTCAACAAGTTCGCCAAGCAGCTCGCGCAGGATCTCGTCGACAAGCACAATCTTGGCCCCGGCACAACTGTCCTTGAAATCGGTTGCGGCAAGGGCGAGTTCCTCGTGCTCATGTGCGAGCTCGGCAAGTGCAACGGCATCGGCCTCGACCCGGGCTATCGCCCCGAGCGCACGAACAGTGAAGCAGCCAAGCGCATCGAGTTCATCGTTGATTTCTACGGCCCGAAGTATTCGCACCTGACGGCCGACTTCATCTGCTGCCGGCACACGCTCGAACACATCGCGCCCACGCATGAGTTCATGGCTGACCTGCGCAAGACCATCGGCAACCGCAAAGACACCATCGTGTTCTTCGAACTGCCCGACGTGATGCGCGAACTCGTCGAAGGCGCGTTCTGGGATCTGTACTACGAGCACTGCACCTATTTCTCCGCAGGCTCGCTCGCACGCCTTTTCCGCCAGACGCACTTCAACGTGACGGAGCTGGAAGTGGTGTACGCCGGGCAATATCTGCTCATCACCGCCACGCCCACCGATGGACCGACGCAGCCCTCGCTGCCGCTGGAGAACGACCTCGCGGAGTTGAAGCAACGCGTCGCGGCGTTCCCCGAAGTGTGCGGCAAGGCGATCCGCTACTGGCGGTCGTTCGTCGAAGAGCGGGCGGCGAAAGGCCAGCGCGTCGTGCTCTGGGGCTCCGGCTCCAAGGGCGTGTCCTTCCTCACGACGCTCCGGCTCATGGACGAGATCGAATACGTGGTGGACATCAACCCCTTCCGCCAGGGCAAATTCATGCCCGGCACGGGACAGCAGATTGTCGGCCCCGATTTTCTCCCGAACTACAAGCCCGACTGCGTCATCGTGATGAACCCTATATATGTAGATGAGATCCGGCGCGATCTCGAGCAACGCGGCCTCAAGCCGGAACTGGTGGCGGTGTGAGCATGCGCTCTCAACCCACCACAACTTCGCGACGCGCCCTAACCGATGGCTGGAGCCAGGCAGTGTGGCAATCGTGTCCGGTGTGCAACAGTGGCCGCTTCGAGCCGTTCATCGAGATCGCGCACGCCCCTGTCTTCTGCAACGTCCAGCACGCCACGCGGGACCACGCCATCGCCGCCCCCACTGCACCCATCACGCTCGGCGTGTGCAAGGGATGCGAACTGATTGCGAACATCGCCTTCGACGCGAATCGGCTTGAGTACGCCGAGGGCTACGAAAACTCGCTGCACGTTTCCGGCCACTTCCGCCAATACGCAGAAACGCTCGCCGGCTCGCTCATCGACCGTTACGGCATTCGCAACACAGATGTCATCGACATCGGTTGCGGACGCGGCGATTTCCTCCGCCTCATTTGCAGTCTTGGCGACAATCGCGGCTTCGGCTTCGACCCCAGCTATCAACCATCCGCCAATGGCGACGCCGGCCACGCGCACGACATCACGAACGGCCCCGATGTCACCATCATTGCGGAGCCCTACGGCGAGAGCCTCATGACGCGCCCTGCGTCGCTCGTCTGCTGCAGGCATGTCCTCGAACACATTCCCAACCCGCTCGCGTTCCTGCGCAGCATCCGCAAAACCGTCGGGCAGCGCGGCGACACGATCATCTTCTTTGAGGTGCCCAACGCGCTCTGGACCATCGAACAGCTCGGCATCTGGGACATCCTCTACGAACACTGCACCTACTTCACGCCCCGCGCCATCGCCAACGTCTTCCTGCAAGCCGGCTTCAAGCCGCTGCGCGTGGAGACGACGTACGGCGAGCAGTTCCTCACGATTGAGAGCAGCCCGGCCACGGCGGGCGCCGCGCCGCTCGAGCCCGCGCATGCCGACGTGATGGCGGCCGTCAGCAAGTTCCACATCGCGTATGAGCAATGCGTGAGCACGTGGAAGCAGCGATTGAACGAGATGCACGCCGCGGGCAAGAGAGTTGTCCTCTGGGGCGCCGGCACCAAGGGGGTGATGTTCCTTAACACCCTCGGGATTTCTCATGCCATGGTCCCCTGCGCGGTCGATGTCAATCCGAAGAAGCACGGCCGGTTCATCGCAGGCACGGGCCAGGAGATTGTCGCGCCGGAAGCGCTCCGGCAGATCGATCCCGACGTCGTCATCGTGATGAATCCGCTGTATGTCAACGAAATTAAGAGCACGTTGGCGAACCTGCAGTTGTCGCCGAGCGTCGTGGCGATGTGACGTGGGAGCCGGCAGCAGACGCTGAACGCAGGGATGGGTTCGAGATGGAGCGATTCGACGCGGTCATCATTGGAGGCGGCATCGTCGGCCTCGCCACCGCGCTGGCGCTCTCACGCCGCGGCGGTCTAGATGTTCTCGTCGTCGAAAGCGAAGACAAGCTCGCCGCCCACCAGACCGGTCATAACAGCGGCGTCATCCACGCAGGGCTGTATTACAAGCCCGGTTCGCTGAAGGCCAAGCTCTGCGCGGAGGGCCGCGAAGCGATGTACCGCTTCTGCGCCGAGCAAGGCGTGAAGCACGAGCGATGCGGAAAGCTTGTCATCGCCACAAGCGAACATGAAATTGCAGCGCTCGATGAACTCGAACGCCGGGGACGCGCGAACGGGCTGACCAGCATTCGCCGTCTTGACGCCGCCGGCATCCGCGAGCATGAACCGCACGCAACGGGGATCGCCGGGTTGCACGTCGCCGAGACAGGCATCGTCAATTACACCGATGTCGCCAGCGCGATGGCGCGCGTCATCACGGAGCGCGGCGGCCAGATTCGCCTGCGCACGCGCTTCCTCGGCGCTGCGCGCGACGGCAACACGCTGCGCGTCCGCCTCTCCACCGGTGAGATCGCCGCATCGCTCCTCATCAACTGCGGCGGGCTGCAATCCGATCGCATCGCGCGCCAGTGCGGCGCGGACCCCGGCTGCCGCATTGTCCCGTTCCGAGGCGAATACTACGAACTGGCCGAGCGCAGCCGAACCCTCGTGCGGAATCTCATTTACCCCGTGCCCGATGCGCGCTTCCCGTTCCTCGGCGTGCACCTGACGCGCATGGTCGGCGGCGGCGTGGAAGCCGGCCCCAACGCGGTGCTCGCGCTCGCACGCCACGGCTACTCATGGCGAAACATCAACCTGCGCGATCTCTGCGGCACGTTCTCCTACGCCGGCGCATGGCGGCTCTTCGCGCGCCATTGGCGCATGGGAATGAGTGAAGTCGCGCGCTCCTTGAGCAAGGCAAAGTTCGCAGCGGCCTTGCGCAAGCTCGTCCCCGACATTCAGGCTGATGATCTCACGCCCGGCGGCGCCGGCGTTCGCGCCCAAGCCGTAGGCGCCGACGGCAAGCTCATCGACGATTTCCACATCGTTGAGTCCGACCGCATGGTGCACGTGCTCAACGCGCCCTCCCCCGCCGCCACCAGTTCGATCGCCATCGGCGAACACATCGCCTCGCGCGCTGCGCCGATGGTTCCGGCTCGCGCGTCCAGCCCAAGTCCGCTCGCACAGGAAATCCTCGCATGACGCAGCTTGATACCGATCGCGAGGAAATGCAGCAGCAATTGAGCGAAGAATTGCTGCAAGCGGGCGACACGGCGTCGGCCCCGCCGGAATCCTCGGGCGTGGAAGCGCCGACCAGTTCGCTCCGTCGCCGTGCGCTCACCGGCTCCGTGTGGACGTTCGCGCACTACGGCGGCACGCGCGCCCTGCAACTCGCCAGCAATCTCATCCTCACGCGACTGCTCGTGCCGGACCTCTTCGGTCTCATGGCCGTCGTCAACCTGTGGATGATGGCGCTGCAGATGTTCTCCGACATCGGTATCGGACCCAGCATCATCCAGGACAAACGGGCCGACGACCCCAGGTTCCTCAACACCGCGTGGACGATCCAGGTGATCCGCGGCGCTTCACTGTGGATGGCGAGTTGCGTGCTCGCGGTGCCTGTTGCTGCGATGTACGACGAGCCTGTCCTGCTGCAGGTGATACCCGTCGTCGGGCTCACGTCGCTCATCCTCGGTTTCAACCCCACCGCGTACTTCTCGCTGCACCGCCATCTCGTGCTGGGCAGGATCACGGTCTTCGAGATCATCGCGCAAGCCGTGTGCATCATCGTGATGGTCGTCTGGGCGCTGGTGAGCCCCACGATCTGGGCGCTCGTCGTCGGCCAGGTCGCCCGCGCGATCGTCGTGCTCGTGCTCGGCTGGACCGCGCTGCCGGGCATGAAGAACCGATTCGTCTGGGACCGCGATTCCGCCCGCTCGCTCATTCGCTTCGGGCGGTGGATCTTCATCAGCACCGTCATCACGTTCCTCGTGATGCGCATCGACCAGTTCACGTTGAGCGGCCTGATGGGCATGGGGCTGTTCGGCATCTTCTGGATCGCCATGCAGCTCTCCGACGCGCTCGCGCAGTTCCTCCTTGCGTTCGGCTCTCGACTGCTGCTGCCGCTGTACGCTCGCCTGAATGACGCCGGCGATGAGGCGCTGCGGCGAAACGTCACGCGCGTGCGCCTGCTGCTGCTCGCCATCACGTTGCCTCCGACGCTGGCCGTGATCGCGTTCGCCGAGTGGATCGTGCAGTTCCTCTACCCGCCGCAGTTCTGGGCGGCCGGATGGATGCTGAAGGTGCTGTCGGTGGGCGCGATCGGCTCGCTCGTGTCGCACTCATGCCTGCCGGTGCTGCTTGCCGTGGGCGATTCGTTCCGCCATCTGATGACGTTCGTCGGCCAGCTCATCATCCTTGCGATCGCGATCGTCATCGGCGCGTACCTCGGCGGGCCGGAAGGCGTCATCTTCGCCGTCGCCTACGCGCGGTTGCTCGGCTACTTCGTCACCGCCGCCGCCATTCGCAAATATGGTGTGTGGACGCCATGGATCGACCTCGGCCCCATTATCGGCGCCATCATCGGCCTCACCATCGCTGTGCTGACGTAACACGGGCCGCGCGAACGCAGCGTGCCCCGAAGCCGCGTCTGACGAGTCGACGAGGAAGCCGCGGGTCACTCGCGCGCAAGCGGAATCATCTTCGCTGTGATCGGGCTCAAGGGCGCCGGCAAGCGATCCATGCGAAACCAGCCAAGGTCTGTGTGCTCACCGGCGCTTTGCACTTCCATCGCTTCCGGAAGCGTGATCGCAAACACGATCTCCCACGTGCGCGCGACGTCATCGAACATCACAGCCACTTGCTTCGCCGCCTTCCAGTCATGGACCCCGATCTCCTCGCGCATTTCACGGCGCAGCGCATCCTGCGGCTGTTCACCAACGCCAAGCCCGCCCGCAGGCACGAATTCCCACATGCCGGGATATCGCCCCACGCGATCGGACCGCTTACCCATCAGGGCCGCACAAAAGCCGCGCACCATGCCGCGCACGCCGAGACCGCGATGACCGACATCGAAAGCGCCGCCGTTCGCACCGTCATCGGAAGATTGCACCGCCTGGAAGCGATACGACGATTCGAGCACGTGAATCACCGCCCCGCCATGACCGTTGCGATGCACGCCAATCACGTGATACGCCGGCCCGTCGTGATAGGCCGGGTTGCTCGCCCGCAGCGCCTCCCAGCGCTCATCAATCTCGTCCAGCGAAGCGCAACCACGCGGCGGCACGAAGCGCCCTTCCTGCACGGAGATCACCACGGGGCGACGAAGGCGAATAATGCGCGATACCATCGTGAGCGAATCGTAACGAGCCGCCGTGAGGGAGCGACTCATGCCCCAAGACGCGCAGCCCGCTTTGGTGGCACAGGCGTCCACCCTACTCCCCGAATTTGATCCCCTGCGCGAGCGGCAATTCGGTGCCGTAGTTGATCGTGCAAGTCTGCCGCCGCATGTAATGCTTCCACGAATCGCTGCCGGATTCGCGGCCGCCGCCGGTGTCCTTCTCGCCGCCGAACGCGCCGCCGATCTCCGCGCCGCTCGTGCCGATGTTGACGTTGGCAATGCCGCAGTCCGAGCCGTCGACGGACAGGAACCGCTCGGCGCTGCGCAGCGACGTCGTGAAGATCGCGCTGGACAAGCCCTGGTTCACCGCGTTGTGCAGCCGCATCGCTTCGTCGAGATCGTTCACTTCGTATACATACAGAATCGGCGCGAAGGTTTCCTCGCGCGCGATCGCCGGGTCCTTGCCCTTCGGCACGCGCACGATCGTCGGCTCGACGAAAAACCCTCCCTCGGAACGCTTCGCCTGCCGCTCAATGCCGTCGACGCCGCCGCACAGAATCTCGCATCCTTCCGCCCGCGCCTGCTCGAGCGCTGCACGCATCGAATCCACCGCGCGCTGGTTGATCAGCGGCCCCATCAGCGTTCCATGAGCCAGCGGATCGCCGATCGGCACGCTTCCGTACGCCTTGACCAGTTTGTCCGTGAGCTGCTTCACCACCTTGGTGTGACAAAGCAATCGCCGCGTCGTCGTGCATCGTTGGCCCGCTGTCCCCACCGCGCCGAACAGCACCGCCCGCATCGTGAGATCAAGATCCGCATCGTCCATCACGATGATTGCGTTGTTCCCGCCGAGTTCGAGCAGCGTGCGGCCCAATCGCGCCGCCACCACCTGCCCGACATGACGGCCCATCCGGCACGAACCCGTCGCGCTGATCAGCGGCAACCGGCGATCCGCAATCATCGGCTCGCCGACTTCCTGATCCGTGCCGATCACCAGCGCGAACACATCTTCCGCTGCCCCGCTCTTCGGCGTGAACACGTCCTGCGAGCGCATTACGTCGTGGACAAGCCGCGTCACCGCAATCGCCGTGAGCGGCGCTTCGAGGCTCGGCTTCCACACCATCGTGTTGCCGCACACCGCCGCGAGCATGGCATTCCACGCCCACACCGCCGCGGGGAAGTTGAACGCCGTGATGATGCCGATCGTGCCGAGCGGATGCCACTGCTCGTACATGCGGTGATTGGGCCGCTCGGAGTGCATGGTCAGGCCGTAAAGCTGCCGCGACAGGCCGACCGCGAAATCCGCGATGTCAATGCATTCCTGAATTTCGCCCACGCCCTCGGCGCGAATCTTGCCGACTTCGAGCGACACCAGCTCGCCGAGCGCCTCGCGCTGCTCACGAAACGCGTTGCCGATCAGGCGCACGACCTCGCCGCGTTTGGGCGCCGGAAGCCTTCGCCACTCTTCCTGCACGCGCATCGCACGCTTCACCGCGTCGTCGTATTCCGCTCTGGCCTGCAAGCGCACCGAGGCAATCGGCTTGCCGGTGGCGGGGTTAATGGAATCAATGGAACTCCCGGAAGCTGACGAATTCGCAATCCGGGGATCAGCACGCAGGGCCAGTTTTTCAATCGTGGCGGTGGTCATGCGGAAAGAATAGCAGCAACCGCGCTTCATTCGGGTCGCGGCTAAACGTTCGCAATCGCGTTACACTCCATCACTGCTCGCATATCCCGCAGGAGTTCGCTCAATGCCCCTCGACCGCAATCAGATCGCTCGCCGTGCCGCTCGTGAACTGCGCGACGGCATGTACGTCAACCTCGGCATCGGCATGCCGACGCTTGTCGCCAACTTCATCCCGCCCGGCACCACCGTGTGGCTGCAATCCGAAAACGGCCTCCTCGGCATGGGGCCTTTCCCGACCGAAAACGAAGTGGATCCCGACCTCATCAACGCGGGCAAGCAGACCGTGACCGGCGTGCCCGGCCACAGCTTCTTCTCCTCCGCTGATTCCTTCGGCATGATCCGCGGCGGGCACATTGACCTCGCCATCCTGGGGGCGATGGAGGTCTCCGAACAGGGCGACCTCGCCAACTGGATGATTCCCGGCAGGCTCGTCAAGGGCATGGGCGGCGCGATGGACCTCGTCGCCGGCGTGAAGCGCGTCATCGTGATGATGGAGCACACCAACAAGAAAGGTGAGCCGAAAATCCTCCCGCGGTGCACGCTTCCGCTCACCGGCAAGGCGTGCGTGCACATGATCATCACCGATCTCTGCGTCCTGCACATGGACCCGGCGACCCGGCGCTTCAAGCTCACTGAACTCGCGCCGGGCGTCACCGTGGACGAAGTGAAGGCCAAGACCGCAGCCGCGATCGACATCGCGCCAACGCTTGAAACCGTGAGCACATAAGCCAAACGGTTTGGCTACCGCCCCGGCATGCGCACGGCTTGCGTGATCGTGCGGCTGGTTGCGGGGTCGGCGATCGTCACCGTGCGTGCGAAGCTGTCGATTTCCGCGATGATCCAGCCGTCGCGGAACTCGTCGCCCACGCGGTACACCTTGCCGTCGATCAGCGCTTTCGTGTCCGTCTCCGACGCCATGATCACCTGCACGGTGAAGGACGGCACGCCGGGCTGCTCAATCACCGGCGCGGGCGCGCTTTCCACGCGAACAGGCGCTGCCGGCACGTAATAGAACGGCGTGGGGCCGAACGGCTCCAGTTGCGTATTCTGCACATACTCCGCAGCTTCAGCGCGGCGGCGAAGTTGCGCCGGCGTCAGCGGCGCGCTGGCCGCCACCGGCGAGGCGGCGGGAATGGCGACCGCGGAAACGGCGCTGGCCCGCGACGGCGAGGGAGGCGCCGAGAACCAGAACGCCGCCACCTTCGTCGCGCCCAGCGGAAGCAGCAGCATGCACACGTTCACCAGCCATTGACGGCTTCGCTTAGAACTCATCGGGCGACTCCGTGAACGCCGTCAGCGCATCCGGCACGTTGAACTGCAACAGCTCGCAGACATATCGCGCCGCCACCAGCTTGTTGCCGTTTCGATCCATCGGCGCGACCGTCAGCGACACCGGCCGGACAAACCCGGACATTGATGACACCGCGTCAAGAAACGCCGCGGCGTTCTCGTACGGCCCTTCGATCGAGAGATCAATCCGCGCCGTGTGCACGCTGGCGTTCGCCTTGGCCTCGGCTTCCGACCCGGGCCGCATGGTCTGCACGATGACGCCAAGCTCGTCCGCCAGTTGATCGATGCGCGCGTACAAGTCCGAAGAGTTCATCGCGAAATTGTTCTGCGCCTGGATTTCCGCAATGCGGGCGCGAACGCGCGACGCTTCGGAGGCCATGTCGACCACGGACATCGACGCCGTGTTCGTGACGGCTGTGTTCGCGCTGATGGTCGCCTCAAGACGATTCAGCTCGGTCGCCTTGGGCTCGACGAACATCAGCCAGCCGCCCGCTGTCGCCACCAGCGCGACGAGCACTTGCGCGATGAACTCACGATCGATCGCGACGTTCATGGCTGCTCCTCCGCTTCGGCGGTGACGACCTGCGCCGGCTTCAAATCCGGCGGAATCGAAATCAAATCCATCGACGCCTGAAAGCTCTCCGCCGGATCGCCGCCGAGCTCCGCGCGCTCGACGTTGAGCAGCGTGACGCCGCTCACCAGCGGACTCATCTTCAGCCGCTCGATGAACTGCTTGAGCTCGGAGTCGCCCGGCGTTCCGCCTCGCGCCGCCATCGCTCGTTTCGCATAACCGCGCAATGCGCACTGCGATTGGCCTTCGCGCGTGGAGAACGTCAAATTGATCAGCCGCACGGATTCCGGCGTGACTTTGCTTAGCTCGTGCATCACCGCGCGGAAGCTCACACACGCCGACCGCTCCCGGCTGATGGCATCTTCGAGCGACTTGAGCGCCGCGCTGGCGTTTGTGAGCTTCAGCCGCGTCGACGTCAACGCTTCATCCTGCTCCATTTGGCTGGCGAGGCTGTCCGCATAAATGCGAGCCTGCTCCACCTGCTTGTTCAAGCGCACCGCGTCGAGGGCCACGAGCAGCAGCGCCACCGCGGTTCCCGCCCACATGCACCGTCGCAGTTCAGCCGCGCGGCGTTTACCCGCCACCGCAGGCGGAAGGATGGTGAGATCGCGCAGCGCGCTGCGATTCGCCAGCGCATCATGCAACTCGCTCTTCGGCCCGCCGGGAACCGTGCGATCGAACGCTTCGCCGTCATCACTTCGCTGCGGGCGCACGCCCAGTTCTTCTTCGAGCAGTTCATCGAAAGACGGCAAGCGGCCGCCCGGCCCGAGCAACGTCAGCGGCAAATCCCTGAAGTCGCCATCCGGCAGCGCGAAACGCATCGACTGCCGCAATTCCACGATGTATCGCTGGAGCACAGGCTGAACGAGCGGCCGCAGCTGCGTGCCCGTCAAGCCGAGCGGCTCATAGACCACCTGCTCCCCGCGCGGCACGCCGACCTGGTGAATCACCGTGAGCGCCGTGTCAAGATCAAGCTCGACGGGTTCATCCCGGCCGCGCACACGAATCGGCCGCGTGAGCGTTCGCGCCAGCGTTTCAAGGCCAAGACTCAACCCACGGCCGAAATGCACGCGCCCTTCGCCTGCGATCACGAAGAACGAACTGTGCTGGCCGATGTACAACCACGCTTGCAAGGGCAAGCCGCGCCGGAGCGCTCGCTGCGCCATCGCCGCGTTGATCACCGCATCGATGGGCGCGATATGCTCGGCTCGCAGCCCGGCGCTCGTGACGAAATCCACAATCGCAGTCAGCACGTCGATGCGATCCGCCGCCACCACGACGTGCGTCTTCCTGCCTTCGCCGGCAAGATCGCGGCCGACTACGCTCGTCGCCACCACAGCGTTGTCCATGTGATACGACAAGCCGCCGAGACAGTCGAGCGACGCCGCATCCGCCGCCTGGTGCGCGGAGCGCATCTCCATGCTCGCAAGGTCCACCGCCTGCGTCGGGCTGCGGTACAGCACCACCGCGCGCAGCTTGGTCGCGCCGAGATCGGCGACAGCCTGTTTCAGGGTTCCTGATGCGGCGCGCAGCGCCTTGCACCACGCGGAAGGATCAGACGGAAGCTCGATGGGCAGGCGCTTTGAATCGGCGATGCGCCCGCCGCGCACATGCACCACATCCACGCGGTCCGGTAAGAGCTCGATGGCGACGAAGCGATTCATGGCACCCTTGTCTGGAGTTGCGCGGCCCCGCAGGTTTTGTCGGATATGCCGCCGCGCGACTTGCGGACGAAGTGCCCGGCAAGGGAGCATCTCTGCCCTCGCCGTCTGATAAGAACGTGTCCACCCTACGCGCCGCCAACTCGATTATGGCGCAAGCTGTCGCCACGCCGCGATTGCGACGCCGCCCTCCGCTGTCCCGCCGCCACCGCTGCCGCTCACGACACCGCCATCAAAGCCGATGTCCTGCGTGAACTGCCCGCTGTTGTCGAGGAAGAGTTTCGCCGCCTGCACAATGCCGAACAGCCGCCCGTTGTTGGGAATCCACACTTCCGCGTTCGGGGCAATCACCGCTGCAGCGATCGCCGCCGAGTTATCGACGCGGAACTGGCTGGATCCAAGTTGATAGAGGTGCACGCGCGACGGGCTCGGCTTGCCCGTCATGTTCAGGCGAGCGTTGCCGATGAACTGAAATCGCTCTGCATAGACGGCGAGCGTGGCACCGGAGGCGAGCTGCACCCTTCCCGAATTGTCCACCGTGAAGTTGCCGTCGCACACGATCGTGACCTGGCCGTTAATTGTGAGCTCGAAGTCATTGTTCACGGTGAAGTTGTTGTAGTGATACGTGCCCGCGGAGAGCGAACCCGATCCCCACCCCGGGAACGAGGAGTTGCCCAGCGACGCGGGAAGATTGCTGGGCTTCGTCACCGCCGGCACGCTCACCGCCTGGGTGAGCGCGCTCCGCGAACCGGTAATGGTCGTGCTGCCCGTGGTCTTGATCACCTTCGCATGGTTGCCGCCCGGACCAACGAGAACATCGCCAATGATGCGCGAGCTGCCGGTGAGTTCGATGGTGTTGTTGGTCGTCGTGTTGGACGCGACGGTGGCGAGGCCGCTGTAGTAGGTCCACGGATCATAGGTTCCGCTTCTGGAGTCGAACGCATCGATGCGCCCGTGGTTGTGGAGCTTCACCGTGGCTGTGACCGCGGCGCCGTAGGTCCACTCGAGCGCACTGGCCGTTTCCGTGATTTCCAGCGAAGTCTCGAAGCGCCGCCGTGCCTGCGCGTGTTCGGACTGGCTGGTGAGCGTGATGGCGTTGCCGTCCGACGCGACCGACACCGCGATGTTCGCGTTGTGCAGCGCCGCAAGCGTGCTGGCCGTGCTGGCGATTCCGCCGATTTCGCCATTGCCGTCGTAATCCTCATCCGCCATCACTTCGCGCATGGCCATGTTCATGCCGGCTTCCGCGGCATAGAACGCCTGCACAGCGCTAACGCGCGCGACCGTGAGATCCTGATCACGCGATCCGCCAAGCACGAGCGCCAGAATCGCAAACTCGGCAATCACCAGCACGATCACCAGCGCGATCGAAGCCACGCCGCGCCGCTCGCTCGTTGTGCGCCTCTTCGCCATCGCTCATTCCCCCGCCATGGTGCACCGCAGGTACACCTTCGTCCGCAGCCGCTCCGACACGCCGTCGCGCGTCGCCGTCACATCCACTTGAATGCGGCGAACGCCGTCCCTGCCCGCGCCGCTCACCGGCAGCGCCATGGTCGCATTGCTCTCGTCATACGCCTTCATCTCGAACGCCGAAACATCCGTGAGCAGGACCACCGGATCGCCGCCTTCAATGGACAATTGCAACTCGCTCCCGACAAGCGAAAGCGTGTTGGAACCGTCCCATGTGATCGTGGTGGCGGCCAGATATTTGATATTCGGCGCGATATCGGACGCTTCCCCGTCCAGCGGGATGTTGCGAAGCTCGGCATCGATGCGGTCCATCGCGATCGACAGCTCGGTGTGCAGCTGCGCCGATGTCGTCGCCTGCATCAGCCCGCCGATCGCAGCGATCATGATCGACGCGGCGATCGAACCCAGCGCGCCCACCACGGCCATCGTGGCGATGAGCTCGATCAGCGTGAAGCCGCGAGAGACATGCTGTCGCACAATCCGCCGCATCGTTCGTTCCAATCAATAGTCCGTCAGCACCGTCGTCACCGCGAGCGATCTCGATGTCGCCGACGCGTCCGTCCACGTCACCGTCACCGTCACCTTCTTGTAGCCCGAGCCCGGCGTGGTCAGGTCCGCGTTGGTTTCAGCGAGGGACACGCTGCGCGAAAAGCCGGGGAATCCGGAGATGGTCGGCTCCGCGGGATAGTTGGACTGCACCACGTAGGTGTAGCCGCGCGTGGATGAATTTCTGTCGGCGATGATGTCCTCGAGCTTTTCTTGCGCCAGCCAGCGCGCTTTCGACGCCATCACGGGGCCGACGCGCTGCAGGTGCGCCTGCCGCACGGACCACAGCAACGGCGGGATCGCCACCGACAGCATGACCACGCACGCAATCGCTTCGATCAGGCTGAACGCGCGGCGTGACCCGGCGCGATGGGCGTTATGGCGCGTCGAAGATCGCAAGACCACTCCCCTTCAGCACCGTGACCGAGTGACCGGTCGTGAGCGATACCGTGCCGTCGTCCGCCAGCGCGTTCTCGGCGGCGTTCAGCGGTTCTCCCAGCCAGTTGAATCCCACTTCCGCCGCGCCATCAAACGCGGCGCTCTGGATGCCGACGCCGAAGTACGCGCCATTACCAAGTTGCTGAACGAATGTCGTGCCGCGCGCGGAATCGGTGAGCACGGCGGCGTGTGCCCGGCCGGGGTAGTCCGGATCCTCCGCCAGCACGGTCCACTTCTCGTTCGCGACGTCGAACGTCACCCAGCACGGCACGCCAGTGGAAGCGGCCCGCTGCCGGGCGAATGTCAGATCACGCAGCAATTGCCTTGCGGCCGACGCGCCTCGCGTGGCGCTCACCGTGCCAATCGTCGGCACTGCGACGGCAGCGAGGATGGCGACGATCACGATCACCGCGATCATCTCAAGAAGCGTGAACCCGCTGGTCTTACGCGACCAGCGGGTCCACGGTGAGATCATTGATCGATGCGAGCGCATGGCTCTTCGATCTGCGGGTTCAGTAGAGGTTCTCGCCGACCGTGTCGGTGTTGGCCCACACCTTGCCAGCGGTCGCGTCATACGCCCAGCCTTCGTCGTTGGTGGTGACGGCGGGCTGCGTCGGCGGATCGCCGGCGACCCAGGTGCCGCTCGCATCGCGCACGGCGTTGCTGCCGTTGAACGGATTTTCAGGCAGCGGTTCCTGCATCACCGTTCCGAGCGTGGTGAACTCGGCGAGCGAGGGATAACGCGCCGAGCCCGTGATGGCCTGGTTGGCGTAGAAGTTGGCGATGCCAGCACGCATGCCGCCCAGCGCGCCCTTGCACGCGGAGACCTTCGCCTGCGCCGCGTAATCGAAATACTTCGGCAGCGCCACGCCGGCCAGCACCGCGAGAATCACGATGACGGCGATCAGTTCAATCAGCGTAAAGCCCCGACGAATCGTTCCGTTCTGCTTGGTCATGACAGTCAGCTTCCTTCCGGATCAAGAGGTTCGATTCGCGTACACCTGCTCGTCCCCCGCGGGACCGGCTCGGCGTACGCATCCGAGCCCGTGATGGTCACTTCAGATCAACGACGCCATGTTCCACATGGGCAGAAAGATGGCGAGCGCAATCATCAACACCAATGCCGCGAGACCGACGATCATGATCGGCTCGATCACTGCGGTCACGTTCTTGGTCAGGTGCGAGACTTCGCGGTCATAATGTCGCGCCACGAAGCTGCACATCCGCGTCAGCTCCGCTGACTCTTCGCCCGCCGCAATCATGCGCTTGGCGAACCCTGGCAAGTACGGACACGCAAGCATCACATCGGACAGTCGACCGCCGTGATTCACCTGTTCCTTCATCTTCTCGGCATCCGCCTGCAACATGGGACGACCGCACGAACGACCTGACATTTCCAATGCCTCGATCAGACCAATTCCGCTTTGCAGGCACAGTCCGAAAACATGCGCGAAGCGACTTACCGCCACGCCGCGCAGCACATCGCGGAGATACGGCACCTTGTGCAGCCAGCCGTCGATGCGCTGCCGCCACTCCAGCTTCCGCCACGCCGAGCGCACCAGGAAGAACAAACCGGCGCCCACGCCGAGAAACGCGTACCAGTACGACCGCACCAGCGTGGTCACGAACACCAGAATCTGCGTGGGCAGCGGCAACGCCACGCCGCGGCTCTCGAACAGCTCCGTAAACCGCGGCACAACGAACACCACCAGAAACAGCACCGCGAGCGTCATCGCCGAGAGCACGCAGATCGGATACATCAGCGAGCCTTTGATGCTCTTGCGCGTCTCCTCCTGGCGCTCGAGCATGTCGGCAAGGTGGTCGAGCACCTTCGGCATGTTGCCGCTCACCTCCGCCGCTCGCATCGTTTCGATGTACACGCTGCCGAACACTTCACGAAATTGCGATAGCGCCTGCGTGACGCTGTGACCGGCTTCGATTTCCGTTGCGATCTCCTCCAGAATCATGCGCAAGTCGTCGTTCGCTTCCTGGTCTGCGATGGAACGCAGACCGTCGCCGATGGGAATGCGCGCCTCCATCAGCACCGCGAACTGATATGTGAAATGCGCCAGATCCTTGCTGCTCACCTTTCGGCGTCCGCGACGGCGCGTTCCACGGCGCGTCGCCACGATCTTCACCGGGCGCAGGCCGGAAGCCATGATCTGGCGATACGCTTCGGCGCGATCGCGAGCACGGAGCTGACCCTTCAGGGCCGCGCCGTTGCGATCAAGCGCTTTGTAGCGAAACGCAAGCTGGTTCATCCCGCCATCCTCATGTGATCGCCGCTGTCATGCCCTTCCACCGCGATGATCGACGCCACCCGGCTGACTTCCTGCAGCGTTGTCTCGCCCATGTGCGCCTTGTCGAGCCCGTCCTGCCACATCAGGCGCGTGCCCTCGCTCACGGCGAGTTCGCGAATTTCGTTCGTCGTCGCGCCGCGCTCAACCAGCGACTGAATGCCCGGCGTGAACTCGAGAAACTCGTACAAACCGATGCGCCCGCGATATCCCGTCTGGCTGCACCGCGCGCACCCGGCGCCGATCACGAACCCCTTCGTGCCCGGCTTGATCTTGAATCGCTCCATCAGTACGCCTTCCGGCACGCAGGGCTTTTTGCAAGATTGGCACACGCGGCGCACCAGTCGCTGCGCCAGCACGCCCAGCAGCGCCGAGTTAATGACGAACGGCGGCACATTGAAATTGAGCAAGCGCGACACCGCGCCCGCCGCGTCGTTCGTGTGCAGCGTCGTCAGCACCAGGTGACCCGTCAGCGCCGCCTGCAGCGCGATCCCCGCCGTCTCCTCGTCGCGAATTTCGCCGAGCAGAATGATGTCGGGATCCTGCCGCAGAATCGATCGCAGCGCCGACGCGAACGTCAGACCGATTTCCGTGTGCGTCTGAATCTGGCGTGCATACGGCAGGCGAATTTCGACGGGGTCTTCGATCGTCATCACGTTCGATGACGGGTCGTTCAGCTTCGCCAGCGCGGTGTAGAGCGTCGTCGTCTTGCCCGAGCCGGTGGGGCCGGACACGATCATCATGCCGTAGGGATTGTCCAGCTTGCGATCAATCTTCTCGATGATCGGCGCCGGCACGCCCAGTTCCTGATAGCTCAAAATCTGCTTCGTGGTGGCGAGCAACCGCATGACGACGTTTTCGCCGCACACCGTGGGCACGCACGACACGCGCACGTCATACTGCTGACCGTTGTGACGGAAGCGGAACTTGCCGTCCTGCGGCCGTCGCGTCTGCGTCAGGTCGAGCTGCGCCATCACCTTGATGCGCTGCACGAGCGCCGCATGCATCGAAAGCGCCGGCCCCTGCTTTTCCTGCAGCTCGCCGTCCACGCGATAGCGCAGATGCAGATGGCCGTCGTCGGGATTGATATGAATATCGCTGGCGCCCAGGTCAATGGCGTCGCTCAACATCTGATCAACCGCGGCGATGATCGGCTGCGACAGTTCCGACTCCGCAACCTCCACCACCTGTTCGCCGAAGTTCGCCGCGGCCTGCATGTCGTGGCCGAGGCTGTACGCTCGCCCGATCAGACTCTTGAGCGACATCCGTTCCGCGAGCACCGCATCAACTTCGCACTTCGCCGCCTGGCGCACCTGGTCCATCGCGTCCAGGTTCATGGGATCGTCCATCGCCAGCGTGAGCACGCCGTCCACCATGAAGAGCGGGAACAGGCAATAGCGATCAGCAATGGCGCGCGGCACCAGGCTGCTGTTCGCGAGGCACATGTCGTAGTCGGTCAGGTTGACATACGGCACTTCAAACAGCGCCGCACGCGCGCGAGCGATCTGCGGCCCGGTGAGCAACTTCAAGCCGACAAGCGCGTCGACGAGGTCGCCGCCCTGCTTCGTCATGAAACGCCGCGCTTCATCGAGCTTTTCGCGCGTCAGAAGCCCGTCGTCGATCAGCGCTCGCTCAAGGAACACATCCTGATCAAGCATCGCGACGCTCCCCCGCCTCGTCCGGTCCGACGCGGCCAGCCACCGACGCCTCGTATTCCAACAGCATGTCGTGAATCAACGCTTCCAGCGCCGGCGTCGCGCCGAGGAACGCAAGCCCCACGGAGAAGTTGCCCTCGGCATTGTTCATCCACACGCGGCGAACCTTGGCGCGATGCTCCAGGCGCGGCATGCGGCAGACCGATTCATCACCGACCGCCTCGACATTCGCCGCAGAGAAAATCCGCACCGTCCCCTCGCAATGGCGCGGCAGGAACAACGGGCTGCGAAAACCAATGCCGCCCACGCTCAAATCGAACGTCACGCCGCTGATGCGAAACTGTTCCGCGGCACACGACGTCGGCGAGAATCGCACTTGCGCGCGATGCTCCGGCGCAATCACGAACTCCACGGGCAGCTCAACGCGCAGCCGCTCGTATCCACGTACTGTCAGTCCGCGCTGCGTCGCCATGGCCTCGCTCTCACCGGCTTCGCGCAGCTGACTGCGCAGAAGACGCCCTGGACTTGTCACGGTCCATACGCCTCATCGACCGGCGGCGACGGCTGGTGAAGATGGATGATGTTCGACAGGTCCGCTTGCGCGCTTTGGGCAAACGATGAACCGCGCTGGCAATATCACATCGCGCGATGTCGATGCCGCAGACCCGTCACGGTCCGAAAACGAACACCCCGTTGTCCGGTTGCTGGCGCGAACAGTGGAACAGGCGTCTCGCCTGTGCAAATGAAAAAGCACGGGCGAGGGCGCCCGTGCCGCTGATGCCCACTTGTCCGGCGCAGCGCGCCCGCGCCGGTTCACACTGTTTTACAGTTCCTTCGCCTTGTACTGCATCTGCGCCTTCAGCCGCGCGAGGATCGAGCTGTGCATCTGGCTGACGCGGCTTTCGGAAAGGTCGAGCGTCATGCCGATCTCCTTCATCGTCATCTCTTCGTAGTAGTACAGGATGACGATGAGCCGCTCCGCGCGAGACAGGCCGCGGGTGATCAAGCCCTTGAGATCGAGCTTCTGCAGCTCTTTCAGCGGGTTTTCCTGCTTCTGGTCCTCGATCACGTCAATCTCGCGGATGTCCTTGCTGGAATCCGTCTCGAAGCATTTTCGATCGAGCGACACGATGTTGACCGGCCGGGAGTCCTTCGACAGCTTGCTGAACTCGGAGGAATCGACCTTGAGTCGATCGCAGATTTCGCGATCGGTGGGCTTGCGGCCGAGCTCCATCTCCAGCGCCTTGCGGGCCCGGTCCACCTTCGCCGTGCGCGACCGCACCAGGCGAGGCACCCAGTCCATGGCGCGAAGCTCATCGAAGATCGCGCCGCGGATGCGCTGCGCGCAATAGGTTTCGAACTTCACGCCGCGGTCGATGTCGAACGCGTCGATGGCGTCCATCAGGCCGAACAACCCGGCGGACACGAGGTCTTCAACATCCACTTCGCCCGGCAGGCGCATGTGCATGCGCTCCGCGGTGTAGCGGACGATTTCCATGTAGTTTTCGATGAGGAAGTTCCGGATCGAGTCCGACCCGGTCTTGCGATATTCTCGCCAAACTTCGTCAATCGGCATCTCGCGAAGCGAAACAGCCTTGACGGCTTGACCTCTCGGCGCGCGCTTGCCTTTGGCAGTTGCCATGGCGGTCATCTCCTTGACCTTGGCCCAACTTGTGAGCCGCCTCGTCGATCCATGACGAGACGTCAACGCGCAGTCTATACCGAACTCCATGACGAACGCAACTCGTGTCTTACACCACGATCACGTCTTCGCGATCATTCGCATCGCGCCCGCTTGCGTCCGCGTGTTGTTCGGTATGTTCGCCCGGAATCGGATTGGCCTGCGCATGGTCGCGCAGTCCACCCTCAATCACTCGTGAAAGCAGCGCGCCCGCCATCATGCCGATGGGGTAGCACACAACGAGCGCGATCACCGCGCGCATCAGCACCACCATCATCTCGTTCCCGCCAAACACTCCGGCGAGCAGCGCCACCGTGAACGCCGCCAGCGCGAACACCCCCGCCACCACCGACGTGATGTCGGTGCGCAGGCGCGGCATCTGTGCTGCCGCCTGTTGATTCGAGCGCGCAGTATCCAAGGCAATCGGTTATCGACCTGATTCCGCCTCGCCTTCAATTCACGCGCACGCGCATTTTCTGCGCGTCAGATCGTCTTCTTCACGAAAACCAGCGCGCCAGCCGTGCGAAGAAGCCCTGCCGGCCGGAGGCGCTCGATGATCCGCCCCGCTCGTAACCTGCCGCGGCAAGGGCGTCCACGTCACGCGCCATGCGGCCGATCGCCTTTGACGCCGGCGAGCTTGGCGACCGCAGCAGCAGCGGACATCGCTCGCGCACCGCCCGCGCCAGGTTCGCATCCAGCGGAATGATGCCCGCGGACTCGATCGAGCGGCCGAGAAACGCCTTCGACACGTTGTTCATCCGCTCGAACACCGCTTCGCCTTCGCGCTGCGACTGCGCCATGTTGACGACGAGGCGAATCGGCGTGCTGCGCGAGTGAGCCGTGAGCGCCTTGATCATCGCGTACGCATCGGTCATCGCCGTCGGTTCCGGCGTCGTCACCACGAGCACGCTCTCTGCCGCCGATGCAAACGCCAGCACGTTCGCGCTCAAGCCGGCGCTGGTGTCCACGAGGATCACATCCGCCACGCGAGCGATCACCGCAAGTTGTTCGAGCAGATCACGCCGGCGATGCGGTTCGAGATCAGCAAGCCGCGTCGCGCCCGAAGCGCCGGGAATCAATCGAAACCCGCCCGGAGCTTTGTAGAACGCTTCCGCCAGCCTGCACTTGCCCGCAATCACATGTTCCAGCGTGTTGGCCGGCGTGATGTTGCACAACACGTCCGCATTCGCCAGGCCAAGATCGGCATCGAACAGACACACTTTGCGGCCTATCGACGCGAGCGCCACCGCGAGGTTCACCGCAATGTTGCTCTTGCCCACGCCGCCCTTGCCGCTGGTGACGGCAATCGCCCGCGCCAACCGCACCGGCGCCGCGTTCGCCGCTTCACGCCGCACCGGGCGCATGCGAATCATGTTCGATGGCCCGTAGCTCAACCGCCCCGTCGGCACGCTTTCGGGAATGAGCGTGGCGATGCTCTCGGCATCATGAGCTTCCGCATCCGCAACGAGAGAACGCAATCGAGTCGCCTGGTCGCTCACACTTCGCCTTTCATGCCGGTGGCCCGGCCATCATGCAATCTGAAGATTCCGCTCTCGCCGCGAGGCGCAGAACTGCTCAACCTGCCGCCAATAGCCGTATCGCTCGATGCCCGCCGACTCCGCCTCCACCACGCGCTCCAACAGGTCAGAACGCCATGCGGGCGGCGCGATGGTCGGCTGGGAAACATTGACGCGCGGCGCCTGGCGAATGCCATCCTCGTTCACCGTGATTCCCGCTTCCTTCATCGCCGCGATCAGATCCTCGGCAAGTTGCTCGCACTTCCCCACGAAGTCGGCGCCGTCAGTGTACCAACTGTACATCTCCGTCACGTACCCCGGCCGCTCGCGCAGCACGTTTTCAATGAACGTGCTGAAGTCCGCATCGCCGCATGCATCGATCGGCCGCTGCGGATGCCAGCGCCCTCTCTCCCACACCTCCCGCCGATGGCCCGCAAAGCGCCACCATGACTCATACCACAGCAGCGGATTGCGAACGAAGCAGAACTTGAACGCTCGCCGCAGCGCACCCGGCGTCACCAGCGGATGCATCACCCAGTGACGAAGGTATTGCCAGCCGTGGTGACGCAGAATGTCGTTCACATGCCGCGCGCATGAATGTTTGAACCCGATGCGCGCTCGCCAGATGTGCTGCTCGCGGAGCGTCTGGCGCACCCACGTCCCGCCGCATTTGGGCACGTGAAGAAAGATCGCGCCGGTTTTCAGAAGTTCCGCCATGCTTGCCGCGCCTTGGCGAGTGATTTCAGGGCAATGGTTCGACGCCGTCATGTCCCCCGCAAAGCACGAGCTCCGCCAGCCGATTCGCGCTTGCAAGCTCGAAGTCGTCCGGCACTTCCTGGCCCGTTGTTACAAAGCTCAATCGCTTCCCAACCGTCCGCAACACGTTCACCAGCATGCCAAAGCTCACCGCTTCGTCAAGCTTCGTCAGCACGATCTTCTCCGCCCCGAGCGGCGCGAACGCCTGCGCCTCGCTCAGAAGCACCTTTTCGTTCGCCGTGCTCGACAGCACGAGGTGCACTTCATGTGGATTGGCGGCCAGCACCAGCTCGCGCAGTTCCGAAATTCGCTCGGAATCGCGCTGTCCGCGCCCGGCCGTGTCAATGAGCACCACGTCGCAGCTTGCGAATTCCGCCACCGCCAGCCGCATCTCCTCCGGCGTTCGCGCGACACGCAGCGGCACGCCGATGATCTTGGCGTATGTGGTCAATTGATCGACCGCCGCGATGCGGTACGTGTCGCACGTCACCAGCCCGACGCTCCTTTTCTGATGCAGCTTGAACGACGCCGCGAGCTTGGCGAGCGTTGTTGTCTTGCCGACGCCTGTTGGGCCGACGAGTGCGATGGTGAGCGGCCGGCCATCTGCGGCGCGGTCAGCCGGAAGTTCCGTCGGGGCCGCCATGGGAATGTGCTGCGCGAGGGCATCGAGCACCGCGCCGCGCACCGCGTCCGCATCATCCAGTTTGTCCGGCGGCAACGTCTTCGCCACCGCAGCGACCACATCATCCGCAAGATCCTCCGCAAGGTCATGCGCGATGAGCTGCAGGTACATGTCGAACAGTTGACGCGGCACGCCCGGCGTCGCCTTGCCGGTGGTCTTCACCTGCCGCTGCAACACCTGGCCGACCATATTGCGAATGGCGGCAAGCTCGTCCTGCATCGCCTGCGCCGCTGTGTCATCGATGCGAGGTACGGGCGGCGGCGTCGTCGATGGAGTTGATACGCCTTTCGACGCGTTCATCGCAGCGGCCGCCTTCGCAACGGGCGCATTCGCAACTGGCGCCTTCGCCACCGGCGCCGCGTTTGTGTGTTGCGAATGTTCACGAAGCGCTCCATCCCGAAGCGCACCCTCACGAAGCGCACTTTCACGCAGCGCCCCATCACGAAGCGACGCGGCTTGCCGCGCTTGCGCCGGCGCAATTGGTTCCGGCACCCACTTCCGCACCGGATGCGTAATCACGGGCTCCGCCACTGGCGCCGCGACTGAACTCACCTGCGGCGCAATCGCCCTCCCCGGCACTGGCGCGGCCACCGACTTCGCCGGCGCACCATTCGCACGCACCGCAACAACCTTCTCCTCCATCGCCGCACCCGCACGCGCCGCCACCAACGGTTTTTCCTCCACCGCCGGCGCGGGCACCGACACCACCGGCGCATGCGGCTTCGCCGCCTTCTCCGCCGCCGTTCGCGCCTGCACTGGCGCCGCACGCACATTCGGCACTCGGCTGCGAACCGCTTCCGCGTCTGCGTTCGCCTGCGCCTTCGATTGCGCCTGTGCTGCCTGCGAATGAATCAGCGACGCGCCCTGCGTGCGCCCTGTCTCCACATAGGCCCGCCGCGCCTGCATCGTCGCCACCGTCGGCGCCCCCGCACGCTTCGCCTCGGCGACATCCGCCATCGTGGCCGACACGGAAGCAACCGCCGCGCGGCCGTTTCGCCCCTCGCGTGCCGCGCCCGCCGGCACGACTTCCACGTCCTCGCTCGCCAGCGGCAACGCATCCGCCGCCGTCACTTCAACAATCTGCTTCGCGCCGATGCCGAGCACGCCGCCGCGCCGGAACGTGCGGGTGTGCAGGATCACGGCGTCAGCGCCGAGATCGCGCTTCACCGCCTCCAGCGCTTCCGCCATCGAATAGGCGTGGTACGTTCTCAAGTTCACCCGGCTGCCCTCCTGGCAATTGGTGATGACCGGTCACGTCCTGCGACCCAAGCCGCGGCGGCGCTGCGCACGCGCTATGCGGCCCCTGCCTGCATCGGCATGCGCGCCTCCGCTTCCTGCAATTGTACCAATCCCATCGATTCAACGTCGAGGCCCTTCACCACCTCGTTGTACGCCAGCACCACCACGTGCGGGATGTAATTCGACAACACCTGCTTCACCGGCGCTCGCACCGAGGGCGACGTCAGCACGATCAGTTGATGCCCGCCCGACACCAGCGGCTCGGCCGTCTTGCTCACTGCTTCCGCCAGTTTGCTCGCCAGCCGCGGCGGCACGGACACGCTCGTTCCCGCCGGCCCGCGCTCCACATATCCATTGATCAGATCCTCCACCGCCGGGTCGAGCGTCACGACGTACAGCCGGTACGCGCCGTCCGGCCCCGTCTCCGCATACTGCTCGCTGATCGTCCGCCGCAGCGCGTTGCGCACATACTCCGTCAGCACATCGAGATCGCGCGTGTGCGCCACCCACTCCGCCAGCGTCTCCACGATGAGCTCAAGATCACGCACCGGCACGCGCTCGCGCAGCAGGTTCTGAAGCACGCGCTGCAGCTCGCCGGTCTTGACGAGCGTCGGGATCGACTCCTCCACCAGCTTGGGCGCACGAGCCTTGAGCTGTTCAACAAGGTGCCCAAGTTCCTGCCGCGACAGCAGTTCATCGGCATGCGAGCGAATGAGCTCCGTGAGGTGCGTTGCCATCACGCTGGTGGCGTCGACCACCGTGTAGTTCATCGTCTCCGCCCGCTGTTTGAGTTCGCGCTCGATCCAGATGGCGTCGAGACCGAACGCCGGCTCCTTGCCCGCGATGCCATCCAGCCTGCCGGTGGCGAGGCCGGAATCCATCGCCATCACGAGATTCGGATAGACACGCCCCTCGCCGATCACCGCCCCGCGCAGCTTCACGCGGTAGACGTTCGGATCCAGCTGCATGTTGTCTCGAATGCGTACGGGCGGCACGACGATGCCAAGCTCAATCGCCAACTGCTTGCGAATGAGGGCGATGCGATCGAGCAGATCGCCGCCCGCCGACGCCTCCACCAGCGGCACAAGCCCGTAGCCGATCTCAATCTCCATCGTGTCGACGTGCAGGAGATCATCGACGCCCTGCTTCTCCGGCTGCGCTTTGGCTTCTGCTTCCGCCTGCCGCGCTTGCTCCGCCTGCTGCTCTTCCTTCTTCGCAAAGGCGCGCGTGCCCCAGCCGAGCACGCCGATCGCGCCCGCCGCCGCGAGCAACGGAATCGTCGGCAGCGGCGTGAGCGACAGCATGCCAAGGAACCCTGCAATCAAGAACATCGCCATGGGCTGCGATGCAAGCTGGCGCGGCATGGCGTCGCCGATTGTCTGCTGCCCGCTCGTTCGCGCCACGATGAAACCCGCCGCGATCGCAATGATGAATGCCGGGATCTGGCTCACAAGGCCGTCGCCGATCGTCAGCTTCGTGAACACCTCCAGCGACTCCGTCATCGTCCAGCCCTTTTCAAGCCAGCCGATAGCGAACCCGCCCGCGACGTTGATGAGCGTGATGATGATGCCTGCGATGGCGTCGCCGCGCACGAACTTGCTGGCGCCGTCCATCGCGCCGTAGAAGTCCGCCTCTTCCGTGATGCGTTCGCGCCGCCGGCGTGCTTCCTTCTCGTCGATCATGCCCGCCGACAAGTCCGCATCAATCGCCATCTGCTTGCCGGGCATGGCGTCGAGGGTGAACCTCGCCGCCACTTCGCTCATGCGCGTCGCGCCCTTCGTGATGACCACGAACTGCACGATGACGAGAATCACGAAGATGATGCCGCCGACGATGGGCGACTGCCCCGCCACGAACTCGCCGAACGCCTGGATCACATGCCCCGCCACCGCCGTCGCTTCCTCCGGCGTCTGCGCATCCGCCGAGAGAATGAGTCGCGTCGAAGCCACGTTCAGCACCAGCCGGAACAGCGTCGTCGCCAGCAGCAGCGCGGGGAACACGCTGAAATCCAGCGGGCGGTTCATGTAGATCGTCGTCAGCAGGATGATCACCGCGAGCGAAATGTTCGCCAGGATGAGCATGTCCATCAGCGCCGTGGGCAGCGGCACGATGAGCACGACGATGAGGAGCAGGAACGAGAGCGGCACGAGGAAGTGACGATGTTTCGCCACCATCTCGAACAGCCGCAGCACGCCGCCGGCTTGTGCGTTCACGCTGCTCATGCCGGTTGCCTCGATTCACTCAAGCGGTACACGTACGCCAGGATTTCCGCCACCGCCTTGTAGAAATCAGGCGGAATCTCTTCGCCCACGCGCACCTGCCGGTAAAGCGCGCGAGCCAGCGGCGGCCGCTCCACGATGGGAATGCCGTGCTGCAACGCAATCTGCCGGATACGCAGCGCGATGAAATCCGCGCCCTTCGCCACCACCTTCGGCGCGTTCATGCTGTCCTGCTCATAACTGATCGCCACCGAAAAGTGCTCGGGGTTCGTCACGATCACATCCGCCTTCGGCACGGCGGTGGAAATGCGCTGCATTGCAAGCTGCTGCTGCATGCGCATGCGGCGGCGCTTCACGTCCGGGTCGCCGTCCATCTGCTTCATCTCGTCCTTCACCTGCTGCTTCGTCATGCGCAGCTCGCGCGAGTGCTTGATGCGCTGATAGACGTAATCGAGCACGCCGAGCAACAGCAGCACCGCCAGCACGCGGATCGCCAGCTCCAGCAGCAGCTTGGCAATCTCATTCACCGCTTCCAGCGTCGCCAGCTGCGCGAGGACGATGATGGAGTGCTCGCGCTGGGTGATCGTGTAGATCGCAACGAGCAGCACCAGCCCAACCTTGAACGAATCGAGCCCCGCTTTCACCAGCGCGCTCGTGCCGAAGATGCGCTTGAAGCCATTGATCGGGTTGATCTTGCTCAACTTTGGCGCCGCCGCCTTCGGCGCGAACAGCCAGCCGACTTGCCAGAACATCGACACGTACGCGAGCACCCAGATGGCAAGCAGCATCGGCGCCGCGATGGTGACCGCCGGCCACGCAAGGTTGCCGAGCGTCGTCGCAATGCTGTCGGCGTCCACGGGCGACGTGATCGTGTCGCCGTCCAGCGCCGCTTCGATCATGTTGCGAAACGCCACCAGCGCCGGCACGCCCGCCGCCGCGATCGTCGCCACGCCGCCAATGAGCAGCAGCGCGCTGGTTAAATCCATGCTCCGCGCCACCTGCCCTTCTTCGCGCGCTTCCTGACGCCGGCGCGGCGTCGCTTCCTCGGTGCGCTCGCCCAGGTCTTCAGCCATGGACAGCCCCTCCATGCACAAGACCGATGTCGCGCACCCACTGATCAATCGCCACCAGCGACGAATCGATCGCTTCGAGCAGCACTTCGTGCAGAATCACCAGCCCCAGCGCCACCACGCCGAGCCCGACGAGGATGCGCACCGGGAAGCCGAGCGTCAGAATGTTGAGCTGCGGCACCGTCTTCGCAATGAAGCCCATCGCCACCGACTCAAGGAAGATGATCGCCAGCAGCGGCGCAGCGATCCGCAGCGCGAGTTCGAACGCCGAGAGCAGCAGCCCCGCGATCAGCGACACCGCATCCACGTCCGCCGTCATCCCGCCAAGCGGCACACGCTCGAAGCTGTGCAGCATCGTCAGCACCAGCGCTTCATGCCCGCCGATGAGCAGAAACGCCGCCACCGCCACGAAGAACATCACCTGGCCCAGCACATCCACTTCCGAATCCATCGCCGGATTGAACAACGTCGCGAACCCGAGACCCATCTGCTGGCCCATGATGAGTCCACCCGTCTGGAAACCGATGATCGGAAGACTCGCAGCGAACCCCAGCACGAGCCCGATGAGCAGCTCCGTCACCACGAGCGGCGCGAGCGCAAACAGTTCCAGCGGCGGCGCCTCAACCACGCCCTTCCCCAGCAGCACGGGATACGCCGCAAGCCCCAGCGCGAGCGTCAGGAAAATCTTCAGTTGCCCGGGCACGATCGGCGAGCCGAAGATCGGGCCGTAGATCATCAGCCCGCTGATTCGGAAGCACACCAGCACCAACGCCGGCAACTGCGCGAGGATGACATGCAGCGATGACATGAATGAGCAACAAGCCCCGCTCGCGCCCTTACAATTCAGTGAACATCAGGGTGGCGAAATCCATCAAGCGCACGGCGAGCCACCCCAGCAACAGCACCGTCACCACGATCATCACCACGATCTTGGGCACGAACGAAAGCGTTTGTTCCTGGATTTGCGTCACCGCCTGGAACAAGCTGATCGCAAGGCCAACGATGAGCCCAGCGCCAAGAATCGGCGCCGCAAGAATCAATGATTCCAGCAGCGCTTGCCGCACAACGTCCAGCGCGTCATACCCGATCATACGTTTCCTCCGCACGGCGCCATCATGGTCCCGCTCCCATCACCGCGCTCGCCGCCTGATGCGCGGTCGCCGGATCCGCAAAGCTTGCAAGCAATGTCCCCACCACCAGTTGCCAGCCGTCCACAAGCACGAACAGCAGCAGCTTGAACGGCAGCGAAATCAGCACGGGCGGCAGCATCAGCATGCCCATCGAAATGAGCAGGCTGGCGATCACCATGTCGATCACCAGAAACGGCAGGTAAATGCGGAATCCCATCAGAAACGCCGTCTTCAGTTCGCTCAAAATGAACGCCGGCACCAGCGTGAGCATGTCCACGTCCGCGCGGGAGAGCGAACCGGGATCGCTCGTGTCGACGCCGCGGTAATTCAAAATCATGTACACGCTCGACCAGTTGCCCGTGGCGTCGATCTGCGCGAACATAAAGTCTCGCATCGGCTGCTTCGCGCGGTCCCACGCCTCGCCCGCATCCTTCACATCGCCATCCAGATACGGCTTCACGCCCTCGGCATACACGCGCTGCCCCGTCGGAGCCATCACGAGGAACGTAATAAACAAACTTAACCCGACAATCACCTGGCTGGGCGGCAGCGATTGCGTGCCGATCGCCTGTCGCAAAAGTCCGAGCACAATCACCACGCGGGCAAAACAGGTGCACAGAATGAGCAGCGCCGGCGCGAGGCTTAGCACCGTGAGCAGCAGCACCACGTTGAGCGAGGCGCTCAATCCGCCTTCCATCCCCGGCACCGAATCCGCCGTTTCCTCCAGCACGGTGATGGGATTGAGTTCTTCAACCGACGTCTGCGCCAGCGCGGGCGCGGCGCTGATGCCGAGCACGAGAACCATGATCGCGATGACGCCGACGCGCATGCTCACGAAGCCGTCCTCCGCAATCGCAGCCATCCGCCACCGGCGTGTCCGCTGCCGCCGCGGCGTGTGAGATCGATCACCGGCGCTTGCGCGAGCGCTTTGCGCATGTCGCCTGCATCGCCTCGCACCCCGAACGCACGGCGACGATGCTCCTGGTTGAAGTCTTCGAGCAGTTTCTCGAACTTCGCTGCGTCCTTCCCGCGTGAACCCGCTTCGATCCGCGCCAGCATCGCGGCGACCTCATCTTCGCTCTGAATTTCGCACAGCGTGCTCATCTCGCCCTTCGATTGATGACAGAGCAGGAGCCGCCGACCGAGTTTGAGCAGCACGAGCGACTGGCCACGTGCGATCGGATATCGCGCCAGCACCAGCAGCACGCCGGATGGTCGACCGCCATCGAGGAGCGGACCGCCAAGCCGCTTGGCCGCCATGCGCAGGAGCAACATCAGGCCGATCACCACCGCAAGCGCGCCGCACACCCGCACCACTTCGTTCGTGCGAGGATCGAGCGAGCCAAGAATGCCGTCGCCCGCCGCTTCCGGTGGCGCGAGCAGCTGCGATTCACGTGATCGCGTCACCACCGGCGCTCCCAGCGGCTGCGAATCTTCCGCGATGGCGCTTTGCGGCGGAACCGTTGCCGGCACGTCCGTTTTGATGGCGACCGGAAGCTGCGATTCCGACGTGGTCACGTCGATCGCCGCGTCCGCCGGGGCCGCATCATCTGCAATCGGCGCACCGATCGCCGCCGGCTCTGTGTCGCGCGGTTCCGTAACGTTTGGATCAGTTTGAAGCGGCGCGATGGCCTGGGGTCGCGGGCCCGGCTGGGTTTCGTCGCTGGCTGTAGCGACTGGCGAAACGAGCGCGAAGCACGCGAGACTCGCGGCGGCCGCGCCGCGCTGCAAGATGGCGCCAATCCTTGGCTTCATCCGTCGAATCCTCCGACGGGCCCGTTCATCACGGGCATTGGTTGTCTTCGGTCAGGCGACGTCGCTGACCGACTGAATCACTTCACTGATCCGCACGCAGAAGTTGTCGTTGAGCACCAGCACCTCGCCGCGTGCCACATGCTGATCGTTCACATAAATGTCCACCGGATCGCCCGCCAGCTTGTCGAGCTCGATCACCGAGTTCTCGTTCAGCTTCAGCACATCCTCGATGTACATGCGCGTCCGGCCGAGCTCAATCTTCACGTGCAGATTGACGTCGCTCAAGAGCTTGAGATCCGACGACGACTCTTCGCCCGACGCCAGATCGCCGGAGAGATTCGGCAAGTCCATGGGCGTGCCGCCGTCCACGCCTGCCGCGCTCTTCAGCCCCGAGACAGCCTCGTCCACGTTCTGCAGCGCCTCCTCCGCGGACGCCGCCGGATCAACGGGCGTGCTGTCCATCGCCTCGTTTTCCGCCGCGTCAGAAGGTTGAGCCGGTTCGTCAGCCATCATCATCTCCCGCCGCGCCGAACGCGCAGCGCACAATCGGCCCGCCGACGCCGCAGCGCCAGCTCTGGCCAACCCACCATCGGCAGGAAACGTCCGTTTTCGTTACAGCGAAAGGGCGGTTGGGCAAATCAATTGTCGATGCGCAGGCCCGTGCCCATCACGATCACGCATCGCGCAATAATCGCCTCCCCGTTCTCGCCGTCCGTCCCGAATCGCTCGTTGAGCAGCGCTTCGATCTTGCGCGTCAGGTTCTCGAGCTTCGGTTCCTGGAAGTGGTGCGGCTCGGCCGTCCGCCAGATGGCGGTGATCTCCGCGCGAATCTGGTTGCGGAACTGCTCCAGTTCCGCCGTCACGCGGTCTGCAAACTTCTTCTTCACCTGCACGTAGATTTCCGTGTTGTAGAGATAGGTGGCGCCGCTCTTGTTGTTCGCCAGCTTCCCTTCCAGCACGGGGACTTCGACAAGCTTTTCGTCCTCGGCAAGCTCGATCGCGGCCACGCTGTCCGTCGCATGCACCGTGTCCGGCCCGCCCAGCACCGTCATCGCGCCGACGATCACCACCGCCTCCACGACGAGCATCACGACGACCATGATGATCGTCTTCATCGAAGAAGACTTCTGGGCTGGTTCGGCGGCCTCGGCCATGACAAGCGACCCTCACGTGAATGGACCATCCCCCCATCGGCCACTTCCGCAAGCGGGATGACTTCTCTTCCCCGTTTTCGGACGCGGGCGGGATTCACACCAGAATCCGCGCGATCGCAATTTCCCCTCTCCCCGAGGGAGAGGGGTGAGGGGTGAGGGTTCTGCACGACCATTGGTGAAAGCGGCGCGACGAGCCGCCCGGGGAAACCCTCACCCTGACCCTTTCCCTCGGGGAGAGGGGAACCTGCGATCATGTCGACCGCGCGGTCACCGCGCCTTGCGCCTCCTCTCGCTGCGTCAACTGTTGTGAGCCGCGAGGTCTCCTCGTACCATCCACGCCATGGATGGATCCGCAGGACGGCACGGCTGCTCCACGCTTCTCCGCCGCATCTTCGCTCTGGCGATCGCGCTCGCTGCGCTGATGCTCGCTCGCCCCGCCGCGGCGCAGGACGAATACACGCTGACCGAGGAGGACACCTGGGCCGCACAGCCGGCGCAAGAGATGTCCACCTCCGAGCGCGAACTCCACCAGGCCCGCCTCGCCCTTGCACGCGGCGAGTACGAACGCGCTGAATCACTCGCCACCCGCTGGCTCAAGCGATACAAGCGCGACCCGATGATTCCCGAGGCCCACCTCATCCGCGGCGATGCGCTCCTCGCTCGCAAGGAACACTACGACGCACTCTTCGACTTCGAAGCCGTCGCACGCCTCTATCCCGGCAGCGAAGCCTTCGTCACCGCGCTCGAACGTGAATACGAAATCGCATCGCTTTTTCTTGCCGGCACGAAGCGAAAGATGTGGGGCCTTCGCATCTTCGACGCCAGCGAAGACGCTGAAGAAATCATGATCCGCATCCAGGAACGCCTGCCCGGCAGCCGCCTCGCTGAACAAGCCGGCATGCGCCTCGCCGATTACTACTTTGGCGAGCGCCGCATCAACCTCGCCGCCGACGCGTATCTGCTGTTTCTCGAGCTGTATCCCAATTCGCCTGACGCAAGCAAAGCCCGCCGCCGACTCATCTACTGCTACCTCGCATCATTCAAAGGCCCGCAGTGGCAGGCGACAGGTTTGTACGACGCCCGCGCCCGGTTGCGCGAGTTGCGTGCCCGTGAACCCGCCGTTGCGGAGCAGGTCGGCGCGGACGGCTTGCTCCTCCGCATCGACGAAGCGGACGCGCAGCGCATGCTGACCACCGCGCGGTGGTACCTGCGGGTGAACGATCCGATCTCCGCCGAGCGATTCATTCGTACGCTTGTCAAGCGCTATCCGCGATCAGTCGCCGCGCGCGATGCATTGATGCAGATTGACGAGATTTTGGACCGTTTGCCCGAGAAATTCCGCCAGGAAACCCCGAATTACGCCGCGTTGCGCGACGCGATCATCGCCTCGGAAAAAGACCACGCCGACCCGGCCACACCCATCGCGCGCGCCGCGGATGCAAATTCGCGAACCCCCGAACCAAGCGCCAAGGCGGACCAGGAACTGCCATAACCACGCGCCGCGCCGAGCCCCCTCCTTACCAGGAGGGGCTAGGGGGTGGGTGGGTGGTCGCAATCAACACACCAACGCAAACACCAGTCCGAAACGCAAGCGAAAACGACAACCGCCACTCCCTCTCTTCAAACAGCCCGCTGCTGAACACGGCATACGTCACATCACGCGTGTGGAGATACGCGGATACCTGATCGGTCACCGCCACCTGCCAATGAATGTGTGGCCCCCGCCCTTTGGCACCGCACGCCGCTTCGCCGTACCATCCGCATCATGGCCACCACGCCAGCGAAAGCTCTGTTCGCCTGCCTATGCGCGGTCTTCGCCGCCGCGGCGCTGTCGAGCTGCGCGTCCGACCCCGCGCAGGGGTATGCCTTTCGTTCGACGTACTCGGACGAAGTGCGCACGATCGCTGTGCCGATCTTCGAGAACAACACGTACGAGCGTGGCGTGGAGTTTGACCTCACCGATGCGGTGATCAAGGAAATCGAAGCGAGCACGCCGTACAAGGTGACGTCGAGCGACACCGCGCAAACCATCCTCACCGGCCGGGTGCGGAGCGTGGAGCTGGAGCAAATTTCCAAGAGCCCGCTCACGGGGTTGAGCGAAGAAGTTGTGGTCACGGTGACGATCGACTTCGAGTGGCAGGATTTGCTGACGGGCAAGCCGCTGGTTCGCCGCGAGGGGTTTGCCGGTCATGGTCTGTTCGTGCCGTCACGACCGACGGGCGAGCGGTTCGAGCTTGGCCGCATGGCTGCGATTGAGGACCTGGCCCGCGATGTCGTGGCGGAAATGCGCGGGGCGTGGTGAAAGATTCGGCCGGGCGGCGCAAAGTATGCAATCTTCAAGCATCGCCACTGGTTATGGGGGGCTCGCTTAGCCGATTGAGTTGAGCAGCTCCGCCGGCACTTTCCACATTCGCCTGCCTACCATCCACCGATGCCTGACCATCGCAATCCCAACCTCCCTTCCACGGAGCAGAACGGTCAAAACTCCGAGCCCGGGCGAACGCCCGGCAGCGGCCAGGGCCCCAGCAAGGGTCCGCAGCCGCCTCCGCCGGTCAAGCTGTCCAAGAGCCTCTTGAGCTGGGTGATGATCATCACCCTGTTCATCCTCATATTCGTGGTGTTCAACGGCTCGAACCGCGGCAAGGAGATCGACACGCCGCAAGAGTTCTACCGGCACGTCACGCCGCCTTCGGAAAAGCTCGTGCCGTCGCAGCCGTATGTCGTCGTGCTCGACAATCGCCTCACCGCGACGCTCAAGCCAGATGCGCCCGGATTCCCGCCTTCTCGTGACGGCACGTCCATCTGGGTTCGCATCGATGCCGAGGAGCGCGCGAAGTTCTACGACGAACTCAAAGCCCAGAACATTCCCTTCCGCATCAAGACGGGCACGAGCATCTGGACGCAGCTGTTGCTCACCATCCTGCCCTTCGTGCTGCTCATCCTGCTGATCTGGTTCCTCGTGGCGCGGTCGATGCGCGGCGCTGGCGCCGGCCCGGCGGGCATGCTCGGAAGCTTTGGCAAGTCGCGGCACCGCATCTCGTCAAAGGACAACGTGAACGTCACGTTCAACGACGTCGCGGGGGTCGATGAAGCGAAAGAAGAAGTGCACGAGCTTGTCGAGTTCCTCAAGAACCCCAAGCGATTCCAGCGATTGGGCGGCCGCATTCCGCGCGGCGTGCTGCTCGTCGGTCCCCCGGGCTGCGGCAAGACGCTGCTCGCGAAGGCAATCGCCGGCGAAGCGGATGTGCCGTTCTTCTCGATCAGCGGTTCGGATTTTGTCGAGATGTTCGTGGGCGTTGGCGCGAGCCGCGTGCGCGATCTCTTCAAGCAGGCGAAGGAGAACTCGCCGTGCATCATCTTCCTCGATGAAATCGACGCGGTGGGTCGACGTCGCGGCGGCGGCTTCACCACAGGCGGACACGACGAGCGCGAGCAAACACTCAACGCCATCCTCGTCGAGATGGACGGCTTCGAAGCGAACGACCAGATCATTGTCATCGCAGCCACCAACCGCGCGGATGTGCTCGATCCGGCGCTCACGCGCCCGGGCCGCTTCGATCGCCAGGTCACCGTCCCGCTGCCCGATCTCGTCGGCCGGCGGCAGATTCTGGAAGTGCACGCCAAGCGCATCAAGCTGGCGAACGACGTGGACCTCGAGCGGCTGGCGCGCGGCACGCCGATGTTCTCCGGCGCGGATCTCGCCGCCGTCATCAACGAAGCGGCGATCCTTGCGACGCTGGCGGAGAAGGACGCGGTGGAGATGATCGATCTGGAGGAAGCGCGCGACAAGGTGCGCTTCGGCCGGGCGCGTCGTTCTCGCCGCATCGAACAGCAGGAGCGCGTGGCGACGGCGTATCACGAAGCGGGCCATGCGGTGGTGCAGGCGCTGCTTCCCGACGCTGACCCGCTGCACAAGGTGACGATCATTCCACGCGGCCAGGCGCTCGGCGCCACGTTCAGCCTGCCGGAGAAGGATCGTTACGGCTACGCTCGCCGCTATCTCACCGCCACGATGCGCGTGCTGTGCGCCGGCCGAATCGCCGAGCAGCGCAAGACGAACGACATTTCCTCGGGCGCCGCGATGGACATTCAGCAGGCCACGCAGATCGCGCGGCACATGATCCTCGAATGGGGCATGTCCGACCGCCTCGGCTTCATCAACTACGCCGGCGTGGACACGCGCGATACGTTCATCCCCGAAAAGGGATACAGCGACGACACCGCTCGGCTGATCGATCAGGAAATCAAACGCCTGATCGACGAAGCGTACAGCGATGCGCACCGCCTCATCTCCGAGCATTGGGACAAGGTGGTCGCCCTCGCCGAGGCGTTGCTCAAATATGAAACGCTCGTCGCGGCGGACGTTGAACGCCTGATGCGCGGCGAGAAGCTCGACAAGCCGACGGTGACGGAACTCCTCCAGCGCGAAGCCGCCAAGGCCGCGCCGAAGACGCACGCCCCCGGCGACGACATCGACGACGCGCCAGCAGCGGGGATGTTGCCAAGCCCGGCGTAGTTGAGGCGAAGACGCAAGCGTTGTTCTGGGCGAACATGCTTCATGCGCCCAGGGCCACGCTTGCGTCTATGCATCAGGCCCCAGCAACTCACACCTTCACCAACCGCCCCCGCACCGACGCCGCATCCGCTCCTGTCACGCGCACTACCTTTTCTGGATTCGTGCCGCCGCTTTCGATTGACAGCGAACTCGCCTTCACGCCAAGTGCATTCGCGAGCAATGCCAGCACCGCGGCGTTGGCTTTGCCGGCTTCCGGCGGGGCGGCGACGCGCACCTTGAGACGGTCGCCGAGCAGTCCGGCCACCTGACTGCGTGAAGCCCCGGGCACCACTTTCAGCCGCAGCAGCACGTCCGGACCGCGTTGTTCGACGAAATCAGCCATGGACATGGAAATGCGGCGAACCGGGCGATCGCCGCCAAAGCCGCCTGTTCGAACGGCCGATGATACTCGGACCTGCGCCCGCCGTGAGGCCATGGGCGCTTCTGCGGAGACCAACCAATGACCTTCCGAAGCCTTGCGGTGTTCTTCTTTGTGTGCGTCGTGCTCGCGCTGCTTTCAGGCTGCGCCAGCGTCTCCCGCGCGTCCGTCCAGCAGGGCGACATCGTCACCAGCGCCGAAGTCGAACGCCTGCGGCAACACGGCGAATACCGGACGCACGTGATGATCGTGCAGGTGGACGCCCTCGGCGGCGAGCGCGTCCTCGCAGCGCCCACCGTCATTTCGCGCGAAGGCGAGACTGCTTCCATTTCCGTCGAGAACGAAGCGGAGCGCGTCAGCGTCCTTGTGCGCATCCCCACGAGCGATCACATGGACGACGGCGCGGAGATCAGCATCAAGATCGAACAAGGCGGTAGGCTCGTGTCCGCGCCGCGCATGGTTGTGCAGGTGCCGAACTGAAGCGGGTTATGGGCCGCCGCCGCGACGCCTTGCAGCGTCTTGCAAGTTAGCGACACGCGGAACTTCTTGCGGCATGCTGCGCCGCCGATAGAAATCGCAGCATTGACCGCAAGGACGCGCCGCCATGATTCGACCCGATCTCGCGCCTGATGAGCCGCTGCGCCTGGCCGCGGTGCGCGCGACCAATCTGCTCGATACGCCTCTCGAAGAACGCTTCGAACGCATCACGCGTCTTGCCAAGCACATGCTCGGAACCGCGACGGCGGCGGTGTCGCTCGTCGAAGCGGGCCGCCAGTGGTTCAAATCCGCGCAGGGACTGCCCATGCGCGAAACGCCGCGCAACATTTCCTTCTGCGGCCACGTAATTCTGCAGGATGATGTGTTCGTCGTGCCCGATGCTCGCAGCGATCCTCGCTTCCACGACAATCCGTTGCTGCAGGGCGAGGCGCCATGCGTCTTCTACGCTGGTTGTCCCCTCTCGCTTCCCGACGGCAGCAAAGTCGGCACGCTCTGCGTCACCGATCCGAAGCCGCGCACATTGAGCGATACCGAGAAGGCCGTCCTCAAAGATCTCGCGGCGCTCGCGGAGCATGAACTGCGCGCGAGCCTCATGCATTCGGTGCAATGGGAACTGCTTTCGCAGATCGAAGTGGAACGCCGCCGCGCGATGGTCGATCCGCTCACGCGCCTGTGGAACCGCGACGGCGTGCTCGCTGTGCTCGACACGGAGTGCGCGCGAGCGCAAGCCGAGGAAATCCCGCTCTCGGTGATGATGATCGACATCGACTGCTTCAAGCGGTTCAACGACGAAGGCGGTCATGCGTGCGGCGACCGAACGCTGCGCGATGTGAGCGCGCGGCTGCTCGCCACGATTCGCGAAGTTGACACCGTGGGCCGGATTGGCGGCGACGAGTTCCTCGTCGTCCTCTCGGCCGGCGCCTCGCGCGAAACGGCGCTCGCGCTGGCCGAGCGCGTTCGCCGCAACGTCGCGGAACTTCGAATCGATGTGCAAGGCAAGCCTCGCGGCGTGACCGTGAGCGTCGGCGTCGCCACCGCAGATTCCGGCGCCAACTTTTCCGAGGCGGAGCTCGTGGAACAGGCCGACGCCTCGATGTACCGGGCGAAATCGCTCGGCAAGAATCGCGTCGCCGCCTGAATTTGCTCGTTCCGACGCTCGCTGCTGGGATTCATCACCAAGTTGACTTCAAGTCAATTTGCCCCGCCACCACACGCGGCTTATATCCATCCTGCTGGGCGCGAGAGCCATGCACCGGCGATTTGCCGACCGCGAAGCTCTCCGCGAAGGAGGATGACCATGTTCAAGGGAATTCGTTTCCACGGCGTGACTGTCTTGCTTGCCGCCGTGCTCGCGCTGCTGTCAGCCGCGGGTTGCCAGACGGCGCAGCAGCGGGCGGACCTCGGCTTCTACCCGGGCTTTGGCGCGTACGAGCGCACGGCCACCACCAACTCACGCACGGCCCAGGCGCTCTTCAACCAGGCCATGCAGCTGCTCTACGGCTTTAACCACGACGAAGCCATTCGCACATTCCAGAAGGCCGCCGAGCACGATCCCGACTTCGCCATGGCGTACTGGGGCGTCGCGTACGCCAACGGCTTGCACATCAACAACCCGGCGATGACCGAAGCGCAATCCAAGCGTGCCTACGAAGCGGCGCAGCAGGCGCTGGCGCGCATTGAACACGCAAGCCCGGTCGAGCAGGCGCTCATTCGCGCCGTGTCGAAGCGCTACGCCATGCCGGTTCCCGAAGACCGAAGGCCGCTCGACGAAGCCTACGCCAAGGCGATGCGCGAAGTCTGGAAGCAGTTCCCGAACGATGCGGACGTCGGCGCGCTCTACGCCGAAGCGCTGATGAACCTGCAACCGTGGGATCTCTGGACGCGCGATTACAAGCCCAAGGGCAACACGCTTGAAATCGTCGCCACGCTGGAACGCGTGCTTGAGCTTGATCCCGATCATCCCGGCGCGAATCACTTTTACATCCATGCGATGGAAGCGTCAGCGACGCCGGAGAACGCGCTGGCGTCCGCCGATCTGCTGTGCGATCTCGTGCCCGGTTCGGGCCACCTCGTGCACATGCCCGCGCACATTTACGCGCGGCTCGGCCGATGGGACGACGCATCCGACGCCAACGAACGCGCCATCGAAGCGGACCGCCGGTACTTCGCCCTCGCGCCGGCGCCGGAGTTCTACGGCTTGTACTTCGTGCACAACATGCACTTCCTTGCGTGGTCCGCCATGATGGAAGCGCGCTACGCCACCGCCATACAGGCCGCGCGCGAACTTGAGCGCGACATCCCGCAGGACTTCCTCAAGCAGTTCACGTATCTCGCGGACGGCTTCCTGCCCGTCACCTATCACGTGATGATCCGCTTCGGCAAGTGGGAGGACATTCTCGCCGAGCCGGAGCCGGAGGAGTACCGCCTCGTCAGCCGCATGATGCGCCACTACGCACGCGGCGTGGCGCTCTCGGCGCTCGGTCGTGTTGATGAAGCGCGCAACGAACTCACCGCGTTCGAAAACGTGGCGGCGCAGATTCCCGAGAATTGGCAGATCGGCCAGAACAAGGCGTCCGCCGTCATCCCCGTCGCGCGGCAGATGCTCACCGGCGAACTCCTCTTCCGCGAAGGCAACTACGACGAGGCGTTCGCAGCGCTTCGCAAGGGCGTGAAGCTTGAAGAGGAACTCGTGTACGACGAACCGCCGGGCTGGATGCAACCGGTGCGCCACGCGCTCGGCGCCCTCCTCATGGCCGCCAACCGCGCGGACGAAGCTGAAGATGCGTACCGCGATGACCTCAAGCTCAACCCACGCAACGGCTGGGCGCTGCTCGGCCTCGAAAACGCGCTGCGAGCGCAAGGCAAACACGACGAGGCAAAGAAGTACGCCGCGGAGCGAGCCCAAGTCTGGCGCCGCGCGGACGTGAAGCCGACGAGTTCATGCTATTGCGAACCGGGCGTGCGGCTGACGGCGCGGTAACGATCAAGTTTTCAGTTCGAGACCAGCCGCGTGCCTGGCACTTTCGCGGGGCACGCGGTGTTTCATTTTGTTGCGCCGAATGAGCGCGGCATCACGCGATTCGATTATGATCGAAGTCGACTGCCATGCGCAATGTCTTCGACCAATACAGCCAGCCCGAAAATCGACTCACGCACGCCGTCGCGGTTTGTCTGAACGAGGATCGGGACCTCCTGCGACAATTTCTGAAGTGGATCAATGTCGACATAACGGTGCCAACTTCAAGGTTGGAAATCATCGAGCAACGGCTGCCGGGTGATCCGCCCGAAGCCGAGGATGAGACGGAACACAAAGGCTTGCCCGATGTCGTGATCCACCATAGCAACGAATGGGCATTGCTTATCGAAAGCAAGATTCAAGCCGCCCTGACGGATGATCAGCTCGCTCGTCATGAGCGATCGCTTCGACGTCGTGACTTCGAGCAAGTGCATCGACTCGCGCTGACAAAGTCAGGCGTACGAGTACCGCCCAAAACGATCGCCTTGTGCTGGTCGGCTCTGTATGAGTGGCTTGGCGGCAAAACGAAACGCAGTGAATGGGCGCTTCGGCTTCGAGACTATCTCCGCGCCGCGGAAGTGCGTTTGTCACGCGAGGGATACCTCACTGAAGGGACGCTTACAATGTTCGATGGATTTCCTTTCTCCAAAGCCAATCCATATACGTACGGCGAGGCGAAACGCCTCCTGAAGCTCGCATTGAAAGAGTTGCGATCAGATCGATCGCTCCTCAAGCTTGGCATCGACGCTGAAGCGCCAGGGCGAGGGGCTATCAAAGGACGTGAAGCGAGTGCCGTCTGGGATTTCCTGTCGCTGGTCGATCGCCCAAAGGACGGGGCGTTCACGGGATACCCGCACCTCACATTGGCGATTCATGCCGACCAGCTTGAGACGGCAGTTACGATCCCAAACGGCGTCACACGGTCGGTGCGACATCGGCTCCGCTCGCTGGGGCCCGATGGTCTTAGCGCGCTCAATCGATCCATACTTCAGCGAGCGCGGGATCTTCTTGCCAGGGGTGCTCAATTCGAGGCGTATGCGCTGCAGCGCCACTATGCGAGCCAGAGCGCAGCTGCAAGCGTCGATGCAAGGTGCACGTTCCGGTTAGAAACCTCCCAGGCCCGTGGCAAAGGCGGTGTCAAGTGCCAACCTGAATGGGCCGAACTGTTCGCGACGTTGCTCCGCACAAAGCGCTCGAACATCCAGTTCGGATACACAATGCGACTGCCGTGGGGAACCAAGGGTCTCGATCGTCGCGAGTCGTTGCGACTGATCGCCGACGGATGGTGCGCGATGAAACCGCTCCTGGATGTGATCCGCGGCAAGTGGCTTGCGAAGGCGTGAGCGCCGCGTCGCTCGCAGTCGGCTTCGCTCCAATCGCGCAGCGAAGCCCCCGCCCTCACTCCTCCGGCGGGGTGAATGCCATCACCACTTGCGTGCCGTAGAGCGGGTACTCGATCGAGCAGCGGTAGACGCGGAATTTGCCGGCGTCCCAGGACATGCGCTCCGCGACGAGGTTGAGCAGGTCGGGGTAACGCGGCAAATCCTTCGAGCGGGCCTTGGCGAAACCTGTGCCGAGGTGATCGATCGACTCCTGCAGCTCAAGCCGGTCGATGTCGCGGGCGGGATCGTTGACGTCAGCCACGCCTTCGATGGCGGTGTCGTAAATCAGCAATCGCGGATCGGAGCCGGGATAGACGTCCTCGTGAAGCATCACATCGAACTGCAGGCGCGTAGATGGCAGCGAGACCTCAGCGAAGAGGTAGCCCTTGCGATTCGAGCCGCGCGGCACGGCACGGCGCATCTCGCTGCGGTTCACTTCGGCGAAGACGAGGTCGGCGCCTTTGCGCTGGTCGATGCCGTGGTCAGAGAGCGTGTAGTGCGTCGCTTCACCGCCCTGCTCCACTTCAAGATGCGGCAGCGGACTGCTGCAGAATTCGGGAAGCAGGCCGGCGTCGTACGACTCGATGACATGACCATCAAGCGTGACAGGTTTGCGTGACTCGGCTTCGGGGCTCATGCGACGCGTGGCGAGTTTCACGCCGGCGCCGGGACGAAGGCGGCGCACACCGACGAGCGCGTTCACCCAGACGATGTCGAGGCGATTGCTGTCGCGGGACGGGTGCACCAGCGCCGTCGCGACGATCGCCCGAGTTTCCGCGCCTTTGAGTTGGCTCATCGCCTTGAACATCGATTGCTTGCGACGCAGTTCGAATTCACGCCGCGCCTCCGGCACCCACGCGCTGACGATGGTGTCGAGCGTGCTGCGGTCGCCGACGCGGTTGCGAATGAGGTCCGCGAAGCGGTCCACCGCCGCCGTCGCTTCGCGGATCACGCCTTCATCCACGCCCTTGCGGGCCGCCCCGCGCAGGAGCCTGCGAACGGGATCCGGGCCGGGCATGAGATAGACGACGGACATTGGGTCCGAGGTGCGAACGGCCTTCAGCACCCGGCTGGCGAGCACCTTGTCCACGCCCACGGTCCGGGCGAGGTTGAGCGGCCCGCGCGGGGCATTCGGGATGGCTTCCAGCACGCGCGACAGCCCGCGATAGAGGTCGGCCCCCGTACGGGTAATTTCGGTTTCCAGCGAACCGTCATGGGAAGCGCCAAGCTGGGGGGATGTCGATTTCGCCATGCAATTCCCACTTCGTCCGGCCAGCATATCAGGCTGGCCACCGCTCGCCAAACGATTTTGAAAAGTTTCCCGGAAACATCCTTGAATCGACGACTCGATCGGTTATCGTGCACGAAGTGGCCCACGGAGGCTACCCCGCGTCTGATCAACAGGAGGATTGAGAATGCGTTTGCACCACCGAGCGATCCCCGCAGTGCTGGCGTTGCTGGCGTCGTATGCCGCGACCGCTGACACCACCACCGTGACCTTCGACAACGGCGGCGAAGGTTGGGTCGGCTATCAAGGCTCCGGCGGCTCCACCGTCATCGAGAACTCCGGCGGCAACCCCGGCGCCAACATGCACACCGTCTTCAACAACTTCGGCATCGAGTTCGCGAACAACTCGAACCCGGCGTTCGTGCAGGACCTCACGCAATATGCGTCCGTCACCTTCAGCGTCGATCTGAAGGCGAACCTCACCTTCTTCTTCTCGCAGGATGTCACCCGGCCGTGGGTGCTCGAACTGCGCGATTACGATCAGCCGGGGCCGGACAACCCCATCTACTCGTCCGTGTACTTCAAGTTCGCTGACGTCGGCGAGTCGGATTGGACGACGTGGTCGGTGACGATCGATAACCCGCAGTCCGCCACGCTGCCGACGGGTTGGCGCGGCTCGGGCGACATCGACGCCAACTTCGAGCCCACGCTGCCCGCGGGCGTCACGTTCGCAAGCATTCTTGCGGGCTATGACGAGATCGTGCTCACGACGTTCGAGCCGGGCTGGTTCTTCGGCTTTACGGACTTCGACTGGCAGATCGACAACATCACGATCACGACGGTTGCCGTGCCCGCGCCCGGCGCGCTGGCGCTGCTCGGCATGTCGGGCCTGCTGGCGCGCCGCCGTCGCCGCGCTGCATGAAGCCCCCGCCGTGCGTTGCCACGAGCGCTGCGCACGATCAATATGACGAAGGCCCGTGCTCCTGCGCGGGCTTTCGTCATTTTTCCGCATCGCATAATCTCGCGGAATGTCCGGCGTCGCGCGATCGACGATCGATGTGGACATCGTGGCGTATCTGCGCGGAGGTTGGTGAGATTGAGGGGTTCTCGGCGGCTGAAGCCGCCGAACCGGGGCGGACCGGGGGTCCGTGGGTTTGGGGATTTGAGGATTCGGGATTCGGGATTCGGAGATTGGGGATTTTGTTTTGAGGGCACAAAAACGCGCGGGTTATTCCTCGATCACGTTCTTGCGGCGCAGGATGTGGTGGTAGTGCTGCGCGAAGCGGTGCGCTTCATCGCGCATCGCCTGGCAGAGGCGCAACCCGGGGTTGCTGCGCGAGAGGCGAATCGGAGCGCTGCGCTGCTGGACGTAAAGCAGTTCTTCCTTCTTCGCCAGACTGATCACCATCGGCGGCTGCACGCCCATCTCGTGGAACGCTTCGAGGGCTGCGTGAAGCTGGCCGAGCCCGCCGTCGATGAGAATCACGTCGGGGTACAACTCGTTGCCCTTGCCCGCTTCGCGATAGCGGCGTGACACCACTTCGCGAATCGCAGCGTAATCGTCGTTCTCCACCGTGCGAATCTTGTATCGGCGATAGCCTTCCTTGAACGGCCGGCCGTCGATGAAGCACACCTTGGAACCCACCGTTTCGCCGCCGGCAAGGTGTGCGATGTCGATCGCTTCCATCGCGCGAATGGGAATCTCCATTTCGAGCGTCTTCTGCAGCGAGCCGAGCGATTCGGAGGGATCGATGAGCAGGTTCGTGACCTCCGGCTGCCAATCGGTTCGGCCGATGCGGGCGCGCTTCTCGCGTTCATCAAGTTTTTCGATCGCTCGAATCTGATCGCGAAGCACGGCAGCGGTTTCGTAATCCAGCTTCGCCGCGGCGGCTTCCATTTCGCTTCGCAATTCGCGGAGCATCACGCTGCGCTTGGAATTGATGAAGCGGATGAAGCGATCGATGTCCTTGCGATAGTCCTCGCGCGAGATGCGATTCGCGCACGGCGCGGTGCACTGGCCGATGGCATGAAGGATGCACGGGCGGAAGCGCTCGTTTTTCGGATCGTCCGCGTGAATGTCCAGCGTGCAGGTGCGATATTTGAACACGCGCTGCAAGAGCTGGATCGCTTCGCGGAGCGAGTGCACGGAGGTGAACGGCCCGAACAGGCGGGCGCCGCGAAACTCCGGCGCGTTCGGCTCGCGCGTGATGTAGACGCCCGGGAACTCATCGCGCGTGGTGACGACGAGATACGGGAACGTCTTGTCGTCGAGCAGCATCGAGTTGAAGCGCGGCCGAATGTCCTTCACCAGCCGCGCTTCCATGAGCAGCGCTTCCCATTCGCCTTCGGCTTCGATGACATCAAAGCTCTCGACGTACGTGAGCAGCGGCTGTTTCTTCGGGCCGAGGTCGACGCTGGGAACGAAGTACGAGCCCACGCGATCGCGAAGCGAGGACGCCTTGCCGATGTAGATCACCCGCCCTTCGGCATCCTTCATCAGATAGACGCCCGGCTTGGCGGGCAGCGCGCGGGCCGACTCCGCCAGCCGAGCACGGCGATCCTCCGGGGAAGTGGCCGGCTGGGGCTGGACGTCTGATTGTGGCTCCGGACCATCCGGGCTTGGGATCGGCATGGGGAATCATTGTCGGCGAGCGTGGCCCGCGGCCTCCGGCGAGAAAACGCATTGAAGATGGGCAATGTTCCGCCAGAGGGTTGCGTTTTTGACGCCATTTGGCGGAAAGGGCGAAACAAACAGGGGCTGACCTTCGTTTTTTCGTCTAGAATGCCGTATTGGCAGGGCCGATGGCTCTGCTTTTTGTTCTCAACTTGAGCCGGCGATGACAGCCGGCACAGCTCGAAGGAGAAGGTCACATGCGAATGTTTTCTATTCTCTCCGCCGTGCTTGTCAGCGCCCTGTTGGTGGGCTGTTCGAGCACGCAGGAAGTGTCCGCCGGCGCGATGAAGGGCGAGTGCTGCTCGGCCTCCGGCCAGTGCTGCAAGGACGCCAAGGCGGCCCCCGGCGCGGTCAGCGAGAAGTCGGATTGCTGCGCCTCCAAGTGCACCAAGGGCGAAGCCGCTCCTGGCGCGATGGGTGAGAAGTCCGACTGCTGCGCTTCCAAGTGCTCGAAGACGGAAGCTGCCCCCGGCGCGATGAGCGAGAAGTCCGGTTGCTGCTCGAGCAAGTGCAGCGGCGAGAAGGCCAGCGAGGCTTCCCCGGGCGCGATGAGCGACACCAAGACCTGCCCGGCGAGCGGCTGCAAGAGCTCCTGCGGCAGCAAGAACTGATCACAGTTCAACAAGCAAAACCACTCGAGCGCCCGTTCGACATTCGAGCGGGCGTTCCTGTTTTTTGGCGATCGTTACAATGCCCCGCACGCTTTTGCCATGACGCCGCTCATCATCCAGGCCGGCCGGGTTGTTGATCCCGCGCGCCACGTGGACGCCACAGCCGATGTGCTCGTGGAAGCCGGCGTCGTGCGAACAATCTCCACGAAGCCCGGCGAACTGGCAGCCGCAGCCGCCAACGCAACCGTGCTGAACGCCGAGGGCTGCATCGTCACGCCGGGGCTCATTGATCCGCACGTTCACCTGCGGGAGCCGAACCCGGCCCACGAAGAGACGATCCTGACCGGCGCATTGGCGTCGGCACGCGGCGGATTTACGACCGTGTGCTGCATGCCGAACACGAATCCCCCGCTGGACTCCGCGGAGATCATCGAGTTCGTGCGTGAGCGGGCTGTGCATGCGATGCAGGCGGGCGGAGCGCGTGTCTACCCGGTGGGATGCGGCACGGTCGGCCGTGCGGGCGAGCGCGTGGCGGACATTGCGGGCATGCACGAAGCGGGCGCTGTGGGATTCTCCGACGACGGCGACGCGGTGGCGGATGACGATGTGCTTCGCAAAGTGCTGACGGGCGTGAAGGCCGTGGGCAGCGTGTTCATGCAGCATTGCCAGGATCCGGCGATGACGCGCGGCAGCGTGATGAACGGCGGACCGCTGGCGACGCGATTGGGGCTGACGGGCTGGCCGCGCGAGGCGGAGTTCCAGTTGCTGGAGCGCGACATCGAGCTCAACCGCGCGATCGGCTGCCGATATCACGCCCAGCATGTGAGCTGCGCGGAATCGGTGGATGCGATTCGCCGTGCGCGGGCGGCAAAGCTTCCCGTGTCCGGCGAAGCGGCGCCGCATCACATGCTGCTCACGGAAGAAGCGTGCGCGACGTTTGATCCCAATTTCAAGGTGAATCCCCCGCTGCGGACGCGCGCGGACATGGAAGCTGTGAAGCGCGGCGTGGCGGACGGCACACTTACCGTGCTGGCGACTGATCACGCGCCGCATCCGATGCAGCGCAAGCAATTGAGTTTTGCGGAGGCGCCGTTTGGGTTTTCGATGATCGAGTGCGCGCTGCCGCTCTACATGCGGGCGCTGATTGACGATGACGTGCTCGATTGGCCTGCGATGATCGCGATGATGACGATTCAAGCGGCGAAGCTTGTCGGGCTTGACGCCCTCGGCTTCGGCACGCTCGCGCCGGGCGGACCAGCGGACATCACGGTGATTGATCCGGCGCACGAGTGGACGATCGAGCCGACGAAGTTCGTGTCGCGCGGCCGCAATTGCCCGTTCGCAGGTTGGAATGTGAAGGGTGCGGCGATGGCGACGATCGTCGGCGGGCGCGTGGTGCATGTTCTGGATGCGTCGCGCGTAAAGTGAACGGCGGCGGTGCGTCATGCCTGCGGAAGCAGGCATCCAGCGCTGCCGCGCGTTCCGCACGACTCGCCGCTGCGCCGGACGAGTCGTGGCACCGGGTGGGTCGCATGTTCTGAATGCGTCGCGCGTGAAGTGAACGGCCGCTGTGCGTCATGCCTGCGGAAGCAGGCACCCAGCGTTGCCGCGCGTTCCGCACGACTCGCCGCTGCGCCGGACGAGTCGTGGCGCCGGGTGGGTCCTGCTAAGCCGCGAGCGGCTTGGGGATCGGCTTGGGGCCAAACGAACAGCGCGCCTCGACCCACTCGCAAAGGTCAGAAGCGCGCGTTCGCCACGAATCAGATGAGACGGACCAAAATCAGTGTGTCACGCGTTACTGCGGGAGCGACGGCGTGGACTCATTGCGATCGTTGCTGATCACCTTGAAGGTGATCGTGCGGCGGAGCTTGGACGGCGTGCCATCGGCGGCGGGGAGCACATCAACGGGCTGGCCGTCGATCTCCGCAAAGCCGCACAGCATGGTGTGCACGTTGCCGGCGGACGTCGGCGGATTGAGCTCAAAGCTGCGGCCTTCCCACAGCCACACGCGCGTTGAACTCAACGTGGCCCAGCGGATATCCACATCTTCCGAAGCGCTGTCGCTCGCAACCACGTCGGTGTCCACCCAGCCCATGCCGGGCACGAACGCGGACGCCCAGCAGCGATAGCCGGGATCGACATCGGCCTTGCCGTCGTTCTTGTCCAGCGTGCGATAGCCGAACTGAATCTTCGCCGGGATGCCGCGCGAACGGGCCATGGCGATGAAGAGGGAGTGCAGATCGGTGCAGCATCCGCCGCCGTGCTCGAGGCAATCGCCGGCAGCGCCGCGGCCGCAGGTCGGCACGTTCTTGTTGATGGAGTAATGGTCCGCGACTTCGCCGACCTTCTGGAGCAGGAGCATGACCTGGCGGGCGACATTGGTCTCGCTGCCGCATGCTTCGTCCGCAAGCTTCTTCACCTGCGCATCGACCTCCATGAGCGGCGCCTTGGTGTTGAGCGCATCTGCAAAGAGCTCGCGCTGCACGGGGCCGCTGGATGACATCTCATCGAGGGGGAACGCCACGCCTTGGCGCTCGACGACGCAGGAGACGGTGACGGAGTGGTTGCCCGCCTTGGGCTTCTGGACATCGACGTACACGATGTCGCCTCGCCCGGACTGCGGGTGAACGATCTCCCACTCGCCCGGCGCCGAGAGCACTTTGATGTCCATCACGCGCTGCCAGGCGGCGTCGGAGGGAATGGGCACCCACATGCGCACCTGCCGCGTGCCTTCGGGGACGTCGTGAAGCGTCACGGTTTGCGTGAGTTCAATCGTCCGGGTTTCAACAACATTCGGGGCGACGTCGGCGGCGTTTACGCCCATCGTCATGCTTGCGACTGCGGCTGCGACGAGATGCATATTGATATTCCTCGTTGTGAATGCGGCGATTATCCCAGAGCTTCACCGGGTGTCAATACTTTCCGCACGCCTTCGATGTCAAATTGCATACATTCGACAGTTATGCGTTCAACTTGCACGATCGTTGAAAGCAATCTTGCATATTTTCTGGTTCCATACATTCCTGAATTTTGAGGCGATGGAAACGGGTTGACATTGACATGAGCACCAACTTCGGCGAAATTCGTGCCCGCTCCGCGCCGCTGCGTGGGTGGTTGCGGGCATGGGGTAGGTGCGATTTCGGGTCATCCGTCACGAAGCGGATAAGCCCCGAACGTGGTGAGGAACAGCATAATGAATGAGCGATCTTTCATTGTCGCGCTGGCGGGAAGCGTGTGGCTCGCGATGCCCGCGCTGGCCAGCGCGGCAGCGGTGACGAACGATTCCACCGGCACGAACGGCGAGCTTGCGGAGCTGCGCGAAACCGTGGCACGCATGCAGCAGCGAATCGATGAGCTGGAAGCGGCGCAGGGCGACACGTGGATGACGGGCGCGCGGGCGGAAGAGATCCGCGGCCTCGTGGCCGATGTTCTCGCCGACGCCGACACGCGTGCCAGCCTGCTGCAGGGCACGAACCTCGCGGGCTGGGACAAGGGGTTCTATCTCGCCAGCGCGGATGGCAACTTCCGGCTGAAGGTTGGCGGGCAGTTGCAGATTCGCTTTGTGATGAACAACCAGGACGACTCGCCGGTGGACGATGACCGCATGGGCTTTGAAGCTCGCCGGGCGCGCCTGTTCTTCTCCGGCCACGTCTTCGATCCGTCGTGGACGTACGACATTCAGATCAACGCCAACCGCTCGGGAGGCACGTTCTTCCTCGAAGACGCCGGCTGGATTCAGAAGGATCTGGGCGGCGGCTGGAAGATTCGCGTCGGGCAGATGAAGGCCCCGTTCATGCGTGAAGAAATGCTTTCGAGCATTCGCATGCTCGCCGTGGAACGCACGCTCATCAACAGCGCGTTCTCCGCAGGCACCGTGCAAGGCGTGCAGGTGAGCTGGGAGAATGATCAGTTCCGCGTGTACGGCAGCTTCCACGACGGCATCGGCTCGGCCAACACGATGTGGAGCGCGGAAGACACCGAGTTTGCCTTCAGCGCCCGCGCGGAATATCTCGCGGCCGGCTCGTGGGGCCAGTTCCTCGATTGGAGCGGCTTCCCGGATGAAGAGTTCGGCGTGCTCATCGGCGGCGCCATCGACTATTCGCAGGGCGAGTTCGGCACGGGCTCCAATCTCCCGCCCCCTGACTTCAACAACGCGGAGCTTGAGAACCTCGGCCTGACGGCGGATGTGATGATCGACTTCGCCGGCGGCAGCATCGGCGGCGCGATCGTCTATCGCACCATCGAGGCGGATGCGCTCGGCGCCACGCTCGATCAAATCGGCTTCTTCATCCGCGGCGGCTACTTCATCGCGGACACGTGGGAAATCTACGGCCAGTATGAATGGGGCGATCTCGACGTCCCCGGCCTGCAGGAGTTGAGCGTCATCACCGTCGGTGTGACGAAGTATTGGAACAAGCACAACCTCAAGTGGCAGACCGACATCGGCTTCGGCCTCGACGATGTGAACTCGGTGACGAACCCGCTCACGGGCAACTCGATCGGCTTCGCGAACGATGGGGCCGGCTGGCGCACGGATTCAGCGGGCAACGACGGCCAGATCGTCATCCGTTCGCAGCTGCAGCTTGTGTTCTAACGCATCAAGACCCTGATCGTGGGGTGACTCTGGGCGTGGCTGTGTGACTCGTCTGTGATCGCGAGTCACCGGCCACGCCCGCTTTTTGGGGTTCGGGCGGCGATTGATGCGATCGTCAAGGTGCGTCATGCCTGCGCACGCAGGCGTCCTGGAGTCGACGAACGAACCGCACGACTCGCCGCTTCGCCGGACGAGTCGTGGCACCGCGCACGTCGGCCCCTACCGTCCACCATCTCCCCGAGGGAGAGGGTCGGGGTGAGGGCTTGGAAAGCGTGGTCACGATGAACGCCTCCACCCTTGTTCCATGCCCTGCTAAGCCGCGAGCGGCTTGTGGACGCGCACACGTGACGCGTCGTTGTCCTTCCGTCCTCCCTCTCCCTCGGGGAGAGGGCCGGGGTGAGGGTTTGGAAAACGTGGTCGCGATGAACGCCTCGACCCTTGGTTGCATGCCCTGCTAAGCCGCGAGCGGCTTGTGGACGCGCACACGTGACGCGTCGTTCTCCTTCCGTCCTCCCTCTCCCTCGGGGAGAGGGCCGGGGTGAGGGTTTGGAAAACGTGGTCGCGATGAACGCCTCCACCCTTGGTTGCATGCCCTGCTAAGCCGCGAGCGGCTTGGGCGACGACGTCAGCCTGTGCGGCGCCCGTGCCAGTTCCATGCCCTGCTAAGCCGCGAGCGGCTTGGGCGGTTGAGGAATGTCGTGGGTGCGGCTACACTCTTCGTCCCTTTCCCGGGTTGGGCGAAGGGCTGGCGGCCGGCGAGTGGGCCGGGTGCTGCCAGATCTGACCTTTGATTCCCTCGGTCTGCCGCCCGGCGGACCACCCCAAGCGCCCTTGTGCGGCGTCATCCCTGGTTGAGCGTTCCTCCGAACGCCGCCGGGCCCCCACTGCTGACTCCGCCGGTGTCGCTGCCCCAGAAGGACCACTGTCATGGCATCCACGATCGTGAAAGACCTCGTCGAGGCCGGTATCCACTTCGGCCAGAAGCGGAGCGCCTGGAACCCGGCGATGAAGCCGTACATCTACGGCACGCGCAATCGCATCCACATCATCGATGTGCGCGAGACCATCAAGGGCCTGCTGCTCGCCAAGCGGTTTGTGCAGCGGCTCGTCGCGCAGGGCAAGGACGTGTGCTTCGTCGGCACGAAGCGCCAGGCGGCCCCTGCGGTGGAGAAGTACGCCGCGGACGTCGGTATGCCCTATGTCAGCGAACGCTGGCTGGGCGGCACGCTGACGAACTTCCGCACGATTCGCGAGCGTCTTCGTCGTCTTGAGGAATTGGAATCGCTCGTCGAGACGGGCCAGATCAATTCGTATTCCAAGAAGATGACGTCGCAGCTCATGCGCGAGAAGCGCAAGATCGCCCGCAACCTGGAAGGCATCCGTCACATGGAGAAGCTGCCGGGCGCGCTGGTGATCATCGACGTGAAGCATGAGATCAACGCGGTGCGCGAAGCGCGCTCCATGGGCGTGCCGACGATCGCGTTGATTGACACCGACGGCGATCCGAACCTCGTGGACATTGCGATCCCCGGCAACGACGATTCGATCCGCTCGATCGACGTGGTGGTTCGCGAGATTGCGGAAGCTGTGAAGGAAGGCAAGGCCGGTCGCATGGCGGCTGCCCGCGGCGGCGAGGAAGGCGGCGAATCGCAAGCGCCGCAGCGTCGTCGCAGCTCGCGTTCGCGCTTCCGTTCGGACGACACGTCATCCGAACCGATGGCCGACGAACCCGCAGCCGAGGCGCAGGCGCCGCAGGCCTGATCGACCTTCGCGCTTCGCAATAATTGACGGCACGACAAGGTTGGTTCTCGGACGAATCACACCTGACAGGAAAGGCTAATTATGGAGAGCACGCACGTGAGCTTCTCTGCTCAAGATGTTATGAAGCTGCGCCAGCGCACTGGCCTCGGCATGATGGACTGCAAGGAAGCGCTCGCCGCCAACGATGGCGATCCTGTCAAGGCGGAAGAGTGGCTTCGCGCGAAACTGAAGGGCAAGATGGACACGCGCACCGAGCGCGCCACCGCGCAGGGCCGCGTTGCCGTCGCCATTGAAGGCCAGAAGGCCGCCATCGTCGAAGTGCAGACGGAGACCGACTTCACCGCGAACAATGAGTCGTTCGTGAAGATGACGGAAGCCGTCGCCGCCGAAGCGCTGCGCCTGCCGCCGGGGCAGGTGAACCCGAACGATGCGATGCTCAAGCTGGTGGACGCTGTTCGCATCACCACGGGCGAGAACATGCGCATCGCTCGCGGCACGGTGCTGCAGGGCGGCTCGTTCGGCTCGTACATCCATCACGACGGCAAGCGCGCCGCCGTGGTGCAGGTGGAAGGGCCGGCGGATCCGGCGCTCCTCAAGAGCATCTGCCAGCACATCGTCGCGCACGTGCCGCCGCCGATCGCCGTGGATCAGTCGAGCATCTCCACCGAGATTCTCGAAGACATCCGCAGCGCCGCAGTTGCGGAAGCGAAGGCGGCCGGCAAGAACGACGAGATCGCCGCGAAGGTCGCCGAGGGCAAGGTGCGCAAGTACCTCGAGGAAGTGACGCTGCTCAACCAGAAATCGGTGCAGGACGACACCAAGTCGATCCGCGACCTGATTCCGAAGGGCACGACGATCAAGAGCTTCGTGCGGTACACGCTGGGCGCGGATTGATCGCGCGGATCGCGACGCGAAGCGTTCTTCGCTCACAACAGGAATTGCAGGGAAGTCCCACGGATCAAATCCGTGGGCTTCTTTTTTGAGATCGCGGCGCTGTCACCGTTTTCGTCGCCCGATCAGCACGCCCTGGCGCAGCGGCACCGCGACGGCTTCAAACTCCGCATCGCTCGCCACGAGGTGATTGAACCGGTCCGCGGCATTGCGTGAGGCGTTGTCCTCATCGTCGATCCACCAGTCGCCGCCGCCGAGCACGTTGTCCGCGATGATAAGTCCGCCCGGCGCGATGAGCGGCCGCACGATCTTCCAGTAGTCCGGGTATTCGGTTTTCACGGCGTCGAGGAACACGACATCCACGCTGCCGGGCTGGAGGCGCTTGGCGAGCGTGGGCAGCACATCGAGCGCCGCGCCGCGAATGAGCTCGATGCGGTTCGCCACGCCGGCGCGTTCGAATTGCCTTTGCGCGAACTCGGCGTGCTTCGGTTCCAGCTCGATGGTGATGAGCTTGCCATTGTTGGCGAGGCCGCGCGCGAGCCATATGCCGGAGTAACCCGCGAGCGTGCCGACTTCGATCGCCAGCTTGCCGGGCGTCATCGATGCAAGCATCTTGAGCAAACGGCCCACGTCGGCGCTCACGGCGATATCGGGCAAACCGGCAGCGACGGCTTCGTCCATCAGGCCGGCGAGGTGCGCGTCCTGCTCGCCGAAAACATCGCGGAGGTAGGCATTCGTGTATTCCCAGCGGTCGGGTGTGATCGTCGTGTCGGTGGTCATGCGGGGAGTGTAGGGGGTGTTGGCGCGGCGCGCGGGCGGTGTTGTGGCGATGCGTGGCGCGTGGGGTTGCGCTTCGCTTGGCCGCGTTGGTTCTGGTGGGTTGCTAAGCCGCAAGCGGCTTGGTTAGTCCGCGGAGATGACGTTGGGGCCTTGGCCGGCTTTCTTTTCGAACTTACCGTCGCCGGCTCGTTCGTATTTCGTGAAGCCAAGTCGGTCAAGGTTCTTGTTGCTCAATTTCTGCTTCGTGACGATGTCGGAATGCGTGCCCGGGATGTACGGAGCGGAAATGACGCGGCGCACCGGCTTGCCGGTTTCGGGGTGATGCGTGAGCGGTTCATCGCTCATCTTCTGGAACACTTCGAACGTCTCGCCCGGCGAGCCGTCATCGTGAATGACTTCGTAGACGTACGTAGGCATGATGGTAGATTCTAGCGCATGTTGAACCTGCGGCGCGCGATCGGGCTCGTTCTCTCGCTGTGCTTTTCTGCGGCGGCATGGGCGCAGCCTGCCGGCTCGAATGAGGTGATCGTGCGACGTCACGCCGTGGCGGCCGATCACCCGCTGGCGTCGCAGGCCGGGCTTGAGATTCTGCAGCGAGGCGGCAACGCGGTGGACGCCGCGGTGGCGACCAGCTTCACGCTCGCGGTGGTGCGGCCGTTCTCATGCGGCATCGGCGGCGGCGGGTTCATGCTGGTGTACAAGCCCGCATCGGCGAACGAGCCGGCCACGGCGATGGCAATCAACTACCGCGAGGTCGCGCCGGCGGGCGTCGGACCGGACTACTTCACAACACTCGATGTGCCCGAGGCGAGTCGGTACGGCCCGCACGCTGTCGCTGTGCCGGGCACAGTGGCGGGCTTGCTGTGGGCGCTTGATCGCTTCGGCACGCTGGACCGCGCGGCGGTGCTCGCCCCCGCCATTCGCGCCGCGGAAGATGGCTTCGCGATCGACGCGCATCACGTGAAGGCGGCGCACGAGGTGGCCGGCGTGCTCGATCGGTTGCCGCACATGCGCGAGCAGGCCCAATATGTTTTCGGCACGCTGTGTTTTTCCGGCGAGGCCAAGGTTGGCGACGTGCTCAAGCAGCCGGCGCTGGCGAAGGCGCTGCGGCTCATTGCCGAGGAAGGCGCGGACGCTTTTTACCGCGGCGCGATCGGCGAAGCGCTGGTGCGCCGAGTCGACGCCCTTGGCGGCGCGATCACTGCCGAGGATCTTCAGCACTTTCAGCCGCGGATCACCGCGCCGCTCGAAGGGATGTTCCACGGCCGCCGCGTGCTCGCGATGCCTCCGCCCAGCAGCGGCGGGATCGCCATGCTCGAAACGCTTGGCATCATCGAGCGCACGTGGGACCGCGCCATGCCGCAGCCCTGGCCGATTGGTGGCGGAACGGTTAGCCGCGACCTTGTTGATTCGCCGCAGTACGTGCATCTCGTCACGGAAGCGATGAAGCACGCGTTCGCGGATCGCGCTGCATATCTTGCGGATGATCGCTTTGCGGACGTGCCGACGGCACGGCTTCGAAGCCGCGAATACATCAGCCGGCTCTCGGCCCGCGTCGCGCCACGCGCGCTGGACGATCCCTATGCCTACGGCTCCGTGACGCCCGCTGCGGTTTCGCCCCGTGAGGACAGCGGCACGAGTCATTTCTGCGTCATCGATTCCGCCGGAATGGCGGTGGCATGCACGGAAACGATCAATCTCGAGTTCGGCTCGCTCGTCGCTGTGGATGAGTTCGGCATCGTGCTCAACAACGAGATGGACGACTTCACAACAATTCCCGGCGCCCCGAACGCGTTCGGGCTGACGCAGTCGGATCGCAACCTGCCCGCGGCGGGGAAGAATCCAGTCAGCAGCATGTCGCCGACGATCGTGGTGGACGGCGCGGGCAAGGTGTCGCTGATCGCCGGCGCTTCGGGCGGGCCGCGCATCATCTCCGCAACGCTGGAATGTGTGCTCGATGCGCTGCTCTTCGGCATGGCGCCCGGCGAAGCGGTCGAAATCCCCCGCTTTCATCATCAGTGGATGCCGAACGTGCTCGAGCTGGAAGATCGCTGGCCGGCGGGCCCGATCGATGATGCGCTCGGCGTGCGCGGCCACACAGTGCAACGCACCGAACGCGGAGCCGCCGTGCAGATGATTGGCGTCATGCCCGACGGAACCATCCGCGCCGCAAGCGACCCGCGAAAGAGCGGCAAACCCGCAGGGGAATGAGCGAAACGTCAAAGGGGCAAAGGGCCAAAACGTCAAAATGGGGCCCGCGTGCCGAACTCACAAGGCGTTTGACCCTTTGACCTTTTGACCTTTGCCTCAAATGTGGCGTGCGATGATGTCGCGCGCGGCTGCGATGTCCGGTTCGCGGCCTTCGCCGGCTTCGCGCTCGATGACGTAATTGACGAGCGGCCGGATGCTGTTCGCCACGTCAAAGAACGCCGGCCAGTCCACCTTCCCTTTGCCGACAGGCACTTCCTTCCCCCACGCGCCGGGCGTTTCGGCGGGCAGGGCGTCCTTGATGTGAACTTGTTTGACGAACGGCGCGAGCTGCCGCAGCGCCGCCACCGGTTCGCCCATGCCGTAGAGGATCATGTTGGCCGGGTCGAAGTTCACGCCGACGGTCGTGCGGTCAATCGCCGCCAGCGCCACCAGCAACACATCCGCCTTCTCCTGGCCGGTCTCGAACGCCACGGTGACGCCGTGGTCCGCGAAGACGTCGGCGAGCGTGCGGAGGCGATCGACGAGCGTGTCGTGCTCCGGATCGGCAGCGTCGTCGGGAATGAACCCGGCGTGAAACGTGACCAGCTCGATGCCATCACGCGCCGCGACGTGCGCGACGGCCTCGGCGTGCTTCAGATTGCGGTCCCACGTTTCGTTCAGCCGCACACCGCCGGTCTTGCGGATGGATTCGAGCGTGGTGTAATCCTCCCCAGCCATCCGCATCATGCCGCTGACGACGACCACGCCGGCTTTGCGCAGGTCCTGGGCGGCCCGTCCCCACGTGTCGGGATCATCGACGACGCGCGAAAGGTCGAGTTGCACGGCGGCGATGCCCAGCCGGCTCATCGCCGCGAGAAGCTGCGCCGGATTGGCAGGTCGCAGGCTCCAACTGCACACGCCGATGCGAGTGGAGACGAGGGGCCGATCACCCGGCATCCGCGAAGATTGATCGTCTTTCATGGTGCGCACCCGCGGAAGCCGATCCCGCCGATACCATCTGTTCGGAATATTGCTGCCCTGGCCTGCAATGGTGAACGCCGGCGTCGTTGTTGCCGTACAACTGTTTTGCTGGAACAGGACTGGAGAACCGCTAGCATACCGCCGAAGAGTCTGCGGTGATCGATCGCCGCGGCTTCTGGGACAACGCTCGTGACGCAAGTGAATCTCGAATCGAGTCTGACGCCGCCCGCTGAAACGATGCATGATGATCGCGCGGTGCGGAACGCGCCGAAGCTGACGCTGACGCAGCGCCTTGAGGCGTGGCTAAGCCGCCTTTCCACGAAGAACAACTTCTGGCACAAGGTGTGTTCGCTCATCTGGCTGCCCTATGCGTTCCGCTCCGGCATCACGATGCGGCGACTGGATTCGAACAAGTTCCGCGCCGTGCTCCCCTTCCGCCGATTCAACCGCAACTGGTACAACGCCATGGCGGGCGCGGCGCTCCTGGGCAACAGCGAAGTGGCGGGCGGGATGTTCCTCTTTGCCGAGTGCGGCAGCGATTACGCGGTGGTGTGCAAGGAGATGAAGTATCGCTTCCTCCGGCCGTGTTTCGGCCCCGCGGTGTACGAGGTGGTGAAATCCGACGACGTGCGCGAAAAGATCGCAGCGGGCGGCGAGTTCAACGTCAACCTCGAGATGGAAATTCGCCAGCAGCTCAAGAAGAAGGGCCGCGAGGCGCGCGTCGGCCGATGCGAGATCACCTTCCACTGCACGCCCAAGGCGATGGTGCGCGAGCGCCAGGCGCGGCGCGAAGAGCGCGAGAAGGCTGCGGCTGACGCCGACTAGGAACAATCGCTGAATCGTGTCGGACGCGGCCGCGATCCAACGGGAGCGCGGAGGCGGTACACTCCGGCCGCGATGGGCAGATTGGCACATGCTGTGCGGACGATCGGCTGGGGCGTCTTCTGTGCTTCGAGCTGGACGTGGTGCATCGGCATGTTTCTGCCGTTCATTTTGCTGGAGCGGTACGGCTGGGCGGGGTTTGCGGTGTTCGCCGTGCCGAACGTGCTGGGCTGTGCGGCGTTTGGCTACGTGGTTCGGACCCGAGCGAGAAGCGAGAGCATGGAGCGCGATCACGGCGGGGCGATGGCGGCGTTCTCCAGCGCGACGCTGGCGTTTCACGTGTTCTTTGCGGGGTTCGCGGCTCGGTGTCTGCTGCCGGGCGATGTGAGCACGATCGGCGCGTTCGGCGTGGCGGTACTGGCGTATGTCCTCGCCATCGCGCTGTCATGTGCGCCGCGCCATCTGTGGTTGCTGATGGCGGCGGCGGCGTATGTGATTTCGCTGGCGGCGTTCGTGCGGCTCGGCGTGCAACCGCTGCTTGATTTCAGCTGGGCGGGCGAGATCGGGCCTCGCGCGGCGCCGTGGCTCATTCCCGTCATGCTGCTCGGCTTCCTGCTCTGCCCGTATCTCGATCTCACGTTCCACCGGGCGCTGCGGCAATCGCCTTCGCATCATGCCTTTGCGGTGTTCGGAGTGACGTTCGCGGTGATGATCGTGCTCACGTGCGCGTATGCGCCGTTCGTGCCGTCGCTTCTGCCGACGATCGTGTTCGTGCATCTCGGAGCGCAGCTGCTTTTCACGTCAGCGGCGCATGCGCGGGAAATTCGCGAGTGTACGGTGCTGCGACGGCGAGCGCGAATGTCGCTTCTTCTTGCGCCGCTCCTCGCATCGCCGCTCGTGCTGCTGCTGGCCAGTCCGGATGATCTGGTCGTGTGGCTGCGCGGCACGGATGTGTACTTGCGGTTCATCGTGATCTACGGTCTGGCGGCTCCTGCGTATGTGCTGCTGGTGATGACCGCGCGGCGGCTGCAGCCCCCGACCGGACGGGCGCTCCTGGTGGCGGGCGGGCTGGCGCTGCTCGTCTCGCCGTGTTACGAATTCGGCTTTTTTCGCGGGGAAACGTGGCTGCTGGCGATCCCGCCGGTGGTGCTCGCCGCCGCTGCCGCCGTGATCCGCTCGCGAACGGCCGCCGGGGTACGATCGTGACCGATGGCGACCCCCGCTCGTAAGAAACCACGCACCGGCCGGAAGGCGCCCCGGCGTCGCCGCATGCCGCCGAGCAAAGCGCGCTGGCCGCACATGCGCGATGACGAGTTGCTGAACGTCAAACTCGACGAGCTGCACCTGCGCATCCGCGGCACGGAGATCGGCCGGCGCGTGCGCAAGCTGTATAGCGAACTCAAGGAGCGCGGTCTGCGCCACTTTCGCCCGCATGTGTGGCTGTCGAGCGAGTGGTTTACGCCCGACGGCGTGCCGGGCATCGCCATCCCCTTCTATCTCGCGCACCCGCGCCTGAAAAAGCTTGAGCGCACGCAGATGCTCGAAGTGGAAGGCGGCACGGAAAGCTGGTGCATGCGCATCCTGCGCCACGAAGCCGGTCACGCGATCGACAACGCGTATCGCCTGCATTTCCGCAAGCGCTGGCGCGAGATCTTCGGCAACTATTCGCAGCCGTACCCGAAGCTGTACGAGCCCAAGCCGTACAGCCGCAGCTATGTGATTCACATCGATGAGCACTACGCGCAGGCGCACCCGGCGGAGGATTTCGCCGAGACGTTTGCGGTGTGGCTGACGCCCAACTCGGGCTGGCGGCAGCGATATCGCAACTGGCCGGCGCTGCGCAAGCTGGAATACGTGGACGAGCTGATGCGCGAGATCAGCAACAAGAAGCCGCTGGTGCGGAACAAGCGCGTGGTGGAACCGCTGCGATCGCTGCATCGCACGCTGCGCGAGCATTACCAGGCGAAAAAGCTGCGATACGGCGAGGAGTGGCCGGACTTTTACGACCATCATCTCAATCGTTTGTTCAGCGCGGACCGACAATACAGGAAGAACATGACGGCGGCGCGCTTCCTGCAGATGATCCGCGCGGATGTGCGGCGCGTGGTGGCGAAGTGGACGGGCGCGTATCAATACACGATTGACCAGGTGTTCGTGGACATGATCGACCGCTGCCGTGAACTCAAGCTTCGCCTCGCCGTTCCGGTGGAGCAGGCGCGAGACGAGGCGGCGATGATGGTGGCGGTGCAGACGATGAGTTACCTGTACGAAGGACATCACAAGGTCGCGCTATGAGCCGAAAGCTGCGCGTTCTGCTGCTCATGCACGAGGATCTGATGCCGCCGGAGAGCATCGACGGGCTCACCGAAAAGGACATCGCGCCGTTCAAGACGGAATTCGACGTGTGGGAAGGGCTGACGAGGCTCGGCCACGAGGTGATGAAGCTCGGCGTGTACAGCGACCTCGGCGTCATTCGCCACGCCATCGAAACCTTCAAGCCGCACATCACGTTCAACCTGCTCGAAGAGTTCCACGGCGAGTCGGTGTATCGCCATGCGGTGGTGAGTTATCTCGAACTGCTCAAGCAGCCCTACACGGGATGCAACGCGCGCGGGCTGATTCTCGGCCACGACAAAGCGCTATCGAAGCAGATATTGCTCTATCACCGCATCAGCGTGCCGCAGTTCGCGGTGTTTCAGTTGCATCGCAAGGTGCAGCGGCCGCGGCGGCTGGAGTTTCCGCTGGTGGTGAAGTCCGTGTCGGAAGAAGGCTCGGTCGGCATTTCGCAGAAATCCATCGTGCACGACGACGCGCAGCTTACGGAGCGCGTGGAGTTCATTCACCGCAAGGTGGGCACGGACGCGATCGCGGAGCGGTACATCGAAGGCCGCGAGTTCTACGTCGGCGTGATGGGGAACGAACGGCTGACGACGCTGCCCGTGTGGGAGCTTTCATTTACGAATCTGCCGGAAGGCGCGGAGCCGATCGCCACGTCCAAGGTGAAGTGGGACTACGGCTATCAGAAGAAAGTCGGCGTGCAGACGCACAAGGCGGAAGACCTGCACGACATCGAAGTGCAGCGCATCTGCAAGCTGTGCAAGCGCGTGTACAAGGCGCTCGGCCTCACGGGCTACGCGCGCATGGACCTGCGGCTGAACAATGAGGGACAGGTGTTTCTCATCGAAGCGAATCCCAACCCGCAGCTTGCCTATGGCGAAGATTTCGCGGAATCCGCACACGCTGTGGGCATCGAGTACGGCGATTTACTCACAAAGATCCTCACGCTGGGGCTCAACTACCGAGCCGCGTGGGCGCTGAATGAGTAGACGTGTCTGCATGACCAGCCCGACGCGCGAGCGAGGGAGTTTTCGCCGGGTGCCGTGGTCTGAAGCGAAGCGGAAGGCCACGCGGAACGTGCAAGTGGCACCATGAACACAACCTGCGTGGCCGTCGCTCCTTTCGTCGCTCCGACCACGGCACCCAGCTGCGAAACGTTTCAGCGTGACGGCGCGATCCGCACGACTCGCCGCTGCGCTGGACGAGTCGTGGCACCGGCTTGACCAGCCCGACGCGCGAGCGAGGGAGGTTCCGCGAAGAGAATTCTTCCTCGCTTGCGCGTCGGGCTGGTGTTGGTCACGCTTGCTTGCCGACGGGTGCCGTGGTCTGAAGCGAAGCGGAAGGCCACGCGGAACGTGCATCCGTTCTACGTTGCAAGTGGCACCATGAACACAACCTGCGTGGCCGTCGCTCCTTCCGTCGCTCCGACCACGGCACCCGGCTGCGAATCGTTTCAGCGTGACGGCGCGATCCGCACGACTCGCCGCTGCGCCGGACGAGTCGTGGCACCGGCTTGACCAGCCCGACGCGCGAGCGAGGGAGGTTCCGCGAAGAGAATTCTTCCTCGCTTGCGCGTCGGGCTGGTACCCGTTTACGCGAACGTCGTTGCACGCTCCAGCGTCGCGGTGCAGAGCGTGCGAAACTTGGTGTTCGTCATGCTCGCTTGCCGCAACACTGCTTGTACTTCTTGCCTGATCCGCACGGGCACGGCTCGTTGCGGCCGATGGCGGGCGCGGCCTTGATGGGCTGCCGTTGCGGCTTCTTGCGCTCCGTCGCCGTGGCGCTGCCGGCGCCTGCGCGCTCCGCCGTTTCGATGTCGCGTCGCTGCGCTGCCGTGCCCGCTTCCGCCATGGCTGCGGATGCCGCGGCGATTGCCGGCTCGGCCGGACGCGGACGCGGCGCTGGAGCCCCTGCGACCGGCGCGCCCGGACCGCCAGCCGTGGAACCGGGCGCCGCGCCCTGCGCCTGCGCTTCAGCCGCGGGACGCTGCTGCGGCACGCGCGGGACCTGCGGCGTGAGGCGGCCCTTGAAAATGAGGTCCGTCACCTTTTCGCGGACGCCTTCCTGCATCTCGTTGAACAGGCGGGCGCTTTCGCGCTTGAATTCGATGCGCGGGTCGCGCTGCGAGAAGCTGCGCAGGCCGATCGACTCGCGGAGCTGGTCCATCTGGTAGAGATGGTCCTTCCACGCGTTGTCGAGAATCTGCAGCAGCACCCAGCGCTCGAACTGCGCGAGCTCGGCACGCAGCACGGTGCGAATGGTCTTCTCGGCGACGTCGCGCGCTTCGGTCTTGGCACGCTCCTTTTCTTTCTCGCCAAGCTTCACCTGCATGTTGGTCTGGAACCACTCGTCAAGCGCATCAGGCGTGGCGCCCGCCTGGAGCGCCTTTTCCACGCGCTTGGCGATGCGAGCGTCGTCCCACGTGCGCGCTTCTCGAATGAGGATGTCGCGAAGCTCGTTGGGGTTCGTGCTGGGAAGCTGCTGCGGGTTCCAGTCGAGCTCGTAGCGGGCCTTCACCCAGCGGCAAAGCTGTTCGATCGCCGCCTGCGGATTCTGCTGGAAGGACGCAGCCGTCACGTCCATCGCGAAATCGATCGGATAGGTAATCTCGCGCTCACGGTATGCAGCGCGGGCGCGTTCCATGACGTGATCCACCGCCGCGTTGATGTCCTCGACGTTCGTGAATTCCTCCACGTTGAGTTCGGCGCCGAACTTCGACTTCGCCCACTTGACCAGTTCGTTCGCGCCGTAATTCGGCACGAGATATTGATCAAGCGGCGAGAGGTCGACGCGATCAATCTTCGCATCGGCCGCCTGCTCGAGCCGCTTCTGCACGTCCGTGCGCGACATCTCGGAGAGTTCGGAAATCTTGAGATGCGCATCGAACGTGGCGTTGGCCCAGTCCGCAAGCCCCTTGAGGTCCCACTCCGAAGGATCGGTGTCCTGCGGCATGTACTCGCCGATCGTGACGCGAATGGTAGCGGAGGCTTCTTCCTTGCCGTTGATGCGGATGATGCGGAAGAGGTCTTCGCGATCCTTGCCGCGGAGCCGATCCGCTTCGAGGCCGACGCCCATGTGCTCGCGCACCCATTCCACGACGCAGTTGGCGACATAGTTCTTGTCGAGATACGTCTGCACCGCGTCCTGCACGGAGGCGTCGATGTACTCGAAGATGAGTTCCTTGATGTCCTTCCCTTCGAGGACGTTCTGACGGATGCTGTAGAACACGCCGCGCTGCACGTCCATGGGCTCGTCGTACTCAAGGATGTTCTTGCGCATGAGGAAATTGCGTTCCTCGACTTTGCGCTGCGCCTTTTCGACGGCTCGCGTGAGCATCGGGTGCTCGATGACGTCGCCTTCCTTCATGCCCATGCGGCTCAAGAGTTTGAGCGTCGTGGGGCCGGCAAAGATCTTCATGAGATCGTCTTCGAGGCTCAAGAAGAACCGCGATGAGCCGTTGTCGCCCTGCCGACCGGCGCGGCCGCGGAGCTGGTTGTCGATGCGGCGGGCGTCGTGGCGCTCCGTGCCGATGACGTGCAGGCCGCCCATGTCTTCGACGTTGGCGAACATGGTGAGCCGGTGGAGCAAGGAGCCGCCGGAGTGGTCGAGCTCCTCCTGCAACTGTTCCGCGGACATCGCGTTCACCTTGCCCTCGTTCAACCAGCACTTGTCGAGCGTCCATTTGCGAAGCAGCGCGAGGCGGATTTCCTCGTCGTTCATGCGCTCGACATCCGCCTTGGATTTGCCAAGTTCCTTGGGCGCGAGGTGGCGATAGACGGCGGCGACAATGGCGGCGGCCGGCATGTCGGGCGTCACTTCGCGCGGGCAGATGCCGCGCCGCTTCCAGTGATCGATGAGCTGCGCGGGCGTGAAGTGCCCGAGCTTGATGTCCGTGCCGCGGCCGGCCATGTTGGTGGAAATGGTGACGGCGCCAAGTTCGCCGGCGTGAGCGATGATCTCCGCTTCGCGATCGTGCTGCTTGGCGTTGAGCACTTCATGCTTGATGTTGTGCTTGCGCGTGAGCATTTCGCTCAACTGTTCCGATTTCTCAACGCTGGTGGTGCCGACGAGCACGGGGCGCCCGACGTCGTGGAACGCCTTGATTTCATCGACGATGCTGTCCCACTTGTCGCGGGCCGTCATGTACACCAGATCGTTGCGATCGACGCGCACGACGGGGACGTTGGTGGGAATGCAGATGACGTCGAGGCTGTAGATTTCGTGGAACTCGGTGGCCTCGGTGTCCGCCGTGCCGGTCATGCCCGCGAGCTGGTCGTAGAGCTTGAAGAAGTTCTGGATGGTGATGGTGGCCATCGTCTGCGTCTCCTGCTTGATGGGGACGCCTTCTTTGGCCTCGATCGCCTGGTGGAGCCCGTCGGACCACTGCCTGCCGATCATCTTTCGGCCGGTGTTCTGATCGACGATGATCACGCTCATCTCGCCGCGATCATCGGGGGCGACGACATAATCACGATCGCGCTGATAAACAGTGTGGGCGCGGATGGCCTGTTCGAGCAGGTGTGGCAGGTCAATGTTGTCGCCGACGTAGAACGAGCCCACGCCCGCGTGCTTCTGCGCTTCCGTGATGCCGTCGTGCGTGATCTGCGCCCGCTTCTTGTCCATTTCCACTTCGTAGTACTGCACGAACTTGTCGCGTTCGGCTTCGAGTTCGGGCAGCCGGCGACGAGCCGCTTCGAGCTTCTCCTTGAGCTGCGGAACCTTGTCCTTGTCGCGCGCGTTGCGAATGTCGCCTTCGGTGGAGGAAATCTCGACGAGGCATGATTGCACTTTCTGATCCGCCTCGTCCCACGGCTTCTGCTTCTCCAGCAGGTGGCGTGCGAGCTTGTCAGCGAGTTCATAGCGCGGCGTGTGCGAATGGGCCGGGCCGGAAATGATGAGCGGCGTGCGCGCTTCGTCGATCAGAATCGAGTCCACTTCGTCGACGATGGCGAAGTCGCGCCGCTTCTGCACCTGCTCCACCACGGAAAGCTTCATGTTGTCGCGCAGGTAGTCGAAGCCGAACTCGCTCGTCGTGCCGTAGACCACGTCGCAGGCGTACGCCTTCTTCTTGTCTTCCAGCGACTGCATGTGCATCGGGTGGATGGCGCCGACCGTCATGCCGAGCGCGCGGAAGAACGGGAAGGTCCAGTCGCGGTCGCGCTGCACGAGGTAATCGTTCACGGTGACGACGTGCACCTGCTTGCCGGAGGTGACGGCAAGGCACGTGGCGAGCGGCGCGACGATCGTCTTGCCTTCGCCGGTCTTCATTTCTGCAATCTTCCCTTCGGAGAGCACGACCGCGCCGATGATCTGCACGTCGAACGGGTGAGCGCGGAACGGCGGCTTGGATTCCGGATACAGCTCGCGCACTGCCCGGTACAGCTCCACCGGAATGTCGATGAACTGCCAGCTCGGCACAGGCCCGCTGCAGCCGAGGAGGTCACCCTCGGGCTCGCGCGGCGGCGTGGCGTCCATCTCTTCCTTTACCCTCATGTACAGCGAACGCGCGGGCGCCGGCAGCACCGACGGATCGAACCCCGCCTGGGGATTGAAGATGTTGCGGATGCCGACGGCCCGGTCCATCGCTTCGCGCGCGATCGCAAAGACTTCGGGGATGAGTTCGTTTGGATTGGCGCCGGCGGCGATGCGCTGGCGCGCCTGCTTGAGCCGATCGCGCAGCTCCTGGTCCGACAGCGGTTCAATTTCAGGTCGCTTGGCGTTGACGGTATCCACCACGCGGAGATAGCGCTTGACCATGCGCTCGTTGCGCGTGCCGAGAATCTTCTTGCCAATGGTGCCGACGAATGGAATGCCCATGAAACACCTCAAAGGGGTGGGAAAGCCGAATGGCCGAAAGGCCGAATTGCGGAATGAAAGATGAACTGAACGACGAGGTCTTCGCGCAAGCGTGCCTGTCGTCACCGCGCTGCGTGCGCAGCGAACGGCGACGGCTTGCGTGCTCATTCAGTTCGTCGGCGGCGGGATGTTGAGGAGTCGCGGCGCGATCGGCGGCGCATGGGAGCGAGCGTCATCGCCGCCCGGCGCGGTGCCGACCGCATCGTCGCACTGCCCGGTGAAGACGGCGGCGCACTCGATTCTCGCGGCGTGACCGATGGCCCCATGGCCGACGAAATCGCGCACCACGGCGGAGACGGCAGCGACCACGACTCGTGCCGACGATTCCGTCAGCATCTGCCGCGTGCCGGTTTCAGCGCTGCGAACGGCGGAGACCCCTTCGGCGGCGCTCACCGACATGGCGATGGCGACGAGCGCGAGGATCGCCCCGGCGGTGTTGGCCGTCAGCGACACCGCGACACGCGGGTTCCGGTTCTGGGCACAAAGAGGACGCATCACGAGTTCATTAAGTATCGTCATGTCGGTCCCGTTGGACAAGGGGCCGATAGGATCAATCATCTCGGACCTCCCCGTGAACCACGATCACCACCATCACCATCACGGCCCGGCAGTGCAAAGCCCGAACGGCGCGGTCACGCTGGAGGTTTCAGGCATGCATTGTGCCAGTTGCGCGGGCGCGGTGCAGCGTGCGCTCGAAGCCGTGCCGGGCGTGAAATCCGCTGCGGTCAGCGTGGTGAACGATCGCGCGACTGTCGAATTGGCAGGCGAGGGCGGCAGCGAGATCGCCCGTGAACTGGTCAGCGCGGTGGAACGCAAGGGCTACGGCGCCAAGGTGATCGAGCAGCTTCGCGCCCCATCGGAAATTCGCAGCGACATCGAAATCAGGCAGAAGGCGGCCGAGCGGGCCTGGCGATTTCGCGCGATCGTCGGCCTCGCGCTGTGGGCGCCGATGGAGTTGATGCACTGGACGGTCGGTCACGAAGCGGCGTGGGCGGGCTGGGTGCTGCTGATCGGTTCGACGATCGTGATGGCCGTGGCGGGCGGCGGGTTCGTCGCCTCGGCGTGGAGCGCGGCGCGACATCGAGGCGTGAACATGGACACGCTCATCGCCATCGGCGCCTCCGCGGCCTACGGCTTTTCGCTCGTCGTGTTCATCGCACAGCTCGCCGGCAAGCTGCACGACCAGCCGCTGTATTTCGCGGAGAGCGCGGCGCTGCTCGGCATCATCTCGCTCGGCCACTGGCTGGAAGCGCGGGCGACCGCAAGCGCGGGCTCTGCGGTGCGCGAATTGCTGGAGATGCAGCCGGAGACGGCGGAAATCGTTGAAACGTCAACAAGCCGGCAAGAGACGCGCATTGTGCCGAGCGCGGATGTAAACGCCGGCGACATGCTGCTGATTCGGCCCGGGTCGCGCGTGCCTGTGGATGGCGAAGTGATCGACGGGCGCAGCGATGTGGATGAATCGGTGGTGACGGGCGAATCGGTGCCTGTGCCGAAGCGTGCAGGTGACCACGTGGTTGCCGGCGCGATGAACACCACGGGGCAGCTCATTGTTCGCGCCAACGTGGACGGTCGGCACACCACCATCAGCCGCATCGCCGACATGGTGAGCGCCGCGCAGGCGAGCAAGGCGGACATTCAGCGATTGGCGGACCGCGTGGCGAGCGTGTTCGTGCCGGTGGTGCTGGGCATCGCGCTCGTGACGTTCGTCGGCTGGTGGATCGCCGGCGATCCGGTTCGCGGGCTCATTTCCACGGTGACGGTGCTGATCATTTCCTGCCCCTGCGCGCTCGGGCTGGCGACGCCGATGGCGGTGATGGTGGGCAGCGGCGCCGCGAGCCAGCGGGGCATTCTCATCAAAAGCGCGATGGCGCTGGAACAGGCCGGGCGAGCGACGCACATCGTGTTCGACAAGACCGGCACGCTCACCATCGGTCGCGCCACGCTGGAAGATTTCGAATCCATCGAACCCGTGCCGCACAACGGAACGACGATGAATCGCAAGGAGATTCTGCGCTGGGCCGCCGGCGCGGAAGGGCCGAGCGAACACCCCATCGGCCGGGCCATCGTCACAGGTGCGCAGCGACTCGGCATCGACATTCCGGCGACGCAGGAGTTCAGAACGTTGCCCGGCGAAGGCGTTGAAGCGACCGTGGACGGCCGGCGCGTGGCCGTGCGGCGCGATGATATTTCAACGTGCAGGGTTGAGATTGATGGCGCCGTCGTCGGACGAATCACGGTGAGCGACAGCGAGCGTCGTGATGCGGCGGACACCGTGCGCGAGCTTGGCGCGATGGGCATGCAGGTGCACATGCTCACGGGCGATCGCCGGGCTGTCGCTGAAACAATCGCGCAACAACTCGGCATTGGCGCCGCGGACGTGCAGGCGGAAGCGTCGCCGGAGGACAAGATCAACGTCGTGCGGCGGCTGACGCAGGGCGAAGCGTCCGGGCCGGTGATCATGGTGGGTGACGGCATCAACGACGCGGCAGCGCTGGCGGAGGCGGACCTCGGCATCGCCATGGCGTCAGGAACCAATATCGCCATCGAATCGGCGGACGTCGTCATCCCCGGCGATCGCGTGGCGGCGGTGGCGGAAACCGTGGACATCGCCCGGCGGACGCTGCGAACGATCAAACAGAACCTGTTCTTCGCGTTCTTCTACAACGTGCTCGCCATCCCCGCGGCGGCCCTCGGACTTCTCGGACTCTACGGCCCCCTCATCGCAGCGGCGGCCATGGGCTTCAGCGACATCACCGTCATCGGCAACGCCCTGCGGCTGAAGCACGGTTTGAAGAAGAGATAGCCGCAAAGGGGCGAAGTAGGAGCAAAGAGGGGCAAGAGCGTCGGGGCGCCGTCATTGGGCCAACGTTTTTTCCTCCAATCTCCACTTCTCGCGCCTCTTTGTGCCTCTTCGCGGCCATCCCCTTTCTCGTTTTCTGCCTTCTTGCGGCGATGCCTTCGGCAATAGGATGAAGCGCCTTCGCGTTCGCCTCATGGAAGGTTGTCTCGTGGGCCGAGGATGTGAGCATGGCAAGTGACGCACTCCGCGAGCTGAAGGCGAGCGACTTCGATTACTGGAAGGCGCACCATCTGCTGAACCGCGCCGGCTTCGGCGGGACGCCAAGCCAGGTGCGAGCGCTTGCGAATCTTGGCCTCGAAGGCGCTGTCGATTACCTGCTGAATATGGACGCTGTGCCTGCCGAGCCGGTGAAGGCGGAGTTGTTCGATCGCAACATCATGCGGCCGGCGACGATGGAAGAGCGCGCGGAAGTTCGCCGGGCGCGGCAGATGGGTGACGAAGCGGCGATCGAGCGCCTTCGTCGCGAACGGATCGCCGCCGAGCAGGCGGACCGCGCCCAGATTGCGGAGATGCAGAAGTGGTGGCTCAAGCGCATGATTGAGTCGCCGCGGCCGTTTGAAGAAAAGATGGCGCTGTTCTTCCACGGTCACTTCGCCACGAACTATCGCGCGGTGGAAGACAGCTATCACATGTTCATGCAGAACCAGCTCTTCCGCACCTTCGCCGCGGGCAACTTCAAAGAGCTGGTGCATCGCGTCATCCGCGATCCCGCGATGATCGTGTTCCTGAACAATCATCAGAACCGCGCGCAGGCGCCGAACGAGAATCTCGCGCGCGAGCTGATGGAGCTCTTCACGCTCGGCGAGGGGAACGACTACACCGAGGACGACATCAAGGAAGGCGCACGCGCGCTCACGGGCTACACCTACGAGGACGACGCGTTCTTCTTCAACGAGCGCATCCATGACACCGGCACGAAGCGAATCTTCGGCCAGTCGGGGAATTACAACGGCGACGATTTCGTCGATCTCATCTTCACGCGACCGAAGGTGAGCCAGTTCATCTGCCTCAAGCTGTACAAATTCTTCGTGAACGACATGCCGGGCCTGCCGGGGTCTGCGGGACAGAAGTTCGTGCTGCAGCTTGCGGAACTGTTCCGCCGGCACAACTACGCGCTCAAGCCCGTGCTGCGCACGCTGTTCCTGTCCGAGCACTTCTACCGGCCGGAGAACATGGCGTCCCAGATCAAGAGCCCCATTCAGCTTGTGGTGCAGTCGATTCGCTCGCTCCGCGTGCCGGCCCGCAAGTTGAGCGCGCTGGTGAGCGCGGCGGACCTGATGGGCCAGAGCCTGTTCTTCCCCCCGACCGTCAAGGGTTGGGACGGCGGACGGGCGTGGATCAACACCGCCACGTTCTTTGTTCGTCAGAATGTGATGGTGTATCTCCTCACCGGCCGGCGGCCTGACGCCTATGCGTGGGAGACGGATGGCAGCGAGCCCGATCTCGTCCACCTCGTCGAGCACCTGCGCGACGCGGGCGGCGAGATCAACGCGAAGGAAGCGGTGATGTATCTGCTTCGCTTCACGCTGGGCGCGGAGCCGCAGGAAGACCGCGTGGGGCCGCTTGTCGAGTTCGCCGTGCGCCACGGAGGGAAGTTCGATACGACATTGCTCATCGCGCTTTTGAGTTTGATCACCGCCATGCCGGAGTATCAACTGTGTTGACGGCCGGTTGGAACATTGAATCAAAGGAAAGAGCGCAAGCCCATGGCGTGCTCGCCACGGGACGGAGCGGGCAAATGCTTGAGTTCCGCCTTGCATCTGCGAGGAAAATTTGCGCCGGTTGATGATCCGTCCCACGGCGTGCACGCCGTGGGCTTGGGTCGCGGTGCATCGGTCGGGTGCATCGGTTCGGAGAAAATGATTTCCGGTCTGCGAGTTCAGCCATGTTCAACAATCACGACAACGCCTACACGCGCCGCGTCTTCCTGCAACAGGGACTTGGCTTCGCATCACTGGTCGCCACCGCGCCGCTGTTCATTCAGCGCAGCGCGATGGGCATGCTGAATCCGCTGGCGGCGTTGCTTTCCAGCGTGCCGGGCGTGCCCGAGGATCACGTGCTCGTCGTCGTGCAGCTTGGCGGCGGCAACGACGGCCTCAACACGGTGATTCCGTTCGGCGACCGCGCGTACTACAACGCACGGCCCAACATCGCCCTGCCGGAACCGGGTCGCACGGGCGGCAACCTGCCCGCGGCGCTCGCGCTTGATGGCAACCGCGGCCTCGGACTGCATCCCAACCTTGAGGGCCTCAAGGAACTGATGGATGAAGGCGTGGCGGCGATCGTGCAGGGCGTCGGCTATCCCAACCCCAACCGCTCGCACTTCACGTCAATGGACATCTGGCAAACCGCCAACACCTCCGCGAAGGGCAACGGTTGGATCGGCCGGTACTTCGATTGCACATGCAACGGAACGCCCGTGCCCGAAGGCGCTGTGGCGATCGGCCGCACCGCGCCGCTCGCGATGCTGGGCGATGTGCAAAAGCCGATCAGCTTCGAATCCGCGGAGCTGTTCCGATGGATCGGCGAGGATCTGCACCCCTCGATGAAGCAGCCCTATCAGGCGATCAATCGCACGGGCGAGCTGGACAGCGTGAATCCCGATTCGCAGCTTGGGTTCCTGATGCGGACGGCGCTGGATGCGCAGGTGTCCAGCGATCGCATTCGCGCCGCCGTCGCCAAGACGCCGCTGGTGCGCTATCCAGGCGGCGAACTGTCGCGTCAGTTGCAGATCGTCGGCGCGATGATTCGTGACGGCATGAAGACGCGCGTGTATTACACCTCGCTTGGCGGGTTCGACACGCACGCCGCGCAGCCCAACACGCATGCCAACCTCATGCGCCAGCTCGGCGATTCGCTCAACGCGTTCTACAAGGATCTCAAAGCGCAGGGGAACAGCGGGCGCGTGCTCACGATGGTGTTCAGCGAGTTCGGCCGGCGCGTGGCGCAGAACGCCAGCAACGGCACGGACCACGGCACCGCGGCCCCGATGTATTTCGTCGGCGAGATGATCCGCCCCGGCGTTCTCGGCAATCACCCGTCGCTCACCGACCTCGACGAGGGCGATCTCAAGTTCAACGTCGATTTCCGCTCGGTCTACACGGCCGTGCTGGAAGATTGGCTCAAGGCCCCGGCGGAGAAGATTCTCGGCAAGAAATACCCGAAGGCGCAGATCATCCGCGCCTGAAAGCCCACGGCGTCCACGCCGTGCGACGAATTCAGAACAGCGCCAAGCGCTTTCGTTCATTCCGGACAATAACAGGGAGCGTTGCTCGCTTCGTCCCATGGCGTGCACGCCATGGGCTTTGTGTCGCGCGCGAGCGAGGTTGATGTTTCCGACGGTATTCCGTTTTCCAGCTGTCACTACAACTGCGTGGCGTCACGCTGGATGCGGATTTGTTCGATCGGGATGAGCTTGCCGTTGTCCATGCCGGGACAGGGCGTGACGCGCTTGACCGTCTGCCACGTGCGGGGCGTGCGGACGTTTTCCGGCCAGAACGGCCAGGTGCGGCATTGGCTTGGGCGCGCTTCGTACACGCCGCAGATCGCTTTGCCGGGGATCGTGGTGCGATCGAGAAAGATGCAGTCGTGGCCGAACTCGGTTTTGCGTTCGTTGAGCGACCACTGGCCGTGGATCTTGCGGGCGAAATCGCGATAGAAGTCCGGCACGCTCACGCCGACTTTGCGTGCGAGCCCTTCCGCTTCCTCTTCCGTGAACCACACGAAGCCCGTCGGGCCGGTGCAGCAGTTGCCGCATTGCGTGCACGAAAAGCGCAGGCCGTCCGCGTACCACTCCGCGTGTTCATTCGCACGACGCGCGCTCACGACGCCTCGCCTTCCCCGGAGTCCGTCGCATCGGGAAATTCGGGGGACGATCGCTCCTTCGCGCGGTCGGCCGGCGTGGGCGGATCAACCTGCAGCAGGTGAATCTCCGCGCGCTTCCGCCGCGGCGGCAGATCGACAAGCTCCTCCGGCCGCTCGTCGTGCGCCACGCGATCAACGGTGTAGAAATCCACAAACCGCCACGGCCCGCATCGCGCGATCGCCTGCTCGACCAGCTTCGCCAGCTGCGCGAGTGAGCCGGCCGTCGCCCAGATCGTGGCGTGCGTCATCAGGTTGGGATCATCCGAATGTTCGAGAATCGCTTCGGCGTACCAAAGCGTGAGCCCGAGGTTCCGGCCGGAGTCGTCGATGTTGCGCTCGACATCGATGTTGAGGTCAAGCGCCCACAACTGGCGAAGCTCGAAGAGCAGTTCGTCCATCACATCGTGGTCAGCGCCGTCCGTGGCCACGACCGGCCGCACCATCGCGACGTCGAGCGGCAAATCCTGCACGGTTGCCGGCCACGTCTCGGCCACTTCCTGCAATCCCGCGCGGTGCAGAAGGTCTTCCGCTTTGTCGCGCAACTCCACCGGCACCTGGATGAACAGGCCTTTGAAGTGATCGATGAACACTTCCACGTACGGTTCGTCGCTGTTCGCCCCGGCGCCGATCGTGCCGTCTTCGAGCAGCACCGGTTCGTAGGCGTTCCAGGTTTCGATGAACTCGCTCTTGGGAATGGGCTCCGCGGAGATGAACACGTCGGTGCTCCGGTAGGCATCGCGCGAGCCGACTTCGACAATGCCGAAGACTTCGTCCGGCAGCAGCGCGCCGAACGCAGCATGCAGCAGCGACTGGAGCTTTTCGTGGGAGACGACCACGTCGAAGGAGTAGGTGTCGGGCCCCTCGTCGCTGGCCGGGTTGAACTTCAGCGTGTAGCCCTGTGTGGGGGCGGGAAGCACGCCGGGCTCAACGCCGAGCGGCAGCGCAAAGTCGCCGGCAGTGCCGCGCGTGAGGTCGGTGCGAAGTCGAAAGGGCCTCATGGTGAGCAGGCATTGTAGGACAACGGGGAGATGCCGAGATGAGGAGGTGAGGGGATGAGGAGTACGAACAACTTCTGACTCCTCACTCCTCATCGCCTCACTCCTCCTCCCCGAATCTCCTCACGCCTCCCCCCGCCCCCCTGCCTCTACCATGCCGCCGCATGTGGTCGATTGCGGACATTGCTGACGCGCTCGAAGCGGGGCTGGCGGCACATTTCGCCAAGCTCGATGCGGAGCACGCGGTGTACGGCCTCGACGCCTCGCCGGAGTTGGCGGTGCATCCGGTGATCGCCGCGGCTTTCGCACAAGCAGGTTATGGCGTGTTCCAGGAGCAGCGATATCCATCCGATCGCAGCAAGAAGCGATTCAGTGAAGGCGATCGCTGCGACATCGTGCTCACAAAAAACGCCGAGCCGCTCGCAGCGCCGGACCGCCCTGCCACGCTGTTCGATCCGGAGAACGCCGTGGATCTCTCGGAAGCGTTCTGGCTGGAGGTGAAGGTGATCCCGCAATTCACGGTGGACGGGGCGAATCACCGCTACGCCGCGGAACTCGTGTCGCCTGCGGTGCGCGATGTGAAGAAGCTTTGCCGTGATGATCGCATCGTGCATGCCGGCGTCCTCATCGTGCTCTTTGTGGCGAGCAAGGTGGTGGCGGAACACGACCTGCAAGTCTGGCAGGAGCGATGCCTTTCACGAGGCGGGGCGATCGGTTCGCCGAGCATCCGCTCCTTGCCGATGACGGATCGACACGGCAACGCCATGTGCGTGATCGCGCTGTATCCGATCAATCGGATGACGCGCGGAATGGAGTGAAACGCAGAAACGCCGAAACGCCGAAAAGCCGAAACGCGGAAAAGCCGAAACGCGGAAATGCGGAAATGCGGAAATGCGGAATTGCTAAGCCGCAAGCGGCTTCGCGCCTTCCTGTTTCTGCGTTTCGGCGTTTCGGCTTTTTGGCCTTTTCATTCCACCTTGCCGTAGGTGAGCAGCTTGATGATCCAGCGTGCCGCTTCCTTGCCGGGGCGTTTGTTGGCGAAGCGCGAGCAGACGCGCGCCAGCTCTTCGGATTGCACCGCGCCGTGCTTGGAATCGTTGAGATAGCTCGAAGCCACGCGCACGATCGGGCCTGGGCCGCCGCAATACGGCACGAACTCCGGCGAAATTTCGCGGCCGGCGACGATGTTCGGCAACAGGCAATACGGCGTGCGCAAAATCACCTTCGAGCCCAGCCACGAGAGCAATGACGTCTTGTACACGCCGATCATCGGTTTGCGGTGCGAGGCGATCTGCAGCGAGATCGTGCCGGAGACACACAGCGCGAGATCGCACCACATGATCGCCGCGTCCACCAGCCCGACAGTGAGATGCAAACCGGTCGGGAACACCGCCACTTTCTTCTTGATGAGCTTCGCCATGTCCGGCGAACTCGCGACAATCAGTCCCGCCATGCCGGCGTGACGGCCTTGCAGGTCGTTGAACGCCCGAACGAGGAGCGGCAGGTTGGCCTTCACTTCATGCGCGCGGGAGCCGGGAAAGATCGCGACGCGAGGCGCTCCGTTCGGCAGGCCCTGCGCCTGGGCGCGCACTTCGTTCGTTTCCAACTGCCGATTGACGATCGGGTGGCCGATGAACTTCGCGGGAATGCGCCGCCTTGTGAACCATTCCTCCTCAAACGGCAGCAGGCAGAGGACGAGATCGGTAAGCCGGCGCAACTTGCGCGTGCGCCACGCACCCCACGCCCAAAGCTGCGGGGCCACAAGGTGAATGACCCGCGCCCCGCGCTTGCGCATCACCTTGCAGATCGGGAAGTTCGCGGCTGGCGAATCGACCGCGACGTGGCCCAGCACGCGATACTGCTGCGACCACCGTTTGATCGAATTGATCTGCTGGCGCACCTTGGCGATGCGAGCCAGCGCGCCCAGGCCCATGGAAGCGCCCTCGACGGTATTTTCCATGAGGGTCGCGCCGGCCTCTTCCATCAGCGGCCCGCCCCACGCGTAGATGCGCAGCCACGGCACGCGCTCGCGCAGTTCCTTGATCACCGCCGCGGCATGTGCGTCGCCGCTGGGCTCAAAGGCGGTGAACACCAGCGCGCCGGCGTTCTTCTTCACCTGCGGCTCGGCTGTCGCTCCAGCATGTTCCTGCACGTATGACGCCCTTTACGCGCGAAGTCGTCGTCGCGAGCCGATGCTTCCGCCCCGATCGCCCCCGCCCAGGCCCATACGATACGGCCACGCCGGAACAGATGCCACGCCAGCGCCGCCCGCGAACGACTAGGATGTCCACCCCGCGCCGCGCACCGGAGCGGCTGGATGTGTGTCACTTGGCGAAGGCCGAAGGATGATGGTGTCATGCTCAAGCGCACGATGATGTGCGGAGATTTGCGGGCGGAGCACGTCGGTAAGACGGTCACGCTCGCCGGGTGGGTCAATACATTTCGCAGCCAGGGCAAGAATTTGCTCTTCATCGACGTGCGCGACCGCTCCGGCCTCGCGCAGGTGACGTTCGACGAAGAGAGCGGCGAGGACGTCGTGGAAATCGGCCGCGGCCTGCGGCGTGAAGACGTCGTGGCCGTGCAGGGCGACGTGCGCATCCGCGTCGGCGGCCCCAATCCCAAACTGCCGACGGGCGAAGTGGAAGTGCTCGCGCGAAAGATCGAGGTGCTCAACAAAACCGCCAAGCCGCCGATTCTGCCGGATGAGCAGGAAGCGGAAAAGATCGCCGAGGAAGTGCGGCTGAAATATCGCTACATCGACCTGCGCCGTCCGCGGATGCAGGAGATTCTGCGCATGCGGCATGAAGTGGCTCGCATCGCCCGCGATTATTTCCATTCGCAGGGCTTCCTCGAAGTCGAAACGCCGCTGCTCATCAAGACCACGCCGGAGGGAGCGCGCGATTACATCGTGCCGTCGCGCATCTATCCCGGCAAGTGGTTCGCGCTGCCGCAAAGCCCGCAGATCTTCAAGCAGATTCTGATGGTCGCGGGCTGCGATCGCTACTTTCAACTCTGCAAATGCCTGCGCGATGAAGACCCGCGAGCCGATCGCCAGGCGGAGTTCACGCAGATCGACCTTGAAATGAGTTTCGTCGAGCGCGACGACGTGCTCGACATCTTCGGCGAGTTCATCCGCGTGCTGCTGCAGAAGACGAAGGGCGTGGACATCGGCACGCCGCCGCGGCTGTCATACAAGGAATGCATGGAGAAGTACGGTTCCGACAAGCCGGACCTGCGCTTTGAACTGGAAATTACAGACATCTCCGATCTCGCGGCGAAGACGGAGTTCGGCGTCTTCACCGGCGCGCTGGCGAAGAAGAACGGCACGGTGCGGGCCCTCAAAGTGCCGGGCGCCGCGGAGCAGATTTCGCGCAAGCAGATCGAAGGCCCCTACACGCAGCTTGTGAAGGAATACAAGGCGGGCGGATTGCCGGTGGTGAAGTTCGCGGCGAACGGCTACGAGACGGGCATCGCGAAGTTCCTCGCGCCGATCGCGGAGGAACTCAAGCAGCGGCTCGCCCTCGCGCCGGGCGATATCGTCTTCTTCGCCGCGGACAGCTACAACGTGGCGTGCAAGGCGCTGGGCGAGCTGCGCCGAGCCGTGGCCCGCGACCTCAAGCTCATTCGCGAAGGCGAGTGGAAGTGCTTCTGGGTGGTGGACTTCCCCATGTTCCAGTGGGATGAGGAATCGCAGCGCTGGGTGAGCGAGCATCACCCCTTCACCGCCCCTCGGGCCGATCAGCTGCATTTGCTCGAAACCGACCCGGGCAAATGCATCAGCGCGAGCTACGATTTTGTGATCAACGGCTATGAATGCGCCTCGGGCTCCATTCGAATCCACGACCGGGCGGTCCAGAGCCGCATCTTTGATATCCTCGGAATCACCCCGGAGCAGCAGCAGGTCAAGTTCGGCTTCCTGCTCGAAGCGCTGGGGTATGGCGCTCCGCCGCACGGTGGGGCCGCGTTCGGGTTCGACCGCCTGATCATGTTGCTGACGGGCACGGACAATATTCGTGACGTTATTGCGTTCCCCAAGACGCAGAACGCCGTTGACCTGATGATCGATGCGCCCGGTCCGGTGGACGCGGCGCAGCTTGAGGAGCTTCGCATCTGCACCATGAAGCCGAAGGAGGAGTAGTCGCATGAGAATGATTCGCGCTTCGCATCGTTGCTGGTACGCAGCGGCAGCGCTCGCCGTTACCGCGGTGTTCGCCCAGCCGTGCCATGCCCAGAAGGTGCAGTCGCTCGACAGCTTGCTGGAGCCGGTGCGTCAGGCGGAACACGTACCGGCGATCGCGGCGGCCGTGATGCGCGGCGACCGAATCATCGCTTCCGGCGCTGTGGGCGTGATGGAAGAGGGCAAAGACGAGCGCGTCACCGTCGCCAGCCGATTTCACATCGGCTCGTGCACCAAAGCCGTCACCGCGACGATGCTCGGCCAGCTCATCCACAACGGCGATCTCAACTGGAACACCACCGTCATTGAAATCCTGCCGGAACTCAAAGGGAAGATCGACCCGGCGTGCGAAAGCATCACGGTGCGACACCTGCTCACGCATACCGCAGGCATGCCGGCGTACACCCACCCGACCATGGAGGAGCTGGAACTCCTCAACTCCCTCTCCGGCACGCCGCGCGAGCAGCGAAGGCAGTTCCTCGAGAAGATTCTTGCGAACCCGCCGCTCTCCACGCCCGGCACGAAGATGGAATATTCCAACGCCGGGTATGCAATCGTGGCGGCGCTGGCGGAAGCGCGCACCGACATGCCGTGGGAAACGCTCATTCAGCGCCGCGTGTTCGCGCCGCTGGGCATGACCGCGGCGGGCACCGGCTGGCCCCGCGACAAGCAGCATCCGCACGAACCCGTGGGCCACTGGCGGCGCAATGGCGTTCCCGTGCCGCAGACGGAAGAGGAGAACTATCACCTCGGTCCGGTGCTCGCCCCGGCAGGCGACGTGCACTGCACGATCAATGAGCTCGGCCGTTTCGCGGGCTTCCACCTCGAGGGGTTGCACGGTCGCAACACGCCGTTCATGGATGCACACATCGTCGTCACGCTGCACGCGCCGCTGCTCGACAATTACGCCTGCGGCTGGGCACAGCGCCAGATCGCCGGCCGACCCGTCGAATGGCACAACGGCAGCGCCGGCACGTTCTTCACGTGGATGACCGTTGACGACGCGCATGACGTCGCTGTGGTTGTCGCCACCAACTGCGGCGACAGCGAGCACGCGTGCCAGGTGGTCACCGAAAAGTTGCTCGAAATCTATTCGATCGGCATGGGGCCGCGCCAACCGACGATGGAGCCGCCGCCACCGCCGCCAGCCGGCGAGAGCGGCGCTGCGGGCGCCAACGGGTCAACCAAAACGGCGCCCTGAACCGATGTGCGGGCTGGGCGGCATTCTGCGAAGCGACGGCCAGCCGATTGACGAAGTCTGGCTGCACTCGATCGAGCAGCGCATCGCTCACCGTGGTCCGGACGGCGAGGGGCGCTTTCGCGATCGCATCGTCACCGGCGACGGGAACGCCAAGCGCACTACCGAAGTCGCCTTCGTGCACCGCCGATTGTCGATCATCGATCACGCCGACGGCTCGCAACCAATGGTCTCGCCGCATGGCCGCGATCAGAAAGAAGGCCTCGTGGCGGTCGTGTTCAACGGCTGCATTTACAACCACCGCCAGCTTCGTCGCGAATTGATCGACGCCGGCCACGCCTTCACCTCGGATCACAGTGATACAGAAGTATTGATCCACGGCTGGCGCGAATGGGGCACGGACCTGCCGCAGCGCCTCGAAGGCATGTACGCCTTCGCCATCTGGGATCGCACGGCCGGCGTGCTGACGCTCGCGCGCGATCGTTTCGGTAAGAAGCCGCTCTATTACCGATGCGAGCCGGCGAAAGATGGTCGCGGGCTGCTCGTGGTCTTCGCATCGGACGCGCGCAGCGCCGCTGTGGGTCTGCAGGCCGGCACGGGCGATCACGCGGCGCTGATGGAGACGCTCGCCGGCTACTTGCAGCTTGGTTACGGCTGGCTCGGTCGCACGATCGCGGCGTACGGAAGCAACGTGCTCTGCGTGCAGCCGAACTCGCTCGTGCAATTCCGCCTCGCGACCGGCGAGCACAGCGTGGAGACGCGATCGGAGGAACAGCGCACCTTGCCTGTGCAGGCGGTGAAGCTGCGTGCGCTGATTGAGCAGGCCGTCGTGCGCCGGCTGGAAGCGGATGTGCCGCTGGGATGCTTCCTCTCCGGCGGCGTGGATTCCTCGCTCATTGCGTTCTTCGCCCGCAAGCACGTGCCTGATCTCCGCACCTTCTGCGTGCGCATGCCGGACCCGCGCTTCGATGAATCGCGCTATGCGGAGCTCGTCGCTCGCCAGCTTCACACCAATCACGCCACGCTCGACGTTTCCGCCGAGCCCGCGGATGACCTGCGCAAACTCGTCGAGCAGCTCGGCCAGCCGTTCGGGGACAGCTCGCTGCTGCCGACGTATTGGGTGAGCAAGGCGGCGCGGCGGCATGTGCGCGTGGTGCTCACAGGCGACGGCGGCGACGAACTGTTCGTCGGCTACGAGCGCTATCTCGCGGCTCGCGCGCTCTCCATTCAGCGTTCCATGCTCACGCGCATCCCGAAACTCCTGCTCAAGCGCACCAGCCCGCGCAGCAAGTTGCACAAACTCGGACGGCTCGGCGAAATGGCGCGCGACTTCTCCTCCACCGGCATCCTCGCCATGGAGTCGCTTTTCACGCAGGAGCAGATCGCGCAGCTCCTGGGAGCGCCGGTGGTGAAGCCTGTGCGCTGGAGTCCGCATCCCGATGCGCTCGCGGCGCTGCGACAGGCGGATTTGTCAGGCTACCTGCCGTTCGATCTGCTCACGAAGGTGGACACGGCGTCGATGGCGGTGGCGCTCGAAGCGCGCTGCCCCTTTCTGGATCGCGATCTGGCGAATGCGGTGCTCGCCGCGCCGGTCGATCAACTGATTCCCGACGGCGAGCGCAAGGGGCTTCTGCGCAAGATCGCGCGGGCGCATTTGCCGCGTGAAATCGTGGACCGGCCGAAGGCCGGCTTTGCGATCCCGATCGGCGAGTGGTTCCGAACAAACCACGGTGGTCTGCGCACCTTGCTCGTTGATCAGTTCAGTTCCACCGAGCCGTTTGGTCCGTTGCCCGTTGTCGTGGACGTCGCTCGCCGCATGCTTGATGAACACCTGGCGAAATCGCGCGACCACGGCCAGCGCCTCTTCGCGCTGCTCACGCTTTCACTGTGGGCTCGCAGCACGTTTCGCTGATCGCCGCGATCGCTCGCTGTGCAGCAATGCACGCGTTTCTGCCGATGTGGTGAATCACGACCTCTGCGGATACGCTTTCCACCATGGCCAAGGGAAACTGGCTGACGCTGCTGATTGTTCTCGGCCTCGTAGCCGGCGTGCTCGTCGGTCAGTTCCTGCTTTTTGATCCCGACCAGCCGGCGGGCGACACGCTTCGGCAACTCGGCAATCTGATTCTCATTCGCCCGCTCATGTTGCTCATCGGGCCGCTGATTCTGGTGAGTGTCGTGGTCGGGGTGACGAGCATCGGCGATCCATCGCGGCTCGGCCTCGTGGGCGGCGCCACGATTGTCTATTACATCGTGACGATGCTGCTGGCGGTGGTGCTCGGCACCGCGATGGTGTCCAGCTTCGAGCCGGGCGCGGGGCTTGATCCTGCGCATGCGCAGGCGCTGCGGGCGGACGGGCAATCACAATTCGAAGCGATGGACGAAGCGCAGCGGGCGGCGATGGAAGCGGCGAACGAATCCGGCCTCACGGGCGCGTGGCTCAACATTGTGCGCCAGGTCGTGCCCGACAACGTCGTTGCGGACATGGCGGCCAACCCGCCGCGGGCGCTTGGCATCATCGTCTTCGCGCTGTTGCTCGGGCTTGCGCTGGCGGCGGGCGGCGAGAAGACGCGGCCGGCGGTCCAGTTCTTCGACGCCATATTCCAGGCGCTGATGCGGCTCGTGCGCTGGATCATCTGGCTGACGCCCATCGGCGTGTTCTGCCTCGTCGCCCATTCCGTGGGCAGCGTCGGGCTGGAAAAACTCATCGGGCCGATCAGCAAGTATCTCGTCGTCGTGCTGCTGGGTCTGGCCATCCACATGCTGATCGTGCTGCCGATCGTGCTGCTCGTGCTGGCGCGAAGCAATCCGTACAAGTTCCTCTGGCAGATGCGCCGCGCGCTGCTCACGGCGTTCGGCACGAGTTCAAGCTCCGCCACGCTGCCGGTGACGATCGAAACCGCGGTCACCGAAGGCGGCTGCTCGAAGCGCGCGACGAATTTCGTCGTTCCGCTCGGCGCGACGGTGAACATGGACGGCACGGCGCTCTATGAGGCGGTCGCTGTCGTCTTTCTGTTCCAGCTCTACGGCATCGATCTGTCGTTCGGCGAACTGCTGATCGTGGTCATCACGGCCACGCTCGCGGCGATCGGTGCGGCTGGCATTCCGTCGGCCGGTCTTGTGACGATGGTGATCGTGGTGACGGCGGTGAACACGAGCCTTCGCGGCCGAGGCGTTGAGGAACTGCCGATGAGCGCCATCGGCGTCGTCATCGCGGTCGATCGCATCGTTGACATGTGCAGAACGATGGTCAACGTGTGGGGCGACGCGGTGGGCGCGAAGATCATCACACGCATCGCGCCGGACACGGAAGAAGAACGCGAGAAGGCGCTGGCGTAGCCGATTCGCAGCCGCCGCCAGCTTCCATCCAACATGCAGGCAACGAAAAAGGGCTGGCGAGAACCAGCCCTTGGGTGCGAGTGTTTCTGGCTTTCGCGCTTACGCCTTCTTCGTGCGGCGCTTGCGAGCGACGGCGACGATGCCGAGGCCGGCGAGGCCGAGCGCGAGAGCCGGCGGCAGCGGCACGATGGCGAAGGCGAAGCTGAACATGCCGACCTCGTTGAACGAGCCGTTCATGATCGACTGCCACGCCGAGCCGTTCCACGTGATGAACTGGAAGGTGTCGGAGGCTGCGAGACCGGCAAAGGTGCTGTTGTTGCCGGCGCCGGCCGGTCCGTCTTGGTTCTGCTCGCCAAGGATGGCGGAGAAATCGAAGGTGCCGGTGTCGCCCATCTGCAGGCCGGTCCAGGCCATGCCGTCCGCGCCACCGTCGGGATGCCAGAAGTAATCGCCGAAGAGTGTTTGCGTTGAGCCATCGGTGCTGTAGCCCGCGATGTCGACGCCGAGGTCGTTCATCACATAGCCGGCCGAGGCCACTGTGGTGCTCGTCATGCCGAGGACAGCGTCGATCGCGTTGCCGCCCGCAACGTTGTTGTTGTCCACGAGCGCAAAGAGCGAAAGGCCCGCGTCGGTATTGGCCAGCACAAAGGTGACCACGCCGTCGGTGCTGATGCCGGCCGCGTTGAGCGACTGGTGCAGGCCGCGGAGCTCGGGGCCGCTCAAGAAGTGCGACGCCGACCCGGCCGTTCCCGGCAGGTTGCCGCTGTCCATGTAGAAATCGAAGCCGTCACCCGTGATGTAGGCGGTGCCTGCGAATGCGGAACCGGCGCTGGCCAACAGCGCGGCAAGCGCGACGGACAAGGCGTGTGAACGCTTCATGTCACCCTCTTTCTTCGGTTGGACCGACCCGAACCCCCGAACCGACCAGTGGATCAAAGAACGTTGATATGACCCGGAACAGCTGGCCGCCCCACGGGGTGAGTACTCCCCTAGCATAACACACACACGAACAAGTCAAGAAAAGTGAAGATTTTTCGGCGGATTAATTGTCCAGCTTCAGACACGCGTCTCATAACAAATTTCGTCGATGCATCGGCAGGTTTGAGGATGGGCGCGCACGATAAAATGGGCAGGTCGAAACCCGCCCATTTTCACATGCGTGTGTGGTTGTTCTTCGTTATTCCGCGCGGGCAGCTTTCCGGCGACGACGGGCGACCGCGACCATGCCAAGGCCTGCCAGCCCCAAGCCGAGCGCGGGCGGCAGCGGCACCACGGCGAACGCAAAGCTGAACGAGCCGCTGCTGTCGAACGTGCCCTTGAACTTGTTGTTCCACGTCGTGCCGGTCCACGAGAGGAACTGGAACTTGTTGTTGGCGGTGAGGCCGGCGAACGTCGGCGCGTCGCCGCCGAGGATGGCGGAGAAGTCGAACGTGCCGCTGTCGCCGTGCGAGAGGCCGGTCCACGCCATTCCCGTCGCGCCGCCATCGGGATGCCAGAAGAATGAGCCTTCGAGCGATTGCGTGTTGCCGTTCTCGGTGTGCGATCCGCCGTTGGAGAAGAAGTTGGTGTCCTTCATGGCGAAATCGTTGGCGCCGTTGACGGTGGTGCTCACGCCGAGCATGGCGTCCGCGACCTTCGGCCCGCTGATGTTGGGATTGTCAACCAGCGCGAAGAGCGAAAGCCCCGCGTGCGTGTTGAGGAAGACGAACGTCACCTTGCCTTCGGTGCCGATGTTCGCCGCGTTGATCGACGCGTGAATGGCCTGGAGATCCTGACCGGTGAGCGTGTTGCTGCTGAAGTTGGGCAGGTTGAGCGCGCCCATCTCCTTGATGTGGAAGCTGAAACCATCCCCGGTGATGCTGACCTTGTCAGCATGTGCGGCAGCGGTGCAGCCGAGGCACGCGACTGCCAGAAACAAAGCGTGTGATTGATGCATGATTGACCTCGTCATCGTTCTCTCTCTCGTGGAAACCCCCAAACGATTTGAGGGGCGGGTTGCTTCGGTCCTGGAAGCCATCCACCGATGCGCGACGTGTAGACCTACCTTTGAACATATCGCGTTCTGCAAAACGTCAAGCGAGCGTTTGCATGTTCCGCAATGATTTCGCGTTCATTTCTGATTACTTGGCGAGTCGCGAAAACCATCCTATTTTGGCTGCAAAGTGCACATGCCGGCGTTAGTGCGAATTGAAGGAATGAAGGCGCGGTGAGCGGCGATTCGCGCTTGTTCAATGTCGCGGAAGCAAGGCTGCGCAGCGCATGCGAACGCGCCTCGAACGGCACGTCAAGCGGGCGTTGCCCTGCATCCGCGCGTCGCAACACGTTCCTTGGTGGGCGGTTCCTCCATGTCGAACGGGCAATGCGCGTCCCGTGGTGGGCGGCGCCCACTCTACACGTCATTCCTGCGAAAGCAGGAATCCAGCGGCGCGGGCAACGGCCCCTGGATTCCCGCGTGCGCGGGAATGACGGGTGGCGCGAAAGGTCCTACGTCGCGCTTGGGTGCGATTCTGACCCGGCGGTGATCGCCTAACGGGATTCCAGCCGCTCGCACACGAGGTGCAGCATCACCTGATGTGCTTCCTGCACGTGCGCGGAATCGTTGCTTGCGACAACAATGGCGTGATCGCACAGCTCACCGCAGCGGCCGCCGTCTTTGCCGAGGAGCCCGACGGTGAGCGCCTTGCGATCGCGCGCTGCCCGCAATGCCCGCACGATGTTCTCGCTGTTGCCTGACGTGGAGAACACCACGAGCGCATCGGCCGGCGTCACGAGCGCGCTGGCCTGCCGTGCAAAGACTTCCTCGAAGCCGAAATCGTTGGCGATGCACGTGAGCGCGGTGGGGTCGGCGTTCAGGCACATCGCGCGCATCGGCGGGCGATTGCTGCGATAGCGGCCGATCAATTCTTCCGCGAGATGCATCGCCTCGGCCGCTGACCCCCCGTTCCCTGCTGTGTAGATCGTTCCGCCGCGCTCAATCACGCCGGCCAGCGCTTCGCACATCGCATTGATTTGATCGAGCTTGCCGCGCAGCGACGATACCGCGGCAATGCTGCCGTCCAGCCGCTCGCTCAATGTGTTCCGCCATTCATCGTTGCGCGTCATGGCGTGTTCCCGTCAGCTTGATGTGGCGAAAAGATAAATCAGTAAACCGATCACGTACACCGTCGGCAGCGCGCCCGCCCCGGCGGACCACCACGGCCGCGCGACAACGAGCAGCCAGATCGCGGCGACCAGCGACACCGCCGTGACGATGGTCACGCTCAAGACCAGCCGCTTCAGAAACGCAAGCTGCTCCGGCGAGCTGTTGGCCATGCCCGCAAAGAGAAAGACCACCATCGTGAGCGAAAAGAGCACGCTCACAATCATCGAGATGATGCTGACGGCGATGGCCATGACGGCGGATCGTACCCGAGAATTCCGACCAGCCGGGCGCGATCTTCCACGCGGCCACGTTCATAGTTATCCGCTTCGCATGCAGTGTGCGGTTCCGGATAGCAGCTCTGCGCCATGTTGAGCGCCCGGCGGAACACCTCTTCAAGATGCGCCCTGTCGCGTTCCACTTCGCCCGCAGCAACCAGCGCCTGGAGATGTGATTCGTACAGCTTTGCCAGCGCCACCGCGCCGTAGATGGAATCATCAACGCGGCGCACGGCCTGTTCCGCTTCGTCGAATCGCCGTTACGTGAGCAGTTCCGCGGCCTGCGCTTCCGCCGGCGCTCGCTTTCTCGCGAGCGCTTTGAGCCAGATTTCGTATTGATCCTTCGGCACGCGGCGCTCCGGTGAAATTACGCCGGCGGCATGAGCGGCACAGTGCTTCCGCGCGGGTTGTCGAGCGTGAAAGACAGCACGGCGTTGCGCAGCGCTTCGCCATAGCTCGGCCAGAGTTCTTCGGGGCAAATGCCCTGCACGGTGACGAACCGGCCGCCGTCTTCCAGCGCCGCGACGATGATGCGCATCGTCGTTCCGTCCTGCACCATGGAGCAATCGGCAACCAGCGCGGGGTGATTCTTCGAGCCGACGGTCGCCGCCGCCTGGCCACTCACCTGCATGCCGAAGTGATTGGCGAGATAGCCGAACCACTGCGAGATCGCGCCGTCCGAATACGCCGGCCGAGCCGCGACCGCAATGAACGCGGCCGCGAATTGCGAAGCGATCAGCGCGAGCGGCGCGGAAAACGTAGGCTCATCAAAGTTCAGCTCCACCTCGGGCATCGGCGGCTGCGCGAAGCCCTCCGGCACTTCCATCGAGAAGCCAAGCTCCGCAAGCCGCGCGGGGAAGTGTTGAATCATGCCGCCTCCGACAATCTCGTGGCAACCACGATACCAGCCCGAAGCGCAAGCGAGGGAGCACCTTCGGATTCACCGTGAAGCCACGACGTCTTTGTCGTCCACGTGATGAAGTACGCCACGGGGCCGGCCATGGCGCCATCGTAAATGGCTTGTTGCGCGGAACGCAATACTTCCTCGCTTGCTAGCTTTATGCGCTTTTTTTGCACATTGCGCTTGCGCGATGGCGCGCTCGCGTCCATGCTCCTGCATCGCCAAACACAGGAGATAAGCGATGGAACGCGAGTTGTTCGTCTTCTTGTTGCGGCAGCTTCGCCGCGTGGGGCGTCGGCGGCATGATCGTAGGCAGCGCTACACCGACGGAAGCATTTTTGCTGTCCATGCCTGGGCGGTGCTGCATGATCGTCCCACCTCATGGGCATGTCGCCCGGAGAACTGGCCTGCCGGGCTCTGGCGTGGTCGCCTTCCCTCGCAGTCACAGATGTCGCGTCGCTTGCGTCAGCCGCGCTTCGAGCGCTTTGCGCGACGCATCGAAGGGGCCATCATGCGCGCGGGACGCTCGCCGGCGCTGGCGTATGCGGTGGACGGCAAAGCGTTGCCGATTGCCTCGCACAGCCGGGATCGACACGCCGGCTACGGCCGCGCTGCGGGCGGCCTGGCACGCGGCTACAAGCTGCATGCCATCGTCGACACCAACAGCGTCGTGTGGGCGTGGCGACTGGCGCCGATGAACAAGGATGAACGTCCCATGGCGCGACGCATGCTGCGTGATCTGACGAATCCGGGCTATCTGCTGGCGGATGCGAACTACGACAGCAACGCCCTGTTCGCCGAAGCGCACGCGCGGGGCGTGCAGTGCGTGATTCCGCGTCGCTATGGCGCGGGTCGCCGGCTCGGCCATCGAGCGCAGCATCCTTCGCGGATGCGCAGCCGTGACATGCTGGAGACGCCGCACGTGACGTTCGGCCCCACGCTGCTGCGCCAACGTCTGGCGATCGAACGTTGGTTCTCACGCCTGACCGCCCGCGCTGGCGGACTGACCTGCCTCCCGCCCTGGACGCGCACGCATCGCCGCGTCAAACAATGGGTCCGCGCCAAGCTCATCTTCACGCAACTCCACGCCGACCAATCCGCATGGCAACAGAAATGTGCATAAAGCTATCGCGCTTCGGGCTGGTGGCTGGGCCGCCGTTGTGCATTACGAAGCGCACACCGCGCCGTCGAACTTGAGATTGTGCGCCTGCGCGACGGGTTCGTTGGTGAGCTTGCCGTGGATCATGTTGATGGCGTTGGCGAAGTGGCGATTGCGAGCGGCGAGCGCTTCCGCGCCTTCGCGCGCCAGCCGCGTGATCCACGGAAGCGTGGCGTTGGTGAGGGCCTGCGTGCTGGTTCGCGCCACGGCGCCGGGCATGTTGCCGACGCAGTAATGCACCACGCCGTCCACTTCGTACACCGGCTTGCTGTGCGTCGTGACGCGAGCGGTCTCCACGCAGCCGCCTTGGTCGATGGCGACGTCGACAATCACCGAGCCCGGCTTCATGTGCTTGAGATCCGCACGGGAAATGAGATGCGGAGCCTTGGCGCCGGGAATGAGCACCGCGCCGACGACGAGGTCCGCCCAGTTGAGATGTTCGCGAATGGACTGCGGGTCGGAGTAAATGCACGTGACGTTGTCGGGCATCCACTCATCAAGCTGGCGCAGCCGTTCGATGTTGACATCGAGCACGACGACCTTGGCGCCCATGCCCGCCGCCACACGAGCCGCGCACGTGCCCACGACGCCGCCGCCGATCACCATCACATGGCCCGGCTCGACGCCCGGTACGCCGCCCAGCAGCACGCCACGGCCGCCCCACGGCTTTTCGAGATACTTCGCCCCCTCCTGGATCGACAGCTTGCCGGCGACTTCGCTCATCGGCGTGAGCAGCGGCAAGTGGCCGCGATCATCGGTGAGCGTCTCGTACGCCGCCGCGATGCAGCCGCTTTTCAGGCAGCCCACGGTGAGATCCTTGTCGGCCGCGAAATGGAAATAGGTGAAAAGCGTCTGGCCGTGGCGGATGAGCGGGATTTCCTGCGGCTGCGGCTCCTTGACCTTCACGATCAGGTCCGCAACGCCCCAGACGTCCTCGGCTCGTGGAACCAGGCGAGCGCCTGCTGCGTCATACTCTTTGTCCGAGAATCCGCTGCCTTCGCCGGCGCCGGATTGCACCAGGACGGTGTGGCCCTGCTTCACGAGAACTTCAGCGCCGACGGGCCGCATGCCGACCCGGTATTCATCAGACTTCACTTCGGTGGGAACGCCCACAATCATGGGAAAGTGCTCCTGCGGGTGAGCGAGGATGATAGCTGACGTCGGCCTTGTGCTGTGGGCATGGGGAGAAGGCCGGCCTGGCCAGCAGGCGGGATGCCGGGGTTTCCGGGAGTTCCGGGACTTTTCTGTTACGATCCCGCCTCGACATGGAACGGTGTGACCATTGGAGAGACGCCTGATGCTGCGTGTTCGTGCTTTGCCGGCCGTCCTCGCCGGTTTGACTCTGCTGCTGACCGCCCCCGCTGATCTTGCCGCGCAATCCAAGGCGGGGGAGATTCACGATCTGAACGACGTGCTCAAGGCCGTCAACGGCGACGCGTCCATCACCGGCTCCGACGCCATCAAGAGCTACAAGCTGCTCTTTGACGCGTATCTCAATCTCTCCGACCCGCCGCAGCCCGTCGGACCGAATTTCAACACCGAAACCATTCACCCGGGCATGGCGAACTGGGCGGCGGTGAGCGGCTGGGCGGAATCGAACCCCGCCATGGCCAAGGCGATCCTCGACTCGCGCGAGCGCGTCATCGTCGGCTTGCCGTACGGCGAAGAGAACGTCGATTCGAAATACCGCGAAGCCGGCTTGTGCGTCGCGATGGCGGTTGACGGCAGCCTGCGCAACATCGACTTCAAGTATCTCCACGCCGTTGACGTGATCTCGGCGTTCGCCACCGCGGAGACGTATCGCCTGCTCGAAGCGGACCGCGTGGATGATGCGCTCAATCTTGCCGTGGCGCACATCTTCGTGCTGCGGCAGTTCTGCGATCGCCAGTTTCTCGCCGAGAAGGAATTTGCGATTCAGTTGCTGATCGACACGCTCGGCTCACTGCGCAACATCCTCTACACGCATTTCGACAAGATTTCTGTCGAATGGTTCAGCAAGCTGGCGATGGATGAGATTCCATTCGTCCGTCCCGACCGCGCCAGGCTCACGATGCCCGAAGGCGACCGCATCGTTTCCGAAGCGCTGATCCGCGAAGCGTTCGGCAACCAGGACACCGCCGACCCCGAAAAATTCGCAGCCACGTTCGCGCACATTCAGGCCGAAGACGCCCCGCTGACGATCTTCGGCGCGAACAAACGGTGGAACATGATCGCCGCGGTTCACGGCAGCCTGGAAGCGTCGCTCGAACGACTGAAGCTCGTCTACGACGACTGGTGGCGGCGGTGGCGCGTGCGCGAGTGGGACCCGATTCTCGATGTCCCCACGCAGTTCGAGCGCATCAACGCCGTGCGGTACGCCGCGGTCATCTACTCGATGCAGGACATCAAGCATCTGTTCAACATGCGCAACCAGCTCGTGGCGGGCGTCAATGGCACAGCGATGGCGGCGGGGTTGTGCGGATACAAGAAGGCGTATGGCTCGTGGCCGAAGGAAATCGTGATGACATATGCGCAGTTCGCGCTGAAGTCGTCGAACACGGATCCTTACGACCGCGAATACGGCCCGTTCAAGTTCCGCTTCTTCCCCGAAGAGCATGCGGTGGATACGCCGTACGGCCGCATCTGGATTCCCGCCAACGAAGCGGTGCTGTATTCCGTCGGGCAGAATCTCGAGGACGATCTGCTGCGCGAGCACACCGACGACGGCTCCGCGGGCGATTCACAGATCTGGCCGCCGGCTCGGGCGATGCTGCGCGAGAAGGGTCAGGTTGATTGAACGCGGCGCTCGAGCGAGGCGCGAACGGAGTTCCATGTTTGCGTTGTCGCGTTGGCTCGATTGAGATTCTTTGTTGGTCCGTCCCACGGCGAGGACGCCGTGGGCTTTGGGGGCAGCGGAATATCGTGCGCGCTGGCGCTGTTGTTCTTCGGACCGCGTCCGCCTCGCGCTTGGGAAGCGCTTGGTGACGGCGCGGCGATCCCGTATCCTCCCCGCCATGTCATCCGCTGAAAAAGTCGTGATCATCGGCAGCGGGCCTGCCGGCTGGACCGCCGCCATCTACGCCGCCCGCGCCAACCTCAACCCCCTCGTCTTCATCGGCGAGCCCAAGGCCAATCCCGCCCCGGTGCTTCCCGGCGGGCAGCTCATGCTCACCACGGAAGTTGAGAATTACCCCGGCTTTCCGACTGGCATCACCGGCCCGGAAATGATGCAGCTCTTCCAGCAGCAGGCGGAACGCTTCGGCACGCGCGTCGTGGGCGAAGACATCGTGCGCTGCGACTTCCAGTCCCGCCCGTTCAACTTGCACACCGCGAGCGGCAAGGTGGTGAGCGCGCACGCCGTCATCATCGCCACCGGCGCCACAGCGAACTGGCTCGGCTTGCCGAATGAACTGCGACTGGCGACATCCGGCGGCGGCGTCAGCGCGTGTGCCGTGTGCGACGGCGCGCTTCCTGTGTTCCGCGGACAGGAACTCGCCGTCGTGGGCGGCGGCGACACGGCGATGGAAGAAGCGCACTACTTGAGCAAATTCGGGTCGACGGTGCACATCATCCATCGCCGCAATGAGTTCCGCGCGTCGAAGGTGATGCAGGAGCGCGTGCTCGCCCAGCCGAATGTGAGGGTGCACTGGAACAAGGTGGTCGTCGATGTGCTCGGCGCGGAGCGCGTCGAAGCGGCGCAGCTCAAGGACACCGTGACGGGCGAGATCTCCGTGCTGCCGGTGAAGGGCTTCTTCGTGGCGATCGGTCACACGCCGGCGACGCAGTTCCTGCAGGGGTCAGGCGTTGAACTCGACGCCAGCGGCTATGTGAGGCTGAATTCGCGCGGCAGCGCCACCAACATCCCCGGCGTCTTCGCGGCGGGCGACGTGGCGGATTCCGTCTATCGCCAGGCCGTCACCGCGGCCGGCATGGGCTGCATGGCGGCGCTCGATGCGGAACGCTGGCTCGGCGCTCAAGGCGTGCATTAGCGCAACCAGAAGCGTCAGCACGACCAGAACAACCATCAACACGCAACTGGCGTCACGCAACGGTGGCACAGTCGTCTCGCCTGTGCCACTATCCCTGCAGAGTTACGCTCCTACGTTCGCCGGCTGCTGCTTGAGCGGGCGCCACCAGCGTTCGTGCGTCTGGTACCACTCGGTCGTCCTCGCCAGCGCTTCGGGCCACTGGCTGCGCGTCGGCTCCCAGCCAAGCTCCCGGCGAATCTTCGACGCATCAATTGCGTAGCGGCGATCATGCCCCAACCGGTCCGGCACGCGCTTGATCATCGATTCATCCTTGCCGAGCAGTTGCAGGATGGTGCGCGTGAGATCGATGTTGCTGCGCTCGTTGTTGCCGCCGATGTTGTACACGTTGCCCGGCGTGCCTCGCTCGAGCACCGCGAGCACCGCTTCGCAATGATCGATCACGTGGAGCCAGTCGCGCACGTTGAGGCCATCGCCGTAGAGCGGCACCTGCTGGCCGTCGATCAGATTCGTCACGAACAGCGGGATCACCTTCTCCGGGTATTGATACGGCCCGAAGTTGTTCGAGCATCGCGTCACGAGCACCGGCATTTTGAACGTGTGGTGATACGCCAGCGCGAGCATGTCGGACGCCGCCTTCGACGCCGCGTACGGGCTGTTCGGCGCGATGGGCGTTTCTTCGGTGAACTTCAGGTCGGGGCGATCGATCGGCAGCTCGCCGTACACCTCATCCGTGCTCACGTGCACGAACCGCTCCACGCATCCCACTTCCCGGCATGCGTCAAGCAGCACCTGCGTGCCCACCACGTTGGTCGAAATGAACGGGCCGGAATCAAAGATCGAGCGATCGACGTGGCTCTCGGCGGCGAAATGCACCACGGCGTCGCATCCCTTGAGCGCCTCGGTCATCGCCTTGCGATCGCGAATGTCGGCGTGCACGAACGTGTAGTTGGGATGCGCAGCCACGTCTTCAAGGTTCGCGAGGTTGCCGGCGTAGGTCAGCGCGTCGTAATTCACCACGCGCACGTTCGGCCGCTGCTCAAGCACGAAGCGCACGAAGTTGCTGCCGATGAACCCGGCGCCGCCGGTGACGAGAACTGTGCGTGGTTGGTCCATGGGGTGCGATCTCACGCGCTCGTCACACGCCAACCTTCACGTGCCGCTTGACGCCTGCGTCGTCCACGTTGTTCGCGCCGCCCTTTTCCACGAGACACGTGGCGCGGAAGAGGCTCTCGAACGTGCCGGCGTCGGTCCACCAGCCTTCGAGAATGTCGTAGGTGAGATCGCCGCGCTGCAGATACGCGTTGTTGACGTCGGTGATCTCCAGCTCGCCCCGGCCGGACGGCTTGAGCGTCTGGCAAATCTCGAACACGTCGGCGTCGTACATGTACAACCCGGTGACCGCATAGGCGCTGGGCGGGTCGGCGGGCTTCTCGATAATTTCCACGATGCGGTCGCCATCGAAGCGCACCACGCCGAAGCGCTGCGGGTCCGGCACTTCCTTGAGCAGCAGCTTTGCGCCGCTCGGCTGCGTGAAGAATTCGCCCACGGCTTTGCGGATGTTCTTCTCGATGATGTTGTCGCCGAGCACGACGACCAGTTTGTCGCCGTCCACGAAATCTTCCGCGAGCTTGAGGGCGTCAGCGATGCCGCCTTCGCCTTCCTGATAGGTGTATTGCAGATCGCGCACGCCGAGGTGCTTGCCGTTGCGCAGCAGTTTGAGGAAGTCGCCCGCGTGCTCGCCGCCGGTGACGATCATGATTTCATCAACGCCCGCATTGAGCAGGCATTGAATGGGGTAATAGATCATCGGCCGGTCGTACACCGGAAGCAGATGCTTGTTCGTCACCAGCGTGAGCGGACGAAGCCGTGAACCGAGACCACCTGCGAGCACCACACCCTTCATAGCGTTCCTTTCCTGGACCCCGCGATCCGTGCCGGGCTCATCATGACGGCTGGGCCATTGTCAGGTGCTCGCGAATCCGCTCCTGCATGTCGAGCACGCGCTGGCGATACTCTACGCCCCCGTCAGGTTGTCGGCGAAGCAGCCGCTGCAGCGATTCCATCTCGCGGGAGGCGTCGTCGTACCGCTTCTGATGCAAAATGGCATCGACCAGATTGAGGTTGATGTTGACGTCCGACGGGCGGGCCGAAAGCGCCTTGCGCAGGTGATTTTCGGCCTCCGCGGGTTTGCCGGCCGCCAGCAGCGCCGTGCCGAGCGTGTCGAGAATGTCCGGCGAGTTCGGCATGATCCCCGCCGCTTTCTTGGCGAGCGAAAGCGCCTCATCAACCGCCGTGCCCGATGCTGAAAGCAAGTGCGCGAGATTGTTGAGCGCCAGCGCGTTGTCCGGCTGCAGTTCGAGCACGCGGCGATAGCGCGACTGGGCGCTGGACACGTCGCCCGCCGATTCGTCAATCGTCGCAAGCACGAATTCCGCCATGGCGACGAGGCCGTCCTCCGTCGCTTCGCTTTGCGCGCTGGTCGCCAGCGATCGAGCGCGTTCGAGCGCTGCCGTATCGTCCGCGCGGTCGGCGAGCTGCTGCCACTCGGCCGCGAGCGTGATGCGCTCCAGCGTCGTGCCCGGCTCCTCCGCTTCCACCTCGCCGGTGACGTACTTCTCAATCTCATTCAGCGCGGCTGCGGCGACGGCAGGCGGCGCGGATCGCGCGGAGAACGCCCAACGCTGTCGCCACGCCATTTCGTGCAGCATGGGCTCCGCCACGCGCAGCAGCTCATCAAACTGCCCCGCGCCGAGCAGCGCATCCACCAGCATCATCGCCTGTTCCGGATGCTCGTCCCGCAATTCGACAAGCGCCGCGGCATGCGGGCGAAGACGCACAACAGCGCTCGACGGCCGGCCAAGCTTGATCATCGCAAACGCGACGGCGCACTTCGCGGGAACCGGATCGCTGCTCGTGCGAGCCACCCATTCCTCCGCGGCGCTCAACGCCTCGTTCCAGCGTTCTTCCTGCATGAAAAGCCGCGTCGCCCACTCGGCGGGTTCCGGGCGATTGGGGAATCGCGACATCGCTGTTCGCGCGTATTCACCGGCGGGCGTCATCTGCTTCGCATTGGCGTGCAGCGCCACCGCCAGATACCACGCGGGGATGAAGCGCGGATGCGCCTCGACCAGCGCTCGGACGGCATCAAGCTGTTGGTTGCTGATTTTCAGCGTTCCGTTGGATTCGCCCGCCGGCTGCGACGCGCCGACGTCCGCCGCCAGCTCCAGTGTGGCGAGCAGCGACGGCACATCATTCGTCTGCAATCCCAGGCGGCTCAATGCTTCGCGCCACGGCTGTCCGCTCGCGCCCGCCACCGCAAGGCCAAGGTCCGCACGCAACCGATCGTCGCCGCCCGTCGCGTCGAGCCCGTCGCTCGCCACCTGCTGCGCGATGTCAAACTCCTTGCGCGAAAGGTGATAGCGCGCCAGCGCGTGCCAGGCGTCGGCGCTGGTGGGCGACAGCTTCACGGCGGAATCAAAATAGGCCAGCGCCCGGTCGAACTTGCCGTGACGATAGCAGAACCACCCGAGCAGCACGTTCTGCTCGCCCTCTTCCACATGCGTCAGCGCCTGCTCGACCAGCGCGATGCCTTCGTCAAAGCGGCCATGCCGCGCGTAGAACTCGCCGGCTTGCGTGCGCACGGTGTCATCGGCGTCGGGCGAGGCGAGCAATTGCTCAAAGAGTTCCTCGGCTTTGTCGGTGTCGCCGGTGCGATCGTGCATCACCGCCAGGAGCAGCACATCGGAGGGAGCCGAGTGCTCATCGATGAAGCTTGCCGCGCGCATGAGCGCCCGCTCAAAATCGCCCTGCGAAAAGAGCAATTCCACTTCCGCCCGCGCGATTCGGGGATCCGACGGATTCAGCCGCGCAAGCTGCGCGAGATAACGCTGCGCCTCGTCGTATCGACCCACCTGCTGCAGGAGCGAAATGAGCTTCGGATACAGCGAAATTTCCCGCTGGTGCGCGTCGACCGCGATGCGCAGCGCTTCGATCGCCTGTTCGTACATCGGCGCCTCGCCCTGGAGATAGGCGTCAGCCAGCAGCGTGAGCGCGACGAGTGACGTCGGCGTTTCCTCAAGAATGCGCTGCACAATCACCACGGCCCGCGCGAGATCTTCCTGCGTGTCCGCGAAATAGTGGAGCAGATAGCTCGCCCGCGCCAATTGCACCTGCTGCGACCGCTCGCCCAGCGCTGCGGTCAGGTTCGCAATGATCTGCTCGGCGAACGCTTGATCGTCCCACACGTTCGGGTGGCTGAGCGCAAACGTCTGCACCGGCACGGAGGACGGGAACTTGCCGACGAGCTCGCGCAGCTTTTCCCACGCTTCGGGGCGATCAATGCCCAGCTCAAACGCCACGCGAGCGAGCTGCGCGGAATCGCTCTGGCTCACGCTCGCCGGCGCTCCTGCGAAAAAGCGATTGACAATCGCCAGGCCGGCGTCGGCGCGACCTTCATCCGCAAGCAGCCACGCATGGGCCATCGGCACGCGCGGATCGTCGCCGCGATAGTCCTGCAGACGGCGCTTGAGCGTCTCGCGCGCTTTGAGATCGTGACGACGCACGAGATCGACCGCCGCCACCATCTGATCCACCGTCAGCGGCGTCTGCTCGAGCCACGACTGCATCTTCGCTTCCGCGTCGCTGCTGCGCCCCGCCTGCACCAGCGCTTCGATGAGCAGCGAAAAGACCTGCGCGTTCGTCGGCAACTCCTGCTGAATCACCGACAGCATCATGGGCAGGTCCATCCCGGCGGCGGCGCGTCGCGCGGATTCGACGGCGAAGCGCGCCTCGCTCTCAAACACCGGCGTCACTTCGTAGGGATTGCGCGGAAGTCGATTGAGCTGAATCGCCGCCCGCGCCATCGCCAGCAGCGGGCTCAAGTTGTGCCGGGGCGCCCGGCGAGCGGCGGCACGCGACACTTCGAACGCTTCTTCGATTCGCCCCAGCGCCTGCAACGCATCGGCGTGCGCGACGGACGCCGCCGTCCACGTGGGGTCCAGCGCCTCGGCCGTGGCGAACGACGTCGCCGCCAGCGCGTGCTCTCCGGCGCGAGCCAGCAGATCGCCACGCAGGTAATGCACCACGGGCTCATCGGTCGCGATCGAGATCGCCTCGTCGTATCGCCGCAGCATTTCCGGCCACGGGAGCGGCGTGGGCGACAGCTTCGCTTCGAGCGCCGCCACCAGCGCGCGGTCGCGATCGCTTGTGTCGTCGTCGCCAAGGTTCTTGAAACTCTTCGCCTTCCGAGCCTGCCGCGGCAGCGCTTCGACGCTTTCGCGGTAGCGCGCCAGCGCCGCCCGCGCTTCATCCAAACGATCGAGCGCCATGAGCACAAGCACGTGATCGCGCTGCAGATCAAGCGGCCAGTCGTCCAGTTCCGATCCGGCGCGCTGCAGCTCCGCCATGGCGGTGTCCATGTCGCCGGTGCGCCAGGCGTATTGAATCACCGCATGCCGCGCCCACGGTTCGTCGGCGTACTTCTCGCGCGTCTTCTCGATCACCGTGGCGATGAGATCATGCCGGTTGACCATGCCGAGCAGGCTGAGCATTTGCTCGAGCACGCTAAGTGAGCCGGCGCCCTTCAGCACCGCGGTTTCAATCTCTGTTTGCGCCGACTCTTCGCGTCCGAGTTCAAAGAGCCATGCCGCCTTGAGCAGATGCATCCTTCCATCCGTCTGCGGCTGCGCGAGCCACTCGTCGCACCGGGCGATGATCGCATCATCGCTCGCCTGCGTGGATCGCATAATCTGGAGCTGCAGGTGCGGCCAGCGGATTTCGCCGGGCTCAAGCGCCATCAGCCGCTCCGCGAGCGGCATCGCTTCGTCGAATCGGCGGTCAACGAACGTCGCCGTCACTTTCGCCGTGAGCGCTTCGATGTTGTCAGGATCATCGGCAAGCAGTCGGTCCGCGACGCGCTCCATTTCCACGAGTTCGCCGAGCTGGCCGCGCACGTGCAGCAGTTCCATGAGGATGTCGCGGGCGCGGGCGCTGTCGGCCTGGCCTTCCTTGGTGACGAGTTCGAGCGCGTGCTCGTAGTAGCCGCGCGCTTCGTGAAGGTGAGCGCGATTCGGCATCGGCACCTGGCGGCGCGCCTCGGCGAACGCGAGGATCACGTCGAGATCGTTCTTGTCGTATTGGACGGCGACCTTGAGATGATCAAGCGTGGCCTGCATGTCGCCGCGTTCGAAGGCGGCAAGGCCGAGCGCGCGTTCCTCGGTGCGCATCCGTTCTCGCTGGGCGGATTTCACGGCCCCAAAGAGCACCACGGCCGCCGTGCCCACCACGACCACCGCGATCACGAAGAGCAGCCGTCGGCGCGCTCGTTTAGTCAGCCTCACGTCCGCGCCTCCCGCCAACAATCGCCCACGCCGTACGCACGATAATCTTCAGATCGAACAGAAAGCTGGCGTTCTTGACGTACCGAAGGTCGTACTTGATCCATTCGCGGAAGTCTTCGCCGGGTTCGCGCGTGCGCATCAGCTGCCAGAGACCTGTAATGCCGGGCCGCACGGACAGCCGGGCGTCGCGCCATGCGGGGCAGAACACGTTCTCATCCACCGGGCTCGGCCGCGGCCCCACCACGCTCATGTCGCCGATCAGCACGTTCCAGAACTGCGGCAGCTCGTCGATCTGCAGGCTGCGAAGCACGTTGCCGATGCGCGTGACGCGCGGATCGTTGCGGATGTACACCTGCGGGCCGTCGCAGATGTTGTATTCGCCAAGCTCGTCCGCGATCTGCTCCGCGTTCGGCACCATGGTGCGGAACTTCCAGCAGCGGAACAGCCGTCCGCCGCGACCCTGGCGCACGTGACCGAAGAAAATCGGCCGCCCGTTTTCAAGCATGATGAGCAGCGCCACGAACGCGAAGATCGGCGACAAGCCGATGAGCATGCCGAGACTGAAGCAGATGTCGAACAGCCGCTTCGCAACGGGATAGATCACGCGCTTGCGGGGCACGGCGACAGGCTCGGCGGCGTCGATCGGCTCCACTTCCGCAATCGGCAGCACGCGCACGTGTCCGGCGGCCAGCGAACTCTGCGACAGCCGGTCCGCTTCCCACGCCGGCCCCACGACGCACGGCCGATGATCATTCGCCGCGCCCAAACCAAGCCACAGCGGCCCGACGCGCGTGCACTCGCTGCTCAACGCTTCGCCCTTCACCGCCCACACGTCGGGCTCGACTTCGCGAATGCCTTCAATCGCCTGGCCGGGCTGGCGCCATCGCTCCACAAGCTGGTCGAGGAAGCGGCGTTCCTGATCGCGATCGCCTTCCTGGTACACCGTGCCGGCGGTGCGCAGGTGATCGACGCGCAGCCAGTTGACGCTGCGGCGAAGCAGGTCCCAGCCTGCGCGTCGCGATGTGGCGTTCATCCAGATCGCCGCCAGCCGGCGATTGGGGGTGAGCATGACGCGAAACGACACGAAGCCGCGCGAGCCGTAGCAGCGTTCAATGCGATCGACGCAGCCGTCGGCATTGGTGACGACGCGCTCGGAATACTTTTCATCGCGCTTGTCGACGAGCCGCAAACGCATCACCGCGGCGTTGTTCCACGTCAGGCGCTCGCGCAAGCTTGAAAGATCGAACGTGACGAGTTGCTCGGGATCGACGAGCAAGTACAGCTCGGCGGCGCGGTCGAGTCGCTGCGATTCACCTCGCCGAACGCATTGCACGCCGCGCGAACCCCAGTAGGCGTCGTGCAGTTGCCGCGTGGAGAGACCCCACACGGTGACGGCCGAGCGCGTCTCGGCCGAAGGTGCGCCGATGGCGCGCTGTGCAGCGCCGCCAGTTCCCTGCGCGTGCGTGGTCATGAGGCCCGATCCGAGCTTTGACCGTTCGCGCGGTGCGGCGTCGATGCCTGTTCCATCGCGAGGATGAGCGCGTTGCTTTTGCCCGACGACGGAGCGCTGATGGTGACGGGTTCCGAGTCGCTCGGCGGACGCTCCGTTTCCGCCGCGGGAAGCGAAGTTTCGGAGACGTAGCGATAGCAGTCCGCGCGCACGGCCCAGTTGAGCACGACGCCGATGCACCGGCCGCGCAGCGCTTCCAGCCGCGCCGCCGCTTCATCGAGCTTCGCCCGGCTCCGGCCGCGACGAACCGAGAGAATCACGCCGTCCGCCGCCGCGATCACCGGCGTGGATTCCAGGCTGCCGAGAATCGGGCCCGTGTCCACGAGGATGATGTCGAAGTGCGGCCGCACCTGCTCGAAGAGCACATCCAGCGCGTGCCTGCGGATGCGTTCCGGACCAAAGGTGGCGTCAAATCCAACGGGCAAGGCGCTCAACGACGGCATCGAGAGCGGCACCACTTCGCCGTTCACGTTCTTGCTCAAGAGCGCCTCGCGCAAGCCGGGCCGGCCGACCATGCCAAGCTGCCGCGTGAGGCTGCGTCCGACGAGGTCGCAGTCGATCATCAGCGTGCGATAGCCCGCCGCCGCGTAGGACCAGCCGAGCGAGAGCACGATGGACGTCTTGCCGTCACCCTGGCACGGGCTGGACACTGCCAGCACATAGCCTTGCTCCGCCGGTCGCTGCGCTTCGATCTGATTGCGAATCTGGTGCACGCAGTGCGCCGCAACGTCGCTGGCCTCGGGATCGTCGGACGACCGCGAAAGATCGGGCAGCACGCCGAGACATGGCGGGAGCGCCCGGCCGGAGGAACCCTTGAGCTGCTGCGTGGCGAACGCGCGGCGATCGATCGTGCCGAGCAGGAAGAACGCTGCAAAGCTCAAGCCAAGCCCGCCGACCGCGCCGAGCAGCGCCTTCTTCTTTCGACCGTCCGACGACACTTCGTCCGGATACGTGGCTTCCTGCGCGATCGAAATGCGCCCCTGGCGCAGCTTGGGCTCGTTCAGTTCCAGCTCCTGGATGCGCGAGCGGGCGAAATCGAGATCGTGCTGCAGTCGGTTGTATTCCGACGTCAGCCGGTTCACCTCGTGCAGATCGTCCGTCGCCTGCTTGGATTCGGCGCGAAGCACATCGAGCTGCTTCTTGTAGTTGTCAATTTCCTTCTGCAACTGCTCGGGCGACATCTGCGCGAGCTTCAAGGTGTCCGCGCTGTTGAGATCGCCGGGCAGCGTGCGATTGCTGTCCCAGCGTTCGAGCACGAGCAGCCGTTCCTTGTTGTAGGTTTCCAGCGCCGTGGTGTATTCGCGCTCGGCGGTTTTGTACTGATAGGTGTCGGGCTTGAAACGCGACTTGACGGATTCAAACGCCGAGAACTTCGTGTCGCGGTCCTGGCCGAGCTGCGCCAGCCGGGCCGACATGCGCTCAAGCTGCTCATCGGTGGGAATCAACATGCCCTCTTCGGGGAGCGCGTTGTTGTTGGCGTTGGCGCGGTTGAGCAGCGCCTGCGCCTGCAGCACGAGCATCTCGACTTCCTCGATGCGCTCGAGCTTGCGATTCTGCCACTCGGCGATATCGGCTGTCTCATAGCGAGCCAGCCGCGTCTGACGTTCGTTGTCCACCGCCTTCATCTGCCGCTGCACGTCGGCTTCGTGATCGACGAGCTTCTGCATGTTGGCGCTCATCTCTTCGCCGCCCTGCCGTCCGAAGATGTCGTAGTAGGCGTGAACGACGGCGTTGACGATGAGTTGCGCCAGCTCGGGCGATTCGGATTCGTACATCACGAAGATGAGTTCGCTGGAGCGGTCCGCTTCGACGACGAGGTTGTCTTCCATGCGCTGCACCGCGCCGGGCTGCTTGGCGAACGTGGTGGCCGCGAGCTTGCTGTCCTTGAGCGCGAGTTCAAGCACGCGGCGGCTGCGAATGAGCAACGCCTGCGTGGCGCGCTCGCTCTCCGGGCGGATGTAGTTGGAGTCGATCGTGTTGCCGTAAATGCTCTTGATTTCATCAACGACGCGAATGACGGCTTCGCTCTTGTAGGTGGGTTGATCAGAGCGGAACCCGATGAAGCCGAGGATGCCGGCGAGGAGCACGCCGATGATGAGCATGTACGTCCAGCGGCCGCGCAGCCGGTCGTCGAGCACTTCCCAGAGCGATTGCGATTGCTGCGGCTGGCTGGTCCCCATGCCCATGCCGCCCGACAGCAACGCCATCGGGTCGCCGCCACCCGCATAGAGGTTGCCGTACCCGTTGTTATTCATTCCGCGCTCCCTGCTCGACTCGTAAGGCATCAAGAAGGCCGGTCATGCCTCCCAGGATTTCGTTGCCCGCGGCGACCGCTTCGTCCAGCGAGTATTCCGCGGGCGTGATGATCTGCAATTGGGCCACGCCGAGGCTGGCGATCGGCGCCCGCTCCGACTGCCTGTTGATATCGTCGATGTTTCGGCTCACCGTTCCATCGGGAAGAATGAACGCGTTGAACACTCGGATCCGCTCGACCTCGGTCCGCCCGCGCATTCGCTCAAAAGCATAGGTGTGCACCGGGATGAGCCGGCCGGCCGCGTCCAGCGAGACGTTTTCTTCCATGCCGGGGTCCACGGGCAGATATCCGCTGCTGGGATAGCAATTGGGCGGATAGTGGCCCAGCATGTCGCGCGCATCGCTGCAATGCACCAGGAGCACGTGCACCTGCGGCCCGCGCGCGGTGCGATAGACACGGCTGAATATCTTGTTGGGACGCAGGAGTTCTTGCGCCTCCCGCGGAACCGGCGCCTTTTCTCCAACCCAACGCCCGATAAGCCACGGCACGTCATCCACGGCCCGCGCGACCTCCGCCTGCCGCACTTCCGCCGACCCGTCCACGGGGATCGAAGGCGGCAAGGCGAGCGCCAGACCAACGAGCAGCAGGATCGACAGCCACGGGGCTGCGAAATTGATGCGCTTGAAGATGGCGACGCGGTCGAACATGTCCTTCACCGTCCCACGCGGGCTCCCGTTCAGTGCCCGCTTCTCATCCAGTATGAAATCTGCTACGAGCGTGCAGGCTTGGATGTGCTTCGTTGCAGACTTTTCCTCAAATCATTGGTTGGCAAGACGAAACGTCAAAACAGGGAAGTCCATCCATTCCACCAGCCGCACCACCGCGGCCAGAATGAGCAGCGCCACAGGCAGCATGGCCCAGCCGGCGAGATCGTGGAAGTTCACCGCCGCGTCCGAGCTGCCGTAGCCGTAAATGAGGCTCGTCGGCACGAGGCGGATGACGTTGCACAGAATCGCCGTCAGCGGGCTCAGCAGCAGCACGAAGATGCGAAGCGTGTTGTTGAGCGGCCGGCCGAACGCGAAGGCATAGGCCACCAGCGTGAGCGCAAAGACCATCCGCATGCCGTTGCACGCCTCGCCGACCGCCACCTGCTGGCCGTTGATGATCAGCACGTTTCCGGATCGCACGGCTCCCACGCCCACCAGTTCCAGCACGGCATGCGTCACCGCCGTCGCCTGGTTCTGAAGCGGCATGGCGATTTCATGCCGCAGCGCGCCCGGTACGGGAATCAGGAATACGAGCACGAGCAGCACCGGCGCGAAAAGCTGCAGCAGCGCGATGCCCGTGAATGACAGCACCACGCCGAGCAGGCACAGGAGCGCTCCGCCGTGCCACGCCGCCTGGATGCCGAATTGAAAGCCCGTCCAGCACACAAGCCAACCGGCGGCCACGACCGCGGGGCCGAGGAAGCTTGGCGAGAGCGCGAGGTAACGCAGCCGCGTGCGGCGGAGATACAGCAACAGCGCCGCCACCACCGGGGCGAGGAAGATGTGCGACTGCTCTTCATCGCGGATGCCGATGCCGATCATGTCGATGAGCGGCGCACGCAGCAGCCACACGCCGGCGATCAACGTGCCCACGAGCAGCGCGTAGTCGCGCACCTGCCAGGTTCGCCGGGGGCGCAGTTTCACGTCTTGACCTTCCCTGCATGCATCGCGTTGCCGATTCCTATCTCACATCGCCATCCGTCTGTTCATCGCGTTCAGGCGGGCATGGCCGCTGGCGTCTGACCGCGCTGCACGCTTTGCCCGATTGGAATGATTTGACGCACAACCACCGCGCGCGGTGCGATGGAAGCGCGCTGTCCGACAATTGTTTTGCTCACGATCGCGCCGCCGCCCACCGTCGCCCCGCCGAGAATCACGCTGTCCTGCACCACCGCGCCGTCTTCCACGACCGCGCCGGGCTCGATGATGCAGAACCCATCAAGGGCGGCCGACGGCGACACCGCCGCCTGGCTCGAGACACGCGCCTCGCCGTCTTTCCCCCGTGAACCATCGAGGCTCACGCGCACCGCTTCGAGATAGCTCTCGCGGTCCCACATGCGCAGCAGGCGGTCCGACAGGCGAGCCGTGGTCAATCGCATGCCCTTCTCGTTGAGCTTGGGCAGGAACTGCTCTTTGAAATCCATGTAGCCGTTGCGCGGCGTGATGCGCACGGCGTCCATGCGAAGCGCGTACACGCCCGATGGCTGATCGAGCCCCGAAATGCCGATGACGCCCGCGCGGCTGGGCTGCAGACGGTCGATCACCGGCCGCACCGAATCCGGCGGAAGGCAGTGCGCTTCGATCACGATCGCCACGTCGCCAATGTCGAGATCCTCGGTGACATCGCGCACGAGCCCCGTCGTGCCGCGCCACGAGGTCGGTTCGGCGATCGTGCGAATTTCGAGCGGCGCTTCCGTGGCGATCGCGCTCTTGAGCGACTGCGCGAGCTTGTTGACGGTCATCCAGTCGGCTTTGCTGTTGACGACGATGCGAACATCCGTGAGGCCCGGCACGCGCTTGAGCACGCGGAGCCATGCTTCCAGCAATGTCCCCTCGCGGCCAACGGGCAGACACAGCGCGGGGAGATCGATCCCTTCGCGCAGCGGCGAAGGCCGAAGCAAACCCGCAAGCATGACTGCGACAACCTGGCCCACGCGTCTCCTCCGAATCCACTCCACATCGAAACCGGGCATCAGACGCGCGGGAGAATCCGCCTCGCCGCCGCCCAACTCTTGAACACCGTCATCCGTGCCGTATTCCCCATGGGAAGCCATCGATTGAATCCCACGGCCGCCGCTGCTCATCCGGCTTCTGCGGATCGAACGCATGGGTGACGTAATACAACAGGCCCGCTGGCTCGTTGCCCACGGCTGTGGCGCCGTGCCACAGACCGGGCGGAATGATGAGCACGCCGGGACGCTTCTCGCCCATGATGATCATCCACGTGGATTGATCATCCGCACGATGCACGCCCGCCTTGATGTTGCCGACCGCACAGAGCCAGAAGTCGGTCTGCTTCTCATGACAATGCCACGCCTTGACGACGCCGGGATACTGTGACGAGAAGTTAATCTGCCCCTCCGGCCGCAGCACGCCCGAGAGCAGGTTCATCGCCGACCAGCCCCGATCATCCGCGAAGAGTTCAACGGGCACGAAGATCGGCTCGCGCGATTTGAGCGCTTCTTCATGACACTGCGTCCACGAAGCGCGCATCACGCGCGGCGACTGCACCTTCGTCACCGCCATCACCGGCCGGTTGTTCATCGCTGCCTCACCGCGAGTTGTTTCAGTTCTGGAAGCGCTCTGCATCTCTACCCCACATCGCTGGCGACTTCGCCGCCATCAGCTCCGCCGACCGTGCGCGGCCCGGCACGCGCGAGACGTTCCGGCGCACGCATCGCCACCGGCAGTCAGACCGATAACGAACCGGTCGCTCGCCGGGGTTCCCACACTTTCGATCGGCTGGCACGGCCACGTGCAGAAGCCTCGGCGTCAAGTTCTGCCGCCCACGAGTCTTGACGGCAGGCGTACGCCAGCCTGGCCTCCGCAAGTCGTGGAGAAGGCGTTCCGCTGGCCCGTCATTCTACGGAACGCAAAACCGGGCGATCAAGGCAGATCGGCGAAGTTTGCGCGTCGCCGCTAACTCCGCGATGATCGACATCCACAAATGCAATGCTCGCCGCACGGCCGGGCGCGCCAAAGCGCGCCGGCCGAGGCGCTCGATCGCCATGCGCCGCGAAATGGCAATAATGCATAGCCAGTTGCGTTCGGAAATCGTCCGGAATTCGCCATCATTCGCCGAAATTCCCCGCCTTTGTCCCAACACGAGCCGCCACCGATGCCACAACGAAGCGCCATCGCCGTCATCGACACGATCATCCTCCGCGTGCTCGTGCCCATCTGGCTCCTCGCCGGCGCCCTCTTCAAGTTGATCGAGCGGAACCCCGGCAACCTGCCGAGCACCATCATCAGCTTCGCCAAGCGGCAGGAGATGGAGCGGTGGCTGAACCCGTTCATGCGCGTCGCGATCGGCGTTGAAATCTTCGCCGCCGCGCTCATCATTTTCGTGCCGAAGGTGTCGCGCACCGTCGCCATCGTCATGCTCACGATCTTCTGCGCCATTCTCGTCGCGGAGATTCGCAGCAACGCAACAAGCTGCGGATGCATGGGCTCCGTGACGATGAGCCCCAAGCTGATGATCGCGATTGATGGCTCGCTGCTGCTCGGCGCGATCGTGTTCGGCCTGCTCCGCAAGGCGCAGCATGTTGATGTGTACGAAAAGCCGTCGAAGGGACTCGGCCGAGGCGCCGGGGCCGCGGCGCTGGTCGGCATTGCCGGCTTCGTTGCGGCGCTCGCGCTTCCGGAACGCACGGTCGTCGAGCAGCCGACTGACGTCGTGCCAACGCCGCCACAGCACGCCGACGCCGCGACAACCCCCGGGCCTGACAACGCCGCGCCGGCGACCACGCCCGCGCCCGCCCTGCCGCCCGGCACGATGGCGAATCCCAACCCCACGCCGCTTCCGAGCTTCTACATCACCAGCCCGACGGAGTCGTGGATCGGCAAGCCCGCGACGGACGTCGATCTCGTGAAGCTCATGCGCATCTGGCCGGACGACATCGCCACCGGCACGCGCTACATCATCTTTTACAGCCGCACATGCGATCACTGCGAAGCGATGTTCAACGATCACCTCACGCTGCCGCACGATCGCCCGATCACCGTCGTCGAAATCCCCGCAAGCGCGACGGAGCTGCGCGGCCCGAACCCGTGGGACATGCCGAACGTCGATGCGCAGCAGCTCGCGCTGCCGGTCGGGCCGAACTGGGTAATGACCCCGCCGATCATCATTGCGATCGACAACGGCGTCGTGTCGTGCGCCATGGAAGCGGGCTTTGAGGATTGCCTCGTCGAGTAAGCGCTCGCGGCGCGCGGCTGCGAATTCGTCAACTTTGCTCCAGCATTCGCGCTGCGTCGAGAAGAATCCACGCGCTGGTGACATCCGGCTCGCCGCGCAGCGCCATGCAGTTGTGCAGCAGCGTCTCGGCGTAGTGATTCGCCTCGGGCGTGCCGGCCATTGCGAAACCATGAATGGCCCACGGTCGCCCGGTGGCATTGTCCGGTTGCGTGTTGTTCAGGTGCCAGTCACGCGCCCGTTCGGCGCGGCGGAGCCAATCGTCGCGCCGGCGCATGATGGCGAGGTCGAACAGCGCATGCAGCGCGCAGAGTTCGCTTTCCGTCCACACTTCGATGCCGAGAAACATGTCGCGCGGCAGCAGCGGCCCGCTGGCGTCGAGCTCGATGAGCCAGCCCACGGCCAGCGACGCCACTTCATCGACCATCGCCCACCACAACCCGGCGTCGCCGCGCGGCGGAGGGTCAGGCGCGATGCCGCTCACCCCGGCGACGGCGAGAGCAAATGGGATGCCAGCGGACCCGGGAAGCGCGGGGGCAGCGCGCTGCGCCACCGGCTCCGCAGTTCGCCGCAGCAGCTCGATCCAACGCGTTGCCGCGCTCGCATCCGCTCCCATGAATCCCTCATCATACTTGCACCCGCTCGCGCCTTCGCGCGGCCCCTCCGCCCGCCATCCGCGGCGTGCTCACAAGCCTTCACGGACTTCGCAACAAAACTCTTGGCTGGCGGAATTTCCATGCTACGCTTTGATTGATGGCGACCAAGATTGACACCATCCCGCCTCGCCACTTCGTCCGCCGGTGCATGGCGTGCGGCTACGACGGGCCGGGCATCAAAGTGACGCAATCCACGCATTGCGCGCTGTGCGGATGCGATCTCACGAAACGCCCGCCGCGCAGCTACGCCGAGCTTGAAGGCTTCGTCGAACTCTGGCCGCAGGAACCGCTGCCGGTCGCGCACGTCGATCCCACCAGAGCGCGAATCGCCACGCGCTGGCTCGTGTTCCTGTTCGTCGTCAGTTGTGTCTTGGGCGCGCTCGGCTACCTCACGTTCGCAGCAATGGCGTTCTGAACGCCAAAACGCCGAAACGCTGAAAAGCTGAAAAGCTGAAAGAAGACAGCACAACCGGTAGGCTGTTGCCGGAGCGGTGATCGCCGCGCTCGCGCGCTCCCCGTTTCCGCGTTGTGGCGTTTTGGCTTTTCGGCGTTTCGGCTTGTTCTGCGTTTCCTCGGAGGTCGCCATGCTCCAGCCTGTTCTTGCCCACTTGGATTCCCAGCGCGATGTCGCGATCGCGCGCTTGTGCGACCTGCTGCGCATTCCCAGCATTTCGACCGACCCCGCCTATGCGAAGGACACCCGCCGCGCCGCCGAGTGGCTCGCCAACGACCTTCGCTCCATCGGCTTCGACGCCAGCGTGCGCGACACGCCCGGCCACCCGATGGTCGTTGCGCACTCCGCGCCGCCCTCTTCCGGGGGCGCCACGCCGCGCGTTCTGTACTACGGCCACTACGACGTTCAACCGCCCGATCCGCTCGAAAAGTGGACGAGCAAGCCGTTCGAGCCCGCCATCGTCGATGGCCCGCACGGCAAGCGCATCGTGGCCCGCGGCGCGGTCGATGACAAAGGCCAGGTGATGACGTTCATCGAAGCCTTCCGCGCGTGGAAAGCGGTGCACGGCTCGCTGCCCTTCGCCATCACTGTGCTTCTTGAAGGCGAGGAAGAATCCGGCAGCGCGAGTCTCGACGACTTCCTCACCGCCAACCGCGATGAACTCAAAGCCGATGTCTGCGTCATCAGCGACACCGGCATGTGGGACATCAACACCCCCGCCGTCACCTACATGCTTCGCGGCTTGCTGTATGTCGAGCTCACGCTGCGCGGCCCGAGCCATGACCTCCACTCCGGCATGTACGGCGGAGCGCTGGTCAACCCCAACAACGCGCTCGTCGATGTTCTCGCGCAACTTCATGATCGCGACGGCCGCGTCACCGTGCCCGGCTTCTATGACGACGTGCGCGAAACCAGCGATGAAGAAAAGAAGATGTGGAACAGCCTTGGCTTCGACGAAGCGGAGTTCCTCGGCAGCGCCGGCATGAAGACGCCCTTCGGCGAGAAAGGCCGCACCACCCTCGAACGCACATGGTCGCGCCCGACGTGCGACATCAACGGCATGCACGGCGGATACATCGGCGCCGGCGCGAAGACCGTCATCCCCAGCGAAGCGAGCGCAAAGGTGAGTTTCCGCCTCGTCGCGGATCAGGACCCGCACAAGATTCTCGCGAACCTGAAGAAGTGGCTCGAAGACCGCAAGCCGGCGGACTGCGAATGGACAGTGGATGTGCACGGCGCCTCGCCGGCGATTCGCGTGCCCACCGATTCCACGTGGCTCACGCGCACGCGCCAGGCCCTCAAGGACGTGTTCGGCCGCGAGGCGGTGCTCATCGGCTCTGGCGGCTCAATCCCCGTCGCAGGCTCCATCCGGCGCATCCTCGGCTACGACGCCCTCCTCGTCGGCTTCGGCCTCGATGACGACCGCGTCCACTCGCCCAACGAAAAGTTCGAAGTACGCTGCTTCGTGAACGGCATGAAGTCCCACGCCGCCATGCTCGAAAAGTTCGCGGAGTGATTCACCCGTCTGACGCACACTGACCGTTATCAGACGCAGCGCATTTCCTTCTTGACAATCGCCATTGCGCGGTATGCAGTTCAAACGTCGGCATCATTCTCACGCCGGTCGATCAGCCGCTCGGGGATGTCAATTTCGATTGCTCGGTGGACGCTTACGACCTCGCGGCGGTGCTACGCGATTGGGGACCGTGCCCCACATTCGGCGCATGCGCGAGCGACATCGTGACCAGCGCGACGTTGCTGCCACCGGGCGATGGCAAAGTGGACGCCGCTGATCTTGCTGTCGTGCTTGGCAACTTGTCCGCGAGCACTGCAAGACTTCCCGCGCGGCAATGACATCGTCGTGTCACCGCGGCTCACGCGGCGGCGGTTTCGCCAATGATGTCGACGCCGACCTCTTCTTCCGAATCCATCGGGCTGGCGACGTGCGGCGTCGCGCGCGGGGTGGCACGGGCGGCGGCTTCGCGCTTCATGGCGAGGTCGATCTCGCGCAGCCGCGCCAGCTGCGCGGCGCGGAGCCTACGGGCGGCGTAGGCGAGGTTGTAGTGCTCCATCGCCTGGGCGAAGACGGCCCCCACCACCTGCAAAATGAGCATGGCGGTCACGATGCCCACGGCCACCGACACAAGCGGAACCCAGGATGCGGCGAGGACGCCCATGCCTGACGCATCGGCTTGGCGAGGCGGCGACTGAACTCGCCCGGCGGGAACTTCGTCTCAATTCAGCGAATGAGCCGTCCGGGTACACTTGGCATCATGCAGCGGCAGTGGCATGGCATCACGGCGGCTCTGGTTGCGCTTCTCGTAAGCGCGGCGGCGATCGGCCAGGATGTGGACATCCGGCTCGTGCAATTCGGCGTGGGGTCGAACTACCGCGCGGGCGAAGTGACGGGCATTGAGCTCGAACTCACCAGCCGCATGCCGGAAATCATGCAGGTCTGGACGCAGTGGGACATGCCGAACGCGGATGGCGACATCGCGGGCCATGGCCGCTCGCTGGCGCTGACGCCCGGGCGGCCGACGACCGTGTGGCTCTACGCCCCGCTTCCGCCGCCGCCTCGCGTGGTGAACAACCAGACGATCTGGACGGTGCGCGTGTTTGCGGAGCGCGATGGCCGGCCGCGCGAAGAGCTTGCCGCGGCTCGCATCAGCCCCGCGCTCGCCAACGCCAACTTCGTGCCGATCGATAGCGCGATGATCGCCATCGTTGGCAGCAGCGCGATGGGGCTCGACGGTTACAGCGTCGGCTCGATCAGCGGCGGCGATCGGCCCGTCGCGGCGAACGAAGGCACGCGCATCGTTCGCGGCATCACGCCGGCGCAACTCCCCGATCGCTGGGATGGTCTCAAGGGATTCGAAGCCGTTGCGTGGTATGACGCGCGGCCGGATGAACTTCGCACGGACCAGGCGCTCGCCATCATGGATTACGTGCAGCACGGCGGGCACTTCATCATCAGCCTGCCGCAGGTGGGCGACCCGTGGCGGCTGGGCGTCGGAAACTGGATTGAACTGGCGGACCTGCTGCCGGCGCGATCGCTGGACAAGGTGCCGCGCCGCGATGAGGGCGTGCGCGTCTCGACGCTGCTGCCGATTTTGAGCAAGTCGCGCAGCGCGCGCGGCGACTTCGCCACGACGATTCGCGTGTTCAAGGATCTGAACGGCTCGTTCGATGCGATCGACAACGAGTATGAGCCGGTCACCGCGCTGCCGGACGGGCGCGTGGTCGTCGTTGGCCGCACGTTCGGCCATGGGCACATCACCGTCATCGGGCTTGATCTCTCGCAGCAGCTCACATCGCTTGGCCTGCCGCAGGCGGATGCGTTCTGGAACCGCATCCTGGGCCGCCGCGCCGACACGCCCTCGGGCATGGAACTGACGTGGCTGGAGAACAACAGCCGCCTGGCGCGGGGCGTGGTGAACGAAGTGCTCGCGGGTTCAGGCATTGCGATTGAGCACATGATTTCGCTGTCGGGCGAGACGAGCCGGGCGCTGCTGCTCGCGCTCGTGCTGTTCGGCGCGTATTGGCTGTTCGCGGGTCCGCTGGGGTTTGCGATTTTGAAACGCCAGAAGATGCCGCACCATTCGTGGGTGGCGTTCGTGGCGGCGACGGCGCTGTTCACCGCGATTGCGTGGGGCAGCGTTTCGTTGCTGCGTTCCGACGACATCAGCGTGAAGCATGTGACGTTCCTCGATTACATCGCGCGGCCGGGCGGCGAGCGGCCGAATGATCCGCAGCTGGCGCGGGCGGTGAGCTGGCTCTCGGTGTATCTGAACAAATACGGCCCGGTGCAGATCGGGCTTGAGCCGACGCCTGACGAGCGGAACTTGCTGATTTCGTGGGCGGCGCCGCGGCGCGAGAACCAGCCGTTCCCGAACGTCGATCGCTACACGGTGGACGTCGGTCGCGATCCCGCCGTCTTCAGCATCCCGGCACGTTCGACGACGTCGCAGCTCTACGCCAACTGGCTCGGCCCGTTGCGCAAGGATTGGGTGGGCATGATCTTCGCAGACCCGTCGCAGGCAGTGGAAGCGGTGGTGACGGCGGATGGTCGCGAGGACCACCTTGCGGGCATTCTTCGCCATGACCTGCCCGGCACGCTGACGAACGTGATCGTGCTCTGGATCAAGAGCGATCGTGTGCCGCCGCGGCAATATGCGAAAGAGGGCGATAAGGATTTGCCGTACGTGTCGCAAGGCGAGACGCGCATTCTCAACAACGGCGAAGCGTGGAGCATTCCAACGTGGGCGCCGCAGACGCCGCTTGATCTCTCCACGCTCGGAAGCACGGCCAGCGGACCGCGCCGCGCCGCGTCGATGTATCAATTCCTGCTCAAATACAAAAGTGAGTTCGATCGCGAGTATCCCGTCACGAACATGGACACGATCCCGTCCGTGAACGACATCCGCATGTACCTGGAGATGCTCGGCATCTACAACCAGCTCATGCCGCCGGAGTATCTCGGCAGCAGCGCGGATCGCTTGCAGAACCAGCTTGTGATCAAGCGCGATCTCGGCCGGGAGCTGGATCTTTCCATGTGGATGACCCGGCCATGCATCATCATCATGGGGCGGCTGGAGAACAGCCCGACGCCCGTTCCGCTTCGCATTGAAGGCAGCGAACAACCGAGCAGCGGCGTGACGATCGTTCGCTGGGTCTACCCCCTGCCGCTCGATGAGCGGATTGCGTTCAAAGACATCTTCCGCAAGGATGATGTGCCGTTACCAGTCCCCGTCACGCCATGACGCAAGGCGGGCCCATCATGATCAATCCCTCCGGGCCGTCTTGCGCGGCAAGCCAGTTTTCCGCGACGCTGCCATGCCGATGATCGAAACCATCAACCTGACGAAGAAGTACGGCGATCTCGTCGCGCTGAACAATCTCAACCTCGCCATCAACGAGGGGGATTGCTTCGGCTTCATCGGGCCCAACGGCGCCGGCAAGACCACAACCATCAAGATTCTCGCCACGCTGCTGAAACCCACGTGGGGCGAAGCGCGCATCGACGGCAAGGTGATCGGCTATCAGAACCCGCAGATCCGGCCGATCATCGGCTATGTGCCCGACTTCATGGGCGCGTATGAAGACATGGTCGTCACCGAGTATCTCGAGTTCTTCGCGGCGTGCTACAACATCCACGGCAAGCAGCGCGACCAGGTGGTGCGCGACGTGCTCGACCTCACCGATCTCAATTACAAAGCCAACGCGGAAGTGAACGGCCTTTCGCGCGGCATGAAGCAACGCCTCTCGATCGCGCGCGTGCTGCTGCATGACCCGAAGGTGCTGCTGCTCGACGAACCGGCGTCCGGCCTCGACCCGCGAGCGCGCATCGAAATCCGCGAACTGCTCAAAGAGCTTCGCCGCATGGGCAAGACCATCATCATCAGCTCGCACATCCTGCACGAGCTGGCGGAACTGTGTAACACCGTCGGCATCATCGAGCAGGGCGAGTTGCTGTATTCCGGCCACGTGAGCGACATCATGGCGCGAGCGAGCGTCGGGCTTGTGGTGCACGTGACGGTCGATGACCGCGTGGATCAGGCGGCGCAATTGCTCGCGCAGATCAAGGGCGTAACGAAGGTGGACATCACGCAGCACAACGGCACGCCGCGCATCGACGTGACGATCGACCCGGAAAGCGGTTTGCCCGTGAGCGAACTCCCCAGCCGGTTAATCGCCAAGGGCCTGCGCGTGAGCTCGTTCTACCAGGAGAAGGTGAACCTCGAGACGGCGTTCATGCGTTTGACGAAGGGCTTGGTGTCGTAACGTGTAGCGGCGACGCGAAGGGGAGCGCGTTGCGTTGCGCGTCATCATGCCCGTCGCGCTCCCCTCCGCGGACTCCCGGTCGCGGCTAAACGTGTGGCGCTGTCCGGATTTCGACGGTTGTGGCTCGTTAACTACAATCCACCCCATGCCGCGACCGCGCGTCATCCTGCTCTTTTCCAGCGCGCATGAGGACACGGCTCGCCACGCGCCGGAGGTTCGAGCGTGGATCGCACAGCATGCGGAAATCGTGGGCGAGATGGAGACGGATCACGCGCCACTGCCGCGCGATTTGAACGCTGAACTCGCTGTCGTGCTCGGCGGTGACGGCGCCCTGCTCTCGCAGGCTCGCAGGCTCGTCGATCGCGGCATCCCGCTCGTCGGCGTCAACTTCGGCAAGCTCGGCTTCCTCGCAGCGTTTGATTGGCAATCGCTGCAGGAACAGCCGGATGCCGTCTTCGGCGCCGCGCCTGCCATTCTCGAACACATGATTTTGAGCGCGACGATCGACGGCAGCGAGCACGCCGATATTGCGATCAACGATTGCGTGATCGCCGCCGGCCCGCCGTTCCGCATGATCGAACTCGCGCTCACGATCGACGGCGAGCAAGGCCCGGTGCTCTCCGGCGACGGCGTCATTGTCTCCTCACCCGTCGGATCCACGGCCCACAATGTCTCCGCCGGCGGGCCGATCGTGCACCCGGCGCTGGAGGCGATGATCATTACGCCGAACGCCGCCCACAGTCTCGCCGCCCGGCCGCTTGTGCTCGAAGGCGGAAGCACGCTCACGATCGAAGTCCAACGCGCGAACGAAGGCACGACGCTCATCCTCGACGGCCAAGTCACCCGCCCCATCCGCGATGGGCAAAGAATCACAATTCGCAAGGACGCGCGCAAGGCGCGCTTCGTCGCCAACCCGAAGTCCACATACTGGCAAGTCCTTCAGCAGAAGCTCCATTGGGCCGCGCCGCCGACATACCGCGACACGCCAAAAAGCCAAAACGCCGAAAACCCGAAACGCTGAAACCAGAGATGCGCAATGGGGCGATTTCAAGGCGACTTGCCGGAACGAACGTATCGGTTTGCAACGATGATTCCTGCAATCGTCGAAGAGATTCCGCAGAGAACGACCGGCTGGGAGCTCGGCAAGCAATTGACCCGGAGCGGAACGGGCATCGGGGCGAACGTTCACGAAGCGGATCGCGCGCAGTCATCACGCGAATTCGCCCGCTTCGTAAACATTGCACGCCGCGAGGCCGCTGAAACGATGTATTGGCTCCGACTTTGTCTGGATCACAAACTGCTCGCTGGCGCCGCTGCAGAGGATGCGTTGTGTGAAGCAGGCGAATTGGTGGGTATCCTCACGTCCATCGTGGCCAAGTGTGAGGCATTCCTTGACCGTGTGGACTGACACTTTCAAACAAGCCGACTTCAGTCCACATTTCCGCATTTCGGTGTTTCGGCTTTTCGGCGTTTCCCATGATTGACCTCAAGCGTCTGCGTGAAGACCCCGAGTTGTTCAAGAAAGGCGCCCGCGCGAAGGGCGTTGATGTCGACATCGATCGCATCCTTCGCCTTGACGAGCAGCATCGCCGTTTGCTTGCTGACTTTGAATCTCGCCGCAGCGAGCAGAACAGAATCAGCAAGGAAATCGGGCCGCAGATCGGCAAGCTCAAGAAGCAGCTCAAGGACGCCGCCGACGCTGCGCAGAAGAGCGCCATCGAAGCTGCGATCCGCGAACTCGAGCATCGCCCGCTCGCGCTGAAGACCGAAATCCAGGCCTTCGAGCAGCAGATCGCGCAGCTCAAGCCGGAACTGAACGAACTGCTCCTCGCCGTGCCGCAGCCGCCTGATCCCGATGTTCCGCCCGGGAACGGACCCGAAGACAACATCGAGCGCAGCGTCTGGCATCCCGCGTGGTTCGACCCCCGGAAGTCGTTTGAAGCCAACAAGGGATTCAAGCCGCGCACGCACCTGCAACTCGTGCGCGAGCTTGGCCTCGCCGATTTCGAACGCGCGGTGAAGATGGCGGGCACGCGGCACTACGTCCTCACCGGCGACGGCATGCGCCTGCACCAGGCCGTGCTTCGCTTCGCGTTCGATTTCATCACGCAGCAGCATGGCTTCAAGGCGATGAGCGTGCCGTGCGTCGTGCGCGAGGAATGCATGGTCGGCACGGGCTTCTTTCCCGCCGGTCGCGAGCAGGCGTACCACATCGAGGAAACCTCACGCGGCGGCGGACACGACCTCTACCTCGCAGGGACCGGCGAAGTCGGCTTGATGGGCCTGCACGCCGACGAGATCCTCGACGCTTCGCAACTGCCGCTGAAATACGCCACGGTCTCCACGTGCTTCCGGCGCGAGGCGGGCGCGGCGGGCAAGGACACCGCGGGCCTGTACCGCATTCACCAGTTCGACAAGGTGGAGCAGGTGGTCATCTGCCGCGCGGATGAGGCGGAATCGCGCCAGTGGCACAAAGCCATGATTGGCATCGTCGAAGCGCTGCTGCAGAAGCTCGAGCTTCCCTATCGCCTGCTGCAATGCTGCACCGCGGACCTCGGGCCGAAGAACGCGGACATGATCGACATCGAATGCTGGATGCCGGGGCGCGGCGAGGGCGATCCGCCACAGGGCGCGTGGGGCGAGACGCATTCGGCTTCGCGCCTTTACGACTACCAGTGCCGTCGACTCAACATGCGTTACAAGGACGAGCAAGGGCGCAACGTGTTCTGCCATTCGCTCAACAACACGGTGCTGGCGAGTCCGCGCGTTCTGATTCCGATTCTGGAGATCTACCAGAACGACGACGGCTCGGTGACGATTCCGCAGGCGCTGCGACCGTATATGCACGGCCAGGAACGCATCACGCGCTAGCCGCTCGCGGCTTCGCAGGCGATCACGTCAGCGCCGAGTCAGCGACACCGCCTTTGATGTCACGTGAACGACGAATCCGCCAGGCCAATCGAAACGCTTCGGTCGGCGTTCAGCGGAACGGATGAAGGTCGCCGCGTTACGGAGATGTCGCTGCGAGAGCGCCGTGATCGGCCCGCCATTCGCTTGTTCCGCGGCCCGGCGAAGTCCTTCGCCAATCAGCGGCGTGGAAAGCGCCTTGAGTGCCGCGCGAGGCCATTCCCGTGCCGCGGCCGGTCCGAACGTTTGCTCGATCCGATCGCGCACGAGTTCTTCCGCCGCGGCGAGCATGTCCGCCGTGCCCACGCTTCGCCTCGCCGCGCCGGGCCAGAGATCTTCGAGCACGGGCAGCACATCACGGCGAATGCGCGCCCGCTTCGAACGCGGATCGATATTCGACGCATCCTCGCACCATTCGACGCCCGCGAGCGTGCACAGGTCTTCGCAATCCCGTTTGCGAGCGAGCAGCAGCGGCCGCACGAGCAACACATCATCGCGGAGCGGCCGCCTCCACTTCATGCCGCGCACACCGCGAAGCCCGGCGCCTCGCGCCAGCGCCATCACCATCGTCTCCAGTTGATCGTCCGCATGGTGAGCCGTCGCGATGAACGCCGCGCCGCAAGCACCGGCCACGCGCCGCAGCGCTTCGTAGCGAAGTCGGCGTGCGTTCGCGCTTTTGCTGCCGGGCTCGCGTGCGGGATCGACGTGCTCCACATGAAGTTCCACGCCGAGCGACGCACAGAGCGACTGGACAAACGCCATCTCCGCATCCGCCTCCGGGCGCAGGTGATGATGCACGTGCGCTGCGATGATCTTGGCGCCGCCGCCACCCTTCCGCTTCCGCCTTGCGATGGCGGCACACGCCAGCAGCAGAGCGCACGAATCCGCCCCGCCGCTCACCGCGACGACGATGATTGCACCAATCGGCACGCCGCATTCGCCATGCAGTCGCCGCGCCGCCTCGCTCACCAGCGGATGCCTGCGAACCGCGATCGGCAGCGCCGCAGAGTCGGCCGAAGCTTGTCGCACGGGCGTCTGGCTCATGAATCAATCATAGGTGCCCGCGGTCTTCGCCCGATCATCGAAGTGCCGCGACCGCTTCTGCCGATGGTGAGGTCATGAGCGCCCCGGAACAGACTTTGCCGCAGTCCGAAGCCCAGGCGGAGGCCGCCCGCACGCTGGGCGAACAACTGGACCGCAAGGCGGATCGGCTGGAGCGGCTCATCAGCAAAGCTGAAGCGCTCATCACAAAACTGGAGCAATTGACGCCGCCGCGTTCCGCCAATGCGAGCCACAAGCCCGCTTCGGTCGCGCCTTCCGAGCGATTGGAAGTCAAACACGAGCGCCCTTTGCAAACCCGTCCGCCAACAACGTCCACCGCGCCGCCGCGCGAGACAGAACCTGCCGATTCACTTCGCCGCGCGATCTACGCTCTCGCCGACACCGGCCGCTCGCCGCTCGAAATCGCCCGCGAACTCGATGAGCACGTCGGGAAGGTCGAGCTGATCCTGGCGCTGCGATATGGGTGAAAAGTCGAAAAGTCGAAAGGTCGAAAAGTCGAAAGGTCGAAAAGTCGAAAGCGGGCAATCAGGCGACATTTCGACTTTTCGACGTTTCGACTTTTTACCCGCACGCGTCCAGCGCCAGCGCTTCAACCATCACCTGCGCCGCCAGCAGCGCCGTGATGCCGCTCACATCGCGGTCGGGCAGCACTTCCACGACGTCCGCGCCGACGATGTTCGAGCCCTTCAGTTGCCGCAGCAGGTGCAGAACTTCGGCCGACGTGAAGCCGCCGCAGCATGGCGTGCCGGTGCCGGGGGCGAAGGCGGGATCGACGCAATCAATGTCAAAGGTCAGATACGCCTCATCGCGCCCGAGTCGCTTCATGAATGCCGCGATGCGCTCGGCTCCGTCGCCGAACTTCCACTCGTCGAACGTGATCAGCGTGATGCCGTGCTCGCGTGCATAGTCGAGATCTTGCAGCGTGTTGAGCGGTCCGCGGATGCCGATGGACAGCATGCGCTTCGGGTCGATCAACTTTTCTTCGATCGCGCGGATGAACGGCGAGGCGTGCGTCCACTTCTCGCCCCACACCTGGTCCACCGTGTCGAGATGCGCATCAAAGTGCAGCACCGCGAGACCGTTCGCAGGCTTGCCGCGACGAAGCCATGTTGCCTTGATGTTGGCATAGGCAATCGAATGATCGCCGCCGACGGCGAACAGCTTCGTCGTCGCCGCATCACCCAGCGCGCTCGCCCACGCGGCGACGCTCTCCAGCGTCTCCTTGCATGAATACGGCTTGACCGGCGCATCACCGGCATCGGCGAGCGAGAGCTTCTCCGCGATGTTGACGCCAAGCTCGAGATGCGCGGGCTTCACGTATTGCGAGGCCTCGCGAATGGCGCGGGGGCCGAAGCGCGCCCCGGGCCGGTACGTCACGCCGCCGTCGTACGGCACGCCATAGATGGCCCAATCGACTGGCCGATGCGCTGGCTCGACATCCTGCAAGCGCGGGAACCGGCAGAACGTCGCCACGCCCGCAAAGCGCGGGTTTTCACGCGCGGGCGGAATGATCGTGCGCATGCTCGGCGAATCAGCCATGTTTCAATCGTCGGCGAATTCGAAGGTTCAATCAAGCGTTGGAGCCAGTCGCGGATTCACCGCCTGCGTTTTCGCGCTTGGCGTTGTACCAGAAGTCGAGGCCATCACGAGATTTCCACGCCCGGCGAGGGCCGCGCAGCGTTTGCCGGAACACGATGACGATCAGGTTCCACAGCGAATACTGGCGAGCCTTGCGGCCGGAGGTCGTCACCATCTCGCGGAGCACGACGAACGGCCCAAGCTTCTTCATCGCCTTGCTGAACCAGATTTCTTCCGAGGCGAAGTACTGTTCATCGAACCCGCCGACGTGTTCAAACGCATCTCGCCGCGCGAAGACGAAGCACCCCGCCGCGGTGCGAGTCCAGCGGAAGAACGGCACGAGCGCCCACATGATGAACCGCGCATAGAACGGCACGCGGCCTTCGATCTCGACGCCCGCTCCGCCGCCGATTGCGCCGGCGTCCAGCGCACGCCGCACCGCGAGCAGCATGTCAGCGGGCATGCACGTGTCGCCGTCCATGAACACGAGGATGTCGCCGCGTGCAACTTTCGCGCCTTCGTTGCGCACCGCCGCGATCTGTCGCCGGTTCACGTCGATCACGGCGGCCCCTTCATCGCGCGCTCTCGCCGCCGTCGCATCCGTTGACGCGTCGTTGACGACGATGATCTCGAACGGTTCGCCAAGCGCTTCCGCAGCGGCGCGTGCCGAGCGCACCGCCTCGCCGATCAGCGCTTCCTCGTTGTAAGCCGGCAGAATGATGGACCAGCGCGGCGGCATGGCTTCTTACGCCAGCCAGCGATCGTCGAAGTGAACGCCCGTCGGCGGCGCGATGTCCGTCGCCGATTCCAGCATAGCCGCCACGGGATAGGCGCAGTAATCGATCGAGAACGTGCCCGCCGGGCGATGGTTGCCGCTCAAACCCACGCCGCCGAAGGGCAGTTTGCTCGATGCGCCTGCCGTGCCGGTGTTGTGGTTGATGCAGCCGGAACGCACCTGGGCGAAGAACGCTTCGTAGTTCGCCGCGCTCGCCGTGAAGATCGCCGCCGCGAGGCCGTAGCGCGTGGTGTTCGCCTGCGCGATCGCTTCATCAAGATCATTCACCAAGGCGATCTGCACTAGCGGGCCGAAGACTTCCTTGTCGCGATCGAGCGAGAAGCCGTCCACCTCCACGACGCTTGGCGAGATGAAGTAGCCGGTGTCCGTCGGCTGGGCAGCCTGCACGAGCACGCGCCCTCCGCTCGCCGCCAGTTCGCGCTCGAAATCGAGCACGGCATGCACCGACGCTTCCGTCGCCACCGGCCCCATGAACACGGGCTGTCTCGATCGCCCGGGACCGATGAGCAGGTTCGACGCCGCCTTGCAGAACGCGGGGATGAACCAGTCCGCCGCGTCCTTGTGCACGATGATGCGGCGCGTGCACGTGCATCGCTGGCCGGTGGTGGCGAACGAAGCGCGCACGCATTCAAGCACGGCGAGTTTGCGCGGCGCGTCGGGCATGATGACCGCCGGGTTATTGCCGCCCATCTCCAGCGCCACGATGCGACCGGGCCGATCGAGATTCGCCTGCAGAATGCTGCGTCCGACAGGCCATGAGCCGGTGAACAGGATGCCGTCGATCTCCGGATGCGTCGTCAGCGCTTTGGAGTTCTCCGCGTCGCCCTGCACGACGTTGAACACGCCGGCTGGCAGTCCCGCTTCGTGCATCAATTCGCCGAGCAGCTGGCCGACGGCGGGGGTTTTGTCCGACGGCTTCACGACGACCGTGTTGCCAAGCAACAGCGCGGGGACGAAGTGGCCGTTCGCAAGATGCGCGGGGAAGTTGAACGGCGCGATCACCGCCATCACGCCATGCGGTTTGAAGCGGCACTCGCCGTGACGCGTGGCGCTCACTTTCACGTGCTGCGTGCGCACGCGGCCAAGCGAATGTTCGCCGAGGGTGATGTCAACCTTTTCGCCGAGCGCTCCCGCCTCGAGTCGCGATTCCGCAAGCGTCTTTCCCATCTCGTCGGTGATGAGGCCTGCGATGCGTTCGATGTTCGCGCTCGACACGGCTTTCCACTGCTTGAGGGACTCGGCTCGCTGTTCGATGGAAAGCGATGACCACGCAGGCAGCGCGCGGCGCGCCGCCTCCACCGCTTCATCCACATGCTCACGCCGGGGCGAACCTTGCCAGACGATGCGCGAGGGGTCGGCGGGATCGCGCGATGTGATCGCATCGCCCTGCACCGGCACGAACCTGCCGCCGATGTAATCGCTCGGCGCGTGCTTGAGAGCGGCGCGGGAAACAAGCTCTGCTGTCTTCATCATTCAGCAACCTTCTGCGCTGTTCCTTGAGCTCGATCGCGCTGGCGCGATGGCCGCTCTTCCGGCCCGGGTTCGCCGAGGGCGCGTTCCGCCGGCGTGTTCTTTGATGACGCGCCGTCCGAATCCGCTGGCGATTTGAGCAGCGTGACGCCCACCGTCGCGCCGGGTTTCACGCCGAGCAGTTCGACATACTCGGGCGCAATCGACACGGTGTCGCCTTCCAGCACATACGACGTTCGCACAGCACGGAAGCCGAATTCGCCCGTCGCGCTCAACATGGCTTCGCCAGCAAACGGCCCGCTTGCGCTTCCGAGCGTCATCGTGCGCGTTGTATTGACGAGACTGATCTCGTCGACGCGCGCTTCGAGATACGGCCCGCCGTCAAACGGATCGATCTGGCCGTGGTAGCGGAAGCCGAGCCCTTCGAGCATCGCCTTCGCCGGCTCCGTTTCGGGGCCGACGCGGCCGATGAGCTGGCGCGCTTCCGGCGGGAGCAGCGAGACGTAAATCTCTTCCTTTGGGAAGAGCGACGTGATGAATTCCTTCGAGTGCTGGCAGAAACGGTCCGCCTCGGCGTATTGCAGATTGATGAAGCGCCGGCCGAGGTATTCCCACAGCAAGTTCCGGCTGTCAGGCGTGAGCGGGCCCATCATCTCGGCAATGATTTTGTCGGCGAAGCTCTTGCGGTTGAGGCCAATGAAGTGGAACCGCACAAGACTCAAGAACGCGCCGAGGCGCAGCGTGTGGCCGCGGTACGACGGGCCAAGAATGAGGCCGCCGATTTCCGACGGGCCGCTTTCATCCGTGCCGAGCTGCAGCGTAAGGTGCACCTGGCCGGTCTGCAGATCCTGGCTGAAGAACTCGCGCTTGCGAATCTGCAGGAACGTGTGCGGCCGGCCGGGCCAACTGATGCATGACACGATCGACGACGTGCCGATCACGTTGCCGGTGTCCGTGTCTTCGAGCACGAACATGAACACGCGTTCGCGCTTGTTGCGCGCCTTGCCCTCGAAGCTCTTGCGCGACTGCGCGATCCGCCGGGCGATGATGTCCGGGTCCGCGGGCAGATTGATGAAGTGGACCATCTTGGCCAACTTCAGGAGCGTGCTTGCATCGTCAGGTTGTGCTTGGCGAATGAAGAACATAAGAAATCAATCACGAGAGTGCGCGACAAGAACAAATACGGATGTTGTCATTTCATCGTTGCGATCGCTGTCATTCGAACCTTCGTGCAGTCTTCGTGCCTCTCTGCGGCAATGCTTGACGTGTCAAATCTTCGCGAATGACGTTTCCAGGATGGCGAACACGTCGCGGAACTGTTGCGGCTTCATCACGCCGATGGGCGGCAGGAAGCGAATGTGATACGGGCCGTGGCCGCAGTAAAACGCGATCAGGCCGTCTTCGAACATCTGGTTGAGCGCCTTGGTGATTTTCTCTTTGGATCCGCCGAAGGGCGTGATGCGCATCATGCCGCCGACGCCGCCGACGAGCTGCTCGGGGGATGTCGTCGTGCCGGACGGATACCGCACCGGCGGGAACCACTCCGGGTGCTTGGCGATGAACGCCGCCGCGTGCTCGCGGAAGCCTTTCTGCAATTTGGCGATGTGGCCGTTCGGGCCGTAATAGCCGCCGTCGCGCAGCCGCTGCAACAGGCGGCGCCCCACCTGGATCGCCACCGTCGAACTCGCGAACGTCGCACTCAACAAACCCGGCTTCGGGTTGTACTCACTGCTGAACAGGCAGCCGCACACCTGGCTCATCTTGCCGAACGTCACGACGTCCACGTATTCACCGAGGCCGAGCTGCTGGAAGTAGAACATCTCTTCCGTGCGGCCGAACGTCTGCACCTCGTCGCACCACACCGCGATGCCGTGCTTCTTGCACACGCCCATCAACGCTTTGAAAAATTCCGGGGGCGCGACGTTGAAACCGCCTTCGCCCTGCACAAGCTCCATCACGAAGCAGGCATGTTGCTTCGGGTAGCGCTCGATGTATTTTTCAAGCTGCGCCACGGCCTGCCGCGTCGATTCCTCGCCGAGCATCGGATCGTAAAACGGCATGTAATCGACGAGCACATTGAGCGGAATGCCGACGCGACCTGCGGCGCTGTCGCCGATCTGCGCCATCGTCGTCGAGCGGCCCATGAAGCAGTCGTTGAAGGCGATCACCCGGCTGGCCGGCGCGTTCTTCTGGAAGCACACCTTGAGCGCGGACTCGTTCGCCATGCAGCCGCTGTTGATCATGAAGCAATGGCGAAGGCGCGAGTTCTTCGACGCCTCCTTCACGATCAGTTCGCCCGTCTCGATGATGTCGGTGTTGAACTGCAGGTTGCCCTGCATGACCGTGTCAGCAAGCGCGGCTCGAATCGCGGTGGCGGCAAGGTCGGGGTCGCTGTGCCCGAACATGTGCACGCCGATGCCGTTGATCATGTCCAGCTTCACGGAGCCGTCCGCAAGCTCGACATAGCACCCATTGCCGATGCCCGAGCCGGCGTAGGGATACAGCGGCGGGCGGCCCTTCACTTCGCCCTGTCGCTCCAGCCACTTCGCGTAGCTCTGCTTCAGCTCGGGATTGGGCGGACGGACCTCGGTGATCGCCGCCTGGGCGTCCTGCAACTCGCGGACAAGCACGTCGATCGCGTCGCTCACTGCCTGGCTCGAGGCCAGGGCCGAAGCCTGCGTCTCCGCCGAGATCTGGGTATTCATGGCTCGCTCAAATCCTTTCACGACGGCGAGTCTGGGGGCGAATCCGGTCGCCACGCCAGCCCGGCCGCGGGGTCTCATGCTAGGCGAATTGCTGATGAAAGGCCGCTGGGCCCATTTCGGCACGCCAGGGCAGCAACGGCAGCGGAAAGCCTTTTCAGACCTGCCGCCCGGCCAGCCGCGCCAGCACGACCGCCAGAAGCTGGGCACGTTCAACCAAGCTATCGACTTCGATGAATTCGTCCGGCCGGTGGAGGTTCCCGCCGCGGACGCCCAAGGTGTCGATCGTCGGTAGGCCTTCGTCCTGCAGCAGGTTGCCGTCGCACACGCCGCCGGTCGAGATCTGCGGGATCGTCTGACCGAGGTCGTTTCCGGCGTCGGTGATGAGAGAGGCCAGATCCGCCACGCCCTGTGTCATCGGCTTGGCCGGCCGGTTGTCGATCGAGTACACGCGCACACGCGGCATGGCGTCTTCCGCCGTCGACAGCGTTTTCAGTCGCTCGATAAACCGCTGCCCCGTCTCGGGTTTGACGAACCGCGCATTGCCCCAGCACGCGGCGTAATCCGGCACGGCGTTCGTCACCGGCGCCCCCTGCAGCGGTCCGATGTTCACGATCAACCCGTTGTCCACGTCCGACCAGCCGCCCACGTCCGCGATCAGCGCGCCAAGCTTTGTCACCGCGCTCACGCCCTGTTTGAAATCGCGGCCGACGTGCGCCGTCCTGCCGTGCACCTCGATCATGAACTGCACCGATCCCATCCGCTCGATCGCAATCGCGCCGCCCGCCAGCCCCGGCTCGACGACGATCCCGACATCATGCTCACGCGCCAGCGATCGCAGCGCCTTGGCGGAATGGAACGATCCCGTTTCTTCGTCGCTGTTGAACGCAGCGGTCCACTGCACCGCGATGCCCGCCTGCGCGAGGGCTTCAAGAGCCGCGAGCGAGATGACGATGCCGCCCTTCATGTCCACGACCCCCGGGCCGGTCGCCGTCTTGCCGTCGGGATTGAGCGTCAGTTCACGGAACGAGCCTGCCGGATCGTGCACCGTGTCGAGATGACCGACGATGAGCACGCGCGGCCCGTTCGCCTTCCTGCCGTGCTGCGATCGCGCGACAAGCACCGGCGGAATCCACGCCGCTTCCACCTTGGGCCAGACCCACGCCGGCCGCGGCTCGCCGGGAATGTCGCTGATTTCCGCGTTCAGCTTCGTCAGCCGCTCTTCCAGCAGGCCGCGGAACTGCTCCAGCCCCGGTCGGTGTCCTCGTCCGGTGGGAATCGCCACGTACTCCGCCAGCGACTCCAGCAATGCCTTGCTCGAGCCGGCGAGAAGATCAACAACGCTCTGTTCCACGGCGGTCAGCGACATGCGTGGCGATGGTACTCCATCCGCCACGAGCCTTCGAACACGCGCTCCGCCGGGCCGGTCATGTGCATGTGGCCGCTCGATTCATCCCAGCGAATGTGAAGGTCCCCGCCGCGCATGTGCACGCTCACTTCGCGGTCAGTGCGACCAAGCAAAGCCGCCGCCACCGCCGCGGCGCACGCGCCGCTTCCGCACGCCTGCGTGACGCCGCAGCCGCGCTCCCACGTTCGCGCTTCGATGTCCGCATCGCCGAGCACGTGCACGACTTGCAGATTGATGCCGCGAGCGAATGCTGCGTGATGCTCGACTTCGTGCCCCATCGCCGCAAGCGCATCATCGCTCCATTCCCGCAGCGGTTTCCGCGAGAACACGACCGCGTGCGGATTTCCGGTGGAGACGAGCACCGCGGGGACCTTGCCGTGTTTGAGCGCGAGTTCGTGCTCATGCGGCGCGATCGGCCGGAGCAAGTTTTGGTCCCCCGCCACCGCCGCCGGGCCGAATTGCGGCTGGCCCACGTCCACGGTCACGCTCCACGCACCGCCATCCCCGCTCGCCGTCGCTGTCCGCGTGGTCCCTGCCGTCTCGACACACAACGCTGCCCCGGGCTTGGCGTAGCCGCGTTCGACGACCATGCGAGCGACGCATCGCAGCCCGTTGCCGCACATCTCCGGCTCGCTGCCGTCGGCGTTGATCACGCGCATGAGAAAATCGTTGCGCCCGCCATCGCGCTTGCGTGAGACGATCAGCACGCCGTCCGCGCCGATGCCCGTGCGCCGATCGCACATCGTCGGCACGTGATCAATCCAGTCGCTTCGCTCCGCCAGCGCCGCATCCGCCACCGCGTCAACAACAATGAAGTCGTTGCGCAGGCCGTGCATTTTGGTGAATGGAATTTCGCCGCCGGGCGCACGCGGTGTGTTGAACGCCGCCGGTTTCGATGCAGCGCCAGCATTCATGGCGAGCCTCCATCGCTTGCCGCCGCGTCCTCAATCAACTTCGCCGGGCCGACCGGTTCAGGCGTGAGCGTTGCCGTGATCACGATCGCGGCGATCGCGACCAGCAATGTTGCTGCGATCATCGCCTTGATGCGCGTCACCACGCGGTCGATGTGCAATTCGCTGATGCGCTGGCCGGGGAGCGTGGCGAGATAGTCCTGCCGCCATGCGATCGAGCCGTGCCGCCAGCTTGGTCGCCTGCGGTCGATGGCGTTCAGGCGCGAGATCGTCTGCAGCGCCGATTGCATCGCTTCTGCCGCTTCCAGCGTGACGAAGCGGCCGTGGGCGCTGGGCGCCCCGCTCGCGTCAGGCGCATGGCCGCCCGGCGCTTCTTCCGTCTCTTCATCCAAGCCCATCGCCAAAGGCCCGGGGCCTTCTTGGCTCAAATGCTGCACCGCGAACGTGTCCGCCTGCCGCTCGAAACGCCGGCACACCCAGCCGAAGCCTGTGAGCGCGAGCGCCATCGAGAGGCCCACCACCGCCAGATCGAGCGGCACGAAATCCTGCAGCCGCGCAATCTGCGCATCCGTCAGGAAATACAGCGGCAAGCCGACGATCTGCGTCGCCACGAACAGCGACGCCACCAGCGCGCCCGCGAGCCACGGCATGTGATGCCGGCGAACGTGCCCCACTTCGTGCGCCATCACCGCGAGCAGCTCACGCCGCCCCATTGCGTCGAGCAGCGCATCCGTGATAAGCACGTAGCGGAACCAGCCGACGAGCCCGAGCACCGCCGCGTTGATCATCGTGCCCGCCGTGTTCCACACGAGCACATCGCGCAAACGCACCTTGTGCTTCTTCGCCAGCGCGAGCAACGACTCGCGCAGCGCTCCCCCCGGCATGCGGTGCACATCGAGCAGCGCACAGATGACCGGCGGCGCGATGATGAACACGATGACGCCCGCAAGCATCGTGGAAATCGTGGTGATCTCCGCCACCCACGTCACCGGCGCGAATCGCTTCGCCCCCACTTCGATCGCTTCACCCATGCCGAGGATCATCAGCAGCGGCACGAGCATCACGAGCAGGTGCAACCGCGATTGCAATATCGTGTAACCCAGCCGCGAAAGCGTGGGGTACAGCGGCTGGCCTTCATCGAGCCTGCGGATGAGGAGCGCTGATTGCACGCGCTGCTCGATCGGGTAATACACCCACCACGTGCCGGCAAGTCCGAGCAGCGCGGGCAGAAGCGCCACCGCTTCATCAATCAGCACGAGGTCGCCGATCGCGGAACGCACCAGCCCGAGCCAGTCGAGCACCAGCACGCATGCCGCAAAGTGCACGATGATGAGCCAGCGCGCAGCACGAATCATCCGCTCGGCGCGGCGAAGCGGCGCCGCGGACCGCGCCTGCGAGACGCGCCGATCGCACCACATCACAAGCGCATGCGAAACCAGCAGAATCGCCGCGATGGGCAGCGCAAAGGCCGCGAGCGTTGAGGACCAGCCCCACGACTCCGCGCGATCCCACGACACGGCAAGCCCCTCGTCCCGCGCGAGCAGGACCGCCACGAGAATAATGGGGGCAAGCTGAAGCATTCGCTGCGCTTGAAAAGTCAAAAGGGCAAAAGGTCAAAACGGCAAAAGCACTTCGATTTCACCATCGTACGAACGGTTCAAACGTCCTGAATGCAAACACCTTTTGACCTTTTGACGTTCCCGCCCTACGGCCGCGTGATCTCGCCAAGATCGACGATCACCCGTCCGTGGCGGTAGAAATCGACATTCATGCGGTCGCGCTCGACGAACGTGAACACGATGCAATTGGTGCGGGTGGCGTCGGCGTAATCCACGTCGCCGAGGCCGGGACCGGCATATTCGTCGTTGTCGTATTCCTGGCAATGAAGGTGAAAATGAAACTGCGCGGTGTAGCCGGCGTCGAACATCGCCTGCGATGCGCGGAACTCACGGTCGTGCACGCGCACGGTCGGCACGAACTCCTGCACCACAAAGCGATGGCGCGAATCAAGCTCCAGCACGCCGCCGTATTCGGTGGACTCGTCCTTCCGGTCGCGCTCGGCGTAATCGAAGAGGTGCGCACGAACTTCGGGCACCTCCAATGCTCGCGCGGCGCAGAGAATCGCCGCGAGGTCGCCCCACGTCAGTTCATCGCGCCACTTGTAGAACTCCTGCGGCCAGTCGCCGTAGCCCGCCAGCGAATCGGTGCGAACGTATCGCTTCCGGCCCTTGAGCATTGATTCAACTCGCGCTCGCAGCTCTTCGCGCGTCAGCGTGAGCAGCTCCGGCTCGTGATGATGGGCCGCCACGACCACAGGCAAATCGCGCAGCTCCAGGGTCGCCCTCAATTCCTCCGGCAGCGACGCCACCGCCTGCACCGCTGACGACCAGAACTCCGCCCGCGCCGGCTCGCGCAGCTTCATCACCCACAGCAACTCCTCGCGCGTCTGCGGCACAATGCCAAGCTCCGTCGCGGCGGCGCGCAGATCGGATATCAGCGCATCCTCCGGCAGCACATCGGCGCTGCGCAGCAGTTCGAGCAACCGCTCGCGCTGGCCGAGGCGGTGCATCAATTCCCAGCACCGGCCGCGAAGGTTGAATTCCCAGCTCTTGTTCGAGGCGAGGAAGAGATCGAACACGACGTTCGTCAGTTCCGCTTCGCCGTGCAGCTTCTTGAGCGCGAGATACTCCGGCCGCTTCTCTTCATCAAAGCCGTACCACGGCCGCGCCCAGCTGGAGACGAGCGCCGGCGTGAGATCGGTCCAGCCGCGTTCCGCAATGATCTCGCACAGCCGCTCGTGCCAGCCCCACGCCCGCATGTTGGGCAATCGCTGGCGAATGGTGCGCTTGAGCCCATCGAGGTCGCGCTCCGCAAGGCGATCAAGCGTGAGCTCGCGCGTGGAGACGATGTAGCCCGGCCGCCACATCACGTCGTGCATCACCTTGATGTATTCCGGATTGTCCGGCTGCATGTCCATCGTCTGCAGCGCAGCAAGGTGATCGCGCGGCCCCAGGTTGACGTCGCTCATCATGCCGATGGGATCAGCAACCGGCACCGGCGTGGCGCAGCCGGTGATCGAGAGCAGCATTGACAAAACGACGACAACGCGCGCGAGGTTCCACATGCCGGTCAGTGTAACGCGCAGCCCTGTTCAACCATGCCCTTCGCGGAATGAGCGAGCGTTCCCGCTTGTTCCTGCGGCGCGCCACGGCCGGACGCCGCGCTCGACCTCGTGGCCGACGGCGTCCGCCGCCTGTTCGAGTTCGTAAAATAGGCACCAAGTTGGTGCATGGCGTCAAGCGTCAACATGCTGCGCCAAGAGTTCACTCACATGATGCGCGATGCCGGCATCAAACCGCTCGGCGGCGAAGCGTTCAGCGTTCACGCGGCAATCAGCGGAACTCACCATCCGGCGGCTGAAATCCTCAATTGCCGCGACGATCGCATCCACGCTCTGCTCGCGGAAGAACACGCCGGTCGCGTCCGTCACTGTTTCCAGCGCGCCGCCTGCCGCGTAGGCGATCACCGGGCAGCCGCACGCCTGCGCTTCCACGGCCGTGATGCCGAAGTCCTCCTGCTGCGGATGAATGAGCGCCTTCGCACGACGGAACAGATCGCGAAGCTTGTCATCCGTCACCCGGCCGAGCATCTCCACCGTCGCCCCGGCACGAGCAGCCAGCGCGCGGAACTGCGAGCCCGTGCCCGCCACTTTGAGCGGCAGCCTCGCGCGGTTCGCGGCGTCAATGACGAGATCCGCCCGCTTGTACGGCTCAAGCGCGCCCGCCACGAGATACCACTCTTCGCGCTTCACCGACGCATCGGGCGTGAAGAACTCCGTTCGCACCGGCGGATAGACAACATGCGCCTCGCGGCCGAAACATTCTTCGATGCGCCTTGCCGTGTGCTCGCTGTTGGCGAGGAAGCGCGTCACGCAATCGGCGCCGGCCGTCGCGCGATCCCACCGCTGCAATCGCTTCGCGAACAACCGCAAACCGAGCGACCGCACAAAGCCGCCGGCGCCCACGGCGTAATCATCACGCTGCGACCAGATGTACCTCGCCGGTGAATGGCAATAGCAAAGATGCGGCACGCCGTGCGGCGCGCGGATCGACTTGATGACCGCCGAGCTTGTCGAGATCAGAAGCTCGCACGCTTCCACGCGCAAACGCTCCACGGCCCACGGCATGAGCGGGAGGTACATCCGACGCAACCCACCGCTCGCCCCCGGGAATCGCTGCAGCGGCGAGGTGACGACTTTGCACGCGGCGATGGCGGGCGTGAGGGCCGGGTTGCTGGCGACGAGGGTGTAGATGGTCGTCGGGCCGTAGAGCTGCGCCAGGCGATCGAGCACGTGCTCGCCGCCGCGCAGGCCGACCAGCCAGTCGTGCGCCAGCAGAATACGTCGTGAAGCGCTCTCGTCTATCATCGTTGCGTGCCGAATCACACGACGCGCATGCACGACTCCGCGCGCGAGCGCTCGCCGAAGATACGAGCGGACGTGCGCCCCCGCAACGCCGCCAACCGCTTTGGCATGGATTATGCCGAGGCCGCGCGCGACCTTCCGCGCCGCACCACGCCCATCATCGATGTGCACGTTCACCTGAACGGCGCCAAAGCCGCCGCCATTTTCAAGCGGGCCTGCGATCTTTATGGCGTAAGCGTCGTCTACTCGCAAACGCCGTGGGACCATGTGAATGAAGTGGCCGAGGTGATGGGCGATCGCGTGCGCTTTATCGCCGTGCCCGACTGGCGCAGCGATGACCGCAAACACGCCCACGGCGAAGGCTTCCTCAAACGCATCGAACAGTTCCATGCCCGCGGCTCGCGAATCGTCAAGTTCTGGGCGGCCCCGCGCGGCGTGGACTACGGCCGCGAATCCGGCGATCCCGCCCTCCTCCGCCTCGATTCCCCGCAGCGCCTCCGCGCCATGGAACTCGCCAGCGCCCTCGGCATGATGTTCATGACGCACGTCGGCGACCCCGACACCTGGTTCGCGACCAAATACGCCGACGCGTCCATCTACCGCACGAAGGCGCAGCAATACGAACCGCTCGAAGAACTGCTGCAACGCTTCCGCCAGCCGTGGATCGCGGCGCACTGCGGCGGGTCGCCCGAAGATCTCGACTTCCTCGCCGGCTTGCTCGAGCGCCATCCCAATCTGTACATCGACACCAGCGCCGCGAAGTGGATGATTCGCGAGTTGAGCAAATACCCGCGCGAATCGATGCTGCAGTTCCTTCGCCGTTTTCGCGGGCGGGTGCTCTTCGGCTCCGACATCGTCGCGTCCGATGAACACCTCGTCGCCGGTCCGAAGGATCACGAGATCATGCAGCGGGCGAGCAGCGAGGATGAAGCGTTCGATCTGTATGCCAGCCGCTATTGGGCGCTTCGCACGCTGTGGGAGACGGATTACCTCGGCGAGTCACCGATCGCGGATCCCGATCTCGCCCTCGTCGAGCCCACGAAGTTCAATGACATGAGCGCCCCCGTGCTGAACGGCCACAAGCTGCCCGACGATGTGCTCGATTGGCTCTATCACGACGCCGCGGTCGCGCTGCTGAACGACGCCTCGGCTTGAGCGTGTGACTCGGCGCCGGCGGCCCCGCGGGCGAGCTCGGCATACACGTCACCAATGCGCTTTGCCGCGTGAGCAATTGAAAAGTGCAATTCAAGATCGCGCCGCGCGTTTGCCGCAAGCGATTTGCGAAGGGCGCTATCGTCGTGAAGCGTGACGGCCAGCCGCGCGCCTTCAGGAATGTCGCCGGCATCAAACAGAAGGCCGTTCTCGCCATGGCGGATGATCGCTTCCGACGCCGGGCTTCGTTCCGCGAGCAAGGGAAGGCCCGCCGCGAACGCCCACAACATTGGCAACCCGCCGCACTCGCACGGCGGCGACGCGTTCGGCTTCTCGCGCAGCCACAGCGCCACATCAAGACCCGCAAGCACGCGCCACGGCTCGGCGACGCCGTCATCCTGAATCAGGCAATTGTCCAGTCCAAGCGGCCGCGCCCACTCGACCGCTGCGTGCAATCTCGCCGCATCAGGCGAAACCAGCAGCTTGACGCGCCGCTTCGCCGTCACCGGAAGCGTGACGACCGAAGCCGCCGCTCGCGCGTTCCCCCACGCAACAGGCAGCGTCACAAGACCAACCAGCAGCGTGTCATCATTCACGCCCCAGCGCGCACGCAATTCCTCACGCGCCGGTTGACGCCACGGCTCCACGATCGCTGCGTCAACGCCCGGCTGCACAATCGTAATCCCCGAGCGATCGATTCCCTGTGCCGCAAGCGCGCTCGCAACGCATTCATCAGCCGCGAGGAACCGAACTGCCGCCGTGCGCTGTCGCCTGGCGATGGCGCTTCGCGCCGCCGACGCCACTGATCGCCTCACGCCGCCCGCGTGCATGATCGATACCGCACACGGAGCATGCGGCAACGCCATCGCCGCCATGTCCGCCGCTCGCATCGACCACGCGTGTACAAGCGAAAACGGCCCGTGCGCCCGCTGCAATGATCGCACGATCGCACGCATGGAAGACGGCGAAAACCCAAACCCGCGCCACCCCCCGCCGGTGATCGCATGCACGGGCACGCCGCAGCGCCGCGCAAGCCGCGCATCGCGCCCGTGTCCCAGCACCATCACGACATCGCCTTCGCCGCGGCGCGCGTGCACAAAATCCGCGACGAAGCGCAGGGTCGCCGCATCGCTTGCCGGATCACTCGGATCGATGAGATGCAGCACGCTCACTTGGGATCAAGATGCCGGCCGAGCTCACGCGGCACGTGGCGATAGAACAGCTTGCCGATTTCCGTCCCCACCACTTCCGCCAGCATGTCTTCGATCTGCCGTATCGTCGCGGTGGATTTGTACAGCTCCATGCTCACAGGCGAGCCCGGGATGTCCATCACGCGCGCTTCGTTCGGCGAGCCCGGCTCCGGGAACAGCTTGGTGCGGTTCGTCACGTCAATCACCTTCACCGCGCACCGCGCCATCGGCACCGGCGACGTGCCGTCCGCGCTCATCGAAAACGCCAGCATCTCCACGTAGATCACCTGCTCGGCGCCCACCGCCCGGCCGAGCTCATCGATCGCCATCGGGTTGCCGTGCGTCTCCGACTGCGCCACCGCAAGCCCGTCGCGCGGCGCGATCATCTTCGTCACCGCCTCTTGGGTCATGAGGTCTTCGCTGGCGCGATCGGCGATCTGCCGGCGAAGATTGCGTCGACTCAAGACATTCGCCCGGTCGTCAACAAACACCAGCGTCGGCCGATCGGCGAGCACGAACTCCGCATCCTTGTGCGGCGGGCCATGCACCACGGCGTAAGCGGGCGCGACAATGTTGCACCCCGGCAGCGCCAGGGACGACGCGCCGCACACCACGAGCACGATGGATTTCACGATGGATCGCATGCGATACTTCATTTCGCGCGAACTGGAGCGCACACGCTCCGTCACGCTTTCTTCTTCTTGGGCTCGGTTTCAGGACGATACTTGTCCGGATATTTGGGCTCGAGGTGGTCGTAGAACAGCCACGACACCTGCCGCGTGTACTGCACCAGCAGGCCCATGCTGATCTGACCTTCATCCGCTTCCTGTCGCGTGAGCATCGGCGTGTTGGGGAATTCCGCGATCACGTTGAAGGTATCGACAAAGACGTCGGGATCGAGCCCATCACGTTCAATGATGCCGACATGCGAAGCGCACACGCCTTCCCACTGCCAGCGGTTGCCCGGCGGGTTGAGGCGATATTCGTAGATGTCGATCAGGATCACGCGATCCACGCCGAGCTGTGCCGCAATCTCGCCATACGGCATCGCCTGCGCGTTCGGCGTGCGCTGCTGCCACACCGTGACGAACTGCGGCGAGAGCACGCGCACGCCCGGCACGTGCTCGGCGATGAGGCTCGACACCACGCCGCACACATCCGCGGTCAGGCTCGGGAACTGATACAGCGTGGCGAGATCGGCCTGCACGACGACCGCGACGCTCTTGTTCTGCAAGTCGGCATACTGCGCCGGCACTTCGATGCGTTTCTGGTACTCGTACTCCTGCGCCATGGCGCCGATCGCGCCGCCGACCGCGCACCCGCCTGCTGTGCAGGCAAACACGCCGGCAAGCGCGGCGAGCAGGAGACGCCGCGGCCAGTTCCAGGATGTCTTGGGCGAACGCATCACAGCCAACCTTTGTACCAGATGATCTTGTAGAACCACGAACCGAGCACGAGCGCCGCGATCACCCACACCATGCGCGGCTTCCACAGACGCGTCAGTCGCCCGGCCACACGTGAGCCCGTCAATGCGACGAACACGCTCAAGAGGAACGTCATCGCCGTCGCCACCGCGAGCAGCGCTCCCATGGGCTGGGTGGCAAAGGACGCCACGAGATCGCCGTCCGCGGCGTGAGCAAACGCCGTCGTCATCCCGCACGTGGGGCACGGGCAATCCGCGGCGGTGATCCAGCCGCATGGCTGCGAAAACAGTTGCTGGTGCGTCCCGAGCCCGCCCTCGGCCGGGGTGAGCAACGCTGAAACCACCAGCAGGCCGCCGGTCGCCATTGCCGTCAGGCCAGCCGTGAGCCGACGCACCCACGTTCCGCTGGGCGCAACCGCAGTCGCCGCCGGCAAAATGGCCTCAATTCCCGCTGGTGGCATGCGAGTACGGTACTCCCCGCGTCGGCGAGCGGCAAACATCGAGCGTCGTTCATCATTCGCAGCGATCTCTACGCCGGTTCGGGCCAATGCGCCGCGAAGTTTCGCGCGCTCTGCCGACTACACTGCGGGCCATGACGTGGGTCGATGGCCATCTTGATCTTGCGTATCTGGGGCTGATTGGCCGCGACCTGCGGCGCCATTGCCCCGATCCCGCCGCGGCTTGCTTGAGCTTGCCGGAGCTGCGCGAAGCGGGCGTTGAAGTTGCATTCGCCACCATTTTCACGGAAGTGGCGGGCACGGGTCCGCCGGGCTCGCATTCGCCGCACGACGCGCCGCATGTGTACAAAAGCTTTGACGATCTTGACGGAGCGCACGCCGCCGGGATGCGCCAGCTTGAACTGTATGAATTGCTGGAGCGCGATGGCCTGCTGCGCATCGTGCGATGCCGCGCTGATCTTGATGATGCGAGCGCGCCCCTGCGCATCGTGCTCCTCATGGAAGGCGCGGATCCGGTTCGCTCGCCTGATGAACTGCAATTGTGGTTCGATCGAGGCGTGCGCATCATCGGGCTGACGTGGGCGATGGGCTCGCGCTATGCAGGCGGGAACGCGCGGCATGGCGCGCTCACGCCGATTGGGCGCGAGTTCGTGCAGGCGATGGATGAGCTTGGCGTCGCGCACGATGTTTCGCATCTTGCCGACGCAGCGTTTGATGACCTTGCGGCGATCGCGCGCGGACCTGTGATCGCATCACATTCCAACGCTCGTGCGCTTGCTTCGCCCACGCAGCGGCATCTGCGCGATGATCAGATCGAGTGGATCGCCTCACGCGACGGCGTCATCGGCCTCAATATGTTCCAGAGGTTCCTGTCGCCCGGTGGCAAAGCGTCGATCGCGGACGTCGTGCGGCACGCCCAGCACATGGTGAAACTCATGGGGCGCAGCGACGGCGTGGCACTGGGTTCCGACATGGATGGCGGTTTCCCGCCCAGCGATCTTGCCGCGGGCCTGGAACACCCGGCGAAATTGCCTGCCCTTGCGGATGCACTGAAGAACGCAGGCTGGAGCGATGCCGCTGTTCGCGGTTTTCAGCGCGACAACTGGCTGAATTGGCTCCGCGGCGTGCTGCCGGCGTGATGGCTGCGTCACATGCCGTTGGCGCTGCCCGCGCCGTGAGCGCCGCCGCAGCCGGGCGATCCGGCTTCGAAACCGATGCGGATGGAAGGGGTGTCGTCGTTGAGCACGCCGCCGTGTTTGACTTCGCCGATGTAGATGCCGCAGCCAGATTCGAGATCAAGATGGCGCACGAGCTCGCAATCGAGGAACGCGACCGCGCTGTCGATGATCGGCGAGCCGCTCGGCGCGCAGCGCGAACTCGTCGCATAGAACGGATCATCGTGCGCAGCTGAAGCATTCGCGAAGCGACGTGTGAGAAAGCGATTGTCTGCGGGCAACTGACACAGCGCGAAGCTGCGCGATTCGAGAATCGTCGGCTCGATCGATTGCCCGATCGGCAGCGCGAGCATGATCATCGGCGGGTTCACCGAGCAGCGCTGCACCCAGTTGACGAGCACGCCGCAGCGCGTGTGCTCCGTCGCGGCGGTGAGCACGTAAACGCTTTCGGGAATGAGGCTGAGCGCATGCTGCAGCGCGGCACTGACGTGTCCGTTGCCGTTCGAGCCGCACTGACCGTTGCCGTTGTTCATCGCGCCTGCCGATCCCTGGCGAGCCGCGATCGCGCGTGCGGTGTGCGGCTCGGATGTCCAAGTCATCGGACGCATCGAGAAGCGCCATAAGCACCGACAGCTTTTGCCCAAGTCGTCCACATGCGCGTAAGTCGTGGTCTGGCCACGACTTACGGCGATCCGCGTGGCGAAGTGGGGTCCGAGAACCTCAAAACTGTGGATGTGTGGGAAAAATTGTTGCGTTGTGGGAGAAAATAGGCTACTGTCCCCGGCAGACCTGAACGAGGCATCGATGCGTGATCTTCACCGGCGAACACGAGCACACGATCGACGACAAGCAGCGCGTCGCCATTCCATCGGCGATTCGCGCTCGTCTCAATCCGGAGAAGCACGGCGAAGGCTTTTATCTCGTGACGGGTCCGAACGGCGCGCTGTGGATCTGGCCGGAGCGCGAGTTCGAGCGCATCGCCGATCAACTCGAGCGTTCGCTCATGCCGTCGGAGGAAGCGCTCGACTTCGACGAAGTCACCTTTCCGGATGCCACGCACGTCGAGATGGACAAGGTCGGCAGGATTCGCATCCCGGAGCGCATGCTCGGGCGAGCCGGCTTTCGAACGGGCGCGAACGTGCTCATCGTCGGCATGCGCGATCACCTCGAGCTGCGCGATCCGGCGGAATGGGAGCGCACGCGGTCCGAGCGGGAAGCGAGGCGAAGAGAGATCTATCTCCGCGCACGACGCGCGGTGCAACGGGAGCGGAGGGATTCGCTCGATGTAGGAGAAGGATCTTCCGGGGCGGGGGATCGTTCGTGATCTGGAAACGGGTTCCGAACGTTTTCGCGCATGACGCATCGCGCTGTCGTGGACGTGACCCACGCCAGGCTGTGACGGCACGGCAAGGAGGCCGAGTTTCTCTCCACCATTCGCCACGCTCCCTTTGGTCAGGGAAGACCGAAGGGACGGGGCACCTTTCGAGCGACCGCAACAGACATGCGAGGACGCCGGTTCAGCGTGCTCGCGCGTGCCAGATGAGCTTGTTTTCCCGTCGTTTTGCGTTGTGTGCTCGCGGGCTAAGGACGGCCCGCACGTGCAGGCTCGGCTCGCCAGGGATCGGCGGGCAATGCTTGCCACGACGTTGCGGCAAGGCGCTGCCGGCGCCTCTGCCGTGCGACCGACACGCCTTCGCCTGCTAACGCGGGCGCCGGCGTTTTCCTGCCACGCGGCTCCGGTGGCGCCACCATCCACCGAGCCGCACTACCCCCAAGTGTTCGCAGCGCGCCCACCACGCGCTGCGAGCTTTTTTGTGTACGACGATTGTGCATGGAAGTTCGGTAACGTCGGGGCGATGATGTGTGGTGAGGTGCGGTGATGTTGTGGGTTTGCGCTGGCGTAGCATGGCGGAGGCGTTTGGTGGCGCCGTCCCATGCCGCGCGCGGCATGGGCTTGGGTGGCGCGTACAGTGCGGTCCGCGATGGAAATGGAGAAGGGCTGAACGCGCTGGCGTGCGCGATCAGTGCATACCGGCCGGTCGCACAGCGCCGCGACCTATTTCGTTTCGCCCTCGGCGGGACGGATCGTGCCGAGCACCGTCGGCTCCTGCGCGAGAATCTGTTCAGCGACTTCGCGTCGATGCACCGCGATCTCGCGCGGGAATGAAAACGCCAGCCTCACCCGGTCGCCCTTGATCGATGCAACACGCACGATCCCGTCCGGGTTCGCTGGATCACCAATGACGACCTCTTCCCCCTCCCGCCTTGTAATGACGAGCATGGTTAGGGACCTCCTGCCCTGAATAGATCGCGCATTCGTGCGCGACCCCACCAGCCGTAAGCCTACCCGAACGATTGCCCACGGTCACGAAAATTGTGGCATTTCCGCGGGTATTTTGCCTGCATCCGGCCGTCCATGGCCCTCGACCACCCCCACTTCTGGAACGCCGCCTGCGAACGCCGGGATGCAGGTCAATGGCGGAGGTGCAGCCGCGCAGGATCGCCAGAACAGTGAATGCCATGTTGTGCGCGCGGCGCTCATGGCCAGCCATGCGGTCCAAGTGGGCATCCACTATCACCCCACACTGGCGACCCGGAATCGGCATCCGCGCGTGCTGGCGCGCCGGCGGATGGACCGAGTGCAACGCGGAAGCGCGCCAGGATGAGCGCCCGGCTCGGCCTCACCGTGCATTTCCCGTTCATTGCGGATCAATGCCGCGGAATTGCCGGGGAGATTCCCGCGACTTTCGGGCTCAATCCGCCTCGATACTGGGCCGCGCCGGTGCGCCGCGCGCGCCGCGAATGCGCTGTCACCATCGTCGAAGTCCGAACTTGAACACTTGCACGTGCCACGCGCTCCCCTTCGGGTCGCGGCTAGACGCGTGGCAATTTAGACTTTTCGACCTTTCGACTTTTCGACCTTTCACCCCGCGGCCGCGCGCTCGCCTCCCGTTGGTCGGGACGCATCAGCCTTCGACGGCTTCGACGCCCGTGACTTCGCTGATGTTTGATTTGAGGCTGCGCTCGATGCCGTGGTGGAGCGTCACGGCGCTGGAGGGGCAGCCGACGCAGGCGCCTCGGAAGCGGACGCGGACGATGCCGTCGGCGGTGACGTCCACCAGCTCCACATCGCCGCCGTCGAGCTGGACGGACGGCCGGATGAGGTTCAGCACCTGCTCGACGCGCTGGCGGACCGAGTCGGGGGCGGTGGTCGAAAGGTTGGCGTTCGCGGCTCGCGGCACAACGACCATCGTAGCCCGGTTGTGCGAAATCGGGACAGGCGAGTTCGTGCGAATGTGGCGTTCGGGTGCGGGGTTGTGGTGCGGTGGGTGGTTTGTGCGTTGAGGGTGATCCTGTGGTCAGGGGTGGTTCCTGCTAAGCCGCGAGCGGCTTGGGGGCCTTGTTTCGCTCGGCCACGGTGCGCGTGCGTGGGTGTGGAGTGAGTCGCGCATGAAAAAGCCCCGCGTGGTTCGCGGGGCTGGGTGAATTCAATTGATGTCGGACGGTGATCGGACGGAGGGATTACCAGCCGCCGCGATCACGGCCGCCGCCGAACCCGCCGCTGCGTCCACGCCCACCGCCGCCGCCGGCGCGTTCTTCGCGCGGGCGCGCTTCGTTGACGGTGACGTTGCGGCCGTTGAGGGGCTGACCGTTCAGCGCTTCGATGGCCGCGGTGCCCTGGGCACGGTCACCCATCTCGACGAAGCCGAAGCCGCGTGAACGGCCGGTTTCGCGATCGGTGACGACAGCAGCGGAAACCACCGTGCCGTGCGGCTCAAACATCGCCTGGAGATCCTGCTCGGTGGTGCTGAACGGAAGATTGCCGACGTAAAGTCTCATGTGCTACGAACCTTCGCCCGAACTGAAGTGAACATACCTAAACGAACTCGGGCGAGGTTGCGCGTCGGCCGTTGCGATTGGTGACCTCTTCTACAGCGAACTGGTCCACCAAATGCACGGAGTGAGTATAGCAGGTTTTCGGGCGCCACGACGGAAATGGCAAATCAATTGTGCGTCCGCCCAGCCGCCACCGCCCGCAGGGGTCGTACGCCTTGCCCCACCGCTACCGGTGGTATCGCAGGGAAACGGCACACGTCGCCATGTTCAATCGACATCAAGATCAAGCTCTTCGAGCACCTGATCGGTGATGTCCAGACCGTCGGGATATTTGATGGCGACACGCGCGCGGATGGATTCATACGCCACCGCGGGTGACGGTGCTTCGAATTCATCTTCGGTCGGAATGAACCGGTAGACGATGTCCACGCCTTCGCGGTCCGCCACGACATCGACCGCAGCAACCAGATCGCGATACGCCTGCTCAATCTGCGATGCGATGAGCTGCTCCTGGCGGCCGACGATCTCGCGCTGCCAGTTGGAATATTCCTCGCGCAGAGCGAGGGCGCGCTGGCGCACTTCCTCGAAGTTGGGGCTGTCAGGCTTGACGTCGCGGTTCTCTTCTTCAAAGGCCTGCATGCGCTGGCGGAACTCGGCGTCCTTCTCCTGGAATTCGTCCTTCAATCGCTCGCGCGCTTCGCGGAAGCTGTCGGTGTCCATGAGCTTCGTGAGCGCCTTGCCGACGTGCATGAAGCCGACGCTGTAGATGCCCTGGTGTTCGCTGTCGCCGAAGCGCAGCTTGCCGCCTTTGTTGTGGAGCACGATTTCCTTGGCGGCGCTGTCGTCGGCGTCAATAAGGTGGACGGCGGTCGCGGGGCCGACTTCTTCGAACAGCGCACGAGCCGTCGCCCATGCGGCGCTTCCCGCTCCGCTCGAAAGGACAATGACGAGCTGCGACATGGCCAGGATGCCGAGCAGCGAGTAGACGACGGTGCGTTCGCGCGGGTTCATGGTTCGGTGCTTTCAAAGTGGAGTCGATGCGGGGCGGGCGTTCGGTGTGCGGTGATCTGTGGTCGGTGCTTGGAGCCCGGTGTGGTGTGCGTGGTGTTCAGTGTGCAGTGTGCAGTGCGCAGTGTGCAGTGTGCAGGCTGAAGTGTGCAGTGTGAAGTGTGAGGTGTGAAG
>JBIQHI010000007.1:0-53735 GCA_044508635.1 Planctomycetaceae bacterium | reverse complement strand
GAGGGGGTGGGGGTGAGGGAGATCACCTGCATTCAACTCAAGACCAAAGCAACCCTCACCCCGGCCCTCTCCCCCAGGGAGAGGGACAGGGAGAGGGAAGAAGAAGCGAAGCGCCGCGGCTTTCGCCGCGCGTCCGCGTCAAGCCCGAGGACATCGAAATCCACCGCACGCGCAACAACCCGAAGTGCGCCACGTCCATCATTCTCGACATGTCCGGCTCGATGCGCTACGACGGGCAGTACATCCACTGCAAGCGCATGGCGATCGCGCTCGATGGGCTCATTCGCAGCGAGTACCCCGGCGATCACCTTTCGTTCATCGAGATGTACACCTTCGCCAAGCTTCGGACCATCAGCGAGATTCCCAGCGTGATGCCCAAGCCGGTGACGATGTACAACCCCGTGGTGCGGTTGCGTGCGGACATGAGCGACCCCGACATCACCGAGCTCGACATCCCGCCGCATTTCACGAACATCCAGCGGGCGCTGCAGCTCGGCCGGCAAATCCTCTCGGCGCAGGACACCGACAACCGGCAGATCATCCTCATCACCGACGGCCTCCCCACCGCGCACTTCGAGGGCGAGCAGCTTTATCTGCTCTATCCGCCCGACGACCGCACGGAACAGGCGACGATGCGCGAAGCGCTGCTGTGTCAGCGCGAGAACATCACGCTGAACGTGTTCCTGCTTCCGAGCTGGAGCCAGTCCCATGAAGACGTGCAGTTCGCGCACCGCATGGCGGAGACCACGGGCGGGCGCGTCTTCTTCACCGCGGGCAAGGATCTCGATCGCTATGTCGTGTGGGATTACGTGAAGCGGCGACGATTGATCATCGGCGCATAATCACTTCTCCTGAACTCCCGCACATCAGTGGCTCCAGTTGCCGAGCAGAATCGCCAGGTCCGACGCGTCAACGACTCCATCGGGCGGCGGCTGCAAGGTGGTCGAGGACACGAAGTCGGCGGGCGAGCCGGGGTTCGCGCCCCACTGCGTGAGCAGGAACGCGAGGTCCGCAGCGTTGATGACGCCATCAGGCGGCGGCAGGAACGAAAGCGCATCGACGAGATCGCCGAGCAATTCCGTGCCGAGCATGCAGTTCGCGTCGTCGATCATGGCTTTCGCGCCGGTGCAGTAGTACGCCATTTCGAGTCCGGAGATGTACGCCCAGACATCCATCTCCGGCGTCAGGTACGGCGCGTCGGCGGCGTAAAGCTCGTTCTGGTAGTACATGTGGATCGTGGGATCCCAAATGATCACGCCGGCCGCGTGCCGTCCTTCGTACTCGTATTCAAACGTCTTGGAGATGTGCGACGCCCACAACTGCTTCTCGATGAGAATCGAGCCCGAGTGGGTGTGGCGCGGCGAGTGAAACGCCAGCACCGGCCGATTGCCTGCGATCTGCAGCGCGAACTCGACGTTCTTTTTGAGCTTCTCGACCATCTTGTCGTACTTCTCCGGATCCGCGTCGGCGATCACGCCGCCCGGCATCATCACGTCGAGAAGGTCATAGATCGGCATGAGCTCGGCGTGATCGACATTCCACTTGCCGGACGGAATGGCGTACATGCCGATCTTCGCATTCGGCCGACGGTTCCTCACGTAATTGATGAGGTTGATCGCGCGCTGCCGCACAATGTAGAAGTTCGGGTTGTCCGGCCCGGGCCCCTTCTTGAGCGTCGCAAAGAACGGACCTTCCCAGTTGAGCACAATCACGCCGTCGTAATCCGGCTCGCATTCGTTCTGAATGGCGTGGTTGAGGATGGACCAGTTCGGCACGAGATTCTGATCGGGGTCGATAAACTCGTTCGAGATCAGCGCCGTGCGGCCGACGCGCGGGCTGATCGAATGCATGTAGGCGTTGGCTTCTTCCGTCACGCGCGTTGAAACGAGAAACACTCGGTTCTCCGGCGCGCCGTTTGGATCGAGGTACAAGGTGTCTTGCGCATGCGCGGCGGCGCCGATTGACATGGCCGTGCACAGCGATGTTAAGAGTGTGAAGATAGGTGTATACGCGCAGACGTGTGTCGTTGGCGCCGGCATGGCGCCGTGTGCTTCGTTCTTTGAGAGTTTCATTGCAGTGTCCCGTCAACGTCGCGCACAACTCGGCGCGGGGAGGGCGAGTTCGAGCAGTATCGTCTGAAATTGTTGATGTTGCAAAGCGCTGGGCCTGCCAACTTTGGCAGGCCCAGCGATTTCATGAGCGTTTACTTCAGTTCGACCAGTTCCCGAGCAGCACCGCGAGGTCGGCGCTGTCGACCTTGCCGTCCGGCGGAGGCTGCAACGTCGCAGTCGTCACGATGTCCGCTGGCGAGCCGGGGTTGTTGCCCCACTCGGCAAGCATGAACGCGAGGTCGGCGCTGTTCACGAAACCATCCGGCGGCGGCTGGAAGTTGACCGAATCAACCGTGTCGCCGGCGAGGCTGGGCGGCGGCGGATTCGTGCCTTCCCAGTTCTCGATAAACGTCATCAGCGCGTCATACTTCGGCGCTTGCGAGCGCGGCTGGTCCTGCCATTCCATGACGCCCCAGCTCCCCCACTGGCCATAGTGACCAGCCGAGGCATACGCGCAGAACACGCCGCCGCCCGACTGCACCCAGCCGTACAGATCCTCGAGATAGAGGTTCTTCATGCGCGGGTCGCGGTTGGCCTGGACGAACTTGTCCGTGAGCGTGGCGTTGTTGGCCGCGCTGCCGACGCCGCAGAGGTGTTGCCCGCCTTCATAGGCGATGAGCTCAAGCCCTCGTGCGTGTGCGTCGCCGAACGCTTCCACGGTCATGGCGCGACGCGTGTAGATGTTCTGCTGCGCCGCGTCGAGAATCTGCGAGATCGACATCGACGCCGTCTGGTTCGCCGAATCCGGCCAGCCGAGGTTGCTGCCGAAGTACGGCGCGACAGCGAAGGCGTCGGCGTTCTGGTAGGCGTTGTTGTAATCCATGATCTGGCGGCCGACCCATGGATTGTCATGCTGGCCTGCGAGGACGCGCACCAGCCGCGTGTTCGATTGCGTGCCGAACACGTTCTTCCAGATGTTGAAGATCTCGACCGAGCGCTTCGAGTGCCAGCGCACCTGCGCGAGGTAGGGATCACCAGAGAGACCAGCCGCGAGCCCCTGCTGCTGGCAGTACCCTGCCTGCTGGAACCCGCCGTTCCACGTCTCGTTGGAATGCTCGATGTACACCTTCAGCCCGGGGTTGAGCTGCTCCTTGACCATCGTGGCAAACTGCTGAATGAACTGGTCATTGGCCTTGTGCGGCATGCAGAACCATGCGTCGGCGCCAAGGGTGTTGCAGAGCTTGATCATGTACTCAAGCGCCACGCCGCGATCGGTCGCCTGCGTGCGGTCCGACGGCTTGGGGCGATCCGACCAGTTGACCAGCGGCGAGTTGTTGGTGCGCTGGAAATCCATGAAGCGGATGACGCTGTATTTCGACAGCTTTTGCAGATACGTCTGATTGAACGGCTGCGACTGGTACGTGCTTTCCGTACCGGGCACGAGCACGCGCACGTTGCGAATCGGATTGCTCGGATTCGGCGTGGACGTGATGCGCAAAATGATGCCGCCGTCGGTCGGCGTGACGTTGAGCACGATGCGACCGGGCGTCTGGCTGACGATGTGCGCATCGTTGCCGAATTCAATGGTGCCCTGGCCGTCGTACAGACAGATGTACTGGCCGCCGGGATAATGACCTTTGAGCTCGGCGAACATGAGCGTGGCCGCCGCCTGTCCGGGCGCGAGGATCGGATAGCCGTCGGACGTTTGCTCGAGAAAGGCGCCGGTGTCCCACGGTCCGCCGCTCACGAGTTGAGGGAACCAACGGCTGGCGCCTTTCATGGCGTCGACGAAAACCCATTCGACCATCGAATAGTCGATGTGTGAGAGATTGACTCCGACCGGCCCGCCGCCGCCTGCGACCACGGGTGGCATCACAAGCGTTTCGTCGTTCTGCTCGGTCGGAGGAAGAAGTCCGCCAATGCCGTCACCGCCTTGGACGGGCGCAGGCGTTCGCGAATATGTATTGGCGTTGCCGGATGATCCGCCGCTGGTGTTTTGAAACGCAACGAGCGTACTCGTTGACATGGCGGCTGCGATCATGGAAACCGCGGCGAAGCCCGCGACTGCGCGCGGACGTCGCTTCATAGGAGCTTGCATCTTCGAGTAGACCTCCTTGACTGGTACTCGTTGTCTGTGGCGATGCGAGGAGACCTCGCACCGAGGCGTTCCTAACCCGACCGCGGCGCCAACCTGATTTCAGCCGATCGATTCAGCGTGTCTTTCTGCACCCATCCGGCTGCATCCATCAGCAACCGTGGACAGATTACCACACACTAGCTCGAGTTCGCCAGAGTCAAGGTTGGAGACGATTGCCGGATCACGCGTCTCGCATGGGGCCGGCGTAGAGGCCGGTGGTTCTGCACGCCGAGTGACCTTCCATCAACTCGCCGTACACCCTGCGTTCATGGCAGGTCCCATACGGTTTTGGATGACGCAGTTTTACGAAATTCCCTCACTTGAAGTTCCAAGGTTTCCTTAAGGAATTGTCATACCGCCCCTGACGCGATACAAACGCGGTTTCATCTTGCGAGTTAGCTCCCGCTGATCGCCACCGCTCGTTTGAACCACTGCGGGAGCGCACCGATGTGCGCCCCCGCCAAGGTGTCTTCGCTTTCATCCGCTGCGTTCTGCAGCTCGATCCACGTGGCGAGGTCAACAGCGCCCGCCAAGTCGCTCACCGGCACAACCCGGGCGATCACGCGGTCTTCCTGCACCTCAACCTGAAGCGTCAGGCCAGCCGCGGTGACAGGCGTGAACACGGTGCTGAACGAACCGGCCACCGCACCCGCCGACACGATCTCGAACGCATCGCCAACGGCGAGCTGCGCGCTTTCATCGACAGTGAGCACAAGCGCGCCGCCGAGCTTCGCCGTGCCTTCGATGGCCAGCCGCTCGTGACCGCTTGCGCCGATGTGGACCGCCAGGACGCCGCGATGCGTCTGGATGTAATCGCCCTGCACAGCGAGTTCGCCGCCTGCATCGAACGGCGAAACGAATGCGCTGTTGCGCAGCGTCGCGCCGCTCTCTGCATCAAGCTGCTCGATGGCGTCGAGGCCGACTTGCGCGGCGCGGCTCGTGAGCAGCGACAGCGCGACGCCGTCGAGTTCCGAAGCCGGCGCGGTGACGTACATCGCTGCGACGGCGACCGACGACGATGCGGATTCTTCGCCCATACCGGCGATACCGCCCTGCGCTTCGTTGGCGCCGCCAGCGAACTGACCGCCCGCGGAGATCGGCGAACCAGCCGACGCCAGCGCATTGCCACCGGAACCCGTGTCCACGCCGGGCGCCTGATCGACAGGCACGGACGGCATGATCACGTTCAACCAGTACTGATCATTGCTGTATTCGCCGAGCGGAATCGACTCGGATTGCGACGTGATGGCGCCGGAGATGACGTAGGCGCGGCCAGCGTGGAAGCCGCCGCTGCTGCATCCCCAAGCGCCAACGAGGAAGTCCGGCCGGCCGTCGCCGTTGCGATCGCCGAACGAACTGATGTTGTGACCGAACTTGTCGCCCATGTAATCGCCGCGGTAAATCGCAACGGGCGTGCTTGAACCGCCGGTGTAGACATACACGCGTCCGCTGCCGCCGGCGCGGTGTGAACCAATCGCAAAGTCAGCGCGGCCGTCGAAATTGATGTCGCCGATGCCGCTGATGGCGAGACCAAAGCGATGCTGCGCCGCGGCGCCGGCCTGGGTGAAGAGCGTCGGCCCGGTGCCGGAGAAGATGTACGCCTTGCCGGATTGATAGCCGTTGGCGTTGCTGTTGAACGCGCCGACGCCGTAATCATTGCGACCATCGCCGTTGACATCGCCGACATGCGCGACGGTGCGACCGAACTTCGCGCCGTTCGATTCGCCGTAGCGCGTCTGCACGAGCGCGCCGTTCGCGCCGTTGAAGACATAGGCGCGGCCGGTCTGGACGTTCGCGGGGTTGCGTCCCCACGGCGCGCCCACGACCAAGTCCGGCACGTTGTCGCCGGTGACGTCGCCGACGCCGGCCACGGAGTAGCCGAGTCGCTCGCCGGCCGAGAGACCGTTGATGGTGTAAAGCACGTTGCCGGTGCTGCCGGAGTACACCCGGACGCGTCCGGCGGCGCCATTCGCGCCCCAACCGCCGACGGCGAAATCGCTTCGGCCGTCGCCGTTGACGTCGCCGAGCTTCGCGACGCTGAAGCCGAAACGCTCGCCGGGGGTTGAGCCGGTGATCGAATAGAGCAGGGTCTGGGTCTTGCCGGAGTAGACAAACACCTTGCCCGCGTCGGTTCCAGCCTCATCGTTGCCGAACGCGCCGATGATGATGTCGCCGAATCCGTCGCCGTTGACGTCACCGGCGCCGACAGCGCTGTAGCCGAACTGGTCGCCAGCACCGTGTCCCACCTTGTAGAAGAGCAGCGCGCTGTTCGCGCCGGAGTAGACCATCACATGTCCGCCCGCGGGAGCACCGACGCTGGCGCGCGGGCCGGAGACGAGGATGTCGGGCTTGCCATCGTTGTTGATGTCGCCGGCTGACGCGACGTTGAAGCCGAATCGCTCATCCGCCATGTTGCCGGTGAGCTGCACGAGCTTCGGCGGCGCGGTGCCGGTAGAGGAGATGAAGTTCTGGATGGCGCTGTACTTGGGCGCGGTGTTCACCGGCTGGTTCTGCCATTCGAACGTGCCCCACGATCCCCACTCGGTGTAGCGGCCGGCCGAGGAATACTCGACGAACAGATCGCCGCCCGCCGCGCTCCACGTGTTGAGGTCTTCCGTGTAGAGATCACCCATGCGTGGATGGCGATTGGCCTGCCAGAACTTATTGTTCAGCGTGGCGTTGCTCATTGCGCTGCCGACGCCGACCAAGTGCTGGCCGCCTTCGTAGGCGATGTACTTGAGGCCGCGTGTCTGGGCGTCGTGCACGCCTTCCAGCGTGAGATTTCGCCGGTTGCCAAGCATGTCAGCACGCGCGGCGTCGAGGATCTGATCGATCGTCATCGCGGCGGTGTTGTTGGCCTGGTTGGGAAGACCAAGGCCGTAGCCGAAGTACGGGGCCACGGCGATGGCGTCCGCCTTCTGCCACGCGTTCTGGAAGTCCATGATCTGCCGGCCGATCCACGGGTTGTCATGCTGGGCGCCAAGCACGCGCACGATGCGATTCTGCTGCGCGCCGAACTCCTGGTTCCAGATGTTGAAGATCTGCACGGAGCGAAGCGAGTGATAGCGCACGCCGGCGAGATACGGATCGCTCGCGAGGCCCATCTGCAGACCCTGCTGCTGCGCGTACGCCGCCTGCTGGAAGCCGCCGTTCCACACTTCGTTGGAGTGCTCGATGTACACCTTGAGCGCAGGATTGAGCGTGTCGCGCACGAGCCGCGCGAACTGACGCACATAATCATCGGTGGCCGTGTGCGGAATGCAGAACCACGGATCAGCGCCGAGCGTGTTGCAGAGCTTGATCATGTGCTCGATGGACACGCCGCCTTCCAGCGCCTGCGTGCGATAGCTGGGAAGAACGCGCTGCGACCAGTTCACCTGCGTCGTGCCGTTTGTGCGCTGCCAGTCCATGAAGCGCAGCACTTTGTAATTCTGAAGGCGCGCGAGGAACGTCGGATGGAACGGCTGCGAGAGATAGGTGGCCTCGAAGCCCGGCATGATCATGCGCACGTTGCGGATGGGGTTGCTCGGGTTGGGCGTCGACGTGATGCGAAGCACGATGCCGGTGTTCGAGGGCTGCACGTTGACGACCATGCGGCCGGGCGTCTGGCTGACGAGATGCGCATCGCCGCCGAACTCGATGGTGCCCTGGCCTTCGTAGAGGCAGATGTAGTTGCCGCCGGGATAATGGCCCTGAATGTCAACGAACATCACCGTCGCGGCGGCCTGACCAGGAGCGAGGATCGGCCAGCCATCGGCGGTGAGCGTGAGGTTCGCGCCGGTGTCCCACGGTCCGCCGCTCACCTGCTGCGGGAACCAGCGGCTGGAAGACTTCATGGCGTCGACGAAGAACCACTCGGTGTTGAAGTAATACACCGGGGCCATGTTGATGCCGACGGGCACGCTCGCTTGAACAGGGGTCGCGGCGACAGCACCCACGATCGCCATCCACACCACACACACGAAACGATTGATCGAGAAACCGGTATCAGGCACGTTCAGCTCCTTCCACACGTGCAACTGCGAGCGACGGCTTTGCGGAGCGTCGAAGAGATCCCTCTCGTGCAGCTCCAGCACTCCCGGATGCGTCGCTCTTGTCGTTCAGGCGGCCGCCACAGCGAGCCCCCACACACGGATCACATGGCACGATGCGCGCTGGCGCGCACCGTGCACCCACATCGAGACGTTCGAAACGCGCCACGCGCGTCCCACGCATGTCACCGCATCTTCAGTTGTGCGACTTCATGCACCCACACTCACCACACACACTGCGGCGCCGCCCACTGCGGCCCCGCGTCACCATCACGAGCACACGACGCCTTCGGCATCCCACAGCCTTGGCTTGACGTCTCGTCCTCGCGATCCAGCCTGCAGCCAGATCTTGCCGATCACACCCAACCGGCGAAGCGACCATCGGCCGGAGTGCGATTGCGGCCCACTATCGAATACAGTTGTCCGATAACAAATTGAAAGTGAGAAAAAGTCTCAAATTGCCTCGGCGCTGTTCGATGAATCGCACGCATTTCGCGGCATTTCATGCGCGGCAAGCACGCGCAAGTCGCGGTCACAGCACGACTTGCAGCGCGCGCGAGCCGCGGCGAAATTGACATTGCCCAATTTCACAACGCCGGTGAAACATGCCGACGATCCGCGCTCGTCGATTCATCAATGCAGCCAAGTCGCCTTCGCATCGGCCTTCGACATGAAAGAAAAACCGCGAATCCTTCTTACCGGGCGTGACGGACAGCTCGGCAGCGAATTGTGCGCGACGCTTGGTCCGATCGGCTCCGTCGTGGCCACCAACCGGGCGGAATTGGACCTCGCCGACCCCAGCGCCATCCGCCGCGCCGTCGCCGACGCGAAGCCGGCGCTCATCGTGAACGCCGCGGCGTACACGGCGGTCGATCGAGCCGAGAGTGAGCCCGAACTGGCACGCGCCATCAACGCCATCGCGCCCGGCGTTCTCGCGGAGTCCGGCAAGGCCGTTGGCGCCGCCATCCTTCATATCTCCACGGATTACGTCTTCGACGGCACCGCCAGCACGCCGTATGCCCCCGATGCGCCGACGTCGCCGATCAATGTGTACGGCCAGACGAAGCGCGAAGGAGAGCTTGCGATCGCTTCGGCCGGCGCGGATTTCGTGATCGTTCGCACCGCCTGGGTCTACGCCATGACCGGCCGCAACTTCGTCCGCGCCATCCTCGCCCAAGCGGAGCAAGGCAAACCGCTGCGCGTCGTCAACGATCAATTCGGCTCGCCGACATGGGCGCATGATCTCGCCGAAGGTGTTGCCGTCATCGCAGCGCAGCTTCTCGGCTCCAGACGCGGGCCCACGGGCGTCTATCACTTGACCGGCAGCGGCATCACGACGTGGTACGACTTTGCGTGCGCCATCGTCGAAGACGCGCTGCCACCGCCGCGGCCGGAGATCACGCCCGTGCCCAGCACCGAGTTTCGGACGAAGGCGAAGCGGCCGATGTATTCCGCGCTCGATTGCACCACGACGCAGCGCGACTTCGGCGTGACATTGCCGCATTGGCGCGACGCCATCCGCCGCGCGCTTGCCACGCGCTGCCCGTGATCAATAGGCGGATTCAAACGCGGCTTCGAGATGGCGCACATCCGCCTTGCCGTGTTGATCGATGTGCACGGCCACGACGTCGAAACGAATGCGGCGGCTGTTGTACTTCGGCTGGCGATGGAGCACGGCAGCGAATCGCGCCAGCCGGCGCTGCTTCTGTTCATCCACGCGCTCTTCCGACATGCGCTCCGCGTTGCCGCTCGTTTTCACTTCGATGATCGCGACGGTGGATTTGTCCGGCGTGAAAGCGAGCAGGTCCGCTTCGACGCCGGCGAGGTTGACGTTGCGACCGATGATCTGGTAGCCGCGCTCCGCCAGCCACTTGGCCGCGGCTCGCTCGCCCCGCGCCCCCACGCTGCGCGGCCCAGCCAGAAGCGTCTTCAGCCAGGCAATCATGAGCTGCGGCCGTATCGAATGAGCGCGACACGGCGCAAACGCAGCGTCATCTCTTCGATGTTGTCATAGATGCCTTTGCTCAGGAGCGAATCGAGGTAGCGATTCTGCTCCTCCTCAAGGCGGCGTCGCTTGAGTTCCGCGAACAGCTGGCGCTGCACCTGCGGGTCATAGAGCGTGCGGGCCTCGCGCTGGTCGATCGACTTGATGTGATACCAGTAGACCGACACGCGCTTCGTGCCGGACATCGACGACAGTTCGACTTCCACCGGTTGCGAAGTTTCGCCCACCTTCAAATCGGCAATCGCTTCGAGAATGGCGGGATTGAGCGGCAAATCCTTGAGACCGTTCGGGCCGAGTTCGAGCACGTCTTCCGAATACGCGGTATCGCGCTCGAGGCTCTTGCCGATTTCTTCGAGCGACTTGCCTTCCGCAAGCCCAGTCTCGACCGCGTCGATCATCTCCTGCTCGCGTTCCTTGCTCAAGACGATCTTCGCCAAGGTGACGGACGCCGGCGGATTGAACTCGCGCTCGCGGCGTTCGTACTCGCGCTCAAGATCGCGCCATGTCACGATCACGCGCGGCTCGATCTTCTTCTTCACCAGCGTGTAGATCATCGCCTCGTCACGGCGAATTTCGAGATACTTGTCGAGCGTCATGCCTTCCTCGGCGAGTTCCTGTTCGGCGCGCGACCGCACGCCGAGACTCTCCGCAAGACGCTTCTCTTCCACGTCCTTCAGCCAGTAACGCAGGCCGACGCGCGTCTCTTCCGTGAGCATCGTCTCCGCTTCGGCGAGCACGAGTTCGTTGAAGATCACCTGGTTCAGGCGGCTGACGATGATGCGGTCCATCGTCGCGAGAAAGTTCTCCGCCGACAGTTGCGCGCGGGCGGCGAGAATCTGGTCTTCGATAGGCTCGAAGAATTCATCTGCAAAGATCGGCCGGCCGTTCACCTGCCCGATCAGACTGTCCACGATCACGCGCTGACCCGGACGGGCGGACGGTGTCGAAGGGCGCGAGGGAGCGGGCGCCGCGGGGCCGTCGGACGGCGCTGCTGACGTTGGCGCCGGGACATCGGGCTCGCCGTCGTCATCGACATCCGCCGCGGCGGTCGGCGCGACGTCGCGTGCGTCGCCATGATGCGTGACCACAATCGCGTTCGGATCAGCATCCACGTCGGAATCGACGAAGGTCGTCGCGTCGCCGGCGCTCTCACTCACATTCGGCTCGGCGGCGAGATCAGCGAAATCAGCCGGACTGATGGCGTCGCGACCGGTGATCGCCGCCATCGGCGCTTCACATCCCGCGAGGCACACGGCACAAAGCACCATTTCCCACGCCAGCCGCTTCGTCCATGCGTGATTCATTCGCGGAACTCCTTTCCGTCTCGGCGTGCCACGCTGCCCAGCCACAGCCGCCGCTCGCCTATACTCGCATGCAGGTCGCCGTGATGTCACGACGCAGCCGACCATCTCACGCGCAAAGGATACCAATCCCATGAGCGACAACGAAAACCAAGCCAAGATCCACGTGGACGCGGATTGGAAAGCCCAGGCGCAGGCGGAGAAGGAACGGCTGCTCAAGAAGGAAGCGGAACAGGAGAAGGACAAGCCACGCGGCGGGCGCGGCGAACTCCCGGAGCCGGATTTCCGCGGCCTCGTCGGCATGCTCGCTTCGCAGGCGATCATGGGCCTGGGCGCGATGGGCGATCCCAAGACCGGCCGCGTGATCATCGACCTCGAAGGTTCGCGCTTCGCCATCGACCTGCTCGCCATGCTCGAAGAGAAGACGAAGGGCAATCTCACCGAGGACGAAAGCAAGGACCTGCAGCAGGTGCTTGCGGAACTCCGCGCCCAGTACGTGCACATCACGCAGCTCGTGGCGAAACAGCAGGCGGCGCAAATGTTCTCGACCGGCGAGCCAAAACCAGGGCAGGCGCCCGAAACCGGCGCATCCAAGCTCGTGCAACCGTAAGCCGCATGGAAAGCCGCGACCATTGGTCGCGGAGAACGGATCCGGTTTCGCCGCGATCCGGAGTTTGCGACGCGGAGCGCGGCGGCAATTACGCGTGACGAAGGCAGCCCCCGCGGGTATGCACCCGCGGCTGTTTGAGTGTCGACGTTTTCACCCTTCGACGCTCCAGCATTTCGACACTCCGCTTCTGAGCACGCGCATCCTTCTGCGGGCTCGGGGCCCGGCTTTCCACGTTGGCCGGTGTGATCGCTATACTTCTCTGCTTCGATGTCCGAACCCTTGCCACATCGTCAGTCGTTCTTCGACCGCCACTACCACCTGCTGCGCCGATTGCACTCGCTGACGGGCGTTTTTCCCGTGGGCGTGTATCTCTTCCCCCACCTCACCACCAATTCGTCGATCATCTGGGGCGAGGTGCTGTCGGCGAAGGAAGCGGGCGGCGGCGTGTACGCGTTCCAGCACGAGGTGAACTTCATTCACTCCCTGCCGGCGCTCGCGCTGCTGGAGATCTTCGGCATCTGGCTTCCGCTGGCCTATCACGCGGCGTTCGGCATCTACGTCGCCACCACCGGGCGCAGCAACACGTGGCACTACAACTATCAGGACAACTGGCGTTACACCCTGCAGCGGTGGACGGGCTACATCGCGCTGCTGTTCATCTTCTATCACATCGCGACGCTGCGATGGGGCTGGACGTGGCTGCCGCTCGCTTCCGTGTTCAATCCCAGGGAGGCGGCGTCCTCAACTGCCCTCGCCTTCCGCGGCGGCATTGAAGATGTGACGTGGCGGGCGTGGCTCATCGGAACCGTGTACATGATCGGCGTGCTGGCCAGCGTGTATCACTTCGCCAACGGTCTGTGGACGGCGGCGATCACATGGGGTCTCACCGTCACCGAAGCGGCAATGAAGCGATGGGGCTATGTCTGCGCGGCCGTCGGCATTGCCCTCGCGGCGGCCGGCGTGGCGAGCGTCATCGGCTTTGCCACGCTTGACCTTGAGCGAGCGCGGACGATCGAGAAGAGCATGGCGCCCGTGGCCGCGCCGTTTCAAGAGGAGCGAGGATGAACGGGCAGCGGCGCGTCATCGTGGTGGGCGGCGGATTGGCGGGATTGGCGGCGACGGTTCGCGTCGTCGAAGCCGGCTTCCATGTTGATCTTTTCTCGCTCGTGCCCGTGAAGCGGTCGCACAGCGTGTGCGCCCAGGGCGGCATCAACGCGTGCAATGACATCGCTCGCCAGCAGGGCTACAGCGAATACGAGCACTTCGACGAGACGATCTACGGCGGCGACTTCCTCGCGCACCAACCGCCGGTCTATGAAATGGCGTACTGGGCGCCGAAGATCATCGATCTGCTCGACCGCATGGGCGTGCCCTTCAACCGGACGATGGAAGGCCAGCGCGATCTTCGTCTCTTCGGCGGGTCGCTCTACAAGCGCACGCACTTCGCCGGCGCCACCACGGGTCAACAGCTTCTCTACGCGCTGGATGAACAGGTTCGACGGGCGGAAGTGGCCGGCAGCGTGGTGAAGTATGAATACTGGGAATTCCTCTGGCCGGTGATTGACGAGGACGGCGTCTGTCGCGGCATCGTCGCGCAGGACTGCCGAACCATGCAGATGCGCGCGTTCCGCGCGGATGCGGTGATCATCGCGACCGGCGGCAACGGGCTCATCTTCGGCAAGAGCACGAACTCGGTGATGTGCACCGGCGCCGCGGCCAGTCGTTGCTATCAGGCCGGCGTGCAGTACGCCAATGGCGAGTTCATCCAGGTGCATCCCACCGCCATTCCCGGCGCGGACAAGCTGCGACTGATGAGCGAATCGGCACGCGGCGAAGGCGGGCGCGTCTGGGTGCCGCGAAAGAAAGGCGATACGCGCGATCCTCGCAGCATTCCCGAGAACGAGCGGCTGTACTTCCTCGAAGAGAAATACCCGGCGTACGGCAACATCGTGCCGCGCGACATCGCCACGCGCGAGATTTTCGACATCTGCGTCCACCAGGGCCTCGGCGTCGGCGGCGGGAACATGGTGTATCTCGACCTCACCCACCTCGGCCGCGAGTACTTGGAGCGCAAGCTTGGCGGCATCATTGAGATTTACCGCAAGTTCGTCGGCGACGACCCCGTCGAAACGCCCATGAAGATTTTCCCGGGCGTGCACTACACCATGGGCGGCCTGTGGACGCAGTACAAAGCCAAGGACGACCTCAAGGGCATGGTGCTCGGCGCGCCAAACTCGATGATGACGAACATCGCGGGTCTGTATGCGTTCGGCGAGGTGAATTACCAGTATCACGGCGCCAATCGCCTGGGCGCGAACGCGCTTCTGTCGTGCATCTTCGATGGCCTTTTCTGCGGCGCGGGCGTCGTGCACTATGTGCAGAGCCTCACGCGCGATGCGGCGAACGCCGACGCCAAGCTGTTCGACGCCGCGATGGCGAAGCAGCAGCAGATCGTCGATGACATCGTGCGCAGCGCCGGCGATGAGAATCCTTACACCATCGGCCGCGAGATGGGCGAAGAAATGACCGCGGCATCCACGGTGGTGAAGACCGGGCCGCGCATGGAGCAGGCGCTGAACAGACTTGCCGAGCTCAAGGCGCGAGCCCAGCGCGTGCGGCTGGCGGACGCCGGCGGCTGGACGAATCAGAACCTCTGTTATGCCCGGGCGCTCAAGGACATGCTCGTGTTGGCGGAAGTGATCGTGATGGGCGGCCTGCTTCGCAAGGAGTCGCGCGGCGCGCACTACCGCACGGATTACCCGCAGCGCAACGATGCGGAATTCCTGCGCACCACGGTGGCGAAGTTCAAGGGTTACAACGTCCCGCCGGAAATGTTCTACGAGCCGGTGGAAATCGGCCTCGTGGCGCCGCGCGAGCGGACCTACGGCAAGAAAACCAGCGCAGCGTGATCGCACATCGTCCGCGCATCCGCCTCGAAGTTACAGCTTCATCCGCTTGAAAATCGGCTCCGGAATCATGCGGATCACCGCCATGATGAATCGCCACCGCAGCGGCGTGTAGAGCACGCTCTTGCGCTTGCGGATCGCCTTCACGATGTCGCGTGCCACCACGTCCGGCTGCACCACGAGCTTCGTTCGGCCGAGGTGTCGCGTCATCTTCGTGTCCACGAAGCCGGGCTTCACGGTGATCACCGCGACGTTGCCCCCGGCGATCTGCATGCGGTTGCGCAGGCCCTGCATGAACGTCGCCACGGCGGCTTTGCTCGAACCGTAGACGTAATTGCTCTGCCGACCGCGATCGCCGGCGATGGAGCCGATGGCGCAGATGAACGAATCTCGCCGCGATTCGAACAGATTGGCTGCGATGGTGAGCACGCTCACGAAGGACGTGTAGTTGACGTCAATGATTGCCCGGGCATGCGCGAAGTCGGCGACGGCTTCGTCCTGCGTGCCGAGCAGGCCGTGACAGACGATGACGCCCGTCAGCTTGCCGCCCGCTTTCTCCTCCGCCTCCCGGAACATGGCTTCGTGCGATGCGTAGTCAAGCGCGTCGAAGCGCACGCATGCCGTTTTGATGCCGAATCGCGTGCGGAGATCCTGCGCGATGCGTTCACAATCGCCCACGTCGCGGGCCGCCAGCACGAGTTCCGTCCCGAGCTTCGCCAGCTCCGCGGCCACGGCTTGCGCAATGCCGGATGAAGCGCCGATGATGAGCACGCGATCGGTCACGCCGCCTCCCATCCGCGATCACGCAATTTGAGCCGGCGAGCCAGTGACGACGACATGCGGCCGGCAGGATCGAGGCGATCGCACACGGCTCGAAACTCGTCAATGCGCGGATACATCTCGTGCACGGCCCCCGGCGCGAGCAGCGCATCTTTGGCAAGGTACACGCGGCCGCCGTAGCGAAGCACGATCTCGTCCAGCGCGCTGACGAGCGTGCGCAGCTTCTCGCCGGTGTTGGGAATGTCCAGCGCGAGCGTGTGGCCCGGCTTCGGAAACGACAACATGCCGCCGCTTTCCGGGCCGAACGATTTCAGCACCGCGAGGAACGACCCCTGCCGCGACGACGCCAGCGTGCGCAGCAGTTCCGTCATGCCCTGCCGGCTGGTGTCCATCGGCAGCACGCATTGATATTGAATGAAGCCGCGCTTGCCGTACATGCGGTTCCAGTGAGCGATTTTGTCGAGCGGATAGAAGAACGGCTCGTAATGCACCAGCGCCTGGCGCGATTTCTGCACACGATAGTAAACAGAATTGAACGCGGCGACCGTGAACGGGTTGAGCGCGAAGCCGGGGAAGTGGAACGGCACGGCAAGTCGCGGCTCGCGCGGCGACAAGCGAAATCGATCGCGATGCAGATGCGCGGGCAATGCCTCCACCTTCGCATGCTCGCCTCGCATCATCACCGACCGGCCGAGCGATTGTCCAGTGGCGAGCGCATCGATCCACGCGACGGAATACGGCGCGACGGAATCTGTTTCGTTGAAGCGGTCGAGCGTTTCCTGCAGGTTCGGCAGCCGCTCGTACGTGACGGAGAGAAACGCCGACTCGACGCGCCGCAGCTTGATCCGCGCCGTGAGGATGGCGCCGGTCAATCCCATGCCGCCAAGCGTGGCGAAGAACACATCGCTGTTTTCGCTGCGCGAGCACGTGAGCCGCTCGTCCTGGCCGGTCAGAAGCGTGAACGATTCAATGAAGCCGGCGATCGAGCCATCGATGTGGTGATTCTTGCCGTGCACGTCAGCCGCAATCGCGCCGCCGACCGTGACGAAGCGCGTGCCGGGTGTGACGGGCAGAAAGTACCCGCGCGGCAGCACGAGTTCGATGATCTCCGCCAGGCTGACGCCCGCTTCGCACTCGACGATGCCGTGCTCCGCATCGAAGGCGATCATCTTGTCGAGCGCGGTGGTCGCGACGACAGCGCCCTCGGCATTCAGCGACGCATCGCCGTAGCTGCGCCCAAGTCCGCGGCAGATCAGGTGCTCTTCGCGCGCCCACTGCATGATGGATTCGACATCACGCGGCTTGGCCGGCGCGTAGACGGCGCACTCCTCCACCGGAACGTTGCCCCAGCCGGCGAGCGGCGCGACGTGCGCAGGCGGCACCGCGGCGGGCGTTCCTTCGTCGCCGCCATCGCGCCTCTGCATGCCTGGCCCGGTCGTCAGCACCGTCATATTGAAATGTCGGCTGGACGCGTCTGCCAGTACACCGCGTAGATGGAGAGAGCAAGCTGAATCGCGGCCAGCAAAGCAGGCCCAAGCCACCACAAACTTGCCTTGATGGTCTGCCCCGCCGCCTCGCTCCGCTGGTCCGGCCCGACGCCGAGCGACGCAAGCCACGTGACGAACACGAGAATGATCGGCTCGAAATATCGCTGCGCACACCACGGCTGGACGGCGTGGGACACCGTGAAGCTCGCCAGCGCGATGAGCAGGATCGTCGCTTCAAATGATCGGTTGAGCGCCGCGGCGCGGCGAACACCAATCACGAGATACGCGCCGCCAATCGCAGCCAGCAGCGGGAAGAGGATTGAACGATCCGCAATGACGGGCAGATGATCCACAAGCGACCAGATCGGCCCGCCCCACCGCCCTTCCGCCTTGTTGAGCGTCGTCGGCGTGAGGAGCGTCAGCGCAGCGGCAAGCAGCATCACCACAGGCAAGGCCCAAACGGCGCGATTCGGCGCCGCAAGCTTCGTTCGCGACGCAACGAGCGGCAGATAGAACACGCCGAAGAGGCCGACGAGCGAAACCGTGAACCCGAAACCGAACGGGTTGCCGATCGCCGCGTGACGCGCTTCGACGTACGGCGGCGTCAGCCCGCGCCACCACCACGCCAGCAGCGCGACGGTCACAACCGCGGGAAGCGCCGTGAGTCCGCCCGCAATCGCGCTGCGCACGAGCGATGAACGACCGGTTTGCCGCAAACGCAGGAATTGTGATAGCGCGACAGGTGCGACGGTCCAGAGATGAATCTGCCGCACCGCCGTGGCGAGCGCTGTAAAGATCGACCCCCAAATGTTCATCCGCCTGGAGGCGGTCGCAGCTGCGCTCGACGCTGCCATGAGTGAGAGCACGACGAAAATCGCCGCGGCGTTGTCGGTCATGATCCAGATCGCGTTGCTCAGCACATACGCCGAGAGCACGAACGGCAGCACGATCACTGCCGCCTGCCACGGCCGCGCACGCCGTCGCACCAGCGCGTACACGCATGCCACAAGCGGCAGCGACACGATGGCGTTGAGCACGCGGATCATCCGCTGCGAGTCGCCCGCGATCGCCACCACTGCCGCCAGCGCTGCGTGATAGAGCGGGCCGGTCGCCGTGCGATATTCATCGAGCGAAACCGCCGGCCAGTGTTCGCTCATCGCGACGATCGTCGGCCAGTGATAGCGGTTCTGATCGCTCGCTTCACTGGTGCCGATGCGCCCCAGCCACGCCATGGGAATGGTGAGCGCCGCAAAGAGGGCGAGGAGCAGCAACAGGGGCACGTGGGCGCGACGTCGCATGAGTCACGACCCTGGCGGGCTGCCATGCACGAGAAACAGCACATCGAGCAGTCGATCCACTTTGGGCACAAAGAGCGTCACCACGGTGCCGGCCACGAAGAGCAGAATCGCCAGCCCGACGCCGGGATCGCTGCGCAGCGCCGCAAAGGGGCTGTCCGAAATGCCGTTCGTCGCGCTGCGGTAGAAACGATGCATGGCAATGAGCACGAGCGGGCTGAGCAAAGCGAATCCCGTGGCGCGAGAGCCGAACTGCTCCCATGCGTGATCGGACACCGCGTACATGAGGTAGGTCACGATCGCGAGCACCGCGCTGATGCCAAGCAGCCAGTCGAGTTCGCCATGCAGTTCATAGCCCGCGGGCGACTTCCATTCGATTTTTCCAGCCTGCCGTGCTGAAGTGAGGTCGCACAGCCGCTTGATGAAGCCGAGGTAGAGGCAGAGAAAGAACACGCAAAGCACGAGCCAGAGCGAGATGGGGACGTGAATCGCCGCGGCGCCGGCGGTGGCTCGAAGCGCAAAGCCCGCCGCGACCCACACCACGTCCACGATCGCCACGCGCTTCAGGCCCATGTTGTACGTCGCCTGCAGGATGACGTACGAAATCATGACGACGCCGAGCGCCCGCGTGACCGCAAATCCGAGCGACACGCCGAGGATGACGAGGAAGGCGCCGAGCGCCAGTGCCCCGCCGCGCTTGATCCGCCCCGACGCCACCGGCCGAAGCCGCTTGACGGGGTGCTGGCGATCCTTCTCCGCGTCGAGCACATCGTTGATGCAGTAGAAACCGGACGCGGCAGCGCAGAACGCAACGAACGCGCCGAGCGTGGCGAGGATGAGCGCAAGCAACTCGCCGCCCCCGACATTCGCCGCCTGACCGAGCGTGGCCGGCAGGCTGAAAACGAACGCGGGCAGCACGAACACGTTCTTCACCCAGTCGCCCGGGCGAATCAGCCGCACCCAGTCGGCGAGCACCGACGTGCGCTCAGCGTTGTGGGAAGAATGCAATTCCTGCCGATTCACATCGAGTTCTCTTCTCGCTGTCCGATGCACGCTATCGGCAGAATTCGCGCGGAAGCCGCATCATTGAGCCTGCTGGAGGCGGAACGCGGTGATCAGAGCGGTGCACGGCGCAGCAGCGTCCTTCGCCGCGTTCGCGCTTCCCCCGTGGGCACTTGCACGCTACGCTTCCTTATTCAAATTCCCTCCGCACCCCTCCAATCATGCCCGCCACGCAAGCATCTACATCCGCCAACACTGTCCGGTTCACCATCAAGCGCCAGGAATCGCCCGACGCCGAGCCGCGATGGGAATCGTTCGACGTCCCATACCAGCCCGGTTCGAACGTGATCGCCTGCCTGCAGTGGATTGCGGAACACCCGGTAACGAGCGACGGCAAGAAGACCACGCCGGTCGCCTACGACGCCGGCTGCCTCGAAGAGGTCTGCGGCGCATGCACGATGGTGATCAACGGCAAGGTGCGTCAGAGCTGCAGTTGCCTCATCGACCACGCCATCCAGCCGGGCGGTGAAATCACGCTTGAACCCATGACGAAGTTCCCGGTGGTGCGCGATCTCGCCGTGGACCGCTCGCGCGTGTTCCACGCCCTCAAGCGCATTCGCGGCTGGGTGCCGATCGATGGAACCTACGATCTCGGCCCGGGCCCGAAGGACACGCCGGACGGTCAGCAGAAGCGCTACGTGCTTTCCACCTGCATGACGTGCGGCTGTTGTCTCGAAGCGTGCCCGCAATATCAGCTTGAAACTGACCCCGCGAAATTCGACGAATCATTCATCGGCGCGCACGCGTTCAGTCAGGCCCGTTTGTTCAACGAGCACGGCACGGGCAAGGTGCTCGCCGGTGAGCGGCTCGATGTTCTCATGGAACGCGGCGGCATCAACGATTGCGGCAACGCACAGAACTGCGTGAAAGTGTGCCCCAAGGGCATTCCGCTCACGGAATCGATCGCCGCCATCGGCCGCGCCACCACGAAGCACGGCGTGAAGCGGTTCTTCACCGGGCGCTGATGCCCTTCACACGAGATCCGAAAGCACTGTGTCGGCGAGCAACAACCCGCGCCGCGTCAGTCGCAGCGCATCGTTGTGCCATTCGAGAAGTCCGGCGGCTGTGTGACGCTCCACGGCAGCGCGGCGCTCATCATTCAGCAGCTGCGCAAGCACATCGCGCGGCACGCCATCCAGCAGGCGCAGTCGCAGCATGAGCGCTTCGCCGGCCCGGGCATCCGCATCCACGCGCTCGACGTCGATGACCGGCGGGAAGGCATCAACACCGGCGAGATAATCGCTGATGCGCGGCACGTTCTTCCACCGCAAGCCGTTCACGTGGCCCGAAGCGCTCGGCCCCAGCGCCCACCAGTTTTGGTTCATCCAATACGCGAGATTGTGACGGCAGCGTCGGCTCGGCATCGCCCAATTGCTGATTTCATAGTGCTCGAAACCCGCCGCCGCGAGACGATCGATCGCGAGTTCGTACATCTCCGCTTCGAGCGCGTCATCGGCACGAGCGAACTGGCCCAGCTTGAGGCGCTGCGTCATGGCGGTGCCGGGCTCGTAGGTGAGGCCGTAGCAACTGATGTGCGACGGCTGGAGCGCGATGACGTGCTGAAGATCGCGCTCCCACTCCGAAAGCGTCTGGCCCGGAATGGCAAAGATGAGATCGACGTTGATGTTGTTCACGCCGGCGCTGCGGAAAATCTCGATGCTGCGCTGCACGTTGCGCGGATCATGACGGCGTTCGAGCATCTGAAGATGTCTCGCGTCGAAGCTCTGGGCGCCAATGCTCACGCGACTGACGCCGACGCTCACGAGCGCTTCGGCAAGCTCCGGCGTCACCGTTTCGGGATTCGCCTCCACCGTGAACTCGCCATCCGGCGCGAGCGGCAGGCATTCGTTCATCGCCTTGCCAAGCGTGCGCCACAGCGCGGGCTCAAGCAGCGTGGGCGTGCCGCCGCCGACAAAGATCGTGCGAATCGGCACAAGGAAAAAACGGCGAGAAGCTTGCATCTCGCGCACAAGGCGATCGACGAACGCCGCCTGCCGGTTCTGGTTATCCACAATGCTGTAGAAGTCGCAGTAATGGCATTTGTGAACACAAAACGGCACGTGCACGTACACACTCGCAGCGCTGTGCACATCGGCGTCGCGCACGCAGTCCACAACGGTGCGCGAGTTTTCCTTAATCTCATTCGCTACTGGTTGGTAAGCAGCGGATGAGGATGTACAGTGCACGAACGAAGCCATGATGATTCCGGGAGCTTGCCTTGGCGGCGGTTGCGGCGGTTCGTGCGATCATAGGTCAGGGAGGAGCCGCGACAATGGGAATCTGGTTGGCCATGGCGACGGCGGACGGCGACGAGCGGTTGTACGCCGTCACCAAGACCAGAATGGTCATCGGCCGGGAGGCACGGTGCGACCTGCGCGTCCCCTTGCGCAGCGTCGACAGCAATCACTGCGAAATCGTCGTGCGGCGGAACCGCTTGAGCGTGCGCGACCTCGGCTCCGAGCGCGGCACGTTCGTCAACGGCCAGCGCATCAGTGAAGTGCGCCTCCGCAAGCGCGACAGCCTGCAGCTCGGGCCGGTGACGTTCACGATTCGCAACGGCAAGCATGCCACGTCAAACGGCGCGCAGCGCACGATGCCGCAAGCGCAGAACATGGACAGCGCGCCGCGCGTCACGCCCGAGCCGACGGTCACCACGATGCCGATATCCAATCTGCTCCCGCCATCGGCCGAAGCCGTGCCGGCATGAGGGCGTTATTCGCCCGGCGCTTTCGGCGCTGCCGCCGGCGCCGCGGGGTCGCCATCGGACTTTTTCGGGATGCGGATCGTCATGCCGCAGTTCCGGCAGCGCACGAGCTTGCCGCGCGCCAGCACGGGCACAGCCAGAATGCGCTGGCACATGAGATTCGGGCAGCGGACCCGAAGCACCTGCTGACCTGGCTGTTGTGGCTGCGACACGCGGCGCTCCAAAGCGAGAGGGACTTCTGCCATCGCGTATCGGCGCGTTTTCGGTCCCACTTGATCGCCTCCGCCCGGTTTCCGCCTGATCGATGCGTCACCTGGAATCCAGCAGCGTTCTTGACGGCGGCAAGACCCACTCATAGCGTGTCCACGTTGCGCGGCGGCGTCCCCCGCTCCTCCATCATTCCTCCGTCGTCGTGAGCCCCTCCATGCCCAGCCGATCCTCCGACTCGTCACCCCGCCCGGTCCGCGCCGAGAGCCTGCACACCGCGGTTGTCGGCCTGCAATGGGGCGATGAAGGGAAGGGCAAAGTCGTGGACATTCTGACCGCCGAGCATGATGTCATCGTGCGATACAACGGCGGCGCCAACGCGGGCCATACCGTCGTCGTCGGCGATCAGCGCTACGCGCTCCACCTCATCCCCTCCGGCATCCTCTCGCGGCACAAACTGTGCGTGATCGGCAACGGCGTCGTGGTGGATCCCGAGAAACTGCTCGAAGAGATCGATCTCCTCCGCAGCCGCGGCATTCACGTGGGCGACAACCTGCGCGTTTCCAGCCGAGCGCATGTGGTGATGCCGTATCACAAATCGCACGACGCTGCGCTTGAGGAAGTGCTGGCGCGCTACGTGGACAAGGACAGCAAGACGACGCGCGTCGGCCCGGACGACCCCACCGCCCCCGCCACGCGCGATCTCTCGATCGGCACTACGCGGCGCGGCATCGGCCCGGCGTATGCGGACAAAATCCAGCGCTCCACGGCCCTGCGCATCGAGGAACTGCTCGACGAGGAACGACTGCACCGCAAGCTTCGCGTCATCTGCGCCATTCGTGATGCCGAGCTTCGCGCGCTGGATGTCAAAGCCGAGCCGCTCGTTCCCGAAGCGCTGGCGAAGAAATATGCGCAGCTCGGACAGCGCCTGCGGCCGCACATCGTGGACACCGCGTATCTGCTGCACGACTGCGTGGAAGAAGGCCGACGAATCCTCTTTGAAGGCGCGAACGCGTGCCTCCTCGACATCGACCACGGCACGTACCCGTATGTCACCAGCTCCAACTGCTCGACGCTCGGCATCCCGGCAGGCACCGGACTTCCCGGCCGGCTCATCTCGCGCGTCGTCGGCACGATGAAGGCGTATTCCACGCGCGTCGGCGCCGGGCCGTTTCCCACGGAGCAGGCAAACGACATCGGCAACCGCATCCGTGAGCGCGGCCGCGAATACGGCACAACCACCGGCCGGCCCCGGCGCTGCGGTTGGCTTGATCTCGTCGCCGTGCGCTATTCCGCCATGATCTGCGGCGTGACGTCGCTCGCCTGCATGCTGCTCGACGTGCTCTCAAGCTTCGATGAACTCAAGCTGTGCACGAAGTATCGCCTGCCCGACGGCTCGACGACCGATCGCTTCATCCCCGACGCCGAGACGCTCGCGACCGTTGACCCGGTGTACGAGACGTTCGCCGGCTGGCACGAGGAAATCAAGGACGTGGAGCACCGCGATGACCTGCCCGCCGCTGCCCAGCGCTATCTCGAACGCATCGAGGCGTTCGTCGGCGTACCCATCGAGATCATCAGCGTCGGCCCGGAACGCACGCAAACGCTTCGCGAAGGCACGGCGTTCCGCCCTCACGCCGCCGGCGCCGTCGTCCAGTAACTCCAAACGGTCTCGCGTGGCGCCACCGCGCCGTCAAAATTTCAAACTTTCTACCGCAAAGTGAGAACTGCTGAAGAACAGCCGGGAATGCCGACAAGTACGATATCAAGCCATGACCACCGCCCCCGCACCGATTGCTCCCGTGCCCGAAGCCGCGCCGGCTTCGCCTCCGCTTGACCGCTTGCCGCGTCACGTGGCGGTCATCATGGACGGCAACGGCCGGTGGGCGATCAGTCGCAGCCTGCCGCGCATCGCCGGTCACCGTGCCGGCGCCAAGACCGCGCGCGATGTCATCATGGAATGCGGGCGGCTGGGGATTCAGTACCTCACGCTGTATTCGTTCTCGCTTGAGAACTGGAAGCGACCGGCAGACGAGGTCGGCGCCCTCATGTCGCTTTGCGTCGAAATGCTCCTCAAGGAGCAATCCGGACTCATCGAGAACAACGTTCGATTCCGGCACATTGGCCGCCGCGAAGGTCTGCCGCCGGATGTCCTCAAAGCCATCGACCGCACGATCGAAGCCACGCAGCATTGCACCGGTCTCACGCTGTGCATCGCGCTCAATTACAGCTCGCGCGCGGAGATGATGGACGCCATGCGTTCGATCGCGCGCGACGTGCGGGCCGGCACGCTTGATCCCGAAGCCATCACCGAAGAAACCATCGCCCGGCGTCTGTACACCAGCGACATTCCCGATCCGGATCTGCTCATTCGCACCGCCGGCGAGCACCGCGTGTCCAACTATCTCCTCTGGCAGATCAGTTACGCGGAAATCCACGTCAGCCAGAAGTTCTGGCCGGAGTTCGACGCCAGCGACCTTCACGCCGCGTTTACCGACTACGCCAGCCGCAACCGTCGCTTTGGCGGGCTCGACCGCACGAATTCGCGGTAATCACAAGGCCGTGCTCACTCGGATCATTGCGCGGGCCGCTGCACCCACACCGCGCCGTCGGCGATCCATTGCCGCAGCGCCTCGATCTCTTCCGGCGTGAGCGCTTTGCCCGGCGGCATGCGCACTTCTTCATCATCGCTGCTCACGCGATGGATAAGAACGCTTTCGTCCGGCTTGCCCGCGATGATCGCTGGCCCGGAGCGGCCGCCGAACATCGCCGCCGTGCGCGTGGTGAGGTCGAGCTGCGCCGAACGCCGCGCCCGGTTGGGATTGTGGCAGCGCTGACAGGATGACTCCAAAATCGGCAGAACGTGCACGACGAAATGCGCCTCGCGGGCATCGAGCCCTTCAAGCGACACCGCGTCCGGCAACCCCGCCTCGCCGCCGTCATCATCGTTCTCGCCAACCGATTCGCGCTCGGCCACATCTTTGAACGCCGCCAGGTTCTTTGTGCCGGCCGCGTAGAGGTAGACCGCAGAGCCGCCGTGGTGTGCGGTCACCGCCGCCCATCCTGCGGTGAACGCCGCGCCAAGCACAGCTGTCCACGCCGCGCCGCGACGCAGGGCCGGCTTCGAAGCGGCGGACAGCGCGATCAGCGCCGTAATGCCGAACGCGAAGATCCAGATCCACTCCCCCATCTCTTCGTGCTCGTCGACCAGCTCGAACGCTTCACCGGCCGTGTTGCCCGTCAGGTGGCCGCGCGCATCTTCACCGGTCTGCATCGCGAGCCACGCGCTGCATGCAAACACGGCATAAAGCAGCAGCGCCGACCACCGCATCGCCTTGCTCTTCGTTGCAATGGCGGAGGCGACTAGAAACGGAATGCCGATGAGCGACAGCGCGAGCGGCAAATGCACGACCGCCGCGTGCCGCATCGCCGGATCGTTCATGGCGTTCAGCATGTCTTCCAGCACACCCATCAGACAGCGTTCCCCCGTTTCAGTGCGTCAACGATCTTCAGCACCGCCCGGCCGAGCCTTTCATATTGCTCCGGCGTGTTGTACACCTGGCACGAGCAGCGCACGAACCAGCGGTCGCTCCAGTCTATGACCGGCACCTCGATTTTGTCGTCGCGGTACAGCCTCGCCGCGAGCTTGTCGAACGTTCCCAGCGATCGCACGACCTCCTGCTCCGGCAGCGGCACGGTGACCATGGAGCCCAGCATCGAGCCGTCGAGCGGCGAGAGCGGCCGAACATCCCACATCTCGCACAGCAACTGCTGCGCCCACACGGCCATGGCGCGGTTGTGCGAGCGGATGCGGTCCCAGCCGAACTCGCCAAGAAATCGAATCGCTTCCGCGGCGGCGATCCATGGCGAAAAGTCGCGCGTCCCCTGCCAGGAGAATTCCTCGGCAAATCCCTCGCCATATTGATGACTGATCACAGTTGGATGAATGCGCGATTGCGCTGCGGGCGAAACCCAGATGAAGCCCGCTCCCTTAGGAGCGCATGTCCACTTGTGCAGGTTGCCGACGTAGTACGTCGCGCCGATCGATTCGATGTTGAGGTCCAGCATGCCCGGCGCGTGGGCGCCATCGACAAGCACATCAACGCCGCGCGATTTGCAAAGGTCCACGATCTCGCGCACCGGGAACACCAGTGCCGTCGGCGATGTCACGTGGTCAATGACCACCAGCTTCGTGCGCGTCGACAGATGCGCGGCCACGCAATTCGTGACATCGCCGGGCCCCGTGAGCGGCAAGCCGAGCTTCGCTTCAACAACCGTCGCGCCGGTGCGATCCGCCACATAGCGAAGGCTCTTGCGCACCGCGCCGTACACGTGGCTCGTTGTGAGAATCTCATCGCCCGCACGAAACGGCAGCGAGCGCACGATGGCGTTGATGGCGTCCGTGGCGTTGGTGACGAAGGCAACGTCGCAGGCGTTCACGCCGAGGAACGGCCCCACCACCGCCTTGGCGTCACCCAGCATTTCATCGCTGCGCCGACCGAGCATTTCGATCGGTCGAGCTTCGATGATGTCCTGCCACCGGCGTTGATACGCGAGTACGGGCCTGGGGCATGAGCCGAACGAGCCGTGGTTGAGAAAGGTGTACTCGGAGTCGAGCGGGAACTGGCTTCGGAGGGCGGCATCAAAGGGTTCGGGGCGAGGGGCGGGATGAGCGGGCCTGGACTCATCGCAGGTTCCAACCCGTTCGCCGGAAGCCGCCGCGCTAAATCGGGTGTTCATGCGTCCACTCTATCGACGCCAATGACCGAACGCTGCCCGTCCCAAGAGCGGTCGCCACGCAGTCGCAAACCCCGATTGGCAGGCCCGTACAACGGCCGCGAAAATTTTTGTCTTAGTGCTTGCCATACGGAACATGTTGGGGTAACGTATTCCAAACAGAAGTGGGATTTTGCTGGCCTGATCCACCAGCAAACGCCGACATCTGTCGCCCGAAACGGTCACGGAAGGCCGCGAAGCGAGCGACGTGAGACAGTCGGCTTTCAGGGAGGAGCCTATGGCGGATCCAATCGTTCGAATCGGCCCCGGCGGGAGTTACGCGACGTCGTACTTCGCAAACGGCAGACGGCTGCTGGCGGTGCGCGGCGATATCGATCTGTCCGGGGGTGGCGAGCAGCGTGGCAGCGGCGGGAATGCCGGGCGCGATCATGCCGAAGCGTTCGCTCGCCTGCGGGCCGGCGCTACTCCCGAGGGTGCTTCTGGCGGCGAAGGCGAGCAGCCGGTGGGAATGCTCGCCGCCGCACGAACGTTGCTTGATCGTCTGCTCGGGATCGACCGGGTCGAGATCGGGCACAGCTTGTCAGCCCCGCTGCCTCGTGCCGAAGCGCCGTCGCAGCCGCGGACGAAGCTGGCGGGCGTGGCCTCGGCGTGGCTTGCAGGTCAGGCGAGGGCTGTGCAGCGAGTCGGAAACGTCATCGGCCGTTCCCGCGACCGCATCGTGCGGCTTCTTTCATGTTCAACGCCTTCGCTGGCGAGCGAATATTCCTTGTTCCCCCGCGTCACTGATGTGGCATATTTTCGATTGAAGGGACCGTGGCATGAACCTCACCCCCAAGCAGCTCAAGATCCTTCAGCTCATCCGCGATTCTCGCCTCACCAACGGTTACTCGCCGACGATGCAGGAGCTCGCCGACCAGCTCGGCGTCAGCAAGGTCACGGTGTTCGAGCACGTCGAGGCGCTCATCCAGAAAGGCGCGCTGCAGCGACAGCGGAACAAGGCTCGCTCTTTGTCCATCTGTGATGGCGCCGTCCTGCCCGACGAATCCAACGACTTGAGCTACCCGCTCGTCGGCAAGATTGCGGCTGGCTACCCCATCGAGAAGTTCGAGCAGAACGATTCGCTCAACCTCGTCGATCTCTTCGGGACCCGCGTCGGCGAGAAAGCAGGCACGTTCGCCCTGCGCGTCGAGGGTGATTCGATGCGCGATGAAGGCATCCTCGATGGCGATTATGTGATCGTCGAACGGCGCGAAACCGCACGCAACGGCGAACGCGTGGTCGCCCTTCTCGAGAACGGCGAGACAACGTTGAAATCGTTCTACAGGGAAGCCGACCGCATTCGGCTTCAGCCCGCCAACCCGGCATTCGAGCCGATCTTCGTCAAGAACTGCAAGATCCAGGGCGTCGTCATCGGCGTGCTGCGCCGGTATTGAACCGCTCGCGCCGCAACCCGCGATCCCCTGCCAAAGGCAGAGCGTGCCAACACGCAACACTGCTGCCTCGATGCCTTGGTGCCTTGGTGCCTTGGTGCCTCGATGACTTGTTGACTTGTTGACTTGTTGACTTGTTGACTTGTTGACTTCTCCAATCCCTACACGCCGCCGTAATCCGCAGGTCGTGCGCGGAGATGAAACCCGCGCCGGTCCTTGCCCACCGCGCCGCGAATTTGCAGCAGCGTGAGATCCGCCATGATCTGGTGCAGCGGCAGTTGCGTGCGGGCCGCGATCACATCGACAAGCAGCGAAGCGCCTTCCTCGCGCAGCACATTGACGATCGCCTGCTGGCCGTCGGAAAGTTTGAGATCGAACAACGTCGGCGCAGTGTCGACGCTCTTGCCTCGCCCTTGGGCTGCGCCGACGATGCCGCGCACCTTGTGACCTGTGCCGTCAAGTTGCCGCAGGACATCCGCGTGATCCAGCACAAGCGCCGCCCAGCCGTCGCGCACCGCCGCGTTGCATCCCGCCGACGCCGGCGAATCAATCCGCCCGGGCAGCGCCATGACCTCGCGGCCGTGCTCTTCCGCCGCAATTCGGGCCGTGATGAGCGCTCCGCTGCGATGCGCCGCCTCGATGACCAGCACGCCCATGCTGAGCCCTGAAATGATCCGATTTCGCCGCGGGAACAGATTGGCACGCGGCATGGTCGCCATCGGCATTTCGCTCACGATCGCGCCGCCGCCCGCCACGATCTGATCAAACAGCGGTCCGTGCTCCGGCGGATACACCGTCGCCAATCCGCATGCGAGCACCGCGATCGTGCGGCCCTTCGCACGCAGCGCCCCGCGGTGCGCCTCGCCATCGATGCCGATCGCGCCGCCGGACACAATCGTGAGTCCCGCCTGCCCGAGCAGCGTGGCGAACCGCGCCGCCTGTTCGCGGCCATACGGCGTGCATTGCCGTGAACCCACGATCGCCACGCTGGCGCTGTCTTCCTGCGTCAGCGCGCCTCGCACCCACAACGCGCTCGGCGCATCGTCAACTTCCGCCAGCAGCGCGGGAAAGTCGGCATCTCCCGCGACGACCAGCCGCACGTTGTGCTTCGCCATGAGCGAGCGCTCTTCAGCCGGATCCGCGGCGTCGATCGCTTCGCGCAGCGCTTTCGCGCTGGCGAGCTTCATGCCAAGCGCCGAGGCAAGTTCAGTCGCCGGCGCCGCAACCACCGCGTCATGACTGCCGAACCGCTCAACAAGCCGGCGCAATGTCTTCGGCCCCAGCCCCTTCACGAGCAGCAGCCGCAACAGAGATTCCGGAATGGCGTCGTGTTCGTATGCCATCGCCAGCAAATGCCGGCGTGCATCGTAACGGAGCGAGCGTCATTTTCGCGCCCGGCGTGACTTCCCATTTGTCCCGCGCCGCCGCAATGGGCGGTTGCCATCGTCGTCGCCAGCATCACGCGAATCGTCCGCCTCATCGTCCGACCAAAGGGAACCGGAATCCGCAGGCATCTCGTCATCGTCCGGCGGCGCGACGGACATCGATGGCCGAATCGAAATCACGCCCTTCATTTCCACCGCGGCATCGGCCTCGACATGCGGTACATCATGCGCCGCGAACGGATCATCGCACGGCTCATCCGCCACGTCGTTCAGCGCATCCTCAATCTCGACCAGTTCCGCGTCATCCGCGATGAGTTCATACTCTTCGAAATCGCTTTCAACATCGGCGTCGTCCGCGTGCTCGCCGCTGAATGAATCGTCGAAGACCTCTTCGCCTGCGTCGCTGATGGCATCTTCCGCATCGGCGGCCTCTTCGGCGCCATCAACATCCGCTGCGACCTCCGGCTCGTCAGCTTCGGCTTCGGCGTCATCATCACCGATCGCGACGGCGCTTTCTCCGCAATCTTCCACTAGGGCATCCAGCGCGACAGCGATGTCGTCGTCACTCCCATCCGCGTCATCACCGCCAGCGTCATCCTCCATAGCAGCGTCGCCGCTCACGGTGTCACTTTCACCAGTGCCCTCACGTCGCGACTCCACACTCGCCGGCGCTTCGACGAAATCCTCAATCGCAACCGCCTGTTGAACCTCGTCTTCTACTTCCGTCGCGGACGTGTTTTCTTCACAAACTTCCGCATCGCCAGCTACTTCACTCCCGGCAACTGCAGCATCACTTGAATCGCTGACAATGTCGTCGACCAAGACGTCGTCACCAGCATCGGCATCAATCTCAACTTCGTCTGCTTCTGCAAGCGGATCGCTCCCTGACCGATCTTCCACCACCGCCATCGCAACGCCACCATCATCGCGATCCTTGGGCGCAGCGTCGCGAGTGACGGCGCGACGTCGCCGCGCTGATGTGCCCGGGTCAAGCAGCAAGCCGAGGAACACGCACATTACGCCGCCGCCGAACAGCCATAACCGATACGGCCCGGTCGCAAGTTGCGTGAGCATGGAATGGCTTGCGAGCACGGGCGTCGGCGCCGGCCGCTCGACGGTGTGATCGATCCAGTCAATCGTGGGCAGTTCAAGCGTGATGAGCCGCAACACCGGCTCTTCGTCCGCGGGCATGAGGTTGAGTTCCGCCGCCGCGAGTCGTCGAACGAGCGCCTCATCGGGATTGTCGAGCTGCGAGAGGAAGTCTTCGTGCGCCTTCAGCCGCGCGTAGGCATACTGCTCCTCCGCTTCAAGCAACGACTTCTGCACGCGCAGCGTCTGCAGCTCGTGATCCGCGGACGTGAGCACGCATGCAACGCACACCGCCAGGCCGGCGACAATGAAGAGCCAGCCGGCGTCAAGCCGGAACAGCGGAACCCGCGCAGCAACATTCACGCCTCATTTATCGGCCCGCCCGCCGCGTCGCAATGAAATCTGCCCAGGCGACACAATCGGCACGACCCGCCCGCCAATCGCCCGGCCCACCGGCCGCAAGCATTGATGCCAATGCCTGCGATGCCGATAAGCCATGCACGATGTCCTATGCCGACGCCCATCCGGACGCCGCACCAACCGCCGCCGCCGACCAAGGCCAGCCGCAGACGTGTACGCGCCGCGCCGGCCGCTTCACCACCACCGGCCTCACCTGCTCGCTCGGCAAGGTGCTCGATTTGAGCCGCGACGGCATGCGCATCCAGTCCCGCCGCGTCCCCGCCGGCATCGTGACCGTCGAACTCACCGACCGCAACATCGTGATGTACCTCAATGCCGAGGTCATCTGGTCGAAGCGCGTCGGCCTGTTCAAGCACGAATTCGGCGTGCGCTTCCTGGACCTCCCCCGCGAAGCCGTCACGCAGCTCGCCCTCATCGCGCAGGCACGCAGCCGCACGCCAAGCGTGTGACGTCGAGCACCACGGGCCGACGGGTGGTTGCAAATTTGAAATGCCGCGATCGGGTGGAGAGGACGCCGTTCGTCGCGCTGACGGTCGCTTCAACGGCCAAAGCGCAAGCGATGAAGTGCACACTTCGCATGTGTACGTTGCGATGCCGGCGCCCGACGCCAACTACGCCGTTGATTCGCAATCGCAACCACCCCGCCCCACCCACCGCACGCTTGAACCCCCGCCTCGCGGCGCGTATACTCCGCCACAGATTGCGGGGTAGAGCAGCCTGGTAGCTCGTCGGGCTCATAACCCGGAGGTCGTTGGTTCAAATCCAACCCCCGCTATTGCCTGTTTTCAAGGGACTTGCGTGATCGCGAGTCCCTTTTTCATTGGCGACTGTACCACAAACTGTACCACGCCAGATCAAGGGCTCGCCGCGAACCATCGGTCACTTCCGGAGACCATGGCCATGGCGCACCTGTTCAAACGCGGCAACATCTACTGGATCAAGTACTACGTCAGCGGCACGCAGCACGCCCGCAGTCTGGGCACCAGCTCGCTGCAGATCGCCAAGGAGCTGAAACGGACATTCGAGTCCGCCCACGCCCACGGCGACGCCCATCCCCTGCCCACGCGAACGCCCATCGCCGAAGTGCTGCAGCGATACGTCGACCACATCCGCGCCTTCAAGACGCCCAAGGCAGCGCAGACCGACATCTACTACCTGCGCGAAGCCTTCGGCGACGATTGCGACGCCCTCAAGATTACCAGCCGCAACCCGTCACCGCGAGCTCGCAAACGACCGCGCCGCGACTGCCTCGACCGCACCTGCAAGCCGAAGCCGATTCGCGCCGCCTGCTTTGAAGCGATCACGACGAGCCAGATCGCAGCGTTCATCGAGCACAAGGTGCGCGTGCAAGGCCTCAAGCCGAAGACCGCGAACCACTACCGCTCGATCATCCGCCGCGTCTTCAACTGGGCGATGCAGCACGACATCATCCGCCTGCCGAACCAGGTGAACCCCGCCTCGAAAGTTCGGCCGTGGAAGGAGCAAGCGCCGGAGATCCGCTTCCTCACGCTGCCGCGGATCGATGAGCAACTCGCAGCCCTTGCGTACAAGCCGCAGCTCCGGGCGATGGTGGCGACGCTCATCTACGCCGGCCTCCGCCGCGAGGAGCTGGTCTGGCTGACGCTCGACGACATCGACTTCAGCCGACGCCACGGTGGCCACGGCGTGATCCGCGTCCGAGCCAAGACGATTGGCGGCCGCTCATGGCAACCCAAGACGAAACGCAACCGAGCCGTGCCGATCAGCAGCGCGCTGCGAGCGATCCTCGACAACTACTCGCCGCGCGCGACCACACACCCCGCGCTCAACGAAAACTTCCGCGGCTGGTTCTTCCCAAGCCCCGATGGCAAATGGTGGGATCCCGACAACTTCTCGCACGACCTCCGCGCCGCCAACGCCGAAGCCGGCCTGCGCTGGTCAAGCCTCGACTACCGCCACGCCTTCGGCAGCCACCTCGCCCAGAACGGCGTGAGCCTGTACAAAATCAGTACACTGATGGGCAATTCACCAGAAATCTGCCGCCGGCACTACGCGGCCCTCGTGCCGGAAACGATGGCGGCGGAGGTGGAGTTCGCGGCAGCGACCTCGAACTTGCACCGCTTGGCCACAACCTCACGGCTCACATAACAAATGACCGCACTGCGATTAGGCATTGCGGTCGGCAGCCCCGTGGGGCTGTAGCCTGCGAATGTTTCTTCTTGTTGCGAAAAGCATTCGCGAGCTGAGATGAATTACGCCATAATGGTGGCCACCGTCAAGAGATTTGTCAAGCATTCAATTCTGGGAGTGCAGGATGGTAGATTTCACTCTGGGCCTTGACCTCGGGCCCACCTCCATTGGGTGGGCACTCGTCGACGAGCTCGCTGGGCGAATTGTCGCCACTGGGGTTCGGGTTTTCCCCGAAGGCGTGGATCGCGACCAGCAAGGTGCTGAACACCCCAAGAATGAACAGCGTCGAATTGCCCGGGGAATGCGTCGGCAAATCGCCCGGCGTGCTCGCCGTAAACGTGTGCTCCGCGCGGCGCTCATTGAAGCCGGACTATTCCCCGCCACCGCCGAGCTGCAATCGGCGTTGATTGAACTCGACCCGTATGAACTTCGTCGCCGCGCTCTTAGCGACAAACTGTCGCTCCATGAGATCGGACGGCTACTCATCCATATCAACCAACGGCGAGGCTTTCTCTCCAACCGCAAAGAGGACCGGAAGAAAAGGAAGGAAACGTCGGAGCTGCTTGAGGAGATCAACACTCTTGCTGCGGAAATCAAAGCAGCCGGTCACAACACACTTGGCGAACACTTTGCAGCGGTGCGAGCTGCCAGTCCGCACACCCGTATCCGTGGCCGGCATACTCGCCGCGACATGTACGAACTCGAATTCGATACGATTTGGGCGGCTCAGCAAAGATACTATCCCGACCTCCTCACAGAGCAGCTGAAGTACGGGGAAGCTGGCCGCCAAAACTTTCCCAAGACGCCGGACCCACCTCGTGGCTCAACCACCTCGATGCTGCAGAGGTATGGATTCCACGGCATCATCTTCTTCCAGAGGCCGATGTACTGGCCGAAATCCATCGTCGGTCAGTGCGAACTTGAGCCGAAGCAGAAGCGGTGCCCACGAGCGGATCGCGCGGCTCAGCGGTTCAGGCTCCTTCAGGAGGTCAACAATCTAAAGGTGCTCGACTCTACAACGGGTGATGAGCGCTCACTGTCTGACGAGGAGCGAGCACTGCTCATTCAGAATCTGGCGAAGCGAAAGGAACTCACGTTCGACCAAATTCGGAAGCTGTTTACAAAGAATTTCGGATGGCCAGAATCCGTGCGTTTCAATTTGGAACGAGGCGATCGATCCAAGCTGCTTGGGATGCCAACAGATGCCATCCTGTCCGGCAAACATCTTTTCGGCAAAGCGTGGCACGATCGCTCCGAACGGGAAAAGACGCTGATCGTGCGTTCACTTCTCCACGACGATGAAGAAACAATCCTGCAGAAGGCAACGACCGAGTGGGGTCTTTCCAGAGAAGTAGCTGAGGAGTTGATCGATACCGATCTGGAAGGGAAAGAGTCGAAAGGATACTCAGCCTACTCCGCAGTGGCTATCGAGAAACTGCTTCCGCATCTTGAGCGAGGCTTGCTGATGATGACGAAGGACGGCACCCCCTCCGCGCTGTCAGAAGCAGGGTACTTGCGACCGGACCAGCGGGTGGTGAATCAATTGGATCAGCTTCCCCAACCCCCCGATCTGACGAACCCAATCGTGCGTACCGCATTGTTTGAGGTGCGCAAGGTGGTCAACGCGATTATCCGGGAGTACGGTAAGCCTGCTCGCATCCACCTTGAACTTTCGCGCGAAGCAAAGGGCACCGCCGAGAGCAGGCGCCGACGAACATCTCAAATGCGCGAGAACGAGCGAGAACGCGACAACGCTGCGGACCGACTACGAGAGATGGGACATCGCGTATCTGCGGATGCCATCCTGCGATACAGACTCTGGGTTCAGCAAGGCCGTGAGTGCATCTACTCCGGCCGCCCCATCAGCCAGGCGCAATTGCTCTCTGGCGAAGTGGATATTGACCACATTCTGCCATTTGAACGGAGCCTCGATGACTCCATGATGAACAAGGTCCTCTGCTTCCGGACGGAGAACCAAGGCAAGAGTCAGCGCACGCCTGCGGAATGGCTTGCGGAAACGGATCCCGCCAAATACAACTCCGTCCTTCAGCGCTGCACCAAGCTCCCCTACCCAAAGGCTCGTCGTTTTCGTGTGCGCGATATCGTCATTGATGACTTTATTTCGCGTCAACTCAACGACACATCATACATCACGACGCAGGTCCATGACTATCTCCGTTGTCTGGGCTCCGACGTCGTTTGCGTACACGGCGATCACACCAGCACGCTGCGCTGGCATTGGGGTCTCAACTCCGTACTCCGAAAGGATGGCCTCGACCTCAAGAATCGCGAAGATCATCGCCATCATGCTGTTGACGCGATTGTGATCGCGCTCACCACACGTTCTCGCCTCCAGCACCTTTCAAGAATCCGCCGCCAGGGTGGCACAGAGGTCACTGGGGAGGTGCTCGAAGAACCGTGGTCCAACTTCCGTGCAAATGTCGAGACGGTAGTCAACACGATCAATGTGTCGCATCGACCGCGACGAAGGGTCAAGGGGGCACTTCATGAAGAGACCATTTACGGCCCAACGTCTACGAATGGAGAATTTTCCGTCCGCAAGTCCGTTGACTCGTTAACCACGTCCATGATCGAGGATATTCGCGATGATTCCATCCGCGCCATCGTCAAGGCGAGGGTGTCACAGTATGCGGATCAAATTAGAGGTCAAACGATCCCCAAAGAGGTGTGGCGTGAACCGTTGTGTATGAAGTCAGGCGTTCCGATCAAGAAAGTGCGATTGGTTCGCAGGGATTTGACGATTCAGCCCATTCGCCACGGCGATGCTTGTGTCAAGCCCGGCCGTGTGCACCATGCCAGCATTTTTGAGTACGTTGACGGTCGTGGCAAAATTCGGCGCGATGCCGTCTATGTTACGCTTCTGGAGGCCGCTCGCAGAAAGCTCGCAGGCGAGGCGATCGTTTCGAGAGTGCACCCTGTGCACCGTGACGCCCGCTTTGTAATGTCCGTGTGTCCAGGCGATCTTCTATGGGCAGAGTTCAAAGGCGCAGAACGGCTGGTCGTGGTTACAACGTTAGTGTCGACACAGAAACGGATACACATTGTTGACGCGTGCGATGCACGTCCATCCGCCAAACGTGACGATGAAGGAAAGACTCCGACTAGCCTCAAAGGCAGGAAAGTGGTTGTCGATCCAATCGGGCGATTGCGTTGGGCGAATGACTGAACCGGCGCCGTCCTTCCGCCGATATGGCGGAATGTGATCAAGCGCACCATTGAAATCTCGCAGCAATCGGTGCATCTGTCCGTGCGCCTGGATCAGTTGCTGCTTCAGCCGCACGACGCGCCTGAGTGCGAATCAAGGTCAATTCCCTGCGAGGACATCGGCGTGCTCCTCGTTGACCACGGTAGGACCACCTATTCGCACCACGCCCTTGCCACGCTCGTTGAAAACGATGCGGTTGTCATTGTCTGTGGCCACGATCATCACCCAGTCGGCATACTTCTGCCTCTCGCCGACCATACACAAGTCGTCTGGCGAATCAACGATCAGCTTCAAGTCAGCAAGCCGACGAAGAAGCAGCTTTGGAAGCAGATCGTCCAAGCGAAGATTCGCGCTCAAGCTGCGAACCTCCCTCCCAACTCCCCAGCCTTCACGCGATTGCAGCGCTTAGCACGGGGAGTGAAATCAGGCGACACGGAACACGCGGAATCGCAAGCTGCACGACTTTACTGGAGCGTGTGGCTTCCTGAAGGAATCCCCTTCAGGCGTGACCAGGAACGCACGGCAGGGCCGCCCAACAACATGCTCAATTATGGGTATTCGGTCCTGCGTGCCGCGATCGCACGTGCCCTCGTCGCTGCGGGACTGCTCCCGATGCTTGGCATCCATCACAGCAATCGCGGTAACGCATTCTGCCTTGCCGACGACCTGCTGGAGCCACTCCGGCCGATCGTGGATCGACGAGTACGCCAATTGTTCATTGACTGTCGCCGCACTGAGCTTGACCGACCGACCAAGGCAGGCCTGCTCGAACTCCTAACGCAAAACGTTGAAACAGACGGCGACACAGGCCCGCTCTTTGTCGCAGTGCATCGCTACGTCGCATCGCTCGTCAAGTGCTTCCAGGGCGAATCGGAGAAACTGTCGATTCCCAAGCTCCAAGAGACGGAGAAGTGATGTTCATTTCGGGGTATCGGTGTATGTGGGTGGTGGCCATGTTCGATCTGCCAGTGGACACGAAGGCGGCCCGCCGCCAGTACGCCTTGTTTCGCAAAGCCCTCTTGCAAGATGGCTTTGCCAAGATGCAATATTCCGTGTACATCCGGCATTGTGCCAGCGAGGAGAATGCGGCCGTTCACGTCCAGCGCGTGCAGAAGAACCTACCGCCCGACGGGGAGGTGCGGATCCTCTGCATTACCGATAAGCAGTTCGAGAGGATGCGCGTTTTTTGGGGAAAACGTCGCACCCGACCCGAACAACCTCCGGTCCAGCTCGAATTTTTCTGAGCCGGAGGCCCCGGAATCGGCCTGTTTTGCCGCGTTTGCCCGGGCAATAGTGTAATCCATCTCAGCCCGCGAGCAATCCGCAACAACATCCTCGACTACGTTCCCGGACCAGAAGTGTAATCCATCTCAGCCCGCGAGCAATCCGCAACGGACCGGGCCGAAAGCCGATGAATGAGTACAGTGTAATCCATCTCAGCCCGCGAGCAATCCGCAACATAGTGTTGACGTGGTAGGTTGGACCATAAGTGTAATCCATCTCAGCCCGCGAGCAATCCGCAACCAGCAGACCACAGGCAACCGCCAGAAGATAGTGTAATCCATCTCAGCCCGCGAGCAATCCGCAACAATTTGTTGAATATGTGTCGTCGGCAGGGAAGTGTAATCCATCTCAGCCCGCGAGCAATCCGCAACAGCAGCGGCACAATACCGTTGAGTCAGTTGAGTGTAATCCATCTCAGCCCGCGAGCAATCCGCAACAACAATCCAGCAATTAAGGCCAAATACATCAGTGTAATCCATCTCAGCCCGCGAGCAATCCGCAACGGCGGATCAGCGACCGCCAACGCGCCGGCAAGTGTAATCCATCTCAGCCCGCGAGCAATCCGCAACGATCCTGGCCCACCACGAGAGCCTGGAATGAGTGTAATCCATCTCAGCCCGCGAGCAATCCGCAACGGTCCGCGCCCACTTCACATCATTGATGAAGTGTAATCCATCTCAGCCCGCGAGCAATCCGCAACGAGCGCCGCGAGCTTCTTCTGTGTGAGTTGAGTGTAATCCATCTCAGCCCGCGAGCAATCCGCAACGAATCTGCTCGCCTATGTGCCGGGGCCGGAAGTGTAATCCATCTCAGCCCGCGAGCAATCCGCAACGGTGATGACGAAGACGATGATTACGACCCGAGTGTAATCCATCTCAGCCCGCGAGCAATCCGCAACTGCTGCTCGGTCATCAGCTTCTTCACTTCAGTGTAATCCATCTCAGCCCGCGAGCAATCCGCAACCTTGTGGCCTTCGTCGAATCAGCCACGATGAGTGTAATCCATCTCAGCCCGCGAGCAATCCGCAACCCGCCGCGCGACGTGCGCTACGGCGCGATCAGTGTAATCCATCTCAGCCCGCGAGCAATCCGCAACCCCGCCACGGTTTTGCCTTGAGCAAGCGAAAGTGTAATCCATCTCAGCCCGCGAGCAATCCGCAACGGGCGAGCACAAGGATCGTGCCGATGGTGAAGTGTAATCCATCTCAGCCCGCGAGCAATCCGCAACTCGTCCTTCGCGCGCGTAATCTTTTTCGTCAGTGTAATCCATCTCAGCCCGCGAGCAATCCGCAACTTCCAACGCCAGCGACGTGAACGCCGCCACAGTGTAATCCATCTCAGCCCGCGAGCAATCCGCAACCCGTCCGCATACAGCGAGCCGTGCGACGAGAGTGTAATCCATCTCAGCCCGCGAGCAATCCGCAACACGTTGGTCCGCATCGTGTGATTCGGCGGAAGTGTAATCCATCTCAGCCCGCGAGCAATCCGCAACAGGCTTGCGCAAGCTGGTATCGGCGGATTAGTGTAATCCATCTCAGCCCGCGAGCAATCCGCAACCGCGTCGTCCCCGAATGCGTTCACGGCCCAGTGTAATCCATCTCAGCCCGCGAGCAATCCGCAACCCGGTGCCGGTGCGGTCGGTGGCGTACAGGAGTGTAATCCATCTCAGCCCGCGAGCAATCCGCAACGGCAAGCCACGCCGAGACAACGGCGTCGATAGTGTAATCCATCTCAGCCCGCGAGCAATCCGCAACTTCCGCGCGACCGTCAAGAACACGATTGGAGTGTAATCCATCTCAGCCCGCGAGCAATCCGCAACGTGTTCTTTTCGGTACTCATCGGGATTCCTAGTGTAATCCATCTCAGCCCGCGAGCAATCCGCAACAGAGCCGGTGATCTGTAGTCATCGCCTAGTAGTGTAATCCATCTCAGCCCGCGAGCAATCCGCAACATCGTTCGACTGAAGCCCGGTTGCCATTGAGTGTAATCCATCTCAGCCCGCGAGCAATCCGCAACAATTACAATTATGCACTGCTGATTGCATAAGTGTAATCCATCTCAGCCCGCGAGCAATCCGCAACCCTGCAAGCTGTCCAGCCGCTCATGCCTGGAGTGTAATCCATCTCAGCCCGCGAGCAATCCGCAACTCGGCTGCGTGAAACGGGCGGCATGATCGAAGTGTAATCCATCTCAGCCCGCGAGCAATCCGCAACAATGCGGGCACGCGATCGGTGATCGCTGGAGTGTAATCCATCTCAGCCCGCGAGCAATCCGCAACGGACTGAACCAATGAGCCACGGAGCGGCGAAGTGTAATCCATCTCAGCCCGCGAGCAATCCGCAACAACACGTCGCGCCGGTGAGTCGCATCATCAGTGTAATCCATCTCAGCCCGCGAGCAATCCGCAACCGCTTCATGGACTGGCAGCGCACGAACAAAGTGTAATCCATCTCAGCCCGCGAGCAATCCGCAACCGAATCGACGGCATCGGAACGCCGATCAGCAGTGTAATCCATCTCAGCCCGCGAGCAATCCGCAACGTGCGGCTGCTGCCGTCGCTCTCCAACGTCAGTGTAATCCATCTCAGCCCGCGAGCAATCCGCAACCCTTGTGCATCGACAACGCCATTGCCGAGCAGTGTAATCCATCTCAGCCCGCGAGCAATCCGCAACTGCGCGCCTGCCGAGCGTCGCCATCTCGCGAGTGTAATCCATCTCAGCCCGCGAGCAATCCGCAACTCGCGCGGGACCGTCGTGGCGTTCACCGCCAGTGTAATCCATCTCAGCCCGCGAGCAATCCGCAACTCGTCCAGGCTGTCCCAGTAGGCGGGGTCAGTGTAATCCATCTCAGCCCGCGAGCAATCCGCAACAGGCGGTGACAGTCATCCCACTCGCCTTCCAGTGTAATCCATCTCAGCCCGCGAGCAATCCGCAACATGCCAGAACCTCCTCCGGCATGCGGATGTAGTGTAATCCATCTCAGCCCGCGAGCAATCCGCAACGTTCCGCCTTCCTGATACATCGGCTGCGGGAGTGTAATCCATCTCAGCCCGCGAGCAATCCGCAACGAGACGGCGGCGACACTGGAACACGAGCAGAGTGTAATCCATCTCAGCCCGCGAGCAATCCGCAACATCCGTTGGGTGCGCAACGATGGCGTGATTAGTGTAATCCATCTCAGCCCGCGAGCAATCCGCAACTGGCGTCGCGGTGGCGCGCACACGTTTTTAGTGTAATCCATCTCAGCCCGCGAGCAATCCGCAACCCGTCTGGATGAAGGCGATGCAGAACGAAAGTGTAATCCATCTCAGCCCGCGAGCAATCCGCAACCCTATGGTGTAACGGTAGCACATGGGTTTAGTGTAATCCATCTCAGCCCGCGAGCAATCCGCAACCTACAAGGCCGCATTGCCTAAGCTGTCGCCAGTGTAATCCATCTCAGCCCGCGAGCAATCCGCAACATCAAGCTGCTTGGCGAGCGTGACGCGATCAGTGTAATCCATCTCAGCCCGCGAGCAATCCGCAACACGCTGACGCGGATGCACTCGTGCGCGCCAAGTGTAATCCATCTCAGCCCGCGAGCAATCCGCAACAGGTAGTCGCGCACCTGATGGGCCTCGACCAGTGTAATCCATCTCAGCCCGCGAGCAATCCGCAACCGCGACCTCGAACGATACATCAACTGGCTCAGTGTAATCCATCTCAGCCCGCGAGCAATCCGCAACCTGCCCCGTTATCGGTGCGGCTTAGCACGCAGTGTAATCCATCTCAGCCCGCGAGCAATCCGCAACGGTCGCGCTCGTCCGTGAACCGCACCTGGAGTGTAATCCATCTCAGCCCGCGAGCAATCCGCAACGATGACGCGACGCTGTTGCAGGATGCGCGCAGTGTAATCCATCTCAGCCCGCGAGCAATCCGCAACGCGGCCGTCGTAGAATCCCCGCAGGTAATCAGTGTAATCCATCTCAGCCCGCGAGCAATCCGCAACAGCGTCACGTTGATCTTCTGCACGTCTTTCAGTGTAATCCATCTCAGCCCGCGAGCAATCCGCAACTGTTCATTCCTTTCGAAGGTTCACCGCAGGAGTGTAATCCATCTCAGCCCGCGAGCAATCCGCAACGACGTCATCGTCGAGCGCTGGGAGACGTTAGTGTAATCCATCTCAGCCCGCGAGCAATCCGCAACATCGGTGAGTGTTGATATTTAAAAAACTTTAGTGTAATCCATCTCAGCCCGCGAGCAATCCGCAACGACTACTTCGACGGGCGCACAGGCAGTCCGAGTGTAATCCATCTCAGCCCGCGAGCAATCCGCAACCATGCGACCGGGCGAAGTGTGCCAGATGCAAGTGTAATCCATCTCAGCCCGCGAGCAATCCGCAACAAATCACCCGTCACAGCGTCTTTGATTCTAGTGTAATCCATCTCAGCCCGCGAGCAATCCGCAACTCAAGCGAATGCTGGCGGTTCCAGTAGCAAGTGTAATCCATCTCAGCCCGCGAGCAATCCGCAACAAGAGCCGGCCAGGCCGGCGAACCCAAACAGTGTAATTCATCTCAGCCCGCGAGCAATCCGCAACGAACACGGTGTCGCCGTTGGCGGGCGCGCCAGTGTAATTCATCTCAGCCCGCGAGCAATCCGCAACAAAGAGACGAGCAACGGTGCCATGGCTGCGAGTGTAATTCATCTCAGCCCGCGAGCAATCCGCAACCGCTGGAATGAACCACAATTCAGCGGCGGGAGTGTAATTCATCTCAGCCCGCGAGCAATCCGCAACAAGAGCCGGCCAGGCCGGCGAACCCAAACAGTGTAATTCATCTCAGCCCGCGAGCAATCCGCAACGAACACGGTGTCGCCGTTGGCGGGCGCGCCAGTGTAATTCATCTCAGCCCGCGAGCAATCCGCAACTGGGATGGGGTGCCATTCGACGTGTTCACGAGTGTAATTCATCTCAGCCCGCGAGCAATCCGCAACCAACCCCGAACAAGTTGTTTTCTGGCTCCCAGTGTAATTCATCTCAGCCCGCGAGCAATCCGCAACCGCCTCGCCGAGCGACAGCTCGAAGACGAAGTGTAATTCATCTCAGCCCGCGAGCAATCCGCAACCGCCTCGCCGAGCGACAGCTCGAAGACGAAGTGTAATTCATCTCAGCCCGCGAGCAATCCGCAACCCCGCCCGCTGCCTCAACAACCAGCAGCTCAGTGTAATTCATCTCAGCCCGCGAGCAATCCGCAACTCCAGCACGCGCTGCTGACCGGGCGTGAGAGTGTAATTCATCTCAGCCCGCGAGCAATCCGCAACATCTGCGGGCGCTGGCCCAAGAAGGGCGAGAGTGTAATTCATCTCAGCCCGCGAGCAATCCGCAACCCGCCGCGCGATGTTCGTTACGGCGCGATCAGTGTAATTCATCTCAGCCCGCGAGCAATCCGCAACACGAAAGCGGAAGCGGAGACGCATTCCGAAGTGTAATTCATCTCAGCCCGCGAGCAATCCGCAACTGGCCGGGCAACAGCCCGGACGGGCACATCAGTGTAATTCATCTCAGCCCGCGAGCAATCCGCAACTTCGAGGTAATGGGCTGTATGGACGCTTCTAGTGTAATTCATCTCAGCCCGCGAGCAATCCGCAACCAGGAAGCACGAACTCGAAGGCACACTTCAGTGTAATTCATCTCAGCCCGCGAGCAATCCGCAACCCCGCGTTGATGCGGTCGCGCACCTTGAGGAGTGTAATTCATCTCAGCCCGCGAGCAATCCGCAACGACGGCCTCATCGGCGATCCCGAACTCAAAGTGTAATTCATCTCAGCCCGCGAGCAATCCGCAACGCGGCGATTTCCTTCGATGGCGGGCGACATAGTGTAATTCATCTCAGCCCGCGAGCAATCCGCAACGCCAGGCAATCCGGCTCGTCGATCGAGGAAGTGTAATTCATCTCAGCCCGCGAGCAATCCGCAACCGCGCCCGAAGGGAGCCACACACCGGCTGCAGTGTAATTCATCTCAGCCCGCGAGCAATCCGCAACTCGAGGGTGAGAAGGCTCGTTTGCAGAGTAGTGTAATTCATCTCAGCCTGCGAAAGAAGATTAATTAGAGCGGTGGGCACCGATCAATTACGGCCAATAAGCCGGCGGCCGGGCCAGGTGTTGAAGCGTTCAATCTTGCGAGCGCGGTCATCGGCCAGCTGCCGGCGAATGTGGAAGGCGCGGATGTTCCGCTTGCTCGCCAGCAGATAGATGAGCGCCGCGCGGAGATTGCCAAGGCGGAGTTGCCAACGGCAGTTGCGCAGTCGCACACCGAGTCTGTAGCGCCGCCACGCGAGGCGCGTACGGAACGGTGCATCGGGGCTTGGTGGGAGCGGTCGACCCATACGCCGAAGTCTAGCACGCCGTCCGCATCGCCAAGACTGCTTTCACGCCGCTGTGGTGAGCTGATTGAAGCTCGCGCTTGTCTTGCCTTGATCCAACGCAGCTACCCCGGCGGACTTGCTTTTCCGGGGCAGCCAGCGAGGTAGAGATTTCTTGCAGGCGTCACGTCATGCGGACGCACCGCGATTGTTCGTAGGCTTCCACCTCCTTTCTGATGTAGCGCACGATCCCGTTGCGGCCGTGGCTGAGGTACACGCGCGTCAGCCCTGCGCGTCGGATAATCCGATCAACGGTTGTTCGAGCAGTCTGCCAGCGCGTCGCCAGTTCCTTCGGCGAGATGTAGTACGCCGAGTCTGCTGGCACCTTGGCGTCATCAGAACGGCGGCTCATCGTCCTGCTCCTCCGGATTCAGTGATTCTTTGCCCTGTTCGAGCCGCTTGCGCCGAACGTCCTCATCCCAGTTGAGCCGTTCGCATTCCTCCTGCAATGCGTCGCGGATCGCGTCGAGCGCATCATTCCTGTCGAGGATGCCGGCTGCTGCTGCGTAGCCGGTGCACAGCCCCGCCATTCGTCGCACGTACCAGGCCGCATCGGCTGGCTCGCCGGGTGCGTTCGCGCGGACGAGCTCAGAGAAGGAGCCGAAGAGCGCTGCGCACTGCTGCACCGCCAGCCACCACGGGTGCACAGTGCGGCGAGCCGTGTTCGAATCGTCCAGCAACCGGAACGACAGCCACTCCGTCGTGAGGTATTGCCAAAGCGCATTCAAGGATCGTTTGAGATCATCGATCGAGTTGACACCGAATTTGCGCAGAATCGCCCGGCGAATCTGACCTTCGACTCGCCACACCGTCGAGGTGATCGGCACACGCCAGACTTCTTCGAAGAACCACGCCTTTTCGTACCGGCCGCGCGCAATTTCAAGGGACTTGTTGTAGATGCGGAAGAGCAAATCGCTCCCCTTCTTTCCGAAATAGCACGTCTCCAGCCGATCGTCTTCCTCGTATGGCGTGAACTTCCGGCTCTTGCAGACGCGGTGCATTCGCAGAAACTCGGATGTGATGCCGTTCGGCATCTCGAAATCAGCCGCAAGGTCGCAGCGGCTTGGGACGACTCGGCGCACTTCCCCCCCGATACGTGACAGCCGCTCGGTGATGCGGGCGATGGCGCCATCCACTCCGTGCAGCCACAGTATGCGTGCGTTGATTGAGACAAGCACGTTCGGCGTGCCGTTGATCGGCTCCCTTTGCGCCTGAAAGAAATAGTGCCCTTCATCAGTCTGCAGATGGAACTGGTGCATCGACGACTTGCCGCGTGCATAGACCAGACACTCGCCGAAGGCGCGACTGTGCCAGAGAATCGGCTTGTCCGATTGCCGTGCAGCGTTGCGTTGCACGATGAGCGGATCGATCAAACTCTTGTACGCCTGTTCGCCCGTGTAGACGTGCAAGCCGACGTCGAGCGAATCGATCCCACAGACCAGCGGCCGGTACTCAACAGGTCCGCCTGTCACTGGAGCATGGCGTGTAACAGGGTCCGCCATGCTGGGCGGCGGGCCGACGCGGCTATCGCCGCTGTCGGCCCCCGCCTGGCCCGAGCATGTGCCCGACTGATTCCTGCTCCGATCGTTCTCGTCAAAGGCAGTAGTGGTGAGAGCATTCATGCCCCGAAAGCTACGGGGTCAACACCCCGACTACCCGGACACTTGCGCACGCGATTTTTGTCCGGGCAAGCGCCACTTCCCTCGGTCTCGCTGGATGGCCTTGGCGAAGGCTTCATCGGACTTTGGCAAGTTCGAATCAAACCCCTGCCCAGCCGCTTTGGCGACGAAGTTAAACACTCTGCGAATCTGCGGCCCCGTCAATGGATACTGCATCGCTTCTCCCAAGGCTGAGATTTGCGAAGCCAACCGCATTCGCAATTGCTGTCTCTTGACGCTGCGACCGCGACGCTTCAATGCCGCCGCAATCCGATTGAGCCTCGCCGGATTCGGCGCGAGTGCAGCCTCTTGGATCACTGCTGCGATACGGTGATCCGCTACTATCGCCTTGTCAATTGCAAGCAAATCCGTTAGCGCGCCCAAATCGCCACTTCGCGCGCGGCGCAGAAGTTGCGTCGGAGTTGTTTGGTGACAGATCCAACACGGAAGCCACACGCGCATCAAGAACTGAGCCTCCATGCTCGCAAACAAGTTCTCCAGGTCTGCGGGAGAGTCACTGCCTGCGCCGGTCATGTCGGCAAATGCATCGTGCATGGCAATGGTCATAACTTCGACAATTGCTTGTACTGCTTCCTTCATTTCCTGCGGTGGCACCGACTGGAGGAACTCCATCCGCTCTTCTGCACTCATGCGCTCGAACTCGACGAACGCTCCAATAAAGAAATGAATGTCCGGCAAGGAGAAGCCACACGGCTCCGCAAACCACTCACGGTGCTTCCGATACAGCCGGACCCACTGTGACACGCTCCATGGAACAAAGACACCGCTGCCTCTTCGCGGCTCTCGCATCACGTTGCACAGCACTTCAATCCCTGCCGCTGCAGATGCGGCTTGCAGGGCAAACTGCGCCAACAGCGGTGGCCAGCCCTCAACAACCGCGCCAAACTGCTTTTCCAACCTTGATGGCAACTTCCTCGCGCCCCCACACTCAAGCCATTGACTCTCGCTCCACCGGCCGCTGGGCCTCCCCCCGGAAGGGCTGGGGCCAGTGCGCGCATTCGCGCTGAACGAGCTGCGACCGACTGTACCACATTCTGTACCATACGACTTGCAAAACATGCATCACATGCACTACACTCGATTACAGCAAGTGACCGAAAATCGCGAGAAATACGCAGGTTTTTGAAAACTCGCAAAGCGCCGGAACATGAGCGAAGCCGCTCATAACCCGGAGGTCGTTGGTTCAAATCCAACCCCCGCTATTGCCTGTTTTCAAGGGACTTGCGTGATCGCGAGTCCCTTTTTCATTGGTGCAAAAGTGGCCTTTGTACCCTGTTTTGTACCCTGTGCCGCCAATGAACTCGGGACCGCCGATTGGCTCGAAACCAGTCCGGAGGTCGCCGCCAATGGCATCACTCAAGAAACGAAATGGTATCTATCACGCCCAGTACTACATCGCCGGCAAGCCACGACGCGTAAGCCTGCGAACCACTTCGCTCCAGGTCGCGAAGGAGAAGCTTCGGCAGCTCGAATCAGCACTAGCCCACGGCGACGCTCATCCCCTGCCCACGCGAACGCCAATCGCCGAGGTGCTGCAGCGATACGTCGACCACATCCGCGCCTTCAAGACGCCCAAAGCAGCACAAACCGACATCTACTACCTGCGCGAAGCCTTCAGCGACGATTGCGACGCCCTCAAGATCACGAGCCGCAATCCCTCACCGCGAGACCGCAAGCGGCCGCGCCGCGACTGCCCCGACCGCGCCTGCAGGCCGGAGCCTATTCGCGCCGCCTGCTTCGAAGCGATCACCACGAGCCAGATCGCTGCGTTCATCGAGCACAAGGTCCGCGTGCAAGGCCTCAAGCCAAAGACCGCGAACCACTACCGCTCGATCATCCGCCGCGTCTTCAACTGGGCGATGCAGCACGACATCATCCGCCTGCCGAACCAGGTGAACCCCGCCTCGAAAGTTCGGCCATGGAAGGAGCAAGCGCCGGAGATTCGCTTCCTCACGCTCGCACAGATCGATGAGCAGCTTGCCGCGCTGGCGTTCAAGCCGCAGCTCCGAACGATGGTGGCGACGCTCATCTACGCCGGCCTTCGCCGCGAGGAGTTGGTCTGGCTGACGCTCGACGACATCGACTTCAGCCGACGCCACGGCGGCTACGGCGTGATCCGCGTCCGAGCCAAGACGATTGACGGCCGCTCATGGCAACCCAAGACGAAACGCAACCGAGCCGTGCCGATCAGCCGCGCGCTGCGTGCGATCCTCGACCACTACTCGCCGCGCGCGACCACACACCCCGCGCTCAACGACAACTTCCGCGGCTGGTTCTTCCCAAGCCCCGACGGCAAATGGTGGGATCCCGACAACTTCTCGCACGACCTCCGCGCCGCCAACGCCGAAGCCGGCCTGCGCTGGTCAAGCCTCGACTACCGCCACGCCTTCGGCAGCCACCTCGCCCAGAACGGCGTGAGCCTGTACAAAATCAGTACACTGATGGGCAATTCACCAGAAATCTGCCGCCGGCACTACGCGGCCCTCGTGCCGGAAACGATGGCGGCGGAGGTGGAGTTCGGGGGAGCTGCGTGTGTGAGAGGCCTGAATGTCGCTCCGGCTTGAAGATCTCGACTATCAGAATGATGCAGTCGCCGCAGTGGTTCAAGCCCTTGCCGGCCAGGTCCGTAACACGTTCGAGCGAGCCAACCTCTTTGGCATTCACGCGAATGTGATCGATCTTACTCCCGAGCAAATCCGCGAGAATATGCGTCGCATCATTGCGGCGAACGGGATTTCGGAGGAGGAAGCTCGCCTTTCTGACGACCGCGACATCTGCATAGAGATGGAAACCGGCACAGGCAAGACGCTGGTCTACCTACGCACCGTTTACGAACTCCACAAGGCTTACGGTCTGACGAAGTTCATCATCTTGGTGCCTTCAGTCCCTATTCGCGAGGGCGTGATGGCCAGCTTCGAGGACTTCGGCGATGCGCTCGAACAGCGCTACGGTTTCGCGGTAAAACCCGTCGAATACGACAGCGCGAAGATCGTCCGCCTTAGATCATTCATCGAGGACGCGAAGCCCCAGGTCATGGTGATGACCATCCAGGCATTCAACGCCGACGACCGAATTATCAATCAGGCGGGGCGCGACGATTCTTACAACGGCAAGACGTTCCTGCAGGCGCTGGGAGACTGCCGACCGATCCTCATTATGGACGAGCCGCAGGAGGGGATGGACACAGAGAACGCCGTTGCGCGCATCGCCACGCTCAACCCGCAGTTCCGTCTGCGTTACTCGGCCACACACAAGGTTATCAAGAATCGCCTATATCGCCTCACGCCAGCAGATGCTTACTCGAAGAACCTCGTCAAGAAAATTGAGGTTCTGAGCGTCGTCGAGAAGAACGACGAGGCCACACTGAAGATCGAATTGGCCGATGTGAAGATTGGGGCGGGAAAGACTAAATCCGCCGCGCCAAAGGCAAAGCTCACGCTCTGGCGAAAGATGGCCAGCGGCAAGTTCGAGTGGAAGAACAGCAATTGGCTCAACGTCGGCGACAACCTCGCGGAAAAGAGCGACAACGTCAGCTACCGCGACTTCACCATCGAGCGTATCTGGAAATCGCTTAGCGACGGTCAGTTCCGCGTGAAGTTTCGCAACGGCGTCGAGATCGTCAGGCGCGAGCGCGCCGGCGACTACGCGGGGCTCTTCCGTGTCCAACTTCAGTACCTCATCCGTCAGCACTTCAAGAAGAAGGACAAGCTAATTCCCCGTGGCATCAAGCCGTTGGCGCTCGTGTTCATCGACAAGGTCGAGAACTTCATGGGCGACGCGCCCCTCATCCGTAACCTTTTCCGCGAGGAGTACGCCAAGGCCTACCGCGACCACTACAAGCAGGACGCCACGCCCGAGCAGGTCGAGGACGTGCAGGGCTACTACTTCGCCAAGACCGGCCAAGGCAACTTCACCGACAGCGAGGCCGCGATGGCCAAGAACAAGGCCATCTTCGACGAAATCCTCCGCGATAAAGCTGAACTGCTGCGCATCGGCAATCCGCGTGAGTTCATCTTCACCCACAGTGCCCTCGGCGTCGGATGGGACAACCCCAATGTCTTCAGCATCGCCACGCTCAACGTCGCCTACAACGAAAACCGCAAACGGCAGGAGATCGGCCGTGGCCTGCGCATCTGCCGCAACCAGGACGGCCAGCGCGTCTATGACGCCCCGGACGTGAAGGAGGGCGAGGAGATCAACCTGCTGACCGTAGTGCCCAACGAGAGCTACGACACCTTCGCCCGCGAATACCAGGAACAGATCAAGGAAGCCTACGGCGACACAACGAAGGGCAGCCCGCTCCGCAAGAAGCACAAGGGCGAAGACACGCGGAACACCATCCATCGCACCGCCCGCTTCGAGTCCGACGAGTTCAAGCGGTTCTGGGAACGTCTAGCCAGGAAGACGGACTACACCGTCGCGTTCGATGAAGACGAACTCGTGAAACGGGCGACCGAAGCGCTCGACGCCATCGCTGTCGGCGGGTATCAGGCCGAAGTGACGCTTACCCGGATGAAGAGTCTCGTCGGCGAACGGATCGAAGCCGAGTACGTCGGCGGCGAGGTCAAAGCCCTCCGGCCCGAGTTCGCCCGGCTCGATCTCATCGAAGAGTTGAGCGAGAACACCGGCTTAGCCTACCCGACCGTCTTCAAAATCGTGTCCGGCATGCACAACCTGTCGGCTGCCGTCGCCAACCCGGTGCGGTTCCTCACCGCCGCGTCCGCCGCGATCAAGCAGATCGAAGTCGAGGAGATGATCCGCACGCTCAGCTACCACCCGACCGGTGAGAGCATCCCGCTGTCGGAGCTGCTGCCGACGATCGAGACTCACTTCCCCGTCGAGCCCACGCCCGCCCGAGGCGTGTACGATGGCGTCGCCTACGAGTCCGCCCCCGAGCACAACTTCACCAAGGCCGCCGAGCAGGACGGCGAGGTGATCTGCTTCCTCAAGCTGCCGGGTTGCTACCGCATCCCCACGCCTGTCGGCAACTACTACGAGCCGGACTTCGGCCTCGTGCTCAAGCGCCGAAGGCTCAAGACGCCCGAAGAGCAGGAGTACTACTTCGTCGTCGAGACCAAGAGCACGAACAACATCGACGATCAGCGCGCGCTGACCGAGGTGGAGCGGTTAAAGATTCGCTGCGCGATGAAGCACTTCGAGGCGCTGGGCATCGAGGCCCGGCTCGAATACGTCCCCTACGCCGCTCCTGTAAGGGACTATCACGAAGACTTTAAGCCCAAGGTCCCCCAGTAAATGAATCAGACGACCGACAAACCCAAGCCCGAAACCGTCGCCGACCTGATGCCGCAGACGCCCGACCTTCGCGCCGAGCGTCTTGCCACGCTTCGGAAGCTCTTCCCCGATTTGTTCGATGGCGAGGGACGCTTGCAGGAGAAGGAACTGCGCGCCCTGATCGACCCCGCCTATCACCCCGCGGCCGAGCGGTACGAATTCCAGTGGACGGGCAAGACCCGCTCCAAGCGCGAGGCATTCACCCCAAGCCGCGCCGCCCTCGTGTACGACGAGAAACGCTCGGTGAACCCCGACAAAGCCGGCGGCAACGTCATCATCGAAGGCGAGAACCTGGAAGTCCTCAAGCTGCTGACCAGCGCCTACCGCGAGCGCGTGAAGCTGATCTACATCGATCCGCCGTACAACACCGGCAAGGACTTCGTGTACAGCGACGACTACACCGAGGGCCGCAAGCCGTATTGGGAAGAGTCCGGCGTCACCGAGCGCGGCGTGAAGGTGGACACGAACAGCGACAGCGAGGGGCGGTATCACTCCAACTGGCTGAGCATGATGCACGCGCGACTGCTCGCGGCGCGGTACTTATTGCACTCTGAAGGCGTTATGTTCGTCAGTATCGACGACAACGAAGTGGCAAACCTATTGCGCCTGATGCAGGCTGTGTTCGGTGAGGAAAACTACGTAACGACGTTGATTTGGAACAAGCAGCACTCACAGCAGCAGGGGCTGTTCAAGCGGTACCATGAGTACATTGTCGTCTTCGCCAGGTCGGAGGAAACTCTCAAGGGCATAGCTGGCGGGTCCGGAATCATCGAAGCTGGCGCGCTCAAGAAGATTTCTAGTGGCAATCCGAAGAGTTCCTTCACTTTTCCGGCTGGTGTGAAGTTCGAGGCACCCGACGGGACTACCTTCACCGGCACATTCGGCGACGCAGAGAAGGTGACAGTGGAAGACGGAGTGCTTGAGGCGAAGGCCGGCAAGACAGTATCGGCTGTCACACTGGCTGCCGGATGGACGCAAAAGAACCAGATGACAAAGTGGTTTGCGGGCGAAGAAGTCAGAGACACGAAGGGGCAGCGAATCATCGAGTTCTACTTCAATTCGGCTGGCAAGCTGAAGTGCCGCAAAGAACGGACGCAGATAACGCCGCCGACGATTCTGCCTGCGTACGGGATGGTCAGCGAGCAAACTGATCACGTCACCAGTCTGTTCGGGGCACCTGTTTTCGATCGGCCGAAGCCAGTAAACATGATTGCGGATTTCATCCGCTGGTTTACCGACGACGGTGATATCGTCCTGGACTTCTTCGCTGGGTCGGGAACGAGTGGTGAGGCGGTGCTCAAGTTGAATGCCGACGATGACGCAGTAACGCGCCAGTTCATTCTCGTTCAGTTGCCGGAGTTCACGAAGGAGGACTCGGCCGCGTACAAGGCGGGATACAAGAAGATCAGCGACATCACCATCGAGCGGAACAAGCGGGTAATCGAGCGCTATCGCAAGGCGGCCGACGGCCTGCTGCCGACCGATCCGAAGCGGCAGTACGCCGAGTCCCTGGGGTTCAAGGTCTACACGCTGGAGAAGAGCCACTTCCCCCGCGTGGACTTCGCCCCGGACCCGGACAAGACCGAGGCCGAGAACGTCGAGCTGCTGAAGGCGTACATCAAGGAGAAGGAAAACACCTTCCACCGCACCTGGGACCGCGACCGCATTCTTGACGAGGTGCTGCTGAAGAACGGCTTCATGTTCGACCGCACGATCGAGCCGGCCCCGGAATTCACGAAGAACAAGGTGGAGCTGGTGAAAGACGCCCACCGCTCGGCGCTGGTCTGCCTAGACGAATCGATCGCCCCGGAGACGGTGGACGCCTTCAAGGGGGACAAGGAGCGGACCTTCATCTGCCTGGAGGCAGCGCTGGACACGACCAAGAAGTGGAACCTCAAGCACCACCTCGGCGACCGCTTGCGGTCAATATAATGTGCGCGCAGCTACCCGGCAGACTTGTAGCTCCAAGGCCCCCAGCCCGTCAATTGCGTGTAATAAGCCGGCGGCCGGGCCAGGTGTTGAAGCGTTCAATCTTGCGAGCGCGGTCA
>JBIQHI010000005.1:0-222303 GCA_044508635.1 Planctomycetaceae bacterium | reverse complement strand
TCTTCTTCCCTCTCCCTCTCCCTCTCCCTCGGGGAGAGGGCCGGGGTGAGGGTTCCTTTGGTCTTGAGTTGAATGCAGGTGAACTCCCTCACCCCCAACCCCTCTCCCCGAGGGAGAGGGGAGCGAGGCGCTTTCACGCACCATCGCGTTGATCAACGTCTGCGGCACGTCCATGTGCGTGGGCGAATCGCCGAACTCGTAGGGCTTGGTCGCGGGAATCTCAATGGCGCCTTCGCCGATGATCGGCCCCGTGTGCCGACCGCTTCGCGAAGCCGAAAGCTCGCTGAAAATCTCGCCCAGCAGCTTCGATTGAAACACGCGAAAAGCGGCGGGCGTCAGGCGAAAGCCCTCGCGCGTCGCTTCGAGCCCTTGCGACTCCGCCGCCATGCGAACGTAGTCGCGCACCTGCTGCTCGAGTTGCCGTAACCCGTCAATGTCCGCCTGCTCGACGAACTGACTGAGTTCATCCATGTCGATCAAGCCGATCTGCGCCGTCTCGCGCGCCTGCTTGAGCTGTTCGAGCAGGCGATCGATGGCTTCGAGTTCTTCCTTGATCGCAATCGCTTCCTCGATCGTCATGTCAGTTCTGCCGGTGAACTCGTACTTCGCAGCCAGCTCATCGACTTCGTACTTTTCCGCCAGACGTTCCATGAGCTGCAGCAGCGCGCGAGCGAAGGGGGACTGCTCGTCACCCGCGCGATACCACAATTGTTCGAGGCCGTGCAGATGCTCCGCTGCGACCTCCTTCATGAACCGCCTGGCCAGCTTGTCCGGCGGATTGATCTCACTCGCCTGCCCCCGGAAGTTGTCGCCCGCACGCTTCTCGACCGAGTCCGTCTCGTACGTCGCCAGGATCTTGCGCTTGCGTTCTTCGAGCATCGCGATCAGCGCCTCGATGCTCGGGCCCAGGCCGCGAATCTGCGAGGGATCGATGTGCACCGCGTTCGCCAGTTCTTCCTCGGTGAACTGGCGCGTCTCGCCGTACATCAGCAGATGGTTGAACGCCGCCGACGCGACATCCGGCGGCGCACTTCCGGGGGCAGGAAACCGCTGCGGGTCGTAGCGCTGATACGTGTGGATGATCCCGCCGAGATGATCGCGATGTGGTTGGCGTGGGTCGTCTGGCACGAAAGATCGTATGCAGCCGATCTGGGTGCCACACATCATCCCGCAGGGTGATGTGTGCAGTCGCGCGGCAATGGTTACGATTGCGACGTGCCCGCACCGCGCCGAACGCTGCGCTGCGGTCTTGTGACGCACGCCGGTGATTGCCAATGGCCGTCGGCAAGGTCGTACGAAGAAAATCCGTTGACGCCGCCCGATGATCGCACGCCTGTTGTGATGGATGCGGTTGATGCACGTTCCACACACATCACCCTTCGGGATGATGTGTGGCACCCCGGCCGAGCGGCGGAAGATTGGCATGCGGCTCCGGCACACTGAATAGTATGCGCGGCATCGCATAAAGCAGCAGTCGAAGGGTGGGCACCGCCCACGGGATCACAGTACTACTGCGCGAAACGGAAGGTGGACATTTCCGCCCTACGAATCGCTCGAAGCGACTGCGTTTGCCAGCGCATCGTTGCGAAGTCGCACACGCGCTGCCGCCATTTCCGCGATCGTGTCATCAACTGACGCGTAGAACTCCGCTCGTTCGCGCTCGCTGGCCGTCATGGCTCGTGCTCGATTCATGGACAGGGAAGTCGCCGTCATCGACAGCTTCGCGGCCCGCTCCGCAAAGCCGTACCAGCGCTCCGCCTCGCCGGCTTGGTGCGCCTTGGCCCGGAGCTCCAGCACAAGGTCCGCCACTTCGCGCGAGCGGCCGATTTCCTCCGCCAGCCGCGCATCAGCAACGAGATGCTTCGACATCGGTGATGCGCAGCCGGGCAACATCACGACCAGAATGCCAGTGAGCGCGCACGCGGCCGCGGGCGCCTTCATTCGGTTGAGTTGGAGCATGTCCGGACCTCCGATGCTCATCCCCGCGATAGATTAATAAATCAGCATGCTGCCCTCGCGCAGCGCCCAGTCGAAATCCGCCGCGAGCCGCTGCTCGTAGGGGATCGTATCGGAAGGAGGGTTGTTGGGGCGGGGGGGTGATCATCTGATTCTGCCTTCATCATCGGCAAGAGGCATGGCGGGGCACGCAGAATGGTATGCTGGCACCCTCAGAATGACTCCCGTTTGATTCAGCACGAGATGCTTTTAGGACTGCTCATATTCCTGGTCGCAAGCATTGTTCTCTTCGTCGTGCTGCATTTGCGGCCGTTGACCGAGGACGAACTTCACATGCTCGCGGTGAAACGTAGACGCAGAGCAGTTCGCTCGTACTTTGTATTCTCCCCACACCCGGCTGGAGTCAATGGCGAGTTCAAGAGCCGCATGAATGCGACGGGCAGATTGTACGACATCGACGTTCCGTTGTATGACTTTCCGGCAGTAGCCGCAGGGCTTCTCAAGTACAAGAAGCATGAGTGGATCGTTGTTGCGATGGAGCGAGATCGCCGCGTGTTCCTGATCTGGCTCAACAAAGGCTACGATAACAGCAGCGTTGGTTGCGGATTGCATTCAACCGAGATTCGTGAGATCGCAAGACGACGACAGGCATCGAGCATCCTCGTATTCCACAATCACCCGAATCCAAATCCTGCGAGGTATTCCTGCACAAAGCCGAGTTCAGCCGACATCGCACATGCTGCATCTTGGAGCGAAGTCTTCTACGAAGGCGGTCTCAATCATCTCGATTTCGTGTGCGAACGCGGGCATCACTATGAGTATCATCGGTGTCCGGCAGAGCAGTTCATGCCAGTGTCCGGCTTCCTGGAGCGAGCGAATCGCGAGAATGGCGTGAGCTGGGTCAGAAACCTTAAGATGCATGCCAGCAGGTTCTTCGGATGAGGATGCACCAATGAGAATGATCGAATTGGCGGACGAGTCGTCAGACCAGCAGTTCGCCCACATCACAACGTATCAGGGGGCGATGAGTTACCGAATCTTGGCGATGGGATTCCTCGAGATGGCGGACGTTGCAGTACGTTCCAGCACCGCGATCGACGCAACGACTCCAGCGATCATGTACGCGGTGCGACATGCTGTTGAGTTGTTCGTGAAGCACATCGGCCATGATCTACGCGAGAACCATTTACAAGCATGTTCTGATTTCAAGGTCGAGCTCGGCAAGCATCCCGTGCGGCCTCTCTGGGATAAGGTCAAGCCGACGCTCGCGCTTGTTCTAAACGATGAAGCTGAACACGCTGCGCATGCTAGCTTCGATCGCCGCGAATGGATCGAAGAAGTCGAGAACATTATTCACGAGGTGGACGCCATCGACCGCGACGGCATACTGCTGCGTTTCCCTACCAGCAAAGATCCTTCCACCAAGGCTGATACACCTAACTTCAAAGGCCAATTGGTGGTGAACACAGCTCAGCTCACTCGTTTCATACAGCATGTGACTGATTGCTTCACGCGTTACACCTGCCGCGAGTGTTAAGCCCGATTGGCAACTTGCACCTGCAAGTCAAAGGAGCGATCAATGGAACGCATCGTCGTGGTCAATCAAAGGTCCATTGTGTGGGGCGTGTTCTGGGGACTGACAATCTTCTCGCTCTTCTGGGGGATCGTCGTGCCGGCCTGCATCGTCGGGGCTGTTCTGCTTTGGGGATCACCCGGCGCGTTGGACCGGGCGTTGCAACGGAGTGCTCCCAGCGATGCACGGACTTCGGTGGGGGTTGCTGACGATCTCGATCTGCCTGCAGATGTGCGCCAATGGCTTAATGAGTTGACCACACAGGAAGCTTCAGAATCATCAGATTCGAGTCGCGCAAAGTGATCGGAACGTCGTAGTAGATTCGCTCACCCAACCTCATACTCAATCCGCCCATGGCGTTGCGACCGGCTGATCCGGTTCGTCACATACAACCCCGCCAGCACGAACTCCACGCATGAAGCGCGCACTGCTGCGTTTTCTGCGGGATTCACCTCAAACGCCTTCTCCCACGCCGGCGGGACGCGCTTCATCCGCTCCGCATATGCGCTGCTCGGCAGCATGTCGCCCACCTCGATCTTCACGCCCTTGGCGAAAATGTCGCTGATCTCGCCCAGGCCGTGCTCGTCGACGTATTCCTCGAACACCGTCTTTATCGCCTCGGCAAGGATCGCATCGATGACCTGGCGTTCGGACATCTGGTGCGTGCCCATCATGTCGAGTTCGAGCTTGCCGATGGAGGAGGCGTGGATGTGCGCCAGATCGCTGATGCGCGGCACCCCCGGAATTTCGCCTAACCGGATACTGCGCTGCCTGGCGCTGGCAATCATCGTGCGATAGTTGGCGATCGTCAGCCGCGCGCTCACGCCGGACTGGTGATCGACATACTTGCTCTTGCGCGCCGCCACCGAGAACTCCTCGACAATCTCCTCCATGAACGGCGGGACAAGCACGGGAAACGCGCCGCCCAAATCCACGCCCGCTTCCTGCTTCATGATGCGAATGCCAACTTCGCGCGTGCGGGGGTAGTGCGTCTGGATCGTCGTGCCGATGCGGTCCTTGAGCTGCGGGATGACTTTGCCCGAGCGGTTGTAGGTCGTCGGGTTGGCGGAGAAGAGGATGAGCACATCGATGTCAAATCGCACGGGATAGCCGCGGATCTGCACATCGCGCTCTTCGAGAATGTTGAACAGGCCGACCTGCACGAGGTCATCGAGGTCAGGCAGCTCGTTCATGGCAAAGATGCCGCGATGCATGCGCGGGATCAAACCGAAGTGCAGCGCATCCTCTGCGGACATGCTGGCGCCGCTCATGAGCTTGGCGGGATCGATCTCGCCGATGATATCTGCGAACTTCGTGCCGGGTGAGAGACGTTCAGCGTAGCGCTCGGCGCGCGGCCACCACGTGATTGGAATCTCGCTCTCGTCTTTGCTGGCGACGAGCTTGCGACCGGCAGAAGTGATGGGATTGTACGGATCTTCCTTGACGGGACTGCCAGGGATATCAAGACACGGCAGCATCGGATCAAGAAAGCGCACGAGCATGCGCATCAGCCGGCTTTTTGCCTGGCCCTTCTCGCCGAGGAAGAGGATGTCGTGACCAGCGATGATGGCGTTGGAGAGTTCGGGAATGACAGTGTCTTCGTAGCCGACGACGCCCGGGAAGAGGTCGTCGCCGCGCGCCAGCGCCGCCACGAAGTTGTCGCGCAGCTCATGCTTGACGGAGCGCGACAGCCAGCCGGAGGCTCGGAGTTCCTTGAGCGTGCGCGGGAGGGAGTGGTCGGGGACGGGCATACGTGAAGTCCTCCGGATGGGTAATCGATCGCCAAGTCATCCTAGTCCTTGTTTGACGGATCACTTGTTCGCCGCTTGATCGGGTGACGCGCCCGCGTTCTCGCACCGAAATCACGGATAACGATGGATGCCGACTGACTGAAATCGATCCGTCAAACAGAGCCTAGGCGGAGAATCAGACTTCATGGCGTTGACAAGGTTGCGGGGGGGGTACGCTGCACAAGCAGAGAGGCGATTCTACTTGTCGTGTTCCGTACATCAGCAGGGGAACAGCATGAAGATGCCAGATGCCAGAACGCAATTCATTACAAGTATGTTCCTGTTCGCAATTGCGCTTGCTGCAATCATTGAGTCTCCGGCATCAGCAGCCGACCCTGAGTTCGATTATTCATCTGTGGACGCGCCGCTTTCGTCAACAACGGTACAGGAGTTGCGGCAGTGGGCTTCGTACTACTGGGAACACGAGGAAACAGGCATATGGTCACCTGAAGCCCAAGCCTTTGAGTTCACCCATCCGGAGGAGATGCCGCCCGGCTTCGTTCTGTTCGGCGATGCGATCGAACTCTTCGAAGACCTCTACCAGGACCAACTGATTCTTGAACCCGGAGATCATTTCTACGGCATCGAACAACTGATCGACGACGACCCCGAGGTATGTGAGCAGTTCAAGCTGTATACGACGACAGGATTACTGATGATGGGGCGTCATCTGATCCAGCAGCGCGAGTGCGTACACAAATTGCGGCTTTGGAAGCATCCGCTTTCGGTGAGTTCTATGAGATCGGCGACTTGGAGTATCTCGACGACTATGCAGTTGTGACGGTTGATCTCAGAAAGAAGAAGGAACCGAATGTCGCGCCCAGTGACCCACCACCATTGCCCGCCGATCTGCCGCCTGAGATAGTGAACTTCGATCATTGGCTCAAACAATATAGGGAGCGATTGAAAGGCAAAGGGTTATACCTCCCAGACGATTACCCGACGCCCGGTTTTGACTGCGATGATTATGCCGATGCTCTTGCACGATGGCTCCAGAGGCGTTTTTCAGGTGCTACCATTCAAGTGATTCACACTTTCTGGGAACGACCGCCGGGGTCTGGCAAGAAGGTCGGGCACGTACTGATTCTTATCAAGCAGGGTGGCTATTACTGGATTCTCGATCCGCAAACTGGAATCCTGCTTGGTCCATTCACGGATGATACACCAATTGATGTGTCACCGATTCTGGATCCCGGTTACGGAGTCCCGCCTGGCACCCCAGTCAAAGTGAAGGGCCCATACGATCCCGGCTACCGTGGTAAGGGAGAGCCAAAGCCATGGTGGTATGACCCTGACATGCGCCGCCATTTTGAGGAAAAGACCGGACATCCATGGTGGTGGTATGTACCGGACGGAGCGCCGTTGCTCGTTGACGAAGTTGCTGATGGTGGCCCAGATCCGGAAATCGAAGACCCACAGCCGCAATTCGAACTGCTGCCGGTTTGAAACGATTCACGACTCGGGTTTTTCCACCGGGACTGTTCATTGGAGCACCTGTGTATGAGAATATTTCGCCATTGGCTCTGCGGGCAACTGCTCATTTCTTTGCTCGCGATGGGCGCGTGTGCTGACTCACCGAGTGATTCAATCCCGTCGCCGAATTCGAATGATGGCGCGGGCAAAGACATGAGCGCGTATCGACTGATCAAACAGAAACTCCGGGTGGCGGATACATTCGTGTGGGGATGTGGTAAAGGCATGATCGAGTCCGGCGACGTCGCCTGTTCGCAAGAACCCGTAACCACCGAAAGGAAAGAGGTTTCCACAGAACCGTCATTCACTGTCGAATCCGCCGTCCAGACACTTCATGATCTCGGGTTTGTGGTGGATGGCTCGTTCTATGACGGCGTACCGGTGGAGATGGTTGATCACGATTTTCGATACGTCCTGGCCGCAGCCAATGCTGTGAATGCGCTGCCGAATGTGGCCACGCAGATCACTCGGACAACGTATCGCTTGACGAATCATTGGATCGAGGGCGAGGACGGGACGGGTCGTGCAGACGAAAAGCCGGGTGACAGCAAACGTCTTGTTGATGCCGGCTGTTACCCAATGGAGGGGGCCAAAGCGGAAGCGAGCGGGCGCGAACCGGTCGCGCTTCTGTTGGCGCCATGCCCCGATCAACTGCGTCGAGCGTTGCGCGATCGCCCAGACTCGTTGCCACTTGAAAGCGCGATCGATCAACTCATTGCAGCCGGGAATGCCTATTCGCTGACACTGTACTTTGATGGTATCGAAGACTGGCCGCAGCCAGAATTGCTGGCGATGCCGATGCCCCAACTTGGACGTACTCGTGGCGTGCAGTACGCCGGGCAACCATATCATTTCAGGTATACCAATGTCCCTGCGCTCGGCAAAGCAGTTGTGCAGAAGAAGGGGCTCGAACAGGTCATCGATGAACTTCAGGTGGGAGAAGCCGGCGGCGCCAAACCGTTGGCGCTTGTAACGTCAGTGAAAATGCTTGAGCATTGCTATCTCGTCGAGCGATGCCTGGCGAACGAGCCATGCTGCCGACAGCTTGTCTTTCCAGTAACTGACGCGAATGGCGGGGCGCGTCCGGATCGGCCAGCGGTCGATCCGGAGATCGGTGGCCGCTTTGAAAATCATGTCGAAATGCGCCTTGGGTACGATCCGCGCATCGGAAGGCACAGTTTGCTGAAGATTCCATATCCGCAGCCGGTCGGTGCAGAGGAGGTTCGAGTAGGCCCGGAGTATTTTCCACAAGAGCGGATTGTCGTTGACGAAGGCATCGCAGGACTTTCGCCCCCCGTCGCGGTATTCAGGCGTGCGGAGACATGGAAACCGTTCATGCCGGATTATGTACTCGACAATGCGTTGACCTTTGGTGAGACAAACTCATCGGATGTCGAGTACGTTGTCATGTTTGCACATATTGGGCCAGAGGATCTGCTGCGTTTACTGGCCAGCTTGCGTGGTGTCGATGCCTCATCATTACTCAAGGATGATGAATTGATGTCGAAGCTCGCTCAGTTGCGTTGCGATGCGCAAATACCAGAATAGTGGTTGAATAGTTCGATTCCTGCTGGAGCAGTGTGCGCCCCCGGAACGTCAAGACACGGCAGCATCGGATCGAGAAAGCGCACGAGCATGCGCATGAGACGACTTTTCGCCTGGCCTTTCTCGCCGAGGAAGAGGATGTCGTGGCCGGAGATGATGGCGTTCGAGAGTTCGGGAATCACGGTGTCTTCGTAGCCGACGACGCCGGGGAAGAGATCATCGCCGCGCGCCAGCGCTGCAACAAAATTGTCGCGCAGCTCATGCTTGACGGAGCGCGACTGCCAGCCGGAGGCGCGAAGTTCCTTGAGCGTGCGCGGGAGTGAGTGATCGGGGACGGGCATATCCGCTGGAGCCTCTGCTTCGGGATTGGACTCTGGGATGGTAGGCCCTTGTCACCGATGCTGAGAGTTCCGTTACAGCGCTCCGATTTCAACTCGTTTGAAGTTCCATTGCAGCAACGATGGTGGAAATCTGGATCGAAGCGTTGAGTCGATCATGCGCAATCGCGATCACCGCGTGCTGGCATTTTGATTTCACGCTCTCCACTTGCTCCGCAGTCGCGAGTTCTGCATCCATCCATCTGGCATCGTCAGATACGGCGGTGATCTTGGTGATTGCGACGATGCGCCCATCAACGGTGAGCAGCCCGAACAGCCAATCGTCCTGCATCATCCGCTCCGTGTACCAAGCAGGTAGTACTTCTGCGACTTTGCTCGCGTCAGTGAGCATGGCAATTTTCTTGTTCACTTTCCACCATTGGTGAACGCTGACAAGAGCCGCCAGTATCCCGACGACTCCGCCAATGACTCCGAGGATCGCTGCGAAATTATCCATGGGATGGGAACTGTGTCACGCAGCTTGCTTCGTACCTTCGACGAACCACCGCATGCCGTGGAGGAACTCATCCGGTGTGATTCGCCGGCGTAGCAGCCGATGCAACACAGTCTCATGACCAGCCAACTGCGGTATCCAGGCATGATCGAGAATGAGGAACACTGCATCAGCGAGCCGTTTCAATCCGTCTATGGTCTCGGCAAACTCCATAAAGCGGGAGACCCCGAATGGTCTTGCATCACGTTCGCCTACGATTCGCGCACAAGCTGGAACAATTGCTGCGCGGCAGTCTTTGATAAGCATGGCAGCCATTGCGTACATGACCTCACGTCGTTGCTTTGCCACTTGTTTCAGATCAAATGTGCGGCACCAATTGCAACCATACTGCTCTCCAGCAAAGGGCGTTTCCTCGACTGGAATGCCATGCGATTGTGCTGTCAACAAAATGTGACCCCATAGCATTGCGCGATGCTTCTCCTCGTCGCTGAGTTCGTCGTCGGTTGTCCCATGTACGAGTTCTCCTTCGTCATTGCGGTGACCGGGGCCTTTGTACATGATGATCAGAAACCGTGGTTCCCACGTTTCGCCCGTCGTGGCATCACGATAGCACTCCATTCGACCAACGCGCCGAACCGTGACGACGACAAACCAGGCAACAATGACGGCGAGAACAATGAGAATCAGAATCAGCATGCGGTTCTCCTTTGGTCGATCATGTCAGAATTCACCCTGTGTCCGGAATATCGGCCAGCTCTGAACATCGATTAACCTCGAAGTTTCAGCATGCAATGAGCGTCGTCATTGCCAGACGCATACTCGACCGACGAAGAACTCCTCCGCCCCTGCCGGGGCGGTGTGCGTTGACACTCCCGGAACACGTCCACGGGTTGCGCTTTCCGGAAACGAGCCGCGACCGTGAGGGAGCGACGAACGATGTGCCACTGCACTTGAGCAGTGAGGATCGGCACACTTTGGCGATCACACTTCTCGAAAAGTGGTGGCACAGTCGAGGCGTTTCGAGGTACGTCGCTTCCCGACGGGCGCGGCTCGTTAAGACGTTCGCTTCACGTGTGACTACATTCATTGCCCCTTCGGGGCAGGTGCGCCGTCACTCCTGCGGAAGCAGGAGTCCAGTAGACAACACTCGATCACTGCACGGAACTGGATGCCTGCGTGCGCAGGCATGACGAGGCGCCCGACTCTTATCCGTGCATGAGCCGCGACCGTGAGGGAGCGGATCTGCCTTGCGTGTACGTGAGCACGCTCCTCGGCAACATCGGTGTTCGCGACGCTCATGTTCCTCCGCTTCCTGGCGGGTGCGGCTCGTTATGGAAACGCCGCGCCTGAAAAGTCCTGATTTCACGCACAATCCATCTCTGGCACGGCGTGAAGTTTCTGCTAACCTGAAGGCTGCGACGGTCTGTCCAATCGCTCCATGGAGGCGGCGATGCTTTCGAGAGGAGCGCCGCCACATGGTTGCTGGAGATGCGTGCCATCGGCTGACTTTCCGCTCGCGCGTTCTGTTGTGCTTGCCCGTTGTGTGCTCCGCGCTGGCCGGCGCTGTCCCGGCTGAAGCAGCGCCGATCGAAGTGGCCAAGGCGTTGAACGCGCAGCCGCGGATTGAGGCGCGTGCACACCTGCGAGCCTGGCCATTCGCCGTTCCGCAGTTCATGTTTCGCATGCTTGGGCAGCACTCGATGGTTGTGGGTGATGAACGTGCGCATGGCGTCGCCGCGACGACCTTGAGCAGCAGCACGCTCTTCGGCCTTGCCGGCGCGGTAGAAGATGAGGACATTCGAACCGGTACGACCGGCTCAGCGGAGAGCGACACCATTGTCATCGCTTCGGCGACGGACACCCAGGCCGATTCCGAAGCGGACGGCTTCGACATTTCGCTTTCGCTGAACGGCAGCGCGGGCGGCGATGTGTCGGTGACATCAACAGCCACCGCCACCGGCGTCAACGGCATGGAAGGCGATGACACGATCATCATCAATGCAGTGCTCTCCGCGGGCGCCTCGGCCGACGCCAACGTTAACAGCATGACGCTCAACGTCTTCGACAATGCCAGCGCGAACGGCGCGGTCACCGGCACGGCAACGGCCTATGGCGTGCGCGGCGGCGAGGGCAACGACACGATCACCGTGGGGGCGGCTGGCGAAGTGCACGCATCAGCAGTGTCCACCGCGGAGGGCGGGCCGTTCGACATCACGCTCGTGGATGTGCTGGGCGGCAACGTGGACACCACGGTCACCGCGAACGCCACGGCGGTCGCCATTGATGGCGGGGTTGGCAAAGACACGATCACCAATGATGGCGCGGTGAGCGCGGCGACCTCGCCGTTCATCATGGGGGACACCACAAACATCAGCATCGTCGGCAATCCGGCGTTCGAGACAGCGCGGGCGATCAACAGCACCGCCACCGGCATCGACGGCGGACTGAACGCGGACACCATCACGAACAACGGCACGGTGACGAGCATCGCTGGCGGCTTCATCGCTGTCACCGACAACGCATTCGGCTTGGGCGCGTCGGACATCAGTTCAGCCGATGCGCCGGTGACGGGCATGTTTATCGCCACGGGCATTGATGGCGGCGGCGGCCATGACTCAATTGTCAATGATGGCACGATTGACGTGGACGCTGGCGGCGATGTTTCGACAGGCACGCAGATTGCCAGCCTGGTGTCAATTGACCCGTTCGAATCCGAAGCGATCGTGGACGGCAGCGTGGCGTCGATCGCGGTGGCGACGGGAATCGCAGGCGGCAACGGGAATGACGTGATTCAGAATCACGGCACGATCACTGCGGACGCGACGCCCACGGTGACGAGCCTGGAGTTCGATTTTGCAGTCGTCGGCACGATCAGCGCGACGGCGGCGAATCGCGCGGACGGCACGGCGATCGGGATCGACGGCGGCGCGGGCAACGACACCATTCTCAACACAGAAGCAATCACCGCCACGGCGACGACGCATGCGCATGTCGATGCCATTTCGTCGGCGCTGTCGCTCGTTCCCTTGCCGACGGGTTTGCTGTTCACGACCGTGGATGCGCTCGCGATTTCGTCGGCAAATGCGATTGGCATCGAGGGCGGCGATGGCGACGACGCGATCACCAACGAAGGAACGATCACCGCGAACGCCACGGCGACGATGACCTCGGTGGGCGTGATTGTGAAGATCGGCTTGAGCAACGGCACGGGCACCGGTGATGGCGGGGGCGGCAGCGCGCTTTCGGCCGTGCAGGGCACGAGCGGGGGTGACGATGCGCTAAGCCAGACCGGCGCGGTTGATGCATCGACCGTGCGGCAGTCGAACGCAGCGGGATTGAGCGGCGGAGCTGGCAGCGATGTCATTACAAACTCCGGCACGATCGATGTGGCGACCGATGCTTCCGCGATCGAAGTGACCGTGGATGCGTCGATTGCGTTTGAAGTCGGCGGCGGGCTTGCCATTGGCGGCGGATCAACGCAGGCGGCGGCGGGCATCCAGCCGGAAGTCGCCGATGCAGGGACGATCGCGCGTTCGATCGTCGGCAGCGAGGCGCTTGGTATCGACGGCGGCGCGGGCGCGGACACAATTGTCAATGACGGCGCGGTGAATGCCACGGCGCTGGCATCGTCGTCGGATGTCGGCGTCAAGGCGAATATTTCGATCCCTGCGGATCCGGTGGGATTGTTCGATCTGGCGGGCGGTGTTGATGCGCAGAGCTTCACGGAATCGCTCGCGGCGGGACTGGCGGGTGGAAGCGGCGCGGATGTACTGCGCAACGAGGATGTCGTCACCGTGCTCGCGGATTCCGACAGCCTTGGCTTTGGCATCGAAATCAACACGCAGGTGGTGCTCGGCACGCAAGCGATGCGCACGGCGGACGTCAGCGCGCTCACGGCGGCGAACGCCTACGGCATGCACGGCGACGACCCGCGCGATGCCGAGAGCGGCGGCAACGATGTTCTGGTGAACAGCGGCACGCTCGACGTCACCGCGGATGCAACGGCATCCGCCACAACGGCGACCGTTGTGCTCGGCGGCTTTTCCGAAGGTCACGCGTCAACAGAGGTGGAGACGTTTGCGGTCGGCATGCACGGCGGCGCGGGCAGCGATTCGCTGTGGAACACGGGCGACATCATCGCGGCGGCGACGTCGAACGGCTCCTCGACCGCGGTGGAAATTTCCGCCTTGACGTTCGCCACCCTCGCCAGCGCGGAGAGCACGGCAAGCGCGAGCGCCTCGGGGATGCACGGCGGAGCAGGCGACGACACGATCCTCCACGAGGGCACGATTGATGTCAATGCCACGGCCACGGTGGATGTCGATTCCGTCGCGGTGACGGTGATCACCGATACGTCCACCACGGAGTCCGCAGACACCGGCGCGGAAGCCACAGCCGCAGGCCTTCGAGGCGGCACGGGGAGTGACAACATCACATGGACCGGCAGCATCACTGCTGCTGCCACAAGCGATGCGACCAGCGGCACCGTGAATATTGATGTGATTGGAGGCACGTTGCACACGGCAGGCTTGACGTCGACCGCTCGCGCAGTGGGGGCCGACGGCGGGAGCGGGAATGACGTGCTGAACGCCTTGGGCGCGATCACGGCGACAGCGCACGCATCGGCGGGCGCATCTTCGTTCGGTCTCGATGTCACCGGTCCGACGGTCGCGAATGTCACGACAGACGTCACGGCGAATGCCACCGGGGTGGACGGCGGCTCGGGTCAGGACTCGATCACGATTCAGGAGATGATCACAGCCAGCGCGACGGCGGAGACATCGGCCTCCGGCGTAGCGATTGCATTGATAGGTGAAGGACAACAGAGCGGGGGCGTGATGATTGCAGCCAACGCATTCGGCGCGCGGGGCGATGATGATGCCGACACGATCATCAACGACAGCACGATCGATGTGGATGCAGCATCCACAGGTCACGCTGGAAACGTCAACGTGTCGCTCATTGGCGCCGCGCACGGTGATGCCAGTCTCGTCGTGACGGCCGAGGCGACGGGTCTGGCGGGCGACGCGGGCCAGGATGTTGTGGTGAACAAGGGAACGATTCTCGCCACGGCAACCGGCACGGGAACGCTTTCGAACTTCGATTTTTCCCTTGTTGGCGTCGCATCAGTTCAACTTGGCGATGCGTCCACGACGGTGAACCCCGTGGCGGCTGGCATGACCGGCGGCGCAGGCAGCGACATGCTGCGCAACGAAGGCGTCATTGATGCGGATGCCACTGCGACGCTCACAACGCAGACGAATGCTGCCATCGACATCATTGGTGAAGCGGGCGTCAGTGCGATCGTGGCGTCCTCGCCGACGGCGAGCGGCATCGTGGGCGGCGCGGGGAACGACACGATCTGGAACCTTGTCGGCGGCGACATTGATGTGACGTCCAGCGCCACGTTCGATCTCTTGAGCGGCACCTCGTTCTCGTTTATCGGCGCTGCGTCGGACCAGGCGGAAGTGACGAGCGCCGCGCATGCGTTTGGGCTCTCGGGGCGCGGCGGCGATGACATGATTCAGAACGATGGCGACATCACCGTCACCGCGACGTCGACGATGGACATCGACAGCGACAGCACGGTGGCGATCGGCGCATCGCACACCAATGCGCAGACGAACGCCGCGGCGAATGCGGTCGGCCTCGCAGGCGGGAACGGCGACAACTGGCTGCTCAACACCGGCCTCGTCGAAGTCACGTCGAACGCCACGACCACGTCGAACCATTCGTCGTACACCTTTGCGGGCGATCCGACGACAAACGCGGTGCTCGAATCAAACAGCCATGCCTTCGGCGTTCAGACGGGCGACGGCGACGACTGGATTCGTAACGACGGCACCGTCGATGTTGTGGCGAACGCCACGATGACCGCGACCGGCGGCGCGCGGGCCACCTTCGACTTCGGCACGGTGGAAGCCACAGCCGTCGTCGGATCAACCGCGGAAGCCATTGGCATTGACAGCGGCGCCGGCGACGACACGATCATCAATAGTGATGTGATCGCCGTGCGCATTGAGAACAAGACCGCGGCAACCAACAACTCCAATGCAGGCTTCCTCTTTGGCGACGCCGGTGCGGACACCAGCGCCGCGGCTTCGCTCACGGCGACAGGCATCGCGGCAGGTGACGGCGACGATCAGGTGCTGAACACGGGGTCGATCGATGTGACCGTCAATGACACGACCGGCCCGCTTACGGTGAACGCGACGTCGAACTCAAACGGCGGCGACTTCACCATCGACGGCGATGCGCGATCGACGTCATCCGCGGACTTGCTTTCCGCGCTGACGGGCATTGACGGCGGCGCGGGGGACAACACCATCGTCAACGAAGGCGAGATCACCGTCACGAACAAGCCCACCGTGGCGGCGCTCTCCAAGGCGGACGGCGACGGGCTTGATGGCGACGGCTGGGGCACCACCAGCGTGGGCGTCGGCAAGTTTGACTCACCGGTAAGCGCCATCGGCATCGCGGTTGGCGATGGGAACAATTCCATTCAGAACTCGGGCACGCTGACGATCACCTCCGCGCCCGTCGGCGATTCCGACGTCAGCATCGATGGCGACAACACCGGCGTGGCGACGGGAGTTACCGCGACGACGGTGCGAAGCCTCGCGGTGGGCATTGCGGCCGGCGATGGAGCCAACGTCATCTTGAACGATGGCATGATCGACGTCACCGCATCCGCCAACGGCGATGCGACATCTGTCGTCGAACCCGGCTGGCTCGTCAATGGGTCCGGCTTCGAGATTGGAGACGCAGCCGCGGTGTCGAATGCATTCGGCATTCGCGCCGGCGACGGCGGCAACCATATCTGGAACACGGGCACGATCGATGTGAGCGCGGTTTCGATCGCAACGGGCACAACGTTTGAAACGGCGCATGCTGACGCCACGGGTATTCTCACCGGCAGCGGAAATGACGTCATCGTCAATGCAGGCAGCGGCGTGATCCTGACGTCGATCAGCGAGAACGGTGCGAGCGGCGCGGGCATCGCCATCAACGCCGGCGCGGGCAACGATCGCGTGCGGCTCATTGATCAATCCGCGGTGTTCGATGACATCCTGCTCGGCGACGGCAACGACGTGATCAGCTTCGCGGGTTCTGCTTCGATGACCGGCGTGGTCTATGGCGGCGATGGATCCGATGCGCTCCGCATTGAAGACCAACGCACGCTTGCAATCGATCCCGCCGATTTTGACAGCATCGAGCGATTGCACGTCGATCAGGGCACGCTTCTCGTCGGGAACGATTACACCTTTGCAGAGAAGGGCGCCTTGCGCGTCGACCTCTTCGATGGCGGCAACGGTGAGCTCGTTATCGACGGCATGCTCGATCTTGGCGAAAGCACGACGTTGATCGTCAGTTCCAGCCGCACGCTCCTGGCGAATGGCGAGTCATTCACAATCGCCAGCGCGGACGCTGTTGAAAGCGTCTTTGCCGATGAGCGGCTGCCGGAATCGTTCTTCGTGGCATTTGACGTTGGCTACGAGCCCGACCGCGTGACCGTGGCCGCGTCAGTGCAGCCCTTTGCAACCGCCGCGTCGAACCCCGTGCAGGATTCCGTCTCGGCGTATCTCGACCAGATTGCTGCAGGCGCGACGGGCGACCTTGCCGCGGTGCTTGGCGAACTGCAAATGCTGTCCGATCCGGACGCCATTGATGCGGCGCTTTCGAGTTTGAGTTCCGAGATGGCTCACGCTTCCGCGCTGGCGTCCGTTGGCGCGGCGAGAAGTCAGCAGACCATGCTCGGCCGGCGCATGCGCGTATTGCGGGCCACCGTGACCGCGCCGTCGCCAGCGGGTGATCTGCAAGGCGCGGGGCCGGTGGTGGCGCTGGGAGCCATCGGCTCGAACGACGCCGAAGCGCAATTCGGGTTGTGGACGAGCGGCTTGGGGCAGTGGGGGAGTGAGGATGCGGAAGCCGGGTTCAGCGGGTTCTACTTCTCCACGGCCGGCGTGATGGCGGGCTTCGATGCGCTCGTCACGCCCAACCTGCTTGCGGGCGTCAGCTTCGGGTACACCACGACGGATATTGATCTGGACGCCGCGGCGGGTGGAAGCGGCATTGAAAGCTATGTGTTCACCGCGTACGGCAGCTTTTTCGCGGAAAGCGTCTGGCTGGATGGTTCATTCTCGTATGGCAGGCAGCGCTTTGACGATTCCCGCCGGGTGATGGTGGGCGACATCCTGCGTACCGCACATTCCGACCACGACGCTGACCTGCTGGCCGCGGCTTTGACCGGTGGGTTGCGATTTGGACTCGGCGAGGGATGGCACATCGATCCATTCGCCGGTCTCGAATTCTTCCATTTGGATGAAGACGGCTACACGGAGACAGGCGCGGACGACGTCAACCTCACGGTCGCCGGCCGGTCCATCGATGCGCTCCTTGCGGAACTCGGCGTACGACTTGCTGCGGACATCCGAAGCGGAAACGTGACGTGGACGCCCCAGGTGAGCGCGGCGTGGGTGCACGATTTCAACATTGACGGCCGGCGAATTGTCGCAGGCTTCACTGGCGCCCCGGGCACGTCGTTCGCTATCGAAGGGCCAGAGCAGGATGACTTCCTTCGGGTTGAAGCGGGGTTTGGCGTCCAAAGCGGCGTTTGGGGGGCGTCCGTTCAGTACCTGGGCGAGTTTTCCAGCCGGCGGGAAGTCCACGGCGTCATGGGCACGATCGGTTTCCGCTTCTGATGCACCAACTTGCGATCGCAAGCCGATATGATTCCAGCCTCACCCGGGGAGTGGTTTCGGAAGACCTTCGGTGCGAAAACGAATTGAAGCGGTGAAGGCGGCGTTGCCGAAGCTCGGCGTTCGGCCAGCTCATGCGCTGCGCGAAACATTGACAAACGGATACGGCGCTCGCGATCTGCAGCGCGATGTGATAGCAGGCGTCATCGTCGGCGTCGTCGCGCTGCCGCTGTCGATGGCGCTCGCAATTGCGACCGGCGTGCCGCCGCAGCACGGGTTATACACGGCGATTGTTGCGGGCGCGCTGATCGCCATTCTCGGCGGTTCGCGCGTGCAGGTGTCCGGTCCGACGGCAGCGTTCGTCGTCATCCTCGTTCCGATCACGGCGCAGTACGGCCTCGCCGGCCTCGCGATCGCCACGGTGATGGCGGGTGTGATGCTTGTCGCCATGGGCGCGCTGCGCATGGGGCAGCTCATTCAGTTCATTCCCTATCCGGTGACAACCGGCTTCACCGCGGGCATTGCCATCGTCATCGCCACGCTGCAACTGCGCGACTTCCTCGGCCTCACGCTTGATCACATGCCGGAGCACTACATCGGCAAGGTCATCGCGCTGGCCAGCGCCATGCCGACCGCGAATTGGCCCGATGTGGTGATCGGCACGGGCACGCTGATTGTGCTGGTGGTCTGGCCGAAAGTGGTGCGGCGCGTGCCTGGCCCGCTTGTCGCGCTGCCCGCCGCGGCTGTTGCTGCGGCGCTGATGGTGCAGTACGGCGACGGCCTGCACGTCGCCACCGTTGCGTCACGGTTTTCCTACACGCTGGATGGCGTCGTGCATCAGGGCATTCCGCAGTTGCCGCCGCTGTTCACGTTGCCGTGGAATCTGGCCGGGCCGGGTGGCGAGCCGCTGCAGCTTTCCTTTGACGTGGTGCAATCATTGATCTTCGCCGCCTTCGCCATCGCCATGCTCGGCGCGATCGAATCGCTGCTGTCGATGGTGGTGGCGGACGGCATGACGGGCCATCAGAGCGATCCCAATGCCGAGCTCCTCGCACAGGGCGTGGGCAACATTGCCGCTCCGTTCTTCGGCGGGTTCGCGGCGACGGGCGCCATTGCCCGCACGGCGACGAATGTGCGATCAGGCGGCCGATCGCCGGTGGCCTCGTTTGTCCATGCGATCTTCGTGCTGGCGGCCATGCTGGCGCTGGCGCCGGTGCTCGGCTATCTCCCGATGTCGTCGCTCGCGGCGTTGCTCATCGTCGTCGCTCGCAACATGGCGGAGGTGAAGCATGTCGGCTTCGTGCTTCGCTATGCGCCGCGCAGTGATGCGTTCGTCATGCTCACGTGCATCACGCTCACGGTGGTGTTTGACATGGTGATCGCCGTGTCCGTCGGCGTGGTGCTCGCGGCGGTGCTGTTCATGCGTCGCATGGCGGAAGTGTCGAACGTCAAGCTGTTGGGCGAGCAGCATCCCGATCGGAGCGAGCCGCTGCCCAAGGGCGTGTTGCTCTACGAAATCGCAGGCCCGCTTTTCTTCGGCGCGGCGCAGAAGGCGATGAGCTCGCTACACACGATCGGCAACGGCGTGAAGGTCGTGATTCTCGACATGGAATCCGTGCCAGCGATGGACGCGACGGGGCTCGTCAACTTGCTCTCGACGATTCGCAAGCTGCGGTCGCATCACGTCGGCGTCGTGATCGGCGGCGTGCAGCCACAACCGCTGCGCGTGCTGCGACGGGCCAACGTGGAGCAGGATGATGCCCGCATCGGCGTGTGCGAAACGCTGGACGAAGCGGTCAATCTCGCCAAGTTCCAGCTCGCGCTCGGCGCCGACCTGCACGAGCCGCCCGCGCACGCCGTGCCGCAGCATTGAGAACGCTCTACGAAGCTGAACAGGGCTGGTCGCGCTGCCGAGCTTGCGATATCCTTCGCGCAGTTCAAGGTGAATCATCACGAGCGGAGGGATGCCACATGGTTCGCAAAGGTGACAAGGCGCCGGGATTCAAGCTGCTCGCCAAGCCGGGTGAGGAAGTGGACGTTGGCGCCGACTTCGGCAAGCACACGGTCGTGCTCCTCTTCATGCCGTTCGCCTACAGCGGCGTGTGCACGGCGGCGATGTGCCACATGCGCGATCACTTCAGCGACTACACGAAGCTCGACGCGAAAGTCTACGGCATCACCGTCGACAGCCCGTTCGTGACCGATAAGTGGCGGCGCGATGAGAACATCCCGTTCCCGATCCTGAGCGACTTTAATAAGGAAGTGGCGGCGAAGTACGGCGCTCTCCACGAGCAGCTCAAAATCTTCAAGGGCGTGGCGAAGCGCGCGGCGTTCGTGATCGGCAAGGATGGAGTGGTGAAGTACGCCTGGGTGACGGACGACCCCAGCCAGCAGGTGAAGTTCGACGAGATCGCCGCCGCGGTGGCAAGCTGAAAGCGACCGCGCGAAATTCCGCGAGATTCCCGGTCATTGACGCGAATTTCGTGCCGTTGCGTTCGTAAAAGCTTACTGTCAACTGCTTTTTCTGAATTCTGTTGACCGAGAACTGCGCGCGCTTCCAGCTGCGCAGTCTGGGCAAGCCACGCATTGCGCAATTGCACGGCGCTGGGCTTGGAGTGACACATCTGGATTCCATGATGATCCTGCCCCGGAGGCGAAATGGGGCATATGGCCGTGTCAACGCAACAGGGTGAATGACACGGCGTGGATGGAATCGCAGGAGTCATCCAATGACCCTTCTCGCAGGACACCAACATCGCGCTCGTGCGCCTCGCTCGTGGAATCTCAATTCGGTTCGCTGCATTGGGGCGTGGTGCGCCGCGCCGTTGCTTTTTGCAAATGTCGCCACGGCGCAGAACTGCCCGCAACTCAACGCCGCCGGCGCCCCCGAAGATCGCGTCGTGCTCGTGGCGACCACGCTGACGCCAGCCGCCAATCAGTACGTCGCGCAGAGCGATCCGCGCGTTGTGCCGATACGGCTCATGTCGGCCCAGTTCATCGACCCCGATCACGATCTCAAGATCAATTGGGACCGCGTGCAGGCGGGCCTCGATCAGCTCTTCGCGCCCGGGTACAACGGCGTGATTTGCCTCGACTGGGAAGCGGAGTTTTTCGACGCGCTTCGCGCCGGCCCGACGGATCCGAACTTCCAGAAGGCCATCAACAAGGGCTGCAATCTCATCAGCTACGTGAAAGAGAAGCGGCCGAACGCCAAGGTCGGTTTCTATGGCATGCCGACCGCGCATTGGAACACGGACTTCACGACGCTCACGCCGCTCTTCAACGCCATGGACGTGCTGCTGCCGTCCGCGTACATGAGCGATGCGCTGACGTTTGAGCAGAACGTGACGAAGCTGCTCAATAACGTGGAGCTCGCGCTGCAGCTTGCGGGCAGTAAGCCTGTGGTCGTGTTTCACTGGCCGCGGCTCGCGCCCAAGGGCGGCACCGGCGGCAACAGCCTCATCGAACGCAACACGTTCATCGACTACCTCAAGAAGACCTTCACCGTCGAAGTGAACGGCAAACGCGCTGCCGGCGTCGCGATCTGGGACATGACCATGCGCTGGCACAAGCAAGGCCAACTTCGATCGGTGGACAGCCAGTACATCCCCGACGAGATGGACGAAGTCACCTACATGACGCAGCTCCAGCGCTTTTATATCTGCGCTGCGATGCAGGCCGTCATCCCCGGCTACAGCTGCGACCAGCCCATGCCGGGCGAAGAACTGATTTCGCTCGCCGGCGGACCGGTCAATCCAACTGCCGGCGATCAACCCAGCGGCCCCGGCGGACCGCCTACGCCCATGCCCGTGCCGTCCGGCCCCGTGATCGTGCTCGATCCTGATCCGGTCATTCCCAGCGGCGGCAACGACGACGGCGCTGCGAGCGAAAGCGCGAATGGCGCCCCGAAGGCGACCGTCGCCACCGGCATCGACCTCGCGCCGCTCGATCCGTACATCTCGGGCTGGACGTTCACCAACTTCCTGTGGACGTCCGCGAAGTGGGAACTGGTCCCCGCGGCGAACAGCAGCGCCGAAATCGAGATGTCGGATTACGGCTATCCGATGCCGGCCAGCGGCCAGGTGGCGCAAACCGTCATCGGCGCCGGCATGAAGAGCATTCTTCCCCCCGGCAAGTGGCTGTGTCTGTATGAAGGCCACGGCGACATCGAGTTCGCCGGCGATGCGTCGCTGGTGCGCAGCGAACCCGGCAAGGCGCTCATCCGCGTGACGCCTTCGCCCAACGGCGTGACGATGCGCTTGAGCAACATTTCGCCCGGCGATCCGCTTCGCAACATCCGCGTCGTGCCCTTCAAAGCCGTGCGCGGCACGAATTCGAACAGCGATCTTCACCCGCAGCTCGTCAACCGTCTTGAAAGCGAGCGCCCCAACGTGCTGCGCTTCGCGGCGTGGGAGCAGGTTGATGGTTCGCCGCTGGAAAACTGGGACGATCGCATCACACGAGATCACGTGTCGCAGCTCACCGAGCGCGGCGCCGCCGTCGAATTGATGGTGGAACTCTGCAACACGCTGGATTGCGACGCATGGTTCACGATGCCCGCCAAGGCGACGGATGGTTACATTCGCGGCTTTGCGGACTTCGTGCAGCGCAAGCTCGAGCCCGGCCGCCGGGTGTACGTTGAGCACGTCGCCGACATGCTTGATCCGGACGATCCGCAGTTCGCCTACGCCGTCGAGCGCGGCAGCGAGCTTGCCCCGGGCAGCAGCAACGAAATCGCGGCAGCGAAGTATCACGCGATGCGCTCGGCGCAGGTGTTTGACATCTGGCGCGATGAATTCGCATCGGAACCAGGTCGCGTGATGACGGTGCTGACCGTGCCGGGCGATGATCCGGCGATGGCGCAGAACGTTCTTGCGAACAGCGGCGCCGTGCATGCCGCGAACATGATCGCCGTCGTCGCCGGCATCGGTGACGCCGACCTCATGCACGAGCTTTCGCTGCTCGCGAACGGTCTCACTGTGGACACCACCGTAACGCTGCTCCGGCAACGACGGGCCTTGCGCATGAACAGCTTCGCCGCGGTCGCCGAACTGGTGCGCCAGACGGGTCGGCCGATGGCGGCGGTGAGCAGTGGGGCGGGTCTCCTCGTCAATGCCCACGGCCTGAATCAGCAACTCATCAAGACGCTGCGCAAGGCGGAGTTTGATCCGCGCGTCATCAGTCTTGTCGAGAAGGAGGTTGACTTCTGGAAGCAAGCCGGCGCGGCGCTGGTGATCGTGGACGATCGCCCGACGGGCGCTCCGTGAACCAACCGGTCGCGCTCGACATAGAATCCCCAAGGCGGACGCGCTCCAGCGCGTCCGCTTTGCTGCCAAGGGGATGACGGTGGTTTGCACAGCGCGAGCGAAGGCACGCTGAACTTGAGCGCCGCAGCCATTGACGGCGACCGAAAGCACGGCAAAGCTGCTCACTTTGCGGAGTATGCCGCTCATGCGATCGACCAGGGAAATGCAGGACACGACAAGTGAACCGGGGTTCGTGCACGCCGCGGCGCAGAAGGATTACTTCCTCGACGGCTCGCCAAGCGTCGATCTTGCCGCGTATCCCGGTCGCCTGATCGCGCTGGAAGGCACGGACAACGCCGGCCGATCGACACAGATCGCGCTGCTGCGCGAATGGCTGGAATCGCGCGGCTTCGGCGTCACGTACACCGCGCTGCGTCGCGGCAGGCTCGCGGCGGATGGACTGCAGAAGGCGAAGCAGGGTCACACGCTCGGCCAGCTCACGATGGATCTGTTCTACGCCACCGATTTCGCGGATCGGCTGGAGAACGTGATCCTGCCGTCGCTGCGAGCGGGATTCGTGGTGCTCACCGATCGGTACATTCACTCGATCATCGCGCGCTCGGTGCTTCGCGGCACGGACTTGCAGTGGATCAAGGACGTGTACCAGTTCGCACCGCGGCCGCACGCCGTGTTCTATCTCAAGACCGACCTCGAACACTTAATTCCTCGCGTCGTCGCCAAACGCAGCTTTGATTACTGGGAGTCCGGCATGGATTTCCAGGAAGAGACCGACATCTTTGCGTCGTATGTGCGCTACCAGACGCGGCTCATGGGCGTCTTCGACAAGCTGGTCAGCGAATACAACCTCAAAGTGATCGACGCGTCGCGATCGATGGTCGATGTCTTTCTCACGCTGCGCGAGGGCGTGCATGAAGTGGTGCGGAGCATGAAGGGCGCCACGATATGACGGGCTTGACCATGCCGCGCAGGAAGATCGAGGGTCTGGATGCGAGCATGCTGGCGACGGACGCCGCGCACGTTGCGATCGCGCAGCGTTTCGCGGCGGTGGCGGTGGCCCTGCCGCTGGCGGCGCTCAAGGCGGATGCGGATGACAAGCACGTGCATCAACTTCGCGTGGCGTCACGCCGGGCGGATGCGGCGCTGCGCGTGTTCAAGTCGTGCTTCACGCGCAAGGCGTATCGGAAGGCGCGCCAGGCGCTCAAGCGCATCAGGCGGGCGGCGGGCGCGGCACGAACCTGCGATGTGCAGTTCCATTTGCTGCGGCAGCTGGATTTGAATGGGGATGGCGCTGACGCGGCGCGCAACCGTCGGCGTGCGGCGGAGTTTCTCACGAACTTCGTGCAGGCGAATCGAAGCGAGGCGCAGCGCGAGGTGAACCGAATCGCCGGCCGATATCACAGCAAGAAGCTCGGCAAGCTGCAGCACGCGCTGCTCAAATCAATGCGGTCGGCGAAGCGGATGCAGGCCAACGACGAGTGCACCATGACGTTCGCCGAACTCGCGCGGAAGCGCCTCGGCAAGCTTGCGAACAATGTGCGCGATGTTGCCATGACCATCGCGGCCGGCGAGCCGACGATTGCGGACCTGCACGCGCTGCGGATTCGCGGCAAGCGGCTGCGCTACGCCATGGAAATCTTCTCGGCATGCTTTGACGACGGCCTGCGCAAACCGTACAAGCGCATCGAGGCGATGCAGGAGGCGCTGGGCGAGATCAACGATGCGGATGAGCTGGCCAGGTTGTGTTCGGACGTGATGCACGGCGCGGAGGATCATCCGTCAATGGCGCAGAAGCTGTCGCCGCCGGTGCAGGCGGCGATTGCAAGTCTTCGCCGAGAACGTCTGGCAAGGCGCGATGCGCTCGTGGCGGAATTTCTTCGCGACTTGCGGGCCGGCGCGTGGGACATCGCTCTGGGCGAAAACAAACGTCGCGGCGGCGAGGTGCAGTCGTGAAAGGCGCCGGCGCCATCGCGGCCGAGCAGGCGCTGCGCATCGCGGCGATCGACATCGGCACGAACAGCATTCGCCTGGAAGTCGCCGAAGCGACGCCTGATCATGACTTTCGCGTGATTGACGATGAGCGCGTGCCGATTCGACTCGGGCGCGGGCTTGCGCGAACGGGCGAACTGAACGCGGATGCCATGGAGCAGGCGGCGGTGGCGGTGGGGCGGTTCCGTTCGATCGTGGACGGTTTCGGCGCGAAGGCGCTTCGCGTGGTCGCCACGGCTGCCGTGCGCGAGGCGTCCAACCGTGATGTGTTCACCAATATGCTGCGCGAGCGAGCGAACGTCGAGCTTGAAATCATCACCGCCGAGCAGGAAGCGCGGCTGGCGTTCTTGAGCGCCTCGCGCGCGTTTGACCTCTCTTCCACAGACGCGGCGATCGTGGACATCGGCGGCGGGAGCACGGAGTTGGTGCTGTCGTCCGGCGTCGCGATCGAGCGCATTGTGCCGCTTTCGCTTGGGACGGTGCGGCTCGCGGAGATGTTCGATCTCGGCGGTTCGACGATGAGTGAGGGCAACTACCAGCGCATGCGCGAATACATCCGCAAGGTGATGCGCAAGCGCGTGGAGAAGCTGCCGCTGCGTCCGCACATCATGATCGGCACGGGCGGCACGTTCACGAGCCTTGCCGCCATGTCGATGCACCGCGGCAGCAAGTCGGACGCGGGCGAGACGCTGTCCTTCAGCGTGCGAGGATGCGAACTGCAGCGATCGGAAGTGAAGCATTGGCTCGATCGTTTGCGCAAGATGTCGCTGCGCGATCGCATGCAGGTGGTGGGGCTTAACCCGCAGCGGGCGGACATCATCGTGCCGGGGCTCGCCATCATCGACGCCGCGCTGAAACACCTGGGCGTCAATCGGCTGCGCGTCAATGATCAGGGCATTCGCGCGGGGATTCTGCACGAAATGGCGAGCGGCCTGATGCCCGGCGATCGCGCGGAAACGCGGGGCGCGGCGCAGCGAGTCAAAGCCGTACGGCATTTCGCATCGTCATGCCGGCTCGATCACCAGCACGCGGAGCACGTGGCGAAACTTGCGGTGAAATTGTTTGATGCGCTTTCGCGAGAGATCGGCGATCGCGAGGCGCCCTGGGCCACGCCGCTCAATCGCGAATTGCTGCACGCCGCGGCGCTGCTGCACGATGTGGGCTATCACGTCAACTATTCCAAGCACCATAAGCACTCGTATCACCTCATTGTGAACAGCGCGCTTGCGGGATTCACGCGGCGGGAAATCGAGCTCATGGCGAACATTGCCCGCTATCACCGCGGCGGGCGGCCGAAGCTCAAGCACGCGAACTTCGCCAGGCTTTCGGCCGAGGATCGCGAGCTTGTGCGGCGTTTGGCGGCGCTGCTGCGGCTGGCGGTGGGGCTGGATCGCTCGCATGCGCAGCGCGTGACGGATCTTGCGGTGCGATGCGCCGATGGTGTGGCGATCATCGATGTGGAGGCGGCGGCGGAGCCAGTGGTGGAATTGTGGGGCGCGGAGCAGAAAGGGCGATTGTTCGAGCAGGCGTTCGCGCTCTCGCTTTGTGTTCGCTGGAACGCGCCGGCGGGACGCTGCATGAACGGGACGGAGCATCAATCATGAGCACGAGCGCGGCGCTGACGAATCTCGATTCGCTTCCCGGCAAGCTGTTCGTTGTGGAAGGCATCGACGGCTCGGGGAAGAGCACGCAGCTTGATCTCCTGCGCAAGTGGCTCATGTCGCAGGGTTACATCGCGAGCTTTACGGAATGGAACTCCTCGCCGCTGGTGCGGGAGACGACGCGCGCGGGCAAAGCGAACCGGCTGCTCACGCCGCTGACGTTTTGCCTGATTCACGCGGCGGATTTCGCGGACCGGCTGGAGCGAACGATCCTGCCGCCGCTGCGAGCCGGGGCAATCGTGCTGGCGGATCGTTACATCTACACGGCGTATGCACGCGACGCTGCGCGAGGGGTTGACCGCGCGTATGTGCGCAAGCTATATCGCTTCGCGCCGAAGCCGACGGGCGCGTTTTTCTTCGATGTGCCGCTGAAGGAAGCGCTTAATCGCATTCTTGCCGGCCGGCCGCAGCTCAAGTATTACGAAGCGGGCATGGATCTCGGGCTTTCAGATGATCCGTACGAAAGCTTCGAACTCTTCCAGGGGCGCATTCGCGAGGAGTATTTGAACATCGTCGGGGAATGCGGCCTGCAGGTGATCGACGCCACGCTGCCGATCTCGCAGCAGCAGGCGACGGTGCGCGAGTTTGTGAAGAAGCACATCGAGGGATGCCTGCGCACGCCGACGGTGCCCTATGGCGATCTCATCAAGCGCGGCGAAGTCACCGGCCGGTATTTGAGCGAGATTTCTGAAGAGTGGCGGCACGGGTGACGCGACATGAAGACGCTCATTCTGCTGCGGCACGCAAAATCGAGCTGGAAGGCGACGGGCGCGGATGATCACGATCGTCCGCTGAAGAAGCGCGGCCTGCGCGACGCGCCGCGCGCGGGGCAAGTGGTGTGCGAGCGAATCGGTGCGCCGAATGTGATTGTCACGTCGTCAGCGCTGCGGGCGAAGACGACCGCTGAACTCGTGGCGACGGCGATGGCCTTCCAAGGCGATATCACGGCGGATCGCAGGCTGTATCTCGCATCGGCGGATCAGTTGCTGGAGGTCGTGTGCGAGCTGCCGGATGAGGCGGAGCGCGTGCTGATCGTGGGTCACAACCCGGGGCTTGAGGAGTTCGTCGCAGCGATGGTGGGGGACGCAGCGCCGATGGCCACGGCGGCGATCGCTGCGCTGCACCTCGACATTGACGCGTGGAGCGATGCGTCGTTCGATCGCGGCGCGACATTGCTGTGGCGGTGGCAGCCGAAGGATGATCGATCGCACTGACAGACGGAGCGGCGTCATGATCTTCGCTGCCTTGCGTGAGATTGCTACAATCCGGCCACGCGCGGGCGTAGCTCAGTTGGTAGAGCGGCAGCCTTCCAAGCTGCATGTCGAGGGTTCGAATCCCTTCGCCCGCTTTGGCCGATGAGCACCTCCACCACGCCGAACATTGCCACGCGCCTTGCGCCCTTCGGCCAGACGATCTTCACGGAGATCAGCCTGCTCGCGCAGCGGCATGGCGCTGTGAACCTCGGCCAGGGGTTTCCGAATTTCGATGGTCCGGAGTTCGTGAAGCGCGCGGCCATCGAGGCGATTGACGCGGGGCACGGGCAGTACGCACGCATGTTCGGCGTGCCGGCGCTCAATGACGCGATTGCGAAGCGATTCGAGGCGGACACGGGGATCGCCATTGATCCGAGCGCGCACATCACGGTGACCTCCGGCTGCACGGAAGCGATTGCGGCGGCGCTCATCGGGCTCATCAATCCCGGCGATGAAGTGGTCCTGTTCGAGCCGTATTACGACTCGTATCCCGCGTGCCTTGCGATGGCGGGCGCGACGCCGCGGTTCGTGACGCTGCGGCCGCCCACGTTTGACGTGGTGGAGCAGGAGCTTCGCAAAGCGTTCAGCGCGAAGACGCGCGCGGTGCTCATCAACACGCCGCACAACCCGACGGGCAAGGTGTTCTCGCGGCGTGAGCTCGAGTTGCTCGCTTCGCTGTGCAAGGAACATGATGCCATTGCGATCACCGATGAGGTGTACGAGCGGCTGGTGTTTGCGGGCGAGCATGTTCGCATGTGCACGCTGCCAGGCATGTGGGAGCGCACGGTGACGCTTTCCTCGCTGGGCAAGACGTTTTCGCTCACGGGGTGGAAGATCGGTTGGGCAATCGCGCCCGCGGCGTTGACGCAAGGCGTGCGGGCGGCGCACCAGTTCCTCACGTTCGCCACGGCGACGCCGCTGCAGTTTGGCGCGGTGGCGGCGCTCAACGCCCCGCAGTCCTATTACGTCGAATTTCTCGCTGATTACAGAGCGAAGCGCGACATGCTTGCGGATGGGCTTGCTCGCGTTGGCTTCAACGTGTTCCAGCCGGCGGGCACGTATTTCATCGTCGCGGATCACACGCCGTTCGGCTTTGATGACGACCGCCAGTTCTGCAAGCACCTCATCGAGACGATCGGCGTGGCGGCGATTCCGTGCAGCGCGTTTTATCACGACCCGCGTGACGGCCGCAGCCTCGTGCGATTCGCGTTCTGCAAGACGGACGACACGCTGCGAGAGGCGATCACTCGGCTGGCGAAATTGCAGCAGCGCTGATCTCCACCCGGCGAAGGTGCGGCAGCAGCGGAATGAGCAGCAGCATGCCCGGCGCGGCGGCGAGAATCGTGATCGCAAAGAACGTGATGTAGTCGTACTGCTCCACGAGATAGCCCGTGGGAGCGCCGGCGAGCGAACTGGAAAGGCCCATCAGACTCGAGAGCAGCGCGTATTGCGTGGCGGAGAAGCGGTGATTGCACTGCGCCATCAGGAACGCGGTGAAGCCCGCGGCCACCAGGCCCGCGCAGAAGTTTTCAACGCTGATGACAGCGATCATCGTACCGACATCCGGCCCGATAGCGGCGAGCGCGCAGTAGCCCGCGTTTGACAGCGCTTGCGCGATGCCAAAGGCGACGAGCGATGTTCCGAGGCCGAAGCGTGAAGCGATGAACCCGCCGACGATCACGCCCGGAATCGTCGCGGCCGTGCCCAGCGCGAGCGCCCAGAACGCAATCTGCTCCTTCGTGAAGCCGGTGTCGAGGAGCAGCGCATCGGTCATCGCGGCGGCCATGTAGTCTGGCGTTTTGAAGAGCACGATGAACAGCAGGATGAGCGCGATTTTCCAGCCATGTCGCTCGACGAGTTCGCCGACGGGCTTGGTGACGGAGTCTGCGAAAGAAGTGGGGGGGAGGTCCGCGGGCGGATCGGGCGCGAGCAGCGTTGCCGCGACGCCGACGAGCATCATGGCGGCGCACAGCAGGTACACCCAATGCCACGCCATCATCGTTGCGAGGAACACGGCGCCGGCGCCCGTGGCGAGGAGCGCGATGCGATAGCCCGTGATGTAGATGGAAGCGCCGGCGCCATATTCACGCGGCGAGAGCACATCCGTGCGATACGCATCCGCCACGATGTCCTGGCTCGCGCTGCAAAACGCCACGATGACGGCCAGCAAGGCGAAGAGCGTGGCGCTCGATTCGCCGGTCTTCGGCCCGCTCGCGCCCATGGCGGCGATCGCCACGATGAGCGCGAGTTGCGTGATGATCAGCCAGCCGCGCCGCCGGCCGAGGATGGGCGGAACCACGCGGTCCATCACCGGGGCCCACAGGAACTTGAGCGAATACGGCAGCGTCACAAGGCTGAACAGCCCGACGGTGGCGAGGTCGACGCCGGCATCGCGTGCCCACAGCTTGAGCGTGCGCGAGGTGAGCATGAGCGGCACGCCGGCGGAAAAGCCGATCGCCAGCAGCGGCATCATGCGCGGCGTGAAATAGATCGCCCGCAGGGAAGGCGTCGCCATGGGCCGCATGCTACGGCGCATCGATCACCATCGCAGGATTGCGGCGGCGTCGCACGGTTCGCCGATATTTGATGCATGGCGAACTCCGACATCATGCTCATCGATCACGGCGATCTCGCATCGCTTGTCGCGCTCGGGCTGGAACCTGTGCCGCGCGGCCTCGTGCTCTGGCACCCGGTCGAGCCGTGGGGACCGCATGAAGCGAAGCGAATCGTGGTGGAGCGTCACGCGGAAGCGTTCGGCGCCCAGGAGTTGCTCATCGCCGACCTTGCGGAGTCCGGCCTTGCGGCGTCGTCGGAACACGGCGGCGTGCGGCACAGCCTTGTGCTGATGTCGGCGCTGGCGCTTGCGCAGGAGCTTGGATGTGCGAAGGTGATCTGGCCGGTGCAGGGCGGGCATGATCCCGATCGCGTCGGCCGGCTGGTCACGATCTCGCAGCTTGCGGGTGAGCTTGCGGAGCTGGAGCAGGTGGGCGGCCAATCTGTCGCGCACAGCCTGCCGGTGGTCGATCTTTCGGATGCACAGCTTGCGGACTTGGCGGATGACTTGGGCCTGCCGCCGCGGGACTTCTGGCCGTGCGAGGAGACCGCGGGGGAGCCGTGCGGGGGGTGTCCGTCGTGCATTCGCTGGCAGTCGGCGTTCGACGAGGCGGGGGTGGACTGGCCGTGGCGGGGGGCAATTGGACGCAGCGGCAAGGCCCACGGCGGCGTGCTGATCGGCGACGCATGGGGGGATTGAGTGGGGGCGATCGGTGGCCGCGGACGGAAGCCCCAGCCGGCCGACTTGGCTCCCGCCGGGGTGTTGCTAGAATGTCCGCCCCAAACCGACTGGAGATTGAGCCGTGTACGCGATCATCGAGGACAGCGGAGCGCAGATCAAGGTGGCCCCCGGCGACGTGGTTGAAGTCGACCTGCGCGAGCTGAAGGACAAGGCCAAGAGCATCAAGTTCGACCGCGTGCTGATGATCGGCGGCGGGGACGGTGGCGCAACCATTGGCACGCCCTACATCAGCGGCGCCACGGTGGCGGCGGAAATCCTCGGCGAATCGCGCGGCGACAAGCTCGACGTCGTCAAGTACAAGCGGCGCAAGGGCTATCGCCGGAAGACCGGCCACGTGCAGCGTTATCTGCGTGTGAAGATCGGCGAGATCAAGGCGTCGTAAGACGCGCGTTCGCCAGCCGCGCCAGCAGACCATTCAGATCAGCTTCCAGAAACGCAAGCTCGCGATCGATGTACGGATCAGCGTGCGTGCTTTGCGTTCCGTCATGCCGCACAAACACGCTCCTGCCGAGCGCGTCGGTGACCAGTTGACTTAGCGCGAAGCGGGCGGCGGATGTTTTTCCCGGCGCGAGGCGAGCCTTGAACGCGCCAAGCATTTCCGCTTCGCCAAGGCGATCGACGAATCCGGCGGTTGATTCCGCGAGGCGCAACGTTCCGCTTTGGACGCGCAGCGTGACGGTGGAATCTCCAATCGTCCCGTCGGGGATGGCGAACCCGGCGCCGGCATACACGCCGACTTCCCCGTTCGCGAAAATGATGTGCCGAATGCTCACATTTGTTGCGGTGGGCGAAAGAGGCGTCGATCCGCCGAGCGGCTCCCACAGCAATTCGAAGTGCACAACCTGGCCGCTTGTCACTTTGCCGGCGATCAGATCCTGAATCGGCACGCTGGAGACAATGAAGGAGGACTCGGGCTGCTTGCCGCGTTCGTAGATCGCTTCCTCGCGTTCAACGAGGAGCATGACGGATTCGCCAGCGGTTGATTGCGCGCGAAGCGGCCCCGCAGGCGCAAGGGACGTACACCCGGCGAGCGCGAAGGCAGTAAAGAAAACAATCAGCCCGGCAAGTCGAAGCATGCGGACAGGATATCAATCCTCGTCGTCGTCTTCGAATGCGGAGAGGACCGACGGGGCGGACCCGTTGGACGCGCTGCTCCGCTTGAGGCGCGGCGTGGAATCTTCCGTTCGGCGGCCTTCGCCCGCGCTCAATTCATGCTGCACGCCGAGCAGCGCGAGGCTGTCGCGTTCCACGACGCCGCGGATGGCGGTGCGGGGAATCGAGGGAAGCTGCGTGCCGTGGCAATACGCATTGGCGGAGTAGAGCGATTCAATCGCCTTGGCGGGAAGCTCAAACGGATAGCCGGAGCCGAAGAGAAGCTTGCCGAGCACGCCGAGGCTGAACGCGCTCAAGAGCGTGTTGTAGAGCTGCCACGGGCGCGAGGCGATGCCGGCAGTGGTCGCGTAAATGTTCGGATGCTTCTCCAGCATCACCAGCGCTTCATCGACCCACGGATGACCGAGGTGGCCGAGGATGATGGGCAGTTCAGGCATCGACTGCGCGACGTCATCCCACAAATGCGGCCGGGCGAACTCAAGCACCGCGGCGGACGCCCATGGTTGTTGCTCGCAGACGAAGAGCGGGAGCTTGCGTTCCGCGCAGCGTTCATACAGGCGCATCGCGCTGGAGTGCGTCGGGTGGAAGCCCTGGCATGCAGGCGAGACGGCGACGCCGATGAACCCGAGTTCGACGGCAAGGTCGAGCTGTTCAAACGCATCCGGCGCGAGCGGGTCAATGCTGGCGACGCCGACGGTGCGATGCGGCGCTCGCCGCACGACCGTGGCGATGAATTCATTGGGAACGCGAGCGCCAAGGCGCTCCGAACGGAATCCGACGACGACGGAAGCCGAAACGCACGCCATGGCGCGTTCGTGGGCATCGGGGCCGGCATCCAAGGAAAGCCATTGCTCGCTTTGCTGCGAACGAAGTCGCCTGGAGAGCTCGGGACCAAGCTGGTCCATGCTCGCCCAGACTTGAGTATGCATGTCAATGATCATCAGCGTGATATCCATGGCGGGAGCCGCCACCTCGGCCCGCGCTCATTCCATATCGTACTCTTTCGCCGCGGTTGACGAGAAATCGTGGGCGCCAGGGGCCTCGCCGGCACGGATCGGGGCAGTGCCGGCGCGGACCGGGGCATTGCCGGCGCGGACCAAGGGCCTTGCGGCGCGGAATGGGGGCGTTGCCGGCGCGGACAAGGGCCTTGCGGCGCAGACTGGGGGCGTTGCCGGTACGGACCGGGGGGCTTTGGCGGCGCGGACATGGATGGAAGGGCTCTCGCGCCTCGACCCAGTCTCAAGGGCTCTCGCGCCTCGACCCCCTCTCAAGGGCTCTCGCTCCTCGACCCCCTCTCCCCGAGGGAGAGGGCCGGGGTGAGGGTTCTCTGCCGCATTGATGGCGCGGTGAAAACTCACGACTTCTTATGGAGATACGGCCCGGCTCGGCGCTGGTACTCCTCGCGCTTCTGCTTGAAATCGGGATTGTTCTGGGTGTAGGCGTAGGGCCCGTCGAGGAGGCTCTTGACGGTCTTGATGCGCGTTTCGGGGTGCGGGTGCGTTGAGAGGAACTCGGGCGTGGAGTTGCCTTCGCTGGCCGTGCGGAGCACTTCGAGCACGCCCATCATGCCGGCGGGGTCGTAGCCCGCGGCGGTCATGTACTTCACGCCTTGCTTGTCCGATTCCGCTTCCTGGTCCCTGCCAAACTTGAGCAGGTACCCTTGGCCGCCCAAGCCGACGATCACGGGCACGACCGATTCCCATGCGCCGGAATTTCGAGTTGCCGCCGAGGCGCCGATCGCCACGCCCTGGATCACCATGGCCTGGCTGATGCGCTCATCGATGTGCTGCGAGGTCACGTGGCCGATCTCGTGCCCGAGCACGCCGGCGAGTTCCGCTTCTGTTGAAAGCAAATCCATGAGTCCGCGGCTGATGAACACCTTGCCCCCGGGCAGCGCGAAGGCGTTGATGACATCCGACTCGAGCACCGTGAACTCCCATGGCAAGTCGGCGTAATCCGGCTCGACGTGCGACGCCAGCGCCATGCCGACTTCCGTGACATAGGCGCGAAGTTCAGGCGAAGGCGATTCGCCGCCGTATTCCTGCACGAGCTCCGGCTTGGCTTCCGCGCCGAGTGCGATTTCCTCTTCGGTGCTCAAAAGCAGGAACTGGTTGCGGCCGGTGGCGGAGTTGTAGGTGCAACCTCCGATAGCGACTGCGATGCTGACGCCGGCTGCGAAGATGGTCAGAATATGAGCGAAGCGTGGACGCATGTGATGAATCTCCGTTGGCGGATGCCAGCCTCGGCACGCATGCATAGCTGCCCTGCACGCTTAATTATGCCCGCTATCATCCGGCTGGCATGACGCAACCGGCTGCATCTTCATCGGAGACCGTGTGGTCGGCAACTGACCTGCGGGCAAACCCGCACGAATCGCCGGAAAAGCCGCAGCGGGTTCGAGCGATGTTCGCCGCCATCGCCGGGCGGTATGACCTCAACAATCGGCTGCATTCGCTGGGGCGCGACCAGGCATGGCGGAAGTTTGCGGTGCGGTTCAGCGGCGTGAAGCCGGGCGATCGCGTGCTGGATGTGGCGTGCGGCACGGGCGATCTGTCGGAGGCGCTCGCTGGCGCGGGGGCAGTCGTCACCGGGCTCGACTTCACCCAGGAGATGCTTGACATCGCGGCAGAGAAGGCGCGTCGAAAGCGCCGCCCGGCGCATACGCGGTCGCCGGAGTACGTGCAGGGCGATGCGATGGCGCTGCCGTTTTGCGATGGCGCGTTTGATGTAGTGTCGATCGCGTTCGGCATACGCAATGTCAGCGACCCGGCGCTCGCGCTGCGCGAAATGGCGCGCGTGCTGAATGTTGGCGGGCGATGCGTGATTCTGGAGTTCAGCCAGCCTCGCAACGTGGTGGTGCGAGCGCTGAACTCTGTGTACTGCCGGGGCATCATGCCGGTGACGGCGACGCTGATCGCCGGGGATCGCACGGGTGCCTATCGCTACCTGCCGCGATCCGTGGCGACGTTTCTCAATCCCGATCAACTCGCCGGATGCATGGAGGCCGCGGGCCTTGGGAATGTTGAGCGCCGGCCGCTCACATTCGGCGTGTGCACGTGTTACCGCGGCGTCAAGCGGTGAGTGACTGATCCCCCTCCCAACGAGCGGGTATTTGACGACCTTGGGCTCTCGATCGGTGCCACGACTCGTCCGGCGAAGCGGCGAGTCGTGCATGTGCGCTGGGGGCGCCGGCTCGCTCGTAACTATTGATGACATTTTCGCCGCTTGCACGTTTCACGATTCGCTGCGACCGGTCGAAGTGGCCCCCACGGGAATCCCCCGCCCTCATAGGCAGGTGGAAGTCTTGTTCCCCTTCGCGTGCCGCGAAACCTCTGCACGCGTTCTCGCCTGGCGATTCTTGCGCGTGTGTCCGATATACCGGCTCTCTCTGCGCGCTCGCGACATGCCTCCTCTTCGCTCGATAGATGCCCTGCCGAGGGGCTTCTGGCCACGGCGGCTGGCATCCCATCGGCGCTCGCGGAGCGGGCTCCAACAAACAAGCAGTCACGGCGTTGCGGTGGAACGGCAGGCCATGACCCAAAGATGCGGAGCACTTTCGTGGACACTGAAGCAATGGTCGAGCGGCTGTTTCACTTGCTCATCTCTGGCGACCGGCCCGGCGCTCGCCGATTTGTGAGCGATGCGCTAAGCAGCCAGGCCCCGGCGGAAACCGTGGCGCACGAAATGCTCTGGCCGGCGATGGAAATGATCAGCGCGCTCTATCGCAGCGATCAACTTTCCACGCTCGCGCATCACTACGGCACGCGATTGTTGCGCCACCTCGTCGTGCAGATGCAGCCGCTCTATCAGCAGGCGCAGCGGCGGGGCAAGTCGATCCTGATGCTGTGCGGACCTTCCGAAGCAGAAGAACTCGCGGCGCAGCTCATGGCGGATCTCGCGGAAGCGGATGGCTACGACGTGCTCTTCGGCGGGTCGGGAGTGAGCAACGACGAAGTGCTCGCGGAAGTCGGCAAACGCCGCCCCGATGTGTTGCTGATGTTCGCCTCCGCCGCGAGCGATGCGCCCAACATTCGCCAGCTCATCGACACCGTGCGCGAAATCAACGCCTGCTCGCACATGCAGGTGGCGGTGGGCGGCGGGGTGTTCAACCGAGCCGAGGGCCTTGCGGAAGAGATCGGCGCGGACCTGTGGGCCAAGAGCCCGCGCGAACTGCTCCACGTGCTCCACACCCGGCCAGAGCGTCGTGCCACGGCCGAGCAGCGCACGGTCGGCCGAAACCGCCGGACGACGCCCAAGGCCGAAGCGGCGTAACGGCAGCGCGATCGCGATGAATGATTTGAAGGCGCCCTCGGTGAAAGCCGGGGGCGTCTTTCGTTACTGCGCAATGGCACAAAGCCAGCAAGGGGGGTGGTTGCCGGGAGCAGCGGGGGAGGGTGGTGGCATGCACTGGGTTGCTAAGCCGCGAGCGGCTTGGGGACCCACCAAAATCGTGAAGTTGGTCGATCCCCTCGTGACATGGGTGCGAACTCTGGAGATGATGGCGGGGGCGTTGTGCAACCGGCCTTGGGAGCTCGCGGTACACAGGGTGGGAAGGTTGAATGACCAAAGAGGCCGAATACGCCCTGATTCGCGGCGCGCTGGCTGGAGACGGAGCAGCCATCGAGGCATTGATCCGCGCCCACCAGGACAGCGTCTACGGCTTCATTCTGCGGATGTCCGGCAAGCCCGATGTGGCCGAGGACATCGTGCAGGAGGCGTTCGTTCGCGTCATCAAGAACCTTCACCGGTTCGACATGCGGTTCCGATTCAGCACATGGCTCTTTACGATTGCCAAGCGGCTGTATGTGAATCACCGGCAGAAACAGTCGGTGGCGTACGACTCGGACGTGGTGGCGATTCAGCCGGGCGCGGGCAGCACGCCGGCGCAGGCGATGGGGGAGCAGGAGAGCGCGGACGATGTGCGCAAGCTCGTGCAGGTGGCGCTTTCGGAGTTGCCGGAGCCGCAGCGCGAAATTGTGCTGCTGTATCACCAGCAGGAGTGGCCGATTGCGGAAATTGCCGTGTTCATGAGCATGCCCGAAGGCACGGTGAAGAGTCATCTTCACCGGGCGCGGGAGCGCATGAAGCGGACGATCGTGGAACGGGGATTCTTCCCGGCAGTGCTCAAGGGAGAATAGTCAGGTGTCAGAACGCCCAGTTCGCAAGTCTGATGAATTCGCGCCGGACGCTTCGCCGCTTGATCGCATGATCGAGGCGGAGTTGTCGCGGCGGATTGAATCGCCGGACTTCACGAAAGCCGTGATGGGCCGGCTCGGCTACATGCGCGTGTCGCCCGCGGCATTGCGGCGTCGCCGACATGCGCGGTGGATGCGGCGGCTGGCGACCGCGGCGTGTTTGAGCCTCGCCCTGTTCGCGGGGCTGTTCATGCATCGACAGTCGGCGGACAGCCGGCGACCGATGGGGCCCACGATCCCCGCGGCGCTGCGCGATTCCATCGAATCGACGGGGGCGCAGTTCGATCGCACCATCGAGAGCATTGGTTTGTTCAACATTCTGCAGCAGCGTGGGGCGGAACATCTCGAGCAGCAGGAAAGCCAGCCGGCGAGCGACGTTGTGCGTCCGACCCGGCGCGAACTGCAGCGGGGGAACCAGCCGCCGTTCCGCTGGGTACGAGGTTTGAGCCATGATCGCTCGCTCGTTGCTTAGTTGCGCATGCGCATTTGCTGTTCTTCAGAATAGCGCATGGTGTTGTGAGCCTGATCCGTCACAAGACGCCTTGGCGCTGGCTTCATTTGTGCCGGCCGACGTCACCACGTACATCACCGTCGCTGATGGCGCGCGACTGCGCCACGAACTTGGCCGGTTCCCGCTCAGCAACTGGCTTACGCGATGGTCCGTTTCGCCCGAACTGGCGCAGGCGTGGAGTTCGCTCGCGCAGTCGGCGCATGTCACAAGCGGCCAACTCTTCGACAAGGCATTCGGCTCCGGCTTCACGCTCGTGGTGCGCAACCGCGGCAAGACGCCGGAGTGGGCGATCGCCAGCCATGTCGAGCCGGCGCACGCGAAGGATCTGATGACGGCGCTCAAACCGCGCCTCGTCGAGTACGGGCAGCACATGCGCGTCTATGACGTGCCGGAACATCAGTTGCTGCTCTCGCGCACCGGCAATCTGCTGCTCATCGGTCCGCGCGGCGAAGGGCGCGGTCTCTTCGACACCGTCTGCGACGCGATCGCTCTGGACATTGAATGGCCGCTGGTGAACGACAGCGCGTTCGCCGCGGCGTCAGCCATCAACGACGGCTCGTTGTTTGCGTTTGTGCGCCACGCCGGCTCGGAACGCCCGCTCCCGCAGTATCAGTTGCAGTTCGCGTCGAACAGCGAGAGGGCGGCAGCGGAACGCGAAATGGCCCGGCAGCGCGGCGGGAGCTGGACGGCGGTGGCCGGTTCGCTGCACGGCAACGTGCTCACGCTTCGGCACGCCAGCTCGCAGCCGATTGCAGGCGTGGAGCAGCGCGACGACCTGACCGCGTGGGACATGGCTCCGCTCAAAGCCATCGGCTCGCGAAGCTCGATTGCGCTCATCAAGCCAGTGAACGAACAGTCGGGATTGATCGAGCTCGTCGTCAGTCAGGGGCTGGGCGGCGACGGATGGCGCGCGGCAATCGAAGGCCAGCACGCCGGCCGGCGCATCTTCGTGGTTGACAGCCCGAACAATCAATCGAGCGGCACGACGGGAGTGCGCGTGGTGGTGGCGAGCGCGGTGGAGCTCAAAGGCGACGCTGCGACGACGAAGGCGCTGATGGTCGAACTTGAAGACGAGAACGCGCGCGTGCGGAACCTCGACGTCGGTGCGTATCTCGTGCCATCTGAAGCGAACAACCAGACGTGGCTGGCGTCGAGTCATCTGCGCGACTATGCGTGCGACCAGGTGGCGACGATCTTCGGCGGGTTGCCGGTGATGCAGCCGCGACCGGTGCAGTGGACCGTGACGTCGGGGCCGGACGCCGAGTGGTGCGTGATGAGCAACGATCAGGACAAGCTCGACGCGATGGCGGAAGCGCTGGCCGCCGCGAGTGACGAGTCATGCAAGCCGGCGATCGGCGCCTGGGTGAGTTGCGGCGCGGGCGATGGTCGCAGCCTGGCGTCGATGCTTCGGGCGATGGCGAAATCCGGCAAGGGGCTGCCGGCGCAGGTTCGCACGATGACCTCGGCCGAAACGCTGGCGCAGCTGTCAGCCGTGGCGGATGTCGTCGATCAATTCAGCTGGTCGCTCGAACGCACCGACGACGACCGCCTGTCGCTTGAGATCAACTTGACGCTGCGCGAGACGGCGAGTCCGGCGGCGCGCTAACCCTTCGAGTCCCGGAAGCCACCGCACATCGGATGATGTGTGCCTGTGGTCGCGTGGCCTTTCGCTCCGATCCAGACCGCGGCACGCGTGCGAGTTGCACAACGAGCGAAGGCTTTGAGTTCCATGAGCCGCGACAGCACGCGAGCCGAGCTGGCGTGGCCTTTCGCTGCGCCTTCAGCCCACGGTTACCCGCGCATCCCATAGATGGCGGCAGCGCCGGCAAGTGTCAGGGCACCGAGTTATGTAAAGCCGAGCCGATCCAGCGACAGCTGAATCCGGGTCAATTTTACATAACATAGATTATAGGACGTTGGGCGGAGGGGTCAGAGGGGAGCTTGATGGCACGGTTTGCGGCCCTCGTACCGGCAGTTGTGTGGCTTGCGTCACGGCTTGCCCCCTGGGCGTGTAACGTCAGCCGCCCTGTATCTGGGCGCCACGCTCGTGGCCCGGCGGCTTGCTCATTCAAGGTTGAGGCTCACGATTCGGTTCATCCGGTCATCGCTCCGTGGATCTTGTGTCGAACACGACTATGCGTTCCGTCGGGTTGACGGCCTCTCAAAAATGAAAAACGCGCGCCTTGCGGCGCGCGTTCGTGTTGATCAGCCTCGCGAACTTGATCTTCGCCAACGGCGACCGTTCTGGCCTGCCGGGCGACGGTTCGATCAAAGCTTGCCGTCGGCGATGAGCTTGTCGAGCTCGCCCTTGAGCTGCTTACGAAGCTCTTCGAGGTCGGCGGGAATGCCGATGTGCACCGCTTCGATCACGCCGTCCTTGGACACGATGACGGAATGCGGGATGGGGCCGACGCCGAAGTTCTGGCCGGCCTTGCCCTTGGCGTCCATCAGCACGTTGAAGTCCCAGTTCTTCTTCTCCATGAACTTCTGGACGACATCCGGCTTCTCACGCAGGTTCACGGCGTAGAACACGACGTTCTTGTCCGCATACTCCTTCGTCACCGACGAGACGATTGGCAGGCCCTGCACGCACGGATTGCACCAGGTGGCCCAGAAATCGATCACGACGATGTCCTTGCCCTTGTGATCCGCAAGGTTGATTTCCTCATCCGAGCCGAGCTTGGTGAGGATGAGTTCGGGCGCGGGCTTGTCCACGAGCGTCGTGCCGTCGAGCGGTTCTTCGTTGGGATCAAAGAGCGTCGCGGATTCAGGCACGTTGAACATGAACGCGTCGGCGGAGACGTTGTCCTTCCAGTCACTCATCGTGACGGCGATGTCGATCGTGCGCGGGTCGCCCATGGAGCTGGCGATCTTCTGCACGTCGGGCACGACCTTCAGGAGCCAAGGCTTGCCGTCCGCGGCGACGAAGAGATCGAGATCGACATCCTCGCTGCGCACGAGCTTGATGCGATTGGCCTGCGTTTCGCCGACTTTCTCCGAGCCGACCCACGCGAGTTCATCGACGCCTTCCAGCAGGCGGTCGTAGCCGTCGTCCATCATGAGCCCGAGGATCAGGCGCCCCTCGGCGCCGGCCTGCGAGATGTTGGTTGTGTTGGAGACTTCATCGCGCAGCGCGTCGAGGTCCGCGGGCGAATCGGACTTCATGTAGATGTCATCGCTCGGCGAATAGAGATAGAGCGTGGTGCCGTCGCCGACCACCGTGACGCCGAACTCGCCCTTCTCAAGGCGCACGGCGATCTGGTTGGGCTTCTGCGCGGCGAAGGTGTAGGCGGATTCGATGTCGCGATCGCCCCCCATCTCGCCGCCCGGGTCCTTGATGTTCACTTGCAGATCGAGCTTGCACGCCACCGCCTTGGCGCCCTTGTAGTGCTCGACCATCTTCTTCACGGCCTCATCGGCCTTGGGATCGATCTTCCGCTGCGGCGCGGCGGTGTCATCCTGCGCCGACGCGGCGACATTGAACGCGCCAGCGGCCACGAGCGCTGCGGCGCACAGATGCACGCCGTGACGCCGGCGTCGGCGAGCGAGTTGAGACATGGGGTTTGAGCCTTTCTGTGGTGTCGAGGTCGAGCGGCACGCTCGCCAATGAATTCTCGCAGGCACGTGTGCACGCGCACCGACCGCCAGCGAGCAGAGCACGATATGAGAGCGAACGCGCCGCCGCCAATGGATATTCAGCACGTCCGCTTGTCCGCCGTTTGTGTTCGGAATATGTTTGGAGGTGCCGGAACCCACCGATCCAACGTTTGACGATGCGCTTCCGTGTGGTCGAGCACGCGGCCGCGGCGCCGGGTTGAGCCCTGCCAATCGTTTCGATCGCATCACGCTGTCGGTGCGGGGCGAAGCGCTCGACGAAGCGATGCGCGAGCATCCCAATGGCGTTCAGATCCCCACTACCACGATCACCGACGCATCGCGCACCGTCATCAACCGCGTTGACAGCCCCGATCTTGGATTCAAGTGGACGATCAATCCCTATCGCGGATGCGAGCACGGCTGCATCTACTGCTACGCACGGCCGACGCACGAAATGCTCGGCTTGTCATGCGGGCTCGATTTTGAAACGAAGATTCACGTGAAGCACGACGCGCCGGAGTTGCTTCGCCGTGAGCTCGCGCAGCCGGCGTGGAAAGGTGAAGCGATCACGATGTCCGGCGTGACGGATGCGTATCAGCCGCTGGAGCGCACGCTCAAAATCACGCGCCGCTGTCTCAAGGTGGTGGCCGAGGCGAACCAGCCGGTGTTCATCGTGACGAAGAACGCCCTAGTGACGCGCGACGCGGATCATCTCTCGCAGCTTGCGGCGGTGGGCGCGGCGGGCGTCGCGATCAGTGTGACGACGCTTGATCCCACGCTCGCGGCGGTGATGGAGCCGCGCGCCAGCTCCCCCGCTGCTCGTCTCAAAGCCATTCAAACGCTGCACGAGCACGGCATTCCGGTGATGGTGATGATGGCGCCGATCGTGCCGGGGCTGACGGATCATGAGGCGCCGGCGGTGCTCGAAGCGGCGAAGGACGCGGGCGCGACGGCTGCGAACTGGGTGATGCTGCGCTTGCCGCACCAGGTGAAGGATTTGTTCCTCGATTGGCTGGAGCGCAACATGCCTCGCCGTGCTCACAAGGTGGAGCAACTCATTCGCCAGGTGCGCGGCGGCGAGTTGAGCGATGCGAAGTTCGGCTCACGATTGCGCGGCGAAGGTCCGCTGGCGACGCAGATCAGCCAGCTCTTCAGCGTGTGCCGAGCAAAGCTCGGGCTCGCGAGTTCGCTGCCGGCGCTCAACGCCGCGGCGTTCCAGCGCCCGAGCGTGCCGTTGCATGACGCTGCGCCGAAACCGCGACGGCGACCGGGGCGGCAACTCGGCCTCTTCGATTGATTGCCCTACACTGTCCGGTGCGATGACCGACAACGCGCACGCATTTTCACCAAACGCAGGCGATCCGGCCGCGGCAGCCATGGCGCCGCTGTGCTCGGTGTTTCGCCGATTCTTGAAATCGAAGAATCTGAAGTACACGCCGGAACGCGCGGACGTGCTGGACGCCGTCATCGAGCGCGAAGGCATGTTCGACGTGGACAGCTTGCTCGTCGATCTCCGCAAGCGCGGCCACCGCGCCTCGCGCGCCACGGTGTACCGCACCATTCGCCTCCTGCAGGAAGCCGGCATCATCACGCAGACACTGTTCGATCCCAAGCTGAGTCACTATCGCCTCGCCTATGGCAAAGAGCCGCGCGATTACATGGTGTGCATGCGCACGGGCAAGGTGATCGAGTTCACCGACGAGCGGCTGGTGAAGCTCCGCGCGGAGATCTGCAAAGAGCACGGCTGGCAACCGGTGGCGCATCGTTTCCAGATCTATGGCGTGAGCCCGGAGTAGCGGCCCACGATCAATCCTGCGTTTCAATATCGCGTTCGCTGATGGGGCGCGAGATGGAGTATTTGCCCATGAGCCAACGACCGAGGTCGGCGCGGCGGCAGCGTTGCGAGCAGAATGGCGCGAACTCGGAATCGCTCGGCGTCGGCTCGGCGCAGATGGGGCATGGGCGGATGGTTGCGAGGATGGCCGGCGACGTGATGACGATCGCGCGGTGGGACGGCTCGCCGGGTACGTGCCCCAGCGTGATTCGGATGACGTCGTCCGGCAGCGCGGCTTCAATTCGCTCGGCCCATTCCACGGCGATGATTGCATCGCGCGCTTCGAGCATTTCGTCCCAGCCGATGGTGTCGAGCTCGCTTGCGCCGCCAAGGCGATAGGCGTCGATGTGCACGAATTTCGCACGCGGCGTGTTGTATTCCTGCGCAATGACGAACGTGGGGCTGGAGACGTCGGACGCGTTGCCGCCGAGCGCTTGCACGAAGCATCGCACGAACGTTGTTTTGCCCGCGCCGAGCGGACCGCTAAGCGCGATCACGCTGCCTTGCCGCACCGACCGCGCGAGTTGCGTGGCCACGGCGAGCGTGTCCTGCTCATTGCGTGCCAGATGTTCAGTGCGGCGCAGCGTCATGATTCAGCGTGTTCCCAACCCATGCGGTCTGCAATGATTCGCTCGTTCTCCGCCACGACGATCACGCGCCCCCCTCCCCCACCGCTTTCACTCGTGGAATCTTCGGGCAAAACGCGGCCGATCGGCGTGACTGGCGTTCCCGCAATGGTAGCCGGCACGTCGCCAGTCGCCGTGAAGCAGAGCTCGTAATCTTCGCCGTCCGCGATCGCGCGGCGCCAGTCGACGCGGTTCCGCCGGGGCAGTTTTGCGGCGTCGATCTCAATGCGCACGCTGGACATTTCCGCGATGTGCGAGGCATCGCGCCCGAGTCCGTCGCTGATGTCAATCATTGCGTGCAGGCGTTCGCCGAGTTGTTCCGCCAGCGCAATGGCTTCGGCGATGCGCGGCGTGAATGTGAGATGATGGCCGAGGCCGTCGGCATCAAGCGTGCCGCCGAGTTCGCCGGTGACATAAAGCGTGTCTCCGGGCTTGGCGCCATTGCGTGTGACGGCGCCGCGCGGCGAGCCCGGTTCCGCAAGCACGGTGACGGAACACACGAGCGGCGCGGTTGGCTCACTGTGCATGGCGATGTCGCCACCGATGAGCGGCGCGAAGAGCGCATCGGCAGCGCTGCGCATCGCGTCAAACAATTCCCGCGCACGCGCTTCGCTGAACCCCACCGGCAGCACCACGGCCACCAGCGTCGCCACCGGCTTGCCGGCCATCGCTGCGATGTCGCTGACGGAGCGAGCAATCGCTTTTCTGCCGACGAGTTCGATCGGCGTGGTCGCAAGCCGCACGTGCCGGCCGTCAACGATTTGATCGACGGCGGCGAGCAACTCGCGGCCGGCGAGTCGGACGAGCGCCATGTCGTCGCCCGGGCCGATGATCACCGGTCCTGCTGCCCGCGGCTGCGAGCGAAAGATGTGCTGGAGGAGTGAGAATTCCTGCATTGGGGATTTCGGCGTACATCACGGCGCTGTGAGATGAAACCTTAGCGTTCGCCAAACCAAATTGCGATCGTGACCAGGTGCTCGCGAACTCGTTGTTGGATGTTGGCGCGGCGCATTCGACATTGCATGCCGACAAAGTTATAGTTTGCCCGTCACGGCGAGCCGATACCAGAATTGGTGTGCGGCCGCAGCCGGCCGACCGGAGATGGGCGATGCCGACCCGCGCAGGGCCATCGTGGATCCCGGACGGGAGAGAGCCTGCGGGATCACTGCCGGCTCATTCACCCCCACGCACGACGAACAGATTCTTCCGGTTCCTCGTAGCAGTGTTTCGGCGAACATCGCGATGCCGCACAGGTGCGTCGTGATGTCGTGACTTCTTCTCCATTGCTCCTTTCTTCTTTCTCCTCCTTCGCCGCCTCGGTTAACGCCGGGGCGGCGGGTTTTTTGCGCGGCGCAAATCACGTCGGATGACGATTGCTGATCAACTCATGCACGAGCTCGGCGTTGCGCGCGCTCGCTCCTTGCTGCTGACGTATCACGTCGCGTCCGCGCGCTGCGAGCGCCGCGCGGCGATCGGGATCTCGCAGAAGTTCCGCGAGCACGGTTGCAAGTTCGCGCTCGGTGGTGGAAATCACACCGTTGTTCTTCTGCAACGCTTCAACGGTTGCAGCGAAATTGCTCACATGCGGACCGATGACGGTGGCCTTGCCGAGCGCGATGGGCTCCATCATGTCGCTGCCGCCCAGATCGACGAACGTTCTGCCGACGACGACGACATCTGCCAGCGCGTAGGCCGCGCGCAGCTCGCCGATGGTGTCGAGAAGGAATCGCCCGGTGGCGCTGCCGCGTTCGCCGGTGGAACGCCGTGCGCAGCCGGTCATGATGCGAGCGGCGGCGTCGAACCATTCGGGCCGGCGCGGCGCGCAGAGCACCTGGGCTTCAGTGGGCGCGGCTTCGTGGACCAATCGCTCTTCACCCGGCGCGGTGGAGCCCGCGACGATGAGCGGGCGCGAGCGGTCGATGCCGAGTGCGTCGGCGAGCGCGGCGGCGCCGGGCGCGTCGTCTGCAATCTCCGCTGTGTCCCACTTCATGTTGCCGGTAACGAACACGCGGTCCGCCGGCGCGCCCAGCGCTTGAAACCGCGCGGCGTACTCCTCGGACTGCGCACACACCACCGCAAGCTTCGCAAACACCGGACGGACGAGCGGCGCGATCCAGCCGTATCGCCTCGCGCTCCGTGCCGACAGCCGGCCGTTGACCACCGCCACGGGAATTCCCCGCTTTGCGGCGATTCGCATCATGTTGGGCCAGACTTCCAGCTCGACGAGCGCGATGGCGTCGGGCCTCACGCGATCGAGGAAGCGGCGCACCGCCCAACTGAAATCGACGGGATAGCGCACCACCGGCGCCGCATCCGCGAAGAGCGCCTTCGCTCGTGCAAAGCCCGTGTCGGTGGTGGTCGCTACGACGACCTCGCATCCCGGCTTCTGTTCGCGCAGCGATTTGATGAGGAACCGCGTGGCGTTGATTTCACCCACGGAGACGGCATGCACGAGAATGCGCGGCCCTGCGGCGGGCGGAAGCGGCTCGCCGTGTCCGAAGCGTGCCGACCAATCCAGATGCGTCCTGCCGTGGCGCACACGCTGCCAGAGGAGCACCGGGAGGTAGAACAGGGCGGCGACAACGTAGGCCGCGTTGGCGAGCCAGATCATGCCGCGAGAGTGTACCGGCAGGCCCATCGGGCAACCGAGCAGCCGATAACCGTGCAACCCCCACGCGCCGCCACGCGAATAGTCTGGCAATCCGCAGGCCGGCGGACTTGGCATCGGCCAGCGCACGCGACACAATGAAGATGCCGCACGCGATCAGCCGCGTCCAGGAACGCCGGAACGACGAGTGCGTCACTTCAGGGGGGCATAGCCAGCGAGGATCGCCAAACATGATGGAAGTTCACGTGTGCGACAAGAATGGCCGGATGCTTCGAGCCTTCGCGCTGGGCGAGAATCCGGAGGTGATCGTCGGCCGTGAGAGTTCGTGCGATATCCAGATTCTCGCCCGCAGCGTTTCGAGAGAGCACTGCGCGATTGAGCGTGACGGCGACACGTTCGTGCTGCGTGATCTTGGCTCGTCCGCCGGCACGTACATCAACGGCGAGCGCGTGGAGCGGGTCGAACTGCAGGACGGCACGGTCGTGACCCTCGGCCCGGCGCTCCTCAAGTTCTACGAGAACGGCATCTGACCGCCGCTTGAGTTGCTTACGCCGCGCGGTTGATTCGGCTCAATAAGCGAATTGGCAAATCGGCGTCCTCCGTGATCGGGATGCCCGCCAGCCGCATTTTCGCCGCAATACCGGCGAATTCGCCGAGCGACCGGGCCTTCATCGTCGCGACGTCTCCCCCTCCCTCGGATACAGTTGCTACGGCAACATGGCCCGGCCGGCGACTCCATCGCCCCAAGGCCTTTGCGGCGCCGCGCGACCGCCGGCGTACAACTGTACGGAACTGAAGGAGACGCAATCGATGTTCGAAGTTTTGTGGACGCCCGGCATCGCCGCCGCAGCCTTGGCAACATTGCTGCCCCTCGGCGCATGCGCCACGATCAACGCCGGCGAGCAGCCGCTCATCCCGCGCGAGGTGTTCTTCGGCAACCCGGATCGCGCGATGGTCACCGTCAGCCCGGACGGTACGCGGCTGGCTTACCTGGCCCCGCTCAACGGCGTGCTGAATGTCTGGGTGCAGAAGATCGGCGACGACGAAGCCAAGGCGGTGACGAAGTCCACCGAGCGACCCATTCGCCGCTACTTCTGGGCGGAAAACAGCGAGCAGATCCTCTACGCGCAGGACGCGGGCGGCAACGAGAACTTCCATGTCTTCGCTGTCGATCTGGACGACGGCGAGGAGCGCGATCTCACGCCGTTTGAAAGCGTGCAGGCGCGGCTGGTGGCGCAGGACCAGTCGTTTCCTGACGAAATCCTCGTCGCCATCAACAACCGCATTCCCGAAATGCACGACGTCTGGCGGGTCAACACCCGCACCGGCGATAGCGAACTGGTGTACGAAAACACCGACGGCTACGTGGAGTTCATCGCGGACAGCAAATTCGTGGTGCGCGTCGCGGTGCGCATGACGCCCGATGGCGGGATGAACGCGTACATGCGGCGTGACGCCGACTCCCCGTGGCTTGAGCTTGCCCAGTGGGGTCCGATGGACGCCGGCGCTTCCGGGCCTGCCGGCTTCACGCGCGATGGCTCGACGCTGTATGTCGTCGATTCCCGGAACGCTGAGACCAGCCGGCTGTATGCCTACGACACCGGCGACGGCACCCGAAAGGACAACTATCGCCTCATCGCGTCGAACGACAATGCAGACTTGAGCCCGGGTTCAATCGTCACGCACCCCGAGACCGGCAAAGTGCAGGCGGTGGGTTTCGAATACGCCCGACTGGAATGGCAAGTCATCGACCCGCTCATCGAGAAGGACTGGAAGTACTTGAGCGAACTCGAGGACGGCGAGATGAGCGTCGTCAGCCGGAGCAATGACGACACCCGCTGGGTCGTGGCGTTCATCCGCGACAACGGCCCGCTTGAATACTGGCTGTACAACCGCTCGGAGCAGAAGGCCCGCTTCCTGTTCACCAATCGGTCGCAGCTTGAGAAGCTCACGCTGGCGAAGATGGAGCCGGTGATCATCCGATCGCGCGATGGGCTCAACCTCGTGTCCTATCTCACGCGGCCGCTCGGCAAAGAGGCGACGAACCTGCCGATGGTGCTGCTCGTGCACGGCGGCCCGTGGTCGCGCGACACGTGGGGCTACAACAGCCTTCACCAGTGGCTTGCCAACCGCGGCTATGCGGTGCTGAGCGTCAATTTCCGCGGCTCCACGGGCTTCGGCAAATCGTTCATGAACGCCGGCAACCGCGAATGGTCCGGCCGCATGCACGATGACCTCATTGACGCCGTGAACTGGGCGGTGGAGCAGAAGATCGCTGACCCAAATCGCGTGGCGATCATGGGCGGCAGCTACGGCGGGTATGCGACGCTCGTCGGCCTCACCTTCACGCCGGAGTTCTTCGCGGCGGGTGTTGACATCGTCGGTCCGTCACACGTGCGGACGCTCTTGGAGTCGATCCCGCCGTATTGGGCGCCGCTGAAATCGATGTTCGAATCACGCGTCGGCGCGCTCGACGAGCCGGAGTATCTCGACAGCATTTCGCCGCTCACGCGCGTCGACAAGATCAGTCGGCCGCTGCTCATCGGGCAGGGCGCCAACGATCCGCGCGTGAAGGAAGCGGAAAGCCGGCAGATTGTTGACGCGATGGAGGCGAAGGGGTTGCCGGTGACGTATGTGCTCTTCCCCGACGAAGGCCACGGCTTCGCCAAGCCGCAGAACAACAAGGCGTTCTTCGCGATCACCGAAGCATTCCTGGCCCAGCATCTGGGCGGTCGGTATGAGCCGATCGACGATGAGGTGGCGAAGTCCAGCGCGGTGATCGAGGCCGGCGCTTCACTGATACCGGGGCTTGAAGGAGCCGCGCCGGTGGCCAATTGAGTCACCTCGCCGGTTCCGCCGGCGTCAGCGTCTCAATCGCGCAAAGAAACAAGCCCACGGCAACTTGCCGTGGGCTTTTGAGTTGATGTTGAGGCTGGAGGCAGTCGCGTGACGGACGCGGCGGCGCAGGCAGTTCAGCGACGGTTCTGACGCTGAATGTCCGCTAGACGCTTGCGAAGCTCCGCGTTCTCGCGCTCGAACTGCTCCTTCTGGAGGCCAAAGCTGTACATCGCGATGTTGGGAGCGCGATCAATCCAGCGAATGAGCTCTTCGTTGATGCGAATGATGGTGCCGAGTCGTTCAATTTCGCCGCCCGAAGCGCCCTTGAACTGCTTGCGGGTCAGGAGCGAGGGAATCTCGATCTTGGCGCGCTCGACGGTGTCCGACCACTTCTTCGCAATCCGCCGGCCGTAATCGTTCACTTCCTTCCATTCGGGCAGGTCAAGCGCCTTGGCGAGGTCGTCGTACGTGTCGGCGCGGCCCTTGGCGAACTTGCAGTGAATGGCGTTGGTGGCGTTGAAGCAGAGGTTGCTCTTCTCGTCGGAGAGATCGAACTCGCCGGAGAGATCGCCGTACCAGGTGATGTCGCCGGTGACGGGATCCTTGTCATACGAGCAGAGATACTTGTTGAGCTTCATCGCGCGGGCGACGTGCTCGCTGTAGCCGTTGCGCTTGGCGGTGGCCACGAGCGCTTCGATGTGGCTCTGCACCTGATCTTCGGGAACCGACTCGGTGCCGCGAACGGTGGTGACCGAGCCGGCCGTGCCTTCGGACATGAAGTAAATCTCGGAGCAGCCCATGGCGAGGGAGCAACCGGCGGAAATCGCCTTCTTCACCCATGCGACCACGCGGTGACGCTTCTGCAGGTCAGCCAGCGTTTCATCGATGAGTTCAGCTTCGAGCACGAGACCGCCGTTCGTGTTGATCATCAGCACGATGATCTGCCCGGGGCCGTACTTGTCCGCTTCCTTGCCGATCGCTTCGATCTCATCGTGGCGGATTTCTTCGCCGACGCCGCCTTCGAGGGGCAGATAGAAGACGCCGGTGGGCCGCCCAGCGGGTACAGCGGTGTCCTTGCTCTTGTTCGCCGGAGATGAAGCCGCGGCCGGCTTGCCGCTGATGTCCGAACTTGTTGCGGCTTCGCTGGCGGCGGGCGCCGAACTTCCCTTCGAGTCCGCCGCTTCGGCCAAAGCGGTGATCGACACGATGTCGCCGAAGAAGATCACCTTCTGACGCGTGGCGCCAGCGATGGTGGTCTCCAGCGCGATGAACTTGTCGCCGGCGCGGACGATCGTTCCTTCGAGCGTGCTCTCAATGCCGCGCTCGACGGCGACGACCTTGACGACGTCACCCACCTTGCCGCGCCAGCGCGTGCCGTCCTTGAGCGTCAGGTTGACGGACTGCGCCGCAGCGGCGCTGACCAGCACGGCGAGAACCAGAATGACAGTGGAAATCTTCGCGAAAGTGAGCTTCATGGTGATCCGATCTCGTGCGAAAGCCAATTCCTCGAAAAAACGTTTGACGATGACAGCATGAGGTCAAAGGACAGCGGCGTTACCGGCCGAGGCCGCCGCCACGGCTTGGCCCACTGCCGCCGCCGCCGGCGCCTGTGCCGCGGCCGCCCGAACGAGCCGCACGGAGGCGCTCTTTCATTAGCTCGATGGTGATGTTCAGATTGAACTTCGACACGCCGTACATCGCGAGACGATGCTCAACCGCCTTGTAACGCTCCATGGCGGCCACGATCTTTTCGAGGCAGTCTTTCGCCTTGCCGAGGTATCGCACGGTGTCCTCACCCTGCGCCCAGCCGGAGAACCGCTGATAATCGCTGAAGAGCGTTTCGCACTGCTCGAGCGCACGGCGCCAACCATCCTTGTGCTTCGTGAACTCTTCCTCGGCCACGCCGTCGAGCACGACATATTCACGAATGCCGAGCAGCAGCGCGAGGTCATCGATCGTTTCCGCCGTGCCGTCGCTGATGCCGAAGTCTTCAGCGTCCTTGGCGCGGAAGCTGACGGTGTGCTTGTCGCTGATGTCGACGATGTATTCGCCCCTGTCATCCAGCGACCACTTCACCTCGCGGCCGACCCACGTCGCGCTCAACAGCATTTCCTTGCGCACCATGGCGTCGAGCAGCTTGGGGTCATAGCCGCCGTATTCAGCAAAGCCCTTGAGCCAGGCCATGTACGCTTCGCGGTACTTGCCGAGCGTGTTGAAATCGGACTGCACGCGGAGGAAGTTCGCCGCCGCGCCTTCAATGCCGCCGAAGCGGGCGCTTGGCATCATGTACATGTCGGGCCACGCCATGGCGACGACGGAGCTGATGCCGACGGAGTCTTCAATCCACATCACCTGCGGAATGTCGCGCAGATCGTCGCGGAAGATGCTGACGAGGTCGCGGTACATGTCGAGCACGCCGACGTCGTCCGGGTTCACTTCTTCCTCGCCCCAGCGGGTGACGATGCGGTCTTCGAAGTCCATGCACTTGAGCTTGATGACGATGTAGTCGGGCTTCTGGGCGCGGATGTCGTCGATGACCTTGCCGTTGTACACGTCAGGGTTCACGTCGGTTCCCATCTGGCCTTCCATGGGAATGATGTAGATCTTCTTGGTGAACTCCGACGCTTCCGCCGCCCGCTTGACGCCATAGGTGGAACCAGCCTTGGCGTCCGGCTTTGTGGTGCGTGAGGTGGATGACGACGGCGCCGCAGGCGTGTCTGAATCCGACTTCGCCGGCGAATCGTCCTTCGCGCCAGCGATCGGCACATCGCGCTGAATCTTGGCGATGTCCGCGCGCTTGAGAGTGATGCGGGAGCGGAGGTTGAGCTCGCGGTTGACGTAGTCGAAGACAATCTCGCTGGGCGTCTCGGAGACGATGTGACCGTGCAGCTCGCGCAGGTCGTTCATCACGATGACGTCTTCCGTGGTTTTCTTGTCGTCATCCGCCGCCCGGACCGGAGCGCTGATGGCCAGCGCGAGGGAGAACACGAGCATTGCTCCGAGCAGCGAAATCAGCCGAGTTCGCATCACCAGCTCCTTGATGAATCAGGTCGATCTCCGCCATGCGTGGCGACTGCCGCGCGCGGCCGGCCCGGGCCGATGCCCAGCCGGTCCATCAACTGTATACGACGCCCAGAGGCCGCGGAAGTTCCGAAAGCCGGCCCAGATTGATGCATCCAGCGGTCGGTCGCCGCCCCCTACTGCTCCCCCGATTCCGCCACGAACCTCGCCAGCCGCAATGCCGACTCGCGGTCCTTGACGTTCCCTTCAAGCTGGGCGTCGTAGACGGCTTCCAGCACGCGCCGATACACGGGGCCCGGCTCGATGCCGAGCGACTTGAGGTCCTCGCCGTCGATGAGCGGGGTTGGCTGCAGATTGGTCTCCGCAAGCTGCACGGTACGCCGGCGAACGTCGATGAACGCTTGCCGATCCACCGCCTGAAGGATCAGCAACGCCTGCTCGAACTGCGGGAGCGACGCCAGCCGCTTCTGTCTCGCCACGCCCTGGGACCACCACTCCTTCCGCAGCGTCTGATAAATCTCGACCGTACGCAGCAGCTCGCTCGACTCGTTGTTGGAAAGCACAAGGCTTTTCGTCCACCGGCGAACGATCGTGTCGATGGGCTCATCGGTAATGTCCGCCAGGTTGTGGCCGTTGGGTGCTGCTCCGCCCGGAGCATTGGCGAACCCGGCAGGCACGCGGCCGTTCCCTCCGTCGCTCGAGCGTTCGTGGCGGTCGAGGAGCCACGCCGCAAGACAGGTGGAAAGTTCCACGCTCTCCGGCAGTCGGCCGAGCCGCGTGGGGGCCACGGTCTTTCGATCTTCCAGCAGGACAGGCTCGTCAAGTCCGAGATACTGCATCTCCCACGCCGCCACCGCTCGGTTCGCATGCGTGTACATGCGGCGGACTTCCTGCCCGATTCGCTCCCGGCTGACGCCGCGCAGCGCCCCCGCCGATTCCTGAATCGCCGCCGCGGTCTCTTCCTCGATCGTGAACCCGAAGCGAGCAGCAAAGCGCACGGCTCGCAGCATGCGGAGGTTGTCTTCGCGCAGCCGCGCGTGCGGATCGCCGACGGCGCGAATCACCTTCGCCTCGATGTCGCGCTGCCCGCCGACGTAATCGATGATCTCGCCAGTAAGCGGATGTTCGAAGAGCGCGTTGATGGTGAAATCGCGGCGCTGGGCGTCGTGCTGGGCGTCAGAGAAGGTGACCTGGTCCGGATGCCGGCCGTCGCTGTACACGCCGTCCGTGCGGAAGGTGGCGACCTGCGTGGTGATGCCCTGCATGCGCACGAGCATCACGCCGAACGACTCGCCCACGCCGTACGCTTTGCGGAAGAGGCGTTCGATGTCCGCCGGCCGCGCGCTCGTGGCGATGTCGTAGTCGTCCGGCTCCAACCCGAGCAACCGATCGCGCACGCAGCCGCCGGCGAAATATGCCTCGAAGCCGGCTTCGATGAGCGTGCGCCCGATGCGCGTGGCGACCTCGCGGGCCATGTGCTTCTCGTCCGCCCCGCCGCTGCTGGTGCTGTGGTGTTCCGTTGTCATGCCGGGCCTTCTTCCTTTCCCGGCGCTGCGGGTTGGCTGAAATTGTCCGTGGATGAAGGCTGTGCGTCGATCGGCGCCGTCGCCGGCGCGTAGAGCATCACCCAGTGCTCGCGTTTGTGCTGCTGGGCTTCGGGGCCGTCGAATCCCGGCACGGCGAAATCCGCATCGGGCGGTCCGATCGGACTCCGCAGCACAATAAAGCTTTGCTCCGCCACGACGCTTCGCAAGCGCGCGACTTGACGCAGCACGCGCCGCCGCGTGGACGCCTCCATCATGAGCGCGAACGGCGGGTCGATGAACACCAGATCAACGGGAGCCGGTGCGTGCGCCAGCGCCGATTCCGCCAGTGCGTCCTGGCACACGGCCGAGGCGCGGTCGGCGCACCCCAGCGAGGCGATGTTGCGCTTGAGAATCTCGAAGATGCCGCGGTTCTGCTCAATGAGCACGACTTTCGAAGCGCCGCGGCTGACGGCTTCAAGCCCCACCGTGCCGACGCCGGCGAAGAGATCGAGCACGCGAGCGCCCTCGAACCAGCCGCGAAGCTGGTTGAACACGCTGCTGCGGACACGCCCGGCATACGGCCGCGTGCGCGAGCCGTCCTCCGGCGTCTCCAGCACGCGCGATCCGAATTCGCCTTCGAGAATCTTCAGCATGGGCGCAATGTTATGTCGGCAGCAACCGACACGCATGCGCCGCCGCCATGCGACGACCGTTCAATTGTTCGCGAGTCACTATGATCCGCACATGATTCCCGGACGGTCCGCCATTCCATCTTCGCTGCGAGCCGCTGCGCACTGGACACACCTTGCCGACGGGCGCGTGCCGGTCATGCTGGTGCACCCCGCGTGGGACAGCGGCGAAACTGCGCCAGTGGTGCTGTGGATGCACGGCCGCACCGTGAACAAGGAGCTTGACCCCGGCCGGTATCTCCGCTGGATGCGTGCGGGCATCGCGGCCTGCGCGATCGATCTGCCCGGCCACGGCGAGCGATTTGATGAAGCGCTGCAGCAGCCGGATCGAACGCTCGATGTCGTGACGCAGATGGCGGGTGAAATTGATGCGATCATCGAGTCGCTGGCGGAGTTCCCGCAATTCGATCGTTCGCGTGTGGGCATCGGCGGGATGTCGGCAGGCGGCATGGCGACGAATTTGCGGTTGTGCCGGCCTCACGAGTTCCGATGCGCTTCCGTGGAGGCGACGACGGGCTCGTGGATGCATCAACGCCGCCGCGCGATGTTTCGGCATGTGGACGAAGCGACGATCGCGAAACTGGATCCGATGCAGCATCTCGACGGGTGGCGCGAGATTCCCTTTCAGGCTTTGCATTCCGTTGGCGATGAATGGGTGTCCTTCGAAGGCCAGCGTGCGTTCATCGAAGCGCTGCGTGAGCGATATCGCAACCCGGACGCCGTGAAACTCGTGACGTTCGAAAACACCGGAGCGCCGAACGAACACGCCGGCTTCGGGCGTCACGCCGCGGAGGCCAAAGACGCGCAGCGCGACTTTTTCGTGCAGTGGCTTGTTGCTTCGAAGTGAACCGTCGCGTCGTCACTCGATTGCGGGCCGCGCGTGCCACACATCAAGCTGCTGCTCAAGTTCAAAGCCAAAGCGGCAGAGCGTGCCTTCGTCAAACAGCCGGCCAATCATCGTGATGCCGTGCGGCGTGCCGTCTTCAGCAAACCCGGCGCGAATGGTGAGCGACGGGTGGCCGGTGAAATTCGTGATGAGCAGCAACTGGCCGGCAAAGCTCGGCGCGAGGATCACATCAACGTCGTCAAACACAGCCGCCATCATTTCGCACACGCGCCGGCGGAATCGATCGGCCTGCACCATTTCCACCGCAGGCATGAATCGCGTCATGCGGAACGTGTTCGGCCACGCTTCGTCGTCCTGCCATGCGAGCTGATCATCGGTGTTTGAAATGGTCAGTTCTTCGAACGCGGATGCAGCCTCGGCGATGAGGATCGATTCGAGCACGTCATACGGCCAGTCGGGAAGTTCGATCTCGACAAGCCGCACATCCATGGCGCGAGCCAGCGCCAGCGCCTGGCGATCGATGTCTGTCGCGGGTTCTTCTTCGAACCAGCGAGATTTGATGCCGATGCGAAGGCGACGGAGCGGCGCGTCACCGTGATATTCGAGCGGCACGTCGACGGACGACGGATCGCCGGGGTCCGCGCCGGTGATCGCGCCGAGCACGAGCGCACAATCTTCGACCGTGCGGCAGATGGGGCCGATCTTGTCGAGCGACCAGCACAGCGGCATGGCGCCGGTGCGGGCGACCCGGCCGAAGGTTGGGCGCAGGCCTGTCGTGCCGCACACCATGCTGGGCGAAACGATGGAGCCGTAGGTTTCCGTGCCGAGCGAAAAGCCGACGAGCCCAGCCGCGGTGGCCGATGCCGATCCGGCGCTCGATCCGCTTGAACCCTGCTCAAGATTCCACGGGCTCCGTGTGCGCCCGCCGAACCAGATGTCGCCATACGCCAGCGCCCCGAGCGACAGCTTGGCGAGGAGCACCGCGCCGGCGTCGGCAAGCCGCTGCACGACGATCGCGTTCATTTCCGCCACGCGCTCTTGATACGGCTCGGCGCCGAACGTCGTGAGCACACCCGCGGTGTCGAGCAAATCCTTCGCGCCCCACGGAATGCCGTGCAGCGGTCCGCGCGAGTTCCCTGCCTGCAGTTCCGCATCCGCCCGCACCGCTTGTTCCATCGCCAGTTCTTCTGTGAGCGTGACCACGCATTCGAGCTTCGGCCCAAGCGAGCGAAGGCGCTCGAGATAGATTTCGGTGAGCCGCGCGCTGGTGATCGCTCCGGCGTGCAGCCATTGCGATAGCTGCGTCACCGGCGCGAAAGCGATGTCTTCATCGCGCTCCGGCAATGGCGCGGGATCGCGCTCGGCAAGGCGCACGACAGTTTCGCCGGGCTCGATGGCCATGCCTGCCGAGAGCGGCGAGAAGATGGTGGCCGGTGCGAGCGAAAGCGGAATGTCGATGGCGCGGCGCTTGCGAAAACGCTCGATCATGCCGGCGAGCGTACGCAGCACCTGGTCGCGCTCGGCGTCGGTGAGCGCGATGCAGGCAATCTTCTCGGCTTCGGCCAGCGTGTCGCGGGAAAGATGGAGCGATTCAATATCGGCCTCCACGGGATCGTCTTGTGCCGTCGCCCGGCGAGAAGCGGCGTTCCCATCGCGCGGGCGCACCGCAGCCGTGATCATCGCCGCCGCCACGAACTGACGGCGCGAGATCACCGGCTTCACGCGCTCGCCCTCGCTCACATGCGATCCTCCGGCAGCAGCTCAATCGCAATCGGATAGTGGTCCGACGCGTAGCCCGGCGGGTGCGGATCCTTGCGCCAGTCGTAGCTGGGCGGGGGAACGAGCGTTCCCAGCACGAACGCGCTGCCGATGACGAACTCCCGGTGCGCGGCGCTGTTGAGCAGGATGTAATCCAGCACGCGGTTCGATTCGTGCGTCTTATAGCGAAGCGCTTCGCCGTCGCCCTGCGTGGTGCGATGGGCCATCGTGTCGATCATGCCCGCTTCGAGGTAAATGCGCAGCGATTTGTCCCACGGGGCGGCGTTGAAGTCGCCCATCACGATGATGTTCCGGCTGGGGTTCTTCGCGGTCATGTCCGAAATGATCTCGACGATGCGCAGCGCTTCCGCTTCGCGGTGATAGTCAAACTGCGCGCCGGCTTTGTGGTGCACGGCAAGCACGCTGAACTCGTAGCCGTTCTCCGAACGAAGATCGACGAGCAGCGGACTGCGCTGGAACGTGAGCGACACGCCCTTCGGCGGCGAGGCGAAGCCTTCGCCAATGCGCTTCACGTGGTCGAGCGAGTCGTTCGGCCAGACGTGCGAGCCGGTGATTTCAATGCGGCTCATCACCGCCTGCTCGACGCCGCGGTAGTAGCCGACGTCGTGCGAGCAGATGTACTTGTAGCCTGCGTCCTTGAGATACGTATCGCGGAACCACTTCACGCATTCGAGCGATTCGACCTCCTCGAGACTGATGACGTCCGCATCCACCTTGCGAATGGCGTCGGCGAGGCCGCGGCAGCGATCATCGGTGGCGGCAAGCAGCATGTCGTCGTATTCGCCGGCGAGCGCGGGGTCATCCACGTGATCGAACAGATTGAGCACGTTGTACGCAGCGATGCGAATCGAGCCGGGCGTGCGCGGCGGCGGCGTCTCCACGCCGAAGTGGCGCTGCGGTTTCGCATTCGTGTTGCCGTGCTGGGCGCCGCGGGCATCGCGAGTCGCAGGTTCCGTGCGACCGGTCGGCCGGCGTCCGTCCTGCAGTGCAAACGATTCGGTCGCCGTGATCGAAATGAGAAGGCACGTCGCCGCGGCAACCGCAAGGGTCAGGCGGCAGCGGAAGGAAATGGTCATCACCAAGCTCCAAACGGTGGCTACTTCTGGGACGTCGCGGGCCCGGCGGTAGGCGTGGGCCGGCCACAAGATAGGCGAACTTTGCCGTGCGCGTGGTCTCGAAGGGCACGCCGCAGCGCGTGCGGGGCTGGCAGGCAATCCAGCACAACCCGCGAATGTCATGCTTGAGCAGCGGGAGGCAGGCAATGCGCCCCGGCAGCGGGTTCACATGCGGCACAGTACGCGCCATTCCAGGCATCGTTGGTTCACGCTGGGAGCAGCGGTGATCGCGCTGTCTCTCGCAGCAAACGGCTGCGCACCGGCGTCCAGCCTGTCGTACAGCCGCCACCTTCACGCCGCCCACGAACCGCAACACGTCAACGCCGCCGCCCTCGCGGTCGCGCAGCAGATGTACCGCGAGCCGCAGCAGGAAGAGCCGCTCGCCGCCGGTGCGCTGGGCGATGCGCAGCAGGTCGCGTCGGGCGATCGCTGATCACACCAGCAGCGTCGCCGGCGATTCAACGAACCGCTTGAGCGTCTGCAGGTAGGCCGCCCCCATCGCGCCGTCGAGGATGCGATGATCGAGGCTAAGCGTCGCGGTGAGTTCGTTGCCGACGACGACCTGGCCCTGTCGAACCACCGGCTTCTCGATGGCGGCTCCGAGCGCGAGAATCGCCGCGTTGGGCGGATTGATGATGGCCGTGAAATGCTCCACGCCGAACATGCCGAGGTTCGAGATCGTGAACGTGGAGCCATTCATTTCCTCGGGCGACAAGCCGCGCGTTCGCGCCTTGTTCGCAAGGTACTTCGCTTCGGCGGAAATCTGCCGCAGGCTCTTCTGGTCGGCGTTGCGGATCGTGCCGACGAGCAGTCCCCCGCCCTTCTCCGCCGGCAGCGCGATCGCCATGCCGATGTTGATCTCGCCGTGAATCTCAAGCACCGTTTCGCCCCACGAGGCGTTGAACTCGGGGTGCTCGTGAATCGCCAGCGCGCAGGCGCGAATGAAGAAATCGTTGAGCGAGAGCTTGATGTCGTGCGGCGCGAGTTGTTCGTTGAGTTCGCTGCGCATGCGAATGAGAGCATCGACGTCGTACGTCATCGACACCTGGTAGTGCGGAATCGAGGTGACGGATTCGACGAGGCGGCGAGCGATCACCTGCCGCATGTTGGAGAGTTCGATCGTTCGGCCCGTGAACGTCGCAAGCCCTGTCTCCGGCGCCGTGGCGGATTTCTCGCGCACCGGCGTGGCGAGTTCGGCTCCTCGCGCGGAGGGCGGCACGGCGGCGGCGGTTTCCTTGCCCGCTTCCAACGCTTCCAGCACATCGCGTTTGATCACGCGCCCGTGCGGACCGGAGCCGTGGATCGACGCGACGTTGATGCCGTGCTCCTCGGCAAGGCGGCGAGCCACGGGGCTGACGCGCAGCCGCTGGCCGCCATCGTCTTCGTGCTCTTCCGCAGCGGGCGGCTTGACGCGCGTGCCGGATTCCTGCTCGCGCTCGCTCATCGCCTCACGCGGCTTTGGCGCAGGCTTCGCGGCAGCGGATGACGCTGACTCCTGGTCCTTGCGCCCACCGTCACGACCTTCGGCAGACGTCGCCTTCGCGGCTTCGCGTGCTTGCGCCTTGCCGTCCGTGCTGCTCGCGCTCGCGTCTTCATCCTCGGCGGCCAGCAGTGCGATTGTCGTGCCGACGTCGACCGTCTTGCCTTCCGGCACGAGCAACTTGGCGACCTTGCCGTCCTCGTACACCTGCATTTCCATCGTGGCCTTGTCGGTCTCGATGTCGGCAATGGCGTCGCCGGACGACACGGTGTCGCCTTCCTTGACGTTCCACTTGATGATGGTGCCGCGCTCCATCGTGTCCGAGAGTCGCGGCATGGTGATGTCGATGGGCATGGGGGAATGCTAGGGGCAATTCGCTTGGGCTGCAGGTGGTCGCTGGCTCCGTGCTTCCGCACCGAGAGAACGACGGCTGCGAACACCGTCCAGCCGGCAAGCGCGGCGGTCACAGAGAGCGCGAATCCTACCCCATTCAACGGTGCGTTGGGATCACGCCGCGTACGTCACGGCCCGCACTGCTTCGCAAATCCGGCGGGCGTTCGGCAGCATTTCCTGCTCGAGGTTGTAGGCGTACGGGGCCGGCACGTCGTGGGCGTTCACGCGCACCACGTGGTTGTCGAGATCGTCGAAGCACTTCTCGTGCACCTGGGCGGCGATCTCTGACGCGACGGAGGTCATCGGCCAGCTCTGGTCGACGACGACGCAATAGCTCGTCTTGCGCACCGACGCCATGATCGTGTCGATGTCGAGCGGACGGATTGTGCGGCCGTCGATCACTTCGCAATCAATGCCTTCCTTCGCGAGCGTCTCCGCGGCTTCCATGCAGAAGTGCACCGGCCGGCCGAAGCTTACGAGCGTGCAGTCCGTGCCGCGCCGGCGAATCTCTGCCTTTGCGAAGGGAATTGTGTACTCATCATCGGGCACATCGCCCTTCATGCCGAGCATGCGCTCTGATTCGAGGAAGAACACCGGATTGTCGTCGCGAATGGCGGTCTTGAGCAGGCCCTTGGCGTCGTATGGGTTCGACGGAATTGCGATTTTCAGCCCGGGCACGTTGGCATAGAGCGATTCGACGCACCATGAGTGCGTGGAGCCAAGCTGGCCGCCCGCGCCGTCGTTGCCGCGGAACACAATCGGGCAGCCGAACTGACCGCCTGACATGTACAGCATCTTCGGCGCGTTGTTCAGAATCTGGTCCGCGGCGACAAGGCTGAACGACCAGCTCATGAACTCGATGATCGGCCGCAGCCCCATCATCGCAGCCCCGATGCCGAGGCCGGCGAATCCGCCTTCGGAAATGGGCGTGTCGATGATGCGGCGCGGGCCGAACTCTTCGAGCATGCCCTTGGAGACTTTATACGCGCCGCTGTACTGCGCGACTTCTTCGCCCATGAGGAAGACGCGCGGGTCGCGGCGCATCTCTTCGCTCATGGCTTCACGCAAGGCTTCTCGGAATTCAATTTCGCGAGGCATGGTCTGGTTCCGAATCAATCACCGGCGGGTGGCAGCGCCGTTCTCGCCGCCGCGCTCGCGCCCGTTCTTGCCGGCGCCGCTGCCGCGGTCATCGTTCTTTGTCTCTTCCCCGCGAAGCATCTCCGGCGGCGAGGTGCCCTTGTACGGCCCCCACACGTCGGTGTACACGTCGGTGTACAGTTCGTCGAGCGGCGTCTCGGGCGACGCTTCCGCCCATTGCAGCGCCTCGCGGATCTCGCGGCGGACCTCCTTCGACAGCGCGTCGAACTCGTCCTTCGTCATCTCGCCACGCTCAATCAGATGGTCCGCCAGCTTGTCGATCGGATCCAGCGCTTCAAACTGCGCCTCCTCATCGCGCGTGCGATACTTCCGCGGATCGCTCATCGAGTGGCCTTTGAAGCGATACGTGCGAATGTCCACGAACGCAGGCCGGCTGGTCTTGCGAGCGTTGTCCACGATCGGTTTCATCGCTTCATACACGTTGATCACATCCATCCCGTCCACGACGGCGCTCTCAATGCCGTAGCCCGCCGCTTTGGTGGTGATCTCGTGGCCCATCGTGGTGCCGCGCGAAATCGATGTGCCCATCGAGTAACCGTTGTTCTCGACGCAGAAGATGACGGGGAGATCCAGCAGTCCCGCGAGGTTCATCGCTTCGTGAAAGACGCCCTGGTTGAGGGCGCCGTCGCCAAGGAAGCACAGCGTGACGCGCGAGTTGCGGCCGGTGTTCAGCACTTCGTCTTCATATTTGGTGGCGAAGGCGAGGCCGGCGCCGAGCGCGGTTTGCGCGCCCACGATGCCGTGACCGCCGAACATGTTGTGCTCTTTGTCGAAGAAGTGCATCGAGCCGCCTTTGCCCTTCGCGCACCCGCCGATGCGGCCGAACATTTCCGCAAAGCCGTACTTCGGGTGCATGCCGCGAGCGAGGGCGTGGCCGTGATCGCGGTAGGCGGTGATGACGGGGTCTTCGGGCTTGAGCGTCGCGATGCAACCGACGGCGACGGCTTCCTGGCCGATGTACACGTGGCAGAAGCCGCCCATCTTCTTGTCCTGGTACGCCTGCATGGTGCGCACTTCGAACTCGCGGATGAGCAGCATGTCGCGGAGCCACTGGCGCAGCATGTCTGCGGGCAGTGTCTTGCCGGAGTTTCCCGATTGAGCTGGCGTCTTGGTCAGCGTGGACATGCGTGGGGTAAATGAAGGGTAGCGCGGTTGGGCGCAGGCGTCTTTGCGAATTTCAGGGGAGAACGGCAAACGCTCGCGCGGCCGGAGCCGCGCGAGCCGAGCATGGTATCGTCATGCCGAGCCGAAAAACTGTCTAATTGAGCGACGCGTGCCGGGCGTCATCCTGGGCAGGTTCCGCCACCGCTCGGGCCGTCAGAATCAGCATGGCCATCTCGAGCTGCGGATCGATGCCCTTGTCAACGAGGTCATGCACCGACGGCCGGTCCGGCGAATCCGGATCAGGCTTGCCGTCCGGGCCTTCGGGAATGATGTCCGCCTTCTGACGCAGGAAGTACGCGGCTTCGAGCTGCTCGGGCGTCATCTTCACGATGACCGACGGCTCGACGCCCCACTCTTGTGCGCCGGGCCGCTTGTGGACCAGCCGGCCTTCCTTTTCGCCCGGAGCCGGGGGCAGCCGGTAGTACTGCGTCGTCAGCTTGACCACCGCGTTCGGGGCCACCTGGTGCACCGTCTGAACGCTGCCCTTGCCATAGCTTCGCGTGCCGACGATCACCGCCGCGCTATGCGCCTGCAGCGCCCCGGCGACGATTTCGCTCGCGCTGGCCGAGCCTTCATTCACAAGCACGACGATCGGCACGTGAGCGGCAGCGATCTCGGCGTTTTGCGGCTGCGCATCGTGACGCCACTGCTCCACGCGAAGCTTGTCCTCGCCGGAGACGATCTCGCCCTGCGGAATGAACATGTTGGAAACCTGCACCGCGGCGCTCAACAAGCCACCGGGGTTGTAGCGCAGGTCGAGGATCACGCCGTTCGGCTTGCCTTCCGCGGTGATCTCTTTCCACGCCTTGCGGAGGTCGTCATACGTGTCTTCGCTGAACTGCGTCAGCTTGATGTACGCGATCTTCGAGAAGCGGTCGACGTACCAATCCCATTCCGGTTCGCCGTTGGCGCCCAGACCCGTCTTCCACCAGCCGTTGACGGAGCGGATTTTGATTTCCTTACGCACGATGTTGAAGCGAAGGATGTCGTCCTCGCCCTCGCGCTTCACGCCGATCGTGACCGACGTGCCTTCCTTGCCGGTGATCTTGTCCACGGCGTCATTGAGGCGCCAGCCGACGGTCGACTGGCCGTCGACCTCGACGATCTTGTCTTCCGGCCGGATGCCCGCGAAATAGGCCGGGCTGCCTTCCAGCGGATTCACGATCACGATATCGCGCTTCTCGTCGTGGCGAATGAGAATGCCAACGCCGACGAAGTGGCCGCGCGTCGATTGCTCGAAGCGCCGCAGCTTCGCAGGCCAGATGATCTCCGAATATTCATCGAGCTCATCCATCGCGCCGTCCGCGAACTCGCGGATCACCACCGCGATCGGCAGATCGATCGTCTGGCGGTTGAGCGTCTGCAGGTCGCCGATGTACTTGTCGCAATCGCGGAAGTTCGGCCGCCTGCCGTTGGTCTCCATGTACTTCTGGTTCGCCTCGTCGCGAATGCGCTCCACGCCTTCCACCCATGCGGAAACCTTGGCGGGGTCAGCAAGCGACGGGAATGTCTCGGCGAGATCGGGCGTGGTGGCGAGGATCGTCACGGCGTCCAGCCCGCCGCGGATCAGCGGCATCCAGCCCGCGCCTTCGATGTGCTCGTCGGCCGCAAGGTTGAGCGCCGTCTTCACCATGCGGTAATCGATGCCTTCGATCTCCTCGCGCCAGTCTTCCGACGCGGCCGCGTTGAACGGCTCGACCTTCGCGTCCGGGTTCTCCGCCAGCGCATAGGCGTTGCGAAGCTCGTGCAGCCGCTTGGGCGCGTACTGGAGCATGAGCGTCAGCCGATGATTGACCCAATCGAGCTTCTCATTGGCCTTCTTGTATTCCTCGACGTGGCCGGTGTCTTCGTAGAGCGTGCGAAGGCGGAAAAGCAGTTCCTGGGCCTGCAGCCATTCGCCTTTCTCTTCAAGCTCCGGCAGCTTGGCGTGTACTTCTGAAACGAGCTGCTCGAACTTGGCGTCGTCGAACACGCTGTCGAGCTTGGAATCAAGCGTCTGCACTTCAACGGCGGCCTTGAGCGCGGCTGCGAGATTGTGCTGGTCCAGCGACGCGTGCATTTCTTCAACGGCCTTGGCGCGAGCCTCTTCGCGCTTCGCCATGGCTTCCGCGGTGTTGGCGCGGTGCGAATCGAGCGCCTCACGCATGTGCGCCAGGCGCTGATCGTCCACGTCGTCCGCCACCGGCAGATTCGACAACTGGTTCTCCAGCGCGCGCTGGTCGCCGGTGAGCGCCGACTGCCAGACCGACTTCGACCACGTTTCAATCGACGCGGTCGCGGCATCCTGCGGCGACCGCTCCGACGGAAACGCAATGGCGGTCCCGGCTGTGGTCAGGCCGGCAAGTACGATCAAGAGCCCATGGGCAATTCGCGTGCGCTTGGTCATTTGAGTTGCTCACTCCTGCATGGTGCGCCTCGAGGCGACCAACGGTTTATCGACGCTGCGAGACTCCGCTCGACAGTCATTCCAGATCATGCAATCACGGTAGCACCCACCGCGGCGCGTCCGAGAATGAAATTGCAGTCATGCCTTGCGCCGACAATGATTTGATACGGCTGAATCAACGCTCGGGTGCATGGTGAACCTCTGAAAAAATCGGCTTTCAGTCGTCGCCCGCCGTGCCAGCCCTCAACCCATTCTATTCAGACCGCGAATTATTCCACCTTTGCGTATTCGCCGTCCCCGTTGTCCCGGGCGAAGGGCCGAGGCTGACGGTGTTTCGGTCTTGCCGCGCCATTCGCTCACCACCCGTGTGGATCAAGCCATTGACTGCCGCGTATATTGCCACGATGAACTGGATGACGATGGGCCCGCACGCAGGTGTCGGATGCGGCATGCTGCATGCGTGTCTGACCGTCATGACTTCGCCCGGTCGACAGTCCGCCAGCCACGCTGCATTCCTCTTCGCCGTGCTCGGCATTCTGCTGGCCATTTTCTTTGCGATCATCCTGCTCACCACCGTGTCGCGAGCGTTCCGTCGAAAGAAGCGCGAGCAGGAGCGCGAACCGACCGACGTGTCAGTGGACGCATGGACGGAAGCCGGCAAACGACTGTCGCCCGACAATCCCCGCTTTGGGCCGCGCCGCTAACTTGCGCAGCGGTTGATTCGAAACATTGGTACGAACACGAAGGCATGCTCGTTCACAGGGCTCGGCTAGTTGATAGCGCGCGGCCACGCCCGCCGTACCTGTCCGAAGCGCAAGCGAGGATCAAATCGATGTAGGTGCTCACTCCGCCGTAGCGCCGGCAGCCGCGTTCATCGCCGCCAGCGTCTCGCCGAAGTTTTTCACCGCCGGCTCGTTCGGCGCGATGCGGCGTGCGACATCAAACATCGCCGCGGCGCTGGTGCGCTCTCCGGCTCGCGCATGCGCTTCCGCCGCCTTGAGCGCTGCATTCCAGTCCTGCGGCGCTGCGCGAAGTCGATGCGACCACGTGGCGGCAGCGCGGCTGAAGTCGCCGATCGCTTCGTAGCACGCCGCCAGTTCTTCCGTCACCCCCTGCTGCGAGCGATCAATTGCCGGAAGCGGTTGCAGCAAATCGATGCCGCCGCGCGCATCGCCGCCTCGCCGCCGAATTCGCGCTTCCTGCACACGGAACGCCAGTGACTTGGGGTCGATCGCGCGTGCCTGCTCGATCAGTTCCAGCGCCCGCTCGCGCTCGCCGCGCTCCATCGCCACCACGGCGAGTGATGAAATCGTGAACGGCTCGTCCTCATCGATGGCGTGCGCCCGTTCGAGCGCCGCCTCCGCTTCATCGAGCCTCCCTTTCTTGATCAGCACCTGCGCTTCAAAGAGCGGATGCTGCAGATTGGACGGATCGAGTTCCCCCGCCTTTCGAAAATGCTGCAGCGCGACGTCCTCCCGACCGGCCGTGAAAGCCATCATGCCGGCGGAATGCTGCAAGCCTGCGGACTCCGGCTTCAGCGCAACGGCTTTTGAATAGCACTCATACGCGCCGAGGCGCAGCAAGTTGGCATCTTTACCCTTCGCTTCGGCTTCCAGCGCTTGCGAGTAGCGCACCTGGCCGAGCGTCTCCCACGCTTCGACGACCTTCGGCTCGCGCTGGACGAGTTTTTCGAGGATGACCTCGGCGTTGGAGTACTCGCGCGCTGCGAGGTACTCTTCAGCGGCGCTCATGGCTGTCTCAATGTCCGCGGCGCTTGCAGCGGGCGTGGCGCTCTTTGCGGGCTCGTTGCCGCACCCGCCGATGGTCAGAGCCGCGGCGGCCGCCACGCCGACCGCAGCGGCGAGCCGAGCGAGTATCATCGTTTTCGATGTCCACAGCGTCATTGCCCAAATCTTACACGCCGGGAAGCGTCGAGCCGGAGATCACCGCAAAGTGGCACGCCTCGCGCGCTTTTCATGCGGACCCCAGCGCGCCCGGCGAGCCGTATGCAATTCTGATTCCGCCGCCCAACGTCACCGCCGCGCTCCACCTCGGCCACGCGCTCAACAACACGCTGCAGGATGTGCTCGTGCGCGCTCATCGCATGGGCCTCGGCAACAGGAAGTACAACGTGATGTGGATGCCCGGCACGGACCACGCCGGCATCGCCACGCAGGCGGTCGTCGAGAAACGCCTGCAGCTTGAGGGCACGAAACGCACGGATTTCACGCGCGAGGAGTTCATCGCCCTCGTGCAGAAATGGAAGGATGAATACGAGGCGACGATCACCGAACAACTGAAGAGCATGGGCTGCTCGTGCGACTTCGAGCGCCAGCGGTTCACGATGGACCCCGTGTGCGCGAAAGCTGTGCGCGAAGCGTTCTTCCGCCTGTTCAAAGACGGGCTGATCTACCGCGGCAAGCGGCTCGTCAACTGGGATCCCGTCTCGCAGACGGCGCTCGCGGATGACGAAGTCGAGATGGAGGAGATCGACGGCCAGTTCTACTACCTCCGCTACCCGCTCGTGCATCCCTCGACGAACCCGAGAGATCCGCTTGACTGCCAGGAGGTGACGTGGTCGGAACTCGCGGCTCGCGGTTACCCGGGCGCCGAACAGTTTGATGATGACGACAAGGCGTGGGTGACGGTGGCGACGACTCGCCCCGAGACGTACCTCGGCGACACGGCGGTGGCGGTGAATCCGAAAGACCCGCGCGCCACGGCGCTGCGCGGTCTCTGCGTGCAGCTTCCGCTTGTGGGGCGTGTGATCCCGATCATCGAGGACGATTACGTCGTCATGCCGGACCCGGAATCCAGCGACGCGAAGGCGAAGTACGCCACCGGGTTTTTGAAGGTGACGCCGGCGCACGATCCGAACGACTGGGAGATCGGTCAGCGGCACAAGCTGCCGGTGATCAACGTGATGGCGCCGGACGCTTCGATCAGCGACAAGCACGGCTGGCCCCCGGAAGATGTTCGAGACGCAAGGATGTTCGTCGGCAAGTCGCGCGAACAGGCGCGCAAGCTCGTCGTGAAGGAGTTTGAACGCCGAGGCCTGCTCGAAGCGGTGAAACCGTATCGCCACGCTGTCGGGCACAGTTATCGAAGTCACGTGCCGATCGAGCCGTATTTGAGCGATCAGTGGTACGTAGCGGTGACAGATGATCGCCTCGTCGGCGAAGCGCAGCGAGCGCTGAACGATGAGCAGTTTGAGGGAAGGAAACCAGCCCGAAGCGCAACGACTCGCTCCGCCTTAACGAGCCGCGACCGTGAGGGAGCGACGTCCATTGGCCGTGCCTCAACTCGGCCCCCGCTGAACGAGTGCGCTTTCTTCGTTTCCTTCACGGCGTACGGCAACTGGCTGCACGGCGACGATCGAGGCTCCGTCGATCGATGGCACAACATCATTGGTGAGCCAACGCTCGTTGGCGATGAGGACCTCGAGAGACGAGAGTATGAAGCCCTCAAGCAGCCCCCCATGGAATTTGACGAGTCCCACCGCATTGCCATTCAGGATGCGATCGTCGAAGTTTGCGCCCATCGCGAATGGCGCCTCATCGCTTTGCATGTACGTACCAAACACGTTCATGCTGTCGTTGTTGCGGATACGACGCCTGAACGAGTGATGAATGATTTCAAGGCGTACGCCACACGCAAATTGCGCGAACGACGGCTCGTCGATGAGCATCGACGCGTCTGGACAAGGCATGGCAGCACGCGGTACCTGAACGACGAAGCGGCGCTGGCTGGCGCTGCACGCTATGTGATTGAGGAACAGGGGGCGGCGATGTCACCATTGCCGATCGATCACCGCAGCGCGATCGACACATCGCTCCCTCACGGTCGCGGCTCGTTGCGAACGGTGCGACCAGATGCCTATGACGGCGCGCTCACGTTCTTCCCGCCGCGCTACGCCAAGATGTACCAGGGCTGGCACGAAGGCCTGCGCGACTGGTGCATCTCACGCCAACTCTGGTGGGGCCATCGGATTCCGGTGTGGGCTTACCCCGTGGTGACGTACGACAAGCAAGTTTCAGGGCCGATGTTTGAGAATCGATCGGGATCCGGGACCGAACACATTGCTAGCAAATTGAAGCAGTGGGAAGCTGAAGGCAGGATCGCATATCACGAGACCCGACACCCGCACACAGATCAACAAGGTATCGCTTGGGACGAGTTTTCCGACCGGCGTTTCGAGATTGTTATCCGCGACGAGAACGATTCGGAGGTCTTGAAATACTTAGAAGAGAATGGGTTTCGACAAGACCCTGACGTTCTCGACACATGGTTCTCCTCCGGTCTCTGGCCGCTCTCCACAATGGGCTGGCCGACCCCCGGAAGCTTTCCCGATGAGATTCCCGAAGGCGAGGCGCTCCTCAACACCTTCAACCCCACCGCTGTGCTGCTCACCGCGCGCGAGATCATCACGCTGTGGGTCTCGCGCATGGTGATGTTCAATCGCTATTTCAACGACGGCAAAGTCCCCTTCCGTCACGTCTACATCCACGCGATGATCCAGGACGGGCACGGCCAGAAGATGTCGAAATCGCTCGGCAACGGCGTCGATCCGCGCGACATCATTCACAGCCACGGCGCTGACGCCATGCGCTTCACGCTCGTCGATATGGCGACCGGCACGCAGGATGTCCGCATGCCCGTGGACATCGTCTGCCCGCACTGCGGCGAGGTGTTCCATCCGAAAGAGATCACCACCTCCAGCGGCTACCGCGTCGCCGCCCCGCAGCTTGATTGCATTAAGTGCAGCAAACCGATGGTGAGCGCCTACGGCGCCGCCACCGGTGAAGCGAAGCCGAGCGCCGAAGCGCCGCTCGCGCGCAACACCTCAAGCAAGTTCGACCTCGGCCGCAACTTCGCCAACAAACTCTGGAACGCGGCGCGGTTTGCGCTGAGCAATCTCGCTGTTCCAGCGGACGACGCATCCGCGCAGCAGATGCTCGTCGACAAGTGGATCATCAACCGCCTGCACAAGACGCTCCACACCGTCGAAGACGCGATCAGCAATTACGAATTCGCGGCGTACGCCGAGGCCATGTACGACTTCATCTGGCGCGACTTCTGCGATTGGTATCTGGAAGCGATCAAGCCGACGGTGAAGACGAACGCGGCCCAGCAGCAGGTGCTGCGCACCGTGCTCAACGCAGCGCTTCGGCTGCTCCACCCGATCATGCCGTTTGTCACCGAAGCGCTTTGGCCGAGCGTGCAGGCGGCGGGTACGGCGGGACTGCCGGGCATCAAGCTTCCGCCGAGCGATCTGCTGGCCACGGCGACCTGGCCGGACATTGCATGCAAGGTGCATGACAAACATGCGGACGCGTTGTTCGAACGCGTCCAGGCGCTCGTCAACGCCATTCGCAACGTGCGCGGCGAGCACAAGGTTCAGCCCAAGCAGCGGCTCGGTTTGCTCGCCTCCCCCGCTGCCGTCGCGCTCATCGAGCAATCGCAGGGCGTCGTCGAAGCGCTCGCCGGCCTCGAGTCGGTCGCGACAAAAAGCAATGGCGTGGCGGGCGGCGCGGTGGCCTTCGTCTTTGAAGGCGAAGAAGCGCTCCTCACCGGCGTCGCGGCGTCGCTTGATGTCGAAGCGGAACGCAGCCGGCTGACCAAGCTCATTCAGGACCGCGAGAAGGCGGTGGCCAGCATGCGGGCGCGGCTCGCCAACGAGTCGTACATCGCCAAGGCGCCGCCGCACCTGGTGGAGGAAACGCGCACCAAACTCGCCGAGGCGGAAGCTGATCTTGCCCAGGCGCGCAGCGCCCTACAATCGCTCTGACCCCGGACGCGGCTGGCGCTCCTGGCGGATGTCCGCAGGCGGCGCATGAGCGGCGAGACGGCTTCCGGGGAGGAGGTGTGTGATTCGCGTTTCGCTGCGCCTCTCTGCCCTTGCGCTCGCGGCTGCGTCATTCCTCGCAGCCGGTTGTTCATCTTCCGTGCAGCACAGCAGTCCGTACGTGCGTGGCGAATTGACGGAGGACACGTCGGCCACGTCGCATGATGCGTCGGCCGCCCCCGCGACGACAGCGGCGCCCCAGTCCACCTCTCCAGCCGGTGACAACGCAAGCGAGGTGCTCACCGCGGTTGAATCGTGGTCGTTCGGCCCTTACCCGGGCAAGGTGCTGGTGACGAAGAACTACCGCGTGCACACGACGCTGGAACGCGAGTCGTCGCTGGCGCGCGTGCCGATTTTCCTCGAAACGGCGCTGACCCATTACCGCACCTCGCTTGGACCGCTCCCCGCCCCGCCGCGGCCGATGGATACGTATCTCTTCCAGTCGCGGCAGCAATGGGAGGCGCAGATGCGCGAGCTGCTCCCCAACGAAGCCGGCGCATTTCACAATCTCGGTCGTGGCGGACTCACCACGCAAGGCCGCTCCATCCTCTATTACATCGATCGCCGCGGCATGAGCGACACGCTCGCCATCACCGCGCACGAAGGCTGGCATCAGTACACGCAGACCACGTTCCAGCAGGCGCTGCCGGTGTGGCTGGAGGAAGGCATTGCGACGTACATGGAAGGCTACATCACGCGCAGCGACGGCGCTCCGGCGTTCCGCCCGTGGGAAAACCGTGAACGCTACAGCGCGCTGCGCGATGCGCTGCGGCGCGATCGCCTGATTCCGCTCACGGAGCTGATCAGCCGCAAGCCGCAGGCGTTTCTCGAAACCGGCCGGCGATCGCTGCTTACCTACTACGCGCAAGTGTGGGCGCTCACCCACTTCCTTGCGGTGGGCGAAAACGGAAAGTACCGCGAGGCGCTCGAAGAGGTGGTCGCCGACGCGGCTCGCGGCGCGCTCCATCGTCGGCTTATGAACTCCACCGCCATCACCATCCGTTCGCGGCGGGAGCTCAATTCCGATCGCATCGGTCCGTGGGTCATTCTCGAGTATTTCAATCGCGATCTCGCCGAGTTCGAAGACGAATTCAACGCCTTTGTGGATGAGATCGTAGAAAGCCGGTCGCTCGATCGGATGCATGCCGATCTCGTCTTCGAGCGAGCATCATGATGCGCAGGCGCGGGATGCAGGCGGCATGATCATCGGCTTGCTGGGTGATTCGCACGGGCGGCGACGGACCACGGCCGCGGCCATTGCGGCGCTGCGCGACGCCGGCGCGGAACTGCTCATTCACCTCGGCGACTTTGAAGATGTCGCGGTGATGGACGAACTCGTCGGCCAGCCGGCGCGCTGTGTGCTCGGAAACTGCGATTACCCGCCGCGCCAGTTTCTCGATTATGCCCGTCACGTCGGCGTTGAGGTCAATCCGGAGCGCATCGAACTGGATGCGGGCGACATTCGCGTGGTCGCCACGCACGGGCACCTGCAGCGCGTGTTGAGCGCAGCAATCGCGGCTGAGGTCGATTACCTCATCCACGGCCACACGCACGAGCTGCGCGACGACATCGTGGGCGCGACGCGCGTCATCAACCCCGGCGCGCTGGCGCGGGCGCGCCGGTATACTGCCGCTGTGCTCGACACTGCACGCGGCAAATTGACCGTAATCGACCTGCCGCGCGATCTGGATTGACGCATGGACGAGATCGGCCGCGAACAACTCGACATCGCTGAAGTGACCATTCGGCACGCGACCGAAGCGGACTTTCCCGCGATTCGGCAGCTCTTCAAGGAAGGATTGCGCGAGGGCAACGTCGCCAGCAACGACACCGGCGCCGACATGGAGAACATCGCCGAGGCGTACTTCTCCGACGACGGCAAGAGCGGCTTCTGGGTGGCGGAACAGAACGGCGAAGTCGTCGGCATGATCGGCGTGCAGCAGACGCTGGACAACACCGCGGAGATTCGCCGCCTGCGCGTGCGGACCGACAAGCGGCGCCAGGGCATCGGCACGCGGCTCATGGAGCATGCCATCGGCTTCTGTCGTCACCACGCCTATCTCAAGGTGGTGCTCGACGTGCGCGTGGAGCATGAGCCCGCGATCGCGCTGTTCGGCAAGTTTGCGTTTCAGCTGGCGCGGCGGCGCGAAGTCGCCGGCCGGTGCATGCTCGACTTTTACCTCGATCTCTACCGCGAACCCGAAGCGTGAAACACGAAAGCCCCCCGCCACGTGATCTGGCGAGAGGCTTGTGGGGGTCAGTACGTCGCGCAGCGATCGCGGCTTACGACTCGTTGTCCTTGAGCGGCCGTGGCTGCTGCGCCGCTTGTTGCTCGACCATCTGCTCCACCATTTTCTGAAGGTCCTCGACGCGGCTTTGCAGTTCGCCGATCTGCTCACGGAGCGCGTCGTCTTCAAAACCGAACTTGCCCATGCGTTCCCGCAGCCTTTCAACGGCGGCAAGAGAACTGTTGCGCAGCGGGTCAAAAATCACGGCGCCCGTCCCATTCTGGCCGGGCACGAAGAACCCGCGCGCCGTACTGGATGCGCTTGCTGCCCCGTGCAGCGTCGCCTTGTTCATGCGAGCGGCGTCGTACTTTTCCAGCGTCACGGACAGCGTCTTGTGTTCACCGGCGCGGACGACTTCGATCTGCATGACGTCGCCGGGCTCTTTGTCCTTGAGCAAAGCGCGGATGCTTTCGGGATCGGCCTTGTCGCTGCCGTCGACGGCGACAATCACGTCGTACTCTTCAATGCCGGCGGCGCTGGCGGGAAGACCTTCATACACGCCGGTGATCAGCGTCGTAGCGCCGGGCTTGAGCTTGAGCTGCTTTTCGAGCGCGGGCCCCGCGCTCTCCATGTGCACGCCGAGCATCACGTTGGGGGTTTCGACCTCGCCCTGGAACAGCCATTTCTGGTAGGCATTGAACGGCTCATTGCCACCGAACGCGAAGGCGAAATCCACCGGCGCCTCGCCGAAGTAGAGGTTGGTGGAGTAGATCGCCTCGCCGTTCTCATCGAGGATGGAGATGCTCCTGGCGTCGCGGCGAATGCGGTCCTGCGGAACCTCCTTGCCATCGACTTTCGCCTGAACGTCGTCGCCGACGATCTTGATTTCGACGCGCCGGCCGTCTTCGTCACTCACGATCGTGATCGTGGAGTTTGCGTTGTCTTCCGTGATGGTGGCCGAAGTGACGCCTTGCGGAGCAAAGGCGCCGAGGGCGTAGGCGTAGACCGTCGCTTCCGTTTGGGCCGACGCGCCGCTGCCCTCGTCGCACGCCATTGCTGGCGCGGCAAGCGTCATGGCCACGGTCGCAGCAAATGTGAGCAGTTTCATGGATTCACTCCTTTGATGGAATGGCAATTGGTCAAAGTGGTTTCGGTGTCCGGTCCTGGAACTTCGCAAGGACCGGCCGGCCCGCTTCATCCTGCGGACCGAGTTGGTACAGGTTCGGAACGCTCGTGCGCTCCAAGATGGTTCGAATGAAAAGGACCTCGTAGCCTTTGCCTGACGGATCGGGCCGCGTCTCCAGCAGCACCTTGTCCGGCAATTCGCCCAGCACCACGCCCTCATCCTTGCCCCGTTCGAGATACGCCTTGAGAAGCTGGTCGGGCGCGAATGAATCGAGCCCGGTGCGGTTGCTGGTGGCGACGTTCTGCCCGCTCGATGAACTGCCGGTGTTCGATGTCGGCTGAACGCCGGTCCACAGCGCGATTGCCAGCGCCGCCGCCGCGCCCCAGCCGACCCATGCGGAAATGCGATACTTGAGCGCGTGCGAGGTGCTCACGACGGGAAGTTCGTGATCGCGGATGTCGGGCAGATCGACGGCCGCAGCGACGTTCGTCGCATCGGCGACGGCGGAACACAGCAGCCTTTGCTGGCGCTGCGATTCCGCGAGTTCGCGCCACAGTTCGGGCGTCGCGGCGGCGAGCGACGAAAACTCCTGCCACTCCGCCGGCCCCGCTTCGCCGTCGATCATCCGTGAGATGAGCACTTCAGCGCGTGTGTTGATCATGGCAAACCTCGCTTCCAGTCCCGGAACAGTTGGCGGTCACGACGACGACCTCGCCTCGGCGGCGGCATCGTGCTGGGCCGCGCGCTCCCGGATCATCCGCCGCGCTCTGACAATGCGCGACTCCACCGCTTCGACCGACAACCCGAGCGTCTCCGCCATGCGTTCGTACGTCATGCCGTGGACGGCCCGAAGGAGAAGCGGTTCGCGGTACGTCTCCGGCAACGCCATGACTTCGCGCATGACGAGCTGCGCATCTTCGCTCACAGCGCGGCCGTCATGAGCGGGCTCGGCGGCGTGGCTCTCGAATTCATCGCCGACGAGTCGCAGCTTTGGCCGGGCGTTCGCCGTGCGCGCGGCCAGTCGGGCGGCGTTGATGGCCACGGTGCGCAGCCACGGGCGGATGCTCGCTGCGTCGCGCACGGTGTGGATGTTGCGAATCACGGCCATGGCCACTTCCTGGAGCAGGTCGTCGAGCTCCGCATGCGACGGCTTATGCGCGAGCAGGACCGCGGCCACCCACCGGCGGTGGCGATTCCACAGCGCGGTGAGCGCGTGATGGTCGCCCTGTGCGGCGGCGACAACTTCCGCTTGCTCGTCTGGCGCTGCGGCCTGTGCGGTCATGCACACGTCTCCTGCCTGTACATTCCGATGCGTCCGGCGGGGGTTTCCGTCAGGAAACTTGGGACGAGGCGGAGGCCGGGAGGGTTCGCGCCGGGTGGGAGAGGCTGCAGGAAGGCCGCTGGCGGATGGGCGCGGCGCGGTCAGGGCGCAAGCGGACAGGGCGGGATTCGAACCCGCGATACCCCTAATAGGAGTATGCCGGTTTAGCAAACCGGTGCCTTCAGCCTCTCGGCCACCTGTCCAGCGAACGAAGTCATGATTGCAGGGTGGATGGGCAGCGTCAAATGTTCGGCGGGCGCGCTGTCGCCACATGACCTCTCGAGAGCGCGGCGGTTGGGCTCGCCGCGCGCCGTGCATGGATCATGCGCCCGCTCGGTTGTCAACTCGGATTCTGCAGTTTTCCCCGAGAGGTTTTCGCGCATTTCACGGTTTTTGCCGGGCAAAACCGCTTGTCTCGCCCCGTGAATGACAGTACATTTTCCCGCGAAACCAGTGGCCTGTCGGCCCTGAAGAAAAGGACAACAACGAAAGGATTCACCGATGGCGACGAAGACGATGCGAAAAGCATCATCCAGCACCGAGACCAAGCCTCGCACCAAGTCCGAGGTCTACAGCGCTCTTGCGGAAGGAACCGGCATGACGCGCAAGGACATCGCGAGCGTGTTTGAGGCGATGAGCGGCCTCATCCGCAAGGACCTCGGCAAGCGCGGCCCCGGCATCTTCACCGTGCCCGGCCTCATGAAGATCCGCCGCGTGAACAAGCCCGCCACCAAGGCGCGCAAGGGCATCAACCCCTTCACCGGTGAGGAAATCATGATCGCGGCCAAGCCCGCGCGCAGCGTGGTCAAGGTCACCGCTCTGAAGAATCTCAAGCAGATGGTCTGATCGGCCGCACGCCCGGACACCACCGGGCTCCGTCGCGCCACGGACCGAAGTGCGATGCCACAACAACTCTGCCGCCGAGCTTCCCGCTCGGCGGTTTTTTATTCCCGCCAATTGCTCGCTTTTTCCGGCGATTTTCGCGGTATTTCTGAACCCGGCGAACGCTGCGCATGGAATGTGGCGACACCATGCGTGTCATTCTCTCGGCGAGGCTGCAGGCAGGAGTCACTGCCAACGTCAACCTCAATGGAGAAGCAGTCATGATGGCTCATCTACGTTCCGCTCGCACCCACACGCATCGTTCGTCGCTCCTTCGCACCGGCTGCATCGCGGTTGCCGGCCTTGCGATCATGTTCGGCACGACATCGCTTCAGGCCAGTCAGAACGGCAAGCGCGATGATCGCGGCGCGTCGGCGGTTCAGCCGCAGCGGCAGAACAATCACAACGATCGTGGACATGGCAACAACGGGCGGAACGATCGCGGGCGTGATCGTGGGCACAACCATGGCGGCGGGCATCACGATGGCGGCCATCATCGCGGCGGTCATCACGATGATCGTCATCATCATCACGACACGCACCTGACGATTCAAATCGGCGGCGGATGGGTTGAGCCGACGTATCGCCCCGTCTATCGGCCCGCGCCGCGTCCGAGCTACGCGCAGCTTGAGTACGATCGCGGCTACGCGGATGCAAAGGTCGCGGGGTTTGTCGCCGGCCAGGCTGATGCGCTCGCGTGGCGCCCCTTCTGCGACACCGCCAACGTGTGCTTCGATCACGTCAGCACGTATTACCGCGCCGGGTATCTCGCCGCGTACGCCTGTGCCTACAAGGAAGGCTATCAGGCCGGGGAATGCGAGCGGCAGACCGTGCGACTGCGCTACTCCAGCCATTCGCGTCCTCGCTCGATTCTCTATTGAGCGTGAATGGAAAATCGTCATACAGCCGATGGCGCTCGGGCTTGCCGCCCGGGCGCTGTTCTTTTTGGCGGTATTCTGCGTGCATGAACCTGCCGTCTGACCGCGGTCATCTTTCGACTGAACAGCGCCACCCGCGATCGCGCCGCTTTGATGCGTTTTCCACGCGCGACTGCATTGCGCTCATGGTGGACGACCACCGCGATGTCGTCACTGCGGTCGATCACGCCGCGCCGGCGATCTGCGCATTCATCGAAGAACTCGTTGATCGCATGCGACTGGGCGGCAGGCTCATCTACATCGGCGCCGGCACGTCAGGCCGACTTGGCGTGCTCGATGCTTCGGAGTGCCCGCCGACGTTTCAGTCCGCGCCGGCGCAGGTTGTGGGCATCATTGCCGGCGGCGATCGCTCGCTCCGTCGCTCGTCTGAAGGCAAGGAAGATGATCGCGACGGCGCGGCGCCAGCGCTTCGCCGACTGCGTTTGACGAATCGCGACACCGTGCTTGGAATTGCGGCGGGCGGCACGACGCCGTATGTCCTTGGGGCGATCGATTTTGCGGCAGCGCGCGGCGCCATGACCGGCCTGCTCACGTGCGCCAACGTCGCCAAGCCGCCGCGGTGTCACCACTTCATCGCCCTGCGCACCGGCCCGGAAATTCTCACCGGCTCAACGCGTCTCAAAGCCGGCTCCGCCACCAAGCTCGCGCTCAACATCATCACCACCACCGCGTTCACCAGGCTCGGAAAGGTGTACAGCAACCTCATGGTGGACCTGCGGGCAAGCAACGACAAGCTGCGCGATCGCGCGATTCGCATCTTGCGAACGCTGTGCCCATCGCTCACCCGTGCGCGTGCGGCGACATTGCTCAAGCAAGCCGGGGGCGATCTGAAAGCCGCCATCCTGATGCAACGGGCGTCGCTCTCGCTCGACGAAGCGCTTGCCGCGCTTCACGCCTGCGATCGCAATCTGCGCGCTGCGCTCAAAACGGCTCGTCGTCGTCCGACACGTCGGCAGGCTCGGTCGAAGACGCCGAAGCGCCGGCCGCGACGTCCACGTTGATGAGGTTGTCGTAGAGGTACTCCCACTTCACGGCTTCACTGCCGCGCGCGAGGCCGTGACCACGACTTGGATAGAACACCATGTCGATGTGCTTCCCGGCCCGCTGCATGGCGTCAATCAGTTGCCACGCGTTGGTTGGATGCACGTTGTCATCCGCCATGCCGTGCATGATGAGGAGCCGGCCGCGGAACTGGTTGACATAGGTCATGCACGAACCGGCGTCGTAGCCTTCGGCATTCTCCTGCGGCGTGCGCATGTAGCGCTCGGTGTAGATCGTGTCATAGTTGCGCCAGTCCGTCACCGGGGCGCCGGCGACCGCGACGTGGAACACATCCGGATAGCGCAGCACCGCCATGGCCGACATGTACCCGCCGTAGGAATGGCCGAAGATGCCGACGCGGTTGCCGTCCACATATGGCCGTTCGCGCAGCGCTCGCACGCCGGCAGCTTGATCGGCAATGTCTTCCGTGCCGAGTTTGAGATACGTCGCGGACTCAAACTTCTTGCCGCGCCCCGTCGTGCCTCGATTCTCCAGCACCGCGATCAGGCAGCCGAGTTCACACATTGGCTCGACCGGGCGGAACGTGTTGCGCAGCGTCTGGAAGAACGGCCCGCCGTAAACATCGACGATGAGCGGATACTTCTTCGCGGGATCGAAGTCGCTCGGCTTGAACAGCACGCCGAAGAGTTCGGTTTCGCCGTCCGCCGCGGTGAACGAAAACAGTTCCGGCATTTCGAGGCCAAGCGATTCCATGCGCGAGATGTCCGCCTCGGCGAGCGTCGCCAGCCGCTCACCTTCGATGGTGTACAGCGCGGAGGCCGGCGGTGAAGTGGCGGACTGATACGTCGTCACGAAATGCGTGTGGTCCGGCGAAAGCTGCACGCGATGACGCATCGGCTCTTGCGTCAAGCGCTTTTCGCCCGTGCCATCGAGATTGACGCGGTGGAGGTGAACGTTCAGCGGATGCTCATCGCTGCGCGCCATGTAATACAGCGCGCCGGCTTCTTCATCGACCTTTTCGATCGCCACGGCGTCGAACTCCGGCGGCGTGAGCGTGGCGATGAGCGAGCCGTCGAGACTGCGCAGCTCAAACTGGCTCACCATGTTGCGCTCGGTTTCCCAGATGAAGCGCCTGCCGTCGGCGAGGAATTGCATCGTCGGCCGATTTTCCTGCCAGGTGTCCTGCACTTCGCGATGCACCAGCCGCGTGCGTCCGGTGTGCGGGTCCGCGGCGATGAGCTCAAGCTCGTTCTGCCTGCGGTTCGTGCGGAAATACAGCAGCTCATCGCCCGCCTTCGTCCACTGCACGTTGTAGATGTACTGCTCGGTGTCGGCGCCAACGTCGATTGTCGTAGTCGTTCCATCGGCAAGGTGGTAGACCATGAGATGGGCGATGGGGTTCGGTTCGCCGGGCTTCGGATAGCCTTCGAGCAGAAGTTCAGGCCGCAGCTCGGTGAGACTGCCAAGCAGGTAGAAGTCCTTCACCGCTCGCTCGTCGAATTCGTAGAAAGCAAGCATGGTGGAGTCGGGCGACCACCACATGGCGTCGTCCTGGTCGAGTTCCTCGCCGTAGACCCAGCTTGCGGTACCGTAGCGAAGCTTGCGCGTGCCATGTGTGGTGACATCGATGTGCTTCTCGCCGTCCGGACTCTCGAGGTGCACGTTCCAGCCTTTGGATGATGCGACCCACGCGCCGTCGGGAGAAGGCTCCATGTCGCGCTGCTGGCCGCGTCGCGGCGGCGGTCGCCACGGGCGCTGGGCATTGCGCGGCGAGGCGGCGTCTTCCTCCGTCTCCGTCGGCGCCGGCGCGATCGATTTCGTTTTGAAGTCGAATCGCAGGTGTTCGCCCTTTGACGTGAAATCGAGATAGCCGCGGTCGATGTGCCAATGCAGTGCGCCGACGTCCCCGCCGCGCACAAGACTGCCGAGTTCCGCGCTGATTTTCTGAACGCGGTCGTAGCCGGGCAGCGTGCGGAGCCTGTCCTGGCCACGCGCGCTCGCGCAGATGGTGGTGACAGCGACGACGACGATGGCAACGGCGCGAGCGACGTGTGAGTGTGGCTGCGATCGCATGGGATCATCCAATTCGAGCTGCTTCGCGGAACTGCTGCATGCGTGCATCGAGATCCTGACGCGAAAGCGAGGCCAGGCGGTGCAGGCTGAACGATTCGATGGCAAAGCTCGCGGTGATCGTGCCCCATGCCAGCGCGGCCTGCACGGCGCGGAAGTCGGTCGCGCCGGTGGATGCGAGGTAGCCCATCATTCCGCCCGCAAAGCTGTCGCCTGCCCCGGTGGGATCAACGACATGCTCGAACTCCGCGGGGTACGCAGGCACCACGGCGACGCCATCACGATGCACGAGTATGGCGCCGTGCTCACCTTTTTTCACCGTGACGAACTTCGGCCCCATCTCGAGGATCTTTCGCGCGGCTGTGACCGGGTTGCGCAGCTCGGTGAGCTGTTCCGCTTCGTCGTAGTTGAGCGCGAGGCCATCAACCTCACGCAGCAGCGCCAGCAGTTCGCTCTTGGCGATGTTGATCCACAAATCCATCGTGTCGGCGACGGCGAGCTTGCGACTGGGAAACTGGCGCAGCAGATCGAGCTGCACGGCGGGATGCGTGTTGCCGAGGAACACGAATTTGCTGTCGCGGTAGCTCGCAGGCACCTTGGGCGGCGGTTCTTCCAGCACGCCGAGATGCGTGAACAGCGTTTCGCGGCTGTTCATGTTGTCGAAGTAGCGACCGCCCCAAGCGAACGTCGTGGCGTTCGGCCGCACCTCCAGCCCTTCCAGCGAGACATTGCTGAATCGCTGCAAGAGTTCGCGGTGCTCGCTCGGCCAATCGCCTCCAACCGCGGCGACGACGCGCACAGGCGCGTAAAACGAAGCCGCGGCGGCGAAATAGGCGCATGAACCGCCCAGCACGCGCTCGGCGGTGCCTGTGGGCGTGTGGACGGTGTCGATGCCGATCGTTCCGGTGACGATGAGTGACATGGGCGGGAGTATAAAGGCGAAAACGGGAAACGCCGAAACGCGGAAAGGTCGAAACGCGGAACGGTCGAAAGACACTTCGGCAGAACGCGCAAGCGCGCCGCAGGGAACCTTCCGCGGGTCAGGATGCGTGTTCGAGTTGGAGGCGTGCGATGATGATGCGGATCTCGCCGTACGGCACATGCTGCTCGAGCGCTTCGAAGATCGGCTTGACCGAGCGGCCTTCCACGAGATGCGCATGTTGGCGCACGCGCTTGATCGTTTCGTCGCTTACCCACTGCCTGATGTCGAGTGACGCGTCGCTCAAGACCAGTTCTTCGAGGTAGCCCCAGATGGTGCTCTCCGCCCGGCCGGTGGCTGCCGCGACGTCGGCCACGGGCGTGCCTTCGCGGAGCATTCGGACGGCGTGATCCTTCTGCTCGTTCGGCCGCGTTTCCTTTCGCCGCACGACGACCATCTCCGCCGATTCGCTTGACGAGGGCGATTGATCCATGTCGAGATCGTGGGTGCGGCAGTAGCTGACGATGGCGTGAACAAACTGCGCGCCGAACTCCGCCTGTTTGCGCTCGCCGACGCCGCTGACCAGCCGGAACGCGGCGAGGGTGGACGGTCGCCGCCGCGCCATCTCACGCAGCGTGGCGTCGCCGAAGATGACGAAGGCTGGCACACGCCGCTCATCCGCAAGTTCACGCCGCGTGGCGCGCAGCGCATCGAAGAGCCCGCGATCGACACCTTCCCACGCATCTTCGTCAACTCGACCACGATGCACGCGGCGAGGCGGCTCGCGGAATTGCACGTCTTCCTCACCGCGCAGCACGCGCATCGCTGACGGGCCAAGCTGGACCGTCGGCCGATCCGTCCCGACGCGCGTCAGGTGCCCGAGATCGATCAGTTGATGCACAAGCTGCATGAGAATCTTGTCGGGAATGTCGCGCAGAATGCCCCACGTGCTGATTTTGTCGTGGCCGCGTTGTCGCACTTGCTCCGTGTCCGCGCCGCGCAGCACCTCCACCACCGCGCCGACGCCCCACCGCTGCCCCATGCGATACACGCAGGAAAGGATCTTCTGCGCGATCGTCGTGGATTCCGGCATCACGTCGATCTCGCCGAAGCACACATCGCACGCGCCGCAGTTCGGCTTCGCGTATTCCTGACCGAAATATTCGGACAGCGCCTTGTGGCGGCACTTGATCGTGCTGCACAGGCCGGACATGTGATTGAGCAATTGATTGCCCGCGGCGATGATGTTCTCCGCGTCGGCCGATTCGGATGCGCTCATCGTGATGAGCCGCTGCCAGCGCACGACATCGCCTGCGGAATAGAGGAGCACGCATTCGGCTTCGAGGCCGTCGCGGCCGGCGCGGCCGGTTTCCTGCTGATAGTGCTCGATGGATTTCGGCATCGTGGCGTGAATGACGCAGCGCACGTTGCTGCGATCGATGCCCATGCCGAACGCGACCGTGGCGCACACAACGTCGAGCTTCTCGGCGGCGAAATCGTCCTGCACGCGCGAACGGTCGGCGCCATCCATGCCGGCGTGGTATGCGGCGGCGTTCACGTTGTTGAGCGCGAGGAACTGCGCCATGCGATCCGTGTCCTTGCGGCTCAAGCAATAGACAATCACCGCTTCGCCGCTGTGCCGGCGAATGACCTCCAGCGTCTGCGTTTCCATGTCGACGCGCGGCACGATGCGATACGTGAGATTCGGCCGGTCGAACGTGCCGACAAGCACGTTGGCGTCGGTGAGCGCGAGGCGCTCGATGATGTCCTCGCGCACGCGCTGTGTGGCTGTGGCGGTGTAGGCGTGCACGCTCGCGCCTGGGAAATGCTGCTTGAGCATCGCGAGCTGGCGATATTCCGGGCGGAAGTCGTGGCCCCACTGACTGATGCAGTGCGCTTCGTCGATGGCGAAGGACGTGACCTGCTGGCCGCGGAGAAAATCGATGAACGCCGGCGAGAGAATGCGCTCCGGTGAAACGAAGAGCAGGCGGTACTTGCGAGCCCGCATGCCGTCCCGAATGGCGCGGCGTTCTTCAGGCGTGAGATTGCTGTGAATGGCGGCTGCCGGGTAACCGTTCTGCGTGAGCGCATCCACCTGGTCGCGCATCAGCGAGATGAGCGGCGAAACGACGACGTCTGTGCGATTCTCGATGAGCGGCGGAACCTGGTAGCAGAGCGATTTCCCCCCGCCGGTTGGCAGCACGACGAGCGAATCGCGTTTCTCGATGCCGGCGCGAATGGCCTGCATTTGCAGCGGGCGCAGCGTGTCAAAGCCCCAGACGCGCTGCACGGCGGCGCTGATGCGCTGCTCGAGTGATTCGCCATCGTGTTGGGCGGTGGAAGCCGACATGGCACTAGGGTACACGGCCGAGAGCGATGAGGCGGCTGATTTTCTAGACTGCTCGCGTGAGCGAACATGCGGACATTGTGATCGTCGGAGCCGGCGCCGCGGGGCTGATGGCCGCCATATGGGCCGGGCGCATGGCGCAAGGGCGCGGCGCACCGTTTCGCGTTGTTGCGGTGGACGGCGCGAAGACGCTCGGCGCGAAGATCCTTGTCGCCGGCGGCGGGCGCTGCAATGTCACGCATGACGTCGTCGATGAGTCCGCCTTCTTCGGCTCGTCACAGAAGGCCATTCGCAAGGTGCTCAAGCGATTCGACGTGCCGGAGGTGGTTGCGTTCTTTCGCGAACTCGGCGTGACGCTCAAACGCGAAGAGACCGGCAAGCTGTTTCCAACGACGGACCGGGCACGCACGGTGCTTGATGCGCTGCTTACTGCGGCGCGGGATGTGAGCGTCGAGATTCGGCATCCGTGGCGCGTGGAATCCGTCAGCCGCTCGCCGCAAGTCAACCCTCTCCCCCGGGGCGAGGGGCCGGGGGTGAGGGCGTCAAATGACAACAATGCGCCTGATCACCCTCACCCCAACTCCTCTCCCCAAGGGAGAGGGGCTGCGGAGGCTCATGGGACAAGGGCTGCAGAAGCGCCGCTCGCTCATCATTTCATCATCCGCTCTACCACCGGCGAGGAAATTACCGCGTCGCGCCTCATTCTCGCCACCGGCGGCAAATCGCTTCCCAAATCCGGTTCGGACGGTCACGGCTATTCAATTGCCAAGTCGCTCGGTCATTCCATCACAAAATACACATTGCCCGCGCTCGTGCCGCTCACGATTTCGAAAGACCACTTCATCTGCGAACTCTCCGGCATCGCTGTCGACGCCACTGTCGAAGTTCGCCACGAGTCCGGCAGGAAGCTCATCAGCTTCACCGGTCCTGTGCTCTGCACGCACTTCGGTCTTTCCGGCCCTGCGATCCTCGACATCAGCAGGCATCTGCTGCACGCTCGACTTGAAGATCTCTGGTACAAGCTGGTGATCAACTGGCTGCCGGCGCTCACCACGGAACAAGTGGACGCCATGCTGCTGGAGCGCACGAACCGCGGCGCTGCATCACGACTGCAGCAGCATCTGCCGGAACGATTGGCGAAAGCGCTGTGCGCTCACGCCGGCGTCGATCCCGCGCAGCCGCCGCATCAATTGACGCGAGAGGCGCGGCTCAAGCTGCTGCGAACGCTCACCGAGATGTATGCGCCCGTCAACGGCGATCGCGGTTTTGTGCATGCCGAGGTCACCGCAGGCGGCGTGCCGCTTTCCGAGATCAAACTCGAAACGATGGAGTCGCGCATCACGCCGGGCCTGCATTTCGTCGGCGAGATATGCGATGTCGACGGCCGGATCGGCGGGTACAACTTCCAGTGGGCCTGGGCGAGCGGGTTTGTGGCAGGAACTTCTGTCATTCCCGCGCAGGCGGGAATCCAGGGAAAGCACTGACGACGCCTGCGCGGAGCTGGATTCCCGCCTGCGCGGGAATGACGATCCATCACGCCGTCATCAGCTCGAAGAACCTGTCGAGTGATTTCTTCTTCTCGATGTTCATGATGAATGCGCGAAGGTCCTTGCACGCCTTCTTGCCGACCACGCCTTCACCCAGCGCGTTGAACTTCACCGCGATCTCTTCTTCCGTCATCGGATCGCGCGGATCGCCCTTCGGCACGTCGACGCGCTGCACGTACTTCTTGCCGCTGGTCATTGTGATCGTGACGCGCGATGGCTGGAACTTCGGGAACAGCTTCTCGAACTCGTTGTTCGCCACTACCTTCACCTTGTCCATCACCGCCGGCAGCTTGGGATCGCGAATGCGCTCATCCTTGAACTGCAGCGGCGTGACCATGCCATCCACCAGCCCCACCGCCAGCGAATACGGCAGCGAGTGATCCGCTGTCTCCTTGCTGTTCGGGCGATACTTCGCCGGGTCGCCAAGGATGTCCGCAGCGCGGGCGATCACTTCGACCTTGATTTCCTTCACGTCCGCAGGATTCACCTTTCCGCCAAGCTTCTCCTTCACGATCTTCATCATCGCGGTGAGCGGCGCATGCGAAAGCGCTTCGATCGGGAAGCTCTTCATGCCGCAATCGACGATCCTGTAGTGATCCTTCTTCTTCGTCGGCAGCTTGTCGGTGAGCATGTTGAGGTGGAACTTGCCGCCGAATTTCTCGAAGCAGTGCGTGAAGGACTCCTTGCCGTCGATGACGTGCTCGGGTCCGCTGTAACCGCGTTGAGCAAGCAGCGCCGCCTGCACACCGGAGCGCGTGGCGAGCGGGTCAACCGTGTTCTTCATGTTCGTGAGCTTGCCCGCCGTCACCGCGCCGAGGCACATCGAAGGCGACGCGCTGATGCCCACCGCCTGCTGAATCTCTTCGGCGGACAGGCCGAGCATGCGTCCCGCCACAAACGGCGAGCAGATCGACGTGAGCGTCGCATGATGCCAGCCGTATTCGCGAATGCCGGGATCGCCGAACTCGGAGAGGCGCATTTCAATTTCGTAGGCGATGATCGTGCCGACAATGAGATCCCTGCCCGAGAGCCCGTTCATCTCGCAGATCGACAGCGCCGCGGGAATGATGTCGCTGGGGTGCGACGGGTCCGCCTTCCAGTAGATGTCGTTGTAGTCCATCGCGCGGATCATGAGCGCGTTGAGGAATGCCGCATCGACAGGGTTGGTCTGGAAGCCTGAACCGAAACATGTGCACGTTTTCTTGCCGCCCATCGCCTTCAGGTGAGCGAGCATGATCTTGACGTCATGCTGCTGCGATCCGCCCAGCGCGCAGCCGAACGAATCAAACAGGAACAGCTTGGCGGAGTGGATCGCTTCATCGGAGAGCATGTCGAACTCGAGGTTCGCAGCCCATTCCGCGAGCTTGTACGAAACGAAATCGGTGTGCTTTTTTGAAGTGTCGTGAGAGCCCATGTTTCTTCCGATCTGGTTTCACCACAGAGGCACAGAGGACACGGAGAGGGACAAGTGAACACATCTACAGATCAACAAGTCAACAACTCTGCGCCGGAGCGGCAAGGGGCGGGAGTGTAGCACACCACGATGGCCGTTTGGCAGGCGTATCAGGCTTCCGATGTCAGCTCGCATCGTGCGGCAGCCTCATGCTTCCGCGAATGATTGCTGCGCCGAACTCTCCGCCGGCGAACGCTCCGATCTCCCTGGCATCACTTGAGTCGGCGTAGAAGACAGTGCAGCGATCGAGGGTTGCAGGAAATCCTCGTAGCGAGGGCGCATACATCGCGCAGTTGCGGCCCACCACTCGAAGGTGCAATACTCCCCCTCGCAGCCACTCGAATCTGCAATGCCCCCCCTCGTAGCCGCGGGTGCATACCCGCGGGTCTGCACCCGCGGCTACAACTATTCATCTCAAACGAGTGCATTCGCGGCTTCAATGCATTACGATTCCTCACGTGGCGGTCTATCTCTTCACGTATCACGCCTATCGCTCGTGGATGCCTGACAAGTCGAAGGGATATGTTCGACGAGGCGAAGGTGTGCTGCCGCCTGACGCTGTGATGGCGAAGCGTTACGCCACGGCAGCACGAGCAGCGCCGGTGACGTTCGACATAAGAATGCGGCATGTGATCATTGACGCTGTGCGTCAATCCTGCGAAGCGCGCAACTGGCGATTGCATCAGGTCTGCGCCACGTCGACACACGTCCACATCCTCATCAGCTGGCGAGGATTCATCGACTGGAAACACACCTCGGACACGCTCAAACGGCACGTCGGCATCGCATTGAGCAAAGCCCTCGGCCGTCGCGGACCGTGGTTCAGCCGAGGCCAGAGCGCGAAACGTGTGACCGACCGTGCGCACTTCAATCATCTCATGCGCACCTACCTGCCCAACCACCGCGGCGCAGCCTTCTGGCGCGAAGACGACCGAGAACGCTGAACAAGCCCTGTGCCGCACATCGCAGCCGCCACTCAAAGCTGCAATGTCCCCCTCGCAGCCGCGGGTGCATACATCTCGCAATTGCGGCCCACCACTCGAAGCTGCAATACTCCCCCTCGTAGCTGCAATGTCCCCCTCGCAGCCGCGGGTGCATACCCGCGGATCCGCTGATGAGCGACAACGGCCCATAAAAGCTTGCGTGCCAACCCGCGGATATGCATCCGCGGCTGTGACACGTGATCACGCGAGTGTGCGCGTGACGCGCGAATGTGCGCCTATCGTGGTGAAAAGCCGGAGCCGGAAGGATTCAAATCGCCTTTTGCGCGAGTGATTTTGCGTGTTCCTGCGAGCCGTTTGTCTCTTCCCCCGGGGATTTCGCCAAATGGACGAAGCAATTTGTCAAATGGAGCGTGCAATTCGCCAGATGGAGCAAAGAAGTCGCCATTTGACGCGGGGAGTTTGCCAATTGGACGACGGAGTTCGCGACATGCACCGGGGAAAAGGCGACATGACACGCGGAACTTGCAAAATGGTTCGGGGATGAAGCGAAATGACCGCAGCATTTCGCCAAATCACCCGCCGATTTGGCAAACAGCGCCGGAGAAAACGCACAATGAACGGGTTTGGAGCAGAATGTTCCGCGCCATGTGCAGGTTCGATCGCAGTGAATGCAGTTCGCTACAGGCGTGATTCGCATCGCACACATTACTCTTCGGGATGATGTGTGGCACTCGACGACGTTTTCAAGCACCGTCCGGGGGTCGGTTTGTCAGCGGGACAGTTTCAAGCCGACACGCCCCCGGAAGATTTGGTTGGTGGGTTGTGTGAGAGGATTTGTAGGGTGGGAGAAGGCTCGGCGCCTCCCACCACTGCTGCGCGGAATCGGGGGGATTCACAAACCCTCATCCCACCCTACATTGGCGGACCCGTGCTACTTGCTTGCTCGGGATGATGTGTGGCGCCCAATACTCCTCTGTGTCCTCTATGCCTCTGTGGTGAATTTTTTCGATCACAACTTCCGCGCCACCTCTTCCGCCACTTCCAGCGACGTGTTCTTCAGGCCGAGGTCGTACGTGCCGACCTTCTTTTCCTTCGTCACGGTGGCGACGGCTTTCTCGATGCGCTGGGCTTTGTCGTTTTCGCCGAGCCATTCGAGCATGAGCTTGGCGGTGAGGATCATCGCCATGGGGTTGACCTTGTACTGGCCTGCGTACTTGGGCGCGCTGCCGTGGGTGGGTTCGAAGACGGCGTAGGAGTCGCCGATGTTGGCGCTGGCGGCGTAGCCGAGGCCGCCGACGAGGCCTGCGGCGAGGTCGGAGATGATGTCGCCGAACATGTTCTCCGCGACAAGGACGTCATACTCCTTGGGGTTCTTGAGCAGCCACATGCAGATGGCGTCGATGTTGGCTTCCCATGCGGGAATGCCAGGATAGTCCTTTGCCACCGTTCGAAACACGCGCGTCATCATGCCGCCGGTTTCGCGGAGGACGTTGGGCTTTTCGACGAGCGTGACGTTGCGGCGGTTGTGCTTCTTCGCATATTCGAACGCCTGTCGGCAGATCGATTCGCAGCCCTGCTTGCTGACGATGCGGGTGGAGAGCGCGAGGTTTTCGAGGCCCTTCTCGCCGAGCTTCTTCATGTTGGGGTTGAGGCAGAGCGCGTCGTAGACCTGCTGCGGGATGGGGTGGAATTCGACGCCGGAGTAGCTGCCTTCGGTGTTCTCGCGGAAGACGACGAGGTCGACGTCATCGCCGCGGTAGTTGAGCGGGTTGCCGGGGTAGGCCTTGCAGGGGCGAAGGTTGGTGTGCAGGTTGAAGAGCTGGCGGAGGCGCACGATCGGGCTGCGATAGACGAGCTTCTTGCCTCGCAGTTCGGGGGCGAGTTCCTGCTGCGCTTCGTCGTTGGGCTTGCTGGTGATGGCGCCGAAGAGGGCGCAGTGCGTCTTCTTGAGGATGTCGATGGTGCGCTGCGGCAGTGCGTCGCCTTCGCTGCACCAGAATTCCCAGCCGATGTCGGCGTGAATGTATTCGGCGTCGAACTTGATGGCGTCGAGGACGATCTTCGCGGCGTCCATGACGTCCTTGCCGATTCCGTCACCAGGCATCCAGGCGATTGTGTATTTGGGCATGATTCACCAGAGGGAAAGGTCGAAACGTCGAAAAATCGATAGGTCGAAATGGGCGGTCGTTGAGCCGCGACCCGGAGTCTGCGGAGGGGAGCGCGTCTTCCGAGGGCGGTTGGGCCGAGAGTATAGCCGGAGCGGTGCGCGGTTTGGCCCTGCGAAACGTGCTATAAACCGGCGTGCATTGGTGGCCGATCATCGCGGCGTGGTATGCGTTGATGAGCGTCGTCACGTTTGCGGTGTATGCGTGGGACAAACGGCGGGCGCGGCGAGGCGGTCGGCGCGTGCCGGAGCAAACGCTGCACATGCTGGCGATGCTGGGCGGCTGGCCGGGGGCGCATGTGGGGCGGGTGGTGCTGCGGCACAAGACGCGGAAGCGCCGCTTCACGGTGGTGCTGTGGCTGATCACGCTGACGCATTTGGCGGCGATCGCGCTGCTGCTGTTCAATTCATGGACACGAGCGGAGTGATCGACCATGGCCGATGCGTCGCTGCCGGATATTGATGCGATGTGGGAGTTTGATGACCCGGCGGGAACGGAAGCGCGGCTTCGTGCAGCGCTGCCGACGTTCGAGGCGGCGGGCGATGCGGATCTGGCGTTGCAGCTCAAGACGCAGATTGCGCGGACGCAATCGCTTCGAAGGCAGTTTGATGCGGCGCATGCGATGCTCGACGACGTGGAGCGGCAGCTTGCGGCTGATTGCGTGGCTGCGAAGGTGCGTTGTCTGCTTGAGCGCGGGCGGTGTTTCAACAGTGCAGGTGAGAAGGCGCGGGCGTTGCCGCTCTTTGAGCAGGCGTTTGAGGTTGCGCGAGCGCATGGGCTGGACTGGCTGGCGGTCGATGCGGCGCACATGGCAGCGATTGCGGAGACCGGCGACGGCGTGACGGCGTGGAATCGCAACGCGCTGAAGATGGCGCAGGCGTCAGATCAACCCAAGGCGCGAAAGTGGCTGGCTTCGCTTTACAACAACATCGGCTGGACGCATCACGCAGCAGGCGCGTTTGAGGAAGCGCTGCAATGTTTCGAGCAGGCGCTTGCGCAGCAGCGGAAGAAAGGCGATGCGAAGCTCGTTCGCATTGCACAGTGGTGTGTGGCGAGGTGCCTGCGCTCGCTGGGGCGCATTGAGGAATCACTCGCCATGCAGCGCGAGTTGCTGAACGAGCCGGAGCGCGATCCGGCGTCGCTGGGCTATGTGCACGAGGAGTTGGGCGAGTGTCTGCACGCGCTTGGCAGGACCGACGAGGCACGCCCCTACTTCGCCAAGGCGCATGAACTGCTGTCGCAGGATGAATGGCTGACGAAGTCAGAGCCAGCGCGGCTGGAGCGAATGTGTGCAATGGGTGACGTCATCGCTTAACCGGCTGCTGCGAGCTTCTTCATCACCAGCTTCTCTGCGCCGCCGGCGACGACGAGTTCCTGGGCGGTTGGGCTTAGGGCGGTGAAGCCAAATTGCTGCCCGTCGAAGCGGACCGTTGAATGCTGATAATCCACTTCAATATCCCCAGCGAAATGTGTTCCACCCTTCACGTTCGCGAGCTTCGTATCAAGATATTCAACGAGCGGCGGGCATTCGAAGACCACGAAGCCGTTGTTGAAGGCGTTGCGCTTATATGTTTCGCTGAAGGAAAAGGCGATGACGCACGGGATGCCGAACATCTGGAGGCAGGTGGCGGCTTGTTCGCGGGATGAGCCTGTGCCGAAATTGCGGCCGGAGATGACGACGTCGCCTTTTTTCGCGATGCTGACGAAATTGGGATCGTAGTTGTTGAAGCTTGCCTTGGCCATTTCCTCCGGCGTGACGTCGTCGCGGTAGGTGAGCTTGCCGGAGTAGATGCCGTCGGTGTTGAGGTTGTCGATGGGGAGCCAGACGGCCCGGCCGCGAACGACGGAGGGGAAGCCGTCGATGATCTCCGCGCCCCCGGAAGCGGCGGCGCTTGTGCTGTTGTTCAGCCGAATGCTGAACTTCGCCTGTTTGCTTTCAAAGCGCGTTGGGGCGCAGATGTAACCCGCCACGGCTGACGCTGCGACGACGGCCGGTGATGCGAGATACGCCTTGGCATCGCGATCGCCCATGCGGCCTTTGAAGTTGCGGTTGGTGGCGCTGATGCCGACTTCGCCTGCTTTGAGCGTGCCGGCGCCGAGACCGATGCACGGCCCGCAACCGCTGGGCAGCGGAATCGCGCCGGCGCCGACGAGCGTCTGCCACGTGCCGTCCGCTTCCGCCTGCTTCTGCACTTCCGCGCTCGCGGCGGCGACGTAGAACTCCACGCCGGGCGCGATCTTATGACCATTAATCACGGACGCCGCGGCTCGCAGGTCTTCAAGGCGGGCGTTGACGCAGCTCAAGAGATACGCCTTGTTGATCTTCACCTGCAGTTGCTCGATCACCGGCAGGCTGGTCATCGTCTTGACGTCATCAGGGCCGGAAACGTGCGGGATGACCGTGGAAAGATCAAGCTCAAGCTCGACGGCGTATTGCGCGCCTTCGTTCGCTTTCAGTTCGTCACGCTGCGCCCAGAGTTCATCGATCATCTCGCGCGTGAGGCGATTGACGTTTTTCCTCGCAAGGTAATCCGCGCGGCCGTAAAGATAATCGCGCAGCACTTCATCGAACGGGAAGATGCCGACGAGCGCCCCCCACTCGGTCGTCATGTTGGCGATGGACATGCGCTGGTCCATCGACAGGCACGCAACGCCTTCGCCGGTGAACTCGACGCCCATGTTGAGGACTTCATCGTTGTTGAAGAAGCCGCACAGCGCGATGATGACGTCCTTGCCGACGACGCCCGGCTGGAGCTTGCCCTTGAGCACGCATCGCGCGACCTTCGGCACCTGCCACCACGTCATGCCCGTCGCCCAGATGCTCGCGGCGTCGGTTCGCACCACCGGCGTGCCGAGGCAACATGCAGCGCCGTAGAGATTCGAATGCGAATCGCTGCCGACGACCATGCTTCCGGGTATGACGTAGCCCTGCTCGACCATCACCTGGTGCGAGATGCCGGTGCCCGCGGGGTAAAAGTCGATGCCGTGCTCGCGGGCAAACTTTTCGATCTTGGCGTATTTGCCGAGGTTTTCAGGCGTGGTGTTCTGGATGTCGTGATCGATGGCGAAGACGGGTTGACGCGGGTTGTGGACGCGGGGTCGGATGGTGGTGGCGGACGTTGCAGGACCGCTCTGTCCCACGGCGTGCGCGCCGTGGGCTTTCGTGGCCTCGACGCCCTTCCAGATTTCGTTGAACTTGCTCATGACCGCCGACGTGTTGTCGTGCGTCATGATGTGTTTCGGGCGGATGGTGATGATGTCGCCGGCACGCGCGCATTGGCCGCGCTTGAGTCCAACAGCGTGCTTCGTGGCGAGCTTTTCGATGAGCGTGAGGGGCGGCTGCGGCATGGCTTCATTCTATCTCGCCGGCGCGCCACGTCCCGACGAGCGACGTCAGGATCAGCATGGCGTGCGCCACGTTTTCCACGATCTCTTCCATGTCGTCGTAGTACAGCTCGAACAGCCGCCAGAGGCTTGAGCCGTCCGGCAGCATGAACTGAAAGAACTTGCGCGCCACGACTTGCGACAGCACATACGTGCACCCCGTGGCGATGAGCCAGACGCGAAGCGCCGGCTGGGCGTCGGTGAACGGGAACAGCCGGTTGCGAATGATCACCGCCACCACCGCCAGCACACCGATTGCGACGAAGATGCCGCGCGTGGTCCACTCCCAGTGAAACTCGCGGAACATCACGCTGATCGCCAGCGCGAGAAGCAGCAGGTGGAACGCATGACGGGTGAACGCCAGATGCGCGGCGCAGGCGAGCACGGCCGTAATGGTGAGTCCGATGGCGAGCGCTTCGTGACCGGATTTCGCGAGCAGTTCTCCCGCGCCTGCTTCGCCGATGATCATGGTGGCGACCATCGCCGCGGGCCCGAGCAGCATGGGCCACCACCACCACCATTTCGTCGGCCGCTTGATCCACCCTCGAGAATTCGCTCCTTGAGAGGCGGCTGGGTACGGCGCCTTGGCGTCCATGTTGTGCTCCTCGTGCGGCGTGCCGCGATGGGTATGCGATTGCAACCATGCAATTCGCGCTTCTTGCGGGCGAAGTTACTTTTTCTTCGCCGCCTGCGCCCCAAGGTACTTCGCAATATCAAAATCCACGAAATCCGCGTGGTGGAAGATGATGCTTTCAATGGAGCGCGTGACCTTCGGTGGGTCGCCCTCGAAACTATGCGTGGCGACGATGTGCATCACTTCCGCCGGGACGCCGTGCTTGTAGCACATGGCGACGCCGGAGAACGGGTGGCGAAGCATGTCGCCGAAGTGGCCCTTGATCACTTTGCCGCTGGCGTCCTTGTCAAACTCAAGCGGCTTGCCGCAGTCGGCGAGCAGGCTGCCGGCGATGAGGTAATCCATGTTGATCGGCACCTGGTCGCCGAAGCACTCCTGCAGCACCTTCGCGATGGCGATGCACTGCTTGCAGCATGAGTTGAGGTGATCGATGAACGTCATGCTGATGTCGCCGGCGAGCAGCGTGAACGGCACGGCGCGAAGTTCATCCATCGTCCAGCCCTTGCCGCCGCAACCGGTAGTGAGCGCTTCGTTCCACACCGCGGCAACCTTGTCGCGCAGCGATGCGTCTTTGATTTGCATCAGGTCGGGGAAGAGCTTTGCAATATCCGCCGTCGTGTACGCCATGTCGTCCGATTCCCTGTGGTTGTGACGCGGGCATGATACCGATGCCCGTCCTCATGGTTCGTGATTGAGATGCTGAAGCTACTGCAGCGGCTGGGCGGCCTTATGGCATCGATCGCTTCGCCGGGCCAGCATACGTCGCGGCGCTTTGGTCGATCCTTCGCATCGGCTTCTGCGACAATCGTTCTTCTTCCGCATGCGCAATCAGCCCCGGCACGCGCGCGATCATAAACAAGCCGTTCATCACGCCGGGATCGAACCCGAGATCCGCAAGCACGGCAGCGATCGCGCCATCGACGTTGATCGGCAGCGGTTTGCCAGCGTTGCGGAACACGGCTTCCACCGCACGGGCCGCGTCAACATGCTTGCCGCTCGCGCCTGCATCCTTGGCCAGCGCAAAGAGCCGCTCGGTGCGAGGGTCGTTGGTGTGCACGCGATGGCCGAAGCCGCTCATGCGGTGACCTTCGCGCTTCATTTCGTCAAGGAGCGCCGCCGCGACGCAGAGAAGATCTTCGCCGGATTCATCGCACCTCCGCACAATGCGGCCAAGTTGGCGTGCGCATGTTTCAATGGCGCCGCCGTGGAACGCGTTGATGGCAAGCACGCCGGATGCGACGCACGCGCTCAACGGAGCGCCGGTGCTCGCCGCATTTCGAGCGGCCAGCACGGAAGGCGGCGTGACGCCGTGATCGATCGACGACACCAGAATGGCGTCCATCAACCGCCCGACCTTCTCATCCGGCAGTTCGCCGCGAAGCAGCAGATACACAGCTTGGCCGAATGTCACGGAGCCCATCAGCTCGGCGATGTCGTAGCCGCGAACGCGCACGGAGTTCGGCTGAATCTCGGTGATCGATGTTGTCCAGGTGTTGTCTGCCAAGAGCTCACCCTGATTGGGAATTAGGCCACGGTGTGACCGGCGAGCACATCCATCGCAGCTTGCGGCAAGTCGCCGAAGGCATCAACGACGGTCGCTCCCGCCTGGCGCAGCGCCGCAACTTTGCCGGTATGCGTGCCGCGATTGCCTTCAATGATGGCGCCCGCATGGCTGAAGCGCGTGCCTTCCTTCGCCGCCTTGCCGCCGATGTAGGCGATCACCGGTTTTGTGACGCGCCCGCTGCTGATGAGCTCCGCCAGCCGCTCTTCCTGCGAGCCGCCGATCTCGCCGAAGACGACGATCGCGTCCGTTTCTTTGTCGCGCTCAAACAACAACGCAACATCTGGAATCGGCATGCCGATGACGGCGTCACCGCCGACGTGAACGAGCGTGCTGATGCCGAAGCCGGCGCGGGAGAGGTAATAGCCGCACGAACTCGTCATGCCGCCGCTGCGCGACACCACGCCGATGGTGCGCCCGGGCACGGGTTCGTTGAACCACTCACGCGCCGATTCCGCGCGGCCGCCGATCATGCCGACGACTGCTTTGCCCGGACTCAAAACGCCAAGCGTGTTGGGCCCGACGAACTGCGTGCCGCTCGCCTGCGCCGCCGAAGCAATTTCCATCGTGTCCCAAACAGGTACGCGGTCCGGCACGAGCACGAGCAGCTTCACGCCGGATTCGATCGCCTCGAGCGCTGCATCTTTCACGAGCCGCGCCGGCACGAACACGACGGAAATATCCACGCCGCCCACGGCGCTCACAGCGTCCGCCACGGCGTCGTACACCGGCACGCCTTCAACCGTTTCGCCAGCCTTGCCCGGCGTGCAGCCAGCGACGACGTTCGTTCCAAAGCCGCGCATCAATTTGGTGCGGGCCCGACCCTCTCGGCCGGTAATTCCCTGCACGAGCACGCGCTTCGATTTGTCGATGATGATGGCCATTATGACGCCACGTTATCCAGGCCGGCAACCGGAAGATCAACGAACACCACGGGCTTGCCGGCACGAAGGCATTCGATTTCACACGCGATCAGTTCGCTGTCCTTCGACGCAATCTCCTGCTCCGACACCGCCAGCACCGGCTTGCCGTGTTCGTTCAGCTTCAGCAGATTGGAAGAATGCTGCACGACAAGCGCGGCGGTCTCCGCATCGCACGCCGAGTGATCGATCCACAACGTTCCGCCGTTGATGGGCACGCTGTACGCGCCCACCGTTCCAACAAAACTCGGCACGTGCCGCACCATCTGCGCCTTGATGCGCGGCGACGCTTCCACAAGTGTGCGGAAGCGCTCGGCGCACGCGGCCGGCGTGTCGTCCTTGCGATAGCCTTCAATCGGAGCGCCGAGCGCCGCCCCGACGGATTCCAGAATCTCCACCGCGCGATCTTCGCTGTTGCCGCCAAGTCGAAGCACCGCGGGAATCGACAGACGCATTTCGTAAAACGCTTTCGCAAGACCGTAGGCCGACCAGAACTGCTCCTGGCTGGCCACGCCGCTGCCGGACCCGAAGTAGCCAATGATGTCAGGCTGCGCGAGGATGATGCGAGCGGCGCGGTACACCTTCGCTGCTGATGGATTGCCGGACGTGTCGCAGAAATTCGCAAGCGTGAAGCCGGCGTTCGTGACAGCGTCCATCGACATCATGCTGCCGCCGCCGCCTGCGCCGTGAAATCCGATGATGCCGCGCGTGCTTGCCGCGCCGTCCGTCGGAAGCTGCGCGAAATAGAACGTGCCGCGATGATCCGCTTCCTCAACGCGATACGCAATGCGCTCCAGCTCCGTCGGCGGATGATCGAGCTCGCGCGCAATCTCAATTCCAAGCTTCGGCTGGCGATACACCGCATAGTCATCAATCGTCATGCGGCAATCCGCAGCCACCACCAAGCTCGGCACGCCGTCCGCCGTCGTCACCAACGGGTTGATCTCCACGGACCGCGCATCGCAATCTCGCGCCAATCGCCCCACCGCTTCAATCGCACGCACAATCTCATCGTGAGCCGCCGGATCAATCGTCGACTGCGTGAGCAGCGACAACACCGCCGCGCGATCCACGTTCCCATGCACATCAATGCGCACACGGCTCACGCTCGCCGCGCGATCCTCAATCCCGCTGCCGCCCTGCAGATCAAGCAGCAGCACGGGCGAACGGGCCGCGTCATCGATCGTCAGCGAGACGAACAGCTCATCCTTAATCTTGATGGCGCGCTCGACGAGCACATGCGTCACCGCGAAGTTGCCGAACTTCATCGCCAGCAGCGCTTCCGCCGCTTCACCCGCCTGTGCAGGCGATTCCGCGAACTTCACGCCGCCTTTCGCCGCCCGGCCGGTCGTCCACGCCTGCACTTTCAGCACGACGCGCCCGCCAAGCCGAATCGCCGCTCGCCGCGCTTCCTCCGCCGAGGTGACGACATCGCCTTCCGGAACAGCGATGCCATACTGCCGCAGCAGTTCCTTCCCCTGGTATTCATGCAGCCGGGCCACGAGGCTCTCCCATCACACAAACGCCCGCCGACTGGTGTTCCGACGAAGCGGGCAGAGCATGATCCTATGTCGTCGCCAAAAATGTCACAACACGCCGCGCTCCATACGACGGCCAGCAATCCACCATCATGTCGTCGCGGCAGCAGGCTGATGGTGCAGGAACGATTTCGCCCAGCCTAAACCCACCGACACGCCGAGCAGCGAACCAGCCGCAAGGTCCAGCGGCGACACAAGCAGAAACGGCGACACCGCGTCCATCACAAACGCATCAGCCAGCGGTTTCGCCGTTGACGCCAGCCCAATCACGTGCCCCACTGCCCCGAACACGCACAGCGAAACGTACAGCAACACCGGCGAGCCATACGGCGAAACCAACCGCCCAACGAGCCCCGCCGCAATGCCGCCCGCCACCGCCGCGCCGAACGCCTGACCCTTCATCTCCGACTGCGCCACAATCCATATCGCAGGAATGATGATCAGCCCCGCTGCCGCCGCCTTCAGCGATTCCATCGACAACAGCTTGTGCGATCCTGGGTTGTCCGGATTCGCCTCAAAGTCCCCCGGAATGCCGACCACTCGAAGCACAACCACCACCAGCCCCAGCACCACCGCGCCCCACAGCAGCGACTCCACCACAATCATCCCCGCAGGCTTGTCTGGCGTGAATGCCACTTCAACCATCGTCGCGCACCGCATGGTGAGCACCGCAAGCCCCCACCCCAGCACGAACAACCCCGTCACTGCGTTCACCAGCTTGCCAAGAACGATCGCCACCACGCTCGCCATAGCGAAGCACACCGCCAGCGCGCCGATCGCCACCATCGGCCGCTCCGAAAGCAGCACCGTCGGCCCAATCGCGCCGCGCGGCGAAAGAAGCGCCGGCTGGGCGAACCAGAACACCACCGCCGTCAGCCCCATGCCAACAAGCACCGGAACCCAGCGACGCCACCCTTGCACTTCTTCGCTCATGCACGCCATTGGTAGCCGACGCAGCCGCGCATGACAACTGCTGCGACTCGCAAACACATCACACCTCGAAAAAACACGCTGGCGCCGCTCCCGCTTTATCATGGCCGCATGGCCGAGCACACCATGGTCATTGATGGCGGTCCGCTCACGCCCCACCACGTCGAGCACGTCGCACGCCACGGCGTTCACGTCTCCCTCTCCAGCGAAGCCATCAACCGCATGGCGAAAGCGCGAGCGATCGTCGAATCCGCCGCCGCCTCCCCTTCCGCCGTCTATGGCATCAACACCGGCTTCGGCTCCTTCGCGCACATTCGCATCGAAGGCAGCGAACTGCGCGATCTCCAACGCAACCTCGTGCGCTCCCATGCAGCAGGCGTCGGCGAACCGCTTCCCACCGACGTCGTTCGCGCCATGATGCTGCTCCTCGCGGCCAGCCTTGCTCGCGGCCATTCAGGATGTCGGCCGGATGTCGCGCAGCTTCTCATCTCGATGCTCAACAACAGCATCACCCCCATCATCCCCTCACGCGGCTCCGTCGGCGCTTCCGGCGATCTCGCGCCGCTCGCCCATCTCGCGCTCGTCCTCATCGGTGAAGGCGAAGCCATCAGCATGGGCAAGCGAATGCCCGCCAACGCTGCCCTCGCTCAACACAACTTGAAACCCATCACGCTCGAAGCCAAGGAAGGGCTCTCGCTCATCAACGGCACGCACATGATGGGCGCCATCGCTTCGCTCGCACTCTGCGATATCGATGCGCTCGTGAGCGCCGCCCTCACCGCTTGCGCCATGGCGATCGACGCCTGCCTCGCCACCGATCGCTTCCTCGACCCGCGCATTCACGACATCCGCCAGCAGCACGGCCAGCAGCACGTCGCAGCACGACTCCGCGAACTCCTCCAAGGCTCCACCATCACGCCTTCACACAAAGAGAACGACCCGCGCGTGCAGGACCCCTATTGCCTCCGCGCCGCGCCGCAAGTGATCGGCGCTGCGCTCGATGCGATTCAATATGCGCGGACCATCATCGAGCGCGAACTCGGCGCGGTGACCGACAACCCGCTCGTCTTCCCCGATGGCTCGTCAATCATTTCCGGCGGGAATTTTCACGGCATGCCGCTGGCGATCGCCATGGACACGCTCGCCATCGCGCTCACGCACATCGCAGGCATTGCGGAGCGGCGAATCAACTGGGCGCTCTCCGGCACGGACCCGCACATCGGCTTGCCGAAGTTCTTGAGCCCCAAGCCCGGCCTGCATTCGGGTTACATGATTGCGCAGTACACCGCCGCGGCGTGCTGCAACGAGATGATCACGCTCGCCACGCCCGCCAGCGTGAGCAACATCACGACCTCGGCTGGCCAGGAAGACTACAACTCCATGGGCGCGACCTCCGCCCACAAGCTCGCGCGCAGCATCGAACTCGCCCGCAACGTCATCGCCATCGAACTGCTCGTGATGAGCGAAGCGCTGGACTACCACCACGATCGAAACCTGCGCAGCGGCAACGGCGTCGAACAATGGCACGCCCGCATCCGAAACACCGTCCCCCGCCTCACCGCCGACCGCCCGCCCGCCCCGGACATCGAAGCCATCACGCAGATCATCTGGCATGCACCGCAGAGGCACGGAGAGCGCAGAGAAGAAACGTAGGCTGGGCGCCGCCCACCGATGGCGCCGCTCATGCGAAAGCGGAAGAAACCACGGAGACACCGAAGCACGGAGAAGAGCTTTGGTGTGGCGATCGCAAAACGAGCCGCGACCGTGAGGGAGCGACGTGATGGGTGCCACACCCCCGGAAGTGCGGCCAATGTGTGGCACCTGACGATCGACAGCTAACAGAGGCTTTCGGATGACTCCACAGTTCGCGCACTCAAAACAATGTCCGCCAGAGCCATACGGCGATCAATGACGCGGCGGTGGCGAAGATTGTGATCACGGCGAGCTGGACGATCCACATGAGGATCGTCGGTGCGCTCTCCCTGGCGGCGTACGTCTGCGGATCGGCGGCGTCGAAGATGCGGTCGCACTCGGGGCAGCAGGTAGGGTGGGATGAGGTTCCTCCGAATCCCACCAATGTCGCGCGGAGTGCAGCCATGGTGGGATGCGCCGAGCCTTATCCCACCCTACAAAACTTATTTTGAGTAGCGTTGGTAGAGCGAGATGTGCGCGCCGCCGGGGTCGGTGATGGTGCAGAAGCGGCCGATGTTGTTGGGGATGTCGGTGGGCGGGACGATGATGGCGCCGCCGAGTTGTTTGACGCGGTCGGCGTCGGCGTCGACGTTCTGCGTGCCGATGTAATTCATCCAGTGGGGCGGGACGTGTTCGAAGTGCGGGCCGCTCATCTGGAAGATGCCGCAGATCACTTCGCCGCCGTTCTTACAAAGGATGTATTCGCCGTTGCCGTTCATGGGCATGGATTCGGTGGTCCAGCCGAGGAGCGTGGTGTAGAACGCGGTGGCGCGTCGCTGATCTTTCGTCATGCATTCGCTCCACACGATGGCGGGCGCGATGGGCTTGGGTTCGTTGAGCGAGATGAGCGAGAACGTTGGGCCGGTGGGATCGCTGACGACGGAGAAGCGGCCGACGTTGGGGATGTCCGACGGCGGGACGCAAATGTTGCCGCCGAGCTCGGCGACTTTCTTCGCGGCGTCGTCCACGTTGCTGACGCGGATGTAACTCATCCAATGCGGCGGGACGCCTTCCCATTCGGGGCTGTTCATGTCGACGAGGCCGCCGAACATAACGCCGTTGCGATCGTGCAGGTGGTGATAGAAGCCGACGTTAGAAGGCGATGTGGTCCACCCGAAGAGCTGGTGGTAGAACGCTTTGACGGCGGGGAAATCGCGGGTGTTGAGGTCATACCAGCAGAATGAGCCAACGGCGGGCGGCGCTTGCGTGGTGGCGGCGGGCATGTGCTTCTCCTCCAGGATGTGATGTGATGACAGCGCGAAAGGCGGCGCCAGGCCCTCACTCGGCGTCGCAGTCCTTCTTTAGTGTATGCGGTGAGCGACGATCGGCTGCGAATTGAGAGTTGGGGCCCGCGGGTATGCACCCGCGGCTGCGATGGGCCCCGCGGGTATGCACCCCGCGGCTGCGATGGCGGGCCCCGCGGGTATGCACCCCGCGGCTGCGATGGCGGAGCTTCGCGCTCCTTCCATCAATAGCTCCTTCTCCTCACGTCTCACGCCTCACGCCTCACTTCTTACTTCGTACTCCTTACTCCGCGATTCCGCGTCTCTGCGATTCACGGAGCTCTGCTTCTTCTTCGAACACGCCGATGGTGGCGCCGGCGGGGTCGGCGACGATGGCGAAGCGGCCAAGTTCGAAGTCGCTCGTGGGGACGATGATGCGTCCGCCGAGTTGCGTGGCTTTGAGTGTAGCGGCGTCGACGCTTTTTACTTTGACATAAGGAATCCAGCGTGTGGGCTGGCCTTCCCAGTCGGGGCCTGCCATGTTCATCATGCCGGCGCTGGGTTTGCCTTCGTTGCTGAAGGTGGTGTAGGTGACGCCGGGGATCATTTCTGATTCGCGTCGTGACCAGTTGAACATGCCTTGGTAGAAGTCGCCGACGTGTTCGGCGTCGGTGGTCATGAGCTCATGCCAGACGAAGCTGCCGATGGCGGGCGGCGGAGGCGGCGCCGGGGTCGCTGGGGCTTCCGGGGGTTTCGTGGCGGCGACTTTGCGCTGCTTCGCTTTCGTGGTGGCCTTCGACTTCGTTTGCACTTTGGGCTTTGCGGAAACGGCGGCAGCGCGAGTGGCGGAGCGCGGCGTGCTGCGACCGGCGTGTTTCACTTCGACGATCGCTTTGGGCTTCCCAGAGCGCGCGGCTGGCTTGCGCGATGTCGAACCGGTGGCGCGCGGCTTGGTCGCTGGTTTCTTCGCGGTGGTTTTCTTCTTCGCGCTTGCGGATGCTTTCTTCGTCGTGGTTTTCCTGGCCATGGCGCCCTCGTGCTGTGGTGTGGTGGTGCACTTGCCGCGCCCTCTTTTCGCCTCGAATGTGGTGCGCGTCAACCCTGTGGGTCACTTTCGCACAACGAGCTGCACGTGGCGCGGCCTGCGGATGATGCTGGTGGCGATGTCGTCGCCGAATCGGCGCAGGGCGAGATGGATGGAGTCCGCCCCCACTTGCAGGTTGCGAATCTCGAGTTCATCGATGCACGTGGGCAGCACGGGGTCATCGAGTCGCACCTGCGCCTGGCCGTGACGATCGAACACCACGGAAAGCCCGAGGCACGCTTCGAGCAACGCAAACACGGTGCCGGTGGCCCACGCCTGCGGCAGACAGGCGACGGGATACATCGTGGGGCCTTCATCGGGTTGCCGCGCGAAACCGCAGAAGAGTTCCGGCATGCGGTGCATCGGCATGAACACGGAGGCGTCGAAGAGGCCGTTGATGATGCGAAGCACAGCGTCTTTGTAGCCGTAACGCGCCAGGCCAAGCGCGATGATGGCGTTGTCGTGCGGCCAGACGGAGCCGTTGTGATACGACATGGGGTTGTAGCGAGCGGCGGAGACATCAAGCGTCCGCACGCCCCAGCCGGAGAATGAGCCGTCGGCCATCAGCGCGCGGTGAACGCCTTCAGCGTGGTGAGGCGACGCAATGCCGCAGAACAGCGCGTGGCCGGCGTTGCTGCTGATGACGTGGCATGGTTGTTTGCTGCCATCCAGCGCGAGGGCATATGTTTCGAGGCGCGGCGACCAGAAGTCGCTGTCAAAGCGCGCTTGCAATCGTTCAGCGCGTTCGAGGAAGCGGTCGGCGGCGTCGTGCAAACCGACGGCGTGGGCCATCTCGGAGGCGCTGCGCAATGCCGCGAAGGCGTAGGCCTGCACTTCGCACAGCGCGATCGCGCCTTCCGCATCCGAGCCGTCTTCGTGGAAAACGGAATCGTGCGAGTCTTTCCATCCCTGGTTGACGAGACCGCGCTCGGTGCGCGAGAGATATTCAACGTACCCATCGCCATCGACATCGCCCCACTCTTCCATCCACCGCAGCGCGAGTTCGAGATGCGGCCAGAGCTGGCGAATGAACGCGACATCGCCGGTGCGTCGCAGGTAATCGCCGGCGAGCATGATGAAGAGCGGCGTGGCGTCGGCGCTGCCGTAGTAACGACCGAAGGGCACTTCGGCTGTCGCGGCCATTTCGCCAAGCCGCATTTCGTGCACGATCTTGCCGGGCTCGGCGTCGCGTTCCGGATCTTTCTCCGTGGCCTGCGACGCCGCGAGATAGCCGAGCACGCCGCGCGCAAGCGATGGTTCGATGAGCAGGCATTCGCGGGCGGTGATGAGTCCATCGCGACCGAACGGGCAGCAATACCACGGGATGCCGGCGTACGGGAACAGGCCGTGGCTGGTGTCGGTGGCGAGCATGTGGAGATCAGCGAACGAGCGATTGATCCACACGTTGAACAGCTCGTTGTTGGTTTCGAACGCTGCCGCCCTGTTGTGAGCCGTGCGATATTTGGCATACGCCTCATCGCGCCCGGCGGTGAAGAGCGCCATGGGATCATTCGCGCCGTCGGCGAACGACATGCCGATGAAAAGATCCGCGGCAGCGCGCGGCGCGACGTGCACCGTGCACTCGAGCACATCGCCGTTCCATTGCACTTCCGCAGGCCCAACCGCGAGCCGCACGGTGCGCAGGCGGCCGTCGAGACCGTGATAGCCGATCTGCACGCCGTTGTGTTCGCGTTGCGGAGGGAGCAGCTCGCCCCGCCGCGTCCGCCGCATGCCGCGCACTTCGAACACATCAGCGAAATCGGCGCCGAAGCGCAGAGCGATCGGCACATCGAGTGGAACGTGGCCGAAGTTGGTGATGTGGAAACGCTGGGCGCAGGCGCCGGCGCGGAGGGCCGTGGATCGCTGCAGTGAAATCGTGCCCTGATGAATGGCGTTTTCGCCTGGCGCCTCGATATCCGGGTTCGTGAGGTGAGCGGCCAGCGTGCAGTTGTCATCGCGCACGCCGGAGCTCAAAACCAGCGGCCGGACGCCCCACAGGAAGAGTTCAAGGCGTGAGACGTAGCGCGTGCCTTCGTGAAAGATGCCGAGTTCGTTGCCGTCATCGCCGCGCACATCGCCAGCCGCGTCAAAGATGGCGAAGGTTTCCGCTTCCTTGAGCACGAACGGCAACGGGCCGGGCCGCGACGCCTTCGCCACCACCGCGTATTGCGTCTGCATGGCCCTAGCGGCGCACATGAGTCGGCTTCACCTCCCGCGTGTGAATCGTCGGCGTGCGCGATGCCTCGATCAACCGCTCGTACACGCGCACATACTCCTCTGCCATACGCTGCGATGTAAAGCGGCGCTCGAACGCCATCCTGCATCCGAAGCGATCGATCGTGTGCACGCGCCGCGCCGCTTCGATGGCTTCGTCCATCGTATTGACGATGTAGCCCGTCACGCCGTGCTCCATCACCTCCGGCACGGAGCCGCAGTTCCACGCAATCACCGGCGTGCCGCATGACATCGCTTCGATCATCACGAGGCCGAACGGTTCGGGCCAGTCGATCGGGAACAGGAGCGCCGCCGCTTCGCCGAGCAGTTCGCGCTTGCCTTCGTCGCCGATTTCGCCCACGAATTTGACGAGCGGATGATCGAACAGCGGCGCGATGTGCGATTCGTAGTAATGCCGATCCGTGTCGTCGATCTTCGCTGCGATGTAGAGCGGCATGCCGACGGCCTTGGCGATCTCAATGGCGCGGTCCACGCGCTTCTCCGGGTGGATGCGGCCGATGAACGCAAAGTAGTCGCGGCTGCGCGGCGAGAACGGCAGCAAATCCGCCGGCAAGCCGTGATGCACCGTCGCCACCCAGTTCGCACCGGCGAGCGGACGGCGCTGCGCATCCGAAATGGAAACGAGCGGGATGTCCGTGAACTCGTTGTAGAGCGCCGGCAGCGAGGGAAGATCCAGCCGGCCGTGCAGCGTCGTCACATGCGGCGTCGCGAGACGTCTTGAGGCCGGGTAGTGCATCGGCGAGGTGTGGAAATGAATGACATCAAACTCGCCAGCGCGCTGATACACCTGCTCCAGTTCGAGCGTTTCATAAATGAACGCGTCGGCGTTTCCGCATGCGAGACGCAGCCCGCGCGGCACGGTCGGCACCAGCCGGGCTCGTGTCTGCGAATCACCGCTCGCAAAGAGCGTCACGTCGTGACCCTGTCGTACCAGTTCGTCCGTCAGCCACGCGACGACCCGTTCAGTCCCGCCGTATCCACGCGGCGGCACGGGTTCCGCCAGTGGCGCCACTTGTGCAATGCGCATGGAGAAACCTCGTCGTCAAACGCTTTCTCGCCGCACGCCATGGCCGTTTGTTCGTGCCGTCACCACAACGTTGCGGCGACTCACACTTGGATTGAATCCGCCAGAACGGGGATTCCGCCTACAGAGTATGCCGTATCATTCGCTCATGACTGCAATTTCATCAACACCTGCTCGTACGCCCCCCGGGGCACGGGTTGTTCGCGCTCCGCGCGGCTCCCAGCGCGTGTGCAAGACCTGGCAGGCCGAAGCTGCAATGCGAATGCTCATGAACAACCTCGACCCCGAGGTGGCGGAACGGCCGGACGAGCTTGTCGTGTACGGCGGTCGCGGACAGGCGGCGCGCAGCTGGGCGTGCTTTGACGCCATCATCGAATGCCTCAAGCGTCTTGAGCCGGATGAGACGCTGCTCGTGCAGTCCGGCAAGCCTGTGGGCGTGGTGCGAACGACGGCTGATTCGCCGCGCGTCATCATTGCGAATTCGAATCTTGTCCCGCATTGGGCGACGCAGCAGCATTTTGATGAGCTGGCGGCGCGCGGGCTGATCATGTTCGGCCAGATGACGGCGGGTTCATGGATCTACATCGGCACGCAGGGCATTTTGCAGGGGACCTATGAGACGTATGCCGAGTGCGCTCGCCAGCATTTTGGCGGCAGCTTGAAGGGCACGCTGAACGTGACCGCGGGGTGCGGCGGCATGGGCGGCGCACAACCGCTTGCCATCACGATGAATGACGGCGTGTGCCTCATGGCGGAGATGTGCATCGAGCGCCTTGAGAAGCGCGTGCATGACAAATATCTCGATGTCATCGAGCGCGATCTGCAGACGGCGATCAATCGCGCGCTGGAAGCGAAGGAGAAAGGCGAAGCGATCTCGATTGGTTGGCTTGGCAACGTGTGCGATCTTCTGCAGGCCCTGATTGATCGCAAGATTGTGCCGGACACGTTGACGGATCAGACGAGCGCGCACGATCCGCTCAATGGTTACTACCCGCAGGGCATGTCACGCGAGGACGCGGACCAACTGCGAGGGCGCGATCCTGCGGAGTACGTTCGGCGATCGATGGACTCCATGCGACGTCATGTTGAGATGATGACGCGACTCAACATCGCCGGTTCGCGAACGTTCGACTACGGCAACAACCTGCGCCAGCGCGCTCACGAGCATGGCTTGCCGCGCGAAGTTGCGTTCTCGTTCCCCGGATTCGTGCCGGCGTTCATTCGCCCGCAGTTCTGCGTCGGCCGCGGCCCGTTCCGCTGGGTCGCGCTGTCAGGAGATGCGCAAGACATCGCAGTGACGGATCAAGCTGTCCTGGATCTCTTCCCGATCGATCGAGATGCAGAGTCAGCGCTTGCTTCCCCTCTCCCCCGGGGAGAGGGGTCAGGGGTGAGGGGTCATAACTATCGAGTCGGTTTGCATCGCTGGATTCATAAGGTTTCGCAGCGTTTCGGCGCCGGCAAGCAAGGCCTCCCCGCGCGGATTTGCTGGCTCGGCCTCGGCGAACGTCATCTTGCTGGGCTGAAGTTCAACGAGCTTGTGCGCGAAGGCAAGGTGAAGGCGCCGATCGTCATTGGCCGCGATCATCTCGATTGCGGCTCTGTGGCGTCGCCCAACCGCGAGACTGAAGCAATGAAGGACGGCAGCGATGCAATCAGTGACTGGCCGCTGCTGAATTTTGCAGTGAACGCAGTGAGCGGCGCATCGTGGGTGTCGTTCCACCACGGCGGCGGCGTCGGCATCGGTTACTCACAGCACGCAGGCCAAGTGATTGTGTGTGACGGCACGAAGGAAGCGGATGAGCGCATCAAGCGCGTGCTGTACAACGATCCGCTCATGGGGATCTTCCGGCATGTTGACGCGGGATATGCCGAAGCGATCGCGTGCGCCGCGGAGCATGGGGTGAAGATTCCGATGGGGTAAGGCAATGCCGTCAAGCGGTTGGTGTGTGTAGCGATCGAAGCGATATTACGCGAAGCGGAAAGCGAAGAGTCCAATCTTGAACACGCGGGAATCGCCAGATATCGTGGCGACGGCTTGATTCTCAAATTTCGAATTTCAAATCTGAAATTTCAAATGCTGGAGGAGCCGTCCCATGTCCACCTACAAGCGCTTCGAGGACTTGCCGGTGTGGAAGGCGGCGATTGACCTCGGCTTGAAGGTGTTTGCACTAACGGACCATAACGCGTTCGATTATCAAGGTGATCTCCGCAGCCAGCTTCGTCGGGCGGCGCTTTCGATCTCCAACAACATTGCCGAGGGCTTCGAACGCGGCACGACGAACGAATTGCTCACATTCCTCTACATCGCACGCGGCAGCGCCGGCGAAGTACGTTCCATGCTGTGCTTCGCGGAGCGACTCGAGCGGATCAGCACAGCGACGACCAGGAGCACCGAAGACAGCGCGGCAGGAAAAAGCGGCGGGCGATCGACTACCTCGAAATCGCATCCTTTACGCCCACAATCGCATTCGCACTCGCACTCGCATACGCATTCGCATTCGCATTCGCATTCGCATTCTGAATCCTCGAATCTGAAATCTCAAATTTCAGATCTCAAATCTCACATTTCAGATCTCAAATCGCTTGCTGAATCCTGCTCGCGCCAGCTCCGTGCCTGGGCTGACGCATTACAGAACTCTGACATCAAAGGCCAGCGTCACCTGAGCGATGCCGCGCAGTCCGTCTTCACGCGCACCCAGCGCTCCGCCGCGTTCCTCGAAAAGTTGCAGCACGTGCGCGAATACGGCGTCAGCGTCAACGGGTGAGGTCATTCCTACGACGGAATACCCGTCACAGGCAGCGGAATCGGCCCGCTGCGCTCCCCCATCACCGCATCGAGGTTCCAACGTGCAGCGGCGGCCGGCCCGCCTTGCGGCGAATCCAGTCGAGCGTCTTCTTCACGCCTCGCCGCGCCACGAGCCAGCGTTCAAATCGGCGCTTACCGGGGAAATCAACGAGCATCGCGCCGACGAAGATCGCCAGCATGCCCTGCCCCGGCAGCACGAGCATCGCCACACCCGCCAGCAGAATCACAACGCCAAGCGTGTTCTTCGCGATGAGCAGAAGCTTCTGCGTCGTCGGCGACATGTGATCGAACGCCGGCTTGCCGCGCTCCGTTCGCGTGAAGTAGTCCGCAGGCAGCCTCGCGACGATGATCGGCAGCGCAATGATCGTCAGCACGAACAGACCTGCGGAGACGCCGCTTAGCGTCCACAGCAGCCACGTGTTGTCCTTGATCCACTCGAGCATGGCATCGTCCGCGGTGGGCAACCGGCGGTGCATGATTGATCCGCGAATCACGCCAATCGCCGATGACCGCGGCATGAAGCCATTCTCATTTTGATCAAACTGCCGCGCACAACCGAAACCCCATCCGCCAACGCTGAAATCGCCAATCGCCGTCCCGAGCCGCGGCAACGCCAGCGACCGCATGTTCTCGTGGAACTGGAACCGCAAGCTTCCACCCGCGCAACGCCGCAGTACAATCCGCAATAACGCCCGGCTGACCCGCAACAGACTCCATTCAAAAAGGACTCCACTATGAAGAAGGTCGCCATCGCAGGTCTTTCCATTGCGTTGCTCGCCGGCGTCGCTGTGAGCAACATGCAGGATGAAGCGCCGGAATCACCATCGTGGGAGATGCCCAAGCCGCAGAAGGAGCACGAGTGGCTGAAGCAACTCGAAGGCGAGTGGACGGCAAAGGTTCAAGCCGCGGGCTGGGAAGGCGGCGAAGGCTTCGAGTCCACCGGCACGGAATCCGTTCGCTCCATCGGCGGCTTCTGGATCGTCGCCGAGAACAAGGGCAACATGATGGGCACGCCCTTTACCGGCCTTTTGACGCTCGGCTACGACCTCAACAAGGGCAAGTACGTCGGCTCGTGGATCGACTCCATGACCAGCTACATGTGGACGTACGAGGGCGAAGTCAAGGGCAACACCATCATGCTCAACTCCGACGGCCCGAACCCCGAAAACCCGAGCGAACGCATCAAGTTCCAGGATTCGATCGAGATCAAGGACAAGGACCACAAGGTCTTCACGTCCAAAATGCTGGGCGACAACGGCGAGTGGCACACGATGATGACCATCACGTACACCCGCAAGCAATAGTGTTCTCGCTCTCCATCGCCTGATCATCGCATTCGCCGAGCGCGCAACGTGACATGCTCACGGTGCGAACGCGTCGGCGTTTCCACAGTTCGCCCCTTGCACGCCGTCCGCGTTTCGGCTATTCGGCTGTGCAGCACTCATTCCCGCGACCACCCCGGAGACCCCACGACATGACATCCGTTCGCGTTCTCGTCGGCACGAAGAAAGGCGCCTTCATCATCACCTCCGATGGCAAGCGCCAGAAATGGACGATCGACGGCCCCCACTTCGGCGGCTGGGAGATCTATCACATGAAGGGCTCCCCCGCTGATCCCAATCGCATCTACGTGTCGCAGACGAGCGGGTGGTTCGGACAGATCATTCAGCGCAGTGACGACGGCGGGAAGACATGGCACACGCCCGGCAGCAAGCCCGAAGATCTTCAGGGCGAGCACGGCATGCCGAAGGGCGAAAGCAACAAGTTTGTGTATGACGAGAAGGCGGCCCCGCTCACCACGCATCAGTTTTACGACGGTTCGCAGAAGCCGTGGGTGTTCAAGCGCGTCTGGCACGTCGAGCCTTCGCCGAGCAACCCCGATGTGGCGTTCGCGGGCGTGGAAGACGCAGCGATCTTCAAGACGACGGACGGCGGGAAGACGTGGCACGAACTCGCTGGCCTGCGCGGTCACGGCACGGGTCCGCAATGGGCGCCGGGCGCGGGCGGCCTCGGCGCGCACACGATCTTGATTGACCCTAAGAATGAGAAGCGCATGTACGTCGCCATCTCCGCAGCGGGCGCGTTTCGCAGCGATGACGGCGGCAAATCATGGAAGCCCATCAACAAGGGCCTGCACAGCGATTACATTCCCGACCCCAACGCGGAAGTCGGCCACTGCGTGCACCGCATTGCGTTCCATCCCTCGAACAGCGACACGCTGTACATGCAGAAGCACTGGGACGTGATGCGCAGCGACAACGCAGGCGATCAGTGGCACGAGATCTCCGGCAACCTCCCCACCGACTTCGGCTTCCCCATCGATGTGCACGCGCATGAGCCGGAGACGATCTACGTCGTGCCGATCACGAGCGATTCGCTGCACTACCCGCCCGAAGGCAAGCTGCGCGTCTACCGCAACAGGACCGGCGGCCGCGACCAGAACGCATGGGAGCCGCTCACCAATGGACTGCCGCAGCAGGATTGCTATCACAACATCCTGCGCGATGCGATGTGCGTGGACACGATGGACCCATGCGGCGTGTACTTCGGCACGACAGGCGGCCAGGTCTACGCCAGCGCCAACGGCGGCGATTCATGGCAGGCAATCGCGCGCGACCTGCCGAGCGTGTTGAGCGTGGAGGTGCAGGTGGTGAAGTGACTTTCTCGCTCCTTGGGGGAGGGCTAGGGTGAGGAGAGTTGCGTAAACAGGTAGGAGACATCGTGCGATGTCATTTTCGTGATGACAAGACATGTCCGAAGCCATTCAAGGAAGACCGCTCATTGACGTTCCGCACACATGACCTTTCGGGATCATGTGTGACACCCTGCGTCCGGAAATTATACGAATTGGCAGTTGGCGGCTGCAGCTGAAAGCGCTATGGTTCCTCCTTTTGATCGGAGGCAACATGGATTACCGCAATCAAGCCCGTAAGTATCTTGAGAACGCCCGCAATGAGCTCGTTGCGAAGTCCGACCAGCGCCTGAAGTACGCCGCGCTGGAGTTGCGCATGGCAATGGAGGCTCTCACCTATGATCGTGCACTTGCCTATGAAGAGGAGTTTCCGCCGGAGGAGTACGAGACTTGGCAGCCACGCAAAGTGATGCAGGTACTGCTCGAAATTGATCCCGCCGCAGATAAGGATTGTTCTCTAGCAGTCGGACGCGAGGATACACGTGGCGTGCCTGCGCTTTCGATGCAATCGCTCGGCTCAGAGAAGGTCCTGAACATGAGCATGATTCGAAAGCACTACGACGCGCTGGGAAGCTTTCTGCATACGCCAACCATCAAGCAGTCGCGCTCACGGTTGCCCGTGGACTTCGCAGCAATTAGAGCGAGGTGCGAAACTATTGCCACCTTCATTGATCAAGTGCTAGCGTCTCCGATATTCAACATCACCCTCGGCAGCTTTAGTAGCATCGAATGCTCGGAATGTGGCAAGACGATCCGTAAGCGCATGCCCCCCGGCCAGAAGGAAGTGCATGCCGAGTGCTATGAATGCAAGGCAGACTACGTCATAACGGACGACGGCGACGGAAAGCCATTGTGGAAGCCGCAAGGACACGACGTCAAGTGCGCAAACCCTGACTGCACCAAGACAATCTTCATTTGGCAGCATGAGGTAAGAGCTGGCCTGGGTTGGAAGTGTACAGCATGTCACGGCGAGAACATTCTTCGACTTGGTGTTGTACATATAGCACTGCCGAATGGCTCGCGAAGCGAGACGGAGAACGCGTGACGTCGTGATGGAGAAATGGAATTGATTACCGCATTCGTATCACTGGTGGGGCTCCTTGCTATTTGGAAGGGGGAACGGAGTGGCATCAAGTCTCAGGACATGCAACAGTTCCTTGAGTGGCTGCGCCGACATGACCACGAGCAGTTACTCAATTTGATTCAGACGAACACCGAAATCGGCACAGCGATTCAAAGCCTTCTTGAGAATCAGCACGAAGAAGTCCTCCAGCGTTTCACAAAGCTAGATGCAACGCTCGCCAGCGTCGCCAGTCGGATTAGTGGTTTCGAAGGACTGGCGCTGGCAATGAGGACACAGCCCGTCATTTCCGAGCAAGCCTTCTCGATACTTGCTCAGATGAACACCATCGGTACGTCCGCATTACTTGAAGTCCGCACACGTGAAGGACTCACCTTTATTCCTGCGGATAGACACGGCCCAGGGAATGTCACTATCGCTGAACCGCGATTCATCGAGGATGACATGATGGTACTCGTTGAACTCGGATTGCTACGACTCGATTACGGAAGCAAGGGAAGTCGGATCTTTCGGATCACTCGTGAGGGGGCCGCGCTCGGGAGCAAGTAGCGTAGCATTTCCTTCCGATCTCTCGCCTCTCTACGTCCGCCGATCGAGCAGCTTGTCCTTCAGTTCCCATTCAACCAATGCGCCCGACATCCGAGCTTCCTCGTCGCCCAGCATTCCTGTTCTATGACGGCGTCCCTAGTCACGGCGGGTTCGACGGATGCGTTTGTGTAGGCTGGGCATCGCCCACCTTTCCGTGTTGTGCGCCAATCGCAGAGCAGGTGGGCAATGCCCAGCCTACGGCTTCGTCCGTAGCCGCTCTACACTGCGCTCATGCCCCGCACCCTTCACATCATCGACGCCTTCACCGACAAGCCCTTCCACGGCAACCCCGCAGCGGTGTGCGTGCTTGACTCACCCGCAAGCGAGCAGTGGATGAAGCTCGTGGCGCGCGAGATGAACCTGGCGGAGACGGCGTTCCTTTCCCCCCGGAATGATCCCCTCCCCCGGAATGATGAAGGAAAAGACGAGCAGAGTTGGAACCTGCGCTGGTTCACGCCGACGGTGGAAGTGAAGCTGTGCGGTCATGCGACGCTGGCGGGCGCGTTCGTGCTCTGGCACACAGGCAAGCTTTCGACGCATGAGGCGGCAATGTTTCACACGCTCTCCGGCTGGCTCACCTGCACGCAGCGTGACGGGATGATTGCGATGGATTTTCCCGCAAAGAATGTCGAGCCGTGTGACGCACCGGAAGGTCTGGTGCATGCGCTTGGCGCACCGCTGCGCTGGGCGGGCAGGAACAATCTCGACTATCTCGTCGAGCTTGATGACGAAGCCGCGGTGCGCTCGCTCACGCCCGATCATTCGGCGATCGCCAAAGTCGGCCTGCGCGGCGTGATCGTTACCGCGCCGGCATCAAACCCACGCGGTGAGTTCGATTTCATCTCCCGTTTCTTCGCGCCCGGCAGCGGCATTGCCGAAGATCCCGTCACCGGCTCAGCGCACTGCGCGCTCGCCCCGTACTGGTCACGCAAACTCGGCAAGCAATCGCTCGTCGGCTATCAAGCGAGCGAACGCGGCGGATTGGTGCACGTGGCTGTGAAGGGCGACCGCGTGGAGCTGGCCGGTCATGCGGTGCTCGTGAGTCGTGTCGAGTTGATGCACTGAACCAGCCGATGTCCTGCAGGATCATCGCGGCGCATTCGCCGCCGTGAACCGCTTGATGATCTCCTGCGCTCTGCGTCTGAAGCGATCGAGATTGGGCGCAGTAAGCGCCCCGTCGAACGCGCAGGCAACCCAATGCTGGCCGACGTGCCAGGATTCTCCGCGAGGCGAGTCGGCGAGCGTGATTCGCACAGCGTCGTTCAGAAATGACTTGACGGTCGCTGGATCGCCGAACGTGATCCACTGTTTGTCAAATCGTGGATCGTTGGTGGTGACGGGGTCGGTGTGGCGGCTGCGCACATGGCGGGCCTGGAGGCGATGCGGTCGATAGGTGGCGAGCCCGCCGAAGTTTGGCGTGGGGCCGTCGCCGGGATGGATCCACGCGATGACCGTGTGGAAATGTTCCTGCGTGCTCCTGCCCGAGCCGGTGACGTGCGTGTGCTCGAAGATGCAGGTGTCGGTCGGGCCGTTCGTGTTGAGCGCGAGCCAGACGATGCCGGGCGCGCCGTTGCGAAGGTCGAGGCGCGGCTGCAGTGCCGCGATAGGGGCGAGGACGCTCGCTTTGCGTTCCGCGGGCGGATCGGGATCGAGGATGAAATTGTCGCGTTCGACATCCGCCTGGATGGCGCGGATGCGATGGCGGTTCATCCGAATCGTGAACCAGACACAGAGCCCGATCGCGGCGATGATCGGCGCGCCGAACACCGGAAGAATCACATACCACGCTGCGTTCTTTGGCGTGTTGAAGCCGATGGCGAGCGATATGCCGATGCCGAGGAACACGACGACGACCCACAACCAGCCGTATTGCGAAGAGCGTTTGTATGCAGCGGCCATGCGGAGTTCCGGGAGGTAAAGGTCGCGATCATAGCGGCGGCTCACGGCGGGCGCGCCACAGCCCTTCCATCGGATACACTGCCCGCATGATCAACGGCATTGCTGGCGCTCACTGGATGATCTATTCCGCCGACGCGGAAGCGGACCGCGCGTTTCTGCGCGACATCCTCGGCTGGCGCGCGGTCGATGCAGGCGGCGGATGGCTCATCTTCGCGCTTCCCGACGCCGAGGTCGGCGTGCATCCGGATGATGGCGATTTCGTGCAACATCACGGCCAGCAGAAAGTCGCCGGCGCCACGCTCTATCTCATGTGCCACGACATCGAAGCGACGGTGCGATCCTTCGCAGCGCATGGCGTCACGTGCACGCCGATCGAACAAGCCGAATGGGGCAAGCACGCGCTCGTTCCCCTGCCGAGCGGCGCGCATCTCGGTCTGCACCAGCCGTTTCATCCCACTGCAATTTGAAGCGCGATGGAGGGTGGGCAATGCCCACCTTCATTGGTGCAATTGACGTCGAACCGGCGGGCGATGCTCACCCTACGATTGTCATTCCCGCGCACGCGGGAATCCAGAGTCTTTGCACGTTCCGCTGGGTTCCTGCTTTCGCAGGAACGACGACGCGCGGTGGGCCACTGTTCATACTCGGCTGGCATTGTCCACCGAGTCGCAGAGCGGCGCATGAGCTTCATTGTCGTGCAGCACGTTCCCGTGGGCGGCGCCCATTCTACGGTTGTCATTCCCGCGCACGCGGGAATCCAGAGGTGTTGCACGTTCCGCAGGGTTCCTGCTTTCGCAGGAACGACGACGCGCGGTGGGCCACTGTTCATACTCGGCTGGCATTGTCCACCGAGTCGCAGAGCGGCGCATGAGCTTCATTGTCGTGCACGTTCCGCGGGCGGCGCCCGCTACGATCGTCATTCCCGCGTACGGGGGAATCCAGAGACTTTGCACATGCCGCTGGATTCCTGCTTTCGCAGCGCCATCGCAAGCCCTGAATCACGAGCGCGATGCGACGCTTCCGGCTCATCCGGCCCTCACGCAAACCTCTCCGCGCAGGCGTTGAAATTACATGCCGTCCGGAATGTCCGGCTCGACGACTTTCTGCAGCTGATCAAGCGATTCCTGCCAGCCGAGGTAGCACATCTCCACGGGAATCGCGCTGGGCAAGCCTTCCTGCACGATCGCAAGCTCCGTGCCGCACATCACCTTCCTGAACGTCGCGGTCAGCTGCATCTCGCCCGCCATCGGCGAATCGGGCGGCGCATCAAACTTGTCGGTGTAGCGCAGCAGCTCGCCCGGCTTGAGTTCGGTGTACGTCCCGCCGAATGAATGGCTGTTCCCGGTGGCGAAGTTCGTGAACGACATTTTGTATTCGCCGCCCACGCGCGGATCGATGCTGTGCACCTTCGCGGTGTATCCATGCGGCGGCATCCACTTCACCAGCGCCTCGGGATCGAGGAACGCCTTGTACACGCGCTCCGGCGGCGCTTTGAAGACGCGATGCAGTCGAATCGTTCCAGTCGCCATGATCAGACCTCCTTCGTCGTGTGCAGTGTAGGCAAGAACCCGGCTACCATGCACGTGGAGGTTCATCATGAGACACATCACGCCATGCCTGTGGTTCGATCGCAACGCTGAAGAAGCGGTGAACTTCTACGTGTCGGTGTTCAAGGACGCGCGCATCAAGCAGATCACGCACTACACTAAATCATCCGCTTCGCCGGCGCATCCCGAAGGCTCCGTGCTCACCGTGATGTTCGAGATCAAAGGCCAGGAGTTCATGGCCCTCAACGGCGGACCGCAGTTCAAATTCAACGAAGCCATCTCGCTCATGGTGATGTGCGACACGCAGAACGAAATCGACTCCTACTGGAACGCGCTCTGCGGCCCCGGCAGCGGCGGGCAGGAAGTGCAGTGCGGCTGGCTCAAGGACAAATTCGGCGTGTCGTGGCAGATCGCGCCCGCGGAATTCTCCAGGTGGCTAAGCTCCGACGACCCGCAGCGCGCCGACCGCTTCATGCAGGCCATGATGCCGATGAAGAAGCTCGACATCGCCACGCTCAAGAAGGCGTACGAAAGCGCATGATCCGCGTGACGATTCCATTTCACCTGCGCAACCTTGCGAAGATCGAAGGGCGCGAGGTGGAAGTCGATCTGAACGGCCAGCCGCCGACGATCGGCAACGTGCTCGATGCGCTCGAACGCAAGCACCCCGTGCTGCGCGGCACGATCCGCGATCACGCCACGCTCAAACGCCGCGACTTCCTCCGCTATTACGCCTGCAACAAGGACATGTCCCTCGACCCGCCCGATACGCCGCTGCCGCCGGACGTGGTGAGCGGCGCCGAGCCGTTCATCGTCCTCGGCTCCATCGCCGGCGGGTAGAGTGAGCGACTGAACCGCCGGTGACGCAGGGTGGGCACCGCCCACGGGATTGTGCAACACACCGCGATCGGGAAGGTGGGCATTGCCCAGCCTACGGCACAGGCCGCCTTTCAGTTTGATTCGGGCGCCGCTCCGTTCAATTCGGGTGCCACACATTGTCCCGAAGGGCAATGTGTGCTCACGGCGTCACGTACACACACATCAAAGCTCACAACGCGTGCAACGAGGCGCAGCCTTTGTTACAATCGCCAGCACATGTCTTTACACATCGGAGGTGAACTCATGATGCGCCATGCGTCGTTTGTGATTCTTGCTGGGATCATCCTTGTTCTGTGCATGCATTCGAACTTTGCCGTCGCGGTGGATGGTGATGAGCAGCGGCCAGCGGGCGGCCTTGAGCTGCGTGTCGAACAGCTTGAAGAGCGCGTCGTGCTGCTCGAAGAGCGATTGACGCAGCTTGAATCAGCCCAACCGATCGGCATGGAGCCCGGTGACGAAAATCCCGCCCTAACGGCCGCTGCGAATTCGCAACGAATCATGCAGGTGACCGGCATCGGCAAGCCGGAGATGGATCCGGCGACTGAACGAAAGATCGCAGATCTCAATCGCGACGCTGACGAGGCCGAGAAGCGGGCCATCAAAGCCAAGGAACAGGCCGACCGCTACATCTCGCGCAATGGCAAGAGCGATTCGCCAATTCTTCGGAATTACGATGAAGAACGTGATGCCAAGCGGGCCGAAGCGCTGAAGGAACATGGCAAGTGGTTGGCGCAAGCGCGCAAACTTCGCGGTGAAGCGAAGTCGCTCCAGCGGTCACATGACGCGCAGACGCTCATCGAAGGATGGAACGGCGAGCGCGAAGTCGAACTCGTGATCAGGTCACCGCTCCCCGCCCGTTGCCGCGATCTTGTGCCCGGCGACTTCGTCGCGTGGAACGGGAGGATCGAAAGCGCAACGAACGGCATCGAACGCTGGCTCGCCACAAGCATCGACCGCGCCACGGAGCCCGAAAACTTCAACCGCCGGTGACGCAGGATGGGCACCGCCTAGCTTTTCCATCCGCGAGATTCTTCTTGGTGCGCGGCCATGTAACTCATACATTGATATCTGATCAGCACCCACGGCAACTTCACGACCGTCTGGCCCGGCTGCGGCTTTCACGTCAGACCGGCCGGCGAACGCCGCGCGTTCCTCTTCCAAGTCCCCGGCCCGGCGGCGTTTCACATGATGCTGGCCAGTGTCCTCTGGCCCACACGTCGGCGGCGAAGGCGAGCATGAAACTCGCTGTGAGCAATTCCCAACGACATTTCGGCCACGTTCGTGGACATGCACCACGGACGTGCGATAATGCCAAGCCGCTGGGAGGCCTGGTTGTGTCCCAGCTCCGTCTGGAGTGAGCGCAGCGCACATTCGCGCGGCGGCTCGCTGCCGGGGGCGAGGACGTTTCCAGGAGAGGAGCGGCCTATGTGGGACACATTGTTCTCCGGCAACACTTTGTTCTTCAGCGTCCCTGCCGTCGCAGGCACACTCTTTTTCATTGTGAACATGTCGCTAAGCTTCCTCGGCATCGATGCCGACGGCTTCGACGCTGACGCCGGCGGTCATGCCATCGGCGGCGACGTGCATGGGTACTCCGCAGGCGATCCGCATCACTCCACGCATGCCTTCAAAGTTCTCTCCATCCAGTCGATCGGCTCATTCATCATGGGCTTCGGCTGGGGCGGCGTCGGCGGTCTGCTCGGCGCGGACTGGTCGTTCGGCACGTCGCTCATCGCAGCCATCATCGGCGGCCTGCTGATGATGTGGCTCCTCACCTGGCTGCTCAAGATCGTTCACGATCTGCAATCCACAGGCACGCTGCCCATTCACGCCAGCATGGGCGCACAAGGCGAGGTGTACGCCAACATCCCGCAGCACGGCCACGGCTCGGGCCAGGTGCGACTCGTCGTCAACGAGCGGCAGCGCATTTACAATGCCGTCTCGGATGGCGAAGCACTGCCCACGAACACGCCGGTGCGGGTGGTGCGCGTGAATGAGAACAACACGGTGACGGTCGCGCCGCTTGATTGATTCAAGCGGCGCTTCGCCCTTTCCTTTTCGCTCGATCGCTGGTTCGCAACATTCGGTGGGACGGCGGACCCCAATCCGCACGAGAGGAGTTTCATGACCAACGTCTCTGCAATCGCGCTGACACTCGGGCTCACCAACTCCGGGGGCGGCAACGCGCTGTGGTGGCTGGGCGGCATCTTCGCTGCTGTCCTCGTCTTCATCTTTGTCGTCAGCCTCGTCGTCAGTCGCTACAAGCGATGCCCGTCGAACCGCATCCTCGTCATCTACGGTCGCGTCGGCACGAACAAAGCGTCACGCTGTCTGCACGGCGGCGGCGCCTTCGTCTGGCCGCTCATCCAGGATTACGCCTATTTGAGCCTCGAGCCGCTCACCATTGATATTCCGCTGGAAGGCGCGCTCTCGCTCAACAACATCCGCGTCAACGTGCCGTCCACGTTCACCGTCGGCATTTCCACCGACCCCGTGCTGATGAACAACGCCGCCGAGCGCTTGCTCCTGCTGCCTGAACAGAAGATTCGCGAACAGACGGCGGACATCATCTTCGGCCAGCTCCGTCTCGTCATCGCCACGCTCTCGATCGAGGAAATTAACAACGATCGCGAGAAGTTCATGAGCCTCGTCAATGAGAACGTGGCGCAGGAAATCAACAAGATCGGCCTCGATCTCATCAACGTCAACGTTCGTGACATCACCGACGAATCGGGGTACATCGTCGCCATCGGCAAGCGAGCCGCGGCGGAAGCGATCAACCGCGCCAAAGTCGATGTTGCCCAGCAGGAACGCGACGGCGCCACCGGCGAAGCGACGGCGATGCGTGAACGCACCATTGCCGTGGCGCGCGAAAACGCCACCGCTGTGGAAGGCGAGAAGAAAGCCGAGCAGGCGCAGCGAATTGCCCTGGCCGCGCTCGAAGCCGAAGCGGTGAAGGGCGAAGTGCAGTCGCTCCGCGATCGTGAAATCGCCACCGCCGAGCGCATGGCGGAAACTGTCGCCGCGAAGAAGAAAGCTGAACAGGAGCAGCGCATTCGCGTCGCCGAGGCGGAAGCCACCGCGGTTTCCGGCGAGAACACGTCCAAGGCGCAGATCGCCGAGGCAAACGCCAAGCTCGGCGAGATCCAGGCCGAAGCGCAGCGACGTGCGCAAGTCGCCGCAGCCAAAGCGAAGGAAGCGATTCTGTTGGCCGAGCGCGAGCAGGAACTGGCGCGCATGGCGAAGGAAGAGCTCGCGCCGCAGGAAATCGAGAAGAAGCGCATCGAGATCGCGGCCGCCGCGGAAGCGGAGAAGCGCCGCATCGAAGCGCAAGGCGAAGCGGACGCCATCCTGCTCAAATACGAAGCCGAAGCGGCAGGTACGCAGAAGGTGCTCGAAGCGAAAGCCGAGGGCTATCGCCGGCTCGTCGAAGCGTGCGGCAGCAACCCGCAGGTCGGCCCGACGTTGCTCCTCATCGAGCAGTTGCCGCAGCTCGTCGAAGCGCAGGTCAAGGCAATCTCCAACCTCAAGATCGACAAGATCACGGTCTGGGACACGGGCAGTCAGAACGGCAACGGTCGCAACGCCACGACGGACTTCCTCTCGGGTTTCGTCGGTTCACTGCCGCGATTGCACGAACTCGCCGCCCAAGCCGGCATCGAACTGCCCAATGTGCTCGGCAAGGTGAAGAGCGAGCCAACGCCTGTGAAGGATTTCGTCGCGGATGCAGTCAAGGACGGTGCGGCGAAGGAGACGAAGGCGTGAGGCATAAGGCATAAGGCATAAGGCATAAGGTAGGACCGTCAGGTTTCGAGCTGGAACCTGACGGTTTTTTGCGCCTTAGTGCGAAGCTTTCGAATAACCTTTTGCTTCTTCCGGGGAATTGCGCGGTTTGGTCGATGAACCGTGCAATTCTTTGGAGAAACTGCGCAGTTGCGTCGAGGAACTGCGCGATTCTACCCAAGAATTGTGTCATTCTTTCGAAGAACTGCGCGTTTTGCCGGCGCAACTGCGCGTTTTGTCGGCGCAACTGCGCAATTCTTCGCGCAATACGTGCGCGAACGGTCGTTATAAGGACCTTGAGCGAAGTACGAAGGCCAAACGCCCGATGCCTGAGGCTTCCTTCCTCTCTACTCCTTCTCAATCTCCTCCTCCGTCTTGTCCGCCTCGGCGCGTTCTCTGCGGATGTCCACGCGCAGGCGGCTGAAGAGGCTCATGTACACGTTGGCCATCGACATGAGCGCGAACTCGCTCATGATCCAGCCTCGCCAATCGCCCAGTAACAAGCGGAAGTCGGTGAGCACGATGAAGAGGAGCGTCACCCAGAAGCTGAAGCAGAACTCACAGGTGAAGACGTAGAAGAACTTGCGCTGGATCAGCTTGCGGCACGTCTGGCTCTTCTTCTCGCAGAACTCGCGCGCTTCGCGGAAGACTTCCTCATGCGTCACCGTCCATGCCACGCATGCAATCGGCAGCGCCAGCACGAGCAGCCAGAAGAGCTGCATCCAGGGCTGGTCGCTGCCGGGGGCATGCATGAAGTTGTCTCGCGGCAACTGGAGGCGTCATTCACTCGTAGGAACGAGCGACGGGCGTGTTGGCGGTGGCGTAACGCTTATTGACATGCGCTTCGCCGCAGACCACGCCGCCGATGCCTGCCGCGCTGGCCACGCCGGCGCCGAGGACGAGGGCGATGACGGTCCACCATGCCGCGACGGCAGCGCGTTCCGCCGCTTCGTCGACTTCCGCTTCGGTGAGCACATTGGTTTCGCCGTTGGCGCTCACCGCAACGCTTCCTTCACCAGCGGTGTCGGTGATGATGGGGTTCATGATGCCCATGGAGCCGATCGCCGCGGCGCCGCCAGCCATGCTGATGATCCAGATGCTGAAGACGGTGACGGCACACCATGCGAGGAAGCCGTGCAGCGCGCCGCTCATTCGATCGCGCGTCGGCGCAAGCCAGCCTGCGACCCAGCCGCCGAAGAAGAGCGACACGAGGCCGGTGATGAGCCAGTAGATGCCGGCGCCGATGGAGAGCGCTTGTTCGGTGTCGTCATTCGCGGTGCCGATGATGGTGAGGCCGATCGCCATGCCGAGGACAGCGAAGATGGCCTGCAGCGCGATGGCGGAAATGGCGCCGGCGAGCAGCGCCCCCCACCACGGCGTGCGGGCATGCAAGGTGGCGCGATCCGCTGTCGGCACAGGCGCGATGTATTCTTGCGCCGTCGTGCCGAAGCGCGATGTTGTGACGGTGGTCTGGATCATGGTGAATCACCTCCGGGCTTCGTGGTTTGCGTGAGTGAAAGGCGGACGCCAGCGCAGGGTTGAGTGCGCGCTCCCTCACGAGATGAATCACCGTCACGATGAAAGCGGCGTGAAACCTGGATGACACGCAGGCGAAATCGCATGTTTCACCGTTGTTCCCGGCCTCGTGATGTTCCCATGAGGTGATGCATTGCCTTGCGTTGCGGTACATTGAGGCGGATGACCAGCGTGCTGATCACCAACGCAAGAGTGCTGACGATGGCCCCGCCCTTGGAAGGCGGCCCGAAGCGCGGCGAATCGCTGCGCGATCTTGGCGTCATCGAACGCGGGTTTGTTCTGGTTGAGGACGGCAGGATCGCCGCGGTCGGGCCGGACGATGGGCCGAGTGGTGATTCAAGCGCACCGGTGATCGACGCCGGGGGGCGCGTGGTGATGCCTGCGTTTGTTGATTGTCACACGCATGCATGCTGGGCCGGCGAGCGGTTTGATGAATTTGAAGCGAAGCTGCGCGGTGCGACGTACCTCGAGATTCTCAAGGCGGGCGGCGGGATCATGGCCACCGTGCGCGCGGTTCGCAACGCGAGCCAGGCGCAGCTTGAGGAGCACCTGCAGCGACGCGTTCAGCGCATGATCGCGCTCGGCAGCGGCGCGATCGAAGTGAAATCGGGTTATGGCCTGACGACCGAAGACGAACTGAAGATGCTTCGCGCCATTGCAGCGGTGGCGCGATCGTCGAAGGCGATCATCACGCCGACGTTTCTGGGCGCGCATGCGATTGATCGGGAGCAGCGCGACTTCGTGGAGAAGACGATCGAGGAAACGCTGCCCGCGGTGGAGAGCGCGTTTCCCGGCATGGTGTGCGACGCCTATTGCGAGGAAGGCGCGTGGTCGCTTGCGGATGTGCGGCGATTGTTTGAGAAGGCGAAGGAGCTTGGCTGCCCGCTGCGCGTTCATGCGGATCAGTTCCATGCTCTTGGAGCGACTCGGCTGGCGGTGGAGATGGGCGCGGTGAGCGTCGATCATCTGGAAGCCACGACGCCGGATGACCTGCAGCACTTGGCGCATAGTGAGACGATCGGCGTGGCGCTGCCGGTGTGCGGCTTCCAGCTTGATGACCGCTATGCGCCGGCTCGTGAGCTGGTGGATGCCGGCGGAGCGCTGGCGATTGCGACGAACTACAACCCGGGCAGCGCGCCCTCGCCTTCCATGCCGTTTGCGATTGCGCTGGCGTGCAGGAAGCTCAAGCTGACGCCTGCCGAGGCGATGAGTGCGGCAACGTACAACGCCGCGTGTGTGCTGGGCCTCGAATCCGAGGTGGGCGCCATCTTGCCCAGCATGCGGGCCAATCTGCAGATGCTCGACGCTGCCGATGAACGTGAACTTGCGTTTGAGCTGGCGCCGACCGGGCCGCTGATGGTCGTGCTTGACGGCGAGATTGTCGTCGATCGACGAATCGCATGACCACGGAGACACGGAAGCACGGAGACGCGGGAGGGATGAGACGCAGAAGAGCAGACTGGAGTGCGCTTCCATCAAATCTGCGCTCCGTGCCTCTGTGGATTCTCTGCTATGCTTTCAGTGAATGACGATCACCGTTCAGCGCGATGTCGATCTTGCGCTCGCCGCAGCGCAGTGCGTGGTTCGTACCCATGAGCGGCTGGTCGAGTTTCTCAAAGCCGGTCAAACGCTGCGCGAAATCGACGAGTTCGTCGCGGCGTGCTTCAAGGATCTCGGCTGCACCAGCGCGTTTCTGCGGTACCGCATCCCGCAGCATCCGCCCTACCCCAGCCATGCGTGCTTGAGCCCGAACGATTGCATCGTCCACGGCACGCATGACATGACGGAGAAACCCATCGAACCCGGCGATGTGCTGTCCATCGACATCGGCGTGAAGCACCAGGGGTTCATCGGCGACGCAGCGTGGACCTATGCGATCGAGCACGCAAGCGATCTTGCGCAGCGGATGATGACATGCGGCCGGGAGGCGTTGCGTCGGGGCATCGAGGCGATGCTCGTCGATCGACCGCTCATTGATTTTGCAAAGGCCGTGCAGCCGTATGTAGAGCGCGAATGCGGCTTCTTTCTCGCCAAGGGGCTTTTCGGCCACGGGTATGGAAGGAAGCTGCACGAAGCGCCGTCGGTGTCGAATCTCACGCCTGCGTATCCCGGCGAGTGGCCCGATGCGTGGAAGGTGTTCACGCCGGGCATGTTGCTCGCGGTGGAGCCGATGATTTGCGCCGGCACGCGCGAGATTCGCACCGCGCCGGGCAAGTGGCCGATTTTCACAGCGGACGGCTCGCTGGCGGTGCACTACGAGGCGGATGTGCTGGTGACGCGTGATGGGCCGCGCGTGCTCACGGAAGGCATGGAACAGCTTCCCGACATCGTGGGCTGACGCATGCCACCGAGTATCATGTCGCCGGTATGACCGTTCGCTGATGTTGTCTCTTTGAATATGAGGAATGCCATGGCTGCCACGCCACTTCTGAACGTTCGCGCCGCATTTGCGGTGATCTTTGCTTCGCTGCCGCTCGTCATCGCTTCGCCTTCGCTGGCTGCTGACCCGCCGCTCAAGTATCCCGACACGAAGCGCGTGAACCAGGTGGATGACTACCACGGCACGAAGGTCGAAGACCCCTACCGCTGGCTCGAAGCGGATGCCCGCGAATCCAAGGAGGTGGCGGACTGGGTCGCGGCGCAGAACGAAGTCACCTTCGGCTATCTCCATTCCATCCCCGAGCGCGATCGCATCGAATCGCTGCTCACCGAGTTGTGGGACTACGAGAAGTTCCAGCCGCCGTTCAAAATCGGTGGCCGCTACTACTTCAGCAGGAACAACGGATTGCAGAACCAGTTCGTGCTCTACACCGCGCGCACGCTGGATGAAGAGCCGCAGGTGCTGCTCGACCCGAACGCGTGGTCGAAAGACGGCACGGTGGCGCTGGCGGGCTTGAGCTTCAGCGACGATGGCCGCTACCTCGCCTATGCCAAGTCGTCCGCCGGTTCCGACTGGAGCATCTGGCATGTGCGCGACCTCACTGCGCAGTCCGATCTCGCGGACGAAATCAAGTGGTGCAAGTTCACGACCGCGGCATGGACGCGCGACGGCAAGGGCTTCTTCTACAGCCGCTACGACGAGCCGACGGGCAGCGAGTTCACCTCCGTCAACAAATACCAGAAGCTCTATTACCACCGCGTCGGCACGTCGCAGAAGGATGATGTGCTCGTCTATCACCGCCCCGACGAGCCGGATTGGGGCTTCGGGCCCGCGGTGACGGAAGACGGCCGCTATCTCGTCATCACGATCTGGAAAGGCACGGGCGACAAATATGTCGTGATGTACCGCGATCTCGATGAGCCGTACGCCATGCCCGTGGAGCTGATCGGCGGGTTCGAGAACGAATACACGTTCCTCGGCAACGACGGCCCCGTGTTCTACTTCAAGACGGATTACGAAGCGCCCCGCGGCCGCGTCATCGCCATCGATATCAACAACCCGGCCCGCGAGAACTGGCGCGAGATCATCCCGCAGAGCAAGGACACGTTGAGCACCGTGAGCCTCGTCGGCAACATGTTCGTCGCCAGCTATTTGCATGACGCCGCCAGCGCGATACGCCTCTTCGACGTGGCGGGCAATCATGTGCGCGACGTGGAGCTTCCCGGCATCGGCTCCGCGGGCGGTTTCTCCGGTCGCCGCGCCGACACGGAGACGTTCTACGCATTCTCAAGCTTCGCCACGCCGCCGAGCGTCTATCGCTATGACCTCATCACCGGCGAGAGCACGTTGCTCGACCGCGCGAGCGTCGCCATGAACCCCGATGATTTCGTCGTCAAGCAGGTGTTCTACAACAGCAAGGACGGCACGCGCGTCCCGATGTTCATCTGCCATCACAAGGACACGAAGATCGACGGCAACGCGCCGACGCTGCTGTACGGCTACGGCGGGTTCAGCATTCCGCTCACGCCGGCGTTTTCCATCTCGCGACTGGCGTGGATGAAGATGGGCGGCATCTTCGCCGTGGCGAATCTGCGTGGCGGCGGTGAGTACGGCGAGGAGTGGCACCAGGCCGGAACCAAGCTGCACAAGCAGAATGTGTTCGATGACTTCATCGCCGCGGCCGAGTATCTGCAGAAGAACAACTACACGCGGCCCGAGCGCCTGGCGATTCAAGGCGGAAGCAACGGCGGCCTGCTCATCGGCGCGTGCATGACGCAGCGGCCCGAACTCTACGGCGTCGCGCTGCCGGCCGTCGGCGTGATGGATATGCTCCGCTTCCACAAGTTCACCATCGGGTGGGCGTGGGCGGATGACTACGGCACCTCCGACGATCCGGAGCAGTTCAAGGCGCTCTACGCCTACTCGCCGTATCACAACCTGAAGCCCGGCACGAAATATCCCGCCACGCTCGTCACCACCGCAGACACCGACGATCGCGTGGTGCCCGGCCACAGCTTCAAGTTCATCGCGGCGCTGCAGTACGCGCACAAGGGCGATGCCCCGGTGCTCGCGCGCATCGAAACCCGTGCGGGTCACGGCGCGGGCAAACCCACGGCAAAGATCATCGAAGAGACGGCGGACGTCTACGCCTTCACGTTCCACAACCTCGGCGTGGAGCCGAAACTCGAGAGCGAGCCGCACGAAGAATCCACGCACCACGGCCGGTAATTCGGCGGTGAAAGGTCAATTTGGCGCGCAAGGTCCGCAAAGACCTTGCGCGCTGTCTTGTGTTTTTGCCGGCGTTCTTATCTGCCTTTCCCAGCCGGTCGATAACGCAGGCATGCGCGAGTACGACCTCATTTGCATCGGCAGCGGACCGGCGGGCGAAAAGGCCGCCAGCCAGGCGAGTTATTTCGGACATCGTGTCGCCATCGTCGAGTGCAAAGCTCGCCCCGGCGGTGCGATGGTGAACTCCGGCACGCTTCCGTCGAAAGCGCTTCGCGAAACCTCGCTGCTCTGCTCTTCGTTCAACAGGCGGCCGATTCCCGGTGTTGATATCCGCCTCGATCGCCGCATCTCCGTGCCGCGCTTCATGGCCCAGCGACACATGCTCGAGCAGCAGGAGCACGACCGCATCGAGCGCTCGATGGATCGCCACGGCGTCGACGTCTACGCAGGACGAGGCCGATTGCAGGACGCCAACACGGTACTTGTCGAGCAGGCGAACGGATCGACGATCGCGCTGCGCACGAAGTTCATTCTCATCGCCACCGGCTCCTCGCCGCTGCGCCCCAGTCACATCCCGTTCCATCTGCCCAACGTCGTGGATGCGGACGGCGTGCTGGAGCTGACGCACCTGCCGGCATCGATGCTCGTGGCCGGCGGCGGCGTGATCGGCAGCGAATATGCGTGCATCTTCAGCGAGATGAGCGTGCGCGTCACCCTCGCGCACAATGGCGAATCCATCCTCACCTTCCTCGATGAAGAATGCCGGCAGCAACTGGTGCAGTCGATGAAGTTCGCAGGCATCGAGTTTAAGCCCAACGCCAGCGTGCGCTCGGTGGAACCCGCGGGCGACAGCAAGCTGAACGTGGCGTTTGAAAGCGGCGAGACACTGACGACGGATTGCGTGCTCTGGGCCGCGGGGCGATCGAGCAACACAGCCGGGCTCGGCCTTGAAGCGGTCGGCGTGGCGATGGGCAACCGCGGTCTCGTGCTCGTTGATGATCACTACCGCACCAACATCCCGTCCATCTTCGCGGCGGGCGACGTCATCGGCTTTCCCGCGCTCGCTTCGACTTCCATGGAGCAGGGCCGCATCGCCGCGTGTCACATGTTCGACATCGATTTCAAGAAGGCGCTCACCAAGCACATGCCGATGGGCATCTACACGATCCCGTCCGTCGCGACGATCGGCCTGTCGCATGAGGATGCGATCAAGCAAGGCTGCGACGTGGTGATCGGTCGATCGATGTATCGCGACAATCTGCGCGGCAGGATGCTGGGCGATCAGGAAGGCATGCTGAAATGCGTCTTCGACCGGAAGTCGCACGCGCTGCTCGGCGCGGCGATCGTGGGCGAGGATGCGACCGAGCTCATCCACCTCGCGCAGGCGGTCATCGAAGCCGGCAAGGGCATTGAGTATTTCATCGACGCCTGCTTCAACTACCCGTCGCTGCACGAGCTGTACAAGTACGCGGCGTACAACGCACTGCAGAACCTCGCCGCGGAACGCAAGCCCGTCGCGCCGACGACCAAGAAGCCGCTTGCGGCTTAGCGCAATCCCAGAACGCGCGCCAGCGCCCCGCTCGGGATATCCGCCACCGGGCCCGCTGCGTCATCCTCGAGCATCGCCGCCGCGGCCGCATATCCGCTGCGCACCGCGCCTTCCATCGTCGCCGGCCAGCCGGTGTCCACCCAGTCGCCCGCAAGGAACAAATTCGCCACCCCCGCCCCGCTGCTTCCGATCATGCGCGGCGCTGCTGGCGGCCGCATCGCATGTGCTTCCGGCGTGAGCGACGGCGTGGCGCGCTTCTCCTTCACCGCGCGAATTGCCTTCGGCTCGATTCCGCGCGAGCCCGGCAGCACGCTATGAATGTCGCGCAGCACGCGCTCACCGATCGCTTCTTCCGTCAGCGGCATCCATTCGTCCGCGGCGCTGATCACCGCGTGCAAATGCTGCATCCCCGTCTCGGCATCAAACCCCTTGTTGAAGAGCCACTGCGTGTCGTGCCCGACAAGCGTCAAATGCGGCAACTCCATCACGCGCGATTCAAAGAACAGATGCACGCCCAGAATCGGGCTGAATTCGAACGCGTCCAGACGCTGCAAACGCGCATCCGCCCGGCGCAGCGCATCGCTCGCCAGTTTTTCCAGCCGGTCGGGCGGCACGGTGCTGATCACGGCGCTTGCGTCCACCACGCCTTCATCCGTCACCACGCCAGTGACGCGCGTGCCGTCGAACGCAATCGCCTTCGCGCTTTCGCCCAGCCGCAGCTCGCCGCCTGCTCCCGCAATGATGGTTTCCGCGCTGCGATACAGCTCCCACAGCGGCACCGTCGGCAACCCCATCGCGCATGACCACTTATTCGCGAGGAACCCCTCCTGGAACACCTGTATGGCAAGCGGCGCCGCGATGCGCTCCACATCAAGATTACACGCGCTCACGATGACGACGTTCCAGAACCGCTCCACGGCGCTCGCCGGCTGATGGCACGCGCGGAGAAAATCGCCGAACGTGCGCGATGCCCACTGCCGCCGTTCGTCGTACCCGCAGCGAATGAGCTTCCACATCGCCCGCGCAATCGCCTTGCGGTCCGCCTTCGTCAGCCAGCTCAATTTCATGAACGACGACGTGAGGTGAAACGGCGCCGGCATCCATCCCGGCTTCATCGCATCGATCACGCCGCGGCCGGCTGTCCAGTAGAACTTCGTGTGCCATTCAATGGCGCCCAGCACGCCGAGCTTGTCATAGAGATCAAGCAGGTTCGTGCAGCATCCCATGAGCACGTGCTGACAGTTGTCGAGGACTTCATCAGTGCGCGGGTCCACAAAGCTCGTCGCGCGCCCGCCGAGCTTCCGCCGCGTTTCAATGACAATCGGCTGGACGCCGGCCTGTGCGAGCCGAATGGCTGCGGCGATTCCCGCCAGTCCCCCGCCGATGATCGCTGCCCGCCGCACGTTCGGTCAGCCTCGTCCGTTGCCGTGGGCCGCGGCGGCCATGAACTTCGCCCGCAGCGCGATCGCGCCCTTGCGGAAAGAACTTAGCCGCAATCGCCGCTGCATCGCCACGCGTTCCGGCCGCTCACGCACCTGTTCCAGCAGGCCGTGGTAAATGCGCGTCATCGCCCAGAGCGTGGGCAGGCACGACGGCGTGATCATCGAGTCCAGCGGCGCCGACGCTTCGTAATGCGATTCCGCTCGCTCCACCACTTCCATCACCAGCCGCTGGCATGCGTCAGCAGGCGACCACTCCAGCAACCCGTCGATCGTCACGCCATGCCGCTCGAACACCTCCGCAGGCAGGTACACGCGGCCACGATCGTAATCCTCGCGCAGGTCACGCAGAATGTTCGTGAGTTGGAACGCGATGCCGCGATGGACGGCGAGTTCGCGCGCCGCGGAATCGGAATACCCCCAGATGTCCACGCAGACGAGCCCCACCGTTGACGCCACGCGGTAGCAATACGCTTCCAGTTGTTCGAATGTCTGGTACGAGTCGCCGCGCAGGTCTTCGAGCTGGCCCTCGATCATCTCGCGGAACTGCTCCTGGCGAATGGGAAAGCGCTGCGCCGTCGCGGCGAACGCCAGCCACATGGGGTCGCCATCGTCGTACGCCATGCGCCCTTCAAACGCCGCCGAGGTCGCATTCATGAACGCGTCGATCGCGTTGCGCCTGGAGCCGTTCTCGGTGTCGGGCGAATCGATCAAATCATCCGCTCGCCGCATCCACGCGTACACGGCGAACAGCGCCGATCGCTGCGGCTCCGGCGCGAGGCGCAAGCCGTAATAGAAATTGCGGGCGCGCTGGCGCGTCACTGCTTCGCAGTATTTGAATGCGGCAACAAGGCTGGCTGCGCCATTCGTGGCGCCCGCCGCGCTCATGAAGCCGTCTCCAGCATGCCGTGGCGAACGGTGTGGCGCCGCGCGCCATGCCGCCGCGTTCGGCGTGAACCCAGCCACGCGCGCAGCACCAGCCAGAGCTTTGTCGGCTTGCCGATCGCCGGGCGATGCAGAATGGTTTCGTAATTCCACATCTCGATCAGCCGCAGCACGCGCGTGCCGCCCGCGATGAAGAGCCAGATCACCGGCTGGATCTCCGGATGCACCATCTCTTCCAGCATCGCGCCGCGCTCGAAGAGCGGCCACGTGCGCTCGACGCACCGCCGCAGCGCCTGGCGATATTGACCAAGGAACTCGCGGTCCGGCGCGTGGCCCATCTCGGCCGTCGCTCGCAAACGTTCCTCGAACCGCTCAATGTCAACCAGTTCGCGGGGAATGTAAATGCGATCGCGCTCGAGCAAATCGCGCTTCACATCCTGCCAGTGGTTCGTGAGTTGCAGCGCGGTGCATACGGCGTCGCTGGCGGCGAACCGTTCCGCCATGCGCGGCTCGCCCGCGATCATGAGCACCAGCCGCCCCACCGGGTCCGCGCTTCGTCGGCAGTAGTCAAGCAGTTGACCCCACGTGTCGTAGCGCGTGATCGTCTGGTCCTGCTCAAACGCCTGGATCAGGTGATCGAACGGCTCGATGGGCAGATTGTGCCGCTCGATCACGGGCTTGAGCGCGACGAACACCGGGTGGCTCGCTTCCCCCGCCGCGCACCGCTGGAGCTCGGACCGCCACCACGCGAGCAGCTCGGTGGCACGCTGGGTGGAGCCGGCCTCGTCGCCAAGGTCATCCGCCCACCGGCAAAAGGCGTACAGGGCGGCGAAATCGTCACGCAGCCGGGCCGGCACGAGGGCGCTCAAGACGCTGAAGTTTTCGCCATGCCGGTTCGCCAGCGCATGGCAATAGCGCTGCGCCTCGGCGAGGGGCATCGGCTCGCGCTGCGCGGGGCCGTGGATCGACAGTTCTTGAACAATCGTGCTGCTCATGGTCCGATGGTGCGGATCGGTCGGCATGCACTGTATCCGTTCGCCACGCGGCCAGCCAGACGGTGCGCGGCCGAACACCGTGCTATCATGCGTCCAGCCTCATTCTTGATTGTGCGGCTTTCTTTGCCTGTTGACCGAGGAATCTGATGCGATTCATCCTGGCCAATCCCCGCGGGTTCTGTGCGGGCGTGTACATGGCAATTGACGTCGTCAATCAGCTCCTGGAAATTTGTCCGGACGAGCCGATTTACGTCTTCCATGAGATCGTCCATAACAAGCACGTCGTCAACGGCTTCCGGGACCGCGGCGTGCAGTTCGTGGACAGCATCGAGGAAGTGCCCGAGGGCGCCATCGTTGTGTTCAGCGCCCATGGCGTGAGCCCCGGCGTCCGCAACCAGGCCATCGCAAGGCGCCTCACCGCCGTGGACGCCACCTGCCCTCTCGTCACCAAGGTGCACGCCGAAGCCATCCGCTACGCCAAGCGCGGCTACCAGATCCTCCTCATCGGCCATGCCGACCACCAGGAGATCATCGGCACGCGCGGCGAGGCGCCGGACTCCATCCAGGTCGTCGAGTCCGTCGAGGACATCCCGAAGATCAAGGTGACCGACCCCAACATGCTCGTCTACCTCACGCAGACGACGTTGAGCACCGACGACGCGGGCGTGATCATCGCGGCGCTCAAGAAAGCGTTCCCGCAGATCAAGGAGCCGCCGAGCGAAGACATCTGTTACGCCACCACCAACCGCCAGGTCGCTGTGCGCGCCCTCGCGCCGGAATGCGATCTCGTGCTCGTGGTCGGCAGCAAGAACAGCTCCAATTCGCGCCGGCTCACCGAAATCTCCGAAACCGTCGGCACGCGCGCAATTCTCATCGATGACAAGAGCGAGCTGGAAGATCACTGGTTCGACGGCGTGGAGACGGTGCTCATCACCGCCGGCGCCAGCGCGCCCGAATATCTCGTGCGCGATCTCGTCATGCACCTCATCTCGAAGTTTGGCGGCGAGGTTGAGCAGCGCGATGTGTATCACGAAGCCGTCGAATTCGGCTTGCCCGGCACGCTCAAGACCTTCATGCGCAGCCGGAACATTGATCCCACCGGCCGGACCATCACCCGCGATGACGCACGCACCATGGATGAATGGCTCTCCGCGCAGGGCGTCGTGCATCGCACGGTCGATCTCACGGTGGGCGTGACGCAGTAACACCGGCTTCGTGCGGTGGAGCGGCGGCCCATGGCTGCGCATTTCTTCAATCTCGACAAAGCGGCCCTGGAATCACTCGTCCAGTCGGCCGGCTTCCCGCGCTACCGGGCCGAGCAACTGCTCGACTGGGTCTATCGCCACGGCGTCGTCGATCCCGCCGCGATGACCAACCTGCCGGCGCCGATGCGCGAGTGGCTGGCAAAGGAAGTTGTGTTCTACCGCGGCAAGCTCATCGCGGCGCAGCTCGCAAGCGACGGCACGCAGAAGCTGCTGCTGGCGTGGCCTGAACTCGATGCCGCTCTGAACGTTGATCGCGCCGGCGTCGCGCTGCCGCAGGCGGATGCGCCGGAACGCCCGGAGCGCGCGACGGAATGTGTGATGATCCCCACCGAACATCGCCGCACCGCGTGTCTTTCGAGTCAGGTGGGATGTCCCGTCGGCTGCGCGTTCTGCGCTTCCGGCCTGGGCGGCGTGGAAGGCAACCTCACGGCCGGGCAAATCGTCGAGCAGCTTCACCGATTGGCGTGGCACGATGGCGTCGGCCGCATGACCAACATCGTGTTCATGGGCATGGGCGAGCCGCTGGCGAATTTCGCTGCCGTCACCAGCGCCATTCGCATCATGCACGCGCCGGAATGCTTCGGCCTCTCCGCCCGGCGCATCACCATCTCAACCGTCGGCTTGCCCGCCGCGATTCGCAAGCTGGTGCAGTTCGAACTGCCCGTGAAGCTCGCCCTCTCGCTGCACGCGCCGAACGATGCCCTTCGCCGCACGCTCATTCCGTGGGCCGAGTACGCAACCATCGCGGAACTGCTCGATGCGTGCAACGAATACTTCCGCAAGACCGGCCGCGAGATCACGCTTGAATACATCCTGCTGCGAGGCGTGAACGATCGGCTGGAGCACGCGCGCGAACTCGCCGAGGTCGCCCGCCGTATCCGCGCGAACGTCAACCTCATTCGCTACAACGAAGTGAAGGGCCTGCCGTTCCAGCGACCAGCCACGACGGACGTTCGCGCCTTTCACGATCTGCTGCGAAAACATCACATCAACGTGCACATTCGCGCCAGCCGGGGTCGCGACATCGCCGCCGCGTGCGGGCAATTGCGTCACGAACGCCGCGCGCGATCGGCTTGAGCAACCTCGTGAACCGTGCCAACCGGTTGCGCAGCCGGATCACCAATGTGTTCCGCCGGCGGCTTCTCCAATGCTGATGCCACGATCTCGCGCGTGAGCGTCTTGTTCACCGCATGATGGTGCAGATTGCGAAGGATCTCGGCGTAGCGGTCATAATCGTGCTCTGCCGCCTCGACGATTTTGTCCACGAGGTCAAACATCGCCTGCCGCAGCGCACGCTGCTCGGCCGTGCCGCGGAAACTGATCGGAATCCACCGACTGGCGCGGCTCATGATGCGGGCCGGCCAATCGCTGGTTCGCACATCAGCGGTCACCCGGCGACCAAAGCCCTGCAATTCGATGCGTGTGACGTATCGCCGCTCGAAGCGATCGCCGCGCGTGCGCTTCACGTTCATCCGTTCGCGAATCTGCCGCCGGTGTTCGATCGCCGTCGCCATCGCCGCGATGTGCAGGTGATCGCGAATGAGCATGGCTTCCGCCAGCGGCAACACGACGAGGCGCGTGAGCATGCGCCCGTGATCGCCGCGGTCGGCGTCGTACACCCGAATCAATCGATCGACGTATTGCTCCGCATACGGCATGCCGCCCCAGAAGAAGCATTGATACACGGCGCTCACCGCGTCCCGCCGCGCTTCCCGTCCCGCTTCGGTTTCCGCAAGACCCGGCGTGGCGTTCAGCAATCGCTCCATCAGCCGCGCGAATCGTCTTGCGCTCTGCGCTCCGCCCGGTTTGCTCCGACGCAACGTGAGGGCCATGCGACGAATCACCTTCCGCACCGGCTCCGGCTGCCGCTCGTCCGGCTTGTCGAGCAGCGATCGCTCTGTCGCCAGCACGCGACCGAGTCGGAACACTTCCAGCGCCCGCCCGATTCCCTGCGTCTCCACTTCTCGCAGCGCCGCTTCCATCGCTTCGATCGCCACCGGCACGAGGCCATGTTGAAACGCGGCGCCGAGCAGCATCAAGTCGATCACGCGATCGGTATGCAGCACTGTGCGGCCCATCGACGCGGCATCGAGCACCACGCGCCGTTCGCTGCGCGTCAGTTGCTCCAGCGCCGCTTCGAGCTGCTCCGCCACGCCGCGCGATTCGCCCGCCGGCCCGCCGCTTAACCGCCCCGTGTTGACGACCGCGTATGTCAACTCCGGCTGCGCCACCAGCAGATGGCGATCGCCAGCGAGCGCGCGAAGCGACTCGGCAGGATCCACGCCGACGAGCAGGTCCGCCTCGCCGTAGGGAATCGTCGCCGTCAGCGGGAGTGCACTGTCATCATCAATGAGCCGCGTGAATAGAACCTGCGAGAACGCTCGCCAGCCCGCCGAGCATGGCGAGGGATCGTGAATGACGCGCACGTGATAGCCCATCCGCCGCCCCGCCGACGCCAGCACGCGCGTGGCCACACCCGGCGCCGCCCCTCGCCAACCCGCAATGTGACATCGCCACTGTGCCGCACGCGCATGCACCGGCGGAGGGGCGGTGAGCCGCGTCGCCGCCAGCAGGCGCTGCGCGATCATCGGCGGCTTCGATCGCACCACTTCCACGTGCTCCAGCAACGGCACGATGCGCACCACACCGCCCGTGCGATCCTCCGGCCGCGTCGTCTCCACGTGCACGCGCTTCTCGCGAAGCTGCAACTCACGCTGCTCGCTTTTCAATTGTGATGCGAATGAATCCAGCGGCCGCAAGTCACACACGTGTTCAGCGGGCCACGACGCCGTCTGCACCGGGCTGAAACCAAGTCGATCCACCTCGCGCAGCCCGCGCTCGATCGCCAATGGGCTGAACCTTGCCGACGGCGCATCATCGACGACGATCGCCGTGAACCCCTCGCCGATGGCGGACTCCACGATGACGTCGCGAAGTTCCTCTGGTTCTCCGAGCCTCGCGGTGCGAACGCGGCAACGGGCGGCCTGATCGCTCGGGATCGCCGCCGCCGCCAATCGCTCCACGTCCACCAGCGGTTCGTCGCCCACAAGCAGAATCATCACGATGCGCGGCTGCTCATCGCGCGCCGCCTGGCGAATCGCCGCAAGCCCCTCGTCGCGCAGCCGCCCGCCGTCCCAGATCTCGAGCGCCACCGTGCGCTTGCTGTCCCCAAACCGCTCCTTGCCGTGCAGCAGCAGCGACGTTGGTTCGGCATCAAGTTGCTCCAGCGCCGCCGCATCGCTCAAACGCGGGGCCGCCTCGGCGAGAATCGCGCGAACGCGCTGCTGCGCCGCTGCAAATCCCAGCCCCGCTCCGCGCGCCGGCAGCGCTCCTGCATTCGCCGCCGGCACGTTGCGCAGCAGATGCGAAGCAACATCGAGCGTCGGGCGAATTTGGTGCAGCAGGTGGACGACGCGCCGCGCGAGCGTCGAAGGATGCAGCGCATCGCCCGGCTCCATGCAGTGCGTCTCGCGATCGCTTGCAGGCGGCAATTCGCGGCCCCACACCGAAGCCGTCAGTTCACCCCGGCAACGAAGCGATTCCGCCACCGCGAGCACTTCCGCCTCGACGCTCCCCGGCCGCGGCTCCAGCACCACCACGTGTTCGCACCGACCCAGCAACCGCTCCAGCGCCACCTCATCGATCGGATGTACCAGCGCGAGTGACAGCACCGGCACGCGGCCAATCAGCTTCATCACGTGAATTACATGATCGAGCGCCATGTCCGCCGGCCCCACCGTGACGAACCCCACCGGCACGCGCTCGCCCGGGCTTGGAATGCTCTTGCCTGCGTTGAGTTCGAGCCGCCGCGCGATCCGCATCACGCCGCCCGCTTCACCCCAGCGCGGCGCCCGGCGTCTTCTTCTGTGATGCAGCGGCGCATCAAAGCGTGACACCACGCGATTGGGCCGCATGCGGAGCGTGTCGCTGCTCGTGAGCAGATCATGGTGCACGACGATTGCCACCGGGCTCGAACCGGCCTTGCTCAATCGCATCGCAAACTCCATCACATCGCGAAGCTGCGACAGATTCGCCGGCTCGAGGCACGGGATATTGAGCCGCATCGCCGCCTGGCGCGGGCACGATGCCGGACACGAGACCGGATCGTCCTCGAACACCACCGCCATCGCGCCGTCCGCGGCAAGCGGCGAAGCGATCGCGCGCCGCAGGGCCGCCATCGCCAATTCCAGCATGTCGTTGGGCACGAACGCGCCGACGCGCTTCGACTGATTGCTCGCCATCAGCGCGAGATCGACCGCACGGGCCGCGTCGTCCGTCGCCGTGAGCCGGACGCCATGCTCGCGCACGATCGGCGCTGCCGTGGGCGTCGCGGCAAGGCGGAGGAGCGGCTCGAACGCGCCGCGCGCGGGAATGGCGAGCAGTTCAACTTCCACCTCCGCTTCGAGCACGCCCTTGAGCATCGCCTCGTGCGCGGAGAGAAGCCGCCAGCCTTCGTGCTGGCCGAGCGATTCATGCCCGCTGGAATGATCGCTGCCGAGCGATGGCTGAAGTGTCGCGGTTGTGCCGGGAATCGTCGTCACGTGGGCGCATCACAGCGTGTTCGGGCATTGTATTGGAATCACTGGTCCGCCGCCGCCGGTCGATGGCTTACCACGCGCCGCACAGCAGGTGTTCGATGGCCACCGCGACGCCGTCATTGTCGTGATCGTCCGTCATCCGCTCGCACACGTGAATCACGCCCGGGTCCGCATTCCCCATGGCGATCCCGAGCCCAGCGTTCTTGAGCATCGGCACATCGTTGAGCCCGTCGCCGATCGCCGCCACGCGGGACGCATCGATCCCCTTCCGTTCGCAGTACCGCTCCACCATCGACCACTTGTTCACGCGCGGGTGGAACGCTTCCAGCAGATGCGTGCTGGAGCCGATGGCCTCGATCGCCGTCACCGCGGACCAGTGCTGCAGGAACACTTGGTCGCCGAGCGCATCGCGAAGCTCCGTGATGACGTTGGCGAGCGACTCGCGCCGGGCCACGGTGCCGACGCGCACGGAATCCGCCGGGTGCTCGTCTTCGTGTACGCCGCCTGCATAGCGCACGCGCACGGGCTGCGTTTCGAACCACCACTGCGTCGCGGGGTCGAGCGCATGATCGCCCACGATAAGGTAGTCGTAGTGCGTGGCGTGTGCGTCCTTCAGAATGTGCGCCGAGTGGCCGTGATGGAGAAGCGATTCGCAGATGGTGGCCACCGCGTCCGCGCTCAACGTGTGCCGATCGAGCGTGGCGCCCGTCGCCCCGTCGCACAGCATCGCGCCGCCCGCCACGATCACGCACCCGTCGCACGCAATCTGCGTCAGCACGCTCTGCGATTCGACAAACGCACGGCCGGTCGCCACGATCACCTCAACGCCCGCTTCCCGCGCCGCTCGAATGGCAGCACAGTTCCGCGCACTCGCCCGCCCCGCGCGGTCAAGCAGCGTGCCGTCGAGGTCCACAACAAGCAGGTCGTAGCGGCAAGACATGGATGCAAAGGTAGACCTGGGATGGGAAGGCATCAAGGCATCAAGGCATGAAGGGGAAAGGCGAGGCAAAAGGCAAAAGGCATAAGGCAAAAGGGGGGAAAGGGAAGGCGACAAGTGCAAGTGACTTTCCACCCTTATGCCTTATGCCTTATGCCTGATGCCTTGTTGCAACGCCTTGATGCCTTGGAGCCTTGGTGCCTTGGTGTCTTGGTGTCCTGATGCCTCACTGCCTTCCCGCTGCCTTGATGCCTCGATAGCTCTCATCTACCCTTTCTCACGCGTCGCGATGCCGGAAACGCAACCCCAGCCTGGCGCCATGTCGCTCGCCGCGTCCCTCGCGCCGGTGCTCATTGAGGCGTGCGACGGACGTTTGAGCGACATCCGCTGGTTTCGCACCGATTGGCAGCGTGGCGGAGCGGCCACCGCGATGGCCAAATTCCGCTGCGACGACGGCCAGCAGCATGATGTCGTCGTCAAGGTGCCGATCGTGCAGCGCGAGCTCACGTGGACGCGCCGCCTGCACTGTGAACGCGAAGACGCCGTCACGCCCCGCCTGTACGCTTCCGGCGAATCCGTCGGCGGGTACGACCTTGCGTGGATCGTGATCGAGCGACTCCGCCACGGCCCGCTTGGCACGCACTGGCATGATTCGCACCTGCCGCGCATCGCCGCCGCCGTGGCGAAGTTCCACAAATGCGCGAACGAGTTCCCCGTCGATCGCGAATACGCCGACGAGCCGTGGGAGAAGATGCTCGAAGAAGCGCAGAAGAACGTGGCGGACAACAACGTGAGCAACCGCCAGCGCTGGAACTCGGCGATCAAAGCCGTGCGGCAGATGCTTCGGAAACTGCTCGATGAATGGCACGCCCACGACGGCATGCAGTGGATTCACGGCGACCTGCACATCGCCAACGCCATGTCGCGCGTCGGCATGGAAGACGGACCCGTGACGCTCATCGATCTCGCGGAAGTCCGCCCCGGCCACTGGATCGAGGACGCCGTGTATCTCGAACATCAGCTCTGGGTTCGGCCGGAGCGCACGGCGAAACACAAGCCCGTCAAGCTCATCGCGCAGGCCCGCAAGGCGCTCGGCCTGCCGGTGCACGATTCCTATCCCCGTCTCGCGACGATCCGCCGGGCGCTCCTCGCCGCCACCGCTCCCACGCACCTGCGCATCGAAGGCAGTCCGAAGTACATCGACGCGTGCCTCGACCGGCTGGAACAGGCGGTGAAGGACTTGAGCTAGGCGGGGAAACGCCGAGCGGCCAAACGCCAAAACGCCGAAAAGCCAAAACGCGGAAATCAGGCAGGAGCGGACGGCACCGGCTCGATGGCACGGCCTCCGCACTTTCTGCGTTTCGGTATTTCGGCTTTTCGGCGTTTCCCTGCTATCCTTTTCGTTCTCACGGAGCTTTCGCCTCATGGCCAAGGATTTTGATCGTCAACGGCTGCGCCAGATCGAGCGGACCGACATCACCGAAGGGCGCCTCAACGAAGACCTCGTTGACTGGCTCAAGACCAAGGGCCCCACGTGGCTGCTCGTGGTGCTCGTCGGCGTGACCGCCTACCTCGCCTATCACCGCTGGTCGCAGTACAAGGCGTCACAGGTGAACCAGGCGTGGATCGACCTCGTGAACACCGATCGGCCGGAGTCGCTCGAGGAGGTTGCGGAGACGCATGCTGGCGTGTTTGCTGTGCCGCTGCTGGCGCGAGAGCAGGCCGCCGACGCCTACCTCCGTGCCGTGGTGAGCGGCCGCGATTTCAGCGACGACCCCGCCATGGCCCCGCAGCTCACCGACGAGCAGCGAGCGGACTATCTCGCCAAGGCGGACCGCCTGTACGAATCGATCGCGAACGAGGCGAAGAACGTCGAGGGCGATCGCAACGGCAAGATCCACGCCGTCTACGCCGTGTTCGGCCGTGCCGCGGTCGCCGAAGCGAAGGGCGATGTCGAGGCGGCGAAGAAGTTCTACGACGAAGCCGCGTCGCTGGCCGGCTCCACGTACCCCGCGCTCGCCGACCAGGCCCGCAAGCGCGCTGGCGATGTCGCGGAAGCCGCCAAGCCCGTGCACCTGCCGACGATTGCGGAGTTGCCGCAGCAGACGCCGGGCGAGACGCCGCGCAAGCCGTTGGAGATCGACGATTCGCTGGAGAACCTCATCTTCCCGCTTGAGTCAACGATCGACCAGCACCCGCCTGCCGCTGGCGACGACACGCAAGAGGACGGCGAGGCGACCAGCAAACCCGAAGGCAACTAGTCCGCGACTTGGGCGGGCGTGCGCCTCATGCTCGCCCCCGACCTTCGCACGCGGCGTGCCTTCCAGCGGCCGATGGCAGACCCGTTCCCCAATCTTCTTGCAGCCGACGGCAAGGTCGATCGCGACGCCCTCTTCGCGCTGTATGAGCAGCTTGAAGACAAAGCCGGCGATGATGAAACGCCCGTCGCCGTCACGTTCACGCTGCAGCGCGATCTCAACAAGCGGCTCGATCGTTACCTCGTCGATCGCATCCCGTTTCTCTCACGCACAGCGTTGCAGCGGCTGATCCGCGAGGAAGCGGTGACCGTCAACGGCCGTGTGCCGAAGCCTTCGACGAACCTCCGCGCAGGCGATGTCATCGTCGCCGTGCTCCCCCCGCCGCCGAGCAAGGAAATCCCGCCGGAAAACATTCCGCTCGACATTCTGTACGAAGACGACGACCTCATCGTCATCAACAAGCAGGATGACATCATCGTTCACCCCGCGCGCGGCAACAAGACCGGCACGATCATCAACGCCCTCGCGTATCACTTTCAGAATCGCACCAGCGGCAAGCTGTCCAGCGTCGGCGAGGAATTCGCTCGGCCCGGCGTGGTGCATCGCCTCGATCGTCACACCACCGGCGTGATGGTCGCAGCAAAGACCGACACCGCGCACTATCGCCTCGGCCACCAGTTCGAGCACCGCAAGACGGAGAAGCGATATCTCACCGTCGTGCACGGCGAGATGGAGCCCGATGCCGACGTCATCGACATGCCGCTCGGCAAGCATCCGACCATTCGCGAGAAATACGCCGTGCGCTGGGATGACACCGGCAAGCAGGCTGTGACCATTTTCCGGGTGCGCGAACGCTATCGTGGGTTCACGCTCGTCGAGATCGAACTCAAGACCGGCCGCACCCACCAGATTCGCGTCCACCTCTCGCACCTCGGCTATCCGATCGTCGGCGACGACATCTACGGCGGGCGGCACATCACCGAACGCGAACTGCTCGAAGGCGCGACGGCACCAGGCCATGCAAGCGAACCCCCAGCCGCGGGTGCAAACCCGCGGACAGCACCGCCAACCACACCTGCGAGCCGCGATTGTGCGGACGCTCCGATCGCCCCTCCCTTGGGCGGAGGAGGCAAGGGTGTGGGTGAGGCGTCAACGACGAAACACGCGCACACGTCGGCGAAAGGTTCGACCAACTCTCCAACCCCATCCCTGCCCGCGAGAGGGAGTGACCAGCCTCTCATCGCGCGCCAAGCCCTCCACGCCACCACGCTTAGCTTCGGCCACCCGATCACGCACGAAAGGATGACGTTCACCGCCCCGACGCCGAGGGACTTCCAACGCCTGGTCTCTGCGCTGCGCAGACATCGCAGCCCGCGCCGCATCAACGTCGCGGGAACGACGATTGATCTGGATGTCGTGCTGCCCGAGTAAGGCGCGCAGCGATCGCCTGACGATCGTGCCTCAACCCGGCGAACGCGGCGGCGGGTTCGTCGGCTGCGTGCCGCTCGCGCCGCCCATGCCGTCGTCGGTCGTCGTGCCGGCGCCGGTGTTGTTGCGGTTCATCGTGCCGCTGCTGCCGTTGGTGACGCCGCTGTTGCCCGTTCCGGGGGTGTCGCGCGGCGTCGACGGCGTCGTGCCACTCTGTTCGCAGCCCGTCAGCAGCATCGCGCCGCCCGCGAGCAGGCCGACCGCCAGAGTTTTCAGAACCTGTGATCGCATCGTCATGTGCATACCTCCAAAGAAACACCACTCGGAATATGCAGGACGACTTGCACTGTGGAGAAAGATTTCCGGCGCCGGCGACCAACATGAAGAGCGGATCATCTCGCCTCTCATCCTTTCTCGTTCTCCCTCGGGGGGAAAGGAGAATGGCGCCGCCACGAAAGGCAATGAACTGCTGGGCGACCTCGCAATGGCCTTCTGCGGCTGCGACCCTCGCTTCGCCGATAGATCTCCACATGGCGTGGATGAAACGCGTCTTTTCAAAGATCGCAGACGCCAGCGACACCCCGGCCCAGCGCCTGGCGATGGAGCTGGCCGTCAGCATTTGCCTCGGTGTTGCGACAGCATTCGCCGCATCGCTCGTTCACCGCGCCGTCGCACCGGCCACCGTCAGCGACATCGCGCTCTACGGCACGCCCTGCGCCGACGACATCAATCACCCGCAATGGTTGCTCACGCGATGCGACCGCCACGGCTGGAAAGCGGTGCTCTCGCGGCCGGCGGCGTCGGTCGATCCCGTCGCCGTCCAAACCGTCCTCGCCTCGCAGCGCGAATCGGGCGCCATGCCGGCCATCCCGCGCTGGAGCCGCATTCATGCCGCCGCGCCTTCGCTCCTCGATGCCGCCATCCTCGAAGTCGCGCACGGCTGGCCGATGCCGACGCTCTACGAGCGCGCAACCGTTCACGGCAGCGATGTCCAGCATGACAGCTTCGCGCTGCTCGCCGTTCCTGCCGCTGCGAACGCGCTGTTCTTCGTCGTCGCCTGGCTCTTCGTGCTTCGTCTTCCCGCGAGCATCAGGCGTTCAGCGCGATGGGTGAAATCACGCCACATCGAAATCGCCGCCCCGCTGCCGCAGCGTTCATCGTGATCAGCGCAGCTTGATCGACACCAGCGCCACCATTGCAAGAATCACGCCGAGCACCCAGAATCGCACCACCACCTGCTGCTCGCTCCACCCGCCCAGGTGGAAGTGATAGTGAATCGGCGAGCATCGAAAAATGCGCTGGCCCTTCGTCCACTTGAAGTAGCTCACCTGCATCATCACGCTCAACATTTCCATGAAGAACACGCCGCCGATGATGATGAGCAGAATCTCCTGACGAATGGCGACCGCCACGAACGCCAGGAGCCCACCAAGCGGAAGCGAGCCGGTGTCGCCCATGAACACTTGCGCCGGCGGACAGTTGAACCACAGGAATCCCAGCGTCGCGCCCGCCATCGCGCCCGTCACCACCATCAATTCGCCCGTGCCTTTGAGAAACGGGAACATCAGAATGCTCGCCGGCTCCTCCTGCCCCGCAATGTAACACAGCGCCATGAGCGCGAACGACGCGACGATCAGCGTGCCTGCCGCGAGGCCGTCCATGCCATCCGTCAGGTTCACCGCGTTCGACGTGCCCGCCAGCAGCAGCACGGTGATCATGATGAACGCCACCGGGCCGAGGTAAATCAAGTTCGGCTCAACGTTGAGCGTGCGCGGCGCGTACGTCCGCTGAAACGGCAGCGTCAGCACATGCGCCACCGAAGGCTCGCCGCTCGCGCTCTCGCCCTGTTGATAGAGAAACCAACCGACGAGCAATGCGATGCCCACCTGGAACAGAAGCTTCTCCCACGCCAGCAGGCCTTCTCGCGAGCCCGGGTTTCGCCGCGCTGATGTCAGCTTCAGCCAGTCATCAATGCCGCCCACGATCGCCAGCCAGCACAGCACCGCCAGCGCGAGATGCACATACCGCTCCGTCATGTCCGCCAGCAGGATGATCGTGACGAGCACGGAGGCGCAGATGAGCAGCCCGCCCATCGTCGGCGTGGATGCCTTGCTCGCCATCAGCGTGTTGAGGTCAGCGCGGTAAAACTCCGGCGCATCGCCGATCTTCTGTTTGAGGAGCCAGCGAATCGTCCGCTTCCCGAATCCGAGCACGATCGCAAAGCTCAACACCACCGCAAAGAACGCGCGGAACTCAAGCTGGTAGAGCACCTGCAGAATCGAGAACAACCCGATCGAGTCGAGCCATGCGCTGTAATGATCGATGAGATTGAACAGCATCGCGAATGGCTCATTCGTGAACAGCTTCAGCGACGGCAGCGCCCGCCCGCCGGTGTGCGTGGCGCTGATGCACCGCGGGGATCAGCGCCTCCAGCGCCATCGCCCGCGATCCCTTCAGAAGCGCAGCGTCGCCCGGTCGCAACGTGGCCGCCACCAAATCCGCGGCGCGTTCGCTCATTGCCGCGTGGCAATGCACCTGCGCATGCGGCGCGGATTGCCGCAGCGTTGCCGCGAGGTGATCGCTCGCCAGTTCGCCAACGCAGTGCACGATCACGTGCTCAAAGTCGGCTATGCGCCGGCCGATCTCGCGCCCAACGTTCTCATGCAAGCCGGGCCCGCTCGCGCCGAGTTCGCACATGTCGCCCAGCACCAGCACGCATCGCTCATGCGGTTGGAGTGATTCCAGAAACGTCTCGACGCCCGCGATCATCGACTGGGGGTTGGCGTTGTACGCGTCGTTGACGATGCGAATCTCGCCGCTTCGCTCTTCCTGCATCCGCATCGGCGGCGGCGCAGCGTCCGCAAGACCACGCGCGATCGCATCATCGGACAATCCAAGCCGACGCGCCACCGCAATCGCGGCAAGCGCATTGACCGCGTTGTGCCGACCAGCAAGGGCGATCTCAAAGCTCGCGCCGTCGAAAAGCCAAATGACCTGCCGCCCGCCTTGAACACGCCGCGATTGCAAACGCACAGTCGCTTTCGCTGACTCGCCGAACCACGTCGCACTCGCCGGCAAGTTGTCCGCACTGGCAAGCGATTCGCTGTCCGCGTGCAGAATTGCAATACCGCCCGGCGCGACAGCGTGGGCCAGCCGCAGCTTCTCGTTCGCCACCGTGTCCACATCGAGCAAACCTTCAAGATGCGACGGACCGACATTCGTCATCACCGCCACGTCCGGCCGCACCACCTCCGCCAGCGGCTGCATCTCACCCACCGCGTTGATGCCCACCTCCACCACGACGAACCGGTGCGAAGGCTTCACCGCCAGCAGCGTGAGCGGCACACCGATGTCGTTGTTGAACGACTTGGGGGATTGCGTGCCGTCCAACGTGCTCGACAGCGCCGCGTGAATGAGCCTCCGCGTCGTCGTCTTACCGCATGACCCAGTCACGGCGACCACGGCACAATTCGTGAACGAACCGCGATACCACGCCGCGAGCGCGAGCAGCGCACGCCGCGCGTCCGGCACAACCAGCACGCCCGCGCGTGGGCCGACGGCAGCGAGATCAATCTCTCGCTCCACCATGACAATCGCCGAGCCGCGCGCCGCCGCCATCGGCACGAACTCGTGTCCATCATGCCGCTCGCCGCGAATGGCGATGAACAGCTTGCCGCTCACATCCTCGCGCGAATCAATCGACACGCCGATCACTGGCTCATCGCCGGCCGGCATGCGTTGCCAGCGCCCGTGAACTGCATTCGCGATCGAACTGGGCCGCAACGCCATCACGTCATCGCCGCCCGTGATGACTCGCGCACCGCTTCGATCGCCTGTCGCGCGACTTCGCGATCGTCAAACGGCAGCGTGACGTCGCCGACGATCTGATACGTCTCGTGCCCTTTGCCTGCAATCACGAGCACATCGCCCGGTCGGCATCGCTCGATCGCCAGCGTGATCGCCTTCCGCCGATCTTCCTCCACGAGAACGCGATGCTGTTCGCTCGCAGGCACGCCCCGCAGAATCTGCTCAATGATGTCGCGCGGCTTCTCGCTGCGCGGATTGTCGGAGGTGATCACGACGTCATCGCTGAACCGCAGCGCCGCCTTCGCCATGCGCGGTCGCTTCGTGGTGTCGCGATCGCCGCCGCATCCGAACACCGTGCGCAGCCGCCCGCCCTTCTGCACGAGCGGTTTCAGTTCTTTCAGGACCGCCTCGAGCGCTCCGTCCGTGTGCGAGTAATCGACGAGCACGGTGAATGCCTCATCGCCCGTTGTGACACGTTCAAGGCGACCGGGCGGCGCTTTCGCGCTTTCCACCGCACGCTTGATCGCCTTGGCGTCCGCGCCCACCGCCGCGCATGCCGCCGCGGCTTCGAGCATGTTCATGATGTTGTGCGAACCCACGAGCGGCGTCACGGCTTCCACCACGCCCCATGGTCCTTCGAGCCGAACGCGCGTTGAGTGAATCGTGCGCTGCAGCACTGTGGCGACGCACTCGGAATGCGTTGCGGCCCGTGTTGATCCGGATGCGCTCACGGTGCTGCATCGAAGTACGCGCGCTGTGCAATCGCGCACCATGCGATCGCTTTCGGGATCTTCGGCGCTCACGATCGCAGTCGCCGTGGGCGCGAGACGTTCGAACAATCGCGCCTTCGCCGCCGCGTACGCGTCCATCGTCTTGTGATAGTCGAGATGGTCGCCGCTCAAGTTCGTGAACACGGCCGCTTCAAACGGCAAGCCGGCAATGCGCCCCTGGTCAATCGCGTGGCTCGAGACTTCCACCGCCGCGTGCGTGCAACCGTGGCGAACCATGGAGGCGAGGAGCGATCGCAGTTCGAGGGCGCCCGGCGTGGTCATGGTGGCCGCGTGCTCCGCGCTTCCGTCCGCGATCGTCGTCGTGCTCACCATGCCGCATCGCATACCCGCAGCGGCGAGGATCTGGCCGATGAGCCACGTGGTGGTGGATTTCCCGTTCGTCCCCGTCACGCCGAGCAACGTCAGTTGTTCGCCCGGCCGTCCGAGCAGCCGATCCGCCATTTCCAGCGCGGTGTGCGCGACATCGGACGCCACGAGCGTCGCCACTGCGCTTCGCGCCGCAATTTCATGCCCGGCGAGGACGGCAACCGCGCCGCGCCGAATCGCCTCGTCAATGAACGCCTCGCCGTTCGCCTTCGTGCCGGCGCGAGCGACGAAGAGAGCGCCGGGCGTCACGCGGCGCGAGTCGTCAACGATTGATGCGATTTCCGTGGTGGGCTCGCCGTGCGCAAGTTGCACCGGCAAACCGTTCATCAGCGCCTTGAGCTTCATGGGAAGCGAACATCCTTGTTGCAGGCCAGGGCCCAGCCGAATCCGCGGCTGATTCGATATCGGTTTTCGCATCATCGCAGGCGCAGAAATGGACGCAACCCCCGGGGCCGATCTTCAGGGCAGAATCAGCATGGCGTCGCCGTAGCTGTAGAAGCGATATCGCTCCCGCACGGCTTCCTCGTAAAGCGGTCGCCACGCCTCCCGGCCTAGCATCGCCGCCACCAGGGCCAGCAGCGTGGACCGGGGCAGGTGGAAGTTGGTGAGCAAGGCGTCCACCACGTTGAACTCGTGCGGCGGCGCGATAAGCAGCCGTGTTCGGCCTTCGATCGGCCCCGCGGACGGGGCGCACGCGGTGATGTCGGTGGCGACGGATTCCAGCGCCCGCACGGTCGTGGTGCCGACGGCGATCACCCGGCCGCGTCCCTTCCGGCGGTGCTCGCGAATGGCGGCGACCGTTTCCGTGGGCACCGTGAACCGCTCCTCGTGCATGGTGTGCTCGGCGAGCGTGTCCGCCGTCACCGGCTTGAACGTGCCGGGGCCGACGTGCAGGAGGATGGACGCTCGCTTCGTGCCGGCCGCGTCGAGCTTCGCGAGCAGCTCGGGCGTGAAGTGCAGACCGGCGGTCGGGGCGGCGACGGAACCCGATTGATCGCCAGCGTACACCGTTTGATACCACCGGCGGTCCGCTTCGTCCGCAATCTCGCTTGCGCCTCTCGCTTTCAGAATGTACGGCGGCAGCGGCGTCCGCCCGATGCGTTCGAGAATCCTCGCCGCTTCCATCGCTGGCTCAACGTTCGCACGCCATGCGTCGTCATCGCGCTGTTCGAGCGTGAGCGTCACACCTTCGCCAAGCTGAATCGCATCGCCTTCGCGCAGTCGCCCGCCGCTGCGAAGCATGACGCGCCATGTGCCGACTGTGAGTTCATCGAGGAACAGGCCCTCGATGCTCCCGCCGGTGGAAACGCGCGTGCCTTCGATGCGAGCAGGCAGCACGCGACTGGTGTTGAACACCATGAGATCATCGCGCGTCACGTACTCGGTCAAGTCGCGCACGTGCCGATGCTCGATGCGCCATGCGTCGCCTTCGCGCTGGGCGACAAGCAATCGCGCTGCATCGCGCGGCTCCGCGGGACGCGTCGCGATCAACTCCGCGGGCAGGTGATAGTCAAGTTCTTCCGTGCGCATGAAGGCGGTGCTGGAGGCGTTGACCGGACGAGTCGGACGCTGTGGTGCGCTCGCATCACCCGGCGTCGATGTCAGATTCTTCCCAGAGTGACAATTCCCGGAAATTCGGTCGTATTGATCGGAAATTCGGCGATTATCGGCAGCATAACCTGCAATCGCGGCGCGCGCCCGACTCGACTCACGCGGCGCGGCGGATGCTCCCATTTTGAGCGGTGATCACGCCGCCGACCAATGCCGCTTCGCCCGCTTCCGCGCCGCCGCCCGCGCCGAATCCAGTGCAGGCGGTGAAGTGCCATCGCGATTGCACGCAGGCTCGACGAGACTGTTCCGACTCCAACTCCAGCTCGCGCCAAGTCGATCGCGTGCAATGCAGGAACGGTGCGTGCGAACTCGCGCTCACCAGCGCCTCGCAACAGATCGCGCGGCTCAAGTCGAAACTCCTCGCAGCGCAGCGATGCTGCAAAACTCGCGGCGAGACAACTCCGCCGCTCGCCGTGCCGCCAGCCTCTTCGTGTGCGACCTCGCATGTGAAGCGTTCATATGCGCCGCCGGCGCTTGGTGAAGTCACGCCGCGTGACCACGTTGTTCCGCCGCGCGAACCCGCGCCGCTTCGGCGGGCGCGCGTCGTCTCCGGTCTCGGCACGCTGGTCGACGTGTTGATGTGATACACGCCGCGGTGTTCACGCATACCGCGCCACTTCGGGCGGGAGCCGCTTGATGCCGCGGCGCACCGCCTTACCGACAGCGTAGCGCATCGATCGCTCCACGCGCCGCTCGAGCGCCGCAGAAATCGTCAGGCCTCGCTCGCGCATCTCGCGCAGCGCCCACTCCCACGCCAAGTGCTCTTCAAGACAACGCGGCTTGTACACGCCGAGCCCGATGGCGTGATGCGCGATCTCATGAAGAAAGATTCCGCAGCTCACGGGACCGGTCGGGCGTGGCGACTCAATCAGCTTCTTGACGCTCCCATCGCGCATGCGAATGAGCCACGCCACGCCGCTCATGGACTTTCGCCAGCGTCGCACGCGCACGCCGTGTTTCGCCGTCATCTCCGCCACCAGCGCTTCGTACTGCGCTTGGCGCGACGGCGTGGCACGGCGCGCCTTCGTTCGCCGTTGTGACGCTGCTCGCGCTGGCGGCGCCGCGTTCGCCGGCCGGGCACGCTGCGCGGGCTTCGGCTTCCGCCGCGTCTTTCCCATCATGAAGTCGAACAGCAGGTTCATCGCGCCGGCTCCGCGCTGACGACGGGCGGCTCGCTATGCATGATCGACCCCGGCTTCACCGGCCGGCCGTTGCGGTACGCCTCGAACGTCATGAGTTTCCCGCCGGGCGCCTGCACTTCGAGCAGTTCGATCGCCCCTTCGCCGCACGCAATGGTGAGATCGGGCAGCACGGTGCCGGGGGCTGCGATGGAGGGCGCGCTGCTGTGATCGCGCACGCGCGCCAGGCGAATCGGCGCACCATCCAGCGTCGCCCAGCATCCGGGCCAGGGCGTGAGGCCATGAATGCGTGCACGCACCGCCGCCGCGGGCTGCGCGAACGACACCCAGCCGTCGGCTCGTGAGAGTTTGGGCGCTTTTGTCGCCAGCGATTCCTCCTGCTCCTTCGGCGAGAGCGTGCCGGTTTGAAACTGCTTGAGCGCCGATGCAACCGACGCGGGGCCGAGAGCGGACAATCGGTCATGCAGCTCGCCCGCGGTTTCTTCGGGATCGATCGCAATGGCTTGCTGCGCGAGAATCCGCCCGGCGTCCATGCGCTGGGCAAGCTCGATCACGCTCACGCCCGTTTCTGTTTCGCCGCTCATCATCGCCCACTGGATCGGCGCGGCGCCGCGATACTTCGGGAGCAATGACGCGTGCAAATTGATGGCAAACCGATCCGCGAGCAACGATGCCGGGAGCTTGTGGCCGTAGGCGATGACGACGAACGCGTCGGCGTTCGCGGCGTCCAGCGCTTGCGGGAGCTCGGCATCGCGCATGGTTTCGGGTTTGATGATCGGCACGCCGCGCTGGGCTGCGAGTTCCGCAATGGGCGTGGCGCGGGGAACACGATGGCGACCGGCGGGTTTATCCGGCTGGGTGACGACGAGCGAGACCTCATGATCGGCCAGCAGTCGCGCGAGCGTCGGGCAGCCAAATTCCCCCGATCCGAAGAAGACAATCCGCATGCCCCGCGCCCTTTACTCGCCCGCCGCCTGCAACTCTTTCAGCGCCTTGCGTGTCGCCAGCCGATCCATCGGCCCCATCTTGTCAATGATGAGTACGCCGTTGAGGTGATCCAGTTCGTGCTGCCAGACACGGGCCAGCAAACCGGTGTGCGAGAGCGTGAACGGCTTGCCGTCGAGGTCCAGGGCGGTGATCGTCGCGCCTGCTGGGCGGCGAACCTGCACGTGGATGCCCGGCAGGCTCAAGCAGCCTTCCTCGCGCGATTCCAGTTCGCTCGTGGATGCCGACAGCTCCGGGTTGATGTAGACGCGCATCGGCTCTTCTTCCTGCGGCGACTGCGCGACGAACAGGCGCAGCGACGCGCCCACCTGCGGGGCGGCAAGCCCGAGGCCGTCCGCCTCGCGCGTCAGTTCGATCATTCGCTCCGCAAGGTCGCGAATGGACTGATCGACCTGCTTCACAGGCTCGGCGCGTTGCCGAAGCACGGCGGCGGGATAATGGAGAATCTTCAGTTGCGCTGGATCAACTTGCATGCGCGGCACTATGCTACGCAGGGCGGCGAAGCGCGGAAAATTCGGGCTTGGATGCGGGGGAAGAACGGTCGGCCATGCGGGCTCCGCTTGAGTCGCTGGCGAACCGCGATATCCTCACGGTTGCCGCAAACAGCCCCCGCGATTCCGTAACGGTTGCGGCTGCTCTCAATCTCCGAGTTTGAGCTTTACAGAGGTTTTCGAGTTGGCGCTTTTTCGACGCAAAGGTCCTGGTGACGGTCAGCCCGCGGACGACTCCGGCAAGGGCGGCGGCGAGTTCGTGCCCCAGCCGGACAAGGCGCGCAAGTGGTTCGATCATGCCAAGGCGATGGCGGATTCGTACAACTACGACTCGGCGCTCGTGTACTACGCCAACGGCCTCAAGCTCGACCCCTTCCCCATTGAGCCGCACAAGGCGATGTACGAGGCGGCGATTCAGTACCTCAACCGCGCGGGGAAGCCGGCGTCGAGCAAGGAGGTCAAGAGCCTCGAAGGTCCGCACCCCATCGAGAAATTCGTCGCTGCCGAGTTCGCATGGATGAAGGACATCAACAACGGCTCGCTTGCCATTGAGTTCCTCAAGGCGGCGGCGAAGGCGGGCCAGACGGATGTCGGCAAGATGCACGCCAAGCGCGTGCTGGGCATCATGCAGCGGCAGAAGAAGCTCGCCAAGGGACCGTTCCTAAGCGCGATGCGGACGTTTGCGGACATCGGCGCATGGGACGAGGCCATCGCCGCGGGCGAAACCGCGCTGCAGCTCGATCCCACCGATTCCGCGCTCGATGGCGAACTCAAAGACCTCGCGGCCCAGCGCGCGATGGATCACGGCGGGTACGCCGAGGCGGCCGGCGCGGAAGGCGGATTCCGCAAATTCGTCAAGGACATCGACAAGCAGCGCGAACTTGAAGAAGCGGAATCGCTCGTCACGACCGGTTCGGCCGAGGAGCGAATGCTGCAGCGGGCGAAGCAGGATTACGAAGCGAACCCGCGGAGCCCGGACAACATCAATCGCTACGCGCAGCTTCTCAAGAAGCACGGCACGCCGGAACTGGTCGAGCAGGCGCGAGCGGTGTACCTGCGCGGCTTCCAGGAGACGCAGGAATATCGCTTCCGCATGGCGGCGGGCGACATTGACATTGAAAAGGCCGAAGCCGAGGCCAACGCGCTGATGGAGCAGGCGTCATCGAACGGCGCCGCGCCGGAGTTGAAGGAGCGGGCAAAGAGGGCGCGCGAAGCGCTGCTCGCATTGCAGCGCAAGGAATTCGAAGAGCGCGTCGAGCAGTATCCGACCAATCGGCACCTCAAATACAACCTCGGCAAGGTGTTGTTTGAAATCGGCGAAAACGAAGAAGCCATGGCGCAGTTCCAGGCCGCCAAGGACGAGCCGAAGCTGCGGGTGACCTCGGCGTACATGCTCGGCAAGTGCTTCGCTGCGGAAGGTTGGCACCAGGAAGCGATCAGCGAATTCCGCGAGGCTCTCGAGCACATCGATCTGACGGAGAAGGAACTGGAGCTCGACATCCGCTACGACCTTATGAACTCGCTGTCGCTGCACGCGCAGGCGGAGCGCAGCCTGGAGATGGCGCGGGAAGCGCAGGAGATCTGCTCGACGATCATGCGCAAGAACATCACCTACCGCGACATTCGCGCCAAGCGCAAGGATCTCGACGCGCTCATCAAGGAATTGAGCGGCGCCGCGTGAGCCCGCATGCGCACTGTTGCCGTCATTCCCGCCCGCTTCGGCTCGACGCGCTTTCCCGGCAAGCCGCTGGCGGATCGCACGGGCAAGCCGCTCATTCAACATGTGTATGAACGCGTGGCGCTGGCTTCGAGCGTGGAGCGCGTGGTCGTGGCGACGGATGATGAACGCATCGCGGCCGCGGTTCGCGCCTTCGGCGGCGAGGCGGTGATGACGCGCCGCGATCATCTCAACGGCACAACGCGCACCGCGGAAGCGATCGCGGCGATGAACGCCGATCCCGTCGTCAACGTGCAGGGCGATGAGCCGGACATTGATCCGTCGCACATTGACAGCGCCGTCGAAGCGCTGCAATTGCATCCGGACTGCGAGGTGGCGACGCTTGCTTCGCCGTTCGCGATTGATGAGGATCCGAGCAATCCCAACATTGTGAAGGTGGTGCTCGATCAAGCGGGGCGTGCGCTGTACTTCTCCCGCGCGCTGATCCCCCACCATCGCGATGCGCAGATCAAATCAAAAGAAGCCGCGGCCCCCGCGGCGCCGCTGAAACATGTGGGGCTGTACGTGTACCGGCGGGCGTATCTTGAGCGGTTCTGTTCGCTCGCGCCGACGCCGCTTGAAATGACGGAGCAGCTTGAACAGCTTCGCATGCTGGAGACCGGCGCGCGGATCGCCGTGGCCGTCGTGCACGCGAGGCACCACGGCATCGACACGCCGGAACAGTACGAAGCGTTCGTCAGCCGGTGGCTCGCCTCGGGCGGGAAGGACGCGCCCCATCGGCGTTCGCTTCGTCCTTAGCCGCGAGTGAATCGAGAGCGCGCTTGGCGCGATCGCGCACTGAAGGATCAGCGTGCGATTCCGCGATCGCCTCGAGCGGCGCCTTTGCTCGATCATCTTTCGTTTCCGCGAGTGCGCTAATGGCGGCGCCGCGCGGGCCGGGCTCGGGATCATCAAGCAAACTGATGAGGAACGGCACCGCCTTTTCGGGATCGTGTTTCGCCAGGCGGCCGACGGCGCGAATGGCGGCGGCGCGGGCGCGATCTGTGTTGCCGTAGGCGGAATATTGCATGGCGAGCGGCAGGGCCCGCGGTTCATCAAAATCAGCAAGCGCGTCCAGCGCCGTCGTGCGCACCCGCTGATGCTGGCTGTCAAAGTTCACGAGTTCGAGCAGCAGGTCGATGTGATCCTTGTCTTTCTTGGCGGCAAGACCGCGGATGGCGGCTGTGCGCGTGGCGTAGCTGTCATCGCCCTTTGCAGCGGCGACGAGCAACTCCACGGCCTTGGGATCATCAATCCCGCCCAGTGCATTCACCACATCAGCCCGAACACGAGCGTCCTTGACGCCTGTTTCGGCGAGCGCGAGGATCGCGCCCTTCGCACGCGTTGATGGCAGCTCGCCCAGCGCGTTCACGGCTTCGCTGCGCAGCGTGTGGCGGGCGTTCTCATCACGCGCAATGGAGTCAAGCAGCGCGACGACCTCCGCGGTGTCAACTTCGCCCAGCGCCCGCACCGCCAGTCGTTTCGCCGCGATCGTCGGCCCTTGTTTCACCTGCGCGATCCACAGCGGCGTCGCCTTTTCTTCCTTGATGGATTTCAGCACGTGAAGGTACGGATCAATCGCCACGACGCTCGGCATCACCGGCAGTTCCGTGCGGAACACGGTCTGTTTTTCGGTCACGTCGATGTCGAGCACGCGCGTACCTTCCGTGGTCATCACGTGCACGGGCAACGTGAACCGGAATGCCGGCGTGCGGGCGTCGATCTGCTGCTGTTGCGTCACGGTGATGAGCAGCTCGCGCTTGCCGGCGTCGAAGTCTGTCTTGACGAGCAAATCCGGGCAGCCGGGGCGGTAGCACCACTGGTCGAAGAACCACTCAAGCCCGCGGCCGGAGACCTCTTCCATGGCGTAGCGGAAGTCGTTGGTCTCGACAAGCCCGCCGGCGTGTCGCGACATGTAGAGTTGCACGCCGCGCCAGAACACGTCTTCGCCGAGCATCATGCGCAGCATGTGGATGATGGAAGCGCCCTTGGAATAGGGATTCGCAGCGCGGCCGAAGTAACCGCCCGGGTCGTCGTGCACGATCGACACCATTGGCACCTCGTTGCTGGTGCGGTCGCGGCGAGCAACACGGAAGTTGCCGAGGATGTCATCGAGATAGCCGTCGATGCCATCGCGCTCTTCAAACCAGATCGCTTCGCCGTAGGTGGCCCAGCCCTCGTTGAGCCAGATGTGGGCCCAGCTCTTGCAGGTGATGAGGTCACCGGTCCACTGGTGCATGAGCTCGTGGGAGATCAGGCCGTCGAGATCGCCATCGAGCAGCGCGTGTTCGTCGTAGAGCGCGGTGGGATACATGGTGGTGACGGAGGTGTTCTCCATGCCGCCCGCGCCGAAGTTCTTGGCGAGGAGTTGGTCGTATTTCGCCCACGGATACGGGATGCCGAGCCGGCGTTCGAAGACGTCGATCATCTTGCCGGTGCGACCGTAGCTCTGTTCGACGAGGTCGCCCTTGCCGCGCGGCACCCAGACGTGCATCGGGACGCGATCGTGCGGAATCGGCACGACGTCGAACTGGCCGATGATGAGCGACACGAGGTAGTTGGCGTGCGGTTTGTCCTGCAGGTAGTGCCAGACTTCCTTGTCGCCGGTTTGCACGTGCGAGACGAGCTTGCCGTTGCTGGAAACCTGGTAGCCGCCGTGCACCGTGACGATAAGTTCGGTGGTCAGCCGCTCGTTCGGATAATCGTGGCACGGGAACCAGAAGTGGTTGGTTTCCTCTTCGCCCTGTGTGTGGACCTCGGCGGTGTACTCCGGCGCGTCGGGATTTGACGGGGTGAAGAACAAGCCATCGATCGGTTCGGTGCAGGAATATTCAATCACGACGGTCGCGTCTTCGTTCGGCTTGAGCGGCGGCGAGAAGCGCAGCGTGAGCGTCTTGCCGTCGGCGTAGTGCTCCACGGCGGTGGTTCCGCCTGTGAGCGACACATCGCGGATGGCAAGGTTCTCGGCATCGAGCTTCAGGCTTTGCAGCGCCTCGCCGGTGGGTGCGAGCGTCAGCGTTTCGCGGCCGGTGAACGAGCGCTCGTTGAGATCTTCGAACCACAGTTCGAGCTTCATGTGCTTGTAATCAGCAAAGCGATCGGGCGGATACTGGCGAAGGTCTTTGCCGGTGGCTTCGTCGAAGGGAGCGGACGCCGCGCCTCGCTCGGCTTCCCGTTCCAGCCGTTCCAGCCGGCCGGCGAGACAATCGCACAGCCTTTCCTCCTGCTCCAGGCGTTCCACAAAGCTCTCGGCGTATGCGGCGACCGGAACGCTGAACGTGGCGGCGAACAGGAACAGGATGCCGGGGCGTGCGGCACGCGTGATCGAAAGGCGCTTTGACATAGTGCATCTCCGTGGCGGTCGTGGCCGGTAGGCGGGTGACGGCAAGAGGCAGCCGGTTGCCGGTCAATTTGTTGAGCGTAAGGCCGCGCGGCGGTCCTGTGAAGGAGAATTCGCTGATACCAGTGCGAAGCGCCGGCGAGGGCGTGCCGGACGCCGTGGTGTATCGCTCGGTGCGCTGACAATCTGGAACCCTCACCCCGGCCCTCTTCCTCTGGGAAAGGGAGAGGAGAAGGAAGGCGAATTGAACGAGCGGGAGGAAGGCGCTGCACCGTCTTGCTTTCTTTGTCTGGTCCGATGTGGTAGAGTCGGGAATGCCCGTCCAGTCAGCCAACCCCACTCCTCCGGGCGGCGATGCAAGCTCTTTGCTGAGTCAGGCCGGCCGCTCCGCGCAAAGCACCGAGTTTTATTCCCCCGTTCCGCCGGGATACCAGACGGGGCGCCATCGCTACGTCGCGGTCTTCGGCACGGTCATGTCCGGCCTTGGCAAAGGCATCTTCTCCGCAAGCTGTGCCAAGCTGCTCAAGGACAAGGGTTTCTCCGTCGCCCCCATCAAGATGGAGGGCTACCTCAACATCGACTCCGGCACGCTCAATCCGTATCGCCACGGCGAAGTCTTCGTGCTCGATGACGGCACCGAGTGCGACATGGATCTCGGCACCTACGAGCGCATGCTGGATCAGAACCTGTCGCGCGCGAATTTCGTCACCTCCGGCCAGATCTACACCGCTGTGCTGGAGCGCGAACGCAAAGGCGCTTACCTCGGCCGCGACGTGCAGATGATCCCCCACGTCACCGGCGAAGTGAAGATGCGGCTCCGCCAGCTTGCCGCGACCGGTGGGCCCGGCGGCACCCCCGCTGATGTCGTGTTCGTCGAAGTGGGCGGCACGGTCGGCGATTACGAAAACAGCTTCTACATCGAAGCCATGCGCGAGATCGCGTTCGAGGAAGGCCCCGGCTCCACGTGCTTCGTCGCGCTCACATACGTCATCGAGCCGCAGATCCTGGGCGAACAGAAGTCCAAGGCGGCGCAGCTTGGCATCAAGCGATTGATGGAAGCGGGCATCCAGCCCCACATCGTCGCGTGCCGGGCGCACAATCCCGTCAACCAGACGGTGCTGCAGAAGATTGCGATGTTCTCGAACGTGCCGCTCAAGCGCGTGGTGTCGCTGCACGACCGCGAATCGATTTATCTCATTCCGGACTCGATGCGGGCGGAAGGCATTGATCGCGAGATTCTTTCCGTGCTGAACCTGCACGATCGCGTCAACGTTCGGCAGGAGGACGCGGCCCGGCGGCAATGGGATCAATTCGTCTCCAAGCTGCTCACGCCGCGCGCGAGTGAAGTCACGATCGGCATCACCGGCAAGTACGCAGCGCTGCGCGACGCCTACGCCTCGATCGACAAGGCCATCGAACACGCCTCCGCGTGGCTGGGCACGAAGGTGAATGTGCGATGGATCGAAGCCTCCGACATCACGCGCCACAACTGCGCGGAGTATCTCGGCGATGACTTGCACGGCATCATCGTGCCCGGCGGGTTCGGTGAGCGCGGCGTGGAAGGAAAGATCGCCTGCGTCGAACACGCCCGCACGCAGAAGCTCCCCTACTTCGGCCTGTGCCTCGGCTTCCAGATGGCGGTGCTGGAATATGCACGCAATGTCCTCGGTATCGCGAGCGCCAACTCGACGGAGTTCGATCCCGCCGCGGAGGAGCCGATCATCTCCGTGCTGCCGGAACAGAAGAAGATCGAAGGTCTGGGCGGCACGATGCGGCTGGGAGCGCAGGACGTGGCGCTGGAGCCGGGCTCACTCGCCAGCCGGCTGTTCGGCAACGCCACCATGATCCGTCAGCGGTTCCGTCACCGGTACGAAGTCGATCCGCAATACATCGATCGACTTGTCGCGGCGGGCATGCGTTTCTCTGGTCGGCACCCGAAGCAGCCGATCATGCAGATTCACGAGCTTGATCAGAGCGTGCACCCGTTCTTCCTCGGCACGCAGTTCCACCCGGAACTGACCAGCCGGCCGCTCGACCCGCATCCGTTCTTCGTCGGGTTCCTCGCCGCGGCCATGGTGCGAGCCAACCCGGCGCTGTCGTGGGAGCAACTCGTCGAGCGCTGGACAAGGCCGAACACGGGCAACGAGAAAAACCATCTCGTGAGCAAGTCCACCGGCCAGACGAACAGGCGTCCAATCCCGGAAGCCATCCGCTGACGGGATCGTTCGACACGTTCGCTTCGGCCGTTCCGGCGTTCGCAACCATCGCGGCGGCGTTGCGTCGCTCTGCCGGCGCGCGTACACTCGTGGGCGTCGCCGATATAGCTCAGCTGGCTAGAGCGGAGGATTCATAAACCTCAGGTCGGTGGTTCGAGTCCACCTATCGGCATTGCTCGCCACGACTCAAATGAACAAGCCCGGACCAGGCGGCCCGGGCTTGCGGTTTCTTTGAATTCTTTGGACGCGGGAGGGCGTCACTCCTTCTTGCTCGACTCGGCGCCGGCCGTCTTCACCGGGGCGGGCTTCGTCGCGCTGGAAGTGTTGCTCTTGCTCGAGCCTTCCTTGCTGTCCTTGCTCGCCGACGCGGTCTTCGAGCTTGGCGTGCTGGATGCGTTCGGCGTTGAGCTGGCGCCGGTTGTCGGCGTCGTCGTCGACTTCGGATCGCCCTTGGTCAGCGAGTTCGTGCTGCTCGGCGACGTCGCGGCGGAGGGATCGATGCCCAGCGCGCTCTGGATGATGGTGATGTTGCGGCTGGCGCCGTTGGACGGCATCACCTGTTCGTAGACAAGGCGGGCTTCCTCGGTGCGGCCGAGCATGCCGAGCGCCAGAGCCGTGTTGGCGGCATAGCGCGTGCTGTCCGGCGCGAGCTTCCACGCCGTGTTGCAGCACTCGTGGGCGGCCTTGTAGTCCTTGGCCACCAGCATGCACATGCCGAGGTTGTTGTGCAGGACGGGATCGTTCGGCTGCATCGCAATGCCCTTGCGCAGCGTGGCGATCGCGTCATCAAGCCGATCGGTGCGCATCTGAATCGAAGCCAGCTCGCTGTAGGCGGGCGAGAACTTCGGATAGCGCTCGATCGTGCTGGCGTGCATCGCTTCGGCCTGCGGCAGGCGGTTCTGCGCCTCGAACAGTTCCGCAAGGCGATACATGGTCTTGGCGCTGGGCGCGCGTTCGCCCGCGGTGTCGAAGTCATCGAACCCCGCAAGCGTGTGCGACTGCGGCAGCGTGCTCGTGCGCGTCGAGGTGTTGCAGCCCGTCATGGCGACGGAGAGTGCGGCGGCGGCCAGCGCGGTCAGCCATCCCTTGCGAGCGCCCTGTGAGAGTGTGAACGAGAACATGTGCAGTGACTCCTGTTTCGATTCTTTGTGTTGGTGTAGCGATCACATGGATGACGCGTTGCCGGCTTCGCTCGGAGCGCCGTACACGGGCTTGAGCTGGTCCGCTTCGCGCGATTCGTTGAAGATCACGCGATCGGTGTCCATACCGTTGCCGCCGGCGAGATCGTTGTGAATGTGCACAGCGTCGCGCTTGGCGCCGGCCGCCACGAGGGCTTCCACGAGCGCGTTCGTGCGGGCGCTGTACAGATCGTCGCTGGCGTCACCCCGGCCGAGATAGATCGAGAGCGGGCCGTACTGCGCGCCGCGCGCCAGCACGCTCACTTCATAGCTGCCCAGATTGTTGAGCTGCGCCGAGGCCTTGTGGAAGTGATACGGATGGATGGAGGCATTGCACGCCGTGGCGTTCTCGGTGTGCTCGGCCCAGTAGTTCTGCAGAATGGCGGCATGCAGCTCCTGGCTGTCCTCGACGACGAAGGACTGCTGGTCGTGCCGCTGACAGCCGGCCAGTGCGATCGAGACTGCGATCATCGGGATTGCCACAAACAGTTTCATGACTCACTCCTTTGCGAACGTTTGGCCTCAAGGCCTCGGGCTTGGGCACTGCTGATTGTCAAGGCCCAGTGCCCAGGGCCTCGTGACTTAGTTCATGATCTTCATGATGGTGAGCACGGCCGGTCCCGCCATGACGATGAGCATGACCGGGAAGATGCAGAGCACCAGTGGGAAAAGCAGTTTCACTGCCATCTTCTCGGCGGTTTCCTCCGCCTTCTGACTGCGGCGCTCGCGCATCGACGTGGCGAAGATCGACAGCGCCTCGGCGATGCTGGTGCCGAAGCGTTCCGACTGCACGAGCATGGCGACCAGCGAGGAAAACTCATCGGCGCCGGTGCGCTCGCCGAGGTGACGCATGGCTTCAGCGCGCGTCGCGCCGAGCTGCAGTTCGAGATTCGCGAGCGCCATTTCATCGGCGAGCACCGGGCTCACGATGCGAATCTCGTCGGCCACCGCGTTCCACGCCTGGTCGAGACCCATGCCGGATGAGACGCAGATTTCGAGAAGGTCGATGCCGTCAGGAAGATGCCGCCGCACTTGCGTCGTGCGCTGCGCCAGCTTTCGAGCGACATAAAGGTTCGGCACGAAGAACATGAACGCGGCGAACGCCAGCACGAGATAAATCTTGACCGTCGTGCCGAAGTCCAGCGCGATCACCAGCACAAGGCCGGTGACGAGGCCGAACATCATGAGCATGAACTTGAGGCCGACGTAGGACGCGCTGGCGTGCTCGCCGTAGAAGCCGGCGCGAGCGAGACGGTCGCGCAGCTTGCTCGATTCCTTGCCCATGCCGAACGCCTTGCCGAGTTTGCGGGCGAAGCGGGCGGAAAACGGCTCGTTGGGCGAGGCGGTCATGGTGACGCCGCCGGTGGCATCATCGGAGACGACGCGCCACGTGACGGAGCGCTTGGAGGAAATCAGCAGCGCGATCGCCACGCCCAGCAGCACGACCGCCAGGAACACGAGCACGGGGATGACCAGGGTGACAAACATCGCTGCGTCCTTTCTCCACCAATCAATACTTGAGCTGCGTCATGCGATTCATCATCCACGAGCCGATCGCAAGACCAATGACGCCGACGCCGAGCATGATGCGGCCGGCCGTGGTCGTGTAGAACGGATCCATGTAGTTCGGATTCAGCACGCTGAAGAGCACGAACACGACGAACGGCAGCACGAGCAGGATTCGCTTGCTCATTTGCGTCTGGGCGGTGAGCACACGCACGCGGCGTGACAGGCGGATGCGATCGCGAATCACGGTCGCCAGCCGATCCATGAGCGTGGCCAGGTTGCCGCCGCTGCGAATTTGAATGGCGACGGACGTGGCGAAGAGCTTGAGGTCGGCGCTCGAGCGATGGGCGGACACTTCGCGGATGGCGCCTTCGAGATCAGCGCCGAGCGCGTGGCGCTGGCAGATTTCGGAGAACACGTGTTTCACCGGGGCCTGCATTTCCTCGCTGACAAGCTGGAAGGCGCCGACCAGCGGATGGCCGGCGCGAAGCGAGCGGGCGGCGAGTTCGAGCGCATCGACAAACTGGCGTTCAAACTGCGTCTCGCGCTTGCTGATGGCGCGGGTGAGCAGCATTCGCGCCACGACGATGACGACCACGCCCATGCCGATCGCGAGCACCGGATTGTGGAACACCACCAGCGTGGCGAGGCAGAGGAACAGCGCTCCGCCGAGCACCATGGCGACGGCGACGAGGCTGTTGGTCTTGATGCCGGCGCGCTCGAATTCGGCGTCGAGCTTCTCGCGGAGCGAAAGGCCGCGCGCGGCGTCGGGGACGGCGGTGGAAACATTCTGGCCGTCGCGCCACAGTTGCAGCATGCGCTGGCCGCTGGGCGCCGTGCCCGTGCGGCTCTCGTGAGCGCCGATGCGCTGCGCGAGACGCGTGAGCTTGGCGCTGCGGCGCGATGCCCACAGCAGCATCAGACCGATCCAGATCGACAGCACAAGGCCGAAGACCGCGGCGGCAAGAAGCAGATCGATGGGTGCAATGGCGCTCAAATACATGGCTTGACCTTCGTCTCTTTGAACTCCACAACGCTGCGGCGCCGATCAGGCGGCCACGCGGACCTCCTGAAGCACCCGGCGATCGAACAGGTCGCGCGGCAGCTTGAAGCCTTCGGCATGCAGGCGTTCGATGGCGCGAGCGCGCACGCCGCACGCTTCGAACTGGCCGTACGCGTGGCCGTTTTCATCCACGCCGAGCTGCTTGAACTGGAAGATGTTCTGCATGCAGACGACGTCGCCTTCCATGCCGGTGATTTCGGAGATGGCGATGACGCGCCGCCGACCGCCCGTGAGTCGCTGCATGTGCACCATCAGGTTGATCGCGGAGGCCATCTGCTGGCGGATGGTGTGCACCGGGAACTGCAGACCCGCCATGCTCACCATGTTCTCGACGCGGCGGAGCGCATCGCGCACGTTGTTGGCGTGCACGGTGGTCATGGAGCCGTCGTGGCCGGTGTTCATGGCCTGGAGCATGTCGAGTGCTTCAGCGCCGCGGACTTCGCCGATGATGATGCGATCGGGACGCATGCGCAGCGTGTTGCGGAGAAGATCGCGCTGCGTGACTTCGCCGATGCCTTCGATGTTCGGCGGGCGCGTCTCGAGACGCACCACGTGCTCGCGCTGCAGCTTGAGTTCCGCGGCGTCTTCGATGGTGATGACGCGTTCGTTGCCGGGAATCCACGCCGAGAGCACGTTGAGCAATGTGGTCTTGCCCGAGCCCGTGCCGCCGGAGATCAGGATGTTCATGCGCGAGCGCACGCACGCCTGCAGGAAGGCCACCATTTCTTCGGCGATCGACTGATACTCGAGCAGCTTGTTGACATCGACGGGATTGACGCCGAAACGACGAATGCTCAAGGACGGACCGTCGAGCGAAAGCGGCGGAATGATGGCGTTGACGCGCGAGCCGTCTTCCAGGCGGGCGTCGAGCATCGGCGAGCTTTCATCGACGCGGCGGCCGACGCGAGCGGCGATGCGCTGGATGACGTGGAGCAAGTGCTGATCGTCGCGGAAACGCGCCGGCGTCGCTTCCAGACGGCCCATGCGTTCCACGTACACCTGCTTGTGGCCGTTCACGAGAATGTCGGTGACGTTCGGATCCTGCAGGAACTCTTCCAGCGGGCCGAGGCCGAACATCTCGTGCATCACGTCGCGGAGAAGCTGATTCTTCTCGCGGGCCGAGAGCGGACACCCCTGCTCGTTGAGGAGCACGTCGACGCGCTTGGCGCATTCGGCGTGCAGTTGATCGACCGGCAGCCGCCGCGCCTCGTTGAGGTCGAGCGTTTCGAGCAGGCGCTTGTGCACGCGAGCCTTGAGGTCATTGAAACCGGTAGACTGGATCATTGCAGGATGCTCCCGACTCGTTGCCGTCTCTCTCCCCGACGCCCCATCATTGCTCCGTTACGCCGCGGCGCTGCCGGGACGGGCCCGTTGCAGCGTTGAGGCGTGAATCGATTCCGCCAGCGCGCGAATGTCTTTCCGCAATGCGGAACGCGGCGCGGCGAAAGCAAGCGGCCGACCTTCATTGATGCCCGAAGTGACCGCGCGATAATCGTTGTTGATCATGCTCACGCTCTTGGCGTCGAGCGCCTTCCGCGCCTCCTCCACGGTGGCGGCGGCGCGGCGTGAGCGATAGCGGTTGACGACCGGAATGATCGACCCCCGCGTGTCGACGAGCGGCGTGAGCGCGTTCATGAGCTGCCGCGCGCGGCGAATCTCTTCGACGTTCAGTTCGAACACGATCAGCGTGTGAGCGCAATGGGCGGCCAGCGTTTTCGCAGCCGGCAGCGCCACCTGACCCGCGTCGATGACCGTGAATTCGAACGCTTCGCTGAAGGCTTTGATCGCCTGGCGAAGGTTGTTGTAGTTGATCGGCTTCGGCTCAAGGAAATTGACCGTCGCCGGGCTGGCGAGCAGGCTGACGTGGTTGTTGAGGGCCACGGCGGAGGATCGCACGAGGGTGGAATCGATGCGTTCTTCCGACGCGAGCACGTCCGCCACGCCGTAGTCGGCCTTGGCGCCGAGCAGACCCGCCGCCCCGCCGAAGCGATCATCGAGATCAACGATGAGCGCGGGTGAGGATTCGAGGTCGCTCAATTCCTGCGTGAGATTGACGGCAAGCGTGGTGGCGCCACAGCCGCCGCCGACGGAGAGCACAGCGATCACGGCCCCGTCGCCATGAAGGATGCTGGTGCGCATCGCCAGGCGATCGATCGCGCTGGGCAGTTCCGCGGCCAGACGATTCTTCACAACGAAATGCCGGGCGCCGGCTTGCATCGCCTTGAGCAGCAATTCGCTCTTCAATTCGCTGGCGAGCACGATGAAGCGCGTGTTCTGCATGCGCAGTGAGATGGTTTCCAGCTCCGTCAGCATGCCTTCGGGGTCGGCATCGATATCCACGATGACGGCGGCGGCTCGGCCGCTTTCCTGGTCACGCGCGAACGCGTCCAGCCGGCCGAACTGCTTCCAGTCAAAGCGCATGGCTTTGCCCTTGAGCACGGCTTGCACGGCCGCAGCCATCGACTCATCGCGAGTGACAACGGCCAGGATGTTTGCGCCTTCATTCATGCTGACTCGATCTCCAATACCTCCGCCCCTGTTGGTCACTGCTTGCGGCTGCACGGTTCAGCGCGGGTTACGCGCCGGCTGCGCGGACTCGTACGTCGCCCACGCGCCGGGGCCTTCGAGCTTGTCGAGACCAAGCTCCTTCAGCCACGCGGCTTCCTGCGGCGAGAGCTGGCCCACAGGACCTTCCAGATTGCCGTTGATGAAGAGTTCCCAATCGCTCGGCGTGCGATGCAGGTCGCCGGGCACGGGAAGCACGCTGTTGTTCGATGACGGTTCCGCCAGCGACGCCGTCACGACCACGACGAGTTCCGTCTCGCCTTTGACGTAGCGCACGGAGCGGAACAGCGGGCCAAGCACCGGCAGATCGCCCAGCACCGGCACGCTCGAGTTGCGCGCGTTGTTCGACTGATTGAGCAGGCCGGCCATCGCGAAGGACTGACCGCTGCCCATTTCCAGCGTGGTGGACGCGCGGCGCGTCAGCACGGTGGGAATGCGGAAGCCCTGGATTTCGACGGAGCCGAGGTCCGAAAGGTCGCTCACTTCCGGCTCGACGCGCAGGCGGATCATGTTGTCGCCCAGCACGTAGGGCACGAAGCGCAGGCGTACGCCGAATTCCTTGTACTCGATGGTGATCGACGTGCCGCCGCCGGCTGCGGAGCCCTGCACGATGGGAATCGGGAACTCGCCGCCCGCGAGGAACGTGGCTTCTTCGCCGCTCAAAGCGACAAGCGTCGGCTCCGCAAGCACGCGCAGGTACTGGTTCTCGGCCAGCGCCTGCAGGAAGAGTTCGAGGTCAGCGCCGGGGAAGCCGCCGAAGAGCGTGATGCCGGACGCGACGCTCAAATCGTCCACGAAGGAGAACGGAATGCCGCTGGTCGCGGGCGTGCCGCTGGGGACGCCGATGCTGGTGGGGTTGAGCGCGCCGCCGGAGTCAGGACCGATGGTGAGGCCGCCGAACGCGTCGTCGCCGCCGATCACGGCATTGACGCCGAGCGCGCGAATGGCCGACCGGCTGACTTCCGCCACGCGAACTTTGATCGCGACCTGCTGCACGCCGGCGAGCGAGGTGCGATCGACGAACTTGATGCCGAACGATTCCAGCGTGGTGCGCAGCTCGGACGCCTGCTCCATGCGGCGAAGCTTGCCGCTGACGATCGCCACGTCCTGCGACTGCATCACATCGAGCTGGCAGTCCGGGAAGATGCGATCGAGTTCGGTTTCCACGAAGCTCAAGTCAACGAGGACGGAGACGCGACGGTGCCAGACCTGGTCGTCTTCGCCCCAGAGGATCATGTCGGTGGTGCCGACCTTGTGCCCGATGACAAGCACCTGCGTGGGCGTGAGCACCTGCACGTCGGCGGTTTCGGGATCGGTGATGGACACGCGAGCCACGCGCCACGGCGCATCCACGATGATGGACTGGCCGAGGTACACGTTGACGGCCTGGTCGCCGGCCCCCTGCACGCGTGCGGCCTGCGCATGAGCCGGTTGCACGGCGGTCAAGGTCATCACACAAAGCGCACACGCGAGCGCGCTGCGGAACACTTGTTTGAGATTGGCGTGCCTCACGATTCCTCTCCTTGTCTTGGACTGTCCCCAAGAATGTCGGCATTCCGGAACGTGTGATTTGGCGAGGTGACGGAATTCGTGACGATGATTCCGCACGTGAATTCGCCGTTTATTCCAATGGGAAAAGGCAGCGGCCCCGGAGGGCCACTGCCTTCATTGGCGTGTCGATGCAGCCGCTGAATCATGCAGCGGCACGATCATCGCGATAGCGCGTTACGGGACGTCGAAGTTGAGCGTTTCCGTCTTGCCCGCGCGAATCACGGTGGTCGTCCAGTACTTGCGAGCCGCGGCGGCCGGCGTCTCGCGCCGGGGCGCGGGGGCAGGCTCTTCGTTCATGGCGCGCTCGTCGGCGTCGCGGCCGGAAGAACCTTCATCGACAAATTCCGGGGCGAACATCGGGGCCGCCGACGCCATTTGGTTGAGGGCAGATAACCGCTCGGCAATTTCCTGGGAGAGGTCGCTCAAGACCATGCCGCTGCTCGTCTGCCGCGTGGTATCGAGCGGGTTGCGGAGCGTGATCGTGAGATCGCCGTAGGCGTTGGCCAGCTGGAGGGCTTCCGCCTGGGTGGCGTCAACCATGAGGGTGACCATGCGCTGACGCTTGGCGTCAATGTCCACGGTCTGCTCGCCGTTCTCGCTGCCGTTCACGATCGAGCGAGGTCCGATAGCCAGAACCTGCACGCCCTGGAGCAGCGTGGCGGAGAGCACTTCGCCGCTGGGACGACCGGGCATGGCGGGCAGACGGAAGGAGCAGACGACGTCCACGACGCAGCCGGGATAGAGAAGGTTCTCGATGCCGGCGTCGGTCTGAAGCATCGTGCTCATGGCGCGATAACCTTCAGGCAGCGCGGTGGCGAGGTTGAGGCCCGACTCCTGGCTGGCGAAGTGACGCGACGTGAAGGCTTCACCTTCGACGACGGGCGCGACGAGCACCTTGCCGATCACGTTCGTCATGTCGGTGATGGCGTTGGGGGGCAGTTCATTGCTCATGACGGTGCGCCGCGCGACGCCGCTGGCATCGACGACCTTCATGGCGGGCATGGCCTGGGCCGCCACGAGAATTTCCATTTCTTTGACTTCCGGCGCCGCTTCGCTGCTTCCCAGCGACCAGCCCGAGCGAAGTCCCGCGGTCAGCACGGCAGCGCAGAGCGCCGCGGCGAGACCGACGACAACAAGCAATGCAACTGTCCACTTCATTTTGAGTTCTCCCGGATGGCCCACGTGGGCCGCTTCAAGTATCTGCATCGCGGCGCGAGTGGATTTCGCTCCAGCTCACGTCAAGCCGCGATGCTTGATCCAAAGTTCTGCCACAGCGACACGCCAAGCGCCGCGAGGCACACGCCGAATCCGATGGCGACGCCGTAGGGCATCATCATCCCCTTCTCGCCGCGGGCGCCGAACGTTCGTCCCCACCAGATGGCGAGGATGACGCCGGTGAGGGCGACGGCGAGGAGCGCGGCCATGCCGTTCAGCACGCCGAGCCAGGCGCCGACGCCTGCCATGAGCTTTGCATCGCCGGCGCCGCCGCCTGCGAAGAGAAAGAGCACGATGTAGGGCGCCATGAGCAGCGCCGAGGCGAGCAGCGCATCGAGCGCGCCCCATCCGCCGCGAAACGCAATGGCCGCCGCCAATCCGCTCACGAACAGCGGCACGGACAGCCAGTTCGGAATGCGGCGCGATTGAAGATCAGTGACCGCCGCGACCGCGCATGCAGCGATGACGACCACCCACTGAATGGGCGCGAAGTCAAGATTGAGTGCGGCAAGCGATCCCATCTTCGATTGCTCCTGCGAGGAAATCCGCCGCGGCGCTTTCGCGCCGCGACGGGTGCGTTCGACGAACGATTAGGCGCCGATAGCCGACTGCAGGCCGGTGAACTGGCCCGACACCCACACGCCGATGGCGGCGATGGCGACGATCGTGCCGGCCACGATGAGGCCCGTGATGATCGCGTACTCGACCGTTTCGAGACCACGCTGATCAGCGATGAACGACTTCACGATGTTGCGAATCTTGCGCATTTCCCAATCCTCCTTGTGCATCAAGGCCTTTGATGCGGATCCTGCCAGCAGGCGAATTCGTGAAACCGTGACGACACCCTGTCGGCAGCGGTCTGCGTGCGGCCTGCCCGCACGCGGAGATTCAGAGGCAAGGCACCGACGCCGTGTCGATGCCGTTCGATTCACCTTGGGCTTGGCAGCCCCCGGGTCATCCGATGTCGTTTCGACGCTTCTTGCGTGAAACTCGCGTCGGACACGCCAACTATGGCTTGGCAAGAAACAAACGCAAGAAAAAGTGTGCGCCCTGCGCCGATTGCGGGCCGTTTGCAACGCGTATCGACATCGCGCCGCCTGCGCCGCCGTTCTTACAGGACACTTGTTTTGCAACAACGAGTATGGCACCTGGCGAGCGCGCTCGCGCCTCACGGCACGCATTGTTCGCCCAGTTTCCCGCATCGCGCCCGGTGCTACAGGCGTCACGCTTTCGCTGCGCCGCGCACGTGAATTCCTCGCACGCGCTGCAGCGGAAAGCGAGCGCATCCGATTTGCTTACAGCGAGCCGTGTGACAGACTTATGGTGCTTGCCCGCGCCGCATCAAAGGCTTCGTGCAGCGGCGCGGCGCACCGGGGGACGCGTGAGATCCCGCCGAAATTGTCCATGAGCCGAGCCCTTCCGGATTCGGGGAGATGCACGCCATGTCAAGACTCGCGATCAACCACCGTCCGTTCATCCGTCGCCGCGGCACGGCGCTCGTGGAACTCGCCATCGTGCTGCCGATGCTGCTGCTCGTGGTGTTCGGCATCATCGAGTTCGGCTCGGTGATGTACACGCGACACAACATGGTGCAGGCGGCGCGCGAAGCGGCGCGCATCCTCGCCATCAAGGACGGCACCACCGCCGAGGCCACCGCCGTCGCCAACAGCCGGCTGGCGCTCGTGTCCGGCGTCAACTTCACCGTCAGCATTACCGCACCCACGTCAGACAGCGATCCGAACCAGGACGTTACGGTCGTCATTACTGCCCCACTGTCCGAAGCTGCCCTTTCCGATCCCATTGGGATCATGGGCAACGCCGTCATCAGCGCCCGCGCCGTGATGCGCAAGGAAGCATGATCGGTTCCCGTTCAGCACCTGCCTTTTCTTGAGGCAACCACCATGAATACGCGAACTCGAATCACGACGCCTGAAACCTCGCGCACCGCAGCACGCTCTCGCCGTGGCACCATTCTTATCTGGGTCGCGGCGCTCATGATTGTGCTCCTGGGGTTCACTGCACTCGCGGTGGACGTCGGCCACTTGTACGCCGTGCAGGCTGACTTGCAGCTTGCGGCGGACTCCGCGGCGCTCGCGGGGGCCGAAGGTCTGACCGTGGGAACCAGTTCCGCGCGAGCGCGGGCCATTCAGTACGCCGCGAAGAACGACGCCAACGGCCAGCCGGTGTCCATCAGCGCTTCCAACGTGGAGTTCGGCCTGTGGAACTCGACGTCGCACACGTTTACGCCGGTGAGCGGCAACGGCGGCACGTATCCTGACGCCGTGCGCGTCACCGCGGCATTGAACGAGGCGAGCGGCAACTCCGTGAGCCTGCACTTCGCCAAGGCGCTGGGCATTGCTGACGCCGACGTGGCCGCCTCCGCGATCGCCTATTACGGCGCGCGTGACATCGTGATCGTGCTCGACTATTCGGCGTCCATGAACGACGACACCTCGCTCGGCCACATCGACGAGATCGGCTCGACGGCGATGTACAACAACATCTACCAGATGTGGCTCGACCTGGGGGCGCCGACATACGGCAACATGCAGTTCAACCCCGTGTACATCAGCTCGAACAGCATTTCCACCGTGAAGTCACAGCTTGGGCTCAACAACGTGGCGTATCCCTTCCCCTCTGGAAGCTGGAACGACTACATCGACTACGTGATGACCGACAACACCGTGAAGAATGCCGGCTATCAGAAGAAATACGGCTATCTCACCTTCATCGACTACCTGCAAACGGAACAGCCCAAGTATTCACAGACGCCGGTGTTGTGGAAGGCCAGCGCGCAGCCGGTCACCGCGGTGAAGAACGCTGTCACCGTGTTGCTCGATTACCTGCGGCAGGTGCAGACGAAGGACCGCGTCGCGCTGGTGTCGTACACGGCGGCGGACGGCACGGCGAAGATCGAAAGCTCGCTCACCAATGACTTCACCGTCATTCAGACCAAGTGCAATCAAATGCAGGCCGGCCACTATGATGAGTACACCAACATCGGCGCCGGCATTCTGAAGGCGCGCCAGGAACTTAACAACAATGGCCGCGAAGGCACGTTCAAATTCATCGTGCTCCTCACCGACGGCATCGCCAACCGGCCGACCAATGCCTCCGTCGCCAAGAACTACACGCTGCAGCAGGCAAACGCCGCCAAGGCGGATGGGTATCCGATCCTGACCATCAGTCTCGGCGCCGAAGCGGACGTGAACCTCATGCAGCAGGTGGCGAACATCACCGGCGGCGTGCACTTCAACGTGCCCGGCGGTCAGAGCGTGAGCGCATACACCGAAGATCTCATGGATGTGTTCAGCCAGGTGGCGGCGCACCGTCCGCTGAAGCTTGTTCGCTGACCGGACGTCGACCGACTCAATCCTTCTGCAAAGGGCCGCTCGTTAGGCGAGTGGCTCTTTTTTCATGTCGCTCGTGCGTGCCGCCTTCGCCGCCATGTCGATGGCCCAGATCGCGCGCTGCGTGCGGTAAAAGATAATGATCATCGCCACGGTGAACGCCGCGAGGACATACGGCAGCGGCGCTTCCAGCACCTTGATGCCGAAGAACACGATGAGCGCGTTGAGGACGATGAACAGCACGCGGATTTCCGTCGGTCCCGTGCCGAGATAGGTGATCTGAAACGCGCCGGTCACCGCGAACTGCAGGAACGAGTTCGCCATCATCGCGGTGTAAATGAACGCCAGCGCGAAAAGCATGTGCACGTGCCAGCCTTCGAGCAGGAAGACATAGCTGACGAACACGCTCCACATGAAAAAGAAATCGAGCAGGTGGTCGGTGAAATAGCCCCACTTGGGGATGCCGGTGTCGCGCAGCCGGCCGAGAGCGCCGTCAAAACTGTCCGTGAACCACTGCATGAAGATGCACGCGCACGACAGCCACAGCCAGTGGATTGAATATTTCGCGGCGAGCCACCCGGCGAGAAGGACGCCGATCGTCCACGCAATCGTCATGAGCGTGAGGTGATAGCCTTCAATCCATCGCGGGATGCGATGCACGTTGGCGCGGATAATCGCCTGCTCAATTCGCGCGAGCGGCGACACCATGGGCGCGTGCTGATCGCCGGTAAATCCCTGTTCCATGGGGCGCATCCTCCATCCTGGCGAGGCGCAGTGTATCGCGCGGCGAGACGGGAATCGCGTTCAAGCGACCGGCGCCGAGCTTGCAAATTGATCGAGGCCGGCTTGCACACCCCGCAAGGGCGTGCGAAGGACGCGGCGGGCGAGATCGCTGTTGAGCGACACATCGCGCGGTCGAGGTGCGCCGCCGGTGAGATCGCTTCGCTTCCCGGGAATCAGCGCGCCTTCGTTCATGCCGAATCGCTGCGCCAGCTGCACGCCGAACTCATAGCGAGTGACGCGATCCGGCCCGCCGAAGTGCAGCACGCGCGGCGAGGATTCATCCACGATCGCTTCGCCGCGAAGCATGCGTTTGGCGATCTCCGCGACGGCGGCAGCGATGTCATCGGCGAGCACGGGTGTTCGCCATTCGTCCACGAACAGGCGTGGTCGCTCGCCGCGCTGCAGCGCCCGCTCAATTTGTTCGGAAGCGGAACGCGTGCCTGTCGGGCTTCGGCCGTAAACGAGACTGATGCGCAGCGAAAGACCGCGAGCGCCCAGGTCATCGACCGCTTGCTCGGCTTCTCGCTTGGTCCGGCCGTAGACGTGCATGGGCTGTGCTGCGGCGGTTTCGTCATAGGGCGCGTGCTCGCCGTCAAACACCTGATCCGTCGAGGTGAACACCATCACCGCCCCGCTCTCGCGGCACCATGCGGCGATTGTTTCCGTGGCACGCACATTGATCGCCTCGGCGGTGGCGGGGTCGCGCTCACATGCGTTCAGATCGCTCATCGCGGCGCAGTGCACCACGGCGTCAGGGCGTGCATCGCGCAGCATGGCCATCACGCCGCGCCGGTCGGCCAAATCAAGCGGAACAGCGAGGAGACGGCCGGCAGGCACGCGCTCGGCGTGACTGTTCCACGTCGTACACACGGCAAATTGAGCGGCGCAAAGCGATCGGCAAATGTGGGCGCCGATCATTCCGCTTCCGCCGGTGACAAGAACGCTGGCCATCGGCGCATCATACGAGCAGTCGGATGACTGCATGCTTGCGGTGGCGCTTACGGCGCGGTGCGGGCGGCGAGCAACTTGGCATGCGCGGAGCGATACCAATCCGGCGTGCGTTCCTTGGGCATCGCCGTCATTTCAGCAAGTTGCGGGGCGACGCTGCTCTGATAAAGCTGCACGCCGATGTCGTACACGCTGCCCTCGATGTGCCGGCAGAACACGACCACGCCGCAAACGAACTTCGGCTTGCCGTTGATGACGAGCTTCACCTCCACCACCTCGCCGATGCTGTGCGTCTCGCGCATCAGCAACCCGAGGCCGCCCAGCGCAATGTTGCGGACATAGGCATCGAACTGCTTCACCACGCCGGTGGTGGAATCAACCGTGACCGTGCACGGGGCGACGAGTTGATGCCGCTGATGCTTGCGAAGGTCACTGCGTTTCCGCTGCGCGTTCCCCGCGAGCAGTGTGGCCACCCGCAGGATGTGCTCCGGTACGCGCGCCGGCGCGTGGTGGGCTTCGGTGTGGTGCACCTTCACCCTGGTCTGTTCAGCATCCGCCTTTCTTGGTGTGGTCGGTGTCACGGTTGGGTCCCCCGTGCCTCGATATCGACGTATTGAGGGCAGCGGATAACTCGCCGTCGCGAACCGTCCACATCTTCCAGCCCGCACAGATATCATTGCCCGCCAGCGGCTCTTTGCCCGGTGGGGTGTCCGAGCGGCTGATGGAACCGGTCTTGAAAACCGGTAAGGGTGTAAGCCCTTCGTGGGTTCGAATCCCACCCCCACCGCTTTCCGGCCCATCCTTACGGTTCGTTCTGCTGCGAGTCGGCATTCGCCACCACCTCGCGAGCCTTGGCTCTGACAATCGGCAGCCGATGCGAAGCCATGACGTGGTCCGGCTGCAGCTCAAGCGTTTGCGCGTAGAGCATCTCGGCTTTGTCGAAGTGGCCAAGGTGTTCGTGGGCGAAGCCGGCCATGCTCAAGATCTCGGGATTGTTCGGCTCGAGGCGGTCCGCGATGCGCAGATGAACGAGGGCGTCCTCGAAGCGATTCTGCTGCACATGGACGCACGCCAGGCGAAGGTGCGCGAGCCCGTTGCGCGGTCCAATGGAAAGCGAGCGCATGTAATAGCGCTCGGCCCCATCGAGATCGCCAAGCCTCGCCAGCGCAGCCGCGTAATTCGCCGGCGCTGCGGCGTGATGAGGGTCAATTTCCATCACGTAGCGATAGTGCGCCATCGCCAGCTCGACCTCGCCATCCGCTTCGAGCACCGCGGCAAGATTGTTGTGCGCGCTCGCGCAGTTGGGGTTGTGCTTGAGGGTGTACGTCCACAGCGTGCGCGAGTCCTTCCACACGGGCACGTAGAAGAGCGTAACGAGCGCCATCACCGCGACATAGCCGCCGCTCGTCATCAGCACCGTGTTCCGCTGGAAGCGTGAGAGCAGGTGCACAATGCCCGCCGCGACCGGAGCAAAGAGCCCGAAGCTGGCGAAGTAGACGTAGCGATCCGCGACGTACGACGTCTCATGATAGCCGAAGCTGATAAGCCCCAGGAACGGCCCGAGCGACACCAGAAAATGCGCAATGCCCCACCACGCGAGCTTTGGCAACGTTCGGCGATAACGGAACAGCAACCCGAGCACGATGATCAGCGCGATCGGCGCAATGAGGAACACGCCGCCCGCTTCGAAATTCCACTTCGGATGCACGGGCACCACGACCAGCGGGAAGACGAGCCGCGCGAGATAGAACGAAAGCGTGTTGACCGCGAGCAGCGGCCGCTCACTGAACGAAAGGAACGTACGCGGCGGCGCTTCCACGCCCGTCGTCAGCGCACCGGCCACCAGCGCCAGTGCGAAGAACGGCACGAGATTGACGACATCACGCGTCGTCAAACGCTCGCGCTTCAGCCACACCGTCGCCAGCAGCGTGCAGGGCACGGTCACGGCGGCAGTCTTGGAGAGCAGCGCCGCCACGAACGCAAGCAGCGCGGCCCACCACGCCCGCCGATGGCCAGCGCCGATGTATTTCAAATACGCAAGCATCGTGACGAGCGAGAACATCGTGAACAGCACGTTCTTCCGCTCCGACACCCATGCGACGGATTCCACCTGCATCGGGTGCGCAGCAAAGAGCGCCGCCGCCAGCGTGGCAGGCAATTCACCGAGCCCGATTCGCCGGAGCAGCGCCAGCACGAGCACGGCATTGATCACGTGCAGCACGATGTTGATGGCGTGATAGCCAGCCGGGTGCAGCCCCCAGAGCTGATGCTCCAGCCAGTACATCGACATCGTCAGCGGATAGTTGGGGAAACCGCGCGGCAGTTCGAGCGATGACCAGATGGTGGCGATGCCGCCGGTGGTGGTGACGGCTTTGTTCTCGAGGATGAGGCGATTGTCGTCCCAGTTGATGAAATCGTGGCCGACCGCGGGCAGCATCACGATGAGCGCGAGCGCCGCGACGAGCAGCGCGTTTCGAACGCGCGGCTGCGTGACCAGTTTTCGCAGGGAGGGGCGATCAAGCTGCACCCCGGAAAGATCGGCCTGCGCACGGCCCGCCTTGAGCGGCGCGCGCCGCGACTTTTCAGATCGACTTCGATGCCCGCCGAGCCCGCTTGGCTCGAAGATAGGCGTTCACCATGAGGAGCGCGCTCGCCGCGACCACGGTCCACATCGCCACGATGATCACGCTGCCGTCGGCGACATCGAATTCATTTTCCCTCGCCGTGGTCGCGACGTGCATGCTGCCAAGACAAATCATCGGCCCGAGCATGTACCCGCCGCCGATCAGCGCTTCGTGAATGCCGCCCGCATCGACCTCCGCGCGGCCGACCGTGAGCGCGTAGTACAGCGCCGCGTAATACACCACCCCCATGCCCGTGCCGAAGATCGCAAGCCCGAGGAAGATCATCCACAGGTGCGATGCGGAAACCACGCAGGCAAATCCTCCGGCGAGACTCACCGCCCCCATGAGCAGCGTGCCCCACCGCCCGTGCCAGAACGTGACGCGCCACATCACCGCCACGGCGATCACGCGCGCTACCGTCCACGTCGCCGCCGTCGGCGTTTCGAATTTCGCCTGCACGCCCATCGTTTCAAACACGAACGGCAGCAGCGGACTCATGCCCGCGTTCAGCACGTAACTGAGCGGCAACAGCACGCGAGCGGCCTTGAGCAGATGCGGATACTCGCTCGTGATGTTGCCTTCCGCATCCAGGTGATCGTGTGCGCCCGGCCGCGATGGAAAGCGCACGAGCGGCCAGAAACCGAGCAGATTGACGGCGCTGAAGCCGACGATGGCGAAGCGCGCGTGGTGCTCAACAAGCGGCGCCATCAGGAGCAGCGCCGCGGCGACGGCGGCGGTCCACACCACGTTCCACCAGCCGATTGATGCGCGAAGCTCACGCCCATGCCGCCCTGCTGCCAGATAGCTTTCGACAATCGGCCAGATCATCGCGCCGGTGATGCTCACCACCGACGCTGTGATCCAGATCATCCATTCGCCCTTCGCCAGCCCCGGCCCCGCGGAAGCGAGCGTCTGCACGGCGAGCAGGCACGCGAGCACCGTTCGCGGCGAAATGTGTCGGCGAAGCATGATGAGCACGCGCCCGGTGATAAATGCGGCGACGATGTAGACGAACGCAATGAATACATAGAGCACGAGCGTGCGGCGCTGCGAGTAGCCGTAGTCGTGCTTCACGATGAATGCGAGGCCGTTCCAGAGGATTCCTGTGCCGAGCGAGCACACGGCCGTGAGCAGCAGAATGGCCCCCATCGGCGCGACGCCGCTGCGATCGGTTGATGGATTGACATGCACGGCGCTTGCCATGGGCGGGCATGGTACGGCGGAACACATTTCTTGCTCGCACGGCGCCCGGTGCTACCATGCTCGCGCCGTCCGCGTAGCTCAATTGGACAGAGCGTCGGCCTCCGAAGCCGAAGGTTGAGGGTTCGAGTCCCGCCGCGGACGCTTCGGCGTGGGCAGCGCATGCATGCCTTCGTCATGCGGATGGTCGCTGCGTGCCAAACGCGGCTCCCATGTGCGCGGTTCGCCGCTTCCCCTTTCCCCGAGGGAGAGGGCCGGGGTGAGGGTTCTTCGCAGTGAACCTGATGAGCGCTGCTCGACGTGACACGCAGGAAGCGAAGGAAGCCGCATGACCATCGCTGAATTCCAGCAAATGATCCGCGACCGCTACTACGCCACGGACTCCGCGCGCGGTCCCGCCGGCACGTTCCTCTGGTTTGCGGAAGAATTCGGCGAGCTTGCGGAAGCCATCGGCCATCACCTCCGTGGCGACGGCGATGACGCCGCCCTCGAAGCCGAATTCGCCGACGTGATGGCCTGGCTCGCAACCCTCGCCAACATCACTGGCGTCGATCTCGCCAGGGCGATCGAAGCGAAATACCTCAAAGACGGCGGGCCGAAGGGCACGAAGTAACTCTCGCCCCGCCAACAGTCAATCCAGTGACACGGGCGTCTCGCCAGTGTGGTCGAGTCTGGTGGAACAGGCGTCTCGCCTGTGTGGTCACTTGAACGCGCTCGCCGCATCATGATCCAACGTTCCCGCGCAGCAAGGAGCATGGGATCGCCTACGTCGGGTGAGAGAAGCGACAGCGCATCCCACCGTGGCTTCTGCGCATGGGACCCGTGCGCGTCAATCCCCGGTCTGCTGCCCCAAGTCCTCCACTCGCACGCCTTCCGGCATTGCAGCGAGGAACAATCGTCCATACGGCTTGCGCACAATGCGCGGGTCGAGCACGACGACGCGGCCGGTGTCGTCGTGGGAGCGGATGAGGCGGCCGATTCCCTGCCGGAAGCGCAGCACCGCCTTGGGCAATTGATCCTCGGCGAATGCATCGCCGCCGCGTTCCTCGATGCGTTCCTGTCGGGCCTGCACGATCGGCCGGTCGGGCACTTCAAACGGCAGACGGGTGATGATCACGTTGCGCAGCGCTTCGCCGCGCACGTCGACGCCTTGCCAGAAGCTTGCGGTGCCGAAGAGCACGCCGCGCTCGGCGTCGCGGAACTTCTTGAGCAGCAATCCCGGCGGGCCGTCGGTTCCCTGTACGAACACCTGGTAGCCGTCTGCCAGCAGATCATCGCGCATGCGCTGCGCCGCGGTTCGCAGCATGGAGAAGCTGGTAAACAGCAAGAACGCCCCGCCGCCTGTGGCGTCGATCTGCTCGCGTGATCGCGCGCACACAGCGTCGATGAAGCGCGAGTCGTTGGGATCGGGCATGGAGCGATCGACGAACACGCGCATCTGCCGCTCAAAGTCGAACGGGCTGCCGAGCTGCATCGTCTCCGCGCCGCGAAAGCCGGTGCGATCGAGGAAGTGATCGAAGTTGCCCGCAGCAGTGGCGAGCGTGGCGGACGTCATCACGACGGAGAATTCCTGCTCAAACAGCCGCTCGCGCAGGATCGGGCCGACTTCGACCGGCATGCACTTGAGCGCGATGCGCCGCAACCGCTGCCTTGAGCCCGGCATCAGGGCCTCGCCGCCACGACTTTCCGTTGCCTCGAGCCAGTACACGCATCCATCAATCTGCTGGCCGATGAGTACATCGGCGCTGAAGGCCATGTCGCCCGCCCGCTGCGCGTAGCTGCTCAATTCGAACTGGTCCGGCTCCGTCTTCGCGCGTTCACGCAGCAACTTGAGCTGGCTCGCAAGCGCCTTCATGCACGGCGTGAGCTCGTTCGCCACAACATCCGGCTTGGCGATGCGCCCATTGGCGGAATCACTGCGAGCAAGCCACGTCTCAAGCGATTCAAACAGCGATTCTGCCGCATCCCGGCATCGCAGCGTCTGCTGGATCGCCTGGTCAATCGGCTGCGTTTCAAGCCCCGTGAGCTGCAAGGTGGCGAGGAACCCGCGACCGCTCCGCGGTTGGTACAGCAAATTGAGCAGATGCATTACCTGGGCGATCGACAGGCTCACGCCGAAGTGCTCCGCGGCGACGTCTTCCACGGAATGCGCTTCGTCGAGGATCACGTGGTCATACGGCGGCAGGAAGCCCACGCCGCGCGTTCGCAGCGCGAGATCAGCGAAGAACAGCGCGTGGTTGCACACGAGAATGTCGCCATGCTCCATGCGACGGCGGGCGGCCTGGTAAAAGCATTGGTCATAGGTCGGGCACTTTCGCCCCATGCAGTTGTGCGCATCGCTTTGCACGTGATCCCACACAGCGGGGCGCGACAGCGGAGGCAGCGTGGCGAGCGTGCCGTCGCGCGTGGAATACGCCCAGTCTTCGATCACGTGCAGCGAATGCCGCTGCTCTTCGTCGGTGAGCAATTTGTCCTGCCGCTCGCTGGCGAGTTTGAGCCGGCGAACGGAGACGTAGTTGCCGCGACCCTTCACGAGGACAGCGCTGAACTCTTCGGGAATCACCGCGTTGAGCAGCGGGATGTCCTTTTCGATGAGCTGCTCCTGCAGGTTGATCGTGTGCGTGGAAATGACGACGCGTTCGCTGCTGCCGACGACGCGACCGATGGCGGGCAGAAGGTACGCAAAGGACTTGCCGACGCCGGTGCCGGCTTCCACGACGAGCTTGCCGCGTGCTTCGAGGGTGCGTTCGATGGCGCTGGCCATCTCGATCTGTTGCGGGCGCAGCTCGAAGCGCGACAGCCGCCGGGCGATGGCGCCGTGCTCCGCCAGCAACTGATTCATGTCGAGCGGCATTGCAGCCATTCTATGCGGCGAAGGGCGAAAACCGTCACAGCGGCGCTCGCTTCGGCTCGCCGGGTTGACGCGGATATTTCGCCGGCGTCGCGCGGCGTTTCTCCACGACGACGATGCGGCCGGTAGGCGTGGGATGGATGTCCACCACTTCCGCGTGAAGCTGGTGCAATGCCTTCTTTGCTTCCATCACTTCGGCATCGGCGCGTTCGCCTTTGATGGCGAGCAGGTGGCCGTTCACCGTGACGAGCGGCAGCGCGAGTTCGAGCAGCACGTTGAGCGGGCCGAGCGCGCGGGCGATGGCCACATCGAAATGCTCGCGCCATTCGCTGTCCTTCGCTCCCGCGAGTTCCGCACGCTCGCCGATCACCCGCACGTTCCGCAACCCGAGTTCCTTCGCGGTGGCTTCGAGATAGTTCGCCTTCTTCCCCGTCGCTTCGAGCAGTGAAAACTGCACGTGCGGCAAGGTGATCGCCAGCGGAATGCCCGGCGCACCGCCCCCGCTGCCGACATCCACCACGCGCCGCGCTTCGGCTTGTGCGATGAACGGCAAGAGCGTGAGACTGTCGAAGATATGCCGCATCCACGCCGCCGCGGGGTCGGTGATGCGCGTGAGGTTCATGCGCGTGTTGGCATCGAGCAGGATTGCAAGATATCGCCCGAGCTGCTCCAGTTCGCCCGGCTCGAATTCAATGTGCGCTTCGCTCGCGGCGCGCAGGAACTCATCCGTCGGCGACAGTGCATTCACCCCGCTCACGCCAACTCCTGGTCCGCGCCGTCAAACTCAAACGCCTCGCGCCAGAAATATCGCGGCCGGCGCATGGCGATGTTGAGCACCATGCCGATCATCATCCAGCTCACGATGAGACTCGACCCGCCATAGCTCACGAACGGCAGCGTCATTCCCGTGATGGGCAGCACGCCGATCGTCATGCCCGTGTTGATCGCCACCTGCGCGAAGATGAGCGTGGGCAGACCGACGGCGACAAGTTTGCCGAACGGATCCTTGCACGCGGCGGCGACAAGCAGCGAACCGATGCACATCATCAGGAACAAGCCCCACGTGGCGAGCGCGCCGAGCAAGCCCCACCGGCACGTCACCACGGCGAAGATCATGTCGTTGTGTTCTTCCGGCAAATGATTGTGCACGATGAGATCGCGAGCGTGCTCCGCGCCGACGCCCGTCAATCCGCCCGCGCTGGCAAGCATCACCGCGCGAGCGCCCTGGAAGCCGATGTCATCATCATGCCGATCGTCGCCCTTGAACTGCGCGATCATGGCGTCGATGCGCGCTTTCTGGTGATCCTGCAGCATGGGATAGGTCGCGGGCATCGCCGCGACGCCCAGCGAGACGATGAGCGCGATGTGCCAGAGCTTCGCGCCCGCCGCGATCACCATGGCGAAGAACGTCGGCAGGAACAGCAGCGATGTGCCGAGATCCGGCTCGACGAGCACCAGGCCCATCGGAATGAACGTGAGGATGAGCGGAAGCAACAAGCCGAGGAACGTGCGGTAGCTCGGCCGATAGCGCAGGTACGCCGCGAGCGACATGATGTACGCAATCTTCGCCAGCTCGGACGGCTGCAAATCGGTGACGTACAAGTTGATCCACCGCCGCGAGCCGTTGCGCGGCCGGACAATCGCTTCGGGCACGATCGGCAGCAGCACGAACACCAGCAACATGAGCACGAACGCGAGGAAGGGATACGACCAGTTCTCGGCTTTGCGGTAATGCGGAATGGCGACAAACGCCGCGGCCACGATGCCCAGACCGAGAAACACGAGCTGCCGCGCGGCAAGCGATGGCTCCGTGAGCCCGATGTTGGAGACGCCGATCAAGCTCAACATGAGAGCCGGCAAGACGCAAAGCCAGCCGACGTTGGCGAGCGCGATGCGGCGTTGGTAGAGCGGGCGCGCATCTTTGCGCAAGCCGCGCACGGAGAATCGCTCGCGCATCGAAGCCGCGGCCGCGTGCGTCACTCGCTTACCTCCCGTGATGCAAGCGCATCCGTCGCGCCGGGCAGATAGCCTTCCGCCTGCAGCGCGCGGATGATCTGGTTGGCGACGGGACCGGCAACGCGCCCGCCCGATCCGCCGTACTCCACTACCACCGCAATGGCATACTTTGGCTGCGCACGCTGGCCCGCCGCCTGCTTGGGCCCGACGAGGCCGACGAACCACGAGTGGTCGAGTTCCGTGATCGGCGTATCGTGCGCGGGATTCTTGCGATCGCGCACGATGCGGCCGTCGCCGTTGGTGTCAACGAGATAACCCGGCGGCGCTTGCGCCGTGCCTGTCTTCGCCCACACCGTCACGCCCGGCGCGTTGATGATCGGCTCGTGCAGCGCTTTGATCGCGTGGCCGGTGCCGTAGGACTCCTCCACCGATTGCCGCAGACCTTCGAGAATGGCGGCGACCGTGGAAGGTGCGAGCGTGGCGGGCGGTCGCAGCGATGCTTCGCGCGTGCGCTGATCGTGCATCACGAGCGTGGCGTCGCGAATCGATCCGCCGCGCGCGAGCTGGGCGTAGGCATTCGCGGCCTGCAACGGCGTCCACGTGACGCGTCCCTGACCGATGCCCATGCTGATCGTTTCGAACAGCCGCTGGTACACCGGCATCGCGGCGATTTCCTTCTCGGTGATCAATGTGCCGGCGCTCTCGCCGACCCATCGAAGGATCACATCGGACGGCGGCTTGGCGGTCGAACGAGTTGATGCCTGCTCTCCATTATGCTCGCCGGGAAGATCGGATGCGCCTTCCGATGCGAGCGCATCGAGTTCGATCGCCTCATCCGCTGCGCTTTCCGTGGCGTCAGCGCGCTTTGGGATGATGCGCAGGTGGCGCAAGCCGGCGTCCAGGCCGCGACCCAGGCCGAACGCGCTGAACCACTCGGCGAGCGAGTGAATCCCCGTCCGTTCAGCGATGGTGTAAAAGAAGATGTTGCACGAGCGCGCGATCGCTTCCTCGGCCTGCAACGATGCGTGGGTGGCGTAGCCGTATTGCTCGCGGTAGATCCAGCAGCGTGCGACGTCCTGCTTGTCGGGAAAGTAATGACCCGTGCAGGCAATCGCCTGGCCAAGCGCGTACTTCCCTTCGCCTACGGCAGCCGCGAGCACGAACGGCTTCAAAATTGAACCTGGCGGATAGATGGCTTCCGCGGCACGGTTCACCCACGGCTCATCACGATCGCGCCGGCCGGGCGTCATCTGTTCCGCCATGCCGAGCGTGGGCATCGACACGAGCGCGAGAATGTCGCCCGTCTCCACCTCAATCACCACCGCGGCGGAATTGAGCGGCGTGCCCACTTCGAGAATCGGGTGCTCGTGCCACGGCTGCACGCTCGTCAGTCCCATCTCTGGCGACATGATCGCCTGAATGCGGGCCTGAAGCTGAACGTCGAGCGTGATCTGCAAGTCGCGGCCGGGTTCGGGCTCGGTGCGTTCCTCCGCGCCGGTGTCAATGCGCTGCTTCACCATGCCGCGCGTGCCGCGCAGCCGATCTTCGAAGACGAGTTCAAGCCCGCGTGCGCCGACCATGTCGCCAATTTCGCGATAGCCCTTGAGGTCATACGTGCGCTTCTCGGCGTCCACCAGAAACGGCCGGCGCTCCACGTCCTCACGGAAGACCTTGTCACGCATGGCGCCGATGATGTGATCCGCCACGCCGACGACGCGCATCGACACCGGCTCGCGCTGCGGATCGCTGGGCGGGAAGCTCGATCGCTCGATCCACACATCCGCCACCAGCCACGGATACTCGCGCTTGGTGGACTGCTGCACCTCGATCATGCCGGGGAACTCGCGTTCCAGCCGGCGAGCTTCAAAGAGCACGTCCTGCGAGACGCGCGGCAGGATCACATGCGCCATGCGCTCTTCGCGAATCGGGCCGGGCTCAAACTTCGCCCCGGCTTCCTCGCCGTAGCGCAGGATTTCCGCGCGGCGCTGTCGCTCCCACACTTCGGCGCGAAGCGTGTGCACTTCGCGCTTGATCGCGCCCAGGCGCTGATTGAGTTCATCGCGCGTCATCCGGCCGAGCGTCATGATCTCCTGCCAGATGTGTTCGATGATCGCGCGCTGGGCGGGCAGTTCGCGCTGGATGGCCGCGTCGCGCTCCTCCGGGCTCATTTGCGGCCATGCGTTGCCCGCCGCCTTCCGCGCGACCTTGGCGGCTTCGTCATACGCCCACGCGCCGGTGATGACGGAGTACGCCACGGCCACGTCGTCGCTCGGCACATCTTCCGCCAGCACGCGGCCTTTGCGGTCGATGATCTTGCCTCGAACGGTGGGCAGGAAGCGCACGCGATCCAGCCGCGCTTCCGCTTCCGCGCGATGCTCCGCCGATTGCACCACCGACAGCCGCACCATTTGCGCTGACAGCCCGCCGACGATGAGGAACATCACGCCGGCGATCAGCAGCAGCCGGCGATGGAACATGCTCGGGATGAGCTTGCGAATGGGCATTGGTCATCCGTGACGTGGCGTCGCAAGGCCGCCGCGAGTCCGCGCGGGGCCGCGCCGGCGGCAAGCGCGACCGCTCCTCACAGTCTACCGGCCCCGGCGATCAGACGTTGAAGAGAATGTGCATGACGTCGCCGTCCTGCACCTGGTAGCTTCGCCCTTCGCTGCGGAGCTTGCCGGCTTCCTTGACGGCCTTCTCGCTGCCGTATTTCTCGAGATCGGCGACGCTGTACGTCTCGGCTCGAATGAAACCGCGTTCGAGATCGCTGTGAATGGCGCCGGCGGCCTGCGGCGCGGTGGCTCCGAGCGGGATCGTCCACGCCCGCACTTCCTTTTCGCCCGCCGTGTAGAACGACGTGAGCCCGAGCAGGCGATACGCCGCCCGTGCCAGCGGGCCGATCGCCGGCTCCGACAGTCCCAGGCCGGTGAGCATTTCCTCGCGCTCCGCCTCTTCGAGCTGCGCGAGCTCCGCTTCAAGCTTGGCGCAGATGGCGACGAACTGGCCGCCGGCTTTCTCGGCATACGCCTTCACCGCCTGGGCCGCGGCGGATTTTCCTTCCAGATCGTCCTCGCCGACGTTGGCGACATAGAGCACCGGCTTGATGGTGATGAGGCCGTAGCCTTTGAGGATTTCGATCTCGGCTGCCGAAAGATCGGTGCGCGACCGCAGCGGCTGGCCTTCCGAGAGCGTGGGCAGCACCTTCTCCAGCGTGGCGAGGCGCAGCGCTGCATCGCCCTTCGCGCCGCGGGCCGCCTTTGCTGCTTTGTCCTTCGAGGAATCGACCACAGCGAGGTCTGCGAAGATGAGCTCCGTGTCGAGCGTTTCGATGTCCGCCACGGGGCTTGGCGCCGGCATGCCGGGGAGCGCGAAGCATCGCACCACCTGGCAGAGCGCATCGACGGTGCGGATGTGCGCGAGCAGCGGGCCCGCCTTCGCGCCGCCTTCACCGGTGGCGAAGCCGGGGATGTCCACGAACTGCATCGTGGCGTTCACGATTTTCTTCGTGGGAACGTGCTTCGCGATGATCGCCAGCCGAGGATCGGGCACCTTTGCGACGCCGACGTTGGGGCGCATGGCGCCGGGCTGGGCGGACGCATGCCCGCCGGTGAGCGTGTCAAACAGACTTGTCTTGCCCGACTGCTGCAGGCCGATGATGCCAACTTCCATGGGGTGGGCATGGTAGCGAGTTCCCGCGCACCCACGCGGTGCGCGATGCTGCAGTTTCCCCCTCGATGGTTGCCTTCCCCCCTCCCTCAAAGGGAGGGGGCCAGGGGGTGGGTCGAAACGCAAAGCAGTCTTGCGCGTCGTTGAATCGATTGCGCCCCACCCACCCCTGGCCCCTCCCTCAAAGGGAGGGGAATGTTGCGCAGCTCGCCGCTGCGGCCGACGAACCGTGGACGCGCACCTTTCGACCTGTTGACCTCCTTGTTGACCTGTCGACGTGTCGACTTGTTGACTTTTCGACTTGTTGACTTGTTGACTTTTTACCTACGGCGCTTCACTCACGTCCCCCCACTCGCACTCCTGCTCCATCGCCCGCGCGAGGCGCTGCAAATACTCGCGCCTGCTGATCTCCGTGCAGCCGAACTGCGCCAGGTGGTTTGTCGTGAACTGCGTGTCGAGCAGCGTGAAGCCTTGCTTCCTCAACATGGCGACGAGGTGCACGAGGCACACCTTTGACGCGTCCGTGCCGCCGAGCGCCGGTCTGCTGAACATGCTCTCGCCGAAAAAAGCGCCGCCGAGCGCAACACCGTACAACCCGCCGACCAGTCGGCCATCGCGCCACGCTTCCACGCTGTGCGCGAAGCCAAGCTGATGCAGCGCCGTGTAGCCCTGCACGATGCGATCATCGATCCACGTCTCCGCATCGTCACGCCGCGGCGCCGCGCACTCGCTCATCACCTGCTCAAACGCCGTGTCGCTTTGCACGATGAACCGCCGCGATCGCACCACCCGCCGCAGGCTCGCCGGCACATGGAACGCATCAAGCGGAATGACGCCGCGCGGATTCGGGCAATACCAGTTGATCTCCCCCGTCTCCGGGTCCGCCATGGGAAAGCAGCCCTGGGCGTATGCGCTCAAGAGCAACTCCGGCGAAAGCTCCGGGTCCGGCTGATGTTCCGGCGTGTCGTGCATCGCTCCCGCCGAGTGTAGCTCGCGCTCGCCGCTTCACGTCCACGCTCATTCCGATATCATGCCCACGCTTTGCCACCTCGGCGGCGATCGGCGCGCAGCGAACTCCCACAGGGACTGGCTCACCATGAAGTACCGGCACCTCGGCACGTGGGGCCTCAAACTCTCCGAAATCGGCTTCGGCACATGGATCAACGTCAGCGACCGCGATCAACAGGCCGTCGACGCTCTCATCCGCGCCGCCTACGACAACGGCATCAACTTCTACGACACCGCCAACGTCTACGCCCGCGGCCGCGCCGAAGTCGCGCTCGGCCAGGCGCTCGCGCCCTTCCGCCGCGATTCCTATGTCCTCGCCACCAAAGTCTTCTGGCCCTACGAGCCGAACTGGCCGTTCCCCGAAGCGAACGATCGTGGCCTCAGCCGCAAGCACATTTTCGAGCAGTGCCACATGTCGCTCGAACGCCTCGGCACGGACTACATCGATCTCTACCAGTGCCATCGCTTCGATCCCAACGTGCCGCTCATCGAAACCTGCCGCGCGATGCACGACCTCATCGTCCAGGGCAAAGTGCTCTACTGGGGCGTGAGCGAATGGAATGCGTCGCAAATCACCGAAGCCGTTTCCATCTGCGATGACCACAGCTGGCACGGGCCGGTGAGCAATCAGCCCGTCTACAACATGATCGATCGCCACTGGGAGCACGAAGTTTTCCCGACCTGCGCCCGCCTCGGCGTCGGGCTGATCTGCTTCTCGCCGCTGGCCGAAGGTCTGCTCACGGGCAAGTACCGCGGCGGGAAGATTCCTGAAGGCAGCCGGGCCGCGAGCGAGGCGCACGGCAAGTTCATCCGCGAGCGCATGACCGAGCGCAACATGCACATCGTTGAGAAGGTGACGGAACTGGCGGACAAGCTCGATGTGCCCGTGGCGCAGCTCGCGCTGGCGTGGTGCCTGCGCAAGAGCGAAGTGACGAGCGTGATCATCGGCGCGACGCGCGTCGAGCAACTGCTTGAAAACGTCAAAGCCGCCGACTTGCAGCTCGATGATCACGTCATCGACCGATTGAGCGTCATCCTCGGCGAATAAGCCGCTCGCGGCGCAGCAATCCACCGAAGGTGGGAGAGCGCCCACCCTACGCCATCACCGGCTTCGCCGCCCACTGCTTCATCAGTTGCCGGTAATGCCACACATAATGATCGTGCTCGTGCGGCTGGAACGTGGCGATCACCGTGCGCACCAGCAGATCATCGAACTCGCCGCTGGTGAAATATTCGTACGCCGCGTCGTCGACGTGTGCCAGATGCGCCGCGCAGAACTCCTCAAACCGCGCCGTCTCGAAATACTCATTCACGAGTTCCGCATACGCCGCCACAGCCGACGCTTGCGTCTTCGCATCACCCGCCACCGCATCCGCAATCTCAAAATAGTTGCGCGCATCCATCGTGATGCGCATCTCGCGTCCAGTCGCCGCGCAGAACACGCACCACTTCACGAGCGACGTGATCGCCCACGGGAAATGCACGTGCAAACTCGTCAGCGCCACATCCGGGCAGGCATTCGCATAATCAATCGGCGAGAGCACGCCGTCCTTCAGAATCACCTCGCATGAGTTGAACTCCCACCGGAAGAACGCGTTGATCAAGCGATTCGTTGCCGCCACTTGGTTCGCCACGTCGGTCGAAACATCCGCCAGGTCCGTCGCATAGCGCTCGTGCTGCGGCTTGTCCGGCAAATACTTCATCACGCGCGTCATCGGCCCGATCGAGAGACTCCGCAGGAAGTGATCGAAGTTCTGAATGCCCGCCTGCAGGTGCATCAGCGATTGCCCGCTGGCGTCATACGCGCGGTGCAGATCGCCGACGTTATCGATGCGCGTCACGCCGCGCCACCCGCCGCCGTCAAACGGCTTCATGTACAGCGGGTAGCCGAGCTTGCTCGCGATCTCTTCAAGATTGAACAGCTTGTTGTACCGCTGGGCCGTCCCCTGCCATCGCTCGTTGTTCGGCCCGATCTTGTGCGGCAGGAGCCACGTTTCGGGAATGTTGAGCCCAAGGCGCATCATCGCGCAGTACGCGGTGTGCTTCTCCATCGACTGAAACGTGAACGGGTTGTTGAGCAGGTACACCTCGTCCATCATGGCGACCTTCTTCAGCCACTCGCGCGGCATGAAGTACCACCACGCCAGACGATCGATCACCAGCGCATGACGCGGCGTGTCACGCAGATTGAACGGCTCGATCGTGACGCGCTCGGTTTCAAACGTGTGCGTCTCCCCCCGGAAGTTCACCGACGACACGGCACGCCGCACCAGTGCCTCAAACGCGCTCGGCCAGTCGTCTTCGAGCCCGAGAAGGAGTCCAATGAGGTGCGTTGCCATGGCGTCTCCGGCCTGCCGGGAAGTTCCGGATGCAGTCTAACGCATGGCGGTCACGCTCTGCTTTCCGGGGCGCGACGCGCGCGGGGTGCCACACATCAGCCGCCGCTCGGGGCGGTGATGTGTGCGGGCGCTGGCTTGACGCTCGAATCACCCGCTTTGCTTCAATCGCGCGATAACGCTCCGCACACATCACCCTTTGGGATGATGTGTGGCACCCGGCTCGGTCTCGAACGTGTGCGTCTCCCCCCGGAAGTTCACCGAAGGCACAGCACGGCGCATCAGCGCCTCAAACGCGCTCGGCCAGTCGTCTTCAAGCCCGAGAAGGAGTCCAATCAGATGTGTTGCCATGGCCCACTGGTGGGGCAGTGTACCGCAAGGCGTGCCGGGGCAAGTCCAGCGACGGTGCTGCGAGAATGGGCGCTCTATGTCGGTTAGACGGCCGAGCGGCGGTCGCGGCTGTCGGAAAGGCTCCAAGGCTGCACACTTGTCATGGATCGCAACTCCGGATTCGTCGATGAGGGCGAAATGGTGGCCTTGAAAGTTCTCGCCTCATTCTTCCTCTTGTCATTCATGATTGGAGCTTGGAAGCACAGCGGCAGGCAGATCGTCGTGTGCTTGGAGCGCCCTGCCCCCGCTCATGCCCAACTGTCGATGGTCGGCGTCATGCTTATGACGGCGATAGTCTTGAGTAGTGCAGCTGCTTACGCACTCTGGCTGATGTGGATTCGATAGTTATCTCTTGAAGCCTACTGTCCGGCATCGCTCGATGCGAACACGGGAACTTTGAGGCGTCGTAGGTGGAAGGCTAAAGTGACAAATGGGCCTACAACCAGACGCACCCTGCCTGTGCCGCAAGCGATGGGCATCGCAATGCTCCTATGGGCGCTGGTGCCGTCAAATCCATATGGCTACTACGTCCTTCTTCGCTTTGTCATCTGCGGAGTCTGTGCGTTCCTGGCCTTCAGAATGATCGAGATACAGAGACACGGTTGGGTATGGATTCTGGGGATCACCGCTCTCATCTACAACCCAATCGTTAGAGTCCATCTCAATCGTGAACTGTGGTCGGTCGTGAACATCGTCACCATCGTGTTGCTGGCTGTAACGATAGTGGTATTGCATGGCGGACACACTCAACTTCATCAGAACATGCAGTGACAACAGTTGTGTCGCTCGCAATGAAGCAAAGGCGACCCATGACTTCATCGAGTCCTGAAGGTAGACATTGCAAGCTCATTCGCTTGTACGATCGTTACGGAGAGCCTCGTACCGCTGAGGCGGCTGACTCCCTCGTCCGGCAGCGCAACGTCATTCCGAGCCACGCGGAGTTCGTCGAACACCAACGCAATCTCCAATACGGCTCGTGGGATCTCGTTTACGAGCATCATTCGTTTGAGGCCGTTCCTCGTGGCATGCCCCTGCCCGTCATTGAAGTATAGAGGAGTTATGCAATGACAATTCTGGGCTGGTGCGTTGCAGTCGTTGTTGGGCTGTTTCTCGCGTGTGTTCTAGCCTGTGTGCTGCACGCGCGTTTCAGCGCTGTCTGGAGACTGTCGAGGGTGCTCAATGATGCGTGTGAGTGCTATATGATTGGAGCGCGAATTGCAAAGCTTGTTCAGTCAGAAGGAGAGGAAGAATTCGAACAGTACTGCAAGTCCACCTGCGGATTTCACGTGATTGCGATGACGGGGGTGTGTAGTGTGCTCGCGCATCATTACATGAGCGTGTATAGGCAGAGCGCGGCGATGTCTGCCGCGAGAGTCGGCAGGATTGCGATAGACGATCTACAGGAGGAATGGGAACAGAGTGTCATGCGACTCCTCCGCAGCCATTTGCGGTGGCATCAGACGGTGCCGCTCCTTCGTCAGATGAAGGCATACCAATGGTGGAATCACCGATACGACCAACATGTGGACCTGTCGATTGTGCGATTCATTGCTGATCTAGGGATGCTGTCCGAAGAGATGGAAAACCGAATGTCTCTGGAATGGCGACGCATGTTCGAAGCTGTGCGTGGGCGAGAGAATGCAGCGTAAATCAAGAGAGTTCCGCTCAGATCATGCTAGGTGCCACAATGAACGTCGCCTTCGATATCGATGACACGATCACTCGCCATCCGCAGTTCTTTGCGCTCTTGTCGAGATCGCTGCGGGCTGAGGGGCACCGCGTCATCATCATCACCTTTCGTGACAATCGGGACGTCACGGCGAACGACCTTCGTGAGTGGGGCATCGCGTATGACACGCTGGTCACTTCCACGCTCGAACTCTGCCTCGAGCACGGCGTCGACGAATGGAAAGCGGAGGTCTGCCGAACGCATCAGGTGGACATCTTCTTCGAGGACGATCCCGAAGTGCTGCGGCATGTCGATGATCGAATCGTGTGCATGATGCCCATCGACAGAACCTATCACGTGCTGGGAACAGTCAGGCGCGTGGCGTGAGGCACCCAGCGATGACCCGCACCTGACCACGTACGCTGCGGATCGGTGCCGCGCCGGCGCGCATCATCGCGCAGTACGCCGGGTGCCACACATCAGCCGCTGCTCGGAGCGGTGATGTGTGTGGGCGCTGGCTTGACGCTCGAATCACCCGCTTTGCTTCAATCGCGCGATAACGTTCCGCACACATCACCCTTCGGGATGATGTGTGGCACCCGGCTCTGCACACATCACCCTTCGGGATGATGTGTGGCACCCGGCCCGTGCCACCGCTGGAAGTCGGACACCGCTTACTGACGTGCGCGGCTCGTGAAGAGAAATCCCCAACCCTCCGGTGCTCTCCGTGCCTCCGCAGTGGATCTTCTTCCCATCAGCGCAGCAGCGCGTTCATCGCGTGCGCCATCTGCCGCGTCCACCAAGGCCAGTCGTGAGCGACGTCGTAGCCCCACAGGTCCATGTAATTTGGAATCCCCTTCTCGCGCAGCAGCCACCAGAGTTCCTTGGTGCTGGCGAGGCAGCGTTCTTCCCATTGGCCCTGGCCGCAGATGAGGAGGATGTGCGTATGTCGGCGAACATCGTCCAGCGTCTCGCCGTGCATGTTGGCGATGAACTCGATTGGGTTGTTGAAATAAACCCAGTCGTCGTGATGGCCGTGGAGCAGGAAGCGGATGTCGTAGACGCCTGACAGGCAGATGGCTTGCGAGAAGGTGCGCGGGAACTTCAGCGCGAAGTTGGCGGCGTGAAACGCCCCGAAGCTGCAGCCGGTGACCCATGCTTGCGTCTTCGCGTCGCCGATGTCGCGCGCGATCGCCGGCATCACCTGGTTCATAATCCAGTTTTCGTACAGCGAATGCCGCCACGCGCGTTCGTGCAGCGGCAGGTGCCTTCCATACCAGCTTTCGGAGTCATAGCTGCCGACGCAATACAGCCGCAGCCTGCCCGCTTCGATCCAAGGCGAGAGGGCCGCCACCATGCCGCGATCTTCGTATTCGTGAAACGACCCTTCGCTCGACGGGAACACAAGCATCGGCTGCCCCGCGTGACCGAAGGCGCAGAGATCAAGTTCGCGTCCGATCGCAGGAGAATGAAGACGCACGTGTTCTCGCCGCATGGAGGCAATGTAGCAGCGGCGAAACGCGCAGGGCGTTGCGCTGAATTCCCCCTCCCTTTCAGGGAGGGGGTCAGGGGGTGGGTGAAAAGCCATCCTGCAAATTGATCGCACGAACGTGTTGAGCGCCCACCCACCCCTTGCCCCTCCCTCGTAGGGAGGGGGATGAGCGCATCACATTCCTACACGCATCACATTCCTTCACGCATCACGTTCATCAGCGCTTCGCCGATGCAGTTGCGCCATGCTGTCCAGTTGTGGGCATCGCGTACGCGCTGGTAGCGCACGACATTCACCCCCCGCTCCTGCAATCGGCTCATCATCACATCGTTGTTGCGGATGTTCTCTTCCGCGGTGCCGCACGTCGCGCTGATGCGCGGCGGCGCGTTGCCCAAGCCGCGCGAAAGCACATGCGACACAGCGTTTGTGATGCGCTCGAACCACGGATAGCCGCACTCCATGCGGTCGGTGTCGCGCTGAAAAAAGCTTCCGGATTGCAGCACGAGCCCGCCGAAGAGAGATTCGTTCACGGACGCCGCGTGAAGCAGGCAGAGCGCGCCCAGGCTCGTGCCGACCGCAATTCGCTTTTCGCGATTCGCAGGAACGTTGATGACGCTGCGCAGCGAATCGAGCACATGCCCGAGCCACGCCGGCGTGCCTGGGTTTGCTGAATATTCGTCATCACGCTGCAGCGGCGCGATGAAGACGGCCCTGCACGCCGGCATCCAGCCCCAGCCGATCGTGTTCTCCAGCACCCATTGCATTCGCCCGAGCCGCAGGTAATCGATGCCGTCAAGAAAGAGCACCAGCGGCAGTTCATCATCAGCGCTCGCGCCCGCCGGTTGCCAGATCGCCAGTTCCCGAGCCCCGTCAACATCGCCCGGCCCGCCAAGATTGGCGGCGCGAAAGATCAGCTCGCCGCGGTGCGTTGCAATTGGCTCGCTTACGCACAGCGCTTCGGCGCAGCCATCGCGCAGCACGACAGACTTGCCGCCGTACGGGCCGTCAGCTTGCAGCGGATTGAGCGGATCGTGAATCGTGCGCGTACGCCCGGCCCCGGACAGTTCGAACATGTATTCCACGCGCACCGCGTCGCCGGCGTGAAACTCCAGCGTGAACAAACCCTCGCCGCGATTCACGAAACACGGAGGCGTGCGATGGCCCGCAATCCCGTGCCGCAGTCGCACCGTTTCGACGAGCCCTTCGTGATCGAAAAACGCAAAGCGAACGATGCTGCCGTCGCTTGCCGGAATGACAGGCCAGCCCGTACGCCGGCGAACCTCGGCCGCCAGTTCAGCGCGCTCACGCCGTTCGAGATTCGCACACGCCTCGCACACGCGGGCATGGTAGACGAATCGGTATGATCCACGAAACGCCAGCGGGGAATCATCATACGCTCCATGCGGCTCACATCGCTCGCGATTCTTGCCGTTGTCGCATGCGTCGCAGGATGCAGCTGGGCTCGCACGCCATCGGCTGCGGGCGTTTCATCGCTCCATCGCGCGTACGCCGAAGGCGAAACATCGCGCTTCGTGATGACCGGCGCCAATTCGACGCCCAGCCGCACCATTTCCTACACCGCGGAGGCCGAGGCGATCGTGAAGCGCGATGCGCAAGGCCGATGCATCGAGGAGTTCCGCTGGACGAAACTCGGCATGATGCGCCCACGAAGCGATGTTCCCGTTCACCGCGGCGGCGGGTCACGAAGTGTTCGATGTGCTCATTGAGATTGAGCGCCCCACCGGCAGACTCGTCAAAGCAACGATGCACAACCCGGTGGACGTGATTCAGCGACATTGCAACGACGAAGCGTGTACGGACTGCGGCGAAGCGGTGCGCGTTCAAATTCTGCGGGAAAATGAACTGAAGCGACTGCAATGAACGCCGACGCTGCGCCCGCTCACGGCGTAGTCCAGCTTCCGAGCAGGAACGCAAGGTCAGCCGCGTTGACGACGCCATCCCCAGGCGGCTGCAACGTCGCGCTGCTCACGAGATCGCTCCGGCAGAACCCGACGTCGTTGCATTGTCCCCAGTCGGTGAGCAGCGTGGCAAGATCGATTGGGTCCACTTCGCAGTTACAATCGATGTCGCCGACCGGTCGATTTACCGGCGTCAAGATCACGCCCACGAGCTTCGAAGCTTGCCAGCGCCACCCGGCGATCTGGCCGCGATTGTTTATCGTCCTGAACTGGAAGTAGCCGGCGTCATCCTGTTCCGAAGTCAGAAGGTCGCGCAGCCGGGCGTATTGGCCATTTTGCCACAGGTAGTGATCCAGTTCAGCGCCCGTCTCGTCTGCGTAGTACACCTCAATGACGACCTGCTCGAGTTCGTTGAAGCCGGAGATCATTGAGTTTGGAAACCCTTCGACTTCGAACCACGTGATCTTATTGCCGCGTTTGAGGAACGCTCGGGGCGCGACGGGAGTGGTCTTGCCGCGCGATGGCGCGAAGTAGACGTCGCCGGCGATGTGGCCCTGGTTGTTGAGATGCCACGGGAAGATATCCACGCTTCCACTGGCGATCGAGTCCAGGAAGGTGATGGTCTCGCCATCCCAAAGAAAGATCTGGTCGCTCTCGATGGTGCTGCCGGCTGTGACGCCGTGATCATTCAGCGCGTGGAGATCAGCGTTGCCGAGCGGCTGGTCGATGTCGGTGAACACGCCGTCCTGCCAGCGGAAAAACTTATGCCCTTCCGCGGTGTTGCGCTCACCCACGATGAGGCCGGCATTGTTGATGCCGCGCGCGCTCGTGGAGAACTGGAGATCGGTGTTCAGCGCTGTCCACACGCCGTCGTCGTAGAGGAATGCTTGCGTGGTGAACGATGGCGGCCCGACTTCGAGATTGCAAACGAGTTGACCGAGACCGTCCGTGCCCGTGACATTGTTCAGCGCAACGGCCGTCGGAAAGTCCGGATGCAGCGGCTGCCCCGGAGCGGACAGCACGATCATCCCCGCTTCTGGGGTCCGGATGAATACGTCGTTGCCGATGGTCCCGGCAGCTTGACCGAGATCGTTCAGCGCGGTGACTCGGACATCGTGCGATGCCATGCCGTCGGCTGGCGCAATCGTGGTGATTTCGTATTGGCATTGTGCGTCGGCGCAGCGGCAAGCTACAACAACCGCGATCGCAACAGCAAAGTGCGGACCTACCCGAGTCATTGGTTGCCTCCCGTTCAAGAAATGAACTGGAACGATCGATCGCCGCCGGCGGGATATGAAGTCGATGTCGGCAGCCGGTGAACCCGTACTAGTGATTCGCTCGAAGTTGCCCAAAGTTCCGAGGAAAATACTTGGGCTCGATCGCTCGCCGGTCTGTTTGACGCCATTCTCCGCCCCTCTACAATGATGCCACTGGTTTCACATGGGCCGTCGGTGATGCCCCCGGAAGTTTGGCTTGCGGCTTTGATTTGCCGCACGGCCGGACGCATGGGGGAAGCGCCGCAGGGGGCGATCGGCAGCGGCTATGAGATCGCTCCAGCCTCGAAGCCAGGGCAAGGTTTGCCGCAGGTAGACGGGCGAGAAGCCTGCACACCTTGAGCAACCATTGCGGAAAGCCGCGGACAGCTTCGGCCACCGCCGAATTCTGCACCCGCGCAACATTGGTGGTCGAAGGTTCGGGCGCAGAGCCTCGCGCGGGAATCCAGCTATCATCCTCCCGCTCAAAGCCACTGGCCCGTGGTGTAACGGCAGCACATCTGATTTTGGTTCAGAGAGTCCTAGTTCAAATCTAGGCGGGCCAGCTTCCCCGGAAGTTGACGAGGCGCGACGGCGCACAAGCCCACCCGGAAATGAACGACGACAAAGGTGCGCGGGCTTGGTCAGTCACGATCCATCACACGCGGAACGCCCCGTCGCTGCGATCATTCTCGCGGCAGGCAAGGGCACGCGCATGCAGAGCGATCTGCCGAAGGTCGCGCACCGCGTCGCCGGCGAGCCGATGGTGCGCTGGGTCGTCGAGGCGTGCCGCGAGGCCGGCGCTTCGCCGATCGTGCTGGTCGTCGGCCACGGGGCGGACGTCGTTCGCGGCATCTTCGAGAACGATCGCGACGACATCGAGTTCGTCACGCAGCATGAGCAGAAAGGCACCGGCCACGCCGTGCTGTGTGCGCGTGAATCGCTCGCCGGCTTCCCCGGCGAGGTGCTCGTGCTGGCGGGCGATGGGCCGCTCATTCGCGCCGAAACGCTTGAGACGATGCTGGCCCACCATCGCGAGTCGAACGCCGCGGCGACGCTGGCGACGTCCGTCATCGAAGATCCCACGGGGTACGGCCGGATCGTGCGCGATGCGGCCGGCCGCTTCCAGGCGATCGTCGAAGAGCGCGATGCGTCCTGCGACGTCAAGCGGATTCACGAAATCTATCCAAGCTACGCGTGCTTCAACCCGCGGAAGCTGTTCCCCATCCTCGAGACGCTCACGCCCAACGGGAAGTCCGGCGAGTACTACATCACCGACGTGTTCACCACGCTGCTCAAGCAAGGCGAACGCGTGGAAGTTGTGGCCGCCGTGCCGCCCGAGGATGTACTTTCCATCAACACGCCCGGCCAGCTCGCGCAGGTCGATGCGATTCTGACATCACGGCTGGAGGTGAAGCGATGAGCGCCGCCGATCGCGACTACCTGAAAATCTTTGCCGGCCGGGCGGGTCTCGCTCTCGCGCAGGCGATGTGCGATCACCTCAACCTCCCGCTCGCCAAGGGTGAAACCGAGCAGTTCCCCGATGATGAGCTCATCGTCAAAGTGGAAGAGGACGTGCGCGGCAAGGACTGCTTCGTCGTGCAATCGACGTGCACGCCTGTCGACACGAACCTGATGGAGCTGCTCATTTACATCGACTGCCTCCGCCGCGCCAGCGCCAAGCGCATCACGGCGGTGATCCCCTACTTCGGCTACGCGCGCCAGGATCGCAAAGACGAAGGCCGCGTGCCGATCACGGCGAAACTGGTGGCGAACCTCATCACCGCCGCGGGTGCGAATCGCGTGCTCTGCATGGAACTTCACGCCGCCCAGATCCAGGGCTTCTTCGACATCCCGGTCGATCACCTCTCGGCAGCGCCGGTGTTCTGCGAGTATTTCGAATCCATCCGCGAGCAGCTTGATCCGCTCGTCGTCGTCTCGCCGGACGTCGGCAACGTGAAGATGGCCAACATGTACGCCAGCCTGCTCGATGCGGACCTTGCGATCATCGACAAGCGGCGCGAGTCCGGCATGAAGGTCGCGTCCAAGAACCTCATCGGCGAAGTGGCGGATCACAACGTGCTGATGGTCGACGACATGATCTCGACGGCCGGCACGTTCTGCGAAGCGGCGAAACTGGTGATGGAGCAGGGCGCGCGGCAAGTGATCGGCGCCGCCACGCACCCGGTGCTCGTCGGCCTCGCCATGCAACGATTGAGCGATTCGCCCATCGGCAAGCTCGTCGTGTCGGATTCCATTCCCAACGGCACGCGGCTCGCGCCGATCAAGGACAAACTCATCACGCTCACCATCGCCAAGCTGCTCGGCGAAGCGGTGCACCGCATTCATCACGACATGTCCGTCTCGGCGCTCTTCCGCCGAGGCTTTGGAACAAAGAGATAGGAACGCAACAGGTGACACATTTCCCTCTCCATGAGGGAGGGCCGGGGTGAGGGCACTCCGGAAGATTGGCAACCCTTGGATTTTAGATTGTTCGTCAGAAAGGAAACGCTCACATGGCTGGTCCAACGCCAACTCTCGCTGCTCAACCTCGCGAACGCATCGGCTCGCACGCCTCGAAGCGTCTTCGCAGCAAGGGCCGCCTGCCCGCCGTGATCTACGGCCACAAGCAGGATCCCGTCTCCATCAGCGTCGATGAAAAGGAAGCGCTCACGCTTCTCCGCGACGGCGCTCACGTCGTCAACCTCGCGGTCGGCCAGGCCACCGAAACCTGCCTCATCAAGGAGCTGCAGTTCGGCTACCTCGGCGACAACGTCATCCATATCGACTTCGCGCGCGTCGACCTCAACGAAGAAGTCGAAGTGAAGGTCCACCTCAAGTACATCGGCGAGCCCGCCGCGGCCAAGAAGCCCGGCATGATTCTCTCGCACGACGTCACCGAGCTCGAAGTCGTCTGCACCGTCAGCAACATCCCCGAAGAGATCGTGGTTGATCTCTCTAACCTCGAGGAAGTGTTCACGGTCGCCGACCTCAAGCTGCCCGAGAACGTCCGCGCTGCCGTCGACGAAGACACGGTGCTCGCGCGAATTTCGCAGCTTCGCGGCGAAGAGGAAGGCGTCGGCGAGGCGGGCGAAGTGGCCGCGGAAGGCTCGGAGCCCGAAGTCATCACCGAAACCAAGCGTGCCGAGAAGGCCGCTGCGGAGTCGGCAGACAAGGATTGATCGGCGGGTCGTTCGCCGCGGCGTATGCGGCGTGACGCTTGCCCAGGCGTTTGTCGGTTTGAATGTCGAGTACAGGCATGAAGCTCTTGGTCGGACTTGGCAATCCCGGACTCGAATACCAGGGCTCGAGGCACAACCTCGGGTTCGAGGTCGTCGATCGCATTGCCCGCCGCATCGCGCCGCAAAGCGTGGCCAAGAGCAAGTTCCACGGCCTGCTCATCGAAACCGAAGTGGGCGGCGAGAAGACGCTCCTCCTTCGCCCCACCACCTACATGAACCTCTCCGGCACGTCCGTCTCCGAAGCGGTCAGCTTCTACAAGCTGAACCCCAAGGAGGATTTGCTGGTGATCACCGACGACGTCGCGCTGCCCGTGGGCGCGATCCGGCTTCGCGCCTCCGGCAGCGCCGGCGGGCACAACGGCCTGTCGGATATCGAAACCCGCATCGGCACGGACGCCTATGCTCGTCTCCGCGTCGGCATCGGTTCCCCGCCGCCCGGAACGCAGCAGAAGCATTACGTGCTCGGCTTTCCTTCCAAGGCGGAGCGCGAGCAGCTTGAACCCGCCATCGAGGACGCGGTGCAGGCGTCGCTGTGCTGGGCGCGCGAAGGCGTCACAGCGGCCATGAATCGTTTCAACAAGCGCGGCGTTGGCGCCGCGACCATCGAGGCTTCCAGCCAGTCATCAACCAAGGATTGATTTTTCACACGTTCGAACACGAGAGAAACCATGACAGCAGCAGACCACAACGAAGGCGTCAGCGTGTACGAGGGCATGTTCCTCTTCCCCCAGGCGGCGACCGCCGACCTGCAGGCCGCGGTCGATCACATCAAGTCCATTCTCACCCGCACCGGCGCAGAGCTTATCAGCCTCGCCAAGTGGGATGAGCGCCGGCTTGCCTATGAGATCAAGGGCAACAAGCGCGGCGTCTACTTCCTCACCTACTTCCGCTGCCCGCGCGAGAAGATGGCGACGCTCGAACGCAACTGCACGCTCTCCGAGCAGCTTCTCCGCACGCTCTTCACGCGCGCCGATCACCTTTCGCTCGACATGATGCAGGCGAGCGATGGCCAGGCGAAGCTTGCCGACGAAATCAAGCTTCGCAAGGAAGCGCCCCCGCAGAAGCCGGCGAACGAGCCGCAGCTTCAGCCTGTCGGGGCCGAGGGCGACGAAGCGTCCTCGTTTGACGACGGTGATGACGAAGTCTGATTGACCGCCTGCGAGCCAAAGGAGGCGCCATGTCCAACTTCAACAAAGTTCTGCTGATGGGCAACCTCACGCGGGACATCGAGCTCAAGTTCACGCCCGGCAACATGGCGGTGGCGAAGATCGGCATCGCCATCAACCGCCGCTTCCGCACCAAGGAAGGTGAAGACCGCGAAGAGACCACCTTCGTCGATTGCGAAGCGTGGGGCCGCACCGCCGAGGTGATGAATCAATACCTCTCGAAAGGCTCGCCCGTCTTCATCGAGGGGCGTCTCAAGCTCGACCAGTGGCAGGACAAGGACGGCAGCAACCGCAGCAAGCTGAAGGTCGTCGTTGAGAACTTCCAGTTCATCGGCGGCCGAGGCGAAGGCGCCGGTGGCGGCGGCGGCTCCGCCCGGCGCGAACCGGCCGCCGCGGCGCGGAAGACCGCCTCCGCGCCGCCATCCGAACCGCATGACGTCATCGATGAAGAAGACATTCCGTTCTGACCCGCCGATTTTGACTTTTTAGCCGTCTGACCGTTCAATTCCACCCCTCGCTGGGGCAGCCGCGTGCAGCGCCTGCTCCTAACTTCTGAAAGGACAGCGAACTAATGGCCCGTCACGTCAACCTGCTGTTGCTCAAATCCGTCGAGAACCTTGGCATCGTCGGCGACACCGTGAAGGTGCGTCCCGGCTATGCCCGCAATTACCTGCTGCCGATGAGGCTGGCCGACGTGCCCACGCCGTCGCGCATCGCTGCTCTGCAGGAGGAGCGTGCCAAGGCGCAGGCCGAGCTTGCCCGTCTGCGTGCCGCCCGCGAAGAACTGCACAGCCGCATGAAGGAAGTCAAGGTCGCCATCCAGCGAAGCTGCAACGACCAGGGCGTGCTCTATGGCTCGGTCACGCAGCGCGACATCGCCGATGCCCTCCAAGCGAACGGCTACGACGTCGGCGTGCGTTCCATTCGCCTCGCGCAGACCATCCGCCGCGTCGGCGAGTATCACGTGCCGATTCAGTTCGAGCGTGACCTTCGCACGGAAGTGATCATCAACGTCATGCCCGACCGCGCGCTGGAAGAATTCGAGACGCCGGAAGAAGCGCCCGCCGCCGCGGAAAGCGAAGCCGCCGAAACCGAAGGCGCGGAGAAGGCCGGCAAGAAGAAGGCACGCAAGGAAGAAGCCGCCGAGTAACGCGCTCGCAGCAGGGTGGGCACTCACCATTGCGCCGCCCGCTACTCACACTGCAACAAGAATGAGCGAAGCCCACGGATTCAATCCGTGGGTTTTTCTTGTGCAATGCATAAAGGGCGGCACAACATCCCCCTCCCTATGAGAGAAGGGGTCAGGGGGTGGGTGGGATCTTCGCGTGACGGCGCAATCCCGTGGGCGGTGGCCACACTACGCGTCACACTCGTCCGGTGCCGTTGCCGAAGTTCATTTCCAGATATCGCGCCACATAGTCCAGAATGCTCGAGCACTCCGGGATGTCGGGGTTGTTCGTCATGCCCATCGGCTCGAAGCGCATGCCGCGGAAGCGGTCCGCCGCCGCCTGAAGCGGGAGGCCGTATTGCAGCGCGAGGCTGAACGCCCGGCAGAAGCCCTGGATGAGGCCGGAGAGCGTCGAGCCTTCCTTGCTCATCTTGATGAAGATTTCGCCCGCACTGCCGTCCTCGAACAAGCCGACGGTCAGATAGCCCTCGTGCCCGGCGATGCAGAACTTGTGCGTCACCGAACTGTGCGTCATCTCCAGAACTTGGCGCTGATTCGTGCACACCATGGGCGTCGTCGCTCCCTGCTGGGCCGATCGGGGTCGATCCGGCGACCTTGACTGATCGTCACCCGCCGGCGGCTGGCTTGATTTTGCGGGCTGGTTCGGGTGTTCCATGAGGGCCTCGCCTGCTGGGGGGCGGCGCATCTTGCGCGGATCGCGCCTCCTCTGCAAGTCTGCCGCGCAGCACCCGCAGCAGCGTCTCCGGATGCAGGAAATTTTTCGGCGGGCGGTAGTAGACCTCCATCGCCCCGCTCTCGTCCGGCGTGCCCACAGCGCGCAGCGAGCCTTTCGCGCCGGCCATCTTCGCCTCCAGCGCCTTCGGGTCCGTCGTCGTGAAGACGATGTCGTCATCACGCCGCACGATCGAGCGCACGTCCATTCTCGCCGCGCTGATGCGCAGGTCGGCGACGTCGAGCAGCACCGCAGCGCTGCGCGGCAGATTGCCGTAGGCGCTTTCGAGATCGCGTCGCACGGTCTCCAGCGCCGCCGGATTGTCCGCGCGCGCGATGCGCCGGTACGCGTCCATGCGCCGCACGTCCGACGGAATGTAGCCGCGCGGCAGCGCCCCCGTGATGCCAAGCTCGATCACCGCTTCGGGCGGCTTCGGCAGCGGCTCGTGCTTCAGATCCGCCACCGCCTGTTCGAGGAGCTTGCAGTACATCTCGTACCCGACCGCCGCGATATGCCCCGACTGCTCCGCGCCCAGCAAATTGCCCGCGCCGCGAATTTCCAGATCACGAAGCGCGATGCGAAACCCGGCCCCGAGCATGGAGAAGCTTTCGATCGCCCGCAATCGTTTGAGCGCTACTTCGCTCAAGACCTGGTCGCGCGGCAGCAACATGTAGCAATACGCCCGATTTTTCGACCGCCCCACTCGGCCGCGAAGCTGATGCAGTTCGGACAGGCCGAACATGTGCGCGTTGTTGATGAACATCGTGTTCGCGGTGGGAATGTCGATGCCGGACTCGATGATCGTCGTGCAGACGAGCACATCCACCTCGCGGCGAAGGAACTTGAGCATCACCTTCTCAAGCTCGCCCGAGCCCATCTGCCCGTGCCCCACCATCACGCGAGCATCCGGCACGAGCGATTGAATCTCATTGGCGAGCGCTTCGATGTTGTGTACGCGGTTGTTGACGAAATACACCTGACCTTCGCGAGCCAGTTCACGCTCGATCGCCTGCCGGATGCGGCGCTGCTCGAACGCCATCACTTCCGTCACGATGGCTCGGCGATCCAGCGGCGGCGTGGTGAGCGAGCTGATGTCGCGCAAGCCCAGCATCGCCATGTGCAGCGTGCGCGGAATCGGCGTGGCGCTCAATGTCATCACGTCCGCCTCGGTGCGAAGTTCGAGCAGCCGATGTTTGTGCTCCACGCCGAAGCGTTGCTCTTCATCAATGATCACGAGCCCGAGATCAGCGAATTTCACGTCTTTGCTTAGAAGCCGGTGCGTGCCGATGATGATGTCGATCTGTCCCTTCGCCAGCCGCTTGAGAATGTCCGTCTGTTCCTTCTTCGTGCGGAAGCGGCTGATGGAATCGATCTCAAACGGATACCCCTTGAATCGCTCGCGGAAGGTGCGTTCGTGCTGGGCGGCAAGCACCGTGGTGGGCACGAGCACGGCCACCTGTTTGCCGAACTCCACCGCCTTGAACGCGGCTCGCATGGCGACTTCCGTTTTGCCGAAGCCGACGTCGCCGCACACGAGGCGATCCATCGGGCGCGGCGCCGTCATGTCGCGCTTGGTGGCTGCGATCGCCGCAAGCTGATCGTCGGTTTCGTCGTAGGGGAACTCGGCGTCGAACTCCAGTTGCCACGTAGTGTCCTGCGGATAGCGGATGCCCGGCAGCGATTCGCGCGCCGCCTGCAATCGCAGCATGTCCGCGGCGAGATCGCGCACCGCTTCCGCCGCCTGCTCGCGCTGCGCCGACCATCGCTTGCCGCCGAGCGTGGACAGCGTGGGCGCACCGGTCATCGCGCCGACGTAACGCTGCACCAGTTCGATCTTCGACACCGGCACGTGCAGCTTGGCGTTGGCTGCGAATTCCAGCGTCAGATATTCCTCCGCCGGCTTGTGCGTGTCCGCTGCGATTTCCTGCAGACCCACGAACCGCGCGATGCCGTGATCGCGATGCACGACGTAGTCGCCCGGCTGCAAGTCGAGGAAGGCATCCATCGCGCGGGTCGAACCCAACCGGCGAATGCGCCGCCGAAGGTGCGTGCGGTGCAGCAGTTCGTGATACGGCACAAGCGCAAAACTGTGGCCGGCGAAAACTCCCCCTCGGTCTGCGGATACTCCCCCTCCCTTCCAGGGAGGAGGAAATTGTGCGGCCGCGCCCGAACCGGCGCGTGCGCCGAGCTGCGAATCCGCTGCAGCATCCGACCTCGCCCACAAAAACCCCCGGCTCAAAAATCGCTGCTCAATTTCAATGCGCGAAGTGTCAACCTGCGGTCCGTCATCGCTTCCATTGAGCTCGCGCAGCAACTCGCTGAACCGCGACGCCTCGCCTTCGTTCTGGCAGCACACGATCGTGCGAGCCGCGGGCAGTGACGCCAATTCCCTGATCGCGCTGCTCACATCCTCCTCGAACATCGGCAACGCGCTGACGGGCAGCGGCACCACAACATCGCTCGCCGCTCCGCCGGAAACGTGTGACACCTCCACCACCGCATGCAACCGCTCGCGCATCGAGCGAAAGACCGAAGGTGGATCGATGATCCTGCTGGCATCCAGCGCTCGCTCGTAGTAACTCCGTCCCTGCTCATTCAGCTCGAGCAGTTCCGCCAGCACGACGACCGTCTCGCCCGGCAGGTAAGACACCAGCGACGGAATATCCGCCGCGCGCTTTGTTCGCTTCGGTTTCGCATCCGCCGCTTCGCCGCCGCCGAGCTTGCCCGAAACGATCGTCACCTCGTTTACGTTGCGGTCGGAGCCCATCGACTCCAGATCAATCTCTGCCATGCTTTCGACGGTGTCGCCGAAGAGATCGATGCGCACGGGGGCCGCGCCGAACGGGAAGACGTCGATGATCCCGCCGCGCACCGCAAACTCGCCGGGCGATTCGATCGCAGGTACGCGTGTGTATCCCGCTTCGCCGAGCCACCGCAGAAAGTCCTGCTGATCGAGCGAGCCGCCAGTCTTCACGCTGCGAAGCAGGCTCGCAATTTCCTCCCGCTTTGGCACGGCTTGCATCACCGCAGGCATCGCCGCGACCAGCACGCCGGGAAGCTGTCCCTCCGCAAGCTGCCGCACGACGATCAACCGCTCACCGAGCAACTCCTGGTTCACGCCGCTTTCGCCCGGCGCGTGCTCCACCGCCGGAAACCCGACCGCGCGAATGCCGAGCGATTCCAACTCATCAACCGCGTCATCCGCCTCATCGATGTGCGCCACGAGCAATAGCACCGGCCGCTCAAGCTGCGTGTGCAGCGCCGCCGCGAGCGCATTCGTGCTCGACCCCACCGCGCCGCGTGCGCTCACATGCGCCTTCTCGCGCGAGGCCACGTGCGCAGCGATCGCCTCCACCGCAGGATCGGTGCGAAGCACATCAAGCCATTCGCGTCTCGGCGTGTTTGTCATCGCTTGCACAAAACCACGCGCGCAGCCCCAAGCCGCCTGATTGCCGAATCAGGTGGCGTTGGCCGCGTGCCTTTCGCGGATCGTACCCGCGCGGCGGAACACTCGGCGAAGCCCGCCGCCCGCCCGTTTATTCCGCGGGATCAATGACGACATGCGGCTCGATCGCCTCGATTCTCGCCGGCCCGAGACCCGAAACCTGCCGCAGATCATCGAGGCTCTCGAAGCGGCCGCGGGCTCGACGCAACTCCACGATGTGCTTCGCGAGTGCAGGCCCGATGCCCGGCAGCAGCGTCAGCTCTTCTGCGCTCGCCGTGTTGAGATCAAGCCGCATGTCCGGCAGGTCAAGCCGCTCCGCCGGCGCCGGGCCGCTCCACTCATCGCGAATCACAATCGGCCGCAGGATGAGCATCGTCGCCGTGATCGCAACGCCGCCGAGCAGCAGCACCGCCGCGAATGTGACATACCGCTGGAGTCGCGCCGCCTCGTCAGCCATGCGTCGCCGGCGCGTCTTTCACGCCCGCCGTTCCCGCACTCGCCGCCCCCTGCGCCCCCGGCAATCGCAGCGCGCCCAGCGGCTTCTTGAGCCGACGCCGCACGCTCACCAGCCGCTGCAGCGCCGACTTCGGCTTCCCGCGACCATCGATCAATCCCGCCTTCGGCAGCTCCGCGCGGTCATGATCGTAGAGGTCGCACCACGTGATCGTTTCGACATACGGCTTGGACATTGCAATTGCGAACAATCGCGTTGCCCACCGTGCCTGCAGCGAATCGGACCACGGCTCCAGCCATCGCCCGCCGCGATCATCCACTTCCTCGCTCGGCACGCCGATCGCCGTGAGCAGCACCGGCACATCGAGCAGGAAATAGCGGTCCAGCGCGTGGCTGATCTGCATGAGATCGCGCGTCGCCATGCCGCAATCCTGTCGGCCCATCATCATCTTCACGCCGATGCAGTTCAGCCGCACGCCTTCCTGCACCACGCGGTCCACGAAGGTGACGGGCGCGATCGAATCCGCATGGAACGCGCAGTCTTCGCCAAACGGGTGCGCCACTTCCAGCATCACGCGTGCGTTCTTTCGCTCCTGCTTCACGCGCAGGGCCGCCATGCGCGTGAGGTCGATCATCTGCTCGAACTTCAGCTTGAAGTTCTCGTTCGTGTTGAGCCCGCTCGCGAGGTTCCAGATCGAGACAAATTCGGCGTAGCGCTTCACCAGCCGCTCGACGTGGTCGTACACAAGATCGCGGCAGGTGTCGTAATCGTTCTGCCAGACATAGAGCCAGTTCGGCACGGCCTGCTTGCTGAAGTCGATGAGCGGGCCGGCGATGATCGGCTTGCCAAGACTCACCGCCCACTGCACGGTGCGATCGAGGGCCGCGAAGTCGTAGTTGCCTTCCTCCTTCTCAAGCTCGCTCCAACGCATCGGCAGCACGACGACGTCAAACTCCTTTGCCGCCGCGTCACACGTTGAAGAGGATTGGGTCGTCGGCCAGACACGGACCGCCAGTGTTGTGGAACTGGCCGGGCGCTGCGCGAATCGGCGATGCAGCAGAATTTCCGCGTGCGCCATTGCCAGCAGTTCCGTGGCTTCGATGGCGTCGACGAGCGCCTGCCGGGCCGCCTTGGCTGCATCCTCGCGCGTGGAAGCCGTGAGCGCCCGCGTGAACCGCCGGCGCGCCTGCTCCCACAGCTTCATCGCGGGGTGCTCCGCCGACAGCTCGAACATCTGCCACTCTTCGCTCTTCGTGATGAAGAACTTGATGCGATGCCGGGCCAGTTCAAGCGCGAGGATGTAGGGCTCGTTACGGTCCGGCAGCAGGCACGTTTGCAGCATCAGCACGCCCATGCGGCCGGCGTCGTACTGCAGGCTTAGCGCGGTGGAGCGATTGCCCTTGCGCGTCACGTGAATCTCGCCGTCCTGGAACGAAATCTTGCCGGGCTCCGCAAGATCGTCCGCGCCGATAAGGCATGCGCCGAGGAGCGGGTCCTCCCCCGTCAGGCCGTCGTCCTCGTACACAGCAAATCGAAGCATCTCGTCAGTGTCGCTCGCAACGTCGCCAGGTGGTTTCCGAATCCCGGATCAGAAGCCCTAGTCTAGCGTCCACGGGGCGGATCATCCCCTGTTCTTCGGCAGCCGCGATTGCGATTTCCCAACCCCGGCGAAGATGCTACCGTTGCGCTTCACCTGCATGGAGGCAACCCGTGGCGACCATGACCTCGCACCGCTCCGCTCCCGTCAATCACGTCATCCGCACCAATCTCCCGCTGCCCGGCCGCCGCGAGGGGAAAGTGCGCGACGTCTACCAGCTCCCGCCGCAGCGTGGGCAGGAGCCGCGCGTGCTCATCGTCGCCAGCGACCGCATCAGCGCTTTCGACGTGGTGCTCCCCACGCCGATCCCCGGCAAAGGGGCGCTGCTCACCGAAATCTCCACGCATTGGTTCAACTTCGTGCGCAAGCTGAACCTGGTTCCCGATCACATCGTCTCCACCGACGCGAGCGATGTGCCGGGCCTCAATGACGAGCAGCGCCGGCAGATTGCTGGTCGATGCACCATCGGCCGCGCGGCGGAGGTCATCCCCATCGAATTCGTCGTCCGCGGTTACCTCGCCGGCTCCGGCTGGAGCGAATACACCAAGACCGGCAAAGTCTGCGGCGTCCCGCTTCCGCCCGGCCTCAAACAATGCGATCGCCTGCCCGAACCGATCTTCACCCCCGCCACCAAGGCCGCCGTGGGCCATGATGAGAACATCGATTTTGAACGAGCGTGCGAGATTGCCGGTCGCGACGTGATGACGAAGCTTCGCGATGTCTCGCTCAAAATCTACACCGCCGCCGCGAAGTACGCCGAGCCGCGCGGCATCATCCTTGCCGACACCAAGTTTGAGTTCGGCTATGCGCTCGATGCCAGTGGCAAGCCGACGAGCGAAATCATCCTCATCGACGAAGTGCTCACGCCCGACAGCTCGCGCTTCTGGCCCGCGGACAAGTATGAGCCCGGCCGCGACCAGGAAAGCTTCGACAAGCAGTACGTGCGCAACTACCTGCTCACGCTCGTCTCCGCCGGCAAGTGGGACAAGACGCCGCCCGGGCCGGAACTGCCGCAGGAAGTCGTGCGCGGCACGCTGGCGAAGTACGAAGAAGCGCGCGACAAGCTGTTCGGGTGAACCGTCGGGCGAACACAGCCCACCTTTCACTCGCGCCAAGGCGTTTCGCGCCGGAGCCGCGACGCGGAATCCGCGGTGGGGAGCGCGCGGGATCGCTGTTCACATCCCGCGCGACTCTCCGCCTTCGGCCGGACGAGTCGTGGCGCCGAGGTGGAAGGGATTGGTCGCGTACAATTGACGCGTGGGGACTGCCGCGCACGACTTCGACCGCTACTGCCTCACCTGTCGCCACTCGCTGCGCGGGCTTGAAAGCCATCAATGTCCCGAATGCGGCCGCGCGTTTGATCCGAGCGATCCGCGCACGACCTCGCCGTATCCGTACTCCCGCTTCTGGGCTGTCAGCGCGATCACCGCGAAAGTCGTCACAGCAATTGCGTCGTGGTTCGTCGTTGTCCTCTTTCTCATCTCCGCGATCGGCTGGCTTGGCGACATGGGCGTCGGTGCCTTGCTGATGCTGGTTTCACCGGTAATTCTGCCAATCCTCGTCATTGCATTCTTCGTAGCGATGCTTGCTCGCGTTGCGCTGCGGCCATTCGCGCGCGTGCGCGGCCTTGCAGCTTTGCCATTGGTTGTCAGCATCGTGCTCACGAACTGGCCGTTCCGATTGAATGTGATGCTTCACAAGGGCCGTCTTGAGGACATCGCAACTCGCGCCCGGAATGGCGAAACGTTCGAAGGTTGGCAGCCCGTTGGACTTCTCCCCATCACAAACGTGCGCGTGATTGAATGGGGCAACGTCGGCTTTCGGCTCTCGCCATGGTCCGGCCGCGGCGACGGCGTCATCCTCGTTCGCAAGCAACCCGATGCGCCGCGCACGTGGTACAACACCAACTGGGAATCCAATCTCGGCGACGGCTGGTTCCTCGTGTTCGAGGATTAAGTCCGCTCCGCACCAGTGCTTAGCCGTTCGCACCCAACTCAAACCGCGCCGGCTGCAGCACCTCAATCTCATCCGCGCCTTCCGTGATGCGAATGAACTGGTCCATCGCCACGTTATTGAACGTCTGCCGCTGGCCCGACGTCGGCCACCAGATTTCGATCGACTTGATCGCCTTCGCGTCGCCGAGACCAATTTCCTGCCGCCGCGGCGAACCGCCAAAGCTGCTCACGCACCCGGGGGCGCGGTGAATCTCGCGATCGCCGGCTGGCGCGTTCACCACCACCTTGATGCGAGCGCCGTACGCCATGCGGTTCGTCTGCACGCCCACAAGCTCGATCGTGATGAAGTGGTTGCCGTGCCCCGGGTTCTGAAACAGCGCGTTGCGGAAGGCATCGCCGGGGAAGAACGCGCCCAGTTGGTGGAACACGTCCTGATCGCCATCGTTGTCGATGTCTGCAAACGCAATGCCGTGGCCTTTCTGCAGGTGGCCGAGACCGGACGATTGCGTGATGTCCTGGAATCGCATGCCGAGGTTGTTGCGGAGCGCGATGTTGGGCATCAGCGCTTCGTAGTTTGGATCACCGGTGCCGAGGTACACATCGAGCCAGCCGTCGTTGTCGAAGTCGCCGAAGTTCGCGCCCATCGGCAGGAACGCCCTGCCCACGCCCACCTGCTCGGTGACATCGCTGAACGTGCCGTTGCGGTTGTTGCGATACAGCCGCGGCCGGACGCCTTTGTGCTTCCCGCCAAGCGCCTGGGTGGCAAGGTCAGCCGTCGTCGCGCTGTAGCCGTTCACCCACAGGTCGAGCCAGCCATCGTTGTCGTAATCAAAGAACCACGTGGCGAAGCTGCGCTCGACGGGCTGTGTCACGCCGGCCTGCGCCGCGACGTCGGTGAACGTCATGTCGCCGTTGTTGCGATACAGCCGGTTTTGGCCGATGTTGGAGACATACAGATCGATGTCGCCATCGTTGTCGTAGTCACCCGCCGCAACGCCTTTGCAGTAGTGATCGTTCGACACGCCGGCCGCCGTGGTGACATCGGTAAACGTGCCATCGTGATTGTTGCGATAGAGCACGCACGGGTAGCGCTTGCCGCTGCGGTCGAGCTGCTGCTGCGACTCGTGGCCGACGTAGAGATCGAGCCAGCCGTCGTTGTCGAAATCCGCCCACAGCGCCGCCTGCGACGGACCGACGGGGTGCATCACGCCCGCCGCGCGCGTCACGTCCGTGAACGAACCATCTTCATTCATCCGCAGCAGCGAAGCGCGGATCTCGCCGTCCGCAAACAGCCACGCGCCGCGCGGCACGTACAGATCCAGCCGCCCGTCATTGTTGAAGTCCGTCGCCACGATGTTGAGCCCGCCAAGCTGCTGATCGAGCTTCCACGCGGCGGAAACATTCTCAAATGTCCCGTCGCCGACGCTGCGAAACGCCTTCATCGGCCCGCGCACGGCACACGTGGAAGTCACGATGTCCAGCATCCCGTCGCCGTCGAAATCATCAACCACCGCGCCGCCTGCGTGATCGAACACATCAACGCCGAGCTCGCCTGCTACATCCACGAACCGGCCGATGTCCGCCTCCGATTCAAACGCGTGTGGAGGAATGAGATACGCCGCGGGCACGCCCGATGGATATTCATCCAGGGCCATACACGCAATGTTGAGCAGCCAGATGATTGAAAGCATGCGCTGCGCGCGAGCGGCGTCGTTCGGCGTGCCGGACAGCAAGTCGAGACAGCGAATGTAATCCGCCTTTGCCTTGAGCGCCGGCTCGCGGAAGGCGTGAATCGCGCCGCCCTGCAATGGAAAGATGCAGCAGTCGCGGTTGTGGCGATTGACGCAGTTCTCGATCTCCGCCTGTCGCAGGTACACGAGCGCACGCACGCGCAGGAGTTCCGCCATGCTTGCGGGCGTCAGGGCGTGCGTGGCTTCCGCTTCAGCGATCGCTGCGTTGATCGATTCCAGCGCCTTTTCGATCTGCCCGAAGCGAAGGTATTCGCGCGCGAGATCCGTTTGCGCGCTGAGCCGCTCGCCGAGTTTCAGCTCACCCGCCAGCAGCGCGGCTTGAAGCTGCGGCAACTTGCCCTGGCCGACCCATGGGTTGGGACTGTTCTCCAGGCGGTCCGCAATGGCGAGAAACTCGTCCAGCGGCTCCATGTTCGCCGCGGCGTCGTTCACGCTTGTTGATGCTGGCGCTGAAGCACGCGAAGGCTGCGTCGCCGGGATCGCGCCCCCGCCGTCCCCCGCCGCGCTCTTGCCCCAATCCACGGCAAGCACGATCGCGATCACGCCCACCAGCGCCGCGATCAGCACGATCAACACCGTCGATGTCGTCAGCGCCCGCCTCATGTGTCCCGCCCACGGTGCCATGGCTGAAATCCCAGGCCATCACGCTACCACGACCGGGCGCAAAGCAAAGGGGCGAGGTTCGTGAAATTGGCACTGTCTCGGAAGGCGGGGTGGAGCCCGATGAGGAGTGAGGAGGTGAGGGGATGAGGAGCGGGGAGCCGAATTCCGAATTCTCATCATCCCCTCATCTCCCCCTCACCGCTCCGCGCTCTCCACGGTGTTCTTGAGCAGCATCGCCACCGTCATCGGCCCGACGCCGCCGGGCACGGGCGAGACATGCCCCGCCACGTCCGCCACTTCGTCGAACGCCACGTCGCCCACTGTCTTCATCGAGCCGTCCGCCGCCTGGACGCGGTTGATGCCCACATCGATCACCACCGCCCCCGGTTTCACCATGTCAGCGCGAATGAGCCCCGGCACGCCCGCCGCGCTCACCAGCACATCCGCGGTGCGCGTGATCGCCGGCAAGTTCTGCGTGTACTTATTCGTCGAGATCACCGTCGCCTCATCGCGCATCAGCAGCACCACCACCGGCTTGCCGACGATGTTGCTCGCCCCCACCACCACGCATGTCGAGCCCGGCAGCGAAACGCCCGTCGCCTCGATCATCTCCATCACCGCGAGCGCCGTGCACGGCACCAGACTTCGCCGGCCGTACACCACGTTCCCGATGTTCGCCGGGTTGACGCCTTCCACGTCCTTCTCCACGGCAATGAGCGACTGAATCTGCTCCGCGTTCACGCCCGCCGGCAACGGCAGATGCAGCATGATCGCGTGCACCAGGTCGTTGCTGTTGAGCAGCAGAATGCGACCGGCGATGTCTTCGTATTGTGCGTTGGCCGGCAGGCGATGGAGCACGTGCTCGATGCCCACCTCGCGGCACGACTGCGACTGGCGATGCGCATAAATCGCCGCCGCCTCGTCGCCCGCCACCAGCACCGAATCCAGCCGCACCGTCCTGCCGCTGCGCCGATGTTTCTCCACGCGCTCGGCGAGGTCCGCGCGCACTCGTTCCGCCAGCAATTTCCCATCAATGACCGCGGCACGGTGCGTCTTCGGCATCGAGGGAAGGATACGACCACGAGGGCGTTCATGCGACTCGGGCGCGAACCGGGAAATTCACGCATCTTTCCCCCTCGCCGCTGCATGCCCGCAGGCGATACACTGTCCCACTATGCGCATCTGGCTCAACGGATTGACCACCACACCCGGCCGGGCACGGATCAGCCCATTCGATCGCGGGTTCATGTTCGGCGACGGCGTGTACGAGGTCGTCCGCGTGACGAACTCCACCGCCCCGTGGATCGCCGACCATGTTGGCCGCCTGCGAAATTCCCTCACGCGCACCAGCATCAACGGCTTCGACGCCGCCGACCTGCAGTCCATCACCGACCAGCTCATCGATGAATCCGGCTACAGCGAAGGGTACGTCTACCTCCAAGTCACGCGCGGCTGCGAACGACTCCGCTCGCATCTCCCCACCACCGAAATCGAGCCCACCGTCTTCGGCTTCATCGAGCGCACCACGCCCGTTGCCGACATGGACGCGCCGAGCACCGTCACGTCGCGCACCGTTCCCGATGAACGCTGGAAGCTCGGCTCGGTGAAGTCCATCAGCCTGCTCGGACACGTGATGGCGGCCATTTCCGCGCACGAACAGCACGCCGATGAGGCCATCCTCCACCGCGGCGGGTTCGTCGGCGAAGGCACGCGCACCAACGTCTTCGCCATCGTCTCCGGCACGATCGTCACCCCGCCGCTGAACAGCGATCCGCCCGTGCTGCCCGGCGTCACCCGCGCCAAGGTCATCGCGCTCGCGCAGTCGATGGGGTTGCGCATCGGTGAGCGCCCGCTGCGATTGGAAGAATTGAAATCCGCCAGCGAAATCTGGCTGACATCGACGCGCCGCCTCGTGTCCGCTGTCGTTGAACTCGACGGCAGGCGCGTGGGCGACGGCACGCCCGGCAAAGTGACTCGACAGATTTTCGAGCGGCTCAAGCAGCGGCTGACCGCCGATTCCACAACCGCCGCTCTCCACGCCGTCCGATGACTGACATCGACCTCATTGCGATCAACGTCGGCAACACGCGCACGCAGGTGGCGCGCTTTGACGCCGGCGAAGTGGCCCGCTCCGACCGCTTCGTCAACGACGATCTCGCCGCCGTCGCCGAGGCGATCACGCGCGAGTGGGCGCACGTCGACCAATCCCGCGCTGCGATCGTCATGGCCTCGGTCAATCCGGCCGCGTCGGACGCCATTGCGTCAATGATCGAAGATCAACTCTCGCTTCACGTGTACCGCGTGGGCGTTGACTTGCCGATTCCGTTGAGCGTCGTGCTCGATCCGGAAACCATCACCGGCACGGATCGTCTGCTCAACGCCGTCGCCGCGTTCGATCGCATCAAGCAGGCGTGCATCGTCGTGGACGCGGGCACGGCTGTCACCGTGGACTTTGTGGATGGCGAAGGCACGTTCCATGGCGGCGCGATCGCGCCCGGCGCCCGCATGCAGCTTCGCGCGTTGCATGACAACACGTCCGCGCTGCCGGATATCGAATTCGCCGCGCCCGACAAGGAAGCGTTCGGCCGATCCACGTCGCAGGCGATGCTTCGCGGCGTGTATCACGGCATCGTCGGCCTCGTGCGCCGGCTGGCCGAGGTGTATGCGGAAAGTTACGGCGCGTACCCCACCATCATCGCCACCGGAGGCGACGCGGAAGTGCTCTTCGAGGGCGATGAACTCATCGACCGCATCGTGCCCGATCTCACGTTGCTCGGGATCGCCGCCGCGGCCCGCCACGCGCTGGCGAGCGAGCCGGAATCTGGCGCGTAGCTTAGTGGGCACGACGCATCATGCCGATGTGCGCCTCGCGTTGAGATGAGCACGTTGCATGTCGTCCGGATCAATCGCCGTGTCAGCGCCGTCCGCACAAGCTGAATGCACGATCGCGCTCGTGACGCCGCACGCGCCCGGCGCTGTCGCCATGCTGCAGCTCACCGGCAATGTCGTGCCGCTGCTCGTGAAGTTGACCGGCGCTGCGGCGTGGCCTGTCGGCAAGCTCTCGCTTCGCTCGATCGCTGGCGTGGATGACGGGCTTGTTGTTCGCATCAAGGATGACATGGCGCTGCTCATGCCACATGGCGGGCTGCGCGTCGTGCACAGGATCGCCGAAGCCGCGGTCGCGCTCGGCGCAACCCTCGTGCGGGCCGACGATGTGCACCCGATCTCGCTGTACCCGGAAGCTCGCGACCTCGTTGAAGCGTGCATGCTTGCGGCGGTGGCGAAAGCCGAGAGCCCGCTGGCGATTGATCTGCTGCTCGACCAGCCGCGGCGATGGCGGAACGCGCCGGCGCTGACGGATGCGGATCGTGCGCGATCGCGCCGGCTGAACCGTCTCATCACGCCGCCTGTTGTCGTGCTCGCCGGCTTGCCGAATGTGGGGAAAAGCACGCTCACGAATGCACTGGTCGGGCGTTCGCTGTCCATCACCGCCGACATGCCGGGCACGACGCGCGATTACACGGCAGGCCGCATCGACGTCGCGGGCCTCGTGGTGGATTGGCACGACACGCCGGGCATCCGCGAAAGCGATGATCCAATTGAGCAGCGCGCCATCGCCATCGCGACGAAACTTCTCGCCCATGCGGATCTCATCATCGCCATGTCCGCACCCGGAATTGAATGGCCGGCTCTTCCGCGACCTGCCGACCTGCACGTCATCAACAAATGCGATCTGATCGCCGCGCCAAGTCTGGAAGGCGTATCTCCATTGCCGGCGACCAAGCATGCGGAAGCCGCGTCTGACGAGTCCGCGAGGAAGACGCGGGTCCCCGCCGCCAACGATTCAATTTCCAGCAACCCCGCCGCCCCCATCCCCATCAGCGCCCGCACCGGCAAGAATCTCGCGCATCTCGCCGCCGCCATTCGCGAATCGTTCGTGCCGCAGGCCGACATCGATCATCCCGGGCCGTGGCTCTTCGATGAACGTCTGCTCGGCGATCGGTCATTGCGCTGATCGCCGCGCATCGCCCGCTTGAGTTTCGTTTCATAACCACTTCAGTCGCGTGTCATGGCATGCACGCATCATGTGGGCTCCAAGACGCAACCACAAAGGAGCGCGGCTGTGAAACTCTTCAACACGACGAAATTCGACACCCTGGACGACCTTCTCCTCGAACAGATCGAAGACCTCTACGACGCGGAGCAGCGGCTCACGGAAGCCTTGCCGAAGATGGCGGAGGCCGCGTCGAACACGCAGCTTTCGAGCGCGTTTCGCACGCATCTCGAGGAGACGAGGCAGCACGTCAATCGATTGGAGAACATCTTCAGCCTGCTCGGCCGTGAGCCCAGCCGCGAAGCGTGCGATGCGATGAAGGGCTTGATCGCCGAGGGCGAAGAAATGATCGGCGCGAAAGGCAGCCCGGAAGTGCGCGACGCCGCGCTCATCGCCGCCGCACAGCGCGTCGAGCATTATGAAATGGCGGGCTATGGCTCGGCTCGCACGTTCGCCAGCCGCATCGGCCGCGATGACGTCGCCTCGATTCTCCAGCAGACGCTCGATGAAGAGAAAGCGACCGACCGCAAGCTCACGATGATCGCGGAATCCGCCGTGAACCCGCAGGCGGCCCGCACCTGACCGCCAGTTGCCGCACCGCGCGCTGACGGTTCGTACGCAGTTGGCAATGGAGCGAAGAGAGAGCACAGGAGACGCACATGGCGACCTGCGAGAAGTGCGGCAATGAGTATCACAACACGTTCGACGTCGTGAAAGACGGCGAAACGCACACCTTCGACAGCTTCGAATGCGCCATCGCGGCTATCGCGCCGCGATGCGCGCATTGCAACTGCGCCGTCATCGGCCACGGCGTCGAAGACGAAGCCGGCACCATCTACTGCTGCGAACACTGCGCCCACACCGCCGCGAAGTAAAGCCGCTCGCGGCTTCGCAGAGAATGACCCGCCTCGCCATCGACGGATCAGGATCAGGCGCTCAACCCTCCGCCGCTACAACCCAATCGCGCTGTACCCGCAATCCACGTAGAGCGTCTGTCCGGTGATGCCGGATGACATGTTGCTTAGGAGGAACGCTGCGGCGTCGCCGACTTCGCGGCCTTCGACGTTGCGCTTGAGCGGCGCCTTCTTCGGCACCCACTCCAGAATCTCCGAGAACCCGCCCACCGCCATCGCGGACATGGTGCGCAGCGGCCCGCCGGAGATGCAGTTCACACGCACGTTCTTCGCGCCGAGTTCCGCTGCGAGATACCGCGTCGTCGATTCCAGTGCGCTCTTCGCCACGCCCATCACGTTGTAGCCCGGCACGGCTTTTTCCGCGCCGTAGTAGCTCATCGACACCATCGCGCCGCCGTCCGAGTTCGTCATCAGCGGCGCCGCGCGATTCGCCATTGCGGCATACGTGTACGCCGAAATGTCCATCGCCACGTTGAACACGTTCCGCGGCGTCGCGGTGAACATGCCCGTCTTCAGCCAATCCTTGTCCGCAAACGCGATGGAATGCACGAGGAAATCAATCGTGCCGAAATCGCTCTTCACCTGGTCGAACAGTTGATCAAGCTCTTCGTCCTTCGACGCGTCGAGCGGCTTCAGCCACGGGTTCGTCACGCCGAGCTGCTCGATCGCCTTGCTGCAGCGGCGTTCCATCTTCTCGCCCGGCAGGTGCGTGAAGAGGCACGTGGCGCCTTCGCGCAGCAGCGACTGCGCGATGTACCACGCGTAGCTGTGATCGTTTGCGATGCCGACGACGAGTCCGCGCTTGCCCGTGAGCATGCCCATGCGAGTGGTCTCCAGTGTTCCGGCGCGTAGGGTATCGAAGAGGCGCGAATTGAGCGAGTCAGCGCGGCCGATTCGTTCGCCCGAACGTCAGCTTTGTCACCCGCGGGCCGGAATGATCGGGAACCGTGATGCCGCGCAGCTCCATTTCCGCCCGGGCGCGAGCGCTCATCTTCTCCGGCGTCCACGTGGGCTCCCACACAATCTCCACCTTCGCGCTCCGCACGCCATCCACCGCTTCCACCGCACGCTTCACCTGCGCGGGAAGCATGTCCGCCACGGGACAATTCGGCGTGGTGAGCGTCATGCGGATCGCAACGTCGCCCTCATCGCTGACGCCAAGCTCGTAGATGAGGCCGAGGTCATAGAGATTGACCGGAATCTCCGGGTCATGCACCGTGCGCAGCGCTTTGATGATGGCTTCGCGAAGCTCCACGACAGGCGAACTCTCCATCACTCTGTTGATACCGGCTGGTGATCATTTTCCAGCGCCGCGCGCAGCGTGTGCCACGGCAGCGATGCGCATTTCACCCGCACGGGGAAGCGCTTGACGCCCGCAAACACCGCCAGCTTGCCGAGCCCGCTCGTGTCCGCCGGTCCGGAATCCGTGAGCAGCGCGTGCAGCTTCTCAAACGTGGCCTTCGCGGCTTCGGTGGTCTTGCCTTTCACCGCGTCCGTCATGAGCGACGCCGACGCCGTGCAGATCGCGCACCCGCTGCCGGTGAAACTCACATCCGCCAGCGTGTCGTCCGTCTTCTTCACGAACACGTGCACGCGATCGCCGCATAGCGGGTTGTAGCCCTCGGCGTCCGCATCGGCATGTTCCATGGCGCGAAAATTCCGCGGCCGCCTGCTGTGATCGACAATGAGCTGCTGATACAGATCATCAAGCTCGACGCTCATGCGAACACCTCGATGGCCTTGTGCAGCCCCGCGACCACGGCGTCGATCTCTTCGCGCGTGTTATAAAATGCCAGCGACACTCGCGCCGTCGCCGGCACGCCGAAGCGATCCATCACCGGCTGGGCGCAGTGATGCCCGCTGCGAATCGCAATGCCGTGATGATCGAGAATCGTGCCGAGGTCGTGAGCGTGAATGTCGCCGAGCACGAAGGAAATCACCGCCGCCTTGTCTTTCGCCGTGCCGATCAGTCGCACGCCTGGCACACTGCCGATCGCGTCTGTGGCGTATTCCAGCAATTCGTGTTCATACGCAGCGATGCGGCCGAGGCCCACGGTGTTCAGATAATCAATCGCAGCGCCGAGGCCGATCGCGCCCGAAATATTCGGCGTGCCGGCTTCGAAACGCGTGGGAATGTCGCTGAATGTCGTCTTCTCGAACGACACGCTGCGAATCATCTCGCCGCCGCCTTGATACGGCTGCATGCTCTCGAGCAATTCCGCGCGGGCGTACAGCGCGCCGATGCCCGTCGGGCCGAACATCTTGTGGCCGGAGATGCAGTAGAAATCGCAGCCGATGTCGCGCACGTTGATCGCCATGTGCGGCGCCGCCTGGGCGCCGTCGATGAGCACCGGCACGCCGTTCTCCTTCGCCCACGCCACGATCTGCTTCACAGGGTTGATCGTGCCGAGCGCGTTTGAGATGTGCCCCACCGCGAGCATTTTCGTTCGTTCGGAGAGCATGGAACGCAGCGCATCAAGCTCCAGCTCGCCGCGATCGTTGATCGGCACGACCTTCAGCACCGCGCCGGTCGCCTCGCGCACGAGTTGCCACGGCACGATGTTGGAGTGATGCTCCATGTGCGTGATGAGGATCTCATCGCCGGCTTTCACGCGCGGCCGAAGGAACGACTGCGCCACCAAGTTGATCGCCTCCGTGGTGCCGCGCGTGAAGACGATCTCGCGATCTTCCGCCGCGCCGAGAAAACGCCGCACCTTGCCGCGTGCCTGCTCGTATGCCGCCGTCGCCTTCTCGCTCAATGTGTGCAGCCCGCGGTGCACGTTGGCGTTGTACGTTTCGTAATACGTGCGAATGGCGTCGATCACCGCGCGCGGCTTCTGACTCGTCGCGGCGTTGTCGAGATACACCAGCGGTTTGCCCGCCACGCGCTGCGCGAGAATCGGAAAGTCAGCCCGAACCGCGGCGACATCCAACGCGCCGGCTTGGCCCGCCGCCTTTGGCGTATTCACCGCGTTGGCCCCGGCGGTCGTCATGCGCGCGCGTGCTCCAGCAATTCGCCGTGCGGAAGGCGTTCGAACAGCAGCTTCTGCAGCGCTTCGCGCATCGGCTCCAGTTGCATGCGGTCCAGGCTTTCGCTGGCGAACGCATAGATGAGCATGTTGCGGGCATCGACGTTCGTGATGCCGCGCGAGCGCAGATAGAACATTGCGTTCTCATCCAGCTGGCCGATCGTCGCGCCGTGCGTGCACTTCACGTCGTCCGCGTAGATCTCAAGCTGCGGCTTCGTGGTGATCATCGCGCCTTCGGAGAGCAGCAGGTTCTGATTGCTCTGCTTGGCGTCGGTCTTCTGGGCGCCGGGGTGTACGATGATGCGGCCGCTGAACACGCCGGTGGCCTTGTCCGCAAGGATGCCTTTGTAGAACTGCCTGCTGTCGCCGTGCGGCTTGGCGTGCTCCACGCGCATGTGGTTGTCCATGTGCTGCGTGCCGCCGCCCACGAACAGGCCGTTGATGAGACATTCGCACGGCTCGCCATCCAGAATCGGGTTCACATTGTTCCGCACCAGCTTCCCGCCGAGCAGCACCGTGTGCGAAGCAAACCGGCTGTCGCGCTTCTGCCTGCTGCGCAGCACGCTGATGTTGAACGCTTCGAATGACTGCTGCTCGATGAGATAATGCTCAACGTGCGCCTGCTCGCCGACGACAACGTCGGTCACCGCGTTCGTCAGCGTCGTGCCTTCGCCGAGCGAGACGTAACGCTCCACGATCTTCACGTTGCATCCGTCTTCGCACACGATCACGTTGCGCGGATGCGACATCGTCGGCTGGCTTCCCTCGGCCGGCGCATCGACCGAAAGAATCACGATCGGCTGCTCGGCGTGCGCCTCGCGCGCCACGTGCACGAACGCGCCGCCTTCCGTGAGGGCTGCGTTGAGGCTGGAAAACGCCTCGGCCTGCCCGCTGCCGTCGCGCTCGAAATGCGGCCGAATCGCGGCTTCATGCTGCTGCATCGCTTCTTCAAGCGTCAACACCGTCACGCCCGCGGGCAGTTCGGCAAGCGTCGACAGCTCCGGCGACCAGCGTCCGTTCACGAACACGATCGTCGGGCCGTCCACGCCGGGCAGCTTGAGCGACTCCAGTTGCTCCGCGCTCACGTCAACCGCCTGACGGATCGCCGGCACGAACGCCATCTTGGCCAGCGGCGCAAGGTTCGTCGCCCGCCATTCTTCGTGCTTGAGCGTGGGAACGCCGAGCGAGCAGAAGTTGGCCCACGCCGCGGCCCGCTTTTCACTCAACCACGCCGGCGCGTGCGCGAGCGCTTGTTCCAGCGCCGTCTCGAACATTGTTTCCGCCACGTCGCTTGTGAGATCGATCTGCACCGGCGCATTCCTCATAGATGCTGTCGTGCTCGTCATCGTCATCACCGCCCCGTTCCCGCCAGGCCCGCGTGCGCCTCGATCCAGCCGTAGCCTTTCGCTTCCAGCTCCAGCGCCAGCTCGCGCCCGCCGCTCGTCACGATGCGGCCGTCCATCAGCACGTGCACGTAATCCGGCACGATGTAGTTGAGCAATCGCTGATAGTGCGTCACGACGATGAACGCCCGCTCTTCATCGCGCAGCGCGTTCACGCCGTCCGCCACAATCTTGAGCGCATCGATGTCGAGGCCGGAGTCCGTTTCATCCATGATGGCGAGCGTCGGGTTCAGCACCGCCATCTGGAAGACTTCCGCGCGCTTCTTCTCGCCGCCCGAGAAGCCTTCGTTCACGCTGCGGTTCATGAGCGACTCATCGAGGCTGACGATCTTCGCCTTCTCGTTGACGAGGTCGAGGAAGTCCATGGCGTCCAGCTCATCCAGCCCGCGATGCTTGCGCTGTGCGTTCACCGCGGCACGCATGAAGTACGACATCGTGACGCCGGGAATCTCGACGGGATACTGAAACGCCATGAACACGCCTTCGCGGGCACGCTCATCGGCTTCCATCTCAAGGAGATTCTGCCCCTTGTAGATCACTTCGCCATCGGTGACTTCGTAGCTCTCTTCGCCGGCAAGAACGCGAGCAAGCGTGCTCTTTCCGGAGCCGTTGGGCCCCATGATGGAATGCACCTCGCCGGCGTTCACCGTGAGATCAATGCCGCGGAGAATTTCCTTGCCGTCAATCGAGGCGTGCAGGTTTCGAATTTCGAGCAGCGTCATGTGAGTCCTTCTTCTTGTTCACCACAGAGGCAGAGAGAGCACAGAGAGCAGAGATGAAAATTCAGTTGCGAAATGCACGTATGCAATCAGTTTCGGTTGCCTTTGCTTTCGAACACCGTTTTCGTT
>JBIQHI010000002.1:763926-975063 GCA_044508635.1 Planctomycetaceae bacterium | reverse complement strand
TGTGCAGTGTGCAGTGTGCAGTGTGCAGTGTGAAGTGTGCAGTGTGAAGTGTGAAGTGTGAAGTGTGAAGAGTTCGGCGCTGGTGTCGATGTCGGCTTCGTAAGTGTTCTGCGCTGGTGTCGATGTCGGCTTGATTCCCTCTCCCCGAGGGAGAGGGTTAGGGTGAGGGTTCCTGGACCGCCATCGTCGCTCATGAATCCAATTGCTCACGCGGAGAACCCTCACCCCCGGCCCCTCTCCCCGAGGGAGAGGGGAGGAATACACACCCCGGGCCCCTCTCCCCGAGGGAGAGGGGAGGAATGCATTGGCGCGGAATCAACAACTTAGCTGCGCCATTGCAGGATGACGAATCGGCCGGAGCCGTCGGGACTGCGAAGCTGGATGCGTACGCCTTTCTCGGGCTGGGCGTTTGCGATGGCTTCGTTGAACGCCTCGACGGAATCAATCGGCTTGCCGTCGATCTGCACAACAACATCGCCGGCTTCGATTCCCGCGATGGCGGCGGCGCCGTGACGCTCGACTTCGGTGACGAGCACGCCGACGTCGGGCGGGAGGCCGAGTTCGGAGGCGATCGACGGCGGGAGCGGTTCAACGGAAAAACCCAGCCGCGTCTCGGCGGAACCTTGCGGCGGCTGTTGCTGCATCTGGCGGCTCATCATCGCAAGCGTGGGCCGGCGGCCGACTTTCACGGTGACGTCCCTGGTCTTGCCGTTGCGAATGACGCGTAAGACGGCGTCATGACCGGGATGAATGGCGGCGACTTTGGTGCGAAGCTCGGACATGTCGTCGGTGGCTTCGCCGTTCACGGCCATGACGATGTCGCCCGGCCTGACGCCCGCTTCATCGGCTGGTCCGCCGGGCTGCACCTCGGCGATGAGCACGCCCTTCGTGCCGCGCAGGTCGAAGTTCTTCGCGAGCGCCGGCGTGATCTCCTGCATGGTGATGCCAAGGAAACCGCGATCCACGGTGCCGGTGCGCACGATGCTCTCGAACACACCGCGCACGATTTCGCTGGGGATGGCGAAGCCGACGCCGGCGTAGGCGGGCGCGCCTTGCGTGACGATGGCGGTGTTGATGCCGATCACCTGGCCGTCGAGATTGACGAGCGGTCCGCCGGAGTTGCCGGGGTTGATGGCGGCGTCTGTTTGCAGGAAGTCTTCATACGTGGCGAGGCGCATGTTGCTGCGACCGGTGGCGCTGATGATGCCGCTGGTGACGGTGTTTTCGAGTCCGAAGGGAGCGCCGATGGCGATGACCCACTCACCGACTTCAAGCGACTTGGAATCGCCGAACTGTGCGGCGGGCAGATTGGTGGCGTTCACGCGGATGACGGCGAGATCGGTTTCCGGGTCCGCGCCGACGACTTCGCCGGGATACTCCGTGCCATCGGGAAGCTGCACCGCGATGTCGTTGGACTGCGCGACGACGTGATAGTTGGTGACGATGTAGCCGTCCTCACGCATGATGACGCCGGTGCCGAGGCCGCGGCGTTCGAGCGTTTCCGGCTGGGCCCGCATGAACCAGGGCACGCGTCGATCGATCACTTCCACCTGCTGCACGGTCATGATCTTGACGACCGACGGGCCGACGGTTCGCGCTGCGAACTTGAACGCGGCGGAAAGCCCGCGGGCGTGGTTGATGCCCTCCTGTTCGCGCGGCGTGGGTTGCTCGTCGATCGGCGTTTCGTCGGCCGTCGCGGCGATCGCCTCTCGTCCCGTGAGGAGCGACAGCAAAGCCAGCGCGATCAGCCATGCACGGGTGTCCCTCAATCGACGTCGTGCCTGATTCGAGTGCATAAACATCCTCCTTACTGGCCGGCTGCGTCCCCGTTGCAGGCGGCTGATGAAAGCTGAAGATTGATACTCCAGCCTCGTGAGCGGGGTTCAGCCGAGGGTTCCGCCACGAGGCGCAACAGTCCGCTGCTTCAAGACTATTCCGAAACAGCCGCAACGACTCTCACAAGGGTGAAGATGGCAGCAACCGCCATGCCGCAGGCGAATGGGCGTTGGCGTTCAGAAAATCGCGGCCGGCCGCCAGATTGGCAGCGGTCCATGCCTGCGTGCGGCGAATGGATGACCACACGGCGCGATGAGCGGCGGGGTTACTCGCCTTGGTCGAGCACGGCGAGGAACGCTTCCTGCGGGATGTTGACGGCCCCCACCGCCTTCAGCCGCTTCTTGCCTTCCTTCTGCTTTTCGAGCAGCTTGCGCTTTCGCGTCACGTCGCCGCCGTAACACTTCGCGGTGACGTTCTTGCGCACGGCTTTGATGGTTTCGCGCGCGATGATCTTGCCGCCGATCGCCGCCTGCAATGGGATCTCGAACTGGTGGCGGTCGATCTGCTCGCGCAGCTTCTTGAGAATGGCGCGGCTGCGGCCCTCGGCTTTGTCACGGTGCGAAATGAAGCTCAACGCTTCCACGATGGCGCCGTTGATGAGGATGTTCACCTTGACGAGTTTGTCGGCCCGGAAGTCGATGACTTCGTAATCCATCGTGCCGAAGCCGCGCGTGCTGGATTTCAGCTTGTCGTAGAAGTCGTAGATGATCTCGGCGAGCGGGACTTCGTAATCGAGAATCTGGCGCGTTTCCGACACGGCGCGCTGCGACTTGAAGATGCCGCGGCGGTTTTCGCACAGGCGGATGATGTCGCCGATGTTCTCGATCGGGCAGATGATCTCCAGGCGAACGATCGGTTCGAGGATGGCGGCGATGTTCGCGGGGTCGGGGAGGTCGGCGGGGTTGTGGATTTCAATTTCTTCGCCCGTCGTCAGCTTCACTTTGTAGGTGACGGTGGGCGCGGTCTGCACGACTTCCACGCCGCCTTCGCGCTCGAGGCGTTCCTGAATGATGTCCATGTGGAGCAGGCCGAGGAAGCCGCAGCGGAACCCGAAGCCGAGCGCTTCGGAGTGCGTCGTTTCGAACGTGAAGCTGGCGTCATTGAGATGCAGCTTGTTGATGGCGTCGCGCAGGGCTTCGTAGTCCGTCTTCTTTGCGGGATCGGAGGACACGGACGCGGGATAAAAATCGCAGAACACCATCTGCTTCGGCTCCTGGTAGCCGGGCAGCGGTTCGCTGGCGAGATTCTTTTCGAGCGTGATGGTGTCGCCGATGCGGACGTCGTCGAGCGTTTTGATAGCCGCGACCATGTAGCCGACTTGCGCCGTGCCGATGCGGTCGATCTTTGTGGGATGCGGCGTGTAGCGGCCGAGTTCGGTGATGGTGAACGTGCGGCCGGTGCCCATCATGCGAATTTTGTCGCCCACGCGCAGCTCGCCGTCAAACACGCGGAAGTAGACGATCACGCCGCGATAGTCGTCATAGTGGCTGTCGAACACGAGGGCGCGGGTGGCGTCCATCGTGCTCTTGCGCGGCGGCGGCAGTCGCTTGCAGATCGCTTCGAGCAGTTCGGGAATGCCCTGCCCCGTCTTGGCGGAGACATAAATGCAATCTTCCGCGGGCAGGCCGAGCACTTGCTCGATCTCCATCGCCACTTTGTCGGGATCGGCGGCGGGCAAATCGATCTTGTTGACGACGGGGATGAGCTCAAGGTTGTTTTCGACCGCGAGGTAGGCGTTGGCGACGGTTTGCGCCTCGACGCCTTGCGTGGAATCGACCACGAGGACGGCGCCTTCGCATGCCGTGAGCGCCCGCGAGACTTCGTAGGAGAAATCGACGTGGCCGGGCGTGTCGATGAAGTTCAGCTCGTAAGTCTCGCCGCCCAGTTGATGCGTCACGGTGACGGCGGAAGCTTTGATGGTGATGCCGCGCTCGCGCTCGAGGTCCATGTCATCGAGGATCTGCTCGCGGGCTTCACGCTCGGTGATGGCGTGCGTGGCCTGAAGCAGGCGGTCCGCAAGCGTGCTCTTGCCGTGATCGATGTGGGCGATGATGGAGAAGTTGCGGATGTGCACGGGAGCTTCAAACGTGGAAAAGTCGAGAGGTCCAGAGGTCGAAATGTTGAGACGTGGAGTTTAGCCGGGTCCCGAGCTTCGCGGCGGGATGCGCCGCTTTGCGAGGCGGGCGCGCGGGCTGGATGTGCGGCGGTTGTCGCCGGGTTCAGAGCACGAATCGCACCAGCAGATAGAGCACGGCCAGCAGCGCGAACGGGCTTGCCGCCCCTGCGATCCCGCTGGCAACTTGCTGCTTCGTAGTCCATGCGCTGAACCGCCGGCGCACGGCAAGGAGCCAGATGGCGAGCGACAACGCGGCGAGCGCGATCGCAGCGAAGATCGACCTCCATGCCGGGGCTTCGCGCTGCGAGCTGAAGCCTTGCGAAATGAGCTGCAAGCGCGATGGATCTTGGGCCACGGCCGCAAGATTCTGCACGGTGACAAGCAGCACCACCGACGCCAGACCCGCCGCGATCGCCGCTCCCGCCATGCCCGCCGCCCACCACGCCACCCCATTGCCATGCCGTGGCACGAGCGCGAGCTCCAGCGCCGCGCCGCACTCCGGGCACTGTGCCGAGACGCAATCGCGAAGCGAATAGCCGCATGCCGGGCACTGCGCGTCGCGATCGCGCAGAAATTCACGCAGGGCGGTGTTGTGGTCGCGCATGCTTGTTCTCCGTGCGGGACAGGTGATGTTGTATCACGCCACGCCGAGTCCCTGCTCCCCCCTCTCGTAGGGAGGGGGATTGGTTGGCGCCGCGACTCGTCCGGCGCAGCGGCGAGTCGTGCGGGGCGTGGTGAGCGCCCTGACCCGCGTCTTCCTCGCGGACTCGTCAGACGCGGCTTCCAGGTCACTCGAGTCTCACGGATTGAATCCGTGGGCTTCTTTCGCTCGCTCAACAGTTGCGCGACTACGCTGTTGCCATGCCCATGAACCCGTCGCAACATCCGCGCGTTGTGCTGTGCGCGCTGGAGTTCGAGCGCGAGCGGCTTGAACGGGCCGGGCTTGGCGATGCGTTCGAACTCGCGTGCTGCGGGCCGGGCGCGGAAGGCGTGACGCGGTGGATGGACGCCCATGCAGGGGATTTGCGGCCGGTGGCGCTGGCCGGGCTTGCGGGCGGCCTATCGATTGAGGCGACGGTCGGCTCGGCGTATGTCATCCACGTCGTGCGCACCACCACCGGCGAACTGCTCCGACCAGCGTGGCCGCTTCGTACCGAAGGGCTCGCGCTTGCCAGCGTGTCGTGCCCCAAGCGCACGCTGACCTCGCCTGATGCGAAACGCGCCTGGCATCGCGAGCACGGCACGGACGTCGTTGACCTGGAATCCGAAGCGTTTGCGAAGGCGGCGGAACGGGCCGGTCGGCGGTGGGCGATCGTGCGCGGCGTGAGCGACGGCGTGAACGATTCGCTGCCGGATTCAATCGACACATGGGTGGATGAGCACGGCCGCACGCGCCGGGGGTTGATTGCGCTTGCGCTGTTGAAACAGCCGAGCCTCGTCGGCGTGATGCAGCGATTGGGGAAAAACGCCAAGTTGGCGATGGACGCCGTGGCTGAAACGCTGCGGCGCGGCGCGATGGCCGAATGAAAGCTACGCTGTCCGCCGTGACGAAACGCGAGCGCATTCTTCTCTTCGGCGGGACGTTCGATCCGCCCCACCGCGCGCACATCGAACTGCCCGCAATGGTCGCGGCTCGCGCGGGGTGCGATCGCATCATCTACGTCCCCGCTCGCATCAATCCGCTCAAGAGCGCGCAGCCCACGCCGGGCGAAGATCGTGTCGCGATGCTCAAGGCGGCGCTGGCGGATCAGCGCGATGCGGAGATTTCCACGATTGAGCTCGACCGCGAAGGGCCGAGTTATTTCGTGGACACGCTGGAGGCGTTTCGCCGGCGAATTCCCGGCGCGGAGTTCCTGTTCCTCATCGGGTGCGATCAGGCCATTGAGTTTCACCGCTGGCGCGAGTGGGAGCGGATTCTGTCGCTGGCGCAGCCGGTGGTGATGCTGCGCCCGCCGTGGACGCGCGAGTCGCTGCGCGATGCCATTGCGAAATCGCAAGGCGAGGAGCGGGCGGCGTGGTGGCTTGCGCATCTTGCGGATGCATCGCTGCCGCTGGTCGATGGAAGCGCGACGGAGATTCGCGAGCGGCTGCGGCGAGGCGAAGCGATCGATGATCTCGTCACGCCGGCGGTGGCGGAATACATCCGCGCGCATGGGCTGTATGCGTAATGCCGCAGCGCTTCGACCGCGATCACTTGGGATTGTTGAGCGGCGCGGCGTACCAACCGGTCTTGCCATCGACAACAACCGGCGCGAGCACGTGCAGGTTGAGCGACGAGCCGTGAAGGTCCGCGACGGTGATCGGCTTGTCGGTGAAGACGTGCTTCACCGGCGGCGCATCGCGCTTGAGCAGGAACTGCGGGAGCGCCATCGTGAGCAGTTCATGATGCGACCGCGTCCAGGCCTCGACAAGATGCAGTTCGCGCATCGCGTCTTCCCGGCACAGCACATGGAAGCGGCCGTCCGCATCCACCGCCAGCTCGATGCGCTCGTGACCGGGGCATCGCAGCGGCACGGCGGTGAGCCCGGGAACGAACGACGCAAGAGATTCGATGGCGGCGGCCGCCGTTTCATGACCTGGCGATGCAGCGGCGAGCTGAACTTCCTGCACCATTGCCGGCTTGGGCGCGAGCTTGGCGGCTGCGGGCGATTCACTGGACGCCGGAGCGGCAGGCGCCGCTTCGACAGTTGCCGATTCCTTCTTCGCACCGTCAGCGAACTGCGGCAGCGTCTCGCGCAACAGCTCCAGCACTTCGCGGTCATGCGAGCGAAGATCCGCCGGCGCGGGCTCCGCTGCGATCGGTTCGTGCGCTCGCGGCGAAGTCGACGACGCTTCAAGGACCGGCTCATCGACGATTTCTTCGCGCAGCTCCAGCGCTGCTTTCGCACGCGGCGTGGATTCGCTGATGGGTGACGGCGGTGGCTCGTTCGCGCTTCGCGGCTGGCCCGGCGACAACTGCGCTCGCGCGGCGGCGATCGAGAAGCGGAACTGTTCCACGGGCTCGTTCGCCGACGGTTCCGCATCGCGCACGGGCAGCATTGGGGCCGCGCTTGCCGCTTCCTCGCGAATCCACGCCACGAACTCCGCAGCGGCGGGCGAGCGCTCGCCAAGGAAACGCGCATAGGCCTGCGATCGCGAGCCGGCTTCCATTTGCCGCAGCGTCGTCACGAGCGGGATTTCCATGCCAAGGAACGTGCGCGTGGTGCGGTTGAGTCGGTCAACCATGCCTTGCGCCGTTGCTTCCGCGCTGCCGAGGATGGCGATGCCGAGTTGCGGCAATTCGACGTCGGCGGCGCGAGCGGCGTCCGCGAGATCCTTGATGCGGTGATACGCCGCGACGAGCGCGGTTTCATCGGCGCTGCTGATGATCGTCAGACGAGCGTCGGCTTCTGCGGAAAGGTGCGCGGCGCTCGTGCTCGCCGGCGGGCGCACGATCCACAGATCAACGCGCGGCGAGAGCTCGCGCACGGCGTCGCGCAACGATCGTCCACCGAGTTCGCTGATCGCTTCACCGCTGCCGCCCAGCACCTCCACGCTTGGTTCGTCAGCGTCCAGCCGCACAAGCGCGACCGTGCCGGCGGAGCGGGACATGGCCTCCGCATAGGGCCGGAGCCACAGATCAGCACGCACGGGGAGATGACCGACGAGCAGCAGTTCGACGGGCGCATGTTCGCCGGGCGCGCGGCCGCTCTGTTCTTCGTGCACGTTGGCGGAGCGCGGTGCGGCGTCGTCTTCGCCATCGGTGAGGAAGAGCTGCGCCAGTTCGTCAAATGGATCGATGATTCTGCTCATGATGGACGCCGTGGCGGCGCGACTTCGAGAGCGCTGCAAGGCTCGCCGAAGTCATTGCGCTCTTCGAGCGGATTGTAAGGGTCATTGATCCATCGTCCATCGACGACGAGCCGGTATCGGTGACGGCCTTCGCCAATGTGGATGATGCCGTGGTGCACGCGGAGGACGGGATCGAAGCGAAGCGGATTGGCGTCGGTGGACCAGTTGTTGAAATCGCCGGCGATGCAGACGCGCACGCCGAGGTCGCCGGGCTGTACGAAGAGCACGCCTTCGGAAACGGGACGGGCGCCGTAGACGGATTCGAGCGAGCCGGCGCTGGGGGACCGTGCGGGCGCGGGCGCTGTTGTTGAGGCGGCGGTGGTCGTCGCGGAAGTTGGCGTCGCTGCGACGGGCGCGGGCGTCTCCGCGGGCTCCAGCACGACGCAGGTTCGGCGAGGCTGCAGCAATGGCTCGGCGGTGACGGCGGTGGTTGACGGCGTTGCGGCGACCGCGGCGGCTTGCGGCTGCGGCTCCGGCTGCGGGCGTGGCGGTTCGCTTTGGAGCGTGGGTTCCTGTCCCACTGTTGCGTCGGCGCGGGCCTGCACGAGTGAACGCACCTTGAGCGCCATTTCCGCAGCGCGGGCGCCCACTGGACGGGCATGCTCCGGCACGCTGGGAAGCGGCCCGACGCCACGCGCCGGCACGGCACACGGATCATTGAACACATCGGCCGGCGCGCTGGAAGGATCGCGATGCGACCACGCGCTTGCGCCGGCGGAACCAAACGGCGACACGCCGCCGCTCGCGCGCAGCACTTCGATCTCCGCGCTCGACATCGGCATGTGCTCTTCGAGCCAGTCGACCAATCGCTCGAATTGCTGATGCGCGGCGGAGTTGGGCGCATATTCCATCACGGGCTGGCCAAAGCTCGCCGCCTCGCGCAGTTCATCGTGTTCTTCAATTTCCAGCGGCACGACGAGCCCGGCGAACCGCTTGCGCAGCGACGCAAGGATTTCGCACGCCAGCTTGGAGCCGGGGCGATGGATCGTGGGCAGGATGTGGCAGGCGATCGGGCGATCGAGGCGCTCGATCAGCCGGCAGATCGTGGTCCACTGCTTCTCGGCGCCGCGCAGGGCGAAGAAGCCGGTTTCAACGGGTATGAGCGCTTCACGCGCAGCACGCAGCGCGTTGTAGGTGAGCATGCCGATCGTGGGCGGGCAATCGATGAGGCAGCGATCGAAGCGCGGCGCGAGCACGCGCAGCAGACTCGCGAGGCGGCGATCGCGATCGGGCAGTTGATAGAGCCCGCCATTGGGCGACTCGAGCGCGGCCAGCCGCATGGTGCTGGGCGCAAGGTGGAAGTTTCGCGCGACTTCCCAGAGCAGCGGCGTGGGATCAAAGTTTGTGTTGAGGTCGGAGAGCAGCGCCTCGCCGACGCTCATTTCGATCTGGTTGTCCGGCACGCCGAGGCCCGCGGAGCAGTGGGCTTGCGGGTCCATGTCGACGAGCAGGGTGCGGAGGCCGCGGCGGGCGTAGATGGCGGCGAGATTGATCGCCGTGGTGGTCTTGCCAGACCCGCCCTTCTGGTTGATGACTGCCGTGATCCGCACCGGACGACCTTCCGAACTTCGTGGGGAGAGGAGCGAGGCGCAGCAAGCGCGAGGCGCCGCCGATGGCGCCGTCCACGGTCTTATCGGAACCGCGGCGCGTTCACCTTTGAAATCGGTGGCAAGGTCGTCACTTCGGCTCGGCCAGCCAGAGCGTCATCACGCCGGGCCATGCGGGGCCGGCGACGCTCGGCTCGCTGGTGCATTTCGCTGTGAGCATCCACTCGCGGCCGGAAGCGTCGCGCAGCAGCTTGGACGCGTTGCGTTCTCCCACGGCGTGCGGGCCCTCGATGATCCAGCACGGCTGGTTCAGTTCGCCCAGTTGCTGAACTGCCGCGGGTCCGTCGATTTCGCTGAAACCCAGGAACGCCTGCAAGTGGCTGGGGCCGGCGTCGTAGAACGCCACGGAGAGCCGGCGGTGCGTGATGGCGTCGTGGGCGCAGCGGATGAACGCGCGGATTTCATTGCCGTAGTTCGGCGAGGGCGCGAGCGGTTGCCGGCGTTCGACGGCCGCCATGGCGCCGATGGTGATCGCAGCGAGGGCCACGCCGACATACGGCGCGACGTTCGCCACATCCGCACGGACGCGCAGCAGCCAGTAGGCCGCGAGGAGCGCCGCCGGCGGCATGCACGCAGCGATGTAATCCGCGCGCTTGCCGGTGCTCAATGAGAAGATCGCAATCGTCAGCACGATGAGAATCGCGCACGCCTGCAGCCACCGTCCGTCGGCGGTTTCAATCACGCGCCAGTTGCGAAGCGAAGGCGACATGTTGCGCCGCCAGAGATGGACAATGGCGAGAATCGCGAACACGGACCACGGCGCCATGCGCGTGAGGAAGTAATACGGCATGTGCGGGAGGCTCGTGAAGAAATACCACGGCCCGGCGTCATCATGCGCGCCTTCCGGCCCGGCGCCCGTCACGCGGCCGGCGATTTCGTTGTACCACAGCGAGGTTGTGAGATGCTCGGGATTGACCCGCCACACGGCGACGAGCCACGCCGCCACGACGGCGAGCACCATCGGCAGCCCCCACCACCAACGGAGCACGCCGCTTGCACGCCAGCGACCGGTGAGCAATTTGCCCGCGAGCACCGCATAGCCAAGCAGCACGAGCGCGGGCGGACCTTTCGTCAGCGCAGCGAGCGCAACACACGCCCAGAAGGCGGCGGCGAGCATGCGAACGCGCGACCGTGCCAGCGATGTGTTGAGCAGCGCGGCGGTGCACGCCATCCACCCAAGCCACAGCCAGAGCGTGAGCAGCATGTCCGGCCGCGCGAGGTAGCCGAGCTTGAAGAACATGTAGTTCGCAGGAATTGCGAGGCCCGCGAACCAGCCGATGAGCTTGCCGCTCTCGCGATCGATGCGCGATCCCAGCCACACTGTCGCGGCCCACACGATGATGAGCGCAAGGATGCTCGGCGCTTTGTGTGCCCATTCGCTGGTGAAGCCGGCGAGCTTGACGAACGGCGCTGCGAGCCAGTTGTAGAGCGGCGGTTTGGTGGCGGGGAACTCGCCGCGTTCGATCGGCAGGATCCAGCGCCCGTGGACGAGGATGTCCGTGGTGTAGCTGACGGTCTTCGGCTGCGTCTGGTCCCACAGATCGCTCGGCCCAAGCATGCGAAGCGTGAGCGCCGCCAGCAGCGCCGCGACCGCGCCCACGATCAGCACCGCACGCTTCGTCATGACCACGCGCCGATTGCGAGCAGCGCGGCGACGATGTCCGCTTCCGCCACGCCGTCCACGAGTTCCGCGCCGCCCTTTGCCGCGGGCAGCACGAGCCGAATTTTGCTGTCTTTCACCTTCTTGTCGCGTCGCATGGAGGCGAGCAGTGTCGCAACTGGCACGGCGTGTGGCAACTGCACGGACAGGCCGGCGCTGGTGATCACTTCGCGCCAGCGCATTTCACGCGACTCATCGATGCGCCCAAGCCGGCGCGCGACGTGCGCCGCCGCGACGAGACCGATCGCCACCGCTTCGCCGTGGTGCACATCAAGGTCGGGCACAAGCTCAATGGCGTGCGCGAACGTGTGGCCGAGATTGAGCACCGCACGGCCGGCAAGCGAACTGGCGTCCTCACGCTCATCGCGCTCCACGATCGACACCTTGATGGCAGCAGAGCGCGCGATCACCTCACTCACGCGCTCCCACGCCCCCGCTTCCACCCAACCCGGCACGTCGGCGATCACGTCAAGCATCGCTTCATCGCGCAGCAGCGCCACCTTGATGCACTCCGCAAGGCCGCTTCGCACGTGACGCATCGGCAGCGTGGCGAGCACCGCTGGATCAATGACGATCGCTCGCGGCTGCCAGAGGGTTCCCACGGCGTTCTTGATCGCGCCGCCATCACATGCGAGGTTGACGCCGTTCTTCCCGCCGATGGCTGCATCGACCATGGCGAGGAGCGTGGTGGGCGTCATGATGACGGGCACGCCGCGCTGGAACGTGGCCGCCGCAAAGCCTGCGATGTCGCACACGATCCCGCCGCCCAGCGCGATGACGGGGCTGGTGCGTTCGAGCCTCGCCGCGAGCATCTCGGCGTACAGCCGCTCGACCGTCGCCAGCGATTTGTTCGCTTCCGCGGCGTGCACCGTCGCAACGCCGGCCGCGATGTCGGCGCGCTCCAGGGACCGCCACGCGACATCCGCATGCGTGTTCGCCACGGCTTCATCCACAACGAGCAGCGCGCGATCGGCATCGCGAAGATGCGAGCGCACCAACTCGCCCAGGCGCGTGAGTTGACCGGGCTCGATGGTGATCACACTCGCGCCGCTTGCCGTGCGCAGCGTGATCGATCGGCTGAAAGGCTTGATCGCAGATTCGTTCACGGCGCAGCGCTCCGGCGACGAGTGAGTTCGCTCAACGCCGCGGCTGGATCGCTCGGCAGGTCCGCCGGTTCATCGAACGCATCCGCTTCCGCATGCACGCCATGATGCAATCGCGATCGCAACGGCCGCCGCCCGCCGCCGCCCCGCTTGACGATGATCATCAGTGCCGCGAACGCGCCCAGGAGCACGAACACCAGCCCGCCGAGCAGCCACAACCGCCCCGCCTCGCCGGCCACCTCCCCCTGCACAAGCCACGGCCGGGCGCCGACGAACGCTGCATACGAGCGCTCCACGCCATCGCGGCCGGGGAAGCGCATCCTTTTATAGAAGCGGGCGTTGATGGCGATGCGCTCGCCGTCGCGCAGCGGCTTCATCGTGTCATCGATCGGCAGGTACACGACGACCGGCAGGCCGCGATCGGTGCGAATGAACCACTCATCGCCATGGAACGCGCCGCCCAGCGTGGTGCGCTGCTCCAATCGGCCTTCGATTCTGCAAAGAGCGCCGCGGTATCGCTCCGGCGTCGCCGTCATCGCTGCAAAATCCGGCGCGAGACGGATGGGCTCATCGCCAAGCTGGTCCGTCCACGTGGCCGCATGCGACAGCAACACCGCGAAGGCTTCCTCCTCGTGGCTCCGATCATCGCGAGCGGTGGCAATGACGGTGCGCTCCGCGTCCGACAGCGGCGTCACGAGCGCGAGCACGAGCACAGCAATGGCGCCAAGCCCGGTGGGCATGTGTATAGAGTAGCTGCCGAACGCATTCGGACGCGCCGGGCGCGTCGCCTACACTTCGACAATGCCCGAACGCACGCCTGCATTTCTGGAGCATTTGCCCATGCGTACAGGACATTCCGCTTTCTCGCGTCAGCTTGCGATTGCCGGCGGCATCGCCGCGATCTCGCTTCCGTCGCTCGCCGGCTGCGCCCCGCGCGATGACGGCCGCGCCAACGTCATGCCGCGCTCCGCCGCGATGGAGCTCGACCCCACGAACATGGTGGAGCTGCCGCCGTGGTTCAGCAACGGCGAGATCACGCTGGCATTCGACTCATCGGGCATGTACCGGATGTACGAAGGATTGAATCGTCACGCGGCGCCGATCGAGCGCGGCCGGTGGGTGCGCGTCAACTACGCCAGCGTGCAGCTCGAACCCTATGCCGTCGGCCGTGACGCCACGCCGGTACGCGGCATTCTCGAACTCGAAGACGGCGAACTGATGCTGAACCTTCCTCGCACGAAGCCGCTGCGCGGTCTCGCCGGCCCGCCCCAGGTGATCGAAGATGAACTCTTCGGCCAGTGGAGTTCCGATGACGAATCGCTCGAACTTCGCCGCGACATGCGCTTCAGCTATCGCGGTGATGACGGCCCCAACGCCGCCCCGCTCCTCGGCCGCTGGCACGTCGAAGGCCAGCATCTCATCCTGCGCCCAGAAGCGCCGTCAGCATCGGCAAAGGAATACGCCATCCGCCGCGCGGAGAACGGCATCACGCTGGAAGTGAACGGCAGGACGCTCGAACGCGCACGATAAGAGGCGATCGCGAGATTCGGCGATGAAACTCAACTGGCTGCTGTTTCAGTATGCACCGCCCGATCTCAAACTTTCGCGCGCGGAACGTCGTGAAGTTCGCCGGCGCACATGGCGGCTGTATCGCGCCACGCCAATATCGCTCATCATCAGCCTGGCCGCCGCCACGTTGCTCGGCTTGGCGTACGGCGCGCTGCTGCTGCTGATCGACCAAGTCTCCCTCGGCACGGTGTATCCCATCGTCGTCGTCGCCGGCCCGCTGGTGGTGGTGGCGCTCACATGGCTGGTGATCGCTGTCGCCGGCCGATGGATCTACGGTAAAGCGCAGCGGCTCGCGCTGCGGCAGATGGGCTTCGATGTGTGCGCCCAGTGCGGCTACTGGCTGCGCGGCTTGGGCGACGATGTGACGAATTGCCCGGAGTGCGGCGCGGCTCGCGATGGGTACGAACGGCCGCAGACGCAATGATCAACTGATCAGCGGAAATCGCTCTCGCCGAACGGGTCCGCGCTCATGATGGCGTGCGGGCCGAGCATGGACGAGTTCGTGCCGTCGAACTGAATGGTGGAAAGCGGAAGATCGGGGAAGCGTGATTCCACCTGCTCCACCGTGAGCAGCGTGCCAAGCTCGCGGCCGTCGGCGATGTCGAACACGGTGTACAGCGGTTGCGACCCCCCGCCGTAGATGCGCACGAGGTAGCACGAGCTTTCGATCGATCCCATTTCAACAAGACCGGCGTGGGCATCGACCGAGCCGTCCGCGAGCGGCGCGCTGCGCGCGAATCGCGCCGGCGCTTGCCGATCGGACTCGCTCGCCTGCGTGTCGTGCGGCACGATGATGCTCGCCATCACGAGAAACGCAACGCCAAGCACGAAGCCCGCAATGATCCGTTCCGCCTTGGAGGAGATGGTGTTCATACCCCGCTTATCGGCACGCGCGGCAGCCCGATTGAGGCGACAGTTCCGGTAACACAGCCCAGAAGAGCGGCGAATTCCGTCGCCAGCGACCTCTATAATGGGACAGGCCATGGCCCCGGAAGTGTGGTGGGGATCGACTACCCGGAGCCGGACGTGATGAGCAACACCTTTGAGCTCGGCACCCCCGGAAGCTACGACGCCTCGATAACTTCAATCGCGTGATCCACTCGCGCTGGGCGGCTGGGATTACGAGTACACCATCGACGGGCTCAATCGCCTGACCGCAACGCCGCGAATCGCTCCAACTCAATCACTCGCCGCCGCCAGCACGACAAACTGGTTGGATTCCGCGCGGTGCAGATGCAGCAAAGGCGACTCTGCCGGTAGGACAGGACATCGGACCAATGCCATTTCTCTATTTCCGGTTCGGGGGCCTCTGATGCAGATTATGAACAAGAACTCACCATGGCATTTCAGAGAGATCGAACGGGAGATGCGGGCCCGCATTGAGGCCATGGGCTTCATAAAGCGAGGGCCGGTATTTGAAAAAGAACTCGGGGTTGGTTTTCGTGCCGTCATTGGCTTCAACCGTGATCGCCTTCGGGACGGCAGAGTTGGAATTAATCCAGTGCTGGGAGTTTCATGTCACGTCGTATATAAGCACCTATGTGTCTACCTGAATGCAACTCTCGACCGCGCGGACATCGTCTCGTCTCCTCTCGGCTACCTCACACCTGACGCACGATATCGTGATTGGCATGTCACCCTTGGCGAGCACAACCAGGGTGTCCTCGATGAGATGTTCGATGCTATTCGCCAATATGGCTTCCCCTTCTATGAGGCCTTTCATTCGATCGATGCAATGATCGAAGCAATTGAACTCAAGACGTGCTGGCATCCGCACTGGGCGCCATATGCGTATCCAATCATGCTCGTGATGAAGCGCCGACTCGATGACGCGGTGAAGTACGTCGAAGCGGAGCGAGACCGTCGATCTGGAATCGGTGGAGGATACGAAGACGATTATCGCCGATTCACGGAGAACTTCTTGAAGGACGTCGATGCGGATCGCACCGGCAGTTCGTAGTTCGTGCATTATTACGCCAATCAATGTTCACGGTCGGAACGACTCTCGTCGACCTCATCCCGTATCGAACGCTGCTGTATCAGGACCCGCAAATCTTCTGAGCTCGAGCCTGATGGGTAAGCAAGTGCACTCTTATATGGCAGAGAAGGTGCTCTGAGATGGCACCACGGCGACTACTGTCTGTCCTGGTTGAGGGCCCAATAGAATCATCAATATGTCACTACGAAGGTCTTCCACCAGACTTAACTGGAGGAATTGACTACCGGTCGAAGCTCGGAGATGCTTGCATTTCTGACTATCGAAGAGAAGCCCGACGGCGTCGTTCTGTTTCGCTTTAATCGTGATGGTCAATGCGTAGGGGACTACATGTTCGCCCCCGTTCATATCGATCTCCTGCGGAAGCGCGTCAAGAGTCCAGGCCATCCATGATAAGGTATCTTCCCATGCACTATCGCCTCCACATTGGCATCTTACTTTGTGTCGTATGTGTCGTCGCGCCATCGCGTGCCTATGGATCTGGATCCCTCCAGTTGACGGTGAGCACCAATGTCGAATCGTTGGCAGTGTTTGAGCCTGTTCTGCTGACTGTTGTCCTTGAAAACCTTGGTGATGAAGTTCTCAAGTTCCGAACGGACCTCTTTCGCGAGGAATCCGCTGGTGCGGTCATTCTTCGTTCGCCCAACGGAACGACAACGGTGTTTCGAAGGCCGGAATACCGCGGCGCAGCTGACTGCAAGCCTGGTCATTGGCATCCGCTGCCTCCCGGCTCACGATATGAATGCTCATTCCTGCTCGCAGCCAATTACGACTCGTCAGACGATCCCGTGTTCTCGAAGCCGGGCCGTTACGCCCTGACCGTAGAGTATGACGATGCGGACCTCAAGGCGAAGAGTGATCCGCTAGTGATCGAAGTGTTTGATCTGCCCGAGAGCGATCGTGAAGCCTTGAAGCGCGTCAATAACCTTTCGTTTCTTCCTGCTCTATATGAACCGGACATGATCTATGCAATCGACGGTGTGGATCGAGAGAAGCTCCTTCAGGAACTCAAGACACTGGCTGAGGACAAAGAATCTGAAATCTACGCCAATTACGCGAGGTATGGATTGGCATGGGTTCAGTACATGATCGCATTGGAAGAGTACAGCAGTACCTACCAGGCCGGTGACGCATTCACGCCGGAGAACACCGCGTTGTTCCGGTCGTGCATTGATGAGGCGGGACAGTTCCTCGCTGCCGTCAATTCGGAGAAACTGACCATACAGCCTCGCATTGCGGAACTCAGGAGAGCGATTGTCGAACTCAAGAAGAATTGGGAGACGCAAGGGAATCCGAGCATTGAAACCGATCCGATGCGCGAGGAATAATTGGAGTATGACACTTGCGTGGGATCATCAGTGTCTATCGTCGCTGCTTCGCATTGAGCAGCAAGTAGCATGGGGTCACCATGTAAGGTGGCGATGAGGCTAGGCGAATCCCACCGCGGCCACGCGTCTGCGCTGCTAACGCTGGGGCGAGAATATTGCCGTGATTCTTTGATACGGCTTCCGCATCTCAGAAACCTTCGACACCGATCTCGATGGCCACTGAAAAGTGCGAGGACGTACTCAGTGGGGCCCGCTTCGGACGGGGCCTGGACTGGCAATAAGGTTTTGCCACGCCGCCTCTTCCTCCGGCCCATCAAACCCCTACAGATAGCGTTCTTGAACGATGCGCTCGAATTCGGGACGAATCCGCTCGATCTCCGCTTCCAGGGAATCGACGCCATGCTGAGCTGCAGCTCGGCGAGCGGCCGAGTGAGCTGGCCGAGTTCCTCATCGGCGATCCTCGCGCGGATGAAGAGGGTCTCAAAATCGCGCTGCGCTTGTTCGAACGCTTGTTCGAACGCCCCGATGCGTTGCTGCCGGGACCACATCGAGACAACTGGTCGCGCAGAGCACCGCCGCGCGGCCACTCGCGCCGCGCCCGTTGCGCTCTTCTCCATTTCGAAGGGAAAGCGACCCCAAAAACGATAGGCTGGGCACGAGAGGTTCGTGACGGTTTGTCGGAGATTCGAGGCGACGAATTGTCGTAAGTCCTTACGGCACAAGGACTTACGGCGTGTGAGGCGGCAAGACCCCGACACTTGCGTAAGGCGCTATCGCGTGTGAGTTGCCAGCTTTGCGCGGTCCGAGAGCGAGAGGCCGATTGGGCGTCATTGCCAATGCCTTGGGCTGATACTGGCATGCGGCCGGTCAGTGCGCCGCTTCGAGACCACAGTTTCGCGCCCCTTGCCTATCAGCGACTCGTTCACGCTTCGAGGCGGCAGCACCGCCTCACAGCAGTGGCACCAGCATGCCTGTGACCGCTTGGGGGTGACATACGGTTGTCACACCCCCAGCGCAAAAGTAGCCTAAATGGAAGAATTGTTTTAAAAAATCCGAGGAGCACTCTTCCACTCTCAGATTCAATCCCTATGTTGCCACCATCGTCTCGCAACAGCGCGAACAACTCATCATGAGAACTACTGAATCTCGACGATGGAGGCTTCGACTCATGAAACGCGCTTTTCTCCGAACTGCGATGCCGCTATTGCTGGTGACCTTGACTCTTCTTGCGATCGTGCTCTCGCCGAGCACCAACTGGGCGAACGATGGCACCGGCGAAGTTGACGATCTCGACAACGATGGCGTGCGCGATCGTGTGGAGGCGGACTCCGAAGGTGGCGGCGCGACGAGCCCCGGCGAAGTTGAAATCCGCTCCGGAAGCTACGGCCAGCTCATCGTCCGCTTCCGCGGCCAGCATCCGCATGGCCGCTTCGGCTATTCCGTCGGCGTCGCGGATGATTTCAACCTGGATGCTGAGCGTGACGTGATCATCGGCGCGCCCATGGAAGGCGAAGGGCGTGTGTATGTGTTCCACGGGCCGTTCGACACTGGGCCGCTCGTCTTGCAGCCGGACAGCGCCGGCATGACGTTCATATCTCCAAACGGCATGGGACCAGAGGCTGACTACCACTTCGGGGAGCGTGTGGCCCCTGCTTCCGATGTCGATGGTGATGGTGTGACCGACATCCGCATCCGCGCCTGGTTCATGCGCGGCGGCGTGGAGCTGAGCAGGACGTACATCCTATCAGGGATCAACGGCGAGCCATTCCTTGTGATCGAAGGCAACGATCCGTTTGATCCGTGGTACCAAGTCGAAGGCGATCTCGACGGCGACGGCGACGTCGACGCATACGACCAGGCGATTGTGTCGGACAATTTCGGTCTCGCGGGAGAGCCCGGAACATTAGGATTGTCAGTGGGCGATGCCAATGGCGACGGTGTTGTCAATGAGGCCGACCAAGGAATCGTGCAGGCGAATCGCGGCGCAAACCTGTTCTTCGGAATCTGGTTGCCGTGTGATGGAAGTCCTCCGCCACCTGGAATGCTGTGCATTGAGCGATGTGACGGACTCGAGTGGCTGCTCGCGGAGAATGCTGACCGCGAGTGCCGGCCGATTTTGTGTCCGATGAATTGCGGATGCACATACTTATTGAATCCGTATCACACATCTGGTGACACGCCTCATCACATTCCAGTTGATCAACCAATAACCATCAATGTATTTGCTGACCTGAATAGCTGCGCTGATTGGTCGATTCTTCAAGGCCAAGAGCTGGTCTTTGCACTTGAGGAGGAGTGCTGCAGCCTGTCGTTTACTCCATTGGGATATGGACCGGTCCTGATCCGTGTCTCATATGACTGTTGCCAAGGTGGTTGCAGCATGGACATCCCACTCTTGGTGACGTGCAGCGGCCTCCCAGATCCTGCGGGTGACGACGACAATGACGGCTTGACAAACTGGCAGGAAGCATGCTTCCTTGGTACCGACCCAGAAAACTACGACACTGATGGCGACGGACTACCGGACGATTGGGAACTCGACAATGGCCTTGATCCCAAGGACACGGACAGCGACGGGGATGGGATTCGGGATACGGATGAAGATGAGGACGGAGACGGTCTTTCCACGCATGACGAGTATGTCTACGACACGAATCCAAATGTTGGAGACACCGATGGTGATGGCGTTTCTGATGGTGACGAAATCGGTCAAGGGAGCGACCCGAACGACGCGAGTGATGGAGGACAAGCACCGGATCCTGACGAGATTGTCCATGTCAACATCAGTATTGGAGATCCCAGCGGTAGTCATTCCGAGCACTGGGAGCTTCGCGTAGGGGGCCGCCACTACAAAGCCCCCGGATTTGGTGAAGTGACGTGTTGGTTGGGAGAAGTGTTCCGTCGTGGCAAGACGTTTGAAGTGCAACTCGTCCATTTGGGGAGCAATTTGGAGCCCCCGGATCTAGATCATATCGCATGGATAGAGTGTATCGATGAGGTGAATCGTACGATCGTCTATGATCCGGATGGCATCTTGACGCCGTTGCCAACGGGACTGTGTTCGAACCAGCAGGAAGCGTACGATCCATTCCGAACTGAGAGCTTTCCAGTAACTAGCTTTGACGATGAGCGAGCATGGCTCATTTTACCAATTCTCGATGTCGTCGGCAGCTTCGAAGTCGATCAGCAAAGAGCCTACGTCGCGGCAGTGTGCTCCGACTATGACGCAGATGAAGAATTGCTCGAGGCGATCCAACAAGCTCCAATGCACTTCGAAGTGCGACGGAACGGTACTGTCATTCAAACGATCGAGACGTCTATAGAAGACGGTGTTGCTTCAAGTGGATTCGATGTCGATTCGGCTGGAGGGAATACGTACCAACTGGAGCTCGTTTATGACGGGCTCGGCGGTGAGGACTCTGATTGTCTATCGGACACTTTCCAGACTTTGCCGGGTGTTCCGTCTGCAATCGACGCGGTTGCGTCTCATTCGTCACTCCCTGCAGATGGTATGGCAGCCATTGAGATGAACGCTGTTGTTCGCGACGGACTGGGAAACATGGTCGTTGATGGCACAGCAGTCACCTGGACCATCATCGAAGGTGTAGCAGCATTCGCAGACGGTGGAGTTTCAGTTCAGTCTGCGACTGCTGCGGGAGGCGCGGAAGCGATCGTTCAGGCACCTACTGTTTCGGGAACTTCCCCGTTGCGCATCCGCATTCAGGCAGGCCCGGCGACGCACGAAATTCAAGTCGATACGACTCCGGTCGCTGGAACGCTATCAGTGGTCGATTCTTCGCTTGACATTGCGACCGGCGAGTCGACGACAGTGGAATTGACGACGGACGCAGTCGATGGCACGCCGGTCTTCTGGACATTCAGCAATGGTCAAACCAGTACAACAGAGTCGGTGGTTGAGGCAGGAAAGTCTTCTGTGCCGCTCTCTGCTGTTGACATCGGCAATGGTCCGTGTCGTGTCGGCCCATGCGTTGTGACTGCGACGGTAGGTGGAAAACTCGCATGGACGACGGTGGATTTCGTGGATTCTCGGGTCTTCCACCTTGAGATTGATCGAAACGTGGTGTGCGGCGATGTCGTGGAGAGTGGCCTTGCGCCCGTTCCATACGCAGACGTAGCACCGGTCCCCGGACACACGCCATCAATACCGGTTGATACACATTGGGTTCCGTATTATGCAAACGCGACGCTCACCATCAATGGATTTCCGCTGAACGACTACGTCGTCGAATTCGTCAACCCAGCAGACTCGACTTACCTCGATCTGCTCGGCGTTTCGGATGGGATCGTTACAACCGACTCATCGGGAACCGCGACGATAACGGTGCGAAGCACTGGCTCCTTTACCGGCCTCGCCCCAATTGTCGTGCCGATTCGAGTCATTGAGACCTTCACGACGGCTGGCGGCGACGCGGAGGAGAGAATCACATATGTCACGGTCACCGAACACACATTCTGGACGAAGACGTGGGACGGGATCAAGAGCTTCTTCGGTGCCGATCCGGAGACGGGTTGGGGTGTTGCCAGCAATACCGCGGGCGGCGTACTCATTGTCGCTGATGTCGGCTCCATCGTCAAGAATCTGTGGCGAATGGCCGGCGGCTCTGATGAAGAAGTGAATTGGGTAGAAATGGCCCTCTCCGGAGCCGGTATCTTGACGGAGTTCGCTGTTGGAGTAGGCGAAGTCCCGGATGTTCCGATTTCTGCTGTCCGCTCTATTGTCGCGATGGCAGGAAAGAATCCGTTTACAGAAGCGCTCATTAAGCTATTGGCACGATCAATCGCCAATGGTCACGATATTGTCAAACTTACAAAACTAGTGACTCGCCTCGCGAGTGGCGCGATCGATCTGCATATTGCCAAGCTGGTCTTCAGTTCAGAGGACTTGCTGGAGTGCGCCATGCGCGCGGTCGATGATCTGGCAGAAGGTGTGGCCGACGATCTTGGCGACGTATTTCTGCAGCGCGTGCAGTTGGCCGCCACGAGTCCAGGGATAGGCACCGCAGCGGCGCAGAATCTGACTAAGGTGCTGGGAGCCCCCAATCTCAATCCATCAGTCGTTGCAGCCATCAAGGCGCTTCCTGCGGCAGGGGCCGCGAATGCAATGACGTTCCTGGCGAAAGTGATGAGGTATGGGGTGGACCCAGCCTTAGTGACCAAAGTCCTCAACAGCCCTCACATCTTCACGCCCAATTACACGCCCATTCATTTGATCGAGGATTTGGCCAAGGTTGTACCCGAAGCAGCTGACGACGCGGGAATCCGCGGCTATAACACGATGCTCAAACGACTTGGCGCTGACCACCCGAATGCAGTCAACACGGCGCTGGGCACGAAGTACGAGCTGATTACTGCACGAACGCTTGTGGATCAAGGATATAACGCACCTTGGTATGTCGAGCGGTTGGCCAGAACTGCAGAGGGCATAACCGATATCGACTTCATCGCTCGTTCAGCGGACGGAACATCCACGCTCCTCGTACAGGCAAAGATGTCAGCAGGTGCGTTTGACCTCACGAGAGAACAGGCGTGGGTCGCAAAGGCGAAAGCATTTGCAGAAGAACAAGGATTTCTCAATCCGCAGATTGTCTACGTCACGCCGAATTCATCTGCAGTGTCCGAGACTATCAAGTCGTTCTTTGAGGAGGCGGGCGTACAGCTTCTTCCGAATGTCCCAATGCCATGACATACTTCGAAGAGAGAGAAATCTCAACTATGAACCGACACAACGGAGCACGAGCGTTATGAGGGTGTGGGCGCTACTCGCTGACTGGCAGGAACTCGACAGTGTCTGGAGCCGTGCCGAGGAAGAGCCGAACTTTCTAGCGATAGCGGAGCGGGAGAACTGGATCAGGAGAGATTCATTTACCCCTGCAAACGACAGTGCAGTTGTGAGCGAAGCAGCTGGCAGACTGTTTGCGATGTTGAGACCTCACCTCTCCCCCAATGAGTTCAGATCATTGGGGACATTTCTGGCTGCGTTCAGCATCGCCTTCTTTGAAGAAGATGAACTGCGTGAATTCGAGGCACCAAGTGATCTTTCGTATGTGCGCTCCGTCTACTTCTCAGTCATTTCACCCAACAGTGTGAATCGCCTCTTGAAATTGGTGAGGCTGATTGACCTTGAAAACGTCGCTCGAAGGGCTGAACTGTTGGAGCAGAGTCCGTACGAGTATTCGATAAACGCTACTGAGTTTGTTGACTATGTGCAGATGTGGACAAACGTGCTTCAAGAGGCCAAAATGTTGGGTCGCGGCGTCCTCGTCGGGTGCGGATAGCAACCGCCCAAAGAACGGATGGGGGCGGCCTAGCGACGAAGACGAGCGCTGTGGATGCGATTGTGGATCAATGCAGCTACGCAGCCGGCAATAGGCCACGACCATGGTTTGGAGGCGGACTGCGGGAGTGCCATCGCCAGTTCGGCCCGATGCACGCAGCGCTCGAGAAGATGGGACTGCACGTCGCGTGCGTTTTGACATGGGCGAAAGAGACATTCGCGATCGGCTACGGCGACTACACCAGCAAACAGAATTCTGTCTCTACGGCTGGCGTCCACGGAAAGTGAAGAACAGGCGAGTCAGCTCCTCGAAATCAGTTGACGACCCAGCATCACCAGATCACAGCGACAACAGCACTGCGCACGCCTCGCACGGGCCGACGAGTGAGAGCACGCGGTGTTCAGATCAGCCGAGTTGTCGACGAAAAGTTTCTTGCTGATGTCGGCGCAATGGGGGACGCGTACGAGAACCTTGACCGGGATGGCATCGTGGATCGCCTTCTCAATGCAATCAAGAACAAATCCAAGCCAGGGACCAGTCCACATGCAGAGGATTTCCTTGCAATCGACGTTCGAGAACTCGATCTACTCGTGTCGGCGCTCCTCAACAATCCAGAGACTTGCATTCGGCTCTCCGGCGCAGCAGCAAACGCTGGCTGGCGCGATGTAATACTCGTGGGGAAATCGGTTGTTGACGATAAAGCCAACTGCTGGAGTTTGCGCCGCCCGCGAGACGTAGCGGTGCCGTGGTCTGGGGGAAAAGCGGGATAGTGGGCCTGTTGAAAAAGTGCAACGGAGCGATTCCGACCTTCGCTGGTGATGTCGGGAACGACGGCGCTGTTGACGTGTCGACGTCTGTTGTGGACTTTTTAAACAGGCCCACAGTCACCATATACTTCACCGCCGCCGTGGCTCTTTTTTTCTCGGAGTGACAAAATCCGGACAAATCAGGACAAGTCCGGACAGCGGCCTTGGGCGCGACCACCGCCGCGCGGCTCCCGCCGCCGCGCCCGTTGCGCTCGTCTCCATCTCGAAGGAAAAGCGACCCCAAGGGGATTCGAACCCCTGTTCTCACGATGAAAACGTGATGTCCTAGGCCGTCTAGACGATGGGGTCGGCCGGTTGGTGGATTATCGTAGCGTCCTCCCGGCGTGCGACAAGTTGGCGGCCAGCCGGCGGCTGGTTTGGCGGCTACCCGGGTTCACGCGAACGACAGCCGGCGGGCCTCGCTCTATGACGCGAGCCGCTGCACGCATCGACGCCACACGAATGCGTGGGTCTTGCCGCTGCGACCTGTGGTTCCACCACCGGCTGCGTTCCGAATCACGCGTCATCACGGAATCGCGCCCAGTTGATTCTCAATTTGCGCATGCGGGCGCGGAGCGTGTGGGGGTTGATGTTGAGCAAGGCCGCAGCGCCGCGTGGGCCTTCGATTGTGCCGCGCGTCAATGTCAGGACGCCCTCGATGTGGAGGCGCATGGCGTCGTCGAGCGTGAGCACGGCGTTGGGCGCGGAGCCGGGCGCTGCGCGCTGTGGCGGCTCGTCAGGAATCTGCTCGGCGTTTGCGGGTGACTGGCCGAGCGCCTTGGCGATTTCGAGCGTGGCGCCGTTGCCGAGGATGACAGCTCGGTCGAGGACGCTGGCGAGTTCGCGCACGTTGCCTGGCCAGTCGTATTGCTCGAGCAATTCGTAATCCGTTTCGCTCGGCATCACTTCCGCCACGCCGAACTTTCGTGCAGCGCGGCGAGCGAAGTGGTTCGCCAGCTCGGGGATGTCATGCTTGTGTTCGCGCAGCGGCGGGATGACGATCGGGAACACGGCGATGCGATACCACAAGTCTTCCCGGAACTTCCCCTGCTGCACCATGGCGGGAAGATCGCGGTGCGTGGCGGCGATGATCCGCACGCTGACTTTGAGCGAGTCCTCGCCGCCCACGCGTTCGAACACGCCTTCCTGAAGAATGCGGAGCAGACGGACCTGGGCGGGGAGGGGGAGTTCGCCGATTTCATCGAGAAAGAGCGTGCCTTCGTCGGCTCGTTCGAACCAGCCGCGACGAAGGGATGCGGCGCCGGTGAAGGCGCCTTTTTCGTGGCCGAAGAGCTCGGAATCGATGAGTTCGGGCGGGATGGCGCCGCAATTGACGCGAATGAACGGGCCGTGGGCGCGTGATGAGCGATTGTGGATGGCACGCGCGACGACTTCCTTGCCTGAACCGGTTTCGCCGAGCAGCAGCACCGGGGCGTCGGATCGCGAGACGAGATCGACGCGCGTCATGACGGGCTTGAGGCCGGCGTCCGCACCGACGATCTCATCGCCTGAATCATCCTTACCCAGCCGGCGGAGCAGCGCTTCGCGTTCGGCTTCCGTCGCTTCGCGCTGCGATTGCAGTTCACGAAGGCGATGATCGTTTTCGAGCGCTGCGGAGAACGGTTCCGAGAGCGCCGCGGCAAGTTGGCGATGCGCTGCGGTCACGCGCTCGCCGGGGTTGATGATGAGAATGAGCACGCCGATCGAATCCAGTTCGCTCGCCAGCGGCACGAGGAGCGCATCACTCGTGAAGTGTTCGGGCAGCGCGGCGCGAAGGAACGGCGGGTCAATGTCGCCGCCCGCGAACTTCGCAATGCGGCCGCCGGCGCACCATGCGCGGAGGTGTCGCCGCTGCGCCGCCGAGCCATGTAGCGCGGACGAGCCGAGCGGAGCACTGCACTCCCCCGCCACGGCGATCGTTTCCACGGCTGACGTGCCAAGGTCGAACCGGCGAACGATCACCGCGCTGACCGGAAGATGCGACGCCAGCAGCTTGGTGATCGCCTTGACGGCTTCGGCAATCTCGATATGGCGGCACGCCTCGCGCCAGATGGCGGGGAGCAGCGTCTTTGCGTGTTCCATGGCCGTACTATGTCATGGATCACCAGCATATGCAACGGCACTGTGCCGTTATATTTCATGGATGCGTCGCCACACTGGCGATTTTTGCCAGAAAACGCGGTTGGCACGGCGGTTGCATTGGTCTCCCGAGCCACAGGAGGGGCCGCATGCAGCACGCATCGTCCAACATCAAACCCGAGCAGGCCACATGGCTCGACCTGGTCGCAAGGCGGGTGCAGTCGCTTCGGTTCGGTTCGGTGCAGATCACCGTCCACGACGGCAAGGTCGTTCAGATTGATCAAACGGAGCGGCTGCGTCTCCATGCCAATGGCGCGCTGGCTGCTCAAGCGGAAACGACATAAATCCGAGAGAGGTTTGTTCGCCTCGCTCATCGCAGGTTGTTCGTCCGTTCATCGTTCAATGCCTTTCGAGAGGGTTCCGACCGGATCACCGGAGGTTTCCCAAAACCATCCGTTGTGATTCAGGAGGAGCCTTCATGCACTCGTCAATTGTTGTTTCGCTTGGCGCTGTCCTGTGCGGCAGTGCGGTTGCTCACACCTTCGCCCCATCGCTGCTCGAGCTCGGTGACAGTGATCGCATTCGCGCCCTGGAAGAGCGCCTTTCGGCCCAGGACGCCACGATCGCGCAGCAGCAGGAACAGATCGAGCGACTGCTCGCCGGCGCAGGCGCGGACTGGCTGACGGAATCACGCGCGGAAGAAATTCGGTCGCTGGTGCAGGACGTGCTCGCCGACGCCGACACGCGCGCTTCGCTTCTTGCGGATGGCGGCGGCGCCGGCTACGACCGCGGGTTCTTTCTCGCCAGTCCCGATGGCAACTTCAAACTGAAGCTGAACATCGAGGGCCAGATCCGTTACATCTACAACAGCAGCGAGCAGACAGGCACGGGGGATGAAGATGTCGCCGGCTTCCAGTTGCGGCGAACGCGTCTCGATTTCCGCGGCCATGCGATCACGCCCGATCTCACGTACCGCGTGCGCATCAACGCCGATCGCGCCAGCGGCACTGTTTCGCTCGAAACCGCTTACATCGGCTACGAGATCACCGACGATTTGAACATCACCGTGGGCCAGTTCAAGCCCGCTTTCCTTCGTGAGGAGTTCGTCAGCGGCTTCCGCATGCTCGCGGTTGAGCGGACATACGTGGCGGACTACTTCACGGTGGATTACACGCAAGGCGCGGAGCTGAACTACACCAACGATTGGCTGCGCGTCTTCGCATCGGTGCACGACGGCTCGTACGCGCCGAACTCGGAGTTCAATGCGGATCGCACGAACCTGGGATTCGCCGGCCGCGCCGAGTTCCTGCTCGCCGGCGACTGGAAGCAGTTTGATGACTTCACGAGCCTGCCGGGCGAAAAGTTCGCGGTGCTGCTCGGCGTGGCGGGCGGGTATGAGTTCGGCGAGAGCGGGCTTGCCGCTGACTTGCCCAATGTGTTCAAGTGGACGGCGGACATCTCCGCGGAGTTCGGCGGGTTCAATCTCTTTGCGGCGATCGTGGGCCAGTCGTTCGACAACACGACGGGCTTCGCGGGCCTCGGCGGCGCCGATCAGATTGGCTTCGTCGTGCAGGGCGGCGCGTTCGTCTACAAGGACAAGCTCGAACTCTTCGGCCGCTACGAATGGACCGACTTTGACGGCTTCTACTACCGCAACAGCGGCTCCGGCACGCAGGGCGGCACCGGCGCGCTCGCGGGCAACGACGAAGTGTCGTTCCTCACCTTCGGCGGCAACTACTACATCAACAAGCACAACCTGAAGCTCACGCTCGACGCTGTGTTCGCGCTCGACTCCGTGCCGGTGAGCAACACCGGCGCGGGCATTGTGAGCAGCGCGGACGACGGGCAGGTCGCGCTGCGCAGCCAATTGCAGTGGTCGTTCTGATTTGCGGTTTCGTTCATCAGCATCCAACTGACGTTTTTCGGAAGGGAAAAGAAAGATGACGGTTCACACCAACAACCATGGGCGCACCGGGAATCGCTGGCAGCGGCGCATGATCGTGCTCTTCTCCGCTGTTCTCCTTGTCGCTGGTCTTGTCTCGCTGGCGCACGCCGCACCGGCTCCCGCGCCAAAGAACATCTCCATCCTCAACGTGTCGTACGACCCGACGCGCGAGCTCTATAAGGACTACAACGCCGCGTTCGCGAAATACTGGAAGGAGAAGACCGGCGACAGCGTGACGATCGAAATGTCGCATGGCGGGGCGGGCAAGCAGGCCCGGGCCGTCATCGACGGCCTGGCGGCTGACGTCGTCACCCTCGCGCTGGCGTATGACATCGACGCCATCAGCGAGACGGCGAAATTGATGCCCGCCAACTGGCAGTCGCGGCTGGAGCACAACAGCTCGCCGTACACCTCCACCATCGTGTTCCTCGTCCGCAAGGGCAATCCCAAGAACATCAAGGATTGGGACGACCTCGTGAAGCCGGACGTGCAGGTGATCACGCCCAACCCGAAGACCTCCGGCGGCGCACGCTGGAACTATCTCGCGGCGTGGGGCTACGCGCTTAAGAAGGAACTCGGCGATCTTTCGAAGCTGAACGATCCCGCGCACGCGGCGGACGTCGCGGCCGCCAACGAAAAGGCCCGGGCGTTCGTCACGAAGCTCATCAAGAACGTTCCCGTGCTCGATTCCGGCGCTCGCGGCGCGACGAACACATTCGTGCAGCGCGGCATCGGCGATGTGCTGCTTGCGTGGGAGAACGAAGCGTTTCTTTCGATCAACGAGCTCGGGCCGGACAAAGTGGACATCATCGTGCCGAGCATCAGCATTCTGGCCGAGCCGCCCGTCACGATTGTGGACAAGAACGTGGATCGTCACGGCACGCGCGAGGTGGCGCAGGCGTATCTCGAGTATCTGTTCTCGCCGACGGGTCAGCGCATTGCCGCGAAGAACTATTACCGCCCCGTCAAGCCGGAGTATGCGGACCCCGAGGATATGAAGCGCTTCCCGCAGGTTGAACTCATCACGATCGACGAGGTGTTCGGCGGCTGGCAGAAGGCGCAGAAGACGCACTTCAGCGACGGCGGCGTGTTCGATCAGATTTACCGGTGAACCTTCCTCCTTTCTTCTCTTCGCTCCTCTTCTCCTCCACCTGCCGCGCTCTGCACATGGTCACCGCAGAGCGCGGCAGGCTCGGCTGAACGAGCGAAGGAGGCTCCATGATCGCCCACATTCCGGGGACCATTGCGATGAACGAATCACACGTGCTTCACCACGTTGATGGCGCCGCGCAGCCGGTGCGATCTGGCGGCGGGATGCACGTCGCCATCATCGGCGGCGGGTTCTGCGGCGTCATGGTCGCCACCCATCTGCTCACGCATGCGCGGCGGGACGATCGACTGCTGATCACGCTCATCGAGCCTCGCGCTCAACTGGGAGGCGGTGCGGCGTTTGGATCGCAGCGCGAGTCGGACCTGCTCAACGTGCCCGCTGGGAAGATGAGCGCCTTTCCCGATCAACCGCGACACTTCCTTGATTGGCTCGGCGCGACCGGACGCACGTACTCCGAATCGTCCTTCGTGCCGCGCGGTCTCTTTGGCGAATACATTCGCTGGAATCTGTCACGCACGACGCTGACGGCGCCGGAGCATGTGAAGCTCGTTCGCCTGGACGGCCACGTCACGGCGGTGCGGCCGGGTGGTTCACATTCCTTCGCTGTGGCGATCGACAGCGCCGACACGCTCACGTGTGATGCGGTCGTGCTTGCGACGGGGCTTGGGGATGCTCACCGACCCCCGGGCATTCCGCAGGCGATCATGCTGTCGGAGCGGTTTGTCGCGAACCCATGGTCGCCGGACGCCATTCGAGCTGTGGGCAAGAGCGAGCGCGTGCTGATGGTGGGCACGGGGCTCACAATGCTCGACACCGCGATCGCGCTTCACCGGCAAGGCCATGAAGCGCCGATGATCGCCGTCTCTCGCCGCGGCACAACGCCTGCGGTGCATGCGCCGAGCGGAACGGACATAACGGCGCCGAACAACTGGCCGGCCCGCGCAGTGGAGAACGCTTCATCGCTGCGGTCACTTCGCCGGGCGATTCGCGAAGCGGTGAAGGAAGTGGAAGCCGGGCACGGGAATTGGCGCGTTGTCGTGGATGCGCTGCGGCCGCACAAGCAGGCGTTGTGGCAGGCTTTGCCGCTGCGCGATCGTGACCGGTTTATGGAGCACTTGCTGCCGTATTGGGAACGCGCGCGACACCGCTGCGCACCGGAAGTCGGGGCCGCCATCGAGGTGCTGCGATCGCGCGGCGTGCTTGATGTTCGTGCCGCCCGCATTGAACACGCATCAGAGGTGCATGGCGAGATTCACGTGCGCGTTCGCCGGCGCGGCTGCACCACGAGCGAGACGTGGATCGTCGATCGCATCATCAATTGCACGGGGCCGGAGAGCGACATTCGCCGGAGCGATCATCCATTGCTGCAGCAATTGCTTCGCGACGGCGTCGCGGTGCCCGGACCGCTGAACATCGGCTTCGCGACGATCGGCGGCGAGATTCGCTCGGCGAGCGGCGACGTGCTGCACGGCTTCTTCACGCTTGGCGCGCTGCGCAAGGGTGAATTGTGGGAAAGCACCGCCGTGCCGGAGCTGCGCGTGCAGGCTCGGCAGGTGGCGGATGCATTGCTGCGGCGGCTGGCGGACGGTTCGCCCGCTGTGAGCGCAACGCCCCTGGAGTCCGCGTCATGATCAACGTGCTGGGCAAACGGCCGAGTCCGCTGCCGGGCTTCTCGATCACGCTCGGCTTCACGGTGTTCTATTTGAGTTTGATCGTGCTCATACCGCTGGCGGCGCTCTTTCTGAAGGCGGGCTCGATGGGCTTCGAGCGGTTCTGGGAGGTGACGACGGAGCCGCGCGTGCTGGCGTCATACAAGTTGAGCTTCATCGCGTCATTCGTCGGCGCGACGCTCAACGCCATCTTCGGTTTCGTGGTGGCGTGGGTGCTGGTGCGATACCGCTTCCCCGGCAAGCGCTTTGTCGATGCGATGGTCGATCTGCCCTTCGCGCTGCCGACGGCTGTCTCTGGCATCGCGCTGACGACGCTCTACGCGCCCACGGGGTGGATCGGGAAATGGCTGGAGCCGATCGGAATCAAGGCGGCGTTCTCGCCGATCGGCGTGACAATCGCGCTCACGTTCATCGGCTTGCCGTTCGTGGTGCGCACGCTGCAACCGGCGATCGAAGATCTTGAACCCGAAGCGGAGGAAGCGGCGGCGAGCCTGGGCGCTTCGCCTTTGCGGACGTTTCGGCGCGTGATCATGCCGAGTCTGCTGCCCGCGCTGCTCACAGGCTTTGCGCTGTCGTTCGCACGTGCGCTGGGCGAATACGGCTCGGTGGTGTTCATCTCGGGCAATCTGCCGATGCGCACGGAGATCGCGCCGCTGCTCATCATCACGAAGCTGGAGCAGTATGACTATGAAGCCGCCACCGCAATTGCGGTTGTGATGCTGATCGCGTCGTTTGTCGTTCTTTTCGCCGTCAACATGCTGCAGTGGTGGAACAGCCGCTGGGCGCGTCGCTAAGGAAACTCGCTATGGCCGGCACGGTCTCCATGCACACGCACCGCGGCGATGCGGCCGCCCGACCCGCGACGGGCTCGTCGCTGCTCACACGCGTGGCGCTCATCGCGGTCGCGATGCTTTTCCTCGGATTTTTCCTCTTCATTCCGCTGGTTGCGGTCTTTGCGGAAGCGTTTCGCAAAGGCATTGCCGGCTATCTCGAAAGCTTCGACGATCCCGCAGCGTGGTCGGCGATCAAGCTGACGGTGCTGGTGGCGGCGATTTCCGTGCCGCTCAACGTGGCGTTCGGGCTGGCGGCGTCGTGGGCGATCGCGAAGTTCGAGTTTCGCGGCAAAAGCGTGCTCATCACGCTCATTGATCTGCCCTTCGCGGTCTCGCCGGTCATCAGCGGGCTCATCTTCGTGCTGCTCTTTGGATTGCAGGGATGGTTCGGCGAGTGGCTGCGCGATCATGACATTCAGATCATTTTCGCTGTGCCGGGCATTGTGCTCGCCACGCTGTTCATCACATTCCCGTTCGTGGCGCGCGAGCTCATTCCGCTCATGCAGGAGCAAGGGACGGAGGAAGAGCAGGCGGCGCTGACGCTCGGCGCCACCGGCTGGAAGACCTTTTTCCGCATCACGCTCCCCAACATCAAGTGGGGATTGCTCTACGGCGTGATTCTGTGCAACGCGCGCGCGATGGGCGAGTTCGGCGCGGTGTCGGTGGTCTCCGGCCACATTCGCGGAAAGACGAACACGCTGCCGCTGCACGTTGAGATTCTTTACAACGAATACAACTTCGTCGCCGCGTTCGCGATGGCGTCGCTGCTGGCGGTGCTCGCGCTCATCACGCTGGCGATCAAGAACTTCATTGAATGGCGCGGACGGGCATCCGCTCACGATCCGCTCCGGGGGCTCGAACCGATCGGTCCAACCGAAGGAGAGTTGCGATGAGCATCGACGTGCAGAACATTTCCAAAACGTTCGGCTCGTTCAAGGCGCTGCACAACGTGTCGCTTGGCGTGCCGACGGGCCAGCTCGTGGCGCTGCTCGGGCCGTCGGGCTCCGGCAAGACGACGCTGCTGCGCATCATCGCAGGCTTGGAACAAGCCGACGCGGGCGAGGGACGCATCCTCTTTCAGAACGAAGACGTTGCGCGGCGGCACGTGCGTCATCGCCAGGTGGGCTTCGTGTTCCAGCACTACGCGCTCTTTCGCCACATGACGGTGTTCGAGAACGTCGCCTTCGGGCTGCGCGTTCGGCCGCGGCGTTTGCGCCCGTCCAAGGAGGCCATCCGAGAGAAGGTGCGCGAACTGCTGGCGCTTGTGCAGCTTGATGGACTCGCCGGGCGGTATCCAAACCAGTTGTCGGGCGGACAGCGGCAGCGCGTCGCGCTGGCCCGCGCGCTTGCTGTGGAACCAAAGGTGCTGCTGCTCGACGAGCCGTTCGGCGCGCTCGACGCCAAGGTGCGCAAGGAGCTTCGCGCATGGCTGCGGCGTCTGCACGACGAGCTGCACGTCACCAGCGTGTTCGTCACGCATGACCAGGATGAAGCGCTCGAGGTGGCGGACCAGGTCGTGGTGATGAACAAGGGCCGCATCGAGCAGGTCGGCACGCCGGACGAAGTGTTCCACAACCCGGCCACCGAGTTTGTCATGCACTTCCTCGGCGAGGTGAACCAGTTCCACGGCCGCGTGGATGAGGATCATGTGCGCGTCGGCTCGATTGAGATCCCCTTCCAGGCGGAGGGCACAAGCGTCGGCACGGAGGCGCGCATCTTCGTTCGGCCGCACGACGTGACGATCGACACGAAAACGAACGGCTTGCCGTCGATCCCCGCGGAGGTTGTGCGGTTACACTCCGCCGGGCCGATCGTGCGCGTATCGCTCAAGACGTCCACAGGCCAATCGCTCACGGCAGAACTGTCGCAGGAGCGCTTTGCGAGCATGTCGATCCGGGTGGGCTCGGCGGTATTCGTGCGGCCGCGGCACATCCGCGTGTTCGGCGATTGAATTGGCGAGCGACACCGGCCCCCCACGCTTCCGGCGATCGGGCGCACTATTGTTCTGACGCAGTCGCGGCGATCTCCAATGAAAGCGGGGACTCGCCATGAACATGGATGCCTTTGAGCGCCAGCGCGAACAGATGGTGGCGCAGCAGATTGCGGGGCGCGGCATCTGGCATGAGCCTACGCTGGCTGCGATGCGCGCCGTGCCGCGCGAGATGTTCGTGCCGGCGCACTTGCAGGAGTACGCATACGAAGACGCGCCGCTCCCGATTGACGAAGGCCAGACGATTTCGCAGCCGTTCGTCGTCGCGCTGATGCTGCAATCGCTGGAGCTGAAGCCGGAGGACCGCATGCTGGAGATCGGCGCGGGCTCGGGCTACGCCGCCGCCGTCGCCAGCCGGATCGTGACCGCCGTGTACGCCATCGAGCGCCATCCGAGCCTTGCGCACGCGGCGCAGCGACGCATCCACATGCTTGGCTACGACAACGTGTTCATCACCGTGGGCGATGGAACGCTTGGCTGGCCCGAGCACGCACCGTTCGATGCCATTCTGGTCTCGGCGGGCGGTCCGGACATTCCGCATCCGCTCCTCAAACAACTGGCCATCGGCGGCCGGCTGGTCATCCCGGTCGGGTCTGAACAGCGGGCGCAGGAACTACTGCGCGTTCGGCGTTTGAACGAGCGGAGCTTCGCGCATGAATCGCTCGGCCACGTGCAGTTCGTCCCGTTGATCGGCGAGGCGGGGTGGTAAGCGGCGAGAAGAAGGCGCTTGCCGCTGGACTCCGTTCGTTTGGAGCCATATGTTTTGGTCCCAAACCACTTGCCGTTGCATTCATTGACAACCGTTCACGTTCCACCTCGCCATGACTCACCTTGCGCCGCAGATTCCTGACTACCAGAGGCTATGCGAGCTCTCCAGCCGGTTCCCGAATCTGGACCCGGACGATGTGACGGCTGTGCTGATGATTCGCGCGGTGGCGGCGGAGCTGGCGACGAAACTGCAGCAGAGCCTCGACCGCTACGACATCAGCGAAGGCCGCGTGCGCGTGCTGGCGCACCTCATCGACCGCGACACGGCCGCCACGCATTCGCAGCTTGCGCTCGCCACTGGCGTGACCAAGGGCACCGTGACCGGCTTGATTGACGGGCTTGAGCGCGATGGGCTGGTTCGCCGCGTGCCGAGCCCCCACGATCGCCGCGTCTCGCTCATTGAGATCACGCCCGCCGGGAAGCGAACACTGCACCGAATCCTGCCGGGCCACCTTCGGCGATTGAGCGAGATGTTCGGCGGGCTAAGCCGGAAGGAGCGCAAGCAGCTCATCCATCTGCTGGAAAAGGTGCGTGCCAATCTTTGCCCCAATGCGTCGCGAACCGGCGCGGAGAAGCGGCCATGAGTTTCGTCCTCGTCCGCCGTTTCGCGCTTGCACTGCCGATAGTCGCCGCAGGCTGCGCCAGCGTTTCGCCTCCGCCGGACGATCTGGCCACGCAGCACGTCGGCGTCCCCGCGCGATTTGCGGAATTCCTGCCGGAGGGCGCTGCGCCCGATGTGCTCGCATCGGGATGGGTGGCGCAGTTCAACGACGATGTGCTCGAATCGCTGGTGCGCGAAGCGTGGGCGAAGAATCCTGATCTCTATGTCGCCGCCGCCCGCTTCGATGAAGCCGCGGCTCGCATTCGCATCGCCGGGTCGCTGCTCTATCCGCAGTTGAACGGTGTCGGCGGCGCATCGCACACCACCATCGACGACGGCACGAATGACAGTGAATTCTTCGCCGGGTTGCAGGTGTCGTGGGAAGCCGACCTGTGGGGACGACTGCGCTCGAACCGCGCGGCGGCGGCCAACATCGCGGCGTCGGCGGGATTGGATTATGTGCAGGCCCGGCATTCGCTCGCAGCGGCCGTGGCGGAAGCCTATTTTGCCGTCATCACCGCAAAGCAGCGATTGGCGATCGATCAACTGCTGCTCGACGCGGAGCGATTCACCGCGGTGACGACTGGCCAGCGCGTGGAGGCGGGACTCGGCACGACGCTCGATGCGGATCTTGCGGAATCGAGCGTGCGGCTGGCCGAGGCGGCGGTGCAGAACGATCTCGCGGCGATTGACGAAGCGAAGCGGGCGCTTGAATTGCTGCTCGGCAGGTATCCAGCGGCGGAGATCGAGACGGCCGCGAGCCAAGTTCCGCGCGTGCCTGCTGATCCCATCGACGTCGGCGTGCCCACGGCGCTGCTCGAACGCCGGCCGGATGTGCGCAGCGCCGAAGCGGTTGTGGACGCGGCGTACTACGACGTGCGCAGCGCGCGGGCGGCGCAGCTTCCGCGATTGGTGCTCACGGCCGACGCCACCATGGCGCTTGATCCCTCGGAGTTCATCGCGGCCGTGGCGGGCAACATTGTGACGCCGATTTTCCAGGGCGGCAGGCTCAAGGCGGAAGAAGCCGCGGCGAACGCACGCCAGCAGCAGGCCATCGGCCAGTTTGCGTCCGTCGCACTGCGAGCGTTTCGCGAAGTGGAGAGCGCGCTGTCCAATGCGCGCTATCTCGCGGAGCGCGAAGTGCGGCTCACCGAAGCAAGCGAACGGCTGCAGCGCGCCAGCGAAGCGGCGATCAATCGCTACGAACAGGGCCTGCTCACGATCCTTGATCTTCAGCAGGTGCGCAGGCAGGATTTTGAAACGCGGTTGCTTCTGCTCGGCGTGCGCTTCGAGCAACTTCGCCAGCGGCTCGATCTTTATCTCGCGCTGGGCGGACCGGTTGTGGCGAGCGACGCGGCGACGGATGAAACGTCGCCGGCCGAGCAGCCTGACGCCGATTCAACCGAACCCATGGCGCGCGAATTGCACGTGGGCGAAGACGTGCAGCCGGCAAACAACACGGGCAACGAGAACGGCGACGCAGAATTGGAGCTTGACGATGAGCGCTAAAGCCGGGGTGAAGGACGTGAGCGCAGGCGAACGGCCGCGCGAGGTTTTGCTGGTGCGGCATCTCATCTGGCGAGGCCTGGGCGCGGTGGCGCTTATCGCCATCCTCATCTGGGGCGCCGTCGTGTTGACACGCAAAGACCACGCCCCCGCGCCGCGCGAAGCACAGCAACCCGCCGATCCGATGCCCGTCGGCGTGGTTCACATTGAACCGCGCGAAGTGCCGCTCACCGCGCAGTTCCTCGCCCAGACCGAACCGTCCGAAATCGTGCCGATCCGCGCACGCGTCAGCGGCTTTCTCGTGGAGCGCAGCTTCGAAGAAGGCGAAGTCGTGCAGGCGGGCCAGGTGCTTTTTCGCATCGACCCGCAGCCGTTCGAAGTCGCATTGCGCCAGGCGGAAGCGGGCCTGAAGGCAGCGGAGGCGCAGCTTGTGCGAGCCGAGCAGCAGGTACGCCGTTTTCAGAACCTGGCGGAACTGCAGCAGGCGGCGGCGAACGAACTCGAGCAGGCGCAGGAGGCGCAGCGCATCGCAGCCGCGGCGGTGGAAACCAATCGCGCCCGCATCGAGGAAGCCAAACTCAACCTGGACTACGCCACCATCAAGTCGCCCATCACCGGCGTCATCGGCATGCGGCAGCAGGACGTCGGCAGTTACGTCGGCGCCGGCGCGGACACGCTGCTCGCGACCGTTCGCAAGGTTGATCCGCTCTATGTCCGCTACAGCGTGAGCGAGCGCGACCTGCTTCGCTGGCAGCGCATGACGGAGGAGGGGCTTGTCACGGACGTGCCGGTGGACCAGCTCACCGTGACGATCGTGCTGCCCGACGGCCGCGTGTTCCCGCACAAGGGCCACATCAATTACGTGGATGTCGCCATCGATCCATCGACGGGCACGGCGCTGGTGCGCTCGACGGTGCCGAACCCCGATCGCACGCTGCGGCCGGGGCAGTTCGTGCATGCGGTCGTGAGCGGCGTCACGCGCATCGGCGCGATCGTCGTACCGCAATCCGCGGTGACGCAGACGCCGAACGGCGCCGCGGTGTACGTCGTTGATCGCGACAGCAAAGCGCAGATTCGCCCGGTGACGCTCGGCGACTGGGTGGACCGCGATTGGCTCATTGAATCCGGCCTCCAACCCGGCGACATCGTCATCGTTGATCACCTCATGCAGGTGCGGCCGGGCATGCTCGTCAAGCCGCAACTGGTGACGCACGAGGAGGCGACGACATTGCCGCCAGCGGATGCGGAGCACGCGGAGCCGACGGGCGCCGATTCACCAACACACCCCACGGAACGCTGACGCCACATGTTCTCGCGCTTCTTCATCGAACGGCCGATCTTCGCCAGCGTGCTTTCGCTGCTGATTCTCATTGCCGGCGGCGTGGCGATTGTGGAGTTGCCGATCGCGCGCTATCCGGAGATCACGCCCCCCACCATTCGCATCAGCGCGACGTATCCCGGCGCCGACGCCGAGACCGCCGCCACCGCGGTCGCCGCGCCCATCGAGCAGCAGCTTTCCGGCGTCGAGAACCTCATCTATTACAGCTCGACCAGCGCGAACAACGGCGCGGTCACGGTCACGGCGACGTTCGACATCGGCACGGACCAGGATCTCGCCGCGGTCGACATTCAGAACCGTTTGAGCGTCGCGGAGCCGCAGCTTCCCGAGGAAGTGGTCCGCAACGGCATCACGGTGGCGAAGGCGTCGTCGAACATTCTCGCCGTCGCCACGCTGCAGGCCGAAGAAGGCACGGGCTACGACGATGTGTACTTGAGCAACTACGCCACCATTAATCTGCTCGATCGCCTCTTGCGCGTGGACGGTGTTGGCGATGCGCAGGTGTTCGGCAGCAAAGACTACTCCATGCGCATCTGGCTCGACCCCGACAAGCTGGCGGTGAAAAACCTCACCGTGAGCGACGCGGTGGCGGCGGTGCGCGAGCAGAACGCCAACTTCCCCGCGGGCGTCATCGGACAGCGGCCGAGCGATGCGGGCGTCGAGCTCACCGTGCCCGTGCTCACACGCGGTCGGTTGAGCGAGGTGAGCGACTACGAGAACATCATTCTTCGCGCGGATGAAGACGGCACGGTCGTTCGCCTCGAAGACGTGGCCCGCATCGAGCTCGGCAGCCGCAGTTATGAACTCTTCGGCCGGGCGAACGGACGCTCCACCACGCTGATGCTCATCTTCCTGCAAACCGGCGCCAACGCGCTGGAGACGATGAACGCGGTGCGTGCGGAGCTTGACGATGCGTCCACCGCCTTCCCGCAGGGCGTCTACTACAACATCCCGTACGACACCACCGAGTTCATCAGCGCCTCGATGGAAGAGGTCGTCCACACGCTGCTCGAAGCAATCGGCCTCGTGCTGCTCGTGGTGTTCGTCTTCCTGCAGAGCTGGCGCGCCACGCTGATTCCGCTGCTTGCCGTGCCGGTGGCGATCATTGGCACGTTTGCGGGCATGCTCGTGCTCGGCTTCAGCATCAACACGCTCACGCTCTTCGGCCTGGTACTGGCGATCGGCATTGTGGTCGATGACGCGATCGTCGTCGTCGAGAACGTGGAGCGCATCATGCACGAGGAAGGGCTCCCGCCGCGCGCCGCCACCATCAAGGCGATGGAGCAGGTGAGCGGCGCGTTGATCGCGATCGTGCTCGTGCTCTCCGCCGTATTCGTGCCAGTGACGTTTCTCGGCGGGCTGACCGGCCAGCTCTACCGCCAGTTCGGCGTGACGATCGCTGTCTCCGTCGCCATCAGCGGTTTCGTCGCGCTCACGTTGTCCCCCGCGCTGTGCGCCATTCTGCTTCGGCCCGATCACGGGCGGCGGAAGTTCTTCCTGTTCCGCTGGTTCAACGGCTTGTTCGGGCGTGTGACGAGTTCATATGTGCGCGGCGTGGGGCTGGCCGGCCGCAATGTGCTCGCCACGATGGGCGTGTTCGCCGTCATCGTCTTCGCGCTTTGGCGAATTCAGCAGAACATTCCCTCGGGCTTCCTGCCGGATGAAGACCAGGGATACATCATCGCCGCCGTCGTGCTGCCTGACGGCGCCTCGCTTGAACGAACCGATGCGCTGGCGCGGCAAACCGAACAGTACCTGCTCGGTCACCCGGCCGTCGAGAACATCACGATGCTGGGCGGCTTCGACTTCATCTCGGGACGCGTGAACGCCACGAACTCGGCGACGATGTTCGTCACGCTCAAGCCGTTCAAAGAGCGGCGCGATCCCGCGCTTAGCTCGCAAACGCTGGTGCGCGATGTGCAGAATCACTTCAGCCACACCGCCGAGGGCAGGGTCGTCGCGTTCAACCCGCCGGCCATTCAAGGGCTTGGCATGACGGCCGGGTTCGAAATGCAGCTTCAGCAACGGGCGGGCGGCGAGATTACCGACTTGACCGCCGTGAGCAACGACCTGTTCACCAAGGCGTCGGAGGACCCGCAATTGAGCGGCATGCGCAGCAACGTGCGCGTCACCGTGCCGCAGCTCTATGTCGAGCTCAACCGTGAAAAGACAAAGATGATGGGCGTGCAGATCAGCCAGGTGTTCGAAACGCTGCAGGCCTACTTCGGGGCGCTGTACGTCAACGACTTTTCGAAGTTCGGCCGCATCTGGCGCGTGCAGATGCAGGCGGAATCCGACTTCCGAGACAGTCCGGAGGACATCAACCTCGTGTATGTGCGCAACGCCAGCGGGCAAATGGTGCCGCTGTCGGGCGTGATCGATTCGCACTTCCGCGCCGGGCCGAACATCGTGACGCGATTCAACGGCTTCCCTGCGGTGCAGATCAACGGCGCGCCGGCGACGGGCGTGAGCGGCGGCGAGGCGATCGAGCGCATCGCCAGCATTGCGGATGAAACGCTGCCGCCCGGTTACGGCTACGAGTGGAGCGGCGAAACATACCAGGCGCTCAAAGCCGGCAACCAGGCGCCGATCGTGCTGATGTTCGGCCTCATCGTCGTCTTCCTCGTGCTCGCGGCCCAGTATGAGCGATGGTCGCTGCCGATCGTCGTGCTGCTCGCGGTGCCCATCGCGGCGCTCGGCGCGTTTGTCGCCGTGGCGCTGCGCGGCATGGCGCAGGACATCTATTTCCAGATTGGCCTGCTCACGCTGGTCGGTCTCTCGGCCAAGAACGCGATTCTCATCGTGGAGTTCTGCGTTGACCAGGTGCGCGAGGGCAAGTCGCCGATGGACGCGGCGCTCGAGGCGGCGAGGTTGCGCTTCCGGCCGATCGTAATGACGTCGATGGCGTTCATTCTCGGCGTGGCGCCGCTGGCGATCAGCACCGGCGCAGGCGCAGCGGCGCGACACAGCATCGGCACAGGCGTCATCGGCGGCATGCTCGCCTCCACGTTCGTCGCTGTGTTCTTCGTGCCTGCGTTCTTCATTCTTGTGCAACGCATGAGCAAGCGCGGGGAACGCTCGCACGTACCAGTCGATCTGCAAGCGTCTCAATAGCGCGCTGCATCACGCGAATCGCCCGGAGGTAGTCGTCGATCAGCACGTGCTCATGCGGCGTGTGATCAAGGCGGCTGTCGCCAGGGCCGTACGCGGCGATGGGACACCGCCACGCCGGGCCGACGATGTTGAAGTCCGCCGTGCCGGTCTTCCGCTTGTGACGTGGCGTGCCGCCTTCATCACGAATTGCGCCGGAGAGCGCAGCGACGACGATGTCATCGCGGCCGGTCACGTACGCGCTTTCGCCTTCGCCGATTTCGAGTTCCACGTCATCACCGGCCATCGCAAGAAGTTCACGCCGCAGCACGCTTGGCGAAATCGAGGGCGGCAGACGGAAATTGACGCACATGGCCGCGCGATCATCGCAGCCGTCGCTGCGCGATGACCACGATGTGATCGACGCCTGCAATTGCTCAAACACCGGCGAACGCACGCCGCTGACGCAGGCGGCAAACTCCTGTACGCGTCGCCACCATTCGGCCAGCACGTCCGGCGCCGTGGCCTGCGGGTTTGCGCTGTGGGTGGCCGGCCGCGTGGCGCGGGCGCGGACGTTGACGCATCCTTTATATCCGAGCGTCACGCCGTCCCACCCACTAGGCTCGCCGATGACGCACGCATCCGGCGGCGGCGCGGCCGCAATGAAACGAGCGCCTGGCGAGGCTGCTTCCTCCCCCACCGCCGCGATGACCTGCACCGCAACGCCGGCGGGCAGATCCGCTCTCGCCGCCGCGACCAGCATGGTGGCGAGCGGCCCCTTTGCATCCACACTGCCGCGCCCGTGCAGCACGCCATTTTCGAGTCGCACGGGAACGTCGCCCGGCACGGTGTCGATGTGGCCGAGGAGCACGATCGTTCGCGCCGCATTCGCCGCCCCGCGCCTCGCCACGCCGTTGCCGGCCGCATCAATTTCGGCGTCCAAGCCGATTTCGCTCGCAGCTCGCACAAACAGTTGAACCGCAGCGGCTTCTTCGCCGGACACGCTTGGCGTCGCCACAAGATCGCATAGAAGCGCAATCGCGGCTTCATCAGATGCGTTCGCATGCGGCCGAGATGCTCGCTCCAAACTTCCGGGGGTCATGACACAGCGGCTCCTTCAAACACAGTGCCCGCTCCGGCGCGAGCGCGGGCGATGGCGCCCTCGCCCAGCGCCGAACCAATGACGACGCGCGGCACCCCGCCAGCAATCGCCTCCTCGGCCGCGAGCACTTTGTTCTTCATGCGACCCAGCGCCGCGGCTCGCACCACGTCCATGTCGTCCGCGCGATCGATGAGCGAACTCGGATCATTCGCGCTGCGCAGCACGCCGGGCACGTTCGAGAGCAGCAGCAATTCGTGGGCGTGCAGCGCTGCCGCCGTGGCCGCCGCGGCGCGATCGGCGTCAACGTTCACCGCCACGCCGTCGTGCGTGATTGCAGGCGGCGTGAGCACAGGCGTCTTGCCGCTCTCCAGCAAGAGATTGAGAAACGCTGCATCCACGTTCTCGACGCGGCCCGTGAGATCGTCGCGAATGATGACGGTGCGGCCGTTCTCCACAGCGCGAATGGCGTCCTTGCGGGAAGCCCGCCACACACCGCCATCCACGCCGGAAAGCCCCACCGCATCCACGCCGCAGCCGCGCAGCATTTCCACGAGCGACGTGTTGACGAGGCCGCAGTACGCCATCATGAACATCTCAAGCGTGCGGCGATCGGTGCGCCGGCTCACATGTCCCGACGGGCTGGTGATCGTCTGCGGCGGGTGACCGAGCTTCGCGGCGAGCACGTCCGTTTCATGCGATCCGCCATGCACGAGCACCGCGCGCACGCCGGAACGAACGAGCTCGCTGAACTCGCGCGCGATCGGCGCGAGGTCGATCCCCTTCCCGCCGCCGATCTTGATGACCATGGTCGGTTGCATGGAACTCCTTACGCCGGGTGAAGACCCGGAAATGTCAACCCCGCGTGTTCCGGCAGGCCAAGCGCGATGTTCATGCACTGCACGGCCGAGCCCGCGGCGCCCTTCATCAAGTTGTCGATGGCGCACAGCGCGATGATGCGCCCCGAGCGTTCGTCCACCGCAAACCCGACGTCGGCAAAGTTGCTGCCGGCCAGCACGCGCGGGTCGGGCAGGCGATGCAGCCCCGCACGGTCACAAACGATCCGCACGAACGGTTCGCCGGCGTACGTCTGGCGATAAATCTGGAACAGTTCCTTGTGATTGACGTCCTGCTTCGGCTGGACGTGCGCGGTGCACAGCACGCCGCGCACCATTTCGATCGCCGTGATGGTCGCATCGATGTCGACGCCGGGCAGGCTCTGGTGCACTTCCGCAAGATGGCGATGACCTGCCGGGCTGTAGGTGCGCACGGCGCGCGATCGCACCGGATGATGCGATGCTTCGGACGCTTCCGCGCCGGCTTCCGACGACCCCACCTTGATGTCAGCGATCACGCGATCGATCAAGCCGGCACGGTGCAGCGGAAGCAGCGCGAGCGTCATCGCTGTGGCGTTGCATCCGACGCCGGAGATGAATGTCGCGCCGGGCAGCGCTGATCGCGAAAGTTCCGGCAAGCCGTAGATAGCATCGCGCAGCCGCTCGGGCGCTGGGTGCTGCCAGTCGTACCACGTTTCGTACTCGGCCGGATCGCGCAGGCGGAAATCCGCGGAGAGATCGATCACCAGCCGCGCTTTGCTTTGCCACATGTCCAACTGCGAAGCGGCGTGTGTGTGCGGCAAACAGAGAAAGAGCACATCGGCCGGCTCGAGGTGATCCGCGGAACAGAACACGAGCGGCGTGCAGCCTCGTAAATTCGGATGGACGAAATGCACCGGCTTGCCGACGTGCGATCGCGATGTTACTTGCGCGATGGATACATGCGGATGGCCGAGCAGCAGACGGAGCAGTTCTCCGCCGGAGTACCCCGAAGCGCCGACGATGGATGCGCGAAGGCTCATGCGGGCACGCCCTGCGTCATTCGCACTTCCGCCCTGCGTTCCGCGACGGTCACGGCGTGCTCGATGATCAGCCTCGGGATATCCACGCCCGTCACGTCCACGCTGTTGCGGAATTCCATCGAGTGGTTGATCTCGCTGATGAGCAGGCCGCGACGGGGACATTCGAGCAAGTCGATCGCCACGATGTCGCCGCCCACGACTGCCGCGGCACGGAGCGCGAGCGATTCGATCTCCGGCGTGATGGAAAAATTCGTCGCCCGAGCCCCGCGTGCGGTGTTCGTCACCCAGTGCGCGCTCGACCGAGCAATGGCGGCAATCGCGCGCCCGCCGACGACGAACACGCGGATGTCACGCCCAGGCTTGTCAATGTATTCCTGGATGTAGAACACCGAGTGCTGCGCGGAGCCGAGCGTGGCGCGATGTTCGATGATCGCCTCGGCGGCGTCGCGGTCATTCACCTTTGCAAGCAACCGACCCCACGACCCGATGGTCGGCTTGATCACGACGGGGTAGCCCATGCTCTCGATCGCCTCGAGGGCCGCTTCCGGCGAGGTCGCCACGCGCATGGAAGGCGTCGGCAAGCCGGCCGCGGCGAGCGCGATGGACGTCTGCAGCTTGTCGGAACACCGCTCGATCGTCGCCGGTCGATTGATGCATCGCACGCCGTGCCGTTGCAGCATGCGAGCCGCGGTGATTGAGCTGGTGAGGCTAAGCGAGCGATCGAGCGCCGCGTCAAACGCGCTCCAGCGCTCGGCATCGTCAAGCGAGAAGCTGACGGTGCGCAGATCGATCAGATCGACCGGCACGCCGAGCTGCTCCGCGGCATCCAGCAGCATGCGCTCTTCCGTCCGCAGACGGGTATGAAGAATGGCAAGTCGCATGATTTGTCCTTGCGTTGTGGGCGAATTGGCGACACGCCGGCGCTTCACTCGCCCCAATCCTCTTCCACTTCCGGCGCCAGCGCGAGCGTGAGCGGCTCGCACGACACCACTTCAAGCTCCGCGGCACACCCGGCGCACACGACGACCTCGGCGCGGAGCGGCCGGCGGGCGAAGGCGACGTCGCCGCCGCATTCGGGACAACGTGCGGATGGCGTGACCGACGGCGATTGCACGGATTCGTTCATGACTGGATTCCTTTCTGGATTGATGGAGGCGTAGAAACAACAACCCCCGGCTCGTGGCGTCCGGGGGTCTCAATCGGTCTTTTCAGTTGCTTGGCGAGGCGTTGTGTATCACTCGCGTGCAGACAGACCGTGACTCCCGACGCCCTTCGGCGCCTTGGACTTCTTCACGGACTTCCTGGCAACAAACGAGTTCATGGTGGCGTGGCTCCGGGCGAGAAGCGTATCGCTGCGGCTCCGCATGTCAAGCGACGCCCATCCATCATCGGCTGCACGGCCTGAACGGATGACAAATTTGCGAGCGGAAGCCAAACGCTGCACGTCGGCGAACCAATCGCGATCGGTGTCACCGCGTCATCGTTTGAAAATCCTTTCAGCGACCGGTCACGAATGGTTCACCGCTTCTCACCAGTCTTGTTGCGATGCACGCGCGTACAAGCCAGCAGAGGTCGTTCCCTGTCGTCCCGGTGGCGGCCGGCTGCGCCGGGTTGGCGGCAATTGGCGTCTGGGCGGTGCGCCGCCATCGGATGCGCTTCGACTTCAAAGACAAGGTGGTGCTCATCACGGGCGGATCGCGCGGGCTGGGGCTTGTGCTTGCTCGCATGCTGATCGCCGAGGGAGCGCGCGTGTGCATCTGCGCCCGGCATGGCGATGAGCTGGCGCTCGCGGCGGATGAACTCACGAAAGCCGGCGGTGACGTGCTGGCGATTGAATGCGATGTCGCCAATGCCGACGCCGTGCGCGAGATGGTGCGATGGATTGAGCATCACCGCGGGCCGATCGATGTGCTCATCAACAACGCCGGCGTGATTCGCGTCGGGCCGCTGGAGACGATGACCACGGCGGATTTCGAGTACATGCACGATGTGCACGTGCGCGGTCCCCTCAACACGATCCAGGCCGTGCTCCCCTCCATGCGGCAGCGCGGCGGCGGTCGCATCGCCAACATCTCATCGATCGGCGGCCTCTTCCCCGCCCCGCATCTCACGGCCTATTGCGCCAGCAAGTTCGCGCTCGTCGGCCTTTCGCAGGGGCTGCGCATGGAGCTTGCGAAGGACGGCGTGTACGTCACCACGGTCTGCCCGGGCCTGATGCGAACCGGCAGCTTTCTCCAGGCGGAGTTCAAGGGCCAGCACCGGCGCGAGTTCGCGTGGTTCAGCGCCGGCTCGTCGCTGCCCGTGGTGACGGAAAGCGCCGAGCGCGCCGCGCGCGCGACGATTGCGGCGATTCGCTACGGCAAGGGCCGCGTCTCGCCGCATTACACCGCCAAGGCCGCAGCGATCACCAACGCCATGATGCCGGGCGTGGCGTCGTGGGTGTTCGGCATGCTCAACCGCGTGCTTCCCGGCCCGGGCGGCATCGGCACACGAACGGCGAAGGGATACGCCAGCCGCTCACCATGGTCGCCTTCGTTCCTCACGGCGCTCGGCGAGCGCGCGGCGCGTCGCAACAACGAACTGCACGGCAAGCGGACGCCACGCTTCGCCGAGGCGCCCGTTACGGAAACTCTCATTCTCCAGGAAGAAACGCAATGGACCGAAATGTAGGAGCATTCGAACAGATCGGCTCGCTTCTCGCCGGCGGCGCGCTGGTGTCCTACGGCGTGACGCGCGGCAAGCTGCTGGGCGCCATGGCGACGCTCGCCGGGGGCGCGATGATTGCCCGCGGGCTTACCGGGAAGTGCGTGGTGTACCGCGCGCTGGGCATCGACGCCGAGCGACACGACGGTCTCACGCATCCATTCAATCGCACCGTGCACGTGCGCGATTCGATCGCCGTGAACAAGCCGGTGGAAGAGGTGTTCGTTTTCTGGCGCGATCTTTCCAACCTGTCGCGATTCATGCGCGATGTCGAAGCCGTCGAGCAACTCGATGAGAAGCGATCACGGTGGCATGCATGCGGGCCGTTCGATAAGCCCGTGGTGTGGGAAGCGGAGATTGTTGATGAAGAGCCGAATGCGCTCATTCGCTGGCGCACGGTGGCGTCGGAATCTGATCTTGAGCATGAAGGCATGGTGCGCTTTGAACCGTTGCCGGGCGGGCGCGGCACGCTGGTGCGGCTGGATTTCCGCTGGTCGCCGCCTGCGGGCGTGATCGGGGCCGCAGCCGCCAAATTGCTGCCGCAGGATCCGGCGCGGCGCGTGCACGAAGATCTTCGCCGCTTCCGTCAGCTCATCGAAGCGGGCGAACTGTCCTGTGCGTGCGTGCGGCCGGAGCGGACGCCAATTCGGCCAAGCGAACGCAGCGAGTTGCCGGTGCGCGACGTCGTCGAGGAAGCGGGCATTGAGTCGTTCCCCGCCAGCGATGCGCCCGCGTTCACGCAATAACCAACAGAGAAAAACCGCGAGCCGACGTCGGGCCGACAAAGGAGAGAGCGAACATGCGTGCTGTGTGCTGGAACGGGAAACATGATGTGCGCGTGGAGCGCGTGCCCGACCCCGAAATCATTAATCCGCGCGATGCAATCATCCGCGTGACGCTCACCGCCATCTGCGGCTCGGACCTGCATTTGTACGATGGTTACATTCCCACCATGAAGCCGGGCGACGTGCTCGGCCACGAGTTCATGGGCGAAGTGGTCGATGTTGGCCCCGAGGTTCGCAATCTTACAATCGGCGACCGCGTCGTCGTTCCCTTCTGCATCGCATGTGGCCACTGCTTCTTCTGCAAGAACAAGCAATGGTCGTGCTGCGACAATTCCAACCCGAACGCGTGGATGATCGAAACCGCCTACGGCCAGGCGGGCGCCGCGCTCTTCGGGTACTCGCACATGATGGGCGGCTACTCCGGCGGGCAGGCGGAATACGTGCGCGTGCCTTACGCGGACGTCGGCCCCGTGAAAGTGCCGGATGGAATGGACGATGAAGATGTGATTTTCCTTTCTGACATCTTCCCCACCGGCTACCAGGCCGCGGAGCAATGTAATATTCAGGAAGGCGACACGGTGGCGGTGTGGGGCTGCGGGCCAGTGGGCCAGTTCGCCATCCGCAGCGCGCTGATGCTTGGCGCGGAACGCGTCTTTGCCATCGATCACCACCCGCGACGGCTCGACCTCGCTCGCCAGGCCGGCAGCGAAGTTTCAAATCGCAACGGCAGCGGGGCGAACGGCTCGCATGCGGAGCTTGGCAGCGCGGCGAGCGGCATCACATCGCACGCAGGCAACGGGCATGCGCTTCATACCCACAACGGCCATGGCCGCGTCGAGACGATCAACTTCGATGATGAAGGGGTGTATCACTATCTCATGGAAGCGACGGGCGGCCGCGGCCCCGATGCGTGCATCGACGCGGTCGGTCTCGAAGCGCACGGCCTCACGCTCGACGCCATTTACGATCGCATCAAGGTGGGCGCGATGCTGGCCACCGATCGCATTCACGCGCTGCGCCAGGCGGTGCGAGCCGTGCGCAAAGGCGGCACGCTTTCCGTCCCCGGCGTGTACGGCGGGTTCGCGGACAAGTTCCCCATCGGCGCGATCTTCGGCAAGGGCATCACCATCCGCGGCGGGCAGACGCACATGCACAACTACATGCAGCCGCTGCTCGAGCGCATTCAGAACGGCGAGATCGATCCGAAGTTCGTCATCTCACACCGATGCAACTTGAGCGATGCGCCGGAAGCGTACGCCGAGTTCCGCTACCAGCCGGATGAGTGCACCAAGGTGGTGATGCGCCCGTGATCGCCGCCACCATCCCGTGGCACAGGCGTCTCGCCTGTGAGGAAGTACATGGGCTATCCATCGATTGCCGCCTTGCGTGCAATTCTCGCTTTCTTTCCTCGCGCCTTTCGTGTCTAATCGCTCTCCTCATTCAAGGAGCGATCCGTGAACAAGCGAATGGCGATGTGTGCAGCGGCGGCGTGGTTCGGATTGACATCTGGGGCGCTCGCGCAGAACCCGCCGCGCACGCCCGTGCCGCCGCCGGCCGCGCCCGGAACGAACGGCGGGACGCCCGCGCCGGCCCAAGGCCCCGCGGCCCCCGGCACGCTGCGACTTCAGCCGCATCTGCTGATCGCCACGCTGCCCGACGCGCCGAACTGCCCCGCGCCGGACTGGATCAGGCCCGGCACGCGCATCACCTACTTCACATCGGTCGCGGAAGTCGAGAGCGCGCCCGGAGCAGTAAGCCTCGTGCCGGATCCCAACGGCAACATCACGGACTCGAACGGCAACCGTTTCCGTGAAGGCACGCCTGTCAGCAAGGGCGTCGGCGGCGCGGGCTGGGACTGCATCGACATCATCGCGGTCGAGCCGAACGTCGTCGTGCTCGCAATGCGGCAGTTCCAGAACCAGAACGGCAACTACGGCCCGTGCAAGCCGCTCTCGACGATGGCCGCCGCGTGTCACCCATCCGGATGCGATTACTTCATTCACCCCGCCCTGCTCGCGCAGCTGCAGGAGTCGTCAGCGAACGGCGTGAGTTTGCTCAAGGGCACGATCAATCATCGCGGCGCGACGTATGACGCTGTGCGCTCCACGGTTGAGATTCCCAACAGCCGCATGAGTTCGATGTACGACCTCGCCAGCGGCGTGCAGCTCACGCACAACAGCTTGTCGGTGATCAACAAGGGCGTCGCGTACAAGCAGTCTGGCAACACGTTCGACCCGCAGAACAACACGACGCGCAGCATGGCGAACAACCAGTTCTGCGGCGTGCGCGAGCTCGAGCTTCCGTGGAGGACCATGGAGATGCCCGCGTGGGTCAAGACCATGAAGAAGGCGTATTACCAGGGCATGATGGTGGACAGCGGCACGCCGGAGATGGGGCTTGGCCAGTTGACCACGACGATTTCGCTGGAAGTCACGCCGGTGTACTTTGGCGAGACGTTTGCGTTTTACAACGGCAAGCTCGCGCAGCAGATTCAGAACATGCCGCCGCTTGATCCTGTCACCATTCCGATGGCGTGCGGGCCCGGCAGCATTGATGCCATGTGGATTCACCCGCAGAACCTCGCGCAGCTCCAGCAGGGCCAGCAGATCGACAGCGATCCCAACACGAACATCGGTTACGTCGTCGAGTACACCGGCCCGAACCAGCAAGGCACGCCAGTCGTCGTCATCACCTGCGGCAACGAAACGTTCCGGTTCTCCTGCATGTACGACGCCAACGACGGCAAGTTGCTCGCCACGCAGAAGACCGAGAAATCCGCATCCACGGGCGGCATGATGACCACGCAGCTTCAGTTGGTGGGCATGGAGTAGCGCGAGCGCCGCGACGGACGTTCGCTGACTGAATCACAAGCGCTGACACCTCGCGAACAAACGCGTTGCGAATCGCGCCGCGCATGAAAACTTAATTCCGGCGAACCCACCTGCCTGCAGCGCAAGCACAGCGCAACTTAGGCAGATTGGCGAAATTTAAGACAAAATTCAGAAGCCGTTCATCGCGCCCGCACTGGTTACAGAGTTCGCGGAATCCAGACTCATCACAACCAGGAGCGAGGCAGCATGAACCTTCACGAATCAAGGCAGCGCGGCGGGTACCAATCGTCCCAGCAGGACCAACGTCGCAACGGCAATCGCGGGCAGGACCGCTTCGAAGACTTCGAGCGCGGCACCGGCTTCGGCGGCGGCGTCGGCAGCGAATCACGTGAGCAGCGTGAACAGAGCGGCTTTCAGGGCATGGGACAGCAGGGCCCGATTGACTACACCGAGCAGTATGGCAGCGGCCAGCAGCGCGATTGGGGTCACGCCAGCCAGGGCTACGGCAACTGGGGCGGGCAGTACAGCCAGGGCGGCATGCGCGGCGGACCGTCCTACGGCGAGCGCGAGCCCGGCGGCTACGGCGGTCAATACGGCGGCGCACCACAACATCAACAGCAGTACGGCCAGGGCTACGGCTCGCAATACGGTCAAAGCTCGGGCAATCCGTCGTACGGCGCGCCCTTCGGCCAAGGCTACGCCTCACAGCAATACGGCCAGGGTTCGAGCGGACAATACGGCGGCCAGCAACAGTACGGCAGCGGCTGGGGCTCGCAGCAACACGGCGGCGGACAATACAGCGGCCAGCACTTCAGCAATCCGCAGTACGGCAACACGCAGTCGCAATACGGGCCCGGTCAGTACGGACCGCAAGGTCAATCCGGCTACGGCTCATCCTACGGATACGGCGGCCCCGGCTCCTACGGCGGCGGACAGTACGGCGGCGGCGGGTCATACGGCGGCCCGGGCCAGTACAGCGGCGGCATGTATGGAGGCAACATCGGATCGCAATCGCACACCGGCTACGGCTCGCAGCAGTACGGCATGGGCTCGCAGCAATATGGCGGCGGCCAGTATGCAGGCGGCCAGTATGGCGGCGGTCAATCGAGCGGTGGCCAGTTCGGCCAGCAGGGCTACGGCACGAGCCAGTGGTCCGGCGGCCGCGGTCAGGGCGGCTCGCAGTTCGGCGGCTCATCGTTCGGCAGCTCGCAGTACGGCGGCGGCACGGGAACGATGAGCGGTCGCAACCGCAGGAACCGGCCGATGCCGAAGAACTACACCCGCTCTGATCAGCGCATCTGCGAAGACGTGTGCGATCAGATCATGAACAGCGACATTGACTGCAGCGATGTTGAAGTTGATGTGAAGGACGGCAAGGTCGTGCTCACCGGAACCGTGCATGAGCGCTGGATGCGACACGAAATCGAAGACACCGCGGACAACGTGCCCGGCGTGAAGGACGTCGAAAACCAGATTCGCGTGAAGCGCGATGACGGGCTGGGCGAGCAGTCCGGAGGTTTCGGTCAGTCGTCTTCCAGCCGGAGCACCGGTCAGAGCGAGACGAAGTACGCCGGCGCGGGATCAAGCCGGTCGTCGTCAAAGAACACGTGAGCGCTGCAAGACTCACGAGCGCGGGCAGTGACAACATCGACCCGCTGCGCTGAACACGATTCAGCGCAGCGGGCTCGATCCAGAACCGATGGCGACGTCAGCGAACAGGGCTGACGTCGCCTTGCAGACAAGGAGCATGCGATGCCTGGGCGATCTCGATACACGAGTAATCACGAGGAAATCCGGCGCTGGGTGCAGGATCGCGGCGGCAAGCCGGCCACTGTCGAAGGCACGGCGCCCGAAGACCGTGCCGGCGTGCTGCGCATCGACTTCCCCGGCCATGGCGAGGACGAGCGCTTCCGGCACGTTGACTGGGACGAGTGGTTCCGCAAGTTCGATAAGAACGATCTCGTCATGGTCGTGCAGGACGAAACCGCCAGCGGCATGAAGAGTCGGTTCAACAAGATCGTCTCGCGCGACGCCGTCGAGCGCCGCCGTGAACGTTCGCAGGCCGATGAGGAAGCTGAATCGCACGGCGATCCCCGGCGTCACCGCGCCGGCGAAGACAGGAATTGAGCGAACACGCGAAGCACGCACGCAAGCGAGGAGCGACCAATGATCGTGCAGAGCACGCGCCGCGTGAGCGACAACACGCCTGACGATGTGAACCAGCGCATTGAGGATCGCACGCGCCAGCGCATCAGTGCGCTCGGTCACGACCCGATCGAGGCGCGGCTCAAGCAGCTTGACCAGGAATGGGACATCGAGCGATGCCTGGAGACCGGCTCATCGGTGCTCACGCTCGCTGGCTTGTTCCTCGGCATCACACGCAGCAAGCGCTGGCTTCTGCTTCCCGCGGTGGTGCAATCATTCTTTCTCCAGCACGCGCTGCAGGGCTGGTGTCCTCCCGTGCCGGTGTTGCGCCGGCTTGGCGTGCGCACGGCGCACGAGATCGAGCAGGAGCGCATGGCGCTCAAGGCGCTTCGCGGCGATTTCGTGAACGTTTCGCAGGACGAGCCCGAATCCGCGTGGGAAGCCGCGCACACGTGAGCGCTGCGACATGACCGCATGGCGTCACGGCCCGGCTCGTGGATAATGAAGCAAGACGGCCGAGCCGTTGCTCCGCGGATGAGTGTCGCTGCGCATGCCCACCGACCGCTCCTATGACGCCGTGATCATTGGCTCCGGGCCGAACGGCCTTTCCGCCGCCATCGTGCTGGCGCAAGCCGGACGCAGCGTGCTCGTGCTGGAGCGCGAAGGCGACATCGGGGGCGGCGTGCGTTCGCGCGAGCTGACGTTGCCCGGCTTCACGCATGATGTGTGTTCGGCTGTGCATCCGCTCGCGGCGGGCTCGCCGTTCCTCAAGTCGCTGCCGCTTGCCGAGCATGGATTGGATTGGGTGCATCCGGACATCGCGATGGCGCATCCGCTCGATGGCGGCCGGGCCGGCGTACTGCATCAATCGCTGGACAAGACCGCCGAGAACGCGGACTTGCGCGAGGACGGCGATGCGTGGCGGCGACTGATCGGGCCGTTCGCCGAGCATTGGGATGAAATCGCAGATGAGATACTGCGGCCGCCGATCCACGTGCCGCGTCATCCGCTCCTGCTGGCGCGATTCACGCCGCGAGCGCTGCGCACGACGTCAAGCCTCGGGCGGCGGTGGTTTCGCGGCGCCGACATGCGCGCTCTCTTCGCAGGGCTCGCCGCTCACGCGGTGCTGCCGCTTGAAAAGCTCGGCTCGGCGTCGTTCGGGATTCTGCTCGGCGCATCGGGCCACGCTGTCGGCTGGCCGTTCCCGCGCGGCGGAGCGCGCCATCTCTCGCAGGCGATGGCTTCGCTGTTGCGTTCGCTCGGTGGCGTGATTGAAACGGGGCGCTCGATCGATCGGTGGGAGCAACTGCCGAACGCCCGCGCGTATCTGTTCGACACATCACCTCGCGCGATGACGCAGATCGCCGGCGAACGGCTGCCTGCGAGCTATCGCAAACGCGTGAAGCGCTTTCGCTACGGCATGGGCGCGTGCAAAGTGGATTGGGCATTGAGCGAACCGATCCCGTGGCAGAACGAACATTGCCGGCGAGCGGGCACGCTGCACGTGGGCGGCACGCTGGAAGAAATCGAACGCACCGAAAGCGAAACCTGGCACGGCAGGCACAGTGATAAACCGTTTGTCATCCTCGCGCAGCACACCATCGCCGACACATCTCGCGCGCCCGCCGGTCGGCACACCGCGTGGGGGTATTGCCACGTGCCCAACAACTCGCCGGTGGATATGACGCCGCTCATCGAAGCGCAGATCGAACGCTTCGCGCCGGGATTTCGTGATTGCATCATCGCACGGCACACCATCACCGCGCCGCAGTTCGAAGCGTCCAACCCCAATGAGATCGGCGGCGACATCAACGGCGGCGCGGTCTCGCCTATGCAGATCATCTTTCGCCCCGTCGCCCGGCTCAATCCGTACACCACGCCGAACCCGCGAATTTTCCTGTGCTCCGCCTCCACGCCACCCGGCGGCGGCGTCCACGGCATGTGCGGCTACCACGCCGCCCGCGCCGCGCTTGTGCGCGTGCTCCGATGAGGCTCAATTCATCTCAAGCTCGCAAGTGATGCGGTGTGCGCTGCGCGCCATACTTCAATTGGAGCTTGCCCGTGATCAAAGCCCGCGAACCCGAAGGCCGCAGCGCCGCGCCGTTCGTGCCGGACACACGTTCGCTGCGCGTGCTCGCCGACGCGGCGCAAGGTTGCCGCGGATGCGATCTTTACAAATACGCCACGCAGGCGGTGTTCGGCGAAGGGCCGCGCAGCGCCGCCATCGTGATCGTCGGCGAGATTCCGGGCGATCAGGAAGATCGGACCGGCCACGTGTTCGTGGGCCCCGCCGGTCGCATGCTCGACAAAGCGCTGACGGAAGTCGGCATCCCGCGCAGCCGTGTCTACGTCACCAACGCCGTGAAACACTTCAAGTTCACGCAGCGCGGCAAACGGCGATTGCACAACAAACCCTCGCCGTCGGAAGTCCGCGCCTGCCGGCCGTGGCTCGTCGCTGAACTCGGCATCATCAAACCCCGCATGCTCGTCGCGCTCGGCGCCACGGCTGCGAAATCGCTTTTCGGATCCACCTTCAGTGTGATGAAGGAGCGCGGCAAGCCGTTCGAGAGCGAGTGGGCGCCGTGGTCCATGGCGACGGTGCATCCTTCGTCGCTTCTCCGCGCACCGACGTCGGAAGATCGGGCCCAGGCTTGGGCGGATTTTCTTGCGGATTTCAAGGTGATCGGCAGGGAATTCGCGAGCGCCAGGCGCAAGAGCGGATTGCGCCGCTGACTTCGCCGCTCCTACTTCTCAAGCGACGCGGCGGCGCGAAGGCGAGCCTTCGTGAGCGCCTGTCGATGCGCGTAACTCGCCCATGGATCCTTCTTCGCACGCTTCAGCCGCTGCAGCGCGTTGCCAATGTTGAACGGCGATGGCGACTTCAGCGTGCCGAGTTCATCCCATCGCAGCGGCATCGCCACCGGCGCCCCGGCGCGAGCGCGCGTGGAATACGGCGCGATCGACGTCGCCCCCCTGCTGTTGCGCAGGAAATCAACATAAATCAGCCCGCGCCGCTTCGCCTTGCTCATGGTGGCGATGTATTTCTTCGGCTCGTTCCGCGCAATCCCGCGCGCGATGTGGCCCGCAAACTCCTTCGCTTCATCCCAATCAGCGGAAGGTTTGAGCGGCACGACGACGTGCAGCCCTTTGCCGCCTGTGGTCTTGAGAAAACATTCGAGATCGAGGCTCTCGAGCACGGCCCGCACGCGCTCCGCGCCCTCGCGCAGTTCCGACATGCCGACGCCTTCGCCGGGATCAAGATCAAACACGAGCATGTCCGGCCGCTCGATGTCCTTCTGCGCCGCGCCCCACGGGTGAATCTCAAGCACGCCGAACTGGATGAGCGTAATGAGCCCTTCCAGCGAATCGATGCCGATGTAGTCCGCCTTGCCTTCCTTTTCTCGCACCGGCAGGGCTTTGACGGGCGCCTGCAGCGTCTCGCCTACGTGCTTCTGAAAAAAGCACTGTCCGCTGCGCCCCGTCGGACAGCGCACCGTGCTAAGCGGCCGATCGACGACATACGGCAAGATCCACTCCCCGACCGCTTCGTAATATCGCGCCAGCTGCAGCTTCGTGATGCCCGCTTCGGGATACAGCACGCGATCGGGATTGGTGATCGTCACGCCGGCGACGACGTTGTCGCCATCCGAACTTGTTGTTCGCTTGGATGGCTTCGCTTTCGCGCCGCGGCCAGTCTTCCGGGGGCGCGAGCTGCCGCTGTGCGCCGCGCCGTTTGAGCTCGTGCCCGCCGCCACCGCGCTCTTCGGTACCTCAATGTGCACGTCTTTCGCCTCCTTGTCTTCGCGCAATCCCTGGAATGACGGATGGCGAAGGCGCATGTCGTCCGTCCACTCGGTGAACTCAACTTCCGCCACGAGCCTGGGCGACACCCACCGCGCATGGCGAAGCTCGCTTTGTCCGCTCGGCGCGACGTCGATGGGGTTGTCCTTCTGCGAGAGGGCATCGAGCTTGCGCTTGATGTCACGCAGCGAGGTCGCGGTAAAACCCGTGCCGACTTTGCCGGTGTACATCAGCTTGCCATCGTCCCATGCGCCCAGCAGCAGCGAGCCGAAGTGTTTGCGCGAGCCCGACGGCGGCGTCCACCCTACGATCACAAACTCCTGCCGCTTCGAACACTTCACCTTTACCCACGAACGCGAGCGCGCCTGCACATACGGCGAATTGGCTTGCTTGCACACGATGCCCTCAAGCCCAAGTCGGCACGCGTTGGCAAACACATCCGCCCCGCCGCCCCGAATGTGCTCGGAATAGCGAATGACGCCGTTCTTCCCGCCGGCGAGCAACGCGCGGAGCGCCCGCTTCCGCTCCACCAGCGGCGAGCGCGTGAGATCGAAGCCGTCCACGTACAGCAGATCGAACGCGAAGAACGCAAGCTGCGCGAAGTCGCGCTTCTTGATGGCGTTCTGCAGCCGCTGGAAGGATGTCTTGCCGTCCTCGTCGGTGATGGCCGCTTCGCCGTCGATGATGAATTGACGGGCCGTCAGTTGCTTCAACGCATCGGTGAGCGGACCGAATTTGCCGGTCCAGTCTTTGCCGTTGCGCGTGATGAGCGAGACGTTGTCGCCACGACGCCGCGCGAGGAAGCGGTAGCCGTCGAACTTAATTTCGTGCAGCCAGTCGTCGCCTGCGGGCGGTTTGGCGACGAGCGTGCAGAGTTGCGGGAACACGTCGCGCGGCATGGGCGCCTGGCGCGCCCCCGGAACTTCGCCAGGCTCGGCGCCGCCGCCTTTCGCTTGCTTTGCCGAGCGCAGCGCGGGCGTGCGCGATTGCTTCGCCGCGCGACGCTGTGTTCTCCTGGCCGTTTTCGCCACCTTCTTTCCGCCGGCCTTTGTCTTCTTCGATGTCTTCACCTTGGAATCGCGGTGGCTCTTCCACACCGCCGGCCGCCGCGCGCCTTCGATTTGTTCGAGCGACTTTCCGGATTTCACGCTGTCCGGCTCTGATTCGACGATCGGCTTGCCCTTCGGCCTCGCGAATTCATCGTGCTTCTTGATGAGCAGCCAGTTGTCGCCGTCGTCGTTCCGCCGGCTGCCGTGCAAACGCGCGAGCGTCCACGCGCCGCGCAGCTTCTCGCCGCTGAGCGTGAACGAGAGCTTGCCCTTCTCGATCGCTTGGCGTGCGTGCGCGGGATCGACATCAATTGGCTCCCACGTGCCGCGGTCCCACACCATCACCGTGCCCGCGCCATAACCTTCGGGGATCACGCCTTCGAAATCTTTGTACTCGTACGGGTGATCTTCGACGTGCACGGCAAGGCGCTTGTCGGCTGGATCGAGCGACGGCCCCTTCGGCACGGCCCACGACACCAGCACGCCGTCCACCTCGAGGCGGAAGTCATAATGCAATCGCGACGCGTCATGCTTCTGCACCACGAAGCGCAGCCCGCCGCGCCGAGCGCGCTTCTTCTTCGGCGACTTCTTCCCCGCCGGTTCAGGCGTCTTGGCGAAGTTTCGCTTCTTCTTGTATTGCTCGAGCGCCATCGCTTAATGATGCTACGGCCGCCGCGTGCAGGCGCGCGATGAAGCGAAGTTCATGCGTGGCGATGCCAATTCGCTGTTCACGCGATCAGGCGATCTTCCACCGCGGCGCAAAATGCTTCCACCATCGTGCGCTTCACCTCATCCATCCCCGGGCACGCTTCGCCGAGCTGTTCACGCATGCTGGTGACGGTGCGACCGGCAAGGCCGCAGGGCACGATGTGATCAAAGTGACGCATGTTGGGCGACACATTGAGCGCGAGGCCGTGCATGCTCACCCACTTGGAAATGCGCACGCCCATCGCGCAGATTTTTCCGCCGCCGGGCAGCCACACGCCGGTCGCCGTCACATCGCGCACGCCGGTGATGCCGTGCCGCGCGAGCACTGCGATCACGATGTCTTCGAGCAGGCGCATATAGGAATGGATGCGCAGGCCGAGGCGGTTGAGGTCGAGGATCGGATACACGACAAGCTGTCCGGGCCCGTGGTAGGTGATGTCGCCGCCGCGGTCCGTTTCCGCCACTTCGATGCCGTCCGCACGAAGCTGCTGCTCGGTGGCGATCAGGTGTTGACGCGAACCGGCCCGGCGCGAAAGCGTAATCACCGGCGGGTCGTGTTCGAGCAACAGCAAGTGCCCGACGGCGGATCGCGGCGCATCACCCTCGCCGCCACGCCGCTCGTTCCCTACCGTTGCCGCCTGCTTCGCCTCTTCGCGCCAGCCGATCACCTCGCGCTGAAGCTGGCGTTGCAGGGCGAAGGCGCGGTCATATGGAACCCGGCCGAGATCGCGGACCAAGAGCGTCTGGCATGTGGTGAACGCGGTCACGCAGAAGCGTAGGCAGGCCCTTGCGCTTGCTGACTGATTTGCCGCCTTCGCCGCCGCTACACTGCTGGCCATATGCCGACCGTTCACCCCACCGCGATCCTTGATGGCGACGTCAACCTTGCCGCGGACGCCACCATCGGCCCGCACTGCGTCATCACCGGCCCAGTTGAAATCGGTCCGGGCAGCGTGCTCATCGGCAACGTCTATCTCCAGGGCCCGCTGTGGATGGGCGAAAAGAACGTGGTCTATCCCTTCGCGTGCCTCGGTTTCGCGCCGCAGCATCTCAAGTTCGATCCACATTCGCCCGGCGCGGGCCTTCGCATCGGCAGCGGCAACACGTTTCGCGAGCACGTCACCATCCACCGCGCCTTTCAGCCCGAGCATCCGACCACCATCGGCGACCGCAACTACTTCATGGAGGCGTCGCACGCCGGTCATGATTGCGTCATCGGCAACGACGTCACCATCGTCGCCGGCGCGCGGCTGGGCGGGCACGCGACCATCGAAGACAAGGCGATCATCGGCGGGAACTCGTCGGTGCATCAGTTCTGCCGCGTCGGCCGCGGCGCGATGGTCGGCGGGCACACCGCGCTCGCGGGCGATCTCTGCCCGTATTTCATGCTCACAGGCGTCAACATCGCCGGCTCGGTGAACATCGTCGGCCTGCGGCGGAGCGGATTTACGCGGCAGCAGATCGACACGGTGCGCTGGGTCTATCGCACGCTGTACCGCGAAGGTCTGCCGATCGGCGCCGCCAAGGAGCGCATTGCGGAGCGGGCGGGCGATCCGGTGATCGATGAGTTCCTGCGCTTCTTCGCAGCGTGCAAGCGTACGATCTGTCCGGGGAGCGGGCAGCGCGCTCGCGGTCTCGCCGGCGCGGCCGAGGCGAACGATCAGGACTGACTTTCGCGCGATCCGAGGCAACATGATCAGCTTTGCGGTGCTTGGCAGCGGATCGTCGGGAAACAGTACGGTGCTGTTGCTGCACGGCGAGCGCGCGGAAGACAAACCGGCGGTCATGCTCATCGATGCCGGCCTCTCGCCGCGTGCCACCAATCGCAGCCTCGGCGAATTCGGCCTGTGCCTCGCCGACGTCAAAGGCATCTTCATCACGCATTTTGATGCCGACCACTTCGTGCCGACGTGGGCGAACGTCGTCGAGAAATTTGGCGTCACGGTGTACGTGCACCATCGCCACCGCCGCATCGCTGCCGACATGCTCGGCTCGATCCGCCGCGTGCAGCTTGTTCGTGATTCCTTCCGCGCCGACGGCGTTGACGGCGAGATGGCGACCGCGCTCGGCCCGCACGATGAGCACGGTACGGCGAGCTACGTCTTCCACCACCGCGGCACACGCTTCGGCTTCGCAACGGACATCGGCCGGGTGACGAAGGACATGCTGGATGTGCTCGTCGATCTGGACGGCCTTGCGATTGAATCCAACTACGACCCCGACATGCAGCAGCGAAGCGGGCGGCCGGCGATGCTGAAACGCCGCATCATGGGCGGGCTGGGCCACCTCTCCAACGCGCAGTCGCTGGACGCGGTGCAGCAGGTGTCCTGCCGCTCCATTCTGCAGCACGTGGTGGCGCTGCATCTTTCGCGTGAGTGCAATGAGCCCAGTCTCGTCACCGGCCTGTATGCCCGCGAAGCGACGCCGCTGGTGAACAAGTTGACGGTCACCAGCCAATTCCGTTCAACGCCAATGCTGCGTCTCACGCCGCGGGCGCGGTGCGGAGTGAGCACGTCCGAAATTGGTTATCGCCCCGGCGAGCAGATCGGGCTGTTTTGATTGGCCAATAGTGGGCGGGCACTGCCCACCATTCACAGCGTAAATAGCGTGCAAACCGTGGGCGGGGCCCACCCTGCGGCACGCCAATCTGTTGAGCTGCGAGAGACCGTGCGGGTTCCCCGCTAAGATGTTGCTCCTCGACGGTCCATGATTGACGACATCCGCCACAACTGCGGTCTGGCGCTCATTCGGCTGACGAAGCCGCTCGAGCACTACGCGCAGAAGTTCGGCGACCCATCATGGGGCCTTCGCCGGCTGTTCCTGTTGATGGAAAAGCAGCACAACCGCGGCCAGGACGGCGCCGGCATCGGCGTGGTGCGGTTCGACATGCCCGCCGGCCGGTCGTTCCTCAACGCCTATCGCAGCGATCGTCACAACGCCATCGAACGCGTCTTCGACGAAGCGATTCGCGACGTCAACGCCGTGTCGCCGGACGAACTGGCCAGCATGAGCGCGCCCACGCTCAAAGCGTCGTGTGAGTATCTCGGCGAAGTGATGATCGGTCACCTGCGCTACGGCACGCATTCCGGCGCCGGCGAGCAGTTCTGCCATCCGTATGTGCGAACCAGCACCGTGCCCAGCCGCACGCTCGCGCTCGCCGGCAACTTCAATATGACCAACTCCACCGAGCTCTTCGAACAGCTCGTGGCGGACGGCCTGCACCCCGTCGGCGATTCAGACACGCAGGTCATTCTCGAACGGCTTGCGTATTCGCTGGACCGCGAGCACGACCATCTCGCCGCGACGCTCGGCCCCGAAGGCCTCTTCCGCCAGCTGCGCGGGCGCGAACTCGCCGAAGCCGTGGCGCATGAGCTTGATCTGCAACAGGTGCTCGAACGGGCCGCGAAGGAATGGGACGGCGGATATGCGTTCGTCGGCCTGCTTGGGAGCGGCGACGCGTTCGCATGTCGTGATCCCGCCGGCATTCGGCCGATTTTCCTGCTCAAGACGGATGACGTGATCGCGCTGGCGTCGGAACGCGCCGCGCTGATGACGGTGTTCAACGTTCCCGCCGAGCAGGTCCGTCCCGTAAAGCCGGGCCACGTGGTCATCATTCGCCGCGACGGGCGATTCGCCGAACTCCCGTTCACGCCGCCGCTGCCGCTCAAGCAGTGCACGTTTGAACGAGTGTATTTCAGCCGCGGAAACGATCCGGACATCTACCAGGAGCGCAAGCGCCTCGGCCGCAACCTCGCGCCGCGCGTGCTCGAAGCGCTGGGCGATGATCTCGACAAGGCGGTGTTCAGCTACATCCCCAACACCGCGGAGCCTGCATATCTCGGCCTCGTCGAGGAGCTTGAAACGCTCACGCAGCAGCGGCACGCGGAAGAACTCTGGCGCCGCATCGAAGACGGCACGCTCGACCGCAGCGCACTCGAACGCGCCCTCGCCCGCCACGTCCGCATGGAGAAAGTGGCGCACAAAGATCAGCGCCTGCGCACGTTCATCACCCACGATTCGGCCCGCCGGGATCTCGTCTCGATGGTCTACGACCGCACGCACGGCGCGATTGAGCCCGGCGCGGTGCTCGTCGTCGTCGATGACTCCATCGTTCGCGGCACGACGCTGCGCGAATCGATCATCACGATGCTCGCCAAGCTCAAACCTTCGCGCATCGTGATGGTGTCGTCCGCGCCGCCCATCATGTATCCCGACTGCTACGGCATCGACATGAGCCAGCTCGGCCGGTTCATTGCGTTCGAGGCGGCCGTGGAGTTGCTGCGCGATCGCGGCGAGGAACATCTGCTCGAAGAAGTCCGCGAGCGATGCGCCGCGCAGGCGAGCAAACCGCCGGAACTGATGGAGAACGAAGTCCGCGCTCTTTACGACCGCTTCACGCTCGAAGAGCTCTCCGCCAAGATCGCGCAGCTCATCCGCGCCCCGCATCTCGACTGGGACGGCCGCATCGACGTCGTGTACCAGACGGTCGAAGGTCTCCGCGAAGCCATGCCCGGTTACGAGGGCGACTGGTACTTCACCGGCAATTATCCGACCCCCGGCGGGTACCGCGTGCTCAACCGCGCCTACCTCAAATGGTGGGCCAAAGACGAAGGCCGGGCCTACGAGCCCGATCAGAAACCGCTCACCGAGCCGGTGCTGCCTCAACTCACCCCGTCAAAGGTCCGATGACTCGAGAGTTCCCCGGCTTTCCCAGTCGGCATCAACGGCTCAAATGGGCCGGTCAACGCTCGAGGCAGGCATGGTCGGATGGCTCAAGAATCGGCTGACTCGTGCGAAGCGCGCGCGCTCGAATTCGTCACCGCGCCCGCAGCCAGTCCCCGAAGGCCTCGTTCCCCGAACGCTTGCCGCCGCCGAGCACTTCCGGACGCTTCAGCAGGCGAAGCAGCTATGCGCTGCTCTTGATCGCGGCGCGGAGTTGCAGCTTTGGGATCATGTCGAACGCCTGGCGGAATCCGCATCGAAGTTGCCGTGGCTTGACGCCCCGCTCGCAGATCGTTTGGCCCGCATCAAAGTTGCGCAAGGCGAACCGGCGACGGCGCTGGCGATGCTCGATCGCGGCGTCAGCACCCCCGCTTCATCGCGATTGCTCCGCATCATGTGCCTGCTTCACACCGGCGCACGCATGCAGGCCCAGCTTGAACTGCGTGAATGGATGCGCAGCGAACACGGTTCGCCGGCGCCGCGCGAAGCCCGTTTGCTTCTGGCGCTCCTCGACTGGCAGGCTGGCGACATCGAATCCGCTTCCGATCTCATGCGCGACGTCGCGCACGGCACGGAAGATGACGTGATGCGCTGGGCGCAGATGGCGCTCGTGCTCCTCGCCGCCGCTCGCGGTCAGTGGGACCGCGCCACCGCGCAGGCCCGCAAGCTCGCCGGTGACGACGCCTGCATCAGCGAACGCGAAATCGCGCTGATGCTCGATTCGCTCCGACTCGCCAACCCCGTCGATCCCGAACAGCAGCGCAGCGAGCGCATCGAACAGATGGCGCGCGAACTTCCCGCAGCGTTCCATCTCATCGAGCCGCTCGTCGAAGCGCAGCGACGTCAGCTTGATGAGCCCGTCGCGGAAGAACTGCTGGAGGCGCTCGAAAAATCACTCGATCTCGCCGGCCCGCACCACGCCGCCGCCGCGGAAGGAGCTGCGCGTCTTGCCGCCATGCTCGGCGACACGGCGAAAGCGATTGTGTGGGCGCAGCGCGGACTCGCCGTCAATCCGATGTCCGCCCGCCTCGCGCTTCTTATCAATGAACTCACGGAGAGCGGCGACGCACGGCCGGCGGCCCATCGCGCGGGAGGCGCCGCATGACCCGGCCACCATCGGCCATGCCGTCCGGCGCCACTGATGGCGGCGCCATGTCGCGCCACCAGGCGGCGCAGCTTCTCAAGCTTGCTCGCACGCAAGGCGGCGGCGACGTCGTCAACGAAGCGATCGACTGGGCCTTCGCGGCCATGCCGGACCGCGCCATCGTGCAGCGGCTGAAGATCCGCTCGCTCATGCGCACGGGGCAATTTGAAGCCGCCGACGCATTGCTTGCGCAGGCGCTGCTCATCTATCCGCTTGATCCCGTGCTTTCGGTGCTGCGAGCGGAACGATTGCTTTCACGCGGCAGGCCGGACAGCGCAACGCGCGAAATAGAACTCGTGCTCGCGCGTCATCCTCATCGCACCAGCGCCCTCGCAGTCGGCGCTCGCATTGCCTCGTCCATCGGCGATCACGTCCGCGCGTCCCTTCTGCTCGAACGAGCGGTGTCGCTGCGACCAGCCGACGCTTCGCTCCGCGCCCAGTACATCGAAGCGCTGCTGGCGAAGGGCGAACCGGTGCAAGCCGCGCGTCAGCTCGCATACCTTTATGACGCCCCGGCCACGCTTGAAGCGCGCGTGCTCCGTGCCCAGGGCCGCGCTGTCGACGCGCTCGCCAGGTTGCAGGCGGAATGGCGTCTCGCCAAAGAGAGCGCGTCCGCCGACGAACTCGCCAGCATGATCATCGATCTGCTCGAAGAGACCGGCAGGCTGGAGGAACTTGAACGCTTCGCATCGTCGCTCGAACCGACATGCCCGGCTGCGTTGGCTCGTGCGGCGCAAACGTGGCTCGCGCTCGGCCGATTTGATGATGCCCTCGCGCTGGGCGGCCAACTGCTCAAGCGCCGCGCCTTCGTGCCGATCGCACGCGGCATTGTGCTCGTCGCCGCCACTATGAAGGGCAACTTCGGCCTCGCCCAGCGCGTCGTTCGCCAGCTCATCACCAGCACGCTGACCATCGACCGCATCTCGCTGGCGGAACTCTGGCGCCGCGGCATGATCGGCCGATTCATCGTGAAGCACACCGCTCTCGGCAAGCCGTCGGAGGGCGTTGAGAAGAGCGTTCTCGCCACATATGCCCAGGCGGCAGCGGAGCTTTTCCGCGAGCAGTTGGCGGACGTTGAAATGGCCGCCGACCCCGCCGAATCCGCGGAACTGCTGCATCTGATCCGCCTTTGCTCGCTCGCGGCCACCTCGGCGCCAATGGCCGTACCTGCCGAGGCCGCGGCCGAACCCGCCCTGCGGGAAGCCTCGCCCACGCCCTCGCTTGCCCGCCGCGCCGCCTGAACGCCGGATTTCAAGGGCCAATCCGCCCGGCCGAAACCCGCCGTTGCTTGACTCGGTGGGGTTTCGCTGGTTTACTGCTCGGCTCGGTGGGACCCTCGGGACGGCGTCAGGAGCCACCCCGGGGGCGATGGATTTTCGGCATCTTCCGCCGGCGTTGTCGAAGCAGAACGAGGAACTTTCTCTATGAGCCGATATCTCGGCCCCAAGGTCAAGCTGTCGCGCCGCGTTGGCGTGCCCGTCGCAGACATTCCCAAGCACACGGCGAAGCGCCAACTCGTGCTGCCGGGCATGCACGGTCACCGTGGCCGCCGCGTCAAGGACTTCGGCATCCGCCTCACCGAAAAGCAGAAGCTCCGCTATCACTACAACATCCTCGAGCGCCAGTTCCGTCGTTATGTCGACGAAGCGGCGCGTGGCAAGGGGAACACCGGCGAAGCGCTGCTCCGTCTCCTCGAGTCGCGCCTCGACAACGTCGTGCGCCGCGCCGGCTTCACCCGCACGGTGTGGGCGGCGCGCCAGATGGTCGTGCACCGTCACGTGATGGTGAACGGCCGCGTGGCTGATCGTCCCAGCCAGGCGGTGGAAGTGGGCGACGTGATCACGCTGCGGCCCGGCATTCACAAGCTGGCGCGCGAGAACATGGAATCGCTCGCCGGCAACGTGGCGCCGGATTGGATGGACGTGAACCCCGCTGAACTGACGATCCGCATCGTTGCGGCGCCGGTCTCCGACCAGATTCCGTTCGAGGTCAATCCCAACCTGATCGTCGAGTTCTATCGTTGATTGAAGACCTTGGGCGCGGGCCTCGGGCACTGGTGCACGACGCGCTTTCACCAAGGCCCGATGACCAAGGCCCAGGGCCTTACGCATGTTCAAATTCCTCCGGCGATACAGCAAGTGGATCCTGGCGGTCGGCGGCACGCTGCTGCTGATCACCTTCCTCATCCCGTTTGCGTTTCAAGGCCTCGGCCAGATGGCGGCCACCAGCGGCGCCACATGGGCCACCGTGGGCGAAGACGAGAGCTCCGTCAGCGTTCGCGAATACCAGGAACTGCTGCGCGAGAAGCGCATCGTCGAAATGCTTCCGCCCGGCCTGATCGCGCCGGTGGACATCAAAGACGTCGAGCATTGGTATCTCCTCGCTCGTGAAGCCGAGCAGGCGGGCCTTGTCGGCGGACCGGATGACGCGATGGCGTTCCTCGGGCCCAACGCCAGCACCGCGCTCTCAAACATCAGCGCTCAATTCGGCGAGCGGGCCGAGTTCGTGCTGCGGACGATCGCTCGGTATCGCGGCGTGGTGCGGCTGGTCTCGATGTATCGCTCCGCGGCGCACTTCTCCGATCACCGGCTCCGTGCCGCCGCCCAGCGACTCTTCCATACGACCACCGCGCGATTCTTCGTGCTCGAAGCGGCCGCCAACCCCAACATGCCGGAACCTTCGCAGGACGAGATCGACGCGCAGTTCGCCAAGTACGCCGACGTGCTGCCAGGCGAGGGCGAGCACGGCTTCGGCTACTTGCTGCCGGATCGCGTGAAGCTTGAATGGGTGCAGGTCCCCGCTGACGCTGTGCGCGCCGCCGTCGAAGCGAGCCCAGAGTTCAATGAAGTGGCGCTGCGCAAGCACTGGCTCAAGAACCCAAACATGACCTTCCCGCCGATCACGGAAGGCGCTGCCGTGCCGGAGGTCGTGAAATCGGATCTCGCGTCCAAGCTGTTCGAGCAGCGCATGCAGGAAATCGAGCGCGAAGGCGTCGAATACCTGCGGGCGGCGACGCGCGGCCTGTCGCGCACCGGTTCGTACTACGTGCTCCCCGACGATTGGGCGCAACGCCGGCCGTCGCTTCCCGCGCTCGCCACAAAGCTGCAGGAAGAGTTCGGCATCGAGCTGCCCGAGTATCACTCGACTGGCGACCGCTGGGTGAACGCCCAGGACGCCGCTGACCTCGAAGGCATTGGCGCGGCGACGACGAATCGCTTCGGCACCGCCGCCCTCGCGCTGCCGGCGCTCATTCGGCAACTGAAAGAGTTCGGCAATGCGGTGGAAGCCGTGGTGCAGGAAGGCGTTGCAGGCCCACCGCTGCGCGGCGCCGATGGTTCGCTCTACTTCTTCCGCATCACCGCCGCCGATCGTGCACGCCGGGCCAAGGATTCCAGCGAGGTGCGCGACATGGTCGTGCGCGACCTCAAGCGGCTTGCGGACTATGAACGCCTTACGGCGGCGTCGGCTGATCTCGAATCCGAAGCGCGGACGGACGGCATTCTGGCGCTCCTCGTGTCACACCCCGCGGGCGAATTCTTCGAAGCGCAGGACGTTTCGCTCGCCAACGTGCAGTTGCTGATGTTCCAGGCGCAGCTTGGCCGAGCGCTGACCGCGATTCCGACGCGCTTGCCCGTGGTCGGCCCGGACGAGGAGGCTGTCGGCGCGATCATCAAGCACGCGATGGCGCTTCCGCCGCTGGTCGCCGTGAAAGATCTCACGCCGGAGCAGCGCATCTTCACTGTACCGGTGGACACCAAGCTTGCCGTGCTCGTTGTGGAGATCATGAACAACACGCCGGTGACGCGCGAGACGTTCAACCGCGGCACGGACATGGGGCTGATTCAGCTTCTGCTCCTCAACCAGGAGCTGAACAACGGCGAAGACATCGCCGACGCCTTCAGCGTGGAAACGCTCGCGCAGCGACATCACTTCAAGCTCACCAACCCGCCGAGCGAAGAGGAACAGGCGCTCAAGACCGCAAACGCAGCGCGGTAAGAAGCAACGCGGCAAGGCAAGAAGCGACGCGGCAACGCCGCGATCAACGCGCACCATCATCGCTGGCGCACGATCATTCTCCGCCCACCATCCCCCGCGCACGCAAAACCCCTTCGCGCATTAGCTCACCGTCGACCCCGGCGCAACGGGTTTCTCCACGGCAAGAACCACAACGTTCCGGCTGTCATCGCCCTTGGCGATCACCGTGCCGAACGGCGCATCCGTCGCGGCGAGAATCATGCCCTGGCTCACCTCGCCGCGAATCGTGCGCGGCGCGAGATTGGCGACGATCACCACCTGCCTGCCGATGAGCGACGCCGGGTCGTACCACTGCCTGATCCCCGCACAAACCTGCCGCCCGCCCGGCGTGCCGTCGTCAAGCTGCACCTTGAGCAGGCGGTCTGCGTTGGGATGAAACTCCGCATGCTTCACGGTGGCGACGCGAAGGTCCAGCTTGGCGAAATCGTCGTAGGTGATTTCGGGCTTGAAACCCGCGGCGGGCGATGAGTCCGGTGCACTGGCTTGGGACATTGTGGTTCCTTCCGTTGAGGCGTCCCACGGATGGATTCCGTGGGCTTCGGGTTTGAAATGGTTGTTACACGCCCAGCGCCGCAGCGCAGCGGTCACAGAGCATGCCGCCGTCGCTGCGCTGTTTCACCGTGCCGTCGCGCTTCCACGAGCGCTCGCAGCGGAGTTCATCGCGAAGGTCGTTCACCGTGATCGCGCCCTCGCCCGGCACGAGCTTGACGCGCGAGACGCCGAGCAGGTCCGCGAGGTCGGCGTAGAACTTGGCGAGCACGCCCTTCGGATCGGGCAGCACGACTTCCGCATCGAGCGGGTTTTCGATGCCGCGCTGCTTCGCTTCGTCCAGCGCCTTGAGCGCCTGCTCGCGCACGGTCATCACGTTGGACCAGTCGGCGTCGGCGGAAAATTCGAGGCCGAGCTTGGCCTCGCCGTGAATCGTCTTGCTTTCATCGCGCCACAACGCGCGGTACGCCTCATCGGCGGTGTGCGGCATGATCGGCGCAAGCAACCGGCAGAGCAGTTCCGTGAGCACCCACATCACGGTCTGTGTCGTTCGGCGTCGCGGCGCTTCGGCGGCATCGCAATACAGCCGATCCTTCACCGCGGCGCAGTACACCGCCGAAAGCGTGTCGTTGCAGAAGTCGTACAGAAGCTGATGCGCTTTGCGGAACTCGTACGTCTCATACGCCGCGAGCACGGCCTTCTCCGTGCGCGCCGCTTCCGCCAGCGCCCACGCGTCCAGGGAATTCGGCGAAATTCGGCTGATATCCACGCAATCGCCGCATATTCCGCCCTTTCCGGGGTCATTTGGCGTGCATTTGAAGTCGTAGAGATTGCTCAAGAGAAAGCGCAGCGTGTTGCGCACTTTGCGGTACGTCTCGCCCGCCGCGTCGAAGAACGACTTGTCCATCTTGATGTCGTTCTCAAAGGCAAGCGAGCTCACCCACCAGCGGCAGACGTCCGCTCCGTATTCCTTCAGCAGGTCATCCACCTCAAGCGTGTTGCCGAGGCTCTTGGACATCTTCCTGCCGTCTTTGTCCACGATGAAGCCGTGCGTGAGCAGCGCGCGAAACGGCGCTTCGCCCGTCACCGCAAGACCGGGGAGCAGCGACGCCTGGAACCAGCCGCGATGCTGATCGGAGCCTTCGAGATAGAGATCAGCGGGGTAGCCGAGCTCACGCGCTCGCAGCACCGCGTCCCACGATGAGCCGGATTCGAACCACACATCGAAGATGTCGGGCGACTTCGCAAGCGATGCGGGATTGAAGCTGTCCGCCTTCGCCCATGCGGGGGCATCGGGGTCGTGCTTCGAGTCGTAACCGGCCAGCAACGTGGCCGCGTCGGACTGGAACCAGACATCGGACCCCTTCTCGCCGACGAGCTTGGCGATCGCGCGAACGCTGGCGGGTGTGAGCAGCACTTCGCCGGGGTTTTTGCCGTAGAACGCAGGGATTGGCAGGCCCCACGCGCGTTGCCGGCTGATGCACCAGTCAGGGCGAGATTCCAGCATGCCGCGCAGGCGATTGCGCCCCCACTCGGGATAAAACCGCACATCGCGCTCGGCGGCGCGGATGGCGCGATCGCGCAGCGAAGCTGCGGCGCTTCCTTCGGACGTGAACTCAATATCCACGCCGATGAACCACTGCTCCGTCGCGCGGAAGATGACGGGCGTCTTGCTTCGCCAGTCGTGCGGATAGCTGTGCGTGAACATGTGGTCCGCGAAGAGGTGGCCGCTCTTTCGCAGATGCTCGATGACGAGCGAGCTGGCGTCCCACACCACTTTGCCCTGCAGCCACGCCGGCGCGGTGTCGTCGAACGTGCCGTCTTCCTGCACCGGGCAGTAGATCGGCAGCTTCATGCGAAGGCCGGTTTGATAGTCCTCGCTGCCATGCCCGGGAGCCGTGTGAACGAGGCCCGTGCCGTCTTCAAGCGTCACATACTCCGCAGCCACCACCGCACGCGGCCGGCCGAGCAGCGAATCGTCGCAGAACGGATGCCGATACGTGAGGCCGACAAGCTTCGCGCCGGTGGTCGTCGCCAGCGTTTCGACGGATTGCGCCTTGCCGACCTTGGCGACCTTTTCAACGAGTTCCGCTGCGATGACGGTGATGTTGCCGTCGATCTTCACGAGCGCGTAGGTGAACTTCTCGTGCACGGCGATAGCGAGATTCGCGGGCAGCGTCCACGGCGTCGTCGTCCAGATCATGAACGACGGTGTCTGATCCAATTCCACGCCGAACGCACTTGCCACGGCCTCGCGATCCATCGCTTCAAAGTCGACATAGATCGACGGATCCTCGCGGTCTTCGTATTCGAGTTCCGCTTCGGCAAGCGCCGTCTGGTTGGCGATCGACCAGTGCACCGGCTTGAGCGCGCGGTACACAAGACCGCGTTCGAGCATCGTGGCGAACACGTCCAGCACGCGCTGCTCGTACCGCGGCAGCATCGTGAGATAGGGGTGGTCGTAGTCCGCCAGCGTGAGCATGCGCTTCATCTGCGCCATCTGCAGTTTGATGGATTTCTCCGCGTGCTTGGCGCACTCGCGGCGGATGGCCATGCGGCGCTGGTCGTCCGGCAACGCCGCGATCTTCGCGGCCTTCTCGCCGCCCGGCGGGAACAGCTCCGTCATCACCTTGTGCTCGATCGGCAAGCCGTGGCAATCCCAGCCCGGCACGTATTTGCATTGCATGCCCATCAGCAGGTGCGAACGGACGACGAAATCCTTGAGCACCTTGTTGAGGAGGTGGCCCACGTGCAGCGTGGCGTTGGCGTACGGCGGGCCGTCGTGGAAGTTGAAGACCGGCGATCCCGCCGCGGCTCGCTCCTGCGTGATGCGGTCATAGAGCTTGGCGTCTTCCCACCGCTTCTGCGATGCAGGCTCGTTCTGCGCGAGGTTCGCGCGCATGTTGAAGCTCGTCTGCGGAAGCTGCAGCGTTGATTTGTAATTCCGCGACGTGGTGGCTTCGGTCATGGCGTGCGATGGTAGGGGGGAATGCGTGGGAGCATCAAGGCATCAAGGCGTCGAGGCATCGAGGCATCAAGGCATCGAGGGATTGGAAACGAGCCAAAGAGCGAAGGCTCATGTCCAAGGCCCAATGCCGAATGCCCAAGGCCTCCCCCATCAATGCCCTTCGCCGAGGCCTTCCAGCAGCCCCACGGCCCAGGCGAGCGCGAGCCCGAGGAGGAGCGCGGCGGTCAGCTTCACACGGTCGTGGCGGTGGAATTGCAGCTCCGGCAGCAGATCGCTCAAGGAGATGCAGATGAACATGCCCGCGGAGAACGCCAGCGCGGCGCTGATCACCTGCGCTTCGCGCGCCGGGTCATGGCCCAGGCCGAAGTGAAACAGCAGCACGCCGATCGGCACCATCAGGCTGTAGAGCACATTGACAAGATGACGCTGCGCCAATGATCGCTTGTCCGCCGCCATGAGCGAGAGCAGCGTGAGCGAATCGAACGGCTTGTGCAGCGCGACGATGAGGAACGTGCCAAGCCCGAGCAGACGGAAGCCGTCAACGGGGCCGTGATCGTGGCCGGCGTGCTCGGCTTCGAGGTGCGCGAGTTCGCCGGCGACGCTCGCCGCCATCGCAATGCCGCAGCAGACGCTGTGGAGCGCGAGACCGGCGAAGGCGCCGCGCCACGTGTAGCCCTGCGCGGTGGTGAGCGATGCAGGCGGGGCGTCGGTTGCGGCGTGGTGGTTGTGCGGGTGATGGTGGTCGTGCTCGTGCTCGTGATTGTGATTGTGGTTGTGATCCGCGGCTTCGAGGACTTCCGGGGGTTCGTGAACGTGGAAGGACACGAAGCGCTCGAGGATGAACATGCCGAGAAAGCCGGCGAGCATCCAGAGCATGAGCGTGCTGATCTCGCCGTGGTTGAGCGGCCGATCGAGCGTGGAGGCCGCCAGCCCGGCGCGGGCGATCAGCGCGTGCGGGATGAGGTGCAGGAACGCCACACCGAGCATGGCGCCGGCGATGAAGCTCAAGGCAAGCTCCATGCGGCGATGGCTGATCTTGAGCGTTGCGGACACCCAGCCGCCCGCCAGCGAGGCCAGCATCACCGCGACGCAATAGATTGTGAGAAGCAGCACGCGGGGAATGATACAAAGCCCAGCTCCCGGCGAGCCACACGATCCGCCCGCGCACGAAAACCATCGGGGCGATTGGGCGCCGTTGGCTCTCCTTCAGGCCCCTTCCCTGTGGAAAAATTTGCAGCGCGCCGAATCGAACGCTTACACGCCGGCCACAGCCAGCGCACGGGCAGGCGGCTGCGGCGCGGCGGGCGGTTTGCCGACCGTCTTGCCGTTGAGCGTCAGACGAAGATCGACGGCGCCGGCGACGATGGCGATGCCGCCGTCGTCGGGCACGTGGCTCACGGTGTCGGCGTTGAGCGAGTAATACACCTGCTTGCCGCTGCGCCGCGCTTTCACGAGCGCCGCTTCGCGCAACAAGCCGAGATGATGGCTGACAGTGGGCTGCGGGAGCTGCAGCTTCTGGCACAGTGCCGTGACGTTGAGCTCGCCGGACTGAATCAGGCTAAGCACACGGAGACGCGTCGGGTCCGACAGCGTCTTGAGCGTTTGAACGAGCTGAGCGACAGCGTCATGGTCGCTGGCAAGCACGTTGAGCATGGAAACCTCACCCTCCAATGTGAGCGCCCACAAGCGGCGCTCCACTTCTTTCTACCCGGTCCCCGCGGAAAGTACGCCAGTCTACACCGGCGGCTGCTGCAAGAGTAGGCCGGCAAGCGTGCTGCATATACCATCCGGTGCGCCGAATTCGCGTGTGGATTTCTCGCACAAAAATGCGTGTGGGATGTTGGGCAGTCTGGCGGAGATGCCGCATGCCTCGCCGCCGCTGGCACGCCGCCCACGCGCCGGGTAAAATGCCCGGCTCAAACGCGCGGGGGCTTGACGCCCGCGCTTTGGGGCAGTAGCTCAATTGGGAGAGCGCCGCGTTCGCAATGCGGAGGTTGTGAGTTCGAGCCTCATCTGCTCCACTTGGTCGAGATCTGGAAATGAGGGAATGAACGGTTGAGGAAACGAGGCGCAAAGCCCTCTTCTCCTCGATCTTCTTCTCCTCATCTCCTCACTCCTCATCTCCTCTTCTTCTTTAGAATGCCCGCATGACGCGCATTGCGGATGCTGCGGAGACCGCTGCGGAAACGCGCCTGACGCCCGCGATGCGGCAGCACGCGCGCTTCAAGGCCCTCCACCCCGATTGCATCCTCCTCTTCCGCATGGGCGATTTCTACGAGGTCTTTGGCGAGGACGCCGTCACCGCCCACAAAGCGCTCGGCCTCACGCTCACGCGGCGGAACAACCTCGAGATGGCCGGCGTGCCGTATCACGCGCTGGATTCATATCTCCGCCGATTGATCGAGCAGGGCTACCGCGTCGCCGTGTGCGATCAAGTCCAGGACCCGAAGGAAGCTGTGGGCGTGGTGGATCGTGCCGTCACGCGCGTGGTGACGCCCGGCACGCTGGTGGATGAATCGCTGCTCGACGAGGGCGCCCCCAATTGCGTCGCCGCCATCCAGTTTACGGGCATGGGCGATCACTCCGACGCAGTGCTCGCGGTGGTCGAACTTTCCACCGGCACGTTCCACCTGCACACCATCGCCGGCGATCGCGTGGCGGATGAAGTGGCCCGGCTCGCGCCCTCGGAATTGCTCTACGCCGAACCGGCTGACGGCGCGGTGCCAACACGCGTGCAGCGGCTGCGCGAGATGGCGAACTGCGCCTTGACCGCCCGTAGCGCGTGGACGTTTCGCCACCAGGACGCCAGCGATCTTCTTCGCAAACATTTCGGCGTCACCACCATGGCGGGCTTCGGCCTCTCCGACGGCGATCACGCCATCGGCCCCGCCGGCGCGTTGCTGCGCTACCTCTACGACACGCAATGCCCCGACGACGGCTCGCGCGACCGCCTGCGTCATCTGCGTCCGCCCACGCGCCATGCCGCCGAACGCTACATGCAGCTCGACGTCTCGACCGTGCGCAGCCTCGAAATCGAGAGCACGATGCGGCACGGCGAGCGCGATGGCTCGCTCATCTCCGTCGTGCAGCGATGCGCAACGCCGATGGGCCGCCGCACGCTGCGAACGTGGCTGCTCTTCCCGCTGCGCGAGCGCGCGGAGATCGAGCGGAGGCACGACGCGGTGCAGGCGCTGGCGGATGACCGCGAAATGCTGCAATCGCTGCAGGCGCTGCTGCGCGACATGCACGACATGCCGCGGCTGGCGAGTCGGCTGGCGATGCGGCGCGGCTCGCCGCGCGATCTCGTGGCGCTGGGGAAGTCGATCAGCACACTGGAGCCGATCGCCGCCCTGCTGCTCGCCCATGCCGGCATGCGCGATCGTGCGGAAACGCTGCTGGAACTCGCGGGAAAGACGAACGCCGTGGGCGAAGCGGTAGCCGCGCGATGCGTGGACACGCCGCCTTCGCACTTGCGCGATGGCGGGCTGATTCGCGACGGCGTGGACCGCGAGCTTGACGACGCCCGCTCGCTGGAACGCGACGCCGGCTCATGGCTTGCTCAATACCAGGCAAAGCTCGCCGCCGAGCACAACATTCCCTCGCTCAAGGTGGGCTACAACAAGGTCTTCGGCTACCACATCGAAATCACGAACGCCCATCGCGACAAGCTGCCCTCATCCTTCCGCCGCACTCAGACGCTCAAGAACGCCGAGCGCTATGTCACCGAAGAGCTGCGCACCTTCGAGGAGAAAGTCACCACCGCTCGCAGCCGGGCGCTCGAGCGTGAACAGAAACTGTTCGAGCAACTCTGCGCGATGGTGGACGGCATTGCGAGCGAGCTTGCCGCCGCGTCCGATCTCGTGGCGGAGCTTGATGTGCTTGCGGGCTTTGCGGATCTCGCCATTCGCAGGCGGTACGTGCGGCCGACGATGGTGGACGAAGCGGTGCTCGACATCCAGCAGGGCCGCCATCCCGTACTCGATCAAACGCTGTGCGAGCAGTTCGTGCCGAATGACTGCATCCTCGGCGCAGCGCCGCAGCCCTCGGTTGCGGATGACAACGACAACGCAGCCGAGAACGCTGCGGCACATGGCGCCACGCTCGCGCTCATCACCGGCCCCAACATGGCGGGCAAAAGCACGTACATCCGCCAGGTGGCGCTCATCGTGCTGCTCGCGCAGGCCGGGTGCTTCGTGCCCGCCGAGCGCGCCACCATCGGCATTGCGGATCGCATTTTCACGCGCATCGGCGCATGGGACGAACTGCACGCCGGCCAATCGACCTTCATGGTGGAGATGGTCGAGACCGCGAACATTCTGCATCACGCCACGCCGAGAAGCCTCGTCATTCTCGACGAGATCGGCCGGGGCACGAGCACGCTGGACGGCTTGTCGCTCGCGTGGGCGATCGCGGAATCGCTTGCCGAGCGAACATGCCGCACGCTCTTCGCCACGCACTATCACGAGCTGACGTCGCTTGCGGAGCAGCGTCCGGGCGTGACGAATCTGCATGTCGCCGTGCGCGAATGGGGCGAGCCCGGCAGCGAGGAGATCATCTTCCTCCACCGGATTCTGCCCGGCCGCACCGACCGCAGCTACGGCATACACGTCGCTCGAATCGCCGGCGTGCCGCGCAGCACCGTGGAACGCGCCCGTGCCATCCTCGGCTCGCTCGCCGTGCACAACGAGCAGACAGCGATGAGCACGCGGCCTTCCACCATGCCGAAGCAGGCGCAAATGAGCCTGTTCACCGAATATCTCGACCACCCCGCCATCGCGGCGCTGCGCGAACTCAAGCTCGACGAAATGACCCCGCTGCAGGCGTTTGACGCGCTGCGCACGCTGCAGGAGCGGATTCAGAAATTGTAAAATGCTGCTTTGACGCCTCTTTGCATTTGAGATGGGAGGACATGACATGGCCAACTACGCACACCCTGACACGCTCGTTTCCACCGACTGGGTCGCACAGCATCGCAGCGATCCGAACGTCGTCATTTGCGAAGTGGATGTAGACACCGGCGCGTATTCGCAGGGCCATATTCCGGGCGCCATCGGCTGGAACTGGCAGACGCAGTTGTGCGACACCGTGCAGCGCGACATCATCAGCAAGGCAGCGCTGGAAGAGCTGCTCGGCGAATCCGGCATCACGCCCGCCACCACCGTCATCCTCTATGGCGACAACAACAACTGGTTCGCCGCGTGGGCGTTCTGGCAGCTCAAGATTTATGGCCACAAGGACGTGCGGCTGATGAACGGCGGGCGCAAGAAGTGGCTTGCCGAGGGCCGCGAGCTGTCGACCGACGTGCCGACGCCCACGAAGACGACGTATGCCGCCAGTTCGCCGGATCTTTCTATTCGCGCGTTTCGCCGGCAGGTGGAAGACGCGATGGGGAACGGCACGGCGCTGGTGGACGTGCGCTCGCCGGATGAATTCACCGGCAAGGTGCTCTCCCCGCCCGGCCTGCCGGAGACGTGTCAGCGCGGCGGCCACATCCCCGGCGCCAAGAACATCCCCTGGGCGATGGCGTGCAACGAAGACGGCACGTTCAAGAGCGCGGACGAACTCAAGGCGCTCTACGAGAGCAAAGGCGTCACGGCCGACAAGCCGGTGATCGCCTATTGCCGCATCGGCGAGCGTTCGAGCCATTCGTGGTACGTGCTCAAGTATTTGCTCGGCTACAACAACGTGAGCAACTACGACGGCTCGTGGACGGAATGGGGCAACATGGTCGGCGCGCCGGTGGAGAAGAATTGACCGCGAGACGTGTGGCATTTGGCATTTGGCTTGGGCCTTGGGCAGGCGAGGAGTTGGTTGCATGAGCACGCCGAGCAATCACACGGTGGAGAAGCGCACGATCGCCGGCACGCCGTGCACGGTGACGTGCTTCTGCCTCGAGAACACCTGGCATGCGACGGTGGCGAACGTCGATCCCGGCGCGAACATCGCGCGTGCCCGTGGCGCCACGCGCGATGAAGCCGTGGGCGAAGCGGTGCGCAAGGCGACGGAGCGGCTGGGCGGGCACTAGAATCGCATCATGCCTGGACTTCACGCCGATGAACTCCGCGCCGCGCACGAATCGGCGCTGCGCTATGACGACTACCTCGCCGCCCACGCCGACCGCGCGGAACCGTGGCGGGCGATGGAACGCACCATCGCGCTCACGGAGCCCCAGCGGGCGCTCATCCGCAGCTTCACGCGTCGCATGCCCGTGCTCGTGATCTCGGGCATCTGGTGCGGCGACTGCTCATCGCAGGGGCCGATGCTGCACGCGATCGCGCAGGCGAATCCCGTGATTGATCTGCGTTTCGCCGAGCGCGAGGATGTGATGGATCTCGCCGAGCGCGTGATGATCAACGACGGCCTGCGCGTCCCCACCGTCATCTGCATGGCCGAGGATTACGAATTCGTGAGCGTCTTCGGCGATCGCACGATCTCGCGTTACCGCGCCATCGCTGCCCGCAAGCTCGGGGCCGCCTGCCCGCTGCCCGGCGCGCCCGTGCCGCAAAGCGAAGTCGACGCCACCGTGCAGGATTGGCTTCACCACCTCGAGCACGCCCAGCTCATCCTGCGCTTAAGCAAACGCCTGCGGCAGATGCACGGGGATTGAAATATCACGCTCCGATTCCAATTGATCACTGGGCGAAGTCCTCATTCGCATCGCGTCCGGAGCACAACAATTATGAACTCGAAGCGGCGCACGTACCTTCTTGCCATTCTCGCGGTTTCCGCAACGACGAGTGTCGTGTTCGCGCAAGCGACTGACGCAAAACCGGACATCAAATCCCGCCTCGGCGCGATGATGGAGAAGCTCGACGCCGCTCGCGCCGAGCACCATGTGCCCGGTCTCGGCATCGCTGTGGTGTACCACGATGAAGTCATCCTGTGCGACGGCCTCGGCCTGGCGAACATCGAGAAGAACGAGCCGGCGACGGGCGATCACGTCTTCGCCATTGGCTCCGCCACCAAGGCGTTCACCGCGGCGGGCATCGGCATCCTGATGGATGAAGGGAAGATGTCGTGGGACGATCACGTCAGCAAACTCCTGCCGAGCTTCAAACTGAAGGACGAAGAAGCGAACGCGAAGGCGACGTATCGCGCGCTCTTGAGCCACACGACCGGCCTCGGCCGAATGGATTTGCTCTGGGCGGCCGGACGCATGCCGCGTGAAGAGATCATCGCGGCGGTGCAGCGCGCGGAGCCCGCAAGCCCGTTCGGTGAGTTCAACTACTGCAACACGAACTTCATCGCCGCGGGTCATGCGGCCGGGCTTGCCTATGGCTCCGATTGGGAAACGCTGACGCGCGAGCGCCTGCTGAAACCGCTCAAGATGAATGGCGCCATGCTCACCTCCGCGGAAGTCGCCAAGTGCACGCGGCTCGCCACCGGCTACCAGTGGGATCCCGACCGCGAGACGTTCAAAATCGATCCTTTGCGACGCATCGATGCCGCAGCACCGGCAGGCGCGATCTACGCCAGCCCGCGCGAGATGGCGAACTGGGTGCGCATGCAGCTCGGCCGCGGCGCGTTCGAGGGCGCCCGCATCATCAGCCCCGAACGCATCGACGAGATGTGGACGAAGCAAGTGACGATCGCGGGCGACTACGGCTACGCGCTCGGCTGGATGGTCGGCTCGTTCGAAGGCCATCGGCTGGTCGAGCACGGCGGAAACATCGACGGCTACGCCGCCCAGGTCGCCTTCCTCCCCGATGACGACCTCGGCTACGTCATGCTCACCAACGTCTCTTTCACCTCGCTGCAGTCGCTCGCCAACACCATCGTGTTCGGCACGCTGCTTGAAGATGAACAGAACGGCGAGGGCGCGGGCGAAAGCGAAGACTTCACGCCCTACCTCGGCAAGTACGTCGCGAACTTCGGGCCGTTCAAGGACGCGCGATTCACGGTGCAGATCGCCGACGGCAAGCTGGCGATCGACGTGCCGGGACAGATGGTGTATGAACTCAAGCCGCCGGACGAAACCGGTCGCCGCGCCTTCGCCATCACCGACACGATCGCGCTGCAGTTCGATCGCAATGACAGCGGCGACGTGACGGGCCTGCGGCTGTTCCAGGGCGGGCTGACGTTCGAATGTCCGCGCGAAGGCGTCACGATCAAGCCGGATGTCTCGCTCGACGACGTCCGCGATCTGCTCGGCACGTATCACTCGAACCAGCTTGGCGTCGATTGCACCGTGCTCGTTCAGAACGGCAGGCTGGCGATCGATGTGCCGGGCCAGATGATCTACGAGTTGCACCCGCCGGATGACGACGGCGTGTATGTCTTCCGCGCGACGGACGCCATCTCCATCAAGTTCAACCGCGACGACGCCGGCGATGTTCAATCGCTCACGATGCGCCAGGCGGGCATGGAGTTTGTGTTGCCGCGCGTGGGTTCGCCCGACGCCACGCAGACGGCTACGCTCGACGAGGTGATGGCGCTCAAACACATGGCGTTCGGCGGCGACGCCATTGCTCAAATGCGCTCGCTGCGCATGACCGGCAGCGTCAACTTCACGCAGCAGGGCTTGACCGGCACGGCGTCGATCATCGCGCAGGGGCCGAGCTACCGCAACGAGATCGATCTTGGCTTGGCGGGGAAGATCATCGTCGTTGTCGCAGGCGAGCGCGGCTGGTCGGCGTCGAGCTTCGAACGCACCGAGGAGCTGACAGGCCGCTACCTCGAAGCGACGCGGTGGTCGCACCCGCTGACGATCGCCATGGACTGGCGCGAGCAGGCGGACAGCGTGACGCTGGAAGGCATTCGGCCGTACGACGGTCGGCCGCATTACGCCGTGCACGCCGCGATCGGAGAGTTGCAGGAGACGCTGTACGTGGACGTGGAAACCGGGCTTGTGTCCGGCGAAGACATGATGATCCCCGTGCCGGGCCTCGGCTCGCTGCCGGCAACCGCGAAGATGAGCGATTACCGCGATGTAGCCGGCGTCAAGCTCCCCTTTCGCATGGAACTGCACAACCAGTTCCACGGCACGGCGATCTTCACCTTCGACAAGGTGGAATCAAACGTGGAATTGCCTGCGGACGGGTTCGCGGAGCCGCCGGCGCAGGTGGAGTGAGCGCTTTGGGGTAACGTGAAGGCGTGTGACTCGCTGGGCGCCGTGGTCTGAAGCGCAGCGGAAGGCCACGCGGCGCACGGCGCATGTTTGCGCACGAATACGAGTCGCTCCACGGTCATCGCTACAATCGCGTCATGCTTCTCACCGCTTCCACATTGCAGGATTGTTTCGAGCGCGGAATGTCGTATGCCCAGTTCGTCACGACGGGCGAGTCGCAGGGCCATCGCGCCACATGGGACGAGCGCTACGCGCAGCTCGCGCTTGATCCGTCGCAGAACGCGCTGGTGCAGGGTTTCGAGCGCGAGATGCGGATTCTCTGCCTGACGGGCACGTGGTGCGGCGACTGCGCGTTGCAGGGCGCATCGCTCGCGCGAATTGCCGAGGCGAATCCCGCGAAGGTTCATTTGCGATACGTGCCGCGCAGCGAGGAGTTTGCGGAGCTGGTGGCGGCGGTGCGCATGAACGCCGGGTTCCGCGTGCCGATGACGTATTTCCTTGCGGAAGATTTCGTGCCCGTCGCGCTCTTCGGCGACCGCTCGCCAAGCCGCTACCGCGCCATGGCGAAAAAGGCGCTCCCGCCGGAGGAAACCGCGGCCTTGCCGCCGCCGCCCGCCGACCCCGTCCGCGAAGTGCTGCGCGAAATGCTCGAAGAATGCGAGCGTGTGCAGCTTCTTCTTCGCTTGAGCCCGCGCCTGCGCGAGCGGCACGGGGATTGAAGTACCCGCAACCGGCTTCGTCGCGCATCCATACAATCAAACATGACGGGATGGCTCGCCTCGATCGTGCTGATCGCGCCAACGCTCGCGCCTTGCGCAGCGCCGCATGGGCCGCCCCCTGACGATGTTGTCACCAGGACCGCTGCGCCCGCCGACGAGCGCGACCCGTGGCCGGACGTCGGCGACGAAGACCACGCCATCGTTCGCGGCACGCTCGAATCACCCGACTGGCCGTTCCGCGCCATCGCGCTCGTGCGGCTGGATCGGTACTCCGGCGATGAGGTCACCGCCATGGTCGAACGCAGCCTGCGCGATGACGCGTGGCAGGTGCGGTGCTTTGCGATTCGGCAGGCGCAGCGCCTCGGCATGTCGCTCGCGGACAATCACTTCGCCGAGGAGAATGAGCCGCGCGTCATTCGCGCCGCCGTGCGTGCCGGGTTCAACGTGCCCGCCGAGGTGCTCGATCCGCTCGCGACGAAACTGCTCGCCACGCGCACCGTTGATGACCTGATGCTCGGGCTGGAGCTTGCGGCATGTTCCAAAACGCCTGCGGTGCGCGAGGACGCCGGCAAACGGATCACGCGCCTTGTCGAGCGGATGGACGATGGGCTTGCGGCTCTGCTTGGCCCTCGGCTGGCGCGCGTGCTCGATCTGCCGCGCGGGCCGGAGGACATCGAAGGCTTCCGCACGCTGCTCCGCGAACGGGGCGGCACGCTGAAATTGCCGTCGCTTCTGCCCGGCGGCGCACGAACGCCCCCGCTGCCCCCGCGCTCGCCGCTTGCGGAGATGAGCAATGATCGCTTCGCGCGCCTGCGCGACTACCTGGGCGGCCTGCGCCAGCGCGATCTCGATCTCGTGCTCGTGATGGACGCGACCGCCTCGATGCTGCCGATGATCAACGAAGCCCGTGCCGGCGTCGATTCGCTCATCCTTTTTATGAACGAGCTGTCGCGCACCATGCGTCTCGCGTTCATCGCCTATCGCGATCACGACAACGCGCCGGTGTGGGAAGGCGAGCGATTCACCGACAACATCAACACCATTCGCGACTTTCTCTTCAAGGTGCGCATCACCGGCGGCGCGGATTACCCCGAAGCGGTGTACGACGGCATCGCGGCGTGTCGCGATCTGAACTGGCGCAAGGCCGCCACGCGAATCATCGTGCTCATCGGCGACGCACCGCCGCATCCGGATGATGAGTCCAAGCTGATGCGCGAGCTGGAGTGGCACGAACAACGCGGCAACGTCGTCCACGCACTGCACGTGCCCATGCGCATCACACCGCGCATGCTCGCCAGCATGCCCGCCCAGCGAGCGGCGGAATTGCAGCTTCAGTACGAAGCGTACAACGCCTCCACGCGAGCCATGTTTGAGAATATCGCTCGCAAGGCCGGCGGCCGGTGCGCGACCGTCACGGAAGCCACGGAGCTCGTGCCGGCCGTGATGCACTGCACGATCGAGCCGGAATGGCACGACGCGTTTGACGAGTTCTACAAGCAGTACGTCAGCCTGTGCCGGTGAGGCGTAGACTTGCATGCGCCGACCGGGCGCGTGAGCAAGGGATCAATCGTGCGCTTCGGCATTCTGTATGTGACGGCGTGCATCACGTTGTTCGCCTCCACGTGGACGCGAGCGGACGACAGAGCGCCGCCCACGCCGCCCATAGGCGGTGCGCACGATTCTCCTGCGGAAGAAGAGGAGCGATTCACGCTCGCCGAGGCGCCCAAGGTGGAGCGGCAAACGCTGGACGCCTTGCTGAAAGCTGACGCGTGGCCGCGTCGTGCCCTTGCCGCGGTGCGACTGGAGCGATTTGATTGCGACGAATCGCGCGGCCTGCTGATCAATCTCCTGCGTGACAAATCGTGGCAAGTCCGGGCCTTTGCGCTGCGTTCGCTTGGCCGGCGCGGCGTACCGCCGGGCGATGATTGGATGGCGGCGGAAACGGAGCCGCGCGTCGTGCGCGCCGCTCTTCGCCATCGTTATCCCGTCGATCATGAACGTCTTGCGCGCGGCGTGCGCGTGCTGGCCCGCTCCACCGATCTCGAAGACATGATGCTCGCCGCCGAACTCGCGCTCCCGGCGGGCGATGAAGAACTTTCAAAGCTTGCGGACGAACTGCTTCGCAAAGTGATTCTGCGAATGCGGCGACAGGATGCCGGCGCGCTGTCACCGCGGCTTGCCGCCGTCACGGGTCAGCCTGACATGCGACGGCACACGCTCTGGCAGGCGTGGTATCGCCGGGCTGGCGCGGACTTTTCGCCGAAGCCGGCCTACGCCGTGCCGGAGGATCGCACGCGCAGCCCGCGCTCGCTGCTGGCAACGATCGACAGCGAGCGCTTCGCTGGTCTCGAACGCTACATCGGCGAGCTTGGCACGCGGCGCGTCGATCTCGCGCTCGTCATGGACACCACCGCCAGCATGGGGAACGCAATCGCGGAAGCGCAGGGCAGCATGGATGATCTCATGCTCTTCGCAGGCGACGTGGTGAGCGAGCTGCGCGTGGGGCTGGTGGCGTATCGCGATCGCCGCGATGAGTTCGAAGCGAAGTACTGGGATTTCACCAATCGCGTGCAAGAAGCGCGCGAACGGTTGTGGACGCTGGTGGCGGACGGCGGCGGCGATTCGCCTGAATCCGTGCACAAAGGGCTGCTCGCGGCGTTCACGAAACTCAAGTGGATCGACGCCCACACGCGCGTGCTCGTGCTCATCGGCGACGCGCCGCCCCACACCGGCCTCGGCGCCCAGTGCGCTGAATACGCAAAACGCGGCAAGGCGATCGGCATCACCACCCACGTCATTCAGGCGGATGACAAGGATGTGCCCCATTTCAAGGACATCGCCGAAGCAGGCGGCGGCCGGTGCGTCATGCTCAAGGAAGGCGATTCGCTCGTCGCGGAAATCACCGGCCTCTCACTCGGCGACCAGTTCGAAGCGGAAATGCGCGAGTTTTTTCTGGTGTATCTGGAGTTGTGCAGATAGCGAGCGCCAAGGGTCAAGGCATCAAAAGATCAAACGGCCAAACATGAAGCGCCGTCGCTTCGCGACGCTCGTCGATTTTGACTTTTCGACTTTTCGACGTTTCGACTTCTATTTCGCCACCCGCGCCCGTTGCCACTGGAACACTTCCGAGCGCAGCGTGCCGCGGGATTGGCCTTCCGCGGTGGCATGGAGCGTGTCGCCTTCGAGCCAATACGTGATTCGCTGCGGGAAGTCGTGCTGCGGGTTTTCGAAGACCGCCTTCGCGTCACCGCTGCTCACCATGCGAAATTCGACGGGCGGATGCTGCCCGAGCGGAGCGGCGACGTAGTAGACGCCATCACCGCGCGACTCGATGCGGAGGTACTCGAAGAACACGGTCTTGCCATCGCGCATGCTGCGATTGACGCCGAACATCGTGCCCGCGCTGGCGTGCGTCCAGTGCTCTTCGCTCTGCACGCCGTCGGCGTCGCTCGCCCACGAACCAGTGAGCCAGCCAAGGTTGGCGAGCGCCGGGTCGTCTGATTTGAGCGTCATGGGCTCAAGATGCGACGTCGCGCAGCCGGCGAGCCCCAGGAGCGCAGCAACAGCAAGGAAAGAAATTTGTGATCGCAGCATGCAGTCAATATCGGCCAAAGCGCCGCACGCCTTGCTCAATCGATCGCACACGACGTGCACCGCAACAAACGAGATGACTGGATTCCCCCCTCCCTATGAGGGAGGGGGTCAGGGGGTGGGTGGGACACAAGCAATAGCTTGCCGCCTGATCTCTCACCTGCAGCAAGGAACCCTCACCCCGGCCCTCTGTCGGGGAGAGGGGGAAGCAATTGCACGGTCATTTGCCGCCTTCGCCCTGCGTCGTCCACGCCGGCCGCTCTTCTTTCCCGAGCACCTGCCAACACGCTTCGAGCAGCTCCGGCACGCCGAGGCCCGTCGCGCCGCTGATGGGAACGACGATCGTGCCCGGCCGCAACGCTCCGCTTTTCAGGAGCACATCAGTCGCATGATCGCGCTCATCGTCCGGCAGCAGATCCACCTTGTTGAGCGCGACAATCTCCGGCCGCTCCGCAAGTTCATCGGAATATTGCTTCAGCTCTTTGCGCACGGTGATGTAGTTCTGCACCGGGTCGGAGCCATCGGCAGGCGAAGCATCAACAACATGCAGCAGCGCACGCGTTCGCTCCACGTGGCGAAGAAAGTCGTGGCCAAGCCCGGCGCCATCCGCGGCGCCAGCGATCAGGCCCGGCAAATCCGCAATCACCAGGCGGCGCGAATCGCTAAGCTCCGCAATGCCGAGCGCGGGCGCGAGCGTGGTGAACGGGTAATCCGCCACCTTCGGCCGGGCGCGGCTGACCGCGCGCAGCAATGTCGATTTGCCCGCATTCGGCAAACCGATCAAGCCGATGTCCGCGAGCAATTTGAGTTCGAGCCGCAGCGTGCGATCGATCGCCGGTCCGCCCGGCGTGAATTCGCGCGGCGTCTGGTTCGTCGCTGTCTTGAAATGCTCGTTGCCGAGCCCGCCTTCGCCACCCGGCGCCACGACGACGCGTGCATCGGGAGCATCGAGATCAGCAATGAATTCGCCGGTCTCGTGGTCGTAGACGATGGTGCCGATGGGCACGGGCACGATGATGGGTTCGCCATCGCGGCCGAACTGGCTCTTGCCGCGTCCCGCCTCGCCATGCTTCGCGCGGAAGTGCTGCTGGCGCGTGAAAAGCACGAGCGTGGCCATCTGCGGGTCAACGGCAAGGATGACATCGCCGCCGCGTCCGCCGTTGCCGCCATCCGGCCCGCCTCGCGGCACGTACTTCTCACGCCGAAAGCTCACCGCGCCGTCACCGCCCTTGCCGGAACGAACAAAGATGGTGGCGTGATCAACGAACATGGTGCGTGAGTGTAGCCAAAGCCGTGCGCCGCACTCGGCGCGTCATGTGACGTCAGCATCGTTGGAAGCGAACGTGTTGCCTCACAATGAAAACCGCCGGCTGTGGTGCCGGCGGCGTTCATGAATCAGGGCGTGGCGGCGTTCAGTTCGCGACCTTCGCCTTGCGCTCCACGGCCGTGTAGCGCGGGGTCGAGGGATCGCTTGGGATGATGTCCACGAACCGGCCGCGGAAGCGGACCTGCCCCTCGGCGAGGGCGAAGAGCGAATCGTCGGTGGCGCGCTTGACGAGATAGCCGGCGCGGAACCGCGTGCCGCACTGGCGCACGATGATCGAGCCGGGCGTCACCGTCTCGCCGCCAAAGCGCTTGATTCCGCGGAATTGCGGATTCGAATCGCGCCCGTTCTTCGTCGAACCTTGTCCCTTTTTATGTGCCACGACAAATACTCCGAAGTTCTCTGCGTGCGGGTGTCAGCCCGTCTTGGCCAAGCCCGGACGCTCGGCAGTCCCGACCTTTCGCCAATTTGCGGGGCGGAGACGGGGGCGAAGGATACGGCGGGTTCAGCGGAAAATCCACTGCTCGGCCACGAACTCGGCCGGGTCCGAACCGCGATCCAGCGCGTTGCCCGGAATCAGATATTCGCGCTGCAGCGTCTTGTGCAGCACAACTTCCTTTTTGGTCTTGGGGTTGACGACCTTGGTCGTCTCGCCGGAGAGGCCGCGGACGAAGATAGAGACTTCGTTGACCTCGGGCGTGGGCATCGGCCAGATCACGAGGCCATCACGGGCGTTTTCCTTGCCCTGACGCAGCTCGCCGATGATTTCGTTCTGCGTTTCGAGCAGATCGTTGCCCAGCAAGTTGCGGAGGGTGCGGGTGACTTCCGCAGGCACGTTCTCGCCGGAGGGCAGGATTTCACCCGCGTCCGTGAGCATCGTGAATGCCGGCGCCCACACCTGCTCCTGACCCGTGCGATTGGTGACGGTGTAGGTGAAGTACCAGTACGGCCTGTGGTCGATGGGGTTGACCCACACGCGAAGCTCGCCCGGGGTGAACTCGAGTTGCCAACGGAACGGGACGGCAGCGGGCTTGGGATGTGCGGTCGCCGCCAGCGCCAGCGCCAGCACGGGAAGCGCCAGGCAGGCGAAGTGAACAGCACGCATTCTGGCCATTGTGGTCAGCTTCATCGGGAAACTCCGTTCCGGCTGGGGCCGTTCATTGTAATCTGGACGCGGTTGGGGTCAATGACGCGGCCTGCCCCACCATTCGCAATCGGCCGCGTTGGGGATGCAATTTCGCGTGGCAGGGTCGCCCAACAACCCCGGCATGATCGACGCCGCCGGCGCCATCGTCACGGTCAGCCCGGACCGCCATCGCGAGGCCATCGCCGTGCTGCTCTCCCAGGGGCGTGACGGCCAGGCGGCGGCAAGGCGCTTTCTGGATTATGCCCGCGAGAACAGCGTGCCGCTGGACGCCATGTGGGCCAGTGTGGGCGCTCGGGGCGAGATCCAGGCGACGGTGCTCGGGGTTCCCAGTCCCGGCCGCACCGCCATGATTTTCTCCACGCGGCCCCGGCAGCTTGAGGACGCGGCGGGCATTGGCCGGCTCATCGACCACGCCTGCCGGGCGCTGCGCGAGAAGCAGGTGGAGCTCGCCCAGGCCCTGCTTGAGCCGGGGGACTCGGTCGCCCGCGCCAGCTACCTCGCCGCGGGATTCACGCTGCTCGCGCAATTGAGCTATATGCAGCGGCCGATCCGTCGCACGGATGCCTCGCTGACCGCCGACGTGGCCGCCGGCTATTCGATCGAGTCGTACCAGCCGCACCAGCGCGATGAACTCCTCTCGCTGCTCGACGCCACATACGAAGACACGCTCGACTGCCCGGGGCTCGTCGGCCTGCGCGAGACGAACGACATTTTGCAGGGACACGAGGGCGTCGGCGACGCGTCGGACCGCGAATGGCTGATGCTGCGCGAGTCGGGCGCTGCACGCGGCGTGCTGATGCTGAATCCTTCGAAGGCGGCGGATTCCGTCGAGCTGGTGTATCTCGGCCTCGCGCCGGAAGCACGCGGCAAGCGGCTGGGCTCGGCGCTCTTGCGCACAGGGCTCGCGCGGCTCGCGCGACGGCCGGAGAAACTCGTCACCCTCGCCGTCGATCAGCAGAATCAGCCGGCGCTCGCGCTCTATGAACGCACGGGTTTTCACGTCGTTCTCGAGCGCATGGCGATGATTCGCTCGCTGCGCGGGCTGTGAACGCGGCGACGAGATTGCGGTCAGCGCACGCGTGGACGATGGTGCATGGATGCGAGCGTGCGGAGGCGCTGCGGCGCGTTTGTCAACAACCCCGAAGTTGTCCACGGTGAATCGACACGAGCGCGAATTCGTCGTTCCAAAAAATTTCTGCGCGCGTTTCGCCTAGGAAAGACAAGGGTTTGCATCGCTCTTTCGCGCGCTTCGGCGCGTCGCTCGCCGACAAACTCGCGCGCACCACCTTGTCGAGCGTCGGCGCGTCCTTTACCTTGCACCCATCGCCCATGGATGAGCGACCCGAAACGACGTGCTGTGCATGTCGCTGATCTGCGACGAAAAGATTCGCTCGAACCGCATGGCATGAGCTGGTTCGAAATGCAGGATCGGCGACCACGACGCCAGCATGGAGGGGGCGCTCGACCGATTGCTTCGTGAGCGTGGCGATGGCGCTGCTCACGCGAGCCGATTGGTCGAGGCTGCCGGTGGAAGGACCCTGATTGTGGTGGTGTGGTTCCAGGCCGCATGCGCGCCCAGCGCCGTCGCTGCGCGCCGTGCTCATGGAACCGAAATTCAGGGAATGGATTCTGGAGCGCGCTCGTCATGGCAGATGATTCCCGAGCAATGGACGCTGGAACACGCAAGGACAACAACGCTGGCCGCGACAATGGCCGCACGCATGAAGCGAGGGACGCAGCGGCGATGCCGGCAGGTGATGGAAACCTGATCATGCGCATCGCGCGGGAACTGCAAAACCGCATCGGCCCGCAGCGATATCGCGCATGGTTTGACACCGGCACAACGCAGCTTCGCATTACAGATGGCAGGCTGCAGGTCGATTCCAAGAGCCAGTTCGTCGCCAACTGGATCGACCGACATTTTTCGGAAGAGCTGCGCACGGTCGCGCGCCAGGCGCTGGGCGACGACGCCGACATCCATGTCACCGTCGCTCCAGCGCGCTCTCCCGAAAGACCCGGCGACGACGAAGCGCCCCCGCCACCGGAACGCGCCGTTCGTCATGGCGACGATGTGGACGGCGGCCCCGCGCCGCGCCCGCGCCGTGGCCGATCAACATCGCCGGCCGCGCGCATGGCGCCCGCGCACGCCGGGCCGCGCGTGGCGCTGCGCTCGCTCGATGATTTCGTCGTCGGCGACAGCAACCGCCTTGCGTTCACCGCCGCCGAGCGCATGGCGGAATGCGCCGGGACGCCCGAAGCGCTCGCGCTGCTGATCTACGGCGATTGCGGCGTCGGCAAGACGCATCTGCTGCAGGGCATCTGCGAGCGATACGCCAAGCACTGCCGCCGGCCGAACGCCGTGCGATACATCACCGCCGAGCAGTTCACGAACGAATACATCACCGCGGTGCGGGAAGGCACGCTCACAAAGTTTCGCCGCGAATATCGCCGTCTGGAACTGCTCGCGATCGACGATGTGCACTTCCTCGCGTCAAAGACCTCCACGCAGAACGAATTCCTGCACACGATGGACGCCATCGATCTCTCCGGCGCTCGCATCGTGCTTGCCTCCGATCAGCACCCGCGCAACATCAATCAACTCAACCCGGCGCTGGTGAGCCGACTGGTATCGCGACTGGTGGTTCGCATTGATCCGCCGGACCGCACGACGCGCGTGGCGATCGTGAAAAAGCTTGCCGCGCAGCGCGGGCTTCGTCTGCTGGACGCCGCGGCGGAGTCCATCGCCTCGCGCTGCACGGGCTCCGTGCGCGACATCCAGGGCGTGCTGGCGCAGCTCGCGGCGATGCAGAGCATGTCCGGGGCCGACCCCTCGGCGGAGATCGGCACACTGATTACCGACCGGCTGTTCCGCGAGCATGACCCCGTGCCGCGCGTCGGCCCCGTGCGCATCAGCGCCATCATCGACGCCGTGTGCGAACTGAACGGCATCGATCGCAGCGATCTCTTTGGTCGCAGCCGGCATGCTCGCGTAGTCCTCGGCCGGGGGCTCGTGACGCACCTGGCACGAGAGCTCACCAGCCACAGCTATCCGGAGATCGCCCAGGCGCTCGGCCGGTCATGTCACTCCACGGTGCACGCGGCGGCCCGGCGAATCGAACAGACCCTCCAGCTTGCGGAACAGAAGGTCGCGGACGGTGAACATGCGAACCAACCCGGCGGCGGGCCCGCGCCGACCGAGGTGCGGGCCATGGTCGAGGAGCTTCGCGCCCGCATTCTCCGCTCGGCCAACCGGCGCGGCGGGGACGCCTGACGCGAGGGGAAATCACTGCGCGGTTTCTGCGCTTCGACTACACTCCTTGCATGCGATTGCGATCCCGCTTCTTCGTCATGCTGGCCGTGCTCGCGGCCTCGGTCTTTCCAGCCTTCGCGCAGCTTCAAGCGACCTCGCAGGAGCAAATGGACGGCTGCGTCCGCGTGCTCCGGCACGGCATCAACCCGGAGCGCGGCGGCGTCGATCTTGCGGTGCTGAGCGCGCTGCGCGAACTTGGCGATGCATCGCTCAAGCCGCTGTGGTTTCAGCTCGCCCAGCAGAATCGCTGGGAAGCGCAGGTACACGCCGTGCTCGCGCTGTCGGAACTGACGCCCGCCAACCCCGCCGACGCGTGGATGATCGCGCAGCTCAAATCCGTCGATGCCCAGCGAGCCGTCATCGCCACGCTGCTTGATCGCAAAGCGCTCTCCGCGGAGCAGTCGCGAAAACTGCTTGAGTCCGAAGCGCTGCTCGAACCGGTGACGAAGCTGTGGCTGATCGCCGATCTCGTCTCGCGCGGCGAAACGGTGGACACGGCGATGATTCAAAGCGTCGTGGCGGGCACTGATCTTGATCTTGCCGGGCTGGCCGCGTGCCTGCTCGCGCACCTTGGCGACACGTCGGCGCTGGAAAAGCACAAGGAAAAAATCGCCGCCACGGAATCCGCCTGGCGCGATCGTCATCTGATGGAGCTGCTCATTGCGATCGAGCAATACAAACTCACTGGCGCGCTGGACTGGGCGGCAACACTTGCGGAGGAAATGACGACGGAGCGCGCCGTGAAGTGGCAGGCGGTGCGAGCGCTGCTCACGCTCGCGCCGGAGAAGGGTTTGATGGCGTGGAAACGCCGCGCATCGGAAATCACCAGCAACGGCGAGTGGATGCGGGCTGTGCTGCTCCTGCTCGATGAAGGCCCGATCGTGCCCGCGGAAACCTACGGCGTGGTGCCGCGCGACAATGAATTGCTCGCGGCCATGGCGAACCTCGGCGTCGCGATGTCCACCAAACAACCCGCGGCCCCGGCGACGATCGCGCTCATCGATCTCGGCCACATCGCCACATCACGCTGGGCGCTGGGAAACGCGGAAGAGCTCGGCGCGGATGACGCACGGGCCGTGTACCTCCACGTGCTCGACAGCCTGGAACAGACGCGCGTCGGCAAAGACGAGCGGGCGGAGATGGCGGTGCTCGCCACCGAATTCCTTTACAAGCTCGATCCTGCCGCGGCCCTCGACTATCTCGTGAAGCTGCCCGACGACTGCCTGACGCAGGAAGTGATGCTGCTGGCCCTGATGCGCTGTGACGGCGCGGACATCGGCGCCGCCGCGAAGAAGCTTCGCCGCATCGGCAGCAGCCGGGCCGACTCGCTCACGCTGATCCTCGCGGCGCGTCACACCGATACGCTCACCGAAGCGGAGATCAAACAGCTTGGCCTGATCGCCGCGAGCGGCACGCAGCTCGCGCCGGCGCTGCAGGCGCAGGCGGCGTGGCTGTATCTCAAGCACACCGGCAAGATCGAGCAGGCGCTCAACCGCATCTTCCCCAAGAGCTGAACCGGCGCACCGATCGCTGACGTCCCCCACGGTTTTCCGGAGACGCATGTGTCACACTCAATCCCTTTGAGCAAGCCTGACATCACCGACCACGAAGTCGAAGCCGTATGCCAGGCGCTGCGATCCGACAGGCTCTCGATCGGTCCGTTCGTCGAGCGCTTCGAGGAAATGGTGGCGCAGCGCTGCGGACGCACGCACGCCGTGGCGGTGAACTCGGGCACGTCCGGGCTGCATCTCGTGCTTGCGGCGCTCGGCATCGGCCCCGGCGATGAAGTCATCACGCCGGCGTTCAGCTTCGTCGCGTCCGCCAACTGCGTGCTGTATGTCGGCGCGACGCCCGTGTTCGTGGATTGCGATCCCGGTTCGCTGAACGCCAGCTTGAGCGAGATCGAATCGCACATCACCGAACGCACCAAGGCGATCATCGGCGTTGAAGTGTTCGGCAACCCCTGCGGCTTCCCCGAACTCGTCGCGCTCGCGGCAAGGCACGAGATCCCGCTCGTTGAAGATTCATGTGAAGGCCTCGGCGGGAAGCTGCGCCATCGCGCTATCGGCAGCTTCGGCCGCGCGTCCGCCTTCGGCTTCTACCCCAACAAGCAGATCACAACCGGCGAAGGCGGCATGATCGTCACCGACGACATCCGTCTCGCGCAGCTTTGCTCGTCCATGCGCAACCAGGGCCGGCCCATGGCGGTGATGGACGCTCGCGACGGCCTCGGCTCATGGCTCACGCACGAGCGCCTGGGCTACAACTTCCGCTTGAGCGAAGTGAACGCGGCCCTCGGCGTTGCGCAAATGGAGCGGCTGGATGACATCATCGAACGCCGGCAGTGGATCGCTGATCAATACACGCGCCGCCTCGGCGGACATCCCGATCTCATCCTCCCCACGGTCGGCAGCGACACGGAGATGAGCTGGTTCGTTTACGTGGTGCGGTTAAGCGACCGCTACTCCGAAGAGGACCGCAACGAGATCATCAGCGGCCTACGCAGGCACGACGTGGGCGCGAACACGTACTTTCCCGTCATTCCGCTCATGCCGTTCTACCGGAGCAAGTTCGGTTTCCAGCCCGGCCAGTTCCCCATCGCGGAGTCGGTTTCGCAGCGCACCATCGCCCTGCCGTTCTACAACCGCATCACGGAAAAAGAAATTGACCTCGTGTGCCAGACGCTGGAGCTCATGATCTCAAGGCGAAGCTTCGCGCGGTCGTGAGAGAAACGTCAAACTGCAAACGGTCGAAGGGTCAAAATCGCAGCACAAAGCCCACGGATTGCGAGCCATGGGACCAAGGCGCATCCGCCGGCGTTGCGCGACAGCAATGCGCTGGCGCCACGGAACAATGCAGCGCGACGAAGCGCGCACGGCGCAGAACGACGAAAAAAACCCACGGATAGAATCCGTGGGCTTCTGATTTCCGAATTTCGACCTTTCGACCTTTCGACGTTTCGACGTTTCGACTTTTTCTCCCATCACCTGCCGAGCAGGAGCAGCTGGTTGATGAGTTCATTCGTCGTGGTGATGAGTCGGCTGGCGGCGGAGTAGCCGGTGGACGCCAGGATCATGTTGATGAATTCCTGGGAGAGATCGACGTTTGAGAGTTCCAGCGCGCCGCCGACGAGCCTGCCGGTGCTGAAGTCGAGCGGCACGGTGACGATCGGCGTGCCGGAGTTGGGGCCGGCCTTGAACATGCTGTTGCCCGCGTCCACAAGGCCTTCAGGGTTGGAGAACTTCGCCAGCGCGATCTGGCCGATCGTGCGTGTGAGGCCGTTCGTGAACGAGCCGGAGATCATACCGTCTTCGCCGATCGAGAAGTTGCTCAACGTGCCGAGCGCGGAGCCGTCCTGATTGACCGCCGCGAGCGAACTTTGCGTGGCGGTGAGCGACTTGATCGCATCCGTCTCGGTGGCGAACTGCATGGTGACGCTCAAGGGGTTGACGGCGCCGTTTGCTCGGGCAAGGAAGAACGTGTCGTTGCTCGACGAGAGGAAATTGCCGTTGGCGTCGAACGTCACGACACCGAGGCCGAGCACGCGATCGAGATCGTCGTTGTCGGATGATTCCGCGAGGAACTCCCACGTGGTGCCGGCGCCGTCGGTGGTTTCCTGCAGCACGAAGGTGAGATCAACGGTGAGCGGCGTGCCGAGCGAGTCATACACCACGAAGCTGGTGCGCACCGATTCGCCGTCCGCTGACCCAAGCTTCGACACGACAAACGGCTGGTTGATTGGCGTGCCGCTGGGCGTGCCGGCGTAGGTGACGACGAGGTCCGCGGATTCGATGTCGAGATCCTGCACGGTGCCTTCGTTGCCGGTGATGGTCATCTGGCCGTTGTTGAAGGTGATGCCGCCGCCGAGCGTCTGCCCGTTCACGTTTGAGTCGTCGAGGCCGAGCACGTCGTTAAGGAAATCCATGAAATCCTGCAGCGTCGTGCCGAAGTCATCCACGCCGGCCGCTGCCGCCTCGGCCGCCGTCATGAACCCGAAGGTGTGCGTGCCGAGATCCTTGCCGCCCTTCTCCACGTTGCGAAGCGTCACGGTTGCCTGCCTGCCGCCTTCGAATGCGAGCGCCGAGCCGCCGGCGCCGTCGTCGATGTACAAGTCGTTGCCGACCTGCGTGAGGTCGTAGGTGGCCATGGTGGCGGCGTCGAGGACCGTGGTGAGGCCGGCATCGGTGTAGAACGCGCGGTGCGTATGCTGGGAGCCGGTGCTGGCGACGGCGCCGGAAGCGTTCAGATTGCCGTTGAAAATGACGTTGCGGGTGGCCTCGGCGAGCGTCATCGTGCCGATCGGAATGTTCAGCTCCACCAGGTCGCCGCGAATGATTTCGAACTGTTCATCCACCGCGTAGCCCATGACTTTCGCGCCGGAGAGCGTCACGAGATCGTTGCTCTCATTGCGCTGGAACGAGCCGGCGCGGGTGTAGAAGCGGTCGCCCGCCACTTCGACGATGAACATGCCGTCGCCTTCGATCGCGACGTCGGTGGCCACGCCGGTGGTGCTGATGGCGCCGTTGTTGAAGTTGCGCTGCGTGCCGGCGATCGACACGCCGAGACCGATCTGCCCCGGGTTGGTGCCGCCGGTCGCGTCGCTCGGCGCCGTGCCCAGCGAGAAGCTGCGGCTGAAGGTGGGCGCGAACACCATGCGGTTCGACTTGTACGCCGTGGTGTTCACGTTCGCGATGTTGTTGCCGATCACATCAAGCTGGCGCGCGTTCGACGCAAGGCCCGAGAGACCGGTGAAAAGTGCTGTTGTGGATGCCATGGAACACCTCGAAAGAGGGAAAAAACTGAATCAGACGATCGCCGACGCGGACACCAACGTTTAGCTCGTCGCCGCCGCTGTGCTGCCGTTGGGCGTGCCCACGCCGGGCTCATCGAGCGAGCTGTCGAGAATCGTTTCCACGTTGGAAAGCGGCACCACCCATCCGTTATCCAGTTCCAGATTGATGTTGTCGCCTTCGCGAAGAACGGCCACGACAACGCCGGCGACGCTGTCGTGGTCTGCCGTCTTGCCGCCGATGAACTTGCCGATCATCGAACTGCCCGCCGCCAGCTGGTTTTGCTGCACGAGCGATTCCAGCCGGTCCATCAGGTTGATGTCCGATTCGATCGAGCGAATCGTGCTCAACTGCTGCAGGAGCGCGGACGAATCGTTCGGCTTGAACGGATCCTGGTGCGACAACTCCGTGAAGATGATCTTCACAAACTCATCCGTGGAGAGCGCATCGAAACCGGCTTTCACCGGCGCTCCCTTCGCGGATCCCATCGGGATTGACGAACCGATCTGGCTCATGCGGAAATCCTCCTCTCCGTTCGCGCGCTTCCTTGCAACGCGAACGGCTGTGCGTCATTCATCAGCGACGCCGGATCGAAAAACTCGCGAGCCGGCCTGCGGCCTCCGCCGTGCTGCTCGCCGCGTCCCCGGCTTTCGCCCTGACCTGCGTCGGCATATTGCGATTGCTGTTCACCGCCGCCGCGTCCATCCGTTCCGTGCTGCTGTCCCGTGTGCGCGTTCGTCGAACCGGACGACGCGCTGTGAATCGTCAATCGATCAACGAGCAGGCCCTGGCTCTCAAGCGCCGTCTTGAGCTGGCCCATGTGTTGTTCAAGCAAGCCGCGCGCCGCGTCACTGCCCGGCGAGAAGCTGGCGCTCACGGAACCGTTGTTGAGCGTCATTTGGATGCGAAGGGAGCCCAATTCAGGCGGATCGAGCCGCATGGTCATCGTGCCGCCGTTCTGGTGAATCATGGCGGACATGCCGCGAAGAATGCGCCCCGCCGCGTGATCGCTGCGCGTCATCCATGCCGTGCCGTCCGCGTTCTCGGACGCGCCCAGCATTTCGCCCGCGCCACCTGCGGTGATGCCCACGGCAGCGTGACCCGTCGTCACGTGGCTCGCCGCAGGCGCGATGTTGGCAGAAAGTGCCGCGGTGGTGTCCACACTGGGCGAAGCGGCGGTCGCCACCGTTGCTGCGGCTCGCGCGGAGAACGGCGAAGCGCTCTCGCGACCGCTTGGCAACGATTCCGCGCCGGCGTGGACAGGCGGCGAACTGCGTTCAGCCGACCCGCTCTGCGTTTCGTTGAGCAGCGCATCGATGGCGTCGCGCGTGGCCCGCTGCATGTCGGTTTCTTCGGCCGCCTTGGAAGCGTGCGACGCGGCGATCGCTTGCTGCTCGGGTGCGTTCACGCGGCGACTCGATTTGCCAGCGTGCTTTTCGCCTGACCGTTGCAGGTCGCCGGCGGTTTCCTGCACGACAGGCTCATTGGATTTGTTCGACGCTCGCACGGCGGCGCGCGATGCATCGACAGGCGTTTCGGCTGCCTTGATGACGACCTCACGCGCGTCGGCTGTTCTTACCGGTTTGGCTTGTTTCGCGGCTTCGGGCAGATCGTTCGGATCATCCGACAGCTCTTGCGCATTCGCCTGCGGCTCGCGCTCGCGCGTCTGGCCATTCACCGCTAGTTCGGTTTGGCGCTGCAGCTGCGAGTGCGCGGCGTCCAGATCGCTGCGATCCTCGGCACGCGCATTTCCCTGCGCTGCAGCCGCTTGCTGGCCGTCGTGCCCCTCTTCATTCGCTGCGCTGGCGCTCTCGTTCGCGATCACGGGCTTGGCGAGCGATTGGTTGCCCGCCTCCGACTCGCCCGCCGTGGCGTCAACATTGCCCTGCAGTTGCTCGGCTGACTGGCCGGCCACCTGCGCTTGAACCGCGACAAGCGCTTGCGCTTCCGAATCAACCTGCAGCGCGCGGCGGTCTTCACTCTCATCGCGAACCGCCGGCTGATCGTCCTCACGTTCGCTTGCCTCGATGCGCTCGGCATCGACATCCGCGTCCGCATCACCGTCGTCGCCATCGTCCTTCGCTTCGGACGCACGGCGAGATTCCGCGCCGGCGTTCGCCGCTCGCGTTTGTGCATCGCGCTCCGAGGCGCTCGGCGAATGCTGCGCTTCGTAAGCAGAATTCGCCTGCGACGGGCGCGGCTTCTGCGCCTTCAGGATGCTTGCAAACTCGCCTCCCCCGCGGCCCGCCTTGGCGACCGGTGGCGGAAACAGGCTGGGACCACCCGCTGCAAAGAGCGTGGAGGGCGGTTCACGAAGCGCTGGCGTTGGAGTTGGCATCGCTGGTCACCTCGTCGGGCTCGGCCTCAAGACCGAACCGGCGAAGTCTTTCCAGCAAAACCGTTGCCAGCCCCGCTTCACTCGGATCTTTCATCTCCACCAGCACCCGCGCCGCGATCCGCTCCGACATGGCGTTCATGTACGCCACCGCCTGGTCCACGGCGCCATCGCGCATGAGCTGCACGATCGACTCTTTCGCCGCCTTTGGCCCCATCTGCTCGAGCAGCGACACCGTCTTGGTGAACTGCGCATCCGTGCGGCGCCGGCGCTCTTCTTCGATCGATTCCTCCCACTTCCGCTGCCGCTCCGCAAACGCCAGCTCGCGCTGCGCCAGTTGGTTCGTCTTTTCTTCGAGCTGCTTGGTGAACATCTCGCGTTCCTGCGCCAGCGCCTGTTCGGACTGCACGGAGAGCTCGCGCACCTTGGAGATCATGGAAATCTGCTCGCTTGCCGTCACCGGCGCGGTGTTCATCCGCGCCTCGGCGTCGCTCGCACGGCGGTCCGCCTCGGCTCGTTTGGCGTCGGCCTCGGCGGCAGCCTGAATGTCCGCAAGCGTCGGCGCGAGCATTTCGCGAATCGCCACGATGCGGTCCTCGCTCAAGCGCCCGCTCTGCCAGAGCCAGCCTGCGAACGCCACGAGGGCCAGCAAGTGCACCACCGCCAGAAAGCTCACCGCGTTCCACAGCGCTTTCAGCATGACTCAATCGCTCCTTCACCAACACCGGCCCGGCAGGCGATGTCATCGAGCATGTCGTCCTCCGCCTTGTCCAGCCGCTTCTTCCACGCCTCGAACCGCCGCTCGCGCAATCGCTCGATCGCCTTGCGTTTCTGGCGGGCTTCAAGCAGTTTCGCGCGGGCGGCTTCGACGTTGCGGTGCGCCGCCGCCATCTCCAGCACGATGCGGTTGGCGTCACGCACCCCGAGCAGCGCGGACGCCGCGTGGAGACGCAACTCGCTCACATTCAGCGCGCCGACGAGTTTCGCGCGAAGGTCCTGGCTCGAAGCGTGCAATCGATTCTGCTGCGTGCGCAGCATGTCCTCCAGCCGCACAAGCTCGCGCTGCTGTTCCGCAAGCGCGCGCTGCGCCGCTTCCTCCGCCTGCCGGCGAACATTGAGAAGCGGCTGCAATGCGAACTTGAACTTGGCCATGACGAAAAAATCAACAAGTCAACAAGTCAAAATGGGTGCGTGCTCGCGCGTGGGGTTCACTTCTTTGGTTTGGTTTGTTGGGTCGTCGGTTTTGTCATCTGTGCTCGCACGGCCTGGGCGGCGATGTCGAGCATGGCTTTGCACGTCTCGGGAAACAGCGCCCGCTCGTCGGATGCCTGCTGCAGGAAGCGGTCGATCGCTGGTTTGAGCTCGATGGCGATGTCAATTTCCGGGTTGGAGCCGCGTGCGTAGGCGCCGATGTTGATGAGGTCTTCCGCTTCGCCATAGGTCGCGATCAGTCGCATCAGCACGCGCCGCGCTTCCCGCTGACCTTTGTCGGACACATCGTCCGCCAGGCGCGAGATCGATTCGCGAACGTCGATCGCCGGATAATGAGCCCGTGATGCGAGCCTGCGTGAAAGCACGATGTGGCCGTCGAGCACGCCGCGCGCCGTGTCGGAAATCGGCTCGTTGAGATCATCACCTTCCACCAGCACCGCGTACATGCCGGTGATCGAGCCCGCGCCCTCCACGGTTCCCGCGCGTTCGAGCAGCATCGGCATCATGGCGAACACCGACGGCGTGTAGCCCTTCGTCGCCGGCTGCTCGCCGACGGTGAGACCGATCTGCCGCTGCGCCTGCGCGAATCGCGTGATCGAGTCCATCAGCAGCAGCACGTCCGCGCCCTCGTCACGGAAGAACTCCGCCACGGCACAGGCCGCAGATGCCGCTCGCACCCGCCGCACGGGCGATTCATCACTCGTCGCCACGACAATCACCGAGCGTGCGAGCGAATCCGCGCTCAACGTCTTTTCAATGAACTCGCGCACTTCGCGCCCACGTTCGCCAACCAGCGCGATCACGTTCACATCCGCGCTCGTGTGCCGCGCAATCGACGCCAGCAGCGTGCTCTTCCCCACGCCGGCGCCTGCGAAGATGCCGATGCGCTGCCCCTTGCCCAGCGTCAGCATGCCGTCGATCGCGCGAACGCCCGTCACCAGCGGCTCCAGAATGCGAGCGCGGCGCATCGCGGCAATCGGCGCGGGGGCAATCGGGCGAATCGCGACATCGACCAGCGGCGGGCCGCCGTCAATCGGCTCACCCAGTGAATCAATCACCCGGCCGAGCAGCGAACGACCCACCGGCAAACACTGGCCCCACGGCTCCGCCACCACGGCCATCCCGGGCGAGATGCCTTCCGCCGGATCAAAGAGCATGACGATCGACTGCTGGCCGTCGAAGCCGACGACTTCGCCGCGCATCGCGCCCAGGCGAACCATGGTGCCGACGCGCACGCGCAAGTCTTTCACCATGATGCTCAGGCCGCGCACCGCGGTCACGGTGCCCGTCACTTCCGGCGCGAGCAGCGCATCGATCGACGCGATGTGTCGCTCCAGCACCGTCATGGCTCGCCTTCACTCGCCGCATCCGCATCGGCTCTGGCGGCCGCATCCTCGCGATGCTTCGCTGCGGCGCCTGGCAGCAGCGATTCCGTCAGCCGATCGAGTTGCGTGCCGATCGAGGCGTCCACGACGCCGCCTTCCGTGCGAACGACGCAGCTTCCTCGCGGAAGGTCCGCATCATCGCACAGCGTCACATGTTCCGCGCGGCCGAGCGCTGCGAGCGTGGCGGGCATGGTGCGCTCGACCAGTTCGCGGTCGGCGGGGTTGATCGTCACCATCAGCGACGACGTGCGAGCCACGAACGAAAGCGCCTCGGCAAGCTGATCCTGCACGATGCTTTCGTCCGATGCAATCTGCCGATGCACGACCTTCCGTGCGAGTTTGAGCGCGAGATCGAGCACATCGCGGCGGGCTTCCAGCAGCATGCGGGTGCGATCGCGCTCCCATCGCTCGATGGCGTCGTTCCACGCCTTGATGGTGGCATCAAGCCGCGTCCTCATCTCGGCGGTGGTGGCCTCGAACGCCTCGCGCTGGCCGCGTTCACGGCCTTCCGTCAGGCCCTGTTCGAGACCGCGGGCGTACCCCGCTTCCGCGGCCCCGCTGGTGAGTCGCTCGGCTTCTTCGCGCGCCGACCGCACGATGGCCGCGGCTTCGTGCCGGGCGCTTTCGAGCATCTGCTGCGCCTGTCGTTTCACATCGCCAAGGTCGAACACCTCGGCGTGATGCATGACTTCGCGGGCACGGCTGGGTTTGAGTACGGCCACGGCAGCCACCCTTCAACGTGAAATCAGACGACGACGTCTTTCTCGCCGCCGCGGCCGGAGATGATGATTTCGCCCGCTTCTTCGAGCCGGCGCACCACGTCGACGATGCGCTGCTGCGCCGCTTCCACATCCGCCACGCGCACGGGGCCCATGTATTCCATGTCTTCCTTGATGAGCTCGGCGGCGCGGCCTGACATGTTGCTGAAGATCTTTTCCTTGAGCTCGTCGCTCGCCGTCTTGAGCGCCAGGCACAGCTCGTCGTTGTCCACTTCCTTGAGCACCGCCTGGATGCCTTTGTCGTTGACGAGTTTGATGTCCTCGAACACGAACATCAGCCGGCGGATGTCTTCGACGAGATCGGGATCCTCCGCCTCGATGCCTTCCATGATCGATTTCTCGGTGGCGCGATCGACGAGGTTGAGAATCTCCGCCACGGTGGACACGCCGCCCACGCGCTCGACGGAATGCACAAGCATGTTGGAGAGGCGAGATTCCAGCCCAGCTTCCACCTCGCGGATCATCTCCGGATTCGTCTGCTCCATGTTGGCGACGCGGCGCACCACTTCCGTCTGCTTCTCCGGCGGAAGACCGACAAGCACTTCCGACGCCTTGTGATGCGGCAAGTGGCTGATGATGAGGGCGATCGTCTGCGGATGTTCGTCCTGGATGAACGCGAGCAGGTTTTCGGTTTCCGCCTTCTGCAGGAATGAGAACGGCGTCTTCTGCACCTGCCGCTGAATCTGCGAGAGCACCTTGTCCGCCATGCTCGGATCAAGCGCGCCCTTCAGCAGCACGCGGGCGTAATCGAGACCGCCTTCCTTGGCGTACTGCGACGCCATTTTCATGGAGTAGAACTCTTCGACGACCCCCGAAGCAAGCTCCGGCGGCACGTCGCCGAGCGAGGCCAGCGCACGCGTGACTTCTTCAACGAGTTCGGTGGGAAGCTGTTTGAGCAGCGCGCCGGCCGCGTCGTGCTCCAACGAGAGCAGCAACACGGCGGCCTTGTACACGCCGTCGAGTTCCGCGGCATTGGTGGGCAGCTTCTGTCCGGGTCGAATGCTCATGGCTGGTGATCAATTCTCGGTGCGAATCCACTTGCGGAGCAGGCTCGCCGCTTCTTCCGGCCGGTCCATCGCCATCTTGTTGAGTTGATCCAGCATCTGCTGGCGGCGAAGCGCGCTGTCATCCAGCTCGATCGCTTCGAGCGGCGGCGCCGATTCATCCGCCTCGCCGACGAGATCGGTGTTGTCCGCCTGCAGCGCGGGCGGGATGCCGACAAGTTCCTCCGCGGAAGGCAGCGGCTGTCGCACGGTCGCCTTGCGCACCATCATGAACATCATGAGCAAGCTGATGGCGCTCAACGCGCCGAGGCCGACGAGCTTGACGAGGTTGCCGCCGACGAGGCTGCCGAGGCCGGTGTCGTCGCTGCCGCCGAAGCCGCTCGCGCTGCCGGCGCTGCTGCCGCCGCCGGGGTAGGCCGCCAGCGCGAAGTCCGGGTTGATGCTCACGACCACCGTGCCGGGCACCGCGCCGGGGATGGCGTCCGTGCTGATGAGCGGCGCGATTTCCTTCTGAATCCGCTCCACCTGCTGCGTCGACAGCGCCTCGAGGGCCGCGGCGTCCGGCTGCGCGGCGGGATCGTTCTTCTCCTCCTGGTAAAGGCGAATGAGGAACGACCGCGGCACGCCCACCGTGGCGTTGATCTGCAATGCGTAGCCCTTGGCGTCGCGGATGTCGCGCTCCGTCACGGGGAACGCGGGCACCGTGCGCGATTCGGTGCGCTCATCCGATGTCTTCGCGGAAGCGATGCTGGTCGGCACCGCCACCGACTGGCCGACGTTCGGGCGCACGCCAGCTTCGCCCTGCGTGGTGGGCGTGGATGACGTCATTGTGCGCGACGATTCCTGCAGCGGGCCGACCTTGGGGTTCTCGTAGGTGCGACTGCGCTGCATCTCTTCACGCGCATCGAGAATGGCGTTCACCTCAACGCGCACGCCGGGGATGTACGAAAGGCGATCGAGAATCTTGTCCTGCACGCTGCGTTCGGTGCTCTGCTTGAGCTCGAGATAGCGCGTGGCGGCATAGGTGTCGTCGCTGCGGCCGCGGTAGGCACGGCCGGTGGCGGAGTCGATCACCGCCACATTTTCGATTTTGAGCGACGCATGCGCCCCGGCGACGAGATTTGCGATCGCATCCACCTGCTTCGTGGAAAGCTCGCCGCTGCGTGACGTCACCGTGACGGACGCGCTCGGCGCGACGCGCGGCCCGCCAATGCCCGGCGGCCGGATGGGGTCATCGATCACCACCGACGCCCGCGCGATGCCGTCCATCGCGCTGATCATGCCCGCCAGCACGTTCATCTTCGCGATGAGATAGCGGCGCTGCTTGTCGCGATCGCTCAAGAACGGGCTGTCGTCCTTCATCAGCGACGTGAAGTCGATCTGATCGCCCGAGATGAGATTGTTCTCGGTGAGACCGGCGAGCACGGCGTACTTGTGCTCCGCAGGCACGAGAATCTGGCCGTTCTCTTCCTTGTACGGGATGTTCGACGACTGGATGAAGTTGATGGCGCGAGCGCGCGCGTCTGCCGTGAGCGTACCGATGGGCAGTTGCTGCATCGCCGGCTTGCCCGTGAGCATGCCCACGATGAGCAGCGAAAGCACGAGAATGACCACCGTGGTGGCGATGAGCATGCGCGACGCCGCGTTCAGTCCGCGAAGCTGCGCCACGATGGTTCGAATGGTCTTCTCGAAGAAGGGCATCGACTCGGCCTCCCTGCCGCTGCGTTGCCTGAAAACGGGCCGCAGCATGTGTCGTCATCCGTGACGCGGCTGCGGAAAATGGCTGCTTGTGATTCGCTCGTGGTTCCTGGCGGTGCGCTCGCTGGAAAAGCCCAGCGGCCAAGCGCCTCAATCAGACCCTCACCTGCTTGATCTCTTCGTACGCATCAAGCACCTTGTTGCGCACCTGCAGCAGCATGCGAAACGCGGTATCGGCTTTTTGCGTCGCGATCATCACTCCTTCCACATCTTCGCGCCGACCGGCCATGAGATCCTCCATGGCCTCCTTCGCATCCTTCTGCAGGTTGTTCACTTCCGCAATCTGCTCGCGCAGGGTGTCCATGAACGACGGACCATCCGCGGGGCCCGACGCTCGCTGCGCAGAATTGGCGCGAGGCAGGCCGCCCGGGCCGGTGATGTGCTGTTGTCCGATGAGTCCAAGTGGGTCAGTCATGGTTCAATCTCGATCGGAAATCACGAGAGAATCTGCAGCGCCACGCCGAGCATGGATTTCGTCGCCTCGATCACCGAGATGTTCGCCTCGTAGGCTCGCGACGCTTCCATCGCGTTCATCTGCTCGACGACGATGTTGATGTTCGGATAGCCGACGTACCCGTCTTCGTTGGCATACGGCGAATCGGGTTCGTACTTCATCACGGGCGGGCTGTCCACCGTCTGAATTTCGCTGACATGCACGCCGAGCGGTTCGCCGCTTTCCGGATCGCCCGCCGCGAGCGACGCAAGGCGGCGCTGAAACGGCGCGTAATTGCCGTTGGCGTCCAGAATCGTCTCCGCGTTGAGAATGTTGGCGGAAATGACGTCGAGGCGCGTCCGCTGCGCCACGAGGCCGGAAGTCGAGATGTCCAGTGCGCCAAACATGATTCAGCTCCGCTGATAACTGCTACATCCGTTCACGAATCGCCAGGTTGAGAAGCTCGAACCGGCTGCGGAGCATCTCCGTCGCGGTTCGGAACATCATGAAGTTCTCGACGAGCCCCTGCATGGTGCGGTCGAGGTCACGGTCGTTGCCGTCGTGGAAGAGCACGTTCTCGCCAACCGGCTCGGGTTTGAGCGTGATCGAATCGTCGTGCACGACCACGTTCTCGCTGTCCTCGATCTCCAGCGGCCCTGCAGCGCCGGCGCCTCGTGCCCGCCGCGCATCAATCGCCTCGCCCAGCGCCGCCTGGAACTGCTTCGGGTTCACATCCACCGGCCGAAAGCCGGGCGTCGTCAAGTTCGCCACGTTGTGGGCGATCAGCCGATGCCGCTGGCCGGTGAACTGGATCATCCGCTCCAGCGTGGGGATCGCATCCGAGTTGACGATGTTGTCGATCATGGCGGGGGTTCAGAGACGTTCCAGCAGACAGTGAGCAAACGGCAGGCCGATCGAATTCATGCGGAAATCCCGCGTGCACCCTTCGCATGATCAGCGCAGGACGTGCGCGGCCGCGCCAATCTTGCGCCTCACAGCGCTTCCGACACGAGGTGCTGCTCCTTCCACTTCTTCAGCTTGAGACCAAGCGTGCGGACACCAATGCCCAGCGCCTCGGCGCTCCGCTGGCGATGGCCCTGGTTGTGCTTGAGCGTGGCGACGATCGCTTCGCGCTCGAGATCTTCCAGCGTGATCGTGCCGTTGCACACGACCGCAGGCAGATCGAACACGGGACTGCGGCCGTTGCTCTGCCCGTTCGCGCCGTGCGGCGAAGCTTCGATCATCTGCGCCACCTTCTGGAACGAGTACGTCGGCGCTTCCACCGCTTCGCCCAGCCATGGACCGATCATCGAAGCGTGAATGACGGCATCATCGGTCAGCACCGCCGCCCGCTCGATGATGTTCTGCAGTTCGCGCACGTTGCCTCGCCAGGAATACCCTTTGAGCATCGACAGCGCCTCCGGCTCCAGCTGCTTCGCCGGCTTGCCCTCGCGCGCCGCCACCAGCGACAGGAAGTGATTCGCAAGCTGCTCAATGTCTTCCGCGCGCTCACGCAGCGGCGGCATCGTCACCGGAAGCACATTCAGGCGGAAATACAGGTCAGCACGGAAACGACCCGCCGCGACTTCGCTCGGCAAATCACGGTTCGTCGTCGCAATCACGCGCACATCCACGTTCCGCGGCTCGCTCGAACCCACACGCTCGAACGTCTGCTCCTGCAATACGCGCAGAAGTTTCGCCTGGATCTCCGGCGCGATCTCGCTGATTTCGTCGAGCAGCAGCGTGCCGCCGTCCGCCAATTCGAAGCGGCCTTTGCGCATCTTGTCGGCGCCGGTGAACGCGCCCTTCTCGTGGCCGAAGAGTTCCGACTCGAGCAGGTTGGTGGACAGCGCCGCGCAGTTGATGGCGAGGAACGGCTGGCCGGCGCGGGGGCTGTGCTCGTGAATCCAGCGAGCCGCAACTTCCTTGCCCGTGCCCGATTCGCCGCTGATCATCACCGTGCCGTGGCTGGCGGCGATGCGCGTGAGCCGCTCGCGCAGCGACGACATCGCCTGGCCATCGCCGATCATTGCATGACGCTGGGCGCCGCTTCCGCTCGTTCCCGCCGGCGATTGCGACGCCTTCAAAATCTGATTCTCGCGCACCAGCGCGCTGTGGTTCACCGCTCGCTCCACGGCGACAACCAGCTCGTCGCCGCTGAATGGCTTGGTGATGTAATCGAAGGCGCCGAGCTTCATCGCCTGCACGGCGGTCTCGACCGTGCCGTACGCCGTCATGAAGATGACCGCGATCTGCTCATCACGCTTACGAATTTCTTCGAGAAGCTCGAGCCCGCCGACTTCCGGCATCTGAAGATCGGTGACGACGACGTCGCACGGCCGTTCGGCAAGCTTCGCGAGCGCCTGCTTCCCGCCCGAAGCTGTGATCACCGCGTGACCAGCGCGCGAAAGCGTTGTGGCCACGCTGTCGCGCATCAGTTCTTTGTCGTCCACCACAAGCACTCGTGTCATGTTGAAACCCTCATCCTTGAGCCGACGCTCTGGCGCGACTCGCTGCTGACTGGTGATATGTCGATGTCGATGACCGGCGTTGCCGAGCGTTCGCACGGCAGGCAAAGCTCCACCTTCGCGCCGCCGAGCGGTGAGGTGCCGATCGCAATGTGCCCGCCGTGCGCTTCCGCGATGCGGTGCACCATGGCGAGACCAAGGCCCGTGCCCGTGGAGCGCGTCGTGAAGAACGGGTTGAAGATGCGATCGCGAATTTCTTCGGAAATGCCCGGCCCGCTGTCTTCCACGGCGAGCACGATGTGACTGGCTCGCTTGCCGTCCGGACCGCGGCGAAGCTCCTCCCCCGCCGCCAGCCGCAGCATCCGGCGCCGCGGCGCGTTCTCCACCATCGCTTCCACGGCGTTTCGCACCACGTTCCCCAGCGCTTGCGTGAGAAGCAGCGAATCGCCGCGGAACACGGCCGCGTCGTCCGCCTCCGCGTCGCGCAGAATTTCAATGTCCGCACGCCGAATGAGCGATTCGCAGGCATCAAGCGCGCGGTTGAACACCTCGCCGGCCTCCAGCGGTTCCGGGCGAATCCGCATCTCGCGCGCGAACGTGAGCACATCGCGAACGATGGCGTCGATGCCTTCCACGGCCTGCGACACTTTCGCGCACAGCGCTTCCTGCGCCGGCTGGCCGCAAAGGTCCTTCGCAAGCATTTGCACGTTGAGCTGAATTGAGCCGAGCGGGTTTCGAACTTCGTGCGCGATGCCCGCCGCCATTTCACCCAGCGCCGCCAGCGCCTGCGAGCGGCGAAGCTGCGCGTTCGCCTCCGCAAGCTCACGCTTGAGCTGCGCCACCTGCGCCTGCAGCGACGAGTGCGTGGATTGCAGCTCCTCCGCCACCGCGTTGAGGGTGCGCACGAGATCGGTGAGATCGTTCACGTCCGTGACGGCGGGGAGCGCGGTTGAAGGATGGGCTGCGACGGCAGTCATGTGCATTCAGCCCCTGTGATCGGCGTAACGGTTAGAGCGACCGGCGCCGCGGCCGTACGCCGTATGCGCCTTGTGCATCACGTCCATGCGTTCAAGCTCGCGTTTCGTTTCCCGGCGCCCATCTTCCAGCTTCGCCTGGTCTTCGCGATCGCGCGCCATCACTTCGTCCAGCCGGGCTTGAATTGACGCCAGCGCCGCCTGAATTCTGTCCTTGCGTTCGCGTCCCGCCGATGGCAGCGCACGCTCCGCCGCCGATAGCGCTTCGCCAAGGCGATCCTGCGACGCGATCAAGCGGTCGACAAGCTCCTGCCGGCGACCGAGGAGCGTGAGCAGGCCTTCCGCGTTGCCGCTCGCCACGAGACTCTCCTGCTGCTCGATCAGCGACGCCATCGCGGCGGTGACGTCCTGCTGCTCGGCAAGCACCGCTTCCAGTGCATCAATCGCGTCGTGAGATGGTTCAGAAAGTCGGGGCATGCGGTTTCCATTCGTTTATGGCATCGATTCAGGCGATTCCGCGGCGGCGACATTGAGTGGGCTGTTGCGCAGCCACAGTTCCCACGCCTCCCGGTCGAGCAACGCCGAAGGATCGTCAAACGAAGCGTCGGGCAACTGGCGGAGGCGAACCAGCGCGCGGTTGTGCGCGGCGCGAGCTTTCTCGGCGTCGCCAAGCTGGTGGTAGCAGTTCACGATTTGAATGAGCGCCGTCATCGAGACGCGATGATCGCTGTACTTGCGGGCCGCGAAGTCGTAGAGATCGATCGCCTGCTCGTACAGACCAAGGTGGTAGGCGCAGTCGGCGCGGTAGATGTAGGCGTCGCGCAGGAAGGTGGCCTGCAACTGGTCAAGGCGGCGAGGATCGCGCGAATCGAAATCGTCGCGCACCTTGCCAAAGAGATCCATCGCCGTGCGAAGCGATTGCGTGCGCAGGTCGCGAAGGTGCTGCTGATCCGAGCGGGCGGTGGCGAGCTGCGCCTGTTCCTCAAGCTCGGCGGCGTGAGCGCGGTGCGCATCGGCGAGACGGAACATGTATTCCGTCAGTCGCGGGTCGCCGGGATAGCGCTTCACGACCTTGTCGAGGTGTTCGATCGCGCCCACGAACTCGCCGCGCTCGTACAGCAGCCTCGCCAGCGTCATGTGCACTTCGCGATAATCCCGCGCATCCGGCGTGATGTACCACTTGCCGGCGAGCACATCCTCAAGATGCTGCTCCGCCTCGGTTTGCCGGCCGAGTTCAACAAGGCAATCCGCCATCGGCACGTGGCTCTGGGCGGCGAACGACGAGCGCGGGTGCTCATCCAGCACTTTTTCGTAATACGTCAACGCGGCTTCAAAATTGGCCACCGCGTGATGCGACTGCGCCAATCGGAACGTCGCTTCCGCCCGGCGAGGATCATCGCTGGAGCGGCCGGCGAGATATTCGCTGAAGTGCGTGATGGCGAAGTCGTGCCAGCCGGCGTGGTCGTAGCTGTCGGCCGCGAGCCAGAGCGATTCGGCCCATGCGTCGTCGCCGGTGGGCAAGGCGGCGAGCGCGCGGGCATGACGAACGTAGTAATCGCCGGCCCGCTTGTAGTTCACGTTCGCCTGCCGACGCACGGCCGGATCCATGTCGTCCACGCGCAGCGCGGCGTCTGGACCCGTTCCCAGCGCCTCGGCGACGAGGTTGTCCGCAATCTGCCGGCTGGTGGACGCAATCCGCGACAGCACGTCCGGCGAAACGTTGTTGGGTTCGTACACGCGCTCGCCCAGCAGGATGTATTGCAGCGCGAGCGACAGGTTGTCGGTGGCGATGGCGGCGTCGTGGCGATCGACGAGGCTGCGCGCCACGCGATCAGGCGTGACGTCGCGCCGCGGGAGGCCGATCCGCACGAGGTCGCACACTTGCGCGTAGTCGTCGAGTCCGCCGGCATGATCGCCAAGCACGCTGCGCACTTCCGCGCGGCCGAGCAGACCGGGAAGATACGCCGGCGTGTTCACGTAATCGCGCACCACCTCGTTGAAGGTTTCGAATGCTTCATCCTGATTGCCGGTCGTCACGGCGATGTGGCCGAGCAACACGAGACCTTCGCCTCGCATCGGCTCGGGACCGGCGAAGCGCGATTGCCCGAGGCGGAGGTAATACTCCGCACGCTCCAGTTCGCCCTGGTCGAAGAAACCGCGACCGAGCAGCGTGTACAACTCGCCCAGCGGCGGTGATTCGCCGGCGTCCGGCCGCGCTTCCAGCCGCCGCATGTCGATCATCAGCCGATCGATCGCCTCTTTGGCGAGCCCCGCTTCCAGCCGCAGTTCCGCCTGCCGCGCGACCGCCCACGCTTCGTCTTCGATGCCAAGCAGTTGATCCGCGCGGTATTCGCCGAGCAGGCCGAGGATTTCGTCATACGAAAGCTTGGGCTGCCGAAGGCCGTGCGCGACGATCGATCGCAGCACGCGATTCCGCCGCATCATCACCTCTTCATTGGTGAGCGCGATCTTCTCGAGCTCCTTGAGCCGTTCTGTGGCTTCAGGGATTTCGCCGGCGGCGATGAGCACGTTGGCCCAGCGTTCGAGTTGCGCCGGATCGAGCACGCCGCCAAGCTCGCGGGCGTGGCGATACTGCTCGCTGACGCCGCCGGCGTTCTTGAGCAGATCAGCGGGTTCGTTGGCGACAAAGGCGTAGAGCAAGTCAGCCGCCATGCCGTGGAAGCGAGCCTGCTGCTTGGGCGACGCTCGCACCATGTTCGGCTCGATCACGTCGCGAAGCTGGTGCTCGGCGAGCTCGAGTTCGTGATCATCGATGAAGCTCTGCACCTGGTCGAGAGCGCCATCGAAGTCATCGCGCGGCGTGCGCTGCGAGGCGACATAAAGGCCCGCCACGATGAGCGAAATGCTGAAAAGAATCGCGGGCACCTGCCAGAGCCCCGCATGCGGCGAAGGGGCGGCGATCGCTTCCGCAGCTTCGGCGTCGGGCGAAACCGCAGCATCAGGGGGAGCAGCCGGCCCCTGCCGCTCCGCCTGTGGGCTGGGAGCGTCCTTTTGTTGCGTTCGATCAGCCACGCCGCATCCGTTCTGCTCGAGCGCGTCTCCACGCGCCGGCCGGCTACGGGAGCGCAAGTCTCGCCGAGCAGGCGATGGCTTATCGGCCTCACATCGCGGTCCGCTTGACATTCGCCCGCGATTGCAGCCGCGCCAGCGGGGATGCGTGGCAATCGCGCAGAACTCGCGCGGTGGCGCAGAATCGGCGGATTATCGGACGTGCTCGGGCGCTCAAGAGCCGATCACCACCGCCATCACGCGTGCTGTTCCTGCTCCTGCTCGGTCAGCACCACGGCGCCGACGGCCCGGTCGCCCAGCCCCTGCCCGCGGTTGTTCATCAGGTTAAAGATCGCGAGCACCGGCACGTACATCACCACCGCCTTGAACGCGATGCGGATGAGCGTGGCTCGCACCGGGAGCCGCCGGCCGTGCAAATCCGTCACGCGGGCGTGCACCATGGATTTGCCGAGGCTCGCGCCGTTGATGAGCTCCCACACGCCGGTATAGAGGATCGTCAGCCCCGCCATCAACAGGTACGGCTCGGCGAGGTCGAATCGCGCCACGAACGTCGGCGGACGCAGCAGTTCGCTGAACTCGCACCGCAGCAGCAGCATGGTGACGAAGCCCGCGGGCACCATATCGACGCCCAAGGCCACCAGCCGCGCCACTGGCCCGAGCACGATCAACCCGGCCGGCAGATTCAGCGGCGCGTCCGCGTTGTCCTTGCCCAGTGCGAACGACAGCGACACGGCAACGATGGCCAGCAACAGCAGCACTGGAAGGTGAAAAAGCCCGGCGGTGGACGGCCGCAGCGTGGTGAACGCGACGCGCTCGCCGAGCGTTCCAGTGAGCGGGTCGATGCGCTGCACGAAGATCTGCGCGGGTGCGGTGCGTGTGATCAGCCGCAAATCCCCTGCCAGGCCGAACACGCTCCACGGCGACTCCGGCGCTTCGAACGTCGCGATGCGGAGCACGTCGCCGGGGCGAATGATCGCCAAGGACGCCTGGTTGGAACCGCGCGCGCTGACGACGGCGACGCACTGGCCGAGCACGTTCGTAAAGCCGCGAATTTGCTCCAATTCCAGCGGAATTTCGCTGCTTTCCCAGCCATTTGGCGTCAATTGATAAAGCACCGCCGCGCCGGGGTCGTCGGGGCTGGCGGCGAAGAGGAACAGCGTGCCATCACCCGCCTGGTTCGCGCCGAGGCGCAACCGTGAGCGCGGCGTGATGTCGTCGGGCAGCGCGATCGGCTTCCACTCGCCGCCTTCGAGCGCGAGCAACACCGGCTCGTGCAGCTCGCCGCTATTCCGCGCTTCGCCGGCCGGCGTCACCACGCTCGATGTGCCGCGCTCCGTGGGCACGAGCAACGCGACAGGTCCGCTGGCGAGCGCGACGAAGCCCGCGAGATGTCCATCCGCGGGCAGCGGCTCGAGCGATTGCAACCGCTCGCGCGGTTCGTGCTGATACACCTCGAACGTGGCGTCGTAATGCACGCGAATCGTGAACACTTCGCGGCGCGGGTGCTCCAGCTTCGGGTTCGCATGGTTGACGATCCAAAGCTGCGATTCCCACGCCGCCATCGCCGCAGGGAATTGCGACAGCGCCGGCACGAGCGACTCGCTGGTGAGCGTGGCTTCCTCCATCGCCGCCGCGTGATGGAACAGGCGGAACACGCGCGGCAAATCGTTCTTCTCCGGCTGCGGTTCTTCGAGCACGAACCACACGTGCTGCGTGCTCGAAGCGCCGGCGATCGGCGGCCCGGACGCCTCCGGCGCGTTCGCCCATGCGAGCGATGCCGTGACCAGCATCACCCCCCACACGCCGGCGAGCCACATCGCGACGCGCCTCCGCCACCACTTACCGCTCATCATCGACTGCTCCATCCACCGCGCGACCCGCCGACCCGCGCACACTCGCCGTACTCGGCCGATGGTCGCGAACTTGATCGGGCTTCATCGCTGCCAGCACCCAGTTGATATTGAAATAGTTCTCCTGAAACGATTCATCGCGGTCAACTGGGCGCGTGAGCGTGAGCTTGATGGAGCCCCGGCCGTCCGTTCGCTCGATGTCAATCTGCGTCGGCACGCGCGGGAACTCCGTCACGGCAGCGCCGGCGGTAAAGATGTATTCGTAGTGGTCGAGCGTGCTCACGAGCTTTGCTTCGCCGGTCGCAGGATCGAGCAGCTCGACGCCGAGCGGCAACTTGCTCGCGGCATCAAATCGCACGCGCATCGGCCCCGCGCTTCCGGCTGTCGTCAGCAGCCACGCCTTCTTCTTCGCGTCGAACGCCATGTCCGGCCCATCGGCAGGCGGCGTTTCGGGGATCGGCAGCAACGCCATCATTTCCAGCACCGTCGCCATGGACATCTGCACCGGCATCCCGGCGTCCGGCGCAGGCTCCACAGCCGGGCCGGTGATTTCCGCGACGGTCTGGCCCTTCTTTCGCAGATCGAGAATCCAGTTCGCCTCGCCGTCGGACCCGAGCCAGAACAGCCGTTCGCCCATCTTGCTCACCTGCAGCGCCACTTCGCTGGGCATGCGGAGCCAGAGATCGACATCGCCCTGCTCGTAGTGCGAGCCGTCGTCATCCTTCCAGCGGATGCCGACAACACCCTGCGCCACCATGGTCTTGAGCAGCGCCGCACGAGCGTTGTGAGCCGCGGCGAGGTCGGCGTACGTCGGCGCATCCGGCTGCGAGGCGAGGCCGTCAGCGAGTTCGCGCGGCTTGCACGATTGCAGCGGCACGCCGGCGAGAATCGCAAGCGCCACCCGCAGACCCAGGCGACCAGCCATGCGCCGGCGACCGCTCACAGTTCCGCCTGCAGGATTTCGGCAAGCTGACTCGTGAGATCAGCCACGTCGTCGTCCGTGAGCTGGGGGTTGATGACCTCGATGGCGGGCGATTCATCCTGCGCCCGCTGCTTGAACAGCCAGACTTCCCGCTGGCCGTCGATGGTCCGGCCGACCATGCGAAGCTTCCGCTTGCGAAGGAGAACCATGGCGAGGACGAAGCGGAAGGCGACGCGCTGGGGGCGATCATCATCCGCCAGCCGCTCGAACAGCTGCATCAGCACCTCGTCATCGACGAAGACTTTTCGCTTCTCGGACGGTTCGGGAACCGTTGTCCTCCAGTAGCTGAACAGGCGTTCCGGGCGAGCGCCGGATTCCCACGCTTCGATGCTGAAATCCTTGCGGTCAAAGCCGTCATCGTGCTCGTGTTCACAGAGTGCGGTGACGCAGACGGCTCCCGGTTCCAGCGGCGCGCCAGTGGCGGCGCAGCAGCCGGTGAAGCCGGAGATTCGATAATCAGCAGCGAACCTGGACATGATGGCAATGGTATCGCCGTCAGCGGGATGTTGCCCACCGGCGATTCCTTTGCATCGCCGCGCTGCGTGATCAACTGCAAATGTTGAAAACTCCGCGCGCGATCATCGCTCGCCCAGCGAGTTTCGGCCGATATACTGCATTAACATGGGTTTGCGCACTCCTGACTGATCACCATGCTGGCCACCCTGAAACAGCTCGTCGGCAGCTATGTGTGGTACCAGATGCTCATCGAGATGGCCGTCATCTGGGTGGGCGTGTACCTCGCATTTCGCTTTCTCAAGGGAACGCGCGGCGCCGGCGTGATCAAGGGGTTCGCCGTCTTTCTCATCGTCGTCACGCTGGTGATTCGCGTGATGGCGCAGGCCAGCGACGCGTTCGGCCGGCTGAACTTCATCTACGAACGCTTCCTCGGCCTGCTCGCCATTCTGCTCATCGTCGTCTTCCAGCCGGAGTTGCGGCAGGCGATGAGCCGGCTTGGCCAGGCGCGCTGGCTGCGGCCGAGCCGAACCGAAGTGGCCAAACTTGTGGACGCCATCAGCGAAGCTGTGCAGTTCTTGAGCAAGAGCCAGTTCGGCGCGATCATCGCCATCGAGCGCAGCATCCAGCTTGGCACGTTCGTGCAGGAAGGCGTGTCGCTTGACGCCGAAGTCGACCCGCGATTGCTGGAAAGCATCTTCTGGCCGAACAATCCGCTGCACGATCTGGGCGTGGTGATCCGCAACAACCGCATCGCGGCGGCGAGCGTGCAGTTCCCGCTGGCGGAGGAAGGCTCGCTGCCCGCGTCGCTTGGCGCCCGGCACCGCGCGGCCGTGGGCGTGTCGCTGGAATCGGATTGCCTCGTGGTCGTGGTGAGTGAAGAAACGGGGAGCATCAGCATTGCGGAGAACGGCCGCCTGACGCGCAACATCGCGCGCGAGCGCATCGCCGAGGTGCTTCACGAACGCCTCGCCCGGCCGATCAAGGAAAGCGACGAAGAGGCCAGTGTGGCCGTCGTGAGCGAGGGCGCGATCGACGAACCCGCCCGCAAGAAGTCCATCACGGCCGACGCCGCCGCGTAGGTCAAGCATCGGAACGAGCACCGTGAATCGCATTTTCACCGCATTCCGAAACGAGATCTGGACGTACGTGATCGTCACGGCGGTCACGTTGCTCGTCTGGTTCTGGGCGGCGAGTGAAACGCGGGAGCAGGATGTGCTGTATCCGACGCTGCGCTTCACGGCTGCCTCGCCGGCCGACCAGAAGTGGCTGGTGACGCCGCCCGACCTCACGGTGACGCTGCGCGTGGAAGGATCCAACCGCGCGATTCAGGAAGCGAGCGCCGCGGTGCGGGGACGGCTGAACGTGGAAATCCCGCCGCCGGGCGACAGCGGCACGGTCGACCTCACGCTCGCGCAGGTGCTCGCGCAGCAACCTGACTTGCGCGAGGCGGGTGTGTCCATCGTGAGCGTTGAGCCGCCGTTCGTGGAGCTGCGCGTTGATGAGATTGTCGACGTGAAGGCGCCGGTGCGCGTCGAGCTTCCCGGCGTGCAGACGGAAGGCGAGATTGTCGTCGAGCCGCGCGAAGTGACCGTCTCGCTGCCGAAGCGGAAGGCGCCGCCGGCCGACGGCACGCTGGTGGTCGATGCGCAAGTCGGGCCGGCGTCGAACCTGATGGGTCTCGAGCCCGGCCGCACCCACACGCTGAAGGACATTCCCGTCCGGTTGCCGGAGTCGCTGCGGGGCGAGCAAGGCGTCTCTGTGTCGCCGGCCACCGTCAAGACGATCACCTTCACCGTGCGTTCGCGCATCAGGCAGACCACGGTGGACGCCGTGCGCGTGCAGGTGAGCGGCGACCCGCAGAACTTTTCCGAGTACGTCATTGAGATCCCGGAATCCGTGTTGACCGGCGTCGTCGTGTCGGCGGAAAGCGATCTCATTCAGCTCATTGACTCCGGCGCCGCCAAAGTGGCTGCGATTCTGCCGCTCTCCACGCGCGATCTCGAAGAAGGCATCACGAGCAAGCGCATCAGTCACTTCCGAGCCATTATCACGGGGACCGACGGCCGCGAGCGCGGCGCCTTCGTGCAGGCCAGCGTGGATGGCGAACCGGCGCCGCTGATTCAGCTTCGCATCACCAAGCGCGACGACGGGTAGCCGCACACGCCAAACGGTGAACGTGCAGCGCTGCGGCCGGCGCCGTGAATCGACCGCTCACTCCCACTTCGTGGCGTGCCAGTTCTTCTTGCCGCGGCGGAGCAGGATGGTGCGGCCGTGCAGCAGGTCGCGCGTGCAGAGTGTGCGATCCAGCGTCGCCTTTTCGCCGTTGACGAGCACCGCGCCGTTCTGCAGGAACTCGCGCGCTTCGCGCTTTGACGCTGCGAGCGTGGTCTGGGGAAGCAGATCCACCAGCGGCGTGCCTTCGCCTTCGAGCAGGCTAAGCGAATGCGTGGAATGCGGCACTTCCGCGAACACTTCCGCCAGCGTCGCTTCGTCGAGGGAGCGCACGTCGCCGGTGAAGAGCGCCTGCGAAGCCGCTTCAACGCGCTCGCGCTCCGTGGGGCCGTGGACGAGATCGGTCATGTGCCGCGCGAGCGTTCGCTGGGCCGTGCGCTCCTGCGGCGCCTTGCTGTGCGTCTCGGCGAGCGATTCGATTTCCTCCCGGCCGAGCATGCTGTACCACTTCGTCCACTGAATCACGTCGGCGTCGGGCAGATTGATCCAGAACTGGTAGAACGCATACGGGCTGGTGCGCGCTTCGGTGTCGGCGGAGAGCCAGACGGCGGTGCCCTCGCTCTTGCTCATCTTCTTGCCGTCGCTGCGCGAAACGAGCGGCGCGGTGACGCCGAAGGCAATCCCCTCCTTGGCGCCGAATTCGCGGCGGATGAGATCGATGCCGGAGACGATGTTGCCATATTGATCCGAGCCCGACATCTGCACGGTGCAGCCCGCGGTGCGGCGAAGGTGCAGGAAGTCGTACGCCTGCAGCAGCATGTAGCTGAACTCGGTGTAGCTGATGCCGTGCTCGCGCTGCGTGAGGCGCGTCTTCACGCTTTCGCGCTGGATCATTTCGTTGACGGAGAAATGCTTGCCGACGTCGCGGAGGACATCGAGGAAGCGCAACGGTTCGAGCCAGTCCGCGTTGTTAACGATGCGGGCGCGATTGGAGACGGCGGGCGAAAAATCGAGCAGGCGGTCAAAAATCTTCCGCTGGCTCTCGACGTTCGCCTGAATGCGTTCGCGGGCCTGCAACTGGCGTTCGTCATCGCGGCCGGAGGGGTCGCCGATGAGCCCGGTGCCGCCGCCCATGACGACGATGGGCGTGTGGCCCGCCCGCTGGAAATGGCGAAGCAGCATGATGGGGACGAGGTTGCCGATGTGCAGGCTGTCGCTGGTGGGGTCAAAGCCGGAGTAGCCGACGCGGCCCGGCGTTTCGAGGTGGCGGGCGAGTTCTTCGCGGTGCGTCACCTGATGAAGGAGGCCGCGCCAGGAAATTTCTTCGAGAAATGCCATTGACAATTCAGCCGCTGCTGCCCATTTATTCCAAGGGTGCGCAGGCGCGTTTGCGACTGCGCTTTGTGCGTTGTGCGCCGCCGCATGGTATCACCAAACGAGCGTGCCGCGCGATTGTCCCGCCCAACAGGAGGAGCACCATATGAAGCCGCACGAGCCGCAAGCTGAAGCGCGCGATGCGCATCGGCTGGAATCCGCATCACTGGACCGTCGGAGCGCCTTGGCGATGATTGGCGTTGGCGCGGCGTCGCTGGGTGGATTGGCCAGCCTCGCCATCGGGCAGCAGGAGCCGAACCCGAATTCGCGCCAGCAGCCGCAGCGCGACGGCGAGGGCCGGCAGGATCCGCACGCGCCGCGCGTTGATGCCGGGTTCGATCCGAAGTCCGGCCAGTACGTGCTGCCGCAACTTCCGTACCCGCAGGACGCGCTCGAGCCGCACATCGATGCCGCCACGATGCAGCTTCATCACAACAAGCACCACGCCGGTTACGTGAAGGGTCTGAACGGCGCGCTGGCGGCGCTGGCGGAAATCCGCGCCGGCAAGCGCGACAAGGAAGAACTCGGCCACTGGCAGAACGAGCTTGCCTTCAACGGATCGGGTCACTTCCTGCACACGATCTTCTGGAACAGCATGAGCCCGCAAGGCGGCGGCGAGCCGTCGGGCATGCTGGCCGAACAGATTGAGAAGGACTTCGGCTCCTTCCGTGCGTTCAGCGAGCAGTTCAAGGTGGCCGCCAACACGGTGAAAGGCGGCGGCTGGGGCTTGCTCGTCTACGAACCCATCGCCGAGAAACTTCTCATCATGCAGGTGGAGAAGCACCAGAACAACGCCATCTGGGGCGTCATTCCGTTCCTCGGCGTGGATGTGTGGGAACACGCGTACTACCTGAAATATCAGAACCGCCGCGGCGAGTACGTCGATGCGTTCATGAACGTGGCGAACTGGGATTTCGTGGCGCGCGAACTCGAAGGCACCCGCCGGCTGCTCTCGCAAGGCCGCCCGCGCTGATATTCGCAGAATGGCGCTGCCGCAGGGTGGGCAATGCCCACCGGGATGTGCTGGCGCGCATATGCAACCGAAGGTGGGAGGCGCCCGCCCTACGCGCTGGCATTTTCGAACATTCGTCCTTCCCGCGCATGCGTTTCGAACATTCGTCATTCCCGCGCATGCGTTTGAACATTCGTCATTCCCGCGCATGCGGGAATGCAGCGGGTTGTTCACGTGCCGCTGGTTTCCTGCTTGCGCAGGAATGACGGCGCGCTGGCGGCTTTGAAGAGGCAATTTTGTTCCGGCGCGGCGTGCGCGATTGCGCCATAGCGGTGGGCGATGCCCATCCTACGGCTGCGGCGACGGCTGCGCGTTGCCGGGGCGCCAGCGGGCCATGTCGCGCTTCGGGCCTGACAGGTTCATCCACACGAGCATGAAGATCGGGAAGCCGGCGTACATCGCGAGCGTCATGACTGCGGTGAGCACGAACAGGCCGTCAAAAAGAATCGTCGGCGCGCCCGGCGCCGCGCCGGAGGCCAGCACATCGCGCTGAATGCAGTACCCCACGATCGTCGCGGCGACGACCGACACGATCTTCAGCACTGCCCAGATGTTGACCACCGGCCTGCACCACGGTTTGTGCACCAGCATCGCCCACGACGCCGCAATCAGCACGATCGCCAGCACAACCGACACAATCGCCAGCGCGAGCGTCGCCGGCATCCACTTTGAAATCGCATCGAAGGTTTCCGGCGACTGATTCTCCACCACGCCGGCAATCGCGCGAAACACCACCGCCTGCACGATTTCCAGCACGCTGAACACCGCGCCGGCGATGCCGTAAATGAGCCCGATGATGCCGATCACGTTGGGCCACACCGGCTGCCGCTCGCGCACCAGCGCGCCGCGAACCGTGGGCGGCGCGATGAGCGTGGGCGGGACGGGAGCTTGCGGGTCGCTCATGAGGTGATCTCAAAACTGCCGGAGGAACCTTGCATCGTTCTCGAACAGCCAGCGGATGTCGGCGATGCCGTATTTCCGCATGGTGATGCGATCAATGCCGAGGCCGAACGCGTAGCCACTCCATTCTTCGGGATCGTACCCCACGGATTTGAACACATTCGGGTCCACCATCCCGCACCCGCCCAGCTCGACCCACTTGTATTCGCCCTTGATCTTCATTTTCATGTCCACCTCCGCGCTCGGCTCGGTGAACGGGAAGAAGCTCGGCCGCATGCGCACCTCCGCCTGCGGGCCGAAGTATGACCGTGCGAACTGAAAGAGCGCGGTCTTGAGATCGATCATCGTCACGTGCTTGTCAACGCACAGCCCTTCCACCTGGTGGAACATGCTGAAGTGCGTCGCGTCGTGCGTGTCCGGTCGATACACGCGGCCGATGGCAATCACCTTGAGCGGCGGCTTCGTCCTTTCCATCGTGCGAATCTGCACGGTGGAGGTTTGCGATCGCAGCATCATCGGCGGCACATCGCGCTGTGAAGGCGCCTGCGCGGCCCCCACCGCGCTCGCCGGCTCGACGAAGAAATTGTCGTTCGCATCGCGCGCGGGGTGATCGCTCGGGATGTTGAGCGCCGAGAAATTGTGCCACTCGTCTTCGAGTTCGGGGCCGTAGGCGACGGAAAACCCCATGCGTGCGAAGACGTCGGCGATCTCCTCCATCGTGCGACTGATCACGTGACGCTGGCCCAGCCCCGGCGGCACGCCCGGCTCGGTGACGTCCACCGCCGGACCGCTCGGGCGCGATGAGCCGATCGCCTGCTTCTTCGCCTCGAACGCGGTCTCCAGCGCCTGCTTCACTTCGTTCAGCCGCTTCCCCACCGCCGGCTTCTGGTCACGCGGCACGTCCTTGAGCCCGGCGACGAGCGACCGCATCTTGCCGTTGGTTCCGATATAGCGAATGCGCCACTGCTCGAGCGCATCGGCGTCGGCGACCGCGGCAAGCTCCGCAAGGCTCGTCTGTTCAACTTCCTGTAGCGATTCCAGCATGGGCAGCAGTGTAACGCCGCGGCACGGGGAGCAATGTCGGGCACGGTGGCACAGGCGCTTGTAGGGCGGACACCGCACACCGGTTGACAGAACAGCGCTCAATGACGATCCGGTGGGCAGTGCCCACCCTCCGCATTTCGTGACGACGCGTTTGGAAATTGCGAGCGGGGATCGTGAATCTTCCAATCCCCTCTCCCCGAGGGAGAGGGGGAGTGCGCGTGGCGTCACTGCCGACGATGCGTGCGGAGATCTGAAATCGTTTCACGTTCCTGAAGTCGTTTCACGCTCCTCTGGGTTCCCGCTTTCGCGGGAACGACGGCAAGTAGAACCTGCCGCGGACGTTGAACTTGCCGCGGCTGTTGAACTTGCCGTGTACGTCGCCTCCCAAGGACGTTACTGCCGTGGCGTTGCCTACCGCGGACGTTTGACTTTTCCGGCCCGCGGCAAGGGTTGCCGAGGCGGCAGAACCGGGCAAGTCGACGCGAACATCCGGAACCCCCGCTTCCCATGGCGTGCGGCGGATCGCACCTTTCGTGCATGCAGATCGTCTTTGGAGGCCGGAGCTACCCAAGGAGCCACGACATGGCTTCAACCACCACGCATTCTTCCCGCGGCTTTCGCATGCGCGATTTCGTTGTGGGCGTCGTCGTTCTGATGATCGGCGCTGCGATGACCTACACCGTGCTCACCGACGGCAGCGGCACGTACAACTATCTCTCCATCTACGCCTTTGCGATCGGCGGCACGCTGCTGGCCGTCGCCCTGCTCGGCGGCGCCATGGTGGACCGCATGGTCGCCAAGCATCCGTCGCTCGCCAAGCCGCACCAGAGCCCGCTCGTCTTCGGCGCGCTCGCGTTCATCGGCGCGTTCGGTCTGATCTACGCGTGGATGGAGCTGCGCGAAGCGTTCGGCGACATCGACCTTCGCAGCATGCTGCCCTGGTGAAATCCTTGCACGTTCGGGTCCCACAATGAAAAGCCCACGGCACGATCGCCGTGGGCTTTCTCTTTGATGAGATTGAGAAGCGTTTCTTCCGCCTTGGATCACTCCGCCTTGGGCTCTTCGGCCGGCGGGGCTTCTTCCGTAGCCGTCGCGGTGGCCGTCGCAGCGGCGCTTTCGCCCTTGGCTTCGCGGCGCTGCTTCGCGAACACGGTGCGCTTGTCGGCCGCCTCGCGCCGGCGCGATGTGCCGCCGCCGATGGTCGGGCCATCTTCGCGGCCGACGAGCTGCAGCACGACGATGTCGCCGCCGTCGCCGAGGCGATGCTTGCCGGTCTTCACGATGCGGGTGTAGCCGCCGTCGCGATCAGCGAACATCGGAGCCACGCGCGTGAGAATGTGCTGCACGAGACGCGGCGCCTTGCGCACTTCGCCGTAGCGATTGAACTCGATCTCGCTCGCATCGGGCAGGTCGAAATAGTCGTTGCTCTTGCGGCGATCGGGCACGTTCGGGTCGGCGACCCACACGTGAATCTTGCGATCGGTGAGCTTGGACTCGATCTGCCGGCGAGCCGACAGCCCGCCCTTCTTGGCGATCGTGATGATGCGCTCGACAAACGGCTGCACGGCCTTGGCGCGCGGCATCGTCGTTCTGATCTCGCCGTGCTCGAACAGGCCCGCGGCCAGGTTGCGCAGCATGGCCCGGCGGTGGTCTTTGTCACGGCAGAGCTGCTTGCCGGCTACTCGATGTCGCATGACGGAAATCCTGAAGGCAAAGAAAACGAATCAAGAAACGGAACAATCACACATTACGACATGGACGGAGCGGAGCTCGCCTGCTGCGGCGGGGTGTACCCCTCCGGCAGCTTCATGCCGAGCGAAAGCCCCATGTCTTCGAGCTTGCGCTTCACTTCGCGGAGGCTGGTGCGGCCGAAGCTGCGCACCCCGAGCAATTCCATCTCGTCCTTCGTCACGAGGTCGGCGACGGTGCGAACGCGGGCCGACTCCAGGCAGTTGCTCGCACGCACCGACAGATCAAGCTCGTTGATCGACATGTTGAGTTTGCGGATGAGATCCTCATCCACGCTGGCGGCGGCGCTCGCCTCGGCGCTGACGCGCTCGGAGCCGATGTCGAAATACTGCACGAACGGATTGAGGTGCTTGCGGAGAATCTTGGCGGCTTCGACGAGCGCCATCTCCGGCGTGAGCGTGCCGTTCGTCCAGATGTCCATGATCAGCTTGTCGTAGTTGGTGCGCTGACCGACGCGGGTGTCTTCCACGCGGTAGCGGACGCGCTCGACGGGGCTGAAGATGGCGTCCACGGGAATCTCGCCGATGATCTGATCTTCGCTGCGGCCATACTGCTCGGACGCGGGCTGATAGCCGCGGCCCTTGCCGACGGTGATTTCCGCCTCGAAGTCCACGGCTTCGGTGAGCGTGCAGATGACGAGATCGGGGTTGTGAATGGTGACGGCGGTGTCGGCTTCGATGAGGTCCGCAGTCACATCGCCCGGGCCTGACGCCTCGATGCGAAGCACCTTGGGTTCATCCGTCGTCATGCTGACGATGAGACCCTTCAGGTTGAGCACGATGTCGGTGACGTCTTCCATCACGCCGGGAAGCGTCGAGAACTCGTGCGGCACGCCTTTGATGTTCACCTTGGTGACGGCGGCGCCTTCGAGCGACGACAGCAGAATCCGCCGCAGGCTGTTGCCCACGGTGGTGCCGAAGCCGCGCTCGAACGGTTCAACGATAAAGCGCGAGAAACGATTGGTGCGCGACCGATCATCGACCTGCACACGGGCAGGCAGTTCCAGACCACGCCAGCGAACGTGCATACACAAACTCCAGATTCAGCAGTGTTGCGAGAAGCAACTCCATGCGGGGTCACGAAGCGGATGCGCCCTGCTGAACGACGCGGCTTCTTCTTTCCCGCAGGAAACGGAACGAATGCTGCCGGCTGCCGGCTCCAGGCGATTGGCGAAACAGCCAACAGCGAAGAGCCAAGAGCCATTTTTTCTCACACGCGCCGACGCTTGGGCGGACGGCAACCGTTGTGCGGGATGGGCGTGTGATCTTCCACGGCGGTGACGATAAGGCCGTTCTGCTGCAGCGCGGTGATGGCGGACTCGCGTCCGGACCCGGCGCCGCGCACGCGGACCTCGATCTCGCGCATGCCGATGCGCTTCACCTTCTGGGCACACTTCTCCGCGGCCCGGCTGGCGGCGTAGGGCGTGCTCTTGCGAGCGCCCTTGAAGCCCACCGTGCCGGCGGAATCCCACGCCACGGTCTCGCCGTTGACGTCGGTGATGGTGATCATCGTGTTGTTGAACGTCGCGGTGATGTGGGCGATGCCCTTGACGACGTTCTTGCGAATCTTCTTCTTGGCCATGTGTGTGCTCTGCGTGAAATCCTGTCCCGAACGCTCCCCTTCGGGTCGCGGCTAAACGGGGAACGGATGGATCATTAACCCTTGACGCCCTTCTTGCCGGCGACAGTGCGCTTCTTGCCCTTGCGCGTGCGGGCGTTGGTGCGGGTGCGCTGACCGCGAACCGGCAGGCCCTTGCGGTGGCGCTCGCCGCGATAGCTGCGGATGTCGCGCAGGCGCTGGATGTGTTCCTGCGTCTGGCGGCGAAGGGCGCCTTCCACGATGTGGCTGGCGTCGAGGATCGCCGCGATCGAGGAGACTTCCTGGTCCGTCAGTTCGCTGGCGCGCTTGTCGGGATTGATCTTGGCTTCAGCCAGGATGTCGTCCGCGATCTTCGGCCCGATGCCGTAGATGTAGCGAAGCGCGAAGCGAACCTTTTTCTTATCCGGAATGTCCACACCTGCGATACGGGGCATTGTTCAAACTCCAAATCATCCGTCGATCGATCCGCTTCCTCTGTGGTCGCGGCGTTGCTGACACAGGCGCAGCGCCCGTGCCGGCGCCGTTCAGCCTTGCCGCTGCTTCAGGCGCGGGTTCTTCTTGTTGATGACGTACCGTTTGCCTCGTCGAATGACGATCTGGCAATCTTTGGTCTGTCGCTTGATGCTGCTGCGAACTTTCATGTCACACTCCAAAATCGCTTAGTAGCGATACGTGATTCGTCCCTTGGTCATGTCGTACGGGCTGACCTCGACGGTCACCCTGTCACCCGGCAGGATGCGGATGAAGAACTTCCGCATCTTGCCGCTGACATACGCCAGGATTTCCTGGCCGTTCTCGAGCTTGACGCGGAAGCGCGCATCCGGGAGCGCTTCGGTGACTTCCGCCTGCAGCTCGATTTTGTCTTCCTTCGCCATCAGCAGCCTGCCTTCCGTGCCGGCAATGTAAGCACCACCGGGCCGCTGTCGGTAATCGCCATCGTATGCTCGACATGGCAGGCGGGTCGACCGTCGGTGGTGACGACCGTCCAGCCGTCGTCGAGCACGTGGGTGACGGGAGAGCCGAGGGTGATCATGGGCTCCACCGCGAGGACCATGCCAGCCCGGAGCTGAAAATCCTTGTCCCGCCGGCTCATGCGATACGCCGGAACCTGCGGGGCTTCATGAAGCTGCCGCCCGATGCCGTGGCCGACGTACTCCCGCACCACGCCGAAGCCGCCGTCATCCGCGACCTGCTGCAGCCGGCTGGCGATGCGACTCCACCACACGCCGGGGCGAGCGAGCTCGATGGCCAGCTCCAGCATGGCGTCCGCGGCGGCGAGCAGATTGGCGATTTCGCGGCTGGCGGAACCGACGACCACGGTGCGGGCCGCGTCGGCGCACCAGCCGTCCAGTTCAGCGCCGCAGTCAATTTTCACGACGTCGCCGGTCTTGAGTTCGCGCTGGCCGGGGATGCCGTGGACCACTTCTTCATTCACGCTCACGCACGCTGCGGCGGGGAAGCCCTCGCCCGATTCGTACGTGGGATAGTTGAGGAACAGGCTGTGAGCGCCTGCTTCGCGGATCGCACGGGTGGCGGCGTCGTTCAGATCCTGCGTCGTCGCGCCGGCCTTGCATGCACTTGCGGCGGCATCAAGCGCGGCGCTGACCACGGCGCCGGCACGGGCGATGGACTCGATCTCGCGCGGCGATCGCAGGTGAATGCGGCGCTGATCGCGCGCGACGCTGGTCACGCGCGGGCGCTCCATGCGCAGCATCGCGGCGTCGCTGTCGCTCAATCGCACCATGGATGCCTGCTGAATCTGCATGAGTTACCGCCGCGGACCGCGGAGCCGAACCGCGCCGCCCTTGTCGCCACCCGAAAGGAATCCTGCGTAGTTGCGCATCAGCAAGTTGGCTTCGATGCGCTGCATGAGATCGAGACCGACGCTCACGACGATGAGCAGACCGGTGCCGCCGAGGAAGCTCGACACGAAGAACGGGATGCCCATTTCCTTGGTGATGAGCGAGGGGATGACGGCGATGATGGCGAGGAAGCCGCCGCCGACGTAAGTGATGCGCTCCATCACCGTTTCGAGATATTCCGCCGTGCGCGGGCCGGGGCGCAGGCCGGGGATGAAGCTGCCGTGATCACGAAGCTGCTTCGACATGTCCTCCGGGCTGAACTGCACGGTGGTCCAGAAGTAGCTGAAGAAGTAGATGAGCAGGATCTCGAAGACGATGTACGGATACTCGCCGACCTGGAAGTTGTTGTTGAGGAAGGTGGTGAAGCTGCGCCACCACTCCGCGGCGCCACCAGCGTTCGCGGCGCTGCTCATCCAGCCAAAGATGGCGGACGGGAAGATGAGGAGCGAGCTGGCGAAGATGATGGGCATGACGCCGGCGTGGTTGATGCGCAGCGGGAGGTAATGCCGCTGCCCGCCGTAGACCTTCCGGCCGCGCGTGTGCTTCGCCTGCTGAATGGGAATGCGCCGCTGCGCAACGGTGATGACGATCGCGCCGGCGACGACAAAGATGAACGCCGCCACGAGGAAGAGCAGGCCGGACACGCCGATCGCCGCTTCGGCCTGTTGCGAGGGATCGAAGTTGTCGACCACCCACATCACTGCGTGGGGCATGCGTGCAATGATGCCGGCGGTGAGGATGAGCGACACGCCGTTGCCGATGCCGTACTTATCAATCTGCTCGCCGAGCCACATGAGGAACATGCTGCCGGCGGTGAGGCCCGTGATGCCAGCGAAGTAGAAGAGCAGGCGCGGGCCGGGATTCATGAACTCGGGCTGGAGCAGTTGCTGCGCCTCGACGAAGCGCAGCCACATCATGCCCTGCACCACGCACAGACCGACGGTGGCGTAGCGCGTCCATTCGGTGATCTTCTGCTGACCGGTGGCGCCTTCTTTTTTCAGATCCTGCAGGCGCGGGATGGCGGTCTGCAAAAGCTGGAAGATGATCGACGCCGTGATGTACGGCATGATGCCCAGGCCGAAGATCGTCGATTGGCTCAAGGAGCCGCCCGAGAAGATCGACGCAAAGGCGACGAGCTTGCCCCAACCGGTGGCGTTCTGCGACGCTTGTTCGGCGGCGTCCCGGATGGCTGTCTGGTTGATGCCGACGAGCGGAATCCAGAAGCCGATGCGATAGATCGCCAGCATGCCCAAGGTGAAGAGCACCTTGTTGCGCAGGTCGGGAATGCGGAAGATGTTCAGAAAGGCCTGAAGCATGATGGTGTCCGGCGACGGGGCGTGTTAGTCGACGCGCCGCCGCGGGTGATTCGTCATTCCTTGGATTCGCCCTCGCTCTTCGCCTCCGGCGCGGGAGCACTCTTGGGTTTGCTTTCCTTCTTGGGAGCAGCGCCTTCGGGCTTCTTGCCCTTGTCGCCCTTCGCTTTGCCTTCGCCCTTGGCGGCGTCCTTCTGCTTGGCGAGTTTCGCCTCGAACTCGGCGAGCTTGGGGTCGACGCGCTTCTCGGCCTTGGGGTTGATGCGGCTGACGCGGCCCTTGCGGGTCCACTTCATCGGCGGCTCTTCCACCACCGTGCCGCCCGCTTCTTCGATCTTCTTCTTCGCTGAAGCGGAGAACTTCGCGGCCTTGACGGTGAGCTTCTTGGTGAGCGAGCCCTCGCCGAGCACCTTGAGCGGGAGTTCGGCGTGGCGGAGCGCGCCCGTGCCGGCGAGCGACGCGGCCGTCACTTCATCGCCGGCGTTGTAAAGACGATCAAGATCACCGACGTTCACCAGCACGAAGCGCGTGGCGAACTCGGCGTTGCTGAAGCCTCGCTTCGGCAAGCGGCGGATGATGGGGTTCTGACCACCTTCATAGCCCTTCTTGCGCGACCAGCCGGAGCGCGACTTCGCGCCCTTGTGGCCACGGCCGGACGTGCCGCCGCAACCGCTGCCCTCGCCGCGGCCGATGCGACGGCGCTGTTTGTCGCGCCCGACTTTGGCGGTGATTTCGTGAATCATCATGGCGAATCAATCTCCAATCGTTCAAGCTCGCAGCCAGGCCACGAGACTCACTTCACTGGCTGGTGGTTTCCGTGTTGGTGTCGGCCGCGGCATCCGATGGCGGCGAAGCGGGCGCGCTCTCGGCGGCCGGCTCGCGACGGCGCCGTTCCTTCCCTTCACCCCGCGCGTTCTGCGGCTTGGGACGCGGAGCAGTCGAGCGCTGCGGCTGGGCCGCCTGCACGGCCTTCGACTTCTCAAGGAAGGTTTCAACGCTCGTCGGCTCGATCGACACGCCGCGAAGCGACTGCGCCGCGTCCTTCGTTCGGAGCTGCGCGAGACCGTCGAACACGGCCTTGATGAGATTCTTCGGGTTGGTCGAGCCGTACGCCTTGGTGAGGCAATCCTGCACGCCGAGGAGTTCAAGCGGCGCGCGAACCGCGGCGCCGGCAATGATGCCCGTACCGGGCGAGGCGGGAATCAGTCGCACCTTGGCGGCGCCGAAGCGACCGGTCACCGTGTGCGGGATCGTCGAGCCCTGCGTGGGGAAGGAGACCATCTTGCGACGGGCTTCTTTCTGCGCCTTCTCGATGGCGTTGGGCACCTGGTTCGCCTTGGCATAGCCGAGACCGATGCGGCCCTGGCGATCGCCCACGACGACGAGCGAGCTGAAGCTGAACCGTCGTCCACCCTTGACGGTCGCAGCGGTGCGATACACGCCGACGGTCGTCGATTGCAGTGTTCCAGAATCTTCCATCAATTCAGGCATCGTGTCACCTTGGTTCGCTTGCTGATTTCAACGGTCGCTCGTGTCGCGCTCGTGTTCGTTTCAGAAGTTGAGGCCGCCCTCACGCGCGCCCTTGGCGAGCGCCGCGATCCTGCCGTGATAGCGGTAGCCGTTGCGATCGAAGACCACCTTCGTCACGCCGGCGCCCTTGGCGCGTTCGGCGATCGCCTTGCCGACGGCTTCCGCGCCGCTGCAGTTGCCCTTGGCGACGACGCCCTTGTCCTTCGTCGAAGCGGCGGCGAGCGTGGTGCCTTCGAGATCGTTCACGACCTGCACGTAAATGTGTTTCAAGCTGCGGAACACCGTCAGCCGCGGACGCTCCGGCGTGCCGAGGATGTTCTTCCGCACCCGATGCTTCCGGCGGACGCGTCGCACTTGTTTGAGTTCAATTCGCTTCATGACTGTCTCTTCGCGTTCTGCGTTCCAGCGCTCTGCGATCTGCAACTTCAGACTTGAGCTTGCAGGATCAAATTACGTACCCACCGCCTTGCCTTGCTTGCGGATGATGACTTCGTCGATGTACTTCACGCCCTTGGCGTTGTATGGCTCGGGCGTGCGCTTGGAGCGGATTTCCGCCGCCGTCTGGCCGACGAGCTGCTTGTTCGGGCCGGTGATCGTGACGATGTTGCCTTCGACGCTCACCTGCACGCCCATCGGAACCTTGACGGTGACGGGATTGCAGTAGCCGAGGTTGAGCACGACGTTCTGGCCCTGGACCTTGGCGTTCCAGCCGACGCCGTTGATTTCGAGCTTCTCGGTGTAGCCTTCCGCGACGCCCTTGATGAGGTTGGCGATGTTGGCGCGGGTGAGGCCCCAATACGCGCGAACCTGCTTCTCGTCTTCCCGGCCCTCGGGGATGGTGCAGGTGATCTTCTTTTCCGACTGGTCCCACGCAACGCGAACCTCGGGCCGATGGACGAGCGAGAGCTTGCCCTTCGGGCCTTCGACGTTGACAGTGCGCGTCGCGGGGTCAACGCTGACCTTCACGTTGCCGGGCACCTGGATGGGTTTCTTCCCAATGCGTGACATGACGAACCTCGCAAAGAAATCAGGTGACCGTGGCGACGACTTCGCCGCCGACCTTCTGCTCACGGCACAGCCGGTCGCTCATGACGCCGCGGCTGGTGGACACGATGGAGATGCCGAGCCCCTGCAGCGGGCGTGGCAGCTCGGAATGACCGCGATAGATACGCCGTCCGGGCTTGGAGACGCGATCGATCGAGTTGATGACGCGTTCGCCGTGCGGACCGTACTTCAGGTGCAGCTTCAGCATGGACACCGGACCGTCCTGCGTGGTCTCGTACGAGCGAATGAAACCTTCGCTGACGAGAACCTCGGCAACGCCCTTGTTGAGCTTGGTCGCCGGACACAGCACGTGCTTCGCGTTGTTGCGCGTCGCATTGCGGATCCGTGTGAGCATATCTGCGGTCAGATCTTGCTGGGACATTGAGAACTCCGATGGGGCCTTGGGCACTGGGCCTTGGGCGTTGGCGTGTCCGCCAAGGCCGAATGCCCAAGGCCCAAGCCTCGCTGCGTTACCAACTCGCCTTCCTCATGCCGGGGATCATGCCTCGGAGCGCCAGCTCGCGGAGCACGATTCGGCTCACGCCGAACTTCCGATACACGCCGCGGGCGCGGCCGGTGATCTGACACCGGTTCACCTTGCGGGTGGAGAACTTCGGCTTCTTCTTCATCTTTTCGAAATCAGCTTTCGTCGCCATGCGTCACTCCAGCGTTGCGTTCGTCTCCCGCTCTCCGAGCGAGCGGTGTGGTGAGGGCCTGCGCCCGCACCCGATTGATCAACTCCTCGCCTTCGCGTCTCCATCCACCTTCACGAACGGCAGGCCAAGCTGCTCAAGCACGAAGCGGCTCATCTCCGGGTTCGAGCGTTCGAACACCATGGTGATGTTCATGCCGTGCGTGAACGTGATCTTCGCCGTGTTGATTTCCGGCCAGACAGCCTGTTCCGCCAGGCCCATCGAGTAGCTGCCGCCCTTGTCGAAGCTGTTGCGCGGCAGGCCGCGAAAGTCCTTGATGCGGGGCGTGGCGAGATTGATGAGGCGATCGAGGAAATGCCACATCCGCTCGCGCCGCAGCGTGACCATCACGCCGGAGGGCGCGCCTTCGCGCACCTTGAAGTTCGACACCGACTTCTTGGCCAGCGTGACCACGGGCTTCTGGCCGGTGATCTGCGTGAGCGTTTCGATGACCGTGTCGCGCACTTCGGGCTTGAGCTTCTGGTTCTCGAGGAACCGGCCGACGCCGCAGTTCACGACGACTTTCGTCAGGCGCGGGAGCTGGTGAATGTTCTTCAGGTTGAATTGCTGCATGACGGCAGGGGCGACCTGCTCGTCGAACAGCTTCTGCAACCGTGGCCTGTTTGTATTCGTTGAGGCGACCATGTCTGAATCCTTCGTGCGGCTCTCGTTCAGCCCTTGCTCCGGAGCGTGTGCAGCTCTTTGCCGCCGCGGACAGCGACGCGCACCTTGGCGCCATCCTTCTTCGTGACGAAGCGGACGCGGGTGGGCTTGCCGTCAACCACGGGGCTGACATTGCTGATGTGAATGGGCATTTCGCGCTGCACCACGCCGCCCTGCGGATTCGCCTGGGTGGGCTTGAGGTGCTTGGTGCGCACGTTGACGCCCTTGACGACGACGCGGCCCTGTTTGGTGAGAACGCGCAGCACTTCGCCGGTCGCGCCGCGGTCGTTGCCGGCGGTCACGATCACCACATCACCTTTGCGCACGTGACGCGCCATGATCACACCACCTCCGATGCAAGCGAAATGATCTTCATGTAGTTCTTTTCGCGCAGTTCACGAGCGACGGCGCCGAAGATTCGCGTGCCTTTGGGATTGCCTTCTTCATCGATGAGCACGCAGGCGTTGGAGTCGAAGCGAACGTACGAGCCGTCGTCGCGCCGCGTGGGATACTTGGTCCGCACGATCACGGCCTTGACCTTGTCGCCCGCCTTGATGTCCGCATTGGGCAGCGCCTTCTTGACGGAGCACACGATGCGATCGCCCACGCCCATGGCGCGGCGCTTGAACCGGCCGCGCGCCGTCGACCCGCCGAGAAGGCCGATCATCATCACGACCTTCGCGCCGCTGTTGTCGGCGACCTCTAGTCTGCTTTCCTTCTGAATCATGGCGTTCCGCCTGTTCTCTTCCTGATGCTTCCGTAACCATCCAGTCCGTTCGAACCACCCTCACGCTTCCGATGAAGCGCGAGATGAGCCATCACCCGCCGCGTTCCTGGTGCAGCAAGATTTCCTCCGGCGCCGCCTCAATCACCCGCAGCAGCACCCACGACTTCGTCTTGGAAATCGGCCGGCACTCGGCGATCTCCACGCGATCCCCGGCCTTCGACTCATTCTTCTCGTCATGCACGTGCAGGAAGTGCCGCTTGCGCAGGTACTTGCCGTACAGCGGGTGCTTGACGGAGAAGTCGATCGCGACCTTGCGGGTCTTGTCTCGGCCGGCGGCCGTCACCACGCCAACGCGGCGCGGCGCCTTTTCGGGGATCGTCAATGGCTTCTTCTGGCTCACGTTGAAATCCTTCGTGCTTCCGACTTACTTGCTCGCGACCTTCTTGCGCGTCTTGCGGGCGGGAGCCTTCTCGCTCTTCGCCGGCGCACTGGCGCTCTGCTTCTTGCCGCGCGCCGACGCTTCCGTCAGCAGGCGGGCGATGTCCTTGCGTGTCTTCCGGAACTGCGAGGTGTCCTCGATCTTCTCGGTGACCGACTGCGAGCGGAGTTCGAACAGCCGCCTGCGCAGCCGACCGGCTTCCACCTGCAGTTCCTCGTCCTTCAGCTTGTGTACGTCCTTGGCTTTCATGATTGGCTGCTTGCTGTTGATTCCTGGCTGAAACGATCAGACGGCGATGCGGCGACCGACGAAGCGGCAACGCACGGGCATCTTGTGGGCGACACGAGCGAGGGCCTGCTTGGCGATGTCTTCAGGCACGCCGGCGATCTCGAAGAGCATGGTGCCCGGCTTCACGCGCGCGGCCCAGTACTCCGTCTCCGCTTTGCCCTTGCCCATTCGCGTTTCCAGCGGCTTCTTCGAAATCGGCTTGTCCGGGAACACGCGGATGAACAGGCGACCCTGGCGGCGAAGGAAGTGCTGCGCCGCGATGCGGCCGGCTTCGATCTGCCGACCCGACACCCAGTGGGCATCGAGCGACTGCAGGCCGTAGTCGCCGAAGGCCACGTAATTGCCCGCGGTCGCGTTGCCTTTCAGCTTCCGCCGCTGCTCCTTGCGGAACTTCACTCGTTTCGGCATCAGAGCCATGGAACCGAACTCCTATCAGCGCCGGCGTGCGCCGGATCAAACACATCCCAATTCAGCGGCGACCGCGCGCCCGCGCCCGTGCGCCGGCGGCCTTCGAGTCGAGCTGATCTTCATCACTGTCCGTGAACATGCCCTTGAACACCCACACTTTGACGCCGATGGCGCCGTAGGTGGTGAAGCTGTGCACCTGCGCGTAATCCACATTCGCCTGCAACGTGGTGAGCGGAATGGAACCCAGACGCGTCTCGAGCGTGCGGGACATTTCCGCGCCGCCCAGGCGACCCGAAAGAAGAATGCGCACACCCTTCGCGCCGTTCTGCATCGCCGCCTCGCAGCGCTGCTTGAGCACGCGGCGATAGTTCGCACGCTTCTTGAGCTGCTCCGCGATCGTTTCCGCGATCAGGTGCGCATCCGTGTCGGGGTTCTTGATCTCGATGATCTTGATCGCCACCTTGCGGCCGGTGAGCGCCTGCAGATCCTGCGTGAGCTGATCGACTTCCTGACCCTTGGGGCCGATGACGAGGCCCGGCCGGGCGGTCTTCACGATCACCGTCAACTCTTCGCGCGTGCGCTCGATGTGAATGTCGGACACGGCGGCGAAGGGCGGCGTGCGGTTGAGGCGCTTGTCCACGTACTTGCGGATCTTGTAGTCCTCAACCAGCAACTCGCCGAAGAGCGCCTTGGGGGCGAACCACCGTGACTTGTGCACCTCGGTGATGCCCACGCGGAAACCGAATGGATGGGTTTTCTGTCCCATGGCTTAGTTGCGCTCCTCGAGCGTGATGATGAGGTGAGCAGTCTTCTTGTGGATGGAATGCGCCCGGCCGCGATCCTTGGGCTGGAAGCGCTTGAGCACGGGGCCCTGGTCCACGCGCGATTCCTTCACGTACAGGTTCTGCACGCTGGCGTCTTTCTCTTCCGCGTTGGCGATGGCGCTCTTGAGGAGGCCCTTCATGTACCAGGCGGCGCGCTGCTTGGAGAATTCGAGCGCGGTCATCGCCTGATCAACGGGTTTGCCGCGGATCATCTCGGCCACCAGCCGCGCCTTGCGCGGGGCGACTCGTGCGTATCGAAGTGTGGCGCTGTATGCCATCGTAACTGCTCCTGGGTGCCGTGCGACTCACGGCAGGCGGCCTTTTCAGGACCCCTTGGGCGCGACCTTCGCGCCTTCCGCAATGCCTTCCTTCTTGTTGGTGTGACCGCGGAACACGCGCGTCGGCGCGAACTCGCCGAGCTTGTGGCCCACCATGTCTTCCGTGCAGAACACGTCGATGAACTGCCGGCCGTTGTGCACCTGAAACGTCACGCCGACGAACTCGGGGACGATCGTGCACGCGCGCGCCCATGTCTTGATCGGCGAACGCTTGCCGCTGGCCTGCTGCAGCTCCACCTTGCGGTAGAGCCGTTCGATGACGTGCGGTCCCTTTTTCAGTGATCGTGACATCGTTCGTTCCTCAATCCAGCTTAGAGCTTCAACTGGCCATAGCGACGGCTGCGGCGTCGACGCAAGATGCGGTGATCGCTCGACTTGCCGCGGCGACGCGTGCGCCCGCCCTTCGCCTTCACGCCCGTCGCGCTCACCGGCTCGCGATTGGTCTTCGACTTGCCTTCGCCGCCGCCGAGCGGGTGGATCGAGTGATCCTTCGCCACGCCGCGCGTCTTGGGCCGACGACCGCGCCAGCGATTGCGACCAGCCTTGCCGAGACTGATGTGCTGATGATCAAGATTGCCGACTTGTCCGAGCGTGGCCCGGCATTCAACCGACACCTGGCGAATTTCACCCGAAGGCAGCACCAGCGTGGCCCAGCGGCCTTCCTTGTTCGTGAGCCGCGCACCGGAGCCGGCGCTGCGGCACAGCCCGCCGCCCTTGCCGGGCTCGAACTCGATGTTGTGCACCGTGAGACCGGTGGGGATGTGCTTGAGCGGCATGCAGTTGCCGGTCTTCGGCTCGACGGGGTTGCGCGAGCTCATCAGCTCTTCGCCGACCTTCAGGCCGTGCGGCGCGAGCATGTAGCGCTGCGTGCCGTCCGCGTATTCGATCATCGCGATGTGGCACGTGCGGTTGGGGTCATATTCGATCGTCTTCACGGTCGCCGGCATGTCGTCCTTCTGCCGCCGGAAGTCGATGACGCGATAGCGGCGCTTGTGACCGCCGCCGCGACCGCGGACGGTGATGATGCCCTGGTTGTTGCGGCCGCCCTTCTTGGCGAGCGGACGAGTGAGCGACTTCACCGGCTTCGTCGACGTCACTTCCGCGTTCAGGTTGACGGACGCGTTGCGCCGGCCGGCGCTCGTCGGGTTGTAGTTCTTGATAGCCATGGGGTCACCTCGAACGAGCGCTCGTTAGAAGAGCTCGATGCGATCCTCCGGATGCACTTTGACGATGGCGCGCTTGGTCGGGGCCGACGTGATCGTGCCGTAGCGATAGCGCCGCGTGCGGCCCTGCCGCGTTTGCGTCGCCACGCTCACCACGCGCACCTTGTACAGCTTTTCGACAGCGTCCTTGATCTGATCCTTGCGGGCGCGGCGATCGACTTCGAAGATGTAGCGGTTCAGTTCCGCCGACGAATATGTCGCCTTTTCCGTGATGATCGGCCGCTGCACGATGGTGGTCGGTTCCATGATTTACGCGACCTCCTTCTTCGCGCTCTTGCGTGAAGTCTTCTTGGCGGGCTTGCTCGTCTTCCTTGCCGGCTTTTCGCCAGCGTTCGCGCTCGCCGCCACGCCGTCCACGTACGCCTTGAGCGTCGCCTTGTCGACGACGAGGAAGCGGTGGTTGAGCAATTCGAAGACGTTGAGCTGGTTGGCGGGAATCGTCGTCACCGACGCGATGTTGCGGGCGCTGCGCTGGGCGTTGACGTTCGCGGGATCAAGCGCGACGAGGCACGTGCGGTTGATGCCGACGGCGTCCAGCATGGCGCTGAAGTCCTTCGTCTTCGGCCCCTCGAACTTGAAGTCCTCGAAGCACTTCACTTCCTGGTCGACGAGCTTGGCGAGCAGCGCGTTGCGGTTGGCGAGCTTGCGCATCTTTTCCGGCATGTCCTTGCGGAAATCTTCGTGCGTGCGCAGCTTGGCGAAGGCGACGCCGCCGCCTTTGCGGACGTTCGTGCGCACGGTGCCCATGCGGGCGTTGCCGGTGCCCTTCTGGCGGAAGAGCTTGCGCGTCGAACCTTCGACGCGGCTGCGGTTTTTGGTGCGCGCGGAGCCCTGACGCCGGTTGGCGTGGAACATCACGTACGCTTGTTTGAGCAGGGCGGGGCGAACTTCACCTCCGAGCGCTTGTTCGTCGATCGGGAGCGTGCCCACCTGCTTGCCGGTTTTGTTGTAAACGGGAACTTCAATCATGTCACACCTGCACACCAAACAGCCCGATCAGAACGCCTGCCGGCGAAGAGGCAGCACCACAATCAGCGCTTCGGAGTTGTCATCGTCATGCGGTTCCCGCTGCCAGCCGCTGGGATGAGTGCGGCGCAACGCCATGGGCCTGCATGACGACCGGCTGAAGAACGATCAGATCAGCCGGCCTTCTTCTCCTTCTGCCGCACTCCCTTTCCCTTGAAAAGACGCACAGCTTCCCGCACGAACACGATGCCGCGGGTCGGCCCGGGCACGGCGCCCTTCACGAGAAGCAGGTTGTTTTCCGGATCAATCGAGATGACATCAAGGCTTCGCACGGTCACGCGCTCGTTGCCCATCTGGCCGGCCATGCGCTTGCCCTTCTTGGGCTTCGGGCCGCGGCCGCGGTTGGTGGCGTGAGCGGCGATCGAACCGGCGGAGCGGTGCTTGCGCTCGGTGCCGTGGCTGGCGCAAAGGCCCTTGAAGTTGTGGCGCTTCATCACGCCCTGGAAGCCTTTGCCCTTGCTCGTGCCGATGACGTCGACGTACGCGATGTTCTCGAACACCTTGACGTCAAGCGACTGGCCGAGCGAAAACTCCGCCGCTTCCTTTTCGTCGTTCAGGCGGATTTCGCGGTGAACGCGCTTTGGCGCGACGCCGGCCTTGGCGTCATGACCGATCTCCGCGAAGGTGCTGCGGCGAGGTTTGATGTCCTCGGCGGCGATCTGCACGGCGTTGTAGCCGTCCGACTCCGTCGTCTTGATCTGCGTCACCGCGCACGGGCCCGCCTGGATGACGGTCACGGGGACATTCCGGCCGTCTTCAAGGAAGTAGCGGCTCATCCCGATTTTTCTACCGATCAATGCAGCGGGCATGGCTTCACCTTAGGCCTTGATCTTCACGAAAACGCCCGCGGGGACCACGAGGCGGTTGAGCGCCTCGACCGTGCGGGCGTTGGGGTCATCAATGTCAATGATGCGCTTGTGCGTTCTGATCTCGAACTGCTCGCGCGACTTCTTGTCAATGAACGGGCTGCGGTTGACGGTGTAGATCTCACGGCGCGTGGGCAGCGGGATCGGGCCCGCCACGCGTGCACCGGTGCGCTTCGCGTGATCGACAATCTCACGCGCCGAGGCGTCGAGCGCCTGGTGGTCATACGCCTCCATCCGAATTCGAATCCTGCCCGCGTTCATCGTGATTCCTGTTCCGTGGCGACCGGTTCCGGACGCCGTTGTTCGACAACCATTCCGTTGAGTGCAGCCGGGCCTCCTGCCCGCTTCTGCGCCCTGTCTCTCGCTCGTCTCGCTCCGTCCTGCGTTGAGGCCGGCGACTGCGATTCCCGGAGCCCGCCATGACTCCGGACCTTTTCGTCGCTCTTTCGATCGACGGCTTTTGCGGCTTTGCCCGTCTCGGGCGCACATGCCCAAGGGCCGCGAGGTCGCTCCGCGGCGGCGACGACAGACGTCCCGCCAAAAGTGCGAATGGGCGATGATAAGCACGTCTTCCGCCCTGTCAACTCGGGCCGATGACAAACCCGGCATTCACACACAACATGTGCCCGAACGACGCCGAGCCTGACGCCGCCCTCATCGCCAGACCACCCCCTGCCCAGCCACGGCCCCCTGCCGCACGATACCTTCAAACGACCGGGTCGCGCGGCCGGCCAACGATGCGCCTCCCGGAACCCGTCCAGCCGATATACGCAGGAACGGCCGGGGCGGCGAGATGCTCGGTTCGCTGCCCGCCCATTCGCATAGAGTGAGCCCATGAACGATCAGCCACATCTTCGTGTCACCCGTACGTTCCGAATGCCCCCGCTTGCGTTTTGTACGGCCCTGCTCGTTGCCGCGGGTTTGGCGATGGGCTGGCCGGCGCTTGCCGCGCCGCAGGGTCAGCCGGGTTCGCCAAGCGGCACGGCGTCGCCGAACGTGCTGGAAGACGCTCCGGTGGTGGTTGAAGAGCTTGGGATCAGCATCCAGCCGCCGCGGCACTCGGCGCACAGCAAGGAGCGCGGCGCGGACGGCCAGCCGACGGTCACGATCGCGGACGGCTCGCCGGCCCCCGTGTGGCAGATGCGCATTCAGGCCCTCGTTCCCGAACTGCAAAATCCGACGCCCAAGCTGCTGATCGAGGATCACATCGCCAAACTCAAGGCGAGCGGCCGCGATCTCACCGTGCTTTCGAGCAAGGAGGTGAAGGTCGGCACGGCAGCGGGCTGGCAGGCATTTCTTGCCGACCCCTCCGCGGAGGAGCCGCTGGTCAACGGCTATCTGATCGTGGAAGGCCAGGGCCCGCCGTTCATCGTTGTGTCCATCGTGTGCACGCTGTCGGATTTTTCGCGGATGCGGCCGACGATCGAAGCGTCGCTGGCTTCGGTGAAGATCGATTCGCCGCAGCGGATTGCGGACGAACGCGAGGCGCGTTTGAAAGCCGGGGCCGCGCTGGTGGCCTCGTTCGATACATCAACGCTCAAATCGCTCGTCGGACTCGATCAATGGTTCCGACATTACAAGCCAGGCGCGAGCGGCGGCGAGGACATCGAGATCGGCGTGTCGCACATCACCGTGCGCGAGGGCAAGCGCGGCGAGCTCAACCGCGATCGCTCGCCGGCGCAATATGACAAGACGGAACTGCAGGACGGCCTGCTGCTCACCGTGGAAGGCCGCGTGGTGCTCGATCGCGATCGCGACATGTATTACGACACGCTGGCGATTTACTGGATGAGCTGGGATGACGCGGTGGAAGCGTGGTCGATCGTGGCCGCACGCAAACAGAAGTCGGCGTCCATCAGCGAGGCGGAAACTGGATTCCGCGTGGCGAAATCGACCGGCCAGCCCACGGGTGTGCTCACGGTGGTCAAGAGCGGCATCGAGGGCGCGAACCGCGAGCCCAAAGAATGGACGCTGCCGGAGTATTACTTGTCGCAGCCGATCGCTTGGCTGCTCGGACATCTCATGGCGGTAACGAACGCGCCGGCAGGCGACTACTCCTTCTACGCCTACGACAGCTCGGTCGGCTCGCTGTCGCTGCGGCAGGATTCGTGGGTTCCGCGCCAAGGCGCGGGCGGCGCGGGCACGCTGACCTCGCGCTTCAACACGCAGTCGCCGCCGGTGACCGCGGAATTTGATCGCGACGGCAAGCTCGTGAAGCGCACGCGGCCTGACGGTTCGGTGAGCGTCCCCATCACCGTCGCGGAGCTGCGCCGACTCTGGTCCGCGAAGGGGCTCAAGCTGGGGAGTGGCTCGTGACGGCGAGCGCGGCGCTTCGCGTCGTGGCGCTCTCTGCCGCGCTGCTCACCGCGCTTGGTGGTTGCCAAAGCGGGCCGAAGGTGGCGCCGGGTGCGGGGCTCGTGATTGTGAGCGAGCACACCGCCGAGGGAGCCATCGCTGCGGATGACTTGTTCTCCGAAAAGCCGGTGCAGGCGACGTACATCGTGGTCGCCGGCAAGGAGACGGGCGCGGAGAAGTCGTTCACGCGCACGGCAACCGACAAATTCGGCGCCTCAATGGCCGAGAAGCTTGCCGGATCGCGCACGGAGTTTCTGCGGCGTGATGACGACGGCAACATCGTGCTGTGTGCCGTGATTGATGAGCCGAACAACGCGCTCTCGCTGTTTGATCCGCCGCTTGTCGTCATGCCCGCCTCGCTGCCGCCGCATGAGGCGTTTTCCGCTCGGTCGTCCATGCGCGTCGTCGATGCGGACAACCCCAAGCGCGATAAGGAACGCGGCTCCGCGACGCGCACCGTGGAGTACATCGGCGACCGCGTGCTGCACACGCCGTTCGGCGACGTCGAGTGTCATCAGCTGGTCGTCACGTTCGCGGCGGACCTGCGCATGGCGGACGCTGAAACGCGAACCACGCTGCACGTCTCGCCAAGGTACGGCGTGGTGGCGGAGCAGTGGAGCGAAAAAGTGAAGGTGCTGGGCGCGCTCTCGTCCGAACACGGCGGCGTCATCGTGCTCGCGACCGAGCCGAAGTGACGGCGACCTTGCCGCGCGAACTCGATTCGCAACCGCAGCCGGCGGCGACGCGCGAACTGATCTCGCGCTTGAGATCATCAATCATCGCCTGCGGATAGAACGGGAACGGCCACGTGCGCGATTCCATGATGGCTCGATCGCGCTGCTGCTGCTCGGCGCGGCGGAGCTGCGCCCGCGCTCGTTCGACCGCCGCGGCGTTCGCGTCGCGCTGCCGCTCCAGTTCACGGTGCATTTCCAAATAGCGCGTTCGCCGGGCCTGCGAATTTCGCGGCAGCGATGCGATTTCACGGAGGATGCGAGCCTTTTCGTCGCTCGGCGGTGATGCGCGCTCACCGGCCGCGGGATCGTGCCAGATGTGCCGCATATGTTGTTGCTGCTCGTGCACATCGAGCGGCGTTTCGCCTTCCGCCACGAACGGCAGGCGCAATGTGGCCGTCACCATCACGCTCGGCTGGGGCTCAACGCCAAGCCAGTCGGCGATCCACCGCTCCATGATGGGGTCGTAGCGTGCGCCGCCGAAGCCGTGGATGAAGATGTCGCTGGCGCCCAAGCGGAGCAGCGCCGTCATCGTCAGCGCTCGCGGGAGCAGCACGATCGCGGCGGGATCTTCGAGCCATGCGCGAGCATCGAGCACAAAGGCGCGCTGACGCCGGCCGTGTTCATCGATGCGCCAGAGCGGGAGTTCGCTCGCCGAGGCGTCCAGCGGCGCGATGCCCGCCTCTGGGATGAGCGCGGCGGCGGCGTTGTACATCGCTACCGCGCGCGGCGCGTCCTTCGCCATCGCTTCGACCAGCGCGCGGGCAAGCGTGGTGGTCATGAGCATCGTCGCGGTGATTCCCGGCAGCGGATTCGTGGCGACGATCGGCCGAAGCAGTTCCTCGAGCACGCGCGTCATCTGCGTCGCGGCGTTCGCGGCGCCGCGATGCTTTTTCACGAGTGCGAGAATGTCGCCAAGCCCGCGCTCGACCGACGGCAGCGCCGGCCGCACGTTCGCAGCAATCGCAGGCGGATCAAGCGGCGGGTGCCAGCCCATCGGCACATCGGGCAGCACGTTTCCAAGCTGAATCGTCGCCGTTTCGAGCGAGCCGTCATCGCGCCGCACCGGGACATCGATGCTGCCAAATCCGCCCACGTGCTGATCGACGACGAGGTGCACGCACGCCGCGCCGCAGTGCGAAGCCCATGCGTCGAGCGCGATGTACTTCGCAAGAATCCCCGGGTGCCAGAGCACAGCTTCGTGCCCGGTGGCGATCACCGGCCGGTCCACCGCTACGCCAAGCTCGTCGCGCGTCAGCGATCGCCATTCGCTCGCCGTCTTGCCGAGGAACGCACCGCCCCGCCGTTCATTTGTGGCATGCGCCAGCAGCGCGGGCCATTCGCCAAAATCAGGTTGCACCTGCACGTCGGGCGTCATCGCGTGCACAAAGCTCATTCGGCGCTGATCGCATCGCCGCAACAATTCTCGCTGGCGTTGTCGCCGCACAGCGCCCCCACGGGCAAGCGATCCTTGCACTGCTCGATCTCGCGGCACATGGTCCGGCGGTACAGATTGAGGCGATGCACAGGATTATCGAGCGGCCCGCCGAACGAGCGGTTGGGGTCGTTGTAGATCAGCCGCACGGGAATTTCGCGGATGCGCAAGCCGTTCGCCACCGCCTGCACCCAGAACTGCATGGGGAAGTCGTAGCCGTCGACATCGAGCTTCAACCGGCTGCACGCCTTCACGCGATACGCCTTGAAGCCGCAGAACGCGTCCGTGAGCGAAAGCCCGAGGCGCTCGTTCAGTTCTTCCGTGATCGTCTGGTTGATCGATCGCCGATCGGCGGGCGGCACGTCGTCGTGTTCGCTGGTGCGGAGGTAGCGGCTGCCGGAGATCACATCGGCGTCGTCACGCGAAATTTCCTTGACGAACCGCGGGATGGCGGCGGGCTCGTGCTGCTCGTCGCAGTCCATGGTGATGAGCCAGTCGAAGCCGTCACAGCACGCCCAGCGGATCATGTCCTGCATGCTCCGGCCGTAGCCGCGGTTGGTGGCGTGGCGAACGACTTCCACCTTCTGCTCGGCGAGCCGCATCGGCGTGGCGTCGGTGGACCCGTCGTCGATCACCAGCACGTCGGAGGCATACCGCTGCACCTCGCCAAGGACTTTGGCGACATGGCCTTCCTCGTTGTACACGGGAATGCCCACAAGCACGCGAGGCTGCCGGCGATGATGTATCACGGCGTGAAACGCTCCTCTACACCCCTTTGCACACCAACGCGCCGGATTCTCCGGCTATTCCCCGCCCCACCCCTCCACAACGTAGGATGATCATAGTCGGAGCGCGGGCACGATGACGTGTTCGCCCGTTTTCCCCGTTCGGTTGGAGTTCACGCATGCTCGTGGAGCGATTCGACGTCCCAGGCCTCGTTCACTATTCCTACGCCGTCGGCTGCGAGACTTCGAAACAAATAGCGATCATTGACCCCGAGCGGTGCATCGAGCGCTATCTCGATTTCGCGAAATCGCGATCGCTCACCATCACGCACGTCATCGAGACGCACATCCACGCGGATTACGCCTCCGGCGCGGCTCACCTCGCCAAGGCGACCGGCGCGACGTACGCCGTCTCCAAATACGACAAGGGCGAAACGTTCGAAGTGCAGTCGCCGCATCACGATCTGTCTGATGGCGACGTGATCGAACTCGGCTCCACGCGACTCAAGGTGATGCACACGCCGGGCCATACGCCGGAGCACATCAGCTTGTTGGCGTTCGAAGGCGATGACGCCAAACCCGCGAGCATGTTCTCGGGCGATTTTCTTTTCGTCGGCTCGCTCGGCCGGCCTGATCTGCTCGGCGACGCGGCCACGCGCGGATTGGCGAGAAAGCTGTATGCCAGCACGCAGAAGCTCAAGGACTTGCCGGACGATCTGGTGATTTACCCCGCCCACGGCGCCGGCTCGCTCTGCGGCGCGGGTATGAGCGGGGCGGCGTCGAGCACGCTGCGACAAGAACGCATGCTGAACCCGTATCTCGAACGCGGTCTCGACGAGGAAACGTTTGTCGAACGCATTTCCACGTTCGTGCCGCCGCGGCCGCCCTACTACACGCGCATGAAGAAGCTCAACAGCGAAGGCCCTGCGATCTTCGACGAACTTCCGGGACAGAAGCCGCTCAAGGCTGACGACGTCAAGAAGATGCTGGACGGCGGCGCGGTGGCGATCGATCTTCGCAAGCAGGCGGATTTTTCCGCGGCGCACATCCCCGGCAGCTTCGGCATCGGCCTCGGCCCCGCGCTCGCCGTGTGGGCGTCGTGGGTCGTGCCGTACGACACGCCGATTGTCCTCGTGCCCGAAAATGATCACCAGGCGGAAGATGCCGCGAAGTGGCTCGTGCGCGTCGGCCTCGACAACATTGCCGGCCAGCTTGAAGGCGGCGTCGAAGCGTGGATGGCGCGCGGCTACCCGACCGATCACATCACACTGCTCAATCCGCGCGAAATGGAAGCGAAGATCTCCGCCGGCGACGTGACGTTTCTCGACGTGCGGCACGACGACGAATTCATCGCCGGCCACGCGCATGGCGCGATGCACATTCCCGCCGAGTTCCTCGCACAGCGCGTGGATGAACTGCCCGATCGTGACACGCCGATCGCCGTAACCTGCCGCAGCGGATACCGGTCAGTCGTCGCGGCGTCCGTGCTCAAGCGCGCCGGCTTCAGGAACGTCGCTGACCTCGCGGGCGGCATGACAGCGTGGATGCGAGCAGGCTTGGCGATGGAGTCCGGGAGCGCGGCGTGCGCTGACAAGGTGACCGGGTGACAGGGTGATGGCGGTCGGCGTGTTGGCCGCGCGCCGATTCGCGCGCAAGCGCTTCCTCGCTTGTGACTTGTTGACTTGTTGACTTTTATTCGCTCAACGGATCCGGCCGGTACATGCGTGTGCCGAGCGCCCAGAGTTTGTCGGTGAACTCGGCGCCGTTGTCGCACGGCGTGATGGTGCTGCCCTGGTGTGCCGGGCGTGTGGCGCAGAGCGCCATGCTCGTTTTGGCGTCGAGATTGTCGAGCAGCGCGACGAAGACGGCTTCGGGCGTCGACGGCATCTTCGCAGCGCCGAACTCCGCCTGGCCGTGGTGACTGATGATGATGTGCTGCAGCACGCGCAGGGCATCGGGCGAGAGACGGTGACCGGAATTCTTCGCCGCCACTGCCGCCTTCACCTGCAGCCAGATCGCCCCGCGCACAACGTGGCCGATGAGGTTGCCGTCGTTGGTGTAATCGAAGCCGCGTTCCCATGTCAGCTCCGACGTCTTGCCGAGGTCGTGCAGAAAGAGGCCGGCAAGCACGAGATCGCGATTGAGCTGCGGGTAAAGCGGCAACATGCGCTCGGCGAGTTCCATCAGTTGCAGCGTGTGTTCGAGCAGCCCGCCGATCCACGCATGGTGCAGGCTCGTCGCCGCGGGCGCCTTGCGGAACTTCGCCATCAGTTCTTCGTCCGACAGATACGCATCCATCAGCGCGAGCATGGCGGGATGCTTGAGCGAGCCGAGGATGGCCCGGACGCGATCGTACATCTCGCCGATGTTGCGCCGTGTGCTCGGCAGCAGCGCCGTGATCTCTTCCTCGCTCACTTCCACCGCCTCAATGCGCTCGATGATGAGCTGCGGCTGGCCGTTGTAGAGCTGGATGTGCCCTGCGACGCGCACGAAGCCGGTGGATTCGAGTTCGCTGATGCCGTTCTCGTCAATGGTCCATTGCCGGGCCGCGACTTCGCCGGTGGAATCGCGCAGCAGGCACTTGAGATACGGCTTTCCTTGGCGCGTCGTGCCGATTTGCGGATTGAAGATGCTGTACACGCCTTCGATGTAGCCCGAGGGCGGAAACGTGGCGATGTCGATGTGTGTCTGGGTCATTGCTCGAAGAAGAGTGTAGCAGCCGCTCAATTGCGTGGTGCGCGGCGGACGGTTTCCATCACGTCGGGAATCTGATCGAGCAGATCACCTGCAAGCATGCCCGCGCTTCCATGTGCCGCCTGCCAGCGATCCGCGGCAAGGCCGTGCAGACGCACCCCCCACCGGGCGCAGTCATATATGGAGAGCGCCGTGCCCGCCGCCTTCGCCCGCTCGCTGCCGAACTGCGCGATGAGACCCGCGATCACGCCCGTCAGCACATCGCCTGTGCCCGCCGTCGCCAGCACGGGACCGCCGGTGTCGTTCTGCCACGTCTCCAGCCCGTTGCTCACGACCGTGCCGTGCCCTTTGAGTACGACAACGGCGCCCAGTCGCTGCGCCATTTGAGCCGCTGCATCACGGCGACGATCTGGTGATCCGCCGGCGGAACCCAACGGCTCCATGCCGAGCGCTTTCGCCAGTCGATCGAACTCGCCCGGGTGCGGCGTGAGCACGGCATGCGCTTTCAAATCGCGGTGAAACTCGCGCATCTCCGCAAGACAGTTGAGCGCATCAGCATCGAGCACCATCGGCACGTCATCGCGTGCAATCAACCGCGCCACCACCTGTTGCTGTGGAATGCCCGCGCCCAACCCCGGGCCGATGGCGAGACAACCGAAGCTCGGCATCCATTCGTCGATCACCGCCGCCGCGTCGCTCGGATTGATGCTGCCATTGCGATCGACCGGCAGCGCGAGCCCCGTGGCCGAGGGCGCGATGATGAGCGAGTGACGCATCACCGGCTCCGGCACAGCGAGCACCGCCAGCCCCGCGCCCGCTCGCAGCGCGCCCAGCGCCGCAAACGCCGGCCCGCCGATCATCACGCGCGGGCTCGCCGCCTGCCCGCCGATCACGCACACCGTGCCGAACGTGCCTTTGTGTCCTTGTGCAATGCGCTGCGGGAACGGAGGCAACTCCGGTCCGCGCGCCGCGCCGTTCTCTGTCGCGTGACCGCTCATGGCGACGTTCGTGCCGGTTCGCGCGGCGCAGCGTACTCGACATCCAGCACATCAATATCCAGCTTGCCGATGAGCATGAGCAGCGACATCAGATCGACATCGCCAATGCCCGCCGCGAGCGAAGAAGCGCCGGTCATGATGTGGCCTGCGTGGAAACGTCGGCGAAGCGTGGCGTCGAAATCCACCCAGTGATCGTCGATCCACGCCTGCGTCCACATGTGCCAGCCGAAGATGTCGCGCTCACCTGCAAATTCGTCCACGTACACCAGCCCCGTCGCGATGCGAGCAGGAATCTGCTGCGCTCGCAGGAGGGCGCAGAGCAGCACCGCGTGTTCCGAGCAATCCCCCTGCCGGCTGCGTGCCGTCTCGCCTGCGGTGGCGAACGCGACTTCCAGTCCTTTCCTGGTGATATAGCGTTCGACGAACGCCCGCAGCGCCTCGGCCTTCGACATGGCATCGTCCTTCGCGCCGCGCACCGCCTTCTTTGACAGCGCGATGATTTCTTCGTCCTCGGCGTTGATGAGCATCGAAGGCTCAAGGAACTCCGACATGTCTTCGGGCTTCTCTTCGGCCCATTCATCGCCTTCGCGATCGAGATCAATGGTGACGATCGCGCTGCCATCGTCCTGCATGGCAACGCGCTGCGCTCCGGCCGATGGGAGATCTGGCATTTCGCCGTCGTTCACGCGCAGCCGCAGCTCAAGATGCGTGACGCTCTCCACGCGCTTGAGCGGCTTGTCCGGCTTGATGGTGGACGACACGAGCAGTTCGGGCGGCGGCCCCGTCGCCTCGCGCATCGCTTCTGCCTTGCTGCACCGCCGGGCTATCAGCTTGCCGATCCCCATCGAAAGGTCCTGCGACACCAGCACGCCTTCCGCGTCATAGCGCTCGGTCGCGGCGAACGCAGCGGGCATCGTGCTCGTCGATGTCTTCCACACCGTGACGGGCGTGTCCACGCCGGCGACATCAACGGTGTCCTCGCCGATGCGCTCATGACGAACTTCGATGGGCTCCGGGCCGGACGCCGGGTCGATCATTCGGTATTCGATCACATCTTCGCCGCGTTTGACGCCCTGCGTGAAGCGTTCGCTTGCCGCGCGAGGCGTCAGCCACTCCCCTTCGATCGGCGGCAGCGTCTGGCGCGTCTCCTGATCGCCTTGCCGCGACACGAGCGTCAAGCCGTCGTCGTCGAACGTACACGTGGAATGGAGCGCCTGGGCGGACATGTCCTGCGTGAATTCGAACTTCACGGGCTTGCCCGCAGCCGTCTCGATGAACACGGAGGTAATCATGGCGCTCATGCTCGCGCCGGCACGCTGAATGGAAAGCTTGGTGCGCGACGTGCTGCGGATCGCGTCATCCTCGCTGCGCTCTTCGAGATTGTGCATCCAGCCGACGGGCGAGCCCTCCAGCTCCATCGCGTACCAGTACTCCTTCGTCGTCGTCCAATCCGCGGCGGCGCGAGCACACGGAGACGCCGCGACGAACAGCGCGAGAAGCAGAAGTTTGACAATCGATTTCAGCGGTTGCGTGCGAGGCATGTTTGCTCCGTGAATATTGGCAGGTGATGGTACGCCGACAACGCGAATCACTCGCCACAATGACCAACGAGCATGTTCAGCGCCGCGCGCCAAAGCCCCATCACTTTTCAGCGTTTCGGCTTTTCGGCGTTTCAGCTTTTCGGCGTTTTCGCCTCACTCCGGCTTCATCAGCGGGAAGAAGATCACATCGCGAATGCTTTGCGCCCCGGTCAGCATCATCACGAGGCGATCGATGCCCAGCCCCATGCCGCCCGCCGGAGGCATGCCGACGCGCAGGGCTCGCAGAAAATCCTCATCGATCGGCTGCTGCTCTTCCTTCTCGCCCACCTGGTGGCGGAAGTGCTTCTCCTGCACGTCCGGATCGTTGAGCTCGCTGTAGCCCGGGCTGATCTCCACGCCGTTGATCGCGAGTTCGTACACATCCGCAAAGTATGGATCATCCGCGCACTCGCGCGCCAGCGGAATCATCACGCTCGGCACGCGCGTCACGAAGACCGGATCAATCAGCGTCGGCTCGACGAGCTTCTCATACACCTCGACAAGCTGCTCGGCGGGCGACAGCGGCTTGATGATGCTCTCCTGCCAGGTGCGCCACTTGGCGAGTGCTTCGCTCGTTTTCGTTCCGCCGGATTCCTGCACGAAATCTCGCTCGCGCATGTCGAGATACTTCGCAAACACATCGGCGGACATGGGCGTTTTCTCGAACTTCCACCCAAGGCGTGCCTCAACAAGTTCCGCCATGCTCCGCCTTGGCCACGGCCGCGACAGATTGATGCGCCGCGTCACTTCGCCCGCTTCGTTCTTGTGTTCAATCGTCAGCGAGCCGAACAGCTTCTCGGCGATCGTGCAGATCATTTCCTCGACGAGGTTCGCCATCGTTTCCCACGAGCCGAACGCTTCGTACGCCTCGAGCATGGTGAACTCGGGGTTGTGCCGCGGGCTGATGCCTTCGTTGCGGAAGTTGCGGCCGAGCTCGAACACCTTCGGCATGCCGCCGACGAGCAGGCGCTTGAGATACAGCTCCGGCGCGATGCGCATGTAGAGCGGGATGTCGAGCGCGTTGTGATGCGTGACGAACGGCCGGGCCGCCGCACCGCCCGCCAGCGTCTGCATCATCGGTGTTTCAACTTCAACGAACCCCTTGCTCTCCATGAAACGCCGCACTTCCGACACGATGCGCGAGCGCAGCAGCAGCGTGTGCGTCGTCTCCGGGTTGGCGTACATGTCCACGTAGCGCCGGCGGTAGCGCAGCTCGGGGTCCGACAAGCCGTGAAACTTCTCCGGCGGCGGTTCGAGGCTCTTGCAATGCAGCTCGAAGCGATCCGCCCAGATGCAGATTTCACCCTTCTGCGTCGCGCCCACGCGCCCACCCGCCACCACGATGTCGCCGTAATCCAGCTTCGACGCGATCTTGAACGCCTGATCGCCCACCGTCTGGCGCGACACGCTGATCTGCAAGTCGCCCGACGCATCGCGCAGCACGATGAACGCCAGCTTGCCCATGACGCGATGCTGCACGACCCGGCCGGCGACCAGCGCTTCCTTGCGGCCGTCAACGATGAGCACCGACGGATCCTTCTTGTGCAGTTCGGCGGTCTCCGCATAGGCCTCGTGCGCCGACTTGTCGAACAGCTCGCGCGCCTGCTGCAGCGGGACCAATCCATCGACAGGGTGGCCGAAGGGATTGATGCCGAACTCCTCGCGCAGCCGGCGCAGCTTTTCGCGCCTCGCTTCGATGAGCGCGTTGTGATCGTGGTGGTTCTCGGGCTGCTGGCTCATGCGGCAAGGATGGTACCGGCGGGCGGATCGCGCGGAAACCTTGCACGCGGGGAGGTTGTTCCAGCGGCGAATCGTGACGAGCGTGCTGGATTCCGCGGCGAATGTGGATTCTTCGGCGATGCTGCCGATATCGTGACATCATGGCGCGACGCATTGAACGAATTGGCGTGCTCACCGGCGGCGGCGATTGCCCGGGCCTCAACGCCGTCATCCGCGCCGTCACCAAGACCGCCATCTATCAGTACGGCCTGCGCGTCTTCGGCATCGAAGACGGCTACCTCGGCCTCATCGAAAACCGCATCCACGAGCTGACGAGCATGCACGTCTCCGGCATCCTCGCACGCGGCGGCACCATCCTCGGCTCGAACAATCGCATCAGCCCCACGCACTACCCGAGCGGCACGGACGTGAGCGGCCAGCCTCGCTTCATCGACGCCACCGATCGATGCCTCGCCAACATCGCCGCCCATCGGCTCGATGCGCTCATTGTCGTGGGCGGCGACGGCACGATGAGCTGCGCTGCTCCGCTCGTCGAACGCGGCGTCAACTGCATCGGCGTGCCAAAGACCATCGACAACGACATCGTGGGCACGGACATCACGTTCGGCTTCCTCACCGCCGCCGCCACCGCCACTGATGCGCTCGATCGGCTGCATTCCACGGCGATGAGCCACCACCGCGTGATGGTGTGCGAAGTGATGGGGCGAAACGCCGGCTGGATCGCGCTGCATGCAGGCGTGGCGTCGGGCGCGGATGTGATTCTGATCCCGGAAATTCCGTTCGACATCGACGTCGTCTGCGACTTCGTCATGAGCCGCACGAACCGCGGCCGCGGCTTCTCGGTTGTGTGCGTCGCGGAAGGGGCGGCGATGAAGGGCGGCGACAAAGTCATTCGCCGACATGACCCCACGAAGCCGGACCCGATTCAACTGGGCGGCATCGGAGCGCTGGTGTCCGACATGATCGAACAGCGCACGAAAATCGAGACGCGCACCACAGTGCTGGGCTACACGCAACGCGGCGGACCGCCGGTGGCGCGCGATCGCGTGCTCGCCACACAGTTCGGCCATCACGCGATGGAATTGCTGATGTCCGGCGCGGCGGGGCGCATGGTCGGCCGCGAATCCGGCATGCTCTGCGACGTCGATATCCGCTTCGCCGCCAACAAGCAGCGCACGGTGCCGCTGGACGATGCGCTGATCCGCGCTGCTCGAGCCGTACGCACCTGCTTCGGCGACGAACCCGTCATCGCCGGCTTCGCGCCCGGCCGCCCGGCGAAGCGCTCGGTGAGCGTGGAGTAACGTCCATGAGCGGCTGGATAGAATGAGGCACATATGAAGTTCACGCGCATCACCGTTGAACCAAACAAAATGGGCGGCGCCCCCTGCATTCGCGGACTTCGCATGCCCGTCGCCACAATTGTCGGCATGGTGGCGGAAGGAATGTCGCACGAGGAGATCCTGAAGCACCATCCTGACTTGCAGCCTGAAGACATCCGGGAAGCGCTTCTGTATGCCTATGAAGCTGTGAGCGAACGCGAACTGCCGCTCGTCGCGTAATGCGATTTCTTGTTGACCAGTCCGTGTCGCCTTGGGTCGCGCAGCAACTTGCGCAAGACGGTCACGATGCCGTGCACGTATCGCAAGTTGGGTTGCGCGACGCGACGGACGAAAGGATCCTTGCGCACGCGGTCTCCGACAGACGGGTCATCATTTCGGTCGACACCGACTTTGGAAAACTCGTTTCCTCGCTGCTCACCGGCGTGCCTTCAGTGATCCTGTTTCGTCGCGACTCCACCAATTCGCCCGCGAAGCAACTTCATCTGCTTCGGGCGAACCTTCCTGCGATCAGTTCCGAACTGGCGCAAGGCGCGATCGTAACGTTCACTGGATACAGCATCCGCGTCCGTTCACTGCCAATCAACGAGTAATAGAACGTGCGGATGAATCAGCGGACTTCATGAGACACGAAAAAACCCACGGATAGGAATCCGTGGGCTTTCTTTGCGCTGATTGGTTGCGTGACGAAACCTGGAGCCCGCGGATGCATCCGCGAGACTTCCATTTGTCTCACACCGCCGCCGCCATCTTCTCCGCCTTGGCGCGGGCGTCGTCGAGGTTGCCGACGTACATGAACGCGCTTTCCGGCAGGTCGTCGCCTTCGCCGTCGCACAGGCGGTCGAACGATTCGATCGTCTGCTCCAGCGGCGTATACACGCCCTTGAAGCCGGTGAACTGTTCCGCGACGAAGAACGGCTGCGAGAAGAACCGCTCGATCTTGCGGGCGCGGGCCACGGCAAGCTTGTCTTCTTCCGAAAGTTCGTCGACGCCGAGAATCGCGATGATGTCCTGCAGGTCGCGATAGCGCTGCAGAATCGCCTGCACCTTGCGGGCCACGCGGTAGTGGTTCTCGCCGATGATCTGCGGCTCGAGAATTCGCGACGTTGAAGCGATCGGGTCGACGGCGGGATAAATGCCCTTTTCCGCAATGCGACGTTCGAGAACGACGAACGCATCGAGGTGGCTGAACGCCGTGGCCGGCGCGGGGTCGGTGAGGTCGTCCGCCGGCACGTAAATGGCCTGCACGGACGTAATCGCGCCTTGGGCCGTGGACGTGATGCGCTCCTGGAGCTGACCCATTTCCGTCGACAGCGTGGGCTGGTAACCGACGGCGCTCGGCATGCGGCCGAGGAGCGCCGACACTTCCGAACCGGCCTGCGTGAAGCGGAAGATGTTGTCGATGAAGATCAGCGTTTCCTTGCCGGACGCGTCGCGGAACTCTTCCGCCATGGTCAGGCCCGAGAGCGCGACGCGGAGACGCGCGCCCGGCGGCTCGTTCATCTGGCCGAAGACCATCGCCACCTTGTCAAGCACGTGCGCCGTGTTGCCGTTTTCGTCGGTGTACTCGGCTTCCTGCATTTCGAGCCAGAGGTCGTTGCCTTCGCGGGTTCGTTCGCCGACGCCGCAGAAGACGGAGTAGCCGCCGAACTCACGGGCGACGCGCGCGATCATTTCCTGGATGATGACGGTCTTGCCGACGCCTGCGCCGCCGAACAGACCGATCTTGCCGCCGCGGACGAACGGGCAGAGCAGGTCGATGACCTTGATGCCCGTTTCAAGAATTTCCGTCTTGGGGTTGAGGTTGACGAACTCGGGCGGCTCGCGATGGATCGGCGCCATCTTCGACGCCGTCACCGGGCCCTTCTCGTCAATCGGCTGGCCGAGCAGGTTGAACACGCGGCCGAGCACTTCCTCACCCACCGGCACCTTCACGGGCTGGCCGGTATCGACGCATGCATCGCCGCGGCGAAGACCGTCCGTCGAAGCCAGCGCGACGCAGCGAACCTGCCCGCCGCCCAGGTGCTTCGCCACTTCGCCGACCAGCGTTTCCTTCTGATCGCGAACGTTGATCTCGCACGTGACGGCGTTGTAAATCTCCGGCAGCGCGTCCTCGGGGAACTGCGCATCGAAGGTTGAACCGATGACCTGAACAATGGTGCCCGTGGCGGCCATGTGTGAAATCCTTCCGAAAGCCTCTGTTGGGGAGGCACACGATAGCGGCCAGCCGTGGGCGTGCCAAGTGAAACACCAGATCGTCCTGCCGCATAGGGCCAGATTTGCCCGGGACCGAATTGCCTGCCGATCGGCGCTCTTCGACACGTCCGCAGCCCCGCGCGGTACCATGCCCAAATGACGCCCCGAAACGTGGGCATCCTCGCCTGCCGAATCCTGGGCATCTACGCCTGGCTTCAGTTCGTCAGCGGCATTCCGTACCTCGTGGGCCTGGCTGGGCCGTTCGCTACGGAGTTTCCGTGGAGCAACGAGGAACTCTTCAGCCAGATTGTCTGGGCCTTGCACCCGGTCCTTTTCTTCGTCGCTGGCCTCTTCCTCTGGAAGCGGGCAGGCGTGATCGCGGCGTGGATGGTTGGCTACGACATCCAGGACGATCAGTTCGAACCCGATGCCGACCCGAAGCGCATTGAATCGAGCGAGCTTCACGCCATCGCGTTCTCCACGCTTGGGCTCTGGCTCGTGCTCGACACGATTCCCCGCGCGGTGACGTATGGAACGCAGCTTGTCTTTTTCGAATCCGGCAGTCAATCCCTGGACGCTCGAAACTTCCACGTCTTCGCGACCGTGCTCGAGTTGGGCCTGCGCCTCGGCGTCGGCGTGTGGCTCGTGTTCGGCTCGCGCGGCCTCGTCAGCGGGCTGAACAAGCTGTGCACGGCCGGGATCAAATCATTAGATTGAATCTTCGCCGGGCGAATCAGCCGCGCACGTCCAGCGACTTGCCGAGCGCCACGCCCACCGCCGCCTCGATGCGGTCCGCGGCGCGGGTGTAAAGCTGCAGCGACGGGCCGCGAAGCGGATTGGTCGCGCCGGATGCGAACGGCGCGGCGGGGGCGTCGAAGTCCACCGGCTGGTTCGTCTTGCCGGCCACCAGCTTATCGATCGCCTTCATCGCACTCGGCGGCGCAGCCGGCCCCACCACTGCCGGCTTCGCTGCGCCGAAGTTGTACGCCTTGGCGATGTTGATTGGGAACGATCCGCCGATTCGCATCGAAGTCTGCCTCTCAATCGAAGCCGTGCCTGACGAGTCTTCGCGGAAGACACGGGTCGGCGTTCCATCGGCACGCCTCCGCGCGCCGCTTGAGCATTGCGTTCCTGCGCCGCCAGCGGTGTTTTTATCACGGAGCCTGGGGGGGACGGGGCCTTGGGCGCTGGTGTGCTAGGACCGGGCGTTGGCGCCGCAAGGCGTGCGAAAAAGTCAACAAGTCAACAAATCAACAAGTCAACAGCGGGCGTCCTGACGTCCATTGAAGTCATGCACGCCCGCATGCACCTTGGCGCTCGAACAGAAGCATGTTGACTTTTTGACTTGTTGACTTGTTGACTTTTCTCCCCCGCCGCCGCCGAGTCGGTCGCGCCGAAACTTCAGACGCTGTCGCCGGACCGCGACCATACAATCCCGCCATGCCAACGGTCACCAACACGTCGTCGAAGCTCGCGCTGCAGGGCGGCACGCCTGTTTCCGCAACGATGATCCCGCCTGTCGCTGTGAAGCTCTCCGAGCGCGAGATTGAAGCCGCGGTGCGCGTCATGCGCTCCGGCAAGCTCGCGCAGGGTGAAGTCGTCGCCGAGTTCGAACGCAAGTTCGCGGCGCTCACCGGCGCGAAGCACGCGATCGCCACGAGCAACGGCACCACGGCGCTGCAGCTCGCCTATCACGCGCTGCTGGCGCCCGGCGCGTCCGCCATCGTTCCGTCGTGGACGTTCATGGCGACGGCGTCGATGGTGCGAGCGCGGCCGGGCGTGCCCGTGTTCACCGATGTGGATGCGGAACTTTTCAACATGGAGCCCATCGCCGCGGAAGCCGCCATCACCAGCAGCACGCAGGCGATCGTGCCCGTGCACCTCTACGGCAACCCGGTGAACATCGACAGCTTTGAAGCGCTTGGCAAGCGACAGGACGTGCCGATCATCTACGACGCGGCGCAATCGCACATGGCGACCTACCACGGCAAGGGCATCGGCGCCTACGGCACGTGCGTCACCTATTCGTTCTATCCCACGAAGAACATGACGACCGGCGAAGGCGGCATGATCACCACCAACGATGACGCCCTTGCGGACGAACTGCGTGTGCTGCGCAACCACGGCATGCGCGAGCGCTATCTCCACGAATCCATCGGCTTCAACTACCGCATGACGGACATCGCCGCGGCCATCGGTCTCGCGCAGCTTGAGACCATCGCGGAAGTCACGGCGGCCCGGCAGGCGAACGCAGCGCGGCTCACCGTGGCGCTCTCGAACCTCGACGGCGTCATCACACCCACCGCCACGCCCGGCGCGACGCATGCCTATCACCAGTACACGATTCGCCTGGAGCTCGAAAAATTCGCAGGCGACCGCGATCACTTCCTCAAAGCGCTCGCTGCGGAAGGCGTGGGCGCGCAGGTGCATTACCCGCGACCGGTGCACAAGCAGCCGGTGTTCGAGAAGGACGAGGAAGTCATCACCCATCCGCTGCCGGTGTGCGAGCAGCTTGCGAAGGAAGTGATCTGCCTGCCGGTGCACCAGCACCTCACCGATCACCAGGTGCAACTCATTGCGGAAGCGGTCATCAAGGTGGCAGACGCACTGCGCGTTTGAGATTCACCGCAGAGGGACCGAGGGCACAGAGGGCACAGAGAGGGGGAACGGGGGTTGTCGTGCGCGCGTCATGCCCGCGCAAGCGGGCATCCACATCGCGCGGGACGCTCACGAACATTCAGATGGCTTCGCTTGCAAAGGAACCCTCACCCCAGCCCTCTCCCTCGGGGAGAGGGAGCATGGATGCCCGCTTTCGCGGGCATGACGTGGCGCGCGCATAGCAGCACCCCTACCGCCCCCATTGCGAACCTCTGCGCCCTCTGTGCCCTCTGTGCCTCTGTATCTCTGTGCCTCTGTGCCTCTGTGCCTCTGTGCCTCTGTGTTGAACTAGACTTTGAGTTCGGTCGGCGGCGCGATGCGATCTCGGTATTGCTCGCGGATCGGCTTCACCACGCGTTCCACGAACTCATCCACCTGCTGCGGCGCTCGGCCGATGTACGCCGACGGATTGAGCACGTCGCTGAAGTTCACATTCTTGAACATGGCGTCGGCTTTGAGGCGTTCGAGCAGATCGCTGCTGCCGCCTTCGTCCTTCATGCGCTTCGCAGCCGCGTGGCTGTGCGCGCGAATGGCTTCGTGCGCGGCTTGGCGATCGGCGCCCTTCTTCACCGCCGCCATCATGATGTTCTCGCTGGCGAGGAAGGGAAGTTCGTTCATCAGGTTGGCGGTGATGATGCGCTCGTTCACGACGAGCCCGCCGGCGACGTTGTGCATCACCCCGAGCGCGGAATCGAGCGCGAGGAAGGCTTCCGGCAGCACGAGCCTGCGATTCGATGAATCGTCCAGCGTGCGCTCCAGCCATTGCGTCGCCGCCGTGTCAAACGCGCTGTGAGCGAGCGACATCACGAACCGCGCCAGGCCCGTGGCTCGCTCGCATCGCATCGGGTTGCGCTTGTACGGCATGGCGCTCGAACCAACCTGCGATTTCTCGAACGGCTCCTCGATCTCACGCCGACTTGCGAGCAGGCGAATGTCATTGCACGTCTTGTGCACCGCCGCGGCGGCCACCGCAAGAGCCGAGAGCACCTGCGCGTCGACGACGCGCGGATACGTCTGGCCCGTCACCGGGAAAATGCGCTCCGGGGGCCAGCCCATCTTCTGCGCGACGCGATGCTCCAACTCGCGCACCTTCGCGTGATCGCCTTCAAAGAGTTCGAGGAACGACGCCTGCGTGCCGGTCGCGCCTTTGCAGCCGCGGAAGCGAAGCGCGGCGATTCGATGCTCGATGTCTTCCAGCGCGAGCGCGAAATCCTGCGCCCACATCGCGGCTCGCTTCCCCACCGTCGTCGGCTGGGCCGGCTGGTAGTGCGTCCAGCCCAGTGTCGGCAACTCGCGGTACCGGGCCGCAAACCTCGCCAGCGCATCGATGACACCTGCAAGCTGTGCGGCGATCAATTCCAGCGCATCGCGAATCTGCCCGAGCTCGGTATTGCAATTGACGAACTGGCTCGTCGCGCCCAGGTGGATGATCGCCCGGCTGCCTGGCGCGACGTCGCCATACGCCTTGATGTGGGCCATCACGTCGTGGCGGAGTTCCGCTTCGTACGCAGCGGCTTTGTCCAGATCGATGTCCTCGGTGTGCTCGCGCAGCTCGCGGACCTGCTCGGCGGTGATGCCCAGCCCCAGCTCGTGCTCGGCCTCGGCGAGGGCGACCCACAGCCGCCGCCACGTGGTGAATTTGCGGTGATCAGACCAGATTTGCCGCATCGCCGCAGAGGCATAGCGCGATTCGAGCACAGAGCGGTAGGATTCGAGCGGCCTGGACATCGTCACCTCGCGGGTTGCGGCGTGGGATGAATTGAGCGGGTTCGGCGGCCGGCTTCGCCGATACTTCAGCGTGATCCAGCCACGGCATGACAGCGCTGGCCTCGCGCCGCTGCAGCAGCGGACCATCCGGCCTGATGGCCAGGCGGCAACCCGCCATCGGGCGGAATCGTACACCTTTCCGAGATCCTGCGTGAATCCACGGCTGCAGCGCCAATCCGAACGATCGCAACCCGCCCATGACGACGCTTCCGCGCCGAAGCCTGCCAATCCAAGCCACCTGACGCCGATGGAAGAGATGCGGCTGGTCGAGGCATGGCGGGCCGGGAACGCCGACGCCCTCCGCACGTTGCTCGATTCCTACCAGCGGCGTGTCTACGCCATCTGCTATCGCATGCTCCACCACGTCGATGACGCGCAGGACGTGGCGCAGGACGTGCTGCTCAAAATCTTCGAAAGCCTTGAGGGTTATGACGGCCGGAGCAAGCTTTCGACGTGGGTGATTCGCATCGCCATGAATGCATGCGTCAGCCACCGCCGGAAGGCCGCCGTCCGCCACGCCAGCAGCCTGGAAACCAGCCACATGGCGGGCGAACACACCGGCTGGCAGGGGCTCAAGCTTTCGCTTGAAGACAGTTCGGAACCGGAGCCCGGCTCAAGCGTCGAACAGAGCGAACGACGTCGACGCGTCATCGTTGCCCTCAATCGGCTGGAGCCCGAGGTTCGGGCCCTGCTCGTTCTTCGCGATGTGCAGGATCTGGATTACGACCAGATTGCACAGGTGCTGGACGTGCCGGTGGGAACGGTGAAGTCGCGTCTGTTCCGGGCACGGGCCGCGTTACGGGAGCACATGGAGCAGGACGAGGGTCGTGGGTCGAAACGTTGACCTTTCGCATGACCTTCCAGTAGACCTCCGAGTTCACACTTGCGGGAGATTGACGTTTCGACTCTCAACCCTCGCTTCACGATGCATACGCCACTCGATGAATCCCAGCTTCTTGCGTTGATCGAGAACAAGCTCGACAGCGCCACCGCCGCGCGACTCAAAGCCGCGCTGGCGGATCATCCCGAACAGCTCGCGCTCATCGAACGCATGCAGGCGGATCGCACGCTGCTTCGTTCGTTGCCCGAGCCCGCCCTGCCGCGCGATCTCATGGAAGCGCTGGAGCCCGCGCTCGCCCGGCCGATGCTCCTCGCGCCGCTCTCGGCAAGCGATTACCGCAAGCAGCACGCCTACGCCCGCCGTCCGCGCGTCATGCGTCTGGCGATGGCCGCCGCCGTGCTTCTCGCAGCGCTTGCCGGCGTGTGGGCCGCGTCCACCGGCATCCTCACCCGCTCGAACGACATGAGCCCGCCCGGCGACAACCTGCTTGCTTCTCGAACGCCCGGCGAAGATCTTTCACCCAGCCGCCTCGATCAGGACGGCAGACTCACCGAACCAGGAAACACGCTGCTCGCCTCCGCCGCGACGCTCCCGCCGGAGGATCGCATCACCGTGCACCATCTCCCGCCGCCGGTTGATGTGCGCGCGGAGCTTGCGAACGCGGCTCGCGCCCTCGGCAAGCCCGATGCGCCGAGCGCCGCCGCGGACACCGCGCTGGCCGCAGCACAGCCGCCCTGCGAAGCGCCGTTCGTGCTCGTCATCGAAACCGCAAGCGCCGACGACGCCGTGGCGATGCTGAAGGCGTCGACCGCGCAGGTGGACCTCCCGGTCGCCCTCGTTCGCAACGTGACGGAAGAAGAAGTCATCCGCTACGGCCACATGCTCGCGATGCGCAGCGCCGCTGAACGCGGCAACAGGGAAGCGCCGGCCACGGCGTCGGTGGATGAGTCGCCCAACGATCGCCCCGCGCTGCCGGCCGCCAACTCGCCTGCACGCGCCTTCGAACCGCTGCTGCGCGAAGCGAGCAAGGATCACAATCTCGATCTTGGCGAGCAGCTTGCCGGCGACCCACGCCACGCCGCCGCGATTGCGGACCAGCTCCGCTACTCCACCGCCGGCGTGCAGTACGCCCTCACCGTACCCGCCGACCGCGTCGCTGAAACGCTCATGGCGCTCAACCTCGCGCCGGGGCTCACCACGTCCCTCCGCACGTTCGACACGCTGCAGGAGGAAGGCGAAGCGTTCCCGCGGGCGCAGTCGCCTGAACTGTTGTGGATCGATCACCTCCGCCGCATTCGCACCGCGCTCGCGCAGGCGGGTTTGCCGCAGTCGGGCGACGTGGTGATTCCGGTTCGCGTTGAAGTGCGCGGCGCCCGCAAGCGCAACTGATTTCGCTTCACCCGATCACATTGCCCCGCCGCGCCGCACGTCCGGCCTTCGGCTCCTCGCCGCGCCGCAGCCGCGCGATGTTGCCGCGATGCTTCCACACCACGATCGCGGCGAGCAGGAGCGTCACGATGAAGCCCGGCGAGGCGTGCGCGATCTCCGCCCACGTCTCCGCCCACGGCTGGTCGAGCACGTTCTTGAGCGGATGCGCGAGCAGGTAACTGATCGGCACACTCACCGCGGCCAGCATGCTGGCGACCGACACGTAATGCGTCAGCCGCATCGCCGCGTACCACACCACCATCGCGCCGAGCGTAGGCATCGTGAGCAGCGGCCACATCGCCATCATCGCGCCGAACGCGGTCGCCACGCCCTTCCCGCCACGGAAGCCGATGAACATCGAGAACATGTGCCCCAGCACCGCCGCCAGCGCGACGGCGAGCCACAGCCATTGCTGCGGCACGGAAAGCTCCGCCGGCCCGTGATTGATCACATCAAACCACGCGCCGGCCACCAGCACCGGCGCCGCGCCCTTCAGGAAGTCGAGCACGAAGCAAAGCACGCCCAGGTTCTTTCCCAGCACGCGGGCCACGTTCGTCGCGCCCGGGTTGCCCGAGCCGTGCTGGCGGATGTCAATGCCCTTCGCCTTGCCGATGATCACGCCAAAGGGAATCGAGCCCACGACATAGGCGCCAGCGATGCACGCCAGCCACCACGCGCTCATCGCCGCACCTCGCCCGCGGAAAGCGCGACGTCGTGACGCCGCACCGCGCGGCTGGCTTCACGATTCAGTTGATGTCGTCGCGTGTTCATGGGAGGCGATCGCAGGCTTCGGGCGGGCGGGAAGTGTAATCGCGATGATCGCCGCAAACACGCCGAGCATCTGACCGCTGGCGTGCAGCGAATCGAACATCGCCGCGATGAGCCAGACGAGCATGGCATAGAACGAGCCGGCAGCGTAGGGGTGATCCCACCGATCACGCCAGGTGCGAACCACCGCTCCGCCCACGGTCGCCAACATCGCCGCCGCGCCGACCGTGCCCATGCACGCAAGGATGTGCAGATACATCGAGTGCGCATGCGGGACGTCCGTCAGCGCCGCGGCTTGCGACGTCTCCATCGCACCTTCACGAAAGCCGCCGGCGCCGACGCCGATGAGCGGTCGCTGCCGGGCGATCTCCAGCGCCGCCTGCCAGCACGCGAGGCGATAACTAAGTCCGAGATTCTTTTCGACCTCCCCCTGCTGTACCAGCGCGACATCCTGCTCCGTCGCGGCGACCCGATTTTCAACAAGCCCTCGCACGAGCGGCCAGCTCGCCGCCGCCAGCACAATCGCGCCGATGGCGATTCCAATCGCGATTCGCCGCGCCGCCGGCCGCCGCCATGCCACGCCGATCATGCACGCCGGCACGCCAACCGCCGCCGCGATCCACGGCCCGCGACTTCCCGTCGCCACCAACCCCACCGCCGCCGCCGCCCCCGCGATGACACTCACCCACCGCCACATGCCGCGCGCCGTCAGAATCGCCGAGAGATGCCAGCACATCGCGACGCCGCAGAACATCGCCGTGTTCACCGGATGCGTCATCCCGCGCAGCCGCATGCCGTCGCCCGGCGGCGTGGGCGCCACACCCACCGCCTGCAACAGTTGCACAATGTTCTGACCCGCCACGCCCGCAAGAAAGCTGGCGACCAGCAGCGGCGTCCAGCGCAACACCGGCCAGAGCATCGCGCCCGTAAACACCACGCGAAACGCCCGCCACTCGTCGAGCCCCTGCTCCACATTCGGCGACCACAGGATGGCGAGCCCGCACACCGCCGCCCACGTGATGAACGCCCAGCCGACCCAGTCGCGCATGAGCGGCCCGTATTGGTTCGACGTCGCCGGCGCACGCACAAGCGCGATCACCGCGAGCACGCCGAACCCGATCGCCGACACGTTGCTCGAAAACCCGAGGCCGAAGAGATAGACCATCGCCGCGGCAACGTGCGCCCGCTCCAGCCAATCGCTGCCGAGATCGAGCCGCGTCGCCGCCCGTCTGTCCGACATCATCGGCGGCGCCTCCGGCGTCATGCGCGCGGCCCTTCGCGCTGCGCGTATTTCGCCGCCGCCATGAACGCATGTTTGAGCATCACGGAGTTCGCCACCATCGCCGCCGCAATCAGACCTCGCCATCCGTCAAATATGCCGCGTTTGATGACAAGCTGCTTGAAAAGCGCCGCCAGCGGATTGAAAAACATTTTGGCGAGCGAGCCGCGCGCCGCCATTTCCCGGCCGGCGAGTTCCGCATAGCGCAGGTTGCGCATCGCCGCGTCCTTCATATCCGCCCACGCGTCGTGCCGCACGTCGCCGCGCAGCTTGCCCGCACGGCCTTGCACTTCGATCTGGTAATGCGGGTTGACGCCCGCCACCTTCGCACGCGCCGTGCGAAACAGCCGCAATCGCCACTCCGGCTGGTACACGTGGTGCAGCCAACCGCCGAGGAACCACACCTTGCGGTTGAGATGCCAGCCGTCGTACGTCGCATCATTCTCGCGAAGCACGCGCTCCACGGTCAGTCGCAGCGCCGGCTCCAGCGATTCATCGGAATCCAGCACGAGGCACCACGCGCAGTCCTTCACCTGGTCCACCGCGAACTGCACCTGCTCGATAAACCCGGGCCACGGGCGATGGATCACCTCCGCGCCGTAGCGTTTGCAGATGTCGATCGTGCTGTCGGTCGAGCCGCTGTCGACGACGACGATGCGTTTTGCCAGTCCGGCAACGCTTTGCAGCGTGCGTTCGATGGTGCGCTCGCTGTTCATGGCGCAGATTGCCACGCCGAGGTCGAAAGGAGATGTCGCCGACTGTTCCATGGACGGCGCGCATCATAGCGGCAGGCCGATTCTGCTATCCTCCCGCGCGTGGTGGACGCTCCGGCGCATGCTGTTCGATGCTTCAAGCTGCAAGGCAGGCATGGCGTTTGGCTGGTGGAGCCGCCCGGTGCGCCGCCTCGCATTCACAAAACCTGGCCGCTCTCGCCGTGGTCGCTCATCAAATGGTGCGTCGGCCGGGCACAACCGCAGCGCCAGGTGCTGGGCGCGAATCGGTTGCGCCGCGCCGGCCTCAACTCGCCCGAAGTCGTGCAGCCGCTGCGCATTGATTTCGCCCGCCGGCGCTTTTCGCTTGAACTGATTTACGTCCCGGGCAGCTCGGCCCTTGAACTTCTTCGCGCCGGCTCGCTTTCCGAGCGCGACATGCGCCGCGTTGCCGCTGCAATTGGTTCGCTCGTGCCGCAGATCGCGTCCGCCCGGCTCTTTCACCGCGATCTCAAGCTCTCCAACATCATCGTGCAGCGTGGCGATGGCGCGCCGGTGATCTGGCTCATCGACCCCGTCGGCGTGCGGCTCGGTCGTCGCCGAACCGAAGAAATCACGCGCATGCTGCACCGCCTTGCGTCCGAACCCGTGGTGATGAACATCACGATTCCGCGGGCGGCGGCGCTTGCCGTGCTCCTTCACGCGCTGCGCCCGCTTGCGCCAGCCGAGCGGAGAGAAGTGCTTCGCCGGCTGCGACAACATCGCCCACACTGATGCGGTCGATCGCGCACGCCTTCTCGAAATCATCCGCCATCTTGTCTGCGGGCAGGAACGGCTCGGCACGCAGCATGTGCTCATTCGCGCCGGGAATGATCGTGTGGCGGGCGTCCGTCGGGCCGAACAGCGAGACCACCGGCGTGCCGAGCGCGAGCGCGATGTGCCGCGGGCCGGTGTCGTTCGTAATGAGGAGCGCGGCGCGCTCGATGACGCCTTTGAGCGAGCCGAGTGTGATGCCGCGTTCGGCAAGGTTCACGATCGGCGATCGCGCCGCCGCGGTCACCGCGGCCAGAATCTCGCGCTCGCCGGGCGATCCGGTCACCGCCGCCCCCATGCCGCATTTCGTCGCCAATGCATCCGCCGCGGCCGCGAACCGCTCCGCCGGCCAGCGTTTGTTTTCCCGCACCGCCCCCGGGTTGAGCAGCACAAACGGCTGCTTCACGCACTCAAGCGCCCGGTCCGCTTCCGCCTGTTGCTCCACTGACACGTGCAGCTCCATCGTGCGATCGAGCGAGCCCGGCGAAACGCCAAGCGCGTGCTCCGCAAGCAGCGCGTAATGCTCGAGCGTCGTGCGAATGCCGTCGCATGCCGGCAGCATGATGGCGTGCGTGAGCAGCTTGCCGCGCATGTCCGAGCGCACGCCGACGCGGCGCGGCACGCGCGCCAGCCACGCCACCAGCGCCGAGCGAAAACTGTTCGGCATCACCAACGCCGCATCCACCGCCGGCGTCAGCTCCCGCACTGCCTTCGCCGCCTTCCGCGCCCCGGCGAGCCCCTTGGCGTTGACACCAAGAAACGCATCAAACCACGGGCACGGCATGAGCAACGCTTCCAGCCCCGGCTGCGCGAGCGCCGTCACCTTCGCCCCCGGCAGTGCCGCCTTGATCGCACGAAACACCGGCGTCGCCATCACGCAATCACCCACCCACGTCGGGCAGATCACCAGCACGTGGCGCACATCACGCGGAATTGGCGTCCGATTCCGGTCGCTCATGGCAGAAAAGTCAACAAGTCAACAAGTCAAAAAACGTGACGGTTTCGCTCCCAATGTTGACTTGTTGACTTGTTGACTTTTATCCCCGCATGTCCAGCAGCAGCAGCGCGATGGTGATGAGCTGCGCGACGACCGCGCCCAGGAACCACTTGGCGAACGCCTCGAGGTTGTTGATCTCCAGCAGACCAAGAAGCACCAGCAGCACGACGAGCAACTGGCACGCGCCGGCCGCGAGCTTGAGCAGCGTGAACTCCGTGGCGTGCATGCGCTGGGCGCGAATTTCTTCCGCCAACTCGATGACCGCTCGCTTGAGATCCGCCATTTCAGTCGGCGAAGCGGTGTGATTCGGCGAAGTGCTGGGCGCTTGCGTGGTCGGCGCGGGCGCCGGCGTAGGCGAAGGCGCTGGCGCATCATTCGCCTTGGAAGCGGCACGCGGCTCAACCATCACCGCCGTCGCACGATCCGCGTTCGGTCGCACCTCGCGCTTCGGCTCCGCGATCTCTTCGGTCGCCACGCGTTCAAGTTCTTTCACCGCCACGCCCCCTCCGGAAACCGCGGTCATCTGCTTGCCGTTCACGCCTTTGCCGGGCTCTTCCCGCTGTGCCGGCTCCGCTTTGTTCGTCACACCGCCCGCGCTTCCGGGTTGCCTGCGAAGAATGGCTTCCACCGCCGCCGCGAATGACGACACCGCGACGGTCGGGTTCGCCTCGTTGACGATGCCGTTGTCGGACGAGATGAGCACGGTCCTGCAGCCGGCCGCCTTGCCTGCCCGGATGTCGCGCACCTGGTCGCCGATGAGCCAGCTTCGCGAGAGATCAAGCGCCATGTCGCGGGCCGCCTGCACGAGCATGCCCGGATGCGGCTTGCGCCACGAGTGATCTCGGCGATACTCCGGTTTCGTGCCCTCGGGGTGATACGGGCAGTAATAAAAGCGATCGATCAGTCCATCCGCGCCGGTCTCGTTTTCCACGAGGCTGGCGATGCGCTGATGCACAGCGTCCACATCCGCTTCCGTGAACTTGCCACGCGCCACGCCGCCCTGGTTCGTCACCACCACCAGCCGAAACCCCGCCTTGCGCAGCGCGAGCAGACCCGCCGGCACGCCCGGGATGAGGCGCACGAGATTCGGGTCGCCGAGGTCGCCATCGTTGGCGATCAGCGTGTTGTCGCGATCGAGGAAAACGGCAGGTTCCACGGCGGAAGGATATCGGAATGCTCGCGAAGAGGCACAAAAAGGCGTGGGCAGGGTTTTTGATTGCGCCCGCCTTCCGCTCTACGCTCTGCAACTCTGCTCTTCCTGTGCTCTTTTTTGCGGCTTCTTCCGGAGTGCTCCGATGTCCGAGTTCATCAAAGTCGCCAACGCGAGCGACATTCCGCCCGGCAGCAAGCGCTGCGTCACCGTCGCCGGCCGGCCGATTTGCCTCATCAACCTCGAAGGCGATTTCTACGCCATCGACGACACCTGCACGCACGCCGAAGCCTCGCTCTGCGAAGGCGACATCGCCGGCAACGAAATCGTCTGCCCGCTCCACTTCGCCACCTTCAACATCATGACCGGCGAGGCCACCGGCCCGCCCGCCTTCGAGCCCGTCAACACCTACGAAGTCCGCGTGAACGGCGAAGCGATTGAAGTCAAAGTGTGATCAGATTCACCACGGAGGCGCGGAGGCACGGAGGGCCGGGTGCCACACATCACCCGCCGCTCTGGGCGGTGATGTGTGCAGGTGTGCAGTGGAAGTCCAATGCGAGCTGAATCGCCCTTCGCCGAACGACGGTCCGCACACATGACCCTTCGGGATCATGTGTGGCACCCAGCGGGACGGAAACAGCGCGCGGATCACCGTTTCTGCCTGAATCGCACAATGACGTTCGGCACACATCACTCTTCGAGATGATGTGTGGCACCCAGCACCGCGCCGATCACGAAGAGAATGAGCAGCACCTTGAGCCACGTCGGCATGCCTCCGCGTGCCGGAACCGGCGGCGGAACGGGATGCGGCGCATAGCCGAACGGCGGGTACCCCTGCGGGCCATATCCGAACGGCTGCGGCTGCGGTGGAGGCTGCCAGGTCCCGCTCATGCGTGCCAGTGTACTGGCGAACACGCAGGCGGCGCGGCCGCGGAAGACGCGCCGCGGGCTCATCGCACCCCGCTCGCAGGGCTCGCCGGCGCTCGCCTTCCGCTATCATTCCCGCTCCATGCCATCGATCACCATCAACGGCAAGCGGTGCGAGTTCACACCCGGGCAGATGATTCTGCAGGTGGCCCTCGAGAACGACATCGAGATCCCCCATTACTGCTACCACCCGGGGATGTCGATCGTCGCGAGCTGCCGCATTTGCCTCGCCGAAGTCTGGGCCCCCAACCCCCGCAACGACAACAAGCTGGAGCCCATCCCAAAGCTCATGCCCACGTGCCAGACGGCGTGCGCCGACGGCCAGGTGATCTACATCGACAGCCCCAAAGCCATCGCCAACCAGAAGGCGGTGATGGAATACCTGCTCATCAATCACCCCGTCGATTGCCCCGTGTGCGATCAGGCGGGCGAGTGCTACCTGCAGGACTACTCGTATCAGTTCGGCCGCGGCGTGTCGCGCTTCCGCGAAGCGAAGATCAAGCAGCCGAAGAAAGATCTCGGCCCCCACGTGCTGCTGTACGCCGACCGCTGCATCATGTGCTCGCGCTGCGTGCGCTTCTGCCGCGAGGTGACGGGCACGAACGAAATTGTCGTGCAGGGCCGCGGCGCGTATGAAGAAATCGACGTCTTCCCCGGCCTCGCGCTCGACAACGAACTCTCTGCCAACGTCATCGACCTCTGCCCGGTCGGCGCGCTGCTCGACAAAGACTTCCTCTTCCAGCAGCGCGTGTGGTACCTGACCAGCACGCCTTCGATCGACGGCATCACCGCTTCGGGCGACAACATTTCCATCGACCAAAGCAAGGGCACGGTGTACCGCATCAAGCCGCGCACCAATCTCGACGTCAACAAGTGGTGGATCACCGACGAGGTCCGCTACGGCTGGAAGTTCATTCACGACGAAAAGCGTCTCTCGCTTCCCGCCGTCAAGGGCGAAGAACCGTTCACCGCGGAGGAAGCGGCGCAGGCGTACGAGACGGCGTACGCGCGAATTGCCGAGCAGCTTCGCCGCAGCAAACGTGCTGCACTGATGGTGAGCCCGATGCTCACATGCGAGGACGCGTACTGGCTGGCGAACGTGCTGCGTCAGGCGGGCGTGGACAGCGTGCTGGGCGTCGGCCCCGTCCCGATCATAGGCGAGAACAAGACGTTCCCCGGCGGGTTCACGATGTACGCCGAAAAGGCGCCCAACGCGCGCGGCGTTCGCCGTGTGCTGCAAGCCTTCAGCCAGGACGTGCTCGACGCCGACAACTTCACGAAGAAGCTGGCGAGCGACCGCGCGATCGACACCGTGATCATCGCAGGCGGCTACCCCAAGCCGTGGGTCACGCCGGCGCTCTCCAGCGCGATTGGCACGGGCCGCTTCGTCGTCGCCATCGACATCCTGCCGAACGAACTCACCGCCCATGCCGACGTCGTTCTCCCCGGCGCATCGTGGGCGGAGAAGGCCGGCACGTTCGAGAACGCGAACAACCGCTTGCAGGGTTTCGAGCGCGCGATCGAGCCGATCGACTTCTGCAAGAGTGAAGCGCAGCTCGCGATCGACATCCTCGCCGCGATAACGGGTGAAACGTACGCGCCGTTCAGCGCCGATCACACCCGCCAGGCGCTGGCGGACACGATGGGCCTCGGCGAGTTCGTGAGCAACGTACACCTTCCCCCGGCGAAGGAAGCGATCGAGCCCGACATGCAAATCGTCGAACTGTGACGCAGCGACTCCGCGTCACAGCCTTGGGCTCACAGCCTTCGTTTCACAGTGCGACCACGCGCCCGGCGTGCAGGAACACCACCTTCATCGAGACGCGCCCCGGCTCGATGCCCAGCATCTCTGCCGCCGCTTTCTGGTACGCCTCAAGCTGCGGTTTGTAGCGAAGCGCATGCTCATCCGCTGACGCCGGATCGATGATGTTCGACTTGAAGTCAATCACCTCCGCCCGCGCCGGCTTCCCACCCGCCATCTCGATCACCAGCCGGTCGATCGCGCCGGTCTGCGCTCCTTCGCCCGTTTCGCGCGCGAAGGGAATCTCGCGGCGTACGACGAACTCGCCGGGGGCGGGCTTCGTGAACAGCGATTGAACGTCCGGCGTCCGCAGCGCTCCGCAAAACTCCCGGACCAGCGAACCAATCCAATCGTCGCCGCGCCGCGGCAACCGCGCCTTCACGCACGCAAACAGCGCCGCGTCGTCCGCGCATGATTTGCCAAGCCATTCGATCTGCTGCGCCATGCAGTGCATCGCCGTGCCGCGATCGCGCGCTTCGGGGTCAAGATGATGCGTCCACGCGCCGGCGAACGACATCTCGCCTCGCTCCACCAGCGCCGCAGGGCTCGGCGCACGCTCAAACGCCCGCCGCGCTGACGGTGCGAAGCGAATTGGCGTCGGCACCAGCTGTCGCTGCTCGCCGGCTTGCTGCGCCTCGCGCCGTTCCGGCGGTTTCTTCCAGTTCACGTCGCCATGTGACCACGCCACGGGACGGTCATCACCCAGCGGCAAGCCGAAGCGCACCACGTTGCTTGCCGTGCATGAAACGGTCCGCTCGTTCGCCTTCGGCTCATCAAGAAAGATGTGCAGCGCGTGCTTCGGCCGGGTCATCGCGACATACAGCAGGCTCAAGCTTTCGCGCACCGTGCGATCAATCATCCGCTCCTTCAATGGCGTAAGTTCGGGAACAAGCGGCTCAATGTCCTTCTGGATATACCTGCAGATGCGCGTGATCGGCCCCGTCTCGCCGTCGCGCTCATACACCACCTTCGGCGTCTGCGCACCGGTCAAGCAGAAGTCAAGATCCGGCAGCACCACCGCGTCGAAATCGAGCCCCTTCGCCTGGTGAATCGTCATCACCTGCACCATGGCGGGCTGCGTCGCCGGCACAAGCTTGCGCTCCGCCATGGCGACAAAATCGTCCATCCGCAGCGACGGCTGCGCATCGAACTGCTCCGCAAGCTCGACAAGCTGATACACGCGCTGCAGCTCTCGCGCATCGCAGTCCGCCGCGATCTTCTGCGCGAGTTTCGCCAGCGTCATGGCGAGCCCGTGCTGCATGATGTCCTTGCGAACGTCGCTCGCCACGCGCCGCCGCGCCGCCTTGTTGTTCCAATCCTTCAGCCCCACGCGCTCGCCCACCGGCGACGTCGCCACGCCGAACGCCGCGACCGTGTCATTTGGGTGATCGACAAGCCGCAGCACATCGAGGAGCGCATTGCACGCCGGCGCGTCCGTCACCGGCCCACCGCCTCGGCCGCTGGCGCGAACGTTCAGGCGGCTGGGCCCGAGTTCATAGAGCAATCGAGCGACGCTGCCATTCGTGCGAACGAGCACCGCGATCAATGCATCCGGCCGCGCGCTCGCCATCGCCGCGATGTGCTTCGCCGCCTCGCGCAGTCGGTGTGCCCATTGCCGTTCGCCCGGCTTTTCGCCGTCCTCATCCACGCGCTCCACCATCCGCACCTCGACATAGCCTTCGTGGTCCGGGTGCGCGCTGCTGTGATGCTCAAACCCGCCCTGCCACGCGTCCGTCGCATCAGCCCGCTCATCGAGCGCGGGGTTCTCGCGCAATCCTTCAAACACGCGGTTTACGACATCGATGACGATCGGCGAGGAACGAAAGCTCTTCGTGAGCGTGCGCACATCGAGGTTCGCCACCGCGCCAGGCAGTTCCGTCAGCACTTCCGGGGCCGCGCCGCGCCAACCGTAGATCGACTGCTTCACATCGCCCACGCAGAACAGGCTTCGCTCCGGCGGCGCGGTTGCGGTGATCTCCTCCACGATCGGCTGCAGGGCGCGCCACTGCGCGATCGACGTGTCCTGAAACTCATCCAGCAGCACATGCTGCACCGCGGCGTCAAGACGAAACGCAATCGCTTCCAGCGAGCACCGCTCCATCGCTCGCTCGGTCCACGTCACAAGGTCGCCGAACGTCACCACGCCGCGATCGCGCTTGAGGCTCTCGAACTGCTCGTGGAACAGCCGCAGCATTTCGCGCGTCGCCAGTGTCTGTTCACGCAGCCGGTCGACGACTTCCGATCGGGCGTGCGCAATCAACGGCTGATACGCAGCGACAACATCCGCCGTGATCTCTTTGCCGTAATACTTCGTCTTCCCGATCGCGATGCACTTGGCGAGGCCGGAGGTGATGAACGCTTCCCAGTCAAACGCGCGAGCGCGCCGCAGATCATCCGCATGTGCCTTGATGAACCGCTTATCGCTGCCCGGCGACACCGCCTCCAGTCGCTCGATCGCCGCCACGACATTCGCGAGATTCAGCTTCCCCGGCAACTCGGGCACGCAATCCCACGCCTCCGCCGGCGCTTCGCGCCAGAGGTCGTACATTGTGCACACCACGTCGTCGATGGCGTCGGTGACGGACCGCCCCGCCTCGCCGCGCGTCAGTTGCCGCAACAAATCGACAAGCTCCTGCGGCCGGCGCTCATCCAGCATCAGCGCGATCGCTTCACGTCGCAGCGCCGTCTCCTGCTCCTCATCGATCACGTCGGCCCCCACCGGGAGGCCGAGTTCGATCGCGAACATGCGCACCACCGACGCGAAAAAACTGTCCAGCGTGCGAAGTTGCAGCACATGCAGGCCGCGCACCAGTCGCGCGAGCATCGCCGTGGCCGCTTCCTCCGTCAGCGCGCCCGGATGCTGAAGGCAAAGCGCCGCGGCAAGTTCGCGCCGTTTGCGTTCGTCCGTCGCCGCTTCGCTCAATCGCTTGAGCACGCGATCGCGAATTTCCGCCGCCGCAAGCCGAGTGAACGTGGAGGCGAACACCGTCGCCGGGTCCGCGCCCGCGGCGACGAGCTGGAGATATCGCGTGGTGAGCGCGTGCGTCTTGCCGGAGCCCGCGGACGCCATGATCGCCCGGTGCGCGAACGCGCTGGCGTCGATGGACAGCGCCGCCGCGCCGCTCGCCGCGCTCGCTGCCGCCGGGTGATCGCGATTCACAGCGCCACCTCTGACTCCGCCGCGTCATCCGACGTCACCACCATCGTCTGGCAGATGCGCGCGAATGGATCGAAGCGGCTGGGATAATCGGGATTCAGTTCGAACATGCGGCCACGAATCAGCCGCACCACCTCGCGCGCCTGCTCGATCGCCGAGGCAATATGCGCATCCGTCCACGGCGCACACTTCCACGCCACGCCGTCCGTCTGCCGCGGCAACACGATGAACCCAAGTTCCACGTTGCCCTCAATGCCCAGCCCGCTCTTCGCCGCGAGGTAGCGATAGAGCGGAAGTTGCAGATCGCGCCATTCGGTTTCCTCCGCCCCCGGCAGCTTGCTTCGGCCGTGATGCTGCTCGATCGGGCCATCGCCCTTGTCACCCGTCTTGTAGTCAATGATGCGCCACGCGCCGGTTCTCTCATGGCGATCAATGCGGTCGATCTTGCCGTGCACCGGCATGGGATCGTCGCCCGGCACATCGAGCACGGAACCTTCGCCCAGCCGATATTCGCAGTGCTCGATGCGCCAGCCCTCGCGCCGCGCCTCCGCCTGAAAGAGCGCGAAACTTCGCAATCGCTGCTCAAGCTGCGCCACTTGCACCTGCACTGCAGGCAACGGCGAAGAACCGAACTCGCGGCGCACATGGTCGTGCAACCGATCGAGCAGGAACTCTGTGAGCCGCTTTGCGTCCGTCTCATCGCGCAGCGCGTCGCCATCGCCCAGGCCGCAAAGCACCTCGTGCGCGACCGTGCCAAATTGCATGGCGTCGAGTTCCGTAACGCGGTCCGTGAGGACATCCAGCCGAAGCAACCGCTTGAGCGCGAAGCGATACGGGCATTCGAGATAGGTCTTGAAATCCGTGACGTAGAGATACGCCGGCGGCTCGATCTCGCTCAACACCGGCACTGTGAACCGCGACGCCGCAGCCGGCGCGGGCGAGCCGACGGGCAGACCGGGCGGCGGGAGATCGCGGCAATACTCGAGAATTCGTGCCGGTAACTCCGCATCCGGCCGCGCGAGCAGCAATCGACTGGGCGTGAGCGGTTCGCCATCCGCGCTGCGCCGCCCCGTGATGAGCGTCACCTGCCGGCCGCTGCGAAGCATCACATCGAGGAAGTACGCATCCCGCGCATAGCGCGTCCGGTTGCACGCAAGGCCGAGGCGGGCTCGCAGAGAATCCGGCAGGAACGGGTTGGCGGTCGTCGTCGCGGGAATGCTGCCATCGTTCACGCCGGCGAGCACGAGCACTGATGCGGGGTCGGGGTGGAGTTCGAGCCAGCCGATCATTTCAACCGCATCGCGCCGCGGCGGCTCGGGCACGTTGCGGTTGCCGACTTCGCGAAGCAGCAATCGAATCGCCGCCATCGCCGGAACCGCCGGCTGCAATTGCGGATGCACTGCTGCCAGCTCCGCCATCGCGTCCATGATCGCCATGGCGCCCGAAGCGCGCAGCGATTCCGTTGTCGCCTCCGCATCGCCGTACACCTGGCCAAGCACGTGCGCGATTGGACCCATCCAGGCGCCGATCGGCTTCGCCGCCCCGGCGCACGGCTGCAGCAAAGTGTTCACCGCCATATACACCTGACGCAGCTTGCCGGCGGTCTCGCGATCACCGAGCCATTCGTCCGCGCAGTTGCGTTGCAGATGATCCGTGAAGTAGCAGTCGAGCAGCGAAAGCCAATCGATCACGCCTGTGTCGCTCTTCTGCAGCGTACGTTCGAGCCACGCGCCGAGATCCGGATGGCGGAGCAGCGATGCAAAATGCGCGAAACGAGGCTCCGCAAGATACGCGGCCGCCGCTTCGAGCAATCTCGCTGCGGGCGTCATGCGAACGAGCGTGCCTTCGGAATCATGCACGCGCACATCCGCCCACATCGCGGCTCGCTCAATCGCGCTGCGCAGCCGATCATCACCCACACCGATGATCACATCATCCGCGGCGCATTCGCCGTTCAAGCTCGCCAGCGCCCGCATCACTTCCTGCGCCTGGTCCGACGGCCGGTCCGCGACGACGATCGCTGCACGGTCGAGCGGCAGGCAGCGCGATTGCCAGTACGAAGGCACGACGCAACCGAATTCATCGAACCCATCGCGCATCGATTCATCCGCGTGAACGAACGACGTGACCGGCGCGGCTGCGACCTCGATCGCCGCCCGTTGCACCGCGTTCAATTCCACGACGCCGATGAGCACGGTCGCATCCGGCCGCTCGATCGCTGGCGCTTCGCGCGATCGCGCCTGCTGCCGGGCCACATGCGGATCCACCAGCCCGCAATTGGAGAGTGCCGCGTGGTAGCGACGAAACACGTTGGCCAGCGTTCGCCAACGCCGGCCTTCGTCACCCGTGTGATCTATTGCATCAGCGACGTCCGCCGCGTGCTCGAACGAAACGTCCTCGCCCGCAAGTTCGCGGTGAAGCGAAGCGATCGTCTGCGCGAGCCGGTGCCACGCCTGCCAGTCTTCGGCGGCCGGCGCTTCCGGCGCAAGCGGTGCGATTTCATCCGCGGGCGTCAAGCGAAGCGCTTCCATCCACGCGAGCGTCTGCTCCGGCTCGCTCGCCACCGGCTGGCCTTGTTCAAGAAAACGTTCGACCAAACCGCCCTGCGTCAGAATGAGCGGCGGGATGAGCGATTTGTCATGTGCTCGCGCCGCATCAAGAAGTTCATGAAGGAACAGCCGACCGGCGCGCCGGCCGCGCAGCACGCACACCACGCGCGAGAGATCGCAGATGAAATCCCCCGGCTGAACGATGCGATCGCGCCCGCCGCTCACCGCGTTCTCTGTCACCAGCCACTGCGCGGCATGTGCGAGAAGCGGCTCCTGCGGTGAAACCCAGCGTCGATCAATCACGAGTGCAGCACCCTGGACACGTCATGCATGGTATCGAGCCCAAGCACAACAGTGACTTTGTGCAGAGTTTCACAGAGTGCAAGATGCGATTTTTCACTTTGCGTCGTCCGATGAATGTGTTATCGTGTGCTCGGGGTATGTAGCGAACGGGAAGGGCGCATTGCCTGAACCGTCAAGCGGAGGCTGAGCCAGCTGTGGGGGTTGGTTCAGCCCGCTTGCTTTTTTGGGAAACGCGGAAAAACCGAAACGCCGAAACGCCGAAACGCGGAAACGCGGAAACGTCGGTTTTGTGCGATGGTTGCGCAAACCAAGGTGGGCATTGCCCACTCCTGCACAACGCGGCGTCGCTGCGTTTCGCTGGTTCAATTCTTCGTCCTGCACTTCACGCTGATCGCGCCTTGTTCGATCGTGAGTTCGAGCACATCAACGAGCCTGCCATCCGCGAGCTTGACTTCCGCCGGCCAAGTTCGTTCGCCGCGCAGCGTTTCGATCGCGCGAACCACATCGGGGTCATTGAGCACATCGCTGGAAATCACGCCGCGCAGTTCTTCGAGCGCTGCGTCGAGCGATGATGTGCCGATTGTGAGCCTGCCGATCGACACGCTGTCCGCGACCACCGCAACGCGACCGTCCTTCAACTCCGGCACGAGACGCACAGACACGACGCGCGGCTGGAGCCTGCCGCTGACCTCCGCGCCCACGATGACCGCCCCGTCCTCGCATCGCACCTGCACGAGCTGCACCGCATCCGTCCATTCCTCGAGATCGTGATGCGCGAGCCACTTCGGCAAGCGCGATGCCAGCCAGGCGTTGATCTGCGATTCCTGCACGCGCACGCCCCACTCATCCTCCTGCGGACGCACAAGCTGCGCCTGCTCGATGAGCTGATATTCCACGCGCTCGGCCACTTCGCGGATGTGCGGATCGCCGGGGTCGGGCGGTTTCCACCACGTCGGCCGCGCCTGCGATCTCGACCACAGCACTGCAAAGCCGATCGCGCCGGCGGCAAGAAGCAAGAGCCCAAGGCAACCCCAGGATGTGCGCCGGCGAGCCACGCCGCGAGTGTAGCCGCAAAGCGCCGTTCACCTTGAAGCAATGCCAGTATCCACGTTGTCATGGGCGCCGTGGTCGGAGCGACGCAAGGGGCGACGGCCACGCACCAGGTGCAATGACCGCAAAATGCACATCGCTGCCGCAATTCGCCAAAGAAACGTGGCCTTCCGCCGCGCTGCAGACCACGGCACCCGCTGTGCTGCGTTTACCGCTCAAACGTGATCGCGTCGTTGTCGATCAGTCGCACATTCCCCAACCGCGCTGCGATCACCGCACGAGCCGGCTTCGCAGCGGAAGACACTGGCAGAAGCGTGTCCGCATCGCGCACCACCGCATAATCAATCTCAAGCCCGCTTTCGCGAAGCACGTTCGCCATGCGCGTCTCCGCTTCCTTGGGCGTGCGACATTCCTTCGCCGACGCCAGCGCTCGAAAGAGCGCCGTCGCCCGCCCGCGCTCCTCGGCGGACAAGTACACATTCCGGCTGCTCATCGCGAGCCCATCCACTTCGCGCTTCGTCGGGTGAGCCACAATTTCCAGCTCGCCCCAGCGGGGCTTTTCCTGTTCAACCAGCGAGCGAATGACGAGTAGCTGCTGGTAGTCCTTCTCGCCGAACACCGCGGCGCTGGGACGAACGAGATCGAACAGCCGCGCCACCACCTGGCACACGCCGGCAAAGTGTCCGGGGCGAATGCGATCCTCCAGCCCGGGCTGCGTGGCCACCGCGGGAAGCGCCGGCACGGGCACGTTGACGCCGGGCGGGTACATCACCTCCACATCCGGCGCGAAGACCACATGCGCTCCCGCCTCGCCCGCAAGCTGCACATCACGTTCAAGCTGCCGGGGGTAGCGCGAAAAATCCTCGCTCGGCCCGAACTGCGTGGGGTTGACGAACACGCTGACAACCACGACCGGGCGCAGCGACGCCGCCCGCCGGATGAGCGCCAGATGCCCCTCGTGCAACGCCCCCATCGTCGGTACGAACGCGCCGCCGTCGAACCCCTTGAGTTCCTCCGCTTTCCGCACGACAACCGGCATGGCCGCACAGATTATCTGCCGCCGCCCGGACCTGCTTTCCGCCTGCCGCGAGCGTAGAATAGACGGCCCGCGAAACGGGTTCTGTATTGGGAGATCTGAACCAATGTCCGTGACCGTCACTGAAAACGCCGCCCGCGAAATCGCCGCGATCATCAAGCAGCAGGAGCTTGACGCCTCCAAGGTCTGCCTGCGCGTGGGCGTCAAAGGCGGCGGATGCTCCGGCTTCAGCTACATCCTTGACCTCACCGAAACCACCCGCGACACCGACGAAGTGTGGGTGAACGAATACAACCTCAAGAACGGCAGCGGCGAAGGCGAGCCCTTTACCCTCCGCGTCGTGTGCGACCCGAAGAGCTTCCTCTATCTCGCCGGCACGACCATCGATTTCAAAGATGAAATCATGGGCCGCGGGTTTGTGTTCAACAACCCCAACGCCACCAGCACCTGCGGCTGCGGCTCCAGCTTCAACGCGTAAGCGAATCAGCGAATTCTTCATCAACCGGAAGCGCCAAGCGCGCCGGTGTCGTTGCGCGCCGACTCGTTACGCTGTAAATCGACGCACGATGAGCGTGTCGTTCTGCCCGCCGAAGCCGAAGCTGTTGGAGAGGCACGTATCCACGGGCACCTTCCGCGCCTGCTTCGGCACGTAATCCAGATCAAGATCAGGATCGGGATCCTCGAGGTTCGCCGTGGGCGGCACGATGTTGTCGCGGATCGTCAGCACGCAGGTGATGAGTTCCACCGCGCCGGCTGCTGCGATCAGATGGCCCATCATCGACTTGATCGAGCTCATGGGAATCTTCTTCGCGCACTCGCCGAAGACGGACTTCACCGCTTTGGTTTCGATCGAATCGTTTTCCTTCGTGCCCGTACCGTGCGCGGAGATGTAATGCACAAGCGGCCGGCCATCGGGGCCAAGCGTTCGCGGGTCGATTTCCGCCGCCTCAAGCGCCTTTGAAATGGCAGCCGCGGGGCCCGCGCCCTCGGGGTGCATGTCGGTGATGCGGAACGCGTCGGCGCTGCTGCCGTAGCCCGCAATCTCCGCAAGCGGCTGCGCGCCGCGCTTGATGGCGTGCTCAAGCGTTTCGAGCACCACCATGCCCGCGCCTTCGCCCATCACGAATCCATCGCGCGTGCGGTCGAACGGTCGGCTGGCGCGTTCGATCTGATCATTCGATCGCGAGAGCGCCGTCAGGCGGATGAACCCCGTGACGCCGAGCACGTGCAGCATCGTGTGCGTGCCGCCGGAGAGCATGACGTCCGCATCGCCGCGTTGCAGAATGCTGAACGCTTCGCCGATCGCCTGCGTGGACGCCGCGCACGCCGTGAGGCAGTTGTACGCCGGGCCGCGAATGCCGAATTCCCGCGCCAGGTGGCTGACGGGCATGTTGGGCTCCTGCTCGATCTCGCGCGCCGCGGTCATCAGTTCAAACGCGCGCTCGGCCCACTTGCGGGCATCCACCTGCGTCGCGCCGTCGGTCCAGCCCGCGAGATTGGTCGCCGCATAATTCTCAAAATCAATGACGCCCTCGCCGGCCCCGAGATAGATGCCGACGCGGCGCGGATCGAGCGATGTCGCCGTGCGCAAACACGCCTGGTCCCACGCCTGCCGCGCCGCCCCGAGCGCGAACTGCGTGTTGAGACCGGCGTTCCTGTGCGGCTCGATGTCGCTGACGAACTTCGACACATCGAACCCGCGCACCTGCCCCGCGAACGTCGTGAGGAACGTGCTGGCGTCGAAGCGATCCACCTTGGCGAAGCTCGTCTCGCCGTTCAGCAGCCGCCGCCACACGGTGTTCAGATCGTGGCCCAGCGGCGTGACCCAGCCCATGCCGGTGACGACGACGCGCGGCTTGCCGTTCCGCTCAAGTTGTGCTGTCGATGTGTTCATGTCAGTTGCACGCGTGCCGCCCGGCCCGATCAATTCACGCCGGTGAGCACGATCGCGACGTTCTGCCCGCCCAGGCTCGTTGATGTCACGAGGATAGACCGCAACGTGGCCGGCTTCGATTCCGCCCGCGCCGCCGCCAGCCCATCCACATTTGACGCGTTCATCCGGGCCGGCAAACGCTGCTCGCGCAGCGCCTTGCACGCCGTGATCGCCTGAATCGCGCCGTTGCCCGCGCCGCACAAGCCGACATTTGGCGTGGTCGTGATGAGCGGAACTTCGCTCGCGCGGTCCCCGAACACGCTCCGCAGCGCCGCCGCTTCCGCCTCGTCAATCCGCCGCACGCTCGTGCCCATCGGCACCACGGCGTCAATTTCATCGGCGCGCCTCCCCGCCGTTTCCAGCGCGATCCGCATCGCATCCGCCATGCCTTCGCCGGATGGATCGATCTCCACATTCACCGTGTCCGGGCAGAACGACTGCGTTGATCCGAAGCCGGCGATCGCGGCATACAGCTTCGCGCCGCGCGCTCGCGCCGCTTCCTCGGCTTCAATGACAAGAATGCCGCCGCCTTCGCCGAGCAGCGTGCCGCGCGCCTCGCGATCAAACGGCTTCACGACCGTGCCGCCGTCTTCGTCCTCGCGCGTTTCCGCAAGCCGCTTCGCAAACGTCTGGCGGACCATGCCCATGTGATTGTGCTTGTATTCCGCGCCGCCGGAAAGGCATGCATCCGCGTCGCCGCGTTCAATGACGCGCATCGACTCGCCGATCGAGAGTCCGCTGCTCGCTTCGCTGCATGTGATCGTGTTGCTCGGCCCTTTGCAGCCGTGAATGATCGTCACGTGGCATGCGAGCATGTTGGGGAGATACTTGAGCAGCCACAGCGGCGTGAGGTTGTTCATGCCGTTGCGGCCCCACTCCTGCACATCGAATTCGCCGTCCTCATTGCGAGCCGTGTACAGCGCCGCGGTGAGTTCATCCACGTCCGCCGCGATCAGCCCCGCGCCGATGTGACAGCCGAAGCGATCCTGCGGAATGGTCGGCGTGGCGTCGGGATCAATGCCGATCGTCACCAGCCCCGCATCGCGCACCGCCGCGTCCGCCGCCCCCACGGCCAGCTCCATGTCGCGAGCCATCACCTTCGTGTTCTTGCGATAGCTCTTCGGCACGACCGACTTGACCGAGAACAACTCCTCGCCGAGTTCGCCCGCATGCTTGCACGGAAACCCGCTGGGATCGAAGCGAGCAATCTTCTTCAGCCCGCTGCGGCCCTCCACCAGCGCCGACCACAGCGCATCAACGCCCACGCCCACGGCACTGATGGGACCAAGACCAGTGATGACAACGCGGCGACGGTTCTGACTCGTTCCAGGCGGCATGAGGGCGATAGTGTAGCCTGCCAGCCACAGGGCAGTCACAACCGCCGTGGCGACGGTGCGCCTCACCTTTCGACGTTTCGCCCGTCAGCGCGCCTTGCGCGCCACCAGCATCGCCAGTTCAAGCGATTGTTCGAGGTTGAGACGCGGATCGACGCTGGGCAGCACGCCGTGGGTCGGCGGCGCACCGTTGCTCGCGATGCATTCGGTGACGTTCTCGCCGGTGAGTTCCACGTGCACGCCGCCCAGGCGCGTTCCGATCTTGGCGTGAATGTCGAACGCCTGTTCGAGCTCGCTCACGATGTCCGCGAAGAACCGCACCTTGCGGCCGCCGTTTGCGCCGTCCCGCTTCGTGTTGCCGTGCATCGGATCGCAACACCACAGCACATTCGCGCCCATTCGCTCCACCGCCTCAAGCAGCGCCGGCAATTTCGCTGCGATCTGCTCGGCGCCCAGGCGGTGAATGAGCGTCAGACGGCCGGGCTTGTTGCGCGGATTGAGCACGCGCACCAGTTCTACCAGCGCCTCGGGCGACAACTCCGGCCCCACCTTGAGACCGATTGGGTTCTCGATGCCGCGTGCGTACTCGACATGCCCGCCGAGCGCGTCCGCCGTGCGCATGCCGATCCACGGCAAGTGCGTGCCGAGGTTGTACCACCCCTCGCGCCGCGGCACCTGGCGCGTCAGCGCTTCCTCAAACTGCAAATGCAGCGCCTCGTGGCTGGTGTAGAAATCCACCCGGCGAATTTCGCTGATCTGCCGACCTGCAATCGTTTCGATGAACCGCAACGACTCGACAATGCGCCGGCGAATCGCGGTGAACTCGCGCTCCTGCGGCGATTCCTTTGCGAACGGCACATCCCACAGTTCCGGGTGGTGCAAGTCCGCAAAGCCGCCGTCCACGAGCGCGCGAATGAAATTGAGCGTGAGCGCCGCCCGCTCATAGCCGCGAAGCATGAGCTGCGGGTCAGGCGTGCGGCCCGCAGGCGTGAACTCGGCCCGGTTGATGAGATCGCCGCGGTAACTCGGCAGCGTCACAGCGCCCACCGTTTCCGTAGGCTCTGTGCGCGGCTTGGCATATTGGCCCGCAAACCGCCCCACGCGCACCACCGGCCGACCCATGCCTTGCGCCATCACGAGCGACATCTGCAGCAGCACTTTCAATTTGGCTGCGATGCCCGGCGAATGACAATCCGCGAAGCTCTCCGCGCAGTCGCCGCCTTGCAGCAGGAACTTGCGGCCGTCCGCAGCGTCCGCAAGTTCGCTCGTCAGTTGCTCGATCTCCCACGACGTCACCAGCGGCGGGAGCGAGGTGAGCTGCACCAGCGCCGCGTTGAGCGATGCTTCATCGGGATAATCAGGCTGCTGCAGCGTGGGGTATTGCCGCCATGATGCAGGCGACCACGGCTGGCGAGCCTCGCCTTCACTCGCGCCGCCATTTCGGTCGGCAATCGAGCGGCGCGGGCCCACATCAACAATGCCGAGGTGCTCGGCGGGCGAAGTGGAGCGTTGAGGGTGAGCGCGGCTCGGCATGGGCGAAACATGCTAGCGAGGTCGATGCGTGGGCTCACACCAAAATGGTCGAACGCCACCTGATCGCCGATCCCGCCGTTTCGCCGCGACCCGACCAACGGGAGGCGAGCGCGCGGAACGCAACCGGCGCCGCAACCCGCGTCTTCCTCGCAGACTCGTCAGACGCGGCTTCGGATCGTTTCCATTTTGACCTTTGACCCGTCCGCAGTGCGCCCCACCCCCTCCCTGATAGGGAGGGGGAATCTTGCAGCTCACATGCTTGCGGCGTCGCCGCGCGATCGATGCGCCGCGATCCGCGCAGCAAAAAACCCCGCCGCCAGGGTCCGGCACGCCCTACCGGGCCCTGTACGTGCGACGGGGACGTTTGGATGTGACGGAAGGGGGGTATGTGCGAACGGCAAGCCCGGATTCGTTCGCGGTCCCCGAATCGCGCTCCGGAGCCTCGAACCGTCCGCTCGTCCCACTGTGTTCGCAATGCGGCTGCCGCTGGTTCCAGCCTGTTCCCCCGGAAGAATTCCGCTTCAGCGACGATCTGTGTTTTGCGATTCTTCGCTTGCCTCCCCCTCCGTCCGAGGGAGAGGGCCGGGGTGAGTTCCTGAAGACGCTGATGGCAACGCATGCTCGCCCATCTCGCGCCGCGCGATCCGCCCCGCGCCAATAAGAAATGATGAAAGTGCGGGCGACAGGAATCGAACCTGTATGGGTTGCCCCACGGGAACCTAAATCCCGCGCGTCTGCCAATTCCGCCACGCCCGCATGGCTGGCTCGGTCAACGACTAGGATATTCACTTCGCGTCGCCAACTTGCACGATATCAGCAGCAAGAGCCCTGCCCCGCTCCGTTCCACGCCCTGCACGTCCCGGAGATTCGCATGAACGCAAGCCAGTACGCCGGCACCGTTGTCGTCCCAACCCTTGCACGTGTCGTCCTCTGCGCCGCGTTCTTCACCGCCGGTTGGGCCAAGATCTTCAACAACGCCACCTACACGCCCGAGGAAGTGGCTACGCTGCAGAAGCTCAATGTCGATGTCCGCCAGACGGTCACCACCCCCGTCACCGGCGCCAGCCTCAAGCCCGCCAGCCTCTCGTTTGTGATCGCCGCCCAGGACGAACCCACCACGCCGCCGGCAACGCCGCCGGATGAACCAGCTTCAAGCGACCAGCCGCCCGCACCAGACGAACCAGCTTCCTCCGCGGATGACGACAGCAAGAAGCTGAACGACGTGCTGGACGAATCACCCGTCACGCCGCCGGCCACCGTGCCTGAAGTCCAGCCAGAAGTCCCGCCGGCCGATACGCAATCCGACGCCACCGAAGTCGTCGCCCCGGCCGAGGCGCTCGCGCTCTACAAAGTCGCCATCACGCTCGACAAAGCCGGCTGGCAATACGCGTACTACCTCGCATGGGCGACCGCGCTCATCGAACTCATCGGCGGCGCGCTGCTCCTCGTCGGCCTGTTCTCGCGCGTCTGGGGTCTCGGCCTCGCCATCACCATGGCGCTCGCCTTCCACATCATGTCGATGGACGCGTTCCTCGAGCAGCCGTTCGAAATCGCCCGCAAGCTCGACGCCGGCGCGATGTATCACCAGGTCTACTTCCAGCTCGGCATGTTCGTGCTCGCCTTCGGCATCTTCATCACCGGCCCGGGCCCCTTGAGCCTTGATCGCGCCATCTTCCGCCGCAGCGCGCCGGATGAGATTGAGATCGACGTCAGCGAACGCATGTGACGGCGGCTGCGCCGCCCCATGGCTCGCCTCGGCGGTTTACAACCGCAAGGCTGTGATCGTCGAATGCCAATTCGACGGCGTGCCCGCTCGCCGAGGAACGATGGGGCTGCCCCGGCACGTACTGTCCGGCGAACGTGGCAAGCGTGCCGGCTACCTCGGCCTTCCCTCGACATTCACGTTGGCAACGTGACGCTCTACCACTGATACGCACCCCCGAACCAGAACCTGGGTTGGCGGTATCACCCCTGCGGCACGGCTATGCTACGACCATGACGCCCGCGGCCATGTGCTGGGTGGCCGATTGTGAGCCGAGCGCCGAGGTCGGAACGTGAACGAGCCGCAGCCTGTTCAGCCTCAAGCCCCGAACGCGATGGATGACCGGCTTGCGCAGCTCGGGGCGGTGTCGCCGCTCGCGCTTCGCCTGCGGGCCATCGTGCCGTGGGTGCTTTCGCCCCTGCTGCACGTGCTGCTGCTCGTCGTCGGCTTCTTCATCACGTGGAGCGTGATCACGAGCAAGAAAGAAGAGAGCGTGCAGATCGTGGCGGATTTTTACGCCCAGTCGTATGACCCGCTCTCGAAGATGGATTCCGAACTCGCCGCCGAGACGCCCCGCCTGCAGGAAACGTTGCTGCCTGCGGACATCGTGAGTCCGGAGGAAATCGCCACCGCCCCGCTGTCCGACGTGGACCCGCTGCAAACCTTCTCCGATGCGCGGTCGATGAGCAGCCTGGCCGAGTTCGCGCCGCGCGCCGCCGAGGGTTCCGCCAGCTTCGTCGGGCTGAAGGCGACGAACGCCCGCCGCATCGTCTACGTCATCGACGCGTCGGGCTCGATGTTGCGCTCGCTCAAGTTCGTCATCGAAGAGCTCGGCCGGTCGCTCGAAGGCCTCACGCCGCGGCAAAGCTACGCCATCGTGTTCTTCCAGCGAGCCGACGCCATCGTCGTCCCGCCGGCGCGCGAACTCACGCGCGCCACGCCCGAAGCGAAGTTGAACTCGCTCAAGTGGATCGAAAGCAACATCATTCCGACCGGCAACTCAAACCCGCTCGCCGCGATCGAAGAAGCCATTCGGCTGAAGCCCGACGCCATCTTCGTGTTGAGCGACAACATCACCGGCGGCGGGCAGTTCGAAATCGATCAGAAAGATCTGCTCGACATGCTCGATCGACTCAACCCCGTCGATCCCGCAACCGGTCGCCGCGCCGTGCAGATCAACTGCATCCAGTTCCTCGATCCCGATCCGCTCAACACGCTCGCCGAGATCGCCCGGCTGCACGGCGGGGAAAAGGGCTATCGATTCCTCGATCGCCGCGAACTGGGGCTATCAGCGCCATGATGCGGCACGCTTCAGCATGGACATGCGCGCGAAATGCCGTACGTCAAAGCGTTGTCGCCATCGCTTGCGTCGTCGCATCGTTTGCTGCCGCGCCGAGCCTCGCGGATTCCGTCACGCTGCTTCGCTCGCGGGTCGCGCTCAAGGGCTGCGAAATTCAGGCGATTCAGAACGCGCAGGTGTTCTACATCGACCCCGCGGGCAATCGGCAGAAGCGCGCGGTCGACGAAGTGTGGACCATTTCGTTTGATGCGTTGCCTGTGCTCGACGAAGCGGAGAAGGCGTTCGCGGACCGCGATTACGAAACTGCACGCCGGCGACTGCTCGAAGCGCTGATGGCGAGCAACGAGCCGATGCACCAGCTCTGGCTCCGCCACCGACTTTTGCGTGTGCATGATGTTCGTAACGAGTTTGCGGAGGCGTGCGCGTGTTTCGCCGAGATCGTCGTGCTCGATCCTGATCCCTCGTGGGCCCGGCGCGTGCCGCGTTGCGAGCCCGCGCCCACCACCTATGCCGCCGCGAAGGAAGCGATGGATGCGCTCGCCCGTGCGGACCGCGTCGTCAAAGTGCAAGCCATTCAGCACGTGATCGACGACCTCGCCGCAAAGCTGCGGCCGATCTTCGCTGAACTTGAAAAGCATTACTCCGGCCCGCCCATCGCCGCCGGCTCCACCATCTCCGGCGTGCTGAAATCCGACATCGGCAAGTGGACCGAACCATCCGCGGCGCCGCCGACGGATTCCGAATCCGCTCCCGACGTTGCGCCCCCATCAAGCGAAAAACCGGCGGCCGCTGCAGCAAACCCCACGCCCGCTCCCGCCGCCCAAGCGCCGCCGTCGCCGGATTCGCCGCAGGCGATCGACCTGCTGCTGCGCGAACAACGCTACGGCGAAGCGCTCGCGCTGTGCGAACGAATCGCGGCTCACTTCGATCAGCGCGACATCCCGCAATTCCTTTATCAATACGCCGAAGCGCTGCGACTTTCGGGCAAGCCGCGCGATGCGGCCGTGATGTACATGCGTGCCGCCGTGCTCTACCCCGCCTCGCCGCAGGCCGGGCCCGCGCTCATCGCCACCGCTTTGCTTTATCGTGACACGTTCGCTCGCCCGGAGACCGCCCGGCGATTGCTCGAGCGCGTCGTGAGTGACGCCGAGCGCGCCGAACGCCCCGATCTTGCGGAGCGAGCCCGTACACTGCTCCGCGAGCTGCCAACTTCCCAGCGCTAGCACGCCGGCTCCCAGAAGGAGATGTCATGCCACGATTGAGGCGCCTTTGCATCGTGCTTCCCGCGACCCTCGCCGCGCTCTTCTGCGCCGCGCACGCCTTGGCCCAGGACGGCGCCACCGCCGCCGGCCCGCAGCACTCCAGCTTCGCCAAGGCATTCTTCGTTTCGCATCTCACGCAGCCCAACGGCGACACATCGATCGAGTGGCTCGGCAGCCTGATGATCTGGTTCCTGCTCCTGCTCTCCGTCGTCAGCATCGCGCTCATCGGCAACCTCGCGCTCACCAATCAGCGCAAGACGATCCTGCCCGCCGGCGTCATCAGCGAAACCAAACGCCTCATCGGCGAGAGCAAATTCCGTGAAGCGATCGACCTGCTCGGACGCGACGGAAGTTTCTTCAGCGCCGTCCTTCACGCCGGCCTCACCGAAGCAAGCCACGGCTTCAGCGCGATGGTGCGCAAGCTTGAACAAACCTCCGACGAACTCACCACCCGCCGCCTTCGCCGCATCGAAATGCTCAACGTGCTTGGCCAGGTGAGCCCGATGATCGGCCTCTTCGGCACGGTGTACGGCATGATCCTCGCCTTCTACACCATCGTCGCGGCGGGCGGCAACGCGGACCCAACGCTCCTCGCAGGCGGCATCGGCACCGCGCTCGTCACCACCTTCTGGGGCCTCATCGTCGCCATCCCCGCGCTTTCCGCATACGCCATCATCCGCAACCGCATTGATGAACTCACCACGGAAGCAACGTCGCTCGCCGAGGAATTCGTCAATCAGTTCCGCTCTCGCCCGGCGACGGCCCATGCGCCCGCACCCGCCGCCGCCACCGCGCCAGCGCCCGCTGGTGAGGCGAGGCCGCGCCCGCAAGTGCGAGCCCGCGCCGACATCGCTACGGACGAGCCCAGGTCATGAGCCGCATCTACCGGCGAGGTCCGGCGCAGATCAACGCCAATCTGACGCCGATGATCGACATGACGTTCCTGCTCATCGTCTTCTTCGTCCTCGTGTCGCGCATCGTGGATGTGCAGAACGTGCCGATGAACCTGCCCGCGCCGGACGACCCGCGATCCGAGAAGCCGCGCGATGAGCAGCGCACCGTCATCAACGTCGTCCCCGGTCCGGCCGGCACCGCAGAAAGTTATCGCATCGGCGGCCGCACGTTCGACGTCGGCCCGAATTCGTACGACGGCATGGTCGCCCACCTCGCCGGTCTTTATCAGCAAAGCCCCGGCATGCTCGTCAACCTGCGAGCCGATCGCGAGACGCGCTATGAATGGATCGAGCCCGCGCTGCGTGCCGTCTCCGAAGCCGCACGCGCTTCCGGCATCCCGGGCATCAACGCACGCATCAACCTTGTCATCCAGCGCGAGCAATGAGCGACGCCGCCATCCATCCCGTCCGTGATGAACAGGTGATTGAGCATCGCCGGGTGCGCGAGCGCCACGCAGCGCCGGGTCACGACGGCGGCGGGCAGATCAACCTCAACCTGACGTCCATGATCGACGTCACCTTCCTGCTGCTCATCTACTTCCTCGTCGCCACCGAATTTAAACTCGGCGAAGAGGTGTATCGACTCGATCTCCCCGAGCGCATGCCCGCCCAACTCGACCGCGATCCGTTCGAACTCGACGAAGAACCTCTGCGCATCGAGGTGCTCACCACCGGCCTCGGCCACGACGCGTGCACGCTGCGCATCGACGGCCCGTATCCGCAGCCGCGCTCGTTCGACGATCTCGCACACTTCCTTCACGAACACCAGATCAGCGAAGCGACGCCGGCCGGCATGTTCGCGCCGGACCACCCCATCATCGTCCGTCCCGCCGCCATCACGCGCTGGGAACACGCGATCGAAACGTTCAACGCCGTGGTGAAAGCCGGTTACACGAATGTCACCTTCGCGCGGCCGGGATGAACATTTGAAGAAGCGAAGCAAGAGACGGAATTGTGAGCAGGCAAATGGCACAAGGCATAAGGAAAAGGGGAAAGCGCGGCGTGGGACGGCGCCGCTGCGCAATGCGTCCGCGCTTTTGCCTTTTGCCTTATGCCTTATGCCTCTTCTCCTTCGTTCTTCCCTACGCCACAGCTCTTCCCACCCACGCCCAATCACTCGACGACCAACTCGATGAAGACCAGTTCCTTCGCGGCCTCGTGGACTACGGCTTGCCGGAGGTGCTGGAGCATTACCTCTCGCTGCATCCGCCAACCGATCCCGTCGATTCGCTGCGCTACGACATTGCGCTCAAACACATGCGCGTGCGCGATGAGCGGCTGAATGAGTCACAACGCCTCCGCGCCATCCATGATCTGCTCGATGCCCGCGCCAAGCTGCTCGAACAACACGCCGACGATCCGCGCCACGCCATCTGGCTCGCGGACCAGGCGGCGGATCTCTACTTCGTGCTCCTGCCCGTGGACGCCGCGGGCCTCACCAGCTTCGTCGGCTTGCCGTCGGACGAACAACGCGATCGCGCCGCATTCGTCGCGCAAGAGATGTATCGCACCGCGTCGCTCGCCGAGATTGAAATCGAGCAGGCGATTCTCGATCTCGAATCGCGGCCCGGGTACGCCGGCGACATCGCGCTGCAGTTGCAGCGCCGCCGCCTTGCCGATGAGCAGCGCGATCGCCGCATTCCATTCCTGCTCGGCATCGGAGCTGTGCTGCACGCTCGCTTCAATGTGAATGACGTCGGCGAACAGCGCGATCTTTATGCGCTCGCCGCGCAGAAACTCACGCGCGTCGCCGATCTGCTGAACCCTCCGCTTGCCAACCAGGCGCGGCTGTTCGCCGCCTTCGCCCACACCTCCCTCGGCGAGTTCGTAGCCGCGGAAACGCTCTTTGAGCGATGCGACACCGATGTCGACGCCACGCCGACCGATCACTTCCTCGTCAACATCGGCCGGGCCACCGTCCGCGCTCGTGAAGCCGGGCCGCATGAATCCATCGCGCTGCTGCACGAAATGAAGCAGCAATACGCGACGCGCGACACGCTCTTCTTCCGCGTGCTCATTGCGGATTGCGAGCACCTGCTGCTCAAGAGCATGGCGGACGCGCGCAGCGATCACGAACGCGCTCGCATGCTCGCTGCTTCGTTGGAGCCGTATGTCGATTTGCTGGACGTTGAGCTCGGCGTGCCGCGCGAGACGCTGCGGCAGATTGCCCTGACGCGGCTGGCGCGCGGCATCGACCCCGCGGCTCCGATCGACGCCATGCCCGCGCTCGCCGCCGTCGCGCAGGCCGAAATGTTCGCGCGCGATGACGCCACCCGCGGCAAGGGCATCGAACTCTATCAGCAGCTTCTCCAGCGACAGGACATCGCGCCCGCCGACCGCGCCGCCGCCCTCGATGGGCTCGGCCGGGCGCTGCTCGCGGATGATCAGCGCCGCCTCGCTGCCGAGACCATGCTGGAGCTGGCGACCGACCACGGCTCGCTGCCGGAAGCGGAACGCGCGATTGAACTCGCCGTCTCGATCGCCGCGGAGCTGCATCGCGAATCGCACGCCGATCAGAACGTGGCTGACCTGCTGCACCGCTCGCTTGATTTGCTGCTCGCGCGATACCAGAACCTGGATTCCATCGATGAGTGGCGCCTGCTTGCGGTTCGCCTCGCGCTGCATGAGAACCGCTTCGCCGACGCACGAGCCGCGATCGCGCACATTCCGGCTACGAGCGGCGCGTTTCCCGTCGCCCAGTTCATGCGCGTGCAGACGACGCGAACAGAAGCCGCCGCGGAAGCCGATGCGGTGCGACGCCGATCGCTCGCGGAGCAGATCATCACCGAAGCGGACGAAGTCGCGCCCATCATCGGCAATCGCGCCGGTCGCGCCGCATCCACTACCGCGCCGACCAGCGACACGCTGCTCGCCACGCTGGCGGTGTACCGCGCGGAAGCGGAACTGGAGCTTGGTCACGCGGACAAAGCGCTGGACGCGATCAAGAATCTTGCTGACGATTCAACAATCGAGCGATCGCTCATCGCCGAGGCGACGCGGCTGCGCATTCGCGCGTACTACGCCACGAATCAGCCGGCGCTCGTCGTTCGCGAAATCGAGCGCCTGACCGCCGCGGCACCCGAAGAAGGCGGGCCGATGCTCATGATGCTCATCGAGTCCACGCAGAAGAGCGTGGAGCGTCTGCGCCGCGCCGGCCGCATGGAGGACAGCACAACTGCGGCCCAGCGCGAACTCGTGCCGCTCGCCGATGCGCTTGCATCATGGCTGGCCAGCAACGCCAACTTGAGCATTGACGATCGAAAAGCGTACCTGCTTCGCCTTGCGGAAGCGCATCGCACCTCGGCGCGATTCGCCGACGCCCTGCCGCTCTATCTCGAACTCGTGCGGCTGAACCCGGACGGACTTGAAGCCACACTCGGCCAGGCGGAATGCCTTTTCGCCCTCGGCCGCGATTCGAACGACACCGACAAACTTGCGGACGCCATGCGCATCTACCGGCGAATCGGCGCGGGCGAACCCGATGCGCTCGGCGAGCCGTGGTGGCTCGCGCAGCTTCGCATGCTGCAGATCCTCGACATCACCGGCCGCAACACGCAGCAGATCGTCCCGCGCATCCTCCAACTGCGCCAGCGCGACCCCGCCCTGGGCGGCGAACACCTCAAACGCGAATTCGACACGCTGCAGAACAGGCTTCGCTGACGCGAATCAAAGGTCAAAGGGTCAAACCGCAAAAGGGCAAAGGAAGAGCCGTTCTGACTTTTTGACCTTTTGACGCTTTGACCCTTGCTGCGCTTACTGCAGCAGCCGCAGCTCATCGCGGAGGATCGCAGCAAGCTCATAGTTCTCGGCCGCGAGCGCCGCCTGCAGGCGTTCCTGCAATTCCACGCGCTGGCTCATCGGAAGCTTCGGCACCAGCGCATCGCGCATGCCCCGCAATAGTTGCACTTCGCTTGACTGGTCGAACGCATCACCCAGCCCCGCTTCCTCATACACCTGGCGAATGGCGAGCAAGCCGCGATCGAGCGCCGCCAGCGCTTCTCGCGGCTGCTTGCGCGCGACCGCCAGTTCCGACTCCGCCCGCGCCCGCATCATCAATACATACGGCCGGAACTGCTCCAGCACGCCGCGATCGTGCTCCGACTCGCCGAAGTCCCTGCACAAGTCGAGGATGCGAAGGTTGTGCTCGGTGTCGGCGATCACCGCTGCGAACTCGCCAAGCGAGAGCAGCGCGACATAGCGGTGATACACCTGCACCGCTTCCTCACGCAGCGCCCGGCATTCCTCGCTGGTCAGAATGAACCCCGCGGGGCCGCCATTGCGATCCATGAACTGGCGAAGCCGCGCCTCGTGGAGCGCGAGGAGCGAATCGAAGCCTTCGGGGCGAACGCCGTCGGGCCGGCCGGTCAGTTCAAGCTGCAGCACGCCGAGGTCCACGCGAATCTGGAGCACGTCGCGGCCGTCCGCAGCGGTCACGCGGCGCGCCAGAATGCGGCCCGGCTCGTGGGGCCATTCCCGCAGCAGCTTCGTAATGTCCACATCGCTCATTCGCTCGACTCCGCTTGGCCGCGACCAGCCGCAAGCGCGCCTACGATGGTGCGTCGATTGGGACGCGCAAAGCGGCAAGGCCTACCATTTGCCCGGCTCCCGGCCGCGATTTGCGCGTCCGCCGGCGGCGGCCCCATTCAAGGCGCGCGCTTTTCGGGCCGACAAGCCCTTCGAACGCGCTCGGTTCGTCGTGATGGATTCCGCGACCACGGAGCCATCCATTGGTCCTGGCACTTCAGATATCGATGCTTCAATCAATGCACACGGAACTTTGATCAACTGATTATCGAATCGTAGTGTTGGGTCGATGGCATCTCCACAGCCGATCGTTACCACGGTCGGCTCGCCGCAGAATCCGCTTGGTCCCGCCGAAGGCATTGCATGGCACGCTCCGATCTGCAATCCGATCTCCAGCTCTATCTCCGCCAGATCAACGAGGTTGATCTGCTGTCGGCAGAAGAAGAGCGCACGCTCGGCTGGCGCGTCATCAACGACAACGATTACGCCGCCAAGGATCAGATGATTCGCGCGAACCTGCGCCTCGTCGTCTCGATCTGCAAAGGCTACGTGCACCGCGGCCTGCCCCTTTCCGATCTCGTGAACGAAGGCAACATCGGCCTCATCCGGGCTGTCGAAGGCTTCGACCCCGCGCAGGGCACGCGCTTCTCCACCTACGCCTCGTGGTGGATCAAGCAGGCCATCAAGCGCACGCTCATCAATGCCATCCAGCCGATTCACGTGCCGGCGTACATGGTCGAACTCATCGCCCGCTGGAAGGAAGCGACGCGAAGGCTCGAAGAAGAGCTCGGCCGCCCGCCGACCATGCAGGAACTCACCCGCGCGATGAAGGTGCCGATGAAGAAGCTCGCCATCATCCGCCGGGCCGTGAAGGCGTTCCATTCCGCCACGCAGGCGCCCGTGAGCGAAGACGGCGATGCGCTCGACATGGCCGACGTGTTCGAGGATTTCCGCCACGACAACCCCGAGGAATCGGTCGCCCAGTCGGAAGAATTCCAGACGATCATGCGGCTGCTGGAAACGATCGACGAGCGCGATGCCAAGGTGCTTCGCCTGCGCTTCGGCCTCGAAGGCAAGGAACCGCTGACGCTCAAGCAGATCGGCCAGGAAGTCGGCCTCACCCGCGAACGCGTTCGCCAGATTGAGCTTGATGCGCTTCGCAAACTGCAGCTTCAGCTTCGCGATGACAAGCCGAGCCGCTTCGCGAAGCAGTCGCGCAAGCGCGCCGCCGCCCCGCGACCCCGCAAACGCGCCAAGGGCGAGAGCGACGTCAACGCCGCGTGATGCGCTTCGAGAACGCCGCGATATCCGTTTCAAATTTGACGTGTGGTTTGCGAGCCGTACGACTCGCCGCTTCGCCGGACGAGTCGTGGCGCCGCTTCTCTTCCCCTCCCTTGAGGGAGGAGCAAGGGATGGGTGAGCCGTCGTCCGGCCGTCCGCGCGATTCGCTCCCACCGCACTGGCGAGGCGCCTGTGCCACCGTTCGCCTTGTGAACTCGCCTCGGAAAGACGATCAACTCGCCTTGTAAAACGGCAGCGGCACGACTTCCGCCGGCACGACTTGCTTGCCAAGATCGACGCTCAACTTCGTGCCCACGTCGTGCTTCCCGGTGGCGACGTACGCCATGGCGATTGACGCATCGAGCGTCGGACTGATGCAGCCGCTGGTGACGAAACCGACTTGCGCGTCGCCGTCTTTCACCGGCATGTTCTGCCGGGCGCTTCGGCGGGTGTCGAGCTTGAGGCCGACCAGCCGTTGCCGCGGGCCTTCCTTCGCAATCTTCTGCAGCGCGTCCTGGCCGATGAACCGACCGACGCGTTCATCATCCGCGCCCTTGTCAAGCTTCACTGCGAAATTAAGACCGGCCGAAATCGGGTCCAGATGCTCCTCAATTTCGTGCCCATAAAGCGGCATTCCCGCTTCTAATCGCAGAGAATCCCTCGCTCCAAGGCCAATTGGCTTGACCACCGCGTCGGGCCCATCGAGATCCTTCAAAATGAGCTTCACCGCCTGGCGCGCCATGGTGGCATCCATGATGACCTCGATGCCATCTTCGCCGGTGTACCCCGTGCGCGACACGATGAGGTGGAAGAGCAGCAGGTTCTTCTTGGCGAAGCGATAGCGCTTGAGCGTCGGAATCTCTTTCGAGAACTTCGCCACGAGGTCCATCACCTTGGGACCCTGAATCGCCGCCATCGCGGTCTTCTCGGTTTCGTCCTTGAGTTGAAAGACCATGTCGCCCTTCACCGCGGCGAAGTGCTCGAGCAGCTTCCTGCGGTTCGCGGCGTTGCACACCATCAGATACTCGTCCTCGTCCATGCAGTAGACGAGCACGTCATCACGGCACCCGCCGCGCTCATTGCACACGAGCGAATAGCGGCACTGCCCTTTCTCCATGCCCATGATCTGCCGCGTGCACACATGGTCGAGGAACTTGCGTGCGTGCCGACCCGTGAAGCGCAGGCGGCCCATGTGGGACACATCAAAGAACCCGCCGCTGGTTCGCACCTGCTTGTGCTCTTCGATGATCGAGTGATAGCGGATCGGCATTTCCCAGCCGGCGTACTCCACCATCGTCGCGCCGTGCTCGAGGTGCATCTTGTAGAACGGCGTGTGCAGAAGTTCAGTCGTCGTTGGCGTTTGCGTCATGTGAGTTCACTCTGCGGCGAAGCGCGGCACGGTCAGTCGCCATCACGCGATTGCACGGAATCCGCCTCGCGCATCTTTTCCAGCATCTTTTCCAGCTTCTTGACGCGCTTGGCGAGTTCATACAGCTCAAGCCCGGCGAGCGCGTTGCGCTTGGCCTTGTCGATGTCCACCGCGGGAATGCCGCCGATTTTCGAGTTATCCGGCACGTCGGCCACCACCGCCGCCTTGCCCGCCACCTGCACCATGTTGCCGATGCGCAGGTGGCCGGTGACGCCCACCTGCCCGCCGAGCGCGACGTAATTGCCGACTTCCACCGAACCGGAGATGCCGACGAGGGACACGACGAGGCAGTGCTCGCCCATCGTGGTGCCGTGACCGATGGAGATGAGATCAGCGAACTTGGTGCCCTTGCCGATGCGCGTCTCGCCCATGGCGGAGCGTTCGATGGCGCAGCCGGCGCCCATCTCGACATCATCGCCAAGCACGACGATGCCGGTCTGCGGGATCTTGTTGTGCACGCCGCTGTGCGTCGCGTAGCCGAAGCCGTCCTGCCCGATGGTGGTGTTGGCGTGGAGCGTGACGCGGTTGCCGAGCTTGCAGCGTTCGTAAATGACGACGTTGGAGAAGAGCACGCAATCGTCGCCGAGCGTGGCGTCGGCGCCGATGTAGACGCCGGGGTAGAGGACGCAGTTCCGGCCGATGACGGCGCCCGCTTCAATCACCACATTGGGGTGAATGGCGCAGCCCGCGCCGACTTTTGCTGTGGGGTGAATGACCGCGTGCCTGCTGACGCCGCGTTCATCGGCGTCGATCACGGCGGGGTGCTTGCGAAAGCCGTGCAATTCGATGACGGCCTGGCGGAAGGCGAAATACGGATCATCGGCGACAAGCCGCGCGATGCCGTTCGGGCACTGCACCGACTTGCCGACGATCACGGCGGCGGCGCGGGTGGTTTCGAGGTAGCGCACGTATCGCGGGTTGGCGAGGAAGGTGACCTCGTCGGGGCCGGCCTTGTCAATGGGCGCGCAGCCGACAATCACCTTCCCGTTGGGGCCTTCGAGTGTGGCGCCGATCTTCGCCGCTAGTTGATCGAGTGAAACAGGCATGCAGGCTCGTGAAGCTAGTGGCGCAAGGCAGGCGGGTCAACCAAACGGACACGCAATGTGGCCGATGCGGCTCCCCGCTTGTGCGATTCGCTCGCCAGTGTGGTGATTCTCCGCTATCCTCGCGGCCGCGCATGGCAGGACAAAGGGTCAGGATGGACCGCTGGTGGACGTTGCTCGCATGTGTGGTGACGCTGTGGGCCTTTGCCGGCGTGAAGCCCGCGTGCGCCCAGGTGGACGACGATCTCATCGATCGCCCCATCGCCGAGGTGCGCATCGAAGGCTTGCGCTCCGTGCCGCGCCAGCTTGTCGAAAACAACATCCGAGCCGCGGTCGGCGATCCGTATGACCCCGAACTGGTGAAGTCGGATGTCGCCACGCTGCGCCGGCTTGGCAAGTTCCGAGCCGTCACCGGCGAAGTGGAACTGCTCGAGAACGGCTCCGTCGCGGTCATCTACACCGTGAGCGAAGAAGCGATCATCGAAGCCGTGCAGGTCGTCGGCAACCGTTCCATCTCCGACCAGGATCTGCTCGGCCTGCTCTCGATCGTGCGCGGCGTGCCACGCGATGACTTCCTCATTCAGCAAGCCGCTCGCGCCATCGAAGCCCGCTACCGCGAACGCGGCAACTACCTCGCCACCGTCTCCGTGGACGAATCGGAACTCAACGAAAGCGGCGTGCTGATCTTCCGCATCCTGGAAGGGCCGCGCGTGCGCATTCAGGAAATTCGCTTCCAGGGCAACAACGCCTTCCACGACGAACAACTCTGGGGACAGATCAAGACGCGCACGGCGCTGCTCTTCTTCCGCCGCGGCGCGCTGGAACCTGAAATTCTCGACGACGACGTGGCGGCCTTGAGCAAGTTTTACCGCGACCGCGGCTACATCGACGTGCGCGTGGACCGTCAGATTGACCTTAGCCCCGACAACACTGAAGCCGTCGTGACCTTCCTCATCGCGGAAGGACCGCAGTACACGCTCCGGCGAATGACCGCGCATCGCCCGGACGGCTCGCCGCTCACCGTGTATGCGCCAGAGCAGATCGGCGCGATGATGGAAATCCGCCCCGGCGACGTCTTCAGCCAGGACAAAATGCGCAAGAGCCTCGCGGTGATCGAGGAAGCCTACGGCCTGATGGGCTATCTCGACGTGACGGTCACCACGTTCGAGTACCGCACGCCCGACAGCGCCCAGGTGGATCTTGACCTCGAGATCAATGAAGGCGCACGCTACAAAGTGGGGCTCGTTGAAATCTCGGGCAACTCGCTGACGCGCGATCGCGTCATTCGCAGGGAAATTCGCCTCGCGCCCGGACGGCCGTTCGACGCCACCGAGGTCGAAGATTCCGCCGACCGCCTGCGTCACACGCGGTTGTTCAACGATGTGCGAATCACGGTGCAGGAGCCGGACCCGGATGATCCGGAATATCGCGATGTGCTCGTTGAGGTGAAGGAGCGCAACACAGGCTCCGTGAACTTCGGCCTTGCGGTGGGTTCCGACGCGGGTCTCTTCGGCGAGATTTCGATCCAGCAGAGCAATTTCGACATCTTCGATTACCCGGAGTCGCTCGAAGAACTGGTCACCGGCCGTGCGTTCCGCGGCGCGGGGCAATCGTTCAACATGGCGTTCCGGCCGGGCACGGAGATCTTTCAGTATGTTGTGAGCTTCACGGAGCCGCGGCTGTGGGATTCGCCGTATTCCGCGCGAGTGCAGGGCAACTTCTTCCGCCGCGTGTATCAGAGCCACGATGAAGAGCGCATGTCGTTCGGCTTCGGGCTCGGCCGGGCGCTGGGCGACATCTGGCGCATCAATCTCAACGGCCGCATCGAGCAGGTGGAACTCACCGATATCGACCCCGATGCGCCGACAGCGATCTTCGACGACGCCGGCCCCAACGTCATCACCGGCCTCGGCGTGAGCCTGGTGCGAAGCACGATCGGCACGATCACCCGCCCCGGACGCGGCAGTCGGCTCGAGCTTGCGGTGGAACAGGTCGGCGCGATGGGCGGCGACTTTGACTTCACCTCCGTGTCCGGCGAGTACACCGTCTACCTCACGCTGTACGAAGATTTCCTCGGCCGAAAGTCCACGCTGCGGCTGAACACGCAGGCGCAGTACATCTTCGGCACCGCTCCGTCATACGAACGGTTCTATATGGGCGGCCGGAAATTCCGCGCCTTTGACTTCCGCACGATCAGCCCGAAGGGCATCCGCGCGGACAACGGCGAGCCGAGCGACGACCCGGTCGGCGGCAAGTGGCTGTTCTTCGCCGGGGCCCAGTTCGAGCAGCCGATCTTCCAGGAGTCGCTGGCGGGCGTGGTGTTCCTCGACTCCGGCACGGTGACAAACGAAGTGGGCTTCTCGGATTACCGCGTGTCGGTGGGTCTCGGCGTGCGGCTGTACATCCCGCAGCTTAGCCAGGCGCCGCTGGCGTTCGACTTCGCGGTGCCGCTGGTGAAGCAGGAAACCGACGAGGAGCGGCTGTTCAGTTTCAGCATCGAGCTGCCCTTCTGACCTCGCGAGGCGGGCCGGCGGGGATGCCCTCGTGCCTTTCGGGAGCACTCCGGCTATGGTATGGGCCTGCGAACCCGGGTCCGGCCGAGGTTCGTGCAAACGCGCAGGGTTTGCCGATCACATGCACTGACGCCGTGGTGAACGCGGCAGCCCGTACCGGCAACAAGAAGGACGAAACAACGGATGAGCGGAAACAATCGGATGTGGAACCGCACCCTGGTGTTGGCGCTGATCGGCGCGTGCCTGTTTGCGGGATATCAGGCGGCAGCGACGCGGAACCTCGCAACCCCCACGCGCGTGGCCGTCGTGCAGCTTCGCAAGGTCATGGACAGCATTCAGCAGCGTGCCGTGATCGACATGCGGCTGAAGGAGCTTGAAGCCGAACTGGTCGCGAAGGAGCAGGCCCACAAGGATGGCATCGCGGCCGTGCGCGAGAAGCTCAAGGCGATGGTGGGCGGCGACAACGAGCAGGGCGTGAACAAGGCCCGCGAGCTGGCGGCGGCCCAGGACCCCGCGTTCACGGCGCTGACCGATGAGCTCGAGACGAAGACCGTGCAGTTCGCCGCGTGGCAGCGCTCCACCGTCGAGCTGGTGGATATCGAAAAGTCGCTCGTGGTGCAGGATCTCTACCGCCAGGTGAAGGAGGCCATTGCGAGCCTTGCGGAGGCGGAGGGCTATGACCTCGTGCTGATTGACGATTCGCAGGGCGATCTGCAGATCAACCCCGACGTGCAGTTGTCACGTGAAGGCCAGGTGTTCCAGCAGGTGTCGCTCCGCAAGGTGCTCTACGCAAGCTCGATGGTGGACATCACGGATGATCTGATCGTGCGCATGAACAATGCGTTCGACGCGGGCGGCAACAAGGTCGGGGCGAAGAACTGAACTTCACCGCAAGGAAGGAATTGTGAGCATGCAGTCGATGAGATCGAGAGTGTTGTGGCTGGTGGCGGGCGTGTTTGTTTCCTCGCTGGTGATGACGCCGGCGGTGATCATCGCCCGGCCGGCGGTGCCGACGCAGCCCGCGGTGATCGCCACGGTCAACCTTGAGGTGGTCTTCAACAGCCTTGTCGAGAAGGCAACCGCGGACAAGAACCTGCAGGCGTTCGCGGATCAACTGGAAAAGAAGCAGAAGGCGTCGCGCGCGGCGCTCGATCGGCTGGAAGAGGAACTCGGCGGGCTGGCCCCGGGCTCCAAGGCGCATCAGGACAAGCAGCGCGCCTGGCACGAGCAGTCGTTCCAGTATCAGGCCGAGATCGAGCACAACCGCCTGAAGCTCGACAAGCAGAAGGCCGTGACGATGCGCAACATCTACGCGCACATCAAGGGTGAAGCGAAGGCGATGTCGCAGGAACTGGGCATCGACATCATCATGCTGGATGACGCGATTGTGGACGTTGAGCTCGGAACCGAGGCGGAAGTGTCGAAACAGATTTCGGCGCGGCGAACGCTGTATTGCAATCCCGCGCTCGACGTGACGCAGGATCTGATCGACCGCATGAACCGCAAGTTCAAGCCGTGATGATCGGGGCGATGGTTGGCTGTGCATACCGCTCGGTCGATTGCTGATCTTGTGGCAGGCGAGCTCGATGGCCCGCCTGATCTGCGCATTACGGGTGTGAAGGGGCTCGACGACGCCGGTCCCAACGATCTCACCTTCATCACTGCGCGGCGCTACGGCAAGCGCTGGGCGAAATCGAACGCCGGCGCGGCGCTGATCAAGAAGGGGCTCAAGGCCGATGGGCACGACCCGTCGGCGCGGGCGCTCATCATCGTGCCCGATGCCGAGCTCGCGCTCATCGCCGTGCTCGAAGCCTTCGCGCCGCCGCGCGCGGTGCCGGAGGTCGGCGTGCATCCCACCGCCTTCGTGCACGAAACGGCGAAGCTCGGCAAGGGCGTGCGCATCGGCGCGTTTGTGAGCGTCGGCAAGGACGCGGAGATCGGCGACGACGTCGTCCTCCACGCCGGCGTTCGCATCTACTCGGGCGTCAAGATCGGCGCCGGCACGGAGATTCACGGCAACACGGTGGTGCGCGAACGATGCACCATCGGCCGCCGCGTGCTCATTCATCAGAACGTCTCGATCGGCGCGGACGGCTTCGGGTATCGCCCCGCCCCCAACGGCGCCGGACTGCTCAAGGTGCCTCACATCGGAGCCGTGCAGATCGACGACGATGTGGAAATCGGCGCCGGCACGTGCATTGATCGGGGGAAGTTCGGCGACACGTTCATTGGAGCGGGCACAAAGATCGACAACCTCGTGCAGATCGGCCACAACTGCCGCATCGGTCGCGGCTGCATTCTCGCCGGCACCTGCGGGTTGAGCGGCTCGGTGACGGTGGGCGACGGCGTGCAGATCGGCGGCGGCGCGGGCATCAAGGAGCAGATCGTCATCGGCTCGGGCGCCCGCGTCGGCGCCTTGGCGGGCGTCATGCGCGATGTGCCAGCCGGTGAAACCCACCTCGGCGTCCCGGCGGAGGAGGCGTCTCAAGCGTTGCGGGTGGTCGCGTGCATGCGTAAAATGGCTGGATTGACGGGGAACGACAGCGCTGGCCGGCAGCACGCCGACCTCGAGGCCCCGGAGTGAATGTTCCAGTTCGGAACCGAGGGGCGGACGTTTTCACAATGCTGCAGACCGTCACCACTCCATCCTCGCAGGATGCGTCCCGTGCAGCGCCGCGCATGCAGCGCACCGTCGCCGGCGAGGTCGTGGTCTCCGGCAAGGGCCTGCTCATGGGCGAGCACGCCACGGTCACCATCTGCCCCGCCCCGGTGAATCACGGCATCGTGTTCGAGCGCATCGACGTCGATCCGCCGGTGCGCATTCCCGCCATTGCGCATTACGTCGCCCGCCGCGCCCGCCGCACCGCGCTTCGCATGGGCGATGTTTCCATCGAAACCGTCGAACATTGCATGAGCGCGCTCGCCGGCCTTCGCATCGACAACGCGCTTATCCGCATCCACGGCCCGGAACTCCCCTGCGGCGATGGATCGGCACAACCATTCGTCGATCCCATCCGCGCGGTCGGCATCGTCGAGCAGGATGAACCGCGGCGCGTCTTCCGCATTCAGGAACCGATTCTCGTCACGGAGGGGGACTCGGCCCTCGCCGCCTTCCCCGTCGAAGACGAATCGTTCCGCGTCACGTACGAACTTGATTACGGCACGTCGTCCAATCGCATCCACCGGCAGATGCAGGTCTTCAGCTCCGTCAACGGCAATTACGAGCACGAACTCGCCCGCGCCCGCACCTTCTCGCTCAAGGAAGAAGCCGAGGCCCTGTGGGAACGCGGCATGTGCCGGCATCTGAAACCTCGCGATGTCCTCGTCATCGGCGACGAAGGACCGATCGACAACGCCTATCGCTTCGACAACGAACCGGTGCGGCACAAGATCGTGGACCTGCTCGGCGATCTCTATCTCGTCGGCTGCGCGGTCTACGGCCGCTTCGTGGCGTACAAGTCCGGCCACGAGCTGAACCGCCGGATGTGCCTCAAAATCCTCGAGCAGATCGAGTCATCGCAGCGCCGCAGCGCCATGCTTCGCGGCCGGGCGGTGGATATTCGCGCCATCCAGCGCATCATGCCCCACCGCTACCCCATGCTGCTGGTGGACCGCGTGGTGGAGATCGAGGGCGACCGGCGGGCGGTGGGCGTCAAGAACGTCACGATCAACGAGCCGTTCTTTCAGGGTCACTATCCCGGCACGCCGATCATGCCTGGTGTGCTGATCGTGGAAGCGATGGCGCAGCTCGGCGGCCTGCTGATGAGCCAGAAGCTGGAACACACCGGCAAGATCGCCGTGCTCTTGAGTCTCGACAAAGTAAAGCTGCGCCAACCGGTGACGCCGGGCGATCAGCTTGTGCTGGTGGCGGAGGCGCGGCGGGCCAAGGCTCGCACGGGGAACGTGAGCTGCAAGGCGTTCGTGGGCGACAAGCTCGCCGCCGAGGCCCAGGTGCGCTTCATGATGGTCGATGCGGAGCAGGATTGATTCACCTTGGCGAACGTGCACCCAACCGCGATCATCGACCCTTCCGCCAACGTTGCGGACAGCGCCGTCATCGGCCCCTACTGCGTCATCGGCCCCGACGTGCAGATCGGCGAACGCTGCGTGCTCCACCAGCACGTGTGCATCCAATGCAGCACCACCTGCGGCGATGACAACATCTTCTACCCCTTCTCGGTAATCGGCGCCGATCCACAGGACCGCAAGTTCAAGGGCGAGCACTCCATCTGCCAGATCGGCGACCGCAACGTCGTGCGCGAGCATGTCACGATTCACCGCGGCACGCAGAACGGCGGCGGCGTCACGCGCATCGGCAACGACAACCTCATCATGGTCGCTTCTCACGTCGCGCACGACTGCCTGCTGGGCGATCACATCACGCTGGCCAACCAGGTGATGCTCGCCGGGCACGTGTACATCGAGGACGGCGCGAACGTGGGCGGCGGCGCGGGCATCCACCACTTCGCCACCATCGGCACGTGCTCGTTCATCGGCGGCCTGGCCCGCATTTCCAAGGACGTGCCGCCCTTCATGGTGGTCGAAGGCAATCCCGCCGAGGTGCGCAAGATCAACGAGATCGGCATGGCGAGGCGGGGCTTCTCGGAAGAGCACATCGCCGCCGTGAAAGACGCCTTCAAACGCCTTTACCGCGACAATGGCGGTCTAAGCATCTCCGAAAAGCTCGTTTCGCTGCGGGAAACGTACGCCGACGTGCCGGCCGTGGTGCACCTGTGCAACGCCCTGGGCGCGTCCGGCGTCGGCGTGCACGGCCGGGCCCGCGAAACCGCCCGCCGCGACAACAAGCGCAACGTGCCGCAGTAACGCCCCCAATGGCATCGCTGCCGCCGAACGAGCGTCCGGCGGCAAGGGCGAAGCACATCCATCTGAAGTTGACTGATCGCGGCTGACGCTGGCCACAACGCGGCGGGCCGGACGCATGAGGCGCCCGCGTTCACCCGCCGCCCGAGCCGGCATCATTCATCGTCTTCTTCGAAGTCCTCGTCGAGGTCCTCGTCGTCATCGTCTTCGTCATCGTCGAAGAAATCGTCGTCGAAGTCCTCGTCGTCGTCGAAGTCGTCGTCGTCCTCGTCGCCGAAGTCATCGTCGTCTTCGTCGTCCTCCTCCTCCCAGGAGCAGACGGGGTCCACAAGCATGCTGGACGCCCACGACGAAGCAGTGCGGCACGGCTCGAGCAGCGCATCGGTCCATGCGCATTCGAGGCCGCGCAGCCTGCCACCCTTCAGCGATTCTTCCTGCACGAACTGCGGCTCAAGCACGGTGTCCATTGGTTGATTCTCCACCAGAAGCCTTGCCGACCCTGCGTCGGCGCGCCGTATCAGAACGATTCTCAAGCCGTTGTCAACCCCCGGCGACCGTGGTGCAAAGAAGTTTTTCACATGTGAAGCGGCGCTTATTCGACCGCGGGAACGGCCATGCCAGCCGCCCCGCCGCGCCCTGCCGCGTGTTCACGCATCGCGCCGCTTCATAACCCCGAACGTTCCGCCGGCGGCATCGGCACCGCAAGCGTGAACGAACCCGTGGAAAGCATCAGCCAACCGTCCACGAGCAGCGCGCTGGTGATCGCTTCCCGCAGCGGCTCGATGTCGGCGCCTTCTTCGAGCACCGCGCCGTTTTCGGAGAGGCAATACACCCGGTAGTCATGTCGCGTGGTGATTTCCTGCCGCTGCTCGTCGCGATCCTGTCGCGTGCCGACCTTGCTCACGAGCACCAGTCGATCCTTCGCGGGGAGCAGCCAGCGATAGTCGCGCGTGTCGGTGATGACATCCGCGCCGAGCACCGTGCCTTCCTGCGAAACGCGCACGATGCGGTCGGCGAACTGCGCGAAGATGCGTCCCTTGCTCACGATCACGTCCACCAGTTCCGCGCTGTCGCCGCCGAAGTCGATGCGCGGCCGGCGAAACGCGTCCGACACGTCGCCGGTGGCGAGCGTGATGGCGCGCAGCGCCCCCGCGGGATCTTCCACCAGCACGCGATCGCCCGCGATCCAGCCCTGCGTCGTCGGCCGCACGGATTGCGATCGCTGCAGCCACCGCCGCTCGCCGCTCGCCAGGCTCACGAGTTCCACGCCGCCGTCTGTGCCGTACACAAGATCATCAATCGGCGTGCGCTCGGCCCACAGCACGCCCGTCGAACCCGCGGGACGCGAGCGAAAGATCGCTTCGCCGCTGCGCTGATCGAGCAGCACCACCGCCGGCGCTTTGCCGGCGCTCCCGCCACGGGCCGCAACTGGTTCATCGCGCCCGATGAGCACGATGCCGAGGTCGGTCAGCAGCGCCTCGTGCACTTCGTCGATCGTGTCCGTTGCGACCGTGACCATCGGCTCGCCCAGCCGGAGATCGACGGCATACACCTCGCCTGTCCGCCGCACGAGCAGCAATCGATCGTTCGTGAGGAGCGGCACCACTTCGGCAAGGTTGAGCGGCATGCCGTTGGGCATCAGCTCCATGTTCACGCGGTCGCGGCGAATCTGGTCGGCGGCGTTGCGCTCCTGCGAGCTGATGCTGGACGTGGTCCAGCGCGGCCGGCCATCGGCAAGATTCACCGCCACCGCGCGCGGGTCCTGGACCGGAGCACGCTGCCAGAAGATCGCGGCGCCATCGCGCACGCCGAGCAACGTCCAGCTGGCGCCGCTGGAACCGAGCGGGCATTCCCATGCGGCCGTGAGATCCGGCGCCTTGAGCGCACGCAGCGTCTCGCCGCGCACGACGAACAGCAGCCGCTGACCGCCGGCGTCGAGCCAGTTCGTTTGACCCGCGACGAGCACGCCTTGAAGAGCCTCGGCAGCGCCGCGCGGGAGACCAACAGCCGGAGCGTCCGCCACAGCAGCGCCGAGCCGATCAAGCCATGCCTGCGGATCGCGCGAGCCGTCGGTGACGACAAGCGCTTCGCCGGGATTGTTCACCACGGCGTGCCGCAAAAGCCGCACGGCGTGATCGCGCCAGCCCATCGATTCGCTCAATTCCACCATGGCGCCCACCAGCCGGGCGCGCGACGCCTGCGCGTGTCGATGCGGCGGCACGCGGTGATACACCTCTTCCATGAACGTGAGCGCATCGCGCTGCAGACCGGCTTCAATGAGAAGCTGCGCGCCGCGCACGGCCGCCTCGTCCGCAGCGCTGGCAAAGGGGAACCGTGCCGCAAGCTCGCGCAGCGCCGCGACGTCGCCGCCGCCCTCTTCCAACCGTTGCAGTTCGAGGCGAGCGTAATCTTCCTGCGGTCCATAGACGCTCCGGCCGTGACGCGCAATGAGGCGATCGAGGCGGTCGATCGCCCACATGCCGGCGCTCTTGCTGATGTCGTCGTGTTCGCGTTCGCAACGGGCAAGCAGTGGGTGATCGAGAATGGTCTGATACGCCTCAACGGCGTCGCGCAGTGCGGGCGGCGGCGCGGACGGCGAACGATTGCCGCCGGCTTCGCCTTCGCACCACGCGCCGTACGCCAGGAGTTGCTCCACCTGCTGCTCGGGCGTGAGCGCGACGGTGCGCAGCATGGCGTGAAGTCGAGCGCCGTCCTCGCTCTCGCCGCCCAGCCCAAGCCGCGCCGCTTCAAGGAGCATGGCGAACAGCGTCTCGCGACCGGCGTCCGCGGTGGCTGTCTGGTCGCTGGTGGCGATGATGCCGCGCGCGATCTCCGCCGCTTCAAGCGCGAGATCGAGATGCCGCACGCGGATGCCGAGCCGCAAGAGCGACAGCGCCGGCTCGAGATCATCCGGGTGTTCCGCCAACCGCTGCCGCAACGTTCGCTCCGCCGTGCCGAACGGCATGAACGCGTCAAGGTAATCCGCGCCGGCCACGAAGAGCTGCGCATCCACGGCGAGCGGCAGGACGTCGGAACGCAACGGCAGGCGCTGCTGCTCCTGGCCCGTGTCGATGTCCGCGATGATCAGTCCCTGCGAGGTCGGCACGATGAGCGCGGTGTCCGTCACCTGCACGCGGCCGGTGATGTCGTATTGCTCGCTGGTGATGAGCGGCGCGTTGCCATCCTTCGCCGGCACCTGGCTGCGCGCGGGCGGAAGCTGCCAGATCGGGCGGTCGAGCGAATCGGCGTGGAACGCACGCACGGTTTCGCCCACGGCGAAGACATAGCGATCGTTCGCCAGCAGGTAGCGCGGCGCCCCCCAGCCGTCCACCGTGCCGATGGGATAACTCTCGAGCATCTGCCCGGTGTCGCGATCAACGAGCATGACGCGGCGTTCATCGGGCTGAATGACGACGACGCCGCGCGACGTGAGGGCGGGCCCGCTGATCTCCCACGGCTTGCGCAGGAGCGCGGGTTCGGTGATGGGCGGACGGTGCACGCGCAGCCACTTGAATTCGCCGGTGGACGCTTCGACGCACGCCACGGCGCCGACGGTCGTTGCGATGATGATCTCGCCGCGGTCGTACACGGGGTTGGAGAACGGCCGCGTGTTCCGCACGCGAATCAGCGCGCTTGAGGCGATGTGACGGATCCACGCCGGTGAGCCGTCGGCCAAATCGAGCGCGACCAAGTACGTGGCGGTGAGCGTCTGCGTGCTTTGCTTGCGGGCGAGGACGTACACGCGCCCCTCGGCGATGATCGGCAGGCCGTAGGCGAACAGGCCGTCGTATTCCTCCTCGCCGCGGAAGCCGTCGATGTCCGCCATCCATCGCTTTTGGCCCGTTCGCGCGTCGATGCACATGATCTGGCCGTTGCTGGAGCGACCATCAGCGCCGGCGTGGCCCGCGAGCGTGACGAGCACATCATCCTGCGCCGCGATGAAGTTGAGATCGCCGACGTCGTCGCTCATGTCCTGAATGGCGACAGCAAGGCGGTCGGTCGCCGGTGCGGGCCAGATTTCGTAGCCCGTGAAGCGGTCGAACGCATGCACCGCGTGGCCTTCGTTCACGTACACAGCGTTTTCTGTTGCGGTGGCGGCGACGGTGACGATGTCGGCGGCGCGGCGCCGGCGCTCGATCGCAAAGTCATTCGCACGCTCCGGCATGCCGCGATCCGTGTACATGCGGCGCATCAGCGTTTCCGAAAGCTCGCGTGACCAGATTTCCTGCGGCACGAGGTCGTCGATCTCAAAGTGAACGTTGCGATCAACCGGCGAAACGCCGCGCCCCGGCGGACGCGTCAGCGATTGCGCGGCAAGTCGATCGAGCTCGGCAAGGAACGGCTCGCCGGTGCGTCCAAGCTCGGTCAGGCGTTCCCGCGCCTGCGCTGCGGTGGCCGACTCGCCGAGATAATGGGCCGCAAGGCCGATCATGAACTGGCAGTGGGCCGCGCGAGCATCATCAATGAGTGGATGCGCTTCCGCTTCGCGCAGCCGCGTGAGCGCCGCGCGGAAGTGGCCCGCTTCGAGTTCGCGCTGGCCGAGCCGCAGCAACGCCTCCAGCCCGCTTTCGGTGAGTGAGCGCGTGCGCGCCAGCGCTTCGAGTTCGCCATCCGCCAGCAGTCGATCCGCTTCGGCCTGCGCGATGAGCTGGTAGCGCTCCAGCACGCCGGGGTTGTTGCGGATGGCTTCAAGGACGCGAGCGCGAACGGGATACAGGCGGTCGGCCTCCGCGGGGGCGACGGGAATTAATTTTTCCCCATACTGGTCGAGCAGTTCCTGGTACAGGCGCACCGCTTCCGCGACGTTATCGCGCACCTGATCCTGGGCCCGCTGAAATGTTTCCCATGCCAGCGGCGAGTCGTCCACATAGACCGGACTTTCCAGTTGTGAAAAACAGTCAGCCGGCCGGAGGCATGGCAATATCAGACAGACAAGAAGGAGGATTCTCGGTCGTGGGGTCGGTGCAGCCATGATGATTCTCTGCAGCACGATTCGAGCGTCAGAAGGCGAGGCCGCGGCGGATGCGGTTCCGCTGGGCAAGTGTAGCTCGGCACGTTTCAAGCCGTCCCCCATGGCGGCCGATGGTTTTGCGATGTGATGCAGGCGAACCGCCGAGCCTTCGCCGGCGAATCGGAGCACAGGGAGGCCGCCCGATGTCTACCTCAACAGCTCTGCACGACCATGGCACGCTGCAGCGGATGCGCCGCGTGTATGTGCTCCTTGCGGGCGTGGTCGTCTTGAGCCTCGCCGACCTCCTCATCACGCTCACGCATCTTCGCACCACCGGCATGATGGAAGCCAACCCCGTGGCGGCGCTGCTGATCAAATCGACGCAGTCGGCGTGGGCGCTCACCTCGTTCAAGCTGCTCACGCTCGCCATCTGCGTCTCTGTGCTGTTCGTGCTGCGACGCCGGCGCGAAGGCGAAGTGGCGGCGTGGATCGCGGTCGTCATCCTTGCGTTCATGTCCGTCCAGTGGGCGGCGTACTCGTCGCACTTCGACAACGCCCAGGACGTCCTCATGGCCCAGGCAGGCGACTACGGCGACGGCTGGCTGCGCCTCGAGTGAATGGTCGGCACGGATGTCGCGGCGCATGTAGGGTCCACCGCCCGCCATTGGTTTGCTCCACGCGCACAAACCGCTCCTGGTAGGCCGTGCCCACCCTGCGTTTGCTGCCGCGCGCGGTTGCATTTACATTGCGGCGCATGACGGCGATTCGTCTTGCGGCGTGGTGCGTTCTTGCGTGCAGCTTCGCGCTGGGTGGCTGTTCGATGGCCCAGCCGCCGCGGGTGAGTGTCGTCGGCGCCACGGTGACGGAAAGCACTGATCGCGCCGCCAGCATCGACATCGCGCTGGCGCTGGCGAATCCCAACGACGAGCCGCTGCCGCTCATTGAGTTCGATTACACGGTGTCGCTCAACGGCAAGCGCATGTACGAAGGCCGACAGGCGGCGCTGGCGACTTTGAGCAAAGGCGCGGAGCGCACGCTCACCGTGCCTGCCGTGGTCTTCACGTCGGAGACCGACTGGCGGCCGGGCGCCACCGCGGCGGCCGAGGTCGCGATCACCGGCACGCTCCGCTACCGCACGCCCGGCACGTTCGCTGACCTCCTCTTCGACATCGGCGTCCGAAAACCAAAAGTGCACTTCGCCGGCCAGCAACCGCTGCAATCGCCGTAAGCTCCCGCGCCGCCGCTGCGCACGACCGCTGAATTGATCCGCCACTGCGGCTCATTTTGATGTTGCGCCGCTTCGACGTGCCGGCGTTTCACGTCTTCCCAACCTGCACAAACCGACTGAACGTCACGACTGGACCAGGCGGCGCTTGCCGGACCGCATCACCCAGTTTCTGTCGTTATCTGCCCGGCGCGCTTCGACGATGAAGTGGCATCAGTCGCTATGGGCTTCCGGAGCCCGGGCACTGGCACGATGTCTTGCTTCATTCGAGCGCGGAGACCCCTGCTGTGAAGTTTGTCGAGATTCTGCGGTACGCGCATGAACACGATGCATCGGACGTGCACCTCGTCGCGGGCCACCCGCCGATGATGCGCGTTCACACCGTCATGACGCCGATGGATCACCCGATCCTGACGCCGGAGTCGGTGCGCACGGCGTTGAGCGAGATGGTGTCGCCGGAACAGCTCAAGGCGTTCGACCAGACGAAGGACCTCGATTTTTCGCTCGAAGTGAAGGGCCAGTCGCGCTACCGCGTCAACGCCCACTACCAGCGCGGTTCCGTCGGCCTCGCCATGCGTGCCATCAAGAGCAAGGTTCCGCCGATGGCGGATCTCAACCTGCCGGAAGTCATCAGCCGGCTGACGTACCTGCCCCGCGGCCTCGTGCTCGTCACCGGCGACACCGGTTCGGGTAAGTCCACCACGCTGGCGGCGATGATCCAGGCGATGAACGAGCGCTATCGCAAGCACATCATCACGCTGGAAGACCCCGTCGAATACGCCTTCATCAGCAACAAGTGTCTGATCGAACAGCGCGAACTCGGTCAGGACATGCCAAGCTTCGCCTCGGGCCTCAAGCACGCGCTGCGTCAGGACCCGGACATCATCCTGGTCGGCGAAATGCGCGATCTCGAAACCACCGCGCTCGCGATCTCCGCCGCCGAAACCGGCCACCTCGTGCTTTCCACCTTGCACACCGTCAACGCCTCGCAGACGGTCGAGCGCATCATCGATATGTACCCCGGTGGTCAGCAGAACCAGATCCGCTCGATGCTTTCGAACACGCTGCAGGCCGTCGTGTCGCAAACGCTGTTCAGCCGCATCGATCGCCCGGGCATGGTCCCCGCGGTGGAAGTGATGCTCTGCACGCCCGCGGTGCGCAACATCATCCGCGAAGCGCGCACGTTCGAAATCCCGAACGTCATCGACACCAACCGTCACATGGGCATGATCAGCCTCGACAACGCGATTGCGGAGCTGTTCTTCAACGGTTTGATCAGCCGCGAAGACGCCATCTCGCAGGCCGCCTTCCCCGACAAACTGGAGCGACAACTGGCAGCATGATGAAACGTCAACAAGTCAGCAAATCAACAAGTCAGAAGGACTTGGAGATGAAAGGCCTGTTGACGGAATGAGCGTTCTGAATGTTGACGTTTTGACTTGTTGACTTTTCGACTTTTCTCCCATGCCACAGTATCGCTACCAAGCTCGACACAGTTCCGGCCAGGTGCAGGTTGGTGTTCTCGCCGCCGAGAACGCCACGCTTGCCGCCGCGATACTGCGCAACCAGGGCCATCACGTGCTGCAACTCGCGCCGGTGCAGACGGCGACGACGCAGTTCACCAGCAAGCTCAAGGCGCTCAACTATTCCAGCGGCCCGTCGCAGAAGGACGTGCTCGACTTCACCACGCAGCTCGCGGTGATGATCCGGGCCGGCATCAACCTCCGCTCCGCGCTCGAAGGCATTGCGGAGCAGATGACCAACAAGAAGTTCCGCAAGATCATTCTGACCATCCGCATGGATGTGGAATCGGGCAAGCAGTTCTCCGACGCCATCGCGCGCTATCCCAAGCTGTTCAGCCCGCTCTACGTCAACATGGTCCGCGCTTCGGAAATGTCCGGTTCGTTCGCCAAGATGCTTGACCGCATCGCGAGTTACCTGACGCAGCAGCTTGAAACGCGCAAGATGGTGATCGGCGCCTCGATCTACCCGGGCATCATCGCCACGATGGCGATCGCGGTGACCATCTTCCTGCTCACGTTCGTGCTGCCCAAGTTCGGCGCCGTGTTCAAGGGCAAGGAAGCCGCCATGCCCGCGCCGACAAAGTTCCTCATGGCGCTCTCGGCGTGGATGGTGAATTACTGGTACGTGCTCGTCATCGCCCTGGTGCTTGGCATCATCGGCTTCATCATGTTCCTCAAGACGGAGATCGGCCGGTTCTGGTGGGACAAGACCAAGCTCACCACGCCGCTCTTCAAGCGCATGTTCCAGGCGCTGTACGTCAGCCGCTCGCTGCACACGATGGGCGAGTTGCTCAACGCCGGCGTGCCGATGCTTGACACCCTTGCGATCACGGGCGACATCTCGGGCAACCTGCTCTACAAGAAAATGTGGCGCAACGTGTACTCGGCGGTGAAGCAGGGCAAGAAGGTGCAGGCGCATCTTTCCAAGAGCCGTCTGCTGCCGATGTCCGTCGTGCAGATGATCGCGGCGGGTGAAGAATCCGGTCGCCTTGGCGACGTGGTGAATGAGATCGCGGCGTATTACGGCAAGGTGCTGCGCGACGCCATCAAGGCCGTCACCAGCATGATCGAGCCGCTCATGATCGTGATCATGGGTTCGATCGTCGGCTTCATCGCCATGGCCATCATCCTCCCGATCTTCAAGATGAGCTCGATCGTCAGCGGCTAAGCCGCGGACGTTTGAGGAGGCGGAGGCGTGCAGAGGCGTGCCGGAGGCGGTGAAGGAGTTGATCGTGAACGCTGTGCATGAACTCGAATCAACCAGCGAGGCGCGGCGTGCCAACGAAACGCGGTGGCCCAAACTCCCCCTCCCTGTGAGCGAGGGGGTCGGGGGGCGGGTGGAAGGCCAATCCCACCATTCGCCCTCGAACGTGTCTTACGCCCCACCCACCCCTGGCCCCTCCCTCATAGGGAGGGGGATTGAGCGCGGTGCCACGACTCGTCCGGGCGCAGCCGGCGAGTCGTGCGGTTGCGCGATGACGCTTGAAAACGTGCTCGACATTCAATATGCACGCTGCGCCCCACCCACCCCTGGCCCCTCCCTCGAAGGGAGGGGGATTGAGCGCGGTGCCACGACTCGTCCGGGCGCAGCCGGCGAGTCG
>JBIQHI010000002.1:744199-763826 GCA_044508635.1 Planctomycetaceae bacterium | reverse complement strand
TGCGGTTGCGCGATGACGCTTGAAAACGTGCTCGACATTCAATACGCACGCTGCGCCCCACCAACCCCTGGCGCCTCCCTCATACGGAGGGGGATTGGAACCCGCGCGAATGGCTCGCGCGTGCGTTCCGGCTTCACGCTGCTCGAAACCGCGCTGGCGATTGTGATCGTCGGCGTCGGCGTGCTGGCGATGGTGGCGGCGCAGCAGGCGTTTCATCAGAAGAACTCGTGGTCAACGCATGCGAGCATTGCCACCGCGCTCGGCAACGAGATTCGCGAGCTCACGCTCAATCTGCCGCGGCACGATCCCGTCACCGGTTCGGCCGTGTGGGGACCGGAAACCGGCGAAACGTGGGTGGGCGATTACGACGACCTCGACGACTTCGACGGCTGGGTGTTTTCCGCCGCCGCCGAGAACGGGCCGATAAACGCGCGGCGGGAGATCATCCCCAACATGAGTGGGTGGTCCCAGACGGTGCACGTGCACTACGTGGACCCATTTGACATCAACCACGCGCCGTCCGGCGGCACGTCGAATGTGATGATGGTGGAAGTCATCATCGAATATCAGGGACCGCAGGACCTTGAACCGCATGAAGTAACCACTGTGCGGTGGATCGCGCCCAATTGAGCGGCGGAGGTTGGAGATCGAACGATGACTGGTGTGAAGCCCATCAAGCGAGGCATTGCGGCGCGGCGCGGCGTGGCGTCCGTGCTTTCGATGATGTTCCTTGTGGTCTTCAGTTCGCTCGCGGCTGCGATGGCGGTCGTGGCGCAGGGCAACTTGCGCACCGCGGACTCGGCGCTCAAGGTCTCACGCGCCATGAGCGCCGCGGAGACCGGCCTGGTGTTCGCCGCCAACCGCCTGCATTCGGAGAGCAAGCGCTTCGTCGTGACTAAGGGCGTGATTGACGCCAACTTCGCGGAAAAGCTGTGGCTCGGCACGTACACCTCAAGCGACGGCGACGTCACCGTGCTCCCGCCCACCGGCTACACGACCACCACCCCGCCGAGCGGCATCATGGAAGCCGTGCGCGACGCTCACCTCGCGGACGAGCACAGCATCATCGTCGAGCCGGGCGATTCCAGCCTGCCCGCCATCACGCCCTCCACCGGCACGCTGCGCGTCCAGCCGATCGCGCTCGCATGGGGCGAAGAAAGCTTGGAGGGGGTTCCGTACTTCCGCCTGAAGTATGAACTCCTCGAAGGCCAGCCGTATGTCCGCGTCACCAGCCAGGGCGTGGACGGCGACATCACGCGCACGCTGCAGCTCGACTTCAAGCTCACCAAGCGAATCGAGTTCGCGGTCTTGAGCGTCAACCGCATCATGATCGGCAAGAACGTGCTCGTCGAAGGCCCGCTCGGCTCGCGCTTCGGCCTCAAGCCCGGCGAGCTCGACACGCCCAACGGCGACCCGCTGGTTATGCGCAGCGACTTCTATCACCTCGATCACAGCCTCGACACGCTGCTCGACTCATTCTTCGACGCCGTGGTCAATTTCGACGTGGACGGCGACGCGCGGCTGCGCCCGAACCACAACGTCGAGAGCGCCGGCCTCGACGGCAACAGCGATCTCGTGGATTACGACGGCGACGAGTACGTCGATGACTTCGATCTCTTCCTGAAGTTCTACGACGAGAACAACGACAAGATGGTCGTCTACGACGCCGCGCTCGCCGCCGCGGCCGGCATGGGGAATGTGAACGAGGAGTTTGTCGGCATCGACGACCAGCTCGCGCGCCTCATTGACAAGGCCAATCCCGATCGCGATGGCGACGGCGAAATCACCTTCAGCGACGTGCAGCTCGGCTACAACGACGGCGTCCTCGATGCGCTCGATCAATACGCCAAAGTTCGCGGCCGGCTCGCCTTCGCCGTCCAGCGCGAGGCGTGGGACGCCGCCAACGGCGCGAGCTACCAGACGATCGTGCAGGGACCGGTGCTGCCGGGCATCGACGTGGCGCCCGTGACCTTCGAGGTGGATGAGGACGACATGCGCGCCATCACCACCGACATGTTCAATGAGACGCAAAGCTGGTTTGAGACGGCGACCGCGGGCAGCCCGAACTTCGCCTCGCAGGTGGCGGCGGGCATCGCCAACGGCGGCTCCTTCACGCCGGTCAATCCCGCCACGACGGAATGGGAAGCGGTGCCCTACGGCGCCGAGGGCGCGTACGACTACTACCAGCGCCCCGTGTACGAGAACATCACCTTCACGAACGTGCGCATCCCGAAGGGCACGAACGCGCTCTTCAAGAATTGCGTCTTCCGCGGCGTGACGTTCATCGAGACGGAAGAAAATTGCGGCCACTACAACTGGAACTACGCCGGCGCGATGTCGCCCGTCACTGATCCGATCAGCGGCACGACGACGTACGAGCTGAAGTTCCCGCAGGCGTTTGCGGATATCGACGGCACGCCGGTCCCCAACACCCGCCCGCTGTCCAACAACATCCGCTTCCACAATTGCATCTTCGTGGGCTCGCTCGCCGGCGATAAGCCCGAGGAGTACACGCACTGGCGCAACAAGATTCAGATCACCGGCGCCGAGACGCGGTTCTACATCGATCCCGATGATCCGGACCTCAAGAGCGAACCCGAAACCGTGCAGCAAACGGTCGCGCAGGCGCTCGGCGCGCTGGACGAGGACGACATCGAGGAAATGGAGAAGAGCTCCATTCTCCTGCCCGGCTGGTCGGTGGACGTCGGCAACTTCAACAATGAGGACGCGGACGCGGCCTCGAAGCTCAAGCTCAAAGGCACGATCATCGCTGGCGTGCTCGACGTGCGCGGCTCCGCGGATGTGCACGGCACGCTGCTGATGACCTTCTCGCCCACCGCGCCCGGCGACGAACTTCCGGACGAAGCCGCGGGCCCGCTCGCCTATGGCGGTCAGCCCGATTCGTTTAACACCACCATCGGTTACTTCGGCCCGAACGACGGTGACGGCGAAGGCCTCGATCCCTCCGACCCCGGCTTCGGCGGCTTCGGCGAAATCTCGCTGCGATACAACCCCGACGCCAAACTGCCCGACGGCATCCCGTGGCCCGTGAGCATGGAAGCCGATCCGCTCACGTACTACGAGGGAGGTTCGATGTGATGAACGCTCAATCGCCGTCCATGGCTGAATCGACTGAAGCGCACGCGATTACAGAACCGCGCGCGGTCGCGCAACTCCCCCCTCCCTTTGAGGGAGGGGGCCAGGGGGTGGGTGGGCCGCAAGCTCCGCAGAGCGCGCCGCGATCTGCGCCCCGAGGAAAGAAGAAAGCCCCCCATCGCCACGGCTTCAGCTTTGTCGAATTGCTGATCGCGCTGGCCATCTGCGCGATGCTGCTCACCGCCACGCTCGTCGCGCTGGATGCGTCCTTCAAGGCGTATCAGCGCACCACGGAAGTCGCCTCCACGCACACCATCGCGCGCCTCGCGCTCAACCGCATGCTCACGCTCATTCGCACCGGCGTTGAGTTCGGCCCGTTCCCCACAGACCCGCGGCAGAAATTCGTCGCCAGCGATTACATCGAGTTTCGCACCGCCAACAACCAGGTGATGGTGCTCGAATGGGTCGAAGCGGATCAGACGCTGGAAATGGCGATCGTCGACCCGGTATCCGGCAACGAAACCACGCGCCAGGTGCTGCTCGGCGGCGTGGTCGCGCAGACCGATCCCGAGACCGGCGATCGCGTCAAGCCGTTCGCGCTTGAATATGAGAACGGCCGCAAGCTCTACCGCGCCACCATTGATCTCGCCATCATCCCCGACGCCTCGCAGCACCTCACCATCGAAGGCAACAACAGCGCGGAGATGATCCGCCTCGTGGCGTCCGCCATGCCGCGAATGGTGACGTACTAGCCGTCTACCCCGCCACAAACGTCGCGACGCAATTCGGCGCTTCCGTCACGCGGACGTTCGCCAACCTTGCTCCTGCGGGGAGCGTGCGAGCGACCGCTTCGCCGATGCACTGCGCCACCAATTCCGCCGACGCGTTGCTGAACGGCGGGGGCAGCACGTCGTTGAGGTGTTTGCCGATCCACGGCCCGAGAATGCCATCCAGCGAGCGTTCGAGCGCGTGGAAATCGAGCAGCATGCCGTCGTCATCGAGCGTGTCGCCGGCGATGGTGACGACGACCACCCAATCGTGCCAGTGCACCGGCTCGCGCTCGCCGCGGATCATCAGCGCGTGGCTGGCGCGAAACGTCCGCTGGGCGCTGACTTCGAACATGGGCGGAGTATAGGAAGACATCGCTGCATCACGCGGCGGCGCGACGCCCGCTAAACTTTCCGCCATGACCACGCCTGCACATGCGGAAGCGCCGTTGATGCTCTCCGTGTCGGGGATGCGCGGCATCGTCGGCAAGTCGCTCACGCCGGAGCGCGTCACGGCATTCGCGCGTGCGTTCGGCCGATTCGTGCAGGAGCGCAGCGGCGTCTCGCAGCCGACGATCGTGCTCGGGCGGGACAGCCGGCCGTCCGGCGCGGGCTTCGCCGAGAACGCCGCGCGCGGGCTGCGCAGCGTCGGGTGTCATGTGGTGCACCTCGGCGTCGTCGCCACCCCCACCACGGCGGTGATGGTCACGCACCGCAACGCGCACGGCGGCATGGTCATCACCGCATCGCACAACCCCGGCGAGTGGAACGGCGTCAAAACGCTGTCCGCCGAAGGGGCCGCGCCGCCCAAGCGCGATGCCGATGACATCATCGCACGCTTCCGCAACGAGCCGGATGCCGCAAGCTCGCGAGACGGCAGCGAATCGCGCGATGATTCCTCGAACGACGTACACGTGAAGCGCGTGCTCGCAGCGGTCGATGCAGCGCCGATTCGCGCACGCACCTTCAAGGTGGTGCTCGACTCCGTGTGCGGCGCGGGCGGGCCTGCCGGTTGCATGCTGCTCGAAGCGCTGGGCTGCGACATCGTGCACATGCACGGCGAGCCGACGGGCCAGTTCCCGCATTCGCCTGAACCTGTTGAAGCGAATTTGCGCGAACTCGCTCGCGCCACGAAGGAACACGGCGCTGACATCGGCTTCGCCCAGGACCCCGACGCGGATCGGCTGGCGATCATTGACGAGACCGGCGCCTACATCGGCGAGGAATACACGCTCGCCCTCGCAGCGTGGCAGGCGCTGGCCTCACGCGGCGCGGCCGACACGCCGGCTTCTCTCGCTGCGAATCTATCGACCAGCCGCATGATTGATGACGTGGCGGCACGCTTCTCCGGCGCTCACGTGCTGCGCACCGCCGTGGGCGAAGCGAATGTCGTGGCGGCGATGCAAACGCACAACGCCATCCTCGGCGGCGAAGGCAACGGCGGCGTCATCCTCCCCAAGGTCTGCCTCACGCGCGACAGCCTCTCCGCCATGGCGCTCACGCTGTCACTCATGGCAAGCGAAAACGCGCCGGTGAGCACGCTCGTGAGCAAACTTCCGCGATACGTGATGATCAAACAGAAATTCGACCTTCCGCCACGAAGCGACGCAACGCTGCTGCGAAGCACGCTCGAACGGGTCCGTCAACATTTCGCCGCCCGTCCGGGAGCCCGCCTCAACGACGAAGACGGCCTGCGCATCGACCTCGCCGACTCATGGGTCCATCTGCGCGGCAGCAACACCGAGCCGATCGTGCGACTGATCGCCGAAGCGAAGACGCAAGCGGATGCGGAGCGGTTGATCGGGGACGTGGCGCGCGTTGCGGAACTTTGCTAAGCCGCGAGCGGCTTGGCGCGTGCGGCGTTCACTGTGCATTCGCGGGCTTCACCGATTCCGTCACCGTCCATTGCATCGGCTTCACCGTGCAATCGATGTGGATCATGAAGAACCCGCCGCGGTGTTCGCGGACGTTCGGCCACATGAACTTGCGGTCCGTCTCGGGAATCTCCAGCTTTTCAACGTCCTCCGCGGCGATCCACTCGAGCTTGCCTTCGTTCATGTCGTACGCCGCGATTTCGCTGGGATCAATCGGCCGCGTCACCTCGAAGAGAAACAGCAGCCAGTGCGTCTGCCCTTCGTAGGCTCGCTCCGACACGATGCCCGTCATGCGCAGCTCGTCCGGCGCAACGTCGATGCCCGCTTCCTCGCGAATCTCACGCCGGGCGCATTCGTGCGGCCCCTCGCCATCCGCCACGTGCAGCTTCCCGCCGATGGGCGAATACATCCCCGCGTTCGGGCTCTTGAGCCGGTGCAGCATCAGCACGCGGCCATCGTGATCGTAGAGATAGCACAGCACCGCGATGCGATACGGCAGCACGCCCACGCCATCGTTCACCGGGGCCGTCATGAGCACCGCTCCCCGTGGCTCCGCATCGCCGCCTCGCGCATCAGCCGCTTCATCTCCGCCACCGCTTCACGCAGCCCGACGAACACGGCCCGGCTGACGATCGCGTGACCAATGTGCAGCTCGCGCACGCCCGGCAGCGCGGCGACCGGCTGCACGTTCACATAATTGAGCGCGTGCCCTGCATTGAACCGCATGCCCGCCTGCCGAATGCGCTCCCCCGCCTGCGCGATCTTCTCCAGCTCGCGCTCCACCGCCGCCGTCTTTGCATCGCGCCCCTGCTCGAAGAACGCCGTGGCGTACGGCCCGGTATGCACCTCGCACACGCTGAACCCGCACGCCGCCGCCGCATCCACCTGCTCCGCGTCGGCATCGATGAACGCGCTCACCATCATGCCGCCGTCGCGCAATCGGCTCACGATGTCCTTCAGCCGCGACTGCTGGCCCGCCACGTCCAGCCCGCCTTCGGTGGTGACTTCCTGCCGCCCTTCCGGCACGAGCATCGCCATCTGCGGGCGAATGTCGCAGGCGATTCTCACCATTTCATCCGTCGCGGCCATTTCCAGGTTGAGCTTCACATGCACAAGCTCGGCAAGGCGGCGAACATCGTGATCCTGGATATGCCTGCGGTCTTCACGCAGGTGAACGGTGATGCCGTCCGCCCCGCCGAGGTGCGCCTCCACCGCCGCCCACACGGGGTCGGGCTCGTAGGTCCGCCGCGCCTGCCGAATCGTGGCGACGTGATCAATGTTGACGCCAAGCTCGATCATTGCCGATAGCGTAGCACAAGCACGGTCGCGGGCGTCATGCGGCGGCTTGGGCCGGGTATACTGTGCGCGAGTCATTTACGCGGGTGTTCAGCCGTGTCGAGCTTTGCCAAGAAACTGGAGCAGCTCAAGGGCGACCTTGTCACGCAGGGCAATCGCGTCGTCGATCTCGTGCTGCGCGCCACGGAAGCCGCGTTCGAACACGACGTCCAGCGCGCCCAGGCTGTCATCGATGACGACTCCGTGATCGACAAGGTGGATGTTGAAATTGAGCGCGCCTCCATCCCCCTGCTGGCGATGGGCCCGACCAACGAGCACGACATCCGCTCCGTGCTCACGATCGTCAAGATTAACAACGAACTCGAGCGCATCGCCGACTGCGCCGTGGGCATCGCCGAGACGGTGATTGATTCCAAGGAACAGCCCGAAAAGCTGCCCGAGACGCTGCACGTGATGGCGAACAGCGTGATCGGCATGCTGCGCGAGGCGAACACCGCCCTCGTCAAGCTGGACACCGCGCTGGCGGAACGCGTGCTGCGTTATGACGACACCGTCGCCAGCTTCAAGCGTGAGATTCTGATGCAGAGTCAGACGCGGCTGGCGGAAGGCCGCGCGAGCGTGCCGCTGGCGTTTCGCGTGCTCACCATGGCGCAAACCTTTGAGCGCATTGCGGATCACTGCACCAACATCTGCGAGCAGGTGATTTATCTCGAAAGCGGTTTGGTGGTGCGCCACGGCGCTACGGGCTGGACGCGGCCGGTGACGCCGGACTGATGCTCGCGCTCGCCGCCGTTCCGTTCGCTGGCTGAATCGCAGCGAGAAGCGATTTTTTTGCCCGGACCCTTTGACCTTTTGACGGTTTCACGTTTCTATCTGTCCATGATCACGCCGCACGTCATGGCTGATGAACTGCAGGAGGCGCGGGCGCGCCTCGAAGCCGTGGGCCAGTCGCATGTGCTGGCGTTTTACGAACAGCTCGACGCCTTCGCGCAGCGCGAACTCATTGACCAGATCGAGCAGATCGATTTCGAAGAGTTGAACGCGCTCATCGAATCGCACGTGAAGGCGAAACCCACCGCCGAGCTGCCGCGCGACATCCAGCCCGCCAAGTGTTATCCCAACGAAGCGGCAATGGGCGGCGACGCAGCAACGTATCGCGCCGCCGGCCTCGACCTCCTTCGCGCGGGCAAGATTGCAGCGTTCACCGTCGCGGGCGGCCAGGGCACGCGCCTCGGCTGGAACGGCCCCAAGGGCTCCTACCCCGCCACGCCCGTCACCGGCAAGCCGCTCTTCCGCGTCTTCGCCGAGCAGATCCGCGCCGCCCAAAGCAAATACGGCGTCACGATCCCCTGGTACATCATGACCAGCCCGATCAACGACGCCGACACGCGCGCGTTCTTCCAGGACAACAACTACTTCGGCCTCGCCCGCCGCAACGTGTTCATGTTCCCGCAGGGCGTCATGCCGTCGCTCGAACTCGGCACGGGCCGGCTGATGCTCGCCGAACGCGGCAAGATCGCCGTCAACCCCGACGGCCACGGCGGGTCGCTTCGCGCCCTCGTCACCAGCGGCGCCATTGAAGACATGCGCTCACGCGGCGCGGAGCACATCAGCTACTTCCAGGTCGACAACCCGCTCGCGCGAATTTTCGACCCCGTGTTCATCGGCCTGCACGCCGCCGCGCCGGACAGCTCCGCGGAGATGTCGAGCAAGATGGTGCCGAAGGCCGCGCCGGAAGAGAAGGTCGGCGTGTTCTGCTCCGTGGCCGGCAAGACGACGGTGATCGAATATTCCGATCTGCCGCGCGAACTCGCCGAGGCTCGCGATGCCAGCGGCGCGCTGCGCATCAACGCCGGCAACATCGCCATTCACATGATCAGTGTGGCGTTCGTCGAGCGGCTGTGCGAAGACGCCCATCGCTTCGCGCTTCCCTTCCACCGCGCGGAGAAAGCCGTGCCGTATGTGGATGTGAACACCGGCAAGGAAGTGACGCCCGACAAGCCCAACGCGGTGAAGCTGGAAACGTTCGTGTTCGACGCCATTCCGCTTGCGCAGCGATCGATCGTCTACGAAACCAGCCGCGCGGACGAGTTCGCGCCGATCAAGAACGCCAAGGGAGACGACTCGCCGGCCACCAGCCACCAGCTGCAATCCGACCGCGCGGCCCGCTGGCTCGAAGCTCGCGGCGTGAAGATGCCGTGGGGCGCGGATGGCCACGTGCAGGCCAGCATCGAAATCAGCCCCCTCACAGCCCTCGACCCCGAAGACCTCGCCAGCGCCACCGATCTCCCCAAGGAAATCAAGCGCGGCGAACGCATCGCGCTGTAGTTGCTCGCACGAAGCGCCGCGTGATCGCCCACACCATTCGACGTGAACATCGCGCACACGAAGCGCCGCGGCTCCGCCGCGCTCACCCCCGCAAAATCCCGCGCACCACACGCTCCGCCACGCGCTCAACCAGCGCCGCCGCCTCGCGCATCGATCGCTCCACGCCAAACTCTTCCGCGAGCGCGACGTAACTGTGCAAATACCCCCCGCGCTGACGATCCGTCATGCTCGCCGCATCCGGCCCCGCCGAACCGACGATCGCGATGGTGGGCACGCCACGACCATGCGCCACACGCGCTATGCTGCTGACCGCCTTGCCGTGAAGCGACTGGCCGTCGAGCCGCCCTTCGCCGGTGAGCATGAGGTTCGCGCCGACCATCGCCGCGCGGACGTCGATCGCATCGAGCACGACTTCGATCCCTCGCCGAAGCGTTGCGCCGCAGATCGCCATGAGCCCGAACGCCGCTCCACCCGCAGCGCCCGCACCTTCCGCGTTCGCATCGCCGCCGGTGACCTTCGCCAGGTGCGCAAGGCCGCGTTCAAGTTCTTCCACCTGCGCCGGCGTCGCGCCTTTCTGCGGTGCGTATGTTCGCGCTGCGCCGTCAGGACCAAGCAGCGGGTTCGTCACATCGCACAGCACATCAATCCGCGGCAACGACCACGTCGGCGATTCAATGCGTGCAATTTTTTCGAGCATCCCGCCTGTGATCGGCGGCTCGATGAGCGCCCCACGTTCATCAAAGAACTTCGCCCCCAGCGCCTGCGCCATGCCGCATCCGCCATCCACCGTCGCGCTCCCGCCCACAGCGACGAGCACGGACGATGCGCCATGACGCGCAGCATGACGAATCAGTTCCCCCACGCCGTAGGTCGTCGTTTTCGTCGGATCGCGCCTTTCCCGCGGCGCCAGCGCAAGCCCTGCGGCCGTGGCGAGTTCCACGATCGCCGTGCGCGATCGCGGAAGCCAACCGAATGACGCTTCGACCGATTCTCCGAGCGGCCCAGTCACGCGGCGGGCAAACAGCGCCGCGCCCATCGCCGCCGCAAGAACATCCAGCGTGCCTTCGCCGCCGTCCGCGATCGGGCATGCCTGCGCGAGAACCTCATCGCCCGCCCGTCGCGCTCCGCGCGCCATCGCTGCCGCCGCCTCGCGAGCCGTGAGCGTGCCTTTGAATTTGTCGGGAGCGCAGAGAACGCGGAACACGGATCACCGCGCCGCCTTCTCGTATTCCTTCAGATACCCGACGAACGTTCTGCGATGCTCTTCTTCATCCGACAGAATCGTGATGGCGAGATCCTGCGTCACAAAGTCCTTGCCCTCGCATGCCTTGATGATGCGCGTGTACACATCGATCGCGTCCTCTTCCGCCTTGATGACGCCCTTGATCACGCTCACGATGTCCGTCGATTCCTTGGGCGGCTGCATCGCGTTCTGCGTCCATTTCAGCCCCTTCGAGCCAGGCACCATGCCGCCCAGCGTGCGGATGCGCTGCGCCAGCAGCCGCGCGTGGCCGAGTTCTTCGGTGACGTCGGTGCCGAGTGATTCCTTGATCTCCTCCGCGCGCACGCCGTCGGGGTTGACGCTCGCCGCAAGGTAATTCATCACGGTCTCGACCTCGCCGTTGTAGGCTTCGATGAGGAGATCGATGATGCGGGTGGATGACGAAGCGGACTTCTTCGCGGGCATGATATATCTCCATGGCCGATAACAATCGTGAACGGCGCAGACAACGCGCTTTCGCGCCGGGCTTCGAGGGATTGTAGGTACCGGGGCGGGCGTCCGAGCCGTTCCTCGCCGACATCCACCGGCTTGTTCCATATACTCGAAGCCTGCACGGCAGGGCATTTTTCAGCGGAGAGCACATGCGCGCGGTGGTGACAGGCCAGATTGGAATGCACAAGAAGCCGTATCTGCAGGCGGTGGCCGACCTCGCCGGCGAGCGCGGCGGGCGCGTCGAACTCTTCCACGTGGGCGACATGATGTACGCCGAGGCCCGCGACATTCGCCCCGGCCGCATCCTTGACCTCCCGTTGAGCCGGCTCAACACGCTGCGCCGAGCCGCGTTCAAGGACATCATCGCGCAGACCAGCCCGCCGCACGAACATCCCAACATCATCGTCAACACGCACGCCACGTTCCGCTGGCGCCACGGTCTCTTCAGCGCGTTCGACTTTGATCAGATGAAGACGCTGCAGCCCAACATGTTCATCTGCCTGGTGGACAACATTGAGATCGTCCACCAGCGTCTGCACGCGGAGCACGACATCGACGCCACGCTGAAGGATTGCATGGTGTGGCGCGAGGAAGAGATACTGGCGACGGAACTGCTCGCGCAAGCCGTGGGGTGCGACAACGACTTCTACATCGTCTCACGCGGCAGACAGCGCGACACCATCGAAACATGCTGCCGGCTCATCACCCGCCCGGACATGCGCAAGGTGTACCCGAGCTTCCCGATGAGCCACGTGGTGGACATGCCAGACGTGCTCGCGGAGATCGATCAGTTCCGCGCGGAGCTCGCGAAGCACTTCATCGCCTTCGATCCCGGCGACGTCGATGAGAAACTGCTGCTGGAGAAGGCGATCGCGGCGTCGCGCGACGGCAAGGAATGGGTGGAGATGCCGCAACACTCCTTCGGCGGGCGAAAGAGCGCCGATCCGATTCGCGTCTCCGTGCGCCAGGTGCTCGACATCGCGGGCGACATCGACGGCCAGATTTACATGCGCGACTTCAAGCTCATCGACCAGGCCGACATGATCGTTTCGCTCATCCCCGAACTCCCCGGCGGCATCCCCGGCCTCTCCAGCGGCGTCGAGCGCGAACTGCAGCACGCCTTCGAACACACGAAGGAGGTGTATGTGGTGTGGAAACCGAAGAAAACGCCCAGCCCCTTCATCACCGAGACAGCGACCAAAATTTTCACGTCGGTGAACGAAGCGCTGAACTACTTCGAAACCCACGGCATGTTCGCGCAGCGCGATCTGTTTGGGAATTAGGCCTTGGGCCTTGGGCATTCGGCCTTGGTGCTTTGTCTTCTCGCGCAAACCCGGAGCACCAAGGCCTAAGGCCTAAGGCCTAAGGCCCAAGGCCCAGGGCCCAAGGCCTCCCACCTCTTCGACGTTTCGACTTTTCGACATTTCGACGTTCCTTCCATGCCCCGCTACATGCTCACCGTCGCCTACGACGGCACCAACTTTCACGGCTGGCAGAAGCAGGCGCCGCTCGGCGACGCGAACGCGCTGCGCACCGTGCAGGGCGTGCTTGAGGAAGCCGTGCGCCAGGTGGTGCGTGAGGATGTGAATGTCGTGGGCGCTTCGCGAACGGACTCCGGCGTGCATGCCGAGGGCCAGGTGGCGGCGTTCAGCACATCAAGCGACATTCCGCTCGAACGTCTGCCCGCGGCGATCAACTCGCGATTGCCGGATGACGTGCAAGTACGCGCCGCGCGAACTGTGCCCGAAGCGTTCGGCCCGATCACCGACGCCGAGGCCAAGGGCTATCGCTATCAGATCGCGCATGGATGCAGGAACGACGTGCCGCGGCCGCTCTTCGATCGCCACTTCGTGTTCTGGACGGCGTACGACCTCGATCCCCTGCGCATGCACGAAGCCGCTCGCCACATCGTCGGCGAGCACGATTTCACAAGCTTCACGCGCCTGCACCACGGGCGTGAATCCACCGTGCGCACCGTCTTTGATTGTGCCGTGCACGCCACCAGCGAGCACCGCTGCGAGATCACCATCTCCGGCAGCGGGTTTCTTTACAACATGGTGCGCATCATCGCCGGAACGCTCGTGGAAGTTGGCCGAGGCGAAATCGCGCCCGACGACATCCCCGCCATCATCGCAGCACGTGATCGCACCAAGGCCGGCCCCACGCTGCCGCCCGAAGGCTTGTGCCTGATGTGGATTCGTTATCCCGACCGCGTGCTTGGGTGTTGAGCGTTACTCGGCGGGTGCGGCTGCGGGTTCGCTGTCCATCGCGCTGATCTCGGCACGTTCCAGTTCCTCGCGTTCAAGCCGCTCAATCTGCTCCGTGGCTCCGGCTTCCTTGAGAGCGGCGATGTAGTCCTTCAGAATCTGCTCGCGCTGCTCGGCGTCGATCGACGCGTCTTTCTCGACGATGCTCCACGCCTGCGCGAGAAGCGAGATTCCATCGCGGCGATGGGCGTTCAGAGTGTCAGACGCCTTCGCCGCGAGTCGAAACGATTCTGCGGCATCGGACTGCAATCGCACAGACATATTGAGCCCGGCCGCCGTCATCGCCGCTTTGAGCGCGTCCTCGCGATGGTCCAGTTCGAGCAATTTTTCCGCGATCCCCTGCCACGCCATCGCCTGTCCCCACGTGTCGCCGAGCGGCGCCGCGAGCGCCAGCGATCGCCTGAAATGCTTCAGCGCCTCGCCTGCGTCCGCTTCTTCCGTGCCCGCCCTGAACTCGCGCTGGCCCGCGCGGAAATTCTTCTGCTCCGTCGGGCTCCAGCTTGCGAACGAGTTGGCGTAATCCGAAAACGTCGTCCCGCCGAAGGCTTCATCGGCAAGCGCCGCGAAGCGGATACCCGTGCGAAAACTGGCGAGCGCCTTCGCCGGCTCTTCGCCCTTCTCGATCATCGCAAGCCCGGATTCGAGATAGCGATCGATGAACGGCAACGTGCGTCCGGGATGACGCTTGAACACCTGCACGATCATCCCCGTGTCGCCGTCCGCAAGCATCTTCTCCAGCCGCGTCTTCTCCACCGCGTCTTTCACGTCGGCGGCCCACACGCACTGCGCCATCATCAGCGCGGCGAACGCAACGAGAAGCGAACGAAATTTCGATGACGCCAGACCAACGTGAACACAAGAACGCATGTCATCTCCTCCGCGGTTCAATGATTCAAGCAAAATATCGCATCGCCCCATCGACGTCGGCGCGCGGCGGTCAGCCGAGAGAAATCTTGTTCCGCCCGCAGATTTCCGCCACCTTCGCAAGATCGGGCGGGCCCGCCGGCAACTGCGCCAGCTCGGCGAACATCGCCTCAATCCCGCCCGGCGTGACGGTGAATCGCATGCGCCCCGGCGTGTCGCTCGTGCATGTGAAGGCGTGCTTGATGCCGCGCGGCGCCCACACCACGTCGCCCGGACCCGCATCGAGGAACTCTTCGCCCGCCTGGAACCTGAAGCGGCCTTCGAGAATCTCGAACATTTCATCCTCGGCGTGATGAAGATGCGGCGGCGTGCCGGTGCCCGGGGGATACACGCCTTCCACGAGCGTCATGCGACCGTCGGTTTCGGCAGCGCCTAAGAGGATGCGATGCTCGGCGCCGAACCAGGTGAGACGCCGGGCCTGCGCGAACACAATAAGTTTCGGATTGGACATGTCGTCATGATACGGGCTACGCCGTTGCCGCCAACGACCAGCAACACATCTTCTCGCGTGTCAACATCCGTATCGGCGTCATTCGTGGGAGAGTACACTTTCCACCACATGCGCATCATGCACATCTCCACGCGGCTGATCATTGGCGGGTCGCAGGAGAACACCGTGCTCTCCTGCGAAGGCCAAGCCGCGCGGGGGCACACCGTTTCGCTTGTCTACGGTCCGATCTACGGCCCCGAAGGCTCGCTGCTTCCGCGTGCACAGCGGTCGGGAACAATCGAGCTCATCGAAACGCCGCACCTCGTGCGCGAAATCTCGCCGGCAAGTGATTCACGCGGCTATCGCGATTTGCGCCGGCTCATTCGCGCGTGGAAGCCGGACGTCGTGCACACGCATTCTTCCAAAGCCGGCATTCTCGGCCGCTACGCCGCGTGGAAGGAGCGCGTGCCGAAGATCGTGCACACCATTCACGGCTTGCCGTTCCATCCATATCAGAACAAACTCGTGCACTGGCTGTATGTGCAATCGGAACGCCGCGCCGCAAAGCGATGTCACACGATCGTCTGCGTCGCCGACGCCATGCGCGAACAAGCTCTCGCGCAAGGGATCGGCAAGCGCGAGCAATACGTCACCATCTACTCCGGCATGGAAGTCGCGCCGTTCCTCAATCCGCCATGCACGCGCGAGCAGGCGCGTCACGAGCTTGGTTTCGGCGAAGGTGATTTCGTGCTCGGCACCGTCGCTCGCCTTGCTGAACTCAAGGGCCACGACGACCTGCTCGATGCGCTTGGCGTCACCATGCGTACGAACCCGGCGCTCAAACTCCTGTGGGTGGGCGACGGTTTCTGGCGTGATCGTCTCTTTGAACGCATCCGCAACATGGGCCTTACGGGGCGGATCGTGAGCACCGGCCTTGTCCCGCCCGAGGACATTCCGAAGCACATGCAGGCGATGGATGCGCTTGCGCACCCGAGTTACCGCGAAGGCTTGCCGCGCGCTGTTGCGCAGGCGTCACTTAGCGGCCTCCCCACCATTGTCTATGATCTCGACGGCGCTCCCGAAGTGTGCCTGCACGAAAAAACAGGCCTGCTCGTGCCGGCGGGGAACCGCGAAGCGCTGCGCAACGCTGTGCTGTGGATGATGCACCATCCCGAAGCGCGGGCGCGAATGGGCGAGGCCGGACGCGAATTCTGCCGACATCGTTTTGATGCTGCCACGATGGTTGCGGAACTCGAGAAGGTGTATGCGTCGTGATCGCGTGACGGCAGGGCTTGCGCCGACGCTCGCGCTCGGCATGCTGTCGCTCGCCACGCAACCCGCTGCGTCGCAAACGCTCGATCTCGGCGCCGCGCCCACCGCCCCCGCCCTCGACAAATTCACTTACGCCAACCACCTCGTGGGCGAGCTCGAACACGAAATCGCGGATCGCCTCGCGGCGGACCGCAGCGCCACCGCCGTCGAAAAGCTTGCGCTGCAGGCGATGGTGAGCATCCGCGTGATGGCCGCCGACATGCTCACGGCCGCCGATCGCGCGGGTGAAGACGGCAGCCTGGCGTTCCTCGCCGGGCTCACGCTTGCGGACGGCCGGCACGACATCGATCGCGCTTTGCAATCCTTCGTCGATTTCAGCGTGCGCATGCAGAACACGCAGCGACTTGGCGAGAGCGATCATCAGCGATTGCGTGATGGCATCGCGGCGCTGCGTCTTTTCAGCGAGAAAGCCTCCGAAGGCACGGCCCTGCGAACGGCGGATGTCGCGGCGCTCGATCGCGCGCTGCCCGCCATCCTCGCCCCGCTCGCTGAAGTTGTCGCTGCTGCGGAGGGGAGCGCGCTTTCTCCCAGTTGGATCAGCGCGCACGACATCACGATCACGCCCGCGATGGCGCTCGCGCTTCCTGGCGGCCAGCCTTCACCTGCGCCTCGCCGCACGCCCGCAACGTTTCGAGCCGAACTTGCCGCGTTCCACCTGCGCGAAGAAACTCGCGCCGAACTTGATGCCATCATCGACTTCCTCGAACGGGGCAGCGCGTTCCCCGATCTTCGCCCGCAGGTTGAGGCGTCGCTCCACCACCTTTCGCACGTCGTTGACTTGCTGCGATCACTGAACGCCGCCGCGTGGATGGCGGACGAGGCGCGCGAGACGTACATGAACCGCGTGCACCTCGGCGTGGTGCTGTTCAAGGATCCGCGAACGCGCGACCGCGCCCAGCGCCATCTCGATCGCCTCGACGCTTCCGCCCGCATCATCGACCGCATCACCAGCCTCGCCCGCAGCAAGGTGCGCGTGAACGCCGTGCGCGATGCGTTCCTCGCCGCGGACGCCATGGCCGACGACCCCGCACGCGCCGAACTCGGCGAATCGCAGCTCCGCAAACTCGATCTCGTGCTCGGCCGCATGCTCGAATTCCGCGACCTCGGCGAATCCGACCTTCGCCGCGACCTCACCATCGTCGAACGCCAGCTCGCGCAGCATTACACCGAAGCGGAGAAGCGGCTGCTTTCGGAGATCGGCACGCTGGCGACAAACCCCGATGCGCTTGCTGACCCGGCGTTCGTCAGTTTGATGCAGGATCAGGAGAACTACCTCGGCGACATTCACCGCGTGCGCCTGCTGCCCGCGTGGGTCGACACGATGCGGCTGATCGATCCCGATTCCGCCGGGCCGTTCTATCAGCAGACGCGCAAGATGGCGGCGTGGCTGCTCGACACCAATCGCCGGCCGGACGCCATTCGCGCGATGGGTCAGTTCGAGCAGCAGCTCGCGCTCTTTTATCCGCTGCCGTTTGAAAGCGAGCTGCGCAGCGGGAACGCGCTTGCGGTGCAGACCACAGGCGGCGAGCACGAAGCGCTGGTGCGCATCATCGACGCCACGCGCCGCGACTGGGCACGCGCCTGGGCCGATGGCGACGCCGGCAGCAAAGAAGCGAACACGCTGCTGCTCTTCCACCGCTTGCTGCAGACGATGGCGGACGCGGTGCACATTCGCGGCCCCGGCGCCACGCCGGCGGCGCTCAACCGCTGGGCGGCATGGGAATTGAGCGAAGCCGCGCTTGCACGGACCACCACCGAGCTGCCGACACGACTACAGCTTGCGGTGCACGCCGCGATCGAGCGCGACTTCGCCATGCTCGAACAGCAACTCGGCGACATCGATCGCGATGCGCCGGTCGCCAAGCTGCTCGGCCGGCTCACACAAGTCGCAGGCGCAGCGGCAATGAACCTTCCCGGAGGCGCGACCGGCACGCTCGGCCAGCTCACACGCCCGCCCGCTGACGCATGGTGGCTGCGACGCCGCCGCGATCTCGCGACGCTTTGCCGCTACATCACCGAAGCCGAGTATGCCAGAGCGACGAAGCGCGACAAGCTGCTCGAATCGCTCACGGAGTTCGTCAATGCGCAGGCGAACGCCATGCTCGAAGACCTCGGCGATCGCCGCAGCAAAATCCCCACACTCATCGGCTTCGACGGCTCGGATCCCAACCCGAACGTTGAAATGCCCGACCGCGTGCAGTCGCCATCGCGAAGACGTTGACGACCAGCGGAAGCCGCGCCTGACGAGCCCGCGAGGAAGACGCGGGCGGGGCGGGAAGGCGAGGGAGCGAGGGAGCGAGGCACAAGGCAAAAGGCATAAGGCAGAAGGCATAAGGGAAGAGCGCACGGTCCTCCGGTGCCACGACTCGTCCGGCGAAGCGGCGAGTCGTGCAGGCACGCAGCGAACGCTCGATCAATCAAATCGCAAAGCACTGCATAAGCCAGAAGGGAAGAGCGCCGATTCCTCGGTGCCACGACTCGGACGAGTCGTGGCACCGGCGCAGCGCATATTGCTCCGCGTCACACAACCCCGTCCAGTGTTGCCAGGCCGAGCGGTTCGCGGGTGAAGAACGGTTCGGCGGCTTTGGTGCCGATGCGGCTGCCGAAGTACAGATTGGCGGCGTCGATCCACTCCACCACGCGGCGGTTCTTTTCGGGTTTCACGAACTGCGAGTCGTAGGCCACGATCGCGTCGCGCTTGCGTTGCTCGTAGCCGGTGATGTCGAAGAAAAAGCTGGGATTCGCGACATGCCGGAGGTGCGTGCAGTAGTAGTAAAACAACCACTTCGGGTAGATGGGCTCGCCCGGCAGGTTGATCTTCGAAAGCTTGGCGTCAAAGCGCGCGTCTTCCACGATGCGCGTCGTGGCGATGTGATCGGGATGAGCGTCCTCAAAGTACGGCGTGAACACGATCTGCGCCTGATGCTCACGGATCGCTCCGGCCACCATGTGGCGCGATTCGATCGAATGCGTGACCATGCGGTTGGGGAGCGTGAGCGTGCGTCGTTTGACGCCAAGGATCTTCGCCGCGGCCTCGGCTTCCTTGGCGCGAATTTCGGGCGAGCCGTACGGCGTGGGCTCGCCGTTCGTCATGTCGAGCAGCAGCACGTTGTGCCCCTGCTCGGCCAGCCGCGCAATCGTGCCGCCCATGCCGAGTTCCTGATCATCCGGATGCGGACCGACAACAAGAATGTTCATGGTCGCATCGTATCGCAACCGATTCGCCACGCGGCGGGCGAGATGAGGAGTGAGGGATGAGGTGGTGAGGAGATGGAGCGAAGCGAATCACCGCGCCGCAGCCGACCGCACATCTCTTCCGCCTTCCTCCTTCTGCCTTGTGCCTTATGCCTTATGCCTTATGCCTCTGGCCTTATGCCTCGATGCCGCTCAATCCACCTGCCTGAACGGGGTGATGTAGCGCGGTGCGATCCGGTTGATTGATCGAGCGTTCCCTGCGCGCCCGCACGACTCGCCGCTTCGCCGGACGAGTCGTGGCACCGGAGGAACGCACGCTCTTCCCTTATGCCTCTTGCCTTCTGCCTTTTGCCTTATGCCTCTGGCCTTATGCCTCGATGCCGCTCAATCCACCTGCCTGAACG
>JBIQHI010000002.1:604526-744099 GCA_044508635.1 Planctomycetaceae bacterium | reverse complement strand
CGCTTCGCCGGACGAGTCGTGGCACCGGAGGAACGCACGCTCTTCCCTTATGCCTTATGCCTTTTGCCTTGTGCCTCGCTCCCTCGCTCCCTCGATGCCTCGCTCCCTCTGTGCCTCGCTCCCTCGATGCCTCCCCCACTCTACAATTCCCCCATGCGTGTTCGCCTCGCCGGTCGCGATGACGTCCCCGCCATTCTCGAGATCAGCAACCATTACGCGCTGCACTCGCCTGCGAATTTCGCGATCGAGCCGGAGCCGATCGAATCGTGGCTCGCCAGCTTCGATGCGACGCATGCGAAGTATCCGTGGTTCGTCGCGGTTGATAATGACACGAACAGAATCATCGGTTTCGCGAAAGCCTCGCCATGGCAGACGCGGTGCGCGTACGCGCACTCGGTGATGACCTCGATCTACCTCGCGCCCGGCATGCACCGCCGCGGCATCGGGCGCACGCTGTACACCCGACTCATCCGCACGCTCGAACGACAGGGCTACCGCACGCTCATCGGCGGCATCACGCTCCCCAACCCCGCCAGCGTCGGCCTGCACGAAGCCTGCGGCTACACGAAGGTCGCGCACTTCCCTCGCGTCGGCTTCAAGTTTGGCACATGGCACGACGTCGGCTACTGGGAATTGCAGCTTGGCGATCCGAACGCGCCGCCCGGGCCGATCAAACCAGTCGCGAACGTCGTGGCGGAATCCGATTCGCCCACGACATGCCATGAAACCGCTGCCCGCTAAGCCATCGCTCGCTCGTCATCCGCATCCACATCCGGCCGCGCCTTCGCCAGCTTGCTGCTGAACGCGCCGCCGATGTTGGCGACGGAAATCTCCGGCCAGGGCATGGGCTCCTTCCGCCGGGTGATGAATTTCAGCAGCTCACGCAGCATGATGCCCTGCGCCTTGATGCGCGTGCCGATCGGGATTCGCGGCGCGAGACTGTTCGGCCGAAAGAGCAGCGCGGTGACGTCGTCCGTCTGCAGATTGTCGCCGTGAAGCGAGCGGATCGCTTCGCGCAGGCGAGCGAGGAACTCGCCCGGCTCCGCGATGTCGATCGTGCGGACGATCTCCAGCAACCCCGCCACGCCGAGCAGCTTTCCATCCCTGCCGCGCGACTCGATGAGCGAATCGGTGTAGAGCAGCACGAAATCGCCCACACCAAGCCTGCGGCGTTGCTGCTGGTAATCGCTGATGTCAAGAATGCCGAGCGGAATGTTGGCGATTACGCCCGCGCTTGTCGTTTCGCTCTCGCCGAGCGCGCTCCATGTTCGCTTCGCCACGGAATAGTGAAGCGGCGGCGGATGACCCGCGTTGCAGAGCGCGAGCTCGCGCGTCGGGGCGTAATACGTCGCGGCGACGGCGGTGGCGAACGAGCCGGCCTTGGCGAGCGCCGTGAACTCGTGATTGAGCACGCCGACGAACTTCCGCTGATCGATGTGGTTCATGTAGCGGCGCATCACGCGCCGCAGCGCCGTCGCGGTGTCGGCCACCGCGCTGCCATGCCCGCTCACATCAGCAACGAGCATGCGTGTGAGGCGGCCGGTGGCGCAGCTTGAAACAAAGTGCACGTCGCCGCCACGCTCGCTGTTTTCAAACGGCTGGCTGAAAAGCCACGCATCGACGCCCGCCATGATCACGCCGCTGTCGACAGCCTGATTCCCGCCCCAGACTTCGAGACACTGCATCTGATGCTCATGCGGCGCAGCAGGCATGAATGAGCATACGCGAGCGCCGCGGAGCGGCGAAGCGTCGAAAGGTCGAAAGGTCGAAACGTCGAAATGCGGACGCGCGCCCGCCGCTCCACCCTCATGCCTTCTGACTTTTGCCTTATGCCTTGTGCCTTTTGCCTTCCGCCCTACGCCCCCGTCGAACCAAACCCCGCCGCTCCGCGCGCGGTCGCATCCAGCTCCGTGGTTTCTTCAATGCAGCAATGCGCCACTGGTGCGATGACCATTTGGGCGATGCGCATGCCGGGCTCAATCACGAACGGCTGCCTGCCGAGGTTGATAAGAGGCACCTTCACCTCGCCCCGGTAATCCGAATCGATCGTGCCCGGCGCGTTGGGCATGGAGATGCCGTGCTTGCTCGCCAATCCGCTGCGCGGCCGCACCTGCGCTTCGTAGCCCGGCGGCACCGCCATCGCGAAACCGCACGGCACGAGTTCAATGTCGCCCGGCGCGAGCGTCACCGGCTGCGCGATCGCGGCGTGCAGATCGAGCCCTGCCGCGAGTTCAGAGTGATACCGCGGCAACACGGCGTTGGGCGAGAGACGCTTGATTCGGAGGGAAAGCGAAGTCACGCGGGCAGTGTAGTGATTCCGCTGGGCGTGTTCATCGGACGCCGCGTTTGAGGAGTCGCGGGCGACAACGCGGGTGCTGCATGCGGCGCGAACGACCCGCATCTTCCTCGCGGACTCGTCAGATGCGGCTTCCGCAAAACGAGCGCGCGGCACTGAAGGCTCAAAGGCAGCGCACCCCCAAGCCTTATGCCTTATCCCCTTTTGCCTTATGCCTCTTGCCTTGTGCCTTCCGCTTTCCGCCGCTCACCGCACAAGCAGCACGGTGACAACAGCGATGACGGCAATGCTCGCGGCGCCGAACACCATGAGCATCATCTTGGCGTCCTGCTGGCCTTTCGCGGCGGAGAGCGGCTTGCCGCGCTTCGTGCCGTAGCCTGCAAAGCGCATCGGCAGGCGGGCGAGCGATTCCTTCCAGTTCTGCAGTGGCTTGCCGGCATAGGCCTGCCACGCGTACATGTTGATGAGCAGCGCCATCGCGATGACGTAGCCCACCAGCACGTGCGTCCACGACATCACATCCTGCAACATGATCCACGCCAGCGTGACGACGAACACACCCACCATCACCAGCGCCACATACACCGCGGCGTCGCTCACCGGCTTCGGCGCCGGTGCGTGCGATTTCGCCTTGCGGCGGGTTGTGCTGCGCTTCGTTTGTGTCGTCATGCTGAAACGGCTGCGACCGCGGGAGCGCGGCGTGACGCCTCCAGCTCTTCCAGGTCGCGGTTCATCTGCAGGAGAAGCTTGTCCATTTCCACGATCATCGAACGCGTGCGTGCAATGGCGGCATCGACGGCGCTGCGGCCGGTGATGATCGTCATGGGATCGCGCTTGCCGGTCTCTTCGAGGCGCCGCTTGAACTGCTCGCGCTCTTCGATCAATCGCTGCAAAACGTTGGCGGCCTGGTCGCGAAGTCGTTCGGCCGTCATCAACGTGCGGGAATCAGGATTCGTGTGCATCGTGTGTGTTCCAGCGGCCGGACAGTCGGGGTTGCATCAAGGCGAATTCGCCGAGGGCCGTCGGTACTCTCTATTGTTCCCGGGTCGGCGTCCGGGTGCAAATTTTGCGGCCCTTTCATCTTTGACATCGCCGCTGACGAGCCCTGCGCGGCGTTCAGGCGGCGGCAGGCTCGGGCTCCGCCAGCGCCAGGGTGCGAATGAGCTCGGCGAGCGACGCCGACTCCCGCGGCCGTTTCCCCGGGGCCAACGCCTCGAGCATGCCTTGGATATATCGGCTATCGGGCGTTGGAACCATCCACATGCTGATGCGCGGGTGAGCGGTCTCGCGGCTGGCCTCGCCGTCGGATACCAGTTCCTCGTGCAGCTTTTCGCCGGGCCGACGTCCGGTAACGATGACATCCACCACCCCGTGGGCCGACGTCGCGTTTCGCCGCTCGTCGCCGCAGCCTGCCACGTTCAGTCGCGGCGTGAGGCCGTGCTGCTCGATGAAGCGCTGCGCCAGGTTGATGATCGGGATCGGCTCGCCCATGTCGAGCACGCAGACATCCGCGCCGACGCCATAACCGTTCCCCTCCGAAAGCGCCGCCGCCTGCAGCACGAGCGAAGCCGCTTCCGGAATCGTCATGAAGTATCGCGTCATTTGCGGATCGGTAATCGTGATCGGCCCGCCATCCGCAATTTGCCGCGACCAGATGTCGAGCACGCTGCCCGTGGAGCCGAGCACGTTGCCGAAGCGCACGATCGCAAACCGCGTGTCGCTGGTGCGGCTCAAATCCTGCACATATTGCTCCGCGAGTCGCTTCGTCGCGCCCATGACGGATTTCGGCTTCACCGCCTTGTCCGTGGAGATCATCACGAAGCGTTCGGCGCCGATGGCGTGCGCCGCGTCCGCCGCCGACTTCGTGCCGAAGAGATTGTTGTCCACCGCCGCCGCCGGGTGATCTTCCATCATCGGCACGTGCTTGTGAGCTGCGGCGTGCACCACGATGTCCGGCTGCAATCGCTTGAAATGCGCGAGCGTTGCCGCGCGATCGACGACATCATGCAGCAGCGCCGTGCGCGAAAGCTCCGGCCGTCGCCGCGCGATCTGGCGATCAATTTCAAAGAGTGCGTTCTCCGCACGATCGACGAGCACGAGATGCGACGGCCCGAACTCCGCCGTGATCCGCGCCAGCTCGCTGCCGATCGACCCGCCTGCTCCCGTGATCAGCACGCGCTTCCCGGCGATCATCGACCGCACAAGCGCTTCATCGATTTCCCGGGCCGGGCGATCAATCAGCGCCGGCAGATCGAGATCCACCTGCATGCGCGGCCCGACGCCAGCAAGCTGATCCTCCAGCGTCGGCATGAATCGATCCGGCACGCCGAGCTTGCGCAGCCGCGTGCGAACCTGCTGGATGAGATCGCGCATCACCGCCGGCAGCGTCAGCAGCGCCGCGGCAGGCTGCCGACGGGCGATGATCGCCTCCAGTTCATCGAGCGTGCCCAGCACGGGCGCGTTCGCAGCCGCGTGCGCTTGCGCTTCGTGAGCGTTCAGCAGCACCCAGCCGAGGACGATCGGCTTCGCGTCCAGCACGTCGAGCTGTTTCGACAGTCGCTCGCACGACGCCATCTGGCCGATGATGATCGCTGTAGCCGGCATGGACTGGTTTCGCTGCATCGCTGGTTCGCCTGCGGGAAGCCACCAGAGTTATCGGCCAGATCGGGCGGCGAGTTGACTACACTGCCCGCTCACCGGAGCCGCATGCACCAGGGCCACGCGGCGGGCGGCAGCGAACACGGAATCACCCATGGACTTCTCCGCAATCCTCGACTGGCTGCTGCACCTCGATGACAAGCTGCTCGAACTGGTGCGGGCGTACGGCTCGTGGACGTATCTCATCCTCTTCACGATCGTGTTCTGCGAAACCGGCCTTGTGGTGACGCCCTTCCTGCCGGGCGATTCGCTGCTCTTCACCGCGGGCGCGTTGGCGGGCGGCGGGCACCTCAACCTGTGGACCGCCATGCTCGTGCTCTTTGTGGCAGCCGTCATCGGCGACACGGTGAATTACCACATCGGGCACTACATCGGACCGCGCGTGTTCACGCCGGGACGAAAGAGCCGCTGGCTCAACCCCAGGCACCTCGAGCGCACGCATGCGTTCTTCGAGAAATACGGCGGGCGCGCGATCATCATCGCGCGCTTCGTGCCGATCGTTCGCACCTTCGCGCCGTTCGTGGCGGGCGTCGGCGCGATGACGTACGCACGGTTCATCCTGTACAACGTCTTCGGCGCCGCGCTGTGGGTTGTCTCGCTCACGCTGGCGGGGTTCTGGTTCGGCGGGCTGGCGATCGTGAAGAACAACTTTGAGATCGTGATCCTTGCGATCATCTTCATCTCCTGCCTGCCCGCCATCGTGGAGATCGCCCGCGAGTGGCTGCGCAAGCGCGCGGTGCGGCCGGAGGCCCCGGGAGAATCGCCATGAACGTGCTGGTGACGGGCGGCGCGGGATACATCGGCTCGCACGCGGCGTTGGCGCTGCTCGAAGCCGGCCACGCCGTGACGATTCTCGACGATCTTTCACGCGGCAACCGCGGCGCCGTGGAAGCCCTGAAATCGCTTGGGACACTGCATTTTGTGCATGCGGACGTCGGCGACCGCGCAGCCGTCTTGCGCACGCTGCGCGAGCGCAACATCGAACTTGTCATGCATTTTGCGGCGCTGGCGTACGTCGGCGAATCCGTCGAGCAGCCGCTGCGGTATTACCGCCAGAACACCGCCGCCGCGATCGCGCTTCTCGATGCGATGGACGAAGCGGGCGTCGCGAAGCTCGTCTTCTCCAGCACGTGCGCCACCTACGGTGAGCCGGCGAGCGACAGCATTCCCATCCGCGAGTCGTGCCCGCAGCAGCCGATCAACCCCTACGGCCGCAGCAAGCTGATGGTGGAGAAGATCATTCTCGACTACGCGCACATGAAGCGGCGCACCGGCCAACCGTTCAGCGCCGCGATGCTGCGTTACTTCAACGTCGCCGGCTCCGATCCAATGGGACGCATCGGCGAAGACCACACGCCCGAAACGCATCTCATTCCCATCTGCCTGCAAGCCGCGCTCGGCCAGCGCGAGAGCGTCACCATCTTCGGCACGGATTACGCGACGCCGGACGGCACGTGCATTCGCGACTACGTGCACGTCACCGATCTCGTCGCCGCTCACCTGCTGGCGATGACGAAGCTGCGAGCGGGCGAGGTGATGGCGCTCAACGTGGGCATCGGCAAGGGCGCTTCCGTGCGTGAAGTGGTGGATGCCTGCCGCCGCGTCTCGGGCGTGAACTTCAAGGTGAAGGAAGGCGACAGGCGGCCGGGCGACCCGCCGGTGTTGTTCGCCGATCCCTCGCGCATCCGCACCGAACTCGGCTTCCAGGCCCGCTACACAAACCTTGATGAGATCGTCGCCACCGCGTGGAACTGGATGCGCGCCAACCCAAACGGATACCGCACCAAAGGCAGTTGACACTCAATCCAGCACGCCGCGGATCCCGCGACGCCCCCCAACTCTGCTTCCGCGCCTCGGTGCCTCCGTGGTTCCACGGCGCGGGAGAAGCGAAAACAAAGCGAGGCGGCGAAGGATCAAACAGGTCCAGTGCCAATAAACTTGCGTGGCCGCTCGTTCTTCCACGGACGGACAATGTGCCGGCCGATCGATCGACAGTTCACTTCAGGAGACATGGCCGTGATCGCGCGACGAAACAGAGTTGGGCTGCTGGGGACGTGCGTGCTGGGTGTGAGCGCGTTGGTGGTGACGGTTCCGGCGCAACCCGCGTCGGCGCAGATGGGCGGCTTCGGCGGCGGGTGGGCCGAGATCGCGCGGCCCGACTTCAGCCGGCGCGACATCGTGCTCATGGTCGACGGCCTGCATCTCGATGAAACGCAGCGCCTCATCCTCGAAACGCTGTACGACAGCTACGAAGAAGACTTCCGCGCCAAGGCGGATGAATTCCGCGAGCGCATGGACGCCATGCGCGATGACATGCGGCCGAACGAAGAGCGCGAAGCCGTGATGCGCGCCACGCGCGAAAAGTTCGAAGCCATGCGTGAAGGCATGCGCGCCAAGCGCGAAGCGCTCGAAGCGGAATACAACGGCGAGATCCCCGAGGAAGTGGAAGAAAAGTTCCGCGAGGAAGTTCGCGCCACGGTGGACGCCATGCGCAACGAGATGCGCGAGCAGGGCCGCCAGTGGTTCCAGGACGCCACCGCGCAGGACATGTTCGGCAAGCTCGCGCCCATCTCCGAAGAATGGTTGCGGGCCAAGAACCATCTTCGCGATCAGTTCATCGGCGACCTCAACGCCCAGCTCACCGAAGATCAAGCCGCCCTGTGGCCCAGCGTCGATCGACTCCTCCGCCGCACCAAGAGCCTGGAACGCGGCCGCATCTCCGGCGAAAACGCCGATCTCTTCCAGATCGTGCGCAGCTTGAACTTGAGCACGGAGCAAATGGAGAAGCTCACGCCGATTCTGAATCAATATGAAATTGAGCTCGACGCGGCCCTGCGCAAGCGCGATGCGTATCTCGATGAATCGCGCGCGGAAATGCTGCGAGCGATGCAGACGATGAACAGCGACGACGGCATTGCGATCGTCGAGAAGCAGATGAAGCTGCGTGCCGAGGTCCGCGATGTCAACGACCGCTACGCGCTTTCGATTCAGCAGGAGCTGGAGTCGCCCTTGGCGGAGAAGTTCCGTGACGAGCATCGCAGCCGCGCCTATGCCCGCGTGTTCGAACCGACGCGCATGCAGCGCGTGTTCGCAGCGGCGGCGAAGCTTGAAAATCTCGATCCCTCTGTGGCCGAGGCCATCGCCACGATGAAGACGGCGTACGAGCAGGAAATCGTCGCGAAGAATGAAGCGCTCCTCGAGGCCGTGCGCAAATATGAACCGGAGGACGCGGTGCGCATGAGCCGTCGCATGGCGGCACGCTTCTCCGGTCAGCAGGTGGCCGACGAGCCGAATCCGCTCGAAGACGCCATGGAGGAGCGAGCGCAGATCGGCGAGCGGTATCGCGATCAACTCACGGCCCTGCTCACCGAAGAGCAAGTCGCGCTGCTCCCGCTGCGTCGTGATGACGATGAACGCGGACGTTGGGGCGGCGGCGAATGGCGCGACGCCGGCCAGAACGGCGAATGGCGCGGACGCCGCGGCGGCGACGATGACGACAACAACGCCGACCGCCCACGCCGACGCGACCGGAACCGCGGCAACCGGCAAGGCGGAAACAACGAACCCGCAGCGAATTGATCGCAACAATTCCCCCCTCCCTACGAGGGAGGGGGTCAGGGGGTGGGTGGGACGCCATCACATCCACGGCGCGGGAACGCGCCCACCGCGCGACCTCTGGATACCTGCTTTCGCAGGTATGACGGCGCCATTCCCTATGACGGCACCATTCCCCCTCCCTATGAGGGAGGGGGTCAGGGGGTGGGTGGGACGCCATCACACCCAAGGTGCAGGAACGCGCCCATCGCGCGACCTCTTGATACCTGCTTGCGCAGGTATGACGGAGGGAATTGGAATCTGACCCGAATGTGGGTGCTCCCCGTTCCGCACGACTCGCCGCTGCGCCGGACGAGTCGTGGCACCGGAGCATCGCGCCATTCCCCCTCCCTTTGAGGGAGGGGGTCAGGGGGTGGGTGGAACGCAATCACATCCACGGCGCGGGAACGCGCGCATCGCGCGATCGCTGGATACCTGCTTGCGCAGGCATGACGGCGCTTTTCCCCCTCCCTATGAGGGAGGGGGTAAGGGGGTGGGTGGGACGCCATCACACCCAAGGTGCAGGAACGCGCCCACCGCGCGACCTCTGGATACCTGCTTGCGCAGGTATGACGGAAGGCTTGTTCCTCACCGCACGTGCAATTTGGTGTTGCACACCGTCCAGCGCGCTCCCCTATCGGGTCGCGGCTAAACGTCCGCCTGACCGTTGCGAACCTTTTGACCTTTTGACCTTTGACGTTTCGACTTTTCGACCTTTCGACTTTTCGACTTTTCCCAGCGCAGTTACCTGCATGGCCCCCAGTGGCCAAGCAGCATCATCAGATCATCCGCGTCGACGGCGCAATCAATGTTGACGTCGCCGAGCGGACGATCGACGGGCGTCAGAATGATCCCGCGAGCCGAGCCTCCGCTATGCCCCGCGATCTGTCCGCGATTGTTAATGGCGTTGACCGCCCCAAAGCCGCCGATACCGGGAGGAAAGTCAAGCAACTCGCTGAGCAGAATGAGTTCGCCGTCTTGCCAGAGGTACTTCTTCGAGCCGCCGCCAATGGTAAAACAAGCGCCTACAGCTTGCCCGACGTCATTAACCGCTTCGACTCGATTACTGAAAGCGCCTTCGACACTACCGAAATCAATGAGTTCTCCGCCTGCATAAATCCATGATCGTCCCGGTGCAATGCCGCCTTTCTCCGGCATAAGCGCCCGGCCGACGACTGAGTAAAACTGATTGATGGCCCGCGCATCTGCTGTCAGGACGCCCGGCAAAAGCGGCATTAGCTCCGCCTGTTCCTTCTGCCAAAGGAAGCCCACGCCGTTCGTGACGAGCGATCCGAATCCGCCAACGATCGCATCGGCGTTGATTCCTCTCGCGATGGCCCTACCTGCAATCGGCGAATCGATCTCCTCAATTTCCGCGCCGCGCCAGCGCACGGCGAACCGCTGCTCCCCGTGGTCACGGTACCCCGCAATCCAGCCAGCGTCATAGATCGCATAGGCCTCGGTGAGGCCGTCGCCGACGGGATGCAGAACAGACCATTCGCCATCGTCATAGAGGCAGGCGCGGTTACCGCCCATGATGCCGAACGAAAGCGTGCACGCCACTTGGCCGAAGCCGTCGCTGCCGAGCACGTTGTTGATGTCGTTGGCCGATCCCCTTATCGCACCAGGCGGCAAGCGGAGCGTGACAATGCCAAGCTCTGCCGTCCATACAATCGGCCGCATCTCACCCGACGCGCCGCCGCACACTTCGATTCGCCCACACGCTTGACCAAAATCATTGATGCCAAGGAAGTGCACGCTTCGCGATGAAAACGGTGGGCATGGCGGGCCGGTGACGACCGTGACTTCATACTGGCACTGGCCCTGCACCTACCCGCCCCGGCGAAGCCGATCGCCAGCCACAGCAGCGCGGCGCACCATCCGCGCACCTTTGATCTCAACAGCACGCCGTCCCGAAGTCCCCGCATCCTCGAACCCCAAGGCGGAGCGATGCGCTCCGCCTCCCCGGTCCCCGCTGCCGACGACCCCACAGGAAGTCTGATAAGCCGCGCGTGCAGTGTGCCACGGGTTCGCTCGAAAGCTAGCGTGAAGTGTTTTACGATCAAGCTGGGACGCATGGCCATGATGTGTAACGCCTTGTGCCGCTACGACTTGCGCACGGGGCGGCTTGGCGAAAAGGAATTTGACAATCCCTAGTGTGCCCCCGGAATGGCCGACTCGCAATGGAAAAATCTGCAGGCGGACTCGCCGGCGCACGAAAAAAAGCCCCGGCGAAACCGGGGCCTGAACATGAGTTGCTCGTTCACGCGCTTAGTTGCACGGGCCCCAGCCGCCGAGGAGGAAGGCGAGGTCGGCCGCATCAACAACACCGTCGGGGGGCGGCGCAAATGTCGCGCTGGTGACGATATCCGCAGGCGAGCCCGGGTTCGCGCCCCACGCGCCGAGCAGGAATGCAAGATCCGCGGCGTCGATCTGACCGTCCGGCGGCGGGGAGAACGTCGCGCTGGTGACGGTGTCGCCGGGGCAATTGATTTGCGGGATGGATCCGCCGGCCCAGAATCCGCCGACGAGCGTGAAGTTGCCGCCCGACATCACGCCGGCATCGGGCTGACCAATTGTGCCGGAGAGCGAGAACCCGCCGCCGGTGGAAGTGCCGCCGCCGCCGTCGATGGTGAACCACGAGATGTCGTATTGTGGCCCGCCGAGCATGGGCGCGGCGACGGCGGTGAGACTCGTGAGCGCGATGCCTAGCGCGATCGACACGTGCATGCGACGATTCATCGAAGCACCTCCTCCCAGTCGGCGCTCCCATGATAACGATCAGGCGATGGGGTCCGTATTGGGGTGTCGGGAATTCTTGTGGGGTTTTTCGCGGCGTCGTCGCGGCGCTTCGTGGCGTTGCAACGGCGCCTCGTGTTGGCGCACGTGGCGTCGTGATGGGGCGCGGAGGTTCGTGTTGCGGCGCGGCGCGTGTGGCGCGGCGCTTGCGCTACCGATTTTGGCGATGAAATGGAGTGGAGCCGGGGGGATTCGAACCCCCGTGCCGAAACAGTCAGCAAGCCGCCTCTACGCGTGTAGTCGTTCTCACAATCTCGGCCCAGCGTTCAGCGAACGACAGCGTTCCGCTGGGCCATGACCACCGAAGTCTCGCGCTGCGTGTGGTTGTCAGCCACGCCGCGCCAGCCTGATGTTTGTGGTCGTCGCCCTATCAGGCGTTGAGCGATGACCATGCAGCCAAATTAGGCCGCGAGAGCGTACTGCGTGTTGGCAGTTGTAGTGTTGCATCCTTTTTACGTGGCAAGGATGCTCCACGACGCGCCACGACAAGCCTTCCCTGTCCGGTCGAAACCAGTTCGGCCCCAATTGTCAAAGAGCGAGCAATGGTCGAAACAATGCGCGGCGGAGCCGCATCGCTTCGTTGTTTTGACCAACCTTATCGTAGGCGGGATTGTTCCGTTGATCGACGCTGCGCCGCCTCGCCATTTGCCGCCTCCCGCTCCTCGAGCAGTTGCGCCACGAGCTGCTTCAGTTCATCCACCTGCTGCTGCAGGGCTGCGATTTCGACGTCCTTTTCCTCGCGCAGCTCGCGCAGCGCTTCCACGGTCAGGGCCTCGAAGCCGCGGTAGGTGACGGCGAGGTCGCCCGTTTCAAGTTCATCCACCCATTCGGGAAAGACCTCGCGCACTTCCTGGGCAATCATGCCGATGTGCCGACCGGGCGTGGTAAGCGGCGTGCCGGGCTTGTATTCGAACGTCACGCCGCGCAGCGCGAGGAGCTGGTCGAGGGCGCCATCGAGATCCTCGATGTCCTTCTTGCGCCGGGCGTCGGAGAGCACAGCCCATGACCCGCCATTGGTCTTTGCCGCCGTGCCTGCGACCGCGAGATTGAAGCCAACGGCATTGGTCGCGATGCCAAGCGTCTGCAGTCCCTTGAGCGTCGTGAACGAGGCGTCGACGGTGACGATGGAGCTGTCGATGCTGACCGAATTCGACGTCAGACTGGCATTGGCGGCGACGTTCAGGTTGAGATTGAGCGGCGCGGCGATGGTGTCGTTGAAAATGGAGACGGCGTTCGGCGCGTTGCCCGGCACAATGCCGCTGTTGAAGCGCCCCTGGCCGTCGACGTGCAGCCGGGCCGTCGGGGCGGGCACGCCGATGCCGACGTTCCCGCCGCTGCGAATGGTGAACGCCTGCGCTGTGCCGTTATACACGTTGAAGATGTCATCAGCGGTGTCGGACCGAACGGTGAGGCGGGCATTCGGTGTGGTGGTGCCGATGCCCACGAGTCTGCTGGTGTCGATCGTCATCGCCGGTCCGCCCACTTCGATCACAAGCGGCGCGCCGCCGGACGATTGAAGCAGCGTGCTGAACGTGTTGGCTTCGAGGTACAGCCGCCTCCCCGCCGACGATTCGAGAAGGATGCTGGGGACCAGATTGTCGTGTTCCGCGATGTGAAGACTGAACTTCGGATCATCGGTGCCGATGCCGACAAACGAACCGGTGTAGTAGGCGGCGGCGCCGGCCCGGGTTTGAATTTCCTTCCAGATTGAGCCGCCGGCCTGGAGCGCGTAGTGCGCGATCGGCGTGGTGGTCAGTTTCTGCCGGGGCATGAGTTTCTGATACGTCTGCGGGATGTCCTGCTTCACATAGATTTCCAGCCAGCGATTTCCGCCCGCAAACACGTCGTCGCCGAAGTCGAGGTTGACGGTGAACAGGCCGTCAATCACCGGCACGCCAAGCAATTCAATTTCAGGACCGACCTGCGATCCGCTTGAGGCGGCGTCGTAGAGTCGAAAGAGCATGTGGTACAGACCGCTCACCGGCTCATTGAGGAATTCGAGCTTGCCCTGATAGGTGAACTCCGCCGCGACCGCGGGACATGGACGGCCAAGCAGCACGGCCACGGCGGCCAGACATCCAAGAGCACTCGACACGCGCATTGCAGACACCTCCAACGAAAGCGGAACGAAAGCAGGCAAGCCGCCCATGAGCGGCGGCTGGAACAGCGCGCTCTCCAGCGTAGCGAGCGCGAGGCGGATGATTCAACAGTTTTTGCGGGCGAAGACCGAGCGATCACGGCCCACGCGGCGGCGTGTGCAGCATGGCGCGAAGCTCGTCGATCTGTCGCTGCAGGTCGGCGATCTGGCCGTCCTTCTCATCGCGGAGCGCCGCGAGCTCGGCCTCGTGCTCCGCGCGCACGGCCTTCAGCGCTTCGACGAGCAGCGGCGTCACCTTGCTGTAATCCATGCCGGTGACGAAGTCGCTGTCATCTTCGAAGGCGACGATTTCGGGCAGCACCGCGCCGACTTCCTCGCCGATGAAGCCGACGTCGCGCTGGCCGCCGTGGTCCTTGTCCCACATGAAGGACACGCCGCGAATCGACTCCAGCTTGCCGAGCGGGTTCGCGATGGGCTGAACATCGCGCTTCCAGCGGATGGACGAGGGCGAGCCGTAGTTGATGCCTGCGCCGTTCGCGTAGAAGTCGTAGCCGCTGGCGTTGGTGCAGGCGCCCTGGATGGCGCTGGTGCCGTCGGACCACCCAATGAGGGCCGGCAATGACGTCGCGATCGCATGCAGACCGCCCGCGCCTTCGACGCGCACCACTTGGCCGCCAGTGTTGTCGACGACGTGCAATCGATGTGTCGGCGTCTCCGTGCCGATGCCCACGTCTCCATTGCTAAGAACGGTGAGCCGCCTGCCGTTGAAGTACAGATGCCACTTCTTCGTAGCGCCGTCGTAGTAATGCCACACGTTGAAGTCACCACCGGTCGAGTACCCATAGAACGGCTGCGCGCCCTCGCCGGCGGTGCTGACGTACATTCCGCCGTAGCCGCTCGTGGCCGGGGAGTGGACGCCAAAGCGCTCGACGTTCGAGATGGGATTTGCGCGACCGATGCCCGTGAACGTATCCGCGCCGTTGACCATCAGGCCTCGCGTGCTGATTGAAAACGGCGCCGAGGTGACGGCCTGGCGCGGCGAAAGCACCTCGCCTTCGATTCTCACGCGCAGCCAGCGCGGACCGGAAATGAACGGCGCGCCGGTGAAATCCAATTCGACGGTGAACAGGCCGTCGATCACTGGAACGTTGTTCCGCGTCACAAACGGGCCGACCTGATTTCCGCCCTCGGGCGCATCCCACAGCGTGAACTGCATGTCGAATTCGCCGTTGGCGGGGCTGCCGTTCTGCTTGAGTTCGCCCTGATAGGTGAGCGCGGTATCGGTGGTTCCCGCCGAAGCGGCACAGGCGTGGACGGCCGCGATGACCATCGTTGCCAGAATATGCGTCAGCTTCATCGCTGTTTCTCCAGTTGAATGTCAGCAAGACGATCGACGGCGCGTTCGAGCGCTTCCAGCCGCGCCCGCAGTTCGTCGTTCTCCGCGCGGAGAACTTCATTGGCTTCGTGCAGCTCGCGCATGGCTTCGACGGTGAGGGCCTCGAAGCCGCGGTACGTGACGGACTTGTAGCCGTCGGCGCGTTCGGCGACCCAGTCGGGGAAGACGCGTTCGACTTCCTGCGCGATCATGCCGATGCGCTGGCCGGATGGTTCGCCGATGGCGTCCGGGTCGATGTACTCGAACGTCACGCCGCGGAGCGCGAGAAGGGCATCGAGCGCGCCATCCAGCGTTTCAATGTTCTTCTTCAGTCGCACGTCGGATGTGTTGGACCACGATCCGCCGCCGGGCTTTCCAGCGTCGCCATTGACGTGGAGCGTGAAGACGGGCCCCATGGTGCCGATGCCCACAGCGCCGGAGGGGCTCAAATACATGTTCTCGCGGAATGTTGCGAGCGATTTGGTGCGCAACATGAGGCCGACGGAGGAGGTGACGGTGGTGTCGCCGGCGGAGAAGTAGGCGGTGCCGGTGGCGCCGTCGCCGCTGAAGGCGTGCAGGATCATGTTGCCTTCGCTGTAGATGGGTCCGGCGACGTGCAGGCGTGAGAACGGTGAGGCGGTGCCGATGCCGACGTTGCCGGCGCCGGTGACGACCATGCGCGTCTGGTTGTTGCCGGTGCGGAACTGGAAGCCGTCGGGCGTGACGGCGCTGTTGTAGATGATGCCGCCGTTGACGACGGACTCCGGATCGCCGAAGAGGATGCCGCGTTCGCTGGCGTTGGGCGAGAGGATGCTGATGTAGTTGGTGGTATCGCGTTCGAACGCCGCGGAGGAGTTGAAATGCGGTGAGGCGCCGGCCGCGCCATTGCGCACGTGCAGCCGCGAAAGCGGCGCGCTCACACCGACCCCAACATCGCCGTCGTTCTCAACCGTGAAGCGGATCGCGCCGCCGTTATAAATGTGCCAGCGACCGGTGTTGCCCTCGAAGTAATGCCACATGTCCGGCGTGGGGCCCGCGGCGTAACCATAGAACGGCCAGCCGTTCTGCCCCGCGGTCTGCACGTACATGCCGCCGTAGTTGTCCGTCGTCGGCGAATGGATGCCGAAGACTTCGGACGCGGAGAGGGCGCCGGTGCGACCGATGCCGACGAATGAAAGAGTCTGGTTGGCGAAGATGCCGCGCGTCTGCAGCGCGTATGGCGCGTGCGTCACGGCTTGACGCGGCGTGAGCACAGCGCCATCGACGGAAATCTGCAGCCAGCGCGGGTCGCCGGTGAACGCGTTCGCGCCGAAATCCAGTTCGACGGTGAAGCGGCCGTTGGTCACGGCGACGTCGTTCACCGCCACCGCGGCGCCGATCTGCGAGCCAGCCGCGAGTGCGTCCCAGAGCGTGAACACGAGATCGTGCTCGCCGCTTGCGAGATCGCTCCCCTGCCGCAATTCGCCCTGGTAGGTGAATGAAGTGCCCGGCGTCCCGGCCAAGCATTGCCAGCACGCCGCGAACACGGTCACCGCGGCACACAGAACCTTCGCACGCCGATTCACTGCTGAACCTCCTTCGTTGCGCCGGCGATTGCCTGCGCTATTTCCATTCGAAACGCGAGCGTGGAACGGGCGCATGAATTCCTCCTCCTCGCAGCGGCGCTGCAGCATCGATACGCTACCTTCGCGCACGCACATCGCCTAGATGGAAAATGGCTGGAACGCGCGGCGCGGCTGAAGTTCAGCGTCACACGGTTTCCCATCGCCGCGCGAACAATCGCGCCAGCACGAGAAACACGACGGCGAACCCGCCAAGCGCCGCAAGCTGGGGCCAGATGTCCGCGAGGGTGGCGTCGTACCAGAACACTTGCTGATACCCTTCCAGCGCCTGGCCGTTGAACGTGAACAGTCCGACCTTCTGCAGCGACTCCGGCATGAGGAACCGCGGGAACATGCTGCCGCCGATCGCTGACATCACCAGAATCACAATCGTGGAGATGGCCTGCAACTGCCCCTGGCTCCGGCACGCCGTGCCGAGCATCATGCCGAACGCAGCGGCGCACGCGGCGCTCACGAGGGTCATCGCCGCGAAGCCCGTGAGATGCGACGGCGTAAAGAGATCAACGCGCCAGATGAGCCAGCCCCAGAGGAACATCACCGCAAGCTGCGCGCAGCCCATGAGCGTGGCGTAGATCCAATTGCCCGTAAGCAACCCCGTCATGCCCAGCCGCGTGAGCAGCAGGCGTTCGAGCGTTCCCGACGCCGCTTCCTGCAGCAGCGCGCTCATCGCGCCCACCATTGAAAAAAGCAGGAACATCACGCCGATGCCCGCCGCGTAGAACGACACGACGAGCTTCTGTTCGCCTTCGTGTTGAAGCTGCACGGGCTCGACTTTCACCTGCACGGGGCCCGTGAACCCGTTCGAGGCGGACGCCGTCTCTTCGGCGTCATCGCCGCCCTGCGACGCTTCGGTTTCCGCTTCCGCCTGCTGGCGAAGCTGCGGGATGTAGAAGTCGAGCGACTTGCGCTGTTCCGCAGTGAGCGGCCCGCCGAATTGCTCGAACATCTCGAGGCCGTTCTCGATCATCAGATCCGGCGCGGCGCTCATGGCAAGCTTCTGCATGAGTCCAGCAACCATCTGGGCCGCGACGGCGTTGGCGACGTCGTCCACAATCAGCGTGATGCCGGCTTTGCCTTCGCCGCCGCCGCCCATGAAGCTGCCGAACGAATCGCTGAAGCCTTTGTTGAGCACGATGGCCGCTTCGTAGTCGGCGTCCTTCACGCGCGCTCGCGCTGTTTCAACATCGTCGAGCACATCGGGGTCATCGGCTTTGCCCGCGCCACGGAAGCTCGGCTCGTTGCGGATGGCCTTCACGAATCGCTCGCTCGCTTCGGTGTGATCTTCATCCACCACGGCGAGGCGAACGCGAGGCAGGTCGCCGCTGGACGAGCCGGCGAAGATTGTCGCGAAGACCGAGAAGAACACGATGGGCAGCACGAACGTCATCGCCAGCGCGACGCGGTCGCGCTTGAGGTTGATCCACCCGATGCGCATCACCGTGCCGATCATTCGCGAAGCTCCCTGCCGGTGAGGTGAAGGAACACAGCGTGCAACGTGGGCGGCTGGATGCGCACGTCTTCCACTTCGCATCCGCTGGAGGCGACCATGGCGAGAAGCGAAGGCAATTCGCTGGCGACGTGCGTGATATCCCGTTCGAGCGTGCGGCCGGCGAGCTTGCAACCGTCGAAGGACGCCGCGGCGGGCGGATCATCGCGCAGCGTGATCGAAACTGCGCGGGCGTGGCCGATGGTGCGGGTGATGAGATCGCGCAGCGTGCCGTCCGCGATCGTCTTGCCGTGGTCAATGATCACAATGCGTTCGCAGACGTCCTCGGCTTCATCGAGCTGATGCGTGGTGAGGACGATGGCGACGCCGGCGTGCTTCAGTTCGCCGAGCATGTCCCAGATGCGCTGGCGGCTTTGCGGATCGACGCCGACGGTGGGCTCATCAAGCAGCACCATTTCGGGCTGGTGGAGAATGCCGCAGGCGATGTTGAGCCGCCGCTTCATGCCGCCGGAGAACGTGCCGGCGCGATCGTCCGCGCGATCGGCAAGGCCGGTGAACTCAAGCGCCCACTTCACGCGGTCGGTGAGCACGCGGCCGGCAAGCCCGTTGAACTTCGCAAAGACTTCGAGGTTTTCCCGCGCGGTGAGCAAGCCGTAGATCGCAAGATCTTGCGGCACGAGCCCCATGCGGCGGCGAAGCGCGCGAGCGTGTTCGGTATTGGCGGTGGCGTCCTCGCCGAAGAGCTGCAGCGATCCGCCGTCGAGTCTGACGCGACCGGCGATGGCGCGAACGAGCGTTGTCTTGCCGGCGCCGTTGGGACCGAGCAGGCCGACCCATTCACCGCGACCGACGAGAAGCGAAGCGCCATCAAGCGCTGCCGTGGATCCGAAAGACCGTCGTGCATCGCGGACTTCGAGTACGGGTGGCATGGGCGAAAGAATAACGGAAAGGAGCGTCTGCCGCGGCGCGTGATCAATCAAGCGGGTTGCCGAATACTTTGTTGTAGACGGGCACGACGACCTTCAGGATGTTAAGCAGCACCTCGGCGGGCGTGCCGACGGCGCACACTTCGCGGATGAGTTCAGGCGGATAATGCGTGAGCACGGGGGCCGTTTCGCGGTCGTAGACTTCAAACCGGCGTCGGATGACGGTTTCATCGCCATCGTCCTGCCGGCCTTCGCGATGAGCGCGCTTCTTCATGCGCTCGACCATGGCGTCGATTGAATCGGGCTTGAGGTGCACGACGACGAGCGGGTCGATGGAGTCATCGAGAGCTTGCGCCTGGGCGAGATTGCGCGGGATGCCGTCGAGCGCGAGCACTTCGAGCTGCGGGTTGTATTCGCATTTCTCGATCAGCGAAAGGACGTGCTGGCGCCAGAGGCGGATGGTGAGTTCATCGGGCACGAGTTCGCCGCGTGAGGAATAGCGGGTGACTTCCTTGCCGAGGAGCGAGGAACGGTCGAGGGAGCGGAACATGTCGCCGGTGGCAAGGTGCACGATGCCCGGGATCTTCCCGAGGATCTTCCCTTGCGTTCCTTTGCCGACGCCCGGGGCGCCGAAGAGCAGGATTGCGCGATATGGCCCGGCCATGCGTTTCTCCACCCGGGAAACGGCGCACCAATGTCCGCTTCGGAACCCACCGCGGGTCCCGCAAGACATCTGACCGCCCGACGGGGCTTCGTCACATCAATGCCCCAACACCGCTTCCGGGGGCACAGTATGAGGTGTTGGCGTTTTGCCGCAAGCGGGATTGGCAGAAGGTGCGGCCCAATTGAATGGCGCGGCTGTTTTCGCCGGATAGCGGAGGATGCGGGACCGGGCTGCACCTCGCTCCGTCTTCTTTTCCACTTCCACTTCCGCATCCGCATCCGCATCCGCATCCGCATCCGAATCCTCTTCCTCTTCCTTTTCCTTTCACTTTCCCTTTTCCTCCCCCTCTCCCCGGGGGAGAGGGCCGGGGTGAGGGTTTTCTTCCGTCCGGTTGGCGAAGACAAGCGCTCTGATCGTGCCTTCACCCTCACCCCCAACCCCTCTCCCTCGGGGAGAGGGGAGTTGCGGCAATGGCATCTGCCGTGTCATCGGGGAGAGGGATTCCGCGCGGCGGCGAGTGAAAACTTGGCTGGCGGGGGCGGCGCCAAAGCGGTATGTTCGGCCTGATGCGTGGTCTGACGAGGCGATGGGTGCTGCCGCCGGGCATGGAGGCCGGCCGGACGCCAGGGTCCGGCTCGTTCCCCGCGTCGCCTTCATTGACCGGCGTTGAAAATGGCAACGGCGGCGGCGCGTGCGTGCCCGTCGCGGCTTCGTCGCTCATCGATCGCGTGCTCGCGGCCCGTGGCCTCGTCGGCGGGGCGGAAGCCGAGCGATTTTTGAGCCCCAGGCTGTCGCATCTCAATGAACCATCGCTCCTCGCGGGCGCGGATCAGGCGGCGGCCCGGCTGGTGGCGGCGGTGCGATCCGGCGAGCCGGTGGTGATCTACGGCGATTACGACGTGGACGGCGTGACGGCGTGCGCGATCCTCCTGCGCGTCATTCGAGCCGCCAGACCCGACGCCAACATCGCCTTCCACATCCCCCATCGCATCGATGAAGGCTACGGCCTCAACGCGGAGGCCATTCAGCAACTCGCCGCCAAGGGCACGCGGCTGATCGTCACCGTCGATTGCGGCATCACCGCGGTCAACGAAGCGGCGACCGCGCGGCAGCTCGGCGTTGATCTCATCATCACGGACCATCACCGCATCACGAGCGCCGCCCCGCTTCCCGATGCGTTCGCGCTCGTCCATCCCATGCTGCCCAATGGCCGTGGCGAGGCCTACCCGTTCAGCGATCTCTCCGGCGCGGGGGTGGCGTTCAAACTCGCGTGGCGATTTGCGACGCTGTGGTGCAATTCCGAGCACGTGAGCGAATCGCTGCGGCAGACGCTGCTTGATGTGCTTCCGCTCGCGGCGCTGGGGACGATTGCGGATGTCGTGCCGCTGCTGGGCGAGAACCGCATCATCGCGCGCTACGGGCTGAAACTCATTCCGCAATCCCCCATCGTGGGCTTGCGTGCGCTCATCGAAGCCGCGGAGCTGGATGACAAGACGATCGAGAGCGAAGCGGTCGGCTTCGTGCTCGGGCCGCGGCTCAACGCATGCGGCAGGCTTGGCCATGCAAGCGAGGCGGCGCAGCTGCTCATCACCGACGATGTTGATGAAGCGCACAAGATCGCGGTGAACCTGACGCGGCTCAATCGCGAGCGGCAGAAGACCGAACGCGAAATCTTCGAGCAGGCGGCGCGCATGGCGGAAGACCTCGGCATGACGTCGCCGGATCGCCGCATCATCGTGCTCGCACACGAAAGCTGGCACCCGGGGGTGATCGGCATCGTGTGCTCGCGGCTGGTGGATCGCTTCGGCCGGCCGGCGGTGCTGCTCACGCGGCAGAACGGCATGTGCAAAGGCTCCGCGCGGTCAATCGACGGTTTCTCCATTCACGATTGCATCGCCTCCGCGTCGCCCTTGCTGCGCACGTTCGGCGGGCACGACATGGCGGCGGGCCTTTCGCTTGAGACGTGCAACTTTGATGCGTTCGTGGAAAAGCTCACGGCTCACGCCAACGCGCATCTGCGCGCGGACGATCTTGTGCCGGCGCTGCGCATTGATACCGACGCGGCGCTGCACGAGCTGGAACTGACGGTGGTGCGGCAGTTGCACGAGCTTTCGCCCTTCGGACGGAGCAATCCTCGCCCGGCGCTGCGCATGAGCCGCGTGCGCGTGGACGAAGCGCCGCGGCAGATGGGGTCGCAGGGCAAGCACCTGATGCTGCGTTTGCGGCAGGATGTGAACGGCCAGCGGCGCGTCATTCGAGGCGTGTGGTGGAACCGCGGCTCGCTGGCGAACGACCTCGCGGCAGGCATGCACATCGACGCCGTGGTCGAGCCGAAGATCAATCACTTCAACGGCAACACGAACGTGGAAGTTGAAGTGCGCGATGTGCGGGTGTGCGAGGCGCCCTAGACCATCGATCCGTTACGGCTTTGTTGCCTCGAATTCGTCAATCAAGTCCTGCAGTTCGATTTCGAATTCGCGGCATGCGACTTCACGCCGCATAAGAAGATCCGTGAAGAGCGCTTCTTGCGCTTCGCGGTCGCCTGCAAACGCGAAGAGGGTTGACTCAAACTGCTCTCGATCGATCACAACGTGTTCGATAAGCACCTTGACAATGGCTTCGTACCGCGCATCGAAATTTCGAATGCACTGGTCAATGGCAGCGGCTTCCTTTGATTCATCAGCGTACCTGGCGCGTGCCGCTTCAGCCTTCTTCAGCGCGCTCTCGGCATCTCGATCCGGAAACAGTGTCGGATACATGAGGCGACGGGCTGCAGCTCGCACTCGACGGCCCGATTGCTCATCAAGACACGTCTGCAGGCTCTCAAGCATGACGACATTCACCGCGCGCAGTCGCTTGTCCACCCGCACGAGTCGGCGAAGCATCGTGGCGCGTTCATTCAACGCCACGGAGTCCATTTGCATGGCGTGCTTTGCGATAAACTCCACGTCCGCGACGCGCCTGCGCAAGTCTTCTTCGAACCGCTGCGCGCGCAACTGGCCCAACTCGTACTCATAGCTGTCGAGAAAGGCGTCGCAAGACGCAAGGTCGATCTCAAGCCTCTCCGCGACTTCGATAAGGTCAACATCGGACCCGGGCACCGTTGAACTCTGCGGCGGATATCGTCGACGCTCACGCGACCACCGAACCGACACAAGCAGGCTTGCTTGCGATTTGTCCAACAACTCCGCCAATGACGAAAAGAATTGCTCTTCCAGCGCCACCTCGAGGCGGTTGAACTCCCGCACATCACGGTAATGTTTCTCAAAGAACTGTGACTGCTCTATCGTGTATTCGCCTTCACCCAGAATCTGGGCGATTCGCTCTGCCTGCGCTCGCAGTTCCAAGCCTTTCTTTTCATCCAGTGACTTCAATTGAGCGGCCAGCAAATCGTACAACTCTTTCATGGAGAGCTGTTGCTGAGGTGACAAATGCAATCGCTTTGCGTATTGCTCGATCTCCGAAAGATCGATGCGGCGCATAAGATAGACGAAGGCGCTTGTGGCAATCCGTGCTCCACTGGCGCCGTCAGCAGGTGGATCAGAGGAAGCACTGTCCTGCGCAAACATGGTGATCGTCACCAATGTTGCAAGCAGAACGCGCACCTTCCCCAAGATCGATTCTCTCACTGTTGAATTCCTTACATCACTGGCAATCAGGCGGCCCCTGAGGCGGGAAAGAGTCGAGGCATTGATTGCTTGTGAATACTCCTGCAGGGCTGCGCTTTTGGAACATACTTGGAGAGACGTAACCCCCCACCCCCAATTTTCACCTGTCAAAAGATATTCTGGTTATGCATTCCTCTGGGGAGGAGAGTCTGGCAGCGTGCAATGCCTGTTGAAGGCCCGAATCATCTGAAGCATCGAACGCGCCGATTTCCTGTGAATCGAGGTCGAGGACCGCGAAGATCGTGCCGTGCTCGTTCTTGAGCGGGATGACGATCTCGGATCGATCGCGCGGGTCGCAGGCCACGTAGTTTTCGCCGAGCGTGCTGACATCGTGCACGATGCGCGTTGTGCCGGTGCGCAGCGCCTGGCCGCACACGCCGTGGAGGCCGATGGGCGAGCATGCGGGTTTGTCGCGGCACGGGCCGAGGATCATGCGGCGGTCGTCGGGTTCGCCGGGCTGATCGAAATAGAAGCCGGCCCACGACACGCCGGTGGGGCTCAAGAGCTCCCACAGGGCATCGATGAAGACGCGCATGCGGTGGGTGACGTCGCCCACGTTCGTGACGCGCTGGCGGAGTTCGGCGTAGGGACGCATTGGGGAATCAAAACGCGAATGCGTCGAAAGGTCAAAACGTCAACAGGTCAAAAGGTCAAAAAGTTTCGCGGCGGAGCCGCGGCGCTTCGTGTTGGTTTTGGCGTTTCGGCGTTTTGGCGTTTTGACGTTTCGGCGTTTCGGCGTTTTGGTTTGACGTTTCGGCGTTTGCGTTTCACCCCCCGTGGCCTGTCATGATGTTGCCCAGGCTGAAGATGGGGAGGAGCAGGGCCATGGCGACGGCGCCGATGAGCAGGCCCATGATGATGATCATGGCGGGCTCGATGAACGCGGTGGCCTGTTTGACGGATGAATCGAGTTCTTCTTCGGAGAACTGCGCGATGCGGCTCATGACGTCGCTCAAGCGGCCGGAGCGCTCGCCGGAGGCGATCATGGAGCACACGTTGGGCGGGATGATCTTCGAGGCGACGACGGCGTCGCTCAATTGCTGACCGTCGCGCACGCCGCGTTCCATGTCGTTCCACAGGTCGAGGAAATAGCTGTTGTTGGTGACGCCGCGGCAGATGTCGATGATGTCGAGCAGGTTGACGCCGGCGCCGAGCAGCGTGGCCATGGTTCGCGCCATGCGGGTGATGTAGAGGTTCTTGAACATCTTGCCGATCACCGGCACGTTGAGTTTGAGCCAGTCGAGCGCCCGCTTGCCGCGCGGATGGCGGAGCACGAAGTAGAGGGCCGCGCCGACGAACAGCAGCGCGGGCACGTAGTAGGCGTAAGAGTGCGTCACGAAGTCGCTGATGTCGAGCAGAATGCGCGTCGGCGTGGGCAGCGAGGCGGAGCGCTGTTCATAAATGCGGGCGAACCGCGGCAGGACGAACGCCATCAGAAACACCGTGAGCGCGATGCCCGAGCACACCATGAAGAGCGGATACGCGAGCGCCTGGCGAATCTGCTTCACCGTGCGGCGTTCCTTGCTCAAGTAGTCGCCGATGCGGCCGAGCATGAGCGCCATGGTGCCCGACGCTTCCGAAGCGCGCATGAGACTCAACATGATGGGCGGGAAGACGCGCGGCCACTTGGCCATGGATTTCGACAGCGGCTCACCGGCGTGCACTTCTTCCGAAAGCGCATCGAGCACGTGCTTGAACTCGCGCCGGCCGGCCTGCTTGCGGAACGCTTCCAGCGCTTCGCTCAAGGGCACGCCGGTTTCGAGCATGACGGAAAGCTGCTGGGCGAGCGCGATGACGTCCTCGCGCTTCACGCGCTTGGCGGCTTCGTTCATGCGAATCTGCGTGGCGTCGAGATCGGTCATCGCGCGCAGCGCATTTTCGCGCACGCTGATGACATACTTGCCCTCGGAGCGCAGGCGCGCCCCCACTTCCTCGGCGCTGGCGGCGCTGATCGAGCCGGTCACGATCTGCCCGCGAGCGTCGCGGGCCTTGAAGGCATAGGTGCTTTGGGCAGGCATGCGAATTCAATCACAGACTGGTGACGTAGAACACTTCCTCGGCGGTGGTCAGACCGTTCTTCACTTTCTCCATGCCGTCGGCGCGCAGCGTCTGGAACCCGCTCTTGCTCAAGTACTCGCGGATTTCCTGCAGCGAAGCGCCCGCGGCGACGGTGGCGAGCAGGTGCTCATCCGGCACGAGCAGTTCGAACACGCCGATGCGGCCCGCGAATCCCGTGCCGCGGCAACGACTGCACCCCTGGCCGCGATAGAGCACATCCACCGCGCCGGCATACGCCTCCACGGCGCCGCGCGTCATCGGGTCCGGCTCGTACGCTTCTTTGCAATGCGGACAGATCTTGCGCACCAGCCGCTGCGCGAGCACGCCGCGCATCGTCGCCGCCACGAGATACGGCTCGATGCCGATGTTCACGAGCCGCGTGATGGCGCTGGGCGCATCGTTGGTGTGCAAGGTGGAGAGGACGAGGTGGCCGGTGAGCGCCGCCTGGATCACGATCTGCGCGGTTTCTTCGTCGCGCACTTCGCCGACCATCAGGATGTCCGGGTCCTGACGCAGCAGCGAGCGCAGCGCGTTGGAGAAATCAAATCCCGCCTTCTCGTTCACCTGGAACTGGTTGATGCCGGGAATGTTCGCTTCGATCGGATCTTCGACCGTCGAGAGGTTGAGCTCATCGGAATTGAGCATGTTGAGCACGGCGTAGAGCGTGGTCGATTTGCCCGAGCCCGTGGGACCGGTGACGAGCACGACGCCGTTGGGCTGTTCCACCACCTGCCGCCACGCTTCGAGCATCACGGGCGAGAAGCCGAGCTTGTCCATGCCGACAAAGCTGGTGCGCGTGTCGATGATGCGGATGACGACGGTCTCGCCGAATTTCCCCGGCATGGTGGAGACGCGGAGGTCGATCGGGCGGCCTTCCATCATCACGTGGATGTCGCCGTCCTGCGGCTGGCGGCGCTCGGAGATATCAAGATTGCTCATGATCTTGATGCGGCTGGTGAGCGCGGCGTGCATTTTGTACGGCGGGCTCAAGCGCTGATACAGCTTGCCGTCGATGCGGTAGCGGACGCGCAGGCGGTGATCGTCCGGCTCGATGTGAATGTCCGAAGCGCCTTCGTGCACCGCGGAGTAGATCAGAAAGTTGACGAGCTTGACGACGGGGCTTTGACCGGCGATCTCTTCGAGATCTTCCAGCTCCGTCACCTTCTTTTCGATGACGCTGAAGTCCGCGTCGTCGATGTCTTCGTAGATGTCGTCGATGACGAAGACGTTGGCGGCGGGCAGGTAGGCGCGGAGGGCGGCTTCAATTTCCGCGGCGGTGGCAGCGACGGTCTGCACCTCGTAGCCGGTGATGCGCTGCACTTCCTCGAAGAGGAACAGGTTCGCCGGCTCGGAGATGGCGATCGTCAGCACGCCGCGCACGAGGAAGAGCGGCAGCAGCTTGTGCTCTTCGAGAAAATCGCGCGCGATCAGCTCGACGACCTTCGGGTCCGCAAGCTTGGTGACGCCGGTGACGAACGGGATGCCGTAGCCCTCGGCGAGCACGGCCATCACCTGCTGATCGGTGACGAAATTCAGCTCGATGAGCACTTCGCCCAGCAGCTTCTTGTGGCCGCGGGTCGATTGATACTCGAGCGCCTGCTTGAGCTGGGCGTCGGTGATGAGACCCTTGGCGATGAGCGCATCGCCGATCTGCATCCGCACGGGAGCTTCGAGGCCTGAACTGATGTCGTAGCTCTGGTACACGAGTGCAGGCTCCCATCAGCGCAGGCTTTTCGCCGCGGATTCGACGCTGTCGTGCGTGTTGAAACGACGCTCGAGGCGCGTGATGTGCAGAATCTTGCGGATGTTCTCATCCGGCTTGACGAGACGGAGGTAGCCGTTGCGGTCGCTCACTTCGTCGAGGAGCCAGAGCAGCATTTCGAGCCCGGCGGAATCGATCATTTCCAGGTGCTCAAGCTGCAGCACGAAGTTCCGCGCGCCGGCGGTGAATCGGTCGGTGAGCGCGCGACGGAACGCGTCGGCCTGGTCCGCCGTGAGTTCGCCCGAGATGGTCACCACGCTGATGTTGCCGTGGTCTTCGTAGCTCATCTTCATGCCGCTTCTCCCGGCGAGGTCTTGTTGCGCTGCTCCTGCGCGACGTGGTCGCTCACCAGCCGGTCGTACTCGCTGAAATCGAGCGCGAGGAAGGCGGGCACGAGGTCCGGATCAAACTGCGTGCCGGCGTTGCGGCGGATTTCTTCAAGCACCGTCGAGCGCGACATCGCCTTGCGGTACGTGCGGCTGGAGCTCATGGCGTCGAAGCTGTCCGCCAGCGCGATGAGGCGGGCGATGAGCGGGATTTCCTCGCGCGCCAGGCCATGCGGATAGCCGCTGCCGTCCCAGCGCTCGTGGTGATGCAGCACGCCGGGCAGCACATCGCGAAGCTGCGGGATGTCCTTGAGGATGCGGTAGCCGATCTCCGGGTGGAGGCGAATCCACGCAAACTCTTCGTTGGTGAGCCGGCCGGGCTTGAGGAGCACGGATTCCGGCACGCCAATCTTGCCAACGTCGTGCACAAGGCCGGCGATGTGCATGCGCTTGAGCGTGACTTCGTCGTGGCCGAGCGCGGCGGCGAGGGCGCGGGTGAGATGCGCGACGCGCTGCGAGTGACCGCAGGTGTAACGGTCCTTGGCGTCGATCGAAGCGGTGAGCGCTTCGAGCGTGCCGATGAACATCGCGTTGAGGTTGTCGTACAGCGTGGCGTTTTCGAGGAAGATGGAAACGTGCGTCGCCGTCGCGTTGACGAGCTTCATGTCGACGGACGACACGGCGAGATCGGCGCCGCGCTTTTCGCCGGCGATGAGCACGCCCACCACGTCACCATGCTGCTTCACCGGCTGCACGAGCGCGTTGTGACCGAGCGCGGCGAAGGGCGCATGCTCGGGATTGAAGCCCGGCTCCAGCACCATCGGCGAATCCGGATTCGCGCGCTCCAGCGTTTTGAGCGCAGCGGCCCGCACGAGGTCCACCGGCTTGCCCGGCTCACCGGCCACAATGAGCCTCTCCGCCAGATTGCGGAAGCGGCTTTGCCGGGCTGCGTCATCGGACGGTCGCTTGAGCACGATGCCGATCCACGTGTACGGCATCGTCGCGAGCAGTTCGCCGCACACGAATTGCAGGAACTGCTGCGGCTGCTCTTCGAGCGTCATCGACTGGATGATCGAGTAGAGAAGGTTGATTTCCTCGTACGACTCGGCGAGCTGCTGGCCGACGTTTTCCATCGCTTCGCCGTCGGCGCGGCGGCGGGCGTCGTCTTCATGCGTGAGGCGCACGAGCGCAGCAAGGCGCGTGATTTCATCGCGGCGGGCGAGCGGCAAGGCGGTGAGCATCTGGCGGCAGAGCGAAAAATCGAGCTGGGCGCTCTGGCACATCGGTGCGAGCTGCTCCGCATCGAGGAATTCACTGCTCAAGACGATCGCGAGGTCGTAGTTCACGCTGCGGCGGCGTCGCGAATCGCGCCTCGCCGGCAAGCCGATCACCCAGCAACCCGGAAACACTTCGCTGGGCGGATTCATCATCTCCATGTGCCAGCTTGCGGAGGCGCGGCGCACCGCGTCGCGGAAAAGCGGCGAGCGCACGAACAGGTCGCGCAGCCAATCCGAAGACGGCAGCGAGAGATCGAGCGAGCAGCTGTAGGCGGCGTCGGCCTGCACGGCGGCGAGTTCGCGCTCGGCGCGATCACCAGCCTGGACCGGGGCCAAGGCGCGGGCGGCCTCGCCGATGGGATCGCACGTCAGCAGCACGATGCCGATGTCACGCAGCTTGCGCGCGAGACTGCTCGGCGTCGCCTCGGCGGCGCTGGCACCACCAGGTTGGGCGCTCCGGTGCGGCACGAGACTTACGCGGCCTCCGACGAGGTCTGGTCATGCGACGCCGGCGCACTGGGCGACGACGCGGCGTCCGCGCTCCTGGCTTCCTTGAGAATTTCCTCCACCTGCGAGAGCACGGCGCGCGGGCTGAACGGCTTGGCGATCACGTTGCGAATGTTGCCGGTGGCGAGATCGGATTCTTCCAGCGCGTAGCCGCGCGCGGTGAGCATGAGCACGGGAATGTGGCGCGTGGGTTCGTGTTCCGCCAGCGAGCGGCAGAGGTCGAGGCCCGTCATGTACGGCATCTGAAAGTCGGTGATGACCATGTCGGGCAGCGTGCGGCGGGCGATCTCAAACGCTTCCTCGCCGTCCACCGCTGTCATCACTTCATAACCGGCATTGCGCAGCTTGAGCGAGACCACCTGCACGATGTGGGCTTCGTCATCGACCACCAGAATTTTCGCTGCCGTGGCTGTCATGGCCAATTCCTTGGAAAGGCATCGAGGCACTAGGCGACAGGGCATCGAGTGATGCAGCGCTGCCGTGTTGTGTCCTCGTGCGTGTGTCTCCTGGATTCACCTCGCTGCTCGAACTCCACTCACACATTCGTTCCACAAACGTTCTCGTTGCCTCGTTGCCTCGACGCCTTGATGCCTTCCCGTCTCACGCCGCCGCCTGCATGCCGGCATATCGCATCGGAATCGTGCACCAGAACTTCGAACCCAAACCGAGCTTCGATTCCACGCCGATCTGGCCGTGATGCACGGTCTCGACGATGTGCTTGCACAGCGAGAGTCCAAGGCCTGTGCCTTTGGCGACGCGCTTGTAGTTCTCCACGCGGAAGAACTTGTCGAAGAGCTTGGGCAGCGCATCGGGCGGAATGCCGAGGCCGGTGTCGGCGACGCTCAAAAGCACCGTGCGCGTGAGATTGTCGGAATCCGCGGACACGGTGACGCGGCCGCCGTCGGGCGTGTACTTCACCGCGTTGGAAAGCAGGTTGAGCACCACCTGGTAGAGCATGTCGGCGTCGCCTTCGACGGTGAGATCGACGGGCGCCTTCTTCGTGTGCACCGAGATGTTCTTCGCGCTGGCCTGCGGCTCGATAGTCGCCACCGCGCGATCAATGAGCTGCTTGATGTCCACCGGCTCGCGCTCGATCTGCACGATGCCGGCCTCGATGCGGCTGATGTTGAGCATGTTGTCGATCAGCCGGCCGAGGCGGTCGGTTTCGTTCTGAATGATGCGATAGAACTCGCGGCGGGAATCTTCGTCTGTCGCTTCGCCGTCAACGAGCATTTCGACATACGCGCGAATGGAGGAGAGCGGCGTGCGCAGCTCGTGGCTGGCCTTGGAGACGAAGTCGGACTTCATCTGCGAGATTTCGCGCTCGCGGGTGAGGTCGTGAAGGATCGTGACCACGCCGCCCACTTCGTGCTTGTGGTTTTCCACGCACAGCATGGTGACTTCGTAGTGGCGCTCCGTCTGGCCCTCGGCTTCCTCGCCGCGAAGTTCGATCTTGTGCTCGACGTGCCGGCGATCGACGAAGCTGGAGTTTTCGCGCGTCTCGCGGATGAGCTGGCACAGGCGGTGATCCTGGATCACCTGCTCGATGGCGCGGTGCATGGATTCGCCGAGGTCGAAACCGAGCACGCGGGCCGCGGTTTCGTTGGCCATCACGATTTCGTTGTACGCGCTGGTGACGATGACGCCGTCCTGCAGCGAGTGGAGCACGGCTTCCACCTGTCGGCGTTCGGTCTCCGACACGCGGTTCATGATCTCCAGTTCGCGCAGGCGTTGTTTCAGATCCTGCTCGCGCTGCAGGCCGCGGGCCACGGTGCCGGTGACGGCTCGCATGAGCGGACGCAACCATCGCGGACCGGAGAGCAGCGGCGAGAAGTCGGGCGATTCGACGTTGGATTCAATTGTCGCCTGCAGTTTCGCAAGCGAGCGATCGAGCACGAAGCCGGCGGGGAACAGCACGATCGCGAACGTGACAAGCAGCGTTCCGACGACGAGCAGCGCCTGCCAAACGGATTGCATGTCCGTCAGCCAGCCGCGCCGCAGCGCAACGAGGACGACGGCCGTTGCAATCAACGACAGGCCAGCGGCCACAACCGTGCTGGCAATTCTCCCTGTCCTCACCGTGCTCCCCTGGATCCCATCCCATGGGCGCCCGCGCGCCCAACCCTGTCAACAACACAATCGGCAGTCCGGAGGCGTTCATTGACGCACCGGGCGGCGCCGCTCACTCTGTCCGCGAGACCGGCTTGACGGGCGCGGACGCCAGCGCGGGCGAGCCATCGAGTCGCGCCAGTTGTCGCTGCGCATCGGTGTTATCGGGCTCCGCGCGGAGGGCGGCGGCATAGGCGTTGTACGCGCCGCTCACGTCGCCCGCCTTCTCGAGGAACCGGCCGAGCACGAGGTGCGGCAGCGCGATGTTCGGGGCCCGCTCCGCCGATTGCGTAATCAGCGACAGCGCCACGTTGAGATCGCCCTGCGCGAATTCGTGCATGGCGCCGAGCATGTAGCCTTCATACCGATCCGGCGCCAGCGCGGTGATGCGACTGCTGCACTGCGCGACGCGGCGATAGTCGCCAAGATCGAGCGCGAGCAGACCGAATTCCACCCACACCGACGCGTCAGCGGGATAAATCTGCGTGAGCTGGATGTAAAGGCCGCGCGCTTCTGCGCCGCGATCGAGCTGTGTGAGGCAGCGGGCTTCGACGCGAAGGAGGTCGGAGCGCGGCGTGTCGGCCGTGCGGCTCTGAAGCTGCTTCACGGATTCGAGGCACTTGCCGAACTGCCCGGCGGCGAACTGCGCATTCATCAGCTCTTCGAGCAGCGAGTTGTCATCGGGGTTCATGAGGCGAGCCTCGGCGAGGTAGCGCATGGCCACCGCGGGCTCGTTCTGCATCATCGCGATCTGGCCGAGCAGTTGCGTCATCGCCGCGTTGTGCGGGAAGCGCGATCGCTTCTCTTCAATCAGGCTCTTGGCGCGCGTGAAGTCCTTCATCGCCACCAGCGCTTCGGCGGTCGCCAGCACATACTGCGTGTTCTCGCCGTCGAGATCCATCGCCGTGCGGTACGCTTCGTAGGACTTCTGGTTGTCCTGCCAGCGCTGGAAGATGATGCCGGAGAAGTACGCGGCGTCGGCGTTGTTGGGATCGATGGAGCGCGCCTTGGCGAAGGAATCGAGCGACGCCTCGAGGCGGTGCATTTCGAGCAGGATGCGGCCCCGCAGCACGTGGAACGTCGCGATCTCCGGCGAGCGGCCGATCGCTTCGTCGATGTTCTTGAGCGCCTTCTCGAACTGGCCGCCTTCAAAGTTCTGCTTCGCCTGATCCGCCAGAAGCTGGGCGTTCACCGCGTTCATGCGGCCTTTGGCTTCCTCGCGAACCTGCTGGCGATACGGCGTGGCGCACCCCTGAAGCGAGAGCATCGTGGCTGACACGGCGAGCAGCGCCGCGCATCGCTTCCATCCTGTGTGCTTCTTCAACATCCTGCGCTCCGATCAATTCTCAAGAGGGGAAAGACGAAGCCCGTCGGCGCCCGCAAAGGCGCCGACGGGAGTACTTACTTTCTTTCAGGGTTCGACCATGTCGTCGTCGGTCGATGCCCCCGTGACCTGCATTTCGGATTCGTACAGGTCATCGAAGGTTTCGAACGGGAAGTCCCATTCCGTCTCCGAGTTGCTTGCCTGGGTCCACCATGGCTGACCGGAGAACATGGGCTCGAACAATCGCTCGATCATGTCCTCAAAGGTAAGGAGCGCCACGGGCTCCCGCACGGAGGGTTCGCTCGTCTCGCTGACGACGGTTTGCGCCGAGCTGTTGCTCGAATCGAGCGCCGCGCCGAGCGAGTTGAACACGCTGTCGTCGGCGTCGCTCTCATCGATGGAATTGTTGAAGCTGTACGGCGAGGTGGTCGCCGGCGTGTTGGCCGACGGCGTGGACGGCGCCGAATTCGACGGCTGCGACGGCGAGGAAGCCGGGCCGCCCTGGTGCGGCACCGCGGGCGTGGTGCTCGGCGCCGTGGCGGCGGGCACAGGCATCGAGCGCGAGCTGTTCTGCGCGGCGAGCGGCTGCATCGCCTTGGGCTTGAGGCCGAAGCTCGCGGGCGTGCCGGCGTTCACCTGCGGTTCGCTGCCGACCTTCTCGTTCTCGGCGTCGAGACCGAGCGCGCCCATGCGCTTGCGCATCACACGTTCCGTGATGGAGAGCTCGAAGAGACGATCCTGGCGAGCGCCGGTGATCTTCTCGCGGAGCTGGATCACCGCGGGCTGATTCGGGTGCAGGCGCAGCGAGTTGTTGACAAAGTAGAGAGCACGATCGAGGTCGCCCTGGTTGTAGGCGTCGAGCGCGTTCTGGTTGTAGTTGGAGGTCACGAGGTCGCGGCTGAAGGGCAGCAGACCGGCGCGAGCGCCAAGGCGAGCGGTTTCGGTGTAGCCGAACGCTTCGTCACCCATGGCCCAGAGGAGTTCATCGCGCACGATCGACGGCGTGATGAGGAAGATGATCTCATCACGATCGACCTGGTTGTCGGTACCGCGGAACGGCGTGCCGAGGATCGGGATGTCGCCGAGCACGGGAATCTGGCGGCGGGTGATACGAGTGGACTCGCGGAAGAGGCCGCCGAGCACCAGCGTTTCGCCGTCACGAACGCGAACGTTCGTCGTGAGTTCGTTCGTCAGTTCGTCAGGAATGGTGACGAGCAGACCCTGCGCATCGGTCACCGTGCGCAGCGACGCTTCTGAAACGCTCGGCTTGAGCTCGAGGCGGATGGAACCGCTCTTCGAGATGAACGGACGGAAGACAAGCTGAATACCAGTGTCCAGGAACTCCACCGTCTGCGTGGTGGTGGTTTCGGTGGCGGTGGTCGACAGGTAACCCACGCGGGCACCGACGAGGACCTCGGCGCGCTGACGGTTCAGCGCCATGATCTTCGGGCGGGCGAGCACGGAGGTGTCCGTCACTTCGTCCAGCACGCGGAGGAACACGGCGATCTCGTCGGAGAGGATGCCGACCTTGAAGCCAGCGGGACCGGCGGTGTTGCCGACGGTGCTGCTGCCGGCGATGGCGTTGTTGTCGGCGGGCTGCACGCCGCCGTTGGGATCGCTGCCGCTGATCAGATCGTTGACGGCGGACAGCGGGTTGGTGAGATCGGTGAAGTTGATCTTCGCCAGCACGGTGAAGTCGACGCCGAACGCGTTCGCTTCGTCGAGCACGGTCTGAAGCACGGTGGCTTCGACGAGCACCTGCTCGGGCGGCGTATCGAGTTCATCGAGCAACGTGGCGATGGCTTCGAGGTTCTCCGGATAGTCGTTGACGACGATCTTGGCGGAGTAGGCGTAGCTGTCGGCGCCGGCGTTGGAGACGTCGGGCTTCATGCCGGGCTCCACGTCGCCGCGGAACGACGCCTGGCCGACGTCGGAGAGCAGCGGCGTGATGAATTCGTTGGCGTCGGTGGCGGAGAGGTAATCGAGGTTGAAGATGCGGCTTTCGGTGCGACGCTGGGCCGCCATGATCGCCTGATATTCTTCCTCGGTGTAGATGTAGACGAAGTTGCCTTCCTCGATGTAGCGATAGCCGTTGACGCGCAGGATGGCGTCAAGGGCTTCGTAGAACGACACGTCGAAGAGGTTGGCCGTCACCGTCGCGGAGACGCTCTTCGAGGTGATGATGTTCTTGCGGCTCTGGATGGAGAGCATCTGCAGAACCTGGGCGAGGTCGGTGTCCTGCACGGCGATGTCGACGGTGCCATAGTCGGACACCTCAACGCCGCCCCCGTCATCCTGCGACCACGCAGGGCTCGCCAAAAGCGCGCAGGCCGTACAAACGGCCACCAGGTGCGTTCGAAACCCTTTGCCGAAATCGATGTTGAAAACATCCATGATGGCGTGTACTCCTGCCTCGACCTTGTTGTTATGGAGAGCCTGCCTCGGGCGAATCCATCTTCACTTCGAACACGAATTCGTCATGCGCAAGCACGACGGAGCGGGTGCGGACGTCCGCAAGCTTGAATTGGATGGCGGGGTTGTTGAGTGCTGGAACCATGTCGTTCAGCCGGTATAACCGTCCGCTGATGACGGCCATCGCGTGACCGGTCATCACCGCTTCGAGCTTGAGCCTCTCGACATGCGCCAGCAACAGCGCCCTGTCGCGAGACCTCACTTGCTCTGGATTCTCGACAGGTTCCGCGCTCGACTTGCCTGCTTCTTCTGCAGCAGGTTCGATGGAAGTCGTTTTGGGGAAAAATTCCCGGTTAATCAGGAACGGGTCACGCGCGTTATCTGCGCTCACGCGCAGCACGAGCGGCGGACGCACCGCGTTATCGGAGTCCGCTTCGCCTTCCGCGCGCGGCGACTCTTGCTCGCTCGTCACCGGGGACAGCGGCTCCGCCACCGCGGTGCGCGGCACTTTCGACACGATGATCAAGCGCGCCCACAGCAGCAGACCCGCCGCCAGCGCCGCGCACAGCAGCCCGAATCGCTTGCGATCGGACGTGAGCTGAACCCAGAAGCGTTGCAACATCACCATCATGGCTTGCGCTCCGCTTCGGCAGGATCGAAGATCGCCTCCAGCGTGATGGACGCAATCAGCACCGCTTCGTCTTCCGTTTCGACGTTGGAGCGCTCGGTATCGCGGCGCAGACGCACAGAGGTGACGCGCACAAGGCGGTCGGACGTTTCGATCCGCTCAATGAGATCGCGCACGGCCTGATAACGCGCGACGAGATCGACGGTCACGGGCACGGCGCGAGCAGTGACTTCGCCGTCGGTCGTGGCTTCCTTGACGCGTCCCGCGGAAGTGGCGCGGTCATACACCAGGTAGCCGTCCACGGGCACGGCAAGCTGATGCAGGAGATCGGCGATCTCCGGCGAATTGGGAACGCGCTTGAGCGTCCGGGCGGCCTTGGCGCGGGCCGTCTTCAGTTCCTCGCTCAATTGCTTCACGAGTTCCGTGCGTTCTTCGAGCGTGCGGTTCTTGTGATCGAGTTCCTGGATGTCCGCGGTCACCTGGGCGGCGTTGCGAAGCGGCGGCCAGACGAGCACGCCGAAGCCGAGCGCGAAGACGATCGCCGCGGCGATGAACGCCAGAAGAAGATGTTTCTTACTTGACATCGCCGCCCTCCTCACCGCTGGCGATGCGCGGCGCCGGTGTCGGGGGATCGAGGTAGACGACTTCGTAGATGCGATCGAGATCGACGCGGAAGGAGACGGTGAACTCGCGGGCCTGCTTGCCGCGCACCACGCGTGTGCGGCTGTTGTCGGGATTCACCGCGGTGAGCAGATCCAGCGCGTCGAGCCGGGAGATCAGGTCGGCCCAGTCGATGTCGGTGCTGGCAAAGCCTTTGAGCTCGCCGCGCACTTCGCGCTTCGGGCCGGACTTGCCGCCGTCGGGCAGGCGCGGGTCGAAGGCCGCCTGCGTGTGCGTGACTTCGAGGTTCATGCTTTCGATGGTCACGCCGGGCGGAACCTGGCTGATGATGAGGGTCTGCAGATCGGACATGCGCAGCGACGGCGCGATGCGGTCGTATTGCTTGATCGAGAAGGCGAGATCGTTGAGCGCGGTGCGCAGGCGCTTGGCTTCGGCTTCGACGGCGAGCACGAGGCGCGACTTTTCTTCCGCCGCCTTGTACGCGCGTTCAACACTTTCCAGCCGGAAGTGCGCATGCGTGGAAAGCGCGACGAGCACGATCACCACGCCGACGCCGATGGTGATGTAGCGGCCGATCACCATGCCGGCTTCGCTGCGCGTACGGATCGAATCGGGGAGGAGATCGACGAGATGCTGCCTCATGCGGCGGCCCCCCGCCGTCCGGTCGTGGCTTCTTCCTTCTGGTTGCGCTTCCACGCCGCCAGCCCGCGCATCGACAGCCCCGCGGCCACCGTCCAGGCGCCGAGCGGGCCGGGTTGACGGTTGAGCGCGGCGCCGATTTTGCGGTGCAGACCGACGGCGGTGCCCTGCTCGTCATCGAAGACGACGGGCACTTTGCACGCCTGCTTCATCATGTGGTCCAGCCGCGGCTCGGTCGCTTCGCCGCCGCTGAGAATGAGACGGTCGGGCGGCTTGCCGCGGAACGTCACGCCGTAGTACCGCAGGCAGAGCGTGACTTCCTTGGTGAGTTCCGCGAGCAGCGGGCGCACGGCGTCGTAGACGGCGCGATCGGTGGGCTCGTCGGCGGTGATGCGCGCCGCGCCGGGCACGCTGCCGCTCAACCGGGCCGAGCGCAGGTCGCGCGCGGAGGCGACGTCGAGCTGCAGATGCTCCGCGACAGCTTTGTCGAGCGCGTCGCCGCCGATGGGAATGTTCTTGCAGAACGCCACCTGGTCGCCGCGGAGAATGATGATGGTGGAGCCGGTGGCGCCGATCTCGATGACGGCTCGTACGATGGCGCGATCGGATTCGCGGCGGAACTGGCGGCTCAACGCGCGGGCCGCGGCGAGAAAGCCGCAGTCGATCGCCACCGGGCGCAGGCCGCTCGCCATGATCGGCTCGAGGCGCGAGTAAATGGACGCATGCGGCGCGGCGATGAGCAGCACCTCTTCGCGGTTCTCGCCGCCCTGCGGTGAAGCGCCGGTGCGAATGAAATCCACTTCCATCGCTTCGCGGTCGAGAGAGAAACGTTGCGACGCTTCCCACACCGCCGCCTGGCGAAGTTCTTCGTCGGTCATCTTGGGCAGGCGCACGGAGTGCAGGCGAACATCCGCGCGGGGCAGGCTGACGATGCACTTGCGGCCGGTGAACCCGCCGGAGATGAAGGCGGTGCGAAAGCGTTCAGCGATGGCTTCATCGGATTCGCCGGCGGCGGGCAGCTCGACGCGTGCGGCGCCGACGACATCGATCTCGCCGGAGAGTTCGCGCACCTGCAGCATCTTCACGCCGCGGGCGCCGAAGTCGATGCCGACCACACCGATGGATGAAGCAAAACGACCGCCGAGCACTGCTGCCTCCACAACTGGTTTTCGGGCCCTGTGCCCTTGGGCGCTGATGCGTGGCGGTGACCGCCAGAGACCAGCGCCCGGGGTTCAATGCCCACCTAGAGCTTTGTCACCGTCAGCTTTCCTGTGAACGGCGCGATGTCGATGCGATAACTTTCCTGCGGGCTGGTGACGGTGATTGAGCCGCCGATGCCGGGCGCGATGCCGCTGCCGCTTTCCATCACGGTGCCGCCGAGCGCGTCGTAGCTGATGTCGCGCGTATCGCCGTCGATTTCGATGTCGGTGATGGACACGCCTTTGAAACGATCATCGAGCGAGAAGTCGACGATGTAGGGGCTGAAGACGCCTTCGCGTCCGAGCGGGTCGTTGATGTAGTCGGCGGTGTCGGGGTTGAAGTCGTCGCCGAAGTCGCCTTCCGCGACGCGCACGATGCAGTAGCCGGAGCCATCTTCATAGAAGTGGACGCGGCGATATTCCTGGTGCGCGAGCGCATCCGACTGTGCGAAACTCAAGTCGGCGATCATCAATCGCACGGCGGCCTGCGCGTTCATCGAGCCCGGCCCAACCATGTTGGGAATGAGCATGGTGGCGGCGATCCCGAGAATGGTGATCACCATCAGCAGCTCGATGAGCGTGTAGGCGCGGCGTGGCATCCTTCTCTCCTCAAGCCTCGCGTCACTCCGACTTGGCGGGCTTCTCGAGCTTGATGTCGCTCAAGTTCGTCACTTCAACGCGTGTCTTGCCGCTCTCGACGATCTTGGTCATCGCTTCGATGTTGCGATTGACGCGCTCGAGCTGGCGGATCATCTGCTCGCGCTGACCGGCGGCATTGGGAATGCCGGGCAGATCGGCGGCGCGCGACACCTGGGCTTCGGCGCTTTGCACGAGCAGCGGCGTCGAAACCACCTGCGTCCAGAGGATGCCGCACAGCAGCCCCGCGTTCACGGTGAGAATGGCGTTGAGATACGTCAAACGTCGCATGGCCGTTCACTCCCCAGTTGCCGCGCCGACCTCGATCGCATTCACGAACAGCGTGGCTTCATCCGCTCCATCGACTGAATCTGCAGCCCAGGTAAGCGTGATTGCGTAGCGAGCGCCGCCTTCGCCAGACTCATCGATACGCTCGATGCGCATGTCCGATATTCCGGTGCCGATGACGCGCGGCCGGGTGGCGGGGTCGGCACGCCATTGGTCGCAGAACGAGCGGTCGCGAAGCCGCGGATCGTCCGGCTGCCAGGAGTCCACCGCCGTCGCGCCGTGCATGGCCGTCTGATACACGGTGAGCGTGCGCAGCACCCGGCTGTGCCCCACCACCACGAGTTCGTGACGATCGATCACGCCGACGTTGCTCGAATCCTCCAGCCAGAGCACGAGTTCCACGAACGGCGACGGGCCGCGCTTGTGCACCGCGAGCACGCCCTGCGAGCTTTCGATCAGCCCGGCGAGCCCTTCGAGCACGAGCTGGTGCCCGCGGTTTTCGGCATGTCGTTGCAGGCCGTGAAGGTTTTCAGCGTGCAGATAGCGAGGACCAACGAGCGTGGCGACGCCAGCGAGCACGGTGAAACTCAAGAGCGAAAGCAGCACGCTGCTGATGGCGGTGCTGCGTCCGGCATGATCACCCGGCGTGCGTTTGGCGCTTCGCCTTGTTTGTGCTGGTGTTGCTCCGGAGTGGGTTCCGCCGTTGTCGCTGTCCGTCGCCATGAGGTCGCTCGCCGCCGCTGCTGTGTGTGTTGGATCGAAAAGACGCCGGCATGTTTCCACGCCGGCGTCTGAAGGTTCAGGTCACGAACGTACGGCCGAAGCCGACGCGTGAATTACCACGGCTCCGAGGGATCGGTGCCGTCGTCGCCACCGGCGGTGGCGGCGGTCGTGCCGTTCACGAACACGGCATAGATGTCACCGGTCGTGTCGTTGTAGATCCAGCCAACCGTCGCGCCAGCAGCCGCGGCAACCACGGTGCTGTTGTTGAACGGATTGACGGGCTCGCTCTGGAGATAGTTGTCGGTGACGAGATCATCGAACGCGGGCGTGAGGTCGGGCAGCGCGCCGCCGTTCTTCACGCGATAGAGCTCAATCTGGCTGCGGATGGTCTGCAGCTGGCTCTTGACGCTGGACTCCATCGCTTCCTGCGACGCGTCCGTGAACTGGGGGATGACGATCGCGGCGAGAATGCCGAGGATCACCACCACGATGAGGATTTCGATCAGGGTGAAGCCGCGCTTCACCGTTTGCATCGTCGTTGCCATGGACCAGACTCCTTGGTGCACCTTGCAAGTCCCGTGAGCGAAGGCCGCACTTGGCCGCGCTCACCTGTGAAGCAAAAGAAAAGCCGAACTCCCCGTGAGTCCAGCTCTTTTGAAAGAGTCGGCTGAGCGTTGGCCGAGCCGACCGTCCTCATGTTTCCCGCCGGCCGCCGTCACGGGCGCCGTCCCCTCCAGCGTCGACCGAGACAGATCGTGCTGGCCGGAGGAAGCACGAATACTTCACGATTCCTATCGACCGCTCGCAACGCGCGCTCGACAACGGAGTGCACTTTCGACTCCCGCGAACCGTCACATTCGGAACACCTTGCCAACGCCCTCGCGCGAGAGCGCGCGGGGGCGATAAGGAGCGCCGCGCGAAAGGGCAAAATGTCAAAAGGTCAAAACGTCAAAATGAAAAAGAGAGCGCGGCGGAGCCGCGGCGCTTCGTGGTTTGACGTTTTGGCGTTCGGGCGTTTCGACGTTTTCGCGTTTTGGCGTTTCGGCGTTTTGCGTTGCGTTTGCGTTACGCCGCCGCGAGGGAGTCGAAGCGGATGGCGACGCGGTAGCCGTGGCCGCATGGGCGGCAATCGAGCACCTCGCCGCGCTTCGCCAGGTGGCCCGGCGCTTCGAAGCCGATCGACACCAGGCTGCCGGGCGGGATCGGCGAGTCGCACGTGGCGCCCATGCCTTCCGCGGAGATGTCGAGCATGTGCAGTTCGTACATCTCGCCGAAGCGCTCGCCGGCAATGCAGAACACCGTGGCCACGCCCTGCACGTTCCAGCGGTCATGCTCGCGGCGTTCAAAGGCGAGCGAGGATTGATGCTGCGATTCGTGCTGCGGATGGTGGAGTTTGAATGCCGTCATGCGAGCCTCCCAGGCGGCGCGATCGATCCGCCTTGCCTTGTAGATGTCGGATAAAGATGAAGGAGGCTTCAGTCGCGGTTTGGTGTTTCGACGGTGACGGCCGGTAATCGCGGGGCGACGGGGTCGGGGAGCATTTCGCGGCGGAGCCGCGGCGCTTCGTGGTTTTTGACCTGTTGACTTTTTTGGCGTTTCGGCCGCCCTGCGTTGCCGCCGGTTGTGGCCCTTGCCGCCTCTGGTAAAGTCCGCGTTCCGGCGCCGTGGGCGATTGGTTGCCGCGGCGCCGCGGACATCCCGTTTGAGCCATGCGTATTGCTGCCTTCCATGCCGTTCGGCCGGACCCGTACCACGTCTCGCGCGTGGCCGCGCCGCCGTATGACGTCGTGAACACCGAAGAAGCCCGGCAGTTCGCCAAGGGCAACGCCGAGAGCTTCCTGCACGTCACCCGGCCGGAGATCGATCTGCCCGACGACACCAATCCGTACGACGACATCGTCTACGCCACCGCTCGCAAGAACTACGACGCGTTCAAGTCTCGCGGCCTGCTGCAACGCGCCCGCCACCGCACGGTCTATCTCTATCGCCAGGTGCGCAACCATGTGCCGCAGATCGGCGTGGCGTGCTGCTGCCACATTGATGACTATCTGAACGACATCATCCGCAAGCACGAGAAGACGCGCGTCGACAAAGAAGACGACCGCACGCGGCACGTCGTCGAACTCAATGCGCATGCCGAGCCGGTGTTCCTGACGTATCGCGACGAGGCGGCGATCGATGCGCTGGTGGAGCGCGACACGAACGAGCGGCCGCTCTATCACTTCAACGCACCGGACGGCGTGACGCACACGGTGTGGGCAGTGCGCGATCCGCAGCCGTACATCGATGCGTTCAATCGCGTGCCGCTGGCGTATGTGGCGGATGGTCACCACCGCAGCGCGAGCGCGGCTCGCGCGGGCGCGGAACGGCGGGCTGCGAACCCGAATCACACGGGCGACGAGGAATACAACTGGTTCCTCGCCGTGCTCTTCCCCGCGAGCCAGCTTCACATCCTTGCGTACAACCGCGTGCTCACGGACTTGGGCAGTCACTCGCCGAGCGACGTGGTGGAGAAGCTGCGAGCGGTCGGCAACGTGGAAGCGGCCGCCAACCCCGTGCCCGCCAAGCCCGGCGAGTTCTGCTTCTATATGGAGAAGTCGTGGCGAAAGCTGACGATCCCGCCCGGCAGCATCGACGCAGGCGATCCGATTCGCTCGCTCGATGTTTCGCTGCTGCAGGACCGTGTGCTGGAACCGATCTTCGGGATTCGCGACCAGCGCACGGATAAGCGGATTGACTTCGTGGGCGGGATTCGCGGCACGTCGGAACTGGAGCGGCGGGTGGATTCGGGCTCGGCGGCGATTGCGTTCTCGCTGTACCCCACCAGCATCGAGCAGCTTCTCGCGGTGTCGGACGCCGGGCTGATCATGCCCCCCAAGAGCACGTGGTTCGAGCCCAAGCTGCGCAGCGGCCTGTTTGTGCACGAACTCGACTAGCCGCTCGCGGCTTAGCAGGAACAAGCAACCGCGGTGGCGGGATTGCTAAGCCGCAAGCGGCTTGGGGCCTTGACGGCCCCCGCTTTGACGTGTGAACACCGCGTTGCCGCGAGCGGCTTGGGGCCTGACGGCCCCCTCTTTGACGTGTGAATACCGCCTCGCCGCAAGCGGTTTGCGCGGCGCGTTACACTGCCGCCACCATGAAAATCCTGATTGCGGACAAGTTCGAATCGTTCGGCGTCAACGGCCTGCAAACGCTCGGCTGCACGGTGGCCCATAACCCCGATCTCGGGCCCGACACCATGCCCGCCGCCGTCGCGGAGCATGACCCGCACATTCTGATCGTGCGCGGCACGAAAGTTCCCGAAGCGGCGATTGCGGCAGGCGCCAGCTTGAGCCTCATCGTCCGCGCGGGGGCCGGGTACGACTCCATCGACGTCGACGCCGCCTCCGCACGCGGCATTTACGTGGCGAACTGTCCGGGCAAGAACTCGATCGCCGTCGCGGAACTCGCGTGGGGCCTCATTTTGAGCTGCGATCGGCGGATTCCCGACCAGGTGGCGGAACTTCGCGCCGGCACGTGGAACAAGAAGGAATACTCGAAAGCCGCCGGTCTCGCGGGCCGCACACTCGGCGTCGTCGGCCTCGGGCAGATCGGCACGGAGATCGTCAAGCGCGGCATGGCGTTCGGCATGCACGTCGCTGTGTGGTCGCGAAGCCTCACCGAAGAGAAGGCGGACGAACTCGGCGTCATCTACTGCTCCAGCCTCACGAACCTCGCAAAGCTTTCCGACGTCGTCTCTGTGAACGTGGCCGCGACGGACGACACGAAGCATCTGATCGGCGCTCCGTTCTTCAACGCGATGAAGCCGAATTCGTACTTCGTCAACACCAGCCGCGGCAGCGTCGTCGATGAGCAGGCACTCGCCGATGCGATCCGCACGAAGCACCTTCGCGCCGGGCTTGATGTGTTCGCCAATGAACCGGGCGGCGGCACGGGCGAGTTCAAGAACGAACTGCTGCAACTGCCGGGCGTGTACGGCACGCACCACGTCGGCGCTTCGACGGACCAGGCGCAGAACGCGATCGCGGCGGAAGTCATCCGCATCGTGCGCGAGTACATGGCCACGGGCCACGTGCCGAACTGCGTCAATCGAGCCGCCGCCACCCCCGCCACCACGCAGCTCACGGTGCGGCATCTCAATCGGCCCGGCGTGCTGGCGCACGTGTTCTACATCCTCGGCCAGGCGGGAATCAACGTGGAAGACATGGAGAACGTGATCTACCAGGGGGCCAAGGCCGCGTGCGCACGCATCAATCTCGATGACAAGCCCACGAAGGACGTGCTCGACGCCATGCGCAAGAACGAAAACGTGTTGAGCGTGAGCATGGCCAGCCTGCACAAGCCGGCCCCGCGAGAAACCGTGGGCTCGCGGTAATCGCCGCGGTTGCGTCCTACGATAACCCCGAGCCCAGTCTCCAAACTTTTCGACCTTTCGACGTTTCGACTTCTGATTTGAGGTTTGCCCATGACCGCCACCACGTCCGCGTCCGCTCACACGCTCGCCAAGAAGGCCGCCGCCAAGCGCATCTACAACTTCTCCGCCGGCCCCGCTGTGCTGCCCGATGAAGTGCTTCGCCAGGCGCAGCAGGACATCTGGGACATCGACGGCAGCGGCATCGGCATCCTTGAGCACAGCCATCGCGGGCCGGTGTTCGACCGCGTGATCGCCGAAGCGGAAGCGGACTGCCGCAAAGTCGGGAACATTTCCGACGACTACGCCGTGCTCTTCCTCCCCGGCGGCGCAACGCTGCAGTTCTCGATGATCCCGATGAACTTCCTGCCGAAGGACGCGACCGCCGACTACGCGGACACCGGCGTGTGGACGACGAAGGCGATCAAGGCGGCGAAGAAGGTCGGCAACGTGCACATCGCCTTTGAGGGCGCGACGTGCAAGTACGATCACACGCCCGAGGACAGCGAGCTGTCGTTCAGCGACAACGCTGCGTACTTCCACTATTGCACGAACAACACGATCTACGGCACGCGGTACACGAAGACGCCGACCGCGCCCGCGCCGATGGTGGCGGATATGAGTTCCGACATCTACAGCCGGCCGGTGGACATTGATCGGCACGCCATCATCTACGCCGGCGCGCAGAAGAATCTCGGGCCGTCCGGCGTGGCGCTCGTCATCATCCGCAAGGATTTCATGGCGAAGGGCGCCGTGTCGCTTCCCGACATGCTCGACTATCGCAAACACGCGGAGAACGGCTCTCGTTACAACACGCCGCCGGTGTTCGGCATCTACGTGATGGGCCAGGTGTTCAAGTGGATTCTGAAGCAAGGCGGCCTCGCGACGCTCGCCAAGCGCAATGAGGAGAAGGCCAAAGTCATCTACGACGCCATCGACAGTTCGGGCGGCTTCTATCGTGGCGTGTCGCAGCCGAAGTCGCGGTCGATGATGAACATCACGTTCCGCCTGCCGAGCGAAGCGCTGGAGAAAACGTTTGTGGGCGAGGCGGCGAAGCACGAGATGGACGGGCTCAAGGGCCACCGCGACGCCGGCGGCATTCGCGCCTCCATCTACAACGCGTTCCCGAAGGCGGGATGCGAAGCGCTGGCGCAGTTCATGAAGGAATTCGCCCGCAAGAACGGGTGATGCGGGACCGAGCGCATTACGCGCCCAACGTGTGCGCAATCGACATCGCCTGCGCCGCGTAGCTGCGGCCGAACAGGTTCACGTGATTGAGCACGTGATAGAGCTGGTACACAGCGATGCGCGTCTGCCGCTGCTCGCGGTCGCTCATGGTGGCGTCATACGCTTCGTAGACGGCGCGTGGGAACCCGCCGAAGAGCTGCATCATCGCCATGTCCGCGTAGCCGTCGCCGATTGAGCATGCGGGGTCGATCACCGCGATGCGCTCATGGCCTGCCGTGTCCACCGTCGGCAGCGCGTTGCCGGACCACAAGTCGCCGTGCAGCAGCGCCGGTTTGGGGCGACGCGGGATCAAGTGATCGAGGCGTTGGATCACGCGCTCGATGCGCTGCGCTTCCGCCGGCGTGAGCAATGCATTCTTCTTCGCTAAAACAAGCTGATGTCCAAGCCTGCACTCGCGGCTAAATTCCACCCAGTCGTCATGCCACGCGTTGGGCTGCGGCGAGAGGCCGAGGTGGTTGTCGTGATCGAATCCGTATCGCGCACCGGCTTCGCGTTGATGGAGCGCCGCAAGGTCTTCGCCGAACCGACGCCACGATTCCGCTGTGGGCGAGCCTGCCGGGAGAAACTCCGTCAGCAGCACGCTCGCGTCTCTTGCTGCATACAGCGCGATCGGTTCGGGAACACGCACCGCCCCCGCTTCGCGCAGCGCACGCAGCCCCGCACGTTCTTCTTCGAGCAATGAAGCGTGCGCCGCCGAGGCGATCTTCGCGACAACGCTCGTGCCGCTCGCCAGATCCACGCGCATGACGCGGTGAATGCACCCGCCGGCAAGCGGCGTGATCTCGCGCACGCTTTCCTGCACGCCGGCGTGCGCGACCGCCGCGGAAATGAGCTCGCGCACGTTCATTTCGCGCGGGTGAGCAAGGAATCGAGCAGCGCCTGGCACGCGGAGTTGACGAGGTTGTAGACGGTCATGAAGCCGTCGATCCCGCCGTAGTACGGGTCCGGCACTTCGCGCACCGGCGCTTTGGGGTCGAACTCCAGCAGCAGTTTCAGCTTTTCTTCCGGCGCGTTCATTTCCTGCAGGTGCTCGCGATTGTCTTCATCCATGCAGAGCAGCAGATCGAAGCGCGTGAAATCTTCGCGGCGGATTTGCCGCGCCCGGCTGTCGAGCGTGATGCCGTGGCGCAATGCGACGTCGATGGATCGAGGGTCCGGCCGCTCGCCCGCATGCCAACCGCCCGTGCCGGCCGAATCCACGTCGAACATATCGAGCACGCCGCGCGATTTCGCCAGATGTTTGAACACGCCCTCGGCCAGCGGGCTTCGGCAGATGTTGCCCATGCAGATGAACAGCAGGCCGGTGCGCTCATTCGCAGAAGGTCGTGATGCGCCGCGACGCCACATGGTCACGATGATACGGTCCCGGGCTTGTCGGTGACGGTGGCCGCGGGGCCGCTCTCGCCGCGTTTCCGCGCCGCCGCTTCCATCGCCTGCTGCACCGCCTTGGCGACCGCCGCCTCGATCACCTGCTGCTCCGCCGCTTGCGCGTTCGCCTGCGCCACCAGTCGCCGCTGCTCGAATCGCGCCACCTTCACAGCGATCACGCCTACGAAGCTGAAGAGCACGAACGCAATGACGTACAGCGCCCGCACGCGCAGATCGGTGAGCATCACCAGCGCCGCCAGCGTCACGCCCATCACCATGAACGCAAAGCAGATGGCGTACATGCTCAGCACCGCGCGCTTCACCGTTTTCAGCGCACGCCGAAGCTGGTGATGCAGATGCTGCGAATCCGCGGAGGAAATCGGCCGGCCGCTAAGCTTCCGCCGAATGATCGCCAGCGTGGTGTCCATGATCGGCAGGGAGAAGATGATGAGGCCGGCGAACACGAGGTGCGTCTGGCCGTGCTCGCCCATCATTAGAATGATGACGACGCACAGATAGCCAAGCAGGTGGCTGCCGCAATCGCCCAGAAAGATCGTGGCGGGGTTGAAGTTGTATGGCAGGAAGGCGAGCACCGATCCGAGCAGCGCACAGCACAGCACGATGCGGGCCCCGTCGAGCGTTTCTTCACCGGGCGCGCCGCCGCGCAGCGAGGTGGACATCGCCATCAGCAGCGAGATGGCGAGAAAGCCGGTGGCGGCAATTCCCACGACGCCGGATGCGAGGCCGTCGAGCCCGTCGATGAAGTTCACCGCGTTGCATCCGCCCAGCACGAAGAGCGCGATGATCGCTGTGCCCACCCAGTAAATCACATCAAGCGGAATGGCGTCGCCCCACGGCGTGGGAATCTGAAAGACCAGATTCTCGCAGCCGAGCAGCGGATCGATGTGTTCGGAAAGCGGGCCGAGCGCGCCTTGCGCTACGCGCACGCCGACGTTCTCAATCGCCAGCGCCGCGGCGGCGACGAGTTGTCCCGCGAGTTTGAGATGCGGGTCCCAGCTCCAGATGTCATCCGCAAGACCGGTGAAGGTGATGGCCACCATGCCGAGCACGACCGCCATTGGCACGGGCCCGAATTCGAGCGGCACGCCGTCGGTCACGAAGAAGCTCGTCACGATCGCGGCAATCACACCGAGGAACACCGCCACGCCGCCGAGATACGCCACCGGATAGCCGTGGCTCTTCCGCCCCGTGTCGGGCTTGTCAACGACGCCGGTGGCGCTGGCGACGCGGCGCACGATCGGCGTGGCGATCAGCGTGACCGCGAACGCCACCACGAAGATGATTGAATAGGCGTTGAGGAGATCGACGATGCCCTGCACGCCGGCCCGCGCGACGTCCGGCTCCAGCGTCGGCGCGAGGTCCGCGCTCGGCGCGGCGGCGCCTTGTTTCGCTGCGAGCAGAGTTGGCACGAGCATCACGAACATGAAGTTCTCGGCAACGGACGGGGCATCATCTGTTGGGCGCCGCGCAGCCCTGGGCGCACGAGCTCTCCCGCGTTGTGCGCGGCGAAGTTTTCATGGACGCCGCAAGATCGCGAATCGTCTGGGCGAGATCAATGGTGGGCTGGAAATCAATCGCTCGCCGCAGCTTCGTCAGATCGGGCTGGCGGTGACGAAGATCGTCGAATCCGCGGCCATAGGCGGCGTCATACGGCACGAATGTGATCGGCGAGGCGCTGCGGAGCGTGTCGCGCACCAGCTCGGCGAGCGTTGCGATGGAGATCGGCTCATCGCGGCCCACGTTGTACACATGGCCGGCGCACGCGGGGCTGTTGAGGAGCGCCATGAGCGCCCGCACCGTGTCGCGCACGTCGCAGAAGCATCGCGTCTGCTGCCCGTCGCCGAACACTTCGATGGGCCGGCCTTCCAGCGCCGCGGCGACCATGCGCGGCAGCACCATGCCGTAGCTTCCCACTTGCCGCGGGCCGACGGTGTTGAACAGACGCGCGATCACGATCGGCACGCCGCGCTCACGGTGAAACGCAAGCGCGAGGAACTCATCGATCGCCTTCGAGCAGCCGTATGACCACCGGCTGAACACCGTGGCGCCGTAGACGACGTCGTCATCCTCCGCGAACGGCGCTTTGGCGGACTTGCCGTAGACCTCCGATGTCGACGCGAACAGCATGGGCGTGGACGATTCCGCCGCGAACTCGAGCACCGCGGACGTCTCCAGCACGTTGTTGCGGATCGTCTCGATGGGTTGCTCCACCACCTTGAACACGCCGACGGACGCGGCGAGGTGATAGATCTCATCGAAGCGCCGGCGGGCGAGCGACGGCAGCACCGCGCTCACCGCGCCTTCGATGAGTTCGATGCGGCCTGCGTCCAGGTGCGCCAGGTTGCCACGGCTGCCGGTGGAGAAATCGTCGATCACGACGACGCGATCGCCGCGCTCGAGCAGTCGTTCCAGCAGGTGCGAGCCGACGAAGCCCGCGCCGCCGGTGACGAGTGTCGTTCTGCTCGCCGGGCGCGTCACGTTCACTCCGCCTTGACCGTGTAAGCCGCCATCGTGGCGTAGTTGCGCTTGAAGTATCCGCCAGCCGTGCCGCGCGGACGGTTGAGGATGATGCCGAGCAACTCGCTCTGGCTCTCGGAGAGGCGTCCGACGAGGCGAGCGACGAGGCCGCGCTGCTCCTGATGAGCGCGGACCACGAGCACGGTGGCGTCCACCTTGTTCGCGAGCATCATGGCGTCACCGGCGGCCACCGCGGGCGGCGCGTCGATGAGCACGACGTCATACCGATCGCGAAGCTCGGCGAGGACGCGCGCGAGCTGCTGCGTGTTGAGGCGTTCAAAGACGCGTCGGCCGGGCGCGCCCGCGCCGATCACGTCCACGCCGGAATTCGACGGCTGGATCGCCTGTTCGAGCGACGCTTCGCCGTGCAGCAGTTCGCCGAGGCCGGCGTGATCGGGGTTCACGCCCATCGCCTGCGCCAGGCGAGGACGACGGAGGTTGGCGTCGATGACGACCACACGCCGCCCCGTCGCTGCCTGCGCCGCAGCGAGATTGCTCGTCGTCGTCGTCGTGCCCGCGCCGGGGAGACCGCCCACGAGCAGCAGCGTCTGATGATTGCTTCGCTCCATCAGCTCCGCGATCGGATGCGCCGCCTGACGATATGACTCCGCGATGACGCTGTGCGGATGTTTGTGTACGCACAGCTCCGAGCAGTCGGATTGCGTGGGATCTTCCGCCAGTTCGGGAATGACGCCGAGCACGCGGGCGCCGGGCACCACTTCAAGATCGCTCGCGCTCTTGACGCGCTGATCGGTGAGCTCGCGCAGGAAGATCAGGCCGACCGTGACCGCAAGACACGCGACGGTGCAGAGCGGGATCACGATGAGCGGCTTGGGGAACGACTTCTCTCGCGGAATCTGCGCCGATTGCGCGCGGCGAACGCGGGCGGCGTCGGCACGCATGCGCACCAGGTCGAGTTCGCGAAGCATTTCCATCTGGCTGTCGCGCTTGGCGGAAAGCATTTCGCGGCGACGCTCGAGGTCCTGATATCGCGAGAAGTCGGCGGCGAGGTCGCGCAGCAGCACTTCCTTCGCTTCGAAATCCCGTTCCAGATCTTCGAGCACCTTCTTCACGTTTTCAATCTGGCTGTACAGCGAACTCAAGCGACCGTCGAGCGTGCGCTTGAGGATTTCGTCGAGCTTCGTCTGATATTCAAGCTCGACGGCACGCTGACGGTTTTCGAGCGCGACGAGCGTCGGGTGGCCGGGCAGATACTTCTCGCGCGCCACGCGAAGCTCGGTGTTCAGGTCAGTGAGGCTCTTCTCGAGCGCCTTGACCTGCGAATGTTCCTTGGCGGTGGCGATGTCGCTCTCGTCCGGCTCGATGCGGCCTTCGAGCTTGGCCGCCGTCTGCAGGTAAGCGCTCTGGTACGCGGTGGCGCTCGACTTGGCGTCGGCGATCTTCTCGTTCAGATCGTTGAGCGCGATGGCCACCTGGCTGTAGCGCGGATCGTCAAGCGACGTAATGCCGCGGTCACGCACGAAGTTTTCGATTTCCTGCGAGAGGTCGTCGATGTCGTTCGTGGTGCGAAGGAGTTCGCTCTGGAAGAGCTTAAAGTTGCCGGCGAGCACCGCGTCATCGAGTTCCTTGCGCTTCGCTTCGTACGCGCTGGCAATGGCGTTGAGCACGGCGGGCACGTCTTCCGCTTTGCTGGCGGACCATGCGATGCCGAAGAGCGTGGTATCGTTCAGCACCACGGGCGACACGTCGTCCACGAGGTCATCGACGGCGTCATCGAAAAGGAACTGCCCGTTGTCATCCACGAATTTCTGATACCACTTGGTCTTATTCAACTCGGGATTGAGCACCGCCTGACCCAGCACTTCGCGGCTGGTGAGGAGCACCGTTTCGGTTTCCTGCTGTCGCGTGACGACATCGCCGTAGCGCGTTTCCGGCATGACCGCCGCAGTGGGATCGACGATGCCAGGCCGCACTTCGAAGAGCACCTGCGCGCTGTAGAGCGGCATGAAAAACGCCAGCACGAAGTACAACGTAACGCCAAGACCCACGCCGCCGATGCCTGCGCAGATGATGAGCAGCATGTAGCGACGAAGCACGCGGAATGGATCGATGGCGGGCCCGCTGCGGTTGCCCAGCGCGCTTTGCGGCCGCGGGCGCTGCGGCATTGGTCGGGGAGGGAGCGATCGAGTGGTGGGCACGGTGGTCATGGCAGTTCTTTCACGAATGGTCCGATAAGCATGTCACGGCAACGCGAGCGCACGGGCCTCACGGAGCCGCCTTCTTTCTCATATCGTCAAGCAGACGATTGATCTCTTCGCGCGTCTCGGGATCAGGGTTCAGTTCTTCCGCCCGACGAATGGCGTTTTCGACCTTGTAACGCGCCTGGCTGGTTCGCAGCAGAAGCTGCGCCATGTGCAGGTGCGTGGACGCCATGGGGTACATGTCGATGCTCTGCCGCAGAGCTTCCTCCGCCCGCTGGCTCTGGCCGTCGAGCATCAGCACGTAGCCGAGCGTGTCGAGGATGTTGGGGTCGTTCGGCTTGAGCGAATTGGCGCGCTCGGCGTGCGTCACCGCCTGCTTGATGTCGCGGCCGTGCTTCGCCATCAGATACGCCAGGTTGTTGTGCGCCATCGCGTTCTCGGGCTGCTCGGTGGTGAGCTGCTCGAGCACGTCCAGCGCCTCGGACAGATCGCCGGCGCGAATGTGGTATTGCGACAAGTCGTTGAGCAGGCCGGTGCGCAGCGCCTTGTCATCGGTGGGGCACTTGGCGATGGCTTCACGCTGCAATTCGATGGCGCGGGCCACGCCGGCCTCGCCGCCGTCCACCCAGAGTCGCGCGAGCCATTGCAGGTCGAACACGCCCACCGCGTCGCCGATCACTTCGCGCGCGAATCGCTCCGCATCGGCGAGTTGTTGCGGCGTGAAGAGCTTGCGCAGCTGCATGTACCACTGCGCGATGCCTTCCGCCGGCAGGTCGCCGCGCTTGATGGCGTCCTGGAACTGTCGGTGCGCCAGCCGCATTTGCTCCAGCGCATCGACGTGGCGATTGGTGTTGTGCAGCGCTTCGGCGAGCAGGCCGCGCAGCGTCGGATCCTGCGCGACGTCGTCCGGATGGGCGGCGAGCACTTCGATCGCCTGCCGCGGCATCGGCGGGGTGACACGCATGCGCGCCGTCGCCAATTTCGCCAGCAGGTTTCGCGTCGGTTCGATCTGATACGCCTTCAAGTACATCGGCTCGGCGGCGTTGATGTCGTTCTGCGACACCTTGAAGTCGCCGTAGCGCTCGTACCAGATGGCGGCGTCGGGATAGAGCGTCGTCGCTTCCAGCAGCATGTTGCCGGCTTCGTTGATGCGGCCGGAGTCGAGAAGCAGCTCGATCAGGCGGCGGCGCACGGCAATGTTGTCGGGCGACTTGGCGAGCAAGCGGCCGAGCTCACCGATGGCGGAATCAAGATTCCCGCCGGCGATGAGCACATCCGCGCGGGCGATGCTCACAGCCGGGAAGTCGGCGCGAAGCTGCGCGGCTGCGTCGAGCGACGCCGCGGCCTTGTCGAGCACGCTCGCATCCTTTGTCCTGCGGAACTCGGCGAGGTACGACAGCGCTCGCTGCACGTGCGGCATCGGTTGCGAGGGCGCCAGCGCCATCGCGCGATCGAGCGCGGCTCGCTGCGCTTCGAACTCGCGCTGCGCGTCGGCCTGCCGGCCGGCGGCGAAGTGATCCTCGCCGCGCCCCTCGGCGATCGCCGCTTCGAGCATGGCGTTGATGTAATCGCCCGTGCCGCCTTCCTGCAGCGCCTTCAGCTCACGCGCCGCGTCGTCGAACTTGCGGATTTTGATGTAGCACTCAACCAGCCGCTGCCGCGTGAGCGTGTTGCCGCCCGCGTCCACCACGGCGCGGAAAGCCTCGGCGGCCTGCTCGAAGCGGTTCGCGCGGAAATACAGATCGCCCAGCATGAGGTCCGCTTCGTGCCGCGTCGGATCCTGAATTTCCTTTGCGCTGACGAGCACGTCGCGCGCTTCCTCGAACTGCTTGGCGTCCGCGAGATATTGCGCGAGCGCGAGCAGCATGTTGATCGTGAGCGTGCCCTGCGACCGGTGGCTCTCGACAAAGTCGCGAAGCATGGTTTCGCCAGCTTCCGCCTGGTTGCGAGCCAGCGCGTTGCGAGCGCGCACGTTGACGATGGGCAGACCCTTGACGCCCTGCTTTTCGAGGTCTTTCAGAATGCGTTCGGATTCATCGAGCCATGCGTTCTGCGTGTCGCCGATGATCTTTCGCTGCTCGTCGGCGCGCATGCGGTCCCAGCGCGTGCCGGCGTACGTCGGGTTGCCGTCTTTATCGACGATGAGATCGCGGCGCGGCTTCACCTGTCCCAGCAGGGTGGCGAGCTGCAACGCGTTCTGGATGTTCTCGTGGTTGCGCTCATACATCTCGCGGCGGCGCTTGAGTACGACGCCGATCTCGCCATGCTCCGCTTCAAGACCCAGCCAGTATTCGACGGCGGGCGACGTGTCAGCGAGGAGGTTGGCGGCGTTGCGCAACATCGAGATGGCGCGAGTCGCTTCACCCACGCGCACCAGCAAGTCGCAATAAATGCGAAGCGTCGCCAGGTCGTTCGGATTGCACTCGTACGACCGCTGATACGCGCGGCTGGCGTCGGCCACGTTGCCGGCCCCTTCGTACGCCATGCCCAGCAATCGCCACGCGTACGCGGAATAGCTCAATTGCGTGGTGGCGGGAATGAACGAGCGCACGGCGCTTTCGTAATCACCGCGGGCCAGCGCGAGGCGGCCTTTGTAGAGAGCGCCGTTGGCACGGTCCGCATTCGCGGCGGCCGCACGGTCCACGATCTTCTGCGCTTCGTCCCAGTTGCGCTTGAGCGTGGCGTTGAGGAAGAGATGCTCGATCAACAGGCGATTGTTCGGCGCAAGTTGTTCGGCCCGCGCGACCAGGGCGTCCGCTTCCTTCTCCGCACGCGCTGCGAGATCCCGCGCCTTGGCAGCTTCCGCGGCGTCGCCGGCTTTCTCTGCCGCCTGCGCCTTCGCCTGCTGCTGCGTCGCCAGCGCCCGCAGGTTGATCATCGTGTTGACCGCGCGCTCGCCCTCGTCGTCCTGCGTCATTGTGACATACTGCTTGATCGCCTCGATCGGATCATCGTGCGTGAGCAGCGCGGAGACGCGAAGCAGTTCGCGGTCTTCGGGCGCGATCGCAAGACCCTTTTGGGCGAGCTCCTTCGCTTCCGTCAGGTTGCCCGCCGCGACTTCCAGGTTGAAAAGCAGCTTGAGCGTGGCGAGATCATTGGGCGCGAGCTGCAGGGCCTGGTGAAGACCTTCGCGAGCGCCTTCGGTGTCGTTGGCCGCCATCGCATCGCGAGCGCGGATGAGCAGCGCGTTGACTGCTTCGTCGTCGGAAAGTTTCGCCGTAGCGCCGGGAGCGCGCTCCGCAATCGCCTGCCGCACGCTGGCGATCATGGGATCGCCCGGGCTGATCTTTTCAGCGCGATCAAGCGTCGCCTGCGCGTCCTTCGGCCGGCCGATGTTGTATTCCAGTCGAGCGCGCTGCACGAGCACCGGCACGCTGCCCGGCACAACTTCGGACACGGTTCGCACGCGCTCATACGCCTTGCCAAATTGCCGAATCTCTTCCAGCGCCTTGGCGGAGAGCATCATCGTTTCGAGGTCGTTCGTGTCGGGCTTGAGATACTGTTCGAGCTTGGCGGCCGCGGTTTCGAAGTCGCCCTTGATGAGCGCGATGCGCCCGTCCGCCCAGAGCATGAGCGGGTCATCCTGGCCCGTTGAGAACTTGGCGAGGCGCGTGCGAGCGGCGTCCACCTTCTCCATCATCGCGTCTCGCTCGTCCCCCTTGGCGAGGTCCCAGCGGCGCACGGCGACGTCGACCAGCATGCGCGACGCCTCGCGGCGCAAATCAAACTGCGCCTGCGACACGAGGCTTGTTTTGAGCGGCGGCGCGTCCACCACCATGTTCGCAAATTGCTCCGCGTCTTCGAGGTCGCCGAGCACGAGATAGCCGCGCGCCACGCCGAGGCGTTCGAAGATCGCCTGTTCATCGTTCTCCACGCGGCTGCGGAGCAACTCCACGGCGGCGCGGAGGCCGCGCTCGGAGCCGAGCTCGCGCATGAGCTGGGCGTACTTGATGAGCAGCAAGCCGTCGGTGGCGGATTCCGCAAGATCGATGGTGCGGCCGATCGCTTGATCAAGCTGCTCCTGCGACACTTCGGTGGGCGCGATGCTCCGCAGGAAGTGCAGCACGCGCGCGTTGGCCATCGCCATTTCAAAGCCGTCGGGGGCCGCTTCCACGCCTTTCGCGCGCGTTTCGCGCAGTTCCTTCAGCTTCTGTTCGTACTGCGTGTTGGCGCGTTCGGCACGCAGCCGCTGCACGATTGAAAGACGCATGCGCGTGAGCGTGGCCCAGCCCTCGTCAGAATCGGGCTTCGCTTCGAGGAACGTCTCGAGATCCTTCTCGCCATCCGTGACATCAGCGAGCGGCAACACCGCGACGCGTTCGCTCGCCGCCAGACCGGTGTAATACTTCGCGCGGACGCGCTCGGGGTTCTCCGCGCTCACCGTGTCCCACATGCGACCGGCGGCGGATTCAATTTCGCCCCAGGTGGCTTCCGAATTGAGCAGCGTGGCGCGGCGGATGAGTTCACCGATCAATCGCTCGTGCGTCGCGGGATCGCCGCTGCGATAGAGCGCATCGATGGCGAGCACCTTCAGCCATTCCTGGTACCACGCGCTGGCTTCTTCGCGGGTCACGGGCTGATAGGCGAGGATGGCGCTTTCGAACTTCTTCAGATACTCCGGGTTGGTCTGCTCTTTGTAGACCGCGCGGCCGTAGGCTTCCTTGGCGAGCTTGTAATCGCCGGCTTCCATCGCTTCATCGCCGGTGCGAATATTGCGCGTGGCGCTGCCTTTGATCTGGATGATCCACACGGCGCCGATGATGGCCACCGCCACGCTGAACGCGATGAACCCGATGCCGATGAATTTGACGTTGAGCCTGGCTGCCATGTCTGCACCACCTTGCGCGCGATCGGATTACAACTTCGCGGCCGGCGACGAGTCCGCCGAGGCCGCGTTGACATCCACCCAGTCGGGCAGACATCGCATCAATTCCGGAAGCAAATTGTCCATGAGGTCAGCGGTCAGTTCGAGGAACCGTGCGCGATCCACGCCCTTCTGCGCGACGCTCACGAACTGAACCTTGCAGTAATACGAGAAACGGTCCTGTCGATCGAAAGCGAAGAGCTTCACGCCTTCCGGGCTCGGCGTGAAGCAGTTGTTGGCGAGGAAACAATAGCCCGCGAACAGCCGCTGGTCCGCGTGTTTCGACTGCAGTTCGCTCATGCGCAGCTCGAACTGCTGGCCGGCGTCGAGGGAGGGCATACGAACGCGAATCTGCTGGCCCGTCACCCAGTGGCGGAACGTGTCAAAGCGATACGGCGTGCCGTACCGCGTGGTGTGCTCGGGGTCTTCCATCCAGTCGCTGTCGTCCACCGGCCAGGGCTCGTTGCGCACCCCGCCCACCAGCGACCAGCCGCCCGCCACGAAGCAGCGGTCGGGCACGTGCGGCACGGCGTCGATAAGCCCGGTGTAGTACGAAATGTGAACCGCGACACGCACCGGCCGTCCATCCACCAGGCGCTCATAGGCGCGGTCGATGTACTTGTCCGTGCCCAACTCTTCGAGGGTCGCCTTGTCCAGAACCGCGTCGTTTCCCACGGCTTGCCACTCGCCAAGGGTGCGGGCGATGTTGGCGAGACTGTCGCGAAGCGGCACGGGCTCCTTCTGGAGATAGATGTTGAGGGCCGTCACCGCGGCGCGGAAGCCGATGCCGCAGCACACGAGCAGCAGGCTCGCGACCACCAGAGCGATCTTGGCGCGGCGATCAAACATCAGGACACCTGTGCGGATTCCGTCCGCTCCTCCGTTGCTGTGGATGCAGGCGGATTGTTTGCTGCCTGCCGCGCGGGCTTCACGGCGCTTGCCGCGGACTTCTTCTTCGGCCGCTCGTCCACTTCAATCACCATCTTGCGCAGCACGGTCATCAGGCCGAGGTAGACGAGAAACGCCGGGATGAGCCAGATGAGGCCGATCAGGCTGTGGAACTCGCCCGCCGCGAACCCCGTGTTGAGCATCGCCAGCACAGCGAGCGTGACGACGCGCAGCACGTTCACCGCGAGCGCCGTCGGCAGGCCGAGCGCAACAAGCGCGATGCGCTGCCAGTTGTATTTCAAGCCGAGAAACGCCATCGCGGTGCCGAGCGCGAAGAACGCCATCACCATGCGCATGCCGGAACACGCTTCGGCGACGTTGAGCGGGATGATGTCCCCGCCGTGCATCACGTTCAGCACGTTGCCGTCGAGCGACACGTCCACGCCGAAGAGAATAAGCACCTTGTGGGCGCTCCACGCGGCGAGGTCCTGCAGCGGATACGTCACCGCCTGCATGGCGCGGTTGGAAATGGTCTGGCCGAAGACGATGAGGAAGAGGAGCGGGAAGGTGAGCACGCGCATCGCGCGCCAGCCGAAGAACAAGAGCGTGAGGCCGAAGATCGTCACGCCCACCGACGCGCCGCGCAGGTTGTGATGCTGCCACGCCTGCGGGCCGATGGTGAAGAAGACATAGAAGCCCGCGCCGACAATCACGGGCAGCACAGCGACCCACGTCGTGCGAAACGGTTGCGCGAGCAGCTTCTCGCGCTGCACATACACGAGGTACCCGGCGATGAGAGGGATGATGAGCGTGTGGCCCCAGTCCGCCTGCTGCTGCACGGCAAAGAGGAACTGGCGATAGAGAAAATCCCAGAAGAACCAGGTGAAGGGGACGGCGAGCACCAAGCCGCCGATAACAAGATGACGCGCGAACATCGCCTGCACGTCGGGCGCGGCCGCGACGGCAAGCCCTGTTCGGGCGTTGGTCTTGTTTGATGGCGAGCCCGTCATCCGTCCCCTCAATCGGCAGTGTTTGCAGGCCCCTGCAGCCGGACTCTCCCACCTTCACGCGCATCCGAACGGTCATGGAGGCGCGACCGGCTGGCGCCAAGACCGCAAAAACAGCCTGCCTGCGTCCCGGCAGCCACGGCGCAGAGCATTACTACGTCAGCGATGACGCCGCGGGTTCAGCCTTCGTGGGCTCAAATTGTCGGCCGATCCTGGCCTTGCACCAAGGTCGCCGGCCCACCACCGACGCCACATGCAGCAACGTCGCCGCCGCGTGCGATTATGAGCCGAAGCTGCCGGGCGGAGCGCCAAAGACGTCGTTGCCGAAGTTCCGGTCGAGCAGGAAGCCGAAGCCATACGTCATGCGGAAGCCGTTGCGGAACACGGCCAGCGGAGTCGCGAACCACGACGTTCCGATGATGATGTGATCGTTGGGCTTCAGAATGACATCGGGCTGCGTGCGATTGCGGATCGCCGCCAGGTTCATGCGGATCGTCGCTTCGAGGTGATCACCAACTTCGCGCGTCAGGTCCACGCGTTCGGGAATCGCAAGAGGCGTCAGGCCGCCCGCGGCGGCGATAAGACGGCTGAGCGTCAGCTCGTCCTGCACCGGCAGGTTGTACACGCCGGGACGACCGATTTCACCTTCGATGTACACCACGCCAAGCGGCGGCGGCTCAACATAGATTCGGTCGAACGGGCGGATGACGATGTTGACCGAGCTGTCGCCCCACTGCAGGCGATCGGCGGGGATTTGAATGATGCGTTCCACGGCCATCGGCGCGTCGGCAGGCACCGTTTCGCCGTTCGCGCCGTTGCCGTCCTTGTTGCCTTCGCCGCGCACGCGCACCCATTCGTTGCGCTCGGGCACATAAATGAAGGAATCGCCTTCCGCGTCTTCGATCACGTTTTCGGGCTGCGAAAGCTGGTCCACATCCACCACGGGCTGGCTGCCCTGGCGAATGGGTTCGAGGTCATCGATGTCCACCAGCGGGTTTTCGCTGGGGAGCACGCCGGGGCTCGCGCCCTTGCCGGGCTTGTCGAGCTGCTCGATCAGGTCATCCACATTGACCGGCTGCTGTGGGGTCGTCGACGTGCCCGCCGGCCGATTGTATTGCGGCTCCATTTCCTCGGAAATCGAGACCTGGCGGATGACGTAGATGTTCTTGGTCACCTGCGGGATGCCGCCGGCCACCGCGAGCGCATCGAGCAGACGGAAGTCGCCGCGGCGAAGCGTGTAGAGGCCGGTGCCCTGCATCGCCGGACCGTAGACGGTGTAGCTGAACCCGCCGCCTTCTTCCAGGACAACGTTGACTTGCGGGTCGACGACGATCGTTTCGTTCACGATGCGCCAGATCTGATCCTGGAATTCCTGCACCGTGAGGCCCGCGGCGGGAATGTCGCCGAGTTCAGGCATGCGGAACACGCCGGAGGCATCGATGCGGCCGGACGCGACGGTTTCCGTGCCGGGCTGACGGAGTTCGAACACGGAGACGGTGAGCACGTCGCCGGGCACGAGACGATATTCAAGGTTGAACGGCACGAGGTCGGCCGGCGTGGGCTGCGTGGCGCGGAGCCACGGCGTGTCGGGCGGCTCGATCACATCCAGACGGGCGAGCACGGGAATCGTGGTCGGCGTCTCACGGAATGCGCCGGTGCGCGATGGATCGAAGAACGAACGGGCTTCGCAACCGCCAAGCACCGCTCCCGCCAGTACAAACAACGCCAATCGAGACATGGCTGCCACCTTGATCTTCGATGCGACTCGCCCCGGGTGAGTTGAATCAACGCCTGCGATCACCGCCATCTCCTCGCCTATCGACTTCTCTTCGCGGCTGCCGTGCACGATTCAGCCCGCGACCAGAAACCTCACATGAATCGTTCAGCCTAACCCATTTTCAAGCGATCGTCCAAGCCCGGCGCCCAACGTTCCGAGTGGGCACGTGCGAGGAACGCCGACCTTGCAAGCCGGCCGTGCGGCCAGCCGACGTGCCGACCCATCGGCCGGCCTTGCAATATCGGCTTGATGCGCTCCGCAACGTCCCTTTCTGTTGCTGTCGCCTGCCGCGTTCTCGGACCTTCCGCCCCGCCACTGCCGCAATTGGGCCACACGCCGCCGAGCCCGGACGCTGCTCCTCCGATAGACTTGAACACCTCCCCATGACTCCCGCCCAGGCAGACATCGCCCGTTCCACTCCGCAGGCCGGGTCGCCGCGCCACCCGCGCCCGTTGGGCGGTGACACCGCCCGGCAGGTTGGCACGCCGCTCGTCAGCCTGTCTGCGTATGTACTCAACAACCAGGCGGAGCGTTCGCAGCTCTCGATGGGCCGGAAGCCGCCGTGGATTCGCGCCAAGATGCCGGGCGGCGAAGGCTACCGCCGGCTCAAGCAGATCATCGACACCCACCGCCTCCACACCGTGTGTGAGGAAGCCACGTGCCCGAACATCGGCGAGTGCTGGAGCCGCGGCACCGCCACCATCATGATCCTCGGCGAGATTTGCACCCGCGCGTGCGGCTTTTGCAATGTCCGCACCGGGAAGCCGCTGCCGGTCGATACCGATGAACCGCGCCGCGTCGCCGAGTCATTGAAGCTCATGGGCCTGACGCACGTCGTCATCACGTGCGTCGATCGCGATGACCTGCCCGACGGCGGAGCGGCGATCTGGGCCGAGACGATCATTCGAGCGCGTGAAGCGTGCCCCGACATGTCGATCGAAGCGCTCACCGGCGATTTCAAGGGCGATGTGAACGCCATTCGCACCGTCATCGAAGCGCGGCCGAACATCCTCGCGCACAACCTTGAGACCGTGAAGCGCATGCACCCGGCGGTGCGACCGCAGGCGAAATATCAGCGCTCGCTCGATGTGCTCCGCGAATTCAAAGCCGGCGGCGTCACGACGAAAACCAGCCTGATGGTCGGCATCGGCGAGCACGATCACGAGATTCTCGAGTGCATGGATGACATCCGCGCCGCGAGCGATGCGGACATTCTGACGCTCGGCCAGTATCTCCAGCCGACGCGCAATCACCTGCCGATCTCGCGATGGGTGACGCCCGAGCAATTCGCGATGTACAAGGAAGAAGGCCTCAAGCGAGGCTTCCGCGTCGTCGAATCCGGCCCGCTGGTGCGAAGCAGCTATCACGCGGAAGAGCAGGCGCGGCGGTTGGGCTGAAGGAAACGCTAAAACGCCGAAACGCCGAAACGCGAAAGGCTTTTTTCGCGGCGGAGCCGCGTCGCTTCCTGAATTTTGACTTTTTGGCGTTTCGGTTTTTCGGCGTTTCGGCGTTTCGGCGTTTCCGTCTCACTCCGCCTTTTTGAAGAGATCGAGGAAGCGATCTTCGTATTGCTCGAACACGCCGTGGCGGTCGAGTTCGCGCTTGAGGTCGAACGCCTTGCTGCGATCCGCCTTCGCCTGTTCGAAGAGCGATTCGATGCGGCGCTCCACCGCGGGACTTAACTTTGGCTCCGGCTTGCTGGGCGACTCGTGTGTTTCGGTTTCGTGCTCCGGTTCGCCGGCTTTCAGGCTCTCGCCGAAACCTTCATCATCGTCCTCGCCTGCTTCCTGCGCGGCTTCCTGCATGCGCTCCATCAATTGAAGCAGCGCCTGCTCCACCTGTTCCGCCTGCCGCGCAATCTCCGTGAGATCAATTTCGATGCCGGACATCAGGCAGAACGCTTCGAGCACCGCTTGCGACGCTTTGGGGTTCGGCACGCCCACCGCGAAGAACGGCAGCTCGCCGAGCAGCGACACCGCGGGCACGTTTCGTTCCGCCGCGGCCGCGAGCAGCACGCCGTTGAGGCCGCTGATCTGGCCTTCGCGAAGAAGCTGCACTTCGAGGCGCTTCAGTTCATCGAGCAGTTCGCGTTCGGTGGTCGCGCCGAAGACGCGCGGCGCCGCGGTGGGATGAAGCTGCGTCGCCATCGCGGCGAAGGTGAGCACGCGCTTCACGCCCCGCTGCACCGCGTACTCGATGATCTTCTGGCAGAACGCAAACCCGCCGGTGTTGGGCTGCCCCTCGCCGATGAAAATGAGCAGATCGCGCCGCCCCTGCGGATCGCGCCACTCGAAGAACATGTTGCGAGGCAAACGCCCCGGCCGCGCCACGCCCTGTTTCACCTCGACATGGCTCAAATCGAAGAGGTCGCGCGATGGAAGTTCGTGGATGAGCGTGGCGGTCAGCTTCTGCACCAGGTACGCCGCGGCCGCCACAGCCACATTGCCCATGCCGGGCCACGCCGCAATCAGCCAGGGATCTCGAAGCGGCAACATTTCCGCCATGTCGGTCTGTCCTCGGGCTTCGTGAAAGGCGCGCGCCGCGTTGCGCGTCGCCAGCGTACGCTAGCAATTCCGCGACAACTCTTCCATTTTGACCGGTTCAGCGCATCAAAGCGGCGAAATATGCCAGTTTTCGCGCCGCTTCGTCAGCCCACGATGAAGAGCGCGAAAATCCACACGATCGGCACCCAGATCAGCAGCGAAAGCGCGATCCAGTCCACGATCTCGCGCGCCTTGGGCGGCACAAAGTTGAGCGGCAGGTTCATGATCTTCAGCACCGTGACGGCGACCGTGCGAGCCGGACGCAGCGCGACAAGAAGGCGCTGAACCGCCGATGACGAGGGCGATGGCGATGCTGTTTCCGCCTCGGCGGCGCGAGCGGCGTCGCTGTGCTTGCTCTCGCGCGATTTTGCAGGGGGCGGCGCTTGTGATGCTGCCGGCGTCCTCGGCGCACTGGTCGCCGGGGGCTTTGCTTCCGCTTTCGCGGCGACCGGCTGTGCGGCTGATTCCTGTTTCTGTGCCGGCGGCTCGGCGGGCGCGGGCGCTGATGATGTGGCGGCGGGCGATGCAGGTGGTTTGTCAGCAGCGCTTGTTGAGTCAGCAACGTCCGGCGCGGGTGAAGGCGCTTCCTCGGTGGCCGGCGTGCTTTGCGTTGCTGCTTCGCTCGCCGACGGCGCGGTCGCCGCTGATGCGGCATGATCCGGGGGCGCCTCGTTCGCGGCTTTCTCAAGGCTTGCCGCCTGCGTCGATGCAATCGGCGCGGCCGCCGCTGGCGAAGTCGATGGCCCCTGCATGCCTTCGAGCACCAGATCAACAGAGACGAAGTCGCCGGCGAGGATGTCATCGACCGCGCCCGCAATGGCACGGTCGTACTGCTCGAGCGACGCCTGCGAACCCGTGCTCTGCTGCGCGGTTTCCACTTCCTCGATCGCCGCGACGATCTCCTGCATCGGGTCGTCGCTCGTGGTGGCGTCTTCGCTCGCCGAGGCAATCTCGGATTCGATGCTGGCGGCAGCGAGGTCATTGGCGCCTTCGCTGACCGCCTTGGCCGCCTGTTGTGCGTCTTCAATGGCGCCTTCGATCGCGGCCAGATCGTCCGTCGCCGTCGCTTCGGGCGTTGCCGGCGCAGCGTTCTCCCGGGCGGTCGTTTCCGCCTTGGAAAGGGTTTCGGACTCGCTGGAACGCGGTTTGGCCATGGATCGCCTGCTGCCACTCTCATATCGGGGAAAGTGGTCACAAAGCTGAACTCATGCGGCGATGAAGTGGCGGCAGAGAACCCTCACCCCGGCCCTCTCCCTCGGGGAGAGGGTGAACAAGCGAACCAACCTGTGGAACTTCCGCTCGCACCTGCGGCACCTCCCGCTCGCACCTGCGGCACCTCCCGCTCGCGGCTACGGCACCTCACGCTCCGCGCCTGCGGCACTTCCTCGCTCGCGCGTCGGGCTGGTATTCGACGTCGCACGCGGCGGCTATTCGTCGTCTTCGCCGAGCATTTCGTCGAGTTCGCGCTCCGTCTGCTGCAGGCGTTCCGCGACCTTTCGTCGCGCGGGCGTGGCGACTTCGACGACAACCGCGCCGAGGACGATGGCGAGCACGAGATGGTTGCCGAGGACGCCGAGCTGCGCGGCCATCGCTGCCACCGCCGCCTGCGTCGGGCCAGCCGCCATCGTGCCGAGCACCAGCCGCATGGTGCGAAGACCGCGGCGTCCGCCGAGCGCCGATCCGCCGATGACCGCGCCCAGCCACCGCCCGTCGCCGCTCAAAACCATGAAGAGCAGCGTTGGCCACACCGCAAGGTCAGCGAAGAGATCCAGCTTCACCGTCGCGCAGGCCACCACCACCGGCACCGTGGAATGCTCGATCGCCCGCCGCAGCCAGTGCCCTCGAATCGGCGGCGCGAGCCAGCCCACGATCATCAGCGCGATCGGCAAGCCCATCATCGCCAGCGCGACGCCGCCGTTCATCGCCAGCGCCGAAAGCCAGACGACGATGGCGAGCGTGGACGCGACGCGGCCGGCGTTCTGAATCATCCGCGCGCCGCCGAGCTCCACTGCGTCTGCCGCCCTGCGATCAATCGGCGTGAGCGCCCACGGCCCGATCATCACCGCCGCGGCCCCGATCAGACATCCCGCCGCCGATTCGTTACCCCACCAGAGCAGCATCGCTGCGAACGAGCCGGGCAGAATCGCCGCCCACCCGCCGATGTGGAGCGGCCATGCGGCGCTGTGACGGTGCTCGCTTGCAGGAATGCTCACGAGCCCGGTGGTGAGCATGAGCGCCGCCACCGCGACGATGGTGAAGGCGACCATGGCTTCCTGATCGCGCTCCATCGCCAGCTTGTGCGCTTCGCGCAGCGGGGCCATTTCCGCCTGTTCGCGTTCGTGCAGTTCGTCGTAAACGTGTTCGGGGACATCGGCTTCGCCAAGCGCCTGGCGCAGGCCTTCGTGCGCGCGAAGCGTCTGCTCAAGCTGCACGCGCTCGCTCACGCCGCCGCGGTAAAGCCATTCATAGGTGGCGGGGAGCGCCCTGCCGAGCACGGTGGGGCCGAGAATGAGACCCGCGACGAAACCGCCTGCGACCGCCCAGCCCGGCGCTCTCGCCCAGCGAAGGAGCGCCGCCCACAGCACCGCCATCAGCGCGAGCAGCGCCACGCCGGCCCACATCCCCATGCTCGCGGCGAGCGTCATCGGCGCAAGGATACACTCATGCGCCCATCGAATCGGCGCGGCTGGCATGTTCGCGGCCGGCCAGGGAGGAAATCGTGATGAAGCGGAAGTCGATCGCGTTCGCCGTTCTTGTTGCCTTCACGCTCGCCATCGCGCTGCCCGTGCGTGCGTCGCAGCCATCACACGATGACAAGCTGAACGCGCTGCTCAAGCACGTGCCTGCCGACGCGCCGATGGTCATCGCCATTCCCAGCATGAAGCGGCTGAATGACGACCTCGTGGAACTGCTCGGCGGGATGGACCGCGCGGATCTCGCCGCTGTCGGCCGGCCGATCGACATGGCGAAGTCCGTGCTCGGTCTGGGCGGCGGCGTTGACGACCGGGGCGGCGCTGCGTTTGTCATCACCATCACCGATGGCGCTCCCGCGCCTGTCGCCCTCGTGCCGGTCACCGATCCCAAGGGGTTCGTCGCAACCAACTTCAAGCCCAACGCCGAGACGGGCGGCTACACGAACTCCAACGGCAACAACGTCTTCATCCGCGAGCTTGGCGACAACTACATGCTGCTCGGCGATTCGAAGGAAGCAGTGGAGGGCTATCAGCCGGGTGACGGCGCCGCGGCAGCGATGAAGGAACGGTTTGGCGCGAGCGCGGAGACGTTCTTCCGCAGCGGCGAGGTGCTGATCCTGCTCGATCAATCCGGGGCGCGGTTCTTCGCCACGCAATTTTCGATGCCGGGCGCGGTGATTGGCGCGGGCATGCCGCCTGATGCTGACGCCGCGGCGGACATCGCGAAGGCGCGCGAGGCGCTGCTGACGCAAATCGCGGGACTCGGCTATGCCATCGATGTCGATCCGCTCGGCGTTGTGGTTCGCGGCCTCACGCAGTTTGAATCTGGCAGCGAACTCGGCAAGGCGATGCAGGGCGGCGGGAAGACGTCTTCGACATGGATGCAGATGTTGCCGTCGAAGGCGTATTACGCGGCGGCGGGCATCGATCTCAAAGCCGCGGGCGCGCTCAACGCCCTGGACGCCATTGCGCCGCTGCTGCAGATCGATCTCGCCGGCGTGCGCGATGTGCTCACCAACGCCGAGCACGTGGCCTTCATCGCGTCGCCAAGCCCGGCGGGAATGCAGGGCGGCTTGCTGAACGACAGCGCGGTTGTGATCCGCACGCGCGATGCCGCCGCCATGCACGCCGCGGTGCGCAGCGCGCTCGACAAGCTTGCAGCAATCGCGAGTGAACGCATGGCAGCGATGAGCCCGGACGGCAACGCGCCGCCAATTGAAATTGCATGGAAAGAAAAGCAGGAAGTCGGCGATGAAAAGCTCACGGCCGACGCCTACGAAATCAGCGCGCCGCCCGGCGGCGACATGATGGCGATGATGGCGCGGTCGCTCGTGTTCGGGCAACGGCAGCGCGGTTTCGTCGCCTCCACCGATCACGCCGTGGTCATCACGTTCAGCCAGCGGCCGGCGGTGTTCGCGGCGGCGATGAAGTCGGCGGAAGGAAACGGGCCATCGCTCGCCGACGACACGGTGCTCACGGCGGTGCGGCAGTGGATGGGCGCGCCGTCGCCGATCGAGCTGTACATCCACCTGGGCCAGCTCAACAAGTTCGCGGTGACGGTGGCGAAGTCGTTCGGCCAAGGCAACATGCAGTTGCCGGAACTGGATCCGAAGGGACCGCCGATCGGCGTGCACATTGGCGCTGCGGATCACGGCCTGACACACACGCTCGCGCTGCCGGCCCCCGTGCTCGCGGACATCCTGCGCGAGTTTGAACGGTTCTACCGGCCGATGCACATCATGGACGTCGACGACAGCGGCGCCATGTCGGGCGAAGGCGAAAGCGGCGCGAATGACCAGCAGTGACGGCGAAGCGCGCGGGTGGCGCATCGGGCGCAATCGGTGGCTGTCGCTCGAATCGCCGGTCATCGTCGGCATTCTCAACGTGACGCCGGACAGCTTCTCCGACGGCGGCGAGCACGCTTCACCCCGCGACGCGGTGAACGCAGCGCTCAAGATGATCGAAGACGGCGCGGCGGTGATCGACGTGGGCGGCGAGTCGACGCGCCCCGGGGCCGCGCGCGTTTCTATCGAAGAGCAGATCAATCGCACCGCGCCGGTCATCGAAGCGATCCGCGCCGCGAGCGATGTCGTCATTTCGATCGACACGACGAAAGGCGAAGTCGCGGAAGCGGCGATCGATGTTGGCGCGACGATCATCAACGACGTCGCGGCCGGCGTGGAAGACGAGCGAATCTTCGCGCTTGCAGCCCAGCGCGATTGCGGCCTCATTCTGATGCACCGCCTCGCGCCGCCGGATGCGGATTCCTACAGCGACAAGTACGCCACGCCGCCGGTGTATGACGACGTGGTGGCGACGGTGGCGGCGTTTCTTGTGGAACGCGCGGAGGCGGCGATGCGGGCCGGCGTCAAGCGCGAGGCGATTGCCATTGATCCCGGGCTCGGATTCGGCAAGACGGTGGCGCAGAATTTCGAGTTGATCGCGCGCACAGATGAACTCGTGGCGACCGGCTTTCCCGTGCTGTGCGGAGCCAGCCGCAAGAGTTTCATCGGCAAGGCTGCCAATGTGGCGGACCCGCGGGCGCGGCTGGCGGGCTCGGTGGCGGCGGCGCTGGCGATGCACGCGGCGGGCGCTCGCGTGTTTCGCGTGCATGACGTGAAGCCGCACCGCGAGGCGCTGGCCGTGGCGGAAACAATTCGCCATTCCCGCGAGTTGGTGGAGAGAGAACCGAAAAACCCCGCCCGCACACCGATTTGAACTCATCTGCAGGTGAGCTACGATTGCCGGCGCGGTGCAATGTTCCGAACCCTCGGAACCACGAATTTTCGCCAAGGAGAGTGATATGGCTGGTGCAGGCGTTGTTGAGTTCACGGACAGCAACTTCGAGAACGAAGTGCTGAAGGCCAGTGGGCCCGTGCTCGTTGATTTCTGGGCGGAATGGTGTCAGCCCTGCCGCATGCTTGCGCCGACGATCGATGCCTTGGCCAATGAGTACAACGGCAAAGCGAAGATCGGCAAGCTGGACACCGACTCGAACCGCGACGTGGCGGTGAAGTTCGGCATTGCCGCCATCCCCACCGTCATCCTCTTCAAAGACGGCGAGGTGAAGAAGAAATTCGTCGGCCTGACGTCGAAGGAACAGTTCAAAACTGCGCTCGACGAACTCGTTGCCTGAAGCGCCATATGAGCCTCATCGGACACGTGGCGTCGCGCCGAGTGCGCGGGCATCGCAGCGCCGTGCTGGCATGCGTGGTCGCGGTGATGGCTGCGCTGGCGGCGCCGCTCGTCGCCGGGGAACCGATCGTCGTCACCGATCTCCTTCGCATTCGCACCGCGGGAGCAATCAAGGTGGCGCGCGACGGCTCGAAGGCGATCGTCGTCGTCAACTCGATCGCCGAGCTTTCGCCGAGTGACGGCGCGGATGCGAATGGCGACGACCACGCCGACTCGTTTCGCCCGAAGTATGTGAACCAGTCGCACCTCTGGCTGCTGCCGCTCTTTGGCGACGGCGCGCCGCGCCAGCTCACGTTCGGCAATCGCAGAGACACGCAGCCCGACATTTCGCCGGACGGCCGGCGTGTAGCGTTCGTGCGTAAGGGCGAAACGCCGGGTGAAGGCGCGGGCGAGCCGCAGGTCTGGGTGATCGACACGGCAGGGGGCGAAGCGCGGCAGGTGACGCGGTTCAAGCACGGCGCTTCCGCCCCGCACTGGATGCCCAGCGGCCGCGAACTCCTTTGCACCTCCGCCCTGCCGATGGATGAACTCGATGGCGTGCCGCCGTGGCCCTCTGATCGCCCGCAGCGCACGTTTCGTGACGACGAATTGAACGCCGGCGCTTCGGCCCGGCCGGACGGCTCGCGCGAGGAAATCCGCGCGTGGCTGGCCCGCAACGAGCGCGAGCACGACCCGCAGGTCATCACCCGGCTTGAGTTCCACGAAGAGCAGCAGCTGCGCGGCGACGACGAATTCGCGCATCTCTTCATCGTGAACGCGGACGATTCAGCCGTGCCGCCTCGGCGCATCACCAGCGGGTTCTTCAATCACGAGTCCGCCGCCGTGATGCCGGACGGCAAGGCGATCGTGTACGCCGCCAAGAAACCGACGAATGTGCATCCCGATCGCGTGCTGTTCACCGATTTGTGGATGATTGGCGCGGACGGCACGAACGATCGCAAGCTGCTCTCGCTCGACGGCTGGACGCTCTCGAACCCGAGGCCCAGCCGCGATGGCCAGGTGATTGCGTTCACCGCGTCGAAAACCGACGAGCCGGCGTATCGACTCTCGCGACTCGGCATCATGGCTCTTCCTCGTCCCGGCGCGAGCCCCAGCGAGCCGACGTGGCTCACGGATGACGAAACGCAGGATGCGGACGTGTTTCAGTTCGATTGGAATCCCGCGCGCGGCGCTTCGATCGTCTTCAACACCGCGAGCCAGGGCGGCTATCCGCTGATGACGATCAGCTTCGGGCTCATCGAACCCGCGCCGCTGGTGCATGATTTCGAGAACACGCGCACCGGCGTCTTTCACTTCGGCGTGGGCGGCGGGTCGATCGTGTACGCGCTCTCCACCTACGCCAACCCGTGCGAAATTCGCGTGATCGATGCAAACGGCGATCGTCAACTGTTCAACCTGAACGAGTGGACGCGCGACAAGTCGATCTCCAAGCCCGCCGAGGGCTGGGTGACGCGGCCGGACGGCGTGAAGGTGCAATACTGGCTCATGCCGCCGACGAAGCGCGAAGCGAAGGCGAAGTATCCGCTGGTGCTCAACGTGCACGGCGGGCCAATGTGGATGTGGGGACCGGGCGAGCCGACGATGTGGCTGGAGTTCCAGCTCATGTGCAGCTTCGGTTACGGCGTCGTGTACGCGAACCCGCGCGGCTCCACCGGGTACGGGCGCGAGTTTCAGCGCGGCAACTATCAGAACTGGGGCGAAGGGCCGGCGGGCGATGTGCTCGCGGTCGTGGACAAAGTCATTCTCGAAGAGTGGGTGGATAAGGATCGCCTCGTCCTCACCGGCGGCAGCTACGGCGGGTATCTCACGGCGTGGATCGTCGGCAACGATCATCGCTTCAAAGCGGCGGTCGCGCAGCGCGGCGTGTATGACTTCAACACGTTCTTCGGCGAAGGCAACGCGTGGCGACTGGTGGAGGAGACGTTCGGCGGGCTGCCGTTTGAGGCAAAGGTGCGCGATGTCATCGCACGCAACAACCCGTTCCTCTTCGCCGGCCGCATCCGCACGCCGCTGCTGATCGTGCATTCGAGCAACGACCTCCGCACCGGCGTGTCGCAATCGGAGATGCTGTATCGCGCCCTCAAAGCGCAGGGCAAGCCGGTGGAATATGTCCGCTATCCAGGCGAGGGCCACGAGCTCTCACGCAGCGGCGACCCGATGCACCGCATGGATCGGCTGCTCCGCATCATCGAGTTCTTCGACCGGCACGTGGCGAACACAACGCCCGCCCCGCAGGTCGGAGCCGCGGAGGCAAGCACGACGCCGGCGACGAACGTCGAGCCCGCCCCATCGACCAATTGATAGCGCCGAACCGGTGAAATGACCCGCTGGCTTGAATCACGCCTTGAGGCCGCTACCCTACAGCCGGCCTGCGGCAACCCGCGGCCGACAATTTGGGGCTGTAGCTCAGTTGGGAGAGCGCTTGCATGGCATGCAAGAGGTCGTCGGTTCGAGCCCGATCAGCTCCACTTCGACGCGGCTGACGCCGCGAAACGTCGAAAAGGCAAAAGGTCGAAATGACCAGCGATTGAGTCGCAAACCCACTGTGGTGAGCGACGAGGTATCGCACGCAACCACTGCGCAGCCGGGCGCCCAACGCCAAAGGACTCCGCCCCTTCTCCCTTGTGCCTTATGCCTTGTGCCTTCTGCCTTGTTGCAATCGCTGCGCCCCCAGAAATTCAATCGGCAGCGCCGTCCTGCCGCTGATCGCCAAATCCGCCATCGCTTCGCCGATCACCGTGGCGAACTTGAAGCCGTGGCCGGAGAAGCCGCAGGCGATGAACGCGCGGTTGTGATGCGGGTGTCGGTCGATGATGAAGTGACCATCGGGGCTGCTGGTGTACATGCACACCTGGATGTGGCGCACCGGGCCGTCCGCTTCGGGCATGAACTCGCGAAGGAACGGCCGCACTGTTGCTTCATCATTTGGCAGCGGCCTGTGCTCGACGTGATCGGGATCGACGACCGCCATGCATTCGTGCCGGGCGAGCTTCATGCCTTTGCTCGCGTCCAGAATTGGGAAGCCGTAGTGAAATCCGCCGGCGTCGTGCTCCAGCGCCCAGATCGGCAACGCCCCGAGCGCGAACGTTGCCGCGTTCTTCGGCTGAACCCACGCCAGCGGTTGCCGCGTCACGCGCAGCGAGTCGGCGAATTCCGGCGCGAACTTCGCCGTCCACGCCCCGGCACACACCACCAGTGCGTCCACGCGCACGCGCCGCGCCGCCGTGGTCACGATGAACTGCTCGCCCTCGGCGTCCCAGCTCGTCACCGGCTCATTTGCATGAAGTCTCGCGCCGTGACGCCGGGCAAGATCGGCATGCGCCGCGATCGCCAGCTCCGGACGAATGAATCCGCCGGTCGGCTCGTAGAGCGCCGCCATGTCATCTTGCACCGCAAACTGCGGATAGCGCCGGCGAAGCTCAACATTCCCAAGCATTTCATGTTCAAGCCCGTGCTCCTCCGCCGCTCGCTTCGAGCCGCCGACGAGTTCGCCCGCAGGCGCGCCGATGAACAATCCGCCCGTGATCTCGATCACCGGCTGCTGCGATTCGCTCGCCAGTTCGTGCCAAAGCTCGTACGCGCGCTGGAGCAGCGGCACGTAATCGGGGTGCTCGTAGTAGCACATGCGGATGATGCGCGATTCGCCGCCTGAACTGCCGCGGTCATTCGGCACGTCAAACGCGTCGAACCCGATGACGTCGGCGCCTCGCCGCGCAAGTTGACAGCACGTGGCTGCGCCCATCGCGCCCAAGCCGATCACCGCGGTTTGTGCCCGCTCAACACTCATGTGCTGCGCCTCCATGCCCTATAACCCGCGTCAGATTGCCTCGCTTCGCGCGAATCCGCCGCCGATTGAGCGATTTGACCGCAACGGATGTCACGACATTTGCGAATAGTCCAAATGAATTGGACGGTTGTTCCCATGATGCACGAAGACATCATGTTGAGCCAGGCTGATCTCGCGGCAGGTCATGACCTTCGTCAAACGCCGCGCGTGCCGTGCCCCACCGAGCTCACGCTCGTCTGGCATCACAACCCCGGCACGGTGGTGCGCTACCGCGTGCTGGATGTGAGCGACGGCGGCCTGCGCCTGCGCTCCAGTGTGCCGCTCATCGAAGGCGCGACCGGCATGGTGCTTCGCATGCTCCCCGAAGGCACGCCGATCGAGCGGCCCGTGATGGTCGTGTGGTCCAAGCCCGCCGAAGAAGGCGGCTACGCGCTGGGCCTGCGCTACCTTTGAACCCACTTCCAAAGCGCAACGACAACGATCGCACTCACACGAAGCGCCGCCGCTCCGCCGCGTTCAAAGCGCTAAGGGCACGGACCCCAGTTCCCAAGCAGCGCTGCAAGATCAGCGGCATCCACAACGCCATCCGGCGGCGGCGCGAACGTGCCGCTGGTGACGAGATCCGCGCAGCACACGCCGGCGGGACACGGCCCCCACGAACCAAGCAGCGATGCAAGGTCCGCCGCATCGACTGTTCCATCCGGCGGCGGCGCGAATGTCACGTTGCTCACGCAGTCGCCCAAGCACGGCGTGTTGCACGCAAAGGTCACCATCGCCGGCGCGTTGCCGCACCCGCCCGATGAACCGACGCGAATCCAGTAGCTCTGCCCAGCGATGCCGATGATCGCAATGTTCACCGGCGCACCCGCGGGCTGCGCATCGCACGCCAGCAGCCCGCCGCCTGACTGCGGACACGCGTCATACACGCCGACGAGCATCGCCACCGACGACGGGCCGACATCCACAACCCACGTGCCATCGCATGGCATCACGAACTCGAACCACACATCTTTGTCATCGATGCCGGTGAAGCCGCACGGCCGGGCTGGACCGTCCGTCGTTGCGCCGCAATTGTCCCACACGAAGTTGCCCGTCACGAGCTGCGCGTTCGGGCAATCATCATTCGACGGGCCGGGCGCTTCGAACGCGCCGACATCGCACGCGCCGACGCGCGACACGCCGCGCTGATCTTCCGTGATGGCGTTCCCTGCGTGGTCGAAGCACGCGCCGTGATCAATCGCAAGGCTGCCCGGCAGCAGTTCATGCGTCGGCGCGAACCCGCCGTTGTTCTGCAGCGGGCCGATGTTGGCGGGGACGACCGATTGATCGCCCGGGGCCGCGAGCGCGCATGAGCCGTCGGTGTCCAGGTTGAAGCCGGCGCTCGTCATCAGATACGCGCCGAGGAAGTTGTTGTTTCCGAGGCCAATGACCGTGTTGTCCGCGAGCAGCGTGCCGATGATGTTGAGCGCCGAGCTGCCGAGCGTGCCGTCGATGAACACGCCGCCGCCTGCATTGCCTGCGGAGTTTTGCGCGATGGTGACGGAGGCGAGATCCATCGTTTGCGTGTTGCCGGTAAAATAGATGCCGCCGCCGAAGCCGCTGGGGGCGCGATTATTGCTGATGGTGCAGTTGGTCGCGACGAAGCGGCCGGAGTTGAGCATGCCCCCGCCGCCGATGGCGCTGGTCGCGGTGTTGAACGACACCGTGGAGTTGGTCATGGTGACGGTCATGCCGAAGTTATTCTGAATGCCGCCGCCGGTTTCCGCGGTGTTGCTGGCAATCCAGCATTCGTCGATCGTCGCCGTGCCGCTGTTGTTGAGCGCGCCGCCGAATTGAGCCGTGTTGGTGTCGATGTTCACGCCGCGAATCTCGAGCGTGGCGCTGATGCGGTTTTCGTAGGCCCCTCCGCTGCCGGTGGCGACGTTGAGCCGGTGGACGCCGCCGCGCGCGGTGAACGTGCCGTCGTTGGAGACGCCCGCCCCGCTGCCGGAGCTGTTGGCCAGGATGTCCACGGTGTCCAGTTTCACGCTGCAACCGCTGGAGATGCGAAGCCCGCCGCCGCGCAGCCCGCTGGAGTTGCCGTTGATCGCGCCGCCGGTCATCTGCAGCGAGGAGCCGGAATCAAGCTGAATGCCGCCGCCGCTGTCGAGCACGGAAGCCGCGTTGCCGACGATGAACGAATCCGTGAGCGTAAGCGTGGTGCCGGCTTCGTGCCAGATGCCGCCGCCGTCGTCGTTGCTCTGGCAACTCTCGATCATGCACGATTTCAGCGTGAGCGCGCCGCCGCTCAAGCGAATGCCGCCGCCTTTCGTTTCGCCCAGCGCCGCCGCGTATCCACTCGCGATCGAAAGATCGGTGAGCGTGACGGCGAGCGAAGTGCTCACGGTGCTGCGGATGTCGAGCACGCGTTCCGGCGCCCCCACCGCCTGCAGTCCGGCGCCGCTGATGATTGTGTTTCCCATGCCGACGCCGGCAATGTCGAGCCGCGTGAGCGTGGCGCTGTAGATGTCGAGATCGCCGAAGCGGCCGGCGTTCTCGAGGCCCCAGTTTGTGAGATCAAAGATGCCGCCGGGGATGTTGATGATGACCCAGCCGCCGATGAAGTTGGCGTTCTCAACGGCGGCGCGCAGCGAGCACTGCGGCCCGGGCGTCATCTGATCGCAATCGCATAGGCCATCGAGGGGATCGAAGTCAGGCAGATCGATCACCGTGTTGACGTTGATCGCGGTTTGCGCGCCCGCGCGCCCGGCAATCAACATCGCCGCCAGCAGAGCAGCTGCGAACGGGAACCATGACGGATTGACGAGACTTCGCACGGCGCACCTCCAGGCGTTGGCGGGCGCGACGTCGCGGTCGCCCTTGATTTCCCCCAGAAGCGGCCAGCACTGTCACCAGCATGACGCGCCGCGACACGAATACAAGATTTATTTCGCGGGATTTAGAGATTGTGGGCAAAGAGATTGCCAACGGCCAGTGGAGAAGTTGCGTTCACTCCACCGTCACGCTCTTCGCGAGGTTGCGCGGCTTGTCCACGTCCTTGCCGCGCAGCACGGCCGCGTGGTAGGCGAGCAGTTGCAGCGGCACGACGGTGAGCAGCGGTTGCAGCGGCTCCGAGACGTCCGGCACGTAGAACACTTCTTCGCAGTAGTTGCGAATCTGCACGTCGCCTTCCGTCGCCACCGCGATCACGTGGCCGCCGCGGGCGCGCACTTCCTGAATGTTCGAGACGATCTTGTCGTACTGGCTGTTCTTCGTGGCGACGAAGACCACCGGCATGCCGCCATCGATGAGCGCGATCGGGCCGTGTTTCATTTCCGCCGCGGGCATGCCTTCAGCGTGGATGTAGCTGATTTCCTTGAGCTTGAGCGCGCCTTCGAGGGCGACGGGATAGTTGCCGCCGCGACCGAGGAAGAGCCAGTTCTCGCGGTCAATGTACTTCGCCGCCACGTCGCGGATGTCGAGCGATTGCGAAAGCACGCGCTCGATGTGCGTGGGGATGGTTTCCAGCTCCGCAAGAAGTTGTGAAACGTAATCGCGCGAGAGGAACCTTCGCCGGCCGATGAACGTCGCCAGCAGCGTGGCCACCATCACCTGGCCGACGAACGCCTTCGTGGACGCCACGCCGATCTCGGGCCCGACGCGCAGATACACGCCCGCATCGGTTTCGCGCGAGATCGTGGAGCCGACGACGTTCACGATGCCGAGCGCGAGCGCCCCGCGCTGCTTCGCTTCCAGCAATGCGGCGAGCGTGTCGGCCGTCTCGCCGGACTGGCTGATGGCGATGATGACCGTGCCTTCTTCGACGATCGGGTTGCGATAGCGGAATTCACTTGCGAACTCGACTTCCGTCGGAATCTTCGCAAGGTCTTCCATCAGATATTCCGCCACGAGCCCCGCGTGATAGGCTGTGCCCTGGCCGACGAACACGATGCGGCGTGCTTTCACGAGTTCGCGCGCATACTGCGCGATGCCGCCGAGCACTACCTGCCCCTCGCGGGAATCGATGCGGCCCTTGAGCGTCATGCGAAGCGCCTGCGGCTGCTCGCAGATTTCCTTGAGCATGTAGTGCTCGAAGCCGCCGAGGTCGAGCTGGCCGAGGTCGAACTCCAGCTCGCGGATCTGCGGCGTGATCGGCACGTTGTCGATCGTCGTCGTGCGGAAGCTGTCGCGCGTCAGACGCGCGACGGTGTAGTCATCCAGCGTGAACGCCTGCGTGGTGTGCGCGACGATCGCGCTGGAATCCGACGCGACGATGTATTCATCCTTGCCCACGCCCACCATCAGCGGCGAGCCCTTGCGCGCCACCACCAGCACGTCCGGCTCTTCTTCGCACAGCACGGCGATGGCATACGCGCCCGTCACCTCACGCAGCGCCGCCTGCACCGCGTGTTCGAGATCGCCTGCGTACAGCTCGCCGATGAGATGCGCCAGCACCTCGGTATCGGTGTCGGACGCGAAGGTGTGGCCCTTCTCGAGGAGATACTGTTTGAGCACCGCGTAGTTTTCGATGATGCCGTTGTGGATGACCGCGATGCCGTGACCCTTGCGCGGATCGTCACGATGCGGGTGGGCGTTCGGCTCGGTGACGGCGCCGTGCGTGGCCCAGCGCGTGTGCGACATGCCGACGGTGCCTTCGATCTTGCCGACCGATTCCAGCTTCTCTTCCAGCACGCGCACCCGCCCCACCGCTCGCACGATGTGGAGCGAGTGGTTGATCACGGCGAGACCGGCCGAGTCATAGCCGCGATACTCGAGCCGCTTCAAGCCTTCGAGCAAGATGGGACACGCCGGCTTGTTGCCGATGTATGCGACGATTCCGCACATGAAAGGTTCTCCAACCCCAAGGTTAGCACTGGTACGAAGCCGGTGAAGAGAATGATCGGCGAAACGGCGTCGCAAAGGCCGGAATCTGGCGTCGCAGTCGACCACGTTTGCCCGAATTCGCCTGTCGTGACCGGGCACGGGTGAGCAAAATCATCGTCGCGATCGGGGACGAAGGATCGTGAAGCCGCAAGCGGCGTGCACCCTGTCACCTTGTCACCTTGTCACCGCAAGGCCCCTTGGCCGCCATTCCTACAATCCCCCCGTGTCCGACCTCTTCGCCGAACATCGCCAGAAACTTTTCAAATCCGCCGAGCCGCTTTCGCTGCGACTCCGGCCGCGGAACCTTGATGAGTTCATCGGCCAGCAGCATCTGCTCGCCCCGGGCAGTCTGCTGCGGCGAATGCTCGAAGCCGATCGCATCACGAGCGTGATTTTCTGGGGACCGCCCGGCACGGGGAAGACGACGCTTGCGGAAATCATCGCCCGCACCACCGGCAGGCACTTTGAACGCGCGGTGGCGAGCGACGTGGGCGTGGCGGATGTTCGCCGGGTGATCGCCGACGCGGAACGCCGGTTGGGGGCGGACGGCACGCGAACGATTTTCTTCCTTGATGAAATTCACCGCTTCGCCCGCAACCAGCAGGATTCGCTGCTGCCTGCCGTGGAACGCGGCATCATCACGCTCATCGGCACGACCACCGAGAATCCATACTTCGCCATCAACGCCGCGCTCAACAGCCGAAGCACCATCTTCCGCTTCGAGGCGCTGACGGAAACGGACATTGCGGACGTGATTCGGCGTGCCGTGCAGGATGAACGCGCCTTCGGCTCGCTTCACGTCACGATCGATGATGACGCCATCGCGCACTGGGCACGCATCAGCGACGGCGACGCGCGGCGAGCGCTCAACGCCCTCGAAGTTGCAGTGATGAGCCAAGCTGCAGAACGCAATAGCGCCCAACCCCCCTCTCTCCGAGGAAAAGGGGAAAGGGGTGAAGGTTCATCCGCGTCAGAAGACACTTCGCATCGTGCTACGACCAACAAACACCAGAAAACCCTCACCCCGGCCGTCTCCCTCGGGGAGAGGGCGTTGGCGCGCAACGCACACCAGCACATTCACATCGATCTCGCCACCGCGGAGCAGTCGATTCAAGCCAAGGCCCTCGTCTACGACCGCTCGGGCGATGAGCATTACGACGTCGTGAGCGCGTTCATCAAATCGATGCGCGGCGGCGATCCAGACGCAGCTGTCTACTGGCTCGCGCGCATGCTCGAAGCGGGCGAAGATCCTCGGTTCATCGCGCGCCGCATCGCCATTCTCGCCAGCGAAGACATTGGCAACGCGGACCCGAACGCAATCAACGTCGCCGCATCGGCGTGGCAGATCGCCGAGCGCATCGGCATGCCGGAGGCGCAGCTGACACTCGCGCAAGCAGCCATTTACATGGCGACCGCGCCGAAATCCAACGCCTCCGCGATGGCCATCTGGGAAGCGATGAGCGATGTGCGCGAGCAGCGCACCGTGCCTGTGCCCATGCGCCTGCGCGACACGCATTACCGCGGCGCCAAATCGCTCGGGCACGGCGAAAACTACGTCTATCCCCACGACTCGGCCGATGGTTTTGTGCCCCAGGAATACCTTGGCGTCGATCGGGTCTTTTATTCGCCGACGGATCGCGGCTACGAAATGGAGATCCGCCGACGACTGGCCGATTGGAAAAGCAGAACCACGCCGGGTTCGATATCGCCATCGACATCGGCAGAGGAGCACGAGCCAACCCATGCCCCAGACGAAAGCGGAGATTCGCAAGGCGGTTCGCACCCTGCTGCACAGGATGACGCCTGAACAGCGCGCGACCGCCTCGCACACCGCCTGCGCCCGGCTGATGCAGCTCGAAGCGTTTCAGAACGCCTCCGTCGTCATGCTCTTCATGCCGCTGGCGGACGAAGTGGACCTGCTCCCGCTCGCGCTCAAATGCTTCCAGATGGGCAAGACCGTGTGCGTGCCCAAGGTGGACTGGGCCCGCGGGGACATGGAAGCCGTGGAAGTGACCAGCTTCGATGATCACGTGATGGAAGTGGATGAGCACGGCGTGCGCTCGCCGCGCGATGGACAATGCGTGCTGGTGCGATCGATCAATCTCGTCGTCGTGCCGGGCGTGGCGTTCGATGCCCAGGGCAATCGGCTGGGTCGCGGCGGCGGGTTCTATGACCGCTTCCTGAAGCGACTGGCGCCCACCGCGGCCACCGTCGGCCTTGCGTTCGATCAGCAGATCATCGACCAGGTGCCGGTGGACGACCGCGACATCCGCGTGGACATGGTGGTGACGGACCGCCGGCTCACCGTCTCCCCGCGCGCCTCCACCCGCCGCTGACCCCCGGAAGCGGATTTTTGGAAACCGCCACGGACCTAGGTGCTGCGGGCGTGATCCCGCGTTGGGCTCTTCGCGCCGCAAACAATCCCCACAACTCAATCACACAACGTCTTGCCGCCCCGCCGACGGTTTGCGACGTTATCTTCTAGCGCCGGTTTTCCACAGATTGATTCCCGCGACGCCGGGATGACAATGGACTGTCACGCATGCGAGCAAGGAGGTAACGATGGTGCTCCCCAGCCAGACGGCACGAACGACGTATCGCCGCAGCCACACGTTCCGGAGCAGGGCGATGAGCGCCAAACTGATCGGCGGCGGGATTGCGTTCGCTGTGGTGGCGATCATCGTTTGGGTGGTGGTCGCTCGCAATGGTGACGGCGACAACGCGCCGCCAGCCGTGGCCACGACCGACGCCGCGAAGGACGAATCAGCATCAAAGCCGACTACTGCGAACGCGCCGAAGTCGGCGCCGGCAACTTCGCTCGCACAGCAACCGCAGCGAAATACGCCGCCGACGAACACGCGCGCGGATGATGCGCCGCGCATCGTCATGGGCGCCGATGTGCCGAAGCTCCCGATGCAGCAGCCCGGTGCGAACACGGCCGGGAGCAATCAAGCGAGCCCTGGCGCGTTGTCGCAGCGTTCCGATTCGCCCGCAGTGAGCGAGCCGCCGGCCCAGCCGACTCGCACGCAACCGACCGAACAACCGGCCGCATCGCGACAAGCGCCGCAAGGCCCCGCAACGCAGCCGCCTGCCGACCAGTCGCCGCGCGCCGTCACGCATGCGCAGCGACTCATCGATGAAGGCGTCCGCCAAGCCGCCGCGGGCCAGCTCGTCGCCGCTCGCCAGACGCTTTCCATGGCGCTCGAGCAGCTTGATCCGTACGGCAGGGATGCGGAACTCGCGCGCAAGAAACTCACCGAGATCAACGAAACGCTCGTGTTCAGCGAAAAGGTCGCGCCGAACGATCCCTTCGCCAAGGCGCACAAGATTCAGCCGGGCGAAATGTTGAGCGCCATCGCCAAGCCGCTCGGCATTGACTGGAAGTTCATTGCCCGCATCAACGGCATCAAGGATCCGTCGAAGATTCAGGCGGGCCAAACCGTGAAGGTGATCACCGGCAAGTTCCACGCCGTCGTGCGCAAGGCGGCGTATGAGCTTGATTTGTACCTCGGCGACGGCAGCGATCGCGTCTACGTGCGGTCGTTCAAGGTGGGCCTCGGCGAGCTTGATTCCACGCCGCTCGGCCGCTTCGCTGTCGCCTCACGCGTGCCGAACCCGGATTGGAAGAATCCTCGCACCGGCGAGTACTTCGATCGCAACGATCCGAAGAACCCCATTGGCGAATTCTGGGTCGGCCTCAAGGGCATCGAGGAGAAAACACGCGGCATGACCGGCTACGGCGTGCACGGCACCGTGGACCTCGATTCCATCGGCAAGCAGGCGTCCATGGGATGCGTCCGCATGCTCCCAGACGACATCGCGCTCGTCTACGAACTGCTCGTCACCGACCTCAACACGGTGGAAATCGTCCCCTAAGGGGCGAAGGCGCCACCCGGCTGGCACACCCAGCACCAGTCATTCAATCTCACAAAAAAGCCCACGGCGTCCTCGCCGTGGGACAACAACCAATCGCGCAAGCCCCCACAAAAGCTCGCGCACAGACTCACAGTTCAACAACACACCGCGTCGCCCGAGCGATCCAACGGTTCCGCCACGAAGTGCGCAGCTGCGCCCCACCCACCCCCTGACCACCACCCTCGTAGGGAGGGGGAATAGTGCGCCGCTCGTCACACCTGATCAAAGCGTACGTCAGAACAGCAACTGCAGCTGCGTGCGCACGACCACCTGCGGCTCGTGGCCAGGCGTGTCCGCGACCCAGCCCGCGATGTCCGCGTCCCAGGTGTTCTCGATGTGCGAGATGGCGAAACCGACGTCCGCCGACAGCTTGAGATCATGGCCGTCGATGTAGTAGTTCGCGCCGATCGTGGCGAGATACAGGTTCGAGAAGTTCGCATTGGCGTCGAGCGTGAGGCGGCCGTATTCGAAGCGACCGACCAGTTCGAGCTTCGGCGTCACGTAGATGCCGGCCTGCACGACGGCGCCGTACACCTCGACGATGCCGATGCCTGCGTTGTCCACGTAATCCCACGTGAACGACGCGAAGGCGTTGATGCCGCCCCATTCGATCGACACGTCGCCCGTCACGGCGTACCAGTATTCCTCATCGCGCGTGCCGGACACCACGCCGAACTGATTCTTCTGCCAGTGACCTGCCGCACCGAGCATCAAGCCGAACTGTTCATCCGGCGGGCTGGTGAAATCTTCAAACTGCTCCCACGTGCCGGCGACCAGCCATTGGCCGCGGCCTGTGATCGCGAATTCCGCAAGCCGCGTGAGCGCCGGCGTGTTCTCGGGGACCGTCTGCGCGATGGTGCCGAAGCCGCCGATCTGATCGTGCGCCGCATCCGACACCGCGAGGCTCAAGCTCCACAGGTCGGTGTAGTAATCCAACTGCACGCCCTGCGAACGCCCGAGGTTCTGCGAAATGTTCACGAGGCTGCGCTCGACGAGCAACTGATACTGGCTGGAGACCAGCTCTTCGCGGGTGAACGGCAGCTTGAACTGGCCAACGCGCACGGACAGTTCCTGATTGATCTGCTGCTGAATCCACGCGTCCTGCAACTGGAAGATGCCGCCGTGGTCCGTAGCGCCGCCAGGCGAAATGGCCGGACCACCGCTCGCCGCCGAGAGCGCGATCTGTTCGCGGCTGAAGTTGCCACGGATCAGATACGTGGTGTCGGGGCTGAACACGTGGCCGCGGAAGGTGAGCTTGGTTCGCGTGTTCTCGAAGCCGTAGACCGTGCCGTCGCCCGGGCCGTCTTTCCAGTTCAGCACGAAGCGAATCTGCATCTGGCCTTCGAGCTGCAGCTTGAACCGGCCGTCGGGGCTGGCGAGGAAGAAGTGTTCGTTCCAGCCGGCGGTCTGGCCGCCCTGCAGCAGGCTTGCGCGCGTGTCGGCGTCGGCGAGCACGTCCGCCACCAGGCCGCGAATTTCGTCCGCTCGCGCCTGCGTCATCCAGTCCGGGCCGACCTGCGAATGAAGCCGCTCGATCTCGTTCTTCATTGAGCTGTTGTCGTCGCGCAGGCGTTCGATTTCCTGCTGCATCGCTTCCAGCCGCTTTTCAACGTCGGTGTCGTCGGCGTGCACAACACACGGGGCCGCAAGGATGGCGAACAGACCGCTGGCGACGATGGCCTGAATTGCACGGGATTGCATCACGAATATCTCCTCCGGACGCACGCAGAGTTTTTGGGCCGGCGGCGAACGCGCGGCCCGCAAGCGATGACTGTCCGTCGCGGCGGCGCGACGTCGCTGCGCCACATGCCACTATCGACAGGACGAGGCGCAGCCGTCCAACGGGCCGGATCATACCGGTTTCGCCCGCCGCGCCCAAAATCGCATGGCGGCTTCATTCATGGTGCGGCACGCTCGCCAGCCGCGCGACGCGCTTCATCAGCGCCGCATCGCGCCCCGGCGTAGCAGATCAATGCAGACGGCGCATGAAAAAACCGACCGGCCCCAGAGGGACCGATCGGTTGGTTTCATTCCGTTGCCCCCAAAGGCGGGGGCCAGCGGGGGTGGATGCCTGGGAATCAGCCAGTGATCAGAAGACCAGCTGGAGCTGCGTCCGCAGGGCGATCTGACCATCGTTGTCGCCGGCGTCGCCGACGAGACCGATGAGGTCACCAGCGTTGAAGGTGCCGACCCAACCCGGATCGATCTCTTCGAGGCCGATCACGATGTCAGCCGTCCACTTGACCTGCTGACCGGCGAAGTAGTAATTCACACCGAAGGTGAGGAGCGTGAGGTCCTCAACGCCAGCGAGGTCGGGATCAGCCCACTCGAAGCGGCCGAAGATTTCCCACTCGTCGGTGAGATAGAAGCCACCCTGGACCATGATGCCCCAGGGATCGAAGTCCGGCGAGCCGGCGGCTTCGAAGTCAACCATGTTGCCGACGATGGCGGCCATGAGGCTGGCGCCACCGAAGTGCACGCTGCCGTCGATCGTCCAGCTGAACAGTTCAGCCTCGCCGAAGGCGCCGGGGCCGGGCGTGCCGAACTCTTCCATCATGTAACGGATCGCACCACCGAGGCGGGCGCCGAATTCCTGGCCGCGCGGGCTGGTGTGCTGCGCCTGCTGCTCCCACGTACCGGCGATGAGCCAGTTGGCGCGAGCATGGAACGAGAACTCGGTGTCATAGCTCAAGGCCGTGCTGTTCGAGGAACGCGGGCCGTCGTCAAACGAGCCGTAGATTTCCCACACGTCCTGGCGATAGTGCACCATGATGCCCTGCACGAAGCTCGAGGTGAACGCCTCGCTGATGGCGGAGCGGTCATACGCAAGCGAGTACTGGTCATCGACCATCTCTTCATGAAGGAACGGCGCCTTGTACTGGCCGACATAGACGACCAGGCCGTTGCCGCAGTTGTGGGCAATCCAGGCGTCGAGCAGGCAGAAGCTGCAGTCGCTCTCGGAGGAGGTGCCAGCGCCGCCAAGGTCGAGGAAGAAGCCCGAGTCATTACCGTCATCGTCGGGATCGACCGACGTGGAGCCGCGGCTGAACTCGCCTTCGATCTTGTACATCCAGTTGGGATTGACGACATGGCCCCAGAACGAGAGCTGGGTGCGCTTCATTTCGAAGCCCCAGCGGTCTTCATCGCCGCCGGCGCCGTCATCGGTGTCGTGGTTGTTGTACACGAAGCCGGCCTGGAGCAAACCGCCCACGTTGAGGCGATAGTTGCCATCCGGGCTGGCGAGGAAGAAGTGGCCGTCATGGCCGGCCGTGGGGCCGCCCTGCAGAAGGCTGGAGCGGGTGTCCGCATCGGCCAGCACGTCCTGCACGAGGCCACGGATCTGGTCAGCGCGCTCCTGCGTGAGGAATTCGCTGTTCTGACCAGCGCGGAGTTCAGCGATCTCTGCACGCAGAGCATCGACTTCGTTCCGCAGTTGTTCATTGGTGTTGGCCCCCGCCGTGACGTCCGCAAGGCTGGCGCCCGTCAGCGTCAGCGTCGCAGCGCCTGCAAGGAGACCAACGCGCTTGGTCACGCTCATCTGTGATCTCTCCTAAATCCGGACGCGCATTCGCCGAAGCGAACGCCGTCCTCAATTCATCCACCCGTCCGCACAAAACCCCGCGCCACACGGCACGGAACGGACGTGACTCGGCGATATCGACACCCCTGTGCCGATTCGTTGAACCGAGATGATAGTGTTTCGACCACCCTCCGCCAGTCCACTCCACTTCTTCGCAAAAAAATCCGGCTGGCGCATGCTGTCAACCCCACGCACAACCGCACGTAAGTCTCGGCTGCGCCACGACTTACGTATCAAATCAATAATGATCAATTGAAACTTCATCAATATGTGCACCATGCGCTTTTGTGCTCGACTTGAACGCGTCCTGCGTTTTTCGTGGCGGGCGGCGCTACCGGAACCGCCGCATGCGGAAGACCCACATGCCGAAGCGCAGCACCGCGTGCCGCTTGTCGCGCGGCGACAGCGAGTTTGTGCTTTTCTTCACATGCGCGTGCGAGCCGAACGCCGTTTCACGTCTCCACGCCCAGTAGCGCTGCGCCTTGCCACGCGAAGTTAGGGCGATGCGCAGCAGTTCCCACGCTCCTCCCGCTGTGCTCAACAAATGACCGAGTGCGCGCATGCTCTTCGCTCTTGCTCGATGCCGCTCGCGCATTCGTTCACTGCGTGCGCGAAGACGCTTCGCATCATAACGCGATGCGCGCTGCGCCATTCGCATGGCGTTCGCAGCGCGGTGCACACACAACGCGCCGCCGCCCCCCACCGCGCCGCCCACGTCAATATTGATTTGCCTTTCACGCGCGACTGCGATTGAATAGTGAGCACAGCGACACCCGCAGCGCACGCAACTCCTTGCAGACGCCGATCGATGCTCCGACACGACCGGCGTCTGTTCTTCTCTTTTTGCGGCGCGCACTCCGCAATCTGGAAGCCCACATTTTTTCAAACGTGGGAGCAGCGTTCGCCAAAAAACTGGAAGCCCACGTTTTGAAAACGTGGGCCTCCGCGTGAATCCAGTTGTCATGCGAATGTCGCCGTGGCGTTCACTTCCGCGCGACGCCCGCGCCGGCCCCGGCTTGTGCACGCCGGCTGGCCACGTGCTCTTCCATCGGGCTGAACCGGCTGCCGATCAGCGGCACGCGGCGATTCGGCACCGACGCCGACGGCAGCGCGGGACCCGCAAACCAGATGATCGCCAGCGCCACCAGCGAGCCCGCCCACAGCCAGCCGTCCCAGCCGAAGTAAATGAACACACTGGTCATCGCCAGCAGCACCAGCGCGGTGGGAATCATGCCTTCCCACGCCAGCCGCATGAGCTGATCAAAGCGGAATCGCGGGATCGTCCAGCGGATCATCATGATGATGAAGATCAGCACGAATACCTTGCCGAGCGTCACCCCGACTTCCAGCAGAATCATGCCGAGCCCGCCCGCCAGTGGCAGATCGAACGGCACCAGGAATCCCACGGGGTTGATCGACCAGCCGCCCAGGAACAGCACCGAGAAGAACGCGGACCCGACCGTGATGTGCGCGTACTCGCCCATGAAGAAGAGCGCCCACTTCATGGAGGAATATTCAGTGTGCCACCCGCCGACGAGCTCCGCTTCCGCCTCGGCAAGATCGAACGGCGTGCGGTTCGCTTCCGCCAGCATGCACGTGAAGAACAGCACCGCCACGATCGGCTGCTGCAGCAGATACCACGCGTGGCCCTCGCCGATTTGCGCTTCCACGATTTTGTTTGGCAGCACGGTTCCGGCCGTGAGAATGATGGTGAGCAGCGAGAGGCCCATCGGGATTTCGTAGCTCACCATCTGGGCGCTGGCGCGAAGGCCGCCGAGGAATGAATACTTGCTGTTGCTCGCCCAGCCGCCCAGCGCGACGCCATACACCCCCAGCGAGGCGACGGCGATCAAATACACGATGCCGATGTTCACGTCCGCGCCGATGATGCTCACCGTCTTGCCGCCCACATCCAGCATGCCTGCCCATGGAATCACCACGAAGCCGATGAGCGCTGGCGTGACGGTGAGCGCCGGGGCGATGATGAACAGGAACCTGTCCGCCCCGCGCGGGATGAAATCTTCCTTGGTGAAGAGCTTGAGGCCGTCCGCGATCGGCTGGAGCAAACCCGCCGGGCCCACGCGGTTCGGGCCCACGCGGTCCTGCACCCACGCGCACACCTTCCGCTCCATCAGGATCAGGTACGCCGCACCGCCCAGGATCAGGTGCAGGATCACGAAGATCACGATGATCGAGGTGACGAGCTGGGTGTTGTTCGCCACGAAGTCCGAAACGAATGTCGACAGCCAGTCGGGAACCATGGCGACAGTGTAGCGACGCGCCACCGCCACGTTGGGTTGCGCCGTCCCACCCGCCGCCGTTCAACGCGTTGTCGTCACGTGACCGACGACCGAGCCCTTCGCGCCCGCAGCGCTTCGCCCACCTGGTCGAGAATCTGCCGCGCCACCTGGTTCGGGCTGTACCCGCCGGGCAGACGGACGAACAGCTTGCCGTACTTCGTGCACAGCTCATCGACGTTCTCGAAGCTGTGGCTGGCCCAGCGAATGGCGAGCAGAACAACGACCGTATCCGGCCGGGCGATGGCGGACTCGAACAGGTAATGCGACTGGTGGTGGGCGCCGGGAATCCACCGCAGCTCCGCCAGCTTGAGCGCCCGCTCCAGGGCCCGCTTCGATTCGCCGCGAACTTCGCCGCCGATGAGCACGACCACCTGCCCCTCCAGCAGCGACGACGCTTCCGTCACCTCGGGGGCCGGCGCGCGAGGCGTGATTTCCACTTCCGCCTCTTCCGATTCCTTCATCGCCGCGAACTGGTCCGTCGCTTCCATCGCCTGCGCGAAGCCCGTCGGCCAGTCGAGCGACTTCGGCACATCATCGACGACCGGCAGCAGAATCTCGCGCAGCTCAACCGATGTTGGACGCACGCCCTTCTCGATCGCCGTCTCCACCGACTCAATCACCTTCAACCAGTGCGCGTCGGCTTCGTCGTCGCCGCGCTCCATCGCCTGGCGGATGTGATACTTCGCCTTGTTGAGCAGCGAGCGTCGTTCTGATTCGATCTGCCGATCCGTTGTCAGACGATGGCGCAGGGTGTTGAGGCGTGACGCGAGATCTTCGCCGCTGGCGATATCCGCCGGATCGTCCAGCCGCATGTGCCGGGCGATGTTGAACCGGTCCTGACTGGCGCGGTGACGGAGCCAGCGGAAGACTTCGAACTGGTCGTTGTCGCTCCAGAAGCCGTCCTGCTCGAGCGCGGAACGCAACGCGGATTGCGCCTCGGCCATCAGCTCGTAAATGTCCATCCTGCGATCGTTGCCGACGCTCGCATCGTTGCGGATCGAGAGCGCAAGCTCCACCGCGCTCCCGAGATTGCGAAACGCCTGCGCGTATTGCGTCATGCGCTCGAAATCCGGCACATGCTCTTCGGGGTTGAGCGCCCACACATAACAGTTCGGCAGCGCCTTCGCCTTGCTGATGATGCGGTCGTAGGTCGCCTTGCGCAGCTCCTGGTCCGGCGGGTTCTCCACCCACTCCGCGCGGTAACGAGCCGCCCAGTCCCAGCCCTCGGCTTTCACGGCGCATCGTTTCGCCACGAGTTCGAGATCGATGTATTCCGGTTGAACGACCGCCGCGGTGCGATGCGTTGAGGCGGGTTCCTGCGGTGCGTTCTGCGAACTGCGAGCGCGATCAATGGATTGCCGCGCCGCTTCCGCTTCCGCATGCGTGCCGCGCACGGCGATCACGGTGGCGGCGTCACCAAGCTGCAGCGGAACTTCGTACCCCGGGCCGGCCGGCGGTTGAGCGCGTTCGTCCGCTTCGGTGACCGCGGCGGCGCGTGGCGATTTTGCGGCGTCCTTCGAACTCGGCTCATAGTGCGGTTGTCGTTCGTCGGCCCCTTCGACTGTTTCAAGCAGCCAGCGCGCGACTCGCGCCACCGAAGCCGCAAGCTCCGGCTGACGATCGGCATGCTCGCGAAGCCAGCGTCGCACGATGAGCAGCGCGGCGCCGAGTTCCGACGCCTCGGTGTCCGCTGCAGCGCCTTGATCGCCCTGCTGCTGCGCGAGCGATTCGATATTCGTCAACGCACGCTTGAGCGCTTCGACATGTTCCGCAAATTGTCGATCGTGGCGGGCCATAATCCTGCTTCATCCGTGCCAGGATGCTATGCAAGACTTCGCGCGAGCGTTGCATGAGGCTGCGCCGTCGGGCGCGGGGCTCGCTCCAGCGACGGGAAGTAATCCTGCAGCGCCGAGACAGACCACGCGCCGGCTCGCAACGCCGCGATGGCATGCACCGCCGCCCGCGCGCCGGCCACCGTCGTGATCATCGGCACGCCGGCAAGCACCGCCATGGCGCGAATCTTGCCTTCGTCCGTCTGTGCGCCTTTCTTCGTCGCCGTGTTCAGAATCAGGTGAATCTCGCGGTTGGCGATGAGGTCGAGCACGTTCGGCCGGGCGCCTTCGCTGATCTTGCGCAGCAGCTTCGTGTCCACACTGTAGCCCTGCATGAGCTTGTGCGTGCCCGCCGAGGTGAACACCGTGAAGCCCATCGAGACGAGCATGCGCGCGATCTCAACCATGTGCAGCTTGTCGCTGTCGCGCACCGAAAGGAACACGTTGCCGCTCACCGGCAGATTGACGCCCGCCGCCATGTGCGCCTTCGCGAGCGCCACCGGCAGGGCGCGATCCACGCCCATCACTTCGCCTGTCGAGCGCATCTCCGGCCCGAGAATCACATCCACGCCGGGGAACTTGTGGAACGGGAACACCGGCTCCTTCACGGAATAGAAGCCGACGTTCGGCACTTCCTCCACGCCAAGATCCGCCAGCGATTCGCCGAGCATCACCTTCGCGGCGAGCTTCGCCCACGGCACGCCCTTCGCCTTGGCGACGAACGGCACGGTGCGCGACGCCCGCGGGTTCACCTCGAGCACGTACACTGTTTCGTCCTTCACCGCCATCTGCACGTTCATCAATCCGCACACACGCAATCGCTCCGCCAATCGGCGAGCTTGATCGCGCACGGTGTTCACGATGGACGGCGCGAGGGAATACGGCGGAACGGTGCACGTCGAATCGCCGCTGTGCACGCCCGCTTCTTCGATGTGCTCCATCACGCCGCAGATGACGCCCTGGGCGGAAGGTGGCGCTGCGCGAACGCGTTCGCTGCCCGTCGGCGAAAAGTCCGCGATGACGTCAACATCAACTTCAATCGCTTCGCTCAAGAACTTGTCGATGAGCACCGGCGCGCTCACGAGTTCGCTGATGTCCACCGCGGTTCGCATGTAATGCCGGAGGGCCGCTTCGTCGTAGCACGTTTCCATGCCGCGCCCGCCGAGCACGTAACTCGGCCGCACGAGCACCGGATAGCCGATGCGCTCTGCGATTTCGACGGCTTCTTCAAGCGAATACGCAATGCCGTTTTCGGGCTGCTTGAGATTGAGTTCCTCGAGCACCGCCTTGAAGCGATCGCGATCTTCCGCAAGGTCGATGGATTCGAGGCTCGTGCCGATGAGCGGCACGCCGGCTTCGACGAGACCCGCCGCAAGGTTGAGCGGCGTCTGCCCGCCGAACTGCACAATGACGCCGCGCACGAACCCGCCGCGATCCGGCTTGTCCACGCCGCCGCCGTTCAAGCGCTCCATGATGTTGAGCGTGTCTTCGAGCGTGAGCGGTTCGAAGAAGAGCAGATCGCTCGTGTCGAAATCGGTGGAGACGGTTTCAGGATTCGAGTTGACCATCACCGCTTCGAATCCCATTTCGCGCGCCGCAAACGCCGCCTGCACGCAGCAGTAATCAAACTCGATGCCCTGCCCGATGCGATTCGGCCCGCCGCCGAGGATGATCACCTTCTCGCGGGGACTGACGCGGATTTCGTCGTCGCACATCGCGGATGGGGTTGTGGGGTGGGTCAAGCGCTCGGAAGTTTCCCGTGCGATGTTTCGCGATTGCGGCCCACCCACCACCTCACCCCCTCCCTGACAGAGCGGGGGGATTGGGGACGTGTAATCCGTCTCATACGTCGAGTAGTAATACGGCGTCGCGGCTTCGAACTCCGCGGCGCACGTGTCGACGAGCTTGTACACCGGCTCGATGCCAAGCGACTTCCGGTGCGCACGCACTTTCAGAATCGTTTTCGTCGTGATGTCGCCCAGATACAGATTCGCAAGCTGCGGATCGGAATACCCAAGCTGCTTCGCGCGGCGGAGCACCTCGGCCGGCAGCGCTTCGAGCGATTCGTAGCTGCACAGCACGTCTTCAAACTCAACGAGCTGCTGAATCTGATCGAGGAACCATGGGTCGATGTTCGTCAGCTCGTACACGCGCTCGATGGACCACCCCATCTTGAGCGCGTATCGCACGTAATACAGCCGGCCCTGGCTCGGCACGGTGAGCTTGCGCACGAGCATCTCATCCGGGATGGGCCAGACGATCGGCGAGCCGTCCGCCGCGACGAGTCCGTTCGGCGCTTCCGCCGTGATCTCGCCGGTGAACCGCAGGGCGCCCGAGTCCACCGCGCGCTTCGCCGCCAGCCACTTGTCGTTTTTGTCGAGCCCCAGGCCGAAGCGCTTCACTTCCATGGAGCGCACCGCCTTCTGCAGCGCTTCCTTGAATGTGCGGCCGATCGACATCGCTTCGCCCACGCTCTTCATCTGCGTGGTGAGCGTTTCATCCGCCTCGGGGAACTTCTCAAACGTCCACCGCGGCATCTTCACGACGACGTAATCGATCGAAGGCTCGAAGCACGCGCTTGTCGTGCCGGTGATGTCGTTCGTCAGTTCATCGAGCGTGTAGCCGATGGCGAGCTTGGCGGCGATTCGCGCGATCGGGAAGCCCGTCGCCTTCGACGCCAGCGCGGAGCTGCGCGACACGCGCGGGTTCATTTCCACCACGACCATCTCGCCGTTGCGCGGATTCACGGCAAATTGCACGTTCGACCCGCCGGTCTCCACGCCCACGGCTCGCATGATCGCCATCGCGGCGTCGCGCATCCGCTGGTATTCCTTGTCCGTCAGCGTCTGAATCGGCGCGACGGTGATGGAATCGCCGGTGTGCACGCCCATCGGATCGATGTTCTCAATGCCGCACACGATCACGCAGTTGTCGTGCTTGTCGCGCACGACTTCGAGCTCGTATTCCTTCCAGCCAAGCAGCGATTGATCAATCTGCACCTGGCCGATCATGGACGCCGCGAGGCCGCGACGAACGAGCGTGTCGAACTCATCGCGGTTGTAGGCGATGCCGCCGCCCGATCCGCCGAGCGTGAACGCCGGGCGAATGATCGCGGGGAGCGAGATCGTCGCCAGGAATTCGTGCGCTTCCTCAAGACTGTTCACCGCCTTGGCATGCGGCTGACGCAGGCCGAGCGACGACACGATTTCACGGAACGCGTGGCGATCTTCCGCTCGCTGGATGACGTCGCGGCTGGCGCCGATCATCTCGATGCCATATTCCCGCAGCGTGCCGTTGTCGAAGAGGGCGCAGGCGCAGTTGAGGGCCGTCTGCCCGCCGAGCGTGGGGAGCACGGCGTCGATCGGCGTGCCGAGTTCGCGCTCCTTGATGATGATCTTCCGCACCGCTTCGGGCGTGATGGGCTCGATGTAGGTGCGATCCGAGAAGCCCGGGTCGGTCATGATCGTCGCCGGGTTCGAATTGACGAGGACGATGCGGTAGCCCTCCTCGGCAAGGGCCTTGCACGCCTGCGTCCCGGCATAGTCAAATTCGCAGCCCTGGCCGATGACAATGGGGCCGGAGCCGATGATCAGGATCGTGTGGATGTCGTCTCGTCGAGGCATCGCGGCGGTTCAGTGCGCTTCGGCAAGGATAGCGTGAAGAACGCATGAAGGCACGAAGGTCGCCAGCTGCGGGTGGAAACTCGCGGGGTTCGCGCCCCCGCATTGACACAACCTCGGCTTCCCTCCACCGTACCCGGTCATGCAGCACCCGCTGACGCCCATTCTCATCGCCTTCGCCGCATGGGCCGCGGCTGTGCTGACGTTTAACGCCGCCTTCCGCAGGCTGCGTCGCAACGGGCCGGGCCATTCCTGGCAGGATTTCTTCGCCTGGTATTTCCTTCGCGCCGTCTGCCGCGTCATCCACCGCGTGCGTTATGAAGGACTCGAACACGTTCCCGCCACCAACCGCCCCGGGCCGCTCGTCGTCGTCTCCAACCACACCGGCTCCGTCGACCCGATCCTCATTCAGGTCGGCGTCCGCTTCAACATTCGCTGGATGATGGCCACGGAAACGATGGTGCCGAGCCTGGCGTGGGTCTGGAAATGGCGAAACACGATTCCCGTCGATCGCGATGGCAAGGATCTCGCCGCCGCCCGCGAAGCGATTCGGCAGATCAAAGCCGGCAACGTGGTCGGCATTTTCCCGGAAGGCCGCATCGTCACGCCGCCCAGGCGCGTCTGGCCGTTTGCGGAAGGCGTGGGGCTCATCGTCTCACGCACCAACGCCCCGGTGCTCCTCGTTTGGGTGAGCGGCACGCCGGAAACGACGGAAATGACCAAATCCATCCTCACCCGCAGCAACGCCCGCGTTCGCTTCCTCGGCGTGATCCGCTACCCCGAAAGCGCCAAGCCCGCCGAAATCACCCTCGACCTGCGCACACGAATCGCGGAGGCCAGCGGTTGGCCGATGACGGACCGCGATGCATGACGAAGCTGCACAGGCGGCCCCTCGCTGTCTGTATCATCCCACCATGATCTGCGCCATCCGCGGCGAGCTCGTCGCGCTCACGGACAATGCGGCCCACGTGCGATGCGGCCACTTCACCTACGAAGTGCTCGTTCCCGCGTGCGATCTCGCCGGCCTCGGCGACGCCATTGGCAGTGAAATCGAACTCCACACGCGCGAGGTGTACGAAAGCTCCAACCAGGGCGCGAGCTTCGTGCCGCGCAAGCTGGGCTTCACATCGCCGGAAGCGCGCGACTTCTTCGAACTGCTCACGAAAGTGAAGGGCATCGGCTTCCGCAAGGCGCTCCGCGCCATGAGCGAACCTGTGTGGACGATCGCCGGCGCGATTGCGGATCGCGACCTCGCATTGCTCAAATCACTGCCCGAAATCGGCGGGCGCATGGCGGAAACGCTTGTGACCGAACTCAAAGGCAAAGTCGATCGCTTCATCGAATCGAAGCCGGAGCGGGCGGATGGCGATCGCACCGGCACGCGCGGCTCCATCGCCGCCGACGCGCTCGCTGTGCTCATTCAACTTGGCGAAAACCGCGCGCAGGCGCGATCGCTCATCGACCGCGCATTCGCCGCCGACCCCACCATTTCCTCCGCCGACACGCTTGTCGCCGCGTCCCTTCGACTCAAGGAGCTTGGCTGACGCATGGCGCGCTTCGGCATGATCATGGCGGGCGGCGCGGGCACACGATTGTGGCCCATGAGTCGTTTGAGCCGGCCCAAGCAACTCCTTCCGTTTATCCACGGCAAAACGCTGCTCGAACTGGCCAGCGGCCGCCTGGATCGACTTGTGCCCGCTGATCACCGCCTCATCTGCACGGCGGAAACATCGCGCGCCGCCATTCGCGAACTGCTGCCGGAGTTCAGCGACGAGCAGATCGTCGGCGAGCCGGAGGGGCGTGACACCGCGAGCGCGATCGGCCTCGTCGCTGCGATCCTCGCCAAGCGCGACCCCAACGCAGTGTTCCTCGTGATGACGGCGGACCATCTCATCGAACCGCAGGATGAATTCAGCAAGGCGGTCGAGCTCGGCTTCAACATCGTGGAAGACGACCCGCGTCGCTTCGTCACCTTCGCCATCACGCCGACGCATCCCGCGACGAGTTACGGCTACGTCGAGCGCGGCGAGCCGCTCGCCAACTTCCCCGGCGCGTTTCACGCCCGGCGGTTTGTCGAGAAACCGCAGAAGCACGTGGCGGAGGAATATCTTGCCGCGGGCAACTTTGCGTGGAACAGCGGCATGTTCGTGTTTGGCGCGGCGACGTATCTCGATGCGCTCGCGCGCTTCATGCCCGCCAATCACGCGGCGCTCACCACGATTGCCGCGGCGTGGGGCACGGCGGATCAAGCGCGCGTGCTTGCCGAGGTGTATCCAACGCTGCCGAAGAAGAGCGTGGACTTCGGCGTGATGGAGCCCGCATCGAAGGACGACCGCTTCCCCATCTGCATGGTGCCGATGCGCGTGAATTGGCTGGATGTCGGTAGCTGGCCCAGCTTCGGCGAGACGCTGAAACCCGACATGCACGCCAACCGCACGAACGCGCTGGCCACGCACCTCGATTCGCACGGCGTGCTCGCGGTGTCGGATAATCCCCATCACACGATCGCCACCATCGGATGCAGCGATCTCATCATCGTCCACACGCGCGACGCCACGTTGGTGTGCCCCCGCAGCGAAGCCGAGCGCATCAAGCAGCTGGTCGAAAACATCGATCCTTCGCTGCGATAACGCACTATTCCGCGCCCTCGCCTCGGGCACGCTTGCGGTTTCGCGCCCCCCGCCGCACACTTCACCCGTGCGATATCTCGCCATCGATCTCGGCAACAAACGCACCGGCGTCGCTGTGGGCGACGACGTCGTGCAGATCGTCACTCCGATTGATGTGCTTGCGATCCCGCGCGGCGGCGACGATGCGCCGCTCGTGAGCGCGATTGTCCGCATCATTGACGAGCAGCGACCCGGCGCCCTCGTGATCGGTTTGCCGCTGAACATGGACGGCACCGAAGGCCCCGCGGCCGCCGCCGCCCGCGCCTTCGGCGAAGCGCTCGCCAAGCGCACCGGGCTCGCGGTGCACTTCCAGGACGAACGCCTGACCAGCTTCGCCGCCGAGCAGCAGGTGGCCGGCACGGGCCGCACGCGCAAGGAGAAAAAGGAACTCCTCGACGCGCTTGCGGCAGCCCACATCCTCCGCGACTACCTAGAACAAAGGTCAAAAAATCCAAACGTCAAAACGTCAAGAGATTGAGAAGGCCATTTCGACGTTTCGACGTTTTGACGCTTCACAAAAAACGGCCCGGCGAGTTTTCACTCGCCGGGCGCTCCGAGCCACTGCAATCCTGTCACAACGTACTCATCAGGGAGCGCGCAGAAGCAGAGGCGCGGTCAGTGTTTTTGTGGATCGTTATTTCGGCGTCCGCGCGGAGGTGACGTCCACCTTGGCCGCGAGGTAGTCGGTGTGCGTGATCTTCGCCGTGCCGCCGACCTTCAGCGCTTCCGCCATCGTGGACTCTTCACCGTCCAGCGTGTACTTCGTGTCCGGGCTGACGCGGAACGTCACTTCGCGATCACGAATGGTGACGACGAAGCGGTTGTTGGCGGCATCGACGCTCTTGATGGTGCCGGAGTCCGTCTTCTCGTCGGCGGGCGCCGAAATCGTGGAGCCGGACGCGGCAGTCGCGGGCAGGGCGCCGAGCAGCGCGCCAGCGCCAAGACCAAGAGCCGTTGCCAGTGCGATGGAGCGGAAGTCATACATGGGATGGGTCTCCTCAAGTTCTGTTGTGATGCGAGCGCACCGACCGCCGACACAGCGGCTGCTGCTCACGCATCCGTGTTCAATTCACATTCCTGACGAGGGCTGGAACGTCGCACGCTGCGGCGCTCCCGGTTCAGTTCAGCCTGTTCTCGCCATGCTCGATCTCTCCCGGACGCTGCTCGCTTGCGTCGCAGCGCCAAGTCGTGGACGCGATGACGCCCACGCTGTCCGATGACTTGAAACGTTCAATTTTCGGACGCTCAAGTCCAGCGGAACTTTTGATTTGAATGTGGTGACATCCAAATCGCTGCTTCCGCGGCAGACCATGCGACTTCGCCGTGAAATCGCGATGAAATCTGAATGAACTACGCCGGATGCAGGAAGCTGAAATGAAGTTCAGCATGCCGGCAGTGGAGGTCAATCCACTCCTCGTGCGTCAGCGCGCCGAAAAACGAACTGGGATGCGTCATCCGCTCGCCGCTTTGCACGCGCCGGATGTTCCGCCTTAACGACGCCATCGCGCGTTCGAGCGGAAAATCCGCAGGCGGCAAATGCGCTCTGGTGCCCTTGGGCGTCGGGATGCCCGGCCGCGGCGTCTTGCGCAGCGCGCCGCTGCGCAGCATGCGCCCGATCAACCGCAAGGGAGCGGCGCTCGAAACGGGAAACCGTCCAGCGACCAGCCGATGAACACGGCGACATGTTCGATGTTCTGCGCCGCCGTCCAGTTTCCCGTGGAACGAATCGGCTGGCGCGATGCGAGCATTTCCGCGTCGGCGAGAACGTCATCCAGCGTGCGAAAGGAAAGCGTCCGCCGATCCGTCACATGCTTCGTCTTGACCACGCGTCACCCCAGGCCGCACGCCGCCGCGTCGAGATACCAGATCAGCTCGCCGCTCACGGGCGACACGCCTTTGATCGGCAGTTCCTCCACGCTCGCCGACCCGCTCGCCAACCGCTGCACCATCGCCGCCTTCGAGGCGCCGGTGACGAGCACGGCGATCAGCCGCGATGAATTGATGATCGGGAACGTCATCGTGACGCGCCGGCTCGGTTTCACATTGGCCGCCTGCGCAAAGCGCACGAATCGCTCGCGCTCGTGCAGCACCTCGCTCCGCGGGAACAGGCTGGCGGTGTGACCATCGGCCCCCATGCCGAGCAGCGCATAATCCAGCCGATCTTCGCCCTTGTTGCGCCACGCCAGCGTTTCCTTGAGCAGGCGTTCGTATTCAAAATCCGCCGCGTCGCTCATCGCTTCGATGGGATGCACCTGCTCGGCGGGGATGTCCGCGTGCTCGACAATCGTTTCGTAAATCGCGCGGTAGTTCGACGCTGGATCGTCAAACGGCACGCAGCGTTCGTCCACCATCCACAGGTGCGTGCGCCGCCATGCAATCGCTCGGCAGTCGGGGTCGTACATCAATCGCTCATACAGCGGTTGCGGCGTCGTGCCCCCCGAGAGCGCGATGTGGAAGTCGCCAAACTGCCGCACGCAGTTGAGCGAGTGAATGACCATGTCGGCCGTCACTTTGTCGAGCAGTTCTTCCACCGTGCCGGCGACCACCACCTTGCCCGGCAGCTTCGGCGCGAGCGGCAGTCCGTCCGTCAGTTCGATCGGCTCGACCTGGCGCTGCCGAGATTTGCCTGGCTGGGCGGGCGTCATCGCTATGCACATCTTCGCAGGATCATCGCCTTGAGGCCAGCGCGGTCGGCGGAAATTGCAACCGCACAAGCGGAAAACGGCTCGCCACGCCGTCAGCGTGACGCACGGCACGCGGCGCAGGCTCTGCATTCATTGCCTGCTTCCCCGGCTGCCAATACGATCCGGCTCTGTCGTCCGGCGCCCGTGCGCTTTCTCCGTGCAGCCGCCATGCGCATCCTCACCATCGTCAACAATCTCGGGCCGGGCGGCGCGCAAGGCTCCGCAAAGAATGCGTCGCTCGCCTATCGGGAACTGGGCCAGGACGTCGCTGTGCTCGGATTCAAAGGCGGCGGCTCACGCGTGGATTCGCTCCTCGCTGCCGGCATCGACGTGTTCGTCGGCGGTGAAGACGACGCGGCGCGATCCCGTGCCATCGAGCAGGCCGCAGCGTGGAAACCGGACGTCATTCACGCGCATCGTTCCGGCCACGCGGAGCAGATGGTCGCCGGCATCATCCATCACATCAAAAGCGCCGCCGCGCGCCGCGTCGCTGTGCTGGAGACCAACATCTTCGGCCGGGTGGACGGCTCCGCGGACGAAGCGCAGTTCGACGTTCATCTGCTTCTCACCCGATATTGCCTGTGGAAATGGAAGAAGTGGGCGCGAGGACTTTCGCCGCAGCCCATCGGCGCGGTCGCGCCGAACATCGTGCGCAGCGACGGTTTTTTTCCGGCAGGCGACGAAGCTCGCCGGGCGTTCCGGGCCGAGCACAAGATCCCCCAGGACGCCGTGGTCTTCGGCCGCGTGGGCCAGCCGATGCGTGCCAAATGGTCGCATGCTGCGTTTGAAGCGTTCAAGGCCTTTGCGCGGGAGCGAGCTGACGCGTGGTTCGTCGCCGTCGGCTTGCCGCGCGTCTATCACAAATATCTGCAAACCTTCCCCGGCGACGTCCGCCGCCGCATCGTCGTCATCGATTTTCTGCATGGCGAGGAAGCGCTGCGCTCGTGCTACGCCGCGATGGATGTCTTCCTGCACAGTTCGCGCATCGGCGAAAGCTTCGGCCTCGTGCTGGCGGAAGCGATGCTCTGCGAACGGCCGGTGATCACGCTCTCCACGCCGGCCCGCGACAACAGTCAGCTCGAAGTCGTCGGCCACGAACGCGGCGGGCTCATTGCCGCCAGTCCCAGCGCCATGGTCGAGGCGATGCGCATGCTTGCGAATGATCCGGCCCGGCGAAGCGCGCTTGGGCGCCAGGGCCGCGCGTGGTGTCTCGAACATTATGACTCGGCCACCGTCGGCGCCACGATGCTTCGCATCGCGCAGCTTGCGCATCAGCACGAAGATCGCGCCGCGCTCGCCGCCGCGATTGCAGGCGATCCGCTCATCGTCAGCAGCGTCAGCGACAGCGACATCCACGCGCTTCTCTCGAAGACGCTTGGCAAGACCAGTCCGCTCAACCGATTCCTCATGTGGCTCGTCCACGCGCCGGCGTTCTACGGCGTCTGGCGGAATGTGCGGCGCATGCACCGCAAGCTGCGCGGGCCCGGCGACAAACAACGCCTCATGCGCGAACAGACCGCGGCGCAGCCATCGCGATAGCGCTAGCGCTCATCCCCCGGCAAAGTGATTTCGTTCTCCACCTCGGCGATCTCGTCGGCCGCTTCGTCGTCGCCGCGCTGCGCCTGCTCCGCTTGCTCGGCTTCTCGCGCCAGCCGCCGCTCGCGCTTCGTCCGCGCGTGCGCCAGCATGTCGTGCACGCGATTTTTCAGTTCACGCACCTGGTCCGGCGCCAGCCACATCACCATCACGGTGTACACCCCGAAGGTCAGCACCACGGCGACAATCGCCTGCACCAGCCGCGCGAACCACTCCGACCCGCCGGCCAGCAGCGCGTAGGCGCCTTCGGAGCCCGCCCAGCTTGCGACCATCGACATCGTGCCCCCCGCCAGCGGCACCGCGTAGGTCTTGCCGACGCTCAACCACGTGGCTTTGCCCGGGCGAGCGGCGACATAAATCTGCACGGGGCCGTAGAGGAACATCCCCACCGCCGCCGCCACCGCCACGCCGACCAGCCCATGCTTCTCGCCGCCGATGATCGCACCCAGCACCACCGCGCCGATGAAGCTCACCGCGTTGATGATTGACATCGTGAGCAGCACGCCGAAGCGGCCCTGCGCCATGATCATGCCGCGGCTGGGCGCCGTCATCAGCCGGCCGATCATGCCGATCGCGAGCAATTGCACCACGGGGATCGCGTCATACCACTTCGGCTGGAACACCAGCACCATCAGCGGCTCGGCGAGCGGAACCTGCACGAGGCACAGCGGCGTGCCGACAAGCGCGAGCAGCGACGTCGCCCGCAAAAATGCCCGCACCTGCCGCTGCGGATCGTCCTGCAGTTTGCTCAAGGCCGGGAAGAGCACGCGCGTCACGTTCGTCACGAACAGGCGAATCGACTGCGCGGTCAGGTTGATGGCGAAGAAGTAAATGCCGGCGAGCACCGTTTCCGGGAACATCGCGCCCAGCACCGCGCGATCGCCCTGGAACGTGCCGGAGATCGCCAAATCCGCGCCGAGCAGCTTCAGATTGTCGCCGATCAGATACTTCCACCGGCGGAAACGCGGACGCATCGAAAAGTTCGGCTTGGCCACCCACCACAGCACGACCGCGCGCACCAGCCACATGATCGGCTGCGGCACCACCCACGCATACGCGCCCCAGCCGAGCCACGCCAAAAACACCGTCATCAAGCTCGTGCCCGTAAACACGCCAAGCCCGATGATGGCGATCAGCCGAAACCGCATCTGACTTCGGAGCAGCGCGTCCGACACGGTCCCCAGCGTGTTGATGGGAGCGCCGATCGCCGAGACGATGAGCAGCCCTTTGAGCGCGGGCTCCTTGTACACCGCCAGCGCGACGGGGATGGACGCGATGGTGAGAATGCCGACCGCGAAGCCGGTGACGAGCGAGAGCCAGAACGCGGCGCCGGCCCAGCGCCCGAAGTTGCGATGACGGCGCACGAGCACATCGCGCATGCCGGCGTCACGCAAGAGGCCAAGCAACGTCGTGATGGTCAGCACCAGCGCGATGAGATCGAAATCTTCGGGCGCCTGCAGCCACGCCAGCGCAATCTGCGCCACGAGATTGACGCTCTTCGTGCCGAGCGTCTGCACCATGAGCCAGAAGAATCCGCGCGCTGTTCGCCGGCCCAGCGACCCCGAGTCCGACTTTGGTTGGCGATCGTGAGCCCGTTCCATGCATCCTTCCCACCAGCGCCTCCTCGGCACGCGGGGGCGTATCGTAACAGGCTGACTACGCCCGCTCGATGCCGCCGGTTTGTGGAAGCGCTGCCAGCTCGCCGGTTTATTTGATTGATTGCGTGTGCCGCGCCCCGCCACGTATCATCGGCACGCAAACGATCGATCGGCCCGGATACATCGACCCATGACCTGCATTCCCGATTTCTTCATCGTCGGCGCCCCGAAATGCGGCACCACGTCGATGTACGAATACCTCCGCGTCCATCCCGCCATCTTCATGCCGAAGGTCAAGGAACCGCATTATTTCGGCAGCGATCTCGATGTCCGCACCGATCGCCGAACGCGCGAGGAATACCTGCAACTGTTCGCCGGCAGCGATCGCGCCATCCGCCGCGGCGAATCGTCCGTGCTTTACCTCTTCTCCCGCTGCGCCGCTCGCGAGATCCATGACTTCAACCCGGAAGCGCGCATCATCATCATGCTCCGCGAACCCGTGAGCGCCATGGTGTCGTGGCACGGCCAGCTTGTCTCCATGATGCTCGAAGACATCCTCGACTTCGAAAGCGCCGTGCGCGCCCAGCCCGAACGAGAGCGCGGCGAGCGCCTGCCCAACACCGGCCGCATGCTCCAGGCGCTGCAATACACAAAGGTGTTCACCTACACCGAACAGGTGCAGCGCTTTCTCGAAGCATTCGGCACAGCGCAGGTCCACATCATCGTGCTCGATGATCTGATCGCCGACGCCGCGGGCGCCTATCGCGCGCTGCTGCGATTCCTTGAGGTCGATGACAGCTTCCAGCCGGACTTCGGCGTGCACAACGAGAAGAAATGGCTGAAGGCGCCGGGCATCACGCGGATGATGAAAGCGCATCGCGCCATGCGCCGCTCGGCCCGCCTTGTCCCGCCGGGACTCAAACGCTTCATGGTGAACGCCGTCACGCGCGTCTTCCCCTCGCCGGAGCGCCCCGCCATTCGCCCGGAGTTCCTCGCCGAGCTTCGCGAAACATGCCGGCCGGACATCGAGCGCCTGGGCGCCCTCATCGGCCGCGACCTTTCCCATTGGTCCGCGCCCAAGCCACAGCGGCAGTAAACCGACGCTCGTCGCCTACGATGGATGAGCGCCATCAAAGGAGTTCCACCATGGCGAAGCACATCATTCTGTCCGCCGCATTGCTCTCCGTTTCCATTGTCGCTGCTTTTAGCGCGGTTGCGAACGCAAAGGCCGGGGAAACAAGGCCCGCACCGCCCGCCGCGGAAATCACCAAGGCGCCCACGGCTCCGCTGGATGATCGCATCGATCCCAGGAAGGTGAGCGAATCACAGCTGCCGCCGCTGCCGCACGAAGTGATGCTCCCGATGCCGCCGCTGCATGAAATTGCGGAGAACCCGAAGGCCGTGCCGATTTCGCCGGAGCATTTCGCGAAGGCGCGCGAGGCGATCGACAAGGGCCTTGCGTTCCTGCTGGCGAACCAGGACGCCCATGGCGCGTGGCTTGCCGACGCGAAAGCGGCCCCTACCGATCAGCCGGACAAGCTCTCGCCGGTCAATGTCGCCGTCACCGCGCTTGCGCTCAAAGCGATCGCGCAAGCGCCGAAGACAGACAGCCTTGACGTTGCTGCCAAGCGAGCGTTCGCTGCCGTGATGCGATCGCGCGAAGCGGATGGCGGGTTCGGCGGCGGCGCGCTTTCGAACTACGTCAACGCCAGCGTCGTGATGGCGCTCTCGTCGCTCGATGAATTCGGTGGACAGGGCGCGCTGCGCGAAACCGTCGCGCTCCTCGAGAAGTCGCAATGGGACCAGGGCGAAGGCTTGAGCGCCGCACAGGATTGGTTCGGCGGCGCAGGCTACGGCGGGCACGGCAGGCCCGATCTCTCCAATACGCAGATGTTCCTCGATGCGCTGTACGACGCGGGCTTGAGCCCCGATGAGCCCGCGTTCCAGAAGGCCCTCGCGTTCGTCTCGCGCACGCAAAACCTGAAGGCCACCAACCCCGCCGAGTGGGTGAGCGACGACGGCGGATTCATCTACACCGGCGTGGGCGGCGGCGAATCCATGGCCAGCGAAGCCGCAGGCGAAGGTCGAAACGGCGAACTGATCACCGGCCGCCCGCGCAGCCTTCGCAGCTACGGTTCGATGACCTACGCCGGCTTCAAGAGCTTGCTGTACGCCGGCCTCTCGCCCGACGACATCCGCGTGCGCGCTGCGTTTGACTGGGTGAAGCACAATTGGACGTTCGAGGAAAACCCCGGCCTCGGCCAACAGGGTCTCTTCTATTACTACCACACGATGGCGAGGGCGCTGCTCGTCGCGCAGCAGCACACGATCACCGACACGAACGGCAAGACGCACAACTGGCGCGAAGAACTCATCGATGCGATCGTCAGCCGCCAGGCGGAAGATGGCTCGTGGGTCAACAAAGCGGACCGCTGGATGGAAGGCCAGCCCGTCATGTGCACGATCTACTCCGTACTCTCGCTCGAAGAAACGCTCAAACCCGTCCTCGAAGTGCACGAGTGATGTTCGCGCCGTGGACGTCCGCGATTGAAGCTCGCGCCATAAGAAGTCCGCGGGAGGTGCATGGCTCATTCGAGAGCGAATTCGCTGCGTCCTTATTCCCCCTCTCCCCGAGGGCGAGGGGCCAGGGGTGAGAGTTTCGGGGAAACACCACCCACCCAAACACGTGCAACACGAAACGCTTGTGCAACGGTGAGCAATCCTCACACTACGACTGAAATACACCAACACGGAGCTGACGCCTTGAACTCCATTCCACTGCGCCGCTGGCTCGCGATTGCGATGCTTCTGCTGCTGCCCGCAACTTTCGCCGCGGCGGACGACGCTGCGCCGCTCACATTCACCGTCACCTACGACGCCGCGATCGATTCCACCTTCACCGGCCGCGTGTATGTGATGCTCGGCAAGGGCCGCATGGAGCCGCGCTTCGGCCCAAACTGGTTCAATCCCCAGCCGTTCTTCGCGCTCGATGTGAAAAACTGGAAGCCCGGCGAAGCGCTCGTGTTCGACGACAACGCCATCGCGTGGCCCGCCCCCATCAGCCTGCTCCCCGCGCAGGACATGAAGGTGCAAGCCGTGATGCGCCGCTCGCTCGATTCACCCGAGATCGGCACGGGCGAAGGCACGGCATACAGCGAAGCGCAAACGCTTTCGCTCAACGGCGCCGCTTCCGGCAACATCCCGCTCGTCATCACGCGCACCGTCGAAGCTCGCCCCTTCCCGCAGCGCGAGGGCGTGCGCGAAATCACCATGCGCAGCGAACTCTTGAGCAAGTTCCACGGCAGGGACATCATCATGCGAGCCGCGGCCGTGCTTCCCGCCGATCCATCTACGCCCGGGCCGGCGCTCTATCACATTCCCGGCTTCGGCGGCGATCACCGCATGGCGCTCATGATGAGCGGCTTCATGCACGGTGACACCTTCCCCCAGAACATCACGCACATCGTGCTCGATCCGCTGTGCTTCTCCGGCCATCACGTCTTCGCTGATTCCGCCAACAACGGTCCCGTCGGCGAAGCGCTCATCACCGAGTTCATCCCGCACATCGAGAAGGAGCTTGGCCTCATCGCCCAGCCGCATGCGCGCGGCGTCACCGGCGTTTCCTCCGGCGGATGGTCGAGCCTCTGGCTCCAGGTGACGTATCCCGACTTCTTCGGCGGCGTCTGGTCGATCGCGCCCGATCCCGTGGATTTCACCGACTTCCAGCAGATCGACATCTACGCGCCGGACGCCAACATGTATGTCGATGGCGAAGGCCGCCGCAGGCCGCTCGCGAGGCACACCGCGCCCACCGGCGAGGACCGCGTGCTCATCTGGTACGACGATTTCGCCAGGATGGAACGCGTCATGGGCGACGGCGGGCAGCTTGGCTCCTTCGAGTGGGTGTTCTCGCCGAAGGGCGACGACGGCCGGCCGAAGCAACTGTTCGATCGCGAGACCGGCGCCGTCAATCACGATGTCGCGCTGGCGTGGCAGAAATACGACATCCGAAAAGTGCTGGAAAGCAACTGGCCGTCGCTCGCGCCGAAACTCGCCGGCAAGATTCACATCCACATGGGCGACGTGGACACGTTCTATCTCGACGGCGCGACGCGGCGACTCAAAGCGGCGCTCGAAACACTCGGCAGCGACGCGGAAGTTGTCATGCACCCCGGCAAGGACCACGGCACCGTCGTCACGCCCGCGCTGTTCCAGCAGATCGCCACCGAACTCATCGCAACCTTCGAAGCCGGCCAAGCCGCCACCGCCATGACGCATTAACGGGGTCCACGCGAAACAAGCCGTCCACGGCGAGAAGCCGCTCGCGGCTTAGCAAAAATCCGCACACCGCGCCAACCCCGAACCCCGCGCCAACCCTACCCCTTCTTCAACATCCGCCGCACCCAGAACACATTCACCACCACCAGCGCCATCAGCAGCGCGCCAATCACCTGGTGAATCGTCGCGAAGATCGTTTCCGTCAGCGGCACGGGATCGCCAATCGGCCGAGGCTGCGTGGGCACGACGAGAAACGTCGCCACGCCAAGCAGCACCTGCAAAATCATCGTGTGCAGCATCGCCTTGCCCGCTCGCTTCACAGGCAGCACATCGCTGTTCACGCTCACCGCACGCATGCTCGTCGCCAGCACCAGCGCCACCACGAGCATCGAACCGAGGAACGAGTGCGCATGCCGCAGGCCCATGAGCGCTCCCATCGATGGCTCCGGCGCGGCCTGCAAATGCCGATACATCGCGCCCATCGTCACCTGAATGAGCATCGCCGCCAGCAGCGCGAGCGACAGCGCGTGATCCGCGCCAGCGCCCGGTTTGATCGCCGGCGTGCCGTCCTTCCACGGCCGGGAGAGCATCATCGCCAGCGAGAGCATGAGCGCGAGCACGATCTGCCCGTTGATGCCGTGCACGATCGCGAGCGCAATGCTAGTTTCCGTCACGCGCTTGCCGCCCATGTAACCCTGCACGCAGATGAGCAGCAGCACCATCACGCCGAGCACGCGCACGCTCCGCCGCCGATCCCACACGAACATCGCGATCGCCGTGGTGATGCCGGTGACGCCGACCAGCATGCCGTACAGCCGGTGCGCGTGTTCGTAGTACACGCCGCCCGTCATCTTTGAGAGGGGGAAGAGCAGCATGTTGTGACCGAACGAGCTGGGCCAATCCGGCACGGCAAGCCCTGCGACGAGGGTCGTCACCAATCCGCCGGTCGCGAGCAGCAGAAACACCGCGCACGACGCCACCATCACGAACACAAACGGCCAGTTGCGATGTCGCGCCGCCGGGTTCGCCGGCCACGCGGTTCCAATCGCTGCGCCGATCGCCGCGAGGAACGTGGGCGCGAGCAGCGTGCCGCCCGCCCACAGCGCCGCATCGCGCGCCCATTCGCCCGGCTTCTCACCCGCAATGAGAGAGCCAACCAGCAGAAGATTGAGCGCGCCGCACACCAGACCCGCCATCGCGCCGCCGCCCACGCCGCGACCGGCCAGGCGCACCGCCGCGAACCCGGCGCCGACCGCGCACAGGACAATCGCGCCGAAGAGCAATTCGCCTACCACCTGCCCCGGCTGCATGAGCGAGACATACGCAATCGCCCACATCACCACCGTGGCGCCGAAGCCGATGGCGAGCACATCCGCGCCGCGGCGGGAAGCCTGCATGCCGAGTGTTGCGTTCATCATGTGCACCCCTGTCCGCCGGACGTGACGCCGCCTGGTTCGCTGGTTCGCCCGTATGCCTTTCCGGAGATCTGGAAACCGCCGGCTGTGCCGCGGGATTGAATGGGCGAAGGCAGCAGCATACTATGTGACAAATTTCACAATTCCACCGGACACGCCGGCCATGCGGCTTGCCGGTATCCTCACCACCGGCATCCCCGGCCCACCCGATGACACGCATCGCCTCCATTCCAGACGCCGCCGCCGCCGCCATCTCCGAAGCCTCCGCGCGACGCGGCATAGCCGGTCTTCTTTCCAACTATTGCCAGCTCACCAAGGCCCGCTTGAGCGCCCTTGTCGTCCTCACCAGCGGCGCCGGCTTCGCGCTCGGCAGCGGCGAGACGATTCATTGGACCACGATGCTGTGGACGATGCTCGGCACGGCGCTTGCCGCCGGCTCCGCCAACATCTTCAACGAACTCTGGGAAATTGAACGCGACCGCCGCATGCCGCGCACGCAATCGCGCCCGCTTCCCACCGGACGCATCGGCCCGTTCCACGCGATGATTCTCGGCGTGACGCTCGGCAGCGCGGGGCTCATCATTCTCGACATCATGGCGAGCACGCCCGCCGCCACGCTCGCGCTCGTTTCGCTCGTGCTCTACGTCGCGGTGTACACGCCGCTCAAGCCGCGCTCCACGCTGAACACGCTTGTCGGCGCGGTGTGCGGCGCGCTGCCGCCGATGATCGGCTGGGTCGCCGCCGCCGGCACGTTCGACCCCGGCGCGTGGATTCTCTTCGGCATCCTCTACGTCTGGCAGCTCCCGCACTTCTTCGCGCTGGCGTGGCTGTACCGCGAGGATTATCAGCGCGGCGGATTCGTCATGCTCCCCGCCGTCGATCCGCATGGTGAACTCACCGGCCGCGTGATCGTGCTCACCAGCGCCATCCTCATTCCGCTCGCCCTCGCGCTCACACTGCAACGAGCGGCAGGGCTTGTCTACGCCGGGGGCGCGCTGGCGCTCGGATTGCTGATGCTCGGCCTTGCGGCGCAGTTCCACAAGCAGCGCACCAACGTCGCGGCACGCAAGGTGTTTCTCGCCAGCATTTTGTACCTGCCGCTGCTGCTCGCGCTGATGGTGCTCGATCGCCAGCCGCATGTTCCCACCGCAACGGAACCGAGCGAGTGGCAACGCGAATGGGTCGCCTCCACGGACGAATTGCTTTCCTACACCGCAGGCAGCGGCGTGACGCCCGCGATCATCCCCGGCGCCATGCGCAGCGAGACTGGCCATGACGGCCGGCCGTGAGCCACACGCACAACCTCGCGGCCCCATGCTCACCTTGCGCGGCGGCGGATGGGTGCTTCTACTCGCCGGACTCATCACCCTCGGCCTTGCCACGTGGGCGCTGTGGAAACCGCTGACGCGCGGCAACGTCACCCCCGTGCCGCTCGACGTCGAGACATACGGCTACGACCTTTCCAATCTCCGCATTCCGCGCGACGAACTCTTCGCCGCCATTCCCGTTGACGCGCTTCCGCCCACCTGGGATTACCCCGAACTCGTGCCCGCCGACGCCATCGGCGATCAGATCCGTTTCGGGCGGGACAAGTATGTCGTCACCACGGATCGCGTCATCGGCGTCACTGTCGCCGGCGAATCGCGCGCCTATCCGCTCAATTTGCTCAACGTGCACGAAGTGGTCAACGACACGATCGCCGGCGTGCCGATCGCCGTCACGTATCAACCCTGGTGCGATAGCGCCGTCGTCTTCGAGCGCACGCTGGCCGGTGAAACGATCGAGCTCGCCGCCAGCGGTTTGCTCATCGATTCCAACCAGGTGCTCGCTGATCGCCGCGATGAACCCGCGCGTTCCAGCCTCTTCCGGCAGCTTTCAGGCAAAGCCGTCGCGGGCCCGGCTGCCGAACGCGGCGAATCGCTCATGATCCTGCCGGCGTCGCTCACCACGTGGGGCGATTGGCACGCGACGCATCCCGACACGGGCGTCATCGGCTGGAACGAACTGCTCATCAAACGCTACGAAGGCTCTTCGCCCGCGCCGTATTTCCGCTCGCCCAAGCTTGCGTTTCCCGTCGATCCCCTGCCGCCGCCCAATTTGCTGCCGCTCAAAGCTCGCGTGATGTCAGTGACTGCTCACGGCGAGCGACGCGTCTATCCGCTGCCGTTTCTCGCCAAGCAGGCGAATGCGGACGGGATTTTTACGGATCGCATCGGCGAACTGGAAGTCGTCATCCGTTACGATCGAAAATACGGCGTCGCGTCGCTGCAATCGCCGCCGCCCGTCGTCGGCGAGGATGTGAGCGTCGTCTACGCGATGTGGTTCGCATGGTTCGCGGCGTTTGGAGACGCGGATGTCGTGGGGCTGGAGGCGCAGGCGAAATAGCGCCGCTGCGAGGCGGCTGACGACGCGCACCTCGGTGTGCGTGATGATGTTGGCGATTCACCTGTGCGCCTTCGCCGCTTCCGCGGGAACGTTGCCGCGTGTTTCGCCGCAGGTCCGTCCGGAAGTCATCCCCGCCTCGCCGCGCGTCATCAAGCCGCTCGACATCGATCGCGCCGCGTTCGAAGCGTTCGTGGACCACTTCATCATGACGCACATGGAGCGCGATCACGTGCCCGGCGTCGTCTTCTACATGGTGAAAGACGGCAGGGAGTTCATGGCCAAGGGCTACGGCTACGCGAACCTCGAACGCAAGACGCCCATGGACCCGCGGCGCACCGTGCTCGCGGCCGGCTCACTCACCAAGCTCTTCACCGCCACCGCGTGCATGCAGCTCGTCGACGCCGGCAAGCTCGATCTCTTCGCGGACATCAACACGTATCTCACCGCCTTCAAAATCGAAGAACGCGCCGAGCCCGTCACGCTCGCGCACCTGCTCGAACACACCGACGGCTTCGACGTCATGCACATCGGCGTGGCGGCTCGCAACGCATCCGAACTCATGCCGCTGGAAACCTACCTCGCGCGGCACATGCCGCCGCGCGTTCGACCGCCCGGCATGAGCGCGGTGTATGGCGAGCACGGCATGGCGCTGGCGGGCTATCTCATCCAGGTCGTCACCGGCGTGCCGTACGAAGACTACATGCGCACGCACCTGCTCGCGCCGCTCGGCATGCAAAGAAGCGATTTCACGCTGCGGTCCGACATGCAGGAACACGTCTCCGTCGCGTATCGATTTGAACGCGGCCGCTTCGTTCCCGTCACGCCGGAGTTCGCATATCACATCGTCCCCGCCGCGGGTCTTTACGCCACCGCCGAAGATTTGGGCGCGTTCATGCTCGCGCACCTCAACGACGGCATGGCGGGCGAGCACCGAATCTTCTCGCCGCACACCGCCGATCTGATGCGCGAACGGAAGTTCGGCCTGCACCCGATGCTCTCCGCGTGGAGCTACGGCTTCCACTCGCGCATGCACGCCGGCGAAATCTGCATCGAACACGGCGGCATGTCGCTGCGCTCCGTCTGCCAGATGCTCATCATGCCGGAGCGAAACTTGGGCTTCGTCATCGCGGGGAACGGCCTGGCGATGAGCTTGCACAAAGATTTTCTCTCGGCGTTTCTCAATCATTTCTTCGGCCCGCGCGTCGGCGCACCCACGTTTGACGTCACCGCGCCGGGCGTTATTGACGCCAACCGCTTCGCCGGCTGGTACGAAGCGCTGCACCGGTCCGTCACCAGCCTGGAACGTTTGAGCGACCTCACGCGGCAGACGCTCGTTGAAGTGACCTCGCCCACCACGCTCCGCACGAATTCGCAGCAGGATCACGTGGACTGGGTGCGCATCGCGCCCGACGTGTACGAATGCACGAGCGGCGAAGCGCGCATTGCGTTTGTGCACGATCAGGACGACAACGTGGTCGCGATGCTCAATGGCCCGCACGAATGCGCCCGGCTGCCGTGGTGGGCGAGCGTGCCCGTGCAGCGCGGTTGCTTCGCGGCGCTCACGATCGTGTTTGCGCTCGCGCCGCTTACGCACGCCGCGGCTTGGGTGCGACGCCGAATCGCCGGCGCGGCGCTTGGCGCGCGGCAGCGCCTGGCCGCGCTTGCCGCGCTCGCCATGTGCGTCATGAACGCGGTGTTCATCGTGGGCCTCGCGCGGTTCCTGCACACCGCCGATCACCTCGAGTTCGTCTTCGGCTTGCCGGCGATGATGCGTGGGTTGCTCTGGCTGCCGATGGTGACGACGGTGCTTGCGCCGGCGGTGGCGGGGTTCACGCTCGCCGGGTGGATGGACCATGAAGGGTCAGTGCTGCGGCGCGTGCACGATTCCATCGTCGCGCTCGCGGGCCTCGGCTTCATCGCGCTCGCCGCCCACTGGAACCTGCTCGCCGTCCACGAGTGGTAAGCCGTTCGCGGCTTCGCAACATTGCACCGGCGCCTTTGGCCCCCACACGCCGCGCGCCTCACGACCCCAGCAACAGCGTCAAAAACAAAACCACCCACACGGCGTCAAGAAAATGCCAGTACATCGCGGTGTACACCACGCCCGCGTGATGCTCCGCCGAGTACCGCCCGCGCAGCCCGCGCCACGTGATCACCGTCATCGGCACGAGCCCGCCAATCACGTGCGCCGCGTGCAGCGCCGTCATGACATAGAAACTCGCTATCGCGTAGCGCGGCAACTCCGCCACCTCGTCCCACACCGCCTGATGCGCCGCGATGAGCTGCGCCCAGCACACCGCCTGCGAGACGAGGAACGCGATCCCCAGCGCGAGCGAGAGCGCGAGCATACTCTGCATCGCTGCCTGCGCGTTTCGGCGAATCGCCTGCAGCGCCAGGTGCATCGTGCCGCTGGAGGCGAGCAGCAGCAGCGTGCTGATCCACAGCCCGGCCGGGAGCGACGGCGCGGCCGCCAACTGTCCCGCGGCTTCAATCCGCAGCACGACATAGCCCAGCACGCTCGCGCCGAAGAGCATCCCGAGCGACGCCAGCAGCAGGAGCATGCCGAATCGACCGGCGCTGAATGCCGCCACGGGGTCTGCAAAGACCTCGCGCCCCCGCCGTTGTGTCGTCGCCAATTCCATGAGATCACTCGCCGCGCACGGCGCGGTCACGCCAAGCATAGGTTCGCTCACGGTCAATGCGGCTGGGCGTTGCCGGAATCATCATGCGACTGGTTCGATTCACCGCCGCTCGATTCCCCGTTCTGCCCGCCGGCTTCGCCCGATCGCTGCTCTTCCTGATTCTTGGCGCTTTCGCCCTGGACGCTGATCGGGCCCGTCGGGGTTTCGCCCTTCACTTCGGACTTCAGCTCCTGATCAAGCTCGGTGAGCTTCTGCGTCACGAGCTTGGCGTCGCCCGGGATGATTTCGTTGTGATAGCCGAAGCTGTCGGTCATCGCGCCGCCGATGAAGAGCGCGACGAACGCAATCGAAAGGACGAAGACGATGGCGTTGAACGGCCGATCCCAGCGCAGGTGCATGAAGAACAGCGCCACCAGCGTCGCCTTGAGCGCCGCCACGCCGAGCGCCACCCAGATGTTCAGCTCGGGAAGGTCGTAATCGTGGAAGTCGATGCCGGCGACGGCGACCGTCACCCCCGTCAGCACGAGCAGCGCCGCCGCGGTCGCGATCAGAATGCGCGGCGGCACGATGTGCCCAACCTGCTCGCCATGCCCGTGATCGTTGTGTGTGTTGTTGCTGTGCTGTGCCATGACTATCCCGATTGCTGAACCCCGCGACCCTTTCCTCACTCCCTCGATGCCTCGATGCCTCAATGCCGTTGCTAAATCAGATAGAAAAGCGGGAACAGGAAGATCCAGATCACGTCAACGATGTGCCAGTACAGGCCGCCGAGATCGACGGGCGTGAAGTATTCCGAGCTGAAGTCGCCGCGGAACGAGCGCACCAGCAGCCAGATGATCACGATCATCCCGACGAGGACGTGGATGCCGTGCAACCCCGTCATCATGAAGTAGATGTTGAAGAAGATGTGCGCGTTGGGCGGGCGATCGCGGTTTTGCAGCGGATGGATGTGCTCCTCGTGCGGCGGCGCTTCGCCGGTGTCCACCGCCTGTTGCTCGATCCCCTGCGGCGGCAGCGTCGCGATCGCAACCGTTGACGCCTCGTGCGCCGGCAGCGCGCTGTCCGAAGCGGGCGTCGTCGCCGGGCCGGGCGGCGGGGTTTGTGCCAGCACCAAACTGCCGGACTGAACATCGAGCGCGCTCGCGGCCGCGTGCTCCCCGTGACCGTCCAGCGCCGCGGGATCCCGCCACAGATGCGAGACTTCCTTATCCGGCATCGTGTAGAACGCCGCCCCCGGATAGAAGTGCTCATCAAACTTGTGCTTGTACTCGAAGTACTTGATCACAAGGAACGTGACCGCGCCGGCGAGCGTGAGCATGAGCAGAATGCGCAGCAGCCCCTGCTGATTCTTCTGCGCTGCCGTCACGCCCCACGCCATCGTGAGACTGCTCGTGATGAGCACCACCGTGTTGATCGCGCCCATGGTGCGATCGAGGAACTGACTGCCGAACTGGAACAACTCGGGGTGATTGCCGCGCCACACGGCGTAGCCGCAGAACAACCCGCCGAACAGCAGGATTTCCGTGGCAAGGAACAGCCACATGCCGAGTTTGCCCGCATCGAACTGCTGATGCACGTTGTCCCAGTGATGCGCAAGATGGGCCGGATGGTCGTGATGCCCATCACCGGCGTGATCATGATGTGGTGCGGCGTGTGCGGACACGAATCGTTGCTCCAGTACCTGTCAGCCTCGTGCAGGCGACCGGCGAACGGCCGAATCGCCGAATCTCATTCTCCCGCGGCCACTCACTCCGTCGCGGCTCTGGCGTAGGGATCAGCGCCGCCCTCGCCGGGATGCGGCACATCTTCGCGCCACTTGTACCCCTGCTCCTTCTCGTCCCATTCGAGCACGGAGAAGTCGTAGCAGTCGCCAACGGTCGGCGGGCTGTCGAAGTTGTTGTGCGGCGGCGGCGAACTGCACAACCACTCAAGGCTGCGGCCGCCCCACGGATTCGCAGGCGCCCGGCGGCCCTTCACCAGCGATTGCAGCAGATAGAACGCCGTCAGGAAGAACCCTGCCGCCATGATGTACGACCCGAAGGTCGAGACCATGTGATAGATGTGATACACGTCGGTGTTGAGCATGTCGCTGTAGTCGTGATACCGCCGCGGCATGCCCAGCGCGCCCAAATTGAACTGCGTGAAGAACGTGGTGTTGAAGCCAACGAACACCAGCGCCCAGCCGATGCGGCCGAGCGTCTCGTTGTACATCCGCCCCGTCATCTTCGGCCACCAGTGGTGCAGGCCGCCGATGAACGCAATCAGCGCGCTGCCCATCATCACATAGTGGAAGTGCGCCACCACGAAGTAGGTGTCGTGCAGGTGAATGTTCGTCGCCAGCGTGCCGAGGTGCAGGCCCGTCAACCCGCCGATCGTGAACTGGAAGATGAAGCCTAAGGCGTAGAGCATCGGCGTGGTCAGGCTGATCGAGCCGCGATACAGCGTCGCCAGCCAGTTGAACACCTTGATCGCCGAGGGAATCGACACGCTGAAGGTGATCGCCGAGAACATCACGTTCATCAGCGGGCTCTGGCCCGACACGAAGAGGTGATGGCCCCACACCAGGAAGCCGAAGATGGCGATGGCGATCGAGCTGAAGGCGATGAAGCGATAGCCGAAGATGTGCTTGTGGCTGTGAACCGCGATGAGCTCGCTCACGATGCCCATGCCCGGCAGGATCATGATGTACACCGCCGGGTGCGAATAGAACCAGAAGAAGTGCTGATAGAGCACCGGATCGCCGCCCAGCGCCGGATCAAAGATGCCGATGTGGAACGCGCGCTCCATGATGAGGAGAAGCAGCGTGATGCCGAGCACCGGCGTCGCCAGCACCTGGATCACCGCCGTCGCATACAGCGCCCAGAGGAAGAGCGGCATGCGGAACCACGTCATGCCCGGCGGACGGAGCCGGTGAATCGTCACGATGAAGTTCATGCCCGTGAAGATCGAGCTGAAGCCGAGCACGAACGCGCCCGCCACCACGGGAATCACGCCCGACATCGCCGAGGCGCTGTCGATTGAATACGGCGTGTAGAACGTCCAGCCCGTGTCCACGCCGCCGAGGAAGATCGACGACACCGCAATCGCGGCGCCGATCACCCACAGGTAATAGCTGAACAGATTCAGCCGCGGGAACGCCACGTCCTTTGCGCCAAGCATGATCGGCAGCACGAAGTTGCCCAGCGCCGCTGGAATCGACGGGATGATCACGAGGAACACCATGATCGCCCCGTGCAGCGTGAACATTTCGTTGTAGGCGTTCTGGTCGAGGAACTGCTCGCCCGGGAACATCAGTTCCGTGCGAACCGCCAGCGCCGCCAGACCGCCCACGAGAAACGACGCCAGCACCGACACCAGGTACATCACGCCGATGCGCTTGTGATCGAGCGTGACGATCCACGAAAGGATCCCCCGCGTGTGCGTCAAATAGTTGTCTCTCGGCGTCTCGGCCGAGGTTGGAACTGGAATGGAAGTCATGGCTGCTCGCCTCCGGTTGCGGTCCCCGACCCCGATTCCGGGGGAGGACCAATCAGCTTGCCCGTCGTGTCAAACTTGTCGAGGTGCTGCAGGAACCCGATCATCGCCATGATGTGGCGGTCCTTGAGCTGTCCCTGGAACGTCGGCATGGACGCCGGGAACCCTTCGACAACGTGCTTCTGCGGGTTCAGAATCGATTGGCGGATGTAATCTTCCACGCCGCCGTACGTGCCGTTCTGGATCAGCGCCTGCAGCGTTTCACCGGTGGTGAAGCGCTCGTCGCCGCGTGAAAGCTTTTCATACAAGCCGTGGAAGCTCGGGCCGGTGAGCACCTTGCCTTCTTCAAGCGAATGGCACGAGGCGCATCGCGGGTAAATGCGCGGGCCGGCGTTCCACCACAGGTCCTCGTCGGGCACCTTTTCGATCCAGCGCGCCGCTTCTTCGATGGCCGGGCCGAACGCCTCTTCCGTGTACACATACACGCGGGCCATCATGCGGGAGTGCTGCGTGCCGCAGTACTCGGCGCAGAACAGATCGAACTCCACCATGTCCGCGCCGTCCGGCGGCTCCTGCGGCTGGAACCACAGCGTCGCGAGGCGGCCGGGCACCACGTCCTGCTTCACGCGGAACGCCGGGATGTAGAGCGAGTGCAGCACGTCCTCCGAGCCCATCACCAGCCGCACCGGGCGGTTGGCCGGCACGCGAAGAATGCCGTTCTCATTCGCGCCGTTTGGATGCACGAACGTCCACGACCACTTCTGCGCCGTCACATGCACCGTGTAGGCGTCAACCGGCGCCTGGCGCAGGTTCACATACCCCTTCATGCCGACGTAAAAGATCGCTATCACAAGCAGCAGCGGGATGATGCTCCACGTCAGTTCGAGCGGCGTGTGGTGCGTCGGCCCGCCCGTCTTGGTCACGTGCTCCTTGCGCCGATACTTGATCGCAAAATAGATCGTCAGGGCCGTAATCAGCACAAAGAAGAACAGCGACAGCAATGTGATGAAGTAATACACCGTGTCCACGTCGCCCGAGACGCTGGACCAGCTCGGCGGCATGAGGCCGGAACCCGAGGGCGTCGGCGCGATCGTCAACTCGGGAGCCGCAGCAGCCGTCGCCGGCGCCGTGGCCTGCGCCTGTTCCACCGGTGACGTCGGCGAGGTCTGCGCCTGCGCCAGCGCCATCATCACGCTCATCGCTGCGCTCATGACAGCGTTACCCAGCATGCGTCGCTCCCTTGCTCCCGTCGCGCTCTGAACCCGGCGCGTCTTCTTCATGTTCCAGCGCGCCCCCGGCACGCCGCCGCAGGTCTCGAATCCAGAAGAATGAAAGACCTCCCGCCAGCAGCACCGCCGTCAGCGCGGCGCCTCCCCGCATGATCTTCCACGCGCTGGGCGTGAAACTCTTGCTGTCCGGGTCGTACTGATAGCACATCATCAGCAGGAACTGATCCATCGGCGAGCCGATCGTTCCCTCCGACGCTTCCACCAGCGCGAACCGCAGATCGCGCGGCGCGAACATCACATCATCCATGTACCGCGAGATGCGGCCCTCGGGCGTGATGAACATGATCGCCGCCGTGTGGGCGTAGTTGCCGTCTTCCGTGCGCCGCGTGTAGAACCCCAGCGCATCATTCATCGCCGCAATCGATTCCGCCGAGCCTGTGAGGAATCGCCAGCCGCGCTTGGCGCTGTCGCGCCCGTAGGCTTCGAGATACGACTTGCGCTTCGCCGCCGCGAGATCGGGCGTTTCCTCCGGATTGAAGCTGTAGGTGATGACGTTGAACTCTTCGCCGATGGACCACTCCAGTTCGGAGAGCCCGTCCGTCAGCCCGTTGAGCACCTGCGTGCACAGCATCGGGCAGTTGTAGAACACCGGCGTCACGATCGTCGGCTTGCCGGACGCCATCAGCTCGCGGAACGTGACGCGCACGCCTGCTTCGTCTTTGAATTCGACATCGAGCGGAATCGTCCCGCCGAGGTTTTCAACGACGCCGACGCCGACCAGATCCGGCGGCACCTCCGAGGCGAAATCGCGAGCAGCCACCGACGCCGCGGGCGCCAGCGACAGCAACGCCAGCGCCGCCGCGGGCATCCACCCGCCATGGCGACCGGCATTGAACCGCTTCGTGCCTCGTTGCGTGCGCGACCGCATCACGGCTGGCCGTACTCCTTCACCACCAGGTCCATCGCCTGGTCAATTGGAATCACAAAATGCTGCTCCAGCAGCGGCTTGTCCGGATCATCCGGATTCGGCACTTCACGCTCCTCCCAGCGCGGCGAGCCTGACAGCTGCGCCACATGGGCCGCATGGAGATGCTCAAACTCGGCGGGCTGGCGATCGAGCAGCTTGATCTCGGATTCCGTGTTCGCGTAGTTGTAATACAACGCGGTGAGGCCAAGGAAAATCACGATCAGCAGCGCCGTGCCCACAAGCGACACCAGCCACGTCTGCCCGATCGCGGGATCCTCATGATCGCCAATATTGTGCTCTGCCTGATGCATCTCTAAAAACCCAGAAAAGTCAACAAGTCAACACGTCAACATGATCGCAGCTCGCACACTTCCCGTTGCACTCGTGCTCGCTTGATGCCTTGATGTCTTAATGCCTCGATGCCTTGTTGCCTTCCTTTTGACTTGTTGACTTTTCGATTTGTTGACTTTTCTTACATGTTCTCAAACGCCAGCGCCTCCGGAAGACGCGGGTCGCGTTCGGGGATGAGGCTGGCGCGGCGCATGATGGCTGCCGTCGCCGCCGCGTACACGCCGAGCAAGCCGACCAGACACGTCAGGTCCAGCAGGTGCCAGCCGTAGCCGACGTCCTCGCTCCGGACCACGTCCAGCAACTCGCCGTAGCTTCCGACTTCCGTGATCTGCGGCGGCACCTTCGGCATCACCATCCAGTACACGTCCACGTAGTGTATGACCATCATCCACGCCGCGAGCACCGCCAGCACGCCCGGCCAGCGCTTCGGCCACCGCGAAAGCAGCAGCACGAACGGCAGCAGGAAGTGGAACACCAGCAGCAGCACGCTGATCGTGCCCCAGCCGCCCACCATGCGGGCGATGAACCACGTCGTCTCTTCCGGCAGGTTCGCGTACCAGATGAGCATGTACTGGCTATAGCCGATGTACGCCCAGAACACGACGCCGAACGCAAAGACCATCTTGCCGAGGTCCTGGTAGTGCTCCAGCGTCACCGAGTGCTGCACGCGCCCGCTCTTCTGCAGGCCGTAGAAGATCACGATCATCGTGGCGAACCCGCCGCAACACGCGCCGGCGAAGTTGTACACGCCCCACATCGTGCTGAACCAGTGCGGCTCCAGCGCCATCACCCAGTCGATCGCCGCGAACGTCAGCGTGATCGCAAACAGGATCGCCGCCACCGGCGAGACGGACTGCATCCGGGCCGAAAGCTCCGGATCGCCCGACGCGTCCTGCGCCACCGAGTTGCGCCAGAAGAAACGCGCGAAGAGCGCCCAGACGAAGAAGTAAAACGCGGCGCGAATCAGCCAGAACGTGATGTTGAGATAGCCGGCCTTGTGGTGGAGCACGTGATCATGCTCCGCCGCGCCCGGAATCGCCCATTCATAGAGATGCGTCTTGCTGCTCATCACCGCCGCGATCGCGATCGGGATGAACAGCACCCAGATCCACATCAGGTTCGCCATCAGCCCCTCGGCCACGCGGCGAACCGTGACGCTCCACCCGGCCCGCGTCGCGTGCTGGATGAACACGAAGAAGTACGCGCCCAGCGAAATCGACAGCACGTACATGAACGCCACAAGGTACGAACGGAAGAACCGCTCCCACGTGCCCTCCGGCCCCACGAACGCAATGAGCAGACTCACCGCGATGCCCGCAAGGCCGATCAAGCCGGCCACGCGCATCACGTGCTGGCCCAGTTCGCCAAGCCGGCGGTTCTCACCCGTCGCCAAGCTCACGCCATGACTCTGCATCATCGCGAGCCTCCCGTGTTGTTCCCCCGCGGCGCCGGCGGTGGCGGCGGCGCTTCACCCGGCGGCAGATCATCCGGCGAGGCGTGCTGGCTCTTCTGCAGCGCCTTCACATATGCCACGATCGCCCAGCGGTCCGCCACTGGAATCTGCGGGCCATACGGCGGCATCGTGCGCACGCCATGCGTGATCGAATTGAAAATCTGGCCGATCGGCTGCTCGCGAATCGCTTCCTCATGCAGCGACTTCGCCTGCACCCACTGCGTGCCGTTCACGCCGCGGTTGACGAGCTCCATCGCCCGCTGGTTCACCATGCCGTCGCCGTAGCCCGAGGCGCCGTGACATGGCTGGCAGTAAATCGCAAAGCGATCCTGGCCGCGCTTGAGCAGGGCTTCGTTTACCGTGATCTGCTTGGGGAACTCCGTCGCCCACGCGTTGCCGACCACGCCGCGCTCGAAATGGGCGTCTTCGCGCAGCTCGCCCCGCGCCACCGTGCCAGGCACCGGCAGTCTCGCCGAGCGGTGATCCACGAACAGCGCGTTCTCCATCTGGCCGCGGAACTTGTACTGGTTGTCCATGTCCTGAATGAGATGAATCGGCGGCTTCGAGAACGTCACCGCTCGCTGACGCGCGATCAGCGCCGGCGGGATCATCGCCACCACCACCAGAATCACAAGGCCATAGACGATTGCTTTAGGCATGTCGGGCAATCTCAAAGGGCGACGAAGAAAGCGCCGAGGCGACGCGGCAACGAGGCGTCACGGGAACAAGGCACTCACGCACGGCATGGCACGAGCGATCGAGCGACGCCAACGCAAGCGAAGCGACGCGCTCACTCGATGCCTTGATGCCTTGATGCCTCGCTGCCTTCCCCATTCAATCCTCCACCGCCTCGACGGCGATCGGCGAGAGCGATTGCAGGAATCGTTCCGTCTTCTCGCGGTAAAACTTGGGATCGCGCGCCTCGATGACCACGAAGAACCGGTCATCCGTCGCGCGGAGAAAACGCCTGCTGTTGAAGAGCGGGTGATACAGCCGCGGCAGGCCATTGAGCACGAGCATCAGCACCACCGTCGTGATCGCCGAGAACAGCACCGTCAGTTCGAAGATGACGGGAATGTTCGCCGGCAGGCTCCAGTACGGCTTGCCCGAAATCATGAACGCATAGCCGCGCACCGGCACGATGAACCACGCCGGCAAATCCACCGCGTTCGTGTACCACTGCAGCACCAGGCCGAGGATGCAGCCCGTCAACCCGCCGAAGAACACGAGCACCGGCAGGATCGTCATCTTCACGCCCATGGCGCGGTCGAGGCCGTGCACCGGGAACGGCGTGCAGCAATCCCAGAAGCGATAGCCCGCCGCGCGCACGCGCTTCGCCGCTTCGTAAATCGCGCTCGGCGAATCAAACTCGGCAAGCAGGCCATAAAGCTTCGGGCGCACGGTCGAAGGACCTGAACTGTGCGAACGGGATGGTCCATGCGTTGCAGTCATCGCACTGGCTCCGGATGGCTCGGGTCGTCCGCGTGACGGGACTGGAATTCATCGCCGTGCTTGTCCCCCGCGCCGTGGCCGTGACCAAGGTGCGGATTCGCCTCCGGCATCACCGCCTTCACTTCGGCAAGCGCGATGATCGGCAGGAAGCGGAGGAACAGCAGGAACAGCGTCATGAACAGGCCGAAGCTGCCGACCAGCATGGCCACGTCCACCCACGACGGCGTGAAATAGCCCCACGAACTCGGCAGGTAGTCCTGCGCCAGCGACGTGACCACGATCACGAAACGCTCGAACCACATGCCCACGTTCACCAGCAGGCTGGCGACGAACATGATCGGAATGCTCGTCCGCGCCTTCCTGAACCAGAAGATCTGCGGCGTGATCACGTTGCACGAGATCATGATCCAGTACGCCCACGCATACTGGCCGAACGCGCGGTTCACGAACGCGAACGATTCATACATCGCGCCCGAATACCACGCGATGAAGAACTCCATGCTGTACGAATAGCCCACCATCGTGCCCGTCACGAGGATGATCTTGTTCATGTTCTCCAGGTGACGCATCGTGATGATGTTCTGCATCCCCCACCACTGGCGGGCGGGAATGGCGAGCGACATCACCATCGCGAAACCGGAGAAAATGGCGCCGGCGACGAAGTACGGCGGGAAGATCGTCGTGTGCCAGCCCGGCAGCTGTGACACCGCGAAGTCGAACGACACCACCGAGTGCACGGACAAGACCAGCGGCGTGGCGAGCGCGGCGAGCAGCAGATACGCACGCTCATAGCGATGCCAGTGACGCATGCTGCCGCGCCATCCCAGCGAGAAAATGCCGTACGCCATCGCGCGAACTTTCGTCCTCGCGCGATCGCGGAACGTCGCAAGGTCCGGAATCAGACCGACGTACCAGAACAGCAGCGACACCGTGAAATACGTGCCGACCGCGAACACGTCCCACAGCAGCGGGCTGCGGAACTGCGGCCACATCGACATCTGGTTCGGAATCGGGAACAGCCAGTACGCCAGCCACACGCGGCCGATGTGAATGCCGGGGAACATGCCGGCGCAGATGACGGCGAAGATCGTCATCGCCTCCGCGAACCGGTTGATGCCCGTGCGCCACTTCTGCCGGAACAGGAACAGAATCGCCGAGATCAGCGTGCCCGCGTGACCAATGCCGACCCAGAACACGAAGTTCACGATCGGGAAGCCCCACGAGACCGGCTGCTGGTTGCCCCACACGCCGACGCCCGTGAACAGCAGATAGCCGATGAGCCCGCCGAGCATGCCCGTGAGCAGCAGCGAGATGCCGAAGCAGACATACCACGCCGTGGGCGGTTTCCGCGCTTCCGCCACGCCCGCCACCTGCGCGGTCACCGGTCCAAATTCATGGTGCGTCAGCACCAGCGGCGCCCGATGAGCAGGATCATCAAACGTGTTGTCAATGACGACCTTGCTCATCCGTGTGCCTCGCTCGATCCATTGGGATGCTCATGCCCGCCTCCGCTGGCGCTGGACGCGCTGGCCGGGTTCCGCAACTTGGCGAGATAGCGCGTCCGCGGCTTGGTGTTCAGTTCCTCGAGCAGTTCATAGCTGCGATCGCGCTTGATCATCTCGACCACGCGGCTCTTCGGGTTGTTCTGGTCGCCGAAGATGATCGCATCCGACGGGCACGCCTGGGCGCACGCCGGCACGACCTGGGAATCCTCGATCGTCACCCGCGCCGGGCGCTCATCCGCGGGCGTCTGCACCCACTTGTTCTTCGCCGCGATGCGCGCCTTCTCAATGCGCTGCACGCAGTAGCTGCACTTCTCCATCACGCCGCGCGATCGCACCGTGACTTCGGGGTTGAACTGCATCTGCTTGAGCGGCTCCGCTTCCGCCTGGCCCTTGATGTAATACTCGGGCTCGACCTGCAGCAGCACGCCCGGCTGCTCGCGCTGCGGCCCGCGCTTGTGCCAGTCGTAATAGTTGAACCGCCGCACTTTGTACGGGCAGTTGTTCGAGCAATATCGCGTGCCCACGCAGCGGTTGTAGACCATCACATTGAGGCCCTGCGTGTCGTGCACCGTCGCCGCCACCGGACACACTTGTTCGCACGGCGCGTTTTCGCAGTGCATGCACGTCACCGGCTGAAGCGCCACCGCGCGCACGTCGTTCACGTCGTACCCGTCGCCATTCTTGCCGAAGCTGAAATACCGATCGATGCGAATCCAGTGCATCTCGCGGCCGCGGAGGATCTGATCCTTGCCGACGATCGGCACGTTGTTCTCCGCCTGGCACGCCACCACGCACGCGCTGCAGCCGGTGCACGTGGAGAGGTCGATCGCCATCGCCCACGCATACTCGCCGCCCGCCAGCAGGTCGGTCTTCCAGATGTTCAGACGATGCGACACGTGCGCGCGATGCTTCGCGAAATCCGGATGCTCGTGATACTCGCTCAAGTTCGCTTCGCGGAAAATCGTGGGCAGACGCTCCTGCACGCCCTTGGCGCCGACGCCCTTCGTGGTCATCGAATGATGATCCTGCGTCGTCGCCAGCTTCATCGAATCGCCGGTCTTCGTCAGCGTGACGCCCGGAACCGCGTACATCGCGTCCGTCGTGCGGAGCGGATACGCGTTCACGCCCGCGCCCTTTGCGATGCGGCCAGCGTTCGGCCGGCCGTAACCCAACGCGAGGTCCACGCAATCGCTGGCCATGCCCGGCACGATCATCACGGGCGCATCGATCGAGCGCGAGCCGCGCGTGATGCGCACCATGTCGCCGTTCTCCACGCCCAGCCGTTCACCCAGCGCCGGGCTCATCAGCGCCGCGTTGTCCCACACGAGCTTCGTGATCGGCTCCGGCAACTCCTGCAGCCAGCCGTTGTTCGCGAACCGCCCGTCAAAGAGCGCCGTCGACGGACGAAGCACCAGCTCCATCCCCTCGCTCGCGCCGAGCGGCGAAAGCTGGTTCGCAAGCTCCCCGGCCGGCATGCGCGAGGTGATGTTCGTCTCCACCGGCCAGGCGGTGTCCTTCACCACGCCGTCGTGCAATGCCTTGCGCCATGCGTTTTCGTCGTTCGACAACCCCGTCAGCGCGAAGAACGTCTGTCGCGTGATGTCATACGAATTCGTCACCTCGGCGCCCGCAACCACCGCCAGCACCTCTGCCGGCGTCTTCCCGCCAAAGAGCGGCAGGATCAGCGGCTGCGTGATGCTGTACGTGCCGTCGTGCCCACGCGCATCGCCCCACGCTTCGAGATAGTGCGCCCGGTTGAGATGCCAATGGCAGTTCGCGTGGCTCGAGGTCTCGTCCACCGCGTCGCTCAAGTGAACGACCGCCTTCGCCTTGGCGAGCTTCGTGCTGAAATCCAGATCCGCCGGGGCCGTGAGCACCGGATTCGTGCCCAGCATGATGAGCGTGCTGACCGCGCCCGCTTCGAGATCGCGAGCAAGCTGCGTGATCGCCTGCGCGTGCGTCGGCCGATCGGGCATGGCGACGTAATCAACCGTCGCGCCCACGTTGCCGAGCGATTCATTGAGCAGATGCGCGAGCGCATGCACTTCCGCCGGCTGACCCGCGCCCGCAATCACCAGCGAATGACCGCGATGATTGCGAAGATCGTTCACCACGTTGTCCACAAACGCTTCGACGCGAGCGTCGCTGGACTTCGCATGCCGCGCAAACGCGTCGCCCAGCAGGCCCGCCGCGATTCGGCCCGCAAGCCCCGGCACAGCGCTTGCGCGAATCGCCAGCCGCTCGTCGGCGTTCGCGCCGGTCAGGCTCAACACGCCTTCCGCCATGTACAGGCGGCTCATCGCGCCGCCGTTCTCTTCAGCGCGGCGCGTCTTCGCCCAGTCGCGCATCATGCGCACCGCCGCCGGATGCGTGGAAAAGAAATCCGCATCGAGCGACAGCACCACCTGCGCTTTGTCCAAGTGATAGATCGCGCGGCACGGCTTGCCGAACACCTTGCGCGTGCCTTCCAGCTCCGCGTCGTCGCTCACCGCTTCGTATTCAAGCCACGTGAGGTTCGGCATCGCCTGCTTGAGGCGATCGCGCATGCGCATGACGCTCGGCGAGTTCGTCGCTTCCGACAGCACATACACGCCGCTGCCGCCGTTCGCGCCGCGCATACGGCTGAAGTGCTCTTCCGCCCACGCCGCGAAATCCGCCCACGTCGAGGCCGCGCCGTTGTGACGCACGGCGCGGCTGCGATCCTGGTCGTACATGTCCAGAATGCTCGCCTGCGTCCACGCATCGCTGGCGCCGAGACTCGTCGGATGCAGCGGATTGCCTTCCACTTTCGTCGGCCGGCCGTCCGAACTCACCACGAGCACGCCCACGCCCACGCCGCGGAACTCGCGCGTGGATGCGTACGTCTCCGCAACGCCCGGATCACGATCCTCCGGCCGATACGACAGCGGAACGATGTGTTCCTTCGGCCAGCGCCGGCAACCGGCAAGCCCGATGCCCGCCAGCGCCATCGAGGCGCCCATCAACTTGAGGAACTGCCTGCGATCGGTGTCGAGAATCTCCAGCGCGCCCGCAGGAAACTCGTTCTCCATGCGCTCGCGGAACTCCGGCGTGTTCGCCAGGTCCTCAAGACTCCGCCAGTATTCGCGCCCCTGCTGACTCATCGGTGGCATGTCGAACAATCCTCCGAGGGAGCCAGGTGATTGAATTCACGCCATTGGGCGCCTTCCTCGCGGCGCTCCTTTTCGCTCCGTCCCCAGCCCCACGAGAGCTTCGTCACCAGGCTTGGATCACGCAGATTGGGATCGGGATCGCGATGGCATTCCAGACACCAGCCCATGCTAAGCGGCTCGTGCTGATACACGCGCTCCATGCGGTCAATGCGGCCGTGACACTCCACGCAACTCACGCCGCGCGTCACGTGCGCCGAGTGACTGAAATAGGCGTAATCAGGCAAGTCATGCACGCGCACCCACGGCACGGCCATGCCCGTTGCAAAGCTGTAACGCAGCGGTTCAAGCTGCGGGCTCTCGCGGTGAATCGAAACGTGACATCCCATGCACGTCTGCGTGGGCGGGATCGCCGCTTCATCCGCGCGTTCGACGGTGTTGTGACAATACCGGCAATCGAGTCCCAGCTCGCCCGCGTGCAGCAGGTGACTGAACGGAATCGGTTGTTCCGGCTGATAGCCCGCGTTGGTCGTTTTCGGGCTGAAGCCGTAGGCGACAACGAGGGTCACGTACAAAGGAACTACCATCGCTGCAATGATGAGCGAAGGCAGGAGCAGGTTGCTCCATCGCGGGAAAACGTACTGACCCATGCGATTGTGCCTTTTTTCACAAACTTGGGCGCATGCTAGACCGAGTGGGCCCCACTGTCAAATGAAACCGGCCTCGTGATGCATGGTCCGGGCCGTTCCGCCACCCTTTGCATCCCGCCGCCGATACCCAAAAACCGTGCCGCGATCATAACTCGATCCCCACAACCCGCAAGCCTGCCCAAGTCGCGCAAACTACCATCAATATGTCCACCGGCTGCCCCCGGAACCCCCGCTATCATCCCAGCCGCTCACAGCCGCCCACGGCTTAGCAAAAAAGACCACCCGCCGTCGCCAACCCGCCCCGCGGCCTGCCCCATGATCGACACCCATTGCCACCTCACGTTCGATGAACTCCGCTCGCAGCTCGGCGCGGTGCTGGACCGCGGCCGCGACGCCGGGCTCCGCGGATTCATCACCGTCTCCACCGGCTCCGCCAACGCCCAGGACAATCTCGCCATCGCGCAGCAGCACGCCGACGTCTGGTGCACCGCGGGCGTGCACCCGCTCTATGCCGACGAGCCCATCGACTGGAACGCCGTCGAGCGCGTGCTTCGCCACGAGCGCTGCGTCGCGTGGGGCGAGCTTGGTCTCGACCACCACTACGAAAAACCCGCACGCAAAATCCAGCAGCAGGTGCTCGAGCAACACCTCGCGATCATCGAACGCGTTGACGCCGACGGCACAAGAAAGCCCATCGTGGTGCACTCGCGCGAATCAATTCCCGACCTCGTCGCCATCTTCCGCGGCACGGCCATCGATCCCGCTCGCATCGTCTTTCACTGCTTCACCGGCAGCGTGGACGATGCGCGCCTCATCCTCGACCTCGGCGCGTTCATCAGTTTCACCGGCGTCGTCACCTTCAAGAATGCCGAGCCCGTGCGCGACGCTGTGAAGTTCACGCCGCTCGATCGCATGATGGTTGAAACCGATGCGCCGTTCCTCACGCCGGAACCGATGCGCAAGGTGTTTCCCAACGAACCCGCATTCGTCACGCGCGTCGCCCACAAACTCGCGGAACTCAAGTCGCTGGGTCCGGCAGCAATGGAAGCGCAGCTCGACATGAACGCCCAGCGCTTCTTCGGCATCAAACTTTGAACAACTGAAGAACCGCGCCCTCCGCCCAAGCACGCCGCCATCCCCGCCTTCGAGACGCCGAGCCTCACCCAATACCAGCCCGACGCGCAAGCGAGGAAAAAATCGCGCCAATGCCGAAACGTCCTCGCTCGCGCGTCGGACTGGTATGGAACGCACACGTGGCCCGCTGAACGAAATGCGGCGTGCGACTTCGAAGTTGAATTTGACATTGACTCTTCGACATCCCCTCGGGGCCTCAATGCCTTGATGCCTCGATGCCTCGATGCCTTGATGCCTTGATGCCTTCCAAAAACAAACAATCCCGCGCCGTCGCGCGGGACTGTTCAGAATCCGATTTCTTTCGCCTGCTTACTCGCGACGACGGCGGCGGCCGACGAGACCGGCCACGCCCAGCAGCGCCAGGCCCGCGGGGGCCGGCACGACCGTCAGCGCGAAGCTGAACGTCACCTTGTCGTAATCACCAGCGCTCAAGCCGGGCGCCGAGCCGGAGAGGCTGAAGGCAAACGAGTGACCAAGCGAGGTGATGAGAGCCGGACCGATCCCCGGACCGTAATCGAACGGTCCGTCCGCGTCCGAGCTGCCCGCCGGCACGTTGTACGTCGTCGGATCATTGATGAACTGCTGCACGGCGGAACCGTTGATGCTCGCCGCGTACATCGACTGACCCGTCAGCGTGCCGAAACTCATCGCCGTCCCTGCGCCGCCTTCCGTGCTTGAAAGCATGGAAAGCGACATCGAGCCGCTGTAGGACGAGTTCGCCATCGCCGCAGCGAGGAGCACCTCCGCGCTCAACTCGAAATCGTGCGACGCGCCCGACAGGTTGGTGACGATCAAGCTGCCCGACAGTCCGACACCTTCGAAGCTGCCAAACGCCATGCCGGGATTGACGTCGCCGAAGATCTGCCATTCCACGAGGTAGTCGGACGTGCCGAAGCTACCGATGTATTCCATGCGGTTGTCGCCGACGAAACCGTTGGGAACACCTGCGTTCACGATCGGCGCGACCCCAACGCCATCAACCGACAAGTTGATCGTGAGCGGATTCGGTCCTGCGTATGCCGCCGTCGCCAGCGCGCTGCTTAGCACGGCGACACCGGCCACACCAACATTCTTTGCGCGCATCGAAAGAGCAGACATGACCTTCTTCCTCCTGGGGTCTCCCTCGCTTCCCGTCCTCCTGAAACGATCCGTCACTGCATGCAGCGCTGCGTTCGCGCCGCCCCCGAATGAGCCTTTTGGCTGGCCCGAGCTTCTCGGACTATACCGCGCGGTCCCCCTGATTCAAGACTCCACTTGCAACTGTGAGCAAATCATCGCCGTCCTTACATCGCCCGCACGCGCCCTTCCTTTTTAATCTTGGCGTGGCGACCTCATTTCCAACCTCATTTCAACCCTCGGGCGGGCATTGGCCCCATTTGGCCAGCAGCACCGCCAGGTCAGCCCCATCAACCACGCCATCCGGGGGCGGCGCGAAGGTGGTGTTGTCCACAATGTCCGCCGGGCTGCCGGGGTTCGATCCCCACGCCGCCAGCAGGTACGCAAGGTCAGCGCCATCGACGACCCCGTCGCCGGGCGGCTGGAACGTCACATTGCCCACAAGATCCGCCGGGCACAGCGAACCCACGATCAGTTCCGCGGCGTCCATCGCCACCGGCGCGCTCTTGCCGAACTCCACCCACTTGTCATACGCAATCTGCCCCGCGTCGTTGGTGCGATTGTTGTCGCGCAGGAACTCGACGAACTCCTTGCTCGTCACCTGGTAATACACCGTCACCACCGCACGCGCCGCGCCGGCGGGAATGGCGAACAGCGTGTCATCCCAGTGCTGGCCGCTGGCGTAGCTCGCGCCCACCGGAAGTGTGCCGTTCATCGCCGCCACGCCGGGCTCGTAGCCGATCGGCGGGATGCGATTGTCTTTCACCACCTTGTTGGTCAGCATGAAGTGCAACGACTCGCCTTGCGGCAGCCCGGTCGCCGCCGCCTGCCCCGCGTCGATGCCCATCTTCGCTTCATAAACTTTTGTTGACGCCGCATCGAGCTCCGCGGTGTCAAAGTCATACGCGCCGCGCTCCTGAATGAGCGCATCGTTGTACGCGAAGAACTTGACATTGATCCACATCCGCCGCCCGTCGGGGAAACCGGTCGGCAACTTGTGACCTGTGCGATTGATGATGCGCACGCGCAGGTTGCTTCCCTGCTTCGTTACGACAAGGTCGCTCGCCTTCTGCAGGAAATCGATGTTGCGCGCGATCGCCGCATCCACCAGTTCATCCGTCAGAAACGTTTCCGATTCCGGATACATGGAGTGCACCGCGCGCTGCACCCACGTGTTGGCGCCGAGGAAGCTGTGCTGCGGCACGTCGGGACGAAGCGGCGGCGCGACCGAGCAGCCAAAGCCTTCGAAATCCGGCATGTGGCAATCCTGGCACACCTTCATGACCCCGCCGGTCACCGCCTGGTTCCCGCCGAAGCGCCCGTTGTGCTGAATCCCGTCAAGCGTGAAGTAATAGCTGTTCTTCCACTCGGAATACGTGCGATGCAGCGGGAACATGTCGTTCTGCTCGTGCGTCGGATGCGGCGCGTCCGCCTCCGTGAGCTGGAACGTGCCGTCCGGCATCTTCTGCATCAGCGGATTGCTCACATCGTGACACATCCAGCACAGTTCCGCCTGCTGATGGAAGGGCGAAACGATCGTGGGCGCCGGCAAGTGCGTGAACTGATTGACGCCGGTGAACGGCCCGCGCCGCTGATCCGTCGGCGCCACGATGTACCGCGCGTTCGTCGCTTCCGGCGGCATCAGTGAATGGTCCGCCAGCGATGCAAGAATCGACTGATCCTCCGCCGGGCTCACGCCTTCCACATACTCCGGATTCACCAGGCGATGGCAGAAATTGCAGTTGATGCCCTGCATGTCCACCGACGTGAGCGCCTCCGGCGACGTCGGCAGCGGATCGCCTGAAAGGAATCGCGTCGGTACGTGACAGCGCACGCAGAAGTTTTCCGCGCTCGGCACGTCCTGCGTCGCCACCGTAAGACACGCCCAGAACATCGGATCGCGCGCCGAGAGCGCCATCATGCTCGTCGCCCACGTGCGATGCGGCTCGATCTCCGCGGTGGGATCGTAGTTGCCGTGACACCCCGAGCAGGCCACGACATCGACCATCGGCGAGATCGGCGTGGAGACGGAACTGGGCTGCGTGCCGGGCTGGAAGAAATCGTTCGGCGTGGCGTTGATGATGGGGCTGGTGCTGGCGATGCCGCCGCCCGCTCCCCCGGGCCGTCGCCCAACCGCCGCGACGCTTGACGCGACCAGCGACACCGAAACTCCTGCCGCGATCGCGCCAAGAACAATCTTGGGCACGTGAGGATGCAATCGCGCGCGAGACAATCCGAGCATGGCCTTCTCCCTCCGGACGACGCGCCAAGGCACGATCGTCAACCGGCATTGATGACGTTCACCTCGCCGCGCTCGAAACTTCCGGCACGGCGCTCCACCGGTGAACAACACGATTCACAGCCGCAGCAGGTGCTGCGCTTGAAAACTGGCCGAACCCCATTTCGGGATTCGGCCAGCACTTTGTCCTTGTGCATGCGGATTCATAGAAGAATCGCGCACTCCATTCCGTCACTCACGCGCGGCGGCGGCGACGGACGCCGACCAGACCAGCGATCGCGAGCATGGGCAGCGCGCCCGGGCCGGGCACCTGCACCACTTCAAACACGCCGTTGACAATCGCCGTGTCAAACGCGCTCAAGGTAAACGTCAGCGTGAGACCGATGCTGTTCGCCACCGCCGGACCGGCCACCGCAGGGCCGAAGGCGACCGGGCCGACCGTCGCCGTCGAGTTGCTGCCGATGACGAACGTCGTGCCGGTCGGGATCAACGTCTGCACCACGTTGCCGGGCGCATCGATCCACGCCTGATAGCCGGGCACCGACATCGCGGCGAGCGAGCCGCCGTTGCCGTTGGTGTCCGCCGCCGTGCCGGACGCCGAGCCCTTCATGAGCGAAGAAGGACCGATCGGGCCCGTGATGAGCGGCACCGTGAGCGTAAAGGTCTGCGCGAACGGCGTCGGGTTGCTCATGAGCAGCGAGACCGACACCGCGGGATCGACTCGAACGTCAACATCCCACCAGACATGGAAGCCGTCGGTGTCGTCCGACGACAGACCGGACTTGTAGCCTTTGAAGTTGTAGTCGTAGTTGCCGTTCGTCGATTCGCTCCACGCCGGCAGGTCGCTCCACGACACGCCCTGGCCGAAGAAATCCGCAAACGGGTGATCGGCGCCAAGCACGTCGCCAGGCATGAAGCCTTGCTGCACGCCAGCGAACGCCGGGTTATAAGTGATCGGCCCCAGGTCGTTGGACGACGTGTCCAGAATCATCTGGAACGCGAGTGGATCCCACCCATCTCCATGCGCCGCCGCACCGAGACAGAGCGAAGCGCCAACAACTCCAGCTGCAAGCGTTCGGTTGATCATTCTCCAGACAGCAGGCATTGCCTCTTCCTCCTGAGGTCTCTCTCTGCGTCTCTGGATGGCGGTCGGATTTGCGACTCCTGAAGCGCTGCGTCGGCGCTTCACCCCCCTTGTCCCACACGTGCAGAAGCTACCACTGGTTCCATAGCTATTCAAGCAGATTCCCAAGTTTTTACCCCTCGAACTGCACCCACTTGGCCTCGCTTTCCGGCTTCCTCGCCGCCCCCCGTTTGGCCTTGTTTTTGAGGCTTTTGGCGCGGGAACCCGTTGCCGTTTCATTAGAATCGCGTTTTCATCTTGGACCTGTGATGGGATGAAACCATGAACCGATCTCAATTCCTGGTGAGCGGAACGCCGCGTCGCCCGCGGCTTCATGTTTGGACTGCAGCTCTTTTTGTCGTCGCCGGAAGCGCCGGAATGGCCGCCGCGGACGCCGATCACTTGCTGCTGACGGAAGTTCGGGTCGGACCCGACACCGGCGAGTTCATCGAAATCTTCAACCCCACATCTTCCACCATCGCGCTCGACAACTATTACCTCGCTGACGATCAGGATTACATCCTGATGCCCGGCTTCGACGGCGCATCGCCCGCGCCCAACATCGGCGTCGCTGATTTCCTCGTGCGCTTCCCCGCAGGCAGTTCGATCGCGCCCGGCGAAGTCATCGTCATCGCGCTGCGCGGCAACGGCTTCTTCGCCGAGTTCGGCTTCCGCGCCAACTTTGAAATCCGACCCTTCGACACGGAAACGCCCGACATGGTCTGGCCTGTCCCCTCCACCGCGCCGACGCTCACCGACGGCGGCGAGTGCATGTGTCTCTTCAAGTGGGATGGCATCAGCGATCTCGTGCACGATGTCGATCTGCTTCGCTGGGGCAGTCCGGTCTCGGTGCAGGATCTGCCCAACAAGACCGGCTTTGCGGTCGATGGTCCGGACGAAGGCCGCGAACCTTCCGTCTTCCTTCCCGACGCATTCACGATGCCTGTGCCCGGCTCGTTCCCGAGCAACGCGCAGTCGCTCAACCGCATCGCGCTGGAAGGCGAACACGAACTCGCCGCCGGCGGCAACGGACTCACCGGTCACGACGAAACGTCGGAGAACATCCTTGCGACGTGGGACTTCGGCACGTTCGCAGCGCCCAACCCCGGCGTCATTCTCTTTGAGATGACCTCGCCGCAGCCCGATCTGTTCATCACGCTTGATGGGCCTCGCACCGCGCCGGAAGGTTCCGTCGTGCAGCTTTCGCTCACCATCAGCAACGTCGGCGAAGCGCAGGCGGACGTTGTGGTCGTCAGCACGCAGCTCCCCGGCGAGGTGGATTTCTCGTTCCAGTCATGCGATCCGCCCGCTTGGAAGTTCGAACAGAACGGCAGCGAACTGGCATGGTCCGCACCCGCGATGGCGCAGCAGGAAGAAGCCAGCATCACGCTGGCGACAACGCTCAAGCCCGGCGCCCGAGGCCAGGTGGAGTTCACCGTGGGCGTCAGCGCCGAAAGCGACGAAGCGGAGATGAAGAACAACATCGCCTCGCTCACGATCGACATCGAGCCGATCGCCGCGTGCAAAGGCGACTTCGTGTCGAACATCACCTTCCAGCCGCCGCCCGATGGGATCGTTGACGCCGCGGACCTTGCTTACCTGCTCGGCGACTGGGGCACAATCAACCCTGACTCGCCCGCCGACATGGTGACCAGCTCAACCTTCGCCCCGCCGCCGGACGGCATCGTCGACGCCGCCGACCTCGCCACGCTGCTCGGCGCATGGGGCGCGTGCCCGTAAGAGAAAAGTCAACAAGTCGACAAGTCCACAAGTCGAAACGCAGTGGCGCGGACGTTGCGGCAGGTGGCACAACGGGTGCCACACATTGGCCCGCAGGGCAACCGATGAAAAAACTCGCAGTCACTCCCCAACACCTTCAATAAGACATCCGTCCTTCCGGTGGGGTGAAACAGGGAGGAATCAAGGGATGCGAGCTCTCACTGCTCTTGTGTTGTTGCTGTTCGCCACGCTCAACGCCAACCTCGCCCACGCCCAGACGGCTCGGGAAGATCAGCGGGCGCCGTTCACCAACATCCGCTTCCAGCCCACCGGCATCGAGATTGAAGTCGCCGGCACGTGGTATCGTTGGCTCGCGCTCGATGGCATTCCCATCGCCAGCATCGAACAAGCTGCACATGCGGTCGGCGATCACCGCTGGCAGAAGCGCATCAGCGAAGATCTCACGCGCGTGCTTGCGACGCTTGGTCACCAACACGGCGCCACCGTCACGTTGCGCGTCGAACCGCTCGACGGCGGCGAAGCGTTCGACCTGCACAACGTGCCCATGACGTGGGAGAACCGCGAAACCACGCGCAAGCGGCGCGTTGAAGCCGAGCGTGCGCAACAGGCCTTGCCCTTCATGCCGCAAGCTGCGCTGCTGGAGCTTGCGGTGATCATCGAACAGAATCACGCCTACGCACGCTTCAAAGGCCACGATCTTCGCAAGCTTGCGGAGGCGGAACTGCTTCGCATCGGCCAGAACGCCACGCTGTCCGAAACCATCCTCGCTGCGCAGCGCATCGTCGCACGCCTGGGCGACGGCCACGCCGGCATTCACGATTGGCTCGACGTCGTGCCCGACGGTCGGCTGGACTTCCTGTTGCAGCACGCGAAAGGCGGCGTCGTCGCATTCCGCCGCGGTCCTGACGCCACGCAAGGCGAATTCCTCGCCGCAGGGTTTCCGTATGTCGTGTCAATGGACGGCCTGCCGATCGAGCGCTGGCTTGAGGCCGCCGCTCGCTACATTCCCGACGGTTCAAAAAGCCTCATCACGCGCCGCTCCGCGGAGACGATTCGCTACGTCAATCTCGTGCGCGACCAACTTGGCCTGCCGCACGCGAAAGAGATCGAACTCGTGCTCCGCAATGACGCAGGCAAAACCCACACGATGCGCGTGCCGGTGACATCGCATCGCGCGTATTTTGGCATCTGGCCGCGCATCTCGCCTGAACATCTGGAGCGCGGCTTCGAGATCAAGTTGATCGAGCCAGACATCGTCTACGTGCGCATCACGTTCATGGGCGACGAAGCGCAAGCTGCCGCGTTGCTCGAAGAACTCACGCCACATCTCACGGCACGCGGCATGATCATCGACGTGCGCGGCAACGGCGGCGGCGATCGCGCCCTTCTTCGCGCCCTCCTCCCCCTCGTCATGCGCGAACCGGCACGTGTGGTGAACGTCGCTGCCCGCCGCTTGCCGCGCGATCTCCCAATGCCGCGCGACGGCTGGCTCGCTGACCGTTACTCGTGGCCTGCGGATTGGCACGGCTGGTCGGACGCTGAACGCGCTGCCATCAAGGCGACCATCGCGAACTTCAAGCCCGAATGGAACCTCCCCGCGGGCGAATTCAGCGATTGGCATTTCATGGTCGTGTCGAAGCCGGATCAATCGCCGACGTTCACGGGCCCGGTCGTCATTCTCATGGACGGCGGATGCTTCAGCGCAACGGACATCTTCCTCGGCGGGTTTAGAGGCGTCCCCGGCGTCACGCTCATGGGCACGCCTTCCGCAGGCGGCAGCGCACGTTCCGAACGCTTCCACCTCACCGTGCTCAATCGCCCCGTGCGCCTCGGCACAATGGCCTCGTTCCAACCCGACGGCAAGCTCTACGACACCAACGGCGTCGAGCCCGACATCACGACCGAGCCATCAGCCGACGACCTCATCGGCAAAGGCGACAGCACGCTCGAAGCCGCGATCAGCCACATCAAGAGCACGAAGTGAGCCTGAAGGCGCACACAAAATCGAGCTCAATTTCGTGGCACAGGCGTCTCGCCTGTGAGGAACGTGCAACGGACACAACCCCGGAGACACAGGCACGGAGTGGTTGGTTGATGTGGAGCGAAGGCGCGCTGCACAAGCATTGCTTCTCCGTCTCTCCGTGCCTCCGTGGTTCATCATCGTCACGCAGTCGCGGTGCGATGATGCAAGCAGTTGCACGGCGCGCGTTGAGCATCCACGGTGGGCGGTTCCCACCCTACTTCGCTTCTACGTTTGGCCGAATTCAGTCGCCGTTGTAATGGCCGAAGACGAGGCAGGTGTTGTGGCCGCCGAAGCCGAAGCTGTTGTTGAGCGCGGCCCGCAGCTTGCGTTCCTGGGCGGTGTTCGGCACGAAGTTGAGATCGAAGCCTTCGTCCGGGGCGTCGAGATTGATGGTGGGCGGCATCACGCCGTCGTGCACCGCCATGATCGTGGCGACCGATTCAATCCCGCCCGCGGCGCCGAGCGCGTGGCCCGTCATGCTCTTGGTGGAGCTGACGGCGAGCTTCTTCGCGTAGTCGCCGAAGAGATTCTTGACGGCTGCGACCTCGGCGGCGTCACCCAGCGGCGTCGATGTGCCATGCGCGTTGATGTAATCCACGTCGTCGAGCCGGATGCCAGCGTCCTTGAGCGCGAACTCCATCGCCTTCTGGGCGCCGATGCCTTCCGGCTCCGGCGCAGCGATGTGATGCGCATCGCCCGAGGAACCGAAGCCGAGCACTTCGGCGTAGATCCTGGCCCCACGCGCTTTGGCGTGCTCCAGTTCTTCCATCACGATGACGCCCGCGCCCTCGGAGAGCACGAAGCCGTCGCGATCGCGATCGAACGGCCGGCTGGCTCGCGTCGGATCATCGTTGCGCGTTGAGAGCGCCTTCATCGCCGCGAACGAGCCGACGCACAGCGGCGTGACCGTCGCTTCCGCGCCGCCCGCGATCATCACGTCCGCATCGCCATAGCGAATGGAGCGGAAGGCGACGCCGATGGCGTGCCCGCCGGTGGCGCAGGCGGTGGAGGTGACGATGTTCGCGCCGCGGAGTTTAAAGAGGATGGAGACAGAGCCGGCACAGGCGTTCACCATGAGCTTGGGGACGGTGAACGGGCTGATTTTGCGTGGACCGGTTTCGATCAGCTTGATGTGCCCGGTTTCGATGGTGCCGATGCCGCCGATGCCGGAGCCGATGGCGACGCCGCGGCGCCAGTGATCGCCGGAGTTGAAGTCAATGCCGCAGTCCTCGGCCGCTTCCATGGCGGCGCAGACGCCCAAGGCGCAGAAGCGATCCATGCGTTTGAGTTCGCGATGGTCGATGCGCGTGGCGAAGTCATAGCCGGCGACTTCACCAGCGATGAAGACGGTCCATTCGTCGTTCTGCGGGAAGGACGTGATGCGACTGATGCCGCTCTTTCCTTCGACGAGGGCGCGCCACATCGCGGGCGCATTATGGCCCACGTTGGTCACGGCCCCGAGACCGGTGACGACAACTCGCCGGGTGGATGTCGGGTTCATGTCCGAAGGCTCGAAGACTGACAGGCGTCACGCCGCGCGGGCGTCAGCGCCGGGCGACGCGGCATCATGCGCCTGCCTTGGCGCCGCCCATGCACTGCTTGATGTAGTCGATGGCCTGGCCGACCGTCTGAATCTTCTCCGCCTGCTCGTCGGGAATCGAGGTATCGAACTCGTCCTCGAACTCCATGACCAGCTCGACCGTGTCAAGACTGTCAGCGTTGAGGTCGTTGGCGAAGCTTGTTTCCCGCGAGATTTCGCTCTTGTCCACGCCCATCTGCTCGGCCACGATGTCAATGACCTTTGCTTCGATCTCAGCGTCAGTCACGTCATGATCTCCTGACAGCCCGCGGTGGAGCTGCGTATTCAAGGTTTACCAACCGCCGCACTATATCGGCAGAACCTGCCGGTTGGCAATCAAAGAGCGGCTGGCGACGCCCATCCTAGGCGATCAGCCCCGTTTCGTCACCCCCCGGACGTCGGCCCACCCCTGGAACCACGCCCGCGGACTGGCCGATCTTCAAGGCGAAACATCCGCCGGCGTGCGCTATGTTCGAGGACGCCGGATGATGCGCGCGAGCGCCTGGACCGCGTGACCCGCGGCTTTGGCTATGTGAGCAAATCGCCGACGGCGCGTACGGAAATCGGCTGCTGCCACGGCTGCGCGCCGGGACGAAGACGGCCATCCGCCCAGCCGCGCACCCGCGCGGTCCTCGGCTCACCATTGATGACCAATTTCCAGCCAATTGCCGGTGAATTTCACCCGCAGTTCCGTTCAATTTCCGCCAAATTCCGTGTGGCTGCGAGGGTGTTTTCGGGCCGCCACGGTGCGCCGCGCGCGCCGCAAGCGTCGCTCGGGGTGTGGTGATGGTTGCGATGCACGGTGAGCCGCGCTCGTCCGGCGCGGCGTCATTCGTCTAGAGATGCTTCGCGCACATTGCCCTGCGGGCCCATGTGCAGCACCCGGCGACAATGATGCTGTGGTCGGTCGTGTCCACGTCGCCATCGCGGTCGAAGTCCATCTCGACTTTGTAGTTCGACTGGCCGATCAGGTTGTTGCCGCCCGTCGCCACGGCGTACACCGCGCTCGTGTCGGAACTCGTCACTGAGCCGTTGGCATCGACATCGTACGCGAAGTGATGCTTGCCCTGGCCGTAGGGGTCGTACACCACACGCTCGATCAGCGTGGACGACTCATCCAGCACCGCCACCGTGGAGAACTGGTGGTCCGTCAAGTGGAACCACTCGTCTTCGTAGGTGACGCCCCAGCCGTCGTTGGTGAAGTCGCTGTTCATCCTGCGAACCATCTGGACTCATGGTCGTCATTCTGCTTTCTTGATGGATTCATAAGCAAAGGACATCGCGTCTTCAATACTATCTTGCGGATAGCGCCGCATCAGCTCCGCTGATTGCTCGCCTAGCTTGTGTTGTAAGTGGGTTTGCACCATCGCTTCGAGCTCGGACAGTGATACCTTTTCGTCATGCCTGATCACGAATCTACGCGATGCCTGATCAAATGAAAAGACAGCTCCGGACGCGTCAAGGATTAGTTTCAATCCATCCATAAAGTCAAACTCTTCGCATCCAGAGTGCTCAAAAAAGTCATCAGCGTCTCGGTAGGCAGCAAGCTCCCAGTCGTCGAACACAATGATAATTGGAAAAACCGGCACGCATTGTCTCCTCGTATGGGAATCGCGATAACAGCAAGTAGCCTAGGTCCGCATACGTCGCATCGTTTCATGGTAGTTTCATTGTAGGGTGGGATGAGGTCCGCCGAATCCCACCATGTGCATGCCGATGACGCAAGCCATGTCGAACGAGCCAGTGCTGCAACGCATTTAAGGTGGGAGGCGCTCTCGCTTCTCCCACCCTACGTGGGCGAACCCATGCTACTCGCTTCGAGTGCCCGTCCGAGCGCGTTGCCACCTAGCCCTCGGAAGCAGGGAGTGATCGATCGGGCGCAACGAAGGATTTGCACGCGGTAGTGCCGCGAAATGCGCGAGGGAAGCCCGGAAGTTGCTGGGTGAGGCACTTTCAGGGGGGTATCGGGGGGTCGATCTCGCCAGCGGCGATTTCACCACATGGTACTTCGCGATGTTCTATAATCTTGAGTATGCGTTGCAAGACGTGCAACTATCCGCTGAGCAGATTGACGGAGCATCGCTGCCCAGAGTGCGGCCGCGCGTTCGATCCGAAGGATCCGCGCACGTTTCTTTCGAAGCCGAGCGCGAGCCCGATGCGGAGACACATCAGGCTTTCAATCAGCGCGGCCGTATGCGCCCCGATTCTGGTCTGGCTGTGGGAGCTGTCCCGATTATTCGCGGATGGTACCCATGGGGGGATGTTTGATGGAACGCGCGCACGAATTATTTTTGCGATCGTGGCGGTTCTTTTCGACTGGCCTCTGATAATTCTATGTGGCTTCATTTTGTATGCGGTGTTCTTGTTGATTGGGGTCGTGCGACAACGCATAGCGACATGACTCAGAGCACCCCGCTATTGTGGGACAGGTCAACTTCGCTCTTGGAGGATCATCTATGCTTCTGCGTCGAATGCTCAATTTCCTCGGCCTGATGACGTTTCTCGGAACCCCCGCGCTCGCACAGCAAGTAGCCTAGGTCCGCATACGTCGCATCGTTTCATTGTAGGGTGGGATGAGGTCCGCCGAATCCCACCATGTGCATGCCGATGACGCAAGCCATGTCGAACGAGCCAGTGCTGCAACGCATTTAAGGTGGGAGGCGCTCTCGCTTCTCCCACCCTACGTGGGCGAACCCATGCTACTCGCTTGTTTTCTTGGGCTCATGACATTTCACGTCATGTCGGCCGGTGCCCAGTGCTTTCCCGACTGTCCCGACGGATTCAATCCAGCAAGTAGCCTAGGTCCGCATACGTGGCATCGTTTCATGGTAGTTTCATTGTAGCAAGTAGCCTAGGTCCGCATACGTGGCATCGTTTCATGGTAGTTTCATTGTAG
>JBIQHI010000002.1:0-604426 GCA_044508635.1 Planctomycetaceae bacterium | reverse complement strand
GCATCGTTTCATGGTAGTTTCATTGTAGGGTGGGATGAGGTCCGCCGAATCCCACCATGTGCATGCCGATGACGCAAGCCATGTCGAACGAGCCAGTGCTGCAACGCATTTAAGGTGGGAGGCGCTCTCGCTTCTCCCACCCTACGTGGGCGAACCCATGCTACTCGCTGATTCGAAGTGCACCCGTCGCCCGCAAATCGGGATTCAGCGTTTACCCGCCCGACCGCGGCGCGAGTAATACTCAATCTGATCGAACAATATATACAAGGCGCACGCCACCACCAGCAACACGGGCCAGAAGAATATTGTCATCACCACTGAGTCGAACAGCTTCGCGCGGATTGAATCAGACATGCCCCCTTGGCCCCCCTGAGCAAGCAGCAGACACATCCAGAAGACCCAGGTCAGCCAAGGGGCGATCAAGAGTGCACGGAATGCAAGCGTCACGTGCCTCCGTTTCGGATTCGGTTCTAGTCCGGAGAGGAACGTGCTCGGATCATTCGGATCGAACGCACGGCCGCATTCCGGGCAGCGATGCTCGGTCAGCTTGGCAAGCGGGTATTGGCAGGTCTTGCAGCGCATGCGCAGGATCGTAGGCCGGGATCGCCTCGTATCCATGGTACCACAAATCGGGATTCAGAGTCGAGCCGCTCGGCGCCCGCGTACGATACTGATGAACTCAAACAGGAGGAACAAAACAAACGCCGACATCAGCATCATAGACCAGTCGAGAATCGCGACCGCCCCCGAAAGAAATAGCTTGTCACCCAAAGTATCGAACCATCCTCCTCGGCTTCTTTCCAAAAGTGCCGGGAACAGCTCCCAGAACCAGACCAGAAACGGGGCACACAGGATCGCAAGGAGTGCGAACTTCACATGCCTGAGTCTTGGGTCCGGTTCCCTCCCGGAAAGAAACGTGCTCGGATCATTGGGATCAAAGGCGCGGCCGCACTCCGGGCAGCGATGCTCGGTCAGCTTGCTGAGCGAATAATGGCACGTCTTGCAGCGCACGCGCAGGATCGTAGGCAGGGATCGTTTCCTCCGCTCATGAGGCCTTCACGTCGCTCCCTCACGGTCGCGGCTCGTAGGGACGACACAAGATTCACGACCGCTCCCTCACGGTCGCGGCTCGTAAGGACGACACAAGCGAGACGCCCGGTCGGCCCTCACCCCCGGCCCCTCTCCCCGAGGGAGAGGGGAGTGAATCAGCACACCAATCCGCCGTCGACGATCATCACCTGGCCGGAGAAATAGCTGGCTTCGTCGGAGGCGACCCAGGCGATGGCGTGGGCGATTTCCTTCGGTTGAGCGAGGCGGCGGAGCGGAATCAGTTTTTTGGCTTCGCCGATCATGTCTTCGCTCAAGTGGCGGGTCATTTCTGTTTCGACGAAGCCGGGGGCGATGACGTTGGCGGTGATGTTCTTGGGGCCGAGTTCCTTGGCGAGGGAGGCGGTGAAGCCGTGGAGCGCGCTCTTGGCGGCGGCGTAGTTGGCCTGGCCGGAGTTGCCCCACACGCCGGTGACGGAGCCGATGTTGATGATGCGGCCGAAGCGCTGGCGGAGCATGGGGCGGGCGGCGGCGCGGCAGGCGACGAACACGGATTTCAGGTTGACGTTGATGACGTCGTCAAAATCCTGATCGGTCATGCGCAGGAGCAGCGTGTCGCGCGTCATGCCGGCGTTGTTGATGAGGATGTCGAGCCTGCCGAGCGTGTTGGCGACTTCTTCGATGCGGCTGGAGAGCGCTTCGGTGTCGGCGACGTCGCATGGGTGGAAGTCGGCGGCGCCGCCGGCGGCGCGGATTTCCTCGGCGACGGGCTCGAGGGTTTCGGCCTTGCGGGCGAGGAGGACGACGTGCTTGCCTTGGGCGGCGAGCAGCTTGGCGGTTTCGTATCCGATGCCTCGGCTGGCGCCGGTGACGATGGCAACGCGTCGATCACTCAAGGGAAGCTCACAATCTCGCCGGCCGATGGCGGCATGAACGCCGACGTCACGGGGGCGCGTGCGCGAGACACCAGAAAGCCCGTGGCGGCGGGTTGCGGATTGTACAGGATTGAGTTTGCGTGCCAACGCGCGCGGCTGTCGCCGCGAAATGTCGAAACGTCAACAGATTGAGCGATGCCGGATGGTCTCGCAGCGGTGGCGAGATTGGGGCGATTGCACGTTCCTCACAGGCGAGACGCGTGTGCCACTGGATTGATGTCCTCACCGGCGAGACGGTCTCTGTCCGTCGCTCCCTTACGGTCGCGGCTCGTAAAGAGCGTTCACAGACGGGACGCCTGCGCCACCTGGATTGATGTCCACGCAGGCGAGACGGTCTCTGTCCGTCGCTCCCTTACGGTCGCGGCTCGTAAAGAGCGTTCACAGGCGGGGCGCCTGTGCCACTGCATTGGTGTCCACACAGGCGGGACGGTTCTGTTCGTCGCTCCCTTACGGTCGCGGCTCGTGAAGAGCGCTCACAGGCGAGACGCGTGTGCCACTGCATTGGTGTCCACGCAGGCGAGACGGTCTCTGTCCGTCGCTCCCTTACGGTCGCGGCTCGTAAAGAGCGTTCACAGGCGGGGCGCCTGTGCCACTGCATTGGTGTCCACACAGGCGGGACGGTTCTGTTCGTCGCTCCCTTACCGTCGCGGCTCGTGAAGAGCGCTCACAGGCGAGACGCGTGTGCCACTGGATTGATGTCCTCACCGGCGAGGCGGTTCTGTCCGTCGCTCCCTGACGGTCGCGGCTCGTAAAGAGCGTTCACGGGCGAGGCGGCTGTGCCACCTGCATTGGTGTCCACACAGGCGGGACGGTTCTGTTCGTCGCTCCCTTACGGTCGCGGCTCGTGAAGGGCGTTCACAGGCGAGACGGTTGTGCTACTGGGTGTCGATCGCCGGGGCAAAGAAGGAACGAGCCCCGGTGGTTGTTCCGGGGCTCGGTGGATCAGCGTTTCTTGGGGCCGTTGGGTCCGCGGCCGGGCGGGTCGGAGGGGGCGACCGGCGTGCCGGGGGCGCGCATCGGGCCGCGTGGCGTGGCGGGCGTGATGGCGGGATCGGAGCCGCCGCCCATGTCGTCGCCGCTGGTGTTCTCATCGAGAATCTGCTGCGCGGGCGCGAGTTCGACGTCGGGCACTTGCGCGAGCTGCATTTCCGCGTCGACAATCTTGAACCACTCGGCGATCCAGTCCGTGCCGGAGAGCTTGTTCATCATGTCCGGCGGGGCGTGGACGGAATCGAACATGTACTCCTTGCCGCCCATGTCCGTCGCGGAGGAATACTTCCACAGCTGCGGCTGGAACTTCGTGCCGGACTGAATGATCGCAAGGACGCAGTTGTCGCCTTCGGGCGAAACGCCGGTTTCGAGGCGAATCTGCGTGATGCCGCTGGTGGCTTCCTTCCACTGGCCGGTGGCAACGAGATCTTCGAGCAGCGGGCGATCGGAGAATGAGATGTAGCTGCCGACCACCTGGTTGTCGCCGCGTGCAAAGCCGTCGAAGAGTTCGAGCACGGCCTTGCGTTCACTGGTCGTGGGCGGGGCCTTTTCTTCCGGCAGCACGATGCGCGGATCGATATTGAGCTGCGCCATCAGCTCCGACACGGGCGTGACGGCGGGCTTGACGGGCGCTGGCGGCGGCGGAGGCGGCGCGACGGCCTGCGTCTGCGGCGTGGAATCCTGGCATCCGACGAGCAGCGCGAGCACGCCGACGGAGCAAAGACCAGCGAGTGGACCAGCGTTACGCCACATTCGGTTCATCATGACTCGTCACCTCCGCAGCTTTGTCGATCCGCCGCATGAGCCCGCGGAGCACGTTGCCCGGGGCGAGCTCGAGATAGTTCATCATACCCGCCGCGATCATGCGCTGGCAGCTCTCGGCCCATCGAACGGGGGACACGATCTGTTCGACGAGCCGGCGCCGAAGAAGTTCCGCATCGGCCGTGTGAACGTCGGCGGTGACGTTGGAATACACGGGAATGTTCGGGGTTTTCATGGGTGCGGTTGCGAGGGCCTTGGCCATTTCGTCCGCGGCGGGCTGCATGAGCGGCGAATGGAACGCCCCCGCCACCGTGAGCGGCTTGGCGACGAGCTTCATGTCCTTCGCAAGGGCGACGGCGCGATCGCAGGCGTCCTTGCGGCCGGAGAGGACGATCTGGCCGGGCGCGTTGAAGTTGGCGCAGACGAGCACGGAGCCGGGCGCCGCGGCGGCATCGCAGAGTTGCTGGGCCCCCGCTTCGTCGGCCCCGATGAGGGCGACCATCCCGCCGCCGGAGCGTTCGGCTGCGTCCTGCATCAGCCGGCCGCGGGTGGCGACGAGTTGCAGGCCGTCTTCAAAGCTGAACACGCCGGCGAGGTGGAGCGCGGTGTATTCGCCGAGCGACAGACCTGCAGCGGCAGCGATGTTCGCAGGCAGCTTGCCTTGCTCTTCGAGCCCGCGGTAGCAGGCGATGGAGCAGACGTAGATGGCGGGCTGGCTGACGTTGGTTTTGTTGAGGTCGTCCGCGGGGCCGTCGAAGCAGAGTTCGCTCAACGGCTTGCCGAGCGATGACCCGAGCACCTGGTCCGCACGCGCGAAGATCTCGGCGGCGGCGCGCGAACGTTCGTTCCACGCACGGCCCATGCCGACGGCTTGCGCGCCTTGGCCGGGACAGAGGATGGCGAAGGGAGTCGTCATAAAAAGTCGAAAAGTCAACAAGTCAAAATGAGTGGGCGACGCTGCGCGTCGCGGAGGAAAGAGGGATCAGCGTAGCAATGATTGCAGCGGCGTGGACTCGCGTTCGCCTTTCCGCTCTTCAGCTTTTCGGCGTTTCAGAGTTTCCGCGTTTCGGCGTTTCGGCTTTTCGGCGTTTTGCTGTTTCGGCGTTTCAAAGCTTCCACACACTGCTAGCCCATGTGAGCCCGCCGCCGAAGGCGCACATGACGATGTAGTCGCCGCGTTTGATGCGGCCGGATTGCCAGAGCTGGTCGAAGCACAGGCCGACGGAGCCGCCGGAGCAGTTGCCGAAGCGATCGATGTTCACATAGACCTTGTCATCGGGCAGGCCGAGTTTTTCCTTGGCGGACTCGATGATGCGCAGGTTCGACTGGTGGCAGATGAACTGGCTGATGTCGTCCACCTTGAGGCCGGTGGCTTTGAGCGCATCGTCGATGACGTCGCGGAACTTGTTGATGGCGAACTTGTAGACCTCGCGGCCGTTCATGCGCAGCATGCCGAGCGGGTTGGTGAACTCGCTGTTCTCGGGGACATCGCGAGGCAGGCGCGGGATGTAGAGCGAATCCCACATGCCGCCGTCGGAGCTCATCGTCTGATAGATGCACCCCATGCCGGGGTCGTCATCGCGCGAGAGGATGGCCGCTCCGCCGCCGTCGCCGAAGAGAATGCAAATGCTGCGATCGGTGTAATCGCACACGCTGCTCAAGGTGTCGCAGCCGATGACGGCGACGTTGCGATAGCGTCCGCTGCGAACGAGCGCATCGCCGACGTTCATGGAATAGACGAACCCGCAGCACGCGGCGACGAGATCGAAGGAGCCGGCGGGCGCGGCGCCGATGTCATCGACCACGCGCGTCGCCGTCGATGGACACGTCATCTCGCTCGTCACCGAGCCGAGGATGACGAGATCGAGATCGGTGGGCTTCATGTTGGCGTTGTCGAGAGCGCGGCGAAGGGCCTGCGTGGCGAGCGTGCGCGTGCTTTCGGTTTTTGGATCAATGATGCGGCGTTCGTGGATGCCCGTGCGCTGCACGATCCACTCATCGGTGGTGTCCACGATTTTTTCGAGGTCGGCGTTGGTGAGGCGGCGTTCGGGGACAGCGGATCCGACGCCGGCGACGCGAACGCCGCAAAGCTTTCCGCCGGTCATGCGGCCTGATCCTTGCCGGCGACACCGGCGGGCTCGCCAAGGCGGCGGGTGATGGCGTCATTCACGCCGGTGCTCACGAACTGACGCGCGGTGCGAATGGCGTTCGCAATGGTGCGCGCTTCGCTCGAACCGTGGCAGATGAGGCACACGCCGTTGACGCCGAGCAGCGGCGCTCCGCCGTATTCGTGATAGTCGTGACGCGCGTAAATCTGTTTGACGATGGGCTCGAGGCGCACGGCGAGATCGGGGTCGCTCTCGAACACTTCGCGGGCCAGCGCCTTGAAGATGCCGGCGGAAAGGCCCTCGGCGAGCTTGATCATCACGTTGCCCACCACGCCGTCGGTGATCACGACATCCGCGGCGCCATCGAAGACGGCCCGGCCTTCGACGTACCCGATGAAATCAACATCCATCGCAGCGCGGAGGCGATCGCGCGCTTCCTTCATCTCGGCGGTGCCCTTCTGCTCCTCGCCGCCCACGTTCATGAGCGCGACGCGCGGCTTCTCCACGCCGAGAATGGCGCGGGCGTAGGCGTCACCCATCACGCCGTATTGCGCAAGATGGTGCGGCTTGGGCTCAATGTTGGCGCCGACGTCAATAAGCACGACCGGGCCGGAGAACGTGGGAACCGCGACGCCGATGCCGGGGCGATGGACATTCGGCAGGCGTCGCATGTACATCTGCGCGGCGGTGACGAACGCGCCGGTGGAGCCAGCGGAGATGATGGCGTCGAGCGGCTCGTCGGCCTTGCGGCTGGCCATGCGGGCGAGAACGACGAGTGACGAATCCGGCTTGTTGCGAACGGCCTCGACGGGCGGTTCGTCCATGCCGATTTCCTGCGTGGTGCCGACGACGCTGACGCGGTCATCATGGACGCCGCGTTCACGGATGCACTCGTGGATGATGTCGACGTTGCCGACGAGCACGAGCTCGTCGTTGGGGGCGAGGTGACGCAGGCCGTCGAGAGCGCCCCGCAAAATGGCATCGGGGGCGTAGTCGCCGCCCATCACGTCCACGCCGATGCGCATGGATTACTCGTCCTTGGAGGCTTTGATCTTGAGGCCCGGGCGGACATAGCCGCAGGACCGGCACGCCGCGTGCGCATGCTTGGCATTGCCGCAGTTGGGGCAAAGCACGGTTTGCCGCGCTGTGATGGCGTGGTGAGCCCGGCGCTTGTTCTTTCGGGCTGGTGAGGTACGAAAACAGGGCTGGCCCATGGCTGTACTCAATCCTGCCACAGCAGTTGGCCTGCCACGGCGACGGGGTTGTTGATCAATGAAACGAGGCGGTCGGCCAGAGGCCTCGCGGCCCAGCCAGCCTCATTTAAGCGGGTCAACTGTAAAACCGCCGGGGGGCGATGTCAAGGAACTGGCCCGGGCGGCTGGAAGCACGCGGCTGTCGCCGCGAAATGTCGAAACGTCAACAAGTCAAAACGTCCACAGATTGAGCGATGCCGGATGGTCTCGCAGCGGTGGCGAGATTGGGGCGATTGCACGTTCTACACAGGCGAGAGCCTGTGCCACCTGGATTGATGTCCTCACCGGCGAGACGGTTCTGTCCGTCGCTCCCTTACGGTCGCGGCTCGTAAAGAGCGTTCACAGGCGAGACGGCTGTGCCACTGCATTGGTGTCCACGCAGGCGAGACGGCTCTGTCCGTCGCTCCCTGACGGTCGCGGCTCGTGGAGAGCGTTCACAGGCGAAACGGCTGTGCCACCTGGATTGATGTCCACGCAGGCGGGACGGCTCTGTCCGTCGCTCCCTGACGGTCGCGGCTCGTGAAGAGCGCTCACAGGCGAGACGGCTGTGCCACCTGCATTGGTGTCCACGCAGGCGGGACGGTCTCTGTCCGTCGCTCCCTTACGGTCGCGGCTCGTGAAGGGCGTTTACAGGCGAGACGCCTGTGCCAACTGGATTGATGCGTGTGCCCCTGGGCTCTTGATCTCCCCCTCCCTATGAGGGAGGGGGTCAGGGGGTGGGTGGGCGCTTGAACGTGTCTTGGCGCAACGATTCGATCTCGCGGGCAGAGGACCCTCACCCCGGCCCTCTCCCTCGGGGAGAGGGGGTAGAACGCAAGGTGATCGTGCGCGAAAGGTGAGCGTGCGCGAAATGTTTTCGCGCGTGGGATGGTGCGGCGACGAGCATCGACTCCGCTTGCCGGTGGGCGGCGCCCACCTTACGTCCTGGCCGCCGGCGCATTCGCGATTGGCGATCACGTGAACGGCGACAGGATGAGCGCCACCGGGGAGCGTTTGTCGGTTGGGTCGATGAGCCAGAGCCAGTCGTCGAAGAGGAACTCGATGCGGATGGCGAGGAGCGCGATGCGGCCCATGACGGTGTAGCCGAAGCCGGCGCCGAAGGTGATCATGAGGAACCAGATGCCGACGCGGGCGGTCTTGCCGACGATCCCCTTGTGCTCGATCGAGAAGAAGAAGTACACGAGGCAGGTGAGCACGCCGACGATGATGATGAGGTTCTGCACGGAATCCCAGAACTCGAAGTGCGGCGTGCCGGCGCCGGGGTCGGTTGAGTACGCAACGAGCGGAATGATCGTGTTGCGGATCTGGCTCAAGAAGTCGGCCTGAATGAAGCCGACGAGGCGGATGCCGGCGGTCGTGCCGATGATGAACGCCAGCGGCCAGCGCGCGATCCAGTTGCCCTTGGGCGAGAGACGCCAGACGAGCATCACGCCGAGGATCAGCGGGATGATGTAGTAGTAATCCGGGTTGAGGTCGTCACCCGAGAGGCCGGGCATGGCCCACGAGGTGACCGCGGGCGGATGCAGCTTGCCGATCAGGTTCGGGATGATGACGTCCCAGAAGCCGACGACCATCCAGTAGGCGGCCGACACGCCGACGACCACGGCCTCGGCGATCTTGTAGAGCGGGTTGTCTTTGTACAGGAACGAGAAGATGGCGAGCGTGAAGAACGCGGCGACCCAGACGCCGAGCGTGTTCCAGAAGCTGAACTCAACGCGCTCGCGCGCTCCAGCCTCGGGCCCGCCGGCCTTCTGCTGGGCGACGTAATCGCGCATGGGCGCGCTTTCGTACTTCGTCCAGCTCACGCGATTGTCCTGGGGCACCGTCGTGAGGTCGTAGTCAAGCGACGCGTCGGAGCCGACCTGCACCCACGAACCCTTTGGATTCTCTTCGGTCGGCGCTTTCACCTGCGCGAACTCGATGTCGGAGGACTTGACGTACGCCTTGCCCGGCAATTCACCAGTCATGGCGATGCGAATGCCGAGCAGCAGCACGCCGGCGAGGACGACAAGCGACCAGATGACCGTTTCCTTTTTCATGCGCGTCGCTCCCGCTTGCGCTCAATGAAGAAAATGACGTTGCCAAGAATGATGAGCAGGATCATGAGGACGTGGGCCACAAGCTGCGGACCCATACGTCGCTGCGCTTCGAGGTACTTGCCGGATTCCGCAATCTTGCCTTCCGCGTCGCGATGGGCGTACTTCTCCATCACCAGCGCCTCGTACTCGGCAGCGCCCTTGATGGCGCCGAGCAAACCGGGAAGCTGTTCGGGGATGTAGGGATACAGCAGCGGCGCCTGCACGCCGGTGCAACCCGCGACCATGCGAATCTTGTCGGGATAGGCGCTGACGGCGTACTGCACCCATTCCTTGGTTCCCGCGTAGCCGGCGGAGACGTTGATGAGGAGGTCGAAATCCTGCACGCTGCGGATGCCCTGCATCATCGGAATGTTGTCGAGCGAGGTGCCCTTGGAATCTGTGGTGTAGAGCTGGCGAAGGTCGGTGACGATGACCTTGATGACGCCTTCGTTGCCGGACTTGAAGCCGAGGTTCACGTAATCCACGCCGTAGCGCATCTTGGGAAAGTCTGCCGAGATGACGCGGGCGATGGACTCATCGATCATCTGCGGGCCGACGGGCCAGAGCGCCATGAAGTAGAGCTTGAGCTTCTTCTCGCAGCAGTGGCGCACGAAGGACGTGGCCATGGGGCCGAGTTCGCCTTCGCTGGCGGGGTCGAAGTCGAACGCCAGCAGGACGGGCGCGCCTTCGGGCAGGCGTTCGATCTCGTTGAACACGGCGTGCGCGAGCGGCGAGGGGACTTCAGGAATCGTCCGCCGCGTGATGCCGATGATGATGATCGGCGCGGAGACGGCGACGAACATCATGAGGAAGATCCACCGGCGGTCGAGCGTTCGAAGCATTTCAAACATGGCGGCTTACTCCTTCCCCAGGTACGAACGGTCCACGCCGAGGAGCACCTTGAGGGACGTGGAGGCGATGCCCAGCGCGATGCCGATCATGATCGCGCGGCTGCCGGCGGTGTTGAAGACTTGCATGATGTACACGGTGAGGTTGTTGAGGCGCAGGCCGCTCAACTCGTCAGGAATCCAGTTGGTGAGATACGACCCTGCGGACTGGCCGAGCAGAATGATGAACGCCGTGCCCAGCAGCAGGATGGCTTCAATGTTCTTGGCGCGGAAGGCGCGGAACGCGGCGGAGGCGACGTAGAACGCCAGCATCGCGAACATGGTGGCGGTGAGCGGTTTGAAGGCGAATTCGTAGAGCCACCAGAACGGCGTGCCGTATTCGCGGTAGCTGCCGGACCACGGGAAGTTGGGATTCTGCTCCGAGGGATTGACGCCGACTTTGAAAAGACCGACCCAGAGCATCACGAGAAACGACGCAAGGCAGATGGCGGAGTAGCCCCACCCCGGGCCGCGGTCGGAGGTTTTCTTGAGATGAATCTTGAGCAGGTTTCCGCCGCCGAGGATGAAGGCGATGGCGGCGAGCACGTCGAACCAGATGGCCGCGATTTCGCCCCATGATTCGGTGGCGGGGATGAAGTAGGCGACGATCAGCACGAATCCGCCGAGCGCCGTAATCCAGAGTGGAACGAGTCGTTTCATGACGAAGTCCTGGGGGAACGTCGATGGTCGCCGCGGTCAGTGGCCGGCGCCTCGATGCCTTGACGGCGAATGCCTCATCACCTCACGTGAGCATGGTCTCGCGAATGAACGCTTCAACGGCGCCGAAGGAGTCGGCGAGCGATTCGTTGCCGGTGAGCACGCCGATGGCGGCGATCGACGCGAAGAACACGCCGATGACGATGCCCACGGCGACGATGGCCTTGCCGACGTCCTGTCCTTTGAGGCTGCCCAGCTCCTCCGGCGAACCGGAGAGATAGGCGGACGCGGCGAAGAACTCCTCGCCGATCAGCGTGTAGTCGCACGCCGCGACGAAGAACGGAAGCTGTGAAGGCATGGCGGTGCCGGCCACCTGAATGGCGCCGATCGAATTGCCGGTCTCCGCAAGGATGAGCGATTCCGCGAAGAACGCGCCCATGTAGAAGCACGCGGCGGGCTTCTCGCGCACCATCATGCCGGACAGATACGCCACGTAACCGAATTGCTCGTCCGTGACGTAATAAATGAGGTCTTCGTTGTACGCGTCGGGGCGACCGGCGGCGAGGAAGGCGCTTTGCACCGTTTCGCGGGCCGTCGTCATGACGAGCGAGCGGCTGGTCGGCACTTCGATCTTCGCGTCATACTCGGCGGCGGTCTTCGCCACGCGCGAAAGCACCGTGAGGCCGGCGATCGTCTGGATGTCGTTCATGTCCTGAATGCCGGGGATGAACAGGCACGAGCGGCCCATTTCCGTGGCGCGGCCGACGGCTTCGTCCACGGCTTCGAGGCCGGCGATCTTGCGCACCTTCAGCGGAATGCCCGTGCGGGCCAGCCAGATGAACATCACGACCGACGCGCAGAGCACGAAGGTGATGACCGCCAGCCAGCGCCGGCCGCCATCGAACCACTGCTGCGCGGGCGACGCGGCTTCCACGCTTTCGACCATCGCGGAGCGTGCGCCGTCGGGGCTGATCGCTTCGACGGCAAAGCGGTATGGCGCGCCGGCGCTCAAGTCGTCCACGGTGATTTTCTTCGTGCCGGGCGGCGCGATGGTGACGAACTTCCATTGCGTCGCGTCGCCGCGACTTGTGATTTCGGCTTCCACGCGCGCTTTGGCCTCGGCGGCGGCTTGCTCGCGCGCTTCACGAATGCGGGCGATTTCCGCGGGGTCGTTCGGGTCGCCCTTCGATTCTTTCAGACGCTCGCGCCACTCGGTGGTGACGGCGGCCTTCGCGCTCTTGATCGCGGCGGCGATGGCGTCTCGGTCGGCGTCAGTCGCTTCTTGCGGGGTCATGGTGCGCGAGATGCGGTAGCCGGCGAGCTTCGCGGGGTCGCCGTCGTCAGGCGAGAGCGCCCACGTCACGTCGACGGATCCGCCGCCATCGAGCGGATGATCGGCCGCGTGCACGTCGCTCGGCGGCGCGGGGGCTTCACCGGCATTTTGCGCGGCGGCGATGGCGGCGAACGCGAAGGCGAGGGTGAAGGCCAGCGCGAGGGAGAGTTTTTGTGCGAAGCCGCGAGCGGCTTCGAGCGCGTGCGATCGTTGTGTTGCTAAGCCGCGAGCGGCTTCGAGCGTGGACGCTCGTTGTGTTGCCATGCCGCGAGCGGCTTCGAGCGTGGACGCTCGTTGTGTGTAGCCGCGAGCGGCCTCGAGCGTGGACGCTCGTCGTGTTGCGATGCCGCGAGCGCTTGTTGGTTGATTGCCGTGATGCATCTGCACCTACCCTTCGATGAGTTCCACGTTGGCTCGCGGAACGACAACACTTTCGCCGGAATCGAACTTCACCTCAAGCACGCGGGCCTTGGAGCCGGAATCGAGGACGAACGGCTCGGGCGGGAGGTTGGACACCTCGCCGATCAGGCCGAAGTACGGATCGCGGATAATTCGGACGGGCGCGCCAAGCTCAAGCTGGCCCTCGCTATGGACGGGTTCGCGCTCGTGCGCCCTCTCTTCCGATGACAGCGGGATGAGGATCTCCGGCCGCATGACGCCCGCGCGAATCTGCGTGGCGCCGTTGACGGACGCGTCGTCGCCCTGGCGGCTGTGAAGCAGCTCAAACGTGCGGCGGGCCATGGAAATCTCGCCGAATCCTTCGGTGATGATGAGCGTGAGGCCCATGCGTTCCTGGCCGGTGATGGCGACGCCGAGGTCGTAGCCGAGGAACTGCTTGAGATCCTGATCGTCGATCCCGCCGGAGACGATGGCGGCAGCGCCGACCTGCTTCGCTTTCTGAATGGCGGGGTAGGTCATGCGAGCGCCGCCGATGATGATGCAGTCCTTCATGTCGGCGTGGATGAGATCGTCGGTGAGTTCCTGGTCGGGCGTCTTGCACGCCATGCGGATCTTGCCGAACGCTTCGCCGCCCACGCCGAAGATGCCCTGCACGAAGGTGACTTCGTTCTCGATGATGACGCCTTCGTTGGGGAGGACTTCAACGACGGCGCCGGTGAGATACGCGAGCACCTGCACGGGGATGGGCGCGCCGCGGATGATGACCTGGCCGGTGACGGGCGAGATGGACTCGATGGTGCCTTCGACCTTGCTTTTGTATTCGTTCTTGAACATGCCGAAGATGCCCTTGGTGCGCGCGAGCGCCTCGCCGATGGCGATGCGTTCGCCCTCCTTCTTGAGCATGCACTCGGGCACATCCTGCGGCGGCATGGAAAGCTGGTTGGCGAGATTGATGGGCGTGATGTCGCCGGGCATGAAGGTCTGCGCCACGACATCGCGCGCATTCACCTGCTGACCGACCTTCACGAGCACGTCGCCATGAATGGGCAGAACGCGCCGCGCGCGGTGGCGAATGCGATTGGTGACTTTGAGTCCGGGTGTATAAGCCTTAGCCATGGGTCTATCTCAATCGCTCACCACAGAGGCACAGAGGACACAGAGAACAGAGCTGAGTAGCGTGATCGGGGCAGACGCGAAAAAATCAACAAGTCAACAAGTCAACAAGTCAAAACATCGATTCCCAAAGCGTCCCCTAGTCATTCCCCTCTGTGTTCTCTGTGCCTCTGTGGTGAATCTTCTTACTCCGGATACATCTCCAGCGCCTTGACCCATTTGGTCATCATTCGCCGGCATTCGTTTCGTTCGGCGGGGAGTTCGAGCGGTCGTCCGCGGGCGTCGAGGATGAGGCCGACCGTGCCGCCGCGGACTTCGCGTTCGATGCGCTTGCCGGGGCCGGCGCCGAAGTCGAAGCCCTTGGCGGGTTCAATCGCCACCTTTGCCGTCTCGCCCGGGCCGAGCTTGAACAGTTTGAGGTCGCCCACCGCGAGCGAGCCTCTTTCGCTCAGCGTCTTGCCTGAAATTTCGTAACTGAAGCAGGGCTTGCCTTCCTTGCCCTGTCCCTTCGCGGCGACGCACGTGCCGAGGTAAATGAGGCAATCGCGCTCGAAGACCTGCATTGCCGCCTCGGGGTGCACCTGCGCGAGCACGCCCAGGTGCGGCATCATGAAGATCGAGTCCTTCGCCAGCGTGGTGAAGCCTTCGGGCTCAAAGGCGTCGATGAGCATCATCGCCGTCTGGTTCATGCGCGGGGCATGCGAGAGCACGCCGCCGGACGCGACCAGCAGGTCGAGCTTCATGTTGTTGACGATGGTGGCGCCGGAGGACGTCTGCGTGAACGTGTCGCCGACGGTGCGCTGCTGCTGCACGCCCTTGAGCGTGGTGGCGAATTCCTTGTGCTGGATGTACGCCAGCCGCAGCGCTTCGCGGGCCACGGCTTGTTCGAAGATGAGCGCTTCCTGCGACTGTGGGATCGTCGTCGGGCGGATCATCTTGTTCTTCACGCGGTTGCGCAGCTCGCGCTCTTCCATGTCGAAGTGCACCCAGCGGAGGATGTTGGGCATGCCCGCTTCGGCGCAGACGTTCGAGATGGAATAGCTCATGCCGAGGTTGGCGGAGACGGTGCGGTTGAACGTGCCGTCGAAGACGGAGAAGACGTCGGTGGTCGCGCCGCCGATGTCGACGCCGACGACGTTGATGCCCTGCTGCGAGGCGATGGTCTGGAGGATGTTGCCGACGGCGCCGGGCGTGGGCATGATCGGCGCGTCGGTCCATTCCATCAGCTTGTTGTAGCCGGGCGCGTGGGCCATCACGTGCTCGAGGAAGAGATCGTGAATGGCGTCGCGCGCGGGCCCGAGGTTCTCGCGCTCCAGCACGGGGCGGAGATTCTCGACCACCGTGAGATCAAACGAATCATCGAGCGTCTTCTGCACGATCGGGGCAGCATCCTTGTTGCCGGCGAAGATGATCGGCAGCTTGTACTCGCCGCCGAAACGCGGCTGGGGCTTGGCGGGCGCGATGAGTTCCGCCATCTGCACGACCTGCGTGGTGTTGCCGCCATCCACGCCGCCGGAGACGAGCACCATGTCGGGGCGAAGATCGCGGATGCGCTGAATCTGTTCGTGCGGCTTGCGCTTGTCGTTGCTGGCGAGCACGTCCATGACGATCGCGCCCGCGCCGAGAGCGGCGCGCTTGGCGCTTTCAGCGGTCATCTCGCGCACCACGCCGGCGACCATCATCTGCAAGCCGCCGCCTGCGGAGCTGGTGGAAATGTAGACGTCACACCCTTCGCTGCCGCGCGCGGGCCGAATGATGGAGCCGTTGTCGTCAACGAGTTTGCGACCGGCGAGCTCGCCGATCTCGGTCACGGAGTTGGTGACGCCCACGGTGACGTCGGCAAAGGGCGCTTCGACGGTGGTGGGCGCTTCGCCGCGATACGTCTGGCGATAGGTGCCGTCGGGCTGCTGCTCGATCAGGATCGCCTTGGTCGTCGTCGAGCCGCAGTCGGTGGCGAGGATGACCTTGATGTCTTTGGGATTGAGCTTGGTCATGACTTCAGAAAGAGGCAAAGGGCATGTGGCGGAGGGCAGACGGGAGGCGGCGAATCAGGCATGCTTGGAGGCCTCGCCATCTTCCGGCTGCCCGTCGGTCGTTGCCTCGGCCCTGGAAAATTCAGCTTCGAAATGCTCGATGCGTTTGCAGAGATAGTCGATTGAACCGCGCTTCTCAAGGAAGGTGGCGAAGTGGACGTAGTTCTCGTGGGTTTTCTGCGGCACGATCGCCCACACGCCGGGGCCGAAGAAATGCAGCGTTTGCGCCGCGAGGAAGTTGAGCGGCCGGGACATCTCCAGGCCGATCAGGCTCGGCGTGGTGAGATGGCGCTTGGCGACCTGCGAGCAGAACCAATCCACCGCAGGCTGTTGCTCGGGCGTCGGTGAGGCACTGCCGTCATCCACCGCAAAGGCGTGCTTCAGCCACTTCATACGGGCGCACCTGCGGGATGACGTTGAGCGGTTTGTTGCTGGCTGCTGGCGGGGGGCGAGCTCGGCTGCGCGGCGCTTCCGGCGCACGCCAGACGGGCGCGAATGGCGTCGATGGCCTGCGTGCGGATGTCGCCTTCGCCGAAGACGAGGTGGAGGCCGCGGTAGGCGTCGGTCCAGTTGGGGACGGCTCGCGTGGCAAGGTACCCGCCGGCAGGATCGCAGGCGAAGCGGCGGACGTCGCTCCACTTCACCCGCTTGTGCGTGAGCGCAAAGTTCGCCGTGAGGCCTTCTTCGTCGATGGCGAAGCGGCTCGGCAGGAAGAACCGCTGCATGCTGGCGACGAGGAGCAGCGCCCCGAGCACGCCGGCGAGCCAATGCCCGGCCGCGAGCGCGACCGCCACGCCGATGAGCGCGATGACGAGGATCGCAGCCACCAGCTTCGGCACATTCTGCCGGGCCGGGTGCGCGGTCCATGCGAGGATGACGTTGGCCTTGTCGGCGTGGTCCATGGTCGGGTCGATCGATACGTCAATTGCGCCAATTCGCGGTCGAGTAGCTTAGCGGGTTTTTGCGGGGAATGACACTGTGGACCGACGCGGAGCCGCTGGCGCCGTGGCGGCTGCCGGAGGAATGCGGACGCCCCCGCGCTTCCACCCGCATCTTCCTCGCGGACTCGTCAGACGCGGCTTCCGCAACGCTGCTGCGTGCGAACCGCGAGCGGCGGGGTGGAAGGATTCGGGCGGGCTGGCCGTACAATGGGCGAGGAGGTGTGTCATGCCGACGAACACTGCTGCTCCGCCCAAGGTTGCGCCGCCCATCAACATCATGAAGTGGGTGGAGAAACACCGGGCCGACCTCAAGCCGCCGGTGGGGAACAAGTATCTGTACGACGGCGAGGACTTCTTCGTCATGGTGATCGCCGGGCCCAACGCCCGCAACGACTTCCACATGACGAACAGCGAGGAGTACTTCTACCAGCTCAAGGGCGACATCGTCGTTCGCATCTTCGAAGACGGCAAGATCAAAGACGTCATCGTTCGCGAAGGCGAGACGTTTTTTATCCCGGGCAACGTGCCGCACTCCCCCACTCGTCCTCCGGGAACGTTGGGCATCGTGGTCGAGCGTCGACGTCCGCCGGGCGAGACGGAGCACCTGCAGTTCTACTGCGAGAAGTGCGGCTCGCTGGTGTACGACAAGGAGTTCGATTGCAAGGACATCGTCGATCACTTCCGCGACGCGATGGAAGAGTTCTGGGCGGACGCGAAGCTGTCAACATGCAAAAACTGCGGCACGCGCGTGACGAAGCCCAAGCCGATTAAGCGCATCGTGTTTGAGCCGAAGGTCGTGATCGAACGCGAAGCGTAAAGCCGCGACGCGGCGGTTCATTCGCACACATGTTGAGCCGCGCCCCGGAGCGGTAGCGCAGGGAAGCGCTTCGCGCGGTTGATGTCGAAATCCGTTCGGCGCGTGTTCCGCGAAGCGCTCCCCTATCGGGTCGCGGCTCAACGCGCTGATGACATTCACTGATCACGTTTCCGCCTGGCGCACGTTCACGTCGAGGCGTTGGACGGGGCCGGTGATGCCTTCCTGTTCGAAGCGGCGTTTGACGGCGGCGTGGATGTCGGACGCCACCTTGCCGTAGTCCGATGACTTCGCCCACGGCAGGACGAGGAACTTGAGCGACGCATCGGCGTACGACGAAAGCACGATGGCCGGCGGCGGATCCTTGAGCACGAGTTCGTGGCTGCGCACGATCTCTTCCAGCACGGCCTTGGCGCGCTCAACGTCATTCCCCGCGGAGATGGTGAAGCTCATGTCCACGCGCCGCGTGCCCCGGCCGGTGATGTTGCGGATCACGCCGCCCCAGACGCTGTTGTTGGGCAGGATGATGGTCTGGTTGTCGGCGGTGACGAGCGTGGTGGAGACGAGCGACATGTGTTCGACGTTGCCGGTGACGCCGCCCGCTTCGATGACGTGGCCGATGTCATACGGCTTGTAGAACAGAATCATGATGCCGCTGGCGAAGTTGGAAAGCGTGCCCTGCAGCGCGAAACCGATGACGAGGCCTGCGGCGCCGATGGCAGCGACCAGCGGGCCGATGTCCACCCCAAGGGCCGACACCGCCACCACCGCGCCGATGAGCAGCACGACTTTTCGCGTGAGCCCGCTCAAGAACGTGCGGAGCAGCGCGGAAGCGCCTTTCACGTGGCTCACCGCTCGCGTGACGATCGCGCCGATGATGCGCGAGAGAATCCAGAACACGATGAGAATGGCGACGAACTTGATGATGGCCCACAGCCACTGCTGCCCGCCGTCTTTGGAGACGAGCCAGGCGCGGAATTGCATGAGCGCGGTGCCGGTGTCGCTCACGTCAAGTTCAAGCCCGCCGACGGTCGCGAGATATTTGTCATATTCCTCGCCGTCGCCGCCCTTGGCTTTGTAGGCGCTCACGACGACGTCGCACCGCTGCGTGATGGCGGCCTTCTGCTGCTCGAGCATGGTGATGCGTTCGCGGAGCACAGCGAGCTCGGCGGTGTCCGTGGTGGCGTTCCGCGCTCGCTTCGCTTCGGTGAGTTCCGTGGTCTTCGCCTGCAGCATGGTGATCCAGCGCTCACACTCGGCCTTGAGCGCTTCCTGGCGCAGCGGCAGGATCTGCAGCCGCAGGTTGTCGATGGAGACTTCCCAGGGCTGCACCTCGGCTTCGGTTTCGCCGGCGACTTCGCTCACCGGCGGCGGCGCATCGTCCTGCGCCAGCGCGACCGGCGCAATGAGCAGAAGCGTGGCGAGCATGGCGGGAAACAGGCGGCGAAGCGGGATGTTGAGCTGCGGCACGATCTACACTCCTTGGTGATTTTTGTAGCCTAACTCGCTTCGCCGGGTTGTGCTGAACGCACAGTTCCGGCAGACTGCGTGACGACAATCGCCATGGCCCTTCCGCTGAAAATTGACCTGCACACGCACATCCTGCCGGAGAAGTGGCCGGACCTGCGCGACCGCTTCGGCTACGGCGGGTGGGTGCAGCTTGACCATCACTGCCCCGGCTGCGCGAGGATGATGATCGACGGCCGGCATTTCCGCGAAATTCAGCAGAACTGCTGGGATCCGCAGGTTCGCATGAAAGAATGCGACGCCACCGGCGTCTCCGTGCAGGTGCTCTCCACCGTGCCGGTGATGTTCGGCTACTGGGCGAAGGCGCTGGATGCGCTCGATGTGTCGCGCATGCTGAACGATCACATTGCGGAGATCTGCCGGGCGTATCCGGATCGCTTCATCGGGCTGGGCACGGTGCCGATGCAGGAATCGAGCTGGGCGATCCGCGAGCTTGTGCGATGCGTGCATGATCTCGGCCTCGCGGGGATTCAGATCGGCTCGCACATCAACGCCGCGGACAACTACATGAACCTCGATCACCCGGCGGTGTTCGACGTGCTGGAAGCGGCGGCGGCGCTGGACGCAGCGGTGTTCGTGCATCCCTGGGACATGATGGCAAAGGACCTGATGCCGAAATACTGGCTGCCGTGGCTCGTGGGCATGCCGGCGGAATCGGCGCTGGCGATCTGTTCGCTGATGTTCAGCGGCACGTTCGAGCGGTTGCCGAAGCTGCGCGTGGCGTTCGCGCACGGCGGCGGCTCGATGCCGTTCACGATCGGGCGCATCGAGCACGGGTTCAACGTGCGGCCGGATTTGTGCGCGGTGGATTGCAAGAAGAGCCCGCGCGAATGGCTCGGCAAGTTCTGGGTGGATTCGCTCGTGCACGACGCTAACGCGCTCCGCTATCTCATCAGCGTGGTGGGCGAGAACCGCGTGGCGCTCGGCAGCGATTACCCGTTCCCGCTGGGCGAACATCATCCCGGCAAGCTGATTGAGTCGATGAATGATCTCTCACCGACGACGAAGCGAAGGCTGCTGGCGGAGAATGCTGTCGAGTTCTTGGGCGCGAAGCACTTTGCGAAGATGCAGGCGAGACAAGGGGCGGCGACGTGACGGCGATCAATTCTTCAGCACTGCCCGGCTTCCGCGCTGATGAAGATTTCGCGCGCGAGCTTGATGCGCAGGATCCATTGCGGCAATTTCGCGAGCAATTTCTGCTCCCGCGCACGGCGAGCGGCGAGGATGTTGTCTATCTCGCCGGCAATTCGCTTGGCTTGCAGCCGCGGCGCGTGCGGGAGCTGCTCAATGAAGAGCTGGACGAGTGGGCGCAGCGCGCGGTGGAGGGTCACTTCCATGGCAAGCGGCCGTGGTACCCGTATCACGAAATGTTCCGCGGGCCCGGCAGCACGCTGGTGGGCGGGAAGGCGGCGACCGACGCCGGCTGCGAAGTGGTGATGATGAACAGCCTGACGGTGAATCTGCACCTGATGCTGATCAGCTTCTATCAGCCGTCGAAGACGCGATGCAAGGTGCTGCTCGACTGGCCGAATTTCCCGTCGGATATCTACGCCGTGGAAACGCACCTGCGATCGCGCGGCGTCGATCCTCGTGATGCGATGGTGTACGTGAAACCGCGGCCGGGGCAGCACACGATCACCATTGATCAGATCGAAGAAGCGCTCCAGGCGCACGGCGACGAGATCGCGCTCGTGCTCTTTTCGGGCGTCAACTATTTCACTGGCCAACTGTTCGACATCGAATCCATTACGGCGCTGGCGCACGCGCATGGCTGCATTGCCGGCTTTGATCTCGCGCATGCGGCGGGCAACGTGGAGCTGTCGCTGCACGACTGGGGCGTCGATTTCGCGGTGTGGTGTTCGTACAAGTATCTGAACTCGGGCCCGGGCGCGGTGGCGGGCTGCTTCGTGCATTCGCGGCACGGCAACTCGCCGCATCTCCCGAGACTGGCGGGCTGGTGGGGCAACGACCCGGCCACGCGGTTCCGCATGCACCTGAACGAACATTTCGTGCCGCATCAAGGCGCGGAGGGCTGGCAGGTGAGCAACCCGCCGATTTTTTCGCTCACGCCGCTCAAGGCGTCGCTTGATCTCTTCATGGAAGCGACGATGCCGGCGCTGCGGCGGAAGAGCCTGGCGCTGACGGGCTACCTCCGCATGCTGCTGGAACAGGCGGCGATCCCGGGGGTGACGATCATCACGCCGGCCGAGGACGAGGCGCACGGCTGCCAGCTTTCGCTGATGATCGAGCACGATCTCAAACGGACGGTCCGGGCGCTGGAGGCGGCGGGCGTGGTGTGCGATGCGCGGGAGCCGAACGTCATCCGGGTCGCTCCCGTTCCTTTGTACAACCGGTTCCATGACTGCTGGGCGCTTGTCCGCACGCTGGAGAAGGTGCTTTCGGCCTGATGAACCGGCGGATCACCGAACTGGACCAGCCGCGGCCTTGCATTGCTTGCCGCGAACCGCTCGACGATGATGAATGCACATGAGCACTCCGCAGTTCAGGCGCATTGTGATTGTCGGCGGGGGCCTGGCGGGCGCGCTTCTCGCGACGATGCTGGGCAAGGAAGGCCACCGCGTCACCGTATATGAACGCAGGCCGGACCCGCGCACGCACGGGTTCGTCGGCGGACGTTCCATCAATCTCGCCATCTCGGCGCGGGGCGTGCGCGGCCTCGCCGCCGTCGGACTCGCCGAAAAGGTGCTTGGCAACGCCATCCCGATGTTCGGCAGGATGATGCATTCGGTGAGCGGCGAGCTGACGTTTCAGTATTACAGCTCCAATCACCGCGAAGCCATCAACTCCGTGTCGCGCTCGGCGCTCAACATCACGCTGCTCGACGCGGCGGAACAGAACGCGAGCGTCAATGTTCGCTTCGGCAAGCGGTGCGTGGATGTGAACCTCGACGCCGAGCAGCCGGTCGCCACATTCATCGATGAAGAGACGGGCGCGACGGAGCAGGAGGAATGCGAACTGCTCATCGGGGCCGACGGCGCGTATTCCGCCGTGCGCAGCGTCATGCAGAAGCGCGAAGGGTTCAACTACGCGCAGGAATATCTCTCGCATGGCTACAAGGAGCTTTCGATCCCGCCCACGGCGACGGGTGAATTTGCCATGGAGCCCAACGCGCTGCACATCTGGCCGCGCGGCGGGTTCATGATGATCGCGCTGCCCAACCGCGATCGCTCGTTCACCTGCACGCTGTTTCACCCGCTCAAGGGGCGTGAGAGCTTTGAATCGCTGAAGACGCGCGCGGATGTGCTGCAATTCTTTGAGAAGACGTTCCCCGACGCCGTGCCGAAGATGCCGACGCTGGCGGACGATTTCTTCGCGCACCCGACGGGCTCGCTGGTGACGATCAAGTGCCAGCCGTGGCATCACGAAGGGCGCGTGCTGCTCATCGGCGACGCGGCGCACGCGATCGTGCCGTTCTACGGCCAGGGCATGAACGCGGCGTTCGAAGACTGTCTCGAACTGATGCGCTGCATGGGAACGCACAAGGACGATCTTCGCCGAGCGGTTGTGGAGTTCGGCGCGAGGCGAAAGGTGAACACCGACGCCATCGCCGAGCTGGCGATCGACAATTTCGTCGAGATGCGCGACAAGGTAGGCACGAAGCGGTTCCTGTGGCGCAAGCGACTGGAGCATCTGCTGCATCGACTGATGCCGCGCAAGTTCATGCCGCTCTATAACATGATCTCGTTCACCACGTTCCCCTACGCGAAAGCGCGGCAGCGGGCGAAGAAGCAATGGCGAGCGATCCTGGCGGCCGGCGCGGTGCTGGGCGTGCTGATCGTCATCGGCATCGTGGCGCTGATCGCGAGCGTGGTGTAGCGCAGACGAAACGTCGACACGAGTCCGCGAGGACGACGCGGGTCCTGCGCCATTTCACGCCCCGAGCGCTCCCCTACGGGTCGCGGCTAAACATTCTTGCCTTGATGCCTTCACGCCTTGACGCCTCAAATTCGGCATAATGCTCGAATTGAGGGCCGGGCGGACAGGAGCGTGGGTATGGCGGAACAGCGTGGGGCGGCGGCGACGGCTGGCAAGGCGGGGGAACCGTATTGCGGCAACTGCGGTTATGTGCTTTCGGGCCTTGTTGAATCGAGCAAGTGCCCGGAATGCGGCAAGCCGCTCGTGGAAGTGCTCAACCGCTTCGGGCGCTGGGGCCGGCGCTATCAATCGAGAACGCGGTTGTTCGGCTTGCCGATTGTGTCGTGGGCCTATGGCCCGGTGCCCGGCGAGCGCATGGGCCATGCGAAGGGCGTGTTTGCGTTCGGCGATCGCGCGACCGGCATCGTCGCGGTCGGCGGCATGGCGTGTGGCGTGGTGGCGTTCGGCGGCCTGGCGATCGGGCTTATCACGTTCGGCGGGTTGAGCCTGGGACTGCTCGCAGCGATGGGCGGCGTGGCGATCGGCGCACTCTCATACGGCGGCGTGTCCATCGGCGGCGCGAGTACGGGCGGCGTCGTGGCCGGTGTGATCGCGGTGGGCGGACTCGCGATCGGCAACTGGGCGGCGGGCGGCATGCCGATCGGTCAGTTCGTCGCCGGGCCGGGCGGCAACGATCAGGAAGCGCTGAACATGCTCGCCAGCATGCAGTGGTTTTTCGGCAGCGGGTCGATGGGCCTTGTGCAGCCGATGCTCGTCATCCTCGGGCTTGCGGCAGCCGTGTCGGGATTCGTGGGACTGCTGGCGGCGCTGGCGCATATGCGGCAATCACGCGGCGCGGAATCGCCATGAGCGCGGCGATGTACGACATTTCGCCCACGCTCTCGCCTCGCCTGAAAGTGTGGCCCGGCGACACGGCCGTTTCGCGCGAGGTGCTGATGGAACTTTCGCGCGGACAATCGGTCACGCTCTCGACCTTGCACTCCACGGTGCACGCCGGCTCACATGCGGATGCGCCGAGTCATTACGCGCAGCACGGCCGAACGATCGAGCAGCAACCGCTGGAGCTGTACATCGGGCCGTGTCAGGTTGTGCATGTGGATGCGAAGCCGGGCGAGGCGGTGACGCCGACGATGCTGCGCGATGCCATCACGGCGCCGCGTGTGCTGATTGCCACAGGCACGTTTCCTGAACCGGAACGATGGACGAGCGAGTTCGCGCCGCTCTCCGTGGAGCTGGTGGATTTTCTTTCCGAGCGCGGCGTGAAGGTGGTGGGCGTGGACACGCCGAGCGTCGATTCGTTCGCATCCAAGGATCTGCCGGTGCACAATTGCATTGCGAAGCACGACATGGCGATCCTTGAAGGGCTCGTCCTGCGCGACGTGCCGGCGGGCGAGTACGAGCTGATCGCGCTGCCGCTGAAGCTGGAGGGGTTTGATGCAAGCCCGGTGCGCGCGGTGCTAAGACGGCTGTGACGCGCAGAGAACCACGGACGGAGAAAAGTCAACAAGTCGACAAGTCAACAAGTCAAAAGGTTCCGTGTTCGAACGCGGTGACCGGAACGTGATCGCTACATCTTCAAATGGGGCGCCACACATTGGCCCGCAGGGCAATGTGTGCGAGCGAGCGTGGGATACATTTGACCAATTGGTGGACAGGCCCATCCTGCGTTCCCTCTCCGCGTCTCCGTGCCCTCGTGGTTACATTGAACGTCCCATGACCGACATTCACTCAACTCGCGCAGCCGAACCCGTTGGCGCGTTTCCGCACGCCAAGCGCGTCGGCAACCTGCTCTTCCTCTCCGGCATCGGTCCGCGCAAACGCGGCAGCAAGGACATCCCCGGCGTCACGCTGAACGCCGACGGCACGATCCGCTCATACGACATCGAAACGCAATGCCGGGCCGTGTTCGACAACGTGCGCTACGTGCTCGAAGACGCCGGCTCGAAGTGGGAGAACATCGTCGACGTTCAGGTGTTTCTCACGAACATGAGGGACGACTTCGCGGCGTACAACAAGCTCTACGCCGAGTACTTCGCCGGCCCGGGCAAACCCAATCCCACGCGCACCACCATCGAAATAAACTGCCTGCCAACGCCGATCGCGATCGAACTGAAGGTGATCGCGACCATTTAGCCACAGAGGCACAGAGGGCACACAGCGGCGGGGAGTCGGGTGGCCGCTTGGTTGTTTCGGATCGCGCAACGTCACTGAATGCGAACGCACACGTTCTTCGGCTCGGTGAAGAATCGCAGCGCTTCTTCGCCGCCTTCGCGGCCGAGGCCGGAATCTTTGACGCCGCCGAAGGGGACGCGGAGGTCGCGCAGCAGCCAGCAGTTGATCCACACGGTGCCGGCTTCGATGTTTTCCGCAACACGGTGCGCGCGGCCGAGATCGCGCGTCCACACGCTTGCCGAGAGGCCGTACCGCACGCTGTTGGCTTGCGCGATCGCGTCATCCTCATTCGCAAACGGCGTGATGGTGACGACCGGGCCGAAGATTTCGTCCTGGCACGTTCGGCACGACGCGTCGAGACCGGTGATGACAGTGGGCTCAACGAAAAATCCATCAGCGCAGCGGCCGCTGATGGTCGCGCGCTTGCCGCCGGTGAGGATAGCGCCGCCTTCAGACTGCGCGAAGGCGATCGCGTCGGTCACCTTCTTCATGTGATCGCGTGAGATCAGCGCCCCCTGCTGCGTGGATTCGTCGAGCGGATCGCCTTGCTTGAGCTCTTTCGTCCTGGCGACGAAGGCATCGGTGAAACGGTCGTGCAGCGATTGCTCGACAAAGATGCGCGAGCCGCAGAGACAGATTTCGCCCTGGTTTGAAAACGCAGCGCGAACGCTTGTGCTGACAGCGTCATCGAAATCCGCATCGGCGAAGATGATCGTGGGATTCTTGCCGCCGAGTTCGAGGGCCATGTGTTTGAACTTGGGCCCCGCGACGGCAGCGATGGCGGCGCCGGTTTTCGTGCCGCCGGTGAAGGTGATCGCTTTCACATCAGGATGCGCGACGATCGCAGCGCCGGCGTGCGCTCCCAAGCCATGCACCACATTGAGCGCGCCCGGCGGGAGACCCGCTTCGCTGGCGAGTTTGCACAGCATGGACGCCGTCATGGGCGACAGCTCGCTCGGCTTGGCGACGGCGCAGTTGCCGGTGGCGAGCGCGGGAGCGACCTTCCACGAAAAGAGATAGAGCGGCAGGTTCCACGGCGAGATGCAACCCACCACGCCGATCGGCTGGCGCAGCGTGTAGTTGAGCGCCTTTGCGGGGCGATCGGTCACATGCGACTCGGAATGCGTGAACTGCACGGCCCCGGCGAAGAAGCGGAAGTTGGCGACGGCGCGGGGAATGTCGAGGCTGCGCGCGAGCGCGATCGGCTTGCCGGTGTCGATCGATTCGGCGCGGGCGAACGTTTCAAGATCGCGTTCGAGCAGGTCCGCGATGCGATCCAGAATGCGCGAACGCTCCTCCACCGGCGTGCGCGACCACGCAGGAAACGCAGCCTTCGCGGCGCTCACTGCAGCGTCGACATCCTGCGCATCGCTCGCGGGCAGCTTGCCGTACGCCTTGCCGGTCGCGGGCTCGATGTTGTCGAGCCAGTGCCCGGCGATGGGGTCGGCGAACTTCCCGTTGATGTAGTTCTGGATCTGCATGGACTGGAAAAAGTCAACAAGTCAACAAGTCAAAATGGTGCGCGTATGCGGGGTTTGGCCGGAAATGGCGTGACGGCGCGATTGTCGATGGTGGACGGTGCGCACCTACGCGTGCTCCGTGGTTCATCGGTTTATCCTGCGGACAGGCGGCCGCCATCGACGGGCAGGTTGACGCCGGTGACATAGCTTCCTGCCGGTGAAGCGAGGAAGGCGACGACGGCGGCGACTTCGGATGGGTCCGCGAATCGTCGCATGGGGATCGCGGCCTTGATCTGCTCTTCCACTTCGCCGAGCGTGGTGCCGGCGCGATTCGCGCGGCCTTGCAAAAGCGCCGCGAGACGATTGGTGGCGGTGTAGCCCGGGAGCACGTTGTTGACAGTGATGCCGAACGGTGCGAGTTCGTGGGCGAGGGTTCGCGCCCAGTTGGCGACGGCGCCGCGAATGGTGTTCGACACACCGAGGCCGCGGATGGGCGTGATGACGGAGGTCGAAATGATGTTGACGATGCGGCCGTAGCTCGCATCGCGCATGCCGGGCGCGGTGGCCTGCACGAGCGCCTGGTTGGCGAGCACGTGCTGCGCGAAGGCTTTGGTGAGATCGTCCTGCGACGCTTCGATGAGCGGGCCGGCGGGCGGGCCACCGGTGTTGTTGATGAGGATGTGCACCGGGCCGTGGTCGCGGACATGCTGGTGGGCGACGTCGGCGACGGCGTGCCAATCGGAGAAATCGGCCATCACAAAGCGGTGCGTCTGGCCGTGTGCCGTGGGCAGCTCCCCCGCTGTCTTTTCCAGCGCCTCCCGGTGCCGGGCCATGACGGTGACGCTGGCGCCCAGCCGGGCCAGTTCCATGGCACACGCCTTGCCGATGCCCTGGGTCGCGCCGCAGACGAGGGCGTGCCGGCCTTGCAATGAGAAGATGGATGATTCGCTCACAAGCCGCTCCGTGGGGGTTTCATGGGGGACGCACAGTGTAATCACCTTCGAAAGACGATCGAATTTTCTCGTTCAGATCGCTGGGGCCGGGGCTTATGATGGGCCAGATTGAAGGCGGATCGGCCTTCGGGGGATGGAGCAAGGCCCCGCGACCTGCCACGATCACCGAACGGGCGAACAGATCATGACGCTGGGAGGAGCGATTCTGGTCGGCGGGTCGAGCACGCGCATGGGCGAGCCGAAGCACATGGTTCGCCTTGCGGATGGTCGCACCATGACCGAGCACATCGCCGATTCGCTCCGCCACGTGTGCGAGGTGCTGGCGATCGTGGGGCTGCGCGATCCGGCGAGCGCGCGATTGATGCGCGAGATGTTCCCCAACGCAGCGCTCGTGCACGACCGCGAGCCCGGCCAAGGGCCGCTGGCCGGCATTCACGCGCTGCTCGAGACAAAGCTGTGCGATGCGTACATCGTCTGCTCGTGCGACACGCCGCTGGTGGATCATCGCGTGCTGGAAGCGCTGGCGCGGCCGGCCGCCTCGCCGACGTCGGCGCTGAAGGTGCAACGCGAAGAGACCATTCGGCCGCTGCCGTGCCGGGTGGGCGCGAACGCGCTGCCGCTGGTCGCGCGATTGCTTGAAAGCGGTCGCCTTGCGGTGCATGAACTGCACAAGGCGGCGGGCGCGCATGTGATTGACGCCCCGGCGGAGTGGGCCGACGCGCTGCTGAACGTCAACACGCCTTCAGATCGCGACGCGGCGGATGCCCGGCTTGCTTCGAGGCCGGCTGCGGGTCCACGGTCCCGTTCGATCCCGGTGGCGGAGATTGTGACGCGTCGGCCGGGCGTTCGAGAGAAACAGTGACCGCCACGTTCTTGTACGCCGGCGTCCGCGATCGCTCATCCACGGCAGCGGGCACCAGCACATTCGCTTCCGGGTAATACATCGCCGCGTTGCCCGCGCGGATGTCGAACTCGCGCACGAGCACGTTGTGCAGCGCGCCGGCGGAACTGCGCACAACGACGCGATCGTCCTCCTTCAGCCCGCGCTGTGCCATGTCGGCCGCGTTCATCAGGATCACATCACGCCGCGTCTGGTGGCGATAGATGTCTTCCTCTTCGTACACCACCGTGTTGAACTGACCTTCGGAGCGAATGGTCATCAGGCGCAGCGCGCCATCCGCCTGCGGCAAGTGCGGGATGGGTACGGCGTGGAAGTTCGCTTTGCCAGACGGCGTAGGAAACTTTGGCTCGTGGAAGGTGCGGCCTTCGACGTGGAACTCGCGGCGCGTGGCGTCAACCAGCCCGATGGGCGCGTAGCCCGGGATGATTTTCGCAATCGCTGCGCGGACGTTGGCGTGGTTGCGCAGCGCGGGCCAGTCAATGCTTTTCAAAGGATTCACCGGCGAGACGCCTGTGCCACCGTTCTCGCTGGGCGCTTCGCCTGTGCCACTATCTGCCAACTGTTCGGCGATCGTGGCGATGATGTCGCTCTCGCTGCGCGGGCCTTCGTGGCGTTGCGGGCCGCCCTCGCTGTAGCGCACATAATTGAACATCGATTCCTGCGTCGTCGCCTGCTCTTCCTCATCGCGCGCCTTTACCGGAAGGATGATCGTTTCGCGGCCCCGGCCGGAGACGTGCGTGGTGTTGAGCGTGGTGTTGAGATAGATGACGGTGTCGATGTTGGCGAGCGCGCGTGTGGCGAAGCGCGCATCGGGCGATGCGCCGAACAGGTTGCCGCCGAGACAGAACGCGAGCTTGAAGCCGCCTTCCGCCGCCTTGTGCAACGATGCGAGCGTGTCGAGGCCGGGCTCCGTCGGCACCTTGAAGCCGAACGTTTCTTCCATGCGCTGCGCGATCACAGGCTTGAGCGTGGGCGCAACGCCGATCGAACCGATGCCCTGCACGTTCGAGTGACCCCGCAGCGGCAGCAACCCTTTGCCGGGCGCTCCGATCATGCCGCGGAGCAGCGCGAGGTTGGCGATCATCTGCACGTTGCCCACGCCGTGGAGATGGTGCGTGATGCCCATCGTCCACATGAAGATGGTGGCGTTCGACGCGGCATACATTGCTGCGATGCGCTCGATCGCCTCGCGCGCCACGCCGCTGGCTTGCGTGATGTCATCCCACGATGCGTGCGCGATGGATTCTTCAAACGCTGCGAAGTTGTTCGTACACCGCTCAATGAACGCGCGGCTGACGGCGTGCGGGTACAGCTCAACGAGCGCCTTGGCGATCCCGGTGAGCAGCGCGATGTCGCCGCCGATGTGCGGCTGGATGTATTCATCCGCGATCGACGAGCCGAAGAGCAAGCTGATCGGATCGCTCGGCACATTGAACCGCACAAGGCCAAGTTCGCGCAGCGGGTTGATGACGATGATCTTCCCGCCTCGCCGCCTGTGCTTGACGAGATCGCGCATGAGCCGCGGGTGGTTGCTCGCGGGGTTGCCGCCGATGAGAAAGAGCAGGTCCGCGTGCTGGAGGTCGTCAAGCGTGACGGTCGCCGTGCCGGACCCGATGGCATCCGCCAGCGCCACGCCCGATGCCTGGTGGCAGTAGTACGAACAGTTGGAGACGTTGTTGGTGCCCCACGCGCGGGCCATGAGCTGGAGCAGGAACGCCGCTTCGTTGGATGACCTGCCGGAAAAGTAGAAAAACGCCTCGCTCGGCTGGATCGCGCGCATCTTCTTCACGATGCGGTCCATTGCGTCGTCCCACGAGATCGGGCGATAGTTCTGATCGAGCGGCCCGGCGTACACCGGCCGCGTCAGGCGCCCAGCCGCTTCGAGTTCACGCGGCGTGAACCCGCGCAACTTCTCGAGATTGAAATCACTGAAGAAGTGCGGATGGATCGCCCCCTGCATGTCGGCCGCCATCGCCTGGATGGACTTCTTGCAGACTTCGGGGAAGCGGCCTTCCTCGTTCGTCATGCCGCCAAGCTGACCGCCCATGCCGAGCGCACAGGTCTTGCACGCGTTGCGGGAGCGGAGCGCGCGGATCATTTTGAAGACGCCGCCGGAACGACGCCCAGCGCGCAGGGCATACCAGATCGCAGGCCAGCCGCCGCCGGATGTCCGCTTGCGAGCCATGATTGAGGGCATGATAGGGGATGGGAAAGGCGAGAAGTTTCGCCACTCCGCGGCTGCTCGGTGGGGTGGTGAGTTGCGACGTGTGGAGAGACACCGGAAACAGACAACGCCGCGCAGATCGCGCGGCGTTGCCGGGGTTTGAAGTGGCACCATGAACGAACGCGGTTACGGCGCCAGCAATTCGAGCAAGTCTTCAATCAGCGCCGATTGCGTTTCGGGGTCCTTCTCTTCGAGCAACTGGTCGAGGAGATCGCCAACTTCGGTATTTTCAAAAGGGTTCATTGCAGAACTACCGCCCATCAATTCTTGTTCGCAGTTGCACTCCTCTGGACACGTGCCCCAGCTTCCGAGCAGGTAGGCAAGGTCTGCTGCGTCCACATTGCCATCCGGCGGCGGTTGGAAGGTCGCAGAGGTCACCATATCAGCCAGAGAAGTCACGCCGTTCCCCCACTCGCCGAGGAGAAACGCCAGATCAGCCGCATTGACGGCCCCATCGCCCGGAGGTTGAAAGTTGAGTGAACTCACCAAGTCAGCTTCGCAATCACATTCATGCTCGTAGCAGCCCATGTCCACCACGCAGTTCCGCACGCGGCGCAATTGATCCAAATCAGGCGTTGGCTCCGTTGTGTTGCTGTCGTTGTTGAAATCAAGAACATCGATGGGGAAGTCAATGCCAAAGGCACCGGCATCGATACAAGGCGAACTCGACTTAAGGCGATAGTTGTTCTGCGACGGATTGACAAAATCGGGCGACAGCTCAAGGTTGCCGATATTTCCCGAGCCGGCATAGATGTCCAAGTCTTCAATGTACGAATAGTCGGCAGTATCAACGAGTTCGAGTTCACAGAAATGTTCGCGCGAGATTTGTGCCTGTTCTGTGTTCGTGGCATTGGAGCCATCGACATTGCCCCAAATGATCGACCCAACCACATCCAAAGTCATGTGAAAGAAGGCATAGATGCCGCCAGCCTCACCGCCGCCTGAACCGTTGTTGGCTTCATTTCCTGTGATTGTGCAGCAATTCACGTCGACGTGGGTCTGCTGAGAAAACACAAGACAGTGCGAATGTGTATCGCAATCTACAAACGACCAATCGCATGACGACGCAAGAAGAATTGCGCCTCCCTTAGACGTCGCGGTATTGGCAAAGAACAGGGAGTTGTTGATTAGGGCGCGGGCCCCCCACACCCATATCGCTCCACCGTTGATCGCGCTGTTGCCAGAAAACTCGCAATTCGTCAACTCAAGATTGTGGCTCGCGGCCACCATATTGTTCATGGGCCGATACACGGCGACCGCACCGCCGCGGCTGGCGACGTTATCCTGAAATCGACATCGCGAGACTTTGAGATAAAAGTTGTTCGATTCCGGATCTTCATCCGCATTCCGCATGATCAATCCGCCTCCGCGCGGATGGGCGGAGTCACCGGTTGCGTCGCCGTTGCGGATAATGAAGCCATCAAGGCGCGTGACAGTTTCAGGATCATCTTCCGCAAGCTCGATCGCGGTCACGACGTGATACGCGACGTTGTCGCCGTCGAGGATGGTTTCGTTGATGTAAGGTTTGGCCTGCTTGCGGTTGGTCTCGGTGCCAGCGAACCCACCGAGGAGCCAGACGCCGTCCGTCAAGAGATACGTGTCCGTCGTTGAGGTCAAGGTGTAGGTCGTGGCCCGCACCCAGATCCGGTCACCAGGCTCGAGATCGCCATCGGTGAGAACAGACTGAATTGTCTCGCGAGCATTCGCCCAGCTGCCCTTTCCGGTGTTCATGTCATCGCCACCGATGCCATCGACGAGCCACACTTCGTCGTCAGTGATATCATCCTGCGCATCTGCACTTTGCATGACCGGAACGAAGGACAGTGCTGTGGTTATGAGAACCCATGGCACACTTCGATTGAACCTCATTACCTACTCCTTTCTGTGGAAGATTGAGAACTGGAAACGCTCCAGTTTCCGAGCACCACAGCCAGGTCGGCGGCGTCTACAATGCCATCCGCTGGCGGTTGAAATGTTGCGCTGGTCACTTGATCGGTCGGATGGTTCAGCTTGTCGTGGCCCCAGTCCTCGAGCACCGCGATCAAGTCGCGTTCATCGACAATGCAATCAATGTTGACGTCGCCAAGTGTGCGACCAACGGGGGCAAGGACAATGCCATCGATGGCAATCCAGCCGTTATTGTTAATGGCCCTCGCGGTGCTCAGGTTCTTGCCTGAAGGCGGTTTGACGATCAACGATTCCAAGTCGAACATTTGGCCGTGCTGCCAGAGGAATGGCGTGGACGTGTTGTTCTCAACGCCACTCGCTCTGCCAACAATTTGCCTCGCATCGTTGATGTCTTCGGCACTGACGCGACTTGCGTCCGGAAGCGTGCCGAGATCGATCTGCACGCCGTCCTCAAAGAACCATGATCGCCTTTCGCCTGCGCCACCTTCCACCGGGATCGCCGATGTTCCGACGATGGTACTCAAGTCATTTATCGCAACCGCATCGCTCGTGTCACCGCCAGGCAGTGGGGGAATCTGAATCACTGTGTGGCCAAACCACCAGAATGCTCGCTGTGAACCCTGCAAATGCCCGACGGTCTGACCGACTGCGGAAACACTTTCGTTGACATCGTTTGCATGCGCGGAATCGCCGGAGCGCGGCTGGTATACCTCCACCACATCGTCGCGCCAGCGAATAGCAACACTTCCACGACCCGTGTCGCGGTGTCCAACCGCCCAGCCGTTATCGCTTACCGCGTTCGCGCGGGCGCCGGTGCCACTTCCAGTTGGCGGCAACTCTGTCCACACGCCGTCTTTGTACCGAAATGCTCGCGTTCCGACGTCATCGCGAAAGAGCGAACCCACGATCTCCCCATCGTTGTTCACATCATGTGCAAACGCTTCCGACACGCCCGGCGGAAGCGGAAGTGCGACGAACCCGCCTTCTACCGTCCAAATGAACGGCTGGACATCGAAGCCGCAATTGATTGAGAAGTTGCCGACGACGATGCCGGTGTCGCTGATGGCTGTGATCGTGGCGTTGCCGCTGCCTTCATCGCACGTCGGATTTTTCATCTCAGCGATGACCTCGTACATGCACTGTCCGTTCGCTTCCTGCAAACCGACAGCTCCCGAAAGGACGATCGCGCAAGCGCTCAAGATGCAGGCGCGGTTGCGATGTGGTGTGCGTATCTTGAATGACGGCCCGTGTTGTTCTTCGTTCACATTCATAATGCGCGTTGCTCCCGGACTTGATCACTTGGACATGCCGCACGACTTGCCGCGATGGCAGCGGGAAACGGCAAAAAATCAAAACGGCAAATGGGCAAAATTGGGAGCGGTTCAGGTGTAGCGTGCGAGTTGGCGCTCTTGCACGTTCCGACCGCTCCCCTTCGGGTCGCGGCTAAACGCGCGTGGAAATTTCGACTTTTCGACCTTTCGACTTTCACCCCGCGCCTCCGCTCTCGCCTCCCGTTGGTCGGGCCGCGGCGAAACAATCTCCGAATTTTGACTTGTTGACTTGCTGACTTGTCGACTTTTGGCGGCAGCCGCCCCTTCCAGTTTGACGCGTGAACGGCGCATTGCAACGGAAAAATCCGCGGCCGGGGGCGTTGCGGTTCTCCATTTCGGGGTTGCAAAGCGAAAATCGACGGCGCGATGTCAAAAAAAGAAAACGCCCGTGACGTGGCGTCGCGGGCGCTTGGTGTTCCAGCCGTTGGAAGCGAGGATTACTCCTTGCTGCTGCCGGGCTTGTGGCTGTCGCCCCTCTTGTATTTCACGCCGCAGCCGTAGGGCTTGACGTAATCGGGCGACACGGTTTCGTTGGCCTTGATCTGCTTGACGGCGTTGACGGCATAGTTGATCACCTCGCCCTTCGCCTGGCCGTTGGGATCGTTATCGAACGCGCCGTGATAGCGGAGCACGCCCTGGCCGTCGATGACGAAGATGTGCGGCGTGGTGCGGGCGTCGAACATCTTGCCGAGCGTGCCTTCCTGGTCGACGAACGTGATGATGTCCGCGAGGTCGTGCTTCTCCATCCACTGCTTGGAGACTTCAGGGCCCTGGAAGTTGGTGCTGTTGACGGTGACGTACTCAACGTCGTCGCCGAGCTTCTTCAATTCTTCGACGGTGTTCTTCACGAGGCCGTCGCGATAGACGCGCTGGCAAACGGGGCAATCGGGATTGATCCACTCGAGGACGAGGATCTTGCCTTCGTAATCGGAGAGCTTGTGCTCCTTGCCGTCGGCGTCCTTGGCGGTGAATTCAGCGACCTTCTCGCCGAGCTTCACCTTGCTGTTGTTGGCGTGCTTCTCGCCATCGAGCGCAAACGCGGAAGCGGCGGCGACCACGAGCGAGAGCGCGGCGATGGAGAACATCGAACGTCGTGCAATCATTGTCCTGACTCCTTCTGACTTTGGCTCTGGGGGCGAATTGCCCTCATTATTCAGATGCGTCCGCCGGGCGAGCGTCCGATACGATCGCCGGCAGGTCAAACTCGAAACAGGGATCCGTCAGTTCTTTGCCGAGCGCGATGACGCCGGCGACGCGCATCGGCTCGCCGAGCGAGTCGTCGGGAACAACTTCAACGGGCACAGTGACATGCAGCGCGCCTTCGCGATCATTCAGTCGCTTGGGCTCACCGAAGTTCACGCCGGGGTGATCATGCGGGAACATGAAAAACGCAGCTTCGGCGCTCGGGGCCGGAACAGTGATGTCGAGCGTGCTGCCGTCGAACGTCGCGCTGGCGCCGTTCATATCTTTGATGGGCTTCGGGAACGAGATGTCCAGCTTCTGGCCGAGCGCCTCGAGCGAAGTGTCCTGCTGGGTGGGTTCGGACTTCGTGGCCACGTCCATCGTGAAGGACGATCCGCCGATTCGGCAGGCATCCTTGCACACGAGGAAGCTCACCGTGCCTTCGAATCGCGCGGTGGCGACGTTCATCTGCTTGGGCGCGGTGACGGGCAGGACGATGACGGCGCGTTTTTCATAGCCGTAGATGATCTCTTCGCCTTGGCCCAATCGCTGGGGGCGGGAGAAGATGGGCGCGCCGACCTCGAACCCTTCGGGGAAGTCGGTGACCTCGATCGTGGTGGGCACGCCGCCGCCGTTGCCGGTGTTCTTCCAGTAGATGTGCCACTCGGGCTCGATGGTGAACTCGAGAACGAGATGGAACTGCTCGCCGGGGCCGACGGTGTTCGCGTCGGTGGCCATGGTGACCTTGACGAGGTCGGGGCCCCGCTTGACTGGCTTCTCCTGGGTGAATTGAGGATTGGGGGCGGCGTGGAGGAGGGACGTCGCTGCGAGAGCGAACACACCGACCAAGCCCGAGAGCAGCACACGCATCAGCGTCACAGCGATTCCCCTGCCCCGGACCATACTCGTACGAACCATCGGCCACTCCGTTCGCGCTTGCGTCATCGAGCGAGAAACAGAAGATACACGGCGGACGAACGGCCGATGGGACAATAACGCGTGATCGCCGGCTGCTATTCCGGCTCACCATCGAGGCGATCGCCTGTGGAAGGAGACCCGGATGAGCGTGTCTTCTTCCGGCAACGGGCTGGGATCGGGACCGAGTTTGCGGCTTTTGCGGCATATTGCGACCCGAAGCTGCCCCGAACGCGTAGGGACAACCGGCGACTGCCAGCCGGACAATATGTGGAGAAGCGTTGATGATTCACTCGGATCACGGAATGCGGCGACGCCTGCGCGGGCTTGTCCAGTGCCTTGCCGTGGCGGCGGTGGCGGCGGGTTTGCTGGCGCTTCCCGGCTGCCCGCCCAAGGTGGATGACCGGGACCTCGTGATGGTCGGCCCGGACGAGGCGATGAAGGCGATGTCATCGCGCGGCGGCGTGCTGGGGATCGGCAAGGGCAAAGCCGTGTGGGTCGATCCGCGGTCCATCGAGGCGTATCGCAAGGGTCACATCCCCGGCGCCATTCACCTCCCCTTCGCGAATCTTGAAGAAGATCACGAAGCGCTGCTGGAAGGCGCGTCCACCATCGTTGTGTACGGCGACGACTACAACGACGCCAAGGCGATGGCGATGAGCAAGCGCCTGCTCGAACTGAAATACAGCGACGTGCGCACGCTCACCGGCGGGCTGCGGCAGTGGAAGAGCCAGGGCTATGAACTGGAAACAGGCGATCCGCCGGCGGCGCAGGGCGATTCGAAGTGATCTCAACGGAATGAACTGGCACGCGGCATGTTCGGCTCGCACCTCTCGATCGCTGGCGGCATGGTGAACGCGCTCACGGAAGCGCAGCGGCTGAAGTTCGATTGCGTGCAGGTGTTCACGAAGAATCAGCGGCAATGGCGCGTCCCGCCGCTGGCGGACTCGGAGAAGAGCGACTGGCTGGCGGCGCTCAAGGCGATGAAGTGGGATGGAGCGCGCGGGCCGGCGCGCGTGGTGAGCCACGCGTCGTATCTCATCAACCTCGCGTCGCCTGCGGAGAACGTCTGGCGAGCGTCGGTGGAATTGTTTCGGCATGAGCTGGAGCGATGCGATGCGCTGCGCATTCCGCTGTGCGTCGTGCACCCCGGCGCTCACATGGGCGAGCGCGGACCGATGCGCGATGTGAGCCGCGAAGGCGGCGTGTTCACCGATGATGAAAGACGCGGCATGGAGCGCGTCGCGGCGGCGCTTGATGCGGTGCACGCCATGCTTCCCGGCGCGCGAGTGAAAACATGTCTCGAAACAACCGTGGGCGCGGGCACGACGCTCGGCTGGTCGTTCGAGCAACTGGCGTCCATGCGGAAGATGGTGCGCGAGCCGGAGCGGGTGGCGTTCTGTCTTGACACGTGTCACGTCACCGCAGCGGGGTATGACATGACCACGCCCGCGGCGGCGGCGAAGGTGCTCAAGCATTTCGGGCGCGTGATCGGCATGAAACTGCTGCGCGTGGTGCATGCGAATGATTCGGTCTTTGGCGTGGGGTCGCGGCGCGATCGGCATGCGCACATCGGCGAGGGCTGCTGCGGGAAGAGCTGTTTTTCTGCGATTCTGCGGCACCCGGCGCTGGCCCGCGTGCCGAAGATCCTGGAGACGCCGAAGGGCACGACCGGCAACGGGACGCCGTGGGACGCGGTGAACGTGCGTCGGCTCCGTCGGCTAAGCCGCATCGCCGTGCCAAGCCGATAATGCAGAGCAAGACCGCCGATTGCAGAACCTCGCGGCGGGTTTCGACGTTTCACTGGTTCAACGTTTCGCAAAATCACAATTCGCCTCACTCGCAGCGGCGTGCGGGAGTTCGAAGACGAAGGGTGGCATGATGTACATTGAGCGGATGAGCAGAACGTGCCTGACGATCGTGCGATGGACGATGCTTGCGGCGGCGGCGCTGGCGCTGCAGGCGTGCGTCGGAACCGGCAGCGCGAACACGCCGCGTGTGTCGCAGGCCAGCATGCAGGAGCAGCAGCAGAAGCGCATCGAAGAAGCGCGAGCGGCGAAGCAGTCGGGTGATTACGACCAGGCGCTCTCGCTCTTTCAGCAGATTCTCGCCGAGAACCCCACCATCACTGCCGCGTACCTCGGCATCGGCGACATTTACATCGAGAAGCAGGATTATCAGAAAGCGGAGCCGGCCTATGCACGCGCGGCGAGGCTGGAACCGCGCAACTTCGATGCGCAGTACGGCCACGGCCTCGCGCTGCAGATGCTCGGCCGGTTCGTCGACGCCATTCGCGCCTATCACCGCGCGCTCACCATTCAGCCCGACAACTTCAACGCCAACCTCAACATCGCGACGACGTACCTGCAGATGGATGAACCGGAGAGCGCGGTGGCGTTTGCCGAGAAGGCGGTGGAAGCGGACCCGCAGGACGGCCCCGCTCGCGTGAACCTGGGCGCTGCGTATGAGAAGGTCGGCAGGAACGCGGACGCCGTGGTGCAGTATGAAGCCGCCATCGAACTGATGGAGCCGTCGCCCGAGGTGATGATGAATCTCATCAACGCGCTGGCGAAGGATCAGCGCTATCAGGAGGCGGTGAACACGGCGGAGTTCCTCGTGCGCATCGCGCCCTCGGCACAGGGGTATGAACGGCTCGGCTGGGGCTATTTCAAACTCGGGCAATACGACAAATCCATCGAGGCGTATCGCAAGGCGGTGGATTTGGACGGCAACCACTGGCCAGCGCTCAACGGCGTGGGCGTGAACGCGATCAACACCTGGCTCGTGAGCAAGAAGCAGGACCGCGATGCAGCAAAAGAAGCGCGGTCGGCGCTACGGCGAAGTCTGCAACTGAACCCCGATCAGCCGAAGGTGATCGCGCTGCTTTCGAATTACAACCTGTAGGCGAATTGACGTGCGGGCCCGCAGGCCAAGGGCGCATGGCGTCCCGGCTATGATTTGGGCCCATGCCAGACCCTTCGCTGCTAGAAGTGTTTCCCTCGCCGACGTCGACGCCGTTCGTGATCGAGCACGTGAACGAGGAGTTCACCTCGGTGTGCCCGAAGACGGGTCATCCGGATTTTGGGCGCGTCATCGTGCGCTTCTGCCCGGACAAGTCTTGCGTCGAGCTGAAAAGTTTGAAGCTGTATTTTCAGAGCTTCCGCAACGAGGGGATTTTCTACGAAGCGGTGACCAACCGCATTCGTGACGATCTCGTGCATCTCATGCAGCCGCGCTGGCTGGAGGTCGTGACGGAATGGCGCGGCCGGGGCGGGATTCATTCACGCATCACGGCAACGCATGGACACGTGCCGGGGCGGAATGAGTGAGCCCCACCTGGATACAATGGCGGACACGCGAAAGCTAACGGCCGTAATCGAACGCGACGGCGATCTGTATGTTGCACTTTGTCCTGAATTGGACATTGCGAGCCAAGGGTCAATGCAGAAGTGAATTGACGGTTCGACGTTCACAGCCATTGTGCCTGACCACAACCAACTGACCGTCGGTACGCTGCTGTCCGTCATTCGTCAATCGCAATTGCCGCGATCACTGTTCGAGCAAGCATGAGTTGTCGGCAAAGCTTGATCTTCGCGAGTTCGAATCCGCACAAGGTGGATGAGGTGCGCGCGATTCTTGAGCCGCTTGGGTTCTGTGTGCGCGGCTTGAGCGATCTGCCGGCGGAGCGCGTGCCGGTTGAACCGGAGGAAACGGGGACGACGTTTGCGGAGAACGCGCGGCTGAAAGCGGTGTACTACGCGGCGGCATTGGGCGAAGCGTGCCTTGCGGATGATTCCGGTCTGGAAGTTGATGCGCTCGGTGGAGCGCCCGGCGTGTTGTCCGCGCGGTATGCAGGCGTCGGAAGCGCGCGAGCTGAGCGCGACCAGGCGAACAATCGCAAACTGCTCGCAGAACTTCGCGATGTGCCGGATGAGCGCCGCACGGCAAGGTTCGTGTGCGCGATGTGTCTTGCAGCGCCGGATGGCACAATTCTGGCGGAAACGCGCGGCGAATTTCCAGGGGTGATCGCCCGCGAACCTCGCGGCAGCAACGGGTTTGGGTACGACCCGCTGCTCTATCTTCCTGATCGAGGCTGCACCAGCGCGGAGCTTCCTACCGAGGAAAAGAACGCGCGGAGTCACCGCGGGGCGGCGGCGCGACGAGTCGCGGCGCTTCTTTTGGAACGTGCCTGCTGACATTGCATTTGTCTCATACCATCACCCGTGCGCAACGTTTCGCTTCCCATCATCACACTTGCCTTGCGCGAGCAGCGGTATTCGTGTCACGGCTGCGGCAACTGCTGTCGTGACTTCACCGTGCAATTGCGTGATGACGATCTGCGCAAGCTGCGCGAGCAGGATTGGGAATCGAAGCTCGGCGTGCCGGTGACGGTGAAGTTTCGCGGCGTCGAGTTTCTCCGCCAGCGCGAGGACGGCGCGTGCGTGTTCCTGATGGAGAACGGCCTGTGCAGAATCCATGCGGAATTCGGCTTCGAACACAAGCCCATCGCCTGTCAGCTCTTTCCCTTTCACCTCGCCCCCGGAAGTTCGGCGACCGGCGGCATCCGAACCGGAATTAACTTCGCCTGCCAGAGCGTGCTTGAGAACAAAGGCGCGGAACTCGCGACGCACCAGCGCGAGCTCGCGCGGATGGCGAGCGCGCTGGCGGAGCTTTCGAGGCACGCCCCGCCGCCGATGCTGAATGACGACATTCGAGCGGTGGACGCGGAGGCGAATGCGCTCGCGCGCCACGTCGATCATTGGCTGGCGCAGCGCATGATTGATCTGCCAACGCGGCTGGACGGCCTTGCGTGGGTGGCGCTTTCGCTTTCACAGGCGAAGCTTGGGAACGTGCGCGGGGCGAGGTTTGAAGAGCTACTCTCCGTGCTGTTCAGCGCGCTGCCGGGCGAACTGGAGTTTCACCCCGTTCCGCCGGCGACGCCCAAACAGAAGAGCATGCTGCGCCAGGCGGTGTTCACGCGCACGGAAGACCCGCGCATGCAGGACATCGAGCGGCTCGGCCGCTGGCGCATCATCTGGCGACAGCTGCGCGGCAGCCGCAGGTTTCGCACAGGCCGCGGCGCGGCGCCGGTGATCGGCACGGGCTGGCCGGCGGATGTCGCCTTTGATCGCGTGGACGTTGTGCGCGGCGCATCGAGTTTTGCGGAGATTGAGGCGATCGATGATTTGATGACGCGCTACCTGCGGGCGTCGGTGCTTGGCGGGCGATGCTGGGGCGCGGGGTACTACGGCTGGCCCATGGTGCGCGGGCTGCAGGCAATGCTCATCAATGCAGCCGCGGTGGGGTGGCTGGCGCGATTGCACGCGGCGGGCGCAGGCCGCGATGAGCTGGCCATCGAGGATGTTCGCGCCGCCGTGGGGCGCGTTGATCGAACCTCCGGCCGGGCGAAGTGGCTCGGCGGCGCGAGCGAGAAGTTGCGATTGCGCTATCTGGAAATGAACGACGGCCTGCGAGCGCTGCTGCGCGATTTCGCGCTTGTCGCGCCCACCGAAGTCGCCGCTGGCTAAACGCCGCGCTTGCGTCTTCGCCTCGGCTTCGGTTCTTTCGGCTCCACGTCCGCGTGGCGCATCGTGAGCACCGCGATTTCAGCGGGCACATTGAGGCGAAGCGGGAACCACGCGCCGACGCCGGTGGTGACGTACAGCCGGCTCGGGCCCTCGGCGAAGAGACCCGCGCTGTGGCGATGCATGGAAAGATTGACGCGCGGCCGATTGCGCATGGCGAGTTGTCCGCCGTGCGTGTGACCGGCCAGCGTGAGCGGAATGCCCATTTCCGCGGCTTTGGGGAATGCCCGCGGGTTGTGCGCCAGCAGCAGATCCGTGCGGTCATCGCAGGTGTGCGCGACGTACTTGGCGTTGAGCTCGGCGGACTTCGCCCACTCGATTCCGCCGATGACGATCTCGCGGCCGTTGTGCTTCAGACACAGCGTTTCGTTGCGAAGCGCCGTCACGCCCGCGTCCTGCGCCATCTCGCAAAGCGTGTCGACGCTGTGCAGTTCATCGTGATTGCCGGGCACCATGATCGTGCCGAGCGGGGCGGCGACATCGGCCAGCGCCTTGAGCAGCGGCGGCGCGTCGGTGTTGTGAAGATCGACGAGGTCGCCCGTCACGGCGATGAGATCGGGCTGCTGGGCAGCGACCTGGCGAACCACGTCGAGCGCGTGCTCCAGCGGCAGCAACTCGCCGAGATGGAAATCGCTGGCGTGAACGATGCGCATGCCGTCGAGCTCCGCGGGCCAGCACGGCGTGCGCACATCGAGTTGATTGACCACGATGGGCGTGCCGAGATGCTTGCGCACCAGGCTGCCGTTGGAAATGGCTTTCGGGCCGACGGTGAAGAGGAAGTGGCGCACGCGCGCCCGCTGATATTTGCTTCGCTGTTTGCGGGCTTCGCGCGCCTGGTCCGGCGAATCGGTCATGGCGGGTGATCGTAGGACGCTTGCCGAGACGCGATCCGCGTGGGCAGAAGCTAACGTGGCGATCGGAGCACGCCCACGCCGACTTAGAAGCGGATGACGCCGCCGACGAAGAGGCCCGCGAGCTGGGTGTCGAGCGTGAAATCGTCGTCATCGAAATCCATGTCGATGAGCCGATAGCCGAACGTCGCGCCGAAGTTCTCGGTGACGTTGACGAGGACGCCGGCCCGCACCTGGTACATGAACCCGCCGTCGCCGCCGAGCGCGGGGCCAAGCGCCAGCGAGGCTTCCAGCGTGAGCCCGCTGATGAGGAAGATGTCGCGGTTCGGCATGAACTCCACTTCCACGTGCAGCCCGGCGAGCGGCGCGAGCCACTCCCCTTCCGCTTTCGCGGTGGCGCCGCCGGAGGTGACGGACATGTCCACGTCGAAATAGCGAGCGACGAAGATCGGCGAGACGCGAAGATCGACGGGTCGGCCTTCGAGCGCTTCGAACGGCCGGAACACGCCGATGCCGATCTCGCCGGAGAAGGAGGTGAGTTCGAAATCGGTGGCGTACGAGTCGCCCGGCGCGAAGGTGAGATCGCCGAACACGCCGCCGAACGGGAACATGCCGCGGCCTTCGGTGGAGAAACTGAAGCCGGTGAAGAGCAGCGAAAATTTTTCGTGCTTGGTAATGGCCAGCTCGCCGAGGAACGTGGGCTCGAGATCGCGCAGGTCGAAGCCGCGTTCGATATCGATGGGCGAGGCGGCGGGCGACGGACCAAGCGTCATGTGGCCACGCATGCGCGGCATCCACACGCCGGGGATGAAGGTGATGTCCACGCCTTCAAACAGTTGGAACGATTCGTTGTCCGACGCGGCGGCGGCGGCGGTCATCGAAAAGTTCAGCGGCGCGAGGTCACGCAGCGAAACAGGCGGCTGCGCGAACGCGGCTGACGAAAGCGCGAGCATCACGAGAGCGACCGGCGGCATGCAGATTCGTGGCTTCATGGGCGTTCAGGCTATCGTGGAGGCGCGCGGAGAGCCAGATGGACGCAGGAATGGAGCAGAATCCCGGGATCGTGGAACTGGCGCCCGGCGTGTTCGTGCGCGAAAGCGATCTTGCGTTCACGTTCTCGCGCTCCGGCGGACCGGGCGGCCAGGCGGTGAACAAAGTGAACACCCGCGCGACGATGCGCGTGGCGGTGAGCGCGATTCACGGGCTCGGCGAGGCGGCGGCCATGCGGCTTCGCAAGCTTGCGGGCAAGCGCCTGACCGATGACGACGACATCGTCATGCACGCGTGGAGCGAACGCAGCCAGCTCATGAATCGCCGTGCGTGCACCGAGCGCCTTGCGGCACTGGTTGAGGAAGCCACAAAGGCTCCCATGCCGCGGAAGAAGAAACGGATCACGAAGGCAATGAAGCGGAAGCGTCGCGAAGCGAAGGAGCGACGGTCCGAGCGCAAAGCGCGGCGAAGGTGGAACGCGGAGTAATCATCCCCCTCCTTTCGAGGGACGGGGAATGTGATGGTGCCACGACTCGGCCGGCGAAGCGGCGCGTCGTGCGGATGCGCCGCGGAGTTCAAACGTTCGATCGGCGTGCTGCACCGCCTCGTGCACGTTCTCACGATTCGCCGCCTGCGCCCGGACGAATCGTGGCGCCGAAGAACAATTCCCCTCCCGATGAGGGAGGGGCCACGGGTGGGTGGGGCGCAACCGTCCAGTAGAGCAGCCTTCTATTTATGCCGCGCGGCGATTCTGCATCGCTTGCGATTCGAGCTGCTTTGCCCTTGACGTCACGCAATAAAAAATCAGCTTCTCACCCACCCCCAGCCCCCTATGAGGGAGGGGGAGTTAGGCGAATTGGACTTTGCCTTCGCCTTTGATCATTTCGCCCATGATCCATGCGGTTTCGCCGAGGCGGGCGAGGCGTTTGATGACGGAGTCGGCGAAGCTTGGGCGGACGATGAGCACGTAGCCGACGCCCATGTTGAAGACGTTGAACATCTCATCGCGATCGACGTTGCCGTGTGTCGCAAGGAAATCGAAGATCGGCGGCGGCGTCCAGCTCTTCACATCAATCCGTGCGTCGAGATCATTCTCAAACGCGCGCGGCACGTTGCCCGGCAGGCCGGCGCCGGTGATGTGCGCCATGCCGCTCACGATCTTCTTCACGGTATAGGTGCGAAGCACGCGCACGATGGAACGGGCGTAGATGCGCGTGGGCTCCAGCAGGATTTCGCCGAGCGTCGGTTCCGTTCCGTCAGCAGCGATCGTCGATGTCGTGCCGGCGAGTTCGGGATAACGCTTGTGCAGATCGAGCCCGGCTTCGCGGACGATGCGGCGAACGAGCGAATAGCCGTTGGAATGCACGCCGGAGGACGCAAGGCCGATGACCACATCACCTTTCTCGACGCGCGATGGATCGATCGCGCGCTCCAGCTCCACCACGCCCACCGCAAAGCCTGCAACATCAAAATCGCCCGGGGCGTAGACATCCGGCATTTCCGCCGTTTCGCCGCCGAGCAGCGCGCAGCCCGCAATTTCGCAGCCGCGCGCCACGCCTTCGACGATCTTCGCCGTCTCTTCCGGAATCACCTTGTTGAGGCCGAGGTAATCGAGGAAGAAGAGCGGCTCGGCGCCCTGCACGATCATGTCGTTGACGTTCATCGCCACGCAATCGATGCCGACGGTGTTGTACACCTTCATCTCGGCGGCGAGCTTGACCTTTGTGCCCACGCCGTCGGTGCAGGCGACGAGCACCGGTTCGCGGTAATTGCGTTTGAAGAGGTGCTCGTTGTAGTCGAGGCGGAACATGCCGGCGAAGGCGCCGTGCTTGCCGATGACGCGCGGCCCGTGCGTGCGGCGCATCATGGATTCGATCAGATCGACCGCGCGATCGCCGGCCTCGGTGTCCACGCCCGAGTCGGCGTAGGTGAGCGGCCGACGGCTTGCGTTCCGCGTTTCCGTCATGGCGGGAGTGTAGCGTTTCGCGGGCGGCGGGCGCGGTGATTGCATTCCGCATGGTGTTTGCCATGCGGCCGCAATCGCGAATCGTTCTAATCGCGTCCAACAGTCCGCACACGACCCTGCGAATCAGCCCGCAGGACCGATCACGCGGCCGGCGATGCCGATCTGAATCTGCTCCTCGCCCGGCACGTCGGTTTCAATATCGACGACGGCGGTGAACGGTCCGATCGTCTGGCCGCACGCTGCGTTCAGCACCAGTTCATATTCGCTCGGCGAAAGGCGGTTGAGCTGGAGGGTGGCGCGGGCGAGCGTTGCGGTGGTCTGGATGTTGGTGACGATCGCCTTGTGGATGGTGAACGGCTCGCCGGAGATGCGCTTGAGGCGCAGCGTGCGCGTGAACGGCTCGCCCGGCCGTGCGCCGGCGCGGAAGGTGTCGGGCTCCGCGACGAGGTCGCCGAAGATCGACGCCTCAACGCGGAACTGGCGTGTGTGCGTGGTGCGCTGCTGTTTCCCGGGCGGCGTCCCTTCGACCTGTACGCTCACCCACGAAAACAGCGGTCCCCACGGCGCCTTGTCGGATACGGTCACTTCAATCAGCGCCTGGCCGGGCTGGCCGACGACGGGCGCCGTGGATTCCTCGCTGCTCGCCTGCACGATGCGTACTGCAACGTTGGGATCGGTCGCGCTCACGTTGCGGACGCGCATTTCGGCGTCGGGGCTGAAGATGGACACGTAGCGCGTTTCGGAATGACCCGGAAGGATCGTGCCGAACTTGATGTGCTCCGGCTCCATCGTGATGAACGCTTCGACGGTCGCCTGGATGGAGATGGTCATGCGCGGGTTGGCGGCGTCGTTGCTGGCGACGTGAATGAGCTTCGCCTGTCGGCCGGCAGTGGTGGGTGCGAAACGGACGTGGATTTCGCCGGATTCGCCGGGCTCATAGATCCACTTGTTCAGCGACGCGGAGGTGCAACTGCACGTGGGCTTCACTTCAGCAATTTTGAGCGTGCTGCCGCCGGTGTTGGTGAACTTGAAGGTGGTGGTGACGACATCCGTCTCCGCCATGACGCCGAAGTCGTGCGTGAGGGCTTCGAATTTGATCGTGGGCGGACTGGAGGGCGGCGGCGTGGTCGGGCCGAACTGGTCGGCGGGTGCGGCGGCGGACGAGCCGGCAGTGGGTGCGGGCTGGTCGGCGGCGTTGGTATTCGGCGTGGCGGCGGCGCTGGTGTTCGAGTTGGCGCCGGCGGGCGGCGTGGCGGGCGCGTCCTTCTCGCAGCCGGCGAGCGTGCCGAGGACGACGATGACGGCGAGCGTGGCGGCCCGGGTCAGCCGCGCTGCATACTGCTTCAGGGAAGTGTGCGTACTCATAGCGGACAGTGTAAGCCACGAGGCGGGCGGATTGACAAGAAAGTTGTGGAGCGGCGAGCGGCGGAGCGTGGGCGGCCACCAGCTTCTCCGCCAACTTTTTCGTGCTCGGCGTCCTCGCGGATGCCAGACGGGGCGAGGCTTGCTACCTTTCACGCATGGCGATTCTTATTGACGGCAACACCGGCGTCATCTGCCAGGGCATCACCGGCTCGGCTGGCGCTTTTCACACCAAGGGCTGCCTCGACTACGGCACGCGCATGCTTGGCGGCGTGACCCCCGGCAAGGGCGGGCAGAAGGACGAGAACGGGCTCCCGATCTTCGACACCGTGAAGCAGGCTGTGGACGCCACGGGCGCGAGCGCAACGATGATCTTCGTGCCGCCCCCTTTTGCTGCCGACGCCATTCTCGAAGCGGCGGATGCAGGCGTTGACGTGATTTGCGCCATCACCGAAGGCGTGCCGACGCAGGACATGGTTCGTGTGAAAGCGCTGCTTCGCGAATATCCGAACACCGTGCTCGTCGGGCCGAACTGTCCCGGCGTCATCACCCCCGGACGGCGCGTGAGCGGCGAAGGCGCCAGCGCAAAATTCGAAGGCGGATGCAAGATCGGCATCATGCCCGGCTACATCCACACGCATCGCAGCGACGCCGCCACCGGCAAAGCCGTCGGCATCGTGTCACGCTCCGGCACGCTCACCTACGAAGCCGTGTGGCAATGCTCGAGCCTCGGCATCGGGCAATCGACGTGCGTCGGCATCGGCGGCGATCCCGTCAAAGGCATCAACTTCATCGAACTGCTCGAACTGTTCGAGAACGATCCCGAAACGGACGGCGTGGTGATGATCGGCGAGATCGGCGGCAGCGATGAGACCGAAGCCGGCCGGTGGATCAAGGCCAACATGAGCAAACCGGTGGTCGCGTTCATCGCCGGTCGCACGGCGCCCAAGGGCAAGCGCATGGGCCACGCGGGGGCGATCATCGGCGGGGCGGACGACACCGCGCAGGCCAAGATGGAAGCGCTCAAGTCGTTCGGCGTCACCGTCGCCGAGAGCCCGGCGGAAATCGGGCAGGCCATGGCGAAGGCGCTGAAGGTCACCGCACGGCCGAAACCGGCCACCGTGTAGCGAGCGGCGCCCCGCCGCGCATGGACGGACCTGGTCACGTCTTCGCACGCAGGAACTGCACCGCGCTCGGCGCCATCACCGCCGGCGGCGCGGGCGATTCTCTTTCGATTGTCGGCCGATCAGTTCGCCCAGCCGCTTGCGCGTGCCGTCGTCCGTCGCCTTGGTGATTTCGCGCTCGACGAGGCGCACGACGTGCTCGATGCCGAATGAGGCCTCGAGGTGCGGGAGCAATCGGCCGACGTCCACTTCCGGCTGGCCCGCGCGGATCACGGATTGCAGGAACAACAGCGTGTCCTTGTCCGCGCTGCCGAGCGCCGGCTCCGGCCAGAGATGCCAGAGCATGTCGATATTGGTCGGCGTGCGCGTGCCCCCCACCGCCCACGCTCGCATGAACTCGCCGCGGCGATTGAGGCGGAACAGCGGCCCGAGCGCGCGGTCGGCGGCCGCTTCCGCAAACCCGCTTTGCCGCGCGTGCACCCACAGTTCCGCGGCGACGTCATCCTTGCCGAGCATCACCAGGTCATCGATCGCGTCGCGGTACAGCTCGCCGTCGGGCGCGTCCTTGATCTTGAGCATGAGATCGCGCACGCGGTCGCGCAGGTTGACGCCATCGTCCATGGGCGGCGGCGCGACTCGCTCCTTCTTCGCCTTCTCGGGCGGAATGATGAGCATCAGCGGATCGCCGTATGTCGCAATCTTGCCGGGGTTGGAATACGGCGCGTCCCAATGGCGTGCGGCGACAAGAAACGGCACGTAGTTCACGATTCGCTCGGTGATGAGGATCGGCGGCACGAAGCCCGCGAGCGTGGGTTCGACGACGGAGCCGACGTACGCATACGCGCCGTGATCAATCCACCGGCCGGCGACGGTGGTGCGTTCCGCCGGGTTGTTCATGGAGAAGCTGTGAATGAAGTGCACGGCGGCGGGCGTGTTCAGAATCGGCACATCGATGGCGAACGCGCGGCCGGAGGCGAGTTCAAAGCTCTCGCGCATGCCGCGCGTGTTCATCATGATGAAATCGGTGGTGACCCCGGCGGGCAGCATGCGGAGCCAGTTGTCGATGGTGGCCCAGGCCTCGCCGAAATGCGTGGGCGTGAAGCCGATCTGTCGCAGCGCTTCGTTGACGTTGGCGAGACTGTACGCCCCCCATTCGCCTTCTTCGGGGTAGGTGTTGATGAGCAGCGTGTCGGAGCGGTCGAGGAAGAGCGAGCACATGGCGACGTACGCGCACCGGCGTTCATCGCCAAAGATCCAGCCGGCGAACGCCCAGCGCGAGCCGTTTTCGTGGCGACCGATGAGATCGGTGAATGCGTAGCCTTCCGCATCGCCCTTCCTCTCCGGCGCGCTGCGCGTGCGCGGCGCGAGCGATCGGCACACGGTGACGGCATCGATGTCATCGCCCAGCGATGTGGAGGAATACGGCAACGCGGTGACGAACGCATCAAGCTCGCGCCGGAAGCGCGCGACGACGTTGTCGTTCGCGGCCGCGCGGTCCTCGCCGAATTTTCCATCGATGAAACACAGCGGCTGGCCGTGACCGGCGGCGAGCGCGACGGCGGCGGTCCACGCGGGATCTTCCGTGCTCGTCACCACCACGCCCGGCGGTTTGAACTTGTGGCTGGCGAACGTCTGCGCGAGCGTGAGCGCATCGGGATCGGCGCCCCACGCGCGGATCACCGCGTGCCGCATCATCGTTTGGAGTCGCTCCGCTTCGACCGGCAACTTGCCGACGGACGAACGGCGAACGACCTCGGCGGGCTTGAATCGCCGCATGAACATCGGGGCGAATTGCTGCTCATCAAAAAGCACGGGCCAGCGACCGCGCGGCGACCACTTGGAAATTTCATCGAGATACGTCGCCGCATCCGGCACGAGCACGACGCGATCGATGAGCGGGAACGCCTGCGCCACTTGCAGCGATCGCAAGCCGAGCTTGATGCCGAAGTGCAGATCCTGTTCCTGAACTGGCTTTTCAACCGGCTGTTGTGCAGGCGGCGAAGCGGGCGGCGTCTGGGCGCGAGCGGCGAGCGCGATGAAACCGCAGCAACACACCGCGAGGATGAGGCAATCGAAGCGGCGGCGAAAGCGCTGCGCGTGAGGCGGCGTCGTCGCGGCTCGCTGTTGCGTCATGGCTTCTCGCCTCCTGGATGACCCGCGTCATCCTCGCAGACTCGGAAGGCGCGGCGCCGAAGTCATTGTGACCCGTCGTCCGCATGCCGTCTGGCGTTGCTACACAATTCCTCGCAGCGGGTTGGTGGCCCAGTTGTCGCGTCCCAGCACGAGGATATCCGCGATCTCCACCGCTTCGCGGAATGATTCCTGCGCGAGCGGCACATCGGCGCAGCCCGGCAGCACCTTGCCTTGTTCGAGATGCTCGGCGGTGGCGATGGCGTCGCCGGTCACCAGCAGCGTGGCGGTGGGCTGCGAGAGGATGAGGCCGCAGCTTCCGGGCGTGTAGCCGGGCAGGGGGAAGAGCGCGACGCCCGGCGCGAGTTCATCGGGAGCGGCGGCGATGTGCTCCAGCGCGTGACGCTGCGCGTGGATGAGATCAATGAGCTGACGATCGCCTGTGGTGCGAAACGCCTGCGACTCCGCCTGAAGCTGGGCATCGGCGTGTTCGCGCTCGTTCGGCGCGAGGAGCCAGCGAGCGGCGGGAAGCGTGCCGAGGCAACGCCGACGATCGTTGTCGAAGCTCGTCAGGAAGACGTGCGTGATGTCATCCAGCTTGAGGCCGGCTCGTTCATCCAGCCGCGGCCCGAGCACCTGCATTGGCAGCGACGGGTCCACGAGAATCTTCGCTTTGCCGGCGGTGATAAGACACGTCGTCGCGTGCCCCGTGCGAACGTTCTCCGGCTCGTGACGAATGGGGTTGGACGAAAGAGCGCCGAGCGAGATGATGCGACAGGTAAGAGCCATGAGTTCGCCGCAAAAAGGCACAAAGAGGAGCAAAAGCGAGAGAAGCAATAAGGTAGGCGGCACGAGTTCCCGCAGGCACATTCCGAACTTCGTGCTCTTCTTGTGCCTCTTTGCGGCCATTCATTCCGCCAGTTGATCGCGCACCAGGCGGCCGAGCGGGTTGTTCGGGTCGTCGCGCTTCTTCTTGAGCGCATCCATCACGAGGCGCGGCACGATGGGCTCGAGTTGGTCGATCGACCCGCCGAGCGCTGCGACCTGCTTGATCAGGCTGGAACTCGTGAACGCGAAGGTTTCGCCGGTGACGATGAACACGGTTTCGATGCCCGCCACCTGGCGATTCGTGATGGCGAGCTGACATTCCGCAGCGAGGTCGGTGATGTTGCGAATGCCGCGCAGGATGGCGCAGGCGCCGACCTGGCGGGCAAAGTCCACCGTGAGACCGGTGTAATGCTCGACGCGCACCGGGGCGGCGGAGGGATCGCTCTCGACGATCTCCTCGATCAGTTGCCGCGCCATGTCCAGTCGTTCCTCGAAGCTGAAGAGCGCGGGCTTCTCGGGGTTGCGGCCGATGGCGAGGATGATTTCGTCAAAGAGGTAACGCGCCCGGCGGAGCACATCGAGGTGGCCGAGCGTTATCGGATCGAACGACCCGGTGTAGATCGCAAGGTGATGATTCTTGCCCGCGGGCATGCCGGCGATTGTACGGCGAGGATGGCGGGTTCGCTTATGCGGAGCTGCCCGCACACATGGAACCTTTGCGTCATTGGTTCGGCGGCGACGCTTGGCAGCAAGCGAAGTGAATCGCATCTTCCCGGTGATCGAGTGGTTCGGTACCCTGGATCGGCCCCGGATCGGATTGCCTCCCCGGTCGGGGCCTTTTTCTTTTTTGCGTGTGTGGGATTTTGGTTGCGATCGCGATTGTGGTCGTGATTGTGATTGCGATCGTGACTTGATCGTGGTTGTGATCGTGGTTGTGATTGTGGTTGTGATTGTGATCTGTCCCACGGCGAGGACGCCGTGGGCTTGGGGGGGGTGCGGCGCGGTTAGCGCTGTTCGAGTTCCGCGAGCGGGGTGCCTCGCAGGATCGTGCGGAAGTTGTCGCCGAAGACGAAGTTCTCTTTCGGGAACGCGATGCCCGAAATGTTCTGATCGATGTGGCTGAACATCAGATCGATGGCGCCGACGGGCTGCCAATCGCTCTCGGTCGGCTTGCGGCGTGACACCGTGCCGGCCGTGGAAGCGCCGTGCGGGCCGATGTGCTCGATGACCGCGTCGTAGCGCAGCATCTGCCCCGGCGCGATTTCGCATTGCATCTCCGCCTTGCCGATCTTGGCGAGGATCACCTTCTCGCGAAACCTGTTGACGCTGCCGACGAGGATGCCCGCCGTCTGCGCCATGCCCTCGATGATCAGGCTCATCGGCATGACCGGCATGGGCGGAAGGCCGGCGCGCGGATCGGCCGCGAAGTGGTCGTGCAGATGCTCCTCGGCGAGCGACACGAGCTTCACGGCCGCAAGGCGCTGGCCGGGCTCGTAGGCGACGATCTGATCAATCCACAGCCAGCGCACAAATTCAGTTCTTTTCCAGCTTGCGCTGGATGAAGTCAACGATGCTGTTCACGGTGAACACTTCGGCGACCTTCGTCACCTCGCGGCTGCTCTCGAACGAGCTGAAATCAACGTGCGGCATGCGCTCGCGCAGCATCGTCATGCCGGCGTCGGTGAACTTGCCGTTGGACACCCACGCGGGGTTCTCCATGAGGTTCTCGGGGAACAGCTCGCCCTGCTCGATTTTGAAGGGCTTGGCGGGCGTGGAGAAGGTCTTTTCGAGGCGGAACACGATGTCGAGGAAGTCGATGGACTCCGCTTCGAGATCGCGCGTCAGGCTGGCGGTGGGCGTGATGTCCTCCTCGTCCACGCCAAGGGCGTCCTCGAGCACGTCCTTCACCTTGGAATAGATCTCGTCGCGGGTCATTCGTGTCTCCTCAAGCGTGGGCGAGGTTGCCATGATGCTCTTCATCCTTCCAGAGCGATGCGTCGTCAAGATGCCCGGCCGGCCATGAAATCACGCGCAGGCGGGCTCGGCGCGGACCGGCCGCATGGTAAATCGGCCGGACACCGCTGTCTCCCGTTCACTTTCATTGATGTCGTGACGGATCACCCGGCACGCGCCTTTGCAGGCGAAGCTGCCGTCGTCCGCCGCCTCGGCCAGCGTGACTTCCACTTCCATCGCTTCGCCCGGCCGAACCATGTTGCCGAACTTCATGTTGCGGACGGCGCCAAGCGCGAGGCGACCGTCGCCGCGCGGCGCCAGCATGATGCGGGCCGCCTGGGCCATCGCCTCCACCATCATTACGCCGGGCAGAACCGGGAAGGTCGGGAAGTGGTCGGCGAGGTACTCTTCCGCCGCCGTCACCTGCTTGATGGCGACGATGCGGCCCTCCTCCTGCGTGATCACTTTGTCGATGAGTTCGAACTTCATATGGAACGCAATCGGAACGTCAGCCGGCACTTTTTGCGGCTTCGCGTCGGACGCAGAGCGTAGGCATGAAAAACCGCTGACGCAAGGCAGAACCCGCTTCGCCGCGTCGGCGAAGGGCCTGCCGTCAAACGTGGACCGCTCGCGCAGCATTGGCCGATATGGTCCACGATGGCTACTTCAAAGGATGTCGCTGCGCGCCGGAAGCAGGAAGTCGATTCCACCGCCCTGCTTGTCAAGCGCATTGCATGGGTGGTGCTCGGCATGCTGTGGGTCGGCGTGGCCTTGAGCATGGCAAGCTTCGATTCGGCGGATTGGCCTTCGCACACCGTCGGCGTTTACAACAATCCGCCCGCCAACTGGTGCGGCAAGTGGGGCGCGATCGTCGCCTACAACGCGTGGCATGTCTTCGGCCTGGGCGCTTGGGTGATGCTGCTCATCTTCGGCGTGGCGCTGGGCGTCACAATGACCGGGCGGCGGATCGGCCAGCCGATGCTTCGCTGCCTCGGCGCGATCTTCGCCGGGGCGTCCATCACGGCGCTGCACGCGCTGGTGGCGCCAAACCTGGGGCCGCTGGCGGGTTCGAGCGCCGGGCTCATCGGCACGCTCGTCGTCGGCGAACTCGTGCCGCGGTTCAGCGAGATCGGCACGCTGCTCATTCTCTTCGCGGCATTCGGCATCGGGCTTGTGGTGACGTTCGATCGCTTTGTCGTCACCGTGCCGCGGGCTGCGTTCCGGGCGATGCGATCGGCGTGGAAGAAGTCTGGCGTCACGGCGAAGCGCGACAGCCGCAAGGGTTCGAAGCGCGCGTCGAGAAGCGATGACCACGGACGCGCCGAACGCGGCGTCACCGTGCGCAAAGCGCTCGCCGGCGTGTTTGCCGCGCTCTCGTGGCCCATCCGCGCTGCGGCGGCCAAGCGAGCGGCGAAGATGGCGGCGCTGCGCGAAGCGGCGTCGCGCACGCCTGCGGTGGAGGCCGTGTCCGACGATGTGGTGGCCGAATCCAAGCCCGCCCGGCGCCGCAAGACCGCGGAAGAGAAGGAAGCGGAGCGGGCTGTCGAAGAAGAAACCGAAGCTGCCGCCGCCGCGGCCGACGACGTTGCCGTCATCGAACCTCGCAAGAAGCTCACGGCGGAGGAACTGAAGGCGAAAATCGCCAAGCTCCCCGTGCGCATGGGCAGCGCCACAAAGAAATCCGCGCGCGATGAGGACATTCCCCGCGAAGCCAACTTCGAAGGTTACAAGTTCCCGCCCATCGATCTGCTCGAAGATCCGGAATCGAACTTCGGCGAGCGCATGGAAAAGTTCGTGCGCAGCCAGGCGCAGGTGCTCGAAGAAACGCTGCACACCTTCGGCATCGACGCCAGCGTGGAAGGCATCGAGTCCGGCCCGGTCGTCACGGAGTATTCCATCCAGCTCGCGCCCGGCACGAAGGTGGCGAAAGTGTCGGCGGTGGCGAGCGATCTCGCGCGGGCGCTGCGGGCGCCGAACATTCGCATCGTGCCCAACACCGCGGGCAAGACGACGGTGGGCATCGAAGTGCCGAACCTGCAGAAGGAGCGCGTGCGGCTGAAGGAATTGATGGCGGGCGGACACGCGGCGGGCATGCACCTGCCGATGTTCCTCGGCAAGGACGCCGCGGGCGAGCCGCTCGTGTGCGATCTCACCAAGATGCCGCACATGCTCATCGCCGGCACGACAGGCTCCGGCAAGAGCGTGTGCATCAACACCATCATCATGAGCTGGCTGTACACGAAGCATCCGAACGAGCTGCGCCTCGTGCTCATCGATCCGAAGATGGTCGAACTTAGCCAGTTCCAGGAAATCCCGCACCTGATGTGCCCGGTGGTGACGGAGATGAACCGCGCGGCGGCGATTCTCGAATGGGCCGTCGGCCGCATGGAAGAGCGCTACGAACTGCTCAACCGCGCCGGCGTACGCGATCTCAACACCTACAACGCGCTCGGCGAAGAAGAGCTGCGCACACGCCTGGAGCCCGGCAGCGACGAAGAGTGGGCGCGCACGCCGAAGAAGCTGCCCTTCATGGTGTTCATCATCGATGAGCTGGCGGACCTGATGATCACCAACAAGGAAGTGGAGCAGTCGATCGTGCGCATCGCGCAGAAGGCGCGGGCGGTCGGCATCCACCTCATCGTCGCCACGCAGCGTCCGCAGGCGAACGTCGTCACTGGCCTCATCAAGAGCAACATGCCGTGCCGCTGCAGCTTCAAAGTGGCGAGCGGCATGGACAGTCGCATCGTGCTCGATCACAAGGGCGCGGAACTGCTGCTCGGTCAGGGCGACATGCTGCTGCTCCAGCCGCATTCGTCGGAACTTCGCCGGGCGCAAGGCACGCTGGTGACGGACAGCGAAATTCGCAAGGTGGCGCGCTTCCTCCGCGACGTGGCCAAGCCGACGTTCGAGCGCAGCCTTGTTCGCATCCCGGCGGGCGGCGGCGGCGACGGCGATCCGATGGCAGGCGGCAACGCCGACGAGCGCGATCCGCTCTTCGACGAAGCCGTGCGCATCATGATCGAATCCGGCCGCGGCAGCGTGTCGCTGTTGCAGCGGCGGCTCGGTATTGGATACAGCCGTGCGTCGCGACTGGTGGATCAGATGGCGCTCGCGGGCATCCTTGGTGATCACAAAGGTTCAGTCGCGCGCGAGGTGCTCATCACCATCGAAGAGTGGGAGCAGATGCGGCGGCTCGAGGAAAGCGACGCCGACGGCGACACCGTGGACGGCGAGCACGACGAACTGCTCTCGGCGAATCGTTGAGCGACACCGCACGCGGCGCACACTCGAATGTGGTCGTCCGAAAACGTGGCCCACGATGTTGTTGCAAAGTTGGCATTTTTCTGTTGCCGCCGACTGATTCATCGCGATAATTGACACATCACGGCAAGCGCTCGGCCAACGGGTGGAAAAGACCGCTGCGAACGCCGAGCTCGACCCGTGACGACCGTGACCGCCTCCCGTGCCCCAAGGGCCGGCATGCGTTGCGATCGAAATCGCCGCTGCAGGGAACGCGAGTTCACGGGCGATGAGCCCATCGGGACGCCGATGGGGAAAGAACTCCGGCGGCGGGTCGTCATGCCCGCGGCGGCTGGAATGGCTCTTTCAGTAAGGAGGTGATCCAGTGACCAGAAATAGTGGCTGTATCAGGAGGCTGCACTCGTAACCCGTGCGCCTGACGGGGTTGCACGGAATGCAGCCTCCAATGTTCGAATTGATTTGTAAGGCCGGTGACTCGCGTCGCCGGCCTTTTTTCTTTCGGAAGCTCACCACAGAGGCACAGAGGGCACAGAGGGATAAGGAGATGAGGAAACAAGCCTCACCGCCTCATCACCTCACCGCCCAACCCCCTCCGTGTCTCCTTGGTTAAATCAATGGCCCGTCGCGCGGGAGACGAGCACGTCCGCTTTCACCTTGATGCCGCGCACGGCCGCTCGCAGCGCTTCCGCATTTGGCGCGTAGCGCTCCGCCGTCTTGACGTCGATGAAGTCTTCTTCCACCAGTCGCGAGAGGCTCATGGTGAAGTTGTGCATGCCTTCTTCGATGGAGCCGGCCATGATGGCGTGCAGGTCTTCGTCGCCGCCGTCGCGGATGCGGTCCGCCACCGTGACGTTGTTGAGGAGCACTTCCGTCGCCGGCACGCTGCCGACACCCGGCTTGACGCTCGGCAGCAGTCGCTGCGCCATCACCGCACGCAGGCCGATCGCCAGCGATGAGCGGATGAACGCGTGATCTTTCGTCGGGAAAAACTCGAGAATGCGGCTGAACGCCTGCATCGTGTCGGCGGTGTGCAGCGTGGCGAACACGAGGTGTCCCGTCTCCGCCGCCTGGATGCCCGCGAGCATCGTTTCGCGGTCGCGCATCTCGCCGATCATCAGCACGTTGGGATCCTGACGCACCGCCGCGCGCAGCGCCGTTGGAAAATCCGGCACGTCGACACCGACTTCGCGCTGCGAGATGTACGACTGCTTCGGTTTGAAGAGATACTCCACCGGGTCTTCGATGGTGATGATGTTGGCGGCACGGCGCGTGTTGATGTGATCGATCATCGCCGCGAGCGTTGAGCTTTTGCCCGAGCCCGTCACGCCGCAGATCACGATCAAACCTTCGTGCGTGCGGTCGGCGACCCTCTCATAAATCGGCGGCAGGTTGAGCGATTTGAAATCCGGAATCTTCGGATTGACGCGCCGAATCGCGGCATGCAGCGCGCCCCCGGCGTGGAACACGCTGCAGCGAAAGCGCTGTTCGGGCGATTCGTGATGCGAGAAATCGACGCCGCCGCGTTCCTTCAGTTGATCGCGCATGTGCTCCGGCACGATGGGCATGAGCAGCTTTTCGGTGTCGGCGGGCGAAAGCGGCGGGGCATCGATGCGGTGCAATCGCGAGGCGATGCGGATCACCGGCGGACAGCCGATTTTGATGTGCAAATCCGACGCCTCGACCTCTGCCATCTTCTGGAGCAGGCGCGAGATCGTGAGTTCGCCGCTGTTCATGGCTCGGTCCTCCCGTGGAAAAGTGGGATGGAAGCGGACAGGCCAGGCGGCGGGGCCATGGGCGCCTGCGAAAAATTGTACCGGAGAGCATGACGCGGTTGCAGCCGATACATTGCGGGAGGAACGAGATTCCCCCCTCTTTGATTGACTGACGAACACAATGAACGGAAGAGCACTGCGCCCATGACCGCCCCGCCCGCTTCGACACCACCCGCCGCGCCGGCCAGCCGCTTCGACCTCAAGGCGATCACCGCCGAATTCATCGCGCAGGCCGAGAAGATTCGCCAGGGCGGCGGCGCGAGCGGCGCCGAGCGTCAGCATCGCCTCGGGCGTCTCACGGCCCGTGAGCGCATCACGCAACTCATCGACACCGGCACGCCGACCTTTGAATGCGGCCTCTTCGCGGCGTGGAACATGTATTCGCAATATGGCGGCGCTCCGTCCGCGGGCGTCGTCACGACCATCGGCCACGTCGGCGGCAAGCTGTGCATGATCATCGCCAACGACGCCACCGTGAAGGCTGGCGCGTTCTTCCCGATGACGTGCAAGAAGATCATCCGCGCGCAGACGATCGCGGAGCGCGCTCGCCTGCCGCTGATTTATCTTGTCGATTCCGCCGGCGTGTTCCTGCCGCTGCAGGAAGACGTGTTCCCCGACACGGACGACTTCGGCCGCATCTTCCGCAACAACGCGGTGATCAGCGCGAAGGGCATTCCGCAGGTCGCAGCGATCATGGGCAACTGCGTGGCCGGCGGCGGGTATCTCCCCGTGCTCTGCGACACGCTGCTGATGACGGAAGGCAGCGGGCTCTATCTCGCCGGCCCGGCGCTCGTGAAGGCGGCGATCGGCCAGGATGTTTCCAGCGAAGAACTCGGCGGCGCGAAGATGCATGCCGAGATCTCCGGCACGATCGACTTCCGCGAGAAAGATGATGAATCGTGCATCAAGCGCCTGCGCGCAATCGTGCATGCGGAGATGGCGACGAAGCCCGTGGGCGCTCCGCCTTATGAACCCGTCGCGCCGGCACGCAAACCGCAGGACGTGCACGACATTTTCGTCGCCAACCCGGCGCAGCAATACGACATGGCCGAACTGCTTCGGTGCGTTGTCGATGACGAAAGCTGGAACGAATACAAGGCGGAGTTCGGCCAGTCGATCGTGTGCGCGTATGCCCGCATCGGCGGCTGGCCCGTCGGCATCGTCGCCAATCAGCGGAAGCTCACGCAGCGCAAGATGCCGGGCGGCAAGGCGGGCCCGGGAACGGCGGTGAACTTGCCGGCGGTGATCTACGTCGACTCCGCAGACAAAGCGGCGCGGTTCATCATGGACTGCAACCAGAAGCAGATTCCGCTTGTGTTCGTGCACGACACCACGGGCTTCATGGTGGGGCGCGACAGCGAACAGGAAGGCATCATTCGCGCCGGCGCGAAGATGGTGAACGCGATGAGCAACTGCGTCGTGCCGAAGATCTCGCTCATCGTGGGCGGCAGCTACGGCGCGGGCAATTACGCGATGTGCGGTCGTGCGTTCGATCCGTTCCTGTCACTGGCATGGCCGAGCGCGGCATGCGCGGTGATGGGCGCGGCCCAGGCGGCCAGCACGCTGCTGCAAATCCGCATCGCGGCGGAAGAAAAACGCGGCGTCAAAGTTTCGGCGGAAGAAAAGAAACAACTGCTTGACGCCATCAAGGCAAGCTACGAAGAGCAGCAGGACATCCGCTATGGCGCGGCGCGACTGTGGGTGGATCGCCTCATCGAGCCGGCGAAAACCCGCGATGAACTCATCATGGCGCTGCAGGCGGCGTCGACGTTCCCAGTGCCACCGCCCGGCGAATTCAAGACGGGCGTGCTGCAAGTGTGATCCCGCGCCAAGAATGTTCGGCGCCTTGGCTCATTGGAATTGACGAAACGGAGGAGCGGACCATGACTGGTACGAAGCGAATGTCCGGCGCGATGGCGGTGGCGGCAAGCGCGCTCGCGGTGTCATTCCTCGGCGGCTGCAAGTCCGGCGTGCACATCGGCGGGCCGAGCATTGAAGGCACGTATCGCCTCGTCGCGCGTGAGCTTCCGGACGGCACGCGCCTCGAGCCGCCCGCGGTGGACGGCATGCTCACGTTCACCGACACGCACCGGCATATCTGCGTCTTTGCGGTCGATCCGGCCGGCAAGCGCTTCACGCTCACCGGCATGTCGCAATACGAACTCGTCAACGACCGCTACTGGGAGCAGAACATCTTCTACTTCACCAACAACGAGCAGACCGGCGCCGGCGCGACGTACGACACGGCGCGGCCGGGCGGATCGTCGGATGTGACGATTGGCAAGGACGGAGCGATCTCATTCAAGCTGCCGCTGTTCAACGAGCCGTATGTCGTGTTCACCCGCCGGGGATTGACGGCGACGCGCGAAGGTGAATTCGTCGATCACTGGGTGAGGGTGGATTGACCGAGCGGCGCAGTTGAGCTCGCGCGCTGTGTGCGAAAGAACAGAAGACCCACGGATGGAATCCGTGGGCTTCTTTGTTGTTGTTTGCCTGGTTGGATTGATTTCGAGCCAGCGGACGCGCGGCGATTCATTCAATCGCGGCGGCGGCGTCTTCCAAGGGCGCCGAGGCCGAGGAGCGCGAGCGCGCCCGGGGCGGGCACGTACGTGATGAACAACGTCGGGCGATAGTCGATGTTCTCGTGCTCGTGCGTGTCGAATCGCTTGGCGGACTGCGAGGTCTGCTCGCCGCCCATCAGAATCCAGCCGAAGTTCGAGGACGGGTTGTCGAGCCAGTTCTGGACATCCGCGACCATTTGGGCGGAGGACCAGTAGTAGTAGCCGAACTCGCTGCCCACGACGGTGGAGGCGCTGATGGTGGCGTCGAAGTCGCCGCCCGGGTTCGTCCAGAACTGATCGCTGTAGAACGTGTGGATCCACGTGGCGTCGCCGGCTTGCGGCGTGTCGCCCGGCCCTTCCTCGCCCGGGGCGTCGGAAGCGCCTTCGCCCCAGTCGGTGAGCAGCCGATGCAGCTCCAGCGTGACATCGGTGCTGATGGTCATGGAAAGATTGAGCCGCAGCTCGACGCCGGTGATGGTGGCGCCGGCCGGGACCATGGAAGCGATGTCGAACGCCAGCAGGCCGCGGCGGACATTGCTGGCAAAGGGACCGGGCTTGCCGACGAAGAAATGCTCGCCGCTGCCGTTGCTCAAGCTGCCTTGGTTGTTCTGATAGAGCGTGTTGTCCTTGAAGGACACGATGCTGGTCTGGGCCGCGCCCGCCGAAGCGGCACATGCAAGGGCCAAGGTCAGCGCCGGGAAAACTCGAAATGCAGGCAACATCAAACGCTCCTCCGTAGGTCGTCGTGGACCGATTGGAAACCGCTTCCGCGAAGCGGCGTCGAACTTCCTTTCGTAACTCATCCGCCGGTGGTGTCAAGAAAATTCTGGCAATTTGGCGTTCGCCGGCCACGGGGAACGCGGCGGCGCGTCAGCAACCCCCATGCGTGAGGCGTGGCGCTCGCCCGGATTACGGCACCGCTGCAGTTTCCGGACGCGCGGTCCCGGCGTGCACGACGTTCATCGCCGCAGCGCCGCCCGCAACTGCCGGCGCAAGCACCCAGCGGTCGCTCGCATCACGGACGATCGGCCGGCCCGTCTCGAACGACGCGCGAATCACATCAATGTTGTCCGCAAGGTAAGCGAGCAGGCGGAAGTCGTCCGGATCGTGCTTGAACTCGAACGACTCCGGATACGACTCCTGCACCGACATGCCCTGCACGATGTGGCGATAGAGGATCACCGCGGCGCTGGTGCGCTGCGCGCCCGCGGAGCAGTGCACGAGCACCGGCTGACGCGCCGGGTCCGTCATCAGCTTGAGCGCGGCGACGTAGTTGTTCGGATCGCCCGTGCCGTCACCGACAAGCGAGAAGCGGAATCGTTCGATGCCAAGTTCGTCCGCGAGTTGCTGCTCGTCGGCTTCGGGGTATTGCGGCTCGAAGGCGCTCAAATCAATGATGGTCCGCAGGTGGTAGTCTTCATGCAGCTGTCGCAGCACGGGCGACGTCAGCCGGCCGGAGCGATAGATGGCGCCCGCCTTCACCACGCCGAAGTTTCGGGGCACGAAGTAATCGCGGATGTACTTGTTCCATGTGATCGCGCCGCCGAGGACGAGCAAGGCGAGCGACGCAAGCCCGCAGGCAAAGTGCGGCGTTCCGGTGCGTGCGCAGCAGATCACGCCGGAGATCGTACCGAAGACCGGCCGCCGATGAAATTGGGGGTTGCCACGCCAGTGTGCTACCGTACTTGCGCCATGGCACGCGACCTCAAGGATCGAGTCATCGTGATCACCGGCGCAAGCTCGGGCATCGGCGCGGCCACGGCCATCGCCTGCGCCCGCGCCGGCATGGACATGGTGATCACGGCCCGGCGCGAAGATCGCCTGCGCGCGGTGGCGGCAGACGTGGAAGCGCTCGGCCGGCGGGCGGAAGTGATCGCCGACGACATCACGGCGCCGAACATGTCCCGGCGATTGCTCGATCGCGCCATGGAAGCGTTCGGCCGCTTCGACGTCGTCTTCGCCAACGCAGGGTACGGCATGGAAGCGACGATGCTCGACACCAGCGAGTTCGAACTTCGCCGCGTGTTTGACGTCAACCTGTTTTCCTGCGTCGAGTTGCTGCAACTGGCGGCGCAGCGACTGCGAGCGGCGGGTCGACCGGGCCATCTGCTCATGTGTTCAAGCTGCCTCGGCAAGTTCACCATGCCGCTGCACGGCGTGTACGCGGCGACCAAGGCGGCGCAGAGCCAGATCTGCCGCGCGATGAAGCTCGAACTGGAGGGCTGGAACATCGACGTCTCGTGCGTGTATCCGATCACCACGGAGACGGAGTTCGTGGCGTCGTCGCGGCGGCTCGGGCGCTGGGCGCGACGCGGGTCGGAGATCAAGGATCACGCGCCGCGCATGTTCATTCAATCGCCGGATCGCGTGGCCCGCGCGATCGTTCGCTGCCTGCGCAAGCCGAAGTCGGAAGTGTGGACGAGCACCATCGTCCGCGCCGTCGCCGCGTTCATGACGCTGCACCCGCCGTTTCTCGATCTCGTCATGCGGCGGTTCGCGCGGCACATTGTGGCGAGCAGTGCGAGCCCGGCGGACGGTGTGATGGAACAGCCGCAGGCCACGCCGACGGCGGAAGCGCGGTAGTTCGCGGTGGATTCGCGCTGAAATCGGCGAGATGGATGTCGGGTTGCGAAGCCGTGAGCGGCTTGGGCTTGATCACTTTTTCTCGGCGAGCATGGCTTCGATGCGTTCGAGGCGTTTCTGATGTTGCGGGCGGTCGGGCTCGATGAGCGTGAGCGCGCGGATGTGCTGGCGCGCGATCTCGAGTCGGCCGGCTTCGACCGCAATCGCCGCGGCAAGTTCGCGATTGGCCGCGTGATACGGATTGATGTTGATCGCCATCGTCGCGCGGTCGAGCGCGCGATCGTAATCTTTCTGCTTGCGGTACAGCTTCGCGAGCTCCACCGCAAAGACGGGCGACTTCTCCTCGCGGATCGCCAGCTCTTCGAGGTGCGGGATTGCACGCGTCGGGTCATCGCTCGCCAGTTCGATTCGCGCAAGCTGCCGGTGCGGGAACGGATCGACCGGGCGAAGCTTGGCGTACTCGAGCAGGAGCGGGCGGAGCGCTTCGTCATCGACGCCGCGTTCGAGTTTGCGCCGAATTTCGAGTTCGAGAAGGTCGGGTTGATCGGGATACTTGCCGCGCCACTCGGCGAGCTTCTCATCGCTCGGCTCGACCGGCGGACGCACCACGTCGGGCCAGTCGCGCGCGGTGAGGTCGTGCACGCGGCGATCGGCCGGCATGCCCACGCGATCGGTGAGCGCATCCACGATCGCCTGCAATCGCGCCTTCACCGAGCCGCGCATGGCGAGCGAAAGCTGCTCATCTGCGGCGCGCAGTTCGTCCGTGAGTTCCGTCATCGTCGGCGAGGGATCGAGCCCCCACGTCTTCACCTGCTCGCCCGCCCACGCCTTGAAATCCGCGAAGAACTGATCGCGCGACACGCCGAGCGTCTCGGGCATCGCTTCCGCCTCGCGAGCGCCGGCAAAGTACCGCTCCATCAGCTTGATCAGCATCGAATCGCCGAAGCGCTCGTTCATGTACTCGACCATCCAGTGGCCCTGCGCGTAGGCGAGCGCGCGGTCGCCCGGTCGCTTCGGCCGCACAAACGCCCAGTTGATCTCGTCGAGGTCGAAGAGCATGCCCTCGCGCCACGCCTTGGCGAGCATGAGGCAGCGGTCGTAGGTGCGCGGCCCCATTTCCATGCTCACCGCCGCGGCTTCCGTAAACCAGTGCGGAATGCGGTTTTGCGTCTGGCTGAGCGTGATGGTGTGCGTGTACTCATGCTGCAGCACGTTGGGCCACCAGAACGTGCCCAGGTGTTCGTGCTGCGGGCCTTCGCGCGGCACTTCCATCGCGATCACCGGGCCGGTACACGCGGCGATGGTGTGAATCCATGGCATGCCCGTAATGCGCACGCCGAAGCGGCGATGGTCCGGCATCAGTTCGATGACCGTCTTGCGGTCCGGCTCGTGTTCGAATCGCCGGGCCACCACGCTGTGAATGCGCTCGAGCTCATCCGGCATCATCACGGCGAGCACTTCATCAATCCCCGGCTTGTAGCGCACGATGAAATGCGGCGACTCCAGCGTGGCGTAGGTGGTGAGCTCCTCGAAAAGAAACAAGCTGTTCGCGGCCCGCTTGTTGTAAGGATCGAGCTCGGCCACGCGGCGCAGCGCGGCGAACGCTTCGTCATCACGCCCGGCCTGCAATTCAAGGAACGCGAGTTCAAGCTGCGGCGCGGGCCATTCCGGCTGACGCCGCACCGCTTCGTTCAGAATCTCCGCCGCGAGCGGATACTGGCGGTTGAACGCAAGATGCCGGCCGACGACGAAATACGCCTGCGCGCTGCCGGGCGAAAGTTCGTCGTAGCGCGCGAGCGCTTCGCGCATGGCGGGTTCGTCATAAAAAATCGCCTGCGTCGCGGCATTGAGCGCCAGCGCCGGCCGCATCGTGGGATAGCGCTCGAGCAGCGGCGCCAGTTCATCGCGAGCGGCGTCGGGATCGTTCTGAATGAGGGCCGATTCCGCAAGCAGCAGCGACGCCAGCGGATGGGAGGGATTGATGCGGCGAAGCGTGTCCGCCACTTGAGCCGCGGCGTCGAAGGCGAATCGGTTGAGCGCAATCCTGCCGAGCTCGTACCACGCCTGGGCGCAGCGCGGGTTGAGCGCGATCACCTCGTGCAGCGCGAGAATGGCATCCTGCTCGTTGTCCTTCGCCGCAAGGAGCTGCGCTTCGACAAGATGGGCGGGCCAGTGCAGGCGATCAAGTTCCTGGTGCACGCGGGCAATCAGCCGCATGATCGTCTGGAAATCACGCGCGGGCTGGCCGGCGATGTTGGCTCGCAGGATGAGCAGCCGCACGCCTTCGGTGAGTTCCGCGGGGTCTTCGATGCGCTCGCGCAGCATCACGCGGATCGGCTCCGCCATGACATCACGCGCCTCCTCGAACCGCCCCATCGCTTCGAGCGCTTCGGCCCGAATGCGTGCGGCACGGAATCGCGGAAGGTCGCCGGCGTCCGCAGCATCGAGCAGCGCGACGGCGCCTGCCGGATTGCCTGAAAGCAGTTTCGCCTCGGCGCGGAGCGTCACGTCGGCGGCTTCGTTCGCCAGCGCGGGGTTTGAGAAATCCCATGCGTTGAGCGCGACGAACGCAGCGCGGTCGGCGGTGGTGAGATCGCTGTCATCCCACACGCCGTGAAAGACGCGAAGTTGCGAGCGCTCGTCCGCGGTGAGCCAGTCGGCGGAGATCGCTTCGCGCGCGGCGGGCATGAGCGAAGGGCGACCGGGAATGAGCGGCCGATCCTGCGACCACAGCGGCGCGTTGGCGAAAATGCCAATCGCAAGTGCGATGATGATGCCAAGGACGCGTCGCCGGTGCGAATGCATGCGAAACTTTAGGCGTGAAGGCGCATGGTGCGCCGCGGCACGGTGATGTCAGCGCCCCTCGCCGCGCCACGGCTCGATGCTGATCGCCCATTCGTTGGGATCGGGCTCGGCGATATCGAGCTTCGAGCCATCAATGCCTTCGTTTCGCTTGACGTCGCGCAGGCGGACGATCTTCTTCTCGCGCAGGTCCACGCCGTCGTTCGGCGCTTCGTCCGTTTCGATGAGCGAAATGCCGACGGGCAGGTGCGTGTCCTTGTCGTAGAACACATCCACGCGCTCGAACTCCTTCGCTTCGGGCATGCCCGGCCGGGGCACGAGGCGCAGGCCGTCCACGTTCTGCAAATCCTTGAGTTGGTCGTCTTCCGGCGGGCCGATGAGCGAGACGTCGAAGCGCTGCAGCACTTCGCTTCGCGCCTGGCCGACGGGAAGCGGGAACGGCCCTTCGCCGAGCTTGAAGGGGTCGAATTCCTTGCCGGGCGCGACGATCTGGCGCTTGATGAACTGCTTGCTTTCGTAATCGATCTCGGCGAGCCAGCCGGCGTCGTACACGTAGGTTGTCTTGCGCGTCTGCTTGCGGTTGCCGACGATGTAGGTGTCGAACAGCATGGCGAATCGCTTCGCGCCGCCGGGCTTCACTTCATACAGCAACTCGCCGGCGCGGATTTCCCAGCGGTTGGTGACGGGATCCCATTTGTCATAGCGGAGTTTCGCGCTGAAATCGCGCAGATCAGCCGCGGCGGTTTCGAGCGTGGTGAGCAGCGAATCGACAGCGGGATCGATCTCGCGCGCTTCGGGATCTTGCGCCGCTTCCGGAACCTGCGGCTCGTCTTTGATGGGCGCATCAACGCGTGCCGGCGAATTGGCGGCGGGCGGCGAAACGGGTGAGCCGTCATCGCTCGGGCCGGCGGCGAACGTCGAAGCGATCGCGGCACAAATCACGACGAAGTGTGACAGAAGCGCCATGGCGTCCCTCGCCTTTCCCCCCGGAAGAAGACACGCCCCGGGCGAACGCATTCCCGCGGGAAGTTCACTTTGAAAGTGTACGTTCCACGCGCTTCATGAGCGCGGAAAGCGCTTCACGGGCCTTGGCGCATTCCTTGTCGCTGGCGGCAAGTTTGAGAGCCCGCTTGCCGCGTTGCAGGGCGCTGCGCTTCGATGCGGCGCTTTCCGCGTCCGAGAGGTTGTCGTATACATCCGCCAGCTTGATCAGCCGCGCTTTCCACGACGCCGCGGCGAGGCCTTCGTCGTACCGCTTCTCGCGCACAGGTTCGACGAGCCGCATGTCCTTCGTAAGCGCTGCGACGATGTCCGCCACTTCCTTGCCGTAGTCCTTGAGGATGTCGTCGTAGTCGGCGGTGGTGTCTTCAATCACATCATGCAGCAGCGCGGCGGTGACGACGGCGTCATCGTTGCATTCAAACACGCGCAGAATGGTGATTGCCACTCGCGCCGGGTGCGAAAAGTACGGGCTCTTGCCGTCCTTGCGGTATTGATGCTCGTGCAGACGGGCGGCGAAGCCCGCGGCCAGCTGCCATAGATGCTGCGTGGACATGCAGGGAGTGTAGCGAGGCGGGATTCGTAAAATTGTTCCAATGCGGCGACTGGCACTCCTGCTCATGATCTCTTTCGTCATCGGCGCGCTCATCAACGGCGTGGTAACGTGGAGCATCAGTCGTTTGTCGCTCAACCGGAACGCGACGACGCAAAGCATCGAGGAGCCAGTTGACGATGAGCCCTTTCCCCGGCTGCCTCCTCGGACCGTGAAACAGCGCCCGATGTTTCGTTTTGTGGTCGCGGGCTTCGGCTGGCACCGCGAGACACTTTGGTCGGAATGGCACTCCAACCCGCCCAGTGAACATGCGGCTCTCATGACGTATCCGGCGCAGGGGGATTGCTTCTATTTTCAGACGCTTGCCAGCTTCGGGTGGCCAATGCGATGTTGCGACCTTGGCTACAGCCGCGGAAGCGGAACCGCGTACGTCGGTGAGGAGCATGTTGATGTGCCCGGCCCGCCGCTTGGCCCGGACGCCAATGTCATCTTTCCAGTGAGAGTATTCTGGTTCGGCGCGATGCTGAACAATGCGTTGTTCAGCGTGCCGGCGCTGTTGGTGATTCTCGCCGCGTCCAAGGCGCGCCGGGCGATGCGGCGGCGCACGAATTGCTGCGAACGGTGCGCCTATCCGCTCGGTGCATCGCACATGTGTCCGGAATGCGGCATGCCGATCAGCGGTCGTCGCGCGGCGTCTTAGTGACTTCGAGCCGGGTGCAGCAGCGCGACAACATGCACTTCAATCGCGCGGCCTTCGCCGACGGCGTCCACCTTCTCGTGCGTCTTGCCTTTGAGGTTCACTTGCGAAGCGTCGCAGCCGAGCAGACTGGTGAGGTTTTCGACCATGCGCTGCTTGTGCGGGCTCAATTTCGGCTTCTCGCAGATGACAGTGATGTCGAGGTTGCCGAGCGAATAGCCGCGGGCGTGCATTCGAGTGACGGCTTCGCGGAGGAAATCGGCGGAATCGCGACCGGCGTTTTCGGGGGCATTGTCGGGGAAGAGCTGGCCGATGTCCGGCTCGCCGAGGGCGCCGAGGATGGCGTCGGTGACGGCGTGGAGCACGGCGTCGCCATCGGAGTGGCCGACGGGCCCGCGCTCGTGCTCGATGCGGACGCCGGCGAGGATGAACGGCCGGCCGGCCCCATGCGGCGCGACGGGCTCCAGGCGGTGGAGGTCGTAGCCGTGGCCGATGCGCAAATGTTGACTGATGGACTCCGCCATGGGCGACAATGTACGGAGTTTGGCGAGAATCGCGTGGCGGCCGGCCGATATTGGTGAGCGCCGAGCCGGAGTTCACGGGCAGAGACCGGCTCCGGGGGCTGCTGGCCGGTGGAAGCTGCCGCCGGTATGCTGAACCGCTTGGATCGTCGCGCTTTGGCGCTTCTGGCGGTGGTTGGCGGCGCCGGACGACGATTGTTCGAGAGAAGGAGTGTTCCCGATGAATGGTGGAAGGTTTGCGTTGGTGTCGCTGGCGGTGACCGCGTTCGGGCTGGCTGGCTGCTTTCACGCGCCGGGCGGCAACATGCTTTCGACCCCCGACAGCTCCATCACCTATGAATCGACGGAACACCTTCAGAAGACGGTGATGATCGTGGACACGCGCACCGAGGAAACGGTGTTCACCATGGACATCCCGGTGGGCAAACAGCTCACGATCCAGTTCGCGCGCGATCGGGGCAACGACCCCGTCAACACGCCGGACCTGATGTACTACCAGGTGTGGGACATCGGCACGCGGCTGGGCCAGCTTCGCAACTCCGTCACGGTGCCCAACGCCGCCAGCCGCCGCATCGATGTGCGGGTGAACCAGGAGCCTGCGTACGCTGATGCGCCGGCCGACATGCCGCTGCGCGTCGATCAGAACCAGCCGGACTGGTGGACCAGCAAGGGCGGCCCGCTGCCGGATTCGCAGAACGGGCGAAAGATCTACGACAACTGACGCTCGCCGCCGCCGCCGCTGGCGAAACGCCAAAAGGTCAAAACGTCAAAGGGTCGAAACAGGCCGAGCAGGCCCGTTTTGACCTTTTCACTTTTCGGCGTTTCGGCGTTTCAGCGTTTCGGCGTTTCGGCGTTTCGGCGTTTCGGCGTTTCGGCGTTTCGGCGTTTCGGCGTTTCGAAGCGTCCTATTCCCCTTCCCGGTGTTCGTGCACGAGCTGCGCGCGTCCCGGCGTTTCAAGCGTGAGCATCGGCCGCTTCTTGTTGACGGCGGCGAGCAGCCAGCCTTCCGAGAGCATGACTTCGAGGCATTGCATGGCGTGCTGCACCGCGACCTTGGTGTGCTCGGGCGAAAGTTCCGCTGCGAAACCGCGTGCGATGCGTTCGTAGAGCGTGACGATGTCGCTCGTCTCGCCCAGCATGTCGACGAGCATCTTGTACATGCCGAACATCGTCAGCCGGTGCTGGCCCTTCACGTAGCTCTTCACCTTGCGGATGCGGCCTTCGAGATAGACGGGCACATCTTCTTCCACCGCGCCGACGAGGTTGAGCTTGTATTCGTTGAAGTTGTTGATCTTCCACGTGGCTTTCTTGTTGGTGAACAGCCGCGCGAGCTGTTTCATCGCCGCGAGGTCGTAGCCGCCGATGCCCGCCTGGCCGACGTAGTCGTTCGCGAATCCGCCCTGCGCAAGCCAGCGCCACGCGCCATCAGGCGTGAGCAGCACGCCGGCGTCCCTGGCGATCTGCTGGCAATGCTCCTGCAGATCGACGAGCAAGCCGTTGGAGGCGTACCAGAAATCCGCGAAGCGAATGTGCTGGCGGACGCGCGCGGTCTGGTTGATGTTGTAGTGATGCTTCATCCACGCCGGGTCATGCTCGCCGCGGCCCAGTTCGATGATCGTGAATGCCAGTTCGCGGGCGCCGGTGTGCGTGAGCGTGAGGCCGGCGGAGAGAATCGGGTCCGCAAAACCGAGCGCCTCGCCGACGAGATACCAGTTCTCGCCTGTGGTGCGTTCAGCACAGAACGACCAGTCGCGCGTGGTGTGAATGGAGCCGCTGCGCGTGCCCGTGGCGCAGAGGGCGCTGATGTGCGGACTCTGCGCGATGGCTTCGACGTACAGCTCCTCCGGCTTCTTGCCTGACTTTTTGAAATACTCCGCAGGGCAGACGAAGCCGACACTCGTGCGCGTCGGCCCGAGCGGGATGAACCACAACCAGCCGTTGTCCACGCTCATCACCTGGATGCGGGTGCCGCCCACACCGATCTCCACCGCCCACTCGGTGTTTTCCCAGTAATCCCAGATGGCGATGTTCTGCAGTTTCGTCGGCACATCGGCGCGAATGCCGAACGCTCGGCGGACGATGCCTGCATAGCCGGACGCGTCAACGTAATGCCGGGCGGTGATCACTTCGCCATCGCGCAGCGCAAGGCCCGTGATGCGGTCGCCCTCGGTGAGCACCTTCATCACCTGCGTTTGTTCGCGCACCTCGCATCCGAATTCGCGGGCGTGGTCGAGCAGAATCTTGTCGTAGATCGCGCGGTCGACCTGGAAGGCGGTCTGCAATCGCTGACCCTGGTACTTCGCCGGCCGCGGCTCGTCGTGAAAATCTTCAAGGGGCAGGAACTCGAAATCCCACAGTTCCTTCTTCGCGCCCCAGCGGAAGGTGGCGCCGATCTTGATGGGGAAGTTGGCGGCTTCGACTTTGTCCCAGCATCCCATTTCGTTGAGGATGGCGCTGATGGGCGGAAGCTGGCTCTCGCCGATGTGATCGCGCGGGAACTTCTCTTTTTCGAGAATGATCACGCGGAGCTCGGGAGCGTACTTCTTGAGCATCGTGCCGGTGGTCGAGCCCCCCGGCCCGCCGCCGATGATGGCGACGTCGTACGCCGGCGCTCCTCCCGAACTCGCGCCCAAACCCCCGGAAGCGGAAGCATGACTGGTCATGGCTTCAACGTAGCGACGGCGGATGCAGCCGCAAGACGGCGGGCGCGGGATTATCCCGGACGTACCCGCCCGGCCCGACATTTGGCCGTTTTCACTGTCCGGAACATCGGTTGCAAAGCCGCCTCGCTACGATGATTGCATGAGCACCACTCAAAGCAGGAACGTCGCCGCCGCTCCCGCCGACGCCGGGAAGATCAACCCCGACACCGTCACGCTCTCGGGCTACGTCGTGGACGAACGCTACGGCCCGGATTCCACCGCGACGACGGACCCCAGCAACCCGCAGCAAGCGCACCCTCGCATCGGCGAGCCGGGACAGTTCCCGTTCACGCGCGGCATCCACAAAACGATGTACCGCCAGCGCTTGTGGACCATGCGCCAGTTCGCCGGCTTCGGCTCCGCGGACGACACGAACAAGCGGTTCAAATACCTGCTCGAAAACGCCAAGGGCACGAACGCGAACACCGGACTCTCCACTGCGTTCGACCTGCCCACGCTCATGGGGCGCGACAGCGATGATCCGCTTTCCGCCGGCGAAGTCGGGCGCTGCGGCGTGGCGATCGACACCATAGAGGACATGCATCGCCTGTATGCCGACATCCCCATCGATGAAGTCACCGTTTCGCAAACCATCAACGGCCCCGCAGCGATCATCTGGGCGATGTACCTCGCCATGGCGAAGCAGCGCGGCATCGACTGGACCAAGCTCGGCGGCACGATTCAGAACGACATCCTCAAAGAATTTCACTCGCAGAACGAATTCATTTATCCGCCGGAACCGTCCGTGCGGCTGGTCGTCGACACCATTGAGTTCCAATCGCAGTTCGTGCCGAAGTGGAACAGCGTTTCCATCTCCGGTTATCACATCCGCGAAGCGGGCTCCACGGCGACGCAGGAACTCGCCTTCACGCTGCGTGACGGCATGGAATACGTGGAGTGGTGCATGAAGCGCGGGCTTGATGTGGACACGTTCGCCCCGCGGTTGAGCTTCTTCTTCAATTCGCACAACGAGTTCTTCGAGGAAATCTGCAAACTGCGGGCGGCAAGGCGAATCTGGGCCCATGCCATGCGCGATCGCTACAAGGCGAAGAACCCGCGAAGCTGGCTCATGCGCACGCACGTGCAGACCGCCGGCGTCTCGCTCACCGAGCAGCAGCCGCTCAACAACATCATCCGCGTGGCGTTCCAGGCGATGGCGGGCGTGCTCGGCGGATGCCAATCGCTGCACACGGATTCAATGGACGAAACGCTCGGCTTGCCGACGGAAACGGCCGTGCGCGTCGCGCTCCGAACGCAGCAGATTCTCGCGCACGAGACCGGCGTGCACCGCACCGTCGATCCGCTCGGCGGTTCGTGGTACGTCGAAGCGCTGACGGACCAGATGGAGAAGGACGCGGGCGACATCATCGCGGAGATCGACGAAATGGGCGGCGTGGTGGCGGGCATTCACAAGGGCTACTTCCGCCGCGCCATCGCCGAGGCGTCGTATCGCACCGGCCAGGAAATGGAAGCGGGCGATCGCATCGTCGTCGGCGTGAACGCGTACACCGAAGGCAACGAAGAGCGGCAGGTGCCGATCCTGCAGATTCCGCACGAACTGGAGGATCAGCAGATCGATCGCCTGCGCGAATTCAAGAAGCGCCGCGACGCACGGCAGGTGGATGCCGCGCTCGAAGCAATCCGCACGGCATGTCGCGATGAAAGGAATGTGATGCCCGCGCTGGTCGATGGCGCGCTCGCGAATTGCACGCTGGGCGAAATGGTCCAGGCGATGGCGGACGTGTTCGGGCGATATACGAGCGGACCGGAGTGGTAATGGTTCGGCGGCCTAAGCCGCCGAACCGGCGACCTCAAACTGTTCCGCGAACAGCAACTTCGCCGTCTGTCTCGCGAGCGCGGTGCAATCCTGGATCTTCGTCCGCGTCACCTGCGCGGTGACGTAGCACCCTTCCATCAGCATCGACAGTTGCCTTGCGAGCAGCGCCGGGTCCTTCGCCCGCGCCTGCACCGCGAGATCGCGCAGGATCATCTCCATCTCACGCTTGTGCTCTGCCGCTGCCAGGTGAATCGGGTCATGCGGCAGCGGGAACTCCACCGCCACGTTGACGAAGATGCAGCCGTTGAACTCGTCGATCGACAGCAGCTCGTCGATCACGTCGAACACCGCCTCGAGCTGCGCCCGTGGCGACGCCCCGCCGTGCTTCCGGAGCATGCGCAGAAACGTCTCGCGCCACCAGCGGTCGTGGTAATTGAGCACCTCGAGGATGAGCTGCTCCTTGCTCTCGAAGTGGTTGTAGAACGTGGTCTTGGTGACGCCGACCGACGCGATGATCTGATCGATGCCGACGGCGTGGAAGCCGTCGCGATAGAACATGTCATCAGATGTTTTCAGCAATCGCTCTCGGGTTGACTCCGTCACAGTCCACCGCCTCTCCCCACGGGCGCAGCATGGTAGCCGGTTGACTCCAAGTCAAGAAAAACCGCACCCCAAGTCAATCGGAGCCGCCTCGTTCGCAGCGTATGGTCCGCCTGTCGATTTCCCACAACTCTTCACAGGAGCATTGCAATGACGGCGACGCAGCAAACCAGGATCAACGGCATCAACGTGGCGGACGTTGAACGCCTCATCAGCACGGTCGAGCAGAACCCCGCGGCGGGCAAAGCCGGCTTCTGCGTCTCCACGCAGTGGCGCGGCGGGGCGAAGACCGAAACGCTCGTTTCGCACTGGTCGCTCGGCGGGCAGACGAAGCGCCACAACTTCACCATTCGCACCGATGAGCCGCGCGAGCTCGCCGGCACGGATTCACAGCCCAACCCGCAGGAAGTGCTGATGGCCGGCCTCAACGCGTGCATGATGGTCGGCTACGCGGCCCTTTGCTCGCTCAAGGGCATCACGCTCGATTCAATCGAAATCGAGACGGAAGGCGAGCTCGACCTGCGCGGCTTCCTCGGCCTCGATCCCAGCGTGAAGCCCGGCTACACCGAACTGCACTACACCGTGCGCATCAAGGGCGACGGCACGCCCGAGCAGTTCCGCGAGATTCACGAGATCGTGCAGAAGACTTCGCCAAATTTCTCCAACCTCGCCACGCCCGTGAAGCTCGTGCCGAAGTTCATCGTGCTCTAATCGCCCCCTCCCCGTGGCGCAACCGCGCCAACAACAAACAGACCCCTGCACGCGCAGAGGTCTGTTTCATTTTTGCGTTGCGTTCACGACTTGCGATGCGATGCCGGTTCGCTATGCGCGTCGGCTCGCGCCGAATGCGAACTCGCGAATCCCCCTCCCTCGAGGGAGGGGGAATCAAACGAGCGTCGTGCGCTTCACTCCGCGGCTTCTTCCGGCTTGGCCTTGCGGCCTTCGATGGCGACGATAAGCGTGACCTCGTCGCCGAGCGCGCCGTGCTCGAGGCCGTAGTTCATTCCGAAGTCCGAGCGCTTGATGGTGAAGATGGATTCGAACCCGGCGAGCACGCCCATGCGTTCGCCGCCGTCCTTGGTGCCGAACCACTCGAGCGGTACGGTGATCGTCTTCTTCTTGCCGAGCAGCGTGAGATCACCGGTGAGATCGTACGTGCCGGCCTTGCTGCCGGGCTTCACGCTCGTGCTCTTGAAGGAGATGGTGGCGAAGCTGTCCACGCCGAAGAAATCGGGCGTGCGCAGATGGCCATCGCGACCATCGTTGCCGGTGTCCACGCTGGCGGCTTCAACGGTGAACTCGAAGTTCGCGGCGGCGAGATCGTTGGGATCGAACGCAAAGTGGCCGCTGAAATCATTGAACCGGCCGTAGAAATTCGAAACGCCCATGTGGCGGATCTTGAAGTGGATGGTGGAATGCACCGGATCCACGGTGAACGTCGCCGCGTCAAGCGCATTGGGTGTCGGCGTGGCGGGCGAACGTAGCGTCACAAACGCCACCACCAGCGCCATCACCAGCGTTGCAAATACTGCACTGATCTTCATCTCATTCTCCTTGGGAAATTGTGAGCGGGTCGATTGATCGAGGAAGCGGTTGACCGTAGCACACCGGCGAAATCGCGTCCACGGAGAAGTGAACATCCCCGGCTTGTTCATCATTCCCACGCAGATCAACGGATTCCGTATGGCCGGCGCCCGCCCTGCGGCTACGGCTGACGCAGCAAGCGGCCTTCCATGCCGCCGGCGACGGTGATCACTTCGCCGCTGATGTGGCCCGCAAGGTGCGGCGAGAGCAGGAACACCACGATTGGCGCGATGTCCATCGGCGTCGCGATTTTCGCCAGCGGCATGGTGGCGTACACGCGCCGCCGCGCTTCCGCATCCGCGATGGAATCATCCGACATCGGCGTGGCCGTCCAGCCCGGACACACGGCGTTCACGCGCCCCTGCGGCGTCACGCGCACGATTTCATTTTTCAGCGTGCGCGTCAGACCGAACGTGATCGCGGCTTTCGCGGCGGCGTAATCGCTGTGCCCTTCCTCGCCGAAGATCGCCGCCGTGGAGCCGATGATGACGAGCGAGGCGGCATGCCGCGGCTGCTCACGAAGGTGCGCGAAAAACCCGTTGCAGGTGAGATACACGCTCTCCACGTCGCTCGCCATCGTGTCGCGCCAGCGCTCAAGCGGCAGGTGATCGATGGGCCGATCATCAGCGGGCCACACGCCGGCGTTCGCGACCACGCCATCCACCCGGCCGAAGCGATTCGTTGCGGCGCGGAACATCGCGGCAACATCATCCGGCACGCGCAAATCCGCACGCACGGCAAGCACGCGCTCCGGATGCTGCGATGACAGCTCTTCCGCAGATTCGCGGTTGCCGTGATAGTGAGCGACGAGATTCGCGCCCTCTGCGACGAGCAGTTCGCTGATCGCGCGGCCGATGCCGCCGGACGCGCCGGTCACGAGCACGGTGTGGTTCGCCAGCCGCGTGTCCATCGGTCCGCAGTGTATCCACAGAACGACGCCCGGCGCAGCGCGGCTCCATCACCCGTCACGCGGTACACTTTCGCCCGATGGCCGGCAAGCACACGTTTCAGGCGCCCAAAGGCACGCGCGACTTCTACCCCGCTGATCTCGCGGTGCGCCGGCATATCGAGCGCATCTGGCGCGAGGTGTCGATCAACCACGGCTTTGAAGAAGTCGACGGCCCGACGTTCGAACACCTGGAGCTCTACACCGTCAAAAGCGGCCCCGGCATCGTGAGCGAACTCTTCAGCTTCCGGCGCGCGGGCGGCGACACCGATTACGCGCTGCGGCCGGAGTTCACGCCGACGCTCGCGCGAATGGTGGCGGCGAAGGCGGCGGAATTGCCCAAGCCCATCCGCTGGTTCTGCATGCCGAACTTCTTCCGCGCGGAACGCCCGCAGCGCGGACGTTTGCGCGAATTTCAGCAATGGAACGCGGACGTGCTGGGCGACGATTCGCCGCGCGCGGACGCTGAAGTGATCGCGCTCACAATCGCCATCCTCGAACGTCTCGGCCTGACATCGCAGGACGTCACCGTGAAGTTGAGCCACCGGGAGCTTGTGACCGATGCGCTGCGCACGCTCGGCGTGACAGATATGAATTTCGACGCGGCGCTGCTACTGCTTGATCGACGCGCGAAGATGCCCGCCGATGAGTTCGAGCGTCAGGCGGCGACGATCGGCCTCGACGTGCCTCGCTTTGAGCGAACGGTGCGGATGACGGCGGAAGCGGTGAACGAATGCATCGCCGCGCTGGAACAGGGCAAAGAAGTGCTGCCCACCGCGGCGCCAAAGCAGATTCTGGGCGTGCTCGAGGCGCTCGCGAACATGGGCGTGCTGCACTGGTGCGAGTTCGACATGTCCATCGTGCGCGGCCTCGCCTACTACACCGGCACCGTGTTCGAAGTGCACGAAGCAACCGGCAAGGAACGCGCGATCGCCGGCGGCGGACGCTATGACAAGCTCGTTGAGCTCTTCGGTGGCCCGCCCACACCTGCGGTCGGCATCGCGATGGGCGACGTCGTGCTTTCGCTCGTGTTGCAGGACAAAGGCTTGCTCAAAGCGCCCGAGGACTACCTGCCGCGGCCGGATGTGTTCGTGATCGCGGCGGATGACGATGCGGCTGCGGAACTGCCGAAGGTTGTCGCCGCGCTTCGCCGCGAGGGACTGCACGCCCGGCACAGCGCAAAGACCACGCGCAACGTCGGCAAACTGCTCGGCGAGGCAAGCAAGGCCCGCGCTCGCTTCGCCGTCATCCTCGGCAAGGAACTCGCGCAAGGCGTTGTCGGACTCAAGAACCTCGAATCAGGCGAGCAGCGCGAAGTCACGCGCGACGCACTCGTGAACGATCTGCAGACCGCGCTGCGCTCTTGAGAACGGCGCGTCACACCCGCACAATCACACATTGCTTTTCACAGCCGCGGGTGCAAACCCGCGGGAGAAGCGAAAATACGCGGAATGCTGATTCGACGAGCGCACGCACAGCGAGAGAGATCACGACAGGAGCGAGCTGGGACACAATGCCTCGATTGCTCATCATCACCTCCGTCGCAAAGGAAGCGGAAGCGCTTGGAGACATTGGCGCGACGATCATCATCAGCGGCGTCGGTCGCACCAACGCCGCGGCGGCGACGACGGAAGCCATCCTCACACGCGGGCCGTTTGACGGCGTCATCTGCGCCGGCATTGCGGGCGCACTGCCCGGCAGCGGGCTCGCCATCGGCGACGTCGTCATCGCGTCGTCATGCGTCTACGCCGAGGAAGGCGTGATCACGCCGACGGGGTTCCAGACGATGGCGGACATCGGCTTTGCGCTCGGCGATTTTGCAGGGAATGCCGTGCCCGTAAGCGATGTGATGCTCGGCGCGGCCGGCGACCTTCGCATAGGCGCGATCGCCACCGTCGCCACGTGCAGCGGCACGGATGAAGCGGCGCGCGAAGTGGCGCTGCGCACCGGTGCGATTGCCGAAGCAATGGAAGGCGCCGCGGTCGTCCACGCCGCCCGGCGACTTGGCGTGCCCGCTATTGAACTGCGAGCCATCAGCAATTTCGCAGGCGACCGCGCGAATCAGCAATGGAACATCAACGCAGCGCTCCAGGCGCTTCGCAACGCGATCAATCCATATGTCGAGCGCGTTATCGGGCGGCTTGATGCTGCACGCAACGGCGGCCCGCACGCCCGGGAACATTGACGCCGTTTCCCTCGATTGCCATCTCAACCTGCGCCGGTGTGGTGACGATGGAACCAGCGGAGAGACCGCGCACGGGGCGCGGCAGTTTCGCTTTGGAGGGCGACGGACGATGGGTTTCTCGATGTTCTCGGCCCACGCCTCCCCGATCGCCATCGACTTCGGGTCGTCGAGCGTCAAGGTGCTGCAGATCAGCGCCAGCGAGCCGTATTCGCTGGTCGCTGCCGCGCAGGTCCAGATTCCTGAACCGCTTCGCGCCGATTCCGAGAAGCTCTTCAATTTCTACGCCGAAGCGATCCCCAGCGCGCTCGCGCTTGCCAAAGTGAAAGGCAAGCGATGCGTGTGCTCGGTCTCCAGCAGCCAGACGTTCATTCAGCACATGCAGCTCGCGCCGACGGAAGGACTGAAGCGCGATGACCTCATCAAGGCGCAGCTTCAGTTTCAGATGAACATCCCGCCGAGCAGCGTCGTCGTTCGCGCCATCGATGTGTGCGACGTGCACCGCGACGGCCAGCTTCGGCATGAAACCATCTGCCTCGCCATGCAGCGCGACACCGTGATGCGCTACGTCGAAATGCTGCGCAAGGCGAAGCTGGAAGTGGTTGGCGTGCATCCGGAAATCACCGCCATGGTGCGTTCGTTCGCGCACCTCCATCGCCGGGCCGGCGACGAGAACATCACCACGATGTACGTGGATCTCGGCTGGGGCGGCACGCGCACCGCCATCGGTCACGGCAAGAGCACTGTGTTCGCCCGCAACATCCAGATCGGCGGCAGGAACTTCGATCAGCACATCGCCGACCAACTCCACTGCGATCTCTCCAGCGCGCGGGCTCACCGCGTCTCACAGCAAGTCGTGGTCGCGCCGGCCGTGCCGCTCGAACAAACCGTCGTGAGCGAAGAATCCACGGCCGGTCGTCGCTCGGCGATCCTTGCCGGCGCATTGAACAAGGCGAAAGCCGTCATTCAGAACGTGGGCGGCGGCAATGCAGGCGGCGGCGCGGGAAGCGCCGTGCTCGCGCCGGAACGCCGCGCCGGCGGTCCCCCGGTTGAGCTTCGTCACACCGTCACGCCCGGCAATGCCGTCACCACCGCTGCCAACGTGGATTTCTCCGAACTGCTCGATGCGCTCACCGACGAGCTGCTGATGTGCAGGCGATATCACCAGACGCTTTTTCCCGGCCGCCCGATCGATCGCGTGATTTTCCTGGGCGGCGAAGCGGCGCAGATCGGCTTCTGCCAGCACATTGCCCGGGTGCTGCGATTGCCGGCGCAGCTGGGCGACCCGGTGGCCCGGCTGAAGCGCGACAGTTCGCTCACCACACCGGGAGTGTCGTTCGACACCGCGCAGCCGGCCTGGGCCGTGGCATTCGGCCTGTGCAGCGCGCCGACTGACTTGTAAAGGATGCTGGAGTCATGAACAGCGCGAGTTTCCTTCCCGAGGATTATCTGGAGCAAAAGGCGGAGCGGCGCACCAACGTCATCTGCCTGACGCTCTTTGCGGTCGTCATGGTGGCCGTGTTCGGCGCGTTTCTCGTGACGAACCGGCAGTGGACGCAGGTGCGCGCGGCGCAGCAGTCGATCAACGTCGCCTACCAGGAAGCCGCCATGCGCATCGAGCAGATGACCGAGCTCGAAACGCAGCGCGAGCAGATGCTGCACAAGGCGGAGCTGGCGGCGAGCCTCGTCGAGCGCGTGCCGCGGAGCATTCTGCTGGCGGAGCTCATCAACCGCATGCCGCCGCGCTTGAGCTTGATCGAGTTCACGCTGACGAGCGAAAAGATCATCGCGCCCACCGCGCCGGAAGCGGAGAAAGGCGGCACCGGTCGCTTGGCGGGCGGCAAGCCGCAGCGCGCTCCCACCAAGGAAGAGGCCGCCGAGAAGGCGCGGCGCATCGAGCCGACGCGCTACATGGTGCGCGTCACGATGACGGGCGTCGCGCCCACCGACCTCGAAGTCTCGCGATACATGGCGGAACTGAACAACTATTCGCTCCTCCGCCAGGTGGCGCTCGAGTACTCGGAAGAGCACGAAATTGAAGGCCAGAAGATGCGGCAGTTCCGCATCAAGTTCTCGCTGGATCCGGACGCCGACGTGCGCGAGATTCAGCCGCTGATGAAGAAGCGCTCGGTGCACAACCCCATGATGGACGAGCTGCGTTTCGCGCCGACGCTCCCGGTCGGACCGCGCCCGCAGCCGGGCAGGAAGGAATAAGCCATGCGATTCGGCATTCGCGAAATCATCTTTCTGATCGTGCTGCTCGCCGTACCGGTGGCGTCGTTCATCTACGTCTTCAAGCCGCGCAACGAGCAGATCAGCTCGGCGAAGATGGAGGTGGAGCAGAAGGAGCAGCGCCTCAACCAGCTGCGCGAGATGACGACGAAGCTCGAAGACATCGGGCGCGAGATCGAGCGCGGCCGCGAGTCGATCGAAGTCATCGAAGCCAAGCTGCCTTCGCAGCAGGACGTGGAAGTCGTGCTCGAACAGGTGTGGCAACTCGCCAAGGCGAATCACCTTGCCGTGCGCTCGGTGAAGAGCCAGAAGATCGTTGATTCGGCGACGTACCGCGAACTGCCGCTCAAGATGATCCTCGAAGGCAGCTTCGACGGCTATTACCAGTTCCTCCTCGAGCTGGAGAACATCCCCCGCATCACGCGCGTGCACGAAATGAAGCTGCTGCGCCTCGGCGGGACGCAAACGGAAACCGGCGACAACGCCACGCCCGGCGCCATGCGTGCCGAGTTCACCTTGAGCATCTATTTCGAGGACAGCTCGGGCGCCACGGTGGAGACGGCGCAGAAGCCCACGACGGATGGACGTCATCATGATGAAAAAGCCTGACACGCCGACGATGGAACCCATGACCGGCGACGAGTCCGCTGACGATGTCACGCGGCCGCTGGGGACCGGTTCGTTCGCGATTGATCCTGCCATGGGCGGCGAGTCCGCGAAGGGATCGATCAAACTGCGCTCGAGCTCGATCGTGCTGGGCGTGGTGGTCGTGCTCGCCGTCGCTGGTCTCTTCTCCATGCGCACGCTGGCGAAGGTAACCGCGGTGGTGAGCGGCAACCAGGAGATGGAGCAGGTGATCGAGGAGTTCCTGAACTCCTCCGCCGGCCGCAGCGTGCTCTTGCTCTCCGCGCCGAGCGGCGACGCCGTGGCCAAGAGCAACCAGGTGCTCGAAGTGCTCAACGAAACCTACACCGAACGGCAGGTTCCGCTTTCGGACGTGCAGAAGGATCCGTTCCTTCTCTTCGACTCCAAGCCGGTGGTTGAGGACACGTCGGGAAAGAACAACAACGGCCCGAGCCAGATTGAGCAGCAGCGCTCCCAGCGCCGCGATCAGCTTGCAGCGATCGCCAGCCGCTTGAGTCTCAAGTCCGTGCTCATGGGCGATGTGCCGCTCGCCAACATCAACGGCCAGATCGTCCGCCCGGGCGAGATCATCACCGTGATGCCGGAGCGACAGGAGTTTGAAGTGCTGTCGATCACGTCGGAATCGGTGAAGCTCGCCGCGTCAGACCTCACGCTGGGCGTGCGCATTGAAGTGGAAGTGACCATCAACCGCGAGCAGCAGGGCAGCGGCAGAAAGCGCTGACGCACCGCAACGCAGGGTGGGCATAGCCCACCGGGAACGGAAGAGACGCACCTCGCGCAATGCACGGTGGGGCAAGCCACCCGACGGGAACGGCACGACGACGGAAGGCTGGAGTTCAGTCGCTATGGGGAAATTCGATCTCGATGATCTCTTTGCGGAACCGGACGACGCCGCGGAGGACGTGACCGCCTCGACGCCCACGGCGCCGGTCGCCTTCGTGCGGAAGGATCCGCGGGAGACGCCTCGGCCGCCTGATCTCACCGGTTCCGGCCTCGGCCAGAAAATCGATCCCACGATTGCGACGCGCGAAGCCGATCCGCTTCGCCGCCGGCCGGACGATGCGCTCGCTGATCTCTACAACCCCGGCGACGACAACCGCGCCCAGCCCAACGATCTCGGCGAGGAACTCGTCAAACAGAACGTGATCACGGGCGAGCAGCTCTCCACTGCGCAGCGCGTGATGAAGCAGACGCCCGGCAAGCCGATCACGCAGGTCTTGATCGAACTCGGCGTGGACGAGGTTGCGCTGCAGCAGGTGGTCGCGGCGTTCCATCATCTGCCCTTCGAGCGTGTCGATTTCAACAACCCTGACGCCTTCGACATGAAGGCGCTGCGCAAGCTGGGCGTTGAGTACTGCCAGAAGCATCTCGTGATGCCGCTGCGGCGCGAAGGCTCGCGCATGGTCGTCGGCACCACAAACCCCGATGACGTGTTCGTGCTCGACGACGTCGGCCGGCGGCTGGGCGTCACAGGCATCAAGCACGTGCTCATCGCCGGGTATGACATTCGCGGCGTCATCGAAACGCTCACCGAGCACGAAGCCGAGGATTACAACGTCGATGAAATCCTCGCCAACGTTGATGAAGACGACGTTGAAGTCGTCAAGGAAGAAGTTGACTCCGGCAAGGAAGAAGACGCCGAGTCGTCGCCCGTCGTCCGCTATGTGAACCACATCATTCAGACGGCGGTGAAGGAAGGCGCGAGCGATATTCACGTGGAGCCGGACGAAAAAGCGCTCAAGGTGCGCTTCCGCATCGACGGCGTGCTCTTCGAAGCGATGACGCCGCCCAAGAAGATGCACGCGGCCATCACGTCGCGTCTGAAGATCATGGCGAACCTCGACATCGCCGAGCGCCGCCTGCCGCAGGACGGACGCATCCGCGCCACCGTGCTCGGCCGCAAGCTCGACTTGCGCGTCTCGACGGTTCCCACGCCGCGCGGCGAGAAGACGGTCATGCGTATTCTCGACAACCGGTCGATCAACGTGACGCTCAACGAGCTCGGCTTCGCGGACGACATGCTCTTCCTGTGGAAGAAGCAGATCGACATGCCGCACGGCATCATCCTCGTCACCGGCCCCACCGGCTCGGGTAAGACGACCACGCTCTACGCTTCGCTCCGCCAGATGGACATGCGCAAGCTGAACATCTCAACAGTTGAAGATCCCGTCGAATATCACCTGAACGGCATCACGCAGATTCAGACGCACGAAAAGATCGGCATGACGTTCGCCAACGCCCTCCGCGCGCTGATGCGTCAGGACCCGGACGTGATCATGGTCGGCGAAATTCGCGATCACGAAACCGCCACCACCGCCATTCAGGCGGCGCTCACCGGCCACCTCGTGCTCTCCACCCTGCACACCAACGACGCCCCCGCTTCCATCACGCGTCTCATCAACATCGGCATCGAGCCCTTCCTCATCGGCGCCGCCATCAACGGCGTGCTCGCCCAGCGCCTCGTTCGCAAGATTTGCGAAGGCTGCAAGACGCCCATCGAGATGACCGAACAGATGCAGATGTTTGCGGAAACGCACGGCATGTCCGGCGCGGAACTCAAGCACGGCAAGGGATGCAGCCGCTGCCGCGAAACCGGGTACAGCGGACGAACAGGCCTCTACGAATTGCTCGTCATGGACGACAACCTCCGCGACGTCGTCGCCCGCAATCCCAACGTGTCGGAGTTCCGCCGCATGTGCGTCGGCCGCGGCATGGTGACGCTCCGCGAAGACGGCTTCCGCAAAGTGCGCGAAGGCATCACGACGATCGAAGAAGTGCTCACGGTGACGGAAGCGACGATTTGAACATCACCGGGCGCGGCGCCGCGTTCAGCTTGCACAACCGCGCAAATGCTTCACCGCAACATGCCGATTGCGAACAGCACGACGGCGCAGACGACGATCATCACGAGCGTGTAAAGGATGATGCCGCCGGTGTTGCTTCGGCCGGTCTTGCTGTTGTACGTGCGGCCGCAGGTTGTGCACTTGTGGTGATGGAGCAGCTTCGGGCCGAGCACGCCGCCCCACATGGTGAAGGTGACGGCTTTGCCGGTCATCGCGCGGCACGTGGGGCACAAGCTGGCGTCGGGCGGGACGAGCGGGCCGGGCGCGGTCGGCGGCGCTGGCGACGGTCCGGGCGAGAACGGAGGCGGCTGCGGCGTGGGCGTCATGGTTGGTGCATTCTAACCGCGGAAATGCCGGGCATTGCCGCCGCTTTGGGCGGGAATTCCGCAACAACCCCCGCTTTTGCCGCGTATTTTGCACATGCGGGCGGACTGCGGGCTTCCGCGTTGATGCTGCCGTCCGCCTACGGTACTTTGGAGCGCTTCGCCGCGTCTGCCGGGCCTGTTCGGGCTTGGTCGCGCCGAGACGTTCCGCCCCCCCGCCGCCGGAGGTTTTGTTCGCCATGGCCAAGATGTTCTACACGATGGAAGAAGTCTGCTCGAAGCTCGGCAAGACGCCTGACGAAGTCACCAAGATGGTGTCGTCCGGCCAGATTCAGGAGTTTCGCGATCGTGACCGCCTGATGTTCAAGGCGGAGCAGATTGATCTTCTTGCGGGCGACGAAGACACGGGCGAAGTGAAGCTCGATCTTGAAACCGGCGCGGGGCTTTCCGGCTCCGGCCTGTCGCTCGAAGATGAGTCGTCGATCGGCCTCGCGGATTCGCGCGAGGGCACCGGCATCTCCGTGTTCGATACCGATCACGGCCTCGATGAATCCGAGCAAACGCAAGTCGGCGACGTGGACGAAGAACTCACGCTCGACGCGGTCGGCTCCGGCTCCGGCTTGCTCGATCTCACGCGCGAAAGCGATGACACGTCGCTCGGCGCCGCGCTGCTGGAAGAAGTCTACTCGGGCGAAGACAACATCGAGATGCCTGCGAACGCGTCGGGTCTGTTCGATGCGGCGCCGGAACCGGTGAGCGGCGGCAGCGCGGCAGTGGCGATGCCGGTGCTCGTCGAAGTGTACGACGGCGCGGGTTCGGGCCTCGGCATCGGCCTGATGGTGGGCGCGCTCGCGGCGCTGATTTGCCTTGCGATCATCGTGATCGTCGGCGTGTCGGGCGGCACGGCCGGGCTCGCCATGACGTTCGCCAGCAACATCTGGGTGTGGGCCGGCGGCCTGCTCGGCGTCACGATCGTCCTCGGCCTCGTCGGCTTGTTTTTCGGCAAGGCGTCGGAGTGAAGTCGCTGGCAGCTTTCCGCCGTCAGCTTTCAGACAACTGCAAATTGCATATGAGCCGCCGGTGATTTGCCGGCGGTTTTCTTTTTTCGTGGCGGCGGGGCGCCGCCCGCGAAACGAACGCTGCCCGCGAAACGGAGCGCGGTGTCGGCATCGCTCGCTAAACTTTTCGCATGACGCTGACGCGCTATGGGATGGTGGTGTGGTTGCCGCTGACGATCGTGCTGCTGGCGGGCGCGGTGGCGCTGGTGATCTTCACATGGTGGTGGTTTGCGATCATTCCCATCGCGCTGTGGCTGTTCGTGCTGTGGTTCTTTCGCGATCCTGTTCGTCCAGTGCCGACGGGCTTGCCGGATGGCATCATGCTCTCGCCGGCGGACGGGCACATCTCCGCGATTCTCAAGCTGGATTCCCACCCCGCCGTCGAAGGCCCCGCCGTGCTCGTGCGGATCTTTTTGAGCATTCTTGATGTCCATGTGAACCGCGCGCCGTGCGATTGCACGGTCGTCGCGCTCAAGCACACGCCCGGCAATTTCATCGACGCCACGCGCCCCGAGTCCGCGGACCTCAACGAATCCAACCTCATCACGCTGCGCACCGCCCACGGCGAGAAGTTCGGCGTGAAGCAGATCGCAGGCAAGATCGCGCGGCGAATCGTGTGCCCTCTCAAACCAGGCGACAAGCTCAAGCAAGCGCAGAAATTCGGCATGATCCGCTTCGGCTCGACAACCGAGCTCATCCTCCCCCGACCGGAGGAGGCACGCGTGTTTGTGACCGTCGGCGAAAAAGTCACCGGTGGCCTCACGCAACTGGCGATACTGCCGCCGTCCCCCGGAAAGGGGAAGGTGCAGGACGCGCCGGGAGCGAAGGTAGGGACCGGCGCGAAGCCGCAAGCGGCTTGTTGACGTATTTCGGGGTGCCGCGTACCATTCAGCGCTTCATCCGGATTGACGGATGAATGTCGGCGGTGATTCGTGCCGATATGACTCCCATCCACACTTTTCGCCCTCTCGATACTCCAGCCCACGAGGAGAACTCGTCGTGACCACGCTTGCTCCCGCCGCCAAGGCTTCGAAGACGTTCATGGATACCGGCTTGCCGCTCTTCGGCGGGCCCGCGCACAAGGTGGCTGACCTTTCGCCCGGCACGGTCGCCTTCGGTCGGAAGGAAATTGAACTCGCGCTGCACGAAATGCCTGGCCTCAAGGCCGCGCGCGAGCGCTACGGCAGCAAGAAGCCGCTGAAGGGCGCCCGCATCACCGGCTCGCTGCACATGACCATTCAGACGGCTGTGCTCATCGAAACGCTCGTCGAGCTCGGCGCGGAAGTGCGATGGGCAAGCTGCAACATTTTCTCGACGCAGGACCATGCGGCAGCGGCAGTGGCGGTCGGGCCGCATGGCAACCCCAACGCGCCGAAGGGCGTGCCGGTCTTCGCGTGGAAGGGCGAATCGCTGCCTGAATACTGGTGGTGCACGTTCCAGGCGCTTTACTGGGCGAGCGTGGACAGCAAGGGCCCGAACATGATTCTCGACGACGGCGGCGATGCAACGCTGCTCGTCCACAAGGGCGTCGAGTTCGAGAAAGCCGGCAAGGTCCCCGATCCCTCCACCGCGGACAACGAAGAGTACGCCTGCGTCCTCGCGCTGCTGCAGCACGTCTTCGAACATGACAACCAGTTCTGGACGCGCCTCGCCAAGGACATCAAGGGCGTCACCGAAGAGACCACGACGGGCGTCAATCGCCTCTATCAGATGGAGAAGCTGAACCAGCTCCTCTTCCCCGCGATCAACGTCAACAACTCCGTCACCAAGAGCAAGTTCGACAACATCTACGGCTGCCGGCATTCGCTGATCGACGGCATCAACCGCGCGACGGACGTGATGATCGCGGGCAAGATCGCGGTGGTGTGCGGTTATGGCGACGTCGGCAAGGGCTGCGCGCAGTCGCTCGCCGGCCAGAAGTGCCGCGTGCTTGTCACCGAAATTGATCCGATCTGCGCCCTGCAGGCGTGCATGGATGGTTATGAAGTCGTCACGCTCGAAGACGTCCTCGAGAAGGCGGACATCTTCATCACGGCGACGGGCAACTACAACATCATCACCGCTGAACACATGAAGCGGATGAAGCACAACGCGATCGTCGGGAACATCGGCCACTTCGACAACGAGATCGACATGGCCGGCCTCGCCAGGATCCCCGGCGTGAAGCGCATCAACATCAAGCCGCAGGTCGATGAGTGGCAAATTCCCGCAACGGAAAGCAAGTCCGGCGGGCATTCGATCATCGTGCTCGCCGAAGGCCGCCTGCTCAACCTCGGCTGCGCGACCGGCCACCCGAGCTTCGTGATGAGTTCAAGCTTCACCAACCAGGTGCTCGCGCAGATCGAGCTGTTCACGAATCGCCAGAATTACGAGAAGAAGGTGTACGTGCTCTCGAAGAAGCTCGACGAGGACGTGGCGCGGCTGCACCTCGACAAGCTCGGCGCCAAGCTCACGAAGCTCTCGCAGAAGCAGGCGGACTACATCGGCGTCCCGGTGGAAGGGCCGTACAAGCCGGAGTATTACCGGTATTGATGTCTCCACTCCCCTCTCCCTGGGAGAGGGGCCGGGGGTGAGGGGTTCGAGCTCGATCGGATCGAGACACAACGCCGAAGCCCCCGCGGCATGTGCGCCGTGGGGTTTCATTGTGTAGATGCATCGATCAAGGCCAGCCTTGCCAATCCCGTCGCCACGTAAGCACCTCGTCCGCAAATTCGCGTACGCCTGAATCAGGGTCTTCACGAGCCACCTTCTCGATCGCCCTGGAAACGTCACCGGCAGGGAGATACTGCAGACGACCAACGGCGTAACGTCGCACCACTGGATTGCTCGAGTTGAGAAGCTGAATATGGATTCCTTTGGGAGGATCAATCCATTTGCCGCTTTGCTGGATGTCCTTCCAAAGCAAGAAATACTGCAGCTCCGAAGCGGCCCATGTACCGATCGGCAGTTGAAATTGCTCATCAACTTCTGCCCGCCGCGTTCTCGCATGGTCAAGTACGGCGTTCAGTTCCCGAGCATCCTCATAGGCTCCCTGTTGATTCCACAGAAATGTCTGAACCTCGATGGCGAGTGGGACGAGTCGTTCAACGTCATCGATCGTGCCGCCTGATTGCTCGACGCGCTCAAGAAACATCCGTACCGCACTAGCTTTCTGACGAGAGAACACGAGGCGGTCCCAGCGACTATTCGATGAAGCGAGGGCTGGATCTGGCCAGGGCAGTGACGAACCAGTCGGACGGGACGCTTCCGGTGCGGCGACATCAAGCATCCAACTCAACACCGGCTCCGGGACGTAATGCGTCCAATGGCGCATGTTGGCCAGAGCGCCAATGGCCGATGCCGCGGCGAGGACGAGCGCAAGAATTCCAGCCAACTTCAATCGATGAGCGCTTGGCCGGTGTGTGATGTCCGCTTCCTTCGACCAGGCGTAACCGCACTCAGGACACGGCGGGCCTGGCGACCCGCTCAGATCGTATCGACAGGTCGGGCAAAGACGTCGCCCATGGCGATAGCGCTTTGGCCGCCCCCTCCAAAGCAGCAGCACGCCGAGCAGCGCCAGCAGAATAGCCGAAACGAACCACACGTTGCTCAACTTGCTTGCGCCATTTCAATCCTGTGGCACATCGTGCGATTCGGACGGTGATCCGTTACTGCCGCTTGTGCCGAGCACGTGATTAGGCGGCCACGCAGCACTGGCACCCACCTCATGAGTACCCCATGCTCGACTGCTTGTGCCCCAGTGATTCGCGGGCCAGCTCCGAGACACAGAGGTCTCATGCCCCGACCGTTCCGTGTAGTACCGTGGTGGCCGCCAATCTCGTTTGTACTCGTACGTGGCGCCGAGCCATGCGTCGGGCTTGTTCGAATCCCGGACCACCGTTTCCAGTTCAACGACGAGTTCGGGACCAGACCTATATGCTCGATATGGACTAATCGCGACGCGCGAACCTTCTGTTCTTACAAAATTGCCGTGTGCGTCAATTCCGCCGGCAGCAATGACGTATGGATAGGCTTCCTCGACGATCGCTCGGATCGGCAACCGAGGCGGCACCTGATCGAACGGACCATCATACATCGTGTTCTCGCGAATATGCCGCTCGTGAACGCCAACGAGAATAAAGCGATCAGTCGCCCGATGGTGGTAGAAACAAAATCGAGATTGATCGCCGAACCACAATTCGACGGTATCGCTCTCGCCTCGGCTCCATCGTTCCGGCAACTGCTTTGACGGGTTCAAGACATAATAGAATGATCGTTGAGGTTTCCAGTACATCAAGTAAAGGAAATATCCGGATTCGTCTCGAATTCCGGAGATGAACTGTTCATCCTCCAGCAACTCGATTGAGGGGGAGCCGAACGCCTCGTCGTCAAGGACGAATACGCGCTCGATGTTATCGATTCTCACACGTATTTCACAGTGATCGGCAGCGTACGACAGCTCTAATCCGTCTTGCCCGGACTGAAAGGTGCCGACGATCAAATCAGACTCGTTGTAGGCATCGAAGTAGCCAATAGAAATGCCGCCATCCACCGCGTCCACGAATCGAATGTTGCCACTGACCAGGCGGCTTCCCAGTGGAAACGAATAGTAATAATACTGCTCTGTCGGATATACGATCGCCCTCGGCGGAGCATTTGCCAAGACATACTTGAGCACGCTGCGCGGGTCTGAAAATTGAACTTCATGCCCAACAGGTTGGCGCAACACTTCCGAAAGCGCCTCGCCCTCATGACTGGAGAGAGCCGCCTCGTTGAACGTGACTCTGCCAGAGCCTGTGCCTCCAGCCGCGCCCAACAGCGATACGGCCGCGCAAGCTAGAACTATTCTCAGTTCACACATTCTCTGTGCCATCACCTTTACCAGGCGCCCTTTGGGACGAGCCGCCCATCTTCCTCTTGCAACTCACTCACTACTAGGCCATGGGAAAGGCGCCAGCGGAGCTGTCTGAATGATCGTCGTGTACCAACTGTGATCTGGCGGGAAAATGGGCCACGAACCCGGGGTCGGTTCGCTCCACGACTGCGACACACTGGCGAAGTGTCCGGGCGGCCAAGTCGGCTGTGGACCCGGCCAAGAGGTCGAGGCTGGCCCCGAATGCCCGGGTGGATAACTGATACTCAGGCCCGTCTGATGTTGCTGGGGATTCCCCCAGGTGTTGGACACGTCGGGATAGTGGTTGGGGGGCCAATGGTGCTGCGAAAGTTCAACTTGATGATACCACGAATTAGAAACGTCTTCTGCGTGGGCCGGTGGCCATGTATGTGATTGGGAATTTGATCTTGTGTGATGTGGCCACCATCCGCGGGACACGACCAGGTCGTGATGCAATTGCGCCGACGTCTCTTCGTTGTGATGCCATGTATCGGAAGCTGCAGCGGTATGGCCAGGCGGCCATGCACTGCTGAGCGAACTGGAGTGATACGGAGTGTCTGGAGGGTCTGAGCCAACCATGGATTCCCAGTATCCATGGGGCTGATACGGTGGATCCCAGGTCTGCGACGAGGATTGAAAATGATTGGGCGGCCAATTACCGCTCACATTCGACTGGTGTACCGGAGGATTGGGCTCCTGCTGCGATTCGAGATAGTCATGATCCGGCGGCCAATATGGCTGATAATTCGACACACCGGTCAGGTGATTCGGCTTCCACCAGTCAGGATGATCGGGGGGCCACGAGCTACTGATTCCTTCCGTGTGCGCCTCTGCTGCACATGAGAGGCAGATGAACTGTTCGACTCCGTACTCGTGTATTGCGCCGATATATTCGAACAGCTCGCGCGCCGCCCAGTCGACATCCACGGCACTGACGCCCTCCCCAATGCGGGACGCCGGTACGAGAACGTCGTCAACATCACTACTGCCGTCGAGATTGATGTCCGAGTCTGAGGATTGCTCGATCACCCGATCGGTGGCTTCTTCAACGTCAAGCGTTGAAATGGGCTCATCATTCTCAGTCGTCTTGCCAAACGACGCGGAGATGATGTCAGCGATGGCAGCGATGACATCTTCGGCTGTCTCGAGTCCGTCACCATCGATGTCACCGACAGCCAAGTCGGTACCATAAAGCTGGATCAGTTTCGCATCAATGACGATTGCGTAATCGATGTCAGTGATCATGCAATCGTTATTTGCGTCAACGACTCGCATGCTCGACGGCGACATGAATTCTGTCACCGCCGTACGATCGGCGCTGACACCGGCGACGCACACAAGCGGTGCGATCGCAGCGACCAACACAGCGCCATGGTGAGTGTGTGTGTGTGTGTGTGTGAAGACATTGTGGGCTCCGTTGGGCACGAGTGAGCTTGCAACCCTGTCCTGACCGTAGCAGATATCAATGTATTCTGCAAGCGTCCACCGTAGTTCCCTCGATCGAGCGAGTCGCCTGGTATCCTGTGCGAGATTTTATGAACCAGCCAAAAGCCGCCATCACGCCCACGCGCAGCGAGAACTATCCCGAGTGGTACCAGCAGGTCATCCGCGCTGCGGACCTTGCGGAAAACTCGCCCGTGCGCGGCTGCATGGTCATCAAGCCGTGGGGCTACGCCGTCTGGGAGAACATCCAGAAGACGCTCGACGGCATGTTCAAAGCCACGGGCCACAAGAACGCGTACTTCCCGCTCTTCATCCCGCTCTCGTACCTGCAGCGCGAGGCGGAACACGTGGAAGGCTTTGCGAAGGAGTGCGCGGTCGTCACGCACCACCGGTTGGAACTCAACGCTGAAGGCAAGCTTGTGCCGGCCGGCGAGCTGGAAGAGCCGCTCATCGTGCGGCCGACGAGCGAGACGATCATCGGCGAGGTGTTCGCTTCGTGGGTGCAGAGCTATCGCGACCTGCCGCTCAAGATCAATCAGTGGGCGAACGTCGTGCGCTGGGAAATGCGCACGCGTCTCTTCCTGCGCACGGCGGAATTCCTCTGGCAGGAAGGCCACACCGTGCACGCCACAGAGAAGGAGGCCCGCGAAGAGACGATGCAGATGCTGGATGTGTATGCCGACTTCGCACGCAATTATCTCGCCATTCCCGTGCTCACCGGCGCGAAGACGGCGAGTGAGAAATTCCCCGGCGCGGTCGACACCTATTGCATCGAAGCGATGATGCAGGACCGCAAGGCGCTGCAGTGCGGCACGTCGCATTTCCTCGGTCAGAACTTCGCGAAAGCGTCGGGCATCAAGTTTTTGAGCGAAGCGGGCCAGCAGGAATTTGGCTGGACGACGTCATGGGGCATGACGACGCGATTGATCGGCGCGATGGTGATGACGCACAGCGACGACGACGGCCTGGTGCTGCCGCCCATGCTCGCGCCGGCGCACGTCGTCATCATGCCGATCACGTTCAAGGCGGATGACCCGCAGGCGGTGATGAATTACTGCCAGCAGCTCGCGGCGGATTTGCGCAAGGTTCACTTCGGCGGGCGGGCGCTTGAAGTGGAGCTCGACGATCGCGATATCCGCGGCGGCGACAAGGTGTGGCAATGGGTGAAGAAGGGCGTGCCGATTCGCCTCGAGATCGGCCAGCGCGACATGGCGGCGGACAGTGTGTTCTTCGCCCGGCGCGATCGCTCGCCCAAGGACAAATCCAGCGTGCCGCGTGCGCAGCTTCTCGCCACGATCGCGCAGACGCTTGAAGAGATTCAGCGCGGCTTGCTGGAGCGTGCGACGGCGTACCGCGAACAGCACACGAAGCCGATCGACTCGCGCGATGAGTTCTATGCGTTCTTCACGCCGAAGAACCGCGAGGAGCCGGAGATCCACGGCGGGTTCGCGCTGACGCATTACTCCGGCGAGGCGAGCGTGGAAGAGCAGATTCGCAAGGATTTGAGCGTCACTGTGCGCTGCATCCCGCTTGAAGGCGGTGAACCGGGCACATGTCCGTTCACCGGCAAACCGAGCAAGCAGCGCGTGGTGTGGGCGAAGGCGTATTGACGGTGCGCCGCGTGCGCAGGGCGGTCACCACGAGCGAACTTCCGCTCCGACAGCCGGACGATTGAACCACACAAGCACGAAGATCGGCCACGCCGCCGCCCACGCCAGGAAGGCGAGTAGGATGGCAAACAGCGCGCCCATGTCAGTCACGCCGAATTGCGTTGACAGTTGGTTCTTCATCGACGCCACGGCGAAGAAACCAATGCCAAGACAGGTGAGCGCGATGCCGACGAGGACGAGTTTCACCTTCGCCCACTTGCGGATCGAATCAACGCCGGACGGATCACGCCGCATGATCTTGAACCCGGCGAACGCAAGCCAGATGGCGAGCATCGCCGCGAAGATGGCGCTGATGATGTTCCTTGGCACGCCCGTCGTCGTTCCGCTTGCGTTCGCGGCCAGAGCGGCACCCTGAAGGACCAAGCCGCCGATGCCAAACACGATGGAGATGACGCCGATGACGATGGGCCACGATGCCCGCCGATCGACGGCCGCGCGGAGCACTTGCGTCTGCAACTGGGCGCCGGAGAACTGATTGTGGCCGCAGTTCATGCAGACCACGCCGCCTGCGGGCATGCTTGAGCCGCATGACTGACAGGCGACCGTTTCCGGGGCAGCGGCAAGTTCGCTGGCGATCCAGTCCGGGTTCACGGCGAAGATGTCCTCGGCGGGCGCGGGCGCGCTGCCGGGCATGGGCGTCGGCAGCGGATGGATTCGCGGCGTTGTCGCGGGCGGCTGGGAGCGCAATGTCTCCGCACGGCGGCGTTCATAACACGGCGTGCAGTAGTAGTTGTTCTGCACGTCTTTCGTGCGCGGCCGGCTGGAGCAATCTTCGCCGCACACCACGCACACCCTTTGTGGCCGCTCGCCCATGCGTCACCCCCACTTTTCACCCGCACACGTCACGTGAGCATCAGGCCATGGATGCGCGATCGCGATTGTAATATCGCGGCAGACGCTGCCGCAAGACTTTTGTGCCGACATCAGTCGTAAAGCGCCGTCGACTTTTCGAGCGGCTCATCCCATTCCTTGATGTCCTTCTGCACCTGCTCGCCTTCGAAGTGGAAGAGCAGCACGAGCGGCCAGGCGCATTGCCACACCCATACCGCCGCGAGCAACTTGGCGAGGCCGAGCGGCTCCTTCTGTTCCATCGAGAGCCGGGCGTAGTCGAGCAATTCGAAGTTCGTGGTGACCGCAGGGAACGCAAACGCCGCAACGCCGCCGCCGAGCGCGACGAGCGTCCACAGAAGCAGCTTGCCCCAAAGCCAGAACCGCAGCAGGTTCACGCCGGCCGCAAATTGCATCCACACCAGCACGCCGGCGAAGATATGCACGATGGAAAGCAGCACGAGCGCGGCGCCGCCAGAAAACACGATCGCGTACGTCAGATCGCTCCACGGGTCTTCGCCAACGAGACGTTTGACGCCATCAACAACCACGCCGCCGTATGCGACGAGGCCGGCAACGCCGAAGAGTAGGCACAGCGCCCCCACCACTTTGGGCCAGGCCGCCGGGCGCTCGCGCGAGAGCACGCGCTTCTGCACGGTCAATTGCGTGCCGGCCTGGTAGTCATGCCCGCAGTGAATGCAGAGCACGACGTCGGGATCGATGAGTTCGCCGCATCCCACGCACGGCACGGGCCGCTTTGCCTGCTCGTGCGCCACGGATTCGGCTTCGATGGCCACGAGCTCGCGATCCACGCCGAACGTGCTGGAACCTGATTCGTCCAGCAGGCTTTCGCGCACGGCCTCGAATTCGCGCTCGCGCTTTCGCTGAACCGCTTCCAGTCGGCGTTCGAAGCAATCGAGGCAGAAGTAACGGCCGCGCGCGTCTTTGACGCGCTTTCGCCGCGAGCAATCCTGGCCGCACAGCGCACAGACCTTGTCCCGGCTTGCGCTGTTCATGACTGCCCCCGTTCTACCAATCGGCCCGTCATCAACCATGCGACGCGGCGGCGGCCGCTGGTGTGCGAAATCATAGAAGCCGGGACGCTCGGCCGCGATTCCGCTTTGCCGAAATCTTCTGCCGCATGTTATTTCCGCGGCACGTCGCCCGAGGCGCGAATGTTCCGGGCGTAATCCTCGATCGTCATCGTCGGCTCGCCGAGCAGCGCGAAAGTTTCCTCCGCGTGAAAGCCCGTGGCGTAGCGGTAGGTGAAATCGAGCAGATCACGCAGGTACCGCGCCTTTGCGGACATCATCCCCGAAAGCGCGAGCATCGAGCGCGGCACGGGCAGCGCATTGAGCGTTGGATCGAACGACGCCGCGAAGCGATAGATCGCGTGCCGCATGCTCGCCGGGTATTTGCCTTGAATGATGAACGTGCGGTTCGCCGCGGCTTCGTTCTTCACCGCGTTCGATACCTGCCGCGCATAATCCTCACCGGCGATCCAATACAACATCTCCGGCGGCGCGGGCGGCATCATGATCCTTCGCCCCATCAGAAACAGCGGCAGGGATTCCATGAACCACGTCGGCTGGAAGATCGTGTGCGGCACGCCGCATTCGCGCAGCTGGTCATCGCCCAACTGTTTGCGCTCCGCCAGCCACCACGAACTCGCGCCGTCGGGCAAGCCCATGGTGGAGATGCGCATCACGCGTTTCACCCCCGCCTTCGCCGCTTCCTTCGCCACGATCTGGGCGGCTTCAAGGTCCGGATCAAACCCGCGGCTGGAATGCGGCGAGGACAGGTTCAGATACACCACATCGCAGCCCTGCATGGCGCGGACCACCGTGTCCGCCCGGCGCACCTCCACATCCACAAACTCGCACGACGGGGGCAGCAGGCGGCGAGCTTTCGCCACATCGCGCACGCCGGCGCGAACGGCGAAGCCGTCGGCACAAAGTTGCCTCACCACGGGCCGCGCCAGCATGCCGGTGGCGCCGAGCACGAGAACGATCCTGGCCATGCGTGCATGATCGCCAAACGGCACGCGCGTGCAAGGACGCGTGCCCGCCATACACTGCCGCCATGACGCAGGTTGTCTTGTCGCGACGAGTGGGGACGGTGCGCCTGATCGCCGCGGACATCAAGCTGGCGCACAGCGTGTTCGCAATGCCGTTTGCGTTACTGGGCGCATTCATGGCTGGCCGAAGCGCGGACGGCGAGGCGTGGCGGAGCGGTTCGCCGCGCGCGTTCCTGCAATCGCTCGCGCTCATCGTCGTGTGCATGGTGCTCGCGCGAACGGTCGCCATGCTCGCCAACCGGTTGCTCGATCGCGATGTCGATCGGCTCAATCCGCGCACCGCCGGCCGCGCGATTCCCAGCGGCAAACTCCCCGTGCGACATGCGGTGGCAGCGCTCGCGCTCTGTGCCGCGGGCTTCATGGTTGCATGCGTTGGCTTCGGCGTGTTGCATGGCAACTGGTGGCCGGCGATGCTGGGCGTGCCCGTGCTCGCGTGGATCAGCGCCTATCCGCTGCTCAAGCGTTGGACGTTGATGTGCCACCTGTATCTCGGCTCATCGCTCGCCATCGCGCCGGTCGCGGCGGCGATCGCTGTGCAGCCGGAGGTGATGTTTGAAAGCGTGGCGTTGTGGTGCTTGAGCGGCGCGGTGCTGTGCTGGGTGGCCGGGTTTGATGTCATCTACGCGCTGCAGGATGTGGAAGTCGACCGGCGCGATGGCCTGCACTCCATTCCAGCCAAGCTGGGCGAGCGCGGCGCGATCTGGGTCAGCCGCCTTCTTCATGCCGGGGCGCTGGCACTGCTGGTGATCACCCAGCAAACGGATGCGCGGCTGGACGTGCTCTTCGCCATCGGCGTGGGGCTTGGCGCCATTTTGCTGATTGCGGAGCACATTGTGGTCGCCGTGCGAGGATTGGCGGCGATCAACCTCGCGTTCTTTACGCTCAACGGCGTCGTCAGCTGCGTGCTCGGGGCACTGGGCATCATTGACGTCATCGCAAACTAACGTCGGCCCGCCCGCGATAGAATGTCCGGGCGTCCGCGGCGTTCGCCACGCAAAATGGGAAGAGGAGTAAACACATGAAGCTGCTCATCAAAGTCGTGCTCGTTCTGATTCTGCTCGTGGTGATCGGCGCGGTCGCTGGATTCATGGTCATCGACAAGGTCGCCAAGAGCGCGGTGGAGAAGAGCGCCACCGATTCGCTCGGCGTGCCCACCACGCTTGCCAGCGGCGATGTCAAAGTGTTCTCCAGCGAATTCACAATGGGCGGCGTGAAGGTCGCGAACCCCGAAGGCTTCGACGGCGATCATTTCCTCACCATCAACGACGGCGGCGTCTCCGTCTCGCTCAAGTCGCTCATGGAGGATGTCGTCGAATTGCCCACCCTCACCTTCACCGGCTTGGACGTGAACCTGCAGAAGACCGGCGCGGGCAGCAACTTCGGCATCATCCTCGACAACTTGAAGGGCGAGGAAAGCGAACCCGCCGAGCCCAACAAGAAGAAGTTCATCATCCGCACCGTGAAGATTCAGGACATCAACGTGCACGCTGACTTGCTCCCCATCGGCGGCCAGCTCACCAAGACCGATCTTCACATCGACGAGATCGTGCTCACGGACGTCGGCTCCGGCGGCAACGGCGTGAAGCTTTCTGAAGTCAGCACCATCGTGATGAAGGCGATCATGGCGGCGATCATCAGCAAGGGCGGAGCGCTGCCCGGCGAACTCGCCAATGAACTCGGCTCCAAGATGGCGTCGCTGCGCGGTCTTGCGGAATCCGGCGTCTCCGTCGCCGTCGATGCCTTGGGCGACATCACCGGCGGCGTCGGCGACGCGCTCAAGGGCGCGGGCAACATCACCAACGTCCTCGACAAGGACAGCGACATCGGCAAGGCCGTTGATGAAGGCGTCGGCGGTCTGCTCAAAGGCGCGGGCGGCATCCTGGGCGGGAACAAGGACAAGGACGGCGAGAAGTAAGCGCGCGGCGCTGCGACCCCGTGCTTCGGCTGCGATGTCCCACGGATGGAATCTGTGGCTTCGGGGAGCGCTCGGCACACAACATTGCGGACCTCATGAAACAAGAAGCCCACGGATTCAATCCGTGGGTTTTTCCTGTTGGGTGATATTGAATTCCAACTCGCGCAAGCAATCGCCCGCACGCGCAGCGTTTCGTTACCGCGCGAGCGCCCCCATCGGATCCCACGCGGGCAGCACGATGGGCTCCATGTCGAGCGCGGCTTGCATTTCCGCGGGCAGCGCGCTTTTGCGGGCGGCGATCTCGAAGACGTACTCGTCGAACCACGAGTCGTTCATGACATAGAAACCCTTGCGGCCGTCGTCTTCGCCCCATGAGTTCTCGACGCGCCACCGCCGCGGCTGGCCGTTCACAACATCCACGCCGGTGAACAGCATGGCATGCGTCATGAGCGACGCGTGATAGACGAGCCGATCCGCCTTGTTCAGCTCGAACGTGGTGCGGTACACGCGGTCGTACTCGAACAGGTTGGCGTCCCAGATGCCGAGCTTTCGCTGCATCATCTTGCCGACGTCGCACCCGAACCATACCGGCTCGCCGCCGACGATGGCGTCCATGGCGAGCTTCTTCATGAGATCGATCGGCACATTGAGGTACGTCACGCGCTTGCCGCCGACCACATTGCCGAGGCAATCGACGGTGTAGGTGCGGCCGAAGTCGTGCCCCTCGCGCGGATCGTGCACGAGGCACACGTAGTCGCGCAGCGGGATCGTGATGTACTTCTCCGCGAACTGCTTCGGCGTGAGCGTGCCGTCGCGATGGTGTTTGCGGTCCTTGTCGTTCCACTGCCAGTCGAACTCGGCGGGCGGCGTGCCGAGGTGGATGCACAGCATGCGGTGAATGGTTTCCATGATGCGCTCGCGCGCCGCGTGCAGCGCTTCCATCGGCGCCCCGCTGGCGCGAAGCATCCGCAGCGATTTGGCGCTTTCGCGCAGCTTCGCCAGCAGGTTGCTGTTCATGCGCCGCGTGTCGGATGAGCTGATCGACTCCGGCATCACCGCCTGCGGCACAAGGCCGTGCTTCTCGATGATGTTGACGAACATGTTCCACTGGCCGCCGTCTTCCAGCGGGCGATCGAGCAGATACGCCACGGTGCGATCGTCCACGTCGCGGTCAGCGGTGTCGATGATCGCCTGCAGGAAGTAGTTGGCTCGCTCGAGCTTGTCCCAGAAGAGCGTGTAGTTCTGACTGAACTCGAACTCCTTCAGGTTCATCGCTTTCATCGCGCCGACGCGCAGCAGGTTGAGACCGGCGAAGCACCAACACCGGCCGGACTGCTTCTGGTTCGTCACCTTCCAGTCGTCGAGCAGATGCGAAAACGTGTGGTCGGTGGAAACGATCACCCGGCGGTTGAGCGCGACATCATCGATCGGCGACTGCGTCACCGCGTTCTGCGCGAGCAGGTTGGCTCCGTCGCTTTCAAATTGCTGGCGGAACCTGGTAAGAAGCTGATCGCTCAAAGCGCCGCGCGACCCGCTTGCTGCCGGGACCGCGGGTTTGGCGTGCGACTGGGCGGAATGCGGCTCGGCCATCGTCTGCGGGTTCGTCATCGTGCGCTCCTCGAGCTGTGGTTCTGCTCATCGTAGCCGCGCGGATGTTCAGCGAGCTTCGCTCTTTTCCGGCTGTGCGTTCATCGGCTCGGCGACACGCGGGAACAGCGCCACCTTGCGAATCGCGCTGCCGGGCACGAGACCGCCCCACTTCGCAAGTTCAGCCAGCGGCTGGCCCTTGCCGGGCATGATCGAAAGCCCCAGCGCCTGCCAGAGCTGCTCCATCGCGCCGGGCATCACGGGCCAGAGCAGCAGCGACGCAATGCGTACGGTCTCGGCACATTGATAGAGAATCGCGCCGAGTTCATCGCGTTTTTCCGGCTGCTTCGCGAGTTTGAACGGCTCCGTGAGATTGATGAAGCCGTCAACCTTGCGGATCAGGCCGACGGCTTCGCTCACCGCGTTTTCGAGTTCGAATCGCTCCATCGCCATCATCGCACGGTCCACCGCTTCGCGCGTCATGGCGGGCCAATCGTGGTTGGCGATGGTGGGGCTCACAGGCGAGACGCCTGTGCCACTGTGCTCAAGCGCCCCGCCGTGCTGCGGAACCTTGGCTTCGAAATATTTCTCGATCATCGCCGTGACGCGGCTGGCGCAGTTGCCCACGGTGTTCACAAGGTCGTTGGTGTAAACATCGTGGAAGTGAGCGGCGGAGAAGTCGGCGTCCTGTGCGCCGAGCGGGCCTTGCGTCACCATGGCATATCGCCACGCGTCGAGGCCGTAGGCGCCGAGGTAGCTTTGGATCGCGGGCAGGTCCACGAAGTTGCCGAGCGTCTTGCTCATCTTCTTGCCTTCGCTGATCCAGAAGCTGTGCGCGTAGATGCACCGGGGGAGCGGCAACTCAAGCGCCATCAGCACGGCGGGCCAGAAGAGCGCGTGGAAAAACAGAATCTCCTTGCCGATGACGTGGTAATTCGCGGGCCAATATTTGGCGCGTTCCTTGTGCGCCTCGCTGCCCGGCTCGAGCAGGCCGATCGCGCTGATGTAGTTCGTGAGCGCATCGAGCCAGACCCACAGCACGTGCTTCTCATCACCCGGCACGGGGATGCCCCATGTGAAGCTCGTGCGGCTGACGGGGATGTCAGCGAGGCCGGCGTCGAGGCGAGCGAGCATTTCGTTGCGGCGGGCTTCTGGGCGGACGAAGGTCGGCTGTTCGCGGTAGAGCTGTGCGAGGCGGTCTTGGTAGGCGCTCAAACGGAAGAAGTAATTGGCCTCCTTCATCCGCACGAGCGGCTTGCCGGACACGGCGGACTTGAACTCCTGGTCCTGCGCCCGGGCCTGGGGGATGAATTCCTCCTGGCCTTCGTCGTACCAGCCTTCGTACTCGCCGAGGTACACGTCGCCGGTCTCGATGAGCCGTTTGACGAGGGCGGTCACTTGGCGGGTGTGGCGGGGCTCGGTGGTGCGGATGAAATCGTCGTTCGTCAGGCCGAACATGGAAAGGACGCGGCGGAACTCGGCGGAATTGGCGTCGGCGAGTTCCTGAGGCGAAATGCCGCGGTCGGCGGCGGACTTTTCCACCTTGATGCCGTGCTCATCCGTGCCGGTCAGGAAGAAGACGTCCCGGCCGGCAAACCGCATGAAACGGGCATACACATCGCAGACCGTGGTGGTGTAGGCGTGCCCGATGTGCGGCTTGTCGTTAACGTAGTAGATCGGCGTCGTGACGTAGATGGGCTCGGGCATGGCCCGATTCTAGTACGGACCGCAACACGCTGTGCCATCGCGACGCTTGCGACCGCTGCACCCAGGCTGGACCGAAGGACGAAGAGAGCAGGAAACACGCCCCGCATGGATCGGCAGGAATTCGAGAACCTTTCGCTGCCGCACCTCGATGCGATGTACCGCATGGCGATGCAACTTGCGCGGCATCCGGACGACGCGCAGGATCTCGTGCAGGAGGCCTACCTCCGCGCCCTGCGTGCTTCCGACCGCTATGAGCAACAGGGCGGCGGCATCCGGCCTTGGCTCTTCAAAATTCTCCACAACGTCTTCTACTCCCGCGTGGACAAGGCCAAGCGGCAGGCCCGCAGCGTGGATGACCTCGAACAGGCCCCCGGCGGTGAGCCGGCCCCCGACGAGCCCACCCCCGCATGGTCACTGGCCGACCTCGACTGGGAGCAGGTGGACGACAAGCTGAAGGCGGCGATTGAGGGCCTGAAGCCCGAATACGCCAGTGTTCTGCTGTTGTGGGGGGTTGAAGGCCTGAAATATCGCGAAATTGCCGAGATTCAGGACATCCCGATCGGTACGGTTATGAGCCGTCTGCACCGGGCCCGCAGCATCCTCGCAGAGCAACTTGCGGATTTCGCCGAAGAAACTCCAGGAAGGGACGGTTAGATGGACAGAACAGCCCCAAGCCTTCTCGTTCGAGGCCGGAATCCCCGACCGGGTTTAATGGATCCGATCGAAGCAAGGGTTCGACCGTCATGATTGACCCGTCTCTCACGCGCACCGTTCGACTCTACTGCGACGGCGAGTTGTCGCCCGAGGAGGTGCAGCGATTTGAACGCACGCTTGGCGAGCATGCCGAGCTGAAGCAAGCCGTCACATTCGAACGAGCGCTGCGTGAGCGCGTGGCGTCAACAATGGCGTCGGCCGCACCGAAAGCCCCTGAATCTCTTGCCGAGCGCGTGCGACAGGCGCTTGCCCGCGAGATCGAACCCCAGCCCATTCCATTCCCCGTCGACGGCGCCGAGCATCGCCCACCGCGCCCGGCCGTTCGCCAGCCGACGTGGCGTCTCAATTACTTTGCCGTAGCCGCGGTGCTTGCGGTGGTGGTCGGCGCGGTGATGTTCGGCCTGTTCTTCCCGCCGATCGATGCGTTGACGCAGGGCTCGCCGGAATCCGCCAGCATCCTCTCCACGCTCGGCACGATCGCCGCCGAGGAGCACGATCGCGGCGCAAGCGGAGCCAAGGAACTCACGCTCCGCGACCCCGTGCAGATGTCGAGCCAGCTCTCGAAGCACCTCAAGTCACGCGTCACGCCAATTGATCTGTCCTCGCTCGGCTACGAGTTCGTCGGCGCTGCCACGTGCGGCTCGCTTCCGTGCGGCGGCCCATCCGGGCAAATGCTCTTTTCGCAGAAGAACGACGACGGCAGCATCGGCGGCGCCAACATCAGCCTCTTCTTCGTGCCCGAAGGCCACCTTGCGGACTATCTCGATTACAAACTGCAGCGCCGGTGGGTGAAGAACAACGACATCGGCCCGGCATGCGGCCATCGCGTGCTGCGCCTTGACTATCCCGACACAGGATTGGTCTATTTCCTTGTCACCTGCGATCCCAAGATGCTCGAGCCGGCCTCCAAGGTGGTCCTCGAGCAGCTTCACGCGGCGTGCAGGTGAGCATCGACTTCAGTTGGCGGCGATTGCGGCGGGCGCAGGAATTGCTGCGCTATGTTCGCCACCGCTCAACGGCTAGGATGAAGATGAGATCCGAAGGGAGGCACGTCCCATGAAGAACATCACACGAAACGGGGCCACCATTTTCGCAGCACTCGCGGCTGCCGCGTTGCTCGCATGGCCCGCCCCGCGTGCAGCGACGGCCCAGGATGCGCTCGGCAGCGGGAACGCGCTGGACGCCAACTTGAGCAGCGAAGGCACGACGAACCAGCGCGCTTACCAGGAAGATTTCCGCGCCCGCAACCTCGTCGTCACCAACAACGTGCCGGGTGGACGCGGCTTCCGCGGCTCCGTCGGCTACACGGCGGAGAACGATTTCCGCGGCGTGATCGGCTCGGATGATCTCTACAGCTTCCGCGCCGATGCCGCTTTCTCCGCGCCGGCGTTCGTGAACTACGGCCGCACCTACGAACAGCTTCGCTTCGGGCGCGAACTTGCAGCGCTCGAGTTCAGCCGCGACTTCCAGGGCGCGAACCTGCGGCAGATCGAAAGCGCGACGCAGACGCCGCGGCAAGGCGAACTCATCGACGCCCGCATGCGGCTCGATCGCATCAGCCGCTCATCGCAAAGCCTCGGCGTGTTTGAATCCGCGCCGTCCGGCGACATCGTCGGCACGGCATACGACAAGGACGGCAACGTGCTCATCGCCCGCGCCAGCTCGCTCTATGGCATCAACATGACGCCCGCGGAGAGCGACGCGCAGGCGATCGGCCTCACGCTGTATGACATGGCGCGCATCCGCGAGCAGGCGCAGCGCGAGGGGCAATCGCAGGCGCAGATGATCGGCAAGCCGTTTGAGCCGGCGTTCGACGAAGCGCTCGATCCCTTCCGCCGCGAAGTGCAATCGCCCAACGCGAATGACAAGCTGCAGCCGGAGCGCGCGGGCGATCGCATCGACACCGCCCGGCCAGGCGAGCGCGTGGACACGCGCGAGGCCGACCAGCGCCTCCATCCGGGAAGCTCCGCAAGCTATCGCGATGTGCTTCGCCGCGTTGTGGAGCGATACGCCGATCGCGACAACGTGTCGCTGAACATCGATCCCTCGATCGTCGAAGAGTTCGAGGCGGAGTATCAGCAGCTGCGCAAGGAGCTTCGCGGCACCATTGACCGCAAGGTCCCGACCGCTGTGCCCGCTGAACCTGAAGAGACCGAAGATGAGGCGACCGAGCCCGCCACGCCCACGCCGACGAAGGAAGATGCGAAATCCGTCCCGGGCGTCGCCACGCCGCTTCCGAGCAAGGCGATTCCGGATCGCGCCACGCTTTCGGAAATTGACCAGCTTGCAGGCGCGCTCCGTCATGGCCAGCGCATTGCGAAGCTGTCGTCCGACGATGCGTCGCGGTTCAACGAGCTGGTGTCGCAAGCCGAGAAAGCGCTGCGCGAAGGCGAGTTCTTCATCGCGGAGCGCCGCTTCGATCGCGCCTTGCGGTTCAACCCCGGCCACCCGCTCGCGACCGCCGGCATGGGCCACGCGCAGATCGGTTCCGGTCTCTATCTCTCCGCTGCGCTCACGCTGCGTAATCTGCTGGCGAGCAATCCGGAGATGATCGACGTCGTATACGACCCGGGGCTGATTCCCGCTCGCGGTCGGCTGGAAAGCGCCATCACGACGCTTCGGCAGCGCATCGAGAAGCAGCAGGACGTGCCGCTCAACGGCTTCCTGCTGGCGTACATCGGCAAGCTGCTCGGCGATCACGATCTGATGCTCGAAGGCCTCAATGATGTTGCGGAAGTGCAGCCGGACGACGCGCTGCAGAAGCTGCTGCGTGCCATCTGGCTGAACGAGCCGGCGTCGAAGAACGCCCCGGCAGGCGAGTCGAAAAACGCCCCGGCCAAGCCCGCCAGCGAGCCGCAGAAATAGCCCAAACCGCCTGATTCAGCGAAATGGCGAGGCCCACACCGGGCCTCGCTTTCTTATGTTTCAAGCTCATTTCGCAGTGCGTCGATATTTTTTGCATGAGCGTCATCGGCTCGCCAGTTGAGACGTCGATGCTGCAGGCGGCGCAAGCGCAGCAGACCGCGAGCAAATCGCGCGACAAGGAAAAGGCGCAGACCGAATCCGGTCGGCGCTTTCAGGATGTCGTCGATTTGCGCGTGGCGGGACTCGAAAACGCCGAAGCGATTCGCAAGTTGCCGACGAACGATTCCGAACAGGCCGAGCGCGAGCACTACACGCATCCGGGAGCGCGAAAGAAGCCCAAGGCCGAGGGCGAATCGTCGATCGACGTGACGGCGTAATCGCGCCGCCTGCGCCTGCGCCGGCCCCGCTACCATGCGGGGATGATCGCCACGTATCACAACCACACGCGCTGGTCCGACGGCCGCGCCACCACCGCTGAATTGCTCGCCGGGGCCCGCGCGCTGGGTGTGCACGAACTGGGCGTGTCGGATCACTTCACGCTCCACCCCGATGGCATTGAGCCAAAGTGGTCAATGGCGCCCGCACGCGTCGGCGAGTACATCGCGGAGCTGCAGCAACTCGCGCGCGAGACGGGCACAGGCGGGCCGACGATTCGCGTCGGGCTGGAAGTCGATTGGTTCACCGGCCACGAAGAACGCATCGGCAGCACGCTCGCGCGCTTGCCGCTGGATTACGTCGTCGGCTCCGTGCATTACGTCGGCGACAGCGAGATCGACTATTCCTCCGTGCGCTGGGAACGCATGACGGAAGATCAGCGCGAAGAAACGCACGAGCAATACTGGCGGCACGTGGCGGCGATGGCGCACAGCGGGCTCTTCGACATCGCAGCCCATCTCGACTTGCCGAAGAAATTCGGTTACCGCGCGACCGACGCCATTCGGCCGCTCATGCTCGCCGCCCTCGACGCCATTGCCTCTTCGCCGCGCCCGCTCGTTGTGGAGATCAACACGGCGGGTTGGTTCAAGCCGTGCCAGGACGCTTATCCCTCCCTCGACATCCTGCGCGAATGCCGATCGCGCGACATTCCCGTCACGATTTCCGCCGACGCGCATCATCCGGAGCATCTGACGCGCGCGTTTGATCGCGCCACCGATCGCCTGCGCGAGGCGGGGTATTCGCAGATTGCGCGATTCCGAAACCGCGAGCTGTATTTCGAGCCGCTGGAGAGCGCCGCCCGGCCGCGCTGATCATCACATCGGCCGTCGCATGGTGCTGACGAAGAGCCCCGGACCTTTGCTCTGCGTGTCCGGACGCAGGCGGCGGTAGCGCACATCCTTCAATCCCGCGGCGCGTGCCCAGAGCTTCACCTGTTTGTCGTCGAAGCCGAGGTGCACATGCCCCATCGTGGCGCGATAGCTCTCGCGATCATGCGGCACGAGATCAACGATCATGAGCACGCCGCCTGATTTGAGCGTGCGCGCCATCTCCGCCACCGCAAGCGCGGGCTGCGCGACATACACGAGCACAAGGAACGAGATCGCGGCGTCAACCTCGCCATTCTCCAGCGGGAGCGCGTGAACGTCGCCCTCGCGAAACTCCACGTTTTTCTGTGATGCGAGCCGGCGGCGGGCGGCATCGAGCATGGCAGGCTCGCGATCCACCGCAATCACCCGCTTGACCGACGGGGCGAGCAACTCGCTGGCGTTGCCCGTGCCGCAGCCGATGTCCGCCACGACCCAGTCGGGATTGATGAGATCGAGGAGCGCTTCGCTGGTGAACGACTCGCCGAAGAGTTCGCGGCGGAGCTTGTCCCAGTCCCCGCCGATCCTGCCGAAGAACGTCTTGCTATCGGTGCGCCGCTCGCTCAACACCGCTTCGAGACGGGCGTCATCTTCCTGCAGCGTGGGCACTTCGCCGAGCTGCGTGCGTGTGAGCGCCCACAGGTCGCGGGCGCCGGGCTCCAGTTCGTCGCTCGCCATGCGATACAGGCTTGCGGTGCCTTCGCTGCGTTTGCTCACCCAATGGCTGTCGAGCAGCACCTTGAGATGCCGACTGACGGTGGATTGTGGAAGCTGCATCGCTCGCGCCAGCTCGCCCACGCTCAACTCGCGGCCGTCAAGGAGCCGCAGCACGCGGACGCGGGCCAGATCACCCAGCGTCGCCAGCCAGTTGAGAGGCGCCGGCACTCGCGACGATTCAGCCATGGTGTGCGACGATCAGTCGTTGCCGGGCGGGAGCGCGATGGTCGGGCCGGGGATTTCGCCAAGGGCGCGAAGGCGGTCGCTGATGCGCGTGTCGTAGGGATCGATGCCATACGCCTGGCGCAGCCGCGTGACCGCGCCTTCGATGTCGCCGACGCGCTCATAGAACGCCGCCGCCTGCAGATAGGGTTCGACGCTCGCGCCGGCGTCCACTTCGATGGCCTGGTTGTACGCCCAGCGAGCGGTGTCAGCGTCGTTGGTGTCCATCGCATAGCGCGCGAGCCGCATGTACGCCTGGGCCGTCTTCGTCGCTTCCGCGCGCTCGCGCAGGAACGCAAAGAGGCGGTTGTAATCCTGCTGCGCGTACATGGCCTCGGCGAGGGCATCGGCCACATCTTCGTTGTACGGCTTGCGCGTGTGCGCGATTTCGAGGGCGCGCCGGGCTGAAGTAGTGTCGCCCAGCGCCATGCGTGCGAGGCCGAGCTTGTACTGGGCTTCCCAATCGCCGGGATATCGCGCCACGATTTCACTGAACTCGCTGGCGGCCTGATCGTAGCGGCCGTATTTCAGATGAAGGTCGCCGGAAGCGCGAATGTCATCCACCGGGCGCTGGGTCGCGCAGCCGGCGGAAAGCAGCATCGTCACACAGCAGAACAGCAGCGTCCATCGCATCGTCATCACAAGCTCCCGAAGAAAACTGGTGGCAGCGTGGGGTCCCCGTCAGCCCCCGGCGCTGGCGGCATGATACGGGCTGGGCGGCTTTCGCGCAGCAGGCGGTGCGACGCGCCTCGCTACCATGTGAATTGGTGTGCATCGCCAGCGAAAAAACCGTGCCAACGGTGGTGCTGCGGCACGACCTGCCGGATGGTTCGCACCATTTTGACTGGATGGTGGCCCGCGACGATTCGCCGTCGCCGCCGCTGGCCACGTGGCGATTGCCGCGGCCCGCGCATGAGCTGCGCTGCGGAGAATCGGTGGACGCCGTGCAACTGAACGACCACCGGGCGGTGTATCTCGAGTACGAAGGCGAAGTGTCGGACAACCGCGGCCGCGTCAGGCGGGTGGCGCGTGGGTTTGCACGTGGAGTCAGCGGCGGAGCCGAGGACTTGGCTTGCGTGCTCGAAATCCGCTGGGAAGGGCCCGGCGGGATTCTCACGCAGACTCTTTCGCTCGAGCGGAGAAGCGGAGAGAATTGGATCGTGGGATGCGTCGCCGCGAACCCTTGAGTTCGCACGGCGCGGCGGACAACATGGCGTGAGCGCCGCGCGCTCGCCAATCAGACGAGGAGCCGAGCATGAACGACACGAACGATCGTCCGCGGCCGGCGAATCAACCACCGCAACAACCGGTGAGCAAGATCCGTCACTCGCAACCGGGCATCGGCGGGGCGGCCAACCCGCCAAGCGCATCGTCGTTGCCGGACATCGGCGGCACGCACGTGGAGAACGCCGAGACGGATGCGTCGCTCCCGGTGGCGGAAGACGGCGGGTTCCCGGGCATGCGGCCGCGCATCGTCGCGCTGGGGTCCGAGCGCAAGCACGAAGAGAACTGGCGCCGCACGCCCAACACCACGGGCAGCGGCGCGATTCACGTGCGCACGTTTCACACGAAACTGACCGACGATGCGCTCGTGTACATGGACCGCATGATCAACGAATGGCTCGATGCGCACCCGCAATACGAAGTGAAATTCGTGAACGCAACGATCGGCATCCTGACCGGCAAGATCAAAGAACCGCATCTGATCTGTCAGGTGTGGGTGTAGAAAACGTCAACAAGTCAACAAGTCAAAGGAACGCTGAACGCTGGAATCTGAAACGAAGCGTGAAATCCGCGCGCGGTGCGATTTCTTGCATTAAGCGTCGTAGGATTGCCCAACGTCTTCGTTTCCGCGTTTCTGCGTTTCGGCTTTTCGGCGTTTCGGCTTTTCGGCTTTTCGGCTTTTCCGCCTCTCGGCGTTTCCCATGCATCCCGACGATCATGTTTGTCTTTGCAACCGCGTGAGCTTGCGCAAGCTGGCGGCGTTCATGGAGCGCACGCAGCCCAGCGTGCCTTCGCAGTTGAGCGAATGCCTGGGCGCTGGCACGGGGTGTCACTGGTGCGTGCCGTTCCTGACGCGGTTGTTCGAGCAGCACAAAGCGGGCGAGGAGCCGAATCTGCCGGTGTCGCCGGAGGATTATGCGCGGCGGCGACTGGCGTACCACCGCTCTGGCGAGCGTGATGATGCCGCCGAGCGCGGCGAGTGACGGCTCGCTCCATTACAGCGGCGCGATGCGACGCGCCAGCCGCGATTGCAGCGTCTCAAGGAATTGTTCAAGGTTCGGCACGGGCGCGGTGAACTGCAACCCGGCGCGAGTGGTTCGCTCGCTGGCGTCGTGCTCCAGTCGCGTCACCACCACCGGATGCACGATCGAGCCGACTGGCATGGGGAAGTCAGCGATGAGCTGCATTGCGTCACCCACGTTGAAGAGCGCGTGCTCCGTTTCGAGCTTCACCTGCACGCCGCTCAAGCTGATATCCATCATGGTGGCGGAGCACGACGGCCGCGGCGCTTCGTCATCCTGCGACACCGGCGTCAAATGCACGACCGGCGCTGTCGCCTCATCGAGCGCCACGCGACGATGGTCCCGGCGATCGAGCGTCTCGAACCGCGGCGGAATGCTCAAGCGATAGCCGAAGAACATGCGCTTGCCGCCGGACGGGAGCTTGATGCGTCCCAGCGATCGCGATTCCCCCACGTTGACGCCAGTTGCAAGCGTGAAGCGCAGCAGCACGCGCTCGCCGGTCGCCAGCGGTCGGTTGAGCGCGCCGGCGGAAGGTTGGCTGATCACGATGTCCTCATCGCGCACCTGCTCGACGATGGTGGTGAGCGCTTCGGGCTCGGCGCTGCCGGGCTTCGTCACCTCAATGACAAGCTTCGCGCGCGATCGCTGCAACGCTTCAAGCTCGCGGCGCACGGCCTGCGCGGCTTCCGCTTCGCCGGTGAGCGTGGAACGGACTTTGGAGAGCCAGGTCACCACCTCCTCCCCATCGGCGAAACGGAGGGTCCGATTCAGTGGAGGTCCGATTATTTCGTGCCTGCAAACCTGCGAGGCGTGAAATCGCTACCGCCGAGCTGCTATTTCCTTCACGGTGATGGCGTCGTTGGTGTAGACGCAGATTTCGGCCGCGATCTTGAGCGACTCCCGGCAAATCTCGGCGGGCGTGAACGCCGTGTGCCGCTTGAGCGCCCGGGCCGCCGCCAGCGCGAAGCTGCCGCCTGATCCGATGGCGCCGATGCCGTCCGTCGGCTCGATCACATCGCCCTGGCCGGACACCGTGAGCGAGCGTTCGAGATCGGCGACGATGAGCAGCGATTCCAAGCGGCGCAGCGCGCGATCGGTGCGCCACTCCTTCGCCAGCTCCACCGCCGCCCGCATGAGATTGGACGGCGAGCCTTTGAGCTTCGCTTCAAACCGCTCAAGCAGCGCGAAGGCGTCCGCCGCCGAACCGGCAAAGCCGACGAGCACACCTGCATTGCCGGCTCCGACATCGGGCAGCAATCGCACCTTCACAGCGTCATGCTTCGCGATCACCTGGCCGAGGCTCACCTGGCCGTCACCCGCGATGGCGACGCCGGCCTCGCTGCGCACGGACACGATGGTTGTCGCTGCGAACTTCTCCACGCCGCGAGTGTAGCCTCGCTATTCCGCGCCAGCGAGTGAAACGTGTATCGCTTCGATCATGCCGTCCGCCGAGGCAACGAGCAGCCGCGACATGCTGCCGCTGAACGTCATGCGCGTCACCACGAAGGACGATGGCAAAGGCTCGCCGAATTGCTCGCCGCTGGCGATTGCCCAGCATTCGATGGTGCGATCCGGCCGGGCGACGAACACATGTTCGCCCACGTCGTCGAGCGCGAGGGCTGTGGGCGTTTCGCCGACTGCAGCAAATCGCGTCACGCGCTCACCAGAGGCCACGTCGATCTGCAACGCAACGCCTGCGGCGGTGAGCGCCGTGAGCGTTTCGCCGTCCGCGCTGAACGCCAGCGCCTGTGCGGGTTCGCGGCCGAGATGATGATGCGCGATCTCGCGTCCCGTGCTCGCGTCGAGCACATCCACGTGTCCGCCCACGGTCGCCGCGGCAAGCTTGGCGCCATCCGCGCTGAAACATCCGCACACGAACGGGCCGGACGCGCTGCGCAGCGTCGCGCGGAGCGCGAGCTTGTCGCTCCAGAGCTTGGCGGTGAGATCCTCGGATGCGCTCGCCAGTTCGCCCGTCGGCGAGAAGATGACGAAGTGCACGGGCCCGGGCGCGGTGTTGCGTTCAAGTGACAGCACGCCGCGTTCCGCGCTTTCCATGCGAACGATGCCATCTTGCGTGCCGAACGCCGCGATCGTGCCGCCGTTCGCCGCCGCCGCCGCGCTGATGACGACGCCTGCAAAATCGTTGAACGTGCGGACCGTGGTACGCTTTTCGAGATCCCACAGCCGCACGGCGCCGTCGTTCGACGCCGAAGCAAGCGAGCGGCCGTCGGGGCTCAAAACAAGCTGCGACACAAACGCGCTGTGACCGGCGAGCGCGAACGGCTTGTCAGCGTCCGTCTTCACCACCGGCGCGCCGCCCGCGCCGAGCGACAAGCCGCGCTTGCCGTCATCTTCAGCAGCCGGAGGAGCGCTGTGGGCATCGATTTCGCGTTTCAGCATGATCGACGTCCAGACAACAGCAGCGACGAGAACGACGCCAGTGACAATCGCAATCACTTTGCCGGACGCCCCACTGCTCGATCGCGCCTGCTTCGCCGCGTGATCCGCATCCTTTCCGCGCGGCGTGCGCGTCTCCTTCGGCATCTCGCCCGCCGCCGCGCGCAGCACCGCTTTCCCGAATTCACCCGCTGTGCGGAACCGCATGTCCCTGTCTTTCTCCAGCGCCCGCAGCATCACCGCCTCCAGCGCCGGCGAGATGGACGCATCACAATGCCGCGGCGGGCGTGCCGGCGTTTCGCAAATCGTCCGCGCCGCCGCCACGATTGATTTCCCCGCAAGGTCATACGGCAACACGCCGAGCAGCAGGCGATACAGCAGCACGCCGAGGCTGTACACGTCGCTCCGTGCATCAAGATCGCGGCCTGCGGGATCAATCTGCTCCGGGCTCATCGCGTGCAAGCTGCCCAGCACGCTGCTCTCGGCGGTCACCGCCGTCACCTCCGCGCCGGGCTGCGCGAGCGCTTTCGCCACGCCGAAGTCGATCACCTTCAAATGCCCTTCGCGATCAATGAGCACGTTGCCCGGCTTGAGATCAAGATGCAGCACGCGCTGGCGGTGGCCATGATCAATCGCGGCGCACACCTGCGCGAACAGTTTCAAGCGCGTGGAGCGATCGAGCCCCTTCTCTTCCGCAAACTGCAGAATCGTGTGCGCTCCCGCGATGTACTCCATCACGAAATACGGCAACTCGCTCGCGCCATCGCGCATCACGCCGGCAGAATAAATCTGCGCGATGCACGGGTGGGACAGCTTCGCCAGCACATCGATTTCCTTGCTGAAGCGTCGCAGCATCGCGGGCGTGGCGAGGCTCGGCCGCATCACCTTGATGGCGACGGTGCGGCGCGGATGCGCTTGCTGCGCGGCGTACACGGTGGCCATGCCGCCCTGGCCCAGCACGCGCAGGATGCGATAGCCGTCGATTTCCGTGGGCATCGGCATCGGCCGGGGCGTGGCGTGTGAATCAGGCTCACGGCTCATCATCAACAATTCCTGCCGGGAGCGGCGCGATGCGTGCGGTGTCTTCGTCTTCATCCATGAGCAGCACGCCGATGAGCTTGCCGTCAAACCGCGCCACCACCGCGGCGCCGTGCCACGATTGATCAATCGGCAGCGCCGCGTCGATCGTCCATGATCCATTCTCGCTGCCGGACAACCGAGCTGTCGAAATCGGGAGCGGCGCATCCGCGGCATCCGTCACCGCGATGCATTCCTCCGGCTCGGTCATGTGGCGAATGCGGTCACGCGGCCATCGCGCGGCCTGCAATGTCACCGGCAGCACCGCCACGCCATGATCGCTCCTCGCCGCAACGCTCTCCAACGGCAGCGGTTCACCCGCAACTTCCAGCACGACAGAGCCTTCGCGCGCATTCGCAGGCGGAATGAAAAGTTCAGCCGGCCCGAGCAAACCGCCATCGACGAGCAGCACCCAGCCCTGCCGCATCTCTTCGGTTTTCCAGAAGCGGCCTTCGCGCCACGCCATCTTTGCACGCAGCGGCTCCGGCAGCGGCGCACCGGGCGGAAGGTGCACGCTGCCCACCATGATCGCGGGCTCCCACTCCAGCCATTCATCATCCGGCTCGGTGGCGAGCGTGAAGCGGTGCCCGGTGCGCACGGGATCGCCGGCATTCGGCGGCGTGGCGAACGACACGCCTCCCGCGACGAGCGCTTCGAGCGACGGCACGCGCACGCTCACGCCGGTGATGCGAAGCTGCGCATCGATGCCGCCCGAATCCCAGAACTTCGTCTCCGGCCGAACGAGCTGGCGATAGGCGCGATCAACGTGCACGCGCGCTTCCACCGCCCCGCCATCGCCTGACAACCCTGTTGAAAGCACCGTGCCGACGCGAACCTGGCGATACATCACCGGCGCGCCGCGACGAATGCTGCCGCGCTTCGACGCAAACAGCGTGATCTCAAGATCATCCGGATCAATCGACGCCACCGCCGGCGCTTCCGCGAGCCCGACGAATTGACGATGCGCCGCGCCGTCGCCCGGCAACACGGCGAGATAACGCGGCCCGACGATCGTCTCGATCCCCGCCACGCCTTCAAGCCCCACCTGCGGCCGGACCACCCAGAACTGGCTGCCCTTCACCGCAAGATCCGCCGCCTCCGGATGCAATCGCGCGTGCGCCACCACGCCGCTGCCGCCTGAATTGAGCAGCACGTCGGTCACTTCACCCACGACGATGCCGCGATAACGAATCTTGTCGCCGGGCTTGAGGCCGTGACCATCTTCAAGCTGCACGGTGATCGCGGGGCCGTGCACGAGAAAGCTGCGCACCAGCACCACGCACGTGAACACAGCAGCAAGCGCGACGACAATCCACGCCAGCGACCACCGACGCCGCGGCGCGACGATCGCCACCGGCAAATCGTCAGCCGCCGCACGCTCCGCCGAGTTGTCGCAACGCTCATCGTTCATGCGCTTTCGGCCTCATCTTTTACCACGCCGTCGATCGCGCGAGGACTTTTCCAGCATGGCCGCCTTCTTCGGACTCGCCGCGAGGGGAACGCCGACGTGAGCATTGAGGAACGACGTGAGCATTGGGGAACGCCGACGTGAGCATTGGGGAACGCCGACGTGAGCATTCAAGCCCCCTCGCCCCGAGGGAGAGGGCCGGGGTGAGGGTTCTTCCGCGCACCAGCCGGGCCATCCGCGCGTTCCCACGCCAGGTGCGGGTTGAACGAAGCGGACGCCAGCAGGCTGAGCGCCACAACGCCGGCGAACGCCACCGCTCCGCTTCCGGGCGTCACTTCCACCATGTCGCCAAGCTTGAGCGCCGCCACCACCACAGCGACCGCGAGCACATCGAGCATGCCCCACCGGCCAGTCCATTCAAGCAGATGATGCGCGAGCGCGCGGTGATGATGCCGCAGCGCGCCCGGCATGCCGGTGAGCGTGAGCAGCGTCATCAGCTTGGCGATCGGCACGACGACCGAGCAAATGAGAATCACCAATCCAATGCCGACGTGCCCGTGCGCGAGCAGGTCGATGGTTCCGCCGAGGATGCTCGTCGCCTGCGCGTGGCCGAATTGTTCGATGCGCATGACGGGGAGCAACATCGCTGCTGGATAAAGCACCAGCGCCGCACAGGCGAAGGCGGCGGTGCGACTGATGGAGCGAGCGCTCCGCGCCGGGCTGGCCAGCGTCGTGCGGCAACGCGTGCACACAGCCCGGAACTGATGCGAGACCACCGGCACGCGGTGCGCAAGGCCGCAGCATGGACACGATCGCACGCTGAAATTGGCCGCGGCGGTCATGATGTGACTGTAGCGAGGTGCGCGCGAGCCGTCGCGCAAGCGATACCCAACCCACATTTTCGGTTTCAAAAGCCCGTGCTTGCACCAAAGCCAATGCGCCCACTCAAAGGCGCAATGCGCCGCTCACCCCAGTGGGCGCGGTCGTCCCGCCCGCGCGAGGACGTAACGAGCCGCGACCGTCAGGGAGCGACGAAACGATCTGCAGCATGCGCTTCGCGGCTTTTGCGAATCGTCGAAGTGTGGACGAACACGGCTCCGCCGGCGTCTCCGGAGCCGGAAGCGACGTTCCCGGCAAAGAGGCAGTTGGTGATAGTTTGCGCGGCGTTGGGCGGGTTGAAGATCGCGCCGCCAAGGCCGTCTGCGGTGTTGGCGAGGAATTCAGAATTGACGACGTGGAAGCGCGCCATGCGCGTCGAGCTTGGCCCGTTGCCGCGCAGCGCGCCGCCTTTCTCGCCCGAGTGATTGCCTTCAAAGCGGCAATTGACGAGCCTGACCTCGCCGGTGGCCGCCGCGATAGCCCCGCCGCCTGCCCATGAATCGTAACCCGCGCCGTCGGTGGTGTTCTCGATGAACTTGCAATTGCGGAACTCCATGGCGGAGCTCTGTGTCGCCACAGCGCCGCCAGCGCCCTCGGCGTGATTGGAGACGAGGATGCAATTGCGAATCAATGGCGTGGTGCCGCCCGAATCTTCAATGTCAATGTCCGGATACTCGATCATCCCGCCGCCGATCGAATTCTTGTCACTCCCGTCGGCGTTGCCGCCGATGATCGTGAAGCCGTCAATCGTTGTTCGCAGTGATGAAATGATTGAAGCGCCGGCGCCCTTGAAGAGAATCACGTGATAGGCGTTGCCGCTGGTGTTACCCTGACCATCGTTGCCGTCAATATCGCCGGAGAGGATGGTGATGTTGTTCGCCGGATCAGCGTCCGAAAGGTTCTGTTCGCCGCCGGATGGATGAGCGTTGCCGAGGAAGCCCCCTTGAATGAGCAATCGCCTTCGCACGGCAAACGTCGCCGTGCGCGGGTCGCTGAGGTTCGGTGGCGAGTTGGCATCAAGCTGAACAGTCGGGATGTAGGTTCCGCGCGCCACCCACACCTGCGTCGGCGTGGACTCCGAGGGCACGCTGGCGAGCGCGGCGCTAAGCGTGCGATAGGCCGTCGCCCATGACGAACCGTCTTCGGTCCCCGCTCCAAGCGAACCATCGACTCTTAGAACGACGGTCTGACCGAAACTTTTCGCCGCGAGCATGATGACCGACGCTATCGCAAATGCCACAATGATTTTGTTCATGAATGCTTCCTTTCATTCTGAACTGATCAACGATTTTTCCGGCTCTCTGGAACGACCGGTATCGTCCAGTTGCCAAGCACCGCTGCAAGATCAGCGGCGTCTACATTGCCATCGGGAGGCGATTGAAACGTGTCTCTGGTGACGATGTCTGACGGGCAAGCGCCAACCCCGGCGCACGAACCCCAATCCCGAAGCACCTGCAGCACATCGAACGAGTCGACGGTGCAGTCGCGGTTGACGTCCCCAAGAGGCCGATCCACGGGCTTGAGGACTGCGCCGATGAAATGGGCTCCTACCTTTCCGTCATCAGGAATGAGAAATCCCGTGGCGATCTGTCCCCGATTGTTGAGCCACGATTCACTCGACAGGTTTTGATTGGGCGGCTCAGATGCGAGTAATTTCAGGATCGACTCAGCATGGCCGTTCTGCCAGAGCATGACGTCGAAGAACACATCGGGGTCATAGCCGAGCACAACGGCCTGGCCGAGGTCGTTTAGATCCAGTGCCGCACTCCACGGCCAGCCCGTGTCCGGCGTCAGGTTGCGCACACCTTCCTCTGACCATAGAAACGCACGATCAAATGAAAACGTGATCGGCCCGAGCGCACAGTTCCCAAGAATCTGTCGATCCGAGTTGATCTCGACGGGCGAGGCGCCAGTGGCATCCGGAAAGATGAGACCGAGATCGTGAACTTCTAGCTGATCCCACCACATCACGTGGCTTGGCACAAGTCCAATGGTTCCGGCAACTTCGCCTTGCGTGTTGATGGCGTAACCTTCTGTAAATGTGTATTGCGGCGCAAACTTGATGAGTGAACCATCCTCCCACCGGAACGCGCTCCTCGTTGAGGCGAGCCAATGCGTGCCGCACACCTGCTGTAGATCATTCAAGTCGCGGCCATAGTGCGCGCCACCCTTCGTCGGCGTAATCAACGTCCACGCTCCATCATCGAAGAGCGCCGCGCAGCTTCCGAGTCCCGGCACGGACATCGTGCACATGATTTGCCCAATGCCGTCTTCCCCAAGGACGTTATTGATCTTCTGGTCAAGCGTCAGAATGTACACGGCACCCGGCGGCATCGGCAGAATGGACAACCCGTGCTCCTCCGTCCACACGAACGGCCGCTCGTTGGACAAACATGGCGCCACGTATCCGGTCACCTGGCCATAATCGTTGATCCCAAGCACGGCAATGTCCCCATAACCTGGAAACACCCCACACGGCGGGCCTTGGATGATCGCCGTGATCTCATACCGGCAGAACGACTGCGCCGTCGCCGCCTCGGCGGCAAGGAACGCCGCCACCGCCGCGCCGAGAGCGCTCCAGATCATTCGTCTTCCCATTCGCGACCTCGCGTTGTCGATCAAACCCCGGCCAAAGAGATGCCGCCGGACCATAAAGGTCCGCCCGTTCAAGCGTATCCCCGGAAGGCGCGGATGCAAGAAAAAGGCCGCTACTTCGGCACGCTTTCAGGCTTGCCGTTCTTCCCCGATTCCAAGAGATCAGCGATCAGCTCCAGCCGGCTGGCGACGAGGTCCATCGACTCGGGGCGATCGTCGGGGTGCAATTGCACGCAGTCGAGAATCTGCTTCGAGAGCAGCGGGTGAATGGCGGGGTTCTTCTGAATGGGCGGGATCGGCGGCTTCACCATCTCCGCATCCAGCGCGCCGGAATAGAGGCTTCCCATCTCGTCCTTGGGCGGCAGCGCTGTGGGAATCACGTCGTTGCACAGCACCCAGTACATGGTGGCGCCGAAGTTGTAGATATCCGTGCGCGGCGTGATGGCCTGGCGGTGCGCCTGCTCCGGGGCCATGTAGCCGGGCGTGCCCTGGATGCGCTTCTTCACCGTGCCGATCGCGCACGCCTGGCCGAGGTCGATGATCTTCACGACGTTGTCGTCGGCGACGAGCACGTTGCTCGGCTTCATGTCGGCGTGCACATAGCCCCTTCCGTGCATGTGCGACAACCCTTTGGCCACCTGATGGAAGATGCGAATGGCTTCGAGCTGGTCCTTCGGCCGGCGCTGATCGAGCGTAACGGCGTCCACAAGTTCCATCACCATCGACACAGCGACCACCTTGAACATCCTGCGGTGGCGAATGAGCTTCACCACGCGGCGGATGTTGGGGTGATCGAGCTTGGCGCCGACGGCGTATTCAATTTCCACCTGCTCGATGAAGCGGTGATCGCGGTCGACGTTTTTCTTGACGTGCTTGAGCGCGTAGACCTGCTTGGTCTTGGGATCCTGAACGGCGAACAGCTCGGAGGCGGCGCCGGTGCCGATCCGCATCAGAAGTCGATAGCCTGCGATATCGCGACCGGGAGCCATGGGTGGTTGCGCGGGTCTTGGCGAACGGTAAATGGGATTCTGATCGACGAGCGCCACACGGCTCATTCGGCCAGATTCGGCCAGGCAAGCACCGGAATCGACCGCAGAATTCGGATTGACGCCGGCCGATAAACCGGAAATGGACAAAGCGTAAGCGTAATCGGTCTACGCCGGCGGTTCAATTTCGCGCCCCACGACGGGTACGAGAAATGAGCTGCGCCCACAGTGTATACGGAAACACGGCTGCCGCGGCTCGCATCAGGGGAGCAGTTGCTCGCGAAACTCGCCGGCGCTGAAGAAGCGGCCGGGGCTGGTGACGCCGGGCGCGACCTCGCGGTGGAGCTTGATGGCGCTGGCAGGGATGTGGAACTCGCGTTGCAGCCGCTGCACGAGGCTGACGAGTTGCCGCATTTGCCGCTCGGTGAACGGCCGCTTGTCGCCGTTGCCCACGAGGCAGATGCCGATCGAATGCAGGTTGTATTCATCGGCGCCGCGGGCTGCATGAGCGCCGGCAAGCTGTTCCGTCCAGCGATAGCCGACGTGGATGACGCCGTCGCCCATGCCGTTGCCGTTGCCGATGACGAAGTGATAGCCGAGGCCGCTCAAGCCCATGGCGAGGTGCTTGCGGTGAAGCGACTCGGCGTCGCCCGCGGGTTCATCGGAGTGATGGATAAGGATGCCGGTCCACTGCTCGCGGGCCAGCGGAACGCGCGTGTTGGTGATGGGGTCGGCGGCGGCGGGGGCTTGCGACACCCAGCCGGGGCTGGCGGCGATGAAGCCGGAGCTACTCACGTGGCCGTCGCTCAAGGCGAGCACGCCCGCGCCGAGGGTCATGGCCGCAAGAAACGAAGCCCACACCAGCGTCGTGCGGCTGGGCGAGCCCTTTTTCTTCTTCGAGTTTCGTTGCAGCTTCCGTGCCACATTTGCCTCGCTACGCGGCCACTTTGTGTATCGGATTCGACTCTTCAGAATCCTTTAGGTTTTGTGCAAATCAAAATTTCGCCGCGCGATTCGCTTGCTCGCTGCTTATGTTCGCGCCGGCGAAAGTCGCGAACGCAGCGCCGGTTGCTCGCGGCCGAACTCGTCATATTCGTGCAGCGGCGCGGTGCGATGACGCAGGCGATCGTGCGTCTCGAATTGCGTTCGCGGCGCGTTTTCAGGGAAGAGCACGCGCTGGCATCCGGCTTCCATCACCGCAATGGCTGCCGCTCCAGCGATGATCGCCACCATACATAGGGTGCGCCGAGCCGTGCGGGCCCACTGGGTGTTGGTGGTCTTCTTCGTCGTCCGTGCCGCCATGCGCGGAGTATACCGGCGAGAAGCACATCGTGGCCCCGCACTGGCCGACGTGGACGCTGGTGGTTGATTGAAGGTGGATGCCCCTAGCCTACATCGATGGTTCGATGCGCTTTTCCGCCTTGAGCGCGGCGCCGGTGACGGCATCGCGGTACTCGACGAGCAGCAGCCACGTCGCGTCCGCCGCGCCCTCGGGCAGTTCGATGGGGACTTCGAACGTGTAATGCGTGCCCATGACGCTGGAGCGGTACGCCTCGCGCACCTTGGCCGGGCCGAAGGTGTGTTCGGCGGCCGTGACCGCGTCGCCAGTCGCCGGCACGCTGATAAGCTTGATCGTCACGTCGCCCGTCATCTGCGTGAATCGACCTCGGCCGTCCGCTGGTTTGACGTACACCCGCAGCACTCGGCCTGCTGCTTCGCGGGCGATGCCGGACCAGCGATCCAGCGTGATCGTGGTCACCCGCGGCAAATTCGCAAGCTGCTCCGCGGAAAGTTGCGGGCTGGCGCTTTCGCCTTCGGCCGCCGGCTGGAGCGCGATCTGCAACTCCGCAAGCTGCTGCTCGAGGGTCGCCACCCGTTCGCGAAGCTCGAGGTTCTGCTCCCGCAGGCGGTTGTTGACAAGCTCAAGATCCTGGCCCCCCGCCCGGCCGGAACATCCGGCGGCGAACAGGCTGGCCAGGCTGGCCGCGGCGGCAACAATGATGACGAGTGGCCGGCTCACGCCCGCAGTGTACCGGCGCGGCAGATTAGCGAGCTTTGCGGCCTTCCAAGCCTCAATTTCCGGTCAATAACCCGCCATTTCGGCGAATTCGGGAATGCAGCCCCGCCGGCGCGCGTCTTTCCAGTGTTCCGGGCAACGGCGAGGGCGTCCAGACGGACGATTGCACCATGGCACACACGCTCACGGAAACCCAGCTCCGGGAGTGGATGACCAAGCTCGGACCCCGGCTGCTCAACTTGAGCACCGGCATCTGTCGTGATCGCCATCGCGCCGAGGAAATCGTGCAGGAAGCGTTCATCAAGCTGTGGAACAATCCGCCCGACGCCGGGGCCGTGGTGTATCCATCGTGGCTGCGCAAGGTCGTGACGAATCTTTCGATCAACGCGCTGCAGCGCACCCGCCGGCCGGCCAAGCTTCCCGACATCTCCGATGACCGCGCCCTCACCACCGACGACGCATTCGGCCACGATGCGGATGTGCGCGAAGATTGCCGGCGCGTGCGGGCTGCGATCGAGAAGCTCGATGAATCCAAGCGCGCGATCCTCTACCTCCGCGCCTATGAGCAGTTGAGCTACGAACAGATTGCGGAGCACCTCGGCGTGCCGGTGGGCACCGTGATGAGCCGTCTCAACCGCGCTCGCGCCGCGCTCATCGAGCAACTGCGCGAGGACGCCGGCGGGAAGGAGGATGTGCCTTTGAGCTATGACTTTCGGAAATATAAGCAGGCGTGAGCGAGACCGTTAGCCCCGGGCAATGCTTGGGGAAAGAGAGAGCCGATATCCGATGCAACCTGCCGCGCATGGAAAGAAGAGAGAGCGCGAGCGACGAAATGGAACGATCCAATGACCAAGTTTGACTGCACCGACATCAAAGCCATGCTCTCCGCCATCGTGGATGATCAGCTCGACCGCGACGATCGCCACCAGGTGGAGCGCCATCTTGCGGAGTGCAAGCCGTGTCGCCGACTGCTCGATGAGGCGGAAGCTGTCGATGCGCTGCTGGCGATGGACGCCGACCCGGCCCCGCGTGCTTCGCTTCCGGCTGGCTTCGAAGAAGCGGTGCTGTCGCGCACGGTACATGCGAACCGCGTGCTGAAGTTCCGTGATCGTCGCTGGGTGACGGTGGGCGGCTGGGTGGCGTCCGCCGCCGCGATCGCGCTGGCCATGACGATCTGGATCGCCGACCGCCGTGCGCATGTGACCGCCATCCCGGGAAGTTCCAGCGAAAACGCAATCGCGATCGGCGCCAATCCCCTGCTTGGCTATGCGTCGAACGTGACGAACTCGTGGATTTATGAAGGCCCGGTGGAAGCGGCGAATCCGGACACGTCCGCGAGCGGTGGTGACCGTTCGAGCAGCGCGAACGCGGGCGCGACTGATGCCGCGGCCTCCGAAACGCCCGGCGCCCCCGGCGCCATCGAGCGCATCATGCAGGCCGGCGTGCCGACGCGCGAAGATGCCGAAGCGATGTACGCCGCGGCGCTCGCGCTTGATCGCCTGCGCGAATCGAGCGGCAGGAACTTCGAGGATCTCGACATCGTCCGCCGCACGGTGGAATACGACGAACTGATGGATCGCTTAGCCGTCGCGCATCAGCGATTGAACGCTGAAGACCGCGCCGCCGTCATGGCCGCGGAGTCCGTCTTCGCCCGCATCGTCCGCGGCCCGATCAGCGCCGAAGACCTTGATGAGATCAAAGACGTCATCGCCACGCTGGAACTGCCCAAGCGCCTCCGCGTGATCGTCAAGCGCAGCGACGCTGCGGTCGCGATCTAACGAACCTGCACATCGAATTTTTGATCTCCATTGCTGCGACGAGTGCGAGATATGCAGGAATTAATACGGCCTCGCGTACCGCTCCGCTTCCTCCTTGGTCACCTTCTCGATCTCGGTGTCTTGAAGAGTAACTTCCTTGCCCGTTGCCATGTCCTTGAACCGCGCGGTGCCAGTCCATGAATAGCGGCCAGCATCCCACGAGTTGGTGTAGTACACCTTGCCGGATTTCGGTTCAGTGACGCGGTAATACTGCGTGCAGCCCGGAAGCGCGAAGAGCAGCAGTCCGATAAGCGCAAGCTTCATCATGGTCAACCTCCCAAGGTTGGCAAAGATTCTACATCAGGCTTCGATAATAGCTGTCGCCAAAAATAGCATGACTACATAGTGGCCATTGCGCCGGAGTGCACAAGGCACCCTAGTCAGGTCCAATTGCCAGAGTTTTGACTTGTTGACTTGTTGACTTGTTGACTTTTCATTCACGCCGGAAGGCGTTCGAGTTCCTTTTCCACCGCTTCGATCAACGTGCGCATCATTTCCTCATCGAAGCGCAGCGCGATGCCGGCGGCTTCGAAGAGTTCCGGCAGCGGGCGCGAGCCGCCCAGCGCAAGGCCGCGCTTGTAGGCCGCGAGCGCTGAATCACGATCGTTGCGGAAGTTGAGCCAGAGCTGGAGCGCGCCGAGCTGCGCGATGCCGTATTCGATGTAATAAAACGGTACCTCGAAAATATGAAGCTGGCGATGCCACGTCGCTTCGCGCATCGGCTCCAGACCCTGCCACGACACTGCCGGGCCGAAGCGGTCATCGAGCGACAGCCAGAACGCGGTGCGCTGTTCGCGCGTGTGGTCCGGATGCGTGTACACCCAATGCTGGAAGGCATCCACCGTCGCGATCCACGGCAGCATGGTGATGATGCCTTCGAATTGCGTTCTTGCCGCCCGCGCTTTGTCGTCCGGCGAGTAGAACTCGTCCAGGTATTCGAGTGTGAGCAACTCCATGCTCATCGACGCCACCTCGGCGAACTCGAGCGGCGCGGAGCGGTAATGCACGAGCGGATCGTTCTTGCACAGAAGCGAGTGGAACGCGTGGCCGGCTTCGTGCACCATCGTTTCAAGATCGCGGTGCAGGCCCACAGCGTTCATGAAGATGAACGGCCGGCGCGAATGCTGACGCGACTCCTGATAACCGCCCGGCGCTTTGCCCTTGCGCGATTCGAGATCAAGATCGCTGCCCGGCTTGAGCGTGTCGAAGAGTTGGCCGAGTTCGGGATCGAGCTTGTGGAACACGCGCGAGGTGCGAGCGACGAGATCCGCGCCGCCTTCAAACGGCTTGAGCGGGGCGCGGCCCTTGATGTCCACCGCGAGATCCCACGGCCGAAGCGGATCGACCCCCAGCGCCGTGGCCCGCGCGGCATTGAGCGAACGCATCACCGGCACGCACACGCGCTCGACGGATTGATGGAACATTTCGCAATCCGCGGGCGCGTAATCGAAGCGATGCTTGGCTTTGAAGGCGTACTCGCGGTAATCCGCAAACCCGGCGTTGCGAGCCATTTCATGCCGCACCGCGACCATCTGGTCGTAGAGTTCATCAAGTTTCTCGCGATCCTGCAGGCGGCGCTCGGCGACGAGGCGCCACGCTTCTTCGCGCGTGCCGCGGTCGGTCTCTTCGAGATAGCGGCCCATTTGCGGGAGCGTGTGCTCCTTGCCGCGGAACTGCACGGTCATCGCGCCGCAGCGTTCGCTGTATTGCTGGCCGAGTTTCGTGTCCTGCGTCTGCAGCGGCACGTTGGCGGGACGGAAGATGTCCACTTCCGCCTTCGTGTCGCGAAGCAGCACTTCAAAGCGGTGTTTCTCAAGCGCGGTCGCGTGCGGGCTTGAGGCGATCTTCTTGTCAAGCTCGAAGCTGATGGTTTTCAGTTGCGGCGCGACGTGATCGACGAAGTGGAGATATCGCTGCTTCGCTTCTTCGTCATCCGTGTGACACGTCATGGCAATGAAGAGGTTGGCATACGCCTCCTGGGCCGCGGCGTCGACGGCGGAGCGATCGAGCAGCAATTGATAGAGGCAGCCTTCGCGTCGCAGCGGGCGCTCGACCAGTTCCCGGTACACCGGTTCAAGATTCTTCCAGTCGGTCGCTTGCGACGGCTCGATCGTGGTCTTCGTCTTCACGGTCATGGCGTATGCGTCTTTCCTTCCTTCGATGCGGGCGCACTGCGATGCCTGCTGAAGAACAGCATCATCACGATGATGGCCCCGATGCCGACGCACAGTTCCGCATCGGCGACATTGAACACCCAGGGATACACGAGCGTGCTGCCATTGGGCCAGTGCCAGCCGTTCGGCAAATTCGTCTCCGGGAACAGCAGCAGCATGTCGCGCACCAATCCATACCAGAAGCGATCGTGCAGGTTGCCAAGCGCGCCGCCGGTGACGAGGCCGAGCGCGCTGTGCAGCAACCAATCGCTTGCGCGGCTGACCCAGAACACGCGGGCGATGATCGCGCAGGCGAACACAGCGATCAGCATGAACACCCAGCGTCCGCCTTGCCCGATGCCGAACACCGCGCCCTTGTTGGCGGTGAGTTGCAGGCTCAAAACGCCCGGCACCGCGACGAGGGGATCATGCGGCGGGATCGCGCCTTCGCCGAGTTCACGCAGCGCCTGCGCAGGAATGGGCTTCCCCGCGACATTGGCGAAGGACCATGACTTGAGCGCGAGATCGCCCGCCACAGCAACCAGAATGATGATGAGGAAGCGCACGATCGCTGTGCGCGATTGCGGCGCACGCAGCAGATCGGGCTTTTCGCTGGCGGTCGCGTCGTGCGTCATGGCGTGGGGATGATATCGCTTGAAACGGGAACGGCTGCAAGCGGCGTTCTCGCTTCGATGGCCTGCGCGAGCGCTTGCGCGTGAAGTTCGTCATCGCACACGATGAACATCGTGGACCCGCTGCCCGTCACATGCGCCGGCCGCGCGGCGAGATCAGCGAGCTCGCGCAGATGTTCTCGCAGCGCGGGCGCCACCTGCATCGCCGCGGGCGTGAGATCGTTGAAGAGCGATTCAGAAAGCTGCGCGGGGGTGCGGTTGTTCATAAGCGACGACACGCGCGATGGATCCGTCGACGGGCATCCGAGTTCATCAAACGCGGCGTACACCGCGCCGGTCGGACATGCCACCTCCGGCATGACGACCACGGCGTGCAGCGTTCCATTGCGCTCGAGCGGTTCAACTTCTTCGCCCGCGCCGGTGACGATCGCGCTTCCGCCTGCCACCATGAACGGCACATCGGACCCGAGGCTGGCGCCGATGTCCGCGAGCGTGCTGATGTCAAGGCCGAGCGCGAAGAGCTGATTGATGCCGCGCAGCATCGCCGCCGCGTTTGCGGAACCGCCGCCGAGCCCGCCGCCCACGGGAATGCGCTTTTCAAGCTTCATCTGCACAGGCAGTCGCTTGCCGACATGCTGCTCCAGCGCGAGGTGAGCGCGGACGGCGAGATCCTTCGTGATCGACCAGTTGATGTCGCTTCGCCGACGTGCCTCCTCGTGCCAGAGAATGGCGTAGCGCGACAGGCGATCGTCATCGAGTCGCGTGAGCAGCAGGTCATCCGCAAGATTGATCGAGATCATCCACGAGCAGATGGGGTGCATGCCGTCGTCGCGCGGCTGGCCGACGGACAGCGCGAGATTGAGCTTGGCGGGCGACTGGACGAGCAGGCTCTCGGGCATGGTCCGAAAAGCTTAGGCCCGAGAACATGAAACCACGGCTGGATTGGCGAGAAAGCGGCCAGCCGGCGGACCTGGAAGATTCTGCGGGCAGGCGGCAAAGATCGCCCATCCGTTCACCGATGACCAATGGAGAACGCCCGCCACGGAATCTTCGCGTGATGCACCAGACGAAGCCTGAATGGGAGCGCCGCGACACGAATCGCCTGGAGATCATCCGGCCGTGCAAGGTGTATGTGCCTCGCATGGAGAAGTATCTCGCGGGCACGACGTGGAACATTTCCGAAGGCGGCGCGCTGCTGCAACTGAACCGGCCGGTGGTGCTCGAACGCGGCCAGCGCGTGTTCGTCGGCATTGCCGCCAAGCGTCGTGACGGCTTGCTTCGCGCCAGCGACATGCTGGAGGCGGAGGTGCTGCGTTCGCTTCGCACGCCGTCGGACGACACGGTGGTTGCGGTTCGCTTCGCCGAGCCGATCGCCTTGCCCATGCCGCTGCACGCGCTGCGTGAGGCCGCCTGACCGGCTCCATTTCTCACTGCTTTTCCGCGGCCTCGGACCTCGCTTTTACGGGGCGACATTGCGTGCGCGGCACAAACCTTGGCGCCTAAGATGTCGTAGTTTCCGTAGACGCAACGGAGCACGCCGATGTTGTGGCAGCCGCCGCTCCCTGATCGCTATCTCGCCATGTCTGATGACGCGCTTGCGGAGGCGATCAGCGCCCGCCGGCGCGAGCTTGGCGATGACCTTCTCATCCTCGGTCACCATTATCAGCGCGATGACGTTATTCAGCACGCTGATCTCACCGGCGACAGCTTGAAATTGAGCCAGATGGCGGCGAACGAGGCGGCGCGGCGAGGCACGAAGCACATCGTGTTCTGCGGCGTGCACTTCATGGCCGAGACTGCGGACATCCTCACCGATGAATCCGTGTCCGTCATTCTGCCCGACCTCTCCGCGGGTTGTTCCATGGCCGACATGGCGGCGTATGACGACGTTGTCACCGCGTGGGAGCAGCTCACCGAAGCGCTTGCTGGCGAACCCAGGCGCGTGCGCATCATTCCGATCACCTATGTGAACTCGACGGCGGCGGTGAAGGCGTTCGTCGGCGAGCACGACGGCGCATGTTGCACGAGCAGCAACGCCAATCACGTGTTCCGCTGGGCGATGGCGGGCGGCGTCGCGCGGGTGGCGGATGATGAAGAGATCAAGATTCTGTTTCTGCCGGATCAGCATCTCGGGCGCAACACGGCGTCGCAGTTCGGCCTCGTGACGGAAGTGGATGCCGCGGCCAAAGGTCTTCCCGCGCAGACGGCGACGTATCACCCGAAGAACGACCTTGGCGGCCTGGGCATCGATGAACTTCGCCGGGCGAAGGTGTTGCTGTGGGCGGGTCATTGCTCCGTGCACAAGCTGTTCCGCCCCGAGCACGTTGGTGAAGTTCGCGCCGAGTACGACAACAAGGGCGGCATCACGGTGCTCGTGCATCCGGAATGCATGAAGGATGTGGTGGACAAGGCGGATCTCGCGGGCTCCACCGAATACATCATTCAGACGATTCGCTCCGCCAAGCCCGGCACGAACTGGGCCGTGGGCACCGAGCACCACCTGGTGAATCGGCTTGCGACGGAAGCGGCGACACGCGGCGTAACCGTGCGCATCCTCGGCCGATGCCAGTGCCTCTGCACCACGATGTACCGCATTGATCAGCAACACTTGCTCTGGGCGCTTGACAACCTTGCGGAAGGGAAGATTGTCAATGAGGTTCGTGTCCATCCAAGGGCGGCGGAACTTGCTCGCCTGGCGCTGGATCGCATGCTGGCGCTAGTCGGGCAGTCCACCAGCCCGTTGGTGCACGTCGATTGACCTCACCCCATCCGGACTTCCTTCCATATGAAACATGATTCGGCCAGCACGCAACCACGGCATCGGCGAGGTCGAGGGCTCTGGTGGAAAGCGCCGATTGCGCTCCTCGTGCTGCTCGTCGTCTTCATCGCGCTACTGCCGACGTTCGTGAGCTGGGGCCTCGGCCACGGGGTCATTCGCGGCGCGATTCAGGATCGCGTCAACGGCGACGTCGCGCTTGGTGCGATCAATGCAAGCTGGTTCGGCGAGCAGAAGGTTCAGCAGTTCGTCGTCACCGCGCCGGACGGCACGAAAGCCGTGGACCTCACCGCCACGCTGCACGCGAGCTTGTTTGACTTGCTGACGGGCGGGCCGGACACGTTTGAAGTCGACCTCGCCGGCGCGATCGACACGGTCGTGCGCGACGATGGCTCGCTTGGCATCCAGAATTTGATCAAGCGTGATCCAAACGCCCCGCCATCGCCGCCCACGCCGCCGTCGTCGCGCTCCAACATCCCCGCCGCGATCGTCAACATCAACACGTTGCAGGTGGCGCTGCGCGGCGCCACGCCGGACGACACGCTGGAACTCAAAGACATCACCGGCACAGTGACGCTGAAGCCCGGCGAGATCGTGCAGGCGGACCTTGAAGGCGCTTCGATCGCGCGGGGCGAACGCGGCACGTTCAAGCTCACAGCGAGCGCGAAAAACGCGATCGACCGCACGGGGGCCTTCACGCCATCCGGCGCAGCGGCGGCCGCGACGGTGGCGATCACCAATGTGCCCGTGCCGCAGGCGTCCGCGCCCACGCTGGTGCGCGACCTCACGCTCGACGTGCAGAGCGACGATCTGGCGAAGCGCGTTGCGGTGTCGATCGTTGGCGAAGCACAGGTGGAAGGCGAAGCGCCGAGCGCGATCGACGGCGAGGTTGAAATTGCGTCTCCGTTCAGCGCCGATGGCCAACCGACGATTTCGCTTGCCGCGATCACGGGCTCAATCACCGGCACGCGCGTGCCGACCGCCCTGCTGCAGCCGTTCATCGCGGCGGGTTCGCCTGTGCGCCTCGAGCGCGACGTCGGCCCGGTTGTTGACGTCAGCGCGACATTTGCGGAAGGCGAAGAGAAGCGCATCGAATTCACGCTCAGCGCGGCCGCGCTGCAGGCGCAGGTGGCGGGCATGGTGAACACGGCCGACCGATCCTTCGTCGGCAATCGCGTGCTGCTGGCCGCTCGTGTTGATCCCGAGCTCGCGCAAGGCCTCGCGAAGATCGGCATCGATCAGCCCGGCCGCGTGCGTGCGGAGTTGGCGCGCGTGTCGATTCCCACCGGCGAAGCCGGCGCGTTCGATCTTGGCAAGATCGCCATTGCGGGAACGGTCGCCATCGAAAACGCGCTGGCGGTCACGCTCCCCGGCGAAGATGCACGCGCGCTGCAGGTGCGCGGCGCGACGGTGAACATCGAAAGCGACGCCATCGGCTCGCTGGTGCGCGCTCATGGCAACGCGGCGGTCGATGAAATGACCGTCGAGTTTGACGAATCGATCACCGACCTCGTCGGCCCGGACGGCGAGATTGCCTTTGATTCGCTTGTGCCCGAAGGCACGGTGAAGGTCGCGGGCATTTCCGAAAATGCAGTGCAGGCGTTCCTGCCCGGCATCGCGGACCTCGTGACGGCGAACAAGGTGCTGCCCGCCGCGGCCACGGTGCGAACCACGCCAAGCGAGGGCGGCTGGAACGCCGAGCTGGCGATCACCGGCAACAAGCTTGAAGCGCTCACCACCGCGCAGCGCGATGGCGACGTCGTCACGGCGCAGGTGGACCGCGTGGATATGCGCGTTTCGCCGCAGCTTGTCGCGCAACTTCAACAGGGCAGCGAATCGCCGATCGCGCTCGTCGGTCCGGCGCAGCTCCACATGACGAGCGAGCCCGTGGAGCTTGATGCCCGGCAACTTGCGGAGACGGATTTCGCGTCGATCCCGCTGCGATTGCAAGGCGATTTCGCGGAGGCCACGCTGTCGAACGTGCCCGGCATCGAAGGCAATGTGCTCGTGCGCGGGTTTGATGCGCTGATCACCGTGCGGCGGAAGCCGGAGCGGTGGTACGGGGCGGATGGATCGGCGACGCTCGCGCTCGCGTCGGACGGTTCGCCGGTGGCGCTGGCGCGTTTCGACGTAAGCCTCGGCGAAGTGAACGGCGCCATGCAGCCGACCGGCATGATCGCGCTCGATGACATCAACGTCGCCACGCTTGAACACGCGCTGGGGCGCGAAGCCGGCTCGCTTGCGGTGCTCTTCGGCGACGGCGGCGATGTGCAACTCACGCTCGATCGGCAGGATGACACGTTCACGTCGAACGTGGATGCGGCGCTCGAAAATCTATCCGGCTCGTTCGCGGCCACGCTTTCGCCTGAACTTTTCACCTTGAGCGCGAAGACCAGCAAGCTCGTGCTTGCGCAGGACGCGCTGAACCGGTTCCTTGCGAGATCGAAGGCGGCGCCGGGCAAGAATGATGCGACGCAGGCGGCGACGCTGACTGCGCTTTCGGATGTGCCGCTCAACGCAGAGGTACGATCGTTCCGCGTGCCGGTGGCGGCGCTCAAGGGCGAGCCGATCGATTCGAAAATGGTCGACATCGACATCGCGCTCTCCGGCGGGCCCGCGTCGTTCAGCGATCCCACGCTCGGCACGCTGGTATCGGAATCGATCGCGGCGTCGATTTCGTCGCATGACCTCGCGCAAGGCATTTCCTTCCAGGCGGATATCAAAGCCGTGGCGGAGGGCGAATCCGCGCAGCCGGACGCCGGCGCGAAGCCGACGCAGCTCAAAATCGCTGGCACGCTGACCAACCTGCTCGGCGATGATCTTCGCATTTCGAAGGAGTACGCGACGCTCGATCTCACGGCGGAGGCGACGCACATCCCGACGGCGCTCGTTGACGCCATGGGGTCATTCAACGGTTTGCTCGTCGCGGCGCTCGGACCGCAGGTAGAAGCGCGTTCCAAGGCGGAGCAGTTCTCGCTCAACACCGGCAAGCTGACGGCGCGGCTGGAAGCGGCCAACGGGTGGATGGAAGGCATTGTGAAGGGTCGCGGCGGCGTGCTGCAACTGTCGCAGGCGAATCCGCTGAAAGCCGAGCTCGAAGTGACGCCCGCGCTGCGCGACCGGTTGCTCTACAAGATTCACCCGTTGCTTGCGGACATTCGCACGACGGAACAGCCGCTGCGCATCGTCGTGCCAAGCGCTTCCGTGCCGGTGACGGGCGATGTGAGTCAGCTCAACGCGCGGATTGAGATCACGATCGGCCCGGTGGAGATTGACGGCGGATCGACGTCGCTCTTCCTGCTCAAGCTGTTCAACACGAATCGCGGCAAGGCGATCCCGGGATCGATCGAGCCGATCGTCGCCACCATCACCAACGGCGTGCTCACGTACGACAAGTTCGCGGTGCACGTCGACAAGTACCGCATGGAATACTCGGGAACGATCGATCTCAACACCGGGTCGGTGAACCTGCGCACGGAGCTGCCGCTTGATGCGCTGGCGGCCAGCGTGGAAGAGCTGCGCGGCTATGCGAACATCACGGTGCCGATTGTGACGCGCGGCTCGTTCGGCAACCTGAAGACGCAAATCGATCCGCAATTCGACATCGCCCGGGAAGCGATCAAGGGCGGACTCAAAGGCGCGCTCGATGACCTCCTCGGCGGCGACAAGAAGAAGAAAGACAAGGACGCGGAGGAAAAGCCGAAGCCCGAGGATCAGGTCGGCGACATTCTGGATTCCATCCTGCGCGGCGTCGGCCGACGGAGAGACCAGTCCCATACGCAAAGCGAGCAACCAGGCACCGGCGACGACAACGACGACAATGGCGGCAATGAGGCGTCACCAAGACGGCGGCAGGGGTGAGGAACGAGGCAGAACGCAGAAGGTAAGAGGCAAAAGGCATAAGGCAGAGGGCCGAAGGCAAAGGGGCCTTGGGCCTTGGGCTTCGATGAACGGCGCGTCACACGAGCGACAGGTCAGCCATCAGCGCGGTCGCGTGTGGTATCCCTACGGACCGCAGCGTTCCGGTCAAAGTCGCATCGCCCTTGTTTGTGCCTTTTTGCCTCATGCCGTGTGCCTTTTGCCTCTTGCCTTTTGCCTTATGCCTTTCCCCTACGCCGCCGCCGCGCTCATCTCGCACATCGCATCATCCGGCACGCTGGCTTCGTGCAGCATTGCGCTTGATGTGATTGCGAGCATGTCGGTGGCGGCCATCTGGTTGCGGACGAGGGCGAGTTCTTCGCTTGTCGATCCTGCCGCCCGCTGATCCACGATCCAGTCGGCGAGGACGCGGGCCGCGCGGTCCACGGCTTCGCGCAGGTGGCGCTCCGGCTCCATGCCAACCTGCATGTACTGGTCCATGTGGAAGAGAAGGCCGGACAGGGCGACGGCGGTGCTCACGGCCGCAAAGCCGCCGCACCCGAACCCGCCGCACTCGTCCTGCATAACGAGCAGGCGGCTGGCCAGACGGCTCCCCTCCTCCGTCGGGCCGTACGTGAGCTCCGCCAGCCGCATCAGGGCAAAGCCAATGGCGACGGTCGGCAACTCGTCCGGATGTCGCTTGAGCCACGCCTGGAGCTGCTGTTCGCGCCCCCTGCCGTTGCCCAGCACCCTCGAAAGGGCTCGGTTGTGATCGCCTTGTTCGACCTGCCTGACCAATGCTTTGACGCAGATCATGCTCGCCTCCTGTCGTCCCCCGGCTTCGATGACGTTAGCACGATGTTCGGTCATTGGCAAGAGCGTTGTTCAAATTTTGTTCGGGGTCGAAGAACGGGTACTTGAGCCGCCTTGGTTCGCCGGCCGCTGCCAAACTGACAGATTTGCAGCCGGTGTACGCCTGTCCCGTCGGGTGATCGGGCCCGAACCGTGATTTTCTCGGGGTCACGGCTGGCATCTATCTTGCAAATTCAGAGAAGCGACACGTAGAACCCGGAAGCACATCGCCGCGCACGCACGCGCGTTCACGCCAGAGCGAGAGGAATCACACCCATGTCCAAGATCATCGGCATCGACCTCGGCACGACGAACTCCGTCGTCGCTGTCATGGAAGGCACCCAGCCGAAGGTTCTGATCAACAGCACCGGCAACCGCATCACGCCGTCCGTCGTCGGCTTCACCGAGAAGGGCGAGCGTCTCGTCGGCCAGCCGGCCAAACACCAGCAGGTGACCAACCCGAACAACACCATCTTCTCCATCAAGCGCTTCATGGGCCGCAAGCACAGCGAAGTGAAGTCGGAGGAGAAGCTTGTGCCGTATGAGGTCGTGGGCGCCGAGGACGAACTGGTGAAGGTGCGGGTGCGAGGCAAGCTGTACACGCCGCAGGAAATCTCGGCGATGATCTTGAGCGATCTCAAGAAGACCGCGGAAGACTACCTCGGCGAAAAGGTTGACCGAGCCGTCATCACCGTGCCTGCGTACTTCAACGATTCGCAGCGCACCGCCACCAAGGAAGCGGGCGAGATCGCCGGCCTGAAGGTCGAGCGCATCATCAACGAGCCCACGGCGGCCGCGCTCGCCTATGGCCTCGAAAAGAAGAAGAACGCCAAAATCGCTGTCTTCGATCTCGGCGGCGGCACCTTCGATATCTCCATCCTCGACATCGGCGACGGCGTCTTTGAAGTCATCTCCACCAACGGCGACGGCCACCTGGGCGGCGACGACTGGGATCAGAAGCTCATCGACTTCGTCGCGGAAGAGTTCCGCAAGAAGGAAGGCATCGACATCCGCAAGGACGCCATGGCGCTGCAGCGCCTGAAGGAAGCGTGCGAAAAGGCCAAGTGCGAACTCTCCACGCAGATGGAGACGACGATCAACCTGCCGTTCATCACGGCTGATCAGTCCGGCCCGAAGCACCTTCAGCAGTCGATCACGCGCAGCAAGTTCGAATCGCTCACCGCCGAGCTGTTCGATCGCCTCCGCGGCCCGTGCATGCAGGCGCTGAAGGACGCCAAGCTGGCGGCTAAGGACATTCAGGAAGTCGTGCTCGTTGGCGGCTCCACGCGCATGCCCAAGGTGCAGCAGATGGCGATGGAGATCTTCAACACCAAGGAGCTCGACAAGTCCATCAATCCCGATGAGGTCGTGGCCGTCGGCGCCGCGATCCAGGGCGGCGTGCTGCAGGGCGACGTGAAGGACGTGCTCCTGCTCGACGTCACACCGCTTTCGCTCGGCGTGGAAACGCTGGGCGGCGTGATGACGAAGCTCATCGAGAAGAACACCACGATTCCGACGAGCAAGAAGGAAACGTTCTCGACGGCGAGCGACAACCAGACGAGCGTGACGATTCACGTGCTGCAGGGCGAGCGCGAGTTCGCGGCGGACAACCGTTCGCTCGGCCGGTTCGACCTGACGGACATCCCGCCGGCGCCGCGCGGCATGCCGCAAATTGAAGTGGAGTTCGCGATCGACGCCAACGGCATTCTCAACGTGTCCGCCACCGACAAGGCGACCGGCAAGAGCCAGAAGATCGAGATCAAGGGCTCGTCCGGCCTGTCGCAGGACGAAATCGAGAAGATGAAGCGCGAAGCGGAGGCGCACGCCGCCGAGGACCGCAAGCGCCGCGAGCTCATCGATCTCAAGAACCGCGCGGAGCAGTTGATCTACACCACCCGCAAGAGCCTTGAGGAGCACGGCAGCAAGGTGTCCGCCGAGACGCGTTCGAACATCGAGTCGGCCTTGTCCAATCTCGAAGACAAGGTGAAGGGCGACGACAAGAGCGCCATCGAAGCCGCGCTCAACCAGCTCAACAACGCCTCGATGGAGCTCGGCAAGGCGGTGTACGAGGCGACCACGAAGCAGCAGCAAGCCGGCGGCGGGGCTGCGAGCGACGCGGGTGAAGCGGGCGGTTCCTCCGCAGGCGATGAAGTCATCGACGCCGAGTACGAAGTGAAGGATTGACCGAAAGGTTCGCTCGCTCCATCGCTCGGCCGCACAATCTTTTTCCTCCCCCACAAGGCCCACGGCGCTCGTCGTCGTGGGCCTCCTCTTTTTGAAGAACGAGACTCACAAGCGGCGTGTCCAGGCGTGCTCAACCAAAAAAGCCCACGGCGTGCACGCCGTGGGACGGGTCAATTCACCAATCGAAGATCACGCTCGCTACCGCCGCATCGCCGCCGCCACGCGGAAGGCCAGCTTGACGGCCTCGTAATAAATCCACGCGATTGTCACGAGCAGCGCGAAGCCGCAGTACCACTCGATGTACTTCGGCGGGTTCGCCGCGATGCGATCCTCGATCATCTTGAAGTCCATCACGAGCGTCAGCGCCGCGACGATGAGAATGAACGCGTTGAGGCCCAGGCCGATGAGCGCCGCCGTGCCGCCCTGCAGCGCGCTGCCCAGCGAGAGGAAGGGAAGCGACGTTCCGAACAACTGCAGCACGAACATGGCGAGGTATGCGATGCCGATGCCGCCCACCAGCGTGCCGACCACGGCCTGGAATGTTTTTGTCGGCTTGATGATGCGGGCCCCATACAGCGCAAGCATCGCGACGGTGACGCTGATGGTGATGACGAACGCGGACAGCGCAAGCCCGCCGGGCAAACCTTTGCCCATGCTCGCCAGCACGTTCTCAAGCGCCGAGGTGAGCACGCCGAGGAACGCGCCCTCCGCCACGGCGTACACCGGGGCCACGACTGGCGCCGCCTGCGGTTTCCCCGCCAGCAGAAATCCCGCGCCAAGGCACAGCACGAACGCCACGATCGAACTGATCCAAAGGACGGACGTGGACGGCGGCAGCAGCGCGTAGGCAAACGCGCCAGCCGCCACGGCGATGAGTACGAGAATCGCGGTCTTGTTCACAACGCCAGACAGCGTGGCCGTGGTCGGCTTCTCCGCGGCGATCGCCATCGCCCCGCCGCCATAGAACTGCGCGAACGCATCATCCTTCGCGAGAATCGGATTCGAAGATTGCCATCGCATGGAAGCGCTCCCAAGATTGTAGTTTCCCGGCAAGGTCGCCAAGCATGTGCACCATCCTACTCTTCGGCAGCAAGGCGGGAAGCGCTTCAGCACCGCGAATGGCAAAAGCCCCGCGTCGCGCCGTGCCCGCGCAGGATGGTCTAAAGCGAAGGCCGCAAGAATCGGCTGCTTTCAATCGGAGTTGGGATCGAAGCCCCGACGACGATCAGGGATGAGTTTGAACTGCTCAATATTGGCGACGATCGAAGCCGCCTGAGACTCGACAAGCGACCATGCATCAGCAGGGATGCTCGCGCGCAGCCATTCGATTTCCTGTTTCGCGAGCTTAGTACGTTGGTCATGCAGGCGCAGGAGATCGACTTCGTATCGATCATAGATTTCGCCAAATCGCCACGCGATCCCCTGTTCTTTGCGGTATTCGAGAACTCGCCGAATCATCGCCTCGTTCAGCGCTGCATGGTCGAACTCGATAGCAGCTTGGAGAGTTTCGACTTGCTCTTTGCTCTTTGGCGACAACGCGTCGAGCTTGAGGGCTGCTTCAAAAAGTCCGGTGGTGTCTGTTGGATCCGGGTAGACCGGCGTGTACACTAGCTCGCGCCAACTCGTGCGAAATGCGGTTGCTGATTCGTCATTGAGCACGCCTGCAAACAGATCGAGGTATCGAACGTTAAGATCGTGGATTCGCTCCTCGGCTCGAAGCAATCGCCTCCGTAACCCTTCGACCTGATCCTTTCCCCACTCCCGATTGATCAGTCCGTTGAGGCATTGCTTCTGAATGACGCTGCCATCGCTGCGGCACTTCACAATTGCTTCAAATCGATCCTGAAATATCGGTGTCGCCTCCGCACTGTACGCAACAACGAACGCATCGAATTTTTCTGAATCCGTGATCGACGTTGTTTCATTCTCAGCCATGACCCTGTCCAGCAGGATCAACATGTCAACATCTCCCCCCGGGTATCGTGACGCAGACCTGGGCATCTCGGCGCGCCTGCGCCAATCCCGCAGTAGCTGCATGCGGGCCATTTGGTTCTCGTTCAGCAACAACGCGATGTTGTCAAACAACACTTGATCAAGCTGGGCGAGTTTTCGCAACACTCCCGGCCTCTTGGTCTTGAACAGATCCTGCAGTTCGAGTGAGCTTTCCAATGATCCTGGAGCATTCTCCGCATAAATATCGGCGGAGCGATCGAGCAGCGGACGTATCACCCGCACGCGTTGATCAGCCTGCTCTCGGTTGAATTCTTCATAAAGTGTGCTCAGCGACTGGGCCTGCGCATCGGACAGATCAAGCAGCCAACCGCACAGTCGCAGGTCGCTATCTCGGATTGGCTCAGGAAGCGGGATCTGATAGAGCGTCCGCTCGGGCGTTTCGCTCATCGCCGTCGCCGGATCGTGCGCTGGGATCGAAACCGTGTCGGTCTGCGGACCGAGGCCCCAAGCCGAAGTGGCCAGAACGCTGGCCAATACGTAAGCTCGCTGCTTTGCCACGAAACGGCGCATAGTTGACACACTTGTCACGCGATACATAACGGTCAACTCTCACTATGGGCAGTTTGGCGCGGCTTGTGTTTCATGCGACGTGCACGAAAACTGATAAGGATCCTCCAAAAGCTAGCACTCTGGGGGATCCACCGTGTGATCGCAACCGCCTGCGTATCCGATGCATTGCTTATGAAACAATCCAAACACCGTGAAACTGGAGTACCCTGATTATTCAGGATAGTAGAGCTTCTGGAACGTATCATTTGTTTCGATGTCCGGCTCACAGCGCTCGTTGTTGCAAAGAATGAGCGGCGGCCATTTGTCGGCGCAACACAGCGTGCTCTTGGTGTTCCAGCAGGATGGACCGTCACTTGCCACCGAGTGCGTCAGGAATGCTACGACAAGTACAGCCAGACCCGCGCCAAGCCCAATCATGATGCGGTGACGAGGAATGAAACTAGACATATGGTAACCCCTTTCGATTTGAGAATCGATGTGTAGGTTACCCCCCCCCCTTTGGGGCGATGTCAACCTTTTTTATCCGATTGCGTGGTACCTCGACCTAAAACAACACGCGGAACCCCACGCCGACCGTGAAATCCGTCTCCGGCCGGTGATCGAGTTCCTCATACACAGGCACCTGCACCGACGCCTCGAAGACCCAGCGGCGGGCCTCGTACATGATGCCGGGCGCGAGACGGACTTCCGTGTCGCCGTTCGTCTCGTACGTGGCGTTGCAATCGAGCATGGCGTACCACGCGCCGTGCGTGTCCGGCTCATAGCTCGCCGGGGACAGGCGATAGAGATACGACGCGTCGATCATCAATTGATCTTCGAGTCCATCATCGAGCGTAACGGCGGCGCCGAGCGGCGAGGAGCGTTCACTGGTGTTGAACTTATATCTCGCCGCGATGTTGAAGCCGTGCCGGCCCTGGATGCTGGTGAGCACGGCTCCGATCATCGGATCCCACCCGCGGTTGCCGAACGGCTTGTGCGCGGTGGGCACGTCGATCCCGCCGAGCAGGCTCAAGCGCATGGTGTCGATCGGCCCGGTGTCGTGCTGCCAGATGCGATACTTGAACATGATGTGCGCGTCGCCGAGGTTGAAGTCATCGGACGACACGCCCGGCGCGGCGCTTTCCACGCTGCGCGCGAAGAGCGGGATGCGCGCCATCACCGCTACATCCTTCGTGATGCCATAGGCGAGTTCGGTGGTGATCTGCAGCTGTTCAATATCGCGATCAAAGAGCGAGTGATCGTTGCCGAACTTCGTGTATTCAAACACCTGCCGGTAGAGCAGCACGCCGGGCGAAGGTTGTGCCGCCGAGGGGTTGTAGAACGATTGCTGCGCCGTCGCCGGCGCGGCGGCCAGAAGCGTGGTGACAATGGCCGCCGCCCGGACGACACATGAAATGGAATGCCTCATCGTCTCGTCCCTTTGCGTCAGTTGGTCCTGATCTCTTTCAACGTGAAGCCGCTGCGCTCGACCGCGTCGGCAAGCTGACGGGACGTCGGCTTGGGCGACTCGGCGAGATCGACCGCGATGTTTCCGTTGTAGAGGTTGACGGAAACGTATTTGACGCCGCTGACCGAGAGAAGCTGCTTGTCCACGTTTGTCGCGCAGAGCGGGCAACTCATGCCGTGGACGACGAGCGTGACGGAATTTGATTCGATGGGCTCATCGCTCACGGTCAAGCCAGTCATCGCGGCGGCGGCGTCGCTTTGCACAAGGGAATCGCCGGCGGCGCTGGAACCGCGATTGGTGGCACAGGCGGAAAGCGTGGACAGAGCGAACGCTGCAAGAAGCAGCAACAATGAAGTGTGCGTTTTCATGGGATCACCTGAAGATCAAAACACAGGGAGATTGAACAAGCCGAAAGCACGAAAGGCGCGCGGTGAGCGCGCAGTGGTTGCGCGATCGGCTGTCTTCAGGTGGTCCAGACGCCCAGGCGAGCACGCAGCTTGGCGCGTTCAGCCGGGTGGATGTCATCGCACGGCGCGGGATTCACAACGCCGGCAACAACTGTGGGCGACGCAGCACGCAGCGCGTTCGTCGCAATGAAAAGATCAATGCGAGGCGGCGCGGGCGGCGGCGCGTTGGTGGGAATCTGCTCGTCGTCATGCGCGGGACGCATGCACGGGCAGGAGTCCGGCGTGCAGCAGCAATCTTCGCCGCAGCACGCCATGCGCTCGGGCGGAGTGGGTGAGACGCAGGCGTCGTTTGCGCTGACCGCGACGCGGCCGGCCGCGAGCTGCGCCGTGACGATCACCAGAATGGCGACGAGCCTGCTCACCATGTGACAAACTCTAGCTTGAACATCGCCTACCCGGCTCCACCGTCGACCAGCGTCCGGAAAAAAGACTCGAGGGCTCGCACCGGTCGAACGTCGCCAAACAGTGTGTCGGCACGTTCCTCGATCAACTGCCGCTGCTGGCGGCGCCAAGCTTCATCCAATCCTAACCGGCAGGCAATATCCACATATTCCGCCTCGCTGCCAGCGATAAGAGCATCCATTTCCAGCGTCTTGAGCATGGCGAAGGCGTGCCGGCCGCGCATGAGGTCGCCGGGCATGGTGACGACGGGCAACCCCGCCGCGAGCGATTCCAGCGTGGTGTTGCCGCCCGACCAGCCGAGCGTATCAAGCGCCGCATCGCACACCTGGTGCAGGCGCAGGTAATCGCCCCTTGCGTCAAGCCGCGGCAGCATCAGCACGTACCGCTCGCCGTCGAGCCCGGCTTCGCTGAACGCGCGAAGCACGCGCTTTCGGAATTGCTCCGTCACGCTCCGGCTGCGGGAGGACAGGAACACGAACCGTGCGTTCGGCACGCGCTTCGCAATCGCTGCGAAAAGGTAATCATGCTGCGGCAGATATTTGTAATGCGACTGGCACGAGAGATACGCCACGTCGCCTTCGCGCAAACCAAATTCGCCGCGCGTTTTGCCGCTTTCCGGGAACCTCGGCCGGTCGTAACACACACCGATGCCCGGAAGGCGCACAAGCTTCTCGGTGTAATGCGATTCGCCGATCGGGGCCGGCAGCTCCATCAGCTCGCTCGTGATGAAGTAGTGCATCGTCGGCATGCCGGTGGTGACGGGATGCACCCACGTGGTCATCTGCACAGGCGCGAGGCGCAACGCCGCGAGCTGCGTCATCTGCGGCTCCATGCCGACGTCGGTGATGACGAGCATGTGCAGGCGGTCGACTTCGATCTGCCGCGCCACGTTTTCAACCGATCCGTGGATGTGATGGAATTTGCTCGCGGCCGCTCGGAACTCGTTCGTGATGTCATCGCCATGCCGGCCGGTGAAGTAGCAATAGGTGCGGAACTCGGTCTTGTCCGCCTCGCGCAGGAAGCCGAGCATCAGGCGGCCGCACGAGTGATAGCGGAAGAACGACGACACGTAGCCGACGCGAATCGGCTGGTTGCCGGTGCGCTTCTGCATCTTGCGATGCTTCACCCACTGCGGGAACTTGCGCGACATGATGTCGTGGGCGAACGAACCGTATTTGGCGTGGAGCTCGCGATCATTGCGGCCCTGATACGCAAGGTAAAAGGTCGTCACGGCGCCGAGCCCCGCGGCCGCAGCATCAATGTGCGCCGGGGTATCCAGCGGCGTGTTGGCGATGAGATCATCCAGCCGCTCGATGAACGTGCTGCGCCACGCTTCCAGCTCGCTCACGCTGTCGTAAATCACGGGGAGCAGCGCGAACTTCTGAAACCGCGCGGGGGCGTAAAGCGGGTCGATCGCAAGCGCCTTCTCGAACGCCGCTTCCGCCTCCGCAAGCTGGTTCTCCTCGCGCAGCGCGATTCCCAGGTTGTAGTGCATCAGCGGCTGGTTGGGCGCAAGCGCGGCGGCCTCGCGAAAATGCTTGATCGCCTCCGCGTGGTCATCGCGATCCTTGAACAGCGTGCCGAGGTTGTTCCACGCCTCGGCGTACCCGGGACGCAGCTCAACCGCTCGCTCGAGGTGGCGCTGTGCGGCGGCGAAGTCGCCGAGGTGACGGAGGATGTTGCCAAGGTTGTTGTGCGCTTCGGGGATCGCGGGGTTGAGTGCAATTGCCTTTTCAAGACACGTGCGTGCTTCTTCGAAGTCGCCAAGCCGCCGCAGCGCGTTGCCGAGGTTCACGAGCACGTCCACGGCGTCGGGCTTGAGTCGGCGGGCTTCGCGCAGCGCACGCACGGCTTCTTCGAGTTTGCCGGCTTGTTCGAGCGCGACGCCGAGGTTGTTGTGCGCTTCCACGAGTTGCGGCTGATACTTGATCGCTCGCCGAAACCGCATGGCCGCGTCATCAAATCGGCCGGCCGCGAGAAGCACATTGCCCAGCGCGTAATGCAGCACCGCCGCCCGCTCGTTGAGCGCAATCGCCTGTTCCAGAGAGTCGGCGGCTTCGTCAAGACGCCCCTGCTGCTGGCGAAGGATGCCCATGAAATAGAGGGCTTCGATGTGTCGCGGGTCGGCCTGCAGCACCTGTTGGTACGCGCGCTCCGCCGCCTGCAGGTTGCCAGCCTGATGGTGTCGCTTGCCTTCTGAAATGAGCTCTGCTGCCGTCGGCATGGGTGCGCCCACTCTATCATTGTGCAACATGGCGAACCGCGCGACTCAACGTGCTCGCACCGGCCGCGACGCGAACGCGCTTTGCGAGGCGTTCGAGGCGATCGCGCCGGCGAAGCTGGCGGAGGACTGGGACAACGTCGGCCTGCTCATCGGCGAGCGCGACTGGCCTGCCGACCGCGTGCTGCTCACGATTGATCTCACCGATGCGGTGCTGCGCGAAGCCATCAGCGCCGGCGTGAACGCGATCGTGGCGTACCACCCGCCGATTTTTCAAGCGATCAAGCGGCTAAGCGGCGACTCCCCCGCGGCGCTGCGTGCGCTGCGACTGGCCGCGGCGCGGATCGCCGTTTACAGCCCGCACACCGCGCTCGACGCCGCGCCTGACGGCCTCAACGACTGGCTCGCACGCGGCTTCGGCGCCGGCGACATTCGTGCGCTTGCCGCTGATGAAGAAATCCCCGACACGGAGCAGTGCAAGGTCGTCACCTTCGTGCCGGAGAAACACGTTGAAGCGGTGCGGAACGGTCTGGCGTCGATCGGCGCGGGACGCATCGGCAAGTACTCGCTCTGTTCGTTCACGACGAACGGCCAGGGCACGTTCCGCGGCGAGGCGGGATCGAAGCCGACGATCGGCACGGCCGGCCATCTTGAATATGTCGATGAAGTGCGGCTTGAAATGGTCTGCCCGCGCGCGGCGCTGGCGCTGGCGGTGCAGGCGATCCGCGAGTTTCATCCGTACGAGGAACCGCCGATCGAGTTTTATGCGCAACTTCCCCGGCCGAACCGTGCCTCCGGCGCCGGCCGCCGCATTGTGCTCGACCAGCCTGCGACGTTCAAGGAACTGGCGACGCGGATCAAGCGGCACATCGGCGCCGCCAACCTTCGCCTGGCTGAAAGCGCGAACGCGAACGCACGCTGCAAGACGATCGGCGTGTGCGCGGGCGCCGGCGGCAGTTTGCTTGAGAGCGCGATCGCGCAGGGGTGCGAGTTGTTCTTCACCGGCGAACTGCGGCATCACGATGTGATCGGCGCGACCGCGCGCGGCTGCGCTGTCATGCTGGCCGGCCACACGAACACGGAACGCGGCTACCTGCCGGTGCTTCGCGAACGACTCGCGGCGCTGATGCCCGGCGCGGAGTTTTCGATCGCATCGTCCGACGGCGACCCGCTCACCGTGGTGTAACCCGCCGTATTCGCGAATTCGTGGGAGGCCGGCACATCGCCCGGTACACTGGCCGCCGATGCATGCCCGACGCGCCATGCAATATCTCATGCTCGCCGCGATCCTCGCCGGGTTCGCGGTGTTCATGCTGTACCCGATCTGGCTGACGATCGCCGGCGGGTTTGAATCGCGGCATGAAGGCGGCGGATTCACGCTGGCGCATGTGCTGGCGGTGTTCAGCGAACCGGCGCTGCAGACCGGGCTCACGAACTCCGTCGCGGTCGCCGTGTGCACGACGCTGCTTTGCCTCGTGATCGCGCTTCCGCTGGCGACGATCAGCGCGAAGTATGAATTCCGCGGCAAGGCGGTCGTGAGTTCGCTCATTCTCGTGCCGCTCATTCTTCCGCCGTTCGTGGGGGCGATCGGCGTTCATCATTTGCTCGGGCGGTCGGGGGCGCTCAACGCGCTCATCGTCGGTCTCGGGCTGCGCGACACCGGCATTGACTTCATCGGCGGCGGCGGGTTCTGGGCGATCGTCCTCGTCGAGGCGTTGCACCTCTATCCAATTCTTTATCTCAACGCGACGGCGGCGCTGGCGAACCTTGACCCCGCGCTGGAGGACGCTGCGGAAAATCTCGGCGCTGGGCGCGTTCGCCGATTCTTCAGCATCGTGCTGCCGCTGATTCGCCCGGGCCTGTTCGCGGGCGGCACGATTGTGTTCATCTGGTCGCTTACCGAGCTCGGCACGCCGCTGATGTTTGAGTTCCATCACATCACGCCGGTGCAGATTTTCGACGGCATCAAAGAGATGGAAGCGTCGCGCCGGCCGTACGCCCTCACAGCCGTCATGCTCACGCTGGCGGTGATGTGCTACGTGCTCGGCAAACTGGTGTTCGGCGGCAAGGCGTACGCGATGTATTCCAAGGCATCCGTGCAGCGGGCGGCGACGACGCTGCGCGGCTGGCGGGGCAGGCTCGCGCTGGCGATCTTTGCCGTGGTGATCACGCTCGCTGTGTTGCCGCATATCGCTGTCGTGCTCACGAGCATTTCCGAAAGCGGCCAGTGGTATCAGACGGTGGTGCCGGCGAAGCTCACGCTGGAGCATTACGCCACCGCGATGACGCATCCGCTCACGGCCGGCGCGATTCGCAACAGCCTGCTCTACGCCTCGCTTGCGGTGCTGATTGATCTGTTCGTCGGCGTGATGATCGGCTACCTCGTCGTTCGCACGCGCCTGCCGTTCCGCGGCATCATCGATTCACTCGCCATGCTTCCGCTCGCAGTGCCGGGGCTCGTGATGGCGTTCGGTTATGTGGCGATGACGCTCACATGGCCGTTCGGCAAGGGCGATCCCCTGGAAGGCGCGATCGACATCCTTGGCGCGGAGCCCAATCCGCTGCCGCTGCTCGTGATTGCGTATGCGGTGCGCCGGCTGCCGTATGTGGTCCGTTCCACGGTGGCGGGCCTGCAGCAGACATCGGTGGAGCTGGAGGAGGCGGCGCTCAATCTGGGGGCGAGCCGCATGCGGGTGATGACGTCGATCGTCACGCCGCTGATTATGGCGAACCTCATCGCGGGCGGTTTGCTGGCGTTCAGCTTCGCGATGCTGGAAGTAAGCGACTCGCTGATCCTCGCGCAGCGCGAGGCGGACTACCCGGTCACGAAGGCGATCTACGTGCTGTTTGAACGGCTGGGCGATGGCCAGAACGTGGCCAGCGCGCTCGGCGTCTGGGCGATGGCGGTCCTCGCGGTGACTCTCGTCGGGGCCTCGATGCTGCTCGGCAAGAAGATGGGCGCGATTTTCCGGGTGTAGTGCTTGATTTGTATATCTCGTGATATACAATGAAGTTGCCAAATAGATCACGGCGCCCCGCCGCCGCTCTGCTCCCGACGGTGAACTCAGGAAGGCCCGAATTCAACAGACGACGGGAGCAGAGGAGCTTTGGGGTCATGAACGATTCAGTGTCGTTCGATCGTGTATTGGCGTATTTGGAAGAACACGGTTGGGTCTTGCAGCGAATCAAGAAGCCGTTCTGGGTGTTCCAGAAGAAGGGCCAATCTCCGCTGCTCCTGATCGTGAAGGACAAGCGAGTCGATCGGCATGAAGTCGAACGGATCAAAAGGGCAGTTGAAGAAGCTCGACGGCAGGATGGTGCGTGACCTGAGCCGCGTTTTTGACTCGAAGATCATGGCGCAAGCGAGAAAGATCGCTGCTCGTTACACGGTGATCCTGGAGCCTCACATGCGCCTCGGCTTCGTGGCGACTTGTGTGGAAATGCCCAATGTCTTCACACACGGCAAGACCGAAGCCCAGTGCATCAAGACAACTCGGGAGGCGCTGTCGATCGCGGTCGCCGTCATGCTCGAGCAGGGCGACGCGCCGCCGGCTGCCGCCAGCGAGGAACTGCGTGACCAGCAGATCAACATCCGGCTGACCGCCAAGGAAAAGCTGCTTCTCGAAAGCGCCGCGAAGCGCCTCGGTTATCGCGGCATCTCCGACTACGTCCGCAGCGCCGCGCTTTCCCACATTCGAAAATCAGCCTGAATCGCCGGTCAAACAGTCAGAGCCCGCGGGCCAAGCCTTGAAGACATCCTTCGGGTAAACCGGTTTTCATCACCCGAACAACGCACTATTGGGCGTGGTGCCTGTTGACAAACAACAAGTTGCTGACGACGCGGTTGCGCCCGCGCCTCGCGCGGAGCCGGAACCTGGGCTCGCGGAAAGGATCGTTCCGCCGCCGGAGGACAAGCCGCCGCCTGCGGTGATCACGACGTCGCCAGGCAAGGCGCGCATCGTGATCATGTCGCTCATCGCGGTCGTGATCGTCGTGTGGGCGCTCAAAGCCGCGGCGGCGGTGCTTGTGCCGCTCGCGATGGCGACGGTGCTGTCCATCGTCCTTTCGCCGCTCGTCGTCTGGCTGGGCACGCTGCGAATTCCGGCACCGATCGGCGCGGCCATCGTCGTGGCCGGCATCCTGCTCTTGAGCGCCGGCGCTGCGTATTACCTCTCGTATCCCGCGGCGAAGTGGATGCGCGAACTTCCCGACACCGTGCGGCAGGTGGAAACGAAGCTGCGCGATCTGCGGGCGCCGATCGAAGACGTCGCCGCCGCCTCGGAACAGGTGGAAGCGATCGCCGGCAAGAACGACGACGGCACGCCGATCGTCGAGGTGCGCGAGGAGTCATTCGCCGACGTGCTGCTCACCAGCACGCAGGCGTTCCTCATCAGCGCCGCCGTCGTCACCGTGCTCGTCTACATGCTGCTCGCATCGGGCGATCTCTTTCTTCAGAAGCTCGTCAAGGTGCAGCCGCAGTTTTCGGACAAGAAAGTCGCCGTGGAAGTGGTGCGGCAGATCAAGCACGACGTCGCGCTGCACCTCTTCACCATCACGATCATCAACGCGGCGCTGGGCGGCGCGATCGCGGTTGCCATGTTCCTGCTTGGCATGCCGAACCCGATTCTCTGGGGCATTCTCGCGGCGGCGCTCAACTACATTCCGTATTTCGGCGCCGTCGTCGGGGCGATCACCATCGCGCTCGTCGCCTTCGTCACGTTCGATGACACCGTGTCCATTGTGCTTCCACCGCTCGCGTATGTGGCGATCACGAGCATCGAAGGCAACGTCATCACGCCGATGGTGCTCGGCATGCGACTAAGCCTCAATCCGGTCGTGATCGTCATCGGCCTGCTCTTCTGGGGCTGGCTGTGGGGCGTGCCGGGGGCGCTGCTCACCGTGCCGATGCTCGTCATCATCAAATCCGTGTGCGACCGCATCACGGGATTGCAGGGCGCGGGCGAATTTCTGGGGCGGTGAGGGTTCTTAACTTGACTCACGCCGATGCAGAGCTCCATTCATGATCATCACTTCGCTCATTTCAGGAGCTTTGCCTGTGCTTGCCGCCAACGTTCCAACCTATGCCTGCGGTGACGGCTCGCGCTGATTGCTCCGGTGTTCCAGAATTTGAAATCCCGGACCGGGAAGCCCCGGGGCGTGCAATATGACGCACCGCGCTTCACGACGCATCTCTGGCAAAGGTTCATCAACGGCGAAATTGGGTGAAGGCTCGGCCGCGTCGTTCATGCGGGAAACCACGGCTGGGCCGCGCGGAAGCCCGCCCATGTCATGACGAGGCACAGCGCATTGGTCGCCAGGACATACGCGCCGGCGTGGAGCCACCGGCCGTCGCTCGCCAGCTCCAAGGCGTCAAGGCTGAACGCAGAAAACGTTGTGAACCCGCCGAGCAGCCCGACGATGAGCGCCAGCCGCCACGCTTCGCGCGCCTCCGGACTGCCCGCGATAAACGCAGCAATCACGCCGATCGTGAGACAACCAATCACGTTGACCGCGAGCACGCCCCATGGGAATCCGTCGCCCAGCCCGCGCTGCACAAGGTGGCCCAGCGCGAATCTCGCCACGGAGCCGACCGCGCCGCCCGCCGCAATCATGAGCACCTTGGTAAGCACGTCCGGCATCAAGAAGATGCTAACGCTTGAGCGCCGCCGCCGCGAGCTTCTTCGTCGCTTCCCACGTTGGGCCAGGGAATTTGCTGCAGGCGGCGATCGTGGCGTCGAACGCGGCGACGATTTCATCCACGTCCGCTTCGCTCACCACCAGCGGCGGGATGAGCTTGATCACATCGAGCCGGTGACCTGCGACTTGCGCAAGGATGCCGTGATCCGTAAGCAGCGGCATCAGAATCGCCTGGCAGAAGAGATTGCGATTCATCGCATGCACCATTTCCCACGCGGCGCGGAGCTTCAGACTTCGCGGCTTGCCGAACTCGATGGCCACCATGAGTCCCCGGCCGCGCACATCGCGAATCAATTCATATTTCGATTGAAGCTGGCGCAGCCCGGCCATCAGTCGTTCGCCCATCGCCGCGGCGTGCTCGATCAGACGCTCCTCGCGCAGCACGTGCAGCGTCGCGAGGCCGGCGACCATCGCGAGATCGTTCTGGCTGAACGTCGTCTGCTGCACGGAGCAGCGGTCCATCGAAGAAAACACCTTCTGATGGATCCACCGCTTGCTGAACACGGCGCCAACCGGCACGTATCCGCCGGAGAGCGCCTTGGCGGAAATCATGATGTCGGGCTCAAGGCCGTCGTGTTCGCAGGCCCACATGCGGCCGGTGCGTCCGTAGCCGGTCTGCACTTCGTCCGCGATGATGAGCGAGCCATACTTCTCGCACAGCGCATGCGCGCTTCGCAGAAAGCCCGGCGCCGGCACGTTCACGCCCTTGCCTTGAATGGGCTCGACGATGAACGCCGCCATGTCGCCCTTCTTCAACTCATCTTCCAACGCCGAGAGGTCGCCGAATGGAATTTCGGTGGCGGGGAGCAGCGCGCCGAAGCCGTCGCGGAACTCCACGCTGCCGTTGACGGACAGGCTGCCGAGCGTGAGACCGTGGTACGACCGGCTGCAGTAGACGAAGCGATCGCGGCCCGTGGCGGCGCGGGCGTATTTGAGCGCCACCTCCACGCCTTCCGTGCCGGAGTTCGTGAAGTACACCGTGTCGAGGTCGCCGGGGGCGGTGCCGATCAATTGCTTCGCCAGCGCGCCGGACAGTCGAAACGGTCCGATGCCCGGAAGGTTCGGCAGGTCCGCATCCATGGCCTGCTTGAGCGCATCGCGAATGACGGGGTGGTTGCGGCCGAGGTTGAACACGGCGTACCCGCCGAGGCAATCGATATATCGCCGGCCGTTCTTGTCCCAGAGGTAGGCGCCTTCGCCGCGGACGTACTCGACATCAAAGCCGATCGTGCGGAGCATGCGCGCGAAAGACGGGTTGACATGTTGCTCGAGAAGATCGACAACACGTCCTTGGCTTTCCTGAAGCACCGCGTGGAGGTCGAATCTGCCGTTGCCCTTTGCGTGCACGATGAACTCGCCTTCTCGCCGCTTGTGCCGACGAGCTTGCCGAGCTGGATGCCGCCCACTCTCGTCTCGCGTGGCGACGAGTTTATGACCGGTAGAATGCACGGTCAATGAATTTCTCCTTGACGCGAGGACGACAGCGCTGCACGCATTGACCCATGGCCGACGCTCCACACCGTTCATTTCCGCAGCGCTGGGCCGACTTCGTGACGCGCCATGCCGTGCTCATCCTCGTGCTGACGGGGGTGACGGCCGGCGGATGCGCGCTCGCCGCCGCCGCGTTCCTCAAGGTCAACCCCAGCCGGAACGATCTCCTCGCGAGGAACCTGCGGTTCAATCAGCGGTTCCTCGACTGGTGGAACAGCTTCCCCGGCGCCTATGACCTCACCGTCGTGGCCGACACGCAAGGGGCGGACGGCAGCGACCAGAGCGCCGAGGCGAAGCGACTGATTGACGATCTCGCGGCGAGCTTCCGCAATGAGGCCGCCGTCGTTCGCTTCGATTACGGAGCGCCGGCGTCGGCGTTCGCCCCCCGCACCGCGCGGCTGCTCCCGCTCGATGAGTTCCGCGACGTGGTCCGCGACGCCGAGCGTGCCGTGCCGCTCCTGCAAACGCCAACGCTGTCCCAGCTCCTTTCCAGCACCGTGCGCGGCATGGCGAATTCGGAGAACGAACAAGGCGAGGAAGTCGACCACGCCCGCGACATCGACGGCCTCACGCAGCTCATCACCGCGATCACGGCGGCCATGCGCGGCGAGGAACCTGCTGATGCGCTCCGCGCAATCGCCGGCACAGACGAAAGCGAAGAGTGGCATTATCTCACCTCGCCCAACGGCCGCTTCGTCTTCATGCGCGTCACGCCGCACGAAGAGACCGACAACGTGAACGCCAGCGGTTCGGCGATCGCCGCGATGCGCTCTCGCCTCGCTGAAGTGCAGGCGAAGCATCCGACTGTCGAAGCCGGTCTCACCGGCGTGGAAGTGATCGAAACAGACGAAACCAACGCCGCGATGCACGACGCGTCGTTCACCTCCGTGATCGCCGTCGTCGCGCTGTGCGCGCTGCTCATCTATTCCTTCCGCGGCATCCGCACGCCCATTTTGCTCAATATTTCGCTGTACGTCGGCGTGGCGTGGTCGTTCGGCTATCTGCTCCTCGCCGTCGGCCACCTCCAGATTCTCTCCGTGTTTTTCGTGCTCATTCTGCTCGGCCTGGGCATGGACTTCGGCGTGCATTTCGTCACCACCGTGGAAGCGACCCGCTGGCACGACATACGCACGAAAGGTTCGTCGCCGCTGGGAAGCGCGTTCGAGCGCGCGTTCCGCAGGAGCTTTGGCGGCATCACGCTGGGCGCCATGTGCACCGCGCTGTCGTTCGGCACCACGGCGTTCACCAAGTTCCTCGGTATTGCGGAACTCGGCATCATCGCGGCGGGCGGCATCCTGCTCTGTCTCGTCGCCACCTTCACCGTGCTGCCTGCGCTCATTCGCGTGTTTCACAAGAACGTCGGCACCAGGGGCATGCGCGAAGACGTCGAAGCGCCCGACCAGCCGCAGCGCGACCGCCTTGCGTTCATTCATAACAGGCCGGCGATCACGCTTTCCATCGCGGGCGTGTTCCTCGTGTTCTGCGCGTGGCACGCGGCGAGGATTCAGTTTGATTACGACCTCATGCGCCTCCAGCCGCGCGGCGTCAACAGCGTGGAATGGCAGAACAAGCTGCTGAAGGAAGGCGGCGTGTCGGCATGGTTCGCCGTGTCGGTCGCTGACAGTCTGGACTTGGCCCGTGAACGGGCCGCCCAGTTCGCGGCGTTGCCGACTGTTGGTCAGGTGAACGGCATCGGCATGCTTTTTCCGGCCGATGAAGAAGAGAAGCGCGCGATCGCTCGTGAAGCCGGCCGCACGATCGCGCCCGCGCTGGCAGCCGCGGAATCGCCGGATAAAACGCCGCCCTTCAACGCCGCCGAGGAAGCGCAAGCGCTCGGGTCGCAGCTCATTTCACTTCGCGCCATTTTCCGGTCGCAGCTCAATCGCCACGACATTCCCGTGGACATTCGCGCCAGCATGGAACGCCTGGGCGCGGCGCTTGATGGAGCGATCGAAACGATCACGTCGCTCAACCCCACCACGCTCAACGCTCGCGTCGGCAAGTTGCACGACGCCTACTCGGAACTCCGGCGAACGACCGCCGAGCGCATTCGCAACCTGCTGGATGACCAGCGCATCACGCCCGCCGATTTCCCGCAGGAGATTCTCCGGCCGTACATCGATCGCACCGATCCGGAACACCCGCGATACTCAATCGAAATCCATCCGCGCACGCCGCCGGACGTGACGAACGCGCTTGATCCCAAGTTCCTGCCGACGTTCGTGAACGATCTGAAGAGCGTCGACCCGAACATCACCGGCGTGCTGATGCAGATTTACTACTCCGGCAAGCTGATGGTGCGCTCGTATCTCTATGCGGGATTGCTCTCCGTCGTGCTGGTGGTGATCGTGCTGACGATCGCGCTGCGGTCGCTGTACGACGCGCTGCTGTGCATCCTGCCGATCGTGATGGGCTTCGGCGCGGTGCTCGCGGCGATGCAGTTCACCGGCCACACGCTCAACGCCGCCAACATCATGGTGCTGCCGCTGATGTTCGGCATCGGCGTCGATTGCGGCGTGCACGTCGTCCACCGCTTCCACCAGGACCCGCATGATCGCCCGCTCGGCCTGTCGCACGGCACAGGCAAGGGCATCACCGTCACCACCGTCACCAACATCCTCGGCTTCGGCGCGATGCTCTTCGCCAGCCATCGCGGCATCCAGTCGCTCGGCATGGTCATGGCGCTCGGCATGACGCTCACGCTTCTGGCGTCCATCATCGTGCTCCCGGCATGGCTCGAACTGCGCGTGCGTGGGAAGAGCCGGTAGGAAACGCCGAAACGCCGAAACGCCGAAACGTCAAAAGCGGAAACGCGGGGACGCGGAAATGTAGGGCGGGCGCCGCCCACCGGGTGCGCGTTGGGTGCTCTTCAAGGCTTCCCGCTTCGCAGATTGTTTCGCGAGCGGCGCTTCATCGCGCGTGAGTTGATGTGATTCGCCAACGACGCGGCGGAGCGCCGCCCGCGAAACGATGCGAATCATCAAGACGTCCACATGCTCCGAGGCTCCCGCCATGCCTCGATGCCTCGATCCCTCGATGCCTCGATCCCTCGATGCCTTTTGCCTTCTGCCCTTTGCCTTCTGCCCTTTGCCTTCTGCCTCCGCCGCCTCTTTCCCCCTGTTTTCGCCCCTCATTTCGCCGCTATACTTGCCTTCCTATGCCCTTTACGCTGGAACCTGATGAGCTTTTCGACGTTGACGTCGACGCGCCGGAATACGTCAAGGACTTCGTGGACGCACCGGACCGCTGGGTGCTGAACTTCGGCCCGCAGCATCCCGCCACGCACACGACGCTGCGCATGGTGCTGGAGCTGGACGGCGAGCGCGTCGTCCGCGCCGTGCCGCACATCGGCTACCTCCACAGCGGCTTCGAAAAGCTGGGCGAGCACCACGACTACAACCAGTACGTCTGCACGATCAGCCGGATGGACTACATCTCGCCGATCGTCAACGACATCGCCTGGCATCATGCGGTGGAGACGCTCTTCGGCATCGATCTGACGCCGCGCTGCAAGGTGGTCCGCACCATCCTTGCGGAGCTCGGCCGTATTCAGAACCACCTGCTGTGCACGGGCGCCGCGGCGCTCGACCTGGGCGCCCTCACCGGCATCTTCTATGGCGTCAACGAGCGCGAATTCATCTACGACATCATCGAGTACGTCTCCGGCCAGCGGTTCCACCCGGACTGGACGCGCGTCGGCGGGGCGTTCCGCGACATTCCCGATGACGAAACGTTCAAGCGCATGGTGAAGAACTTCATCCACGTGCGCCTGCCGAAGCTCATCGGCGACTTCGAAAATCTGCTCAACCGCAACCGCATCTTTGTGGACCGGCTGCAGGGCGTCGGCGCGATCAGCCGCGAGGACGCGATTGCGTGGAGTCTCGCTGGGCCGGTGGCGCGAGCGTCGGGCGTGAAGCGCGACCTGCGCAAGGATGAGCCGTATCTGTGCTACGCCGACAACTGGGACGGCCAAGGCGCGGAAGCTGTGAAGTTCAACGTGGCGATCGCGACCGACGGCGATTCGCTTTGCCGGTATCTCGTGCGGCTGGAGGAGATGAAGCAGTCGCGCGCGATCATCGAGCAACTGATCGACAACATCCCCACCGGCCCGATCAACGCCCACCCGGATGGCAAGCTCGTGCTTCCGCCGAAGGGCGACGTGTACGGCTCAATCGAAGGCGTCATCCAGCAGTTCGAAATCTTCATGCACAACCGCGGCTGGGACGTGCCCATTGCGGAAACCTACGGCGCGATCGAAGGGCCGAACGGCGAGCTCGGCTACTACATCGTCGGCGACGGCGACAAGTATCCGTGGCGCGTCGATGTCCGCCCGCCGTGCTTCATCCACTTCCAGGTGCTGCCAAAGCTGCTGGAAGGGCACCAGATCGCGGACGTAGTCGCAGTGCTCGGCTCGCTCAACATCATCGCCGCGGAATTGGATCGATGAGCATTCACCACAGAGACTTTTGCGGGAGGTAACGAGATGAGGAGTGAGGCATTGAGGAGTGAGGATTGACGTGGCGAGCTGGTCGTGATCAAACACGGTCTCCTCATTTCCCCTCTCCTCATCTCCAGCTCTGTCCGCCTCTGTGCCTCTGTGGTGAAACGAAAGGAATGAACCTTGGCCTGGATCGCAAAACCATCCGGCACGCAGAAGATTGAGAAGCGTGACACGCCGTATCTCACCACGGCGATGAGGCAGCGTTTTACGCGCGAGATCCTGCCGCGCTATGAGACGAAGCAAGGCGCGCTGCTGCCGATTCTGCACGAGGTGCAGCACGAGTACCACTACATCCCCTACCAGGCGATGATGGAGATCGCGCAGTTCCTCGATCTCAAGCCAGCGGACGTGCTCGACACCGCGTCGTTCTACGAAGAGTTCCACCTCGAGCCCGTGGGCAAGTGCGTCATCGGGGTGTGCCAGTCCGTCGCCTGTGAAGTGTGCGGTCACCAGGCGGTGCTCGATCACATCCGCCAGAAGCTCGGCATCGAGCCACATGAAACCACCGCGGACGGCAAGTTCACGTTGCTCACGCTCGAATGTCTGGGCTCATGTGACACCGCCCCCGTCGCGCTCGTCGATGACACCCTGCACGAGAACCTGACGATCGAGAAGATCGACCAGATCATCGACGCGCACAAGTGACTCACACAGAGGCACAGAGAGCACAAAGCTGGAAGATGGGGGGTGAAGAATCAGCTCGCGTCGGGCGATTTGGGGCGCTACGGTTCGAGAAGCCGTATGTGTCCTGTGCGTGCTCTGTGTCCTCGGTGTCCTTGTGGTGAATCCTCATGCCGAAGCACGACAAAAGCCTGATGCGCAGCCTGGGCGAGTTCGTCGGCTACATCTGGGGCGGCGTGAAGGCGAACCCATCGCGCAAGACCGTCAAGAAGACCGTCGAGGAAGAACAACGCGGCGGCGTGACGCTTCGGCGGACGACGATTGAAGAAATTGAAGTCCACCCGCCCGAGCGCAGCGCCCCGCCCGACAAGCCACGACCGTAAAGCGAACGGCAGAGCGCCAACGCAGCACGCGTCTTCTCCCTTCCTCGGGGAACGGGGCCGGGGTGAGCGATCTCCGGTTTGCGCAACGGACCACCGAACAAGGCGGCGCTTCGGTACGATGACGCCGCGATGCTGAAGAGCGATGTCAAGTATCCCACCGTGCTGCCGTATTGGGCGCGCTGGGCCCCACCGGAGTTGCGTGCTGCGCGGAAGTTCACCAGGCACGTGCTCGGCGAAAAGTTCGAAGCAGCGCGGCGACTGGCCGGCTGGCTGCACCCGGATCAGGCGGCGATGGTGTGCCACTGCGCTCAACTGTGCCCGCCGGGCGCGATTGTCGAGATCGGCAGCTTCAAGGGCAAGAGCACCGTGTACATCGCGCACGGCATGAAGCCTTCGAACACCTTCACCGCCATCGACCCACATCTTTCGACGCTGGCGGGATCACGCCGGGACCGCGAAGCGAAGAACGGCGAGGCGGCGAGCGCGAGCGAAACAACGTGGGAGACGTTTCGCGACGTGCTGCGCGAATGGAACGTCGCCAGCCGCGTGAACGTGATCCGCGATTACTCGTACAACATCGCCCCGACGTGGCGCGAACCGATCGCATTTTTGTGGATCGATGGCGACCACAGTTACGACGCGGTGAAGAAGGACATCGAAGACTGGACAGACTTCGTGATGCCCGGCGGGTTCCTCGCCTTCCACGACACGCACAAAGATCACGCAGGCCACGGCGGCCCCCGGAAGGCCATCCACGACACCGGCGTGCTCACATCGCGAGGGTTCGAGACCTATCTCGAGCTGCGCAACGCGTGGTTCATGCGCAAGCGGGAGGGGCGCAGAGTGCGAGAGGAGGAGTGAGGAGTCGAGCCGGTAGGAACGATCCCCCCTTCTCCTCTTCTCCGTACCCCTCATCGCCTTCTCTCTTCATCTCCTTGCGCCATCGCCAAGACGACTTTTTCTGTTTCCGCACCATGCGCCTCTGGGGTGAATGCGCGCAAAAAAGCCGGGCGTCGACCCGGCTCTTTGTTCACGCCGCACGTATTGCATTGCGCGGCGCGGCTGCGCGGCGGTTCCCGTCAGTTCCGACGGCGCCGTCTGCCGAGCGCGGCGGCCACGCCGCAGAGGGCGAGCGCGCCGGGCGCTGGCACCGAGTGGAGTGTGATCGTGACGTTGCTCCACTGGTGCGTCGAGGGGAAGCCGCCGACGCGCGCGAACGTGAATGTCCACGTGCCGATGGACGACGTATCGGGCAGCAGCATGTCGGGGCCGTGGTTGTACGTGACGTTGTTGCTGTTCGTCGCCGACTGGAAATCCCACGACGAAGCCGAAGGCGGCATGCCGCCCACGACGTAGGTCGAAGCGTCCGGCGCGGTGATCGTGAGCTGCGTCTGCCCCGGCAGACCCGGCAGGCCGCTCTGGTTCACGAACAACGTACCTTCAAAGCTGAAGCCGACGACCGTGCCGCCGGTGTCCGGCACGATGACGTTGAACGACACCGGCGTGCCCGACAGGCTGAACGCGTTGCCATCGTTGATGCTGATCACATAGTCCAGCGCGGGGTTGTAGGACCCGGCGCTCGCGCTGGCCGTCGCCACCAGTGCCATGGCGGCGGCGATCGTCACAGGAATCCGTCTCATCGTTTGTCCTCCTCCAGGAACCGAAAGTGCACGCGAAGAAAAGTGCGGCGCGCCACGGTCGACCGCCGCGTTTGAGCCATTGTTGTCTATTCGCACGTCCCCCACGAGCCGAGCAGATACGCGAGGTCCGCGGCGTTCACCACGCCATCAGGCGGCGGCTGGAACGTCGACGCGTCCACGATATCCGCCGGCGAACCAGGGTTCGGACCCCACGCGCCGAGCAGGAACGCCAAGTCGGCCGCGTTCACCACGCCGTCCGGCGGCGGCTGGAACGTCACGCTGTTCACCATGTCCGCGGGGCATGGCGTCGCTTCACACGTGTCGTAGGGATGCGCATCGGTGAACGAGCGCACGAACTGATTGACCCAATCCGGGTTCGTCGATCCACCGGGCACCATGTTGTAGCCCGCGCTGCCAAACGCCACGAAGCTTCCATCGGCGCTGACATCGGCGTATTCGTTCGACTGGTCCGCAAGCACGCCCTCGTCGGTGCGCGAAACAATCACGTTGACGCCCAGCTGCAAGTCGCGGCGGAAAATATGCGTGAAGCCGTTGTGCGTCTCGCTCACAAGCCCTTGCGAGGCACTGTGAAACGTCATGTACCGGCCGTCGGCGGAGAAGTGCATCGGGAACCAGCTTGAGTTCGGCGCCTGCGCGCCGCCGGGGCCAACGCTCTCGCGCGTCGTCGTGTTCGTCGCAATGTGGCGAATGAAAATGTCGTTGGCGCCGTTGGTGTCGCCGGTGACGAGGTTGTTGGCGTTCGTGTTGAAGGCCACGCGATCGCCGTTCGGGGACACGAAGGGCCAGAACACATGATTGTTCGCCACCTGGCCCGACGTGCTCATGCTCACAAGCTGCAGCGAGGTTTCGCCCGGCTCATCGAATACGCCGTCCGCATCCGCGTCGCGATCGTAGAGGTACGCCTGGTTGAAATTGTTGGTGGGGGTGGTGGTGAGATTGGTGGCGCTGGAGTCAAAGGCGACGAATCGGCCGTCTTCCGAAATGCTCGGTCGCCGATTCGCGCTGTTGGGCTCCTCGCCGGCCATGCCGTTGCTGATGCGCACCATCGTCTGTGTTTGGCGATCGAAGACGAAAATGTCGGTGAGCTGGTTGTTGTCGCCGCGCACGAGGTTGCTGGCGTCGCTCTGGAAGCAGACGTAGCGGCCATCGGATGAAAGCGTCACCGCGGCGCTGGAGCCGTTGCCCGCCACGCCGGCCGCCGACTTGCTGATGAGTTCGAACGCGCCGGTCGCGCGGACATACACGATGATCTGCGAGACCGCCGTGGATTGACCCGGCGCGGTGACGAGGTTTGTCGCCCGGCTTTCAAACGCAATGATCTCGCCGTCGCCGGAGATGGCGGGATACCCGCTCGGGTTGTTGCCCGGCGTGCCGTCCGGTTTCTGCGAGATTCGAGTCGTCGTGCACTGCAGCCGATCGCGAAGCAGCAACTGCGGCGAGTAGTTGTCGGTCTGCGGGCCGTCCACGATGTTCTTCACCGTGCTCGAATACACCACAAATCGGCCGTCGTCTGAAATGGCGGGCGTCACGCTGTAGCAGTAGTTCGTGCCGGGGCATGACGGCAGCTCGCCGGTGGTTGACACGTTGATCATCGTCGTCGATTCAGCGCCGGCGGTGAGGCCTGAAAGCAGAATGCAGGCCAAGCCGGCAAAGACGTTGTGATCCGCGCGAAATCGATAGCTCATGGGGTCGCTCCTCCGTTCAAAGGCAGTCTGGCGCTGCGTCGCGGCAGGCCATCATCGTGTGAAGACGAGCCTAATCGGGGCGCGGCAAGATCGCAAGATTTTTCTGGTAGAATTTTCAGTAGGACATTTCACCCAGTTCGTGGTACAGTCTGGGCTAGCGCATCAGGAGCTGTGTTCACATGCCCATGCCGACCGCCCATCTTGTCCGAGAATCGCCCGAGCCGGCCGACTTCGAGCAGCAGGTGGCCCAGACGCTCCTGGTGTTGCGGCGGTCCGTCGCTTCCGTCCTCGCCGAGGTGCCCGGGCTCGACTCTTCCAGCTCCGCGACCCACGTTCAGCGGGCCTTGCGCATCAACAGCAAGTTGAGCTGGCAGATTCACAAGTTTGCCACCACGGAGAACCCGCTCGAAGTCGCCTGCCACCTTCCAAAGCCGACGGCGATGTCGCGCTTCTGCGAAGCCGCGCTGAAAAAATCCGTCAAGCCGGCGCTGATCGAACAACTGCTCCGCACCTTCAGCGAATTTGATCGTCTCGTGAGCGAACACGCCGGCGACCGCGCGACGTTCGACGCCATGGTGAGCAACTTGGCGGGCGATGCGGGTGCGGCACAGATGAACCTGCAGCACCGGCGCGACGCCTTCCGCGCCCAGACGCACATCTGGGGCGTGCAGGCCACCGCGATCATCAGCTTGATGATTTTCCGCGCCGGGAACATGCCGGGCACCGTGCATGGCGTGACGGTGGGCGGGCAGGTGAACCTCCGCCGCTTCCGTCACGATGCGAGGTGGATTCTCTTCACGCGCACGGTGGCCTCGGACAAGGAGCGCATCGACGCGTCCGGCGCGATACCGCTCAACGCCGAGGACGCCGCTCGGTACGGCGCCCCGCTGCTTGCGGAGTTCTGCTCGAAGCCAATCGGCCGGTTCCGCACCGTCGAAACGCCGCAGCGCGTGCGATGCATCGAGGCGGAATCAGACGGCATCGGCAACACCGCGGCCGCCACGTATCTCTCCGGCGAGGTGTGGCGCAACGTGGCGTACACCGTGGAGGAGAACGGCGACAAGCTGCTCATCAGCCGCGCCGGCGTTCGCACGCCCGCCCAGGTGCTCTATCACGACATCATGGTGCACCGCGATCTTCCGCTCCACCCGCCGGAGATAGTGCAATACGGCGAGCTTCGCACGGGCGATGACGCGATCGTGCATCACGAATGGGACCGCTTGCCGTGTTATGAGGGCATCGCCATGCTCGGCCGCGGCGTGGATGCGGTCTACGCGCCGGAGTTCGCGCGCTATTCGGAAATGGCGCAGTATGCCTGCAACGCCGTGGGTTGGGATCCGAGCGAGTTTGAAGTGGTGCGCTGCCGCATCGAATACCCGGTTCTGCCTTCAAAGGTGGTGATCCGGTTCCGCGTGCGCGACTAGCGGGTTGATTCACCTTGCAGGGGGCGGCCATGCTTCTGCGCATCCTCGCAGGTCATATAGGAATGCTACCGCTGTGGTTCTGTCCGCGGGTATGCACCCGCGGCTGCGATGATGTGGTTTGCGGGATGCATTCGTGGCTGGTTGCGAAGTTCATGCCTGCCTGCGGACCGCCTGGATTCCCGCCTGCGCGGGAATGACGGAGGCACGTTCCGCTATCATTCCCTCCCATGCCCGTCACTGAACCTGTTCTGCTCAAGCGCATCCCATCGCAGCCGTGGGCCGACCCCCGGAAGCGGAAGATCGTCAGCTATGACGAGTACGTGAAAACCGGCGGATACGAATCGCTGCGCAAAGCGCTCGCGATGGAGCCGGCGAAGATCGTCGAACTTGTCAAGGAATCCGGCCTGCGCGGTCGCGGCGGCGCCGGCTTCCCGTGCGGCATGAAGTGGTCGTTCCTCCCCAAGCCCGATGGCGGGCGGCGATATCTCTGCGTCAATTGCGATGAAGCCGAGCCCGGCACGTTCAAGGACCGCCTGCTCATCGATTTCGATCCGCACCTCGTGCTCGAAGGCATTGCCATCGCATGCTGGGCGTGTCAGCTGGACACGGCGTACTTCTTCATCCGAGGCGAGTATCGCCACCAGGCGAAGGTCGTCGAGAACGCGATCAAGGAAGCGTACGAAAACGGCGTGTTCGGCAAACAGGGTTTGCTCGGCGGCGCGTCGTCGTTCAGCGTTGATTGCTACCTGCACCGCTCGGCCGGCGCGTACATCTGCGGCGAAGAAACTGGGCTGCTGGAATGTCTCGAAGGCAAGCGCGCCTGGCCGCGCGTCAAGCCGCCGTTCCCCGCGGTGAAGGGGCTCTTCGGCCGGCCGACGATCGTGAACAACGTGGAGACGCTGGCGGCGGTCGTGCCGATCGTGGAGAAGGGCGTCGACTGGTGGAAAACCATGGGCTGCGAGTCGCGCTTCAAGGGCGCGATGGCGAGCTACGGCCCGAAGCTCATGGGTGTGAGCGGTCATGTCAATCGCCCCGGCGTCTATGAAGTTGATCTCGGCATTCCGCTGTCGAAGCTTGTGAACGAGTACTGCGGCGGGATGAAGGGCGGCCGGCGGTTCAAAGGCGCGATCGCGGGCGGCGTGTCGATGGGCGTGCTCGGGCCGGATCAGTTCGATGCGCCGATGGATTTCGACATCGGCCGCTCGCACCAGGTGATGGGCCTCGGCACGGCATGCCCGACGGTGTTCGATGAGCACACGGACATGGTCGCCGTCGCTCGCAACATCGCGCGCTTCTTCAGCAACGAATCGTGCGGCCAGTGCACGCCTTGCCGGGAAGGCACGACGTGGACGTACAAGCTGCTCACGCGCATCGAGCGCGGCGACGGCACCAGCAAAGATCTCGATCTCCTGCTGGAACTCGCCAGCTCGATGGGCATCATGCCGGGCACGACGATCTGCGGTCTCGCCGACGGCAACAACTGGGCGGTGCGCACGATCGTCAACAAGTTCCGCGACGAGTTCGAAGCGCGCGTGAAGCCGGCGAGCGTGAGCTTCTACGGCACGGGCCTGACGCACGGCCTCACCGTCGGCGCGACGTGATCGTCGCGAGTGCCGCGCCGCAACATTCTCTAAACTCACACCTGCCGCGAACTCGGCGTGTTCAAAGCTTTTGCTCTTGATTTTGCGGCGCGCTCGCCGATACTCGCAATTCCACCGGGGCGGCGCTCGATATTCGCCAACGCGAGCGGCGCAACACAATCTGCTTTGACGAGACCATGAGAGGGGCTCCGTGGTCATTTTTTGTTTTTGGCAATCGCAGAACGGAAAGGAGAAGGACGGATGATGGTTCGAGATGCGATCCTGGCGATCGCGGCGTGCGGCTCGATTGCGGCCGCGGCGCAGGGTCAGGCCTACGTCGATGCGTTCGGTGACGCGACCGCTGCCTTTGGCGGCAGCGGACCGCTGCTCGACATCGACACGATCGATGTGTCGTACGACGCCACGAACTTGTATTTCCTGTTCACGTTCCACACCCCGATCGTGGCGCCGTCGGCCCAGCAACCGAACAGCGTCCTCGGCGTGCTGGAGTTCGACGTGGATCAGAACACCGCAACGGGCGATCCACCGTTGCAGTCGCTCTATTCATCGAACTTCCCCAACTTGTCGGCGGGCGTCGATTACGTCCTGCTGTTCTCATCAGAACTCTTCGACGCCGGCAACATGGCTGTGATGAGCGTGGAACTTGGGGACGCCGTCGGCGTCGTGCCGGTGACCTTCGGCACGAACAGCCTGTCTGGTGTGATCCCCCTGTCGATGCTCGGTGGTGATGACGGCCTGCTCAACTTCACCGCACTCATCGGCACGCTCGACCAGCCGACGGATGCGACGGATGTGGTGGGCACGAGCTACCAGGTGCCCGTCCCCGGCGCTGTGATGCTGCTGGGCGCAGGGCTGCTCACCGGCCGCCGTCGCCGCAGAACGGCGTAACAACTGCCGATCGCTCGCTCCAAAGCGACATGCTTGCCCAATCGCCGGGAACGCTACGCGGAACCCGGCCATTGGGCTTTTTCGCTCCACTGGCGGTCACCAACCGGGCGTTTGGACCCTTCCCCGCTATGCCGGAGGCCGCTATCCTCATGGCACGTTGAGGGCAACGGTTTCGGGCTGGACAACCGGGTCCACGCCGCCGTCCGCCACGTAAAGGGTTCAAGAGACTCGATGCGAACAGCCATTGTGACGCATTCACCACCGGCCAGCGCTGACGTCAGCGACCAAGGTGAGCAACCTCCCAGTCCTATAGAGCTTGTTTGGGGCGTCGGGCGGCCGTGCCGGGTCGATCTCGACTGGATCTCCGCCCATCTCGCGGCTGCTGCGGCGGCGCTTGGCCAGCCCGTCCGGCGGTTGACGGTTCGCGTTGTCGCCGATGACGACATGGCGGCCCTCCACGAGCGGCACACCGGCGTCCCGGGCACAACCGACGTCCTCACCTTCGACGCCACCAATCCCGGTGAGCCGATCGAAGCGGATATCGCTGTGTGCATTGACGAAGCAGACCGGCGGGCTGCCGAATTTGGCCACGCCGTGGAGCAGGAGTTGCTGCTCTATGCGGTGCACGGCCTGCTGCACGTTGCGGGCTTTGACGATCACGACCCGGCAGACCACGCGCGAATGCACGCCGAAGAAGATCGGCTGCTCGAAGCCGTGGGCGTCGGCCGGACGTTCGCGCCCCATCGCGGCGCCGCGGACGGCGGAACGAATTGAGATGAGGGGCTCCGCGCCGTGACCGCCTGGCTTCCATGGATATCACTCGCACTGCTGGCGTTGGCGAGCTATCTCTCCGCCATCAATCTCGCGCTGCTTTCCGTCAGTCGCGCTGCGATTGAGCGGCGACTGGAAGAGCTCGGCCGAACCGCCAGCGCGAAGTGGCTCGCTGACCGCCGCCGCGAGGCCACGATGTCGTCCGCGCTCGTGCGCACCGCCGCCCGCATGGCCTTCTTCGTGCTGGTGCTGGCGCAGATTCCGAACGTGTTTGCCCCCGAGATCGCATGGACGACGCTTGCGATCGCTGGCGCGCTGACCGTCATCGTGCTCTGGCTCTTTTCCACGGTGGTCAGCGCCGCCATTGCGCAGTACGCGGGCGTCGGTCTGCTCGTGCGGTCGCACCCCGTCATTCGCGCGCTCACGTTCATCTGCTCGCCGCTCAACCGCATTGGCGCGTTCCTCGATGAAATCGTTCGGCGACTCACCGGGGCGCACCTCCAGCAGGAAGAGATTGAAGCCGAGCTGTTGCGATCCATCGAAGAGACGCAGCGCCAGGGCGGACTCGACAACACCGCCGCGACGATTCTCGAAAACGTCGTGGAGTTCACGTCCACGGAGGTGAGCGAGATCATGACGCCGCGCACGGACATTCAGGGCATTCGCCTGACGGATGATTTGAGCGCGATCCGCGCCGCGGTGCTGGAAGCGGGCCACTCGCGGATTCCCGTGTACCGCGAAAGCCTCGACCAGATCGCCGGCATCCTCTACGCGAAGGATCTCATTCCGTTCCTCGGCGAGCCCGGCGCCGGCTTCAACCTCGAATCGCTGCTGCGCCGGCCAATCGTCGTGCCCGAGTCGAAGCCCGTGCGCGAACTGCTCGCGGACTTCCAGAAGAGCGAAGTGCACATGGCGATTGTGATCGACGAATACGGCGGCACGGCGGGCCTCGTCACCATCGAAGATGTGCTCGAAGAAATCGTCGGCGAAATTCGCGATGAGCACGAACCGGAGCACGAAGAAGAACCCGAACTCGTGATCATCGATGACGTGCACGCCGAGGTCGACGGCCGGTATCACATCGACGACCTCAACGAGCAGCTCGGCCTCAAGCTGCCGGAGGAAGAAGACTACGAAACGATCGGCGGGTTCCTGCTCGCCACGCTCGGCCACGTGCCGGTGGTCGGCGAGACGGTCGAGTCACACAACGCCCGCTTCACCACGAAGGAAGCGACGCCAACGCACGTCGTCCGTGTCGCCATCGAGTTACTGCAGCCGGTGCCGGTGAACGGGAACGGCGAGAACCACGGCGAGGGGATGAGCAAGTAGAAGGCGGCGAGGAAAATGCATCGAGGCATCAAAGCCGCTTGTGGCTTAGCAAGGCACGCCCGGCGCCACGGCTCGTCCGGCGCAGCGGCGAGTCGTGCGGAACGTGCGCCTAGGGCAATTCGCGCGAACGGACACGTGACCCGCATCTTCCTCGCAGACTCGTCAGATGCGGCTTCCTGCGGACCCGTTCGATGCGGCGTGCGGATGTGCGGCGCGATCAGTCCTTCAGCAGGTTGCCGTGCTCTTTGATGAGCTTCTCCATGCGCGGCTTGAGCGGTGAAGCTTCCGGTGAATCGAGTTGCTCCGCGGTGATGACGAGCAGTTCGACGAGACCGTGGTAGTCGCCAACGGCGATGTACTCCGCGTCGCACTTCGCCTTGGCTTGACCGGCGAGCACGTCGTCGATCGCCACCATGTTGTGATAATTGCCGAGCGGCAGGCAGAGGCAGGTGGATTCGTAGCCGTAGGTGGCGAACGCGGTGGCTTCGCACGTGCCGCCGGGCATGAGCTTGCGCTGGAACTTGAAATCCTTGTGCGCCGCCTGGTGATTCGATGCGATCGCGCTCACTTTGTTGGTGAGCTCGGGGGTGAACACGCTTGCCTTGTCGCCGACGCGCACGATCGGCCCGGCGCCGATGGGCGACTCCGCAAAGCTGCGCGAGTTCTCAAGACAGATGAGCCGCGTGCCCTTGGGGATCGATTTGTGCTTGCACGCAGCGATCGCGCCGACGAAGCCGATTTCCTCCGCCCGGGTGAGCAGCACGCCGATGTTCCCGGCAGCGCCGCCCTTTCGGTTCATGATGACATCAAGCGCTGCAAGCGCCGCCGCGACCGCCGCAAGGTCATCGCACGCCGGCGCGTGGAGCAATCCCTGGCGCACGACGGTCTTCGCGCCGATCGATGTCGCCCAGCGCGCGATGTCGCCGTTGGCGATGGTCGAAGACTTCTTCTCCAGCCGCGCCACCACGCGCTTGAAGGGTTTGGCGCTGGAATCAAGTTCGATGATGCGAGCGCGGTGCGGCCGGTCTTGCGCATCGTTGATCACAATGAGCGCGCCCAGGAAATATGGATCATGCACGCCGCCGCGAAACTCGAGTTCAATTTCGCGGCCTTCGAAGCTTGCGGGCGCGTTGGTGACGACGAAGGCGGGATGATCGAGATGCGCGGTGAACCAGATGGACTTGCCTCGCGAACCGGCGGCGCTGCGCGTGCCTTCACGCGGCAGGATGATGAGGTTGCCCGCCGGGTCGCGCTTGAGAATGAGGTTCTTGCGCGCTTTCACCCACTTTTCGACCCATGCGATGACGCGATGCTCGCGCCCCGCCGCGGTGGGGATCGCTGTCACTTCCTTGAGCCAGGCTTCGTGCTCTTTGCGCTGCGCTGCGGTGATCATGCGGGCATGCTATCGCGGCAACTGGGGCGAAAGGTCAAAGGGTCAAAAGGGCAAAAGGTCAAACGGAATTGGATTTTGGACGACTTCCTCGCGCTCGCCTGCCGTTGGCTAGGTCGCGGCGAAACGGAGCGACCGCGTCTCATTTTGACCTTTTGCCGCTTTGACCTTTTGCCGTTTCACGCGTGGCTACACTACCGCCCCATGCCGTTGTCGCCGATTCCTGAAATTCTGGATGAGCTGCGTGCCGGTCGCGTCGTTGTGCTTGTTGATGACGAGAACCGCGAGAACGAGGGCGACTTCATCTGCGCCGCGGAAAAGATTTCCGTCGAGCTGATCAACTTCATGACGCGCGTGGGCGGCGGGTACCTCTGCGTGCCGCTCACCTGCGAGGTGTGCGACCGGCTCGATCTTCATGACCAGGCGCCCGCCAACACGTCGGTGCGCGGCACCCCGCTCACCGTAAGCGTGGACGGCCACCCGCGTCACGGCGTCGGCACCGGCATCTCGGCCCACGACCGCGTCAAGACCATTCAGCTCCTCATCGATCCCAACAGCAAACCAGAAGATTTCGTCCGGCCCGGCCATATCAACCCGCTCCGTGCTCGTGACGGCGGCGTGCTCGTTCGCACCGGTCAGACGGAAGGCTCGCTTGATCTCGCGCGGCTGGCGGGGCTCAACCCCAGCGCTGTGCTCATCGAGATCGTGAACGAAGACGGCACGATGGCGCGAATGCCGCAGCTCGAAGCCCTGTGCAAGAAGCACAACCTCAAGATGTGCTCCGTCGAGCAGGTCATCGAATATCGCCTCGCGCGTGAAACGCTGGTGCGGCGACTTGAACCGGTGAACGGCACGCCGATCGACACACCGTATGGCCGATTCACGCTGTTTGCGTACCAAAGCGCGATCGATCCGCTGCCGCATATCGCGCTCACGGTGGGCGGCGTCGGCGAGCTTGATGCGTCGGGCGTGGCGAAGCCAATTGATGAGCCGACGCTCGTGCGCGTGCACCGGCGCGATGTGCTTGGCGACATCTTCGATGAAGTGACGAACCCGACGGGCGCTCAACTCCGCGGCGCGATGCGGATGATCCAGCAGGCCGGTCGGGGCGCCGTGGTGTATGTGCGGCCGGAGGGCGTGGGCGATGATCTGCGCAGCCGACTGCAACAGATTCACCGCCCGATGCAGCGCGACATCAACGTGCCGGACCTCACAAGCAGCAGCGGCCCTGCGGGTCGCGTCCAGCCGATGGACCAGCGCGAGTACGGCATCGGCAGCCAGATCCTTCGCGATCTCGGCCTCCGCAAGATTCGCATTCTCACCAACCATCCTCGGCCGATGCCCGGCGTGCATGCCTTCGGCCTGGACATCGTTGAGCAAATTCCCATCGAAGCCGAGGCGGCGCGATCATGAACGCGGCGGGCGGCAGCCTTGAGATCGAGCGCAAGTTCCTGCTGCACCGCATGCCTGCAGTGCCGGCGAACACGAAAGTGCGGCTGATCGAGCAGGGCTACTTCGCCAGCGACGCCGAGGGTCCGTTTCGCGATATGGAAGGCCGCCTCCGCCGCGAGGTGTGCTCCGATGGCAGCGTGATCTTCACCCATACCGTGAAGCGCGGTCTCGGCCTGGTTCGCACGGAGCAGGAACGCGAACTCACCGCCGACGAGTTCGCCAGGCTCTGGCCCGGCACAAAGGGGCGGCGGCTCCGCAAGATGCGATATCTCGTGCGCGAAGGCGAGTTCGTATGGGCCGTGGACGCCTTTGCTGATTTCGACCTCATTCTGGCGGAAGTGGAGTTGCCGAGCGAGGACGCCCACGCCCCGCTGCCCGCATGGCTTGAACCCGTGGTGGTGCGGGAAGTGACGGGCGAAGAGGCGTTTCAGAACTACGCCCTGGCCCGGAAGATGCTCGAATCCCGCAGGCTTTGATCGCGGTTGGGGAGCGGCTAGACTGTGCCTCCAATTGCACGTTTTTTCGCGGAGTGACCAGTGGCTACCAGTTTCGACTGCTCGATCGTGACGCCGACGGAAGAGGTCTTTGCCGGCAAGGTGACGTATGCAACGCTGCCCGCGTGGGACGGCCAGATTGGCGTGATGGCCGGCCGGTCGCCGCTGCTCACGAAGCTCGGCATTGGCTCGCTGCGGCTGGATTTCGCCGAGGGCGGCAGCCGCTGGTATCTCATCGACGGCGGCTTCGCGCAGGTGCAGAACGACAAGCTCACGCTGCTCACCGAATCGGCCACGCCCGCGGAAATGATTCGGGCCAGCGAAGCGGAGAAGGAATACGCTGAAGTGAGCGCCAAGGTGATTGAGCCCGGCGCGGACCGTGCGGCGGTGGAGCGTGCCCAGCAGCTCGCGCTCGCCAAGAAGGCGCTCGCCAGCGCGCATGCTGGCCGCGGCGCGATCTAACGTGTCGGGATGACGCCCGCTGTGCGCGAGCGCGCAGGCGGATGGGGAGGCAAGATGCCAAAGGTCACGCGTGCGAATCCCGTGGAACTGGACGTGAGCGAAATGGCCGGCGAAACGGATGAATCTTCGGTTCGCGCGCGAGCCGAGCAACAGGGCCTCATCGCGCCGCCCGCCTCGGATGAACCGCTTTCCGCACGCATCGAAGCGCTGCTTGTCGCCACCGATCGCCAACTTTCCGAAGCGAAACTTGCGGACCTGCTCGGCATCTCCGGCAAGAACGTGCACAAGGCAATCAAAGAAGCGATCGACGAACTCAATCGCGATTACGACAAATCCGGCCGCTCGTTCCGCATCGAACGACTCGCCGGCGGCTATCAGATTCTCACTCGCCCGCAGTTCAGTGAACTGCTCGAGCGGTTGTTCGGCCAGCGGCAGGATTCGCGATTGAGCCAGGCGGCGCTCGAAACGCTCGCGATCATCGCCTATCGCCAGCCGATTCTGCGAGCCGAGGTGGAAGCGATTCGCGGCGTGGCGTGCGGCGAAGTGCTGCGCAGCCTGCTCGAGCGGCGGCTTGTGAAGATCACCGGACGCGCGGAGGAAATCGGCCGGCCGATGCTCTACGGCACGACGAGCGAGTTCCTCAAAGTCTTCGGCCTCGCGAGCCTCGATGACCTTCCGCCCGTGCAGGGCCTTTCCGACACGGCGGGGAAGCGGCCGGCCGCGCACGCGAAACCAGGTGCGAAAGCAGCCGCCGCGACCGACGCCGAAGCCGAAACCGTCACGCCGACCGCCGCGGATGAGGGCGATGCCGCCGAATCCAGCGTGCCGGATGAAGCTGGCGAGGTCGACGAGGCCGCGGGCGACGATCGCGATTGAATCCGGCTCACACTCCGCCGCGTATCATCCCATGCATGTCTGAACTACGCCCGCTGCAGCGTCTCGCGGCCATCGGCGTGCTTGCCGTGTGCTCGCTTCTGGCAGGCTGCGGTCAGTACACAATTGCCGGCAAAGTGATCGAGGGCGAGTTGTCCTCCGCCCGCTTCGTGCCTGCTGACGATCCGTCGGTTGCCGTGCCCGGCGTGGGCGGCGCGAGCGTTTCCATCCTGCGCGATCCCGACACGCCGAAGCGAACGATCGCGGGCTCGGCGTCGGCGGACTCGCTCGGGCTGTTCGAGATGCCGGTGGAGGGCGTCGGCGCCGGCTGGATGGTCGAAGATTGGCTGGTGCGTGCGGAACGGTCGGGGTACGCCGCCGCCGCCGCCCGAATCTCGCTCCCGGCAAATCCGCGGCGCTACTGCCTGCTCATCACCATTCGCCGCGGCGCCGGGACGCCCGCGGAAGCCGAGGACCGCGAAGACCTGCTGCGCGAGGTGGAGCGATATCGATGATGCGGGCCCCCTGCCAAAGAACGTCATGACGAAGCGCCGCTATCACGTCGGCTGGTCTGGCGCCGCGTACATCACCCTTGCGGTGCTCGCGGGTGTCGGCGCCTCGGCGACGGACAACAACCTGCTCGTGTGGGTGTTCGGCATCATGCTGGCGATGCTCATCATCTCGGGCGTCTTCTCCGGCCTGGTGCTGATGGCGCTGCGCGTCCGCCGGCTGGACCCGCGCCATGGCGCCGTGGGCGAACCGATGGTGGTGCGCTACGCCGTCACGAACACCAGCCGCTTTCTTCCCGCCCTAAGCCTGCGCATTGAAGAAACGTCGTCGCAGAAAGCACGCCATGGCGAAACAGCGGCGGTGGCGGGCCGGCGTTTGTGGTCGCGATTCATGGCCCCTGCGTCCGCGTGGGTGATGCACGTCGGCCCGCGCGAAACCGTGCACGGCGAAGCGGTCTTCTGGCCCACGCGGCGCGGCGAAGCGCACTTCGACCTGCTCACCATTTCCACGAGCTTCCCCTTTGGCATCATTCGCAAGTCGATCACGATCTCGCAGCGGCAGCACACGCTCATCTTCCCGCGCCTCTACACGCTCAAGCCGAGCGTGCTGCGATCCGTGACGCCGGCTGGGCCGATGGGCACGCGCATCTCCAACCGCGCCGGCAGCGGCGTCGATTTCTTCGGCGTGCGCGAGTTCCGACCCGGCGACAGCCTGAAGCACATCGCATGGAAACGAGCCGTGGGCCTCGACATGCTCGTGTCGATTGAGCGAGCGCAGCCAAGCCCGCCGAAGCTGCTCATCACGCTCAACCTCGCGCAGTCGCGAGAACAACTCGCGCAGCAGGTCGCGGCGGACACCGATCTCGACGCCCTCGAAGAGCAGGCCATCAGTCTCACCGCGTCGTTCGTCAACGCCGCGTCACACGCCGGGCTCGAAGTCGGGCTTTGCGTGCTTGGGTTTGACATTCCCGTGCTGCCGATTCGCCGCAGTCACTGGCACATTGCGAAGATCAAGAACGCGCTGGCGAGCATTGACCTGCAGGACGCACGGCGATCGCGACCCTTGCCGCGGATTGCGGAGCTTGAACGGGCCGGCAAGGTCGTCATCCATCCCGGTCGCATCGACACCAGCGTGGGCGGCCGCGACGCATGGCATTTCAGCGCGAGGCAATTGCACGAGATCGCGCCCGAACCCATCGGCTGGATCGATGCCACCAACTCCGCGGTCAGCGAAACGGGCGCAAGGACGGCGGCCGGAGCAGGATCGCTTGCGGCGACGGCCGTCACAGCGCTGGCGTGCGCTCTGCCCGTCATTGATGCTTTGAACGCCGGAGGCTTGCCATGAAGCAGCTCCGCCGATTCCGCATCGCAGCGTTCACACTCGTGCTGCTAAGCATCGTCGGCTTCTGCACCGCGGAGCGCAGCGCGGGCTTGCTGCTCGTGGCCGGAGCGATTGCCGCGATGAGCTGGTATGTGACGGAGGGCCCGCGCGGGCGAACGTTGCCCCGATGGACGAGCAACGTGCTCGTGGTCGCGGTGCTCATCAACACCGTCGTCGATCTCATCACCAACCTGCACGAGCCCATGAGCGTGCTTGGACGCTTTCAGGTGTGGCTCATCCTCGTGAAGCTGTACGAGCGCAAGACGGCCCGCGACTACTCGCATCTGCTCACGCTCAGCGTCGTGCTCATGATCACGTCGTGCACGTCGGGGCAGGATTTGATCTTCGGCGTGGTGCTCATCCTCTACGCGGTGCTCGGCTTTCACGTGTTGCTGTCGTATCAACTCTACGCCGGGCTTGAGCAGGCGCAGAACGAGCGGCGCGCCGGGGCGCCGGCGGGGTATCGCCTTGTGCCCGCGGTGCGTCCGGTGACGGGGCGCGTGATGCACACGCAGATGCGCTGGCTCGTGCTGATCGCGGGCAGCATGGTGTTCTGCTTGAGCGCGCTGCTGTTCGTGGCGATGCCTCGAAGCGGCACAGCGGCCGCGCGTTTGAGCGAGCGGGCGCTTAGCATCTTTGACGACGGCGATTCGAGCGGCGACACGGCTCGGTCCGGCTTCTCCGTCAAACTTGATATTTCCAGAGCGTCGCGCGTGGCGGCGTCGCGCCAGCCCGTGCTCACGATGCAGCTCACCGACGCCGCCGGCCGGCCTTACCGCACCACTGAACCGCTCCGCCTTCGCGCCACGGTGATGGAGCGAAGTCGCCGCAGCAACCCCGGCGAGTGGGTGACGTCGAGCACGGAGAGCCGGCCGCGCGAAATCATCAGTTACGACGGCGGATCGGAGTTCGTGCTCGCGGAAGTCGATCCCGTCAAAGAGAAGGTGGTGACGCAGCACATCAAGATGCTCAAGCGCACCGAGTACATCTTTTCGCTCTACGCGCCGGTGGCGTATCGCGCGCCGGTGTCCCATGATCTCTCCTACTTCCCTCGCATGCAGGTGCTGGCGACGCCCGGATGGAGCCGCCTGACGGAATACACCGTGCGCTCGGCGCTCGCGCCTTCCGAAGCCACGTGGAAACGATTGCACGAGAGCGTGCTGCCGTTTTTTTCGCTGCGTCAGCGGTATCAGAACGGCGCCGTGCGACAGCTGGCCGTGTCGCTTCTCAACGACGCCGGCCTGCAACCGTTCCGCCCCGGCGAGGAAGACGCGGCGTGGGAATGGAACCGCAAGGCGGCGGAAGTGTTCCAGCGCTATCTGCAAAGCGACCGCTTCACCTACACGACGGATTTGAGCACGCTGCCGCCCGCCGAGCTCGGGAGCGCGGCGGCGCGCGATCCAATCGTGCGCTTCCTCTTCGACACCCATCGCGGCTACTGCGGCCACTTCGCCTCCGCCATGGTCGCGCTCTGCCAGAGCGTCCAGGTCCACTCGCGCGTCGCCAGCGGCTACATCGCATCCGAATACGACGAGGCCATGCAGCATTACGTTGTGCGCGAATCGAACGCCCACGTCTGGGCCGAGGTGCGCACCGGCGACTACACGTGGACCACCTTCGACCCCACGCCCGTCGCCACGATCAACTCACTGCATCACGCGCAGCACACCTTTGCGGACCGGCTGCAGCTCTTCTACGACGGCCTCGAGTTCCAGTGGGACAACGGCGTCGTCGGCTTCGACCGCGAAGCGCAGTCGCAGCTTCGCGACTGGTTCGGCAGCGTGGTTGACGCCCTCATCGTCTCCCGATGGAAAACGCTTCGCGATGAGATTCGCCGTTTCACCAGTGGATTCATCTTCCAGTTCGGCATCACCGGCGGCGCGTGGATGGCGACAGTCGCGCTGGCGCTGGTGCTGGCGTGCTATGTGCTGGTGCGCTTGATGCGCCGCACCCGTCGCCTGCGACGCTCGCTGCACATTCAGCATCTCCGCGGCCGGCCATATCGTGTCATGCTGCGACAGCTTGGCTTCTATCTCGACATGCTCCGCGCCTTGAGCAGGCACGGCTGGCCCAAGCCGGAATGGAAAACGCCTCTGCAACTGGCGGACGACATGGCGGCCCACCGCCCCGACGCCGCGGCGCTTGTGCGTCAGCTCACATCGACGTTCTACGCCGTCCGCTTCGGAGGCAAGGCGCTCGGCCACGCGGAGGTGCAGCGGGCCTACGAATCCGTCATCGCGCTGGAAAAGCTGCTCGCCTGAAGTTTGCACGGCGGCGTGGCCTAAGGCTGCCGCCTTCGCCGGTCGCGCATGTTCGCACGCGCCTGACGCGCCTTTCCAATCCCCCTCTCCCCGAGTGAAAGGGCCGGGGTGAGGGTTTTCAGTGCGAGGGCGGCGAAACAACGGAATCAATCGAGGGCGGGATGAACCCTCACCCTAACCCTCTCCCTCGGGGAGAGGGGACGGCGCACTGCCGGCTTGAGCGAAATTGGCACGAGATCTCGGTGACAGCGAAAACACATGCAGCTTGCGAGCGTGGCGCACGCAAACGAGGGAGCCGCTGCAACAACTGCAGGACTCCCTCACTGGAGTTTCGATCTGATGTCAGCGGCTTGCCGCGATCACTCGTCGTCGCGCTTCTTCATTGACGCCGGCGTAGCGGGAAGGCGCTCGAGCACCTTGTCAACGAGGCCGTACTCCACCATTTCCTCGGCGTGCAGCCACTTGTTGCGCTCGCAATCCTCGGTGATGCGCTCGATCGTCTGGCCGGTGCGATCGTGATAGATCTTGTAGATCATCTCGCGCAGGCGCAGCATTTCGCGCGCTTCGATTTCGATGTCCGTGGCCTGGCCTTCGAGCACGCCGGAGAGCAGCGGCTGGTGCATGAGGTTCTTGGCGTGCGGAAGCGCGTAGCGCTTGCCCTTGGCGCCGCAGCAGGCGATGACGGAGCCCATGGACGCCGCCTGGCCGATGATGTACGTCGCCACGTCGCAGGGCACGAAATTCATCGTGTCCACAATGCCGAGGCCTGCGGTGACGGATCCGCCCGGCGAGTTGACGTAGAGATTGATGTCCAGCGTCGGATCCTCGTTGGCGAGGAAGAGGAGCTGCGCCACGATGAGGTTGGCGGACTCATCCATCACCGGCCCGCCGAGGAACACGATGCGATCGTTGAGCAGGCGCGAGAAGATGTCGTAGGCGCGTTCGCCGCGGCCGGTTTTTTCGATGACGATGGGGACAAGCGTTGACATTGCAGTGCTTCGCGGTGGTGTCTCAAGAACTCGCGGGACGCTTCAGGTTCAGGCCTTCTTCTTTTCGTCCTTCTTCTGCTGGAACACGGTGTCCACGAGGCCATATTCCTTGGCTTCGGTGGCGGTGAAGAAGCGGTCGCGTTCGCCGTCCTTCGTCACGCGTTCGACCGGCTGGCCGGTGTGGCGCGAGAGAATCTCGTTGAGCGTGCGCTTGGCCTTGATGATCTGCTCGGCCTGAATCTGCACATCGGTGGCCTGGCCGGTGACGCCGCCGTACGGCTGGTGGATCATCACCTTGGCGTGCGGCAGGATGCTGCGCTTGCCGGCCGTGCCGGAGGCGAGCAGCACCGCGGCGCCGGAATAGGCGCGGCCGATGCACACCGTGGCGACATCCGCCGAGATGAACTGCATGGTGTCGTAAATCGCCAGCGTGTCGTCGAGCGACCCGCCCGGCGAATTGATGTACAGGTTGATGTCCTGGCCGCGCTTCTGGTCTTCGAGGTACAGCATCTGCATCATCACGCGCGCCGCGGAAGCGTACGTGATCTCGCCCACGAGAAAGACCACGCGATTCTCGAGCAACAGCTCGTCGATGGTCATCTCGCGCGTGCGCTGATAATGCACCGCCGCCAGGATGTCCTGCGGCAGAGCGCGACCGGATCGAATGTCATCAAGTGGATTCGTCACGATGTGTGATCCTGCTCTTGCGGTGCTCGCATGATAGGCAAGACGTAACGTCGGACAAGCGGGCGCGCTTGGTGACTCGGCCAACCAGATTTTTTCTTAGAACATTTCATCAAGACCGCGCTGGGGCAACGGCTGCGGCTGGCGCGTGTCTGCCAAATCGGCATCCCCGCGGTCGGTCGGGAGCAGAATCGCAAACGTCGTGCCCTCCCCCGGCCGGGAACGCACGCATAATCGTCCGCCATGCTCCTCCACCAGTTTTCGGCTGACGGTCAGGCCAAGTCCAGTACCGCGTGCGCCCTTTGTGGAACTGAACGGCTCGAAAATCTGCTCAAGTCGCTCGGGCGCGATGCCCTCGCCGTTGTCGCTGACCTCGACCACCGCCTGCTGCGCCGATGCGTCGAACGAGGCCCGCACGGTGACCACGCCCTTCTTTTCCGGCGCCGCATCCAGCGCGTTGCTCAAGAGATTCGTGAGCACCTGGTGCAGGACGCCCTCATCCATCGGCACAGGCGGCATGTCGTCCGGCACATCCACCAGCAAGCCGACACGCTTGCGCTCAAAGTTTGACTCAAGCAGCCGCACCACCTCCTCCACCAGCGGCTTCACGTTGCGCAGCTCGATGTCGAGACTTCGCGGCTTCGAATACGCCAGCATGTTCAACGTCAGCGCGTAAATGCGATCGATGTTCCGGCTGACGATCGGCCACGCTTCGATCGCCATGTCCATGCTCTTGCGGCTCAGCGCCAGCTCCACGGCGTCCGTTCCGCCGCGGAGTCCCTGCAGGATGTTTTTGATCGAGTGGCTAAGTGACGCGACCGTTTCGCCGACCGCGGCAAGGCGTTCATTGCGCAGCCGGTCGTGGATCAACTCGGCCGTCGTGAGCGCAAGGCCGGCGTGCTGGCCGATTGCGGTCATCAGTTTGAGCTGCGCTTCCGTAAACGTGGCGTGGCTCAGGGAATTGTCCACGTGGATCACGCCGTAGATGCGCTCGCCGTGCACGATGGGCACGCAGATTGCCGAGCGAATGCCGTACGCCTGCACGGAGTCGCCGGAGCGGAAGCGTGCATCGTTCATGGCGTTCGTCGAAAGCACGCCCACGCGGTGCGCCATCGCATGTTCGACGATGGTGCGGCTAACGGGAATGCGGCCGTCATCGCGCGTCTTGGGCCGCGTGGCGTAGCGCACCACCGCCGGCGTGGGACGATCGGCCGGCCCGCGCTGCAGCAGAATGAATCCTCGCTCCGGATGAAGCTCGCGAAAGACGAGATCTATCACGCGATCGAGCAGCTCCTGCGGGTCGGCGCATCGAGCCGGCAGCGCCGTGAGTTCATAAATGAGCTTCAGGTGCGCCGCGGACTGCGCGTCACCGGCATGGCCCGGCAGCATCGGCTCATTCGTCAGGCGTTCCGCTTCTTCAATCGTCGTGTCCAGTCGATCCTGGTCGAGCAAGCTGATGGCGTCGGCGCGATCGAGTTCCGGCGAGATGTTGAAGAGCAGCAGCGTTTCGCCGCAACGCACCTGATCGCCCTGCGCAAGCTCCACCCGGCCGTGGATCAGTTCGCCGTTGACGAACGTCCCGTTGGCGGATTCGAGATCGCGCAGGAACCACTTGCCGTTGTCCGGCGTGAGCTCGGCATGACGGCGGCTGACGGTGGTGTCGGTGAGCGGCAGGGATTCCGCGCTCCGGCCGATCATTTGCGGCTCGTTCATCGGCAGTTCGAAACGCTTGCCGCGGTCGGGGCCTTGGAGCACATGCAGCACCAGCACGGCGGAATCGTAGGGTGCGTGTTCAGCACGCCGCAACAGTCGTGAAACCGCGGTCGCCGGGTCTTCCGCAGCAGCCGGCGCGGCAAGGCGATTATCATGCTGCGATGGCCAAGCGAGCCGCGCCAGCCAAGGGGTCGACCACGCTCAACGCCGACATGCGCATCGTTCTGCTGCGCGGGCCCGAGCTGTTCCTCCACACGGAGTACACCCGCCGGCTGTCCACGCTCCTGCGTGAGAAGTTCAGCGGGCTCGATCAATTCCGCTTCGACGGCGAAACCGCGTCGCTTGCGGATGTTCTCGATGAACTCCGCACCTACGGCCTGATGCTGGTTCATAAGCTCGTCATCCTCGACAACGCGGATGTCTTTCTCTCCGGCAAGAAGAAGGCCAGTGAAGAGGGCGGCGAGGAGTCGGAAGAAAAGAGCCCGAACCGTGCGGCGATGGAGCGCTACGCCGAGTCGCCCGTCGAGAGCGCCACGCTGCTGCTCCGCGCGACAACGTGGCGGCCCGGCCGAATCGATAAGCTCATCGAGAAGCACGGCGCGATCATCAAATGCGAGGAAATGTCGCCCGCCGACACCGCGCACCACGCGGTCAACCGGGCCGAGCGCGAATACGGCGTGAAACTCGCGCCAGAAGCGGCAACGCTCCTCGTGCAGCGCATCGGCACGAGCCTCGCGCACATCGATACCGAACTTGCCCGCCTCTCGTCGTTCGTCGGAGCCAAGGGCACGATCACGCCGCAGGTCATTCGCGACCTCGTTGAACCGTCGCGCGAGGAGCAGGCGTGGGTGATCCAGGAAGCGGTGTTGAGCGGCGACCCGGGCTATGCCCTCACGCGCCTGACCGAACTGCTCGAAATCTCGCGCCAGCCGCGCGAGCTGCTCTTCTGGTCCATCACGGACCTGCTGCGGAAGCTGTACCACGCCAGCCGCATGCTCCGCGCCGGGGCCAACGCCTACCAGCTTCGCGGCCCGCTGAAACTCTGGGGCGCTGCCGCCGACATGGTGACGGCTACGGCGAGGCGCGTCGAACCCGCCCGATTCGCGCAACTTTTGCATGAAGCGCTCGCTTCCGACTGGCGCGTGAAGACCGGCCAGCGCGATGGCATCCGAACTCTTGAAGGTCTGGTCGTGCGCGTGGCCGATAGCGTTGGTGCCAATTGATTTTGCGCTTGAGGCCAGGGATGGCCGTCATATACGCAGGAGGCGATTCATGGGCGCGCACGCGGCACCGTTGTTTTTTCGTGGGTCGCTCGTCATTCTCCCGGTGATGCTGGCGCTCGGCGGGTGCGGCAACTCGCCAGCGGATTCATCGCAATCGCTCGCCAGCCGGGTCACCCTCGATGTGCCCGCGGACGCCGAGGACACACCCGCGGTCATGCCGCCGGCGACGACGGCCCCGCCCGCCTCCACCGACCTCGCCAGCCTTGCGGAGCGCGATGTGAGCGATTTCCTCCGCCTGCAGCGCGACGGAGCAAACGCCGCGGCGACCGGCGACGACGCACGCTCTGCCGCCATTGCTGAAACTGCGGGCGCCGCGCCGGACCGCATGCTGGCCACCAAAGCCGACGCCCCCGCTCAACCGCCGGCGATCATCTGGACCGACCCGGTCGGCCGCACACTCCTCGCCGCCAGCAACAATGCCGAGCAACCCGCTGAACCCGCCAGCGCCAGCGAAACCACGACCGCGGACGACGCGTCCACCGCGAACGAAGCGCTGGCGATCCCGGGGCCAACGCTCGAACAAGCGCTGCCGGAAGCGCGGCTGAACGAGCTGCTCGTCGGCCTCTCCGCTGAACTCTACATGCGAGCCTCCGACGCCGACCAACCGCTGCGCGAACTCATCATGATCAGCGCGACGAGCATGGTCGATCCCTCGCGCAAGCTTGCGAACATCGACGCCCTGCCCGGCCTCACCGATCGCGAGCGCGAACTGCTTGCTGCGTTCCAGGATTTCTTCCTCGAACTCGGCAGCAAGCTCGACGGCAGCGAAGAAGCCGACCAGGCGATTATCGCCGCGTTGCAGCAACTGCAGACGAGCGTGGTGAAGCCGCCAATGCTGACGATCCCAGCCGCGGCCCTCTGCACGAGCGTCGAAGGCTTCGGCAAGTATTCGCCGTTCTCCGAGAATCGCTTCCTCGCGCACGCCGGCCAGCAGATGGTCGTGTACGTGGAAATTGACGACTTCGCCTGCACGCAGAACCCGGCGGGCCAGTGGGTGACGGAGCTCGCCCAGCAACTCGTCATCTACAGCGATAGCGACGGCATCCCCGTCTGGCGCGAAGACTGGCTGCCCGTGGTCGACACCGCCAGCAAGCCTCGTAAGGATTTCTACACGACGCAGCTCGTGACCATTCCCGATGCGCTCTCCGTCGGCAAATATCAGCTCAAAGTGCGGCTGCGCGATGAACGCTCCGGCGCGGAAGCGGAACAGTCCATCCCCTTCGAAATGGTCGCCGACCCAAAGATGGCCGCGAGGCGGTGACGAACACTCCAGCGTCAACAGGCTAAGCGTCAGCGGGCGGGAAAAAAGGAAGCCGCGTCTGACGAGTCTGCGAGGAAGACGCGGATGTCGGCGCCGGGTGCTCGAACCCGCACCTTCCTCGCGGACTCGTCAGGTGCGGCTTCCATCGGCCCACTGAATGCCTCGATGCCTTGCTGCCTCGATGCCTTCCCTTACCATGCCCTTCCATGACCACCGCCACTGCGACGCAGCGCCATCTGCTGGGCCTCGATGGCCTTTCAGCGGACGACATTCTTTCCATCATTGATCACGCTGAATCGCTGCGCGACATCGCACGCGGTCGCCAGCCGGCGCTGACGGCGCTCCAAGGCAAGACCGTCGTCAACCTGTTCCTCGAAGATTCGACGCGCACGCGCAACAGCTTTCATCTCGCTGCGATGCGATGCGGCGCCTACGCGCTCGACTTCACCACGGCGGGTTCGAGCATCGCGAAGGGCGAAAGCCCGCTCGACACCGCGCTCACGATTGAAGCGATGGGCATCCACGCCATGGTGGTTCGCGCGAAGGACGCCGGCGTGCCCACGCAGTTCTCGCGCGTGCTGAAGTGTCCCATCATCAACGGCGGGGACGGTCGCCATGAGCATCCCACGCAGGGATTGCTCGACATCATGGTGATGCGACGCCACCTCGGCGACCTCGCAGGCAAACATATCGCGATCGTCGGCGACATCGCCGCCAGCCGTGTCGCGCGCTCCAACATCTTCGGCCTCACCACGCTCGGCGCGACCGTCCACCTCGTCGGCCCGACGGAGATGGTCCCGAAGGAATTTGCGGAGCTTGCGAACGATCCCGGAAGCATCGAGCTGCACCACGAGCTTGATGACCTCATCCCCGCGCTCGACGCCATCATGATGCTGCGCGTGCAATTCGAACGCGGCAGCACCATCGGCGACGATTTCCGCAAACGATTCGCACTGACGCTCGATCGCGCCCGGCGGCTCCCCGAAGGCGCCATTGTCATGCACCCCGGCCCGATGAACCGCGGCATCGAGATCGACAGCGACGTCGCCGACGACCCCGAACGCAGCGTCATCCTCGAACAAGTCGAAGCCGGCGTCCCCGTGCGAATGGCGGTGCTATTGCGTGCGATTGGATAGCCGCAAAGAGGCACAGCAAGGCGCAATGAGGCGCAATGAGGCGCAATAAGGCGCAATGAGGCGAAATGAGGCGCAATGTGGGGAAGGCATTCCGTTGGGGGAAAACATTTGTCATGCCCGCGCACGCGGGCATCCAGAAGCAGGGCGCCGTGGTCCGGAGCGCAGCGGAAGGCCACGCGGTCGCGTCAATGACGCGCTCAATCCCCCGCCCTGTCAGTTCTATCTTTGCCCTTCTCGTGTCTCTTTGCGGCTATTCATAATGCGCCTACGATGCGCGGTCATACGTTCTGCCAGGAGCACACCATGTCCGCCACACCGCTCGCGCAGCTTGAAGCCCAGGCGCAGAAGTTCCGTGACGATTACAACGCCGCCAAGCGCGAAATTCAGAAAGCCATTGTCGGCCACGAGGACATTATCGACGGTGTGCTCACGTGCCTCTTCGCCGGGGGCCACGCGCTGCTCGAAGGCGTGCCGGGCCTCGGCAAGACGCTGCTCATCCGCTCGCTCGCGCAGGCGCTGCATCTCAAGTTCAACCGCATTCAGTTCACGCCGGACCTCATGCCCGCTGACGTCACCGGCACAACGATCGTGATTGAAACCGAGCACGGCCGCGAGTTTCAGTTCCGCCAGGGACCGATCTTCGCGCAGATCGTGCTTGCGGACGAAATCAACCGCGCCACGCCGAAAACGCAGTCATCGCTCCTCGAAGCGATGCAGGAAAAATCCGTCACGGTGGGCGGCAACACGTACAAGCTCGAAAAACCATTCTTCGTCATGGCGACGCAGAACCCGATCGAACAGGAAGGCACCTACCCGCTGCCCGAAGCGCAGCTCGACCGCTTTTTCTTCAAGCTGCACGTCGGCTACTCGCAGCGCGATGAGCTGAATGAAATCATCAATCGCACGACGACGGGGCACGATCCGACCATCAACGCCGTGCTCGACGGGCCGGCGATCTTGCGGCACCAGGATCTCGTGCGCCAGGTGGTGATCGCGCCGCACGTTCAGGATTACGCGGTGCGCGTCGTGCTCGCCACGCACCCGCAGAGCGAACTGGCGACGCCGATGGTGAATCAGTTCCTGCGTTTCGGCGCCAGCCCCCGCGCCGCCCAGGCGCTCGTGCTCGCCGGCAAAGTGAAGGCGCTGCTCGACGGCCGCGGCAACGTGTCCGTGGACGACATTCGCGGCGTCGTGCTGCCGGCCATGCGCCACCGCTGCCTGCTCAACTTCGAAGGCGAAGCGGAAGGCATGTCAACCGACACCGTGCTGCAGAACATCATCGACACGCTGCCCACGGAAGTCAGCGCCGCGGCGTAACCTGGCATAGCGCGCGACGCCCGTGGCATACCCGCACCTTCCTCGAAGACTCGTCAGGTGCGGCTTCCGACAAAGCCACATATTTCACTTGGAAGCCGCACTTGAGGAGTCCGCGACGAAAGTGCGGGTCGGGATGTTACCTTGTCGCCATGTCGAGCCGTCTGATCCACGGCATCTGCATGTATTACGGCCAGTGGTTGCCAGGCGACGAGCGCGGTTGGCGCTCGCGCGACCACAAACGACATTCATCGGGCGACTACAAGAAGAGGCCGCCCGCGGATGAGCATGCGGGCCTTCGCACATGGGTTCGCCAACACATGACAGACGAGCCGGTGAAGCTGCGACCGGTTGAGTGCGCGTCGCTCGGTGATGCTTTCATTTACAAAATGCATCAGCTTGGCGCTCGAGTTCGATGCCTTGCGTGCGCTCCGACCCATCTTCATGTTCTCTACGACTCGCCGGCGAAGGATGCAAAGCACGAGTTAGCCAGGGCGAAGCAGTTTTCGTCGCTCAAGCTGACGACGCGGACAGGGGGCACCTGGGCGCGCGATTGCTCGGTGGAAGAAATCAAGAGAATCGAGCACGCACGGCGATTGTGGGTGTACATCTTGCGCCACGCCGACAACGAAGGGGCGTGGACGTGGCGTTACGATCGAGATGAGGTCATTCGGCCGAGAAAGCGTTCGTCGATGGACCCCTGACCCGCACCTTCCTCGAAGACTCGTCAGGTGCGGCTTCCGCCCGACGTGTCACCACCCAATCGGAAGCGGCGTCTGACGAGTCCGCGACGAAGACGCGGGTCGTTCGCGTTCGTCAGCGTCCCCCCTACCATCCACCGTGAGTTTTTTGAGTCCATGGACGGCGCTGCTGGCGGCGGCGATTGCGCTGCCGGTGTTCATCGCGCTGTACATCCTGCGGCTGCGCCGCACGCGGCTGGTGATTCCATCCACGCTGCTGTGGCGGCAGGTGACGCGCGATCTGGAAGTCAACGCGCCCATCCGCAAGCTGCGCACGTCGCTCCTGTTCTTCCTTCAGCTTCTGCTGCTCGCCACGCTCGTTGCTGCCATCGGCGAGCCGGCCATCAAGGGTGAAGCGGACATCGCGCAGCGCGTCGTCATACTCATTGACCGCAGCGCTTCAATGAACGCTGCGGACGCACCGGGCCAGCGCACGCGGCTGGAACACGCCAAAACGCTCGCGCTCGGCATTGTGGATTCCATGTCGCGCCGGCGCGACCAGGGCATGGCGGCGGTGCTGGCGTTCGGCGCGAGCGCGGAAGTCATTCAGAACTTCTCCACCAGCCGCGCCGTCTTGCGCGATGCGATTGCCGCAATTGAACCGACCGATGAGGAAGCTGACTTCGCCGCGGCGCTCGATCTCGCCGGCTCGTTCGCGGCCGGGCTGGACGAGGACGAAGCGGCAGCGACGGAAGTGGTCATCATCTCCGATGGCGGCGTGATGCGTGAGGGCGACGCCGGCGAAGCGAAAGTCGCCGCGGCGAATGTGCGCTTCGTGCTCGCCGGCCCCAGCAGCACCCACAGCCCCGCGGGCAACATCGGCTTCGTCAACTTGAGCGCACGGCGCGACGCCGAGAACCCCGCCACGTGCATCGTCTTCGCGCGACTGATCAGCACGTTTCCTGAACCGGTGACCGCATCGGTGACACTGCGGCGAGGCAGCGAGATTGCCGACGTGCGCAGCGTGACGCTGCCTCCCGCGGAGACGTCGCCCGGCGAAGCCACGCTGACATTCACGCTCGATGTGCCGGACGGCGAACTCGTCACCATCGCGCACAACCAGCAGGATGTGCTTCCGACTGACGACCGCGCCGCCATCGTCATCCCCGCTCCGCGCCGGCCGCGCGTGCTGCTCATCCATGCAGGGCCCGCGCCGGATCCATATGTCGAGCAGCTTCTCACCGCGCTCGAACCGGAGTCGCTGCGCGTCATGAGCGCGAACAGTGAGCGTGAACCGGATGCGCTCGCGAAGGCGCTCGCGGCGGCGTCGACGTATGACCTCGTCGTGTTCGATCGCGTGACCGATTTCGCGCTGCCGAGCGTGCCGTCGCTTTGCTTCGGCAGCGCGCCGGATGGCGTGACGCTCCGCGCTTCGGCTGAAGACCGCGGCGAGCGCATCTTGAGCTGGGATCGCCAGCACCCACTGCTGCGCCACGTGTCGCTTGATTCGGTCCTCTACGCCGGCGTGGAAGGCATGACGTTGCCGGAGGGCGCGGTGGCGCTGGCGCGCGGCGCGTCCGGACCCGTCATTGCCACGATGAACGCGAACGGCGCACGGGATGTGCTGGTGGCCTTCGCGCTGCGGCGGAGCAACTGGCCGCGCGATCTCTCGATTGCGCTCTTCATGCAGAACGCGCTGGAGTATCTGTGGGTCGGCCGGGCGACTGATGCCGGGCTCGTGACGCGGCCGGGCGAACCGGTGACGGTGCGGCCGTTGCCGAGCGTGCAAGCGGTTGAGGTGAGCGGGCCGCAGACGGCTCACGTGCCTGTGGAGCGAGAGGGAACGCTGACGCTGCCCGTGTTTCGCCGCGCCGGCGTGTACGAGGTGACCGGCGCCGCGCCCCCGATGAATGTCGTCGCCGTGGCCACGTTAAGCGATCTCGAAAGCGACGTGCGGACGCGTGAGGCGATTACCGTGAACGCACGGCCGGCGCTGGCGGGCTCGGTGTCGGACGTCACGCCGCGCCCGATCTGGACGTGGTTCCTGCTTGCCGGGCTCGGCCTCGTCGCCGCCGAGTGGATTCTGTTCCTCGTGCTCAAGCGCACGTAGCGCAGACAACCCGTGCATGCGGTACGCTTGCGGCATCCGTCCACGGAGGGCCAACTCGTGTACGCATTCTTTGCTGCCATCGCTGCAAGCACGCTCCTGACCAACATCGCGTTCGCGCAGCAGCTTCGCTTTGATGTTGAAGAGCCCGATTCGCCGGAAATCTCGCCGCCCGCGCTCGCGGTGTTCAGTGAGCCCGTGTACTTCAGCGTCGGCGCCGGGTTTTCGCATCAATTCGATGCGGATCTCGATGCCGGCGAGTACAACGTCAGCCGCTTCGAAGCAGCGATCGGCGTGCAGACGCAACTGAACGAATCTTGGAATCTCGCGTTCACATTCCGCACGCTGGTTGACAGCTTCGATTTTTCCGATGACGCCAGCCTCGGCATGGGCTCCGCACCGTGGGAAGACATCTACACGATCAGCATCGGCGCGCGGATCAAATATGCGATCAACGAGAAGTGGTCGATCGCCGGCGGCCCGGTGCTGCAGTTCTCGCGCGAAAGCGGCGCGGATTGGAACGATTCCGCGACCGGCGGCGGCACCGTGAGCGCGATCTATCAGTGGAACGACAACCTTGCGATCGGCGTCGGAATCGGCGTGCTGTCGCAAATTGAAGACGACCCGCTCATCGTGCCCGTCATCACCATCGACTGGCGATTGTCGAGCAACCTGCGTGTCTCATCCGCCGCGCCCACAGCAACCACGCTCGGCGCGGAACTCATCTGGGAGTTCGCGCCCACGTGGGAGCTTGCCTTCGGCGCCGGCTACTCAAGCAAACGCTTCCGCCTCGATGATGAAGGCATCGCGCCGGGCGGCGTCGGCGAGGAAACGTTCTACCCCGTGCATGCACGCATCGGCTGGCGACCGGCTGCCCAGGTTGAAGTCGACCTCTTCGCCGGGTTCACGTTCGGCACGGAACTGACGCTCGAAGATTCCAACGGCGCACGAATCTCGCAAGAGGAACCCGACGGCGCCATGTTCGCAGGCATCGCGGCTCGTGTGCAGTTTTAGGATCTGCCGCAAAGAGGCGTAAGAGAAGAAGAAGAAGAAGAAGAAGAAGAAGTAGAAACCCTGCGCCACGCCGCCTCGGCGGCTTCTCATCTCTTTGCGCCTTCTTGTGCCCTTTCGCGGCTATTCGCCCGCCGGCCCGTCCCATTCGCTGATATCCAGCGCCACGCGGCCGGGCTCGATGCGCCATGGCACGGAGACGTTCGGGCCGGTTTCGATGGCATTGGACTCGCCGTGCGTTCGAGCGAAACCGAGCAGCGCCGCGCCGAGATCGGGGTGCGGCAGCCACGCGCTGGGAATCACGACTCGCGCATACCACCGGTCGGCGTGCGAGCGCGTGTGCACCTGCAATGAACCGTCCTGCACGCCGTAGTACACCCGCGCCCAGCCAACCTCTGGCACGGTGAGAATCGCGCTCGGCCCATCTTCGAGCCTCTCCGGCCCGAAGAAAATCGTGATCGCTTCCGCGCCGCGCAGATCCTCGATCGAACCGAATCGCTCGGGCAGCCTGGCAGGTTCTTCGCTTGCGCGTGCGGGACGCCGGCAATCGATGAACAGCTCCCACCGGCCGCGCAGCTTGCGCACGCTCACCAGCGTGGCCTGGTCCTGTCGCAACGGCAACCGCTGCATCGTCTGCACCTCCGCAAGCGTGAGCGGCGGACCAAGCTCCGCAAGAAACAGTCCCGGCGGGGTGACGGCGTAACGACGCGGCCGCAGCGGCAACTCCATCTCGCGGCCGGGCATGTTGATGATCACCGTTTCGCCCTTCACCGGCTGGCGGCCATACACCGCCGGCACCGCGTCTTCGCTTTGCTGCGGCTTTGTGGCGAGCACGCGCATCAGCACATTCGGCTCAAGCGCAAAGGACATCGGCGATTGCGCTGCGCCGGGGAAACGCAAGCTCATGTCGCCCGCCGCGTGCTGCCCAGTTCCGCTCAAAACCGCAAGACGAAGCGTGCGCTCGTAATCCGCCTCGGGCCAGGCCATCGCGCGGTCGAAATCACTCATCCAGATGCGCACGTACTCCGCGAGCGACGCATCGCTTTGCCGATCGCTAAGCAACTCCGTGAGCAGCTGACCCGTGGCTTCGGGATCAGCAACCCACGCCGCGAACGGCTCGCCGCGATCAGTCGCCGTGCGCGTCAGCATGATGCGGACATCGCGCGCCAGCACGGGATCAATCGAAGCCAGACGCGCAAGACCGATTCGCCACAGCGCCGCGACGTGCTGCGCCACCATGGCGGCGGGCGGCGACCAGTCATCAATCGCCGGCGGACGCGCGCCGCGTTCCTCCGCCACGAGCGTCCACCGCCAATATTCAAACGGCGAATCTGCATCAGGTTCACTGACAGCGCCGGTTCGCGCAAGCGGCGGCGCACCTGTGAACGCGCCTTCCGGCACATCAAGCCATCGCGGGCGCAGCGTCTGGCGATCGAGTTTGAGTTCGCCGGCGGCGTGCCGCGGAACGTGAACAAGAAGCACCGGCATGCCCACGGCGCCGCGGCCGTTGTGATCGCTCGGCTCACCTGCACGAACGGCGAGCCCGCGCGGGTCATCCGTCCAGCCACGTTCACGCGGCAGTTCAGCGGGAACGATCCACGCCACAATTCCTTCAATCGCCTCGCCGCTGCGCATCGTGAGCGTGAGCGTCGCCGGCCACTGGTCGCCGGCTCGATCCGCGGTGAGCGGCACCATCATCACGCTCCCGCGCGGCGCAAGCGGAGAAGTGTCGGCAGCCCGCACGCCTCGCACGGGCTCCGCATGCACTGACGCGCCGAAAAGGCAAGCAACAACGACAGCGATCGGCACAGAAAACGTGCGAATGATCGACGCACTCACTCGCGCCTCCTGCTGCAGCCCACACCTTCGCGTCAGCACGCGCATGCTCCCTGGCGGCGGCGCTGGATCAGATCGCAAATCGTTTCGATCGCGGTTTCGAGATCGTCGTTCACCACGAACTCGTCATATGCCCCGCTCGTGCGCGCTGCGCTCATTTCCACTTTCGCTTCGGCGAATCGGCGGGCGATCGTCGCCTCATCCTCGCGCCGGCGCGAGCGCAACCGCCGCAGCAATTCCTCTTCCGTCGGCGGCTCCACGAAAATCGTCAGCGCCTCCGGGCATCGCGATTTCACCTGCTGCCCGCCCTGCACATCGATGTCGAGAATCATCAGCGCGCCGCGCTCAAGCTGCTCCTGCACGGGTTTGCGCGGCGTGCCGTACCACGTCTTCCCGAACACCGTGGCGTATTCAAGAAACTCGTCGGCGTCGATCATGCGTTGAAACGTCTCGCGCGACACGAAGTAGTAATCCCTGCCATCCACTTCGTTCGCGGTGGGAGCGCGGGTCGTTGCGGAAACGCTGAACACGCCGCCAAGCCTGCGGATCACTTCGTGCACGATGGTGGTCTTGCCCACGCCGGACGGGCCGGACAGCACGACGAGCAGGCCACGATTGCTGGAACACCCGGTGGACATGCGCAGCAGTGTACCCCCGGAAACTGTGGACGCGGATTGTGTGCGTGCAGTGGGCGCGTGGCTCATCGACGCCGCAGAGCGATTGGCGCGTGCGGAGCCGCGCCTTCCTCGAAGACTCGTCAGTCGCGGCTTCGACGCACAGTGGCGATCGCTTACGCCGACTTCTGGATTTGCCAGTACTGCAGTTCGATCGGCGCCTGGCGGCCGAAGATGGTGACGAGCACGCGCACCTTGCCCTTATCAGGCAGCACTTCGTCCACGGTGCCTTCGTAGTTCTCGAACGGGCCGTCCTTGATGGTGACGTGATCGCCCTGCACGAATTCCATCTTGACGGTGGGCGTTTCCTCGGGCTTGCGCGAGTCGAAGAGCATCTTCTCCACTTCGTGCGGCGCGAGCGGCGTGGGCCGACCCGCCGTGCCGACGAAATCGCCGACGCCCGTGGTTTCCTTGATGAGGAAGAAGACGTCCTGCGGAATGCGGCCGTCCGGCTCGAGGCGCATCTCGACGAACACGTAACCGGGGTACAGCTTGGTTTCGACGATGACCTGCTTGTTGCCCTTGAGCGTCTTGGTCTTGGTGGTGGGCACCATGATGCGGCCGACAAGGTGCTCCATGCCTTCGATCTGCACCTTGCGCATCAGCGTTTCGCGAACGTAGTTTTCCTTGTTGGACGCGACGCGCAGGACGAACCAGTTCATGCCCTCGCGGAACATGGGCATGTCCTTGGCGGGGTCGAACTCCTCCTTGGGTTCCGCGCTTTGCACTTCGACCGCGGCTTTGCCCGCGCCGACCTGTTCGCGCGCCTCGTCGCCCGCCTGTTCGGGCGTTTGGCTGACGTCGGATGTGGTCTCGTTGTTGCTCATGAGGCTTGCGGGTGAATTCATCGAAGGAGCGCCCTCACCAGACGTTTGGGGCTGAATGGGATCACGTCTCGAGCACGCCGATCAATCGGAACAGCGGAGCGAAGATCAGGTAATCCAGCACGAAGAGCAGCAGGGAGATGAAGATGACAAGGGCGATCACCACCCACGTCGAGCCGATGATCTCGCGCTTCGTGGACCAGTTGACTTTCTTCATTTCGCCTTCGGTGGCGATGAGGAAGTCGACGAAGCGCTGATTGACGCCGATGAGGTAGTACAGCAGCATCGATCCCGCGACGAGCACGAGGCCCGCGACCACGGCCTGCACGTACACCGACTGCAATTCGCCGACGCGCACGCCGCGCAGTTGATTCACCAGCCAGGCGACGCCCATCAGCACGAGCGTGCCCCAGCCGACAGCGCTCATCACGCGCGTCCAGTAGCCTTGTCCGGGTTTGTAGATTCCCAGTGCTGCCATTGCGATGTCCTGAAAAGGTCGTTGCCGGACTCCAACACGCCGGGAGTGACTCGAACACTCAACCTGCGGATTTGGAATCCGCTGCTCTGCCAGTTGAGCTACCGGCGTTTCGGTAGCGGCCAGCGTTCAGCCGTCAGCCTTCAGCCGAACGTTCGGAATCAGCGATTCCGGCTGATGGCTGACAGCGGTCGGCTGACAGCTTTGTTTACTTCCGCTTGATCTTATGCAACGTGTGCTTGCGCAAGCGCGGGCAATACTTTTCGAGGCCGTCCTTCAGGCGCTCGGGCATGCCGCCCTTGACGCGCACGCTGGTGCGGTAATTGAGATCGCCAGTTTCCGAGCACTGCAGCCACACGTACTCGCGATCTTCACCCTTTTTCTTCGCCATAACTCACCATGTTTTGATCAGCGACGGGCTCCGGCCCTGAACAGGACCGGAGCCCCTCGATCTGGTTCACTTCACGATCTTCGTCACGACGCCGGAACCCACGGTGCGGCCGCCTTCGCGAACGGCGAAGCGGAGGCCTTCTTCCATGGCGATCGGCTTGTCGCCGAGATCAACCGACACGGTCACGTTGTCGCCGGGCATGCACATTTCCGCGCCGCCCAGGAGTTCGAGCTTGCCCGTCACGTCCGTGGTGCGGAAGTAGAACTGCGGGCGGTAGCCGGTGAAGAACGGCGTGTGACGGCCGCCTTCTTCCTTCGTGAGGACGTAGACCTCGGCCTCGAACTGCGTGTGCGGATTGATCGAGCCGGGCTTGCAAAGCACCTGGCCGCGTTCGATGTCTTCCTTTTCCACGCCGCGGAGGAGGCAGCCGACGTTGTCGCCCGCCTGGCCGGAGTCGAGCGTCTTGTTGAACATTTCGACGCCGGTGACGACCGTCTTGCGCGGCGCCTGCGAGAGACCGACGATTTCAACTTCCTCGCCGACCTTCACCATGCCGCGCTCGATGCGGCCGGTGGCGACGGTGCCGCGGCCCTTGATCGAGAACACGTCTTCGACGGACATGAGGAACGGCTTGTCGACCTCGCGCACCGGCTCGGGGATGTACGAATCCAGCGCGTCCATCAGTTCCTGGATGCACTTGGTCTTTTCGGGATCCTTGGGATTCGTGAGCGCGGGATATGCGGCGCCGCGAATCACGGGCGTCTCATCGCCGGGGAAGTTGTACGTCGAGAGCAACTCGCGCACTTCGAGTTCGACGAGCTCGAGCAGTTCGGGATCATCGACGAGGTCAACCTTGTTGAGGAAGACCACGATGCGCGGCACACCGACCTGGCGAGCGAGCAGGATGTGCTCGCGCGTCTGCGGCATCGGGCCGTCCGCGGCGGAAACGACGAGGATGGCGCCGTCCATCTGCGCGGCGCCGGTGATCATGTTCTTCACGTAGTCCGCGTGGCCGGGGCAGTCGACGTGGGCATAGTGGCGCGTCGCCGACTCATACTCCACGTGGCTCGTGGCGATGGTCAGAATCTTGGTGGGGTCACGACGGCCAGCCGACTCGGACGCCTTGGCGACTTCGTCATAGGGCTTGTAGGTCGCGAGGCCCTTGGCAGCCTGCACGGCGGTGATGGCAGCGGTCAGCGTCGTCTTGCCGTGATCGACGTGGCCGATCGTGCCGACGTTGACGTGTGGTTTTGTTCGCTCGAAAACACCCTTGGCCATGATGGCAAGTCTCCAAACTTACGAGTCTCATGCGGGCTGCACGTGTGCGCCCAGTTCTCAAACACCTTGGAAGGACAATGACGCATCCACCGATCGTGGAACGCATCATCGTAGAAAAAACGACAATGCACCGCGAGCCGCCGATCGCACTGCCAAGCCACCGACGGGACTTGAACCCGTGACCTCGCCCTTACCAAGGGCGTGCTCTACCAACTGAGCTACGGTGGCCTGATGACCGGGGGCACCCCAACCATCCGAACGTGAGCGGCGTCCTGCCTGCCCACCGTGTCGTACGAAAAACCGTCCCGCGGGGGACGGCTTCGGCACTTAGTTTAGCCCCCTCCACGCAATTGGCAAGCGGGCTCCCCGCCAAGGTGGACAACGCTTACGGAGGCGGCACCGGCACCACCGCAGCCGGCTCGTTGGCCGTCAGGTTCGTCACCCGGATCCGCCGGTTGTATTCGAGTTCCGACAGGCTCTTCCACTTGCCCTCGGGCTTCGTGCTGCCGTCGAGCATCAGCAGCAGGCACGAATCCGCGTATCGGAACTCGACCTGCTCCTCGCCCGTTTCCACATCCCACGGCCGGGGCATGTCGTCGATCACCTCGCCGTAGAACGAATCCACCGCATACACCGAGCGCGAGGGGGCCCGAATCTGGCCCATCACGTACCACCCGCTGTAGCCGGCGCTTGTGGGGTTGGCGTTGAAAAAGTCGTTCGCCGCGAAATAGCCCGGCATGCCGCGCTCTTCAGGCCGGGCGCCGGTTCCGAACGGCAAGGCGCCCGTGCCCTTTCCGCCTTCTGCCGCACGCCCGTTGAGCGCCGCGGAACGGAACGGGTTGCCGGAGTGGTCCTGCAGGAAGGAATAGAACTGAAAGTCCGGCGAATCGGTGCTGTAGTCGTGGCCGACGGCGTCGATCAACTGCGGGAAGCTGTAGTTGCCGTACACCGTCCAAAGGATGTCCGTCCACGTGCCTTCGTTCTGGTTGCCGAGGGCGAGGCCGGTCGCGCTGCGCACATGGCCCTTGTATGACGCCGTCGAGTAATTGAACTGACTCGGCACGATCGTCTCGCGGTTGTCCGTGGCGTACATGCGCATCCACGTCGCGACCTGCTTGAGATTGCTTTCCGACTCCGCCATGCCGGCTTGCGTGCGAACCAGCGCGAGCGCCGGGAGCAGAATGCCGAGCAGCACGATGATCGTGCCAATCGCCACCAGCAGTTCCGTCATGGTGAACGCACGGCGAGGTGTTGGGATGGAATGGAGCATGGCGAAGCCTCAATACCGAGAAAAACAGGCATCCGGCGCCGAACCCGCCATCACGGCGGCGCCGGCCGCGCCTTGAAGCCGCTCGGTCCGGCCCTTTCGCGCAGCCACGCTCATTGTCCGCTACAGGATACGCAGAAATCGCCGTCCCGGTTGAGGGCGAGCATCAGGTCCGCACGAAAGGTCGTCCCCCAGCAACGCAAAGCGACTCCCTCGCCCCGCCCGTCGCCTTCCGCCTTCTGCCTTATGCCTTATGCCTCGATGCCTCGATGCCTTCTCAACCCAAATTCATCGTCATCAGGAATTCCGCGTTGCTCTTGGTCTTGGCCAAGCGGCTGCGCAGAAGCTCCATGGCTTCGATGACGCTCATGTCGCTCACCACCTTGCGGAGGCGCACGACGAGTTCAAGCTCCTTGGGATCGAGCAGCAATTCCTCGCGACGCGTGCCTGACGCGGCGATGTCGATCGCGGGCCAGATGCGCTTCTCGACGAGCTTGCGGGTGAGGTGCAGTTCGCTGTTGCCGGTGCCCTTGAACTCTTCGAAGATGACCTCGTCCGCGCGGGAACCGGTGTCGATGAGGGCGGTGGCGATGATCGTGAGCGAGCCGCCGTTCTCGATGTTTCGTGCGGAGCCGAAGAACTTCTTGGGTTTGATGAGGGCCTGGGAATCGACGCCGCCGGAGCCGATCTTGCCGGTGGTCGGCATGGCGTTGTTGTAGCCGCGCGCCAGGCGAGTGATGGAGTCGAGCAGAATGACGACGTGCTCGCCGTATTCGACCATGCGGCGGGCCTTTTCCATCACCATCTCCGCCACCTGGATGTGACGGTGCGCTTCCTCATCGAACGTGCTCGCCACCACCTCCACGCTGTTCGGCGTGTTGCGGCGGAAGTCGGTCACTTCTTCCGGTCGCTCATCGACGAGCAGCACGATGACGTGCGCGTGATGATCGCTCTCCGGGCCGAAGTTGGTGGCAATGGCGCTGGTGATCTTCTGCAACAGCACGGTCTTGCCGGTGCGCGGCGGGGCCACGATCAGCGCGCGCTGGCCGAACCCGAGCGGCGCCACCAGATCAATCACGCGAGTTTCGATGATTTCCGGGGTTGTTTCGAGGTGAATTCGCTTATTTGGGTGCAGTGGCGTGAGATTTTCGAAGGTCGGCAGATCGTGAAGCATCTGCGGGTCGCGACCGTTCACTTCCTCCACGCGAAGCATGGCGAAGTAGGTCTCCGTCTCCTTGGGCGGACGGATGAGACCCTTCACCACCTGGCCCTTGCGCAGGCCGAAGCGGCGAATCTGCGACGGGCTCACATACACGTCATCGGGGCTCGGCAGATAGGAATATTCGCTGCTGCGAAGGAAGCCGAAACCGTCGGGCATCACTTCAAGCGTGCCCTCGCCGAACATCAAACCCTGCCGACGTGCGCGGGCCTTGAGCACTTCAAACACCAGCCGCTGGCGGGGAAGCGTGGCGAAATCTTCGATCTTCTCCTTACGGGCGATCTCGGAAATCTCCTCGCTCGACATGCGCTGCAGCGTCGCGAGGTCGAGGTCATCGCGTTTCGCAACCTCGTACTTTTCCTGGGCCTCCGCATCGAGGGCCGCGGCTTCCGCCTGCAGTTCCTCGTCGGTCGGCACCTGGCCCGGCTGGAGCGTGATGGACATCGCCTGCGACGGCGAAGGCCCGCCCCCACCGCCGCTGCGCTTGCGACGACGACGCGGCTTCTTGGAATGCGAATGTTGCGAATGCGAATGCTGCATGTGAGATGGAACTCCTGGTTCACGTCAGGCCGTCAAATCGAGAGATGAAATCCGGGTGCAACGTCGGCCTGCAACGTCTCAAAGGACCCGGCGAGTTGTAGAAAGCCTGGAATGCGCCGGCCTGAAGGACGATCTTCCCGATCGCTTTCTCGCGATCACCATGGACGCTGCCCGGTGACCGCAGCCCTCCCCGGCCGCTTGTGTCGCTTGGTATTGGGTTTACCCCGTCGGGGCCACGCCGCGCTTCGTCAGGCGGCGAGAATTTCCTCAAAAACCCGGGTGACCTGCTCGGCAAGGGCCGCACGATCGCCCGTGTTCTCCACAACATAATCGGCTCGTGCCCGCTTTTCGTCAAGCGGAAGTTGCGATGATTCGCGACGATCCAGCTCCTCCGCCGCCCACCCCCGGTCCCGAATCACGCGGGCGAGGCGAAGGTCCCGAGGCGCAGCGACGAAAATGACCGCGTCGCATTCGTGGTCCACATTCGCCTCAAACAGCAGCGGCGCGTCGATCACGTACGCCTTGGTGGAACACGCAGCGGCCTCAAATTCTTCCCGCCGGCGAGATTCAATCCACGGATGCGTCAGCGCTTCCAGCCGCCGCCGCTCCTCCGGCGAAGCAAACACGATCGCCGCGACCTTGTGACGATCGACGTCCCCGGCGGCGTTGAACACGCCGTCGCCCCACCATGCGCGAAGCTGCCGCTTGATCGCTGGATCGCGCAGCGCCGCTCTCGCAAGATCGTCGGAATTAACCACGAGGCAGCCCAGTTCGCGCAGCAGCCGCGCGACCTCGCTCTTTCCCGCGCCGATGCCGCCGGCGAGGCCGATCACTGGTTTGCCTTTGAACGGCATGGCGACATCGTAAACGCTTGACGCCAGGGCGCGAACTTACAACTGATGGTGCGCCAGCTTCAGCACTTCAAAGTATCGCCGGCCGGCGTGCTCGAGCGTGTACCGCTTCTCGAAGACTTCACGTGAGCGCCGCCCCTGTTCCGCCAGTGCGGCGCTTCCGCCGTTCATCATGGCCCGCACGGCTCGCGCCAAACCTTCCGCGTCCTCGGGCTCCAGCCACACGCCCACGCGTTCCTCATCGACGAGTTGCCGCAGTTCCGAATCCGGCTCGCACAGCGCCACGATCGGCCGGCCCGTCGCCAGCGAGGAATACAGCTTGGACGGGAAGCTGATGCCCTCCACGCCGCGCGCGATCGTCACCAGCGACGCATCGCACGCCGCCAGCGAATCGTTGATCGTTTCGAACGGCTGATACGGCAGCAGCAGCGTGTTCGTGAGATGGCGCTCGCGGATCTGATCGGCGATCCAGTTCCGCCGGCCGCCCGCGCCGATGAGCACCAGTCGAAACGGCTCATCGCGCAGCAAGTCCGCCGCGTTCAGCATCGTCTCGAAGCTGTAGTACAGCCCGAGGTTGCCGGAATACATCAGCACGAACGGCTCGATGAGATCATGCTTGGCGGCGAAGGCGCTATCGGCCTTGGGCTTCGGCCGCAACTCGTTGCCGTCCGCCCAGTTCGGGATGACGTGCACCTTCTTGGGGTCGATGCCGTAGCTCTCGCACACGAGCGTCTTCGCTTTGTTGCAGAGCACGATTGTCTCGGCGGCCCGGCGATACATCATGCGGTTCAGCCGATGCCAGAGCTTTTCGACGAAGCCGCCTTTGCGAATCTTCCCCATCCACACCGGCATGTGCGGGTACGCATCGTGCAGCAGCATCACATACGTGTGCCGGCGGAACAGCGACACGAACGCGCCGATCACCGCGAGAATCGGCGGGTTCGTCGTGTACAGGTACACCACGTCCGGCTGCGTGGTGAGCAGCACGCGCGCGAACATGGGCACCATGAACGTGAGCCAGTTCATCGCCCGGCCGAGCAGGTTGTCCTTGCTGAACCGCGTGGTGACCAGCCTCGCCACGCGCACGCCGTCGCGAACTTCATTCGGCTGGCACTTCACCCATGTTTCGGGCGGCCCGTACGACGGCTGCGACGTCACGACGCTCACATCAGCGCCCAGCTTCACGAGCTGCTGCGCGAGTTCATGCAGCAAACGGCCGGTGGAGGCGACGTCGGGCGCGTAATACTGGTTTAGAATCGTGACGCGCAGGGGACCGCCGGATGTCGAGGATGATTGCCGGCTCACCACGCGTCATCCTTTTCATAGCCGAACTCAATCAGAAAGTCGCGCAGCACGTTCTTGAACTTCGTCTTGAGATCGCCCTCGAGGTGGTTGCGCCAATCGCCTGCCACGCCCTTGCGGAAGAAGCTCTGATTCTGCTGCCGCTCGTTCACGCGCCCCGCGCTCATGCGTTCGAACGAGTTGGCGTCGATGATGTTTTCAATGACGCCCGGCTCCGGGTTGAGTCCGAAGAAGTTCGCCACGTCCTGCATGCGATCTTTCGGCGCCGCAAGCAGTTGTTCATAGCGCAGCTCGATGCTCCTGGCTGGATCGCGATTGGCGTGCCAGCTCCGCACCCACTCGACATACGCGGGCAGCAGCGTGTCCGCGAAGCGGTCCAGCCCTTGGGCCGGCGTGAGATTTTTATAGTGCGGATGCTCGGGGTGCCACGGCGTGCGTCGGACATAGAAGACATAGCTCACGGCCACGTCGCGCAGATCGCGGTACATCACGAGATACGGCACCTGCGCGCGTTGCAGCACGGCGGCGTTGTGCTTCGAGCCGTGCACGTGCATCTTCGTGATGGCGAGCATGTCCCGGAAGCGATCGAACATGTCGGCGGGGATGTCGTAATCATGACTGCCGCCGTGCCTGCGTTCGTAGTCGATGGCTTCGGGAATGAGGACGTCGTGATAGCCCGGAAAGCTGGCGAGCATGGATTCAAGCCACGTCGTGCCGCTCTTGGGCAAACCGGCGACGAAAAGGACGGGGTTGGGGTAATGCGACTTGAAGCTCCGATAGCCTTCGCGGGCGGCGGCGAGCTGGGACCGGTAACGCGGACGCGCAATCATGCGCTTCCCCAGCCGGGCGACCCACGGCGGGACGTTGCTGCGAACAAAGCTCTCGAGGCGGGTCGCGACGCTCATGGCGGAATGACATTGATTCGGCGTTTCAGCCGGCAAGCTTCGGTGAAGACGCAATCGGCTGGCCGATACGATAGCAGCCCTCGTGCACGCAGCGTCGCTGATGGTTCCGTCGTCCTATGAATGAGCGCCAGTCCAGCGAAGTTCTCCCGCGGCCGCTGCGGCGCTCTGTGTGGACGCCGAAGCAGAAGCTCGTGCGCCTGGCATGGGGCACATTCGGCCGGGCGTTCTGGGCGCTGCTGCCGGGCTTGCGGCCGAGCGTGCTGCGGATGTTCGGCGGAACGGTCGGCAGGAACTGCAAGCTCGCGCGCAGCGTGTCCATCGCCATCCCGTGGAACGTGCGCATGGGCGACGGCGTGGAAGTCGGCCAGCATGTCATCCTTTATTCGCTTGGCGTGATCACGATCGGCGATGGCGTGGTGATTGACGATTTCGCGCATCTTTGTGCCGGCACGCATGACATGACGGACTCGCGGTTCCCGCTGCTGACGCCGCCCATCACCATCGGCCCCAGCTCGTTCATTGGGATCGATGCGTACGTCGGCCCCGGCGTGACGCTCGGCGCGAACTGCAAAGTCTGGCCGCGTTCCAGCGTGCATTCCAGTGTTGGCGATGGCGTGGAACTGCGCGGTAATCCCGCCAGGCCGGTCGCGCGTGATGGCGAGCACACCGCATGACCTCGCCGCGCGATCCATTCCTTCGCATGCTGCTGTGGCGCGTTTTCGGCGCTCCGCTCTTTCGCGCCAGCTTCCACAACTGGTACCCGGTGCGGCGAGCGATCCTGCGCGCGTTCGGCACGAAGCTCGCGCCGACCACCCGATTCCGCAACACTGTGCGAATTGATCGGCCGTGGAATCTCTCCGCAGGCGCGCTCACGATCTTTGGCGACGATGCCGTGCTGCGAGCGCGAGCGCCCATCACCGTCGGCGACCGCTGCGTGGTGAGCCAGCTATCGGTGCTTTCGACCGTGGCGCGGCAGGCGGATGAGCCCGGCTTCGCGAAACGCATCGCGCCGATCACGATTGAAGATGACTGCTGGATCGCGGCGGACACGCTGGTGATGCCTGGCGCGACCGTGCGTGCGGGAACGGTGGTTGGAGCGCGATCGCTCGTGGAAGGTGAACTGCCCGGCTGGAAGGTTGCTGTCGGCGAGCCGGCGCAGCCGCGGCGAACGCGCGCGTTCAGCGCAAACATGGCGCAGGGCGCGACGACATGAGCGGTCACCGCACCAGCCCGGCGTACCAGCCGTCGTTCGTCGATCCCGCCATCGCTGCGATGCCGCCGGGCAGCGTGCCGGTGTCGGTGGTCATTCTCGCGCTCAACGAAGCGGAGAATCTTGGGCCGTGCATCAAGTCGTGCGCGTTCAGTGATGATGTGCACGTGCTCGATTCGGGCTCGACCGACGACTCCGTGGCCGTGGCGCGAGCGAACGGCGCCCATGTGTGGACCAACAAGTTCGAGAGCTTCGCGCAGCAGCGCAACTGGGCGATCGACAACATCCCGCACAAACACGAGTGGGTGTTCCATCTCGATGCGGATGAACGCTTCACGCCGCAACTGGTGCGCGAGATGGAGCAACTCATCGCAAGCAAGCCGGCGGAAGCCGGATACTTCGTGCCGAACCGCTTGATCTTCATGGGCCGCTGGCTGCGCTACGCCAGCGGATATCCCGTGTATCAAGTGCGGTTCTTTCATCGTGAACGATTGCGCTTTCAGCCCCATGGTCACTCGCAGCGCGAACTGACGGATGGCCGCGTCGGCACGATGCGCGAGCCGTATCTGCACTTCAACTTCAGCAAAGGTCTGCACGACTGGTTCGAGAAGCACAACCGCTACAGCACGCAGGAAGCGGCGCAGGCGCTGGCGGAGCGTGATCGCCGGGTACGGTTGAGCGCGATGTTCAGCAGTGATGCGGTGGCGCGGCGGCGTGCGATGAAGTCGCTGGCGTATCGATTGCCAATGCGGCCGACGTTGCGGTGGATGCACGTCATGTTCATGCAGCGGGCGATTCTGGACGGGCCGGCGGGGTGGATGTACGCGCGGCTGCTGGCGATGTATGAGAAGATGACGGACCTCAAGGTGAAAGAAATGCAGCTCGCGAGGCGGCAGCAGTCATGAGCGATGCGCGTCATCAATCGCCGTATTCGGCGGGCGAGAAAGTGAAACGCCTGCTGTGGGCCGTCGTGCAGGCGACACTCTTCCGCCCGTCGTTTCACACGATGAACGGCTGGCGCGCGTTCCTGCTGCGATGCTTCGGCGCGAAGATCGGCAAGCCCGTGATGATTCGGCGCACCGTACGCATCGAGTGCCCGTGGAATCTTTCGATCGGCGGCAACGTGGCAATCGGCGACCGCGCCGTGCTCTACGCCCTCGGCCCGATCACGCTTGGCGATCGTGTGACGATTTCGCAGCATGCACATCTGTGTGCCGGCACGCACGACTACGACCAGCCGGACATGCCGCTCGTGCGCCCGCCGATTGTGATCGAGCGCGACACGTGGATCGCAGCGGACGCCTTCGTCGGCCCCGGCGTCACGGTGCGCGAAGGCGCGATCCTCGGCGCTCGCGGCTGCGCGTTTGGCGATCTCGAAGCGTGGACGATCTACGGCGGCAATCCGGCGCGGGCAATCAAACCACGCTCGAACAAGGTGTAACCGCCTGTTCTTCGCTACACTTTCGCGGCCCATGCCGCTCACGCTCTACAACACGCTTTCGCATGATGAGCAGGAGTTTGTGCCGCTCGATCCCGCTGGGAAGCGCGTCACGTTCTACTCCTGCGGGCCGACGGTGTACGACTACGCGCACATCGGCAACTTCCGCTCATTCCTCAACGCGGATGTGCTTCGCCGCACGCTTGAGCTGCTCGGCTACGAAGTTCGCCACGTGATGAACATGACGGACGTCGGCCACATGACCGACGACGATCAGGCGGACGGCGGCGGCGAGGACAAAATGCAGGTGGCAGCGAGGCGACTCCTCGAAGCCAAGAAAGCGGGCACGCTGCCGCCCGGCACGAATGTTGATGCCAACGATCCCTACGCCATCGCGGATTTCTATGCGAATGCGTTTATCGCCGACGCGAAGCTGCTGGGCTTGAAAGTCGTGCTCGAAGCGGAGCGTGATCCGTCACTGTTGCCGCGACCGACGCGCTACGTGCCGCAGATGATCGCGCTCATCGAGCAATTGATGCAGCGTGGTCACGCCTACGTCGCGTCCGACGGCGTCGTGTATTTCGACGTGCAATCGTTCCCCGAATACGGCAAGCTCTCCGGCAACACGCCCGACGCCATCCGCTCCGGCGAAGGCGGGCGCGTGAGCGCTGCGACGCAGGCCGTGAAGCGCCACCCGGCGGACTTCATGCTGTGGAAGCCGGATTCGAAGCATTTGATGAAGTGGCCGAGCCCGTGGGGCGAGGGTTATCCCGGCTGGCACCTTGAATGCTCCGTCATGGCTCGCGCGCTGCTCGGCGACGTGATCGACATTCATTCCGGCGGCGAGGACAACATCTTCCCGCACCACGAATGCGAGATCGCGCAGACCTGCGGCGCGACCGGCCAGCCGCGTTTCGCCCGCTACTGGTTCCACACGCGCTTCCTCATCGTGGAAGGCGAGAAGATGAGCAAGAGCAAGGGCAACTTCTTCACCGTGCGCGATCTCATCGCGCGCGGCGCCTCCCCTGCTGCCATTCGCCTGGAACTCATCAAGACGCACTACCGCTCGCAGGCGAACTTCACGATGCAGGGCCTGAAGGATTCGCAGCGCATGATCGACCGGTGGGCGAGATTGCGCGACTGGCTGGAGCAGCACGCGCCGAACTCGAAGCCTGCCGCCAGTCCGGGGGCGCTTGTCAAGGCGGTGGAGTTGTTCAAGCACGCATTGGAAAGCGATCTCAACGTCGCCGGCGCGATCGCGGCGCTCAACGAGGGCGCGAGCGCGTATGACACGTCGAAGCCGCCGACGACCACGGACGGCCTGCGCGAGGAACTCGCGGCGCTTCATGCGATGAACGGCGTGCTTGGCGTGCTTGAGCTTGAGCGCGAAGCCACGCCGCAAGGCGGTGATGACGGCGCAGCCATGATCGAAGCGAAGATCGCGGAACGCAACGCCGCGCGGAAGAACAAGGATTTCGCCACAAGCGACCGCATCCGCGATGAACTGCTCGCCATGGGCATCGCCATCAAGGATGGCCCGCAAGGCACAACGTGGTCGCGCGTCATTCAGTGAAAACTTGAAACGTCGGAATCAGCGTCAGTCCTTCCAACGCAAAACTTTTGACGTTTCGACCTTTCGACGTTTAGCTGCGTCGCGGCTCGTCCGGCGGCAGATGCCATTCCGCCTTCTGGTGCTGGCCTTCCGCGAGGTACCACTTCACCATGCGCTCGATGCCTTCGGTGAGCGGCACGGCGGGTGTGAAACCAGAGGACCGAACCTTCTCCGCTTCGAACTTCGTCTGGGCGCAGAGCTTGCGGATGCGGGCCGTGGACACCGGCAGGTTTTTTCCCGTGAGCTTGATCACCGCATCGAACGGCAAGCCGAGCAACACGCCGAGCCACAGCGGAAAGCGCAGCTTCGAGGGCCTCTTGCCGAGCGCTTTGTAAATGGTCGCCACGATCTCATTGCTCGAAAGGTCGGGCTTGTCCACGTAATTGTAAATCTGAAATCTCAAATCTGAAATTTCAGATACCCCGTCAACGCGAGGCTCGTGCCCACCATTTGACGCCGACCCGTGAACGGCTGTCTTGTTTCCAGCTTGTTGTGCCGAGCGCATTCGCGCCCACAGGTGCAGCGTCGCCGCCACGATGTTTTCCACGTACGCGAGGCTCTTCACGTTCCGCCCGCTGCCCACCTGCACGAACTTGCCGGAGTGGATCTGCCGGATGAGCGAGTACATGTTGGCGAAGTTGCGCGGCCCGAACGTGACGGTCGGACGAATGACGAGGCAGCGCCGATCCTCCCCGCGTCTGGTCCACCGCTCGAACACTTCCTCGCCCTTCAGTTTGCTGCCGCCATAGGGCGAGTCCGGCTGCTTCGGGCTGTCTTCAAACCGAGGCTCCGGCGCCGTGCCGAACACTGCGACGGAGGAATAGAAGCACGCGTCGCGCACGCCGAGCTCATCCATCACATCGCACAGCACCTGCGAGCCATGTTCGTTGACGGCGTAGTACGTCTCGTGCTTGATCCCAAAATCATGATGCGCCGCCGCGAGCGCGAGCAGCGCATCGCACCCCCGCATCGCCTGGCGCACGGCTGAAGGATCGCGCACATCGCCCTGCGTGAACGTGACGCCGGCCGGCAACGCAAAACGCGGCGCGTGCAGATCGAGCAGCGACATCGCCACGCCGCGCTGCGCGAGCTGTTCGCAGAAATACTGCCCGATGAACCCGGCCCCGCCGGTGATGCAGATGCGCTGCGGAAGGTTTGTTGAAGCTGCTTGTGCCATGAGATGCAGAGTGCAGAGTGCCGCGTGCGCTTCAAGCCACTTTCGAAGGCCGGTAGTGCAGCACCATCATCTGGTCCTCGCGCACCGGAGCCAATGCGTATGCACGCCCGTCTTCGTCGCTGAACTCCACTTCAAACGTGTCGGAGCCAAGCTCTTCCACCACGGTCCCGACCTGACCGCGCTGAAGGCCATGCGCAGGCATGTCCTCAAGCAAAGCAACGACATCCAGAAGTTGAACAGGATGACGATCACTCATTGCACTGACCAATCACAGGACATAGCACGTCGTCAGTCGCGGATTCACCTCGCCAGTGCGGATGATCCAACAACTGCGAATCATTGTACGGACATCGGCCGTTTCAACGCCAAAATCGACAACGAATCTCCGGCCAAACTCGTCTGCGCCGGCTTGGACGGTCGGCTCATCCCTGGCTGCGTCGAGAAGCCACGACCTCAAAAGCTCCGCATCCTCTGGGCCGATGCCGAGCGATGCACGAAACACTCGCGCTTTGTGCCGGCCGCGCAAATTGTTGGGATTCAGGCAGTACTCGCGGAGCTTCGCGAGGTCGACGATGGCATTCTGTCCGTTCGGAAGGTGCGTCATGCGCCAGGAGACGACGGCGGAACGTCTTATCTCCCTTCCTTCCGCCACCAGTCGATCGTGCGCTTGAGGCCTTCCTCGAAGCCCACCTGCGCTTGCCAGCCGAGCATCGTCTTTGCCCGCGTCGTGTCGAGACATCGGCGGGGCTGGCCATCCGGCTTGCTGGCGTCCCAGCGAATTTCGCCCGTGAACCCGGTCAGCTTCGCGATCAATTCGACCAAATCCTTGATCGTGATCTCCATCTGCGTACCGAGATTGATCGGCGTGGGTTCGTCCATCACTTCCGCCGCTCGCAGGATTCCCTCCGCGGCGTCGTCGACATACAGAAACTCGCGGCTGACCTTGCCCGTGCCCCAGCACACGATGTGATCTGCCTTCGCATCGATCGCCGCCACGCACTTGCGAATGAGCGCAGGGATGACGTGGCTGGTGTGCAGATCGAAATTGTCATGCGGGCCGTAGAGATTGACGGGCAGCACGTACGCGCTCTTGAGGCCGTATTGCCTGTTGTAGCCGTCAAGCATCACCATCGCGGCTTTTTTGGCGACGCCGTACGGCGCGTTGGTTTCTTCCGGGTAGCCGCTCCAGAGATCTTCTTCCTTGAACGGCACGGGCGTGAACTTCGGGTAGGCGCAGATCGTGCCGACCTGCACGAACTTGTCGAGCTTGTTCAGCCGGGCGTGCTCGATGAGGTGCAGCGCCATCGCCATGTTGGCGAAGAAGAAGCGGCCGGGGTTGTCCATGTTCGCCCCGATGCCGCCCACTTCCGCTGCGAGGTGGAGCACGACGGTCGGTTTCATCTCCGCATACAGGCGCTTCACCGCGTCCTCATGCGTGAGGTCGAAATCCTTTCGCCGCGGGATGAAAATCTCCTTCGCGCCGCGTTCCTTCAGCTTCGCCACAACAACACGGCCGAGGAACCCCGCCCCGCCGGTGACCACCACACGATGTCTGGACCAGTCGATCGACATGGCCAGCATGGTAGCGTCCGCCATCGCCGCGGTGCCTCGACTCGTCCGGCGCAGCGGCGAGTCGTGCGAACCGCCCAATCTCGATCAATCATTTCTCCAGCAGCTTCTTCACATCTTTGAGCCAGGCCTTGCGCGAAGCGACGTCGCGCCGGCCACTGGCGGTCAGAATATCTGCGGCGCTGCCGAGGCTTGCGCGTTGCAATTCGTGCCAGCCGCGCACGCGCCTGAAGAACCTGAAGCGAGCCACGATCGTGGGCGATACGACCGACGGCGGAGCGCATCCCGTGCGGGAAATGCGCATCAGCGACCGCATCGTGGTCAACGTGCCGTTCATGCGCGCCTACAACCCGATTTCGAAGACGAACTGGGAGGGCACCGGCGTCGAGCCGGATGTGAAATGCCCGGCGGCCGATGCGCTGGATACGGCGACTGAACTCGCCCGGGAGGCGATCAGCCGTCGTTTGAGCGGCCGCGGCTAAACACCCACGCCTTGGCCGGCATGCGGAAATCGATGCGGATGTGGTTGCGGCGGCGGCGCGAGTTCCGCCGCCGTACCATATCCACCATGGGCTTCTATCCCGAACTCAACGAGAAGCTTCGCGAGTTCATCGCGGCACAACAGATGTTCTTCACCGGCAGCGCGCCGTCCAGCGGCGGCCGCGTGAACGTGTCGCCGAAGGGCATCGATGGCTTGTCGATCATCGATGACCACACCGTCGCCTATCTCGATCTCACCGGCAGCGGCAACGAGACCGCAGCACACATCAAAGAGAACGGCAGGCTGACGATCATGCTGTGCAGCTTCCAAGGCCAGCCGAAAATCCTGCGGATCTACGGCAAGGGGCGGAGCGTGCAGCCGGGCGACGAGGGTTGGGATGAACTCATCGCGCGCTTTCCGAAGCGCGAAGGCGTGCGACAGGTCATCGTGCTGTCGATCGAAAGCGCACAGACGTCATGCGGTTTCGGCGTGCCGCTCTATGAGTACCGCGGCCAGCGCGATGAATTTCATGCATGGGCAGCCAAGAAGGGGCCGGACGGCATCATCGAATATCAGCGAACGCGGAACGCTGTGAGCATCGACGGCTTGCCGACCGGCATCAAAGTGGCCGCCGGCGCGATGCCTTGATCCAATCCGACAATTCCTCGCCGGTCAGACGTGCAGTCCCGCACCTCGGGCCGGGAAAGGCGGTGCGCTCGCAATGGCAAGGGAGCGGCGCGGCGCCGAACGCGATATCTGGTGGTGTGAGGGCACAACCGGCGTGGATTGCGCGTGGCGTTGGTGGGCTGGCATCACCGGTCGGCGGGGCATCGGGACAGAAATTGCGCTGCATTTTTGAGGCCAAGGCGGCACGACGGGTATGGCAAATTGGCGCGAGTTATGTGATGATTCACGCCATGGCGCTGGTAGGCCTGGCACAACATGAGTTGTGTGTGCCGCAGCGCATTGCCGCGACGCAATGCCCGAGTTGGAGATACGCTGGCTTTGACCGGTAGGTCGCAATCGATGCGCACCCCGGATTCTTTTCTCGCGGGCAAGCAACGCAAGGCAAAGCGCCGGTCTGCTGCCCAAACACGTCTGGAGAGTTTGTCGTGAAGATTTACGTCGGGAACATGAGTTTTGGTACGAACGAAGAGACGCTTCGCAATACGTTCAGCGCGTATGGCGAGGTGCAGGAAGTCGCGATCATCACCGACCGTGATACCGGTCGTCCGCGCGGCTTTGCGTTCGTCACCATGGATGACGCCGGCGCTCGCGCTGCGATCGAGGCGATGAACGGCAAGGAGCTCGATGGCCGTTCACTCGTCGTCAATGAAGCCCAGGCGAAGACCGGTGGCGGCGGCCGTGGCGGTCGCGGCGGCTTCGGCGGGGGCGGCGGTCGCGGCGGATACGGCGGCGGCGGTGGCTACGGCGGCGGACGCGGTGGCGATCGCGGCGGCGAACGGCGCGGCGGCTGGTAATCCCACGAGCCCAGCGCGAGCACATCCGCTCGCGTTGCACAACATCACAACACCAAGGGACGAGGCGCAGGCCTCGTCCCTTCTCTTTTTTCGGACGCACAATGTCGCCGCATCTTCCGTGCCGCGACGCAAAGTGAACGCCGCCTGCGATTTCGCCGTATTCCAGTATGCTGCGCCGTCAGAACGTGCAACAATCAGCACGCTGTGCGGATGGATCGCGCGTGTGCGGGATCATCAGTGGCGGCTGCGGATGGAGTTTGATCCCACATGGCCAAGCAAAACGGGCGCGCGCTCATCACCGGCATCACCGGGCAGGACGGCAGCTATCTCGCGGAACTCCTCCTCGCCAAGGGCTATGAAGTCCACGGCATCATCCGCCGCAGCAGCAACTTCAACACGCAGCGGCTGGATGCGATCTACCACGACCCGCACGAAGCCGGCACGCGGCTCTTCCTCCACTACGGCGACCTCACCGACGCCAACTCGCTCGCCACCATCATCGCCAAGGTGAAGCCGACGGAGGTCTACAACCTCGGCGCCCAGAGCCATGTGCGCGTCAGCTTCGACATGCCGATTTACACAACGGAATCCGTCGCCACGGGCACGATCAAGCTGCTGCAGGCCGTGCGCGACGCGGAGCAGGATCTCGGGGTGCGGATCCGCTACTACCAGGCGTCCAGCTCCGAAATGTACGGCTTGGTGCAGGAAGTGCCGCAGCGCGAGACCACGCCGTTCTACCCCCGCTCGCCGTATGCCTGCGCGAAAGTGTTCGGCCACTGGGCCACGGTGAATTACCGCGAGTCATACAGCCTGCACGCCAGCTGCGGCATCCTGTTCAATCACGAATCGCCCCGCCGCGGCGAGACGTTCGTCACCCGCAAGATCACCCGCGCCGTCGGCCGCATCAAGCTCGGCATGCAGAAGCATCTTTACCTCGGCAACCTCGACGCCAAGCGCGACTGGGGCTTCGCCGGCGATTACGTCGAAGCGATGTGGCTCATGCTCCAGCAGCCCGAGCCGGATGACTACGTGATCGCCACCGGCAAGATGATCGCCGTGCGCGACTTCTGCGAGCTCGCCTTCGGCTGCGTCGGCCTCGATTACAAAGACTTCGTCAAGGTCGATCCCAAGTACTTCCGCCCGGCCGAAGTCGATCAACTGCTCGGCGACGCGTCGAAGGCGCGGAAGAAGCTCGGCTGGGAACCAAAGACCACCGTTGAAGACCTCGCCAAGATGATGGTGGAGGCGGACATGGAACTGGCGATGCGCGAAAAGACGCTGCGCGACGCCGGCCACGTCATGCCGAGCCTCGTCGGCCACGACCAGTGAGGCGCGATTTCGTCTTCGCTCATCAGCCCTGCACGCTTAGCCTGCCGCCGGCGGCCGCCTCGGCGACTGGTTCGCGCGGCTCGTGCGCGGCCTGCGCGGGATCTTCCGCAAGCTTCTTGAGAAGCAGCCGCCACGTCTCCTGCTCGTAGCGCAGCAGCTTGAGCACTTCATCGAAGATCGACACATCGCGCTGCGAGCTGGCGGTGACGAGGCGCGTGTACATGTACGTGTACAACCCGGAGAGCCGCTTGCACAGCTCGGGGTCATGCGAGGGATCGAGCGCGTTCAACAGCTCCATGAGAATCGATTGCGAACGCGTCACGTTGTCATACAGCCGCTCAAAGTCCTTGCGGCCGAGCGCTTCGCGCGCCTGCTCGGTGTATCGCACCGCGCCGTCGAGCAGCATCATGCGCAGCTCGGCGGGCGAGGCGGTGAGAACCTTGGTGCGCAGGTACTCGGAGGTCGGAGAGCGCTTCATGGACATTCTTGATCGTTCCGATCCGGGCTCAACTTGAGGCGCTCTGCTTCGCGAGGGCGATGCTTCCGCTCATCGACGCCAGCGCGTTGCCTTGCCCCTGCATCAGCGCCAGCGCCCGCTCCATGGCGAGGAATTGCGATTCCAGCCGGGCGCGCTTCGCCTCAAGACGCTTGTCGAAGTCCTTGATGCGGTCCTGCGTGCGCTCGATCTGGTTCTGGAAGTTCTTCTCCGCCAGCGTCACCGCGCCGTCAATGGAGTTCGTGAACGTCTCCATGAGCTGGTTGAACAGATCGCCGAAGCCGAGGGCCGTGAAATCGCCGGTGGAATCGGACGGTATGGTGACGCCCGGCGCGATCTCTTCCGTCGTGGAGCCGGTGGATCCTTCGAACGCCGCGAAGAGGTTCTCCACGGCTTCGGGATCGTTCGCGAGCGCTTCGCTGAACTTTGCTTCATCGAACTCGAGCGTGCCGCCGGTGGCGACGCGAACACCCACCTGGCTCAAGCGCGTGTACTGCGTGGCCACGCCCTTCGCTTCGCCCTGCAGCGTGGCGTACATGGCGCTGCGGATGCGCGACAGCGTGGGATTGCCGAGGAGCACGCCGCGCGCCTCCGTGTCGGTGTTGTAGCTGTCGTACTGCTTCAGCCGGCCAATCACGTCGTTGAACGTGGTGACGAACTGCTTCACCTGCTCGGTGATCGCCGTCGCATCGCGCGACACGGTCACGTTCACCGGCTGGTCGCTCACGCGCTTGAGGTTAATCGTCACGCCCGGCACGGCATCGGTGATCGTGTTCGAACCCGCGGAGATGAGCACCGCCGTCGCCGGATCGCTCGAACCGAAGAACACCTTGGCGTCCTTGCCTTCAGACACGCTCGTGAGACCAAGGTCCACGCCGCCGGTGTCAATGATGAGTTCGCCCTGCGCGCCGCTGATCTTGGAGCTCAACACCAGACGATACGGATTGGCCGTCGAACCGGTGTTCAGCACCGACGCGGCGACGGGAATGTTCGCCGAGGCGATCTTGCTGATGACATCATTGAGCGTGTCGGTGGCGTCCACGGCGATGGAGCGTTCATAAGAACCATCAATCCCCTCGCCGTTGTCCGCCGAGCCGAGGATGCCGAGATCCTTCGCCGTGGTGCCGCTGACGGATTCGACGCGGATGGTGCCGGCCCCTGTGCTGTTCTCGATCAGCAGGCCGTCGCCTGTGTCGTTGACGCGCGCCCGGATGTTCACGCCCTGGGCGTCCGCGATGCCGTTGATCTCATTGATGATGTCGAAGAGCGTCGTCGCATCGCTGCCGATGTTCACTTCCATCGAGTTGCCGTCGGCGTCAATGATGCGAAACTCGCCGGTCGCGATGCCGCGGTTGTAGTTGAGCGTTGAGAGCTGCGTGGCCTCCGAGACGTAGCGAAGCTGGAGGTTGGCGCCTTGCTTGCTGGCGCTCGCCACGCCCGCTGCGCCGGTGGAGATGCCGAGCGCCGTCGCCGCGTCGCCATCGATGATGAGATTGCTCACGCCGCCGGACGTGTCCGTCACGGAGAGTCCGTTGCCTGCGTTGTTGAGCGACACGCTGATGCCCGCGCCCGCCGCGGTCGCCGCGCTGTTGATGGCGCCCACGATGTCGCTCAATGAATCGAACGTGTCAAGATTGTTCAGCGAGAAGTTCACGCCGGCCCGGTCGGTGATGCTGATCGTCGTCGCGCCGTTCAGGCCCGCGCCGCCGTTGAGGCTGGACACAAGCACGGAGCTGAGCGACGCAATCAATCGCTGCCCGCTCACGGTGCTCGCCGCCACGCCTGCGGGGTCCGTCTCAATGCCGAGCTGCGCCGCGGCGTGCGGATTCGCGGTCGTGCCTTTGATGATCAGATTCCCTCCCCCGCCGGTGGTGTCCGTGATCTGCAGGCTTACGCCGTCCGCCGCGATGGACGCGACGATGCGCCCGCCGTTGGCGACGCTTGCGTTGTCGAGCGCGTTGTTGATGCGCTCGATGACGCCTTCGATGGTCGTCACCGCCGGGTCCGCGATCGTGCTGGGAATGACGCTGCCGGTGAATGTGTCAGCCGCCACGCCCGCTTCATTGAGAATGCCGAGGTCGGTGGCTGTCTCGTTGCCATTGGCTCCGGTGCCGAGGACGCGCAGGTTGCCGCTGCCGCCCACGGTGTCGGTGACGACCAGGCGATCGCCCTGCGGATCGATCGAGAGCGCGATGTGACCGCTGGTGGCGCTGGTGACGCGATCGAACAGTCCCTGCACGGTGGTGATGCCGTTCAGGCTCACCTCGAATTCCGTGCCGTCACGCGCGATGAACTTGATGTCCTTGTTGTCGTCGGAACCGATGGTGACGCCCGCGCCGTTGTTGAGCTCCGAGAGCAGCGTGCTGCCTGTGATTGGCGCATCCTGCCTGCCGAAGTCGATATTGAAGACGGTGCCGTCGCGCGCGGTGATGACAAGATCGCTGACGTTGTCGCGGATGAGCACGCCCGTGCCGTCATTGAGCGCGCTGATGGCGGTGCTTCCGCCCAGGCGGTTGATGACGGCGCCGAGAATCGCGCCGTCGCCCGCGGCGCCAGCGTCGCCCGCCCCACCATCGCTGGTCGCAATGCCGAGGTCGGTCGCTGTGAAATACCCCGTGGCGTTCGCGATCGAAAGCGTGCCGGACCCTCCGGATTCATCAATGATCTGCAGGCGGTCGCCCACAATCGCCGCGCTCACCTGCACGCCGCTCGCGTTGCTGATCGCTTCGATCACTTCATTGATCGTGGTGGTGGCGGAAAGATCGACCGTGGCCTGCGCCCCGGCGCGATCGGTGATCACGATCTTGCCGCGCCGCACGCCTTCGCCGCCGTTGAGCGCCGCAAGCTCGACGTCGCTCGCCACCTTGCCCTTGCCGAATTCAAACGACAGCGCTGACAAGCCGAGCGGCGTCGAGTTCGCCGTCGCGAACCCCTTGCTGATTTTCTGACTCGTGGAAACGAGTTGCTTGACAAGGAAGTTGTATGAGCCCGGCTGCGCGCCCGTGGACGCGGTGGCGGTGAGCACATCCTCGTTGCTGCTCACCGCGGAGGACGTGCGGAAGACTTTGTCCGCGCGGAAGCTCTTCGCGATGTTCTTCAAGTTCAGCAGGCGGGCGTTGATGTCGAGCAACGCCGTGCGCTGCGCCTGCAAAATGGAAACGCGCTGCTCGAGGCGCACCTTGCCCCGGCTCTCCAGCGCGATCAGGCTGTCAATGAGCGCCGCGGTATCGATGCCGCTGATGAGTCCGACGCCCGTACTGATGCCGCCCATGCTTGGCCTCCTCGATCACCTGCAGCGGATGCGCGGGATGCGCCGGATCACGCCGCCGAGCGACGCTGCGAGCTGCCGCACGCCGGCCACGATCGGCCGATCCGGCATTGACGCTCGAGCCGAAGCACGTCCGAAGCCCAGCCCGCAAGAACGCGGCTGAACATCGCCCGGGCCCGTGCCACCGCCATCGGCGCTTCCGCGACCGCTCGCTCATTCATCGACAATCCCGCGGGCGCAGCGGAAGTTTCAATGCCCGCTCGGACGGATTCCGTGGGCGAGACGGTTGGCGAGGCGAGATCGTGCGGCGTCGAAGCTGGCGGAATCTGGTGATGCATGAGCGAATTCCTTCGTGCCGTGAAATCGAACGGCCCGCAGAAGGCCGTCAGCACAGGAGTTATCGCCCGCACGGCGTCGCAACTTCTGTTCAGGTTGTGCGGTAGGCGCGAAATGTTTTGGCCCGCGCAGCGTCCGATAAGGCGCAAAGCAAACGCACGCGGGATTCGCCGCGGGGGCCCGCATGGTTCACGGACGCGCCGGGCGGGGCGGGCACTCAATTAATTCGCGGTGTAATGACCGCGCGAAACCTTGCGGAACACCTTGGGGTTGGAAATGAGCGCCTGGTTGACGATCGTGCGGAAGTTCGGGCTCGTGGTCTTGTAGCCGTTCTTCTGCACTTCTTCCGCCACTTCGCTCACGCCCATCGTCTTGCCGCGGAGCGTGGCGGCAAGCGCGTCGACGAGACTCATTTCGTTGCGTTCGCGGCGGCGCGTGCCCGTGCCTGCGGGACGGCCGGGACGTCCGGGCGGACGACCGGGACCACGACGGCCGGGCGGACGGCCAGGACCGCGACGGACGCCGGCGGCATGCGCCGCGCCGAGCATCTCGCCGAACTGCGACAACTCGTTTTCAATTTCAGCGAGCTGGGCCAGCAGCTGCTCGCGATTGGATTGCAGATGAACCACCGAACGGCTGCGACGCTCGAGTTCCTCGCGCAGCTTGCTGGTGGGAATGTTGGCGAGCCCACGCACCGCACGACGTGCTTTGGGTGGACGACCGACACGTTTCTTTCGTGGCATGTGATCTAGACCTTTCTTGTGTGGGGAAAAAGCAATCAGGGCTTACTCCCCCGGAGAACGTCGCTCAAAGACTATCCGCGACATCTCGCATTGCCAAGTGCGGTCATCAGTTGCGGAAGTGCGCAATGATCCCGCTCCTTGAATGTAAGCCGCAACGCATCGCCTGGTTGGATTTCATCTTGGAATCTTAGTTTCAGGCGCACGCGCCAAGTCCGCGCCAACACATGCCGCCGCAACGCGTTCATGGCCTTGTTGATTGCGCGGCGACGTGCTATTCGCTGATCGCATCGCTGGCGACGAATCCGAGACGATCCATAAGCCCATCGAACTGTTCAAGCGTGTAGAACTCGATGGTGAGCGAACCGGTCCCCTTCTTACGTCCTGTGCGAATGCGCACCTTGCTTCCAAGGTGCTCGCCGAGCCTACGTTCGAGATCCGCAAGATGAGGCGGCGCCTTGCGCGCTGCCTGGATCTCGGGCGCTGCGACGTTGCCGCCTTCGCGCAGCTCCTGCACACGCCGCTCCAGTTCACGAACCGACCAGCCGTCGCGCACCACCTTCGCGGCCATGTCGCTTCGCACTTTGTCATTAGCAATTGCTAACAACACCTTGGCGTGGCCAAGCGAGAGTCGGCCCGTGCGCACCATCTCCTTGGTGTAGTCATCCAGCGTGTTGAGTCGCGTGAAGTTTGTGATGGTGGACCGATCGAGTCCTAAGCGTTCGGCAAGGTCCTGGTGGGTGAGTTTGAACTCGGCAATCAGACGCTCGAACGCCTCGGCCCGGTCGACGGGGTTGAGATCTTCGCGCTGGATGTTCTCGATGAGCGCGAGCTCCCCTGCTGATCGATCATCGACATCGCGCACAATGGCCGGGATCACCGCAAGGCCGATGCGCTGGGCCGCTCGCCAGCGGCGTTCACCCGCAATCAGCTCATAGCTCGCGACTCCTGCCGCCCCGCTCTTGATCGGCCGCACCACGATCGGCTGCATGAGCCCGGCGTGGCGGATCGAATCCGCCAATGCAGCCAGAGCCGGATCATCCATGGTTTGCCGCGGCTGGCGACGATTGGGCACGATATTGGCAACGGGAATGGAAACGACCGAGGCGTCCGCTCGCTCCGGCGCCGCCTGGCGTGGCACTGGAGCGCCGGTCGCTGGACTGGCGGTTTCTGTAGTTGGCTTTGACGCAGGGGCCGTCGTCGGCGTTGACTTCTCACCAATCTCAATCGGCACCGGCTTCGAGATAAGGCTCTCGAGCCCCCTGCCAAGACGCTTTCGCGCTGAACCTTCCGCAGCCTTACGATTTCGCAGCATGGCGATCCTCCATGATGTCTGGTCCCATGATGGTCCGAAGGCACGCTACGACGATCGGACTTGAAACGCAAGTCCGTCCGGGCGGAGGCCAATGTTCCACGTGGAACTCGACAGTCGCCAGGTCCAATCGCGAGATCACGCGCCCAGTCGGGAGGCCGGCAACAGCGGGGTGGATACCACTGGAACGCCGGCGGATCAATGAACCAACGCCTGCGTTCCACGTGGAACGCAGGGCACAACCACGGCCACCGAATTCGACAATGGAAGTGGGTCAAGGAGCATCACACAAAGGTCGAGGCTCGCACCAGCACGTTCCACGTGGAACATGCCCAAAAGCACAACTCGAATACATCCATTTCAATCAATATGTTATCGGACATTGGAAACCGACCATCAATTCCCGCAGGGCTTCGGCCGATCGTGTGTCAGAGGTCCCGCACGATGCCTGAAGACGCCGCGCTTCAACTTCCTTCCATTGATGATCTGCTGGGCAAGCTCGATGAACTCGAGCGCCGGCTGGCCGACATGAACGCGGAAGTCAGCACCCTGCACCGCCTGTCGATGCTCGGCGTGCTTACCGCCGGGATCGCTCATGAAATCAACAATCTCCTGACGCCCGTCTTGAGCTATGCACAGCTCGCGCTTGCCAAGCCCGATGACAGCGAACTGTGCACGAAAGCATTGCAGCGGGCGCAAGCGGGGGCCCAGTCCGCCGCCGAGGTGATTCACGCGATCCTCGGCCTGACGCGCGGCGAAGATGGCCGAACGTGCGCGAACGTCGCCGAAGTTGTCCAGGAAGCGCTGCGATGCCTCGGCCGTGATCCCGCCAAGGACTCGGTCACCGTCGAGCGCCGCGTCCCGGTTCACATCTGGGTCGCCGCCCAACCCGTGGCGCTCCAGCAGGTGCTGCTCAATTTGCTGCTCAACTCGCTCAAAGCGCTGAAAGGTCGGCCGGGCACAATCACCATCGCGGCCCGCGAACGCGCCGGTCAGGTCACGATTGAAGTGAGCGACGATGGCCCGGGCATTCCAGTCGATGTGCTTCCCACGGTCTTTGACCCGCCATCGATCACGCCGCGCGTTCGCCGCCGTCATCCGAAGCATGCGGACAAGCAGCAGGGGACCGGCGTCGGACTTTCGATCTGCCGGCAGCTCATCGAGTCCGCAAACGGCACGATCGAGTGCACATCATCCACGAACAACGGCACAACATTCACGATCGTGATGCCATCGGCGCCGATGATCGCGCGAAAAGCCGGCTAAAGCGGAAACACGAATTCCAGAGCACCCCGGCCCTCTCCCTCGGAGCCAGGGCGATCACTTTTCCTCGATGATTGCCACCGATTCTAGGTCGATTTTCAGCGAAACGTCGTCGTTCACCCGGCAAAGGTGGTGGGGGCTGGGCTGCTGCACCTTGATTGCCGTGCCGTCGGCGAGTTCGATGAGCACATGGGCAGTGTCGCCGAGGTAAATCGCTTCCCTGCACCGGCCGCGAAGCGTGTTCGTTCCGTTCTCGGTCGCCGGTTCGAGCCGGATCCCTTCCGGGCGGATAGAGCACGTCACCGGCGTCCCGGGGGACCAGCGCGGCCGCGTCGCCGAACCGCCGGCGGCGGGCGGCGCTTCGATTTCGCCAACGGGCGTGTGCACGACGACCTTTCCGCCGTCGCCCACAGCAATCGTGCCGGCGATGAAGTTGCTCTCGCCGAGGAAGTCCGCCACGAATCGCGAGTTCGGCTGTTCGTACAACTCGCGCGGCGGGCCCACCTGCACCACTCGACCGCGCCGCATCACCGCCACGTTGTCCGCCATCGAGAGCGCTTCCTTCTGATCGTGCGTCACGTACACGGTTGTGATGCCCGCCTGTTTGCAGATGCGCTTGATCTCGCTGCGCATTTCCAGCCGCAGCTTCGCGTCGAGATTGCTGAGCGGTTCGTCAAGCAGCAGCACTGTCGGCTGAATCACCAGCGCCCGCGCCAACGCCGCACGTTGCTGCTGCCCGCCGGAGAGCTCATTCGGCTTGCGCTGCGAGAATTCCTCCATGCGAACGCTGCGCAGCGCGGACATCACGCGTGTCGTCAGCTCCGGCTCGCGGAATTTCCGCACGCGCAGGCCGAACGCCACGTTGTCGAACACCGTCATATGCGGCCAGAGCGCGTAGCTCTGGAACACCATACCCGTGTTGCGTTTGTTCGGCGGCACGTGCGAGACGTTCTGATCGCCGAAGAAAATCGCGCCGTCCGTGGGCATGACGAACCCGGCGATCATGCGCAGCAGCGTCGTCTTGCCGCAGCCCGAGGGGCCGAGCAGGAAGAACAGCTCGCCCGCGGCGATTTCGAGGTTGACGTGATCGACAGCGATCGTGTCGCCGTATTTTTTCGTCAGCCCCTGGATGATGATCGCCGTCATGTGCACAGGATACCGGCAGCGGTGGTAGGGTGGTAGGATTCCCGCGTGACCTCGCCGATCGAACAGTTGCAGCAGCTTCGCGATGCCTGCCAGCGCGAAAAGCACGGCCTCGCCGCGCCGCCCGCCGCGGCGAACGCTTCGCCGCCGGCGCCCATGCGAACGCGCGACGACGTCGTCACAGAAATGAAGGAATTGCAACTGCACGTGCTTCGCAAGTTCCGCCAGCGCAAGCAGCCGCAGTCCGCGCTCGCGCCGGCAATCGAGCGCATCCGCGAAGAAGTGCGGAAGAGCGACTCCAAGTTCGCGCGGCTCATCGAACTGTGGCGTGAGCTCATTCCCGAGCATCTCCAGCCGCACGCCACGCCCAGCAGTTTTCGCGCGGGCACGCTGCATGTCGAAGTGAACTGCGCCGCGACCGGCTATGAAATCGATCGCCTGATGCGCGGCGGGATGGAACAGACGCTCCGCTCGCGCTTCCACGGCTCGCTCGTGCGCGTCAAGTGCTCGCAGAAGAAGCGCTGACCGCAACAATCGACAGTGTTACCGTGCCGCTAGCGGAATGATCGGCGGAATTGGCTGCGCCTTGCCCGCGCGGTTCACACATGCCAGCGTGGTGTGCGCGGTGGCGAGCACTTCGTCGCCGCGTCGAAGCTCATACTCGTGCTCGATCTTCACGTGGCTCGAACCGCTCAATCGCGTCACCAGCGTGAGCACATCGTCGTACTTCGCCGGCCTGCGATAACGAACAGTGAGCGAAACGACCACGAGCAGGAAGCCTTGCTCTTCAAGTTCGCGGTACGTGACGCCGTGCTGGCGAAGGAGTTCCGTGCGGCCCATCTCGAGCCAGACGGGATACGCCGTGTGATGCGCCACGCCCATGGGGTCGCACTCGGCATAGCGAACGCGAATCTCGATGCGCCCTTCAGTCATGCTGCACATGGTACGAAGTTCATTTGCCGATGCAGAACCGCGAGAACACCCGCGCGAGCACGTCATCGGGCGTGAGGTTGCCGATGAACGCGCCGAGCTGGTCGAGCGCGAGTCGCATCGCGGCGGCGACGAGTTCGGGATTCGCCAAATGGCGATCGTCGCCCGCTGGACGAATGAGCGACATGGCTTCGCGAATGGAGTCGCCGGCCGCGCGAAGTGCGCTTTCGTGGCGGGGCAGCAGCGCCAGCGCACCAGCGGCATGCGCTCGCGAGATCGCTGAAAGGCGCTGCGCGATCGCGCGGCGGAGCGCATCAATCCCCGCGCCGGTGTGGGCGCTCACGGCAACGCGATCGTCACCCGGCGCTTCGGCAGCGCGTTCGCAGTCGCACTTGGTTCGCGCCGTGAGCACGCGCTGCTGCGTTTCAGCATCATGCCACGCGGCATCGCGCTCGCCGATTGGAACGCAATTGAGCAGAAGATCCGCACTGCGCCTCGCTTCGGCGGCCAGGTGTTGCATCTGCACGCTGATCTCATCGCTTGCGGCTTCCGTGCCCGCAAGGTCGATGAGCATGATCTCAAGCTCGCCGGCCGGCGATGGAATCGTGATAGGCTCGGCGATCACATCGCGCGTCGTGCCTGCGATTTCGGACACCACCGCCCGCTCCTTGCCGAGCAGCGCGTTGAACAGCGAACTCTTCCCGGCGTTCGGCTTGCCCACGAGCACCACGCGCGGCGAAGCGCGAAGCTGCTCGATCGGCACAGCTCGATTGAGATGTGATTGCACTGCATCCAGCACACGCTGCAATCGTGAACGCAACTCGCCCGGCGTGATGGCGACGACATCTTCCTGGTCCGTGAAATCGATGCCCGCTTCCACGAGCGCGAGCGCATCGGCGAGTTCATCCGCAACGGCGCTCATGCGCGAACCCACAGCGCCGCTGCGAAGGCGCTGGGCCGCGGCAAGCTCGGCGTCTGACTCCGCGCTGATCACCGCCGCCACGCCTTCCGCCTGCGTGAGGGACATCCTGCCGTTCATGAACGCTCGAGCGGAGAATTCGCCCGCCGTCGCGCGCCGAACGGAAAGCGATCGCTCGCCAGCTGTCGCGATCACGTGATCAATGACGCGATTCGCAAGGTGGGGATTGCCGGGAAGCGCGAGCTCAAACGTGTCCTCGCCGGTGTAGGAATGCGGCGCGGGCATGACGAGCGCGATCGCCGGCAATTGCAACGCATTTCCCAAGGACACATCGCAAAGCACGGCCGCTCGCGCCGGCGATGCATCAAGCGAGCGCCCCCCCCGCAGCGCGGCGACCGGCGCGAAGGCGCTGAACACACCTTGCCCGCTGCCGCGAAGAAGGGCGCGAGCCGCGCGGCCGGGCGGCGAAGCAATCGCAAGTATGACGTCGTCGCTGGGCATGGGTGGGGGAAGCCGTCAGCTTTCAGCTCTCAGCTGTCGGCCGCGCGTGATTGCCAGCAGCCAAGCGCCAACAGCGAAGCCCGAGCAGCTTCTCACTGATCCTTGCGGCGTTTCTTGAACGTCTTCGGCGGCTGCTTTTTCGCTTCGCGCATGCGCTCCAGCATTTGGGCGTACGCCCGGCCGCGCGGGTCGCGCGGTTTGCGCGGCTTCTTGTCGCGTCCGTCCCATGGCGGGCCAAGCGGTCCGTCCCCGCTCTGCCGGCGCTGCTCGGCAAGTTCATCCAGATGTTCCGCGTGCTTGCGAATCAGGCGGCTCTCGATGATGCCGAGCGTCGTCGACGTCATGATGTACAGCGTGAGGCCCGAAGGCGCGCTGTACAGCATGAGCGGGAAGAGCACGATCATCATCAGCCGCATGATCTTCTGCTGTTGCTGCTGTTCCTTCGTCATCGTCGCCGCGGTGGGCGGGGTCATGTACTTCTGCTGAATGAAGAACACGAGCCCCATGAGCAGCGGCAGCAGGTTGATGCCGGTGACGGGAATCCACAGGAACTTGTACGACGTCGCGAACTCGTAGAAGCAGTGATCGGGCTGGCTCAAATCCGCAAGGAACTGCCAGTTCCACAGGTTCTGAAACAAGCCCCAGAACGCCGGCTCATGGCGCAGCTCGTAGGCGAAGTAGAGCATGGCGTAGAGCGCGACCCAGATCGGCATCTGCAGGAACATGGGCACGAAGCCGAGGCAGCCGAACGGGTTCACGCCGTGCTCGCGCATCAGGCGAAGCTGCTCCGCCTGCAGCTTTTGCTTGTCGTTCGCGTACTTCTGCTGAATCTTCTCCATCTCGGGCTTGAACTTCGCCATGCGCTTCATCGTGCGGTGCATGGAAACCTGCGCCCTCTTTGTGATCGGGTGCAGCAGGAGACGCACGGTGATAACGAGAATGATGATGGCGACCGCCCAGTCGAACGTGATGGCGTGCGTGATGGAGAGGAACCAGATGAGAATGTGCGCCAGCCACTGGAACGTGCAGAAGCCGCACACGCTGCTGATCTGATAGAAAATCAGACCGCCCAGGTTGAGCGCCCGATACGGCTGATTCTCATACAGCACATCGCGCGCCATCGGGCCCGCGTACACGCTCACATCAAACGCTTCCGTCGCGCCGCTCGCCAGCGTGCGCTCCGGACTTGTGAGCAGCGTGCTGATGTACTTCTGATCTTTCGCGCTGTCGCTGATCCAGATCTGGTGGTCGATCGTCTCCACCGTATCCGCCAGCGAGCGATCGACCGGACCTTCGCCCGAGTACCACGGATGCACGGCCAGCGCGAAGTAGCGGCTGGTGGTGGCGAACCATGAGAGTTCGTAGCCCTCGGCGCGCGACGCGCGGTTGGGCCAGAGCGGCTCCTCCTGTTTCGACACCGCCGCCCACGAGAGCAGCATGTCCTTGCCGGCGTTCACTTCCGCCAGTCGCTGCGGGTCCTGCTGCGCGCTCAAGAGATAGCCGAAGCGGAAGCGACGCGTGTCGACATACGCAGCGCTGCCCGGCCGCATATCCATGTTCACTTCGGGCGGGCCGTACTGGCACCAGCGAATCGTGAGCGGCGTCGAGGTGAGGTTGGTGACGCGCTGCGCAAGCTGAAGCTCATACGTGTCATCGCGCAGCGACCATTTGCGGTCAATACGAAGCACGTCGTGGCCCGCGGCGTCGCGCACGATGGTCGCAAACTCGCCCGGCGCCACTTCGGCCCACACAGGCACGCGTTTGCCGTCCGGCGTGGTGTGGAAGTCGTAAAGGTGCACGCGCTTGCCGTTCACGATGATCGAGTGCGCCGCGAGCACGGGAAGCGGCTCAAGCGGGCTGCCGGCCGAGCGGCGAATCTCCTGCTCGTCGATCAGTTCCAATCGCGCGCTGTCGGCGGGCATCGGCGGGGGATTGGGATCACCCGCGGCCACCGCCTTCTCATGCGCCTCGGCTTGCCGCCGTTCGAGCGCGTGATTCCAGATTTGCGAAAAGATGATGCTCGCAATGCCGGCCCCGCGCGAGGTGAGTTCCACCTTGAACCGGTGCTGATCGGGATCGAACGAACCGATCGGCTGCGCGGCGTACTGCGGGTCAACCTCGATGTCGCCCGGCGCGTGCGCGGTGAGCGATTCAACGGCGATCACGGCCTGCGACGTCGGCGTGCTCGTGTCGGCAGCGACGGGGGCGTCGGCGCTCTCCACGTCGGCTTCGGCATTGGCCGGTGCTGCGGACGGCGAATCGCCATCGGCCGGCTGGTCGGCGGACGCGTCGTTGGTTGCGGGCGTGGTGGCGTTTGTCGCCGGCGTCGGCGTGGTGGTGGGCGCCGACTGACCGCGGTTCGATGTGAGCATCACGACGATGATCGACACCGCCGCCACGAGGACGATGAGCGTGATCAGGATGCGCTTGACGCGAGGATCCATGGGAAAAGCCGAAGGGCTGAAACACCGAAAAGCAGAAACAAAGGGGACGCGAACCGACGACGTGCCGCTTCCCGGCTTCCCGGCTTCTTCTCTGTTCTAACGTCCTTCGTACAGCCGTTCGCCGAGCCAGTCGTTGAGTTCGGGAATCTTGCGCACCTTGCGCACGACGGATTCGACATCGTACTCCAACCTGTAGAACTCAACATGTGAGTCGCTCAAGATGGCGTAGCTGGCGCGCGGGTCGAGATCGCGCGGCTGGCCGACGGAGCCCGGGTTGATGATCGCTTTGCTGTCCTGGCCCAGTTGATATTTGCCGTTCAGATCCTTCGGCGGATAGAAATCCGGCTCATCGGTGAATACGCCGGGCACGTGCGTGTGGCCGACGAGGCAGTATTTCTCCACGCGGTCGAAGATCTGCTGCATCTTCAGCGGCGAGTTGATGGCGTCTTCGGGGAAGAGATATTCGTTGATGGGCTGGCGCGGCGTGCCGTGCACGCACAGGTAGTCGCCCCAGACGACGCGCACCCGCAACCGGCCGAGGAACTCCCATCGCGTGGCGGCTTTGGCGGCGTCGGTTTCCGCTTCGAACTGCGCTCGCGTCCAGTAGGCGGCTTGCTCGGCGACGACGTTGAAATTCGTCGGCTCATAGAGCACGCTGAAATCGTGGTTGCCCATGAGCGACCACTCGCACCGCTCCGCGACGAGGTCAACGCATTCCACGGGGTTGGGCCCGTAGCCGAGGATGTCGCCCAGGCAGATGATGCGATCAACGTTCTGCGTGTTGATGTGCGCGAGCACGACCTCGAGCGCTTCGAGATTGCCATGGATGTCGCTGATGATCGCGGTGCGCACGGGAATTCCCTGAAAATGAGCGGACGATGCTAGGGATGGGCGGCGAAACCGTCAATGAAACCGCGGCCGCCGCGCCGCCGGCATGGGCGGTCGTCGCGGAGGGTCGCCCGGCGTGATATTGTGTTTGACCTTTTCGATCCTCGGAAACGGAGCAAGCGGTGGCGGACACACAGCATTTTGACCTTGTGGTGATCGGCAGCGGACCGGGCGGCTACATCGGCGCCATTCGTGCGGCGCAGCTCGGCATGAAGGTGGCGTGCGTGGAGCGCGACAAGCTCGGCGGGGTGTGCCTCAACTGGGGCTGCATTCCCAGCAAGGCCCTCCTTCACAACGCGGAAATCTTCGAAGAAGCCATCACCCACGGCCAGGAGTGGGGCATCAAAGCGGAGAAGAGCTCGCTCGACTTCACCAAGGTGATCGGCCGCAGCCGCGAGGTGACCGTGAAGCAGAACAAGGGCGTCGCGTTCCTCTTCAACAAGAACAAAGTGACGCACATCGAGGGCCACGCGCGGATCATGAGCGGCAAGGGACCGCACGGCCCATGCCGCATCGACATCTGCGAACCGGCCGGCGACTACTACGCAGGCACCGCGGGCAAGGTGAAGCAGACGATCACCGCCGACCGCATCATGGTCGCCACCGGCGCGATGCCGCGCGAACTGCCCGGCGTGCCCTTCGATGGCAAGCTGGTCATCTCATCCAAGCACGCGATGAGCCTCGAGAAGCAGCCGAAGTCGATGGTGATCGTCGGCTCCGGCGCCATCGGCATGGAGTTCGCCTACTTCTACAACGCCATCGGAACGCAGGTCACGGTAATCGAACTGCTCGATCGCATCCTTCCCGTGGAAGACGACGACGTGTCCAAGGCGGCGCAGCGGGCGTTCTCCAAGAAGGGCATCACGTTCCACACCGGCCACACCGTCAAGGGCGTTGAAAAGAAGAAGAACGGCGTGACGGTGACGGCGGTCGCGGCCCAGGATGAGTCGAAGTCGCTGAAAATCGACGCGGATTGCGTGCTTGTGGCCATCGGCGTGCAGGCGCGCATGCATGATCTCTTCGATGCCAGCCTCAAGCCGGAAATGGTGAAGGGCTATCTGAAGACGGACTACCGCGACAAGCCGGAGCCGACGTATCAGACGAGCATCCCCGGCATCTACGCGATCGGCGACATCATCGGCCCGCCGTGGCTCGCGCACAAAGCGTCGGAAGAAGCCGTCACCTGCGCCGAGCGCATGGCGAAGCACCACACGCTGGGCGTGGATTACAAGGCGATTCCCGGGTGCACGTACTGCCGTCCGCAGATTGGCTCGATCGGCATGACGGAGCGCGATGTCAAGGCCGCGGGTACGAAGTATCGCGTCGGCAAGTTCCCGTTCACGGCGTCAGGCAAGGCGACGGCCGTCGGCGCCTCCGAGGGCTTCGTCAAGCTCATCGTCGCGGAGCCATACGGCGAAATCTTGGGCTGCCACATCTTCGGCGAGGACGCCTCCGAACTCATCCACGAGATCGCGCTCGCGATGCGGCTCGAAGCGACAGCCGAGGACATCATCTCCACGCTGCACGCGCACCCCACGCTCTCCGAGGCGGTGCACGAAGCAGCGCTCGCGACCGAAGGCCGCACGCTCAACGCCTGAGCGACGGACCGACATAGCTCCAAGTCTCTCGACGCCTCGCCAATGCAGACAACGCGGAAATCCCCCCTCTCCCTCGGGGAGAGGGGCCGGGGGTGAGGGTTTCTGCTGCCTTCACGACAACCACCAGCGCGAATGCGTTTGCTGACAATTCGCTCTCGCCCGAACCGTCTCGCCGAGGAAGAGGGGATCAAATTCCCATAGTTTTCGTGCTCGCTTACCACCTGGAAAAAGTGGACGCTATCATCGACACGGATGATTTCATATTCACGTGCTTCCGGGGCTGGAGATCGGTACGCTTTTACGAACGGCTATGAGAAGAGAGGGACTTTCCATCGATCCGGTGGGAAGGAATGAGCACATGGGCGTCATCCAGACAACGCAGATTCCAACTTCGGTCGATTACTTCGAGTCGATCTATCAGAGCGCATCGGGCGAACCATCGCTCGTGCCGTGGTGCGACGGCCGGCCGAACCAGGCGCTGGTGAACTGGCTCAACGCCGTGGCGCCGTCGATGGTGCGATGCGGATCGCGCGTGGCGGTGGTGGGGTGCGGGCTTGGCGACGATGCTCGCGAGCTTCTCCGCCGGGGATATGAAGTCACAGCGTTCGATGTGAGCCCCACGGCCATTCGATGGGCCAAATCGCTGGACACGCCGGCGAATGGCGATCGCTACGTGTGCGCGGATCTCTTCAAGCCGCTGCCGCGCTGGCGACATCGCTTCGACCTCGTCGTGGAAGTGAACAATCTGGCGTGGATGCATCCCTCCGCGTGGACGGGCGCGCTCGCGGCCATTGGCGAATTGCTCACGCCGCACGGCCACCTGCTGCTCATCAACCCGGCGGCCTCGGAGCCGGCTTCAGAAGATTCCGGCCCGCCGTGGGCGCTTGCGGAGCAGCAGATTCTCGAAGCGGCGGCGCGAGCCGGCCTCTCGCCCGCGGGCAAGCCTTCGATCTTCGAGAGCGATGAGCATCCGACGGAGCTGTGCATGCGCGGCCTCTTCAAGCGCGCGTGAGCTGTGCTACCGTACGTGCATGGCCATCGAATTTCAGCACGCCACCCTTAGCAATGGCATGCACGTCATCGCCGAGATCGATCCCTCCGCGCACACCGCGGCGATGGGGTACTTCGTGAAGACCGGAGCACGCGATGAGCCCGCCGAGCTCATGGGCATCAGCCATTTCCTCGAGCACATGATTTTCAAAGGCACGGCGAAACGCTCCGCCGAGGACGTGGACCGTGATTTCGACGCCATCGGGGCCGTGCACAACGCCTTCACCACCGCGGAACTCACCGCGTTCTACGCCCACGTGCTGCCCGAACATCTGCCCGCCGCGGAGGAGATTCTGGCCGACATCCTTCGCCCGGCGCTGCGCGCGGAAGACTTCGACAGCGAAAAGAAGGTGATCCTCGAAGAGATCGCCATGTACGACGACCAACCGTTCTGGGTGCTGTACGAGCGGTTGATGGAAGCGTTCTACCGCGACCACCCGCTGGGGCATCGCGTGCTCGGCACGAACGAAACGATCACCGCGATGACCGTTGAGTCGATGCGCGAATTCTTTGAATCGCGCTACGCGGCGGAGAACACCGTGGTGTCGCTCGCCGGTCGCCTCGATTTTCCTCGCCTGGTCGATGAGCTTGAAGCGCGCACGCAGCGCTGGCAGCGCACGCCGCCCAAACGCGTGTACCCGACGTGGCAGCCGAAGCACGAGGAACTGGACATCGAATCCGACCGCGTGTCGATGCACTACTTGCTGATGCTCGCGCGCGGCCCCGCCGCGGATGACGATCGCCGTTATGCGATGGGCGTGCTCATGCACATTCTTGGCGGTTCGGACAGTTCGCGTCTCCACTGGGCGCTCACGGAAACCGGCCTTGCGGAAGAAGCGGGCGCCCATTACGAAGGCCGCGACGGCACGGGGGAGACGTTCATCTCCGCCGTGTGCCTGCCCGAAAACGCCTCGATGGTGGAAGGCGTCATCAACAAGGAAATCGAAGCGCTGCTCGATTCGCTCACGGAAGATGATCTGCTCCGCGTGCGCAGCAAGATCGCCACGAGCGCGGCGTTGGCGGGCGAACGACCAGCCGGTCGCATGCGACGCTTGGGCAGCGTGTGGACGATGTACGGCGAGTACCGCTCGCTTGAACGCGAACTGGCGAAGATCGAGGCCGTCACCATCGACGACATGCGCGAAGCGTTCAAAGCATTCCCGTTCGAACCGCGCGTCATCGGCAGGCTGCGGCCCGCGGCGGAGTGATCACGCCGCTTCGTTCTGCGCATCCGCGGCGGGCGGGCGCGGACGGAACACGCGCACGCAATTTCGGCCGGCGTGCTTTGCGGCGTAGAGCGCCCGGTCGGCCGCTTGCGTCAGCATTTGCGCACGCGAAAAGATCGGCGCTCGCTCGCCGTCGATCAGCACAGCGCCGGCGCTCACCGTGACCGCCACAGACCGCGCGCCGTGCATGTTTCCATCAAGCGCCACGGGCGTGTCGGCCACCGCGACCCGCAGGCGTTCGGCTGCTTCGGCAACGGCCTGTTCCGTGGCGTTGGGCATCAGCACTGCAAATTCTTCGCCGCCGTATCGGCACACGAGCCCCGCCGCTTCCACCACGGTTCGGAATCGCGATGCGAGTTCGGTGAGCACTTTGTCGCCCGCCTGGTGGCCGAAGGTGTCGTTGACGTTCTTGAAGCAGTCGGCGTCGAGCAGAATAAGGCCGAGCGAACCCACGCCGCCCTTGACGCGCGAGAAATGCGTCGCAAGTTCGCGGTCGAACAGCGCCCGGTTGCCCACGCCCGTGAGCGCATCGGTGACGACGCGCCGCTCAAGCTCATCCGCGGCGCGGCGAAGTCGTTCCGCTTCGCGCTGCAGATCAAGCTGATGCTGCAGCCGCGCTTCCTCGGCCCGCGCGAGCAATTCTTCGCTCGCCGGCGCGTTGCGCGCTCCTTGGAGCAGTTGCCTCGCCAGCGCGCCGCCGTCTTCTTTCGATTCCTTGAGCAGCGTGCGCACATCATCCGGGCCCAGCGAGAAGAGCTCGAATGCGATGCGCTCCGCGGCGAGGCGTGCGCCCGCTTCATCATCCACCAGCAGCACCAGGCTGATCTCGTTCGCGGCGATCGCAATGCGCGCCAGCGGCGAGAAGCTTTGCTTGGTGACGTTGCGCTGGTGATGGTTCGCGATCGCGTCCACCTGGTCCTGCGTGAGGCGCCACTTCTCCGCCAGCTTGGCGCCGACGTAGGCGTGATCGAAGCCGAGCAATTCCTTCTCGGCGGAGGAGAGCCGATTGTGATCGCTGCCCGTGCATGCCACGATGTGGCGATACGTCTCGCCGATGACGACGTCCATCGCCAGCATCGCCACGTTCTGCATGATGCCGGAAATGAACGCTTCTTCGGGATCGCACACGCCGGTGCGCATCGCCAGTTTCCGCGCCACCGTGGCGGTGTAAACGCTGCAGTGCCAGTAGGCGTCGAGATCGAGCCCGACCTGCGAGCGGCGCGTCATGTCCACGAGGCTGAAACTCAAGACGAGCGACTTAACCGTGCTCAAGCCGAGCAGCGCCACGGCTCGCGAGATCGTGGGGCACGGCGAGGACAGGCCGTAAAAACTCGAGTTGATCGTGCGAAGGATCTTCGACGTGAGCGCCTGATCGTTCTGCACCACGGCTGCAATTTCATCGAGCGCGACATTCTGCTTGCTGGTGAGCTCGAGCACCTTGAGCGCCACGATGGGAAGCGACGGCAAGGTCGGGCATGTCAGGATCCGCTCGAGTCCGGGCAGCATGATGTTGGTGGCGAGCGATGTGGCCAACGGTGCATCCCCTGCGAAAACTCACCGCACGACAGCACGCGAGGGATGCGTGGTCGAACGATTCGATATCCGTCGTGGGTGCGTCATGGCACGCCAGCACTGTTCGTATCGGCCCCCGATCTTCGGCATCTGCACGGTCGTTGGGGGTATTGCCCCAGGTCAATGTTTCCCAGCCGGAATGGCCGGATTTTGCCCGCGCTCCGGGATGAATTTACATTCACGTCAGTGATTGGGACCGCGTTTCCGCGGCCGCGCGCCTTCCGCCACGCGACTGCCGAGGTCCGGAAATAGCCAGCGCATGGCCGGCGGCTGGTCGCCGATGATCTCGCGCAGGTACGCCGCCAGCAGCCGATTGGCACGCTGCACGTTCGCGTCGTCCGCACTGCTGATGTCCGACCCTCGCGCCGCTTCGCGAATCAATTCGATCGTCGCCACGCGCACGCGCCAGCGATCCGCAGCACCGGTGTCCGCCACCACGCCGCCCGCCGCGGCGCTGAACCCGAGCGTGCCGGTGTTCGCCGGCACCGCTTCGCCCGTGTCCGCCATGCGGCCAAGCTGCGGCTCGTATCCGGTCTCGCTCAACAGCACCCACTGATATCGCAGCAGCGCGTGCCACGGCCCGGCGCGTGCCTGCAAGTCGTCCAGCAGTTGAACCAGCGCGTCAAACAATCGAGGGTGCGGATCGTGCTCGGCAAGAAGCTGGTGCACGAGATCCACGGCATAGAGCCCGATGCGGTTGGCCGTGATGTCCCGCCGCACAATCGTCCACGCCGTCCGCAGCAGCCAATCCGTCAACGTGGCGAGCGGCCGGCCGGGTTTCACGATCGCCACCACCTCACCCGCCGTCAGCACATCGATTCCGCCGGAAAAGCGGCCGCGTTCACGCTTCGCCCCCTTGGCCAGCCCGCGCATCACGCCGTGCTCCCGCAGGAACAGGCTGACTGTCTGGGACGTCTCCGAGAAGTCCCAGTGCCGCAGGCAAATGGCGTGGTCCTTGATGGTGGGCATGGAAAAGTCAGCAATTCCGCGGGGAGCGGCGAGCAACATGGCTTATACTTCGCCGCATGGATGGCTCCGCAGGTCTCAAGGATGGACCGACCGACGGCTTCAGCGTATCGCAGCCGCGCGTGATTGCGCTGATGAACCAGAAAGGCGGCGTCGGCAAGACGACGACCACCGTCAATCTCGGCGCCGCGCTCGCCTCCCGCGGCCTCAAAGTCTGTCTCATCGATCTCGACCCGCAAGCGCACCTGTCGCTGCACTTCGGCATCGCGCCGGACCAGGTGCACCTCTCGGTGTACGACCTGCTCATTGACGCCGACGCCAACGCCGCCGACGCGGTGATTAACGTCCGGCCGAACATTGATGTGATCGCCTCGGAGGTCGACCTCGCCGCCGCCGAACCGGAACTCGCGCACCTCGACGATCGCCAGCAGATTCTGCGCATCAAGTTCGCGCCGATCGCTGCGAACTATGACATCGTGCTGCTCGACTGCCCGCCGAGCCTCGGTCTGCTCACGATGAACGCGCTGGCATTGGCGAGCGAAGTGATCGTGCCGATGCAGGCGCACTTTCTTTCGCTGCAGGGCGTAGGCAAGCTGCTGGAAACGGTGGGGCTGGTCTGCCGCAGCGTGAACCCGAAGCTGCGCGTGTCGGGCATCATTCTGTGCATGCACGAAGGGCAGACGACGCTGGCGCGGGAGATCGTGGCGGACCTGGAATCGTTCTTTGACGAGGCGCGTGCTTCGGGAGGCGATCCGCCGTGGCGCGATTGCCGCGTGCTGCTCCCGCCGATCCGCCGCAACATCAAGTTGGCGGAGGCGCCGAGCTTCGGCCAGACGATTTTCGATTACGAGCCGTCGTGCAAGGGCGCGAGCGATTATCTCGCCCTTGCGGATGCCATCGTCGGCGCGAATCAAGCAGCGAGCGACGCTGCGCACGCCGCGCCGGCTGTGATTGAGCATCAAGATGCCGATGGCGAAGAAGCGGCAAGCGAGAACAAGCCGCCGGAAGTCGTCGTACGCTCCGCAGCGGTTCCTCACATCGGGGCACTCAACCTCTGAACAGCTCGCAGGCCGTGGCGCCGAACAACGCAAGCTTTCATCGCCGTGGTCTGTGGCGCGTCCTCGTCGTGGCGTATGCCGTGACGCTGATCGTCGGCACGCACTGGCCCAAGCTCGACCTCGGCGGCGGCAGCGAGAGCGGCAGCCCGGGCGGCATCGACAAGGTGGCTCATTTCACGGCGTTCGGAATCCTCACGATTCTGCTCTGGCGATCGGGTTGGTTCCGTGCCCGCTGGCTTGTGGTGCTCATCGCGCTGGCGTGGGCGGGCGCGGACGAATTGAGTCAGAGCATCGCCGTGTTCGAACGAACCGCCGGCTGGCCGGACTTCGCGGCCGGCTCCGCAGGCATTCTCACTGTGGGCATGTGGCTGTGGGCGCTGAAACCCGTGGGCGGCACGCTCAACCGCATGCGCTTGCGCGGTCAGAACGCTGCCCTCGAGCGCGTGCTCGGCGATTGGCGGAACCTTGCGCGCCTCGCCATCGGCGGCGCCGCCGTCAGCGCCGTCGGCGCGGCGATCATGTGGGCGGCGCTGGCGTGGCTTGAGGGCGAGAAGCAGATCGATGCGCTGCTCCTGTCGTGTCTCATCCTCGGATCAGCGGTGGCGTGGTGGATGTTGCTTGTGATGCTTCGCAGAACGCAGCAACAGAACGCCGACGCGCGCGAGTGTTTCGAATGCGGATCGCCGATCGACATCGCAGCAACCGATGAACGTGGTCACGGCATCTGTACCGCCTGTGGATCCGAGTTTCGCGTCGGCCAATGGATCCCCGCGCCGCCGCTGCCGAATCGCGTCATCCTGCGACTTGCGATTCAACCGGCGCTGGCGGGGTTCGCGCTGTTCGCCATCGGCGGCGTGACGTTCCTGCTGCTGCTTCGTCTTGCGCGAGAATCGGCAGTGGTGCACGCCGTGATGCGCGGCATGCGGCCGGAGCTGGTGCTCGTCCTCGACACCGCGTTTCTCTTCACGGTGATCGCCGTCGGCGTGCGGCTGTTCCGTTCCAGCGTCGCCGCTGTGTACGACAAACAAGGCGTGCAGTGCCTGCAATGCGGCCACGATCTCCGCGCCACACCAACCGCCAAGGGCATCGGCACTTGCGGCGAATGCGGGGCGCGATTTCTCACCACAGCGACACAACGTGAAATGTCAACAAGTCAACAAGTCAACAAATCAAAATGACTGCACTCCGAACCCTATCCCGCTCTCTGTGTTCTCTGTGCCTCTGTGGTGAATCTTCCCTTTCGATAAGCTGCGCGAATGTCTGATCGCTTTGAGAAGCACGCTCGGACGGTGACGTTGCTCACGTTTCTTAGCCGGATCACCGGCCTGATGCGTGACGCGGCGATCAGTCGCGTCTTCGGCGCCGGCGCGACCACCGACGCGTTTTTCTTTGCGTTCATGATCCCCAACCTCTTCCGCAGGCTCTTCGGCGAGGGCGCGCTTTCCGCCGCGTTCCTGCCGGTGTACGCGCGGCTCAACCGTGATGATCCCGCCGTCGCCCGGCAGTTGGCGTCGCTCACCATCTCGCTCATGGTGATCGTGCTCGGCGTGATCACGCTTGCGAGCGAAGCGGCGCTGTTCGTCATTTCCGCAAGCCAGGATCACGGCAATCTGGCGGTGTGGCTGACGATGGTGATGCTGCCGTACATGCCGATGGTGTGTGTCGTTGCCATCCTGGGCGCGATGTTGCAGGTGCACGGCCGGTTCGGACCTGCCGCCGCCGCCCCGGTGATTCTGAACCTGCTCATCCTGATCACCGCCGTCGGCCTCGATCTCGTCATCACGGTGGAAACGAACGCGCAGCGCCTGGCGCACGTCGGCATCGTCGCCAGCTCCGTGGTGCTCGCAGGCGTCATCCAGGTGGCGTGGGCGGTGTGGGCGCTGCGCGGCGAAAAGTGGTGGGTGCGGAACTACATCGGCGCGCGGCAGCACATGCGCACCATCTTCCGCCAGTTCCTGCCGATGATCCTGGGCCTCGGCGTGCTGCAACTCAACACGTTCTTCGACAGCCTGCTGGCCAGTTATCCCACTGTCGTCGGGAACACGATCTTCGGCATCGACTACCCGCTCGAAGAAGGCGCGAACGCCGCCGTGGGTTTCGCGCAGCGGCTCTACCAATTCCCGCTCGGCGTGTTCGGCATTGCGATCGCCACCGCGATTTTTCCGCTGCTCGCCCGGCAAAGCGATACGCTGGATCATTTCACCGCCACGCTCCGCCGCGGCCTGCGACTGACGATCTACATCGGCGTGCCCGCCAGCGTTGGCCTCATGCTCATTCGTGAACCGCTCACCGCCGTAATCCTCGAAGGCGGCGACTTCACCGCAGGCGACACGCAGCGCGTGGCGCGCGTGCTGCTCGGCTACGCGCCCGCCATCTGGGCCTATTCCATGATCCACGTGCTCACGCGCGCGCTCTATGCACGCGGCGATTCGAAAACACCCGCGATGATTGCCGGCGGCGTTGTGGCGCTCGATGTCGCCCTCAACTGCACGCTCATCTGGACGCCGCTCAAGGAGGCAGCGCTGGCGTGGACGACCTCCATCAGCTCGATCGTGCAGGTGATCGCTTTCCTGTGGTATCTCCGCAGTCACGCCATCCGGCCGATCGGATCAGACGTGGTCGCAAGCTGGGGCAAGACGCTCGCAGCGACGGCTGTGATGGCTGTGGTGGTGTGGATGTCAGCGTGGATCATGAGCAGCGCGCACGCCGGCGCCGCCGCGCCGCACGCTTCGACGTGGAGCGAGCAGCTACTCACCCTTGCGGTAATGGTGATCTCCGGCGGTGCGGCATTCATCGTGGCCTCGCTCGCGCTGCGCATGCCGGAGATGTGGTGGGCGGTGGGCAGCGGGCGGAAGTGATCGTTCGCCATGGAATCCATCGGAATCGACCGTCGTGCAATACGAATAACATGACACAACGATGGAGCGCGAGCGACAAGTCTTTCGAAGCTGGATCAATCCGCATTCGCAGCGGCGAAACATATTTCTCATTGCGGGTTTGGTCGTGATCTCGTTGACCGCGCACATTGCCGCCGGGCTGGCTGGTTTTCCGCGAGGACCCTGGCCCCCGCCGTGGTATTTCTATGTCTTTGCCGTGCTGGCAATACCAGCGTGGGTTTGGGTGATGCGAATGCAGGAACCGCGGGCGCTGGTGCGCATTGATGACAACGTCATTAAGTTCGCCTACTTCAGCCGCCGGCGATCCCCGCAGAGATTACGGGTTCGATTGCTTTGGCGCGACGTCGATCGTGTGCATCTCGGTTGCGGATTCGTGGTCTTGCACAGCGGCCAGCGATCAATTGCGCTGGCGCAGCGGCTCTTTCCTCCGGAGCAGTGGGAGAACTTGTACGCGCACATCCAATTGCAGCTGGAGCCAGCGTTCGATCTCATCACACCGAGTCCGGCGCAAATCCGGTTCGAGAAACTGCGAAGCCGCAGGAAATTGACACGGGTAGGAGACATCGCCGCAGCTTGTGTTGTTGGACTCATGATTGTGTGCGGTTACGTCGGACTGCTTTACCTGGCCCATGCGCCTTGGCTGCCGCCATGGGCTGGGCCGGCCATGATCGTTGCGGCATTCATCGCTTTGATGGCGATCATCGCGATTGTTCGAAAGCATCGTCGTCGCCGTGATCAAGTGAATTGGCGCGAACGCCGGGTGCGTGAACGCTCGGCCGCGCTTGCGTGACGATCACGTCGCCACGCGCCACGTCTTGCCGTCGCGCTCGATCGGCCGATAGAGCGTGTCGCGCTCCACGGGCGTGAATCCTGCTTCGCGGATGGCCTTCGTGAGGTCGAACACGCTCGTTTCCTGGTGCGTGGTGGATGTGCCGACCTTGGTGATGTCGTACCACACCACCGTGCCGTCGATGTCGTCCGCGCCGGCTTCGAGCATAAGCTGGGCCATGTGCAGCGTCTGCATGATCCAGAACGCTTTGACGTGCGGGAAGTTGTCGAGCATCAGCCGCGCGATGGCGAGCGTGCGCAGGTTCTCGAGGCCCGTCGGACCCGGCAGGTGCTCAAGCTCGCTTTCATCCGGGAAGAACGGCAGCGGAATGATCGTCTGAAAGAACCCGCCGCCGCCGGACGTGGGGGGAGCCGAAAAGCCGAGTCGTTCGAGCGCGATGTCCTGCGCTTCGCGCAGCGTCATCATGTGGCGAATGCGCTCTTCGCGGCTTTCGACGTGGCCGTAAAGCATCGTCGCGTTGGAGTTGAGGCCGAGCTCGTGAGCCGCACGGTGCACGTCAAGCCAGGTGCCGGCCCGAATCTTGCCTTTGAACGCCACATCGTGCACGCGATCGTCGAACACTTCCGCGCCGCCGCCCGGCAGTGAACCGAGCCCGGCGTCCATGAGTTCGCGAAGCACCTGCTTGATGCCTTCGTAGCCGTCTTTGCCGCGCTTGCTGATGCGAGCGAAGTGCACGATCTCGACCGCCGTGAACGCCTTGATGTGCAGCGTCGGAGCAGTCTCGCGGATCGCGCGCATCATGTCGGTGTAGTACTCAAACGGCAGCCACGGGTGCAGACCGCCCACGATGTGCAGTTCCGTCGCGCCGGCTTCCGCCGCTTCATGCGCGATGCGGCGAATGTCATCGATGGTGTGCTCGTACGCGCCGTCCTCGCCTTTCTTGCGATAGAACGCACAGAACGTGCACGAGAGGGCGCAGAGGTTTGAGTAGTTGAGGTGGCGATTAATGTTGTAGTACGCCGTGTCGCCGTGAAGACGCCGGCGAACGTGATTGGCGAGCGAGCAGACGGTCCACACGTCGGGTGTGTCGTACAGCGTGACGCCGTCTTCAAACGTCAGCCGCTCGCCAGCCTCAACTTTGGCCGCAATCGATTCCAGCCGGGCATCGCGCACGGGCCGCTCGCCGCCGCCGCGCGGGAAGCGACCATTTCGCGAACTCACAGCGGATTCAGCATGTGCGGCGGCGTGCGACATTGGCGAGCATCGTCTCCAGCGAGCGGCTTCGAAGGTGAGGCATGATATCTGCCCCCGGCCCCAGCCGCAGCATTTGCGCAGCCGGCACGAGCGGAGGCGGCGACGCGGCGCACAACCACCAATCGCACGCCCAAAGCCCATGGCGTCCTCGCCATGGGACACGCGTTCGCCCACACGATGTTCATCTTCCGAATTTCCGGACCCGGACCTTGAGGCGTGCCGCACAGGGGCCGATAGCACCCATTGGCGAAGTGAGTTCACGCCGCGGGCGCGCTGCCCGCGCTCACCGCTGACCGCAACCCGGAAAGGCCGCCCGGCAATGCATCAGCCGCACAATCACGATTCTGCCCAGCATCCCACCGTCAGCGATCCGTCGCTCCAATCCGCGACCGGCAAGCCCGCCGCGCCCGCGCCCCATGGCGGCGCCAGCGAAGGCTTCGACGTGATGAACATTCTCGCGGATGTCGAGAAGCACATCCAGCGCATCAAGACCGCGCAGCGCGAGCATGATGAAGAACTCTCCACGCTCGAAGAGCGCTTTCAGTCGCTCAAGAACGCCGAGCGCGAAGTGGAGCAGCGCCGCAAGCAATTGATCGAAGAGCGCGGCAAGCTGGAGCAGACACAGAACGCGCTGCGCGAAGAACGCGCCGCCTTCGCCAAGGAATGCGAGTCACGTCAGCAGCAGCTTGCCCAGCAGCAGAGCGAACTGGCGAAGCACCGCCAGGACATCGAGCGACAGCAGTCGGAAATCACCGAACGCTTCCAGGCCATCGAGAAGCAATTCGCCGAGTTGAGCGCGCTTGAGCAGGAAATCAGCAGCGACCGCAAGGCGCTCGAAGAAGAAACGCAGCAGGCACAGGCCCGCCATCGCCAGCTCATTCAGCAGCTTGATGAGCGCCAGTCCGAGCTCGATCGGCGCGATAGCGAGCTCTCGCAGCAGAAGCTCGCCATGCAGGAGCGCGAGGAGGAGCTGAAGCGCGACGTCGCACGCATGCAGAGCGAGGTGAAGGAGTTTGAATCGCGCGCCAGCGCCGCCGAGTCGCAGGCGAAACAGGCGGTGGAACGCGCTCGCCAGCTTGAACAGGAATTGGAGCGCACGCGCGAGCAGATGGCGGAGCAGGCGCGCGATCTCGAAGCGTCAGCGCGGTTGCTGCAGGAAGCGCGTGACGAAGCGGCCAAGCACCAGCAGGCGTTCGAGCAGGAGCGAGCGCAGGCCACCGAAATGATGGCCGAGCTCGAAGAAGCCGCGAGCAAGGCTGGCCGGGAGCGCGATGCGCTGGCGGCGCAACTTGAAGAACAGGCGGCGCAGCTCAACGAACGCATCGCCCAGCGGGACAGCGAACTGGCGGACTCGCAGCAGAAGCTCAAGCTCGCCGGCGAGAAGCTCGCGGAGTTTGCGGAAGTGCTGCGCGACCAGGCGTCACAGCTTGAACACGCCGCCGCCCACAAGATCACTATTCGTCAGCAGCAGCAGGAGATCGAGCATCTTTGTAACGAGCTCGCCCGCTACCGGTTGGCGAGCGATCCCGAAGTGCTCGACCGCAAGGATCAGCGCATTGCGGAACTCACCGAAGCGCTCCGCCAGGCACGCGGCCAGAGCCCAGCGGACGATGACACCGCCCGTCTCGAACAACAGCTTCATGATCTCTCCGCAGCCCTCGATGAACGGCAACTCGTCATCGAGCAAATGAAGGTGCAGCTCGAACAGGCGCAGCAGCGCGAGAGCACGCAGGTGTCGTCTGAAGTTCGCGAAGCGGGTGATAGCGCACGACTCGCCGAGCGCGATGCACGGATCGAGGAGCTTACAGCCCAGATCCACCGCCTTGAGCACGAACTCGCGCAGCAGCGTGAAAGCGCATCCGACGCGGGCGCGTCGTCCAGCGCGACCATGGCGGAACTGGAAGCGATGCGGCAGCGCGTGATGGAGCTTGAAAACTCCGCTGGCGACCAAAGCAGCGAACTCGCCGAGCGCCTCCACGCCATGGAGCGCGAGGTGGCGCAGGCGGCGGCGCTGCAGAATCGCGTCAACGAACTCGAACAGGAGCTCAAGGAAGCTCGCAAGAAATCGAAGAGCGCCGGCCACGCGCCCAGCACCAAGCAGCTTGATGAGAAGGTGCAGCGCATTCGCGCCGCCGCCGAGCATCTGCAGCGCCGTCGCAGCAGGCTCAAGCGCGCCCGCCAGCTTCTGGCGATGCGCAAGCCCGCCGGTTCTGGCCGTCAGAATCAATCGACAAGCGAGCAGATCGAACTCGCCCAGCAGGCAATCTCCGAGGCGCGAGCAGCGCTTGCGGCCAGCGAACGTGAAATGGTGAAGCGGTGGGCCCGCGCGCGAACGTCCGTAAGCGTGTCGTTCATTGCCATCATGCTCGCCGTCTTCGCCGCAGGAAGCTGGTTCGCCGCCGATCACTTCTTCCCGCCGAAGTCCACGGCGTCGGTGACGCTGGAGGCTCGCCTCAAGAACAACGAACTGCTCGCGGGCGAAGACGGCGCTCGCTGGAGCGCCTGGCACGCGGAGATGCTGAACGACGGCGTGTTCCGCACCGCCCTTGCGAAGCGCATGGAAGAACGCCAGTTGCCGCAGTTCAGTTCCGTGTCCGCGCTTGAAAAGGAGATGCGGAACAACGTGACGATCGATGCCGTCCGCCCCGGCGAAATTACGATCACGATGGCCGGCAGCGATGAACAGCAATTGCTGCATGCGCTCGACACCATCGCGTCCACGCTCGCCACGGTCTCCATGCGCGAGTCCGGCAAGCGCACCGACGGCGCCCGCACCGTCGTTCGCGGCGAAGGCAGCGGCAGCTCCGCGCAATACGCCAAGATGACCGGCGTGGCACTGCAGGATGAGCGGCTGATGTACGCCGGCATCATCTTCGGTTCCACCGGCGGCCTCGCGCTCATCTGCGGCCTCGGCGTCTACACGCGGCTCGTTCGCGCCAAGCGCATCTTCGATGAAGAAGGCCGACTGGCGTAACCGCGCGGCAGGTGATCAAAAACGCAACAAGGGATCGTGACATCACCAGCCGCGACGTGGCGACATGATGCCCCGATCCCTCGTGCTTCGCTGACCGCAATCCAGGCTTAGTCAGCGGCGTCCTGGACGCTCTCACCCGCGGACTCGATGTCTTTACCCGCGCCTTCCATGGTGTTGCACGCCACCATGAGAAACGCGACAAGGCCAAGCAGAGCAAACAACGGTGCATACCGCTTCATGTGACGCATAGCTGGAATTCCTTTGTGAAGAGTGTGGATGGTGATCGCCTACAAACAGATTATCACCCTCATTTTGAAGCGCGCCAACTTGCGCAGCTTTCCTTTCAAGCGTGAATTTGCGCCGGCTGCTTCAAATGCGCGGGCGCCGAGATATTGACGCATGCTTGCTTGAAAAACTCTTCATACAACCCAGCCGATGATCACTAGGTTGCCCGCGAGGCAGGTCGCAATGCGATCGGGCGGCACGATCCGGAGGGTTGAACGCCATGATGCGATCATTCGAACCTTCGCCCGCTGAACCTCCCGACTCGATTCCCTTCCCGCTCTCATCACATCGCCGGCCGCAGGAGTTGCGCGATGCTGATGTGGAGGCGCCGATTCGCGCCGTTGAAAACGTAAGTCGGCGACTGGAGGATCTTGCCCGGCGGCTCAATTGTCTCGGCTTCTTCGAAGAGCCCGATCCAGATCGCCCTCGCGCCGCGTGACGGCACGTAGTGAGTTCACATTGGCGAGGGTGCGGTCGCGCCCAATTCACTGCGAACGGGCGGCGGCGGCGCGCTGGATCAGTTCACGCATGCGCTGCGCGCGATATTCGTCGTCCACCACGATCGCCGGCGCGTCGTCCAGTTCGACCGTGTTCGCAACGCGGCGCGGTTTGCCGCCATCACCCGGTCGTTGATACGTGATGCGCGGGCCGGGCTCGACGACGGACACCGTCTGCGATCCGGCTTTCGACGCGGGCGGCCGGGCGGTCGGTACGTCATACACACGCGGCGTCTGCGCGATCTTCAGATCAAGACGCGGATCACCGGTCGACGGCCGCGAATTCGCAGCGTCGGCGTATTGCAGCAACGCCTCCATCTGCGGCAGCCCGATGTAAAACGTCGTGTTGGGCGGCACGACGGGAACCGAGCCGTTCGCGCTGGCGCTGTACACCGACTCGGGGAACACGGCCATCACGCCGCCTTCGATGCGCATGAGCAGATCGTTGTGCCCCGGCACGCGATACACCTGCTCAAAACCGGACGGCACGGCAAGCCCGGGATCGATCTGCCGCAGACTTGTGGAGAGCGACCCGCCGACGTCGCCGACGCGTTCGTCAACCGGCGTCAGCTTGTGAATCGGAAGCCCGTACAGTTGCTGCGATTGCGCGAAGGCCCCCGGCGTCAGCATCGCACCGAGCACGATCGCGATGCTCGCGGTACATGAAGCCCGGATGGTCGACGCCATGTTCATCGCTGCCTTCCAACATAATCTTAACGTACGCAGCGCGGGTGCGGCTCAAAATTTCGTCGCTTCCCTGGTAAGCACTTGGCTCAAGCTCTGTTCGCAGCCGCGGATGCAAATCCGCGGGCCCGCGAACCCGCGGGAACGCAGCCTATTCCACGCTCACCAGCGAGGTGGCGTGAGCGGGCAGAAACACGTCGCCCTCCGCCGTCGCCACGCACAGGCCGCGAAGGGGGTCCACGCTGACCACATGGCCGGCATACGCCTTGCGGTTGAATTCAAGCACCGCCCGCCGCCCGCAGAGCGCATCACGAGCCGCGAACGCCCGCGCGAGGTCATCGGTGGGCTCGGCAAGCGCGGCGTCCACCTGCCTGATCAGTTCCTGCATCACGCGCACGCGGTCCACGTGAACGCCAAGCTGCGCGAAGCTGCACGCGCGTTCCGCCAACTCGCCTGCAAACGAACGCTGCGCGATGTTGATGCCGATGCCGATGCGCGCGAGAGCCGCATCCTGTTCGATGAGAATGCCCGCCAGTTTGCGACCGGCCGCCATCACGTCATTCGGCCAGCGGATGGCGACGGGCGCGATTGCCGCGTGCTCCGCGAGCAGCGCTTCGGCAGCTCGGCACGCAGCCACCGCGCTCAACACGGCGAGTCGTTCCGGCGGCGCCGCCGTCGTGATGAACGTGATCGCCACGCCTTCTTCGCCGGTGTCCGCCCACGCACGGCCCAATCGCCCGCGGCCCAATGTCTGGCGAAACGCCGTCACGATCATTCCCGGCACAGCGCCAAGCCGAATTGCTGCGTCCTGGGTGGAATCCGTTTCGCGGAGCACGATCACATCGTGAAACCGCTCGCAGGCAGCGACGGTTGCCGAGAGCAGCGCGGGCCACTCTTCACACAGCGCCGCTCTCACGGCGTGACCTCGAGCGCGAGATCCATCGCCGGGGCTGTGTGCGTGAGCGCGCCCACGGAAATGCGGTCAACCCCCGTCTCCGCAATCGCGCGAACCGTGTCCAGTTTCACGCCGCCCGAGGCTTCGAGAAGCACACCCGGCGCGTGCGCATCGCGCAGCGCCACCGCTTCACGCATGTGTTCGAGCGACATGTTGTCCAGCAGCACCATTTCCACAAGCCCCGCTGGCACGCGCAGCACCTCACGCAGTTGCTCGAGCGTCGTCACTTCCACCTCTACAAAGCGAAGCTCCGCCCGGCTTCGAGCGCCGCGAGCCACGCGCTCCACCCACGCCGCGAGTTCATTCATCGGCACGTGCGCGAGATGGTTGTCTTTGAACAGGGCTGCGTCGTAAAGACCGATGCGATGCATCCACCCGCCGCCGCACCGCACGGCGTACTTCTGCAGACTGCGCATGGCGGGCGAGGTCTTGCGCGTGTCGCAGATTCGGGCCTTCGTGCCGGCGATGGCGTCCACGAAGCGGCGCGTGAGCGTCGCCGTGCCGCACAGCCGGGCGATGATGTTGAGCATCGTGCGTTCCGCGGAGAGCAGGCCGGCGAGCGAGCCTTCGCATGTCGCCAACGTCGCGCCGGCAGCGCACGCCGAGCCGTCTTCGACGTGCAGATTCCAGTTGAGATGAGCGCCGAACGCGCCGAGCACGTCACCGATCACCGCAAGGCCGGCGATCACGCCCGCTTCCCGCGCCACCAGCGTCGCTTTCGCGCGCGTCTCCGCCGGCACGCTGCTTGCGGTCGTCACGTCACCGTCGTGCCCCAGATCCTCGGCCCGGCATGCGGCGAGCAGGCGGCCGAGCGAGCCGTCCTTCGTCAGCTCGGCAAAGAGCGCGGGCAGCGGCAGCGTGTTGAGGTCGATCACGCGGGCAGTGTACGGCAGCTTCGCCCGCCCCGGCCGCGCCGCTATGCTCTTTCGCCATTTCAGCAGTTGTGAGGAACGCACCATGAGCACGCCGAAAACCATCTTCGCGAGGATCATCGACGGCGAAATCCCGTGCCACCGCGTCTACGAAGACGACCACGTGCTGGCGTTCCTCGATATCGGTCCGCTAAGCCGCGGGCATCTGCTCGTCATCCCCAAGGAGCGCGTGGCGTTTCTGCATGAGCTAAGCGAAAAGTCCGCCGCCGCGATCGGCCGCGTGCTGCCGCGCCTCTGCCGGGCCATGATGACCGCCACCGGGGCCACGGCCTACAACGTGCTGCAGAACAACGGCAGCGCCGCCCATCAGGTGGTGATGCACGTGCATTTCCACATCATCCCGAAGTTTGACGACGCCGGCCTCGGGCTCGTCTGGAAGCCGGGCACACTCACCGATGAAGATGCCGCAGCGCTGGTCGCCGCCATGCACGTCGCACTCCGCGCGGAGTAAGAAGCGTCTCATGCAGCGCGCTCATCGCAACGCCGTTTAGCGGGCGGCGCCCCGCCGCCACGTCCACGAATACGACGACATTCCGAGGCTGATGAACAATTGTCGCCGCGCACGTTCCTCGTTACGGGAACACGCCGCGTAGGTCGTAAACCTTGCCGATTTGCTCGCACGCCGCGCAGTATGCCGCGGTGCGCATGTCGCATTCATATTTGATGCGCGCCACCTTCACGCGCCGTGCCGCCAGCACCATGTGGCGGTTCAGGCGCTCGTCCACCTGCTCGGCGGACCAGTAATCGCTCGTCTTGTTCTGCACCCATTCGAAGTACGACACCGTCACGCCGCCCGCGTTACAGAGAATGGCGGGGAGAATCTCGATGCCGCGCTCGATGAGCACGGCGTCGCCCTCGGGCGTGGTCGGCGCGTTGGCGCCCTCCGCAATCACCTTGGCGTTGATCAGCCGCGCGTTCGCCGGCGTGATCATCTGCTCCAGCGCCGCGGGCACGAGCACATCGACGTTGAGCGAATAAAACTCATCGCTGCTGATGGACTCCGCGTCCTCGAAGCCGCCGACGCCGCCGGTGGCGTCGACGTGTGCCGCCAGCGCGGAAATGTTGATGCCGTTGTCGTTGTGGATGGCGCCGGTGTGGTCGAGCACGCCGACGAGCTTCGCGCCCAGTTCGCCGAGCAGCTTGCCGGTCCAGCCGCCGACGTTGCCGAAGCCGATCAGGCTGAAGGAAATCTTGCTGATGTCGAAGCCGAGTTCGGGGAGAATTTCCTTGAGCACATCGACAAGCCCCTGGCCGGTCGCCTTGTCGCGGCCGAGCGATCCGCCCATCTCGACGGGCTTGCCGGTGATGACGCGCGCCACATCGGCGCGATTGTGCTCGGGCGTCATCTGTGCGTACGTGTCGGCGAACCACGCCATGATCTGCGCGTTCGTACCGACGTCCGGTGCGGGGATGTCGTAATCCGGCCCGATCTGATTGCTGATGGCGGAGCAGAAGCGGCGCGTGATGCGCATCAGTTCGCCGGTGCTCACGCTGCGCGGATCGACCTTCACGCCGCCCTTGCCGCCGCCGAACGGCACACGCACCAGCGAACACTTCATCGTCATCAGCACCGCGAGCGCCTTCACATCATCAAGGCTCACGTGCGGATGGAACCGCAAGCCGCCCTTGTACGGGCCGAGCGCGTTGTTGTGCTGCACGCGATAGCCCTTGAAGAGCTTGTGGTGCCCGTCGTCCATCAGGACGGGAAAGTGCACCATGATCTCGTTCTTCGGCTGCGCGAGAATGATCTGCTGGTGATGCTTCAGCCCAGCCATCTGTGCGGCGATCAGCACCTGCTCGATGGTCTGGTGAAACAGGTTCGAAGGATCGTGCACGATCTCAAGTTCTTCAAACACGGCGATCGGAAGTCGCTTCGTCACGGCGTGCGGCTTCGCCGGTGCGGTGATTTGGGCCATGGCACAACGCTCCCAAAGCGCACGTGCTCCGGCGATGACGAGCCCGCGCCCGCCAGCGCCCCAACGTGCGGGAACGCCATGATAGCCTCAGCCCTGCCGCATCAATGCTGAATCGAGCCGCGGCGCCGCGATCAATAGTGGTGATGCCCGCCGTGGTGGTGGCCGCCATGGTGGTGACCGCCGTGCCAGCCGCCCCAATGGCCGTGGTTGTGGTGGTGATGATGATGGCCGAAGCTGAAGCTGTAGTCGATGTGCGAATGCGAGGGGTAATACACGTAATCGCACGGCGCTCCGTAGCTGCCGTAGTAGCTGTAGCCCACGCTCGAATAGCCATCGTGACACCCGCCAAGGCCGATCATCGCGGCGGCGGCGAGCAGTAGCGTTGTTGCGACGGTGCGAGAGCGCATGTCTGAAACCTCCGGAGTTTTCCCCTCATGGAGAGGACACCGCTCCGGGCCGCAATATTCCGCACCTGCTGGGTTCGCCGCGAAAACCGCCTGTTTTCACACGTCTCCGCGTTCGCGGTCACCCAACGCAGCCTGGGCCGCCACCAGCCGGGCCACAGGCACGCGGAAGGGCGAACAGCTCACATAGTTCAGGCCGACCTTGTGGAAGAAGCGCACGGACGCGGGATCGCCGCCGTGCTCGCCGCACACGCCCACCTTCAGCCGCGCGTTCGCCGCACGCCCCTTGGCGCACGACATCCGCACCAGCTCGCCCACGCCTTCCGCATCCAGCGTGGCGAAGGGATCCTTCGGCAGGATTTCCTTGGCGAGGTAATCGGGCAGGAACGTGTTGATGTCGTCGCGGCTGAAGCCGAACGTCATCTGCGTGAGATCGTTCGTGCCGAAGCTGAAGAAGTCAGCGACTTCCGCAATCTGATCGGAGACGACGCATGCGCGCGGCACTTCGATCATCGTGCCGATCGGAATCTCCAGCTTGCCGGTGAACTTCTTCGCCTTCTTCACCTTGTCGATAGTGAACTGCGTGAGATCGCGCAGCATGGCGAGTTCCTTGCGCGTGCCGACGAGCGGGATCATGATTTCCGGCCGGGCGTCCACGCTCTTGCGCTTGCACGCAATGGCGGCTTCGACGATCGCCGTCACCTGCATGGACAGAATTTCCGGATACGTCACGGCAAGGCGGCAACCGCGATGGCCGAGCATCGGGTTCGCTTCGTGGAGCATCGTGACGCGCTGCTGCACCTTCGCCACGGTCACTTTCAGCGACTTCGCCATCTGCTGCTGCGTCTTGAGATCGTTCGGCAGGAACTCGTGCAGCGGCGGATCGAGCAATCGCACGGTGACGGGCAGGCCCTTCATCGCCGTGAAGATGCCGATGAAATCGCGGCGCTGATACGGCAGCAGCTTCGCGAGCGCCCGCTGCCGCTGCTCCGTCGTTTCCGCGAGGATCATTTCGCGCATCGCCTGGATGCGCGGCCCTTCAAAGAACATGTGCTCGGTGCGGCAAAGGCCGATGCCTTGAGCGCCGAAGCTGCGGGCGCGCTTGGCGTCTTCCGGCGTGTCAGCGTTGGTGCGAACGCCGAGCGTGCGGACTTGATCCGCCCACTCCATGATCGTGCCGAACTCACCCGAGAGCGAGGGCTGCGTGCGCTTGATCTCGCCGAGCATCACTTCGCCGGTCGAGCCGTCGATGGAGACGACGTCCTTCCCCGTCAGCTTGCGATTGCCGACGGTGAGCACGCGCTTGCGCGGATCGATGTGGAGCGCGCCCGCGCCGACGACGCAGCACTTGCCCCAGCCGCGCGCGACCACGGCAGCGTGCGACGTCATGCCGCCGGTGGACGTCAGAATGCCGATGGCGTGATGCATGCCGTCGATGTCTTCGGGCGACGTTTCCTTGCGAACGAGGATGACGGTTTCGCCTTCCTTCGTGCGTTCGACCGCTTCCTCGGCGCTGAAGGCCAGCTTGCCGGTGGCCGCGCCGGGCGAGGCCGGCAGACCTTTCGCCAGCACCACGGCGCTCTTCTTCGCTTCCGGCGCGAAGCTGGGGAGCAGAAGCTGCGTCAGATCTTCCGCAGGCACGCGCATGATGGCGGTGTTGCGATCAATCAGCTTTTCATTCGCCATGTCCACCGCAATGCGAACCGCGGCAGGGCCGGTGCGCTTGCCCGTGCGCGTTTGCAGCATGAACAGCGTGCCGCGCTCCACCGTGAACTCGATGTCCTGCATGTCGCGGTAGTGCTTCTCGAGAATCCGCTTGATGTCCAGAAGCTGCTCGTACACCGCGCGGTTCCACTTCGGCATCTCGCTCACGGGCCGCGGCGTGCGGATGCCGGCGACCACGTCCTCGCCCTGCGCGTTGATGAGGAACTCGCCGTAGAACACGTTCGCGCCCGTGGACGGATTGCGCGTGAACGCCACGCCCGTGCCCGAGTCGTTCCCCATGTTGCCGAACACCATCGTCTGCACGTTGACTGCTGTGCCCTTGAGGCCGCTGATCTCGTGAATTTCGCGATATTTCGCAGCACGCGGCGTGTTCCAGCTCTTGAACACCGCTTCGATCGCAAGCTCGAGCTGCTCCATCGGATCCTGCGGGAATGCCTTGCCGACGTGCCGCTTGTACACGTCGAGGTATGCGTCGCACAGCTCTTTCATGCCCGCGGCGGAGACATCCGTGTCCAGCTTCGCCTTGTGCTTCTTCTTGATCTTGTCGAACGCGGATTCAAAGTGTTCGTGATCAACGCCCATCACCACGTCGCCGTACATGTTGATCAGCCGGCGGAAGGCGTCGTAGGCAAATCGCTCGTTCTGCGTGGCGTCGATGAGGCCGCGAATGGTCTTGCTCGTCAGGCCGAGGTTGAGCACGGTATCCATCATGCCGGGCATGGAAACCGCGGCGCCGGATCGAACGGAGACGAGCAGCGGGTTCGTTTCGTCGCCAAACCCTTTGCCGGTTTCCTGTTCGAGTCGCTTGACGTGCTGTCGCACTTCGTCCATCAGGCCGGTGGGCATCTTCTCGCCGCCGGCGAGATACGCGGCGCATGCTTCCGTGGTAATCGTGAAGCCGGGCGGCACGGGCAGCCCGATGGAGGTCATCTCGGCAAGGTTCGCGCCTTTGCCGCCGAGCAAATCCTTCTGCGAGCCGGCCCCTTCCGTCCCGAGCTTGCCGAACGAATACACCATCTTGGCGGGCACACTGACCGCGCGATTCGACTTGAGCGAAAGCTTCATTCGATTGTTCTTCTCCGCAAGCGTGGGCGGCATGGCGAGATCCTTCTCGTAACTAAGGATGAAATGAGCGGCGATCCTTCGATCGTGACGGAATCGTGAGTGTAGCACCCCCGCCGGCGCGTATCATCGAACCCCGGATGGCTCGCATGCACGCTCTTTCTCCTCCGCACTCGCCCCTCGACATGCTCTCGCGGCTGGCGTGCGACCGCCCGGCGTTCCTGCTCCACTCCGCCGCCTTCGCCCCGCCGTTTGCGGCACGCTCCATCCTGGGCCAGCCGAGCGTCATCTACCGCTTCACGGACCGCAGTGAAATTGCCGTGGTGGACGCGGCCGCGCCCCCGGCGGTCATCGAGATGATGCAGCAAGCCGCCGATCGGTTCACGCACGATCCGCTCGCGGACTTTCAGTCGCTGCTCGATCTCACGCGGGGTAGCACGAATGAAAGCGGCGGTGCGCCGACCGGGTGGATCGGTGTGCTGTCGTATGAACTTGGCGCGGTGATCGAGCCGGCGGCAAAGTTCCGACGGAAAGATCGAACGCCGACGACGTGGCCGCTCATCGAAATGGGCTGGTGCGACCGGCTGCATGTGCATGGCGCCGGGTGGCCATCGCCCACTGCGGATGCTGACAGCGAAACCCACGCCCAGCGCGATTCACACTGGCACGCCGGCGCGCTTGAGCCAACCGTCCCGCGTGAAACGCACATCAGCAACGTCGCTCGCACCATCGAGCACATTCGCGCGGGCGACATCTTTCAGGCCAATATCACGCAACAATTCGCTTCGCCGTTCGCGGGGAACTCACGCGCCTTTGCCCGCACCGCGCTGGAAGCGAGCGGCGCGTGGTACGGCGCGATGCTCGAACTTGCCGCAGGCACGATCGTCTCGATGAGTCCGGAACTCTTTCTGCACGCTGATGCCGCCACGCGCCGCGTCATCACGCGCCCGATCAAAGGCACGCTGCCGCGTTCCGCCGAGGCCGCACGCCTCGAACAATCCGAGAAAGACAAAGCCGAGCTGGCGATGATCGTGGACCTGATGCGCAACGACCTCGGCCGGGTGTGCGAGATCGGCACGGTGCGCGTGCCGCGGCCGCGCGTCATCGAAACGCATGGGGCCGTTCACCAAGGCGTCGGCGAAGTCACCGGCACGCTGCGCCCGGATGTCTCATTTTCCGACCTGATGCGAGCCACCTTTCCGCCGGGCTCCATCACCGGCTGCCCGAAGATCCGCGCCACGCAGATCATCGATGCACTGGAAGAGAGCCCGCGCGGCCCGTATTGCGGCGCCATCGGTGTGATCAGCGATGCTGGCGACATCACGCTCAATGTGGCCATCCGCACCGCCGCGATCGCCGGCTCGCGCCCCAGCGGCCGCTTCGATCACATCACCGGCACGCTCACCTACGGCGCGGGCGGCGGCATCGTCGTCGATTCCGACCCAGCTTCCGAATACGAGGAAACGCTCGCCAAGACGCGAATGCTGCAGGATCTGCTCGCGCACGGCGATCGCTGACCAATCACGCCGTCTTGCGCTGCGCCGCGCTCGCCGCCACCATCGATTCCTGCATTTGCGCTCGCTGCTGCAGCGCGATGTACCGGCAGATCTGCTCGAGCACGACCTGTTGATGGCCGGGGTTAAACGAGAAATCGAACGCGAGGCCGGCGTACACGTCCTGGCTGGATTCCACGTGCGTGTGCACGAGCTTGCCGGTGGCGCAAATGGGCGTGGTCAGTTCCGGCAGCAGCATGAATCGCATCCAGTAGAGCTTGTGCCGACCGATGGCGGCTGCGTCCGCCGGGCGAACCTGCAGGCCCACGCCGCCGCCGCCCAGATTGAGCAGCGACGCTTTCAGTTGCGGGCCGACCTCGGGCATCACGGTTTCGCTCGGCAGCGATTCAATCGCGCGGTCCGACACATCGGTTGTTTCGTTCTGCGAACGGTGATACTGCAGCTCGTTCAGCCGCTCGGCGAGCAGCACGCTCTTGGGATCGAGCAGCGGCCAGAGTTCGACGTCCGGCAGCGAAAGCGACGCCGTCTGCACGCGGTAGTGATGACGGCGCTGACAGCGCTCGACGTGCTCGGGCAGTCGCAGGCGGAGCGCGGCGACCGGCCGACCATCACGCCCCGCAAGCTGCAATTTCGACTCCGTGCGAGTGCGGAACATCCAGCGGTTCTGACCGATCGCCAGCACCGCGACAAGCTCGATATGCGGGCTCAACTCCACGGTGCGGCCGAGCGCCACGGGCTGCTCCACGACGATGTGCGTGTCCGTAAGCGCGAGCAGGCGCACGCGCCAGATGAGGTGGCTGCGGCGGGGCGCGTCATCCCGGAATTCGCGCGCGATCGCAATCTCGAGCGTCCCGTTGCGTTCCAGGATTTCCTCAAGACAGCGATGCCACTGTTGCGTGCGTGATCGGCGTGCAGGCACCGTCCAACCCTTTCAGATTTCGATGAACTGCCTCCGTGCGTGTCATATCGTCGCGCCGGACGCTCGCGCTTGATGCTTCCCTCGGCTCGCGTCGCAAAGGCGGGAATTTCCCCCACATTTCTCCCGCAAAGCGCCGCAACTCGCCCGATAAGGCGCGATTTTCCGGCGCTCATTTTGCGGACCATCGAACGCGCCGTCGTGGCGCGCCTTTACGCGGCTTCGCTGCGGCCGGGGTTTGCGGACGTGGACGGACCGCGCTCGCCCGCATGGGATCCGCCGTGCGACATGCTCTTGTCGAACATGACGAGCCTCGATCGACCGAGCGCCTTCGCGCGGTACAGCGCCATGTCGGCCATGGCCATCAGCTCTTCGCCGCTCGCTGGTTTGGCTTCATGCACCGACGCAAGGCCCATGCTCATCGACACCGGCGGCGGGCCGTCGAACTTCGCCATCCGCTGCGCGAGCAACGAGGCGAACGCGGCGCTCATGCGCTCCGCGCGCTGGCAACACGTGCTCGCCGGCTGCTCGCGCATGATGACGACGAACTCGTCGCCGCCCAGCCGCGCCGCCGTCATCGTGCTGTCCGTCTCTGACATGATCGCTTCCGCGACGGTGATGAGCACTTCGTCGCCCACGTCGTGGCCGAGCGTGTCGTTCACCTGCTTGAAGCCGTCGAGATCGATCATCACGATGCAGAGATCGCGGTGATACGACGCCGCGCGGGCGAAGTCATCTTCAAGGTGGTGATAGAACGCGCGGCGATTGGCAAGGCCGGTGAGCACATCCGTCGTCGAGAGTTGCTCCAGCTCGCGCACCGCTTCGCGCAGCTCGATCGTGCGCTGCTGCACCATGCCCTCCAGGTTCGTGTTCGTGTCGCGAAGCTGCTGCTGGGCGGCGAGCACGGAGCCGGCCATGAAATCCATCGCTCGCACCAGCCTGCCGATCTCGTCATCGCCCCGCGCATCAATCGGCAGCGGCGCTTCGCCATCCGCCAGTCGCAGCACGTTGCCGCGCACCTGACGCAAAGCCTGCGTCCACCGCGAATAGGCGAGCATAATCAGCGGCACGAGCCCGATCGCCACACCCACCGCAATCATCACCTGCATCAACTGATATCGCTTGCCCGCCGCGAAGAACGGCACATCGTGCAAGCCAAGCACGACAAACCCCTCCGGCAGTTCCTCGGCGCCCGGCTGTGCGGGTTCATCGCCATCCGGTCCGTAAATTGGCACGGTGCGAACGAAGAGACTGTCGCCCAGCGTGTGCAGCGCGATGGCTCGCTGCAGATCGATCGTGCCGCTCGCCAGCGATCCCTGCTGCGTGGCGGCGAAAGTGTCCCACGCCGCGGATTCGTGCACGCTCATGTGCACTGGTCGGCCGTCCGCATCGGTGACGCAGATGAACGCCACGGTGTCGTCCGCCGCGAGATAATCCATCAGCACGCGGTCCGTCTGGCTCCCGCCGCTGGTGACGCGCCCGGAGAGACACGTGGCGAGAATGCGGCCGAGGCTCCGGCCGTCGTACACCGACCGATCGTGCATGTACGACCGCATGATTTCATTGAACGCGAGCACGCTGAGAGCCGTCGGCGTCACCGCCGCAAGCAGCAGCAGCGCCATGAGTCGCTGCGGGAACGTCATCGGCGCCCAATGGAACCAGCGCCGCCCCGCCCGCGCATGATGCACCTGATCTGACTTCGCCATGCGACGACTGACCGCCCCTTCGCCCGCGCAATTCCCTCCGGGCTATCGGCGCAATTCCGCAGGCCCTTGGCGGCAAGGCACGCTTCCAAGCGCATTGCACGTCGGTCGTGTCGAACACACCAACGGCTGCAGGCACAGGGCGGTTATCGGGCAAACGGCCACGTCAATCATTCACGGACGATGCGTCTACCATGTCCGCGCATGAACCTGACTCCTCTCGAAATCGTGCGCGAGCTTGATCAGCACATCATCGGCCAGGCGGCGGCCAAGCGCGCGGTCGCCATTGCCGTGCGAAATCGCTGGCGCCGGCAGCAGCTTGATCCCGCCCTGGCGCCCGAGGTCATGCCGCGCAACATCATCATGATCGGCCCGACCGGCGTGGGCAAGACGGAAATCGCCCGCCGGCTCGCCAAGCTCGTAAATGCGCCGTTCATCAAGGTGGAAGCGTCGAAGTACACCGAAGTGGGCTACCACGGCCGGGATGTCGAATCCATGGTGCGCGACCTGCTCGATCTCGCCATCAACATGGTGCGGGCCGAGCACGCGGAAACCGTTCGCGCTGACGCCGAGCGAGCTGTGGAAGATCGCCTCGTCTCGCTCCTGCTCGGCGAGGAAGACCTGGAACGCGATGCGTACGCACACATCGGCGAACCAATCGGAAGCGCAAGTGAGGGCGACAGCGATCGCGATGAACACGCCGCGCCGAACGCCGCGGACGAAGCCCGCCATCGCCTGCGCGAACGGCTGCGCACGAAGCTGCGCGAAGGCGCGTTCGAACAGCGCGAAATTGAAATCACCGTGCGCGAGAAGCCTGCCGTGCCGATCATCGGCATGATGGGACCGGACCAGATGGACCCGGGCTTGGGCGCGATGCTGGAATCCATCGTGCCGCAGCAATCGCGCCGACGCCGCGTCACGGTGGAGCGGGCGCGTTCGATCCTCCTCGAGCAGGAAATCGCGCAGCGCGTCGACAACGAGAAAATCTTCGAGACCGCGATCGAACGCACCGAGCAGTCGGGCATCATCTTTCTTGATGAGATCGACAAGATCGCGTCGCCGTCGGGGAAGCAGGGCGGGCCGGATGTCAGCCGCCAGGGCGTGCAGAGAGATCTGCTGCCGATCGTCGAAGGCAGCGCGGTCAACACGCGCTACGGCATCGTGCACACGGATCAGATTCTCTTTATCGCAGCGGGCGCGTTTCACACCGCGAGCGTGAGCGATCTCATGCCGGAGCTGCAGGGCCGGTTTCCGATTCGCGTTGAGCTTGAGCCGCTGACGAAGGAAGATTTCCGCAGGATTCTGACGGAGCCGCGCGCGTCGCTCACCTCGCAGCAACAGGCGCTGCTGGCGACGGAAGGCATCAACGTGCGATTCGAGGACGGCGCGATCGACGCCATGGCGGAGCTCGCGGCAGCGGCGAACAGCCGGCTGGAGAACATCGGCGCCCGGCGGCTCATGACCGTGATGGAGTGCGTGTTCGAGGAGATTTCGTTCGACGCGCCGGAGCGGGTGACACGCGGCGAGAAGGATGTCGTCATCACCGCCCAGTTCGTGCGCGAACGACTCTCACGCGTGCTGAAGGACGAGGACTTGAGCCGGTTCGTGCTGTGATCGCTGCAATCAGTTGGTCGCAGCGCGTTCGCCGACATCCGCCATCTGTTTCGCCATGTCGTGGCCGGTCCACAGTTTGAACTGTGCCGCCGCCTGGCGAAGGAAGAGCGCCATGCCATCGATGATGCGTGCGCCGGCTTTGCGGGCGGCAATCAGGAACGGCGTCTCGCGCGGCACGTAATGCACATCAAACGCCGTCATCCCGGCGCGAAAGGCAAATGACGGGGGAAGCGCGGCGTCTTCTGTCGGCACCGTGCAGTTGATCAGCACGTCCACCGCTTTCGAATCCAGCTCACCGCGCCGGCCGGCGACGATTGCCGCTGCGCTGCTTGCGCGTTGCAAGTCTTTCGCGCATTCGTTCGCCCGTGCATCATCGCGGCTGATGATCACGACCTTCGCGCCGGCATCCGCAAGCACAACTGCCGCCGCGCGAGCCGTGCCGCCCGTGCCGAGGATGGCGACTGTTTTGCCTGCGAGCGCCGCCGCGCCTCCCGCAAGACCATCCGTCAATGCCGCGATAATTGCCGGTGCGTCGGTGTTCACCGCTTCGAGCGAGCCGTCGTCATGCACGATGAGCGTGTTCGCGGCGCCGCTGCGCTCGCTGACGGCGTCGATCGTTCCGCCGCGTTCGCGCACGAACCGCACGAGATGGAGTTTGTGCGGCATCGTCACGCTTGCACCCCGGAAGTGGAGCGCGGGGGAATCGAGCATCGTGGAGAGCGTCGCCTTGAAATGCTCCCACTCGGGCGGCACGGGCAGCGGCAAGTACACGCCGGGGAAACTGGTCGCCTCGAACCCCGCGTTGTGCACAAGCGGGCTCAATGACTGCGCCACCGGCCAGCCGACGACGCCATACACGCGCGTCGTTTGATCGATCGTCGCAAAGCGAAACTGCCGCGCGAGTTCGTCGACCGTTGGCTGCCCCGGCGCCGTCTCGCTTTCATGCGAATCGCTGGCGTAAGTGATGAGCCCGCCGAATTTGCCCTGCAGCACGCGGCTCATCAAGCCGAATTCGCCCATGCACAGCGCGATCATCGGCTTGCTCCGCTCGCGCAGCAGTTCGAACGCTTCCAGATTGTCGCGCAGCGAACGCGCACGCCAGGCGATTTTCACCATGTCGCACGCCGGCTCGGCGCTGATGGCGTGCACGCGGCGGATGAGATCGGCAGGGCGACCATTGAAATCGTGGCTCGACAGAATGAGTTTTGTTTCCGCATGCTCGCTGCGAAGAAGCGCGATGAGCTTCGCGCGGTCGTCCGCGTCCAGCCGCTGGAACGGTGCGAACTCGAGATCGAGATAGCGGGGCCGCGATGGTTGCGAGAGCACGTGCGCGATAAGTTCCAGCCGATCCGCTTCGTCGCCGGCGAACATGCCGCCTTGGGATACGCTTCGGCATGTGAGAATGGAAGGAAGCGGGCTGTGCTCCACAAGCTGCGCCGCCGCCGCGTGCCCGCCCGAGGAGCCGGCGAGTTCATCCACGCGCCATTCCACAAGCTGCGCCCCGCGCTCGGCAGCGCGAACCGCCCGTGCCAGCGCCGCTTCCACCTCGCTCGCGTCACCGACGAAGATGGAAACGGCAATCAGCGCCACGGTGGAAGCGTAAAGGTCGAGTCGTTGTGCGGTCAACATGAAGCGCTCGGCGGGGAAGCGCGGCGGAGCCACGGCGCTTCGTTTCGGCGTTCGTCATTTCGACGTTTCGATCTTTCGACTTTTTGACGTTTCGCCCCGCTCGCCCTTAGATGCGTTCATGCCCGACTCCGCCGTCATGCTTGCGCTTCGCACGCTGCGATGCAATTTTCAGGGCGAACTGCGCTGCGACGAGCGCCAGCAGCGCGTGAAATACATCGTCGGGCCCGACACCGGCCAGCTCATCGTGCCCGCCGACGCGGACATGCTCGAAGCGCTCGACACCGTGCTGTTCATTCCCGAAGAGCGCGACGGGACGATGGAACTGCTGCTCACGCTCGCGCCGCTGACGCAACTTGCGGACCATGAAGCGCTTGCCGATCGCTGGCGCACGTATCACGGCGAGCCGGAAACGCCGTCGTGGGCCGCGTGCTCCATCGACGCCGCCCGGCACGACGGCTTCGTGATCGATGGCGAAGCGATGATGCAGCCGAACCCGCTCGCCGCCGCGGAGCCGAAACTGTGCAAGATGCTCAACACCGCCGGCCGCGATGTGCTTGCTGCAATTGTGGCGAAGAAGTCGCATCGCACGCTCGAAGCGCCGCTTGCCGTGGGCGTCGATTCGCTCGGCATCGATGTGCGTGCGCGGTTTGAGATCGTGCGCATTCCAGCCCCGCAGCAGCAATTTCAATCCGCCGAGGATGCGGAGCGAACGATCGCGCAGTGGATCGAGGAGGCGCGAACATGACCGCCGCACGCAAAATTGTCATCACGCGGCCGCTGCCGGGTGATCCGCTGGCCAAGCTGCGCGCGTCCGGTCTGGAACTCGACGTGTGGGTCAACCCAGCGGATGCGCGGATGGAGCGGAGCCAGTTGCTCGCGACGATTCCCGGCGCTCACGCGGTGCTCGTCACACCGGCGGACATGGAGGTGAACGGCGAGTTTTTCGACGCCGCCGGCCCGCAGCTTGTTGTCGTGAGCGCGTACGCCGTGGGCGTGGACAACATTGACGTCGCGGAAGCGAAGCGGCGGGGCATCATTGTGGGCCACACGCCGAACGCCGTCACGGAACCAACGGCGGATGTCGCATGGCTGCTCATGCTCGCGGCGGCACGGCGAGCGCGCGAAGGGCTTGATCATGCCCGCAGCGGCGCGTGGACCGGCGTGCGACCGCTTGATCCGATGGGCCAGAGACTCGTCGGCAAGACGCTGCACATCGTGGGCGCGGGACGCATCGGCCTCGCCACCGCACGGCGATCGATCGGCTGGAACATGCGCGTGCTCTACACCGCGCGCTCTCGCCATGAAGACTTCGAACAGCCGCCGATCAACGCCAAGCGCGTAGAGCTCGAAGAAGGCCTGCGCCAGGCGGATGTCGTCAGCCTGCACACGCCGCTCACGGCCGAGACGCGTCATCTCATTGGTCGCGAGCGCTTGCGCATGATGAAGCCGAGCGCCGTGCTGGTGAACACCGCGCGCGGGCCGGTGGTGGATGAAGAAGCGCTCGTCGAAGCGCTGCGCGAAGGGTGGATTTTCGCGGCGGGGCTGGATGTGTTCGAGCGCGAGCCGGCGATTCACCCGGGCTTGATCGAAGCGCCGAACGCGTTCCTGATGCCGCACTGGGGCAGCACGACGTTTGAAGATCGTGAGTGGATGACGCAGATTGCGGTGGACAACATCATCGCAGCGCTGCGCGGCGAAACACCGCCGCATGTCGTCACGTGACGCCGTTCGACGGAGCGATCACTTCGCGCGGCGACGGCGCGATCCGACGAAACCCGCGATGCCGAGCAGCGCGAGCGCGCCGGGCGCGGGGACCGTGCTGGACGCCATCACGCTGACGCTGAACGCTTCGAACGTGCCGTGCTCACTGATGAAGACGACGGGCATGCTGCCGCCTTCACTGTCCTGCGGCGGGGGCGTGTACGAAAATGATCCGGGTCCGAAGCCCATGCCGGTGTCAATGATGCCGGGCCCGGGCGTGATGAAGTCGTGAAGCTGCAGCGGGTTCGTCCATGACGCGGTGATGGAGCCGCGGAAGCCAAGCGACACGTGCGTGATGTTCCACGCATCCTGCGCGCCGCTGAAGGAATCGAGCTGCAGCTCGCGCTCCTGCAGGATGTCAGCGGTTTCCACCTGGTGCACGGCGTTGGGGCCGAGATAGGAATAGATCGCGCTGCCGCTCGCGCCGTCGATGCGGAAGAGGTCGATGTCGGCGCCGGGGCTCAATGAGCCGTAGGAATTCGTGCCGGCGTCGGTGATGGTGACGGACCACAGCGTGTCATAACCCAGCGAATCGAGGATGCCGGTGACGTTGACGCCAATGACGTTGCGGCCGTCGACGATCTCGTGCGAGACGAAGTCGCTGAACGAGCCGACGTAGCTGATCGTGGACGTCCCGGTGTTGACGAACGAGCCGATGTCAACGTTCTGGGGATCCGAAGCGAAGCTGTGGGAGGCGATTGTGAGCGCAGCCACCGCGCCGAGCGCGCAACGAGCGTTCATGGGTCATCCTCTCTTCAGTTGGCTTGCCGGTGTGCCGGCGAGGAACGCGTGACTGGAGCGACGGCTCCGGGTGCGTTCACGTCAACCATGCCCCGACATTTCGCTCATGCAAACGTGGAGGCGCGAGTTCGCCTCAAGACGCCGCGTGCGCGGTCTGTGTGCGCCGCACCGGCAGAATGCGTGGAGTTTGCAGGCGAACAGCGCTGCCGATAACAGGCTGAAATATCGCGTGGGGCGCTGTGATGACGCGGCGAAAGCCCACAGCGCCGGAGCGGCGCGATCAATCCCCTCTCCCTCGGGGAGAGGGTTAGGGTGAGGGTGTATTGGCCGTCGGCGCCGCACTGGCGCCGCGAGTGCGTTCTGCGGTTCCAGAACCCTCACCCCGGCCCTCTCCCTCGGGGAGAGGGGGAGTCTGCGATCGCGATCGAAAGCGATTTGTGTCACCTGGCTTCCGCGTCGAGGCGCAGCTCGAGCGGCGGCTGGTCGCCGATCACCACGTCGATGTACACCGTGCGCTGGCCGGGTTTGTCGAGCGTGAGCGTGAAGGGCACTTCCAAGGTTTCGCCCGCCGGCACGACTGTGCGCGGCAACTCCGGCTGCACGCACCCGCAGCTGGGATGAAGCCCGAGAACATGCAACCCATGCCCGGACACGTTGCGAAGCGAGAACGCACCGGTCCACACGGCGTGGCCGTTCTCCAGTTCCTTGACGCCCAAATTGAGCGTGCGTTCGCCCTCGAGCGCAGGCTTCGCGCGCAGCAGCATCGGCACGGTGACCGCCGTCACAATCACCGCGACCACGGCGGTGATGGCGACGAGGCCTATGGTTGTACGGTTCACGCGGCGCATTGACATCCAGAATAGCCGGATCGTGCCGCCGGGATGAGCCTTGTGCCCGGGCCGTGCTGCCAGAACGGCAGAGCCCGCCTCCCGCCAACCTCATTTCCCGCTCGCGCACGCCGGCGCCACGCTTCGCCGGGGGCGCACGCTTTGCAACGTGCTTGATGAGAACGGGAGACGAACATGCGCATGGATCGATTCACCACGTTGGCCCAGGAGGCGCTCGCCGGCGCTCAAAGTCTTGCCGTGAGCTCCAGCCACGGCGCGATGTCGCCGCTTCACGTGCTGGCAGCGCTATTGGAAGACCGCAACGCGACCAGCCGCACCGTGCTCGCCAAGGCGGGCGCGAATCCGGACCGTGTGATGGATGTCGTGCAGGCGGAGCTTCGCCGCATGCCCACGGTCAGCGGCCAGTCGCAGCCGAGCGTCGCGCCGTCGCTCATGCAGGTGATGGCCGACGCAGAAAAACAAGCCAAGAACCTGAACGACGCGTACGTGTCCACCGAACACCTGCTCCTCGCGCTCGCTGAAGTCAAGAGCGAAGCGAAGGAAGTGTTGAGTACGCTCGGCATCGATCAGAAGTCGCTCATCAAGGCGATCAAAGCGCTGCGAGCCGCGGCGGGCGTCGAGAACATCAACGATGCCAACGCCGAGCCGCAATACGAAGCGCTTCGCAAATACGGCATCGACCTCATCGAACGCGCGCAGCAGGGCAAGCTTGATCCGGTCATCGGCCGCGATGATGAGATTCGCCGCTGCATGCAGGTGCTTTCGCGCCGCACGAAAAACAATCCCGTGCTCATCGGCGAGCCCGGCGTCGGCAAGACGGCGATCGCGGAGGGCCTCGCGCTGCGCATTGTGAACGGCGACTGCCCGAGCTCCATGCGCAACGCCCGCATCGTGGCGCTCGACGTGGGCCAGCTTCTCGCCGGCGCGAAGTACCGCGGCGAGTTCGAAGAGCGCCTGAAAGCCGTGCTCAAGGAAGTCGCGGCGAGCGATGGCCGCATCATCCTGTTCATCGATGAACTGCACACCATTGTCGGCGCCGGCGCCGCGGAAGGCGCGGTGTCCGCCGGCAACCTGCTCAAACCTGCGCTGGCACGCGGCGAGCTGCGCTGCATCGGCGCCACCACGCTCGATGAATATCGCAAGCACATTGAGAAGGACGCAGCGTTCGAGCGGCGCTTCCAGCCGATCTACGTCGGCGAACCGAGCGTCGAGGACACCATCGCCATTCTTCGCGGCCTCAAGCCTCGCTATGAAGCGCACCACGGCGTGCGCATCCAGGACAGCGCGATCATCACCGCCGCCACCTTGAGCCACCGATACATCGCCGACCGCTTTCTGCCGGATAAAGCGATCGACCTGCTCGACGAAGCCGCCAGCCGGTTGCGCATCGAAAACGATTCGATGCCCGCGGAGCTGGATGAGATTCGCCGGCGTGTGATGCAACTGGAAATCGAACGCGAAGCCCTCAAGCGCGAGACGGACGACGCTTCGCGCAAACGTCTGGAAGCGCTCGAGCGCGAGCTTGCGGAACTGCAAGAGCGCAACCAGGTGCTCACCGCGCAGTGGGAAGTGGAGAAGAAGGAGCTCGACGAGATCAAAGCGGTGAAGGCGGCGATCGACCAGAAGCAGACCGAACTCGACCAGGCGCAGCGCCGCGGCGATCTCGAAACGGCAGCGCGCATCCGCTACAGCGATCTTCGCGAACTCGAGTCCCGTCTCAAGACCGCCGAGGAATCGCTGGCCCGCCGTCAGAAGGAAGGCCAGGCGATGGTGCACGAAGAAGTGGACGCGGAGCAGATCGCCGAGGTCGTGGCGAAGTGGACGGGCATTCCCGTGTCCCGCCTCGTGGAAAGCGAGCGCGAGAAGCTCATGCGCATGGAGTCGCAGCTTGAGAAGCGCGTCATCGGCCAGACCGCGGCGGTTCACGCCGTCGCCGACGCTGTTCGCCGCAACCGCGCGGGGCTTGGCGATCCCAATCGGCCGATCGGCTCATTCCTCTTCCTCGGTCCCACGGGCGTCGGCAAGACGGAACTGTGCAAGGCGCTCGCGGAATTCCTCTTCGACACCGAAGAAGCGATGGTGCGCATCGACATGAGCGAGTACATGGAGCAGCACGCCGTGGCTCGTTTGATCGGCGCGCCGCCGGGGTACGTCGGTTACGAAGAAGGCGGGCGGCTCACGGAAGCGGTGCGCCGCCGTCCATATTGCGTCATTCTCTTCGACGAAATGGAGAAGGCGCATCCGGATGTCAGCAACGTGCTGCTGCAGGTGCTCGACGACGGCCGCCTCACCGACGGTCACGGCCGAACCGTCGACTTCCGCAACACGATCATCGTGATGACGAGCAACCTCGGCTCGCAGGCGATTCTTGAAATGACCAGTCGCGGCGCGCTTGATGTTGAAATCGAGGCGCACATTGCGAGCCTACTCAAGCAGGCGCTGCGCCCCGAACTGCTCAACCGCATCGATGAGACGATCATCTTCCACCAGCTCACGCCCGATGATCTGACGTCGATCGTCGACATCCAGGTGCATTCGCTGCAGAAGCGCTTGGCGGATCGCGGCTTGTCGCTCGAACTCACGCCCGGCGCGAAGGTGGCGCTGGCGCAGGAAGGCTACGACCCGCAATTCGGCGCTCGCCCGCTCAAGCGCGTGATTCAGCAGCGCATCGAGAACCCGCTCGCCTCACGCCTGCTCGCCGGCGAGTTCGCCCCCGGCAGCACAATTCTCGTCGATTACGAAGGCAAGAGCTTTACGTTCAGAAGCGGCCATGCAGCGCCGAACGAGGAGTTTGCGGGGAGGTCATAGCCCGCTGTCTTTGAGTGGATCGGGGTAGTGCCGGGAGCGCGCACGTCCGCATTCCGGGCATCTTGTGAGCCCGCCTGCACGCAAGTCGTAGCCACACTGTTCGCATTGCCCGCGGTTCCAACGTGCGCAGCGCAGCTCGTACGTCACAATCGTCCAGATGCCGAAGAAGATCATCGCGGCTTGCGCAAACTGAAACGCCCATGTCCCCCACGCGGGGCGCGCCGTGCGAAAGTCGCCCGCGCGCACCTGGCCCGTTGGTTGGTTGAAGCCGGTCCAGATCCAAGTGCGCTCGGTGGTCACGACCGTCTTGTTTTGAGTTGGGTCGTGGTACGTGAACTGGTGCTCATACGCCCAAGGCATCAGCATGGCAGCGAAGGCGAACAACAGCGCGGCGATGACGAGAAACGCCACCTTGTGCTTCCGGCTGTAGTGCGTGCGAATCACGTCAGCGCTCGTGTGATGTTGGCAAGGCTCGCACTCGCTCCATGTACGCCGCGAACTGGGCGTGCATTTCCGTGATTGAGTCGCCGCCGAATTTTTCGCGCATGGCAGCCGCAATTTCAAATGCGACGACGTGCTCCATGACGACGCTCGCCGCGGGGAGGGCGCAGACGTCGCTGCGCTCGTGATCGCTCATCCCGGCGGCGCCGGTGCGAAGGTCCACGCTCGGCAGGCCGCGCAGCAATGTTGAGATCGGCTTCATCGTGCCGCGCACTACGATCGGCATGCCGTTGGATATGCCGCCTTCGATCCCGCCCGCATTGTTCGTCGGCCGCGTGAATCCCACGCCCCCGGAAGCGGGCAGAATCGGGTCATGCACCTGCGAGCCGAAGCGCCGGCCGCACTCCACGCCGAGACCAATTTCCACTGCCTTGAACGCCTGAATGCTCATCACCGCGGCTGCGAGCCGGGCATCGAGCTTCGTATGCCACTGCATGTTGGAGCCGATGCCGATGGGCAGGCCGAGCACGTGCGTTTCGACGAACCCGCCCACCGTGTCCTTTTCCGTTTTTGCGCGGTGGACGATGTCGATCATGCGCTGCGTCGCGCCAGCATCCGGGCAATACATTTCGGATTGATCGCGCGCCGCTCGCATCGCTTCGAGATTTGAGCTGTTAAAATCAGATGGGGCGTCCACATCCATCATGCCGCGAACGTAGCCGAAGGTTTCGATGCCGAACTCGCGCAGCATCAATCGCGCCACAGCGCCGGCTGCGACGCGTGCCGCCGTCTCGCGTGCGCTGGCGCGTTCCGAAGTGTTTCGGGCGTCCGTCGTGAGATGCTTGATCGCGCCCGGAAGGTCGGCGTGTCCGGGCCGCGGCTTGTGCATGGCGGGGGTGCGCTCGGCGTCATCGAGCCGCGCGTCTCTGTTGTGCACGACAAGCAGCAGGGGGGCGCCGGTAGTTCGGCCTTGCCGCACGCCCGCGAGGATCGTGACTGCATCGTGTTCGATGTTCTGCCGCGCTCCCCGGCCGTACCCGCCCTGGCGTCGCTGCAACTCGCGGTTGATGAAACCAACATCGATAAGCAATCCCGACGGCAAGCCGTTCACCAGCGCACTCACCGCCGGCCCGTGTGATTCGCCCGCCGTTTCGCATGTCAGAAACGCCATGCCTGCATGGTACCCCCAGTGACACAGGCGTCTCGCCTGTGCTGCCGGTCTTTCACCTCTGCTGTTGCTGCGTCCCGTACACTGCCCGCATGCCGCACCCCACGATTGATGTCAAGGAATTCGCCGCCCGCCGCGCTGCGCTGGCCCGCAAATTGAACGGCGCCGTCGGCCTTGTGCTCGCCGGCGAAATGACCGATCCGCACGGCGACGCGTTCCACGCTCATCGCCATTTTGCCTATCTCACGGGCATCACCAACGAACCCGGCGCGGTGCTGCTCATCGAGCCCAACCATCCCGTCAAAGCTCGCCGCGAGATGCTGTTCCTCCGGCCGCTCAATCCGGAAGTTGAGAAGTGGGACGGCTTGCGCGATGAGATTTCATCGAAGCTGCGAAGCGAGACCGGATTCCAATCCATCTTTCGCCTGGACAAGCTGCCGATGTTTCTCGCCGACGCCGCCCGCCGCGCGAAGAAGCTCGCGTGCCTGCATCCGCTCGCGCACCACGACAAGCCCGTGTCGCCCGATCTTGCGATCTTCACGAAGGTGCAGGAGCGCATCCCCGGCGTGGCGATCGACGATCGCTCGATGGTTCTCAACGAACTGCGCTCGGTGAAGTCCAAGGCGGAAGTGGCGTGCATTCAGCGCGCGATCGACATCACCGCCGCCGGCTTCGAAGCTGCGCTTCGCACCATTCGGCCGGGCATCAGCGAGTTCGCGCTGCAGGAAGAAATCGAGCACGCCTATCGCACCAACGGCGCACGCGAGCTTTCCTTCGGCACGATCGCCGGCGCCGGCATCAACTCCACCGTGCTGCATTACCGCGCGAACGATCAGACCATCAAGGACGGCGATCTCGTCTGCATCGATTCCGGTTGTAAGATCGGCGGCTATTCCGCAGACATCACCCGCACCTATCCCGCGTCCGGCTCATTCACAAAACGGCAGCGCGAGGTGTACGACACCGTGCTCGCCGCCCAGCTTGCTGCGATCAAAGCTGTAAAGCCCGGCGCGACGTTCGCGCAGGTCGATCACGCCGCCCGTGAGGTCATCCGCAAGGCGGGCTTCGGCGATTATTTCATCCACTCCATCGGCCACCACCTCGGCCTCGACACGCACGACGCCAACCCCGATTTGCCTCTCAAAGCGGGCAACGTCATCACCATCGAACCGGGCATTTACATCCCGAGCGAGAAGATCGGCGTGCGCATCGAAGATGATGTGCTCGTCACCACCAGCGGCGCGAAAGTGCTCTCCAGCGCGATTCCGAAGAACGCGAAGGACATCGAAGCGCTCATCGCAAAGCATCGGTAGGGCGGGCGCCGCGCACAGCTTGAGCGCTGCATGCGCCATTGATCGCAAAACCAAAAAAGGTGGGCAGTGCCCACCTTACGCTTCGCACAGCCGAGACGCCTGTGCCACCGGCGTCAATGCGCCACGAGCGTCGATGCTCAATGCCGCGCGCTTGCGGTTTCGCGCTTGCGCTTGCCGTTTGACGCCCCATTCGCGCCGACGGCGTCCATCGAATGCGGCACGGCTCGCTGCGGCTTCACGCGCTGAATGCTGCGCTCCACCGCCAGCCGCTCCTGGCCCGCTTCGATGATGAGGCGCATCAGGTCGGAATAGCGCATGCCGACGAACTCCGCCATGAACATCATCTTGCCGTCCCAGCACCAGCCGGGATTGGGATTAACCTCCAGCAGCTTGATGTTGCCTTGCGCGTCGGCACGGAAATCAAATCGCGCGTAATCGCGGCAACCAACGCGCTCAAACAGCAACCGCGCGTAATCCACCAGACGCCGCTGCGCGTCTTCATCAATTTGCGCTTCGCGGTAGCGAATGTCGTGGAAATATGGCGAGCCGGGCAGCCACTTCGACTCATAGCCGAGCAGTCGCGGCAGGTTCGGGTCGAGCCCGCTGTAGTCCACTTCGAGCACGGGCAGCGAGCGGATCGTGAGCCCGGGGTTGCCGATGATCGTCACGCTGAATTCCGGGCCGGAGAGGAACTCCTGCACGAGCACGGCGCGGCCGGGCAGCGAGTCGCGCAGCGCTTCGAGATACGTCACGAGTTCGCGCGGCGTGTGCACCACCGCGTCCTTCGTGATGCCGATCGAACTGTCGCCCGTATTCGGCTTCACCAGCGCGGGGAACGCCGAGGGCAGCGTGGCGGACAGATCATCCGGCGCAAAGTACGTCTCCAGCGGCACGGGAATGTCCATCTGCTCCGCAATCGCGCGAACGTGCGATTTGTTGTAGCACAGGCCGAGACACACAGGCCCCGCGCCGGTGTACGGCACGTCCATCAATTCGAGCAGCGCGGGAACGTGCAGCTCGCGCGTGGCGTCGTTGTTGAAGCCTTCATCGCAGAGGTTGAGCACGAACTGCGGCGGGTTCTCGCGCAGGTCGCTCAAGAGGCTCGCATGGTTGTCCATGTAGGTGAACCGGTAGCCATGCTCGTCCTGCAGCTCTTCGAGCGCCTTCTTGAGGCGATCGATGGTGACGAAATCTTCTTCGTTGAACTTGCCGCCGCGCTTGACGACGTCGGGCATGCGCGGGTCGCCCAGCAGCACGGTGACATCCGGCACGAGCGGCCCGCCGCGCTTGGCGGCGATCGCCTTGATCGGCGCCTCCGCGGTGATGAGCATGCGGTGCGCCATCATGCCGAGATCCTGGTTGCGATCAGAATCCGTCGGAATGCCGCCGTGATGGCGGATGGAATCGAAGCCGGTGCGCTTGAGCAGTTCGGTGATGTGATCGCGTGAATACAGCCGCTCCGCGTAGAACTGGTCGGCGAGCACGCCGCGCTCCGCGTGGACCACGACTTCGCGCGAAACCAGCCGCGCCTTGTCCGAGGTCAGCGATCGCTCCCGGCAAACGAAGTGCTCCTCGTCAATCCACTCCCACGAACGCGGCTCGAAGTGCTCGCGAATCCAGTCGCCATCCGCGAGATCGAGCACGAGCGAGCCGTTGGATTTCAGCACGCGCTTGATCGCTTCGAGCACCTGCACGTCATCTTCTTCACGGTCGAAGTAGCCGAAGCTGTTGCCCAGCACGGTGACCACATGGAATGAATCGGGCGGCAAGCGGAACCTTCGCGCATCGCCTTCGTGGAACGTCACCTGCAGTTTCATCGCCTGGGCGCGCTTGCGCGCGAGGCGGATGAGATAGCGCGAACGATCGACGCCCGTGACATAGCGGAAGCCGCGCCGCGCCAGTTCGATCGAATGCCGCCCTTGCCCGCAGCAGAGATCGAGAATGCGGTCGTTCGGCTGGAGGCCCAGCACTTTGACGATGAAATCGATGTCGCGAACGGTGTTGAGGTCGTTCTCAACAACATCCGCGTCGGTTTTCAGATACACCGAGTTGAAGAGGCTTCGCCACCAGTCGGTCGGCAGGTGGCGCTCAAGATCAGAGACCGGGCCGAGCGTGCGCTGCGGCGGTCGTGATTTGCTGTCCTTGGTGCGGCGGGGCTTGTATGGGGCGGGTGCGTTCGGTGACGGTGACGATGGAGGTTTGGCGTCGTCTGTCGCGCCATCCTTCTTGGTATTCATGTTTCGCTTTCGCTCCTGCACACGCGCGTGTGCTTCCCGGCGGTCGGCGGCGCGATGGTGCGCCGCGCTGATCAACGCCGGTTGGCACCATCGTATTCCAGCGCGGGCGCTTTGCGAGCGCGAACCAGCCCGACAAAATAAACGCCGTCGCGCACCGGCGTGAAGACGACCCGGTCGCCCGCCTTCGCGCCCATTGACTTGAACCACGCGCCCCACGCCCGCGTCCGAAACAGGTTCCGGTCCGCCACGATGTCCGTCTCCACCACCACCCCGCCATCCAGCATCAGCGTGAACGGCCGGCCGGCCTCCTTGCGGTTGCGCCCGCCGAAGCTGCTGCGAGGGAAATGCGGCCGGATGCCCGTGACGTACAGCGAGCTGTTGCGCAGGTTGCCTTCGGTCAGCTCGACGCCGAACGACAGCGCGGGCGGCGCGATCACGGATTTCGCCGGGCGTTCCGGCGACTCCGCAATCGGCGGCTCGATCGTCCGCCAAGCGAGCCCGCGCGAAGGGGGCAGCGCGGGACCGGTGTCCGTCGTTTCAACCTGCTCCAGCCAGACGAGCGACAGAAACTTGGCATATTTCTTCCGCCGCCAGAACTCGATTTCGCCGCACACCAGGTGGTTGTAGTGCTTGTACAGTTGCCGAACGCGCGTTGGCGTGAGGTTCGCCTCGAAGAGCACCTCGCCCGCAATGGCGGTGGCGCGATACGGCCCGCCGGATTGTTTGAAATAGATCCGCTCGCCCGGCTCGATGCACTCAAACGGCGCCAGCGGCTGCTGCGTCAGCCGGCACTCCACGCGCTTCGTGCCCGCAAGCACCATGTCCAGATACGGCTTGAGCAGAACGGCGACGTGGATCATGCGGATTCACCACAGAGGCACAGACCGCACAGCGTAATGCAAGCGAGGCAATCGCGCGACGCCGCGGCGCCAGTCACAGGGCGCCACACATTGTCCCGAAGGGCAATGTGTGTGGGGTGGGCATTGCGTAGGGTGGCCACCGCCCACCATTTGCGCGTCGCTGGCAAAACCACCGCAAAGACGAACATGGTGGGCAGCGCCCAGCCTACTCCGTTGCGCGGAGCTTTTCGATCACCGTGCGGCTGCCCAGGCCTTCGCGATGCGTGAGCACGTGGACCTCGATCTCCATCTCGCGCAGCAGCGCGATTTCGTTGATCTGGTCAGGCTGGTAGTCGCCGCCTTTGGCGTAGACATCGGGGCGGACGGCGCGGATGAGTTCGTGGGCGGTCGGCTCCGCGAATGACGTGACGTAATCGACGCACTCGAACTCGGCGAGGATGTCCATGCGATCGGGTTCGGGGTAAATCGGCCGGCCTTCGCCTTTCTGCCGGCGAACCTCGTCATCGGAATTCACCGCGACGACGAGCACATCGCCCAATCGCTTCGCATCACGCAGATACGTCACATGGCCGGCATGGATGACATCGAAGCAACCGTTGGTGAGCACGATGCGGTGGCCGGCTTCGCGGTGCGCCGCCAGCTCGACGAGCAATTCGCTGCGCGATCGCACTTTCCCCGCAAGGCCGCGCTGCTGCCGCAACAACTCGCGCTGCACACGCGCAAACGGAATCGGCTGGGCGCCGAACACTTCCACTTCCAGCCCCGCCGCGGCGTTGGCGAATTTCACGCAATCCAGCCAATTGAGGCCATTCGCCCGTGCCCCGGCGAGCGCTGCGATCACCACATCGCCGGCGCCGGTCACGTCGTACACATGCCGGGCCACCGTCGGCACGAGCACTGGCTGATCGCCTTCCACCTGCAGCAGCGCGCCGTGACGATCCAGCGTCAGCACCACCGCCTGCAAATTGAGTTCGCGCAGCAGTTTCGACGCAAGCCCCGCATTGTGCAGTTCGCTGGCGTCAATCGGCGTGCTCAATCCTGTCGCCAGTTCCGCTTCGGAGCGGTTGGGCGTGATCGCCGTCGCGCCGCGATATTTGGAGTAATCGTCGATCGCGGCGGGGTCGACGAGCAGCGGCCGATTCTTGCCGCGACACAATTCAACAAGCCGCTGGCAGAACGACTCGGTGCACAGGCCCTTGTTGTAATCCTCGAGGATGACGATCTCGACATCGGCCATGCGCGATTCGATCTCGCGCAGCATCTTCGTTTCGAGGTCGCCATGCAGCGGCTCGCGCGATTCGTAATCCAGCCGGAACATCTTCTGCGGGTGGCGATGCTGCGCGAGGCCGACGAGGCTGCGCTTGATCGTCGTCGGCCGCGTGGGATCGACGAACACGCCGGAGACGTTGCAGCCGGCTTCGTGGAGGTAACGCTTGAGCGTCGTGCCTTCCTCATCCTTGCCGACCACGCTGAACACGTGCACGTTGCCCTTGAGCGCTTTCAGGCACACGGCGACGTTCGCTGCGCCGCCGGGGCGATTCTCCGATTTCGTCGCATGCAGCACCGGCACCGGGGCGTCGGGGCTCAATCGCTCCGCGGCGCCGTAGACGACCTGATCGAGCATCACGTCGCCGACGAGCATCACCGAAAACGGCCGGTAGTGTTCAAGTTGTTCGAGCAGGGTGGTCATGCGTTCCCGCCGGCCCGCGCCGGGTCACGGCTTCCAGCATGGCGATCACGGCGTCCTCGCCTTGCATCGCCTCAATCGCCAGCTCCGGCACCACAATCGGCACGGTCCAGCGCTGCAAGTCTATCACCCCGCGCATCTTCACCCAATCTTTCAGCGTCGTCACCAACGCCTCGAACTCGCTCATTTCGTTGGCGAGGCCCGCGAGCATGCTTGCTGAATACCGCTGGTGATCCCGCACGGGGACATGCCGTTGCACCGCCGCCCCAGCCGCCTGCACCTGCTCCGCGAACGACGCCGGCAAGCCGACGCCCGCCATCACCGCCACGCGCTTGCCGCGCAGCCACCCAAGCGATTCAAGCGTGCTCGCGCCGGAACCCGCCGAATATATGCGCATGCGCGACCACACATGCCGCAGCCACGCCGCCGGCGGTTTGCCGTGCAACGCCGTGATGCGTGCCGCGAGTCGGTCGTCCATTCGCTCCGCGCGCGTCACAAACACCGCGCTCGCCCGGCGAAGACTCCTCACCGGTTCGCGCAATCGCCCCGCGGGCAGCAGCGCACCATCCAAACCCGGTTGGCGTGCATCGATGAGCACGATGTCGAGATCGCGCGCGATGCGCCGATGCTGAAAGCCGTCATCAAGAATCACGCAACCTGCATCCGCATGCTGCGCGAGATAGGGCGTGATCGCCGCCACGCGGTCCGGCTGCGCGAGCACATCGACGCCGGGCAGCAGTTCCTCGTGCTCCAGTTGTTCATCGCTCCTTTCGCCGCGCGTCGCGCCATAGCCGCGCATGGCAATCACCGGCTTCACGCCCTCGCGCTGCAGCAGCGACGCGATCCACCGCACGACCGGCGACTTCCCCGTGCCGCCCACGGTGATGTTGCCGACGGACACCACCGGCACGCGCAGCTTCACCACGCCGGCGCCGCGATCGAACTTGCGATTCCGCGCCGCCACCGCCACGCCATACATCCACGCGGCGGGACGCAACGCCGTCGCCAGCGCTCCCACCGGCGGATTCATGAATGCGCCTCGTGATCGTAAGGACTGTTCGAACCGTTGCTCGTGAACGGCCCCGGCCGCGGCGAAATCGTCGTGACCGACGCATCCTTGATCGCGCGGTGCAATTCCACCGCGGCGTCGATCTCCAGCCGGGTGCGATGTTCACGCTGCAAACGCAGACTGTTGAAGATATCCGCCACCGCCGCCAGCATAATGAGCACGACCAGCAGAATCACGCCGGACCACGTGGCCACATACGCCGTCTGCTGCACGCGCGGATCGACAAAGCTCAAACCGATGCACGCGGCAATGACGAGCATGAGCGACATGACCAGCGACGTTCGCCGAATCCACCGGCGCGACGTCGGCACGTCCGCTCCGCGCAGCCGCAACCAGTACCAGGCGAGCACGATCGCGAACAGCGCGGCGATGGGGATTGAAAACAGCGGTGAAATGTGCACCGCGGCGAACGTCAATCGCACGCTCCGTGGCGGTCCAGAATCAACTCCAGCCGCCGCATCGGCAGGCCCATCACCGTCGTCGGATCGCCGAGGCAATCAATGTCCCAGCCCGCCGCGACCTGCTCTTCAAAATTGTACGCGCCCGCTTTGCCGACCCACGCGCCGCTTGAAAGGTGATCCGCAAGCTGCGATTCGGTGATGTCGCCCAGGCGAACGATGGCGCGATCGAACGTGACGCATCGCGAGCCCGTCGCCATGTCGTACACGCACAGGCCGGTGAACACATCGTGCTCGCCGCCGCTCATGCGCGTGATCATCTGGCGTGCGTCGTCTTCATCGCACGGCTGGCCCAGCACTTCGCCGCGATCGAAACACACAGTGTCGGCCCCGATCACGAGGCCATCGCGCTCGCCGCGCGCTCGCAGCGATTCGGCGCCGCTTCGCGCTTTCAGGTACGCAAGGCCCATCACCCAATCGGTGACGCTCGCCCCGCCGCGCACAAGATCGCTGTCATCGATCTCCGGCACGATGACGTCGACATCGAACCCCGCTTCGGACAACATTTTCACCCGGCGCGCTGAACGGCTCGCCAGCCAGATCAATCCTGTTTCCGGCTTCGACATGCAGCAAACCTGACCCACGATCGGCCTTCCCTTCTCGTCTCGTCACAGCCGGCGCGATCCAGCCGGCATCAGTCCCGCGCTGTGCAAAGCATCCATGCCTTCACGCTGCGGCTTGGGTTGAACGTCAAGGGTACTCGCGTTGTTCGCGCCGTTCTGCGGAAGATTCGAAAGAAGGTTGTGAATCTGCGCGCTAACGTGACCCGGCGTGATGGCACGCATCAGCGAATCGCCGAGCGCGTCATCTCTGAAGTTGATGCGCCGGCCCGCCAGTTCCGTCACGCAGCGCACGACCACGCAATTTCGGCCGATGTTGCCCGCGGTGTACGGACCCACGCGCTCGGGAAGTGTTGGGCCGAACAGCCCGATCGCCGGCCGATCAAACCCCACCGCCATGTGCAGCGGCGCGGAGTCGTTCGCAATCACGATCGCGGCGTCGCGCACCACCGCCATCGTCTGGCCCACCGTCGTCGCGCCGACGAGATCGCACACCTCGCCATGCGACACCAGCGGCGCCACCTGCTCCGTTTCGCCCGGCGCGCCGATCACCACCGCACGCTCGACGCCCGCTTCACGCAGCGGCTGCAGGAGTTCACGCCAAGAAGCAATCGGCCAGCGCTTGGAGAGCCAGCGGCTGGTCGGCGCGAGCACGGCATATGGCGCGTTCACGCCGCGGGCCGCGCGCTCTTCGCGCCACCACGCCTCGGCATCGCGGTCGACGTACAGCCGCATGTCGCGCACAGGCTCCAGTCCCTCGCATTCCAGCAGCCAGAGCATCGCGTCCACGGTGTGCGGCGACGGCGGCGGGGGATGCCTGCGGTTGTAGCCCAGCCACGCCAACTCGCGAGCGCTGCGGAGGCCGATGCGCTTCGGCGCTCGCGTGGCCCACGTCATCACGCCGCTGCGGCCGAGGCCCTGGCAATCGAACACCATGTCGTATTCCGCCTTGGCCAGCGATCGCCCCCAGCGCATGACCGCTCGAGCCACGGCGGGCTTTCGCCACCATCCGCCGAATTCGCGCCGGGGGAACAGCACCACGCCATCCAGCATGGGGTGGACGCGGATGGCGTCCTCGAAGCCGGCCTGCACGAGCCAGTCGATGTGGGCATCCGGGAACGCGGCACGTAGGGTCGCCAGCACCGGCACGCTCCGGCACACGTCGCCCAGCGCGCTTGGCCGAATGATCAGGATTCGCTTCGGCGATGTCATGCTGTCATACGGCAGACGATGGCGGGCAGTGAGTGCGGCTCGCTGCGGGGTCATGGCTGTTGGCGGCGGCACGCTTGACGAGTTCAAGTATAGCCGTGAAGGCATGTTCACTTGGACGGGATATCGGCGAAGTTGTGTGGCTGATAATGCACTTTCGCCGCTGCTTTCAGCCAGAAGCCGGCGGGCGCGGCGCGGCCGCCGGAACCGCCGGCGTGGGGCAGCCGTACAGACTCTGGACCGGTGAGACGCTGCCACTGCATTTCGCGGCGCGATCGCATGGTCTGGGTGGCGATGCGACGGAACGTCGCCGCATCCTTTTGCGAGTGGGGCGGCGAAAATTCTGCGTGATTGCGACGCCAAGGCTGGCACAGAGGATTGTGCCAACAGCCGATTCAATGCATCATTGGGGGTGCTGGAACCCGACGGGAGTACGACAGCCCACGTGAGCGACGCTCGGAACAAGCCCACACCTGCGCAAGGCTCAAGCGAGCCGCCGCTGTCACTTGCGGACTCCAATGCCGAGTCCACGCACATGACGCCCGACGCGACGGCGCCCTCTCGCCGCGCTCCCGTGAAACGTTCCGCCACGCACCAGCCGCAAGCCTCGCTCTCCGCGGGCGACAGCGCTTCCGAAGGCGCTTCCACCGGCGGGTTCGAGACGATGCTCGGAAAGCTCGTCGTCGAACGCGGCCTCGCCACCAACGACGACGTGCAGCAATGCGCCGATCGCATCAAGGATTCCGCCGGCGGCGACAGCCCGCGCATGCTCGGCGATCTCCTCATCAGCGAAGGCTACGTCACCGAGCGACAGCTCAAGCGCCTCCGCGAAGAGTTCGAAGACAACCGTTCCACGCAATCGCTGCCCGGCTACAAGATCCGCCGCAAGCTCGGCGCGGGCGCGATGGCCACCGTCTTCCTCGCGAAGCAATTGAGCCTCGATCGTCACGTCGCCATCAAAGTCCTGCCGCAGAAATTCTCCGCCAACGCCAAGTTCATTGAGCGTTTTTACAAGGAAGGCAAGGCGGCGGCGAAGCTCAATCACCCAAACATCGTCAGCGCGTACGACGTCGGCAAGGCGGGCGAGCACCATTACTTCGTCATGGAGTACGTGGACGGTCCGACGCTGTACGATCGGATCATCAAGGAAAAACGGCTGCCGGAGAAGGACGCCATCGAGATCGTGCGCCAGGTGGCGCTGGCGCTGCAGCACGCGCATGAGCGCGGCTTCGTGCACCGCGACATCAAGCCCAAGAACATCATGATGACGTCGACGGGCGTCGTGAAGCTGGCGGACCTCGGCCTGGCCCGCGCGGTGAGCGACAAGGAAGCGGCGCAGGCGGAAGCCGGCCGCGCCTACGGCACCCCGTACTACATCTCGCCCGAACAGGTGCGCGGCGAGGTGAACATCGGCCCGCAGGCGGATATCTACGGCTTGGGCGCGACCTTCTATCACATGGTCACCGGCAAGGTTCCATTCGAAGGCAAGAACCCGACGGACGTGATGCACCGCCACCTGAAGAGCGAGCTTGTGCCGCCCGATCACGTGAACCCGCAACTCTCCGCCGGCGCCGCGCAGGTGATTGAGATGATGATGGCGAAGGCGGTGAAGGATCGCTATCAGAATTGCGCGGACCTGCTGGAAGACCTCGACCGCATCAGCAAGGGCGAGCCGCCGCTCTTCGCGCATCGCCAGCTGGAGATGTCCTCGGTGGTGACGGCAGGGCTCGTCGCCCCCGCGCAGGCGCCGGAGGTGGTGAAGCACACGCCGGAGGGCCGGCTGATGGACGACCCGAAGTTCATGATCGTCCTCGTGCTGTTCATCGCGAGCCTGATCGCCAACGCCGCCCTTATTCTGCTGTGGCTTTCGCGGTAGGGGCGGAAACCGGCTGAATCTCGATGAATCACGGCAGCCCAACATGCCGATAAGGACGGCATGGCTGCGGATGTTCGCTCTATTCTGAAGCTCGAGGTGCCGGTGATCGTGCTCATTGGCGACCGCACGATGGCGATGCACGAAGTCATCAATCTGGCCCCCGGCGCCATTATCGAACTCCCCAAATCCGCGGACGACGAGCTGAACGTGCTCGTCAACAACAAGCCGATCGGCTTCGGGCGGGCGGTGAAGGTGGGAGAGAACTTCGGCGTGCGGATGACCTACGTCGGCGACGTGAGCAGGCGGATCCACGCCATGGGCGACGCGGAGGAGGCCGTTGAAAGCGCCGAGGCGGATGAAACCGCTTCATCGCCCCCGGCGCTTGCTGAAGAACTGGTAGCCGGCCAATGATGAGGGCCGCGATGTTCGGCCGCTGAACCGCTCGCTTCCGTGACGCATTTTTGGTGAGAACGACGCCATGCCGCGCGACATTCCCGTGGGCAACGGGGAAATGCTGGTCACCTTCGACGAACTCTACCGGGTTCGCGACATCTTCTATCCGCACGTCGGTCTGCATAATCACACTGTCGGCCAGGTGCAGCGCTTCGGCGTGTGGGCGGACGGCCAGTTCGCGTGGATCGAAGATTCCGGCTGGTTGCGCGAGATGCGATACAAGCCGGAGACGATGATCACGGAAGTGACGCTCCGCCACCCGCGCCTCGGCGTGGAGCTCACGTGCAACGACTGCGTGGACTACGGCAGCCCGATCTTCCTGCGCAAGGTGGCGGTGACCGATCTCTTGAACCGCCCGCGCGATGTGCGCGTCTTCTTCCACCACGATCTCTCGATCAACGGCTCGCCCGTCGGCGACACCGTGAACTACGACCCCACGACGCTCGGCCTCATCCACTACAAAGACAACACCTACTTCCTCGTCAACACCAGCGACGAGCGCAAAGTGGGCATTGAGAACTGGGCCACCGGCGCGAAACGCATCGGCGACGCGGAAGGAACGTGGCGCGATGCGGAAGACGGCCAATTGAGCCGCAACGCCATCGCGCAGGGTTCGGTCGATTCCACCGTCGGCATCACGCTGCACCTTCCGCCGGGCGGCACGAAGTCCGCGATCTACTGGCTCGCGGCTGGGCCGACGTACAACGCCGTGCGCGAACTCAACGACAAGGTGCTCGGCCGCACGCCGGGACGGTTGATGTCGCGGACGGAGGCGTACTGGCGACTGTGGGCGTGCAAAGAGCCGGTGAATATGTCGCCGCTGCCGGAGCCGATCCGCGATCTGTATTTCCGCAGCCAGCTCATTCTGCGCACGCAGATTGATGAAGGCGGCGCGATCATCGCCGCAAACGACACGGACATCGCGCACTTCGCCGGCGACACGTATTCGTACATGTGGCCGCGTGACGGCGCGCTGTGCGCGCATGCGCTCATCCTGTCCGGGCACGGCGAATTAAGCCGGGCTTTCTTCCGCTTTTGCAACAAAGTCGTGACGAAACACGGCTATTACCTGCAGAAATACAACCCCACCGGATCATTCGCGTCGAGCTGGCATCCGTGGGTGCTCGACGGCAAAGCAGTGCTCCCCGTGCAACAGGATGAGACGGCCCTCGTCGTGTGGGCGCTGCGGCAGCACTTCCTCGTCTTCCGCGACGTTGAATACATCAAGCCGCTCTATCACCCGCTCGTCGTGCAAAGCGCGAAGTGGCTGCTCGAACATCGCGATCACAACGGTTTGCCCAAGCCGAGCTGGGATCTGTGGGAAGAGCGACGCGGCATCCACCTCTGGACGGTGGCGGCGACGATCGGCGCCCTGCACGCGGCGGCGGATTTCGCTCGTGAACTCGGCGCGATGGACAACATGGCGGAGTTCCTCGAAGGCGCGGAACGCATGCGCGGCGCGATGATGCGGCATCTGTGGGTGCCCGACCGCCAGCGCTTCGCTCGCATGGCGACGCCGCTCGACGACGGCACGTACCGTCTCGACATGACATGCGATTCCGCCAACGCGGCGCTCTTCAAGTTCGGCGCCCTCCCCGCCGATCACCCCGCCGTCCTCGCCGAGATGAAGGCGATCCGCGAACGCTTGTGGGTGAAGACGCACATCGGCGGCATCGCGCGGTACGAACACGACTACTACCACCAGATCGAGCGCAACGACATCGCCAAGGTGCCCGGCAACCCGTGGGTCATCTGCACGCTGTGGCTCGCGCAGCATCGCATTGCGTCCGCCAAGCTGCTCACCGAACTGGAAGAGGCGCTCGAGTATCTGGACTGGGTGTGCAAGCGCGCGATGCCGTCCGGCGTGCTGGCGGAGCAGTTCAATCCATACACCGGGGCGCCGGTTTCCGTCTCGCCGCTCTCGTGGTCGCACGCCACGGTGATGACGACGGTGATCCAGTATCTGCTCAAGTACGCGGAGCTGACGGGCAAGCACTCCGGCGCGGTGGCGCAGCTCGTGAAGCACGCGTTCGATTGATCTTCCGGGGTGGCGAACGCCAGAAAGGGGCACAGGCGCGCCGTGGTCAGCGCGCCTGTTCGTATGGCTGTGCCTGCCAGCGCTTCCGCGCCTGGCACAATGCCCCTATGTTCGCCCCCGGCAGTTCTCCGCCAACCCCCAGGGCACGCGCCTCGCACGCAGGCAGGCACGCCCTTTTCAACCGTAACGCGCCTTTCCCAGAAACCGAGCCAAAGGCGCGAATTAACTTTCAGCCACGAAGCATCCGGACTCGTCGATGTGAACGCACGAGGTCGTCGGCCAGGGGCGGGTTCGAGTTATCCACACCGCATGAACATCGCTTGGTGGCCCGATGGGCGGGCCGCGAAGGCCATTGGGCTCGCTGCGGCAAGCCGATTCCCGGACCTCGGACAACTTGCACACGCACTATCCACAACCGCCCGGGCGACGCATGAAGCGGCGCTCACCTTTGATGGGCCGTTTGCCGGAGCGATGACGGAGATATTGACCATATTTGATGAGTCAACAACCGGGGGCTTCAGGGTCAAAAAAGTTGTGGTGAGGAACCTCGGGAAATTCGATGGTGATATGACGTAAGTCCTTGCGCCACCTTGACTTACGTATTCTTCCCGAACCCCGGTCCCATTGATTGACCACCGGCCGATTCGGAGGCTACTGTGAGGCGAATCCAACACAGTCAGCGGCCTTCGGGCCGTGGCGCGCCGCCGTCCGGACAGTCGGAGCGTTCGGGCGGCGGATTCTTTTTTGAACGCGGTTTTTGATAGCGCCAACGCGGTTGAGCATGCGCAGCGCGGCGTCGCGCTCCGCTCCAAGCGGCAACCGGCGCCGATTCCGACATCGTGAGCACGCTGCACGGCGTCGTTGCTCGTCGTGCGTGCCGCGCACCGCGATCGGATGCGCCGCACCGCGTTGCATACGCGCATGACGCGCTGATGACGCTCGCCGCGCAACTGACAGGCTTCGCACAGCGGCTGCACGCCTCACTGCATTCGTCGCGATCGCCGTGCGAAGCAATCATCGCAACGCGAGCGCGAACTGCCGCGCATCCTTCGCATCACAGCATCCGACGCCGCCGCGCAGCACCGCGTTACTTGCTCGCGCTCGCCGCTTGTCGTACGCTCCCCGCGCAGTTGGCGGGCGCACCGAACGCTTTAGCGGGAGCATCACTGTGATCAAGTGGATGGCATTCTGGGCGAGCGGACTTTCCCTCACGACGGCGGCAGCCATGGCGGACGCCACCACCGCGGACGCACGGCTGGACTTCCACCTTCAGCCAACGGCAGACACGCCCATCATTGCCCTCGCCATGAACGCACAGGATGCGGACGAGCCCGCGCTCGAAGCGTCCGCAGCGCCGGCGATCTCCACCTTCGGCATGGCGGACACGTGGCGGCTGAACTTCCAGGCCGGCGGCGCGTTCGCGATTGATGAGGACAAGGACACGATCATCGGCCTGGGCGGCGTCGGCGTCAGCTACTTCGTCATCGACAACGTGAGCATCGAGCTCGAACTCAACATGTTCGGCTTCGATCAACCGGGCAAGGATGCGCTCGGCCTCGGCTTCAACGTCATCGTGCGCTGGCACTTCATCGCGCAGGACACGTGGTCGATCTACATCGACGGCGGCGCGGGGATGCTCGGCACAACCGCAAACGTTCCGCCCGGCACGATTTCCTTCAACTTCATGCCGCAGGCCGGCCTCGGCGTTTCGTTTGAAATCGCAGAAAACACCCGCGCCTTCATCGGCGCCCGCCTGCACCACATCTCGAACGCCAACATCGGCGACACCAACTCCGGCCTCGACAACTTCCTCGCCTACGCCGGCGTGAGCTTTCCGTTTTGAAGCGCTTGGCTGACAACTGATGGCTGACGGCTGACCGCTTTCAGGTCCGGCTCAATCCACATCCGCTGCGAGCTGCTCCGGCTGCGGCTCGCCGAAGACGGCGCGGCCGACGCGAACCATGTTGGCGCCGCACTCGATGGCGACTTCGAAGTCGTTCGTCATGCCCATGGAGAGGATGTCGAACCGCTCGCCGCCCGCGCCGCTGCGTCGGATCTCTTCGAACAATTCGTACGTGCGCTCGAAGTGCGGACGTGACGCTTCGGGATCGTCCGACAGCGGGGCCATCGCCATGATGCCGCGCGGCCGGACGTTCACCATCGTGTCGATCTGATCAACAAGGTGGCGAGCGGCGGCGAGAGCGAGGCCGTACTTCGAGCGTTCGCCGGCGGGGTTCACCTGGATGAGCACTTCCACGGGTTCGGACACGCGCGCGGCGCCCTGCTGAATCTCTTCCGCAAGCCGAAGCGAATCGACGGAGTGGATGAGCCGCACCACGCCGAGCAGCTTGCGCACCTTGTTGCGCTGCAGGTGGCCAATCATGTGCCAGCGCACCTGCTTGGGCATGTGGCCGGAAGCGGCGCGGTTGAGTTCCTTGTGCCTGCTGATGAACTCGCTGATCTGCCCGGCACGCTGCAACAGGTTGGGCACGCGGTTCTCGCCGAAGTCGCGGTGGCCGAGCGTGATCAGCTCGCGCACCTGGTCGATGGAGGCGTACTTGGTGACGAGGACGAGGATGATGTCGTTGGGTGAAACGCCACGTCGCTGGGCCGCGGCGGCAATGCGATCCTGCACGGCCTTATAGCGCTCCGCCAGCGTGCCTTCGGTCGACGTCACGGGTTCTGACTGGTGAACGGCCACGTCAAGAGGATAAACCGCGCACGGCTGCGCAACAACTGGAAGGCGCGAGATCGGTGGAAAGCGTTCACTTTCGCAGTCTGCACGCGTGGCGGGTCGCTGTGCTAGCCTACTGCCGCCATGAATCCAGCGACTTCCGCCACGCCGCCGGTCGTGCTGATCATTCGCGACGGCTGGGGCGAAAACCCGAACCCGGAGCACGATTCGTTCAACGCCGTGAAGCTGGCGCGTACGCCGGTGGCCGATGCGCTGATGCGCGAGTGGCCGAGCACGCTCATCCGCACGAGCGGCGAGGACGTCGGCCTGCCCGCCGGCACGATGGGCAACAGCGAAGTCGGCCACCAGAACATCGGCGCGGGGCGGATCGTGGACCAGGAGCTCATGCGCATCACCCGCGCCATTCGTGACGGCTCGTTTTTCGAAAAGCCGGCGCTCGATGCCGCGTTCGATCACGCCCGTCTCACCGGCGGTTGCGTGCATTTCATGGGCCTCGTGAGCGACGGCAAGGTGCACAGCGATCTTGAGCATCTCTTCGCGCTGCTCGAGATGGTGAACAAAGTTGATTTCCCCGGCGAGCGCGTGTTCATCCACGCCTTCACCGATGGCCGCGATGTCGGACCCAAAACCGGGCTCGACTACATCAAGCGGCTGGAAGCGAAGATTGCATCAATGCCCGGCGGGCCGCGACACCAGCCGCGAATCGCCAGCGTGATCGGCCGCTATTTCGCCATGGATCGCGACCATCGCTGGGAGCGCGTGGCGCAGGCGTATCAGTGTCTCACGGGCATCCCGGCGTCGCATCCGTTGCTTGAGCGCAGTGAAGGGCCGCGCGAGGCGCAGTCGGCGCGTCAAGCCGTGCAGGCGTATTACGACGATCCGACCACGCAGAGCCAGGTCGGCGATGAATTCATCCCGCCGACGCGCATCGTGCCGACGTCCGCCGACGAAGATCGCGGTCTTGTGCGCGATGGCGATGCGATTGTGTTCTTCAATTTCCGCGGCGATCGGCCTCGCGAAATCACCAAGGCGTTCGTGCTGTCGGACGACGAATGGTCGCGCGTCAAAGGCGGCGGGTTCAGTCGCGGCAAGCGCCTGCGCGATCTCTTCTTCTGCACCATGACGGGCTACGAAGAAGGCTTGCCCGTCTCCGCCACGGTGTTCGACAAGCCGGAGCCGATGAAGAACATCCTGGGCGAAGTGGTGAGCAACGCAGGGCTTACGCAGTTCCGCTGCGCCGAGACGGAGAAGTTTCCGCACGTCACGTTCTTCTTCAATGACTATCGCGAGCCGCCGTTCCCGGGCGAATCACGCTTGCTCGTGCCGAGCCCGCGCGAGGTGGCGACGTATGACCTCAAGCCGGAGATGTCGGCGAGCGGCGTGTGCGACGGCGTGATCGCGCGATTGCACGCTCCCGACTGCGAATCATTGATCGTCGTCAACTTCGCCAATCCCGACATGGTCGGCCACACCGGCAACCTGCAGGCAGCGATCAAGGCGGTGGAAACGGTGGATCACTGCGTCGGCCGCATTCTCGAGGCGCTGCGCGAACGCGGCGGAAGCGCGATCGTCACCGCCGATCACGGCAACGCAGAACAGATGTGGGACCCCGCAAGCGACAGCCCGCACACGGCCCACACGGTGTACGACGTGCCGCTCATCGTCATCGGCCCGGGCCTCCAGGGAACCAGGCTGCGTGCCGGCGGACGCTTGGCGGACATTGCCCCCACGGTGCTCGCGCTCATGGGGCTGCACGCCCCGCGAGAGATGAGCGGGCATTCACTGCTGCCGGTGCCTGCCATCAAGACGTCATAGCCGACATCGTTCAGTGCGCGACGCCATGGCGCCGGCGAATGGGCAAGAAACCGCACCGGCGCTCGTGATACATGGAATTCTCCCGATATGCCTTGCTGGAATGAGCGCCGGCAGGATAGCTTTAACAGCAGGTCACAGAGCGCGGAGTCGCTCGCTGGAAGGGAGTCAGTGCAGTGGTTGCGCCGCAAGACACGGCCCAAGGTCTACGTACGGAGGGATTGCGGCCGACCACTGAACACGTCGCCGCCGCGCTGCCGCCTGGGCCCGTGCTGATCGTGGCGGAGAACGCCTCGGCGAGCACGGGCGGCGAGAGCGCGATCCCGCTGATGTATTTCCGCTTCCTGCGCCGGCGCGGCGCGGATGTGCATCTGCTCGTGCATGAGCGATCGCGGCGCGAACTGGAAGCGCTGCTGCCCGGCGAGCGCGACCGTGTGTTCTACATCCGCGACACGCGCATGCAGTATTGGCTCTGGCGACTGGCGGACCGCATGCCGCCGCGACTCGCGCAGCTGTCCTGCGGCTTCATCATTCAGTTCATCACGCAGCTTGCGCAGCGCCGCGCCGCGCGCGACATGGTGAAGGAACTCGGCATTGCGGTGGTGCACCAGCCCACGCCGGTCTCGCCGCGCATGCCGTCGATGATGTACGGCCTCGGCGCGCCGGTGGTGATCGGCCCGATGAACGGCGGCATGAGCTTCCCGCCGGCGTTCCGTGAGCGCGAGCATACGCTCACCCGCTGGGCGATCTCGCTGCTGCGCCATGCCTCCAACGCGTTGCACTTTTTCATGCCCGGCAAACGGCGTGCGGCGGTGCTGCTCGTCGCCAACGAGCGGACGCGGCAGGCGCTTCCGCGAAGCGTGCGCAGCGAGACGATCGAGTTCTGCGAAAACGGCGTTGACCTTTCCACCTGGCGTTCGCCGAAAAATTACGGCGCCGGCTCGCCCAACACCGTGCGCATTGCGTTTTCCGGCCGTTTGATCGAGCTCAAGGGCGTCGATTTGCTGCTCGATGCCGCCGCTCGGGCCCGCGAAAAACTGCGGCCTGACATCGCGCTGGAAGTGGACATCATCGGCGACGGCGAGATGGCGATCGACCTGCACCGCCAGGCGCGGGCGCTCGGGCTCAACGGCTCCGTGCGATTCCACGGCTGGTGCCCGCAGGAGGCGTGCGCGGAAGAACTGGCGGCGAGCGACGTGCTGGCCATGCCGAGCTTGTGCGAATGCGGCGGCGCGGTCGTGCTCGAAGCGATGGCCCTTGGCCTGCCGGTGATCGCGGCCAAGTGGGGCGGGCCGGCGGATTACGTGGATTCATCGTGCGGCGTGCTGGTGGAGCCGGCGTCGCGCGAGGCGTTCATCAACGGGCTCGAAGACGCGATCATCACGCTGGCGCGGTCGCCGGAGCTGCGACGCACGCTCGGCGAAACGGGGCGGCGGAAAATTCTCGAGGCGTATGACTGGAACGTGCGCACGGACCGCATCATTGCGATCTATCACCATGCCGTGCGTGCCGGTCATGAGACGCCGCGGACTCCATCAGCGCCATCGCTGGCGTCGCGTCTTTCGGCGTCGGCGAAACGCGCTGCGCTGTAAAACGTTGTGATCGCATCGCGGCGAACGTGGCGGCGACGGCGATGTTGCGCAGCACGCGCAGGCGATGTTGAGGCGATGCGCCGTGCGCGGGGGCCGGGACGGTGATCGCACGCTCCAGCCGCGGCCAATCGGTGAATCGCCGCGCGGGACTCGCCAGCAGATCAGGCGGACACTCGGCAAGCCCCCAGCCGGTCGGCAGTTCATCGGGCGAGATCATGCCTTGCGGAGCGGCGATGAGCATGGCGTCGGCAAGCCGGTGGTGCGCGAGGTACCAGAACTTCGTCGTGCCGGTGAGTTGTCGCTCAACTTTGCCGATCGCAGCGAGCACGTCGTGATACTGGGGTGACCGGGCCTCGGCGAAGTTCCATGTTTCCATCGCGGGGAAGAGCGATTCGCCGCTCGATCGCAACGCGGGTTCCTGCACCTTCAGCACGTTTTCTTCAAGCTCGCGCTTGCGGCGCAGCAGCACTTCACGCTGCGCGAGGAGGTCGGAGAGCGCTTTGCGATCGCGGAGAAAATCCGCGCGTGATTGCTTGCACTCCACGAAGAGCGTGCGCGGTTCGCAGCGGCGGGGATAGGCTTGTTCCTCGCCCTCGCCGCGGCGGCCCCAGTTGGGCGGCATCTGGATGTCCTGCCAGCCGGCGACGTCGATGCGGAACCGGCCGATGGGGCATCGCACCTCGGTGGCGAGCGCGCGGCAACCCTGCTGGTGAAGCAGCGCACAGGCAAAGAACTTGAGCGCGCGGTGCGCCGCGGTCTCCATCCCGCACATCCCTCCGTGGCCGAGCTGGACTCCACTTTATCCGCGCAAATCTTGACGGGTGTTTCGGCGGGGCGCATCCTGCGCAATACGCAGCCAATGGCGGCCGAAAGCGGCACTGCGCGCCAAGCGTGCGCCGCTGCGACCGGCGAGGGGAGCGAACTAACGCGGGCGGTCGTTCGTTGTATGCTGCGGAGCGCCGCCGCCCGGCGCTCGAGGCCACAATGAAAGGTTCGATCACGCCATGACCACCACTCATCATGACGTTCGCCATCTCGCCCAGCAGGTCGAGAGCGTCAGCCAGCCGTTCCGCGACCTGCTCGAGCAGATGCACCGCGTGATCGTCGGCCAGGACCACCTGCTCCGCACCATGCTGCTGGGCCTGCTCGCCAACGGTCACCTGCTCATCGAAGGCGTGCCGGGCCTTGCGAAGACCACCGCCGTTTCGTGCCTCGCGGGCGGCATCAACGCCAAATTCCAGCGTTTGCAGTTCACCCCCGACCTGCTGCCGGCGGATTTGATCGGCACGCTCATCTATCGCCCGAGCGACGGCCAGTTCGTCGTCAACAAGGGGCCGATCTTCGCCAACATCATTCTTGCAGACGAAATCAATCGCGCCCCCGCCAAGGTGCAGAGCGCGCTCCTCGAAGCGATGCAGGAGCGGCAGGTGACGATCGGCAAGGAGACGTTCCAGCTCGATGAGCCATTCCTCGTGCTCGCCACGCAGAACCCCATCGAGCAGGAAGGCACGTATCCGCTGCCCGAAGCGCAGGTGGACCGCTTCATGCTCAAGCCGATCGTGCGATATCCCAAGCGCGAGGAAGAGCGCATCATTCTCGACCGCATGTCGCGCACGCGCGCCGCGCACACTATTCAGCCGGTGATGCAGCCGGACGCCATCGAAGCGGCGCGGCGGGTGGTCGATCAGATCTATCTCGACGACAAGATCAAGGAATACATCGTGGACCTCGTGCTCGCCACGCGCGAGCCCAGCCGGTTCAAGCTCAATCTCGACGGCTTGCTGCAATATGGCGCATCGCCTCGCGCCACGATCAACCTGGCGCTCGGCGCGAAGGCGAACGCCTTCCTTGAAGGTCGCGGCTACGTCGTGCCGCAGGACGTCAAGGACATCGCGCCGGACGTGCTGCGCCACCGCGTCGTCGTGAGCTACGAAGCCGAGGCGGAAGAAAAGACATCCGACGACATCGTCCGCACCATCCTCGACCACGTGCCGGTGCCATAGCCAAAAAAGTCAACAAGTCAACAAGTCAAAACGTCAACATGCTGGAACGGACATCAACAACCGAATCATGCCTCATTTTGACTTGTTGACGTTTTGACTTGTCGACTTTTCTCTTCCCATGGACACTCGCGAACTGCTTCGCAAAATTCGGCGCATTCAGATCCGCACGTCGCATACGGTGAACGACGCGCTGGCGGGGCAGTATCACTCCGCGTTCCGCGGCCGCGGCATGGAGTTTGAAGAGGTCCGGCCGTATCAGATCGGCGACGACGTGCGCGCGATTGACTGGAACGTCTCCGCCCGGCACGGCGAGCCGTTCGTCAAAATCTTCCGTGAAGAGCGCGAACTCACCGTGATGCTGCTCGTCGATTGCTCGCGCTCGCAGCAGTTCGGCACGCGCGAGGCGTTCAAGCGCGAACTCGCCGCCGAGATCGCCGCCACGCTGGCGTTCTCCGCCATCACCAACAACGACAAAGTTGGGCTGATTCTCTTCACGGACACGGTGGAGCGATTCGTCCCGCCGCGCAAGGGTCAGACGCATGTGCTGCGCGTGGTGCGCGAGGTGCTGGCGTTCGAGCCGAAGGGCCGGGGCACGGACATCAGCGTGGCGATCGAACACCTTCGTCGCATCGCACGGCGGAAGTGCGTCGTCTTTCTCATCAGCGATTTTCAAACGAACGGATATGAGAAAGCGCTGCGGCTGGCGCGGCGGCGACATGATCTCATCGCTGTGGAAATCAGCGACGATCGCGAACACGAATTGCCGCACGCCGGCATCGTGGAGTTGTTCGACAACGAGACCGGCGAGCGCGTGCTGCTCGACACGTCCAGCCGCGCCACCCGCCGCGCGTTCGCCGCACAGGCGGAAGCGGATCGCGAGCAGCGGCTGAAGTTTTTCCGCTCGGCGCGCATCGATTCCATTCGCCTTCGCACCGGCGAGCCGATCACGAGGCCGCTCACGCAGTTCTTCCACATGCGGGAGGCGAGGCGATGATCGCCGTGCGCACCTGCCCATCCGCGCATCGTCTGTCGCGCGCGGCGGCGTGCGCTCTTTGCATCCTCACCGCGTTCCTCCTTGTTGCATGCGAAGCCGACACGTCCAAAGCCGAAGCGCCCGAAACCGATCAGCCCCGCAGCGCGACCACGGACGATGGCGTGGAACTCACCGTCACCGCTTCCGCGCGTGAGATCGAAGTCGGCCAGTTGCTCACGGTTGACTATCAGGTGATCACCGACGCCGGCGTGCAGGTGACCTGGCCGGAGTTCGGCGAAAAGCTTGGGCCGTTTGAAGTGCGCGAAAACGAGAGCACGCCGCCAATCCCCCTTGAAGGCGGCGCGAAGAAGGAGTGGAAGACGACGCTCGAACTGATGACGTTCGAGGAAGGTTCACTGGAGGTTCCGCCGATCGAGGTGACATGCGCGACGGGTGACGACGCTGCGGAGAAGACGATCGCGTCCAATCCGCTCACGATCGTCTCGCATTCCGTCGTCGGCGAGGAAGCGGACCCGGGAGCGTATCGCGACATCAAAGGCGTGGCGGACATGCCGACCTCGCCGCGCTGGATGCTGTGGGCGATGATCGCCGGCGGCGCGTTGCTGCTGCTCGGCGGCGCGGGCGTGATCATTTTCTTCGCGATTCGGGCAGGGAGCCAGCCGGTGACCGAGCCTCCGCTGTCGCCGCATGAATGGGCGCTGCTCGAGCTCACGTCGCTGGAGCGATCGCGGCTCATCGAGGAGCGAGCCTTCGAGCCGTTCTATGTTCGCTTGAGCGCGGTGGTGCGCGGCTATGTCGAGCGGCGCTTCGGGCTCATGGCGCCGGAGCGCACGACCGATGAATTTCTGCGTGAAGCGCAAGGCAGCCGCCTGCTGCGCGACGATCATCGCGAACTGCTGGCGACCTTCCTCCGTGCCGCGGACATGGTGAAGTTTGCGCGCTACGAGCCGATGGAAGTGGATTGCAAAGACGCGCTGGCTTCGGCGCGGCAATTCGTGGTGCAGACCGTGCCTGCCACGCCAGCCGAACAAGCGGAGGCCGCGGCATGATCTTCCACTCGCCCAGCGTGTGGTTGCTGCTTCTGCTGCTGCTCTTGCCGCTGTTCTGGTGGCGCACGAGGCGGCGACCGGCGGTGCAATTCTCCACGCTCCGCATTGCCCGGCACGTGAAACCAAGCTGGGCGCTGCGGCTGCACTGGATCATCCCCGCGCTGCGACTGGCGGCGCTCGCGCTGCTCATCATCGCGCTGGCCCGGCCGCAGAAACCGAACGAGCAATCGCGCGTGATCACCGAAGGCATCGCCATTCAGCTTGTGCTCGATCGCTCGGGAAGCATGCGCGCGATGGACTTTGAGCTGGACGGCAAGCCGGCGGATCGCATGGCGGTGTCGAAACTCGTGATACGCGACTTCATCGAAGGCAAGGGCGGGCTTGCGGGCCGACCGAATGATCTCGTCGGCCTCATTGCGTTCGCGCGCTTTGCCGACAGCCTCTGCCCGCTCACGCTCGATCACGATCACGTGCTCAAGACGCTGGAGCAAACGCGTTTCGTGATGCAGCGGAGCGAAGACGGCACGGCGATCGGCGACGCGCTGGCGCTGGGCGTCGAGCGGCTGCACCAGCTTTCCGATCGCGCGAAGGAGTCTGGCGGGCGCCCGCCGCAGAGCAACGTGATCATCCTGCTCACCGACGGCGAGAACAACGTGGGCGACATCGATCCGCTCACCGCCGCGGACATGGCGGCTGCGTTCGGCATGCGCGTCTACACGATCGGCGCCGGCACGAACGAGGGCGTGGCGAGAGTGCCCGTGCCGAATGCGGATGGAACGGTGGTGATGCAGCTCGTCCCCGTGTCGATCGACGAAACCACGCTCAAGCACATTGCCGATCGCACCGGCGGGCGCTATTTCCGCGCCACGGACACGAACAGTCTCATCGAGATCTACAAAGAGATTGACCGGCTGGAGAAGGCGCGCATCGAAGAAACGCGCTATGTGCAATATGAAGAACCCGCGGTCGAGGGCTTCACGCTGCTGGGCGTGCGCTTCCCGCCGATTCTCGCCATGGTGTCGGGCTTGCTGCTGCTGGAAACGCTCATGGCGACCACGCGTTGGAGGACGATCCCGTAAGCGAGAACAGCGATCAGTTCGAGCGATGAAGTTGGTGTGCGTATGGATGTGACGATTCAGCAACCCGCAGCGTTGTACTGGCTCCTCGGAGCGCTGGCGGCGGCTGCGCTGCTGCTGATCTCGATCGCGGCGCAGCGACGGGCCCTGCAACGCTTTGCGGATTGGCCGCTGGCCCGTCGACTGACGCCCGAGCGCAGCGCTTTCAGGCGGTGGACGCGGGCGGCGCTGCTGGTGGCGTCACTGGTGCTGCTCACAGCGGCGCTGCTGGATGTGCGCTGGGGCCGGCGCATCGTGCAGCTTCCGCAACGCGGCATTGATGTGATGGTCGTGCTCGATGTCTCGCGGTCCATGCTCGCGGAAGACGTGCGGCCGAATCGCCTGGTGCGCGCCAAGCAAATGGTGAGCGACATGATGGACCGCATGGCCGGCGACCGCGTGGGCGTCATCACCTTTGCGGGGAGCGCCGTGCTCTCGTGCCCGCTCACCGGCGATTTCGGCGCGGTGCGCCTCATTCTCGAGGAGATCGACACGCTCTCCAGCGAACGCGGCGGATCGCTCATCGGCGACGCCGTGCGCCTGGCCAGCGAATCGTTCACGGACGAGATCAAAGACCACAAGGCGATCGTGGTGATTTCCGACGGCGAGGATCAGGACAGCTTCCCCGTCGAGGCGGCGCGGCAGGCGTTCGAATCGCGCGGCATCCGCGTGTACACCATCGGCATCGGCGACGATGAAGAGGGCGCACGCATCCCCGTCGTTGAGAACGGCCAGAAACGCTATCTCACCTACGATGGCGAGGAGGTGTGGTCGAAGATGAATTCGGATCTCCTGCGATCGATGGCGCTGGCGGCGGGCGGCGCGTTCGTGCCGGCCGGCACGTCCGTCGTCGATCTCGGCGACGTGTTCACCTCGCACATCGAAGCCATCGAACGGCAGGCGTTCGGCGAGGGCCGCATCGAAATCCGCACCGCGAGATATCAGTGGTTCGCGGCGCTTGCGCTGGCGGCGCTGATGCTTGAAACATGGCTGACGGACGTGCGGCGAGGTTCGCGGCTGCGCATCAAGGAGCAGGCAGCATGACGATGCGATGGACTGCCATTCTTCTCTCGTGTGCTTCACTCGCGCTTGCGGCGCAGACGGAAGCGCCGCCATCAACGCCATCTTCAGCGCCGGCGGCCAGTACGCCGCAGGCCGAGCCAGCCGCCGCGGAAGTCGTGACCGGTGAACCCACGGTGAAGGTTGATGATCTTGTGCGTGGCGCCCGGAAGGCGCTCGACGCGCAGGATTACGCCGCCGCGGAGATGCTTTTGTCGGAAGCGACGAAGCTCGATCCTTCCGAGCCATCGCTGTCGTACAACCTGGGCGTGGCGCGGTTTCGGCAGGGCGATTTCGAGGGCGCCGCACGGGCGTTCAGCAGGGCAGCTGAACTCTCCAACGACGCCAACCTGCGAGCGAAGGCAGCGTTCAACCAGGGCACATCGACGTATGCGCAGGCGCTCAAGCAGATGCAGGCTGGTCAATCGCCCGAAACGATGAGCCAGCCGCTCAAGCAGTCGATCGACCTCGTCAACAAATCGCTCGAACAATTGAAGAGCGCGATCGAGGCGAACCCGGAAGACCGCGACGCCCGCGCCAACGCGGAGCTTGCGCACAAGGTGCTCAAGAAGCTGCAGGAGTTGCAGGATCAGAACCAGCGAAATCAGCAGGAGCAGCAGCAAAATCAGCGGCAGCAACAACAAGAGCAGAACCAGAACCAGCCGCAGGACCAGAATCAGCAGCAACAGCAACAGCAACAGCAGCAACAGAACGATCAGCAGCAGCAAAGTCAGCAGCAGAAGGATGAGCAGCAAGAGCAGCAACAGCAGCAGAGCCAGTCGCAGCAGAGCGAACAGGAAAACGAGCAGCAACGGGGCCAACAGCAACAGCAACAACAGCAACAGCAGTCATCACAGAGCGAGCAGCAATCGCAGCAGCAGGACGAGCAGGAGCAGAAACAGAACGGCGGCCAGAGCGCCGAAAGGGACGGCGAGGAGGAGCAGCAGGCGGTGCACGCAAAGCTGGACGAGAATGAAGGCGACGACAACGAGGAGCAGCAGCAGGCGTCAGCCACACCGCAGCGTGAAGGCGAACGTGAAGGCGCGATGACGCGCGAACAGGCGGAGCGGCTGCTGCAGAAGGTGCGCGACAAGCAGCGCGAACGCCGGGCGGCGCTGGCGGCGCAGCGGGCGGCTTCGCGCAAGCCCGTGGCAAGGGACTGGTGAACCGATGACGCGGTGTGGATGCATCAAACTGATGTGCGTGCTGGCGCTGGCGCTCTTCGCGGCGCCGGCGTTCGCCACGAAAGTCAGTTTCAACGTGCAGCCCCGGCAGACGTACCTCGGCGTGCCGGTGACGCTTTCGATCAGCATTGATGATGCGTCCGCGCCCCCGCCGCAGCTTCCCGACATGGCGGACTTCACGCTCATGGGAAGCCCATCACGCAGCGAGCAATCGTTCGTGCAGATTATCAACGGCCGGCGCACGAGCAGCAGCTCCATCACCTACACCTATCGCCTCATGCCGACGCGCGCGGGCATGCTCACGATCCCCGCCATTCGCTTCGAGATCGCCGGCGAAGCGTTCGAGACCAATCCAACGACCGTGAATGTGCTCGAACCGACCAACGATGGAATCTTGAGCGCCGAAATCATCGCGGCGAAGAAATCCGTCTACGTCGGCGAGCCGCTTCAGCTCATCCTGCGCATCACCGTCAAGCCGTATATCGACGACCGTTACCCTGTACGACTCTCCGACGGCGACATGTGGTCGCTGCTGGCGTCGGGCGAAGGGCAGTGGGGCGCGTTTCAGCCGGCGATCGACGCGTTGCAGCAGGCGAGGCGTGCGCCGCCAAGCCGCGTCGTTCGGCCGGACGGCAGCTTGTCCGATGATGACCTTCTCTATCAGTACGACATCGTGCAGGCGATCAATCCGCAACGAGCCGGGGCACTGGATGTCGGCAACGTCGTGCTCGTGATGCAATATCCGATCGAGCTGTCGCGCTTCTTCGGCTCGTACAGCATCGAGCGATCGCGGCCGGTGGTGGCGGCGCCGAGCGTGCCGGAGGTCGCCGTGAAGCCGCTGCCGGAGGAAGGCCGGCCGGACATCTTCAGCGGTGCGGTCGGCAATTTCACGATGGGCGTCAGCGTGAAGCCGGTGGATGTCGCGGTGGGCGAGCCGATCACGCTTACGCTCACCATCACTGATCAGTCGCGGCCAGCGACGCAGTTGGACGTGCTCAAGGCGCCGCCGCTGCATCTCGTCGAGGCGCTCACGAAGGATTTCCGCGTGCATGATGAGCCGCTGGCGGGCACGGTGAGCGGGCGAAGCAAGTCGTTCACGCAGACGATTCGCGCCGAGCGCGAGGGCATCACCGCGGTGCCTGCCATTCCCTTCGCATATTTCGATCCCGAGCGCGAGGCGTATGTCACCATTACCAGCGATCCCATTCCCATCACGGTGCGGCCGGCTTCGGCGCTGGCGATGAGCGACATCGTGCAATCGGACGCCGCCCAACCGCGGTCGAGCGACCTCACGCCCACGTCGGGCGGCATCCTCGCGAACTACGGCGACGTGGATTCGCTGCTCCGCCGCCATTCGCTCGACGTGTCATGGTGGCTGATCGCGCTGCTCGCGCTTCCGCCCATGATGTTCGGCGCGGTGGCGATTGGTCATCACCGCGCGGAGCGCCGCCGGCGTGATCCTGCGATGGTGCGGCAGCGGGGAGCGTTCAAACGGGCGCAGGCGATGATTGGGCAGGCGGCCGGCGCGGCGAACGGCGCGGAATCGCACATCGCGGCGGCGGTGGCGGGCTATGTGGCGGATCGTTGCAATCTCCCGCCCGGCGCTCATGCACGCGGCGACATCGTTTCATGTCTCACGCAAAAGCGCGTCGATGCCCAGCTCGTCGCCGAGGTCGGCTCACTGCTCGAGCGTTGCGAGCACGCGGCGTACACCGGCAGCGCGAGCGGCGCGTCCGGTCACATGGCGCGCGAAGCGGAAGCGCTGATCAGCAAATTGGAGCGTGCGCGATGGTCGTGATCTCGCGCTGGCGCATCATCATGCTCGTCACCGCGTTCGTCGTCATTGGACGAACCGCGATCGCGGCGCCCGCCGCAGGCGACACGATGTCGTCCGAGCAGCAGCGGCTGGTGCTCCAGGAAGCGCTGGCGCTGTACGACGACGCGATCGCCATGCGACAGGAAAAGCCGAACGAGGCGAAGCAGAAGTTCGAAGAGTCCGCAGCGCGCTACGACTTGCTGATCAAGTCCGGCGTCGCCAACGGGCAGATTTATTACAACCTCGGCAACGCGCAGCTGCAGGCGGGGCGCGTCGGCGAGGCGGTGGCGAGTTATCGCCGGGCGCTGCGCTATTCGCCGGGTGAGTCGCGCATCGAGTCGAATCTGGAATACGCGCGTTCGCAGGTGCGCAGCCGCATTCCGCCGTCTGCAAGCCGCGCGATCACCAGCGCCGTGCTGGACGCCGTGAGCGTCGTGCCGTGGAGTTGGCGATTGGGCGGCGCGGTGGCGCTGTATGTGCTGGTGTGGGTGTTCGCGGGGATGCGTTTGCTGATGCATGGTCGCCCGCCGCGCACGCTCATCTGGCTGTGTGCCGGCGGTGCGGCGCTCCTCGGCGCAACCGTCGCCGCGCCCACGATGATGGAGCGCATGGAGCAGGAAGGCGTCGTCACCGCGGAAAGCGTCATCGTGCGCATGGGCAACGGCGAGGGCTACGAGCCGCAATTTGCGGAGCCGATCCACGAGGGCGTCGAGTTCTCCGTCATCGAGCGGCGCGGCGACTGGCTGGAAATCGAGCTGCCCAACGGCGGGCGCGGCTGGATTCGCGCCGACCAGGCCGTGCTCATCTGACGTCATCGCAAGCCGGACAATTCGCGGCGTCGCGTTGACCTTTCCCGCCGTCTCGTGTTCGATTGAAGCCATGACCGACCGCGATGATTCAGTCGATCGTTCCCGCACGCCGACCCAGGCGATGGATTCCACGGAGCCGAAGACGCGCGAGACGCACTGGGGCAAGAAGCCGGCGCAGCGCGATGAAGAGCTGTTTCTCGCCGGCCCGCACACGCGGCGATTCGAGCTGGCGCGATTGCTGCGCATCTCGATGGAGTTCTTCAAGGGCTTTCGCGCGCTGCACTTCGTCGGGCCCTGCGTCACGGTGTTCGGCTCGGCTCGCGTGCTGGAAGACAGCGTCACGTATGCGCAAGCGCGCGACATGGGGCGGCGGCTCGCGCAAGTCGGCTTCACTGTGATGACCGGCGGCGGGCCCGGCGTGATGGAAGCCGCCAACCGCGGCGCGAAGGACGTCGGCGGCCGAACCATCGGGTGCAACATCGAACTGCCGATGGAGCAGAAGCCCAACCCCTATCTCGATAAGTGGGTGGACTTCCGCTATTTCTTCATCCGCAAGGTGATGCTGCTGAAATATTCCTACGCCTTCGTGGCATACCCGGGCGGCTTTGGCACGCTCGACGAAATCTTCGAAACCGCAACGCTCATTCAGACTGGCAAGATTCGCAACTTCCCGCTCGTGCTGATGGATACCGAGTTCTGGTCGCCGCTGATCGATTTCATGCGCAGCCGACTCATCGCGCGCGGCACGATCGACCAGAAGGATCTCGACCGCCTCATCATCACCGACTCCAACGAAGAGGCGATGCAGCGCATCATCGACACCTCGGTGAAGGAATTCGGCTTCAGTTGGCGCAAACGACCGCAGCCCACCTGGGTGCTCGGCGAGAAGCGCGATGAGCAGGCCGAGCAGCAGCAGGAACAACTCGCGGCGGTGGCCGAGGCGCAATCCACGACGTAAGCGCGTTCGCATCGCGCCAATCGCGCCGTCACGGCGAGCGCGGCCATCGGCCTACAATGGCGGTCATGCCGATCCCGCAAGTCGCCATCATCGGCCGCGCCAACGTGGGCAAATCGAGCCTCCTCAACCGCATCGTGCGGCGGCGGCTGTCGATCGTGGACCCCACGCCGGGCGTCACGCGCGATCGCGTCTCTTGCGTCATCGAACTCGAAGCGCCGCCCAACGCAAACGCACGCCATGGCGAGGACGAATCGGCCATCGAGCGCCAGCGTTTCGTGGAGCTGATCGACACCGGCGGGTTCGGCATCTACACGGCTGAAGGCGAACGCATCGATGACGCCGGCGCGGATCTCTCGCGCTTGAGCCCGCAAATCGAGGCGCAAATCCTCACCGCCATGAAGCAGGCGAACCTGCTGCTTTTCGTCGTTGACGCACAGGCGGGACTCACACCGCTCGACAAAACCATCGCGCAGCTCGCGCGGGAACAGGGCGCGCAGGACAAGACAATCGTCGTGGCGAACAAGGTGGACGGCGACAAGTGGCGCCCGCACGCCATGGAGTTCGCGGCGCTCGGCTTCGGCGAGCCGCTGCTCATCTCCGCGCTGCTCGGCCAGGGCATGCGCGACCTGATGGATCACATCGCCGGCCGCGTTGAAGCCGCAGAGACCGAGGATGCCCGCGTGGAGCCGGAACTCAAGCTGGCGATCGTCGGCCGCAGAAACGCCGGCAAAAGCACGTTCATCAACGCCTTGGCGGGCGAAGAGCGCGTCATCGTGTCGGAGATCGCGGGCACGACGCGCGATTCCATCGATGTGCGCTTCGAGATCCAAGGCAAGACGATGCTCGCGATCGACACGGCCGGCGTGCGCAAGCGTACGAAGATGGCGAGCGACGTCGAGTACTACGCCTATCACCGCATGCTCTCGGCCATTCGCCGCGCGGATGTGGCGGCGCTGCTGCTGGACGCCACGCAGGAAATCGCGCACGTGGAAAAACGCCTCGGCATGGAATTGCTGCGGCAGTTCAAGCCGACGGTGATCGTGGTGAACAAGTGGGATCTCGCCGAAGCGCGCGGCGCGAAGACGTCGGACTATCTCGATTACCTCACGCGCGAGCTGCGAGGCCTGGATTTCGCGCCCATCGTGTTCATCTCGGCGCAGCGGGGCACGAACGTGCGTGACGTGATCGCCATGGCTGCGAACCTGTATGCACAGGCTGCGCATCGCGAATCAACGGGCCGGGTGAACGCGGCGGTGCAGCGCATTCAAAGCGAACGCGGCCCCGGCGCGGCGGGCGGCAAGCTGGCCAAAATTCTTTACGCCAGCCAGATCGACGTGCTCCCCCCGACGATCGCGCTGGTGGTGAACAACCGCAAGGCGTTCACGGAAACGTATCAGCGCTTCGTGCTCAACCGCCTGCGGGATGAAATGCCGTTCAGCGAAGTGCCGATCCGCCTCGTGCTCAGCTCGCGCCGTCGCGATGATGAAATCGGCAGCGCGCCAGCGAAGCGAGCATCAAGCCGGGCGCGAAAGTCAAAATCGTTCGAATGATCGGCGCGGCGGGCGGCGCTCCGTTGGGGTGTTTGCGCCGCCGTCGAGTACCATGCACCGGCCCTGCGAAGGGCGCCTGGACGCGATCTCGCCATGAGCTTCATCCTCTCATGCCTGACCGATTCACCCAGCGCGCGGCGCGTCCTTCGCGCCACGAGTCTGTGCGTCAAGGCGCTGCAGCATCACGTGCGCATGGTGCATGTGGGCGCGATTGATGATGCCGGTCGCCGCCGACTGAATGATCTCATCGCCGAGGAAGTCGGCCCCGGTCACCAGCTTGAAGTCATTGAGCCGACGGACCGCGTGGGTGACGCCATCGTGCAACTGGCGCAGAATCTTGAAGCGACGCTCGTGATCATGGGCGCGCTGCAACGCGAAAAGGCAGTGCGCGATCTCGTCGGGTCCACGGCCAGATTGGTCGCGCGCCGAGCGCCGTGCTCCGTCATGCTCGTCTCCACCATCGGGGCCGATCCGCCGGCGTGGTCGCGGTTCATCGTCGGCGTGGAAGGCGGCACGTCCGGCCGCGAACTGGCGACGGCGATGCTCGCGATGGCGCGATGCGCCGGTTCGCCCGCCGAAATCTGCTTCGCGCTCGAATACCGCGGCGTGGGCCGACACGCGCCGCCGCCCACGGAATTTCAGAACCCGATTGACCATGGGGAGTTCCCGACGGATGAGCCGGCTGAACTCACGGCGCTGATGTCGCGGCTGGACCTCACCGGCGTCGCCGTTCGCGCCGTCACGCTCGCCGGCCGGCCGGGGCAGGAAATCGCGCGCTACGCGGAAGACACGCAGGCGGACATTCTCGGCGTGGTCGTGCCGACGCGATCGCTCGGGTTCATGGACCGCCTGCTTAGTCACCCCGTCATTCTGCTCCTCGACAAGCTGCCGTGCTCGGTGCTGCTCTACCGCTCGCCGCATGAGGACCGTGATTGAGGACGCCATGGAGGGAATGTCGCACGGTGACATCACGATGTTCTTCCTGGCGGTGGCGCTGCTGCTCGGTTTCGCGCGCCTTGCGGCCGAAGTGGCGGAATGGCTGCACCAGCCGGCGGTGATCGGCGAAATCCTTGCGGGCGTGCTGCTCGGGCCGACGGTGTTCGGTCAGCTATGCCCGGCGTGGCAATCGGCGCTCTTCCCGGCGGCCGGCCCGGTCGCCATCGCGATTGACAGCTTGAGCACGCTCGCCATCGCGCTCTTCCTGCTGGTCGCCGGTATGGAAGTGGATCTCTCGGCGGTGTGGCGACAAGGCGGCACGGCCGTGCGCGTCGGCGCGTTCGGCATCATCGCGCCGTTCATCATCGGCTTCATTCCCGCCTACGCCGCCCCCACGTGGTTCGGCGCGGATGGCGACATCTCGCCCTTCATGTTCGCCATGTTCCTGGCCACGGCGATGTCCATCACCGCGCTGCCGGTCATCGCCAAGATTCTGTTCGATCTCAAGCTGTTTCAGACGGACATCGGCGTGACGATCGTCTCCGCCGCGATTCTCAACGACCTCGCGGGCTGGATCATCTTTGCGTTCGTGCTGGCGCTCATCGGCGTGGGCGGCTCGGCGTTCAGCCCCGCCGCGACCGCGGCCATCACCATCGTCTTCGCGCTGTTCATGCTCTCGGCGGGGCGTTGGATCGTGAACCGCATGCTGCCGTGGATTCAGGCCAACACGCAATGGCCGGCAGGCGTGCTCGCCTTCGCGCTCACATTCACCATGCTCGCCGCAGCGTTCACGGAGTGGATCGGCGTGCACGCCATCTTCGGCGCGTTCCTCTTCGGCGTGGCGCTCGGCGACAGCAGCCACCTCCGGCGGCGAACGCGGGCGACGATCGATCAGTTTGTGTCGTTCATTTTCGCCCCGATCTTTTTCGCCAGCATCGGCCTGCGAGCGGATTTCGCCACGCACTTCGACATCGTGCTCGTGCTGACGGTGCTTCTCATCGGCAGCGCGGGGAAGATTCTCGGCTGCGCGTACGCGGCGCGCTGGGCGGGATTTGAAAAACGCGCCGCGTGGGCGGTCGGCTTCGGTATGAACGCTCGCGGCGCCATGGAAATCGTGCTTGGCTTGCTCGCGCTGCAGGCGGGCATCATCAGCGAGCGGCTGTTCGTGGCGCTTGTGCTGATGGCGCTCATCACCTCCATGGCCAGCGGTTTCCTCATCGAACGGTCGTTCGGCAAGAAGCGCAGCGTGTCGTTCCTGAAATTCGTGACCGCAAAAACGTTCGTGCCTGATCTTCAGACGACCTCGCGCCTCGACGCCATCGAGCAACTGACGGAAACTGCGGCTCACGCGAGCGGCCTCAACCCGAAGCTCGCGGTGAAGGCGATTCTCGACCGCGAGCAACTGTTCAGCAGTTCCATGGGCAACGGATTGGCAATCCCGCACGCGCGGATCAAGGATCTCGCCACGCCCGTGGTGGCGATCGGGCTGAGCCGGCGCGGCATCGAAAGCGATGCGGCGGACGGCGTGCCGATTTACGTGTTCATCGTGCTGCTCGCGCCGGAGGATGATCCTTCGCTCCACGTGGCGCTGCTCGGCAGCATTGCGCGGGCATTCCAGCAGCCGCATACCGCAGCCCAGGTGGCGGCCGGCGTGAAGACGCCTACCGAGCTGCGAGCGATGCTGCGCGTGGAAGCGGTGCAGGCGGAGTCGGAGGAGCGCAAGCCCGCCAAGCCGGAGACCGCGCGAACCAGCGGCAACGATGCAAAGAAAGCCGCTTCTTGACCGCCGCCGTCATCCGGTACAATGCCCTTCGCTCGCTTGACGTTGAAGGCCGGCAGCCTGTCAGGCGACCTGCCGGCGCATGAAACCCCAGCCTGACGACAGCCCGGCATGACGAATACGGTCGCCACGCGGCCGGCGTCATACGTTCAGTGCGAGCGCTCACGAATGTCGATCTTCCCACTCCCGGTCTTTGAGGCCGACGCTGATCCTCACCATCGCCACGCGATGTCGGACGAAGAGCTGTACGCGCGACTCAAGCCGCCCAGCACCATCGTCGTCCGCTTCGGCCGCATGCGACTCATCGGCGAGTTCCCCTACAACGGCGACGCCAAGCCCGGCTGCGGCACCAAGCTCGTCGTCCGCACCTTCCGCGGCACCGAGATCGGCGAGATGCTCACCACCACCTGTGAGAACGCCGGTTGCTCCAAGAGCGTCACCCGCCAGGAGATGCGCGAGTACATCGACAACTCCGGCGGAGCGGACTACCCGTTTCACACCGACGGCCAGGTGCTGCGCGTCGCCACCATCGAAGACCTGAACAAGCAGCGCGAGATTGAGAGCAACACTCGCGAATTTATCCGTGCCGCGAAGGAGCTCATTGGCGAACTGCAACTGCCGATGAAACTCGTGGACGTGGAGCCGATTCTGGGCGGCGAGCAGCTCACGTTCTATTTCACCAGCGAGAACCGCGTTGACTTCCGCGAGATGGTGCGGCGGCTGGCGGCGCAGTTCAAAACGCGTATCGAGATGCGGCAGGTGGGGGCGCGCGACGAAGCGCGCCTCGTCGCCGATTACGAGCGTTGCGGCCAGTATTGCTGCTGCAAGAACTTTCTCAAGGTGCTCAAGCCGGTGTCGATGCGCTCCGCGAAGATTCAGAAAGCGACGCTCGACCCGCTGAAGATCTCCGGCCGGTGCGGGCGCCTCATGTGCTGCCTTCGCTACGAAGACAAGACCTACGACGAGCTCCGCAAGAACCTGCCGAAGAACAACACGCGCGTCGGCACGCGCGAAGGTCCCGGCGTCGTCGTCGACAGCAAGATTCTCGTGCAGCTCGTGCTCGTGCGGCTGGAAGGCAGTGACCGCGAAATTGCGGTGCCTGTCGAAGAGTTGATGGACCCAGAGACGTGCCCGAAGCCGGGCGAGTTCCAGGCCCAGCAAGCATTGGCGGAGGCGGACCCGCTTCGCGGCATGACCGAAGCCGATGTGAAGAAGCGGCTGGAGCACGAGGACCGCAACGGTCGCGAACGCGCGAAGGATCGCAGCGAGCGGCCGCGTCGTGGGCGCCGGGAGCGCGGCGAGCGTTCGGCGAACGCGCCGGCAGGTGAGCGAGCAGACCAACCGCAGGATCGCGAAGCGCGGCAGCCGCGGGACGGCGAGAGTGGCGGGGGCCCGCGCGATCGCAGTCGTCGGCGGCGGCGAGGTCGGCGCGGCAAGCGCGCTCCGCTCGATCGCCAGGCCGAGTTCCAGCAGCGCAACGAGCAGCAATCTGATGAGCGTGGAAGCGACGCGGAGCCGCGCGGTGAGAGCGATAGCCGACGCCCACGCCGCCGGCGCGGAAGGCGACGGCGCCGGCGCGGCGACAACCCCGGTGACGGCCCAGGCGGCAACGCACCACCAGAACCGCAATAATCGCCGGAACGCGCAGCGTCCCCATTTCGACCTTTCGACGTTTCGACTTTTCGACTTTTTATCCCGCGTGGCCTTCCGCTGCGCTCCAGACCACGGCACCCATCGGGCCCCAACAGCAAACGCCGCGAATCGATTTTTCAGCGTTTCGGCTTTTCGGCTTGTCCCGCACACCCGTCCCGCGCCATTACGCCCTCGCCCGTTTGCTACGATCACCGCATGTCGCCATCCGCCCGCCCCATTGGAATGACGAACGCCGCCGCCGCGTCGCGACAGCCGGAAACGTCCGTCATCGACACGCTGCAATCGCTCATCGTCGCCTTCGTGCTGGCGATGACGTTCCGCGGATTCGTGCTTGAAGGCTTCATCATTCCCACCGGCTCAATGGCGCCGACGCTGATGGGCCAGCACATTCTCTGGGATTCCTCGCAAACGGGCGCCACGTATCCGATCGACGCGCGCCCGCCCATCGAACTTGCGATGCGCGAAGACAACAGCAGCTTCGAAATTGCGGACCCGCTGCTTGGCCCCAGTTACATCGTGGATGAGCGAACGGTCTCGCAGCTCGTGCCGCGCATCCGCATGGGCGATCGCATTCTCGTGCTGAAGTGTCTGTACCCTTTCGCGATGCCGCATCGGTTCGACGTGGTGGTCTTCAAGAATCCCACCGATCCTGTCGGCGACACGCAGAACTACATCAAGCGCCTCGTCGGCCTGCCGGGCGAAAAAATCTGGCTGGTGGATGGCGACGTCTTCGCCGGCCCCGTCGATGCGCCCGACCTCGAAGGCTTCGCGGTGCAGCGCAAGCCGGATCATGTGCAACGCGCCGTCTGGCAGCCCGTGAGCGACAGCGATTACGCGCCGGCTCACCCCGAGCGATTGCGCGAGCCGTGGAGCTCGCCTTGGTTCGGCGATCACTGGACGTACGAAAACCGCGCCTATCGCTGCGACTCCGCCGAGTCCTCCACGCTGCGGTGGAACCCGCACGTTCGGCAGATCGACGACTGGACCGCGTACGACATGCTGCTCTATCAGATTCGTCACCGCACGTCGGACGATCCCGTGCTGGTGAGCGATGTGCGCGTGGCGGCGAGCATCGTGCCGGATCAAAACGGCCTGGCGACGACGTTTGAACTTGCGGCCCGCGAGCACATTTTTGAATTCCGCCTGGAGAACGGCGAAGCGACCGTGCGCATGCGGCCGGAAAATCAGCCGGACGCGTGGAGAGGCGCTTCCGCGCCCTTCGAAACCCCCGCCGCGGGCAAAGTGCTGAATGTCGAGTTCTGGCACGTTGATCAGCGCATGGCGATGTTCATCAACGGCGAGCTGGTTGTCGATCTCAAATACGACTGGTCGCCGGAGGAGCGACTGGAATATGCGACGGGCCTGGCTTTTGAAGACGCGCTCGACGCCATCGAACGCCTCCGCGTGCCGTCCCATCGCTGCGACCTCTCGTGGCACTTCAACGGCTCGCCGGTCACGCTCTACCGCGTGCGCGTTGATCGCGACATCCACTATCGCATCGACGTGCTCAAGGCCACCGACCAGCGCAACGAGCCGCGACACTACGGCCCGGCCTACGGCACGCACCCCGACAACCTCGCCATGCTCGGCACGGATTACTACATGATGTGCGGCGACAACCAGACCGCGTCGCTCGATTCACGCCTCTGGGGCAGCGCTCACAAGCTCGTGCGGCAGCAGATCATCGACGAAGCGGGCGAGGAGCACCGGCCCTTCCTCGTCAACCGCAAGCTGCTCATTGGCAAGGCGTTCGCGGTGTACTTCCCCGCGCCGTATCCGCTCGTGGACGGCGGCTGGGGCGTCGTGCCCGACCTCGGCAGGTTGCGATTCATCCGCTGAACAACCGAGACAGCGCGATCGTCTGGCGCCGCGTCATTCATCGGCCGGCGTCGGCGTTTCCGAGGCCGCTGGTGTTTCGGCGGGCGGCGCTTCCGCGTCGTCATCGCGCAGCGTGCGCCACATGTCGCGCACGGCCTGCCGCGCTTCTGTCATGCGCTTGCGCACCGGCGCCACGGGCGGGAGCTCCAGCTCATACATGCTCGCCACCTTCGCCTCTTCGCTCTCCGGCGTGGCGGGCGTCGGCTGCCTCGATGCCAGCGACTGCGCTGCGATCAGAATCCGGCTCACGGCGTCGAGCGAGACAACCTCGCTGACCATCGTGAAATCGAACATCGGGTCAGGGGGCTGGTCCTCGCCGCCGCGCGTGCGCAGCGCATCGAGGAAGAGCAGCATGCTCAAGAGATGATCGACATCCCACTTCTCCACGACCAGTTTGGGCGAAGGCAGCGTGGCGGCTTCGTCCTTCGCTTCTTCATGAGCGCCCGCGATGCGGAGCAGTGCATACGCCAATTCGCGATCGCGCACCATGCCGCTGATGTAGCCGAACGGATCCTTGCGGCTGGTGCGCTTCACGGCGTCGAGCAGCAGTTCCTTGTGTTTCGCCGTGGCGCGCGGCGCCAGCACGTCCGCGTACAGCTTCGCGGTGCTCGTGAAGATGTCATGCGCGACGATCGCGCTCAAGAGCGCTCCGTCGTCGCCCATGTGCTGCGACATTGAGAAGCATGTCGCCAGCCGCCGCGCTGCGCCGTCGTAATCGCTCGCCTGCGCCATGCGAACCGCGTCCGCATGCAGCAGCCGCACAGCGTCGCGCATGCCGTCGATGTACGGCCGCTTGACGCGCGTCGTCGTCATTTCGCGCGCGAATGAGAAATCGCATCGCTTCATCGTCGCGCCTTCGACGAACAGTGAAATCGGCTGGTTCGCCTGCTGAAGATCGTGAATCACCTGCGGCGCGAGCGGCGCGGGGTTGGCGGCCACAGCGCGATATTGCTCGCGTTTCTCCACCGGCATCTGCTCCAGCAGTTCAATGCCCCGCAAATACCACAGCGCCGCGTTCGCCGCCTCGCCCGGCGTCACTTCGCCTGACGCCAGCTCCTGCAGTGACTTCACGCGCTTCTCAACCAGCAACTCGCTTTCAACCATCCGGTCATGCAGCTTGACGAGCGCCGGCAGGAGCAGCTGGGCGAACATCCCGTGCTCGCCCTTCTCAAGTTCCTTTTCAATTTGCTGCAGCTCGAATTTGCCGCGCTCCCGGTCTTCCGTGGCGAACGCCTCGACCACGCGCTCCATCACCAGATCCAGCTCGCCCACGTCCACGCGAAGCGAATCCTCCGTCATCAGCATTGCTGCTGGCGGAATCTCATTTTGAAGTCCCGGCGGAATCGGGTCCGGATCGCCGTTCGCCTTCGCTTCGAGCATTGATTCGACTGTCGTCAGCATGATCTCGTGCTCGGCGATCACGCCCTCGACCATGTCGAACGGATCGCTGGGCGAGAGCCGCGACGCCGCCTTGAGCAGCGTCATCGCGTCGCCTGCGTTGAGTTTCCCGGCGTCCATTGCTTCCTGCACCGTGCGGTCGCCGAGCCGAAACACGGCCTGCGCGACGAGCGAGCTGATGATGACGCGGTCATCCGCAAGATGATCCGACATGCGATACATGATGGCGAGCGACTCCGCCGCCCCCGCCGAGTCGCCGGCTTGCAGTCGCAGCTGCGCGTTCATGTTCACCAGGTGCGCGAGCGATCGCATTTCGCCGAGGTGCGGCATCAGCATGCCGATGCCTTCACTGCGATCAAGCTCAAAATCGCTGAACTCCTGTTTCGCCCCGCGCCGCGCCAACTCCATCACCGGCGCAAGCTCGCTGACGAGACTCCGCAGCTCCGGCGAAGGGGCGCCCTCATGAGGATCGTAATTCCAGAGAAGCTGCTGCTGCTCCTCGGACAGTGAACGCAATCGCTCGAGCGCCCGCCGATACCACGTCGCTGCATTGGTCTGATCCGCCGGCTGGGCGCAAGCAATCGCCGCCGGCAGCAGCAGCATCAGCACATATCGCAGCACTCGCCCCACGTTCGTCGTCGCGTTCATGATGATCACCCCGATTCTCGTACGACTCGCCGCCCGCCCCGGATGAGGGATATGTGCCATTCTATTGTGGTAAAAAGAACCAACGCCCCCTCTCGCCTTCTGCCCTTATGCCTTTTGCCTTCTGCCTTCTGCCTTCTGCCCTTTGCTCTCGATGCCTTGATGCCTCGATCCCTCTTTTCCCAACAATGAACGATGGACTGGCTCATGTACATCGTGGCGTCGCTCTTCACGCTGCTGGGCGCGGTGTGTGTGCTGCTCGTTGTGCTGCAACTGCCCGGCTCGTGGATCATGCTCGCGCTGGCGGTGATCGTCGAGGCGATTGATTCGCTCTATCTCTCCGACCCGGCGATTACCTTCGGCTGGTGGGCGCTCGGCGTGAGCCTTGCCGCGGCGGCCGTCGGCGAACTGGTGGAACTTCTCGCCAGTGCGGCCGGGGCGAAGCGGGGCGGCGCAACGCATCGCGGCGTCATCGGCGCCATCATCGGCGGCATCGTGGGCGGCATCGCCATCACCTTCATGCTCCCCATCCCCATCGTCGGCACGCTCATCGGCGCCGTGGTCGGCTCCTTCACCGGCGCCATCGTCGGCGAGGTCACCGGCCCCACGCCCATGACCGTGCGCGGCTCCATGAAGCCGGCCATCGGCGCCTCCATCGGCCGAATCGCCGGCACCTTCGCCAAACTCGCCTGCGCGATCGTCATCTGGGTCGTCCTAAGCGTGAGCGCGTTCTGGCCGTAACCAACGCGCACGCACCGCCTCGCGACACTTCCCCTATGCCCTTTGCCTTATGCCTTCTGCCTTATGCCTTGTGCCTCTCCCCTCGATGCCTCGATGCCTCGATGCCTGACCGCCTCTTTCAATACCACCGCGTCTCCAATTTCCATTTCGGCCGGTCAAGGTTAATGATGAGATATCGCAGCGCATCGCAGGCGTGGTCCGGGCCGTCTTTGACGGGCGTGGTGTCGTGCGGGCGGTCGGTGGGGTAGTGGTACGTGCACAACGATTCGATGAGGTGCGTGCAGCGCGGGTCGATGCGCAGGCGCGCGTGGCCGTCGGCGGCGCGGAGACGGCGGCGGACCGCTTCAATGCCTTCCGCGATCGTGCTGCGTGTTGTGCGCACCGGCCAGCCGGCTTGTCGCCAGAGTGAAAGCGTGCTGCGAGCGGTTTGATCGTTGCGTGCATGGCCCGCGGGGTCGGCTCCGATCCACCGCGGCCGAGGCCACGGCCGGGCTGCCGCCTGCTCGATGATCTGCTCCGCAATCGTGTCGTTCACCACCAGCTCATCCACCACGTGCAGCACATCGCCATTAGCGACCGCCCACAGCAGCACCGTCGGCGCACGAAAGCCCAGATCAAGCCCGGCCACCAAAGTCGCCGGCGCGCTTGCAACCGCGCTTCGTCCAGCGACATAACCGCGTGACGCATTCACGCCGGGCCCGTTCGCGCCGCTGTCGTTCGAGACGTCCACCGAGTGTTGCCATGCCGCCACGTGCGTCGCCAGATCAAACTCCGGGTAGACGAGATTGCTCCGGCTCGGCCGCTTGCACAGCATCTCCGCCTGCCAGGTGTTGTCGCTCACGCGCGCTCGCTGGCGCAGCGCATCATCAATCGCAAGGAAGCCGCGTGCGTGCTTGGCGCGCCCGCCGCAATCACTCAAAAGCGGGCATGATTCGCACGCTCGCTCCGGCTCGCACCGTGCCAGCACATCGATCGCGCCCCAGCGGAACACGCGTCGGCCTGACTGCGCCGTGTCCTGCACAAGCGAGTGCATCAATCCAAACGGCTGGTGCATCGTGCTGAACGCTTCCACCGCGCCGTGCACGAACACGTCGCCGCACCACCCGGATCGGGTGACCAGCTGCGCCGCCTGCCAGACGTCGTCATCAAAGAGTTCCACTTCATCGCACCGCAACTTGTGCACATGCTGGCCGCGCACCGCCGTCTGCGACTGGGCGAGCACTTCCACGCGGGAACCGTTGGTGAGCTGCACGTTGCGGCCGGTGAGTTTGCCATCGATCAGATCCGCAAACACATCGCTCGTGAGCATCTCCGCAAGGTAGCGATACATCCTCGCCGCCTGGTCGAACGAGCCTGCGAGAATGCGAACCTGCACGCCGGGCTTGAAAAGCATGTCGAGCAGCGTGGCGATCGCGCCGAGCAGCGTCTTCCCGCCGCCGCGGTTCGACCACACCACGCAATCGCGCGGCAAGGCGATCGCAGCACCACTGTCCGCCGGCGCATCGCCACTTCCAGTGCCGGAAGCGGGCGGTGGTTCGAAAAATGCGTGCGCGAGGTAATCGAACGGCGCATCGTGGCCTTCAACAATCGGCCGGCGCGGGATCGTGTATCCAAGCGCGAAGCGAACGAACGCATGCAACTGGTTCGGCGTGCGCGGCATGACATGACGCACCGCCCGGCGCAGCGCAACGCCGTTGTCATCGTCACGCATGCTGCTCACCCAGTTCTTCCAGGGCCGCGAGAATCCGCTCCTCGCTCGGCGCCGGCGGGGCTGCGGCGGCGGTGCGGTCGCCCCGGTCGCGATCTTCACGATCGATGTCGAGCACGTTGAGCTCCGTGCGCAGCAGGTCCACGCACGCCTTGCGCGAAAGCTCCGAAGGCTCCGCCGCCGACGCCAGTGAAATGAGGTGCAATGCTGCGTTCGTGCGGAACTTGCACAGCAGCATCTGCACGCGGAGGTCGGACAGCCGTAGCGCCCCGCGCAGCAGCCGCGCGATCTCCGGCCGGGTGGACCAGTGAATCAGCTCCTCGAGCGTCATGCCGAGCGCCGTGGCGAGCTCCGCGGGCGTCGCTTCCGCAGCCATGATTTTCTCAAGCGCCTGCTGGTTGAAGCGCGAGTCCTGTTTTCGCTTGCGCCCGCGCCTCACGACGCGTCTCCATCGAGGTTGAGCAAGGCGACGAGCGCTGCAGTGCGATCGGCGCACACGGCTCGCAAACGCGCGAACAACCGCTCACGCTGCGTTCCCGAAAGAAAGAACGTCACGGCGTGCGGCATAGCCGCAATCGCCTGCGGCGCGGCGGGCGGCGGCGGCGCTTCACACAACGCGAGCAATTTCTCGATCGCCGCGGCGCTCTCCGGCAGCTTCGCCTCCAGCGCTTTCAAATCCTCCTTGCTCGCAAGCCGCTGCAGCAGGTGCGCACGCTTCACGGGGTCGTCCGTGCCCTGCAAACGATTGAGCGTGAGCAGCAACAACGCCGCGCGATCGTCATCCGCCTGCCAGATGTCGCATTTCACCTCGGCGTGCCCAAGCTGCTTGAGCGCCTGCACGCGGTGATGGCCATCGAGAATTTGAAATGTTTCGGGCTTTGTGGCGAGCGGACGCACGATGATGGGCGGATAGTCGCCCGTCGCCGCAATGTGCGACACGAGCTTCGTGAACAGTTCCGCGGGCATGCGGTTCGCGTTGTCCGGATGCGGCACGAGCGAGAAAATCGGGATCATGGACATGATGAGGGCAAGGCTCCATCGCTCGCGCCGTGATGCGCGAGGAAGTACACGGGGTGAAGGAACAGTTGATCGCGCGCCGCTCGCAGCACGTCTTCAAACGGAACATCGCGCGGCGCGTGGCGTGATTGCCGGGCTGAATAGCGATGCCAGCGGCGAAGCTCGTGCTCGATCCATTGCTGCACGGCCGGCGAGAGGGCGCTCAATCGCTGCATGAACTGCGACCGCGAGGCGAGCAATGCCGGCGGCAAGTTCGCTTGCGCCAGCGCATCGGCCAACCTCGCATGTTCCGGGCGCGGCGGGCGGTCGTAACGCTGCATGCCCGCTTTCTCGAAGAACGGATGCACGCGCCCCATCGCCGCAAGCGCTTCGGTGAAGATCGTCTCCGGCTCCGCAAGCGCACGTTTCACGAGACGCACCGCAACGCCCGCGCCGCGCCAACGCGGATCGACGACAACACGGCTGATCGTGCGGAACTCGCGATTGACGAGCTGCGCGGCGGCGCGGTGCCCCATGCCGCGATACCTGTCGTGCGTGGCATGATCGCGCAGCGCACACCCCAGGTGAGGGAGCGAACGCACGAGCACGCCGATGACCGTCTTCTCGCCGCGTTCGCCGAGGTAGCGTCCGACGACGGTGGGCTCATCGTGCACGGCACGAAAGATCGCCGTGACCGCGCCGGGCGACGCGTTCCTGTAATGGAAGTGCGCGAGCGCGAGGTAATCGCATCGCTCGCCGCGTTCGATGCTGATGCGGTCATCGCATGCGCGGCGGCCGAACGACGCGAACCGGGCACGGAGATTGAGTTCGCTGTTGGTGTGAATCATGGGCGCCGCGGGTGCTGGAATGGGTGATTGGGTTCCCGTTCCTCCGCGTCGTCCGTTCTTTGCGCGTTCGTGCCGACCGCGCTGCGTTCAATGACTTCGATGTGCTCGCCGAGGTCTTTGTACACGAGCACATCGGGTCGCAGGTGTTCGAGTAGATCGTCGTGCGTCGTTGCCGCGATGAACGTGTGCGGCGTCCCCGCAATCCACCGCCGAATGTTGCACGCCACAACGCATGCCGTCTGCCTGTCGAGCGTGGCGCCGAATTCATCTGCCATGATGATGGCGGGCGAGTTCGCGCGATCGGCCGCATCGATGAGCCGGGCGAGTTGCAGGCGATAGCGCTGACCGTCGCTCAATTGATCGGCCGTACGCAGCATCACGAACGCATCACCGAGCCCGACTCGCGCAAGCAGGCTGGTCACGCGCTCAAGCGGCAAATCAAACGCATCGACCAGCGGCACGGCCGGCAGCGCGGCGGAGAAGTCAGCGGTGAGCACCCGATAGTCCCGTTGACGTGCTTCGCGCGCGATGCAATGCAGGATCGTCGTCTTCCCGCCGCCAGATGGACCGGTGATGAACACCACTCCGCCGGGCGGGAGCGGCACGCGTGTGCGCGGCACGACGCTCAACATTCGCTCCTCATCCACGCCGAGCCCGAACATCGCAGCGACTTCAAGCACGCGCTGCGAAGGCGTCACGGCCGTCTCAACGTGATGTTCAATCTCAACATGCATGATGACACTCAAAGGAAGCGACGCGCACGCCGCGCGATGATGCCGCGATGACTTCAGTTGTTCGAATTCGATGCATGCTCAAACGCAAGCACGGCGATGGCATGGAGATACGTGCGCACCTGGTGGAGCGTGAGGCCCAGTTCCGCCGCTGCCTCGCGCTGCGTGCGACCGCGCAGCACCACGGCCTCGGCGACGCGCCGCTGGTTGAGCGACCAGTTCGCACGATGCCGCAGCACGAACTGAAACGGCCGCGACGCCATGCGCGCGATCAGACGCTTGAGCCGCCTGCGAACGTGGCGAGGATCGCGCCCCGTCGCCCGCGCCAGTTCCGCAGCGCTCAAGCCGCGCTCGAACACGCTCACCACAAGCGCCCGGTCCGCAGGGTCAAGGTGCTCGGCATAGGTCACCAGCCCCTCGCTCCGTCGTCGACCCTCGCTCTTCACATCCTCCGCCTTCGATACCACGCCAACCGGCATTGCCATGGGTCACCTCCCCGAAATTCACGGGAAAATCTCGTTGTTTTCTTGTTTGCAAACCATATGGGCGAGTTTACAATGATCATGTGAACAGGCAAGCCGTCTGTTTACAAAAATGTAAAATATCAGCGGCGCTCGATCGATGTGCGCTCGGCCCTCGGACGGGAGGACCATTCGATGCCAACGGTTGGACAATTGATCCGCAACGCGCGGCTGGAACGAGGCGTGACGCAGGATGCGCTGGCGCGCGCCATCGGATGCAGCAAAGCGCAGCTTTCCCTGATGGAGAGTTCGCAGCGCACGGTTTCGCCGGCGAGAGCGAAGAGAATCGAAAAGGCGCTGGACATCACCGATGGCCACATCTGCGCCGCGGTGGGATGGGCGCAGACGCCGAAGCACGTGCAGCGTCAGCTCGAAGCGCGCGAAGCGCTGGCGCGTCGGCTGGAAGAAGCGGCGCGGCGCGGCGAGAGCCTGGATGCGCTGTACCGGAGCGGCGAATTGCAGCAGCTTGTCGATGCCGGCGCAGGGAATGTTGATGCGCCGCTCCCCGTCGGCCGGCCGATCCCCGTGATCAATCGCGTCGCCGCCGGTTACCCCCGCGAGTTCACCGATCTCGATTACCCCGCCAGCGTCGCTGATGATTACGTCGCATGCCCCGACGTCACCGATCCGCAGGCGTTCGCAGCGCGCGTGGTCGGCGATTCCATGGAGCCAAATTATCGCGAAGGGGAAATCGTGGTCTTCTCGCCGGAGAAACCTACGAAGGACGGCTGCGATTGTTTCGTGCGGCTGACGCGCGACAACGAATCAACGTTCAAGCGAATTTACTTCGAAGACGACGGCGCACGCATTCGCCTGCAACCGCTCAACAGCAAGTACCCGCCGCGGGTTGTGGATCGCGAAGACGTTGATGGCATGTACGTGGCGGTGTACGTGATGCGCAAGCTGTGATCGCGCGGCCGTTGCCCCTGCAAAGCGCTCTCGCACGGTTCCGCCCCAACCACGCTGTGGCAAAGACTTATGGCACGAGCACAAGTCGGGGCTTTTGCACATACGTCGCCCACGTGGAGCCATCGCGGCCGGGGAGTTTGCGCATCGCTTCCTGCACCGGCTCGCCGTTGACCAGGTGCGCGGGGAACTTCTTGAGCAGGATCTCGACCTCGTCGCTGACCACCGGCGTGTGCAGTCGCTTGTCCATCACCATCGCGGAGGAATCAAACAAGCCGACGGTGACGACGCTCAAGCGCTTGGCGTCATCGTGATAGAAGTACGCCTCGTTTCCCTTGGCGCGGAGCTCCGCCACCTGCTTCTCCGCATTGCGATGGATTTCGTCGAGCGAAAGCTGGCCGCTGTCAAAATCGCTCCACACAGCGATCTGCAGGGTGTAGAGCGGATTGACGTTCGGATACAGCTGCCGGGCGGCGCGGAGGTCGAAGGGATTGAGTTTGCCGGCGGGCGGCGTGTCGGTGAGGGCGCGAGTGAGCACGGAGGTGGCGAACGGCTTCCCGCCCCGCACGGTGATCGATTTGATCCACTGCAGATCGCGCTGCGCGTCGGCGTCGCGCACATCGGCATAGGCGCCGTAGCCGATCACGAGGCCGCTGCGCTTGCGGATCACGCGCGCCTTTTCGAGCCCGGGGGCCAGCGAGCGGATCTGCATGAGCACATCCGCGATCTTCGCCTGATCGCCCGCGGCTTCATCGGGAATGGTGGCGAGCACGATGGTCCACGGCCGGTCGCTTGTGAGCATGGCGGCCTGGTCGGAGGCTTTCGATGACGCGCTCCCGGCGGCACGGGTTTGCGGTGCGCCGGGTCGAGTGTTCTGAAGTTTGATTTCGCCCCACTCGGCATCGGCGAGGTCGTCATCCGCGCCGCCTCGCATTTGAGCGCGGGTGGCGCTGGATGAAGAATTCGTCATGGAGCCCGCCTTGCGGCCATCGTCGCAGCCGTGGAGAAGAAGGGCGGCGAGGAGGCACGGCAGGGCCGCGAGCAGCGTTCGAGCGCGAGCGATGTTCGTCATGGGAAAGGCCCTGGATGGGTGGTCGATTCACGCAGGCGTCGGCCAGTCGCGGCGGATCGGAACACGCGTGGCAGCGTGAAAAACCGCCTCGATCGTAGGCCTTCGGCAAAGTTCAAGCCAGCCGGCGCGGCCCGTCGATAGTGGCGTAGGGAAGATCGAGGCCCCGTCTCTGGTGGGTGCGAAAGCCTCGCGGGTCCTCGGCCCGAACGACCGGACCGGTCAAGGAGAGCCGTTCGATGCCGGACATGCCGAACATCGGACTTGGAACATTCAGCATGGTGAACCGCGGTCACGAAACCAAAGCTCTGAAACTGAATGCACTCCAAGCCGGCGTGCTGGAACGTCGCCCCGCGCAGGATCGCGTGGAGCTTTCCAGCAGCGCACATCGCATCATCGAATCCAAGGAGGTGCGACAGGACCTCGTGGAGCGAATCCGACAGCAGATCGCTGACGGAAGCTACGAGTCCGAACAGCGCCTGACGGATGCGACCGAGCGATTGCTTCGTGAACTCGAAGCGTAGCGAGAAAGGTGGAGAGGAGAGCGGAGAGAAGGATGACGACGACCCGAGCACACGCCGGGTCGGTTTGTTTTTGATTTGAATTGTTCGGCGGAATTCGCGAACGTGAGCCGCCGCGCGTCACCGCGTTCACTTCACTGCAACTGCACGGCGGGGATGGCAAGCTGCACAATCAGCACCAGCGCAATCGCCAGCCCCACCATGTACAGCAGAATGACGATGGTGAGCGACGCCACTTCGCGCCAGAAGCGCGAGAGGTCATCCAGCCGCAGCGCTTTATGAATGGTGGCGATGCCGAAGGACATCGGCACGATGAGCAAGTACCACCAGTCGTGCACCCATGCGACAGGATCGAGAAACGGCACGTAGGCCAGCAGTTCGCTCATGACGGCGTGCCCTCCGCCGAGGCGCTTGCGGGCGCGTCGTCCTGGCGCGGCGAAGAAGCGCGGCGATCCGGCAGGACGCGCGGCCGGCGATGAAATGCGTCCAGAATCACGACGAGGTTCATTAACCCCGCCAGCGACGTGAACAGCGTGCCATATTCATTCGCCCGGCCGAGGGACTTCTTGATATTGATGGGCACGGGCTGCGTCGCCACGATCTCGCCGACTTTGCCGGTTTTGAGCAGCGATTGATTGGTGACGTCAACGACCATGGCGATGGGGCCGCAACACGCCTGCGCGAGGTACCAGAGGCGGTCTTCCTTGCGGTCCACGGAGTCAACGCCGCCGATGAGCACACCGGTAAGAAAGAGGAAGAGCACGCCGATCATGATGTAAGAGCCGCGCCTGGTCTCACCGCGTGCAATATGCCCGAGCCCGGGCCACACCCACGCCAGGACGGCCGCGAAGGGGTGAAATTCAGCCTCGCTGGGGGCGGGTGAGTACGGCATCGAAACTCCAGAAACCGCTGATACGGGAGCGGCGTGCCCACAAGTTCTGGGAAGTGCTCGAGACTGCCGCACAGTTTCGCACCGAACCCACAGGGCGGTGCGTAGTGTATCTTCTATTCAGCCGATGTCCGGCCGAGGTGGATTCATGCCCAAAAGTACGCACAGCGACAACCAGCACGAGATGGAAAGCCAGGATCGGGGTCCGGACCGTCGGCAGTCGGTCATCGACCGCCGGCTGGGCATCGATCGCCGCGCCATCCAGACCGAGCAATCCGGCGCCGAGAAAGCGAGCGCCGATGCGCCGCCCAAAGCGGTGGCGACAAACCTTGAGCGTCGCCGCGGGCCCGGTCGCCGCCGCACGGACTTCATGCGGACCGCTGAAGAAGGCGAGATGTCGCAGGAGCAGTTCCTGTTCCTCATGGCGATCGACGCCTTCAAGCGCGTCAACAACAAGACCTTCCCGACGTGGACGGATGTGCTCGAAGTGATCCGCAAGCTCGGCTACCGCAAGACCATGCCGAGCGAACTCGAACTCGGTGGCCGGGCCGAAGACTGGACCGAAGCGCCCGACGCACCCGCCGGCGTGTTCAAGGAAGCCCCCGCGGACGACGACGACGACGACGAGCGGGAGTAGGAAGAGGCGAAAGGTCGAAAGATCGAAAGGGCGAGCGGTGTGGCGCTCCCTGGCGAAGAACGCAATTCAAAATCAAAAACCGCGATCAGCATGATCGCGGTTTTTCATTTGCTCTTCGCACGCCGCAACGCGGCGTACCAATTTCGGCTTGTGGACCTTTCGACTTTTCGACGTTTCCGCCGCGCCCCGTTTCCGCGTTTCGGCGTTTCGGCGTTTCAGCGTTTCGGCGTTTCGACGCGTCGGCGCGTCGGCGTTTCGGCGTGTCGGCGTTTCTACTTGTTCTTCTGATACCACTCCAGATTGATCTGGATGAACTTGGCCCATTCTTCGGGCAGGTCTTCTTCGGGGAAAATAGCCTGCACGGGGCATTCATCGACGCAAAGCCCGCAGTCGATGCACGTGTCCGGGTCAATGAACAACATCTCCGAGGCGGCGAACTCCGCTTCGTCCTTCGTCGGGTGAATGCAATCGACCGGACACACGTCGACGCAACTGGTGTCCTTGGTTCCGATGCATGGCTCTGCAATGACGTGCGTCATGGAATCGTCCCTTGTGCTCCTGCGAAAAGTGTATTCGGGCGGACCATCTTAGAGGAGAAGCGACCGCCGGCGAAGCGAAACGGGGCGCCGTGGTCTGAAGCGCCGCGGAAGGCCGCGCGGACCGAGCGGCAGCCCTTGGCCAGCGCCGTCCTTCGGCGAACTCACCAACCTCAAAAAGCGACGAAGCCGATCGTGAGATCGGCTTCGTCTTGTTCGACTGTGACTGCCGGTTCAGGCCTTCTTGCGAGCGGCCTTGCGACGAGTCTTCTTGGCGCCGGCCTTCTTACGGCCGCTGCTCGCCTTCTTCTTCGTGGCGCGTTTCTTCTTCGCCATTGTCGGTTCTCCTGAGTGAACACAATAAATTGTGTCGGAGCTCAAACAGGAAACTGTGGGCGGACCATCCGCCCTCCGTGTTGTTGTACCTTGTCATCGGGCTGAATGCAAAATTCTCTTGACAGAATTTTTTTGGAAAGCGCAATTCGTCGCGCCGCGCGGCATGAGCGCTGCATGCGCCGCGCGCTGACGAACATGGCGCATGCGCTCGCGCCATCATGCGCTTCTGCCGCGTGACGAACATCGCGCCGACTGTGAAATTTCCCGCATGGCGGCATCAAAAATCGCGATTCGCGGCGTGCGCTGCAATCGCAACGCACGCGCGCGGCGACCGGCGCCATTCGCGCGCGTGCGCCTCCAATCCGCCGCAATGTTCAGTTCATGGCGAGTTCGGCGCCCGAATGCATCGCCAATGCGTCGGCGCGACGTTCCTCGCCGAAGAGATGCTCAAGCCGGCAGCCGTTGACGTGGTTGTACACCTCGAGCGCATCCTTCTCGGCCAGTTCGCTCGACACGCGCGCTCGCACCACGCCCTGATACGGGTTGTACCAGAACTTCGCCGTGCTCCGGTCGCCCGCCATGCGGTCCGGCGGATGCAGAAGATCCTGCTGCGCCGCGCTCGCCACCTCGAGCCACGGATGATCGGGGCCGAGCAGCGGGTTCCGCGGCAATCCGCCCTGGAACCACTCCGGATCGACCGTCACCGGGAAGCCGCGATCCGAAAGCGGAACTTCCGCCAGCGCCGCCTGCAGATAGATCTCGCGCTGCAGGCGATGCAAATCCGTCGTCGCGACTTCAATGTCGCGGTACCACGCCTCCTCGCTGCGATTCGCGAGAACGATCGATGCGAGAAGCGCTGCCAGCATCATGGCAACCAGGCTGTCGATCAGTAGGCGCATGGGAAGGCTCGCAGATCCAGTCGCTGCCGCAAAGGCGTGACTCCACCTTTCTTCTCTACAAAATGCGCGGCCTCCATCCAACGCTTTGCGTCCGAATGAGCGGAATGGGGTGCGTTCCGTTCCGGCTGCGCAAAGTGCGCGAATTGAGCCATGGTGAGCTTCTCGGACGCAGCGGCCCAAGCCCCGATATCATGCGACGCGCCCATGGCTGAAATCCTCACAAAAACGCTGGCGTGCGGCATGGTCGTCGCCGTGGAACCCATCGCCAACGCCGACACCGTCGCGCTGCAATGGATGTTGCCCGCCGGGAGCGCGTTTGAACCCGAGCGCGGCGTGGGCACAACCGCCATGCTCGCCGAGCTCCTTTTGCGCGGCGCAGGCGACCTCAACAGCCGTGCGTTCAGCGAAGCGCTCGATCGGCTGGGCGCGGAACGCTCGGTCTCCGTGCGCACGCATCACATGTCGATCAGCGCCGTTATGCGAGGCGAACAGCTTGACGCGGCGCTCGAACTTCTCGAACTCATCGTCCGCAAACCGATGCTGCCCGCTGATGCGCTCGAACCGGTGCGCAGCCTGTGCATTCAGGCGATCGATGGTCTGGCCGACGACCCCGCGGAACTCGTATCCATCAAGGCTCGCGAGCGCCACCTGCCGCCGCCGTTCAATCGCAGCACGCTGGGCGATCGCGACACGATCGAGCAGATGCAGCTTGAGCCACTCCGCGAATTCTGGTCGCGTCATGCCGTGCCGCGCGGCGCCATCCTCGGCGTCGCCGGCAAGGTGGATGCGCACCATCTGCTTGCGGAACTCGAAGCGCGACTTGGCGATTGGAGCGGCGCCGCGGCCGAGCCCGTCACGCAGCACGAGCCGGAACGCGGGATGCTGCACATAGAGCAGGACACCGCGCAGTCGCACATCGCGCTGGCGTTCGACGCACCGCCGGAGGGATCCGTCGATTCCATGCTCGAACGCATCGCCATCAATGTCTTGAGCGGCGGGACGAGCAGTCGGCTCTTCACCGAGGTCCGCCAGAAACGCGCGTTGTGCTACAGCGTGAGCGCGTCCTACGGGGCCAGCCGGGACTTCGGTGTGGTGAGCGGCTACGCCGGCACGACCCCGCAGCGCGCCCAGGAAACGCTGGACGTGATGGTCGCGGAGTTCCGCCGGCTGTTCAGCGAAAAGGGGGCCACGGAAGACGAGTTCCGCCGCGCCGTCATCGGCCTCAAGAGCCACCTCGTGATGCAGGGCGAATCCACCTCCGCGCGGGCCTCGGCGATTGCGAACGACATCTTCCGCATTGGCCGGGCCAGGCCGCTCGCCGAACTTGCGCAGAAAGTGGAAAGCGTCACCCTCGGGCAGCTCAATGATTACCTTGCCTCGCGCGCCTTGGGCCCGATCACCATCGCGTCCATAGGCCCGGAGCCGCTGCGACAACCCGCTGCCTGATCCCGCTACACTGCCCGTCATGGCGATCGACAACACACACATCAGGCCGGGCCGCCGCGTGCGTGTTCTTCAGCAGATTCCACACACTGTGGATCCCGCGTGGACCAGCGCCGTCGAGGGCGTCGTCACACGCTTCCGCCAGGCCAAGACCGGCTCGTGGTTCGCGCATGCCCGCGATGACCGCCTGTGGCTCGACCGGCTCGAACTTCGCAAGGACGATGGCGAGCTCGTCACCCTCGTCCTCGATCAATACTCCGTCGTCGAACCGCTGGACAGCGTGGAAAGCGACGCCGCCACCGACCCGGACCCCGAAGCGTCCGAAACCTTCACGCCGCCGCCCGTCACGCCGCTTAGCGAAACCTCTGCGACGCCGTGAAACGCTGACCATCCACGGATTCAAACGTCGCGATCAGCGTGACGTCCGGCGAGCTCGACCACGCGCCGAGCGACAGACGGAAGAGATACGTGCGCGTCACGCCGTCGTAATGCAGCGCGTTCTCCTCCATGGTCTGGAGCGGCAACTCCCACGACAGCACAGGATTGCTCGCGTCCGGCGGCAAACCCGCGACCAGCAGATCGAACCGCATCACGCCGACGGCTTTACTGGTGTCGTCCTGCGAATCAGTGAACTCGATGCGGGCTTCGACGAACGCCTGTCCCGTGCCTTCTTCGAGCACAAGCCGTGACGCGGGGTGAACGCGCATGGCGACAGGCCAGAAGGGCCAGTCGAGGCCTTCGCCGCTTTGATGCTTGCCGATTGTCCGCGTCGTGCCGCCGCCAGCTGGACCAGCGCAGCCGCTCATCAGCAGCGCTCCCGCGCACACCAAAACGCCCGCAGCGGTCCGCCGACGCACCATGTCCGCAGGATATCGCACGCCCCGCGCGGTGAGTAGGCCCAGTCGTCATCCGCGCTCGCCCCGCGCTTCGCCGGATTTGCCATCCCGGCGCCATGCAGCATCCCGCGGCTCGCTTGCGCCGGGCGAAAGCGCGGTGAGCAGGCGAACGAGTTCCCGCTGGCTCGCCTCCAGTGACGCCACGGCCCGCGTGTTCTCCTTCACCACGGTCAGCAGCGACTCCGCTTCCTCCCGGCGAGCGACGAGCACGCGGTGCGCCTCATCAATCTGCCGATCCCGCGCCATTGCATGGCGGCGTTCGATGATCCACAGCGCGCCGATCAATCCCGCCGCCCCGAACTGCGTCAGCATCGGAATGAATTCGCCCATGGCTGGTTACGTCCTCGTGAGCGCGATGGTGGTCAGTCGACGTGCCGCATCCGCCACGCCGTCGCCGTTCAGATCAAGCAGCATCGGCGTCGTGTTCATCGCCCGGCGGAGCCGATCCCGATACAGATCCGCCCGGGCGGCCAGCGACGCATCCTCCGCGTTCCGTGCTGCGGCGAGCGCGTACACATCGCCAATCGTCCGCAGCGCGAGCACACGCGCGAATTCGTCCACGTTCACGATCGCGCTCTCATCAAGCGGTTTCACGGGGTCGAGCGGATCAATGCCAAGCGCGCCCAGCGCCCACGCCTGCGCTTCAGCAATCTGACGTTCAAACGTCGCCACCGTGAACTTCTGGCCTGTGCCTGCTGCGGGCGCGATGGTCGGCGCATCGGCGCTCGCACGCGGCCGGGTGACGGTGAGCGCGTTCGCGCTGGGACGAGCCAGCACTTCCAGCGCCGCATCGTTGACGCACGCCACATGCCCCTCTTCCACGCCGGCGGTTTGAAAATTGACGGCATCGCTGGAGAACGTGGAACCCGACACGCTGCCGTCGGTCCCGCTGGCGAGCGTCGTGCCGACCTCGAACGCGTCCACGAACACCGAAGCGTCGATCACCAGCAGGTCGCGATCACGAATGAGAGCCATGGCGTTCCTTTCAATTGAATGTGCTGGCGCACAGGGTTGAGTCTGAAGGCGCTCGCGCCGCGAGCAGCGAACGCCGGGGAAACCGGCCGGCGACCTTTCGGTCGCCAACCGGGACGGGAGGAAACGGTGGGTTTGTTCAGCGGGAACGGACAAGCGCACGGGTGCGCCGCTCATCCGCCTCGCCGCGGAGTTCACGTGGTTTCAAGACTCTGCAACACGCCGTGCGCGTTCTCATTGCGCAGTTCCAGCGTGTATTCGCCGATGATCTGGCCGGCATGCGCGTCGCCCGTGGCCGCGAGTTCCTTGAAGTGGAAACTGCGACCGGCGAGCGGCAACACCGCAAGACGCGAGCTGTCGAGGAGCAGCACCTTGTCCTGCGGCACCCACCGGCTCAAGACCACCTGGCACACGCCGTAGTCGCTTTCGTACACGTTGACGAGCGACTTGAAGTGGTCATCGTTTTCCACGTAGCGCTGCGACGAAGCGATGAAGCTGTTGATGCGCCGCTTCTGGTAGCCGCCGCACACGATGGTGTCGATGGTGCCCGCGCTCTGTTCCCAGATGGTGCGAAGGGCGGCGTTGAGCACGTCTTCCGTGAGCAGCGCGCCGTTGCCTTCGCCGTCGGGGATGGAACCATCGCCGGGCGTGAGGACGTTGGTGGTGAGCCACGACAGAATGCCCTTCATGCTCCGGCGAACGGTGGCGCTGCCCTGCTGCGTGCTCGTCGGCGCGAAGCCGTTGATCACGCAGTTCTCAAGATCGCGCAGCAGTTCGCGCAGGCGTTCCTGCTTCTGATAGTCGAGCTCGTCGTCAAGCCCGATGGACTGGGCCGCAAGCTGGCTCCCCGAGACTTCCACGGTGGCGGTGAAAATCTGCGTGTAGTTCTGCTGGCGGGTCCGCGACGTGAACTTCGAAGCCGGCGCCGAGTCGCCTTCGAGCGCGGCGTTGCCGAGGATGCGGATCACGTCGTTGTTGGCGAGCGACGCCGACGGACTGCCGCCGTAGCTGCGCACGACGGTGAGATCATTGCCCGACACGCCCGTGACGAGCATGACTTCCGGCTTGCCCTCGAGCATGATCTGATCGCCAACGCGGAAGCGCGTGCCATTGGCGACGGTGAAGGTCGTCTCGGTGGTGGGATTCGAGATGCTGCCGTCGCTCACGGAATCGGTGTTGGGCAGCAGCGTGTCTTCGAGCCACTCGTGAATCGTGCTCGTCGCCGATCGCTGCGGATCACCGATGCGATCGAGCAGCGGCGTCTCGTGCGGGCTCACGATGCTGATGATGTCGCTGACGTCTTCCGCGATTTCGGGCAGCGTCGCGCCAGCGCCGTATGTTGCTTTGCCGGTAAAGGCCATGAGGAACACTCCTGAATGCAAAGGGAAAAGAGGGGTGCGGCGCGTCGTCGATGGGCGCCATGACGCGCCGCATGAACATCACGACCGGCGGCGCAGCCGGAGATAGCGCAGCACATCGCGCCGGCTCCCCGTCGCCGCTGCGACAGTGGCGCACTGCGCGAGGTGATCGCGATGCGGGCTAATGCCGTCGCCATCGCGCGCCGCCTGCGCTGCGGCGGAACGCGGCCTGCGGAACAGCGCCGGCTTACGTCGCTCGACCTCGGCGACAGCCGACGGCACATCCTCCGCCGCGCCTTCTTCCAGAACATGGGTCACGAGCAATCGCGCCGCCTCGAGATCGAGCGCATCGTGACGCACCAGCGCCTCGTCGATCTCCAGCCGGCGTTGGAGCGATGCGATCATCGCTTCGCTCCGCCGAAGTTCTTCTTCGTTGCGAGCAAGCTGCGCCCGCGCGTCCTCGAGACACGATTCCGCCGCCTGGGCGCGCTTGCGATATTTCTTCGCCTCCGAGACAGGCACAAGTCGCTCCCCCGGTTCCCCCGTTTCGGCGGCGTCAACACCCGGTTCGGCGGCGTCAGCCGCCGCGTGCCCCATAACAGGTTCCGACTCCGACGCCACCCCAGTGCTCTCCATCCGCTCCTCGCAAAGAGCCTCACCCGTCATCACTTCAGCGTGCATACGCAACTCCCTTGGAAATTGAATTGACTTGTCGACTTGAGCTCACGCGCCTTCCGCGTAGCCGAGTTCCCGGCGAAGCACGTCCGTCGGCACGCCGAGCTGCGCCTTCGCCAGCGCATCTGCAATCCGTCTGCTTTCATCCACCGGCAGCGCGTCCGCCCAGACGATCTCCACGTCGCGCTCGCTTGATTGCGTGCGGTAGACGCCGCTCACATCGAGCGCGTGGAGGACGAGTTCGCACAGCGCCTTGATGCCGGCTCCGTACGTGACGCGCTTGCGCTTGATCTTGGCGATCGTGCCCATGAGCGAGATGCGCAGCGCGTTCTCCGACGTCAGGTTGCCGACGCGGGCGCGGATATGACCTGCCGCCGCGGGTGTCACGCCGGAGGCGCGGTCCATCGCTTCGCGCAGCTCCGTCAAGAGCGCGCGTTCGCTGGGGCTATCCGCATCGCCGCCGAATGGCTCGATCGACGCATCGAGATTGTCGGTCGTCCACATCTGCCCGGGGCCGACGGGCAGACTCGTCGCGCCGTCGATGCCCTTCACCAGGAACATGCGAAAGCTCTGCATCGCCACACGGTTGGCGCGGTCGCTCAAGCGCGTGTTGAGTTCGTCCTGCAGCGGGATCAGCGGCTCGACATCGCTGATGCCTTCGAAGCAGAGCGGCTGCGCGAGGTTCTGCACGTGCACCACGGGCAGTCGGCCGAGGCGATTGATGCGCTCGCTCACCAGCACGCCGTCTTCGTATCGCTGCACGTGGGTGGCGGAATGAATCTCCGTGACGGTGGCGATGCGACGCGCGGCGCCAACGCTGCCGCCGAACAATCGCGCGAGGTGATGACGCACGAAGCCCGCGCGTTCGACGTCGTTCATCACTTGCCGATAGTGGATGATGTAGGCATCGAGCTGGCGATAGTCGGACGGATTGAGCAGCGGGATGGCGCGAGTGGCTTCGACGACTTCGATCCGAACCGCGTGCGCCACGCGGGAGACGAATTCGCTGAACGACTCCGACCTCGATGCCCCGCCGGACGTTGCAAATTGCGGGCGCTGCCGCGCAAGCAGCGCCGTATCCACGAGGAAATCGACGGAGCCGTAGATGCTTCCCAACAGCGCCGCGTGTTGCCAGAGGTTCGTGCCGCCGCTGGCCTCAAACACGGCAGCGAGGATGGCTTCGATGTCTCGTCCGCGCGCTTCATCGGCCGCCTTGCTCAAAATGCGCGGCGCCGCGGGGAACATGAAGTCCACGAGCGTGTGGATGCGCCACGCGATGTCGTTCTCGACAACGATTTCCCGAGCGACGCGGTCGTCGCCGAGCGAGCCCGACTTCTCGGTAAGTCGTGCTGGCAGTCCCACCGCCTGGGCAGGGGCGCCGCTCGAACCGCCAGCTTCCGTCGGTTCCGTCAATGCGTTGCGGTAATAGCCCCACAAGCGGCGCAAGCGCGGCAGCGCCACCGATTCGTGCTCGTCGATGAGCACCGTGAGCAGCGGTTCGGTGAGGTTGATGTCCTGAAACGGTGTGAGGTCGTATGGCACGGTGGATGTCCTCCACCACTTCCCGCCGCAGCAACGCGATGCGCGCGCTGATCACGGCGAAATGGGCGGAAATCAGCGCGAAATGGCGTTCAAATGGGCGAAAAAACTTTTTGAGCGAACACGATCGGGCCTTCGCGGTCACACGCCTTTGATGCGCGCCGAGCGGGATTTCGCATGCGTGGCCACGACCCGAAGCCGTCGCCGAGCGCGGTTGCAAGGCACGGGGCTGCTGCGCGATTCGTGAGCGAGCGGCGGGAAGCGGCGCGAGGCCGCGGGCGCGGGCGTTACAATCCAGCCGCTCATCCAGGAGTGTTCCAATGCGTGGTTTTTGTGTTGCGGTGTTCGTGTCGACGTTGTGCGCGTGGGCGGCGGGTTCGCCGTGTGCTGCGCAGGGTCAACCGGTGAATGGCATGCGGCCGGTTGATCTTCGAGTTCATGCGCTGGTCGGCGGAACGATCATCACATCGCCCGGGCACGTGATCGAACGCGGCACGGTGCTCGTGCGCGATGGCGTCATCGAAGCCGTCGGCGCCGACATTGATGTCCCCGCCGACGCGCGCGTGTGGGATTGCTCAAACCTCACCATCTATCCCGGCTTGATCGAGCCGGCGCTTCTCATGGAAGCGGCGAGCAGACCGGCGAGCGCGGGCGTGCACTGGAACGAGCGCATCGTGCCGCAGGTCAACATGGCGCTGGAAGCCGCGCCGCCCGATGATGTGCGCAGCACGCTGCGATCACTCGGTTTCACGGTGGCGGCGGTGTACCCATCGCGCGGCGCATTCTGCGGCACGGGCGTCGTGCTCGGACTCGCGGGAAGCGCGGATGACATCGTTCGATACGAGAACGCCAACATCGCCATGGCGGCAGCGTTCGACCACGGCGGCGGTTTCCGCGGCCAGGGTGCGGCAGGCGGCCGAGCGACCGGCGTGTATCCCAACTCGCTCATGGGCTCCATCGCGCAGATCAGGCAGACGCTGCTCGATGCGCAGTGGCACGCAGCGTGCAAGCGCGTGTACGCCGAGTTCCCCCTGGGCAACGAACCCCCGGCCCCGAATGAAGCCCTCGATGCGCTGGCGAAGGTGATCACCGGCGAGCAGCCGTTGCTCTTTGAAACCACCGATGAAACCGCGGCGCTGCGAGCATCGCGCATCATGCGCGAGTTCTCGCTCACCGGCATCATTCTCGGATGCGGGCTGGAGTTCGCGCGGCTCGATGAATTCGTGGCGCTCAAACTGCCTGTCATCCTGCCGCTCAATTATCCGAAACGCCCGGACGTGGAAGACATCTCGCAAGCCGAGCAGGTCTCGCTGCGAACGCTGATGATGTGGGAGCAGGCCCCGACGAACCCGCGGCGGCTCATGCAGGCAGGCGTCACCGTGGCGCTCACGACGCACGCGCTGCGCGATCGCAAGAGCTTCTCCAGCGCCTTGGCGAAGGCGATCGAGCAAGGACTGACGGAAGATCAGGCGCTTGCGGCACTGACGACGGTGCCGGCAAAGCTGCTCGGCCTCTCTGATGTGCTCGGCGCCGTCCAGCCGGGCAAAGTTGCCAACCTGGTCGTGGTCGATGGTTCGCTCTTCGACAGCAAGCCGAAGATTCGCGATGTGTGGGTGAACGGGCGGCGTCATGAAGTGTCCGCCAAGCCGGCGGTGATGCTCGCCTCGAAAGGCACGCTCACAACCAGCAACGGCTTCCTGAACGAAGCGGAAATAGATACCGAGAAGAAGTCCATCTCCATCACGCTCCCGCCCGAGGCTCACGACAAGAACGCGGCGGCTGCGGGTGAAGCGAATGAAGCGCCGGCGCCGGAAGCGGAAGAAGGCGCCGCCGAAGCGCCGGAGGTTGCGAACGATGAGAACGCAGGGGGCGGCGACAACGCGAAACCCGCAGATCGCAAGCCGCGCACCGTGAAGGCGAAAGCGGTGACAGTGCAGAACGATCGCATCACCGCGATCATCGACGGCAAACCGTTCGCCACCGACGGCTTCGTGCAGATCAGCGGCACGATCATGGGCGAGCGCATCGTCGGCACCGGCGTCATGCCCGACGGCTCCGCGTTTTCGTTTACCTATCAGCCGGCTGGCGAAGGCGATGAAGCCGGCGACGCGCAGCCCGGCGAAGGCGGCGACAGCAACGCGACCCCCGCCGATCAAGCCGGCGGCAAGGAACCGGACGCCGAGGCCAAGTGGAACAAGCTGCGATCACAAGTTGGCGGCACGTGGCGAGCCATGCTTCCCGTCGCCGGCGAATCGCAGCCGCTCCAACTCCAGCTGCTCGTGCGCGAAGACGGCTCCGTGCTCGGCTCGGTGACGGCGCTCGGCGAGGTGCGACCGATCGTCAGCGGCGAACTGGAACGTGACGGCTCGGAACTTCGCCTGCACGTCGATTCGCCGGATATGCAGCAACCGCTCACCATCACCGCGGAGATCGATCCCGTCGCGCGCGTGCTCCGCGGCTCGATCGTCTCCAGCGACGTCGCCGCCGACTTCGTAGCCACCCGGCCGGCGAAGCTCGGCGTGAAACCGGATGACGCTTCGTCCGTGAAGAATGGCGACGGAACCCGCGCCGACGGTGAAGACGAGAATCGCAGCGCGAAGCCCGCCGACCTCGCGCCCGAGCAGCTCGACCTTCCACTGGGTGAATACGGCCTCTTCTCGCCGCCCACGCCGGTCTCCGTGCTCGTCACGAACGCCACCATCTGGACGTGCGGGCCGGAAGGCATCCTCGAAGGCGCATCGATGGGCATCCGCAACGGCCGCATCGAATTCGTGAGCACGAACCCCGCGGACGTCGATAAGTTCCGCACGAAGGTGACGCAGCGCAACGAAGAACTCTTCGTCATCGACGGGAGGAACAAGCACATCACGCCCGGCCTCATCGACTGCCACTCGCACACGGGCATTCACAACGGCATCAACGAGTTCATGCAGACGATCACCGCCGAGGTGCGCATTCAGGATGTGCTCGATCCCGACGACATTAACTGGTATCGCGAACTCGCCGGCGGCCTCACCGCGTGCAATCAGCTTCATGGCTCGGCCAACCCCATCGGCGGACAAAGCGCCACGGTGAAGCTGCGCTGGGGCTCTCCGTTTGATTCATATTTCATTCCCGACTCCGCGCCCGGCATCAAGTTCGCGCTGGGCGAAAACGTGAAGCGGCCGGCGGATCGTTATCCAAAGACGCGCATGGGCGTCGAGACGATGATCCGCGACGCCTTCACCGCCGCGCGCGATTACAACGAGGCGTGGCAGCGCTATCTCAACTTGCCCGCGGAAGAGCAGGCTCGCACCATGCCGCCTCGCCGCGATCTCGAACTCGAAGCGCTCGTTGAGATCCTGAACGGCAAGCGCCGCGTGCATTGTCACTCGTATCGCCAGGACGAAATCCTGATGCTCATGCGCCTCGCCGAGGACTTCGGCTTCCGCATCGGCACCTTCCAGCACGTGCTCGAGGGCTACAAGGTGGCGGATGCGATCGCCAAGCACGGCGCCGGCGCGAGCACGTTCAGCGACTGGTGGGCGTACAAGATGGAAGTCATGGACGCCGTGCCCTACAACGCCACGCTGATGTCAAATGTCGGCGTGCTCGTCTCGCTCAACTCCGACTCCAACGAACTCGCCCGCCGCCTGAACACCGAAGCCGCCAAGGCCGTGCGCTACGGCGGCATGGCCCCGCAGGACGCGATCAAGCTCGTCACCATCAACCCTGCAATTCAGCTCGGCGTCGATCACCGCATCGGTTCGCTCGAAGTCGGCAAAGATGGCGACTTCGTCGTCTGGTCCGATTCGCCGCTCTCCACCTACGCCCGCTGCGAGCAGACGTGGATTGAAGGCGCCCGCTACTTCGATCTCGACCAGGACGCGCAGCTCCGTGAATTCGTGCGGCGGGAGCGCAGCCGGATCATTCAGAAGATTCTGGACGAAGCGCACGGCGAGAAAGCCCGCGGCGGCAGCGCGCTCGCCGGGCGTGATGGCGCACCAGGCGAGGGAAGACCGTCGTTCGGCCGTCGCGGCAGGCCCTCGGTGTCAGACGCATGGCTCGCGCTTTTCGACGATCTCCAGCGCCGCGGCCGTTCCATCGACGAAATCATGCCGGGCGACTGCGGCTGCAGCGAAATGCACTTCATGCAGTCGTCGCACTGACGGATTGGCTGACGCACGAATCCAAACTCGCACCACGAGACTTTCCCCATGACGCTCCGCACCACTCGCTCGCTCTGCCCGCTTCTTTTCGCCGCCGCGATGTTCGCCGCTTCGCCGCGCGACGCCGCCGCACAATCGCGTCAAATCCCCGCGCCGCCGCAACAGCGACCGATCGTCATCCACTCCGCCACCGTCCACACCGTGACGGGCGCGGACACGCTGGCGAACAGTTACCTCGTGATCGAAGACGGCGTGATCACGCAAGTGGGGCAGGGCACGCCGCCAAGCGTCCCGCGCGCCGAAGTGTTCGACGCACGCGGCTTGCACGTCTACCCGGGCCTCATCCTCGCGGAAACCACGCTCGGCTTGAGCGAAACCGCGGCCGTGGATGTGACCAATGACTTCCAGGAGATCGGCGCGTTCAAGCCGGAGGTTCGCGCTGCGGTTGCGGTGAATCCAGATTCTGATCTTCTCCCCGTCACGCGTTCGAACGGCATTCTCACCATGCTCGTCACGCCGCGCGGGGGCGTCATCAGCGGCCGGGCGTCGGTCATGCGGCTCGACGGCTGGACGTGGGAGCAAATGGCGATCGACGATGCGGCGGGCCTCGTTCTCAACTGGCCGCGCACCGAGCCGTTTTCTTCGCGCTTCGTTGAACGGTCGGATGACGAGCAGCGCAAACAGATTGCGGAGAACCTCAAGGAGATCGAAGACTTCTTCAACCAGGCGCAGGCGTATGTGAAGGCGAAGGCCGGCGAGGAGCCGGTCGATACCGATCTTCGCTTCGAGGCGATGCGCTCGGTGCTCGCGGGGGAGAAGCCCGTGTTCATCTACGCTTCAACGCTCGGCCAGATCGAGTCGGCCGTCGGCTTCGCGGTGCGGCACAATCTCAAGATCGTGATCGTGGGCGGCGCGCAGGCCGACAAAGCGGCGCCCGTGCTGAAGGAACATGACATCCCCGTCATTGTCACCGGCTTGCACCGCCTTCCGACGGAACGCCACGATCCCTATGACGATCCTTACACGCTGCCGAAGCGTCTGTATGAAGCCGGCATTCGCTTTGCGATTTCCACCGGGGGCGAGCCCGCGCACGAGCGAAATCTCAATCACAACGCCGCCACCGCCGCCGCGTATGGCCTGCCGCGCGAGGAAGCGCTTCGCGCCGTGACGCAGCGAGCCGCGGAGATCATCGGCATCGGCGCCACGCACGGCACCATCGAGCCCGGCAAAGCCGCGACCATCATCATCACCAGCGGCGACCCGCTCGAAATCACCACCGACACGCTCGTCGCGTTTATCGATGGCCGCCGCATCGACCTCGGCGATCGCCACAAGGCGCTCTACGCCAAGTATCGCGAAAAGTACGAACAGCTCGGTCTCATCAAGGCGGGCACAGCGACAGCGCATCAGTAAAACTCATCGACCACCGCATCATGAGCGGGCGTTGCTGTCCGGCTCCGCGGCTCGCGTCAGCAGCGATTGCAACGACGCGCCGCATTCCGGGCAGTGCGCGGAAATCGGCGGCCGCAGCTCGTACGAGCATTCGGGGCAATAGGGCCGGTTCGACGGCACGATCGTGTTCACAACGAGTCGCCCGCCAAAGAGCAGGTACGCGCCCAACACAATCTGCGTGCCGCCATAGAGCACGCTCGGAAGAAGCCAGCTCCAATCGTTGCCTGTCATCGGCGAATTCGCCGAGCCCGAGAGCTTCATGGCTACATTCGCGGCTTGCGAGACCGCCGTCGGGAGGCCGATCGCCAGCAGGTACACGCCCATCAATCGCAACGCCAACCGGACAATGGTTTTGTGCTTCATATTCTTCCCACTTGGCCGGCCGCAGCGAGTTGTCCACGGCTCCGGCTACGTCGCGCTTGGGTGCCAGATCGTCTTCATCTCGACGAACGGCTCGATGGTCCACGGCGAATGCATGGCGTCATCGTCGTCCCACGTTTCGCGGGGGACGTTCGCCACGTGAACGCGCTTCAGGTTTTCAGCCGCGCCCGCACGCAGCGCCGCGGCTTCATCTTTCGCCACGTTCGCGGCGCTGATCGCGCTCACTTCACGGTGCTCCGCCAGCGGCTTCACGAGTTCGCTTCGCCGGGATGAGATGATGTTGATCACGCCCGCCGGCACGTCCGACGTCGCGCACACTTCCGCAAACACGAGCCCGGGCAACGGGTGCGCATCGCTCGTGATGGCGACGATCGTGTTGCCCGCACACAGCGGCGGGGCGAGCAGCGACACCAGTCCAAGCAGCGGCGGCTCGTCCGGCGCGATCACGCCGACGATCCCCGTCGCTTCCGGGATCGTGAAGTTGTAATACGGCCCGGCGATCGGATTGCTGCAGCCGAGCACCTGCGCGAACTTGTCCGCCCAACCGGCGAACGACACCAGCCGATCAATGGAGCGATCAACTTCAGCCCGCGCGGCCGCAGCGCTGATCGGCGACAATCGCCGACTCGCAGTGCTTCGCGACTTCGCCGTGCGCTTCTTCGCCGCGGGTTCCGTCATCGTGGCTCGGAGCAATTCAATGAATTCATCGCGCCGCGCCTGCAGCATCTCGGCCATGCGGTAAAGAATCTGCCCGCGGTTGTAAGCAGTCATGCCGAACCACTTCGCCGATGCGCGGTAGGCTGCTTCGACGGCTTCGCGAACGTCCTTACGTGAGCCGTGGCAGATGTGGCCCAGCACGTCGCCGGCGTGATTGTGAACAGCAATCGAGCGGCCGGATTCGCTGCGCACGAACTTGCCGTCGATGAGCAGCTTGTAGGTTTTCAGGATGTCAAGCCGCTCTGGCATGAGAACAGTCTAACACGCGTGCGGTTGGCAGCGCCTAGTGTGATGCCATGACGCCCACGCGCGGACTCACTGGCCGGGTTCGAACGCTGGCGGCAAGGGTTCGCCGCCGTGAACTCATGGCCTTCGGCGCGCTCCTGCTCATCGTCCTCGGCGTGTGGTCGTTCATTGAAATTGCGGACGCGGTGAGGGAAGGGGAGTCGCACGCATTCGATGAATGGGTGATCAAGGCGTTTCGCTCGCCGGACGATCCCGCTCGGCTGATCGGCCCATCATGGCTTGGCGAAGCGGCGCGCGACCTCACCGCGCTCGGCAGCGCGCCCGTGCTGCTGCTCATCATCGCGGTGGTCGCTGTCACGCTCGCGTTCTGCAGGATGTATCACGCGATGTGGCTGGTGCTTGCCGCATCGATCACCGGGCAGATGGTGAGCCAGGCGCTCAAGTTTGCGTTTCAGCGTGAGCGGCCGTCGATCGTGCCGCATCTGACGGAAGTGTCCACCAGCGGTTTTCCAAGCGGGCACGCCATGGCGTCGGCGATTGTGTATCTCACGCTCGCCGCGATTCTGATGCGCCTCGCGCAACCCTGGCGTCTCAAGCTGCACATCCTCGCCATCGGCGTGCTGCTGACCTTCATCGTCGGCGTGTCGCGCATTTTCCTTGGCGTGCATTACCCGACAGACGTCCTCTCCGGCTGGGCGGCGGGGCTCGTCTGGGCGCTGTTCTGCTGGGTCATCGCCCTGTACCTGCAGCGACATGGGGCCGTTGAGCAGCCTTCCCTGAACGGCAACGGCAACGGAGGTGGCGGCGTTTAAAGCGGCGCCAAGTTCCCCACCTTGCCAGCGCGAGACGGGTTTCTTCACTTGGCAACCAAAGTTTGTGCGTGGACAAGCTGGAATTCGCCTCCGCGTCTTGACGGCGAAGCACGCTTCTTTGACACTGCCTGACCACGCACCGCGCCCATGACCGGCGCGACCAACAACAACGACCATGAGAGAGAGCGCTCGGCGCAGGCGGATTGCGCCCTCGGGCTTCTGTGGTCGCGCGCCGGCGCGACTTCATCGCAATCGTGACGCCGGAGCGTTTCCGGCTTACGGGGTACATGATCGTGATCGCTGTGCGGCAGCGCACCGCGCGGCGCATCGTTCCGATGTTTCAACCTTGAGGATGGAAGAAGGAGTCAGTCGTGAAGAAGCAATTTGCAATGGTGATCGGCGGCATCGCAGCTGCGTTGCTCGCATCCGCCTCGTACGCCGATTTCCTGGCGGAGTGGACCTTTGAAACCAGCGTGCCCGCGACGGCCGGCGACCATGTCGCCGAGGGCGGGCTCTTCGCCGGGATCTCGCTCGCGTCCGGCAATCACGCCAGCGGCGCCACCGTGTACAGCAACCCCGTCGGCAACGGCTCCCTCGAGTCCTTCAGCTCGAACAACTGGGGGGTCGGCGACTACTACCAGTTCACCACGAGCACCGTCGGCTTCATGAACATCACCATCTCGTGGGATCAGACCCGCAGCAGTACCGGCCCGCAGTTCTTCGATCTTTACTACTCCACCGACGGCACGAACTTCACGCTGCTCGTTGACAACTACGACGTGCCCGCGATCAGCTGGAGCAGCACCATGGTCGATGCGACCGGCACGACGTCGTTCGCAGCGGCCGGCCCGGCGGCGCTCGACAACCAGGCGACCATCTGGTTCCGCATGGTCGCTGACAGCGCAGCCAGCGGTGCGGCGGGCACCAACCGCGTCGACAACGTCGTCATTGCGGGCACGGCGATCCCCGCCCCCGGCGCGCTCGCGCTTCTCGGCATCGCCGGCCTCGGCGCCCGCCGCCGTCGCCGCAACGCGTGATCGATTTCACGCAATCACAATTCCAAAGAAGGTGTGTGGGACCTGGCCCGCTCGAAAGAGCGGGCCAACCACGTTTTGGAAACGCCCAAACGCCAACACGTCAAAATGAAGAGGCGCTTGAACGCACTCTTAATTTTGACCCTTTGCCGTCTTGACCTTTCAGATCGTGACGTATGCCCGCAGGCCGTGCATGCCGCCTTCGCGGCCGAAGCCGGATTCCTTGTACCCGCCGAAGGGTGAGGCGGCATCGAAGCGGTTGTAGGTGTTGCACCACACCACGCCCGCCTTGAGCTTGCGCGCGATCTCGAAAATCTTGCTGCCCTTGTCCGTCCACACGCCCGCGGCAAGGCCATACGGCGTGTTGTTCGCCCGCAAGAGCGCTTCTTCCGGCGTGCGGAAGCTCATCACCGCCAGCACCGGCCCAAAGATTTCCTCGCGCGCGATCGTGTGGCTCGGCTGCACATCTGTGAAAAAGCACGGCCGGCACCAGAAGCCTTTCACCGGCAGCGGCTGACCGTTCACCTCGTGCACCGTCGCGCCTTCCTGCGTGCCCGCTTCGAGATAGCGGTGAATGGTCGCCAGCTGCGCTTTGCTGTTGATCGCGCCGACGTCGGTGTTCTTGTCCAGCGGGTCGCCCACGCGCAGCGAACGCATGCGATGCGTGAGCTTTTCAACCACCTCGGGCAGCACCGATTCCTCAACAAGCAAGCGCGAGCCGGCGCAGCACACATGCCCCTGGTTGAAGTAAATGCCCGCGATGATGCCTTCGACCGCCTGATCGATCGCAGCGTCAGCGAAGATGATGTTCGGGCTCTTCCCGCCGAGTTCGAGCGTGAGGCGCTTGTCGGTGCCTGCAACGGAAGCGGCGATCATCTTGCCGACTTCGGTTGAGCCTGTGAACGCGATCTTCCGCACCTTCGGGTGTTCCACCAGCGCTTTGCCGGTGGCCCCCGCGCCGGTGATGATGTTCACTACGCCCGGCGGCAGTTCGACTTCACGCAGAATCTCCGCAAGCAGCAGGGCGGTGAGCGACGTCGTCTCCGCGGGTTTGAGCACGCACGTGTTGCCGCACGCCAGCGCCGGCGCGAGCTTCCATGCCGCCATCAGCAGCGGGAAGTTCCACGGGATGATCTGGGCGCACACGCCCACCGGCCGGGGATCGCGACCGGGAAAGGCATAGTTCAGCTTGTCGGCCCAACCGGCGTGATAGAAGAAATGCTGCGCGACGAGCGGGATGTCCACGTCGCGCGATTCCTTGATCGGCTTGCCCCCGTCCAGCGTTTCGAGCACCGCAAGCTCGCGGCTGCGCTCCTGAACCCGCCGGGCGATGCGATACAGAAACTTCGCTCGCTCTTTCGCCGGCAGCTTCGACCAGCGTGGAAACGCACGGTGCGCCGCCTCAACCGCTGCGTTCACGTCCGCGGCGCCGGCTTCGGCGATCGACGCCAGCCGCTGCTCTGTCGCCGGATTGATCGTGTCGAAATACTTCTTTGATCTGGGCGGCACGAACGCGCCGTCGATAAACAGCTCGTAGCGGTCCGCCACCGTGATGGGAAAGCGCTCGGGTGCGGGGCTGTAGTCCCACGCGCTCGCCGCCGCCGCGCCGCTGGCCAGCCGCTCGCTCGTACCCGCTTCGCCGTTGTGATCAGACGCTGTCATGCCGCTGCCGTCATGGTAACACGCCGCCAGCGCGGGCCCGTGCAAGCGTTCGCAAACGCGCTTTTCCCCGAGCTTCCGCGGATGGACGGGAACATCGGCGGATTCTGCACGTATCGCCATTGCCGGAAAAATCGGCACAACCCGATCAACCCGAACCCCCGCCGAGCCGATGTAGGTCCGAGTAACAGGGCCGGCTCCGGCGTCGAGCGCCGGACTTCCAGCCGACCCGCCGGCGATTTCTCTCATTGCATTGGAGCTTCCTTTGACTCGACGAAAGCCGCGCCCCGTCCTCGGCAGCGCGATCGTTCTGGCCCTTTCCGCTGGCTGTCAGACACTTGAAAGCAACCGTTCGCCCGTGGTCGCCATTGCTCCCGCGCCGGCCGCCACCGTCGCCCGCGCCAACCAGTCGATGTCGATTGACCGCGACGCCGCTTCGTCTCGCACGCTCACCGTGCTCACCTACAACATGCACCGCTCGCGGGACCGCAACGAGCTGCAGATCGTCGCCGACCATCTCGCGGCTGACCTCCCGCGATTGCCGGATTTCATTCTCTGCCAGGAAGTGATGTTCAGCCGCTCGCGCAGCGCCGAGTTCGCCAGCAGCGCGGAGATCCTTGCGGCCCGCCTTGGTTACTACACCCGCGGGTGCGGTCGCCGAACGCAAACCGAAGGTCTCGCGATCGTCAGTCGTTACCCGTTCGACTTCTTCGAGGCCAAGCAGCTCGAACATCGTTCGCTGCCGCTGCTTGGCTGGCCCCGCGTGAGCTTGATGGGCGAGTTCCTCGTGCCCGGCGCGGGGCGCGTCCGCGTCGTTGATGTTCACTTCACCCACAGCACCGGTGAGCACACCTTGCGCGAGCAGCAGCTGCGCGAAACGCTCGAGTGGATCGCCGAGCGCCAGCAGCGCGTGCCCGCCGACGTCACGCTCATCGGCGGCGACTTCAACGCCCGGCCGAACTGGAGCGAAATGAACCTCGTGTTCAACGCGCCGCCGGACCTCGATCTGTCGTTCGAGAACTTCAACAGCAGCGCGCCCACCAAGCGAGCCTTCGGCGAGTGGCGACACCGCATTGATTACATCTTCGCGGCCTCGCCGCTGCGCCAGCTCACGTTCCTCGGCGAGAAACTGCTCTGGCCTGAAGGCCTTCCGGACGCCGATGGTCACGGCACGTTCATGCCCTCCGACCACTTGCTCGTGCTGCACGAATATCGCGTCGGCCACCCGGCCCACGTCGCCATCGCGAAGTGATTACGCTTCGCTGAAATCGTGCCACGCCATGTAATGACCGGTGGATTCCTTCATGATCTGCCGAAGGATGTCGTTGGCGAGGCTGGAGGCGCCGAAGCGGAAGAGGGCGGGCGAAAGCCATTCGTCGCCGAGCGTTTCCTTCACCATCACGAGGTAATGCAGCGCCTGCTTGGCGGTGCGGATGCCGCCTGCGGGCTTCATGCCGACGCGAACGCCGGTGGCGTGGAAGTGGTCGCGGATGGCTTCGAGCATGACGAGCGTGACGGGCAGCGTCGCTGCGGGCTGCACCTTGCCGGTCGAGGTCTTGATGAACACTTCGCCGTCGCTCATCGCGCCGCTTGTTTCGATCGCAAGATCGCTGGCCCGGCGGATGTTGTCGTAGGTTTCGAGCTCGCCGGTCTCGAGAATGATTTTCAGATGCGCGAAACCGCACGCGGCTTTGATCGCGCGGATTTCCTCGGCGACGACGTCATAGTCGCCGGCAAGAAACGCGCCGCGGTTGATCACCATGTCGATCTCATCCGCGCCCGCTTCAACCGCCGCTCGCACATCCGCCACGCGCACGTCCAGCGGATATTGGCCGCTCGGAAATCCAGTGGCGACCGACGCAACCTTCACGCCTGAACCGCGCAGCGCTTCACGCGCGATCGACACGAAATTCGGATACACGCACACCGCGGCGACGGAAGGCACGCCGATCTCGCTGCCGTTCCTGTCCTGCGCGAAGTCGCCGACGCCCTCCCACGGCCGCACGGCTTTGCGGCAGATCGCCCGCACCTTCTCCGGCGAATCCTTGCCCTCCAGCGTGGTGAGGTCGATCATCGACATCGCCAGCTTCAGCCCCGCCAGTTTCGCGGCGGTCTTGATCGAGCGCGTGGTGAACGACTGCGCTCGCTGCTCCAGCATCACGGCATCAACAGGCCGGCGTGTCATGGACAAAGTCTAGCATTCGCAGTCGTTGAGCCGCGACCCGGAGTCCGCGGAGGGGAGCGCGGTTTAGCCCAGCATTGTCAGCACGCGCAACACCTCGGCGACTGACCACGCCTGCGCCGGGCAACCCGCCGGCCGATGCGGCGCGTCACCGTCGTACACCTCCGCAATCTGGCCGAGGCATCCGCTGTTCAAGCTCTCAATGAGCGGCGCGATCACGCGGCGCACTTCGTCCTTCGCGGCGGGCGAAAAATCCTCCGAGCGCAGCAGCGCCTCGCAATACGGGCCGATGAGCCAAGGCCAGACGGTGCCGTTGTGATACGCCTGGTCGCGCCGCCGCATGTCGCCTTCGAAGCGGCCGATGTAATCGCGATGATCAGGCGAGAGCGTGCGAAGACCGAACGGCGTGAGCAGGTGCTTTCGCGCCGCATCGACGACGCCGCGTTGCTGCTCGCGCGAAAGCGGTGAAGGATCAAGCGACACCGCGAACAACTGGTTCGGCCGCAAACGTCCATCAGGCGCCCAGCCGCCGGTTCCAGTCGGCGCCAGCACGTCGTGCAGACAGTTGCGCTCGTTCCACCAGAACTTTGTGCGGATCGACTCCGCGGCGCGCTCGGCAAGTTGCTCGAGTTCACCGCGTTCCGGCGCATCCGCCAGCAACTCGGCGGCGCATCGCAGCGAGTGATGCCACAGCGCTTGAATCTCCACCGGCTTGCCGTGCCGCGGCGTGAAGACGATGCCGTCCCGCCGCGCGTCCATCCACGTGATCTGCGTCTCGGGACTTCCTGCCGCGATGAGGCCATCGTCATCCATGTGAATGTCGAAATCGGAACCGTCGCGATACGACGACACCACGTTCCAGCACGCGAATCGCAACGTGTCGTCCACCAGCGCCGGCTGCGCTTTGAACAGCGCGTGCACCGCATGCACGAACCACAGGCTTGCGTCCACCGTGTTGTATTCAGGCGATCCGCCGTAGTCATCGAATCGGTTGGGCACGAGCCCGCGGTGCATGTGACGGGCGAACAGCGTGAGCGCCGACTTCGCTTCCTCCAGCCGACCCGCCGCGATGAGCAGGCCCGGCAGGCTGATCATCGTGTCGCGACCCCAATCGGAAAACCACGGGAAGCCCGCAAGAATCGTCGTGCGCCACGTGTCGCCGTCGAGCCGCCACGCGATGAACTGTTCAGCCGCAATTCGCAGCTTCTGCGCCGGCATGATCGCTCGTCCCGCCACGTGCGCTGCCGCGCTCGGCCGTATCGGCGGATCGGACCACGTTCGCTCGGCGTTCTCCGCCACCGCGCGAAGGATCACGACATCAGCCCGGCCGCGTGCAATGCGCGCTTCGAAGAACCCGGGCGAGAACACGTCCTCTTGAAAATCCTGCCCTCGCCGCGCGTCTTCTTCGTAGGTCAAACTTCGCCACCACTCCGGCTCGCCCACACGCTCCATGTTCGATCCGCCGAGCCCCTCAAGCGTGAGCTTCATCGCGCGCCGCCGCAGCGTAAACGTGTTGCGACCAAACAGTTCCACCTCCGGCGGGCCATCGCTTTCTCTGCACAGCGAATGGAAATCGCGCATCGCCACGAGCGGACGCAATCGCAGCGTGAGCGGGCCGGGGATGTGACGCAGGAAATAGGACAGCTCCGCCACGTTGCCCCACGATCGCAGCACAAGTTCCTTCTCGATCGTCACCTGGCCGACGCGGAACACCCACAGCGCCCGGTTCGGCGGCTCCACTTCAAATCGCAGCACGTGACACTCCGGCGCAGCGCCGCCGGGAACAGATTCGCCCCGCCGCGCGAACTGCGGCATCGACAGATCAACCACGCCGTCGGGCGTCACGAGTTGCTCGATCATGCTGTGCAGCGTGACGACGCGTTCAAGCGGCGGCAGCATCGAGGCCACGAGCAGGCCGTGATATCGCCGCGTGTTCGCGCCCAGCGGCGTGCCCATCGCAAAGCAGCCGAGCCCGCTGGTCAGCAGCCATTCGGTGTCCAGGTGCTGGAGCGGATCGGTGCGGTCAATGACAACGCGGTACATGGGAAGCGAACGTGCGGGGCAAAAAAGCTGAAAGCTGAAATCGGGGCGCGACGTGCGCCTCGCTTCAGCTTTTCAGCATTTCGTCGTTTTGGTTTTTGCTCAAGGCCGGGCCCGGCGGAAGAGATTGCTCAAGCTGCCGCCGCCGCGCAGTTCGATGCGCCCCTGGCGCGCGTCTTCGATTTCATAGACCATCAGCACTTCCGCGTGATTGTCGATCACGTAGAGCACCTGGTAGGGCGGCTCGTTGCTTGTGGAACCACCCTTTCCGGAGGTGGTGGTGAGCACGGAGTAGTCGCCGTTGGAATCCGACATCTCGGCGAAGGCGGCGCTGCCGGGCAGCTTGCCGGCCTGCACGATGATGAGGGCGAAGAGAAGGAACGCGCTGGCCCAGAGGATGGCCGCGGCGGGCGAAAGCTGTGTGTGCTTGCTCGTCATGGGAGTGCTCCTTTGGGTTCAGTTGCCGCGACCGCCGGGCAGCGAACGCGCATCGTTCGCAAGGTTGCGATAGCCGACGCCGTCGATCGCCTTGGTGTTGTTGTTGAGGGCGAGGGCGATCATTTCCTGATTGCGGGTGTCGATGATGAACACCGCGGCCCCGTCCACGCCGTTGACGCGGCCGCCGGCCATGATGTATTCACCCCGGCCACGCGCCACCTGGGCGCTGACCGACGGCGCCAGCGTGACCAGCGCGAGCACGCCAAGGAGCGCGGCATTCAGCGCGACAAGCCCGGCACAACGAACGCGGCGGCGTCCGGTTGCGGGCGTCGATGAACAGTCGATCGATTGCATTCGTGGTTTCCTTCCTGCTGCGGATTCGCGAGGGAGCGTTGAGCGGGGCGTTCCTCCGCCTCAAGACCTTTCGGGCGCCGGCGCCGGGCGGATGCGGCGCGGGCGGTCAATCCTGGTGGCCGCGCTTCGATGGCATCATGCTGATCGCCAGCACGATCACGAGCAGAACGAAGATGACGAGGTAGCCGAGCCAGATCGGCGGCACCTTGCGGGCATTCGGGGCCGGCGCCGACTGCGCCAAGGCCACAGCCGTGCCGATGAACGGGGCCACCAGCGCCAGACCGCGCAGGCTTTGCCCGTTCAGCCAGCCGACAAGTTGTCGCAACCTCTGCCTCATGCCTCAAGGATATGGCTCGCTCAACCCCCCTGCAAGCGGAAGAGAGGCTCCGCCTCGCGAGGCCATTCCGGCACGCGACGCCCGGGACGAACTGTAAACGGCCGGCTGTGCTGCTGGAACAACGCCGTCGGCACATGCACCGTGCCCCAGCGACGCGATCGCGGCTCCATCAGTTCGCGGTAGGTGGAAAGGGCGATCTCGCGCATGGCGTAGAACTTCCCGCCGAACTCGAACACTTCCTCGAACAGCGCGTCCGGCGGCTGCTGGCGCAGGCAATAGAGGAACACAAACACCGCCTGAAACGGCTCGCCGAACAGCCGCTCCCACGCCGTGAGCCCGTCCACATCCTCGTTCGTCACCCAGCTTTCAAACCGGCGATTCGATTCGAGCAGCTTCGCGTTCGCCGAGCCGAACATGCGGCCTTTCACGTCGATGAGCAGGTTGCGGTCCTCCGCGTACACGACGAAATCAAACGACTTGATCGCGCCGCCCGGCATCCCCGCCGCGTCACCAGCCTCGCATTCGTTGCCCGTGATCGACGCCACGGCAGCGGTGGGGAGCAGGCTCTTTCGCGCTTCGTCGACGGCGATGTACGGCGCACGGCACGCGCGAAGGTAATGCTCAAACGCCTGCTCGTAATGAAACCGTCGCTGCGCCATGCAGCTTGCCCCTCGCCATCTCGCCGCTACGCCGAACGCAGCGCCGCCGAGTTCTTCGCGCCGAGCGTCTGGTAAATCTGCCGCGTCGCGTCGGAACGATTGAGCGTGTACAGGTGAATGCCGCGCACGCCGTTGTCGATGAGGTCGCGGCATTGCTCCGTCGCCCAGTGAATGCCCACGCTGCGCACCGCGTCCGCATCGTCCTGGCATCGATACAAATGTTTCTGCAATCGCGCGGGAAAATTCGTGCCGCCCGACAATTCCGCCATGCGCTTCATGCCGGCGAGCGATGTGATGGGCATGATGCCCGCGATGAGCGGCACCTTGATCCCCGCCAGTTCGCACCGCTCACACCAGTCATAAAACCGCCCGTTGTCGAAGAACATCTGCGTGCACACGTAGTCCGCCCCGGCGTCCACCTTCGCCTTGAGGTGATCCATCTGCACGAGTTGATTGGGCGTCAGCGGATGGCCTTCAGGAAAGCCCGCCACGCCGATGGCGAAGCCGCGCTTGTCCGGATGACGGCCGGCGGCATTGAACGCGCGAATGAATTTCACGAGGTCGATGGCGTATTTGAATTCATCACGGGAGCGATCGTAATGCTGCATGTCGCGCGGCGGATCGCCGTGCAGCGCCATGATGCCCGACACCTTCGCGGCGGCGTAACGTTCGAGGATGCCGTCGATCTGGCTCGCCGTGTGCGCGATGCACGTCAAATGCGGCACCGGCTCCAGCGTTGTCGTCTCCTTCAGCCGCACCACGAGCGCATGCGTCTGCTCGCGCGTCGAGCCGCCCGCCCCGTACGTCACCGACACGAACGACGGCTGCAGCGCCTCGAACTCGCTGATCGTCTGGAACAACTCTTCCCACGCCGACTCCGATCGCGGCGGGAAGAACTCGAAGCTCACCGTCGTCGAATCGCGGGCAAAGATGTCGAGAATGTGCATGGCCAAAGTGTATGAAAGTGTACGTCCAGCTTGCGCGGCCAGCGTCGGCCTTCGAAGCGACTTCGACGCTCGCCGGTGGAAAACGTTACACTTTCACCCGCGGAGAACACGCACTCATGAGCCCGCGCAGCAGGATTCCTCGACCCACCGCCAAGCGCTTGAGCCTGTATCTGCGCGAACTCGAACGCCTCGCCGAGGCCGATCAACGCAAAATCAGCTCCAAGCAGCTTGGCGCCGCCCTCGGCCTCACCGACGCCCAGGTGCGGAAAGACCTCGCTTTCTTCGGCCAGTTCGGCCACGCCGGCATCGGCTACCGCGTCGATCGGCTCATCACCCAGCTTCGCAAGATCCTCGGCACCGATCGCCAGTGGAACGCCGCCGTCGTCGGAGCCGGCAACCTCGGCCGGGCCGTCATGGCCTACCCGCGCTTCCGCCGCAAAGGCTTCGACGTCGTCGCCGTCTTCGATAACGACCCCGCCATCATCGGCAAGAAAGTTGCGGACCACACCGTGCGGCCGATGTCCGACCTTCGCAAGCTCGTGAAGGAACGCGATATTAAGATCGGCATCCTCGCCGTCCCCGCGCAGGCCGCCCAGCAGGTGGCGGACGAACTCATCGATGCAGGCGTCGTCGGCATCCTCAACTTCGCGCCGCTCCGGATCGAAGTGCACGACAAAGTCAGCATCACCAGCGTCGACTTCTCCATCGCGCTCGAGCAACTTGCCTTCCAGGTGTCGCTCGGCCTCACCGGCGCGCTCGACGAACCCGCCGAGGGCGACGTCACCACAACAAACGGCGAGTAACGCGCGGCTCACGAGATCGCGCAACGTAGGGCGGGCGCCGCCCACCATTTCGCCGTCGTCGCGACACGACTCCAAAGACAAATCGCGGTGGGCGATGCACACGCTCCGCGCGTCATTCCTGCGCAAGCAGGAAACCAGAGGCGCCTGAACAGCCCTCTGGATTCCCGCGTGCGCGGAAATGACAGCGCATCCAGCCGCCTGACGCAATCAATTGCACGCGCCCCAGTTCGCGAGTACCGCCGCGAGGTCCGCCGCGTCCACCACGCCATCCGGCGGCGGGTTGAACGTTCCGCTGCTGACGATGTCCGCGAAGCTGCCTGCGTTCGGACCCCACTGGCCGAGCAAGGCCGCGAGATCAGCGCCGTCCACCACGCCATCGCCCGGCGGACCGAACGTCACGTTCGACACGAAATCGCCCATGCACGGCGAAGCGGGCATCAGCCACGCCACCGCAACGTCCCACGTCGGATGATTCTCCAGCGCATCGAGCCGCCGCGCTTCCAGCACATACGACCCCGGTTGCAGTCCCTTGATGTACAGATGCTCGACGTTGTCCACGCCGCTGTTGCTCACGACGTTGCCGCTGACGAAATATGGCACACCGGCATCGCCCACCAGACTCTCAAGCTGATTTTGCGAGCCCACGCGCCACAACTCCAAGTCAAAATCCGCGACGTCGCCCGCCGTGAACCCGATCGGCACCCGGCGATGCCACGTCGCCGCTATCGACACTTCCGACGCCTGTTGCGTCACGGTGAAACGCCAATACGCGCTCTCGCCAAGCGCCACCGGCGCCAGCGACCAGCCGGCCGCGCCTGCAGTGGCGAACGTCGGCGGCGTCGACATGCTTTGGAATTCGCCGCCCGTCAGAATCATGTGACTGCGATCAATGTTGACGACATCCACGCCGAACTCTTCATCCAGCGGCCGACTCGTCACCCCGCGACCGGGGCCACTGACCGCCGGATTGTTCGTCCACCCCGGTCGATGCCGCGCCCCAGCGAGCATCACAGCTTTGATGACCTCTGAACGCTCCGCGTCCGTCGTGCCGGCCGTCGCCATCGTCGCCGCCGTTTCATAGAGCAGCGCCGCCACCGCGGACGTCTGCGCCGCGGCGTAGCTCGTGAGTCCGCCCGGCGCGACGATCTCGGGCTTCATCCGTCCCGGACCGTCCACCAGCGTGTCGCCGCTCTGATGCCCGCCGCCGGTCTTCCCCACCGAAATGCCGTTGTACATGTGGCTGAGCAGCGGCACGTTCGTGGACGGCTCGTTGGTGTTGCTCACGCCGTTGATCATCAGCACGTGGAACGCGGCCGCCGCGTAATCCGCGCGCCGCAACGTCGACAGCGCCGTCGTGTCGCCCGCCCAACTGTTGTTGATGATGCGAAGACCAGCAGGCGGATTCCCCGGCGGCGTCGACGGCGCCGCCGTGAAGTTGAGAAACTCCGGTCCAAGCCAACTGCCGACTTCATAGAGAAAGATTTCCGTAATGCCCGGCGCGATGCTCGTCACATTGCCGTAGAAATTCTTGCCCACAGTGTTGGCGTGCGTGCTGACGCCCGGCGGGCCGCTCATCGGAATGAACGTCTTGCCGCCGTATTCCTGCTGGGCATTCTGGTTCGGCCCGTAGCCGTTGACGGTCGCAATCTCCACCTGCGCGACGCGAACGCCGGCGCCCGTCGGCACGTTCTTCCCGCCGAGCCGCGCGATCAAGTCCGGATAACCAACAGCTCCGCCCGGCACGCCCGCATGCGCCGAGAGCGCCGACATCGCGACCGCTGCGACGATCCCCGCTGACGTCACTGCAAGCGAATTGAAACGCATGCTCGTCTTCCTCTCCTGTCCGTCGCTTAAACCTAACGCGCATCCAGCCCCAGGCCAGCAGCTTTTCTGCCGTTCTTTGAGAGGACCGGCCATGGAAGCCGCGCCTGACGAGTCCGCGAGGAAGACGCGGGTAGCGCGGCTGGGCCGTGAAACGTCAAAACGTCAAAACGTCGAAAGGTCAAAACGTGCGAGTTGGACGTTTTGCCGCTGCCGGTGCCACGACACGTCCGGCGAAGCGACAAGTCGTGCCTCCGCCGCTGCGGGGTCGATCCGCGTCACCTTTTCACCTTTCGCCGTTTTACTTTTTGACCTTTCGCTCAATCGCCGCCAGCAGCTTGTGCTCCAGCGCGAGATCGCGCTCCACCGGCGTCCAGAAGAATTGCGTCGGACCGAGGCCGGAATCCGGATCGATCGCCACCGTGGTTGACCTTCGCGTCCAGTCGCCGCGCCGTCGTCCCACAGCCGTTGCCCGTTCGCGCTGCACCCACGCCCGCACTTCGATGCGCCCAGTGAACGTCGTGAGATCGACCACCTCATCGCGCTCGCCGAAGACATCCGGCCCGGTGAGCGCTTCGCCTTCCGCAGGCTCCTCGAACCGCACCGGCGTGAACTCGATGCGCACCTTCCGCCGCTCGTGGTTCACCGTCGTCTCGATCGCCGTGCTGAAATCCGATCCATCGCTTCGCCACGGTTCGAGCACGGTGCCCGCAACGCGATACTCGGTCTCCACCACGCCGCCTCGCCGGTCAATCAGCTCGGCCGGCATGCCGACGTCGCGCACCGCTTCCAGCGCCGCATCGAACGCCGCGGCATATTCGCCCTCCGGCACAGTCACCAGCTCCGGCCCGCCGCGCCCGGCACACCCGCCAAGCACCGCCGCCAAACACAATGCCGTCCAAGCGATTCGACGCATCCACGCAATGTAGCAACTGTCACGCGGCACGGGCTGCATTCGTAGGGTCGGCATCACCCATCAACTGGCCGCTGATTCGCAAACACGGCCGTTCCTCACCCCGGATCATGCCGATGAACAATCTGTCATCCGGATCACGCCGCCCATCCCGCGGCCGCCGGCGCACTACGATACCGATGCCCCCAAACCCCCGGCGGAAGGAACTGCCATGGAACTCTACATCGACACCGCGAACCTCGACGAAATCAAGCAAGCCAACGATATGGGCGTGCTCGACGGCGTCACCACCAACCCCAGCCTCATCGCCAAGGAAGGCGTCGATCAGCACAAGCGGCTCGAACAGATCTGCGCCATCGTCAAAGGCCCCGTCTCCGCCGAGGTCATCTCCATCGAGCACGACGGCATGATCCGCGAAGCCGAGAGCTTGATCACCATCGCGCCCAACATCGTCATCAAGCTGCCGTGCATCGTCGACGGCCTCAAGGCGTGCAAGACGCTCGCCGACCGCGGCATCAAAGTGAACATGACGCTCTGCTTCCAGCCGCTGCAGGCGATGCTCGTCGCCAAGGCCGGCGCGTTCCTCATCAGCCCCTTCGTCGGCCGCGTCGATGATGTGAGTAACGACGGCATGGAAATCGTCCAGCAGATCCGCACGATCTACGACAACTACGGCTTCACCACGAAAATCCTCGCCGCCTCGATCCGCCACCCGCAGCACCTCGTGCAAAGCGCCCTCATCGGCGCGGACGTCGCCACCGTGCCGTTTGGCGTGATTCAGCAAATGATGAAGCACCCGCTGACGGATGTGGGCCTCGAGAAGTTCCTGGCGGACCACCGCAAGGCGGCGGCAGCGCAGGGGAAATCGAACACGGCCAAATCAGAGCCGCAGCGCAAGCCGGCGATGGCGTAAAGCCGCGACATTGGTCGGGGTCTCCGAGTGGCACGGGCGCCGGTCCTGCTCAAGCTGTAGCGTGGGATGAGGTCCGCCGAATCCCACCATTGCCATACCACCGACGCAAGACGTGCCAAATCCGCCGGTGCTTCCACCCGTCAATAGTGGGATGCGCTGTCGCTTATCCCACCTTACATTGGCGACCTCATGCTCCTTGCTCATTGAAGTAGTCGCTCGGCAGCTCGCTGGGAGGGGACAAGGACATCACGGTTCCAATCAACTGGATAATCATCATGCCATTGCCGTTGCACATCCCTCAACATATAGGGGAGAGCGCATAGTGGACATTGTCCTTGAGGTCGATTTCCATTCAGCTTCTTGCCGCATCGACGGCAGAGCTTGAATCGCGCCTTGACGAGTCGCCGGCGAAGCCAGGTGCGAAGTGGAAAATAGCACAGCGCGGGCAGAATCAGCACAAGCGGAACCAGCGGTTTGCCGAAGTCACGAGCGCCTGTCCATGCTAGCACGAGGCCGACAGCGACAAGCAGTGCGAATGCAATCGCGGCTCCGCCAATTGTCCAAACGAGTTCGGCTGTTGATCTTCGGTTCGAGACATGCAGAAAGCGTGACCAGAAGTCGCGCAACTTCTTCGTGTCGTGCGCCGTGCCACACTCCGGGCAACGCGCGTATCGACCGAGACCGACGAGCGAATGGCCACATTGTCGGCAAGGTTGCAGTTGTGCAGCGACTGCACGTTGCCGAATTCGTCGGTCCATGACAATTCTTGCCGGCCCGCCGACAAGAATGAGCAGGAATAGACACGCATAGCTGATGATGATCGGGGTAACCGTGAGCGCGCTGGGTTCCTGCCTCCATGCAAGTACTGAACCAACAATCGCGACGGCGCTCCACACGAGGTAGAACGCCGCCGCGATCATGCGAAACCAGAGCGGGAACGGCTGCATTTCTATGCGCGTGTACTCGCTCAGAATTCGGGAATGGCGCAGCCATTCGAACGGAGACACTCAAGCCAGTCGCGGTCGCAGTCTGCCTCACACTGCTTTTGTTTGCCCTTCGCGAGTACGTAGCACCGAATGACCGTGTAGATGAGTCCAGCGACACACGCAAGGCAAGTAGCCAAGATCGCTGCTTGTCCAATTGGGGTTGTGCCCGAGCCACTCTTGATCAGCCCGAAACAGGCGGCGCAGGAAAAGCCGGAAAGGATTGATTCCCAACTAGGGAGGCAATCTGCGAACTCGGCCCAAAAGACTCCTTTGCAACCGCTATAACAGGCGGCACGATCGGCGAAGCACCAGCAGCATGCGGTGGACATTTCGGCATTCGCTGCATGGAAGCACTTCAGCGGATTCTGATTCGCCGGCGGTTCCGGCACCTCGAGGTTCGCCGGATCTTGTTCAACTGCTTGGGCAATATCGAGGGTGATGCCCGTTGCTTCTCGAAGCGAGATGTCTGTCTTAACGAGGCTCAGATGATGCACACTCACGCTACCGCCGGAGGAATATGCCACGTGTGTGCTTGTGACGATGACTGCCATCGGGTGTGAGGTTTGATTTGAGCCAAGCAGGATTCCGGATGACGCCCAAAACGAAACCGTTTGAGTGTAAGTTTCTGTCGAATTGTCTACCGTTCCCTGTTCTTCAACTTCTGCGAGCAGCCGAGAAGCCGCAAAGTCGAAGGTTCCTTCCGCGACGACCTGAGCATCCACTTCCTGCTGTGTCAAGTTGGGATCACTGTAATCAAGTCCCGCGTCCTGCCAAACCTTCAATTCCCACGGATCATCCGGTCCCGTCGGAGGCGGGCTGATGGAGATGTGAGAAACGCCGTCGATATACGTCTGACCGAATGCGTCACGCCACAGATCCTCGTGCATGTCCATGTAGTCGATGTGAAACTTGCAGTTGGACGACTGCTCGTTTCCCGTGCACGGATTCGATTGGAACGCTGCTGCACGTTGCATGAAAACGTGCGGGCCGACCGTAAGTGTTGCAATCGCAGTGAACGCCAGGCCGAAGCCGCAATCGAACCAACCGGAGCGCTATTTCATCTCGATTCCTCCCGTGTGGAACGTATTCAACATTACGGCACAATGCCATCTCTCGACACAAGTTAGCGGAGGGGAGGGACTTGTCAATATCTGAAAATCGAGAAAGTGGCCGCACGTGACATACATATGTCACCCCAGCGCAAGGAATTCCTTTGCACCGCCGTGCTGAACTACTTCCGCACCGGCATCAATCGCTCCGCCAGGCGTTGCGTGAAGCGGGTTTCCTTGAACTCGCCGCCGCTGATTTGTTCCACGCGTTCGACGGTCAGAAATGCCTCGGGGACGATGCGGCGGACCATGGCGCGCAGCTCTTCGAGCCTTCGCCGGCGGATCACCAGCATGGCGATCTCCACCTGGCCGCTCTTGCCGTGGCCTGCGATCTGCGTGACGCGGTAGCCGGCTTCGCGGAGGGCTTCGCAGACTTTGACGGCTCCGTTGGTGTTGATGATGCGCACCACGCGATAGCCAAAGGCGAGCTTTTCCTCGATCCACATGCCGAGCATCACGCCCACGATGAAGCCGCAGGCGTAGCCGACGATCGCCAGCGGGAACTTGAGGTAGTGGATCGCGCCGCCCACGGCGAGAATCCAGATCACCACCTCAATGCCGCCCAGCGCCGCAGCCAGCACGCGATGCCCGGAGATGACCAGCATCGTGCGCAGCGTGCCGATCGACACGTCGCAGATGCGGCCGACGAAGATCAAAATGGGGATGTACCATTCCATACGAAAAGAGCGATCGCGCAGCGTCCAGCCGTTTATCGGCGTTTTTGTGGTTGGGAAGCAAAGCGTAGGCGGGTCGCTGGGCGAAGGCGATGCGCGTCAGCCTGCGACCATCGCCACCATCTCCACCTCGACCGCCGCTCCTAATGGAAGCGCGACAGAACCAACCGCGGCGCGGGCATGGCGGCCGGCTTCGCCGAAGACTTCGACGACAAATTCGCTGGCGCCGTTGGCGACTTTCGGCTGGTCGGTGAAGCCGGGGTCGGAGCAGACGAACACGCCGAGACGGACGATGCGCTCGACGCGGTCGAGGTCGCCATCCACAGCCGTGGCCAGCACCGCAAGGGCATTGAGGGCGCACTGGTGGGCGGCGGCGCGGGCGTCATCCACCGACACGACGGACGGCACCGGCCCGGCCGCGATCAGCTTGCCGTCCCGAAAGGGAATCTGGCCGCTGACGTACACGAGGTTGCCGGCCTTCACGCATGGCACATACGCAGCCACCGGCTTGGGGGGCGTGGGAAGCGTGATGCCGAGCTGGTGCAGGCGGTCGTGGATGCGGCCCATGGCAAGTCTCCGGGGGTGGCGGGGTAGGGGCGAGGATCGCGGTCGCGGGGCGGCAAGTGGTCCCGCAAGTGCAGGCGGATCATCGGCTGTGGAAAAGATTTTTTCCAGATGGCTGCAACTTGACGCGCCACAAACACGAAGTATCGTAATGACACGGGTCCAGTTGAGGACCAATTGACTGTTGGCGGCACCATACAGTTGATAACGCCCTTATTCTGATCGCTTCGCGATCGCCTTTCATGCCCGCCGCCAAGTCGACATTTGACACAGTCGGCTCGTGAGAAGGTGGGCTTTCCACTCTCCAAAGCCAGGTCAGCCAGAGGTGTGCAACCCGTTTTGTGTGCGGGATGCGCCGAGTCGTTGCGTGGTTCGCGTGCACGGTCAGAAGTGCGCAGCGAATGCGAGGCGGCAAGGTCAGGGGGCATCAAAGGGCATCGCCTGGGAGCGACAAGTCAGCACGCCGAACGTCCGGGGGCCGGTTCCAGGGACCATGATCTGGTTTCCGGGGGGACCGGTGGGGCCGGATTGGTTCGGATGACGCTGACGGTTGCGGGAGCGTGAGCAAGTCACCAACACATGGTTGCGGAAAGCAACGCCCGCGTTCCGCCACACCTTCGATCAAGCTGATGGCTGGCCGTTCATAGGTCAAGGCCGGTCAGCCGACGTCGGGTTTGTTTGACCATCCAGAAACTGGGGCTGCGTACGCCTCAGACAGTTCGAGTCTCCGTTCTCATTCTTTCTTTTTTCACAGCAATGGAGAACTGTCCAATGAACCGAACCAAAGGCTTCACTCTGATCGAGCTCCTCGTGGTGGTTGCGATCATTGCGCTGCTCATCGGCCTGCTGCTCCCGGCACTGGCCAAGGCCCAGCGCAACGCGAAGTCGGCGAAGGACGCCACGCAGATCGCACAGATCCACAAGGCCAACATCATTTGGGCCAACGACAACGAAGGCCGGTATTGCACCCCGGGCCTCGTCAATCGCGACGCCGTGCTCGCCTCCGCAGGTCCCAACCTCGCGGGCAGGCAGATTCCTGGCATGGGCCCCGAGAATCCCATCCTCAACATCTCGCAGAACGTGTACTCCGCGCTGATCGCCCAGCAGTTCTTCGGCACGGACATCGTGATTGGCCCCACCGAGGTCAACCCGCAGATCCGTGAGAAGACGGATTACAACTTCGACGCCTACAACCCGTCGAACGATTCCTACTGGGACAACACCTTCACCGGCGTGATCCACAACCCCAACGCGATCACCAACTTCTCGTATGCCCACATGCCCCTCTGCGGCACCCGCAAGGCGCAGCAGTGGCGCAACACGCAGGCGTCAACCGTGCCTGTGTTCGGCACTCGCGGCACCGAGAAGGGCGTCAACACCGGTGACAAGTACACCAAGAGCCCGACCCTCCAGCTGCACGGCTCGATGGAGGAATGGAATGGCAACATCTGCTTCAACGACAACCACGTCGTGATGCTGAAGTCGTTCTACCCGGCGACCTACGAGCCGGTGAACGTCAACCCGCCCCGGCCGGTGAAGGACAACATCTTTGATTGTGAGTTCTTCGACACCGACTGCGGCGCCGGCACCGCCGGTGCGACGCTGCCTGAATACGCCGGTGATGCGTGGCTCGGCGTGACGACCGGCATGATCGCGCCGATCCTGAATCCGCTCAACCCCGGCGTGCGCTGCTCGCGCGCTGTGGTGCGGTGGGATCCCTTGAACCCGTGACGCCCAGCCCGGCCCGACGCCGCGGCTTGCCGCGGCTCGGGCCGGACATTTTCGCTCGTTCCAGCATGTGCTGATTCGTCTGCGTCTTTTCAATTTTCGTCCCAAAAGGACACCCCTCACTGGAGTATCGAAACATGAAACGAATGCGTGCATTTACGCTCATCGAACTGCTGGTGGTCATGGCGATCATCGCGCTGCTTATCGGCTTGCTCCTGCCCGCGTTGGCGCGAGCCCGAGCGACCGCACGCCAGGTCAAGGACGGCACTCAAATCGCCCAGATCCACAAGTCGTGGCTCATCTATGCCGGCGAGAACGAGGGCATCTTCCCGACCCCAGGCCTCATCAATCGGCTGGCGTTCAACGGCATCGAGACCCCCGGTCGTGGTGAAGAAAACCAGCTTCAGAACAACACGGCCAACCTCTACTCCGTCTGCATCGCCCAGAACTTCTTCACCCCCGAGCTCGCGGTCTCCACGTCGGAGCCCAACGGCAACGTGCTCGTGAAGACCGACTACAAGTACAACGTGATCAGCCCGATTAACGACCGCTACTGGGACGACACGTTCCAGGCCGATCTTCAGCAGCTTTCACACGTCTCGTACTCCAGCAGCCCGATGTTCGACAAGCGCAAGCAGCGCCAGTGGATCAACTCGCTGGATTCGAAGTACACCATCGTCGGCAACCGCGGCGTCAAGGACGGCAGCCATAACCCCGCCGACTATGAAGGTTCGAAGACGCTTGAAATCCACGGCAGCTCCAAGGAGTGGGTGGGCAACATCTGCTTCAACGACAACCACGTTGAAGTGCTTCGCTCCTTCTTCCCCGAAGGCGTGACCTACCAGGCCGTCGGCACCGGCGAAACGTTGCAGGACAACATCTTCCTCAACGAAACCGTAGGCACTGGCGGCTCCGGCAGCGGCTACGACTGCTGGAACATCATCGTCACCGAAGTGCAGGGCACGGCGCCGAACTTCACGATCACGCCGTCCTGGGACTGAATGGCACCGAATGCCCGACCGGGGGAACGCTTCGCTTCATCTGCTCTCAAGAAGCCAAGCCGGACCGATTCAGGGTTCTCAAAACGGCTGACCGCAAGGTCAGCCGTTTTCTTTTTCGCGATGGCGCGCCGCCAAGTTCGCCGAGGCGCCAGCCTTGCCCTCCCCGGCGCGTGACCACACCTATACTTGCTTCCCAACATCCATCGCGCCGGCGTTCTGGACGCGCGCGAACGAGCAGACGAGATGAGATTGCTGACCACGATGGCATCCATTCATGTGTTGCGATATCGCGCTCTGGCCGCGCGCGCGCTCGCCGCGATGCTGCTCATCATCATCGCCGGCGGGATCGAAGCCGCGCCGGCAAAGCAATCGCCAGCCGGCAAGACGTCGAAGCAGCCCGCCGCCCCGCTCGTCGTTCCCGCCTATCGCCAGGCCGATCATGTGGCCGTGCTCCGCGTGGAAGGCGAAATCGATTCCATGACGGTGAAGTCGCTCGAACGCCGCATGGCGGAAGCGAAAGCGATTGGCGCCACCGCCGTGGTCATCGATCTCGACACGCCCGGCGGCGACGCCTTTGCCGGTCTTGACATCTGCAATTTGCTCAAGGACCGCAACGAAACGCCCGCCAACGTGGTCGCATGGATCAACCCGAACGCCTACTCCGCGGGCACGTACATGGCGCTCGCCTGCCGCGAGATCGTCGTCCATCCCAACGCGACCATGGGCGATGCGGCGCCGATCGCCATTGATCAACTGCAGGGGCTCATCTCGCTCCCGCCCGCGGAAAGAGCCAAGATCGAATCGGGCTTCCTTGCGGAAGTGATCGACTCCGCCCGTCGACATCATTACGACGAAAACCTTGTGCAGGCGTTCGTGAGCGTCGGCGTCGAATTGTGGCTCATCGAAAACAAGAAGACCGGCGACCGCGCGTTCGTCACGCGCGAGGAGTACAAGCGCGTCTTCGGCGAGGATCCGCCCGAGCAGGTCGTCAGCATCACGCCCCGCGCCAGCCGCGTGCTGCCGCAGTTCTCGCTTCCCCCGGCCGGCACCGTGTTGCCCGACGGCTCGGTGTTCGATCCCGACGCCATCCGCAATGAGATCGAAGGCACGCAGCAGCTTCCCAGCTCGCGCCCCGTGCTTACCGAAGCGGACCGCGACAATTGGCAGTTCGTCACGCAGGTGGATTCCGACGATCGTCTCCTCACGCTCAAAGCCGACGAAATGCTGCACTACGGCCTCGCGATGCAGACCGTCGCCAATGACGAAGAATTGAAAGCGTACTTCGGCGCGAGCACGATCACGCGGCTGGATGAACTGTGGTCCGAGCAACTCGTGCGCGTGCTCATCGATCCGTACGTGCGCGGCTTCCTCATTCTCGTGATGATCATCGCGGGCGTCATCGAACTGCACACGCCGGGCTTCGGGCTCTTCGGCTCGATCGCGGTGGGCACGCTGCTCATCATCGTGGGCGCTCCCGCGCTCGCGGGCATGGCCGTGTGGTGGGAGCTTGCGCTCATCGGCGTCGGCATCGTGCTGGTGGCTGTGGAACTCTTCCTGCTGCCGGGCTTCGGCGTGGCGGGCGTCTCCGGCATTGCCTGTTTGCTCGTGGGAATTGTCGGCACGTTCGTCTCGGGCGACGTGCGCACGCCGCAGGGCCAGGATGAACTGTGGGTGGGCATCGGCACCACGCTGACCGCGCTCTTCCTCGCCGGCGTCGCGGTGTGGCTCATCTCCCGGCAGTTCGAGTCGCTGCCGATTCTCAATCGCTTCATCCTGCAGGGCGACGGCAGCGGATCAGCGGCCTCCGCGGAACCAACGCTGCTCACCGCCATGGGCACTGCCGCCGAGTCGCTCGCGCCGGGAACCATTGGCCGGGCCGAAACCGATCTGCGCCCGAGCGGCCGCGCCAGCTTTGGTGGTAAATTCTTCGACGTGCAGGCAACAGGCGCCTACATTTCGCGCGGCACTCCGGTGCGCATCGTCTCCGTGGGACGGCTTGTTATTGAAGTCGAGGAAGCCCAGGCGTGATTCGCTGGCTCGCGACAACTCCACCCGTCGCTCTCGAAGGCGGCAACGATGTCTATCTCCTCTGGGGATTGATCCTGCTCGGCATCGCGCTCGTGCTGCTGTTGCTTGAGCTCGTCGTGCCTTCGGGCGGATTGATCGGCGTGCTGTGCGGCGTCGCGGCGATCGGATCGCTCGTCGCGTTCTTCCAGTTCGACACCACGCTCGGCTTCGTCGCGCTCGCCGCGTATGTTCTGCTTGGCCCCGTCCTCATCTACTTCGGCTTCAAATTGTGGATCAACTCGCCGCTCGGCAAACGCATGATCTTGGGCGCCGCGGAGGAAGTGCTTGACGAGCACGGCGACGCGCTGCCCGCGGCCGAGGCGGCGCGACGCGAACGCATGGAAAAGCTGCGGCAACTGATCGGCGCCGAAGGCGTCACGCTCACCGCGCTGCGGCCGGTGGGCACAGTGAAAATCGCCGGCCAACGCCTCGATGCGCTCGCAGAATTCGGCGTCATCGAAGCCAATACCCCCGTGATCGTCACCGAGGTGTATGACAATCAGATCAAGGTCCGCCCGCGCTGACAGCGTGATTGCGGGCCTTGCGCGAAACCGTGTGGCGAAGCGGCGCGCCCGGTGATGATCGCGTGAAGCGATATAATCCCCGCCGGATCAGCCTGATTTGGAGGATCTCATGCCAATCTCCGCGCCGCTCGTTCTTGCGGTTCAGCCCATCGTGTGGATCGTCGCCATCGCGATCGTCGGGCTCGTCCTGCTCTTCTTTCTTTTCTTCCTGATGAAGTTCTTCAGCCTGTGGCTGCAGGCGTTGCTCTCCGGCGCCCGCGTGCGCCTGATTGACCTCGTGATGATGCAGTTCCGCAAGGTCGATCCGCGCACGATCGTGTTCAACCGCATCAGCGCGAAGAAGGCCGGCCTCGACATTCCGACGGATTGGCTGGAATCGCATTATCTCGCCGGCGGGCGCGTGACGAACGTCGTTCGCGCGATGATCGCTGCGGACAAGGCAGGCATTGACCTCCCGTGGGATCGCGCTCGCGCGATCGACCTCGCCGGCCGCGACATTCTCGACGCCGTGCAGACCTCGGTGAACCCCAAGGTCATCGATTGCCCCAGCCCGTCAACCGGCAAGGGAACGATTGACGCCGTGGCGAAGGACGGCATCCAGCTTCGCGCCAAGGCGCGCGTCACCGTCCGCACCAACATCGCGCGACTCGTCGGCGGCGCCACCGAAGAAACGATCATCGCCCGCGTCGGCGAAGGCATCGTCTCCGCGATCGGTTCCTCCGGCAGCCACAAGGAAGTGCTCGAGAACCCGGATCGCATCTCCAAGGCCGTGCTCGCCAAGGGCCTCGACTCCGGCACCGCGTTCGAGATCCTTTCGATTGACATTGCGGATGTGGACGTCGGCGAGAACATCGGCGCGAAGCTGCAGGCGGACCAGGCCGAGGCGGACAAGAAGCGCTTTCAGGCCGAGGCCGAGAAGCGCCGCGCGATGGCGGTTGCGCAGGAAGCGGAGTATGTCGCCGAGGTGCAGAAGAACCGCGCGCTCGTCGTGCTCGCCGAGGCGGAAGTGCCCAAAGCAATGGCCGACGCGTTCCGCCAGGGGAACCTCGGCATCATGGATTACTACCGCATGAAGAACGTCGTCGCCGACACGTCGATGCGGCAATCCATCGCAGGCGGCGGGACGCCCGGCAAGCAAGGTTAATCGCCTTCGCGGCTATCATCGCCCCGTGCCGACGCTTTTCGTCATCGTTCCGGTGTTCAACGAGCGCGGCACGCTGCCGGATTGCCTCGAGCGCGTCTTCGCCGCCCAGCTTCCAGACGGCTGGCGGAAGTCCGTCGTCGTGATCGACGACTTCTCCGAACCCGCCAGCGCCGCATCCGCCACCAAGCGCGTGGAGCAACTCCGCCAGCAAGGTCACGACATCACGCTTCTTCGCCACCACGAAAACCAGGGCAAAGGTGCCGCGGTGCGCACCGGCTTCGATCACGCGCTTCGCGTCGGCCGCGATGATGATCTCGTCGTGATCCAGGACGCCGACCTCGAATACAGCCCCAATGACTACGCCAGTCTGATGGCGCCGCTTCTCGATGGTTCCGCCGACGCCGTCATCGGCACGCGATGGGGCGAACATCGCCAGGTGAAGGGTTTCAAACGACGCATCCACGCGCTCGGCAACGCGGTGCTCACGGCGCTGAGCAACCTGATGACGGGCTATCGCCTGCGCGACATGGAATGTTGCTACAAGATGTTTCCCATCGCGCTGCTCCGGCAGATTCGCCCGATGCTGACGGAATCGCGCTTCGGCGTGGAGCCGCAGATGGTGGCGTGCTTCGCGAAGCTCAAGGCGCGAGTGACGGAGGTGGCGGTGTGGTACAGCCCGCGCGGACTTGCGGAAGGAAAGAAAATCGGCTGGCGTGACGGTGTGCGAGCGCTGTACGTCATCGTGCGCGAGCGCTTCCGCCCCCGGCCAGCTGCGATTCCGCCTTCTTCGCCGCCGGCGCACGCCACCGGCACAACGCACAAAGCATCCGCCCGTGGCTGACGACGCCATTCAACCTGCGCCTCGGCCGACGTTCAGCAGAATTGCTGTGCAGCTCGCTGGATTTGTCGCCGGCGCCGCGCTGCTCGGCTGGTGCGTTTCCATGGCGGTGAAGCAAGGCGACTGGTCGCGGCTTTCGAGCGCGCCGCCTGCCGCGGTCGTGCTGCTCGTCTCGTGCACCATCATCAGTCTGCTCGTCAACGGCACAACGTTCTGGGTGACGATTCAGCCCGTGCGCTCGCTGCGCTGGCGCGACCTGATGATGCTCAACTTGCTCGCGAACCTGCTCAACTACGCGCCGCTGCGTGTGGGGGCGCTCACGCGCATTGCGTATCACCTGCGCGTTGATCGCCTGCCGTGGCTCACGATCGGCGCGTGGTTCTCGTGCATCGCGTGGCTGCTGGTGGTCGGCGTCGGCGCGAGCGCGGCGGCGACGATCGGGCGTCCGCATCTTGATTGGGCGTGGGCGCTGGCGCTGATGGCGATGTTCGCAGCGGGCGGCGTGTTCACGCGCGTCTTCGCCGGCGCTCCTGTGTTTGCGCGATTGGGGCCAAGCGCGCATCGCGTACTGCGTTCGCACACGGCGCTGTGGGGCGCTCTCGGACTTCGCGCCATCGACATCGCGGCGTACACAGGCCGCATGAGCGCCGCCATGCTCATCGTCGGCATCACCATCCCCGCATCACACGTGCTGCTGCTCGCCCTCGTCGCCATCATCGCCAACCTCATTCCCTTCGGCCGGCTCGGCTTCCGCGAGATGGCGGTCACGCTTGCCGCGATGCGATTGAGCGCGATGGGGATGGACGCCGGCGCCTTGGAACAGTTCAAGACGGATGCCGGTTTGTGGGCCCAGCTCGCGCTTGTGGAATCCGCCGGCGAAGCGGTGGTGGCCATTCCCGCCGGTTTGGCGGCCATTCCCTGGTTCCGCTCGCGCTGGCGCCACCGGGCCGCAACCAACCACGCAGCGTGATTTTTCCCGTCAAAAACGGCCTTTCATGCTGGTGGGCATGAATGTGAAAAATTCATGCGAGCTTTCGTGAGCCGGCGTGCCGATGCTTGTGGGCGAGAGAAGCGGCAGGTGTCTGACCGTTTGGAGCGTCAACCCGGCTGCGTTCACACCAGGCTTCTCTCGATTCGTCCGATCCGGCGCGTGACACGCTGACAAAGCGGCACGAAACAGCCGGCGGGCGGGAGGCACAGCAGCAACCGAATCAGCGGTTCGTCTCGTCGGGGTCGCTTCAGCGATCACAGCGCGGCTTGGGCCCAACGTGCGCCTTGTGCGGGTGATGATGCACCTCATCACGCGCCAAGCGCGGTCTCAACGTACGCACTCGCTGCTCACCAAGCGCCTCAACACGGCAACCACTGCTCACGAATCCCGTCTTTCGATTTTCGACCGTTCGCGCGCGGGCTGTGTTGGCTCCGCGGCGAAGGTCAGCGTGATGCCCGCATGCACAGGCATCGTCCCAGGAGTCGTTTGTTATGAGTATGCAGCAGAACACCGGCAAGCCGCAGCACCAGGCCTCAAAGCCCGGAACCCCCGGCAACAACCCCGGCCAGAGGCCCCAGCAGCCGCCGATGAACAAGCCGGGCCAGCAGCCCAAGCCCGGCATGCCCAACAAGAAGTAATCGCCGGCGTGATGTTCAAAGAACCATTGCGGGCGCGGTTCCAAACGAATCGCGCCCGCCTTCCATTTTGACAGCGCTTCCGCCTCATTCGTTACACTTTCGCCCATGCCTTTGCCGGTGCACCGCGGCTCGCACCTTCGCGTCGTTTCGTTCGCCGTGTTCTTCGTGACCGCCGGCTTGGCCATCGCTCTCGCGATGCACTTTGACCAGCCGATCTTTCGCCTCGTGCACAATCCGCACGGCGTGGACGCATCGCTCTACGCCGCCGCGCGACAAATGGGCGAGTTTACGACGTGGCTTTTCGCCGCGCCGCTCGTCATGGCCGTGCACTGGTTCTGGAGCCGCAGGCAGTCGTTGCTGTTTTCGTTCGAGCGGAGTCTCATCGTGATGTGGGCGCCGATGTTTTCTGGCGTCATGAGCACGGTGATCAAGCTCATAGTCCGACGCGAACGACCGACCGGGAACGCAGGGGAATATGTCTTTCGTGCGTGGAATGACCTCACGTGGGATACGTCCCACCTCGGCTTTCCCAGCGGTCACGCCGCCGTTGCATTCGGCGGGGCGGCGATGCTCGCCTTCCTCTATCCGCGCCTCTCGCCCGTGTGGTTCATGGCGGCGGCGCTGTGCGCGCTCTCGCGATTGCTCACGCAAGCGCACTTCTTGAGCGACGTCGTCGCCAGCGCCGTGCTCGGCTACGCCACCGCGTGGATCGTGTGGCGCATGTACCGCCGCTGGTGTGACGAACAGGAGCCCGTGCTCGCGCGCGTCTGGCGGCGCGTGCGCGATCGCAACATTCCCGAAGTGCCGGCCGCCACCACACCGTCGGAGACCGCGTAGCGATGAACGTGCTCCTCGTCATGGCATGCGCTGCGGCGATCCTCTTCCTCGGCGGCATGATCTACCCGCGATGGATCGGCCGCGTGTTCGGCGAGAACGACGCCAACCCCACGCCAGCCGTCCGTTTCGCCGACGGCAAGGATTTCGTCAAATCGCCTTCGCATGTCGTGTTCGGCCACCATTTTGCGTCGATCGCCGGGGCCGGTCCGATCGTCGGGCCGATCCTCGCGCTGGCTTACGGCTGGGGACCGGCGTGGCTGTGGCTCGTCATCGGCGGCATCTTCTTCGGCGCCGTGCACGACATGACCAGCATGTTCGTCTCCGTGCGCGAAAACGGGCGCACCATCGCAGACATCGCGCGGCGCACACTCGGCAACGCCGGTTACCTGCTTTTCGTCTCATTCCTCCTTATCGTCATCTCGTTCGTCAACGCGATCTTCCTGAAGTTGAGCGCCGCCGCGCTCGCGAGCATGTATCCGCTCGAATCACTCGGCCTCGCGAGTGACCAGACGCTGCTGCGCACCGAGATGCGCGACGGCGTGCTCATGGGCCGCATCGGCGGGATCGCCACCACCAGCGTGATCGTCATGACGCTCACCGCGCCGCTGATCGGCCTCATCATTCGCGCCGGGAAGCTGCACCACGCGCTGATCTACAGCATCTGCGGCTTGATTTGCGCTGCGGGCGTGGTCATCGGCTTCTACGTTCCCGTCAGCATTTCGCCGGACGCGTGGATGCTGCTGCTTGCGGCATATGTTGCGATGGCGTGCTGGGTGCCGGTGTGGCTGCTGCTCCAGCCGCGCGACTTCATGAACGTGCAGCTTCTCTACGGCGGGATGCTGCTGCTTGTGCTCGCCACGATCGTCGCCGGCGTGCAGGGCCAGCACATGCAGCTTGCCATCAGCTCCATCGAAGCGGGCGAGCGGACGAAGGGCCTCGGCCCCATCTGGCCCGTCATGTTCATCACAATTGCGTGCGGCGCGATCAGTGGCTTTCACTCGCTCGTCGCCACGGGAACGACGGTGCGGCAGATCCCGCTGGAACGCGATTGCCGGCGCATCGGCTTCGGCGCCATGCTGCTGGAAACCATGCTCGCCATTCTCGTGCTCGTCGCCGTCGCCAGCCAGATGAGTTCCGCGCAATACCGCGCCAGCATGGATTCGCCCGGCGGCGCGATTCTGACATTCGCCGTCGGCAGCGGCCGCATGTTCGAGCACCTCGGCATACCCATGGCGATCGGATGCGTGCTCGGCATTCTTGTCATCGAAGGCTTCATCGTCACCACGCTCGACACCGCGGTGCGGCTCGCTCGTTATCTCTTCGAAGAACTCTGGGCGTGTCTCTTTGCGCGCGACAGTGTCTGCCGTGCGTGCGGATACAACCTGACGAACCTTGCGTCCGATCGCTGTCCGGAATGCGGCGCCGCGCTGGTGGATGGCGAAGCGCGGCGGCGGCTGCCCGCCATGTTCCGTCATCCGCTCTTCAACACGGCGTGCGCGGTGGGCGCGATGCTGCTCTTTGCGTACTCACAGGAAGCGTACAAGGCGCTTTGGCCATTCTTCGGCGCGGGCAATCAATTGATCGGCGCGCTCGCGCTCACCACCGTCTCCATCTGGCTCCTGCAGCGCGGCAAGCCGTGCTGGTTCACCGCCGTGCCCGCCGTGTTCATGGTGGCAACCGCGGTGACGGCGCTGGCGTATCTCGTGCTTGAAGAGGTGAAGAAAGAAGGCGAGCCGCTGCGATGGATCATCGTGGGCGCGGGCGCGCTCTTGCTCGCGCTGTCAGCGGGATTTGTGGTGATCGCTGGTGTGCGGGTCGTGCAGGCGTGCCGGCGCGTCAGCCGCGAGCCGGCCGTGAGCTGAAGCGACCTTGATTACGGACCGCCTGCTCCCGAAGCCGCCGACGCCGCCGCAAATCCGCCCAGGATGAGCACGACGAACAGGATGAGTCCCACCAATGCGACCGCCGCGATGGTCACGATCACGTGGATCATGCCGATGATTTTTCCCGCTTGCGTCAAACCGCGACCTTCGGGATCCATCCGGCCGGCATCAATCTCTTTCAAGTCGCCGCTGCCCATCGCCCACGCCACGATGCTGAAAATGACGCATCCGAGCACCCATGCCAAAATGGCGAACACGAGGATCATCGTGCCGCGGTGGGGGCGGTACGGTCCGGAGTAGGGTTGGCCAGGACCAGTTGGGGGATAATGGGACATCGCTCATCCTCCAGGTTGGCATTCAGCCGCGATGGAAGCTGTCACGGCCTGAAGCTCATCGCGTGCCTGCAATCGGCCGAGCGCGATCCCCATGAATGCATCGACGGTACCGGAATGGTCGATGGAACGTCAAGGACGTTCGTTGAGCGCCGTTCGCGGCTGGAATTGATTATCATTCCCACCGAGGCGTCGAACCGCGGGAGGATGACATGAGCACGGTCGCTGAACAGAGCGCGTTACCAGCCATCCTCGGTGGACCGCCGGCCGTCACGCTCGATCAGACGGAAGCCAATCGCTGGCCCATCATCACGCGCGAAGACGAAGAAGCTGTGCTCCGCGTGCTTCGCAGCGGCCAGCTTTCAATCTCCGACGAAACCGCAGCGCTTGAAGACGACTACCGCCGCTGGCTCGGTGTGCGTCACTGCGTCGCCCATAACAACGGCACGGGCGCGATCCTCGCCGCCCTGCACGCCTTCGGCATCGGCGCCCATGATGAAGTGATCGTCCCCAGCGCCACGTGGTGGTCGTCCGTCATGCCGATCCTTCACCTGGGCGGCGTGCCCGTTTTCGCCGAGACGTGCGAGAAAACGCTTGGGCTCGATCCGGCCCACGTGGAATCGCAGATCACGGAGCGCACCAAGGCGATCGTCGTGGTGCACCTCTTCGGCATCCCCTCGCGCATGGATGAACTCATCGAAGTGGCGCGGAAGCACAACCTCCGCATCCTCGAAGACGCATCACACGCGCACGGGGCGACGTATCGCGGCAAGCCCATCGGCACGCTCACGGACGCCGCCGTGTTCTCCATGCAGGCCAACAAGCTCCTTCCCAGCGCCGAGGGGGGCATGTTCCTCACGAACGACGAAACGCTGTACGAGCGCGTCATCCGGTTCGGCCACTACGAGCGCCTGCTCGGCCTGCAGACGCCGACGCGCCGCTACGCCGCCACCGGCTTCGGCTTCAAGTTCCGCATGTCGCCGCTCTCCGCCGCCGTGGCCCGCTCGCAGTTCCGCCGGCTGGAGGAACGCAACAAGCGGCGAAACGCCAACTGCATCTATCTCTCCAAGCGGCTTGAGCGCCTTGGCTTCGAGACGTTTTTGTCGCGGCCGGAAGCGGATCGCGTGTACTTCGAATTCCTCGTGCGCTACGACGAGAAGAAGCACAACCTGCCCATCAAGGCGCTGGCGAAAGCGCTGCAGGCGGAAGGCGCGCAGGTCGGCGCCCCGCGCTACCCGCTGCTCCATCAGCAGCCGGTGTTCACCGAAGGCACATGGGCGAAGATCGCGCGACTGGAACCGCTGCCCGGCAAGCCGCTTCGCCAGTATGCGCCCGATGCCCTTCCGCGCACCGCGCATGGCAACGGTTCGCTGCTCAAGCTGCCGAGCTTCCCGAACGCGTCGCAGGAACTGCTCGAGCAGTACGCCCGCGCGTTCGAGAAGGTGATCGCCAACGCCGCCGCGCTTCCACGGGAGAGCACATGAGCGACGCTCACGACAACGCACACGTGGACCCCGCGGCGCCGTATGTGCGCCCGCCGACCACTGAAGAAGTTGAGCGGCGGCTGAACAGCCTGCTTGTTCGCACGTTGCGGCCGGTGCTCTGGGCGGGCATTTATTCGCTGGCGTTCGTGCGACGCTTTGGCTGGAGCGCGGAGGGGCTTGAGCATCTCGAAGATCTCGATGGCCCGGTGCTCTTCGCCGCCAATCATCAGAGCCACGTCGACACCGCCGCGATCATTGGCACGCTTCCGCCGAACATCTGCAAACGAACGGTCGTCGCCGCCGCGCTCGATGTCTTCGGTCACGGCCCGACCGGCGCGCCGCCTTCATTCAAGCGCGAGATGCTGCAGCTCATCGTCGCCGCCGGCTTTCACGCCTTTGCGTTCGACCGCCAGGGCCCGGCGTTGCCGTCGCTTCGCACTTCAACACAGCTCGTGCGCAACGGCTGGAACTTGCTGCTGTATCCGGAAGGCACGCGCAGCCGCACCGGCGAGATTGGACCATTCAAGGCGGGCGTGAGCATTCTCGCGCGCTTCACTAATCGGCCGGTGGTGCCGGTGTTCACCGACGGGGGGCGACACATCCTGCCATGCGGCGCGTTCATGCCGCGCGCGGCGCATGCGATCGTCCGCTACGGCAAGCCGATCTGGCTGGAGAAAGGCGAGAGCGCCGAGTCGTTTGCGCTGCGCATCGAGGACGCGGTGCACACGCTGGGCGCCCGCGCGCCGCGCAAGACGCCGGTGGTCACGCCGGAACTCGCGCTCAGCGCCGAACCGCCGCTCGCCGCGCCGAAGATCATGCCGTATTGAAAGCGTGGCGCAGGCGTCTCACCTTTGCCAAGTCACCGCGCAGGGTGCGCATCGCCCACCCTGAATGACACAACATGTCAACACGTTCACGGTGAGCGGTGCCCACGCTACATGGGCGCGTGCGCACATTGACGATCGGCGCCATCATGAACATCACCATCGTTACAGCGAATTTCGCCGATCGGCGTTCGCCGGTTCGTCCGCCACGGACGCGGTGAGGAACACATCGTCGCCCATCCGCACGAGGCCCGTCGGCCGATCGAATTGCTCGAGCGTTTCCAGCAGCGCCGCGTCATCCACTCGAACAATGAGCGGCGGGGGAGCGGCACGGTAGCGATCAAGCACGCCCGGATCCGTCTGCACATGCACCACGCGCATGACGACAGGTTCTTCGCGCTCGGCATTCGACGCCGCCACCTGTGTGGGCGCCGGCGCGCCCATGTCGCGATCGCCTGAACTCGCGCTGGCCACGAAGTACGCCGCGCCGGCAACGAGCAGCGCCGCCGCGCTCAACACCGCGACGTTCCGCCGCACCGCTCGAGTTCGATGATGTGATTCCATCGCCGCGATGAGCTCGCCGAGCATGGCCTGCCGCCGCGCTTCACCCGATGGAGTCAGCCGATTGTTCAGATCAAGCGCCACCGAACGCCTCCCTCGCCTCACGGCGCAGTTGCGCAAGCACGCGGCTGATTCGGCCGTGCACCGATCCTGGCGACTGCACACCGCCGCGCAGCTTGGCGATTTGCGCCAGCGTCCACTCGAACCGATGCCTCGCCACGATCAAATCCTGATCATCGGGATGCAGCCCCTGCACCGCCCGCGTGAGCCACTCGCGCTCTTCGGCGCTGCATCGCATCACAGGCCCGCTGTTTTCGTTTGCCGCTGCTTCTCGATCGCGTGCCGCACGCCGCCCATCGCTCCGCATGCGGTCGATCGCCGCCCGCTTCACGACGGTGGTGAGCCACCGTTCCAGATCGTCGCGCTTCTCGAACCTGCGAATTGACTTGATCACGCGCAGCATTGAGTCCTGCACGATGTCGAGACAGAACGCCTCATCACGCCGCGTGATCGAGCGGGCCGCCGCGTACATCCAGTCGAACCACTCGTGATAGAACTGCGCGAGCGCCTCGGCGCTGCCGAGCGCGATCGCCTGCGTCAGTTCACTGGTTCGCTCCTGCACGGTTCCTCCCCGCATCGAGAAAGCACGCGAATTCAGTCTAGCCTCGGCTCACTGCTTTTCCTGCAGCCTTCGCCGCAATTCCACCAGTTCCGCCTCGCGCTGACGCATCTTGGTCGCGAACTCCTCCGCCTGGCGACGATTCTCCTCCTCAAGCGTTTGACGAATTTGCGTCGCCACCTGCAACTCAAGATAGAGCTTGTCGCGCTCCTGTTTTGAAGCCCCAAGCTCGGCCTGAATGGATGACAGTTCCCTTTCCATCCTTGCTACGGCGTCCGAGCGCATCGCCGCGGCCCGCTCCAACTCCTCGCGGCGTTGTCGCTCCATGTCCTGCTGAAATTGCGTTTCACGAAGTTGCTGCACGACCATCTCGATGGTCGCCACCTGGTCGCCTGTGCCTCGCGCCATGATGAGGGCCGTCGCTTCGTGGAAGCGAATCTCGGCGGCGCCCGCCTTCGTGGGGAGAAGCGAAAGCGCCGCTTCGATCGCCGTCAGCATATCCTCCGCCTTGAGATCTTCCGACAGCAACTGGCGGACGTTCCACACATGCACAAGTTCCTCGTTGGCCGGTCCTTGTCGCTTCTCGGCTTCAAGAATGAAAACCGGCGCATAGTCGCCGCGCACCGCCCGCACATTCAGTCGCGTGCCGCCATCGACATCGCGGTGACCATCAAGCAGTTCCACCGCCGACGCCAGGGATACGTTCTCAAGATCGACCGGCGGCAGCGACACGTCCGCAGCGCCGCCCTTCACGATGATGTTCCCCTCCGCGTGTTCCGTGCGAAGCTGCTTCCGCAGCAAGTCGACGTATTCCCGCACCGTTCCGCCCGGAAATGAAAGTGACACCGCAGGCATGTTGTCCGGTCTTCGGGTCGCGCTTCGGCCTTCGGGTGGTGGAGCCGCTGGCCCCGGCTGTTGCCCAAACGCCGGCGCCATGGCAAGCGCCACAATCATCAGCATGAGAGCGAGAATCGACGTGCGGGTCATCGGACATCTCCTTTGAGCATCGCCGGCGTGCGTTCACCGGCTCCTTCATCAGGTCAACGACGCCGCCCCGGCCATTTCACGCCGCCGCCTGAAATTTCGCGCTTCACCCTCGCGCCGAAGCCGCCCGCTGATTGCCACTACAATGTGCCGCTTCCGCCGCCCGACATCATGCCATGCCAGGCTGGTCCTTCCCAGAATATGTCCTGCTCGCCTTGCTGCTTCCGCTGCTGGCCGCCAGCGCGTTTCTGAACGGCTCGGAGACGGCCCTCTTCGGCCTGTCGGAGCGGGAGAAACATCAACTTCGCCGGCGGAACACCATCAGCAACCGCGCCATCGAAGCGCTGCTCGCCGAGCCGCGCATGCTGCTCATCACCGTGCTCGGCGCGAACATGACGGTAAGCACGCTGTATTTCGTCATCAGTTCCGTGCTGCTGATGCACACGAAGCTGCACCTCGCGGTTGACATCGCCTTCGCCATTCTCACGCTGCTGCTGGTGGTGCTCTTCAGCGAAGTGCTGCCGAAGCTCTACGCCAACGCGCATCGCATCACCTTCGCGCAGTGGTGCGCTCCATGGCTGCTCGTGGTGCACCGCGTGTCCACGCCGTTGCGGCTGGTGATCGATTCCGTCGTCGTCTCGCCGCTCAGCCGCCTCACAGCGCCCACGGTGCTGCCGCCAGGGCTCGACGCCGCCGAGCTTGCGGAACTGCTCGACGTCACGCGGCACGAAGGCGTCATCGATCTCGATGAACAGATCGTGATGCGCGATGTCATCCGCATGGGCCGGACGCAGGTGCGAGCCATCATGACGCCGCGCGTGCACATGAAGGCGCTGCCCGCCGACGCCACCCGCGCCGCCGCCATCGCCATGTTGCGGCAAACGCGCGCCGCGCACGTGCCGCTCTACAGCGGAAGCCTCGACCGCATCGTCGGCGTGCTTGACGCCATGGCGCTCCTTCGCGAAGAAAATGAAGCGCGCGGCGCCGCCACCTCCTCGCCCCGCAAGCGAGCGAATCGCATGAAGCAGCGATTGCCGGATCGAGCGGTCCTGCGCCCGGAGTTTGTTCCCGAACTTGCGACCGTCGATCACCTTCTCGAACGCCTGCGACAACGCGGGGCGCCGGCGGCGATCGTCGTCGATGAATACGGCGGAACGGCCGGCTTCGTCACCCGCGACCACATCATCGAACAAATTGCGCGCGTGCCGCCCGATCTGGACGCCCACCCGAATCACGGGCAGGAAGGCGCGGCGTCATGATCGAACCCGTCATCCTCGGCTACATCGCGCTCACGCTGATTTCCATCGTCGTCAGCGCCCTCTTTTCCGGCATTGAAACCGGCGTCTACACGCTCAACCGCGTGCGCCTCGTCGTCCGCGCCGGTCGGGGCGACAGCCGCGCACGCATCCTCCGCGATGAACTCCAGCATCCCAACCGCCTGCTCACCACGCTGCTCATCGGCAACAACATCGTGAACTACGCGGGCAGCTACGGCGTGGCGGCGATCCTCGAACACATGCACGTCGGCGCGGGCCAGGCCGTGCTCATCAACGCCGCCGTCCTCATCCCGCTGCTCTTCGTGTTGAGCGAAGTGCTGCCCAAGGATCTGTTCCGCTCGAACACGGATCGCTGGACGTACCGATGCGCCGCGCCGCTCCGCGCTGCGCGTCAGGTGCTCACGGCCGTCGGGCTCGTGCCGCTGGTCACGGGCTTCGGCGAACTCACCACACGCCTTCTGCGCCAAGCGCCGCCCGGCACGCTGCCGGCGCGCGAGCGCATCGCGCAGCTCATGCTCGAAGGCGTCGGCGCCGGCGTCTTGAGCGAAACGCAGGCCGGTCTGCTCGATCGCACCATGGTGCTGCGCGATCGCACCGCCGCCAGCGCGATGGTGCCGTGGCGACGCGTCGTCACCGTTCCCGCCGACGCCGCCGGCCCTGCGCGACAGGCCAACTTCTCCAACATTCGTGCCGACGATCGCGTCGTCGTCATCGACGAGAAAGGAAAACCGCTCGGGGCCGCGCAAGCGCTTCGACTGCTGCTCGAACCCGGCCAGCGCGCTCGCGACCTCATGGACCCCGTCGTGATGATCGAAGCGAACACGCCGGTGCCGACGGCCCTTCGCATGATCCGCGCCGTGCCGCATGCCACGGGCATCGTGACTGAAGCTCGCTCCGGCCGGCCGCTCGGGCTTGTCACGGCTCACGATCTGCTCGAACCGCTGACGGGCGAATCCGGCGCGAGGCCGTGACCTTCATCATGGCGCGAACGCGCCGAACGCCTTCGCCGATTCTTCCTGCGGCTTGAACTCATCATCCAGTCGCGGGTTGACGTCCATGATCTGCTCCGAGACCAGCCCGCCCTGCAGTTCGCCGAGCTTCTCTCGCGCTTCGAGCGGCTCGTCGGACCACCACAGATTGCGCTCCCACGCGAGCGTCGTGAGATCGACGTGCGGGACCGCGAGGACGTACATCTGCAAATCTTCGGGCTGCCAGACGACGATGTTGTCGCCGAAGATCAGCCGCGACGACGCCGCAAACCGCGGGTCGTCCTCGTGCTTGTGATCCAGCATCACCACGCAACCGAGCGGCCGCACAAACGTGCACGAGCGAACGAGCACATCATCCGCGGACTGCATCATGATGGGCATGCGCATCTTCGTGAACACGCAGCGCTGCACCTGGATATGCCGGCACTCGTAGATGGAGCCCGGCTTCGCGTCCGGCGCCACCGCGGGCTGAAAGGCGTCCGCCTCGCTGCGCCCGCCTGCAAAGATCGCCGGCCCCGGCAGGTTCTCGAAGCGGCTGTTGGTGATGACCACATTCTTCGTGCCCGCCCGCATGAGCACGCCTTCGGATTGCGAATGGTCCGGCAGGCCCTTGAACGCGCACTCGTCGATCGAAATATCGTTGCACGCGAGCATGGCGACCGCCGCGCCGGCCCAGCCCTCGAACGTGCAGCGCTCGATCTGCACGCGTTCCTGGCCGACGATCTCGATCGCATCGCGCCGGCCGCTGGGCCCGATTTTCGTCACCTGCACGTTCAGGATGCGCACGTTCGCTGTGTTGAGCGATTGACCGCCGCCGGCGTCCGCTTCGCTCTTGCCGCGTGAGCGCAGCGCAATGCCGGCGATGGAAGCGCCGGAAATGCGGACGTTTTCGATGACGACGTTCTGCGGATCAATGAGCAGCAAGCCATGCCGCGCCGCCGCGATCTCGGGCGGGTTGGCGGCGTCGAGGCCGTGGATCGTGATCGGCGCTTCCTGCGTGCCGCGCAGCTTCTCGAACGTCGCGGGCTTATGTCGACCGGGCATCAGGATGATCTCATCGCCCGGCTGCAGCTTGGACGCAAGCGTTTCCCAGTTCTCGCCCGGCGCAACAAGGTGCTGCATCCCGGCGTGCGCGGCTGCCATGAACGCATCCACACACCACGGCATCGCGCACATCGCCGCAAGCGCGATCGCCGCACTCGATGCCTTGATGCCTCGATGCCTTGATGCCGTCATCATGCAATCATCCCCCGCGTCGGTGATGGCAACGAGATGCGAAGCGCCGTCGCGCCCTTGGGCAGTTCGATCGTCGCGCCGCGCAGCGCCGCCGGCATCAGCACCGTGTCCCCCGGCGCAAGCTCGATGTCGCGCACGCTGGACGGCGCATCAGGCGAGTGCACCATGGCGTAACCTGCAAGCATCATCCACACCACCGGCTGGTTGGAAGTGACAATCGGCAACCGTGTCTTCACACGCGCCTCCAGCCGCTCGATCGCGAAAAACTCCGTCGCGACCAGCGCCGTGCTGGAGAGCCCTTCCGTCACCATCGGCTCGCGCTGCTTTACGGGTTGATCGCTTGCGTCCGCAAACCTGATGCACTGGAGCGCCTGTTCCACGTGCAGCGTTCGTCCCGTCCGCCCCCAGTCGTACACCCGGAACGTGGTGTCGCTCGGCGTCTGCACTTCAGCCACCAGCACGCCCGCGCCCAGGGCGTGAACCGTCCCGCTGGGCAGATAATGGCAGTCCCCCGGCTTCACCGGCACGGCGACCAGATCGTCCGCCGCCGTTCCCGCTTCGATGTGCTTCGCAAACGAGCTCGCCGTCACGCCCGGCTTGAGGCCCTTGTAAATCACCGCCCCCGGTTCAGCTTCGAGCACGATCCACGCTTCGGATTTGAGATGCGCGTCCGCATGCGTCTTTGCATACGCCTCGTCGGGGTGCACCTGCACGGACAGATTTTCGTTGGCGTCCAGAAACTTGATGAGCAGCGGGAAGCCGCCTTCCGCCGAGAGCTTCGCGCTTCCCATGATGTCACGCGGCTGGCGCTCGATGGCGTCGCGAAGCGTCAGCCCGGCAAGCGGCCCGTTCGCAATGGTGCTGCGCCCGCCTTCGATGGAATCCGGCAGGTCCGCCAGTTCCCACGACTCGCCGATGTTCGCATCCGCGCTGTCTTCAGCAGGCAGCGCCTTTCCGAAACGCTGCAGTCGCCGGCCGCCCCAGACTTTGGGCTTGAGGATCGGATGAAATCGCAGCGGGTACACGCTCATGACCGAGCATGGTACGCAACGGCGCATTCACGCCTTGCGAAATTGGCGGCGGCGATGGCGTTTCACCGCTTCGCGCCTTGGTTGAACCAGCATCACATCACGAGGCCGGTGATGGTGGCCTCAAACACCAGCTTGCCGTCGACCACGCCCTGCGCGGCGCTCACGTGGCGGCGTTGGCGGCAGGAAAGCTCCTTGCCGAGGAGATACAGCGTGTCGCCGGGCACCACCTGGCCGCGGAAGGCGACATCGTCGCACCGCGCAAAGCCGAGGAACTTGCCGTCGCCATAGCGAATGGCGCGCATCACGCTGCACAGCTGGGCCGCGGCCTCGATCATCAGCACGCCGGGCATGAGCGGGCGGCCGGGGATGTGATACGGCACCCAGAACTCGTCGTGGCGAACGTGCTTCACGCCGAGGCCAAACAGCGTGTCTTCGCTCAACCAGATGACACGGTCGAGCTGCCGCATGGGGCCGCACTGCGGGTTCAGTTGGCCGACCTGTTCCGCCGAGACCACCTCGCCGCGAAGGTCGATCGTGCTCAAATCAATGAAAATCTCTGCAGCCACCGTCAGTCCTCACATGGCGGAACGAGCCCGCGGCCGCAACGCGCCGCCGAAGCGAGCGGTGGATGATAACGAAGAGCCGCAACGGGCGCGCGGCGAGCCGGCCGCTGATCGCGGCCTCGATGGCAAATCGACGGCGCGAACAGCAGCCGCGCGAAAACCTGGTTGTGCGTGCTCTGCGGCTGCCAGGCGTTCATGGGCCGGCAACGCCGCCAGCGCCTTCGTCAGGCGCCTTCGCTGCGAGACGCCAGGACGCTCTTGCGAACTTCCTGCGCCGCGTTCTTGATGTCCTGCATTGTCTTGCGCACGCGGGTGCCGGCAGCCTTGTTGCCGCCTTCGGTCTTGTCCACGTCCTCCGCAGCGCTTTCCACAAGCTTCTTCAGGTGTTCATACGCTTCACGGGTCGTCATGTGTCGCCTCTCGTGATTGAAGCAGATCTCACAGCGCCTCATCGGCACACCCGATTCCGAGGCATGAAACGCCAGTCTGGCCACGGATTATTGACGTCCGCCGCGACAAAAACAAAGTGTTTGCCACCTTCGAGGTAGTTTGTTTGGTTGATGTTCGTATTTCCAGGCCGTTTTTTTCGCAAAAAACCGCAGCGCGACCGCTTCGGGGGGTCACTTGGCTTGGCGGATGGCGTCTTTCGCCAACGCCAAACATGCCTTGAACGCCGGGTGCGTGGCGTCCCGCATCAACTCGTACATCGCGGAAACGATGCCCGTCACCACGGCCCCGGCACGCTGCATTCGTGCCAATGCCCACGGGATCTGGTCCGCTTGCCCAGCGGAAATGGCATCGCTGACGAGAAACGGCTGGACGCCGCGTGCCAGCAGATCCAGCGTGGTCTGCAGCACGCACACGTGAGCTTCAATGCCGCACACGAGCACCGTTGTGCGAGCCGTCGCTTCGAGTTGCCGCACCACCTCCGGCGTACAGGCGCTGAACATCGTTTTTTCGATGGCGTCGCACCCCGAAAGGATCTGACGCAGCGGAGCCACCGTGCCGCCCAGACCGCGTGGGTTCTGTTCGGTCACGATCACCGGCAGGCCGAGCTCGTTCGCCATGCGAATCAGGATGCCGCAGCCGCGAACCATGCGGTCCGCTTCAAAAATCGTGGGCATGAGGCGTTCCTGCACGTCCACCACGAGCAACGCCGTTTGATCCTGTCGCAAACGCGGAATCGGCATGAGCGGAGTGTAGCACTCGCGCCCAACCGTCGTTCCCGCGAACGCGGGAACCCAGAAGAACGTGCAAAACACGCAAAAACCCAGAAGCCCGCGGACTTCGCGTCCACGGGCTTCTTCCTTCTCCGCACCCACACACTGTTCGTTACTGCAGGTTGACCGGCATCAGGACGTAGGTGAAATCCGAGCCGGTGCGCAGCACGCCCGGCTTGTTCGGCGCCTTCAGCTCCACGATCACCTTGCCGCCGTCCACCACTTTGAGCGCATCGGCAATGAACCCGGGGTTGAAGCCGATCTCCAGCGGGTCGCCTTCATACTTGTCCAGCGGCAGTTCAACCTCCGCTTCGCCCATCTCCGGCGCGCGGCTGGTCAGCGTCAGCTTGTCATCCGCAAAGCTCATGCGCACGCCGCGCGATTCCTCGTTGGTGAGCAGCGCGGCTCGGCGAATGGCGCTCAACAGCGACGCCGTGTCGCACGACACCTTCTTGTCCTGATCCTTCGGGATCACATCCTCAAACGGCGGGAACGCGCCTTCGACGAGATTGCTCGAAAGCACCGCCGCGCCCGCATCTTCGCCGGCCGAGAACAACACCTGGTTCTCTTCGATCGCAATCTTCACCGTGTCATCGGGATCGCGGAGCAGCTTGGTGAGCAGCGTCATTGCCTTGGTGGGGATGATGCACGTCTTGTTGCCATCGCCGCCCTTCACTTCACCTTGCGCCATGGCGAGACGCCGCCCGTCGGTCGCGACCAGGCGCAGCTTCTTGCCTTTGCGTTCAAAGAGCAGGCCGTTGATGGCATAGCGGCTGTGCTCGGTGGCGGCTGCGAACGCCGTGCGCGTGATGAGCGTCTGCAGTTCGCGCGCTTTGATCTGGCAATCGACGGTGACGTCGTCGAAATCCCGCACGGGCGGGAATTCCTTGGCGTCGAAGCCGTACACCTTGAAATGCGACCCGGCCCCGTCGATGTTGAGCGCGTGACCATCGCTCACGAGCGTGAGCGTCGGATCGTCACACGTGCGCACAATCTGCAGAAGTTTGTCGGCCGGCACGACCGCCTCGCCGTCTTCCTGCACTTCAACTTGCGGAACGGAAATCCGCAGCCCCATCTCGAGGTCGGTCGCCGCCAGTTGAAGCAGACCATCGGCGGCCACGAGCTTCATGCATCGCAGCACCGGCGTGGGCGTGCGCCCGCCTGTCACCGACCCCACAATCGTCGCCGCATCCAGCAGCGCCGCTCGATCGCAAATCACCTTCATAATCGTGAGAACCCTTCTTGACCGAAGCGCCCGATCGGAAAATCGACGGGCCGCATTCGCATAACTCCGGCCAAGTGTACCAGCAGGCGGGCTCGCGGCGCGCTCACTTGCCCACACATTGTGGACGCCCGGCCCCAGCCGTGCCGAAGAGTGAATCCGGAAACCCGAGCCACGCTCGGCCGGTCCTGTGCCGCCGCGCCGGCCCGGGTTTCAAAATGTGCCGGGTTTTTGCAAGACCGCGACCGTTCGGGTGGGAAAAGTCATAGAGAACGAGGCCGCAGCATTTGCGGGGATGCCCGCGCCCTGCGATACTGCTCTGTTCGGAACATTTGCCAGCACGAGGCCCGACCATGTCATTCGAAGCCGCACTCCACGCCAAGGTCATCCAGCTCGACCGCCTGTGTCTCGACATGTGCGCCGCCGCGGAAAGCGGCCACCCCACCAGCGCGATGAGCCTCGGCCACATCGTCACCGTCCTGCTCTATCACACCATGCGCTGGGTGCCGGAAGACCCGCGCTATCCCACCTCGGATCGCCTTGTGCTCTCCGAAGGCCACGCCGTGCCCATCGTCTACGCCGCCCTTGCGGACCTCGGCGCCGTCGTGGGCGAAGGCAACAGCCGACGCCCGCTGAAGCTCGACGACCTCTACACGCTGCGCGACAAGGACTCCGTGCTCGACGGCCATCCGAATCCCGTCATCGGGTTCCCGTTCTTCGACGCCGCCACCGGTTCGCTCGGCCAGGGACTTTCCATTGCCGTCGGCCTCGGCATCGCCGCCATCAACGACGGGCTCGACAAGAAAATCTATTGCATCATCGGCGACGGCGAATCGCGCGAAGGACAGATCTGGGAAGCCGTCGACCTCATGGTCGATCGCAAGTGCGCCAACGTGCTCCCGATCTTCAACTGCAACGGCTACGGCCAGGCGGATAAGGTCAGCCATCAACAGTCCGCCGAGCGCCTTGCGAAGAAACTCGAAGCGGCGGGCATCGACAACGTCGCCGTCATCGATGGCCACGATCCCGATTCCATCCGCAAAGCGCTCGCGGCGTTCATGGAGCGCGGCAAGGGCGGGTGCTCCGCCATCGTCGCCAAGACCGTCAAGGGCTGGGGCGCGCCGTCCATCCAGGGCAACGGCTGGCATGGCAAGCCGCCCACTGGCGCCAAGCTCGAAGCCGCTCGTGAGGAACTGAACGCCACCGGCGTCGGGCTCACCTCCGCGCTTGCCGGCACCGATGAGCTTCGCATTTATCCGCCCGCCCAGTACACGCCGCGCGACACCACGCCGGACGATCCGCCGCCGTTCTCCGCCGCGATGAAGAAGTATGACTTCACGTCCACGCTGCAGGCCGGCCGGTTCGCCGCCCGCAAGGCGTTCGGCCTCGCGTTGCGGGCGCTGGGTCACGCGAATCCGAACGTGATGGCGCTCGATGGCGATGTGCGCAACAGCACTTTCGCCGAGTGGTTCCTCAACGATCGCGATCTCTCCGAGCGGTTCATTGAGTGCAAGATCGCCGAGCAGAACATGTTCTCCGTCGCCGCTGGCCTGTCCGCCGCGGGCAAGATTCCGTTCTGCTCCACCTTCTGCAAATTCGTCACGCGCGGGTACGACCAGATCGAAATGGCCATCAACTCCGGCGCCAACATCAAGATCGTCGGCACGCATTCGGGCATCACGCCGTGCTCCGATGGTCCCTCGCAGATGGGTCTGCCGGACGTCTCGTGGTTCCGCAGCTTCACCACCGTGAAGGATCACCGCGGCAACCCGGCGTGCTACGTGCTTCAGCCCGCCGATGCGTACGCCGCCTACGCCCTCACGCTCGCCATGGCCGAGCACGAAGGCGCGTGCTACATGCGAGCCGCGCGGCCGGATGTCGAGTTCCTGTACGACGACAACACCGATTTCCGCCTGGGCGGCTTTGAAGTGCTCACGCAGGGCCGCGACCTGCTCATCGTCTCCGCCGGCTACATGGTCCACGAATGCAACAAGGCGCTGGACGCCCTCGACAAGGCGGGCATCGACGCCTCGCTCGTTGATCTCTACTCGCTGCCCTTCGAGGCCGAGGCTCTGCTTGATCTCGCCAACGAAAACGGCGGAAACATCCTCGTGGTCGAAGACAACTACGGCGGCGGGCTTGCCTCCGCGATCTCCGACGCATGCACGGAATCAGGCGACGCGTTCACCATCAAGCACATGTGTGTGCGCACGATTCCCAAGTCCACGCGCACGGAAGAAGAACAGCTCCGCATGCTCGGCTTGCACCACACCGACATCGCCCGCACCGCGGCCAGCATGGTCGGCGTCGGCGTGTAACCAGTCGCGGCTAACGCAACTTCCCTGCCGCTTGCGGCTTCGCAGAGAATCTCGGCGAAACCGCAAGCGGCATTTTTATCTCGCCAACTGCTCCGCCATCGCGTCGTACACCTCGACGATCCGCGCCGTCGCCATCGCCGCCGCCATGGCGTCCTTTTCCTCAATCGCCAGTCGCAGCGCCGGGAACACCCACGCGGCGTAGCCCGAGTACGGATCGCTCGCGCCGTACAGATTCATGAACCACGGCCGGCCGGGCAAACCTTCCGGCGATAGCCACGCGCGCTCCAGCCGCAGCAGCACATCGTTCACCCTCGCGACATCGATGTCCTCCTCGCCGCGCTGCACGTCATCCACGAACGCGCTCGCCGCTTCGCCATAGGCGTGCATCGCATGGCGGACCGGCGCGAAGTCGACATCCACACCCAGTTCATTCGCCCGCGCTTCGATTTTTTCGAGCTGCGCGAGCCCGTCTTCGCCATAGCCGCGCGGATCGAGCGGAAGCACGCGCGCGTTCGCCAGTTCCGCCACGAGCGCCGCGCACACTTGCGTCACCATGTGTGCCGACGCGTAGTCGCTGCCGACGACCTTCTGGTACCACGCGATGGTGTCGTAATTGGAGTGATACGCCGTGCCTTCGCTGCCGCCGCCGCCCACCGAGCACGAGGGCACGCCGAGATGGCAGTAGAAGCCGACGTGGTCCGACCCGCCGCCCATGCTGCCGAACGACGGCACAGGTTGTGGTTCATTGCCTTGCGCAAGCCACGCATTCAGAACGCTTCCCGCGCCCGGTGAAGGGTGCTCGACAACCGACGCCGCATGGGCGATCGCGCTGCGAAGCGATGGCGACGATGATGAACCGAAACGCAGCCCCATCGCCGCCATGTCGAGGTTGATGTATGCCACCGCGCCGGCGGACAGCATGTCGCGATTCGCTTCGCACCATTCCGTCGAGCCGATGATGCCGTATTCCTCCGCGCCCCACGCCGCGAAGATGATCGATCGCGCCGGCTGCACGCCTTCGTTCGCCGCCTCGCCGAACACGCGCGCAAGCTCCGTGAGGACGATCGTCCCCGCCAGGGGATCGCTCGCGCCGTGGCACCACGCGTCGTGATGACAGCCGACGATGATGAACTTGTCCGGCTCGCTCGCGCCCGGAAGCGTGGCGATGACGTTCGCCGTTCGCATGACGTCGCGCGGCTGCTCCACGGTGACCGCGACGCGAAGCGCCGGCGAAGCGGTGAAGCGATATTTGAGCGGCAAGCCGCCTTGCCACGACGCAGGCGCTTCCTCGCCGTCCATCAATTCCAGAATCTGCCGGGCGACATCCCATCCGACCGGCTGCACGGGAATGCGCGGCAGATCGATCGCTTCCGGATCAAGCCGCGGCGCATCGTTCGTCGCCTCCGTGAACGGCGTGAGCGGATCGCCCGGATACGGCAACGTGACAATCGAGCCGCGCTGAATGGATGTTTCATTCGCCCATCCGCCTTCGGGGTACGGCTCGCCGCGCCCGCTGCCGCTGTCTTTCGGATCGGTATAGATGATGAGCCCTGCGGCGCCGGCTTGCTCGGCATACAGCGCCTTGTAGCCGCGGAAGTTGTGGCCGTAACGCGCGATCACAATCTTGCCCATGCAATCGACGCCTCGCTCGCGCAGCAACTGAAAATCTTCGCGGGTGCCGTAGTTCGCATACACGACTTCGCCCTCCGCGGTGCCCGAAGCGCTGTACGCGTTAAAGCCGATCGTGAGCTCCGTGCTTGCGGTGAACGTGTCTTCCGTCAGTGCGCGTTCACGAATTTGCACAAAGTCGGAGAACCGGCGTTCCGCTTGATCCCCGCCGCGCGTTTGGTGCATCACCTGAACCCGCCCTTTCACCGGCCGCGTGAGAAGGGGCCAGATCTCGTGCACGTCCGTTTTCAGCCCCGCGCTTTTGAACATCTGCGTCAACCGCTCGATGGTTCGCCAATCGCCATCCGTCCCCGCAAGGTGCGGCTCCGACCCGAGCCGTTCATGCGCCGCTCGCAGTTCGGCCGGCTCCACCGCGCTGATGACGCGTTGCCGCAGCGCAAGGTGTGATGCGTCCGCCTCGCCGGCGTTCCACCATGCGTCCGCAGGAATGAAAAGCGAAAGCGCCGCAGCGGTGATGAGACTTGTCATGCGCGCAAGTCTAACCCGCGTTCGTGCTCTGCCGGAAGAGCGAACCTGCAGGTACCATGGCGGCCATGCCCCAGCCGCGCATCGTCAGCACGTGGTCGTTCGGACAGCGCGGCAACGACGCGGCATGGCCCAAACTCGTCGCCGGCGGAAGCGCGCTCGACGCCGTGGAACGCGTGTGCGTCACCGTCGAAGCCGACCCCGAAATCGATTCCGTCGGCTTTGGCGGTCTGCCCGACAGCGCCGGCCGCGTTTCGCTCGACGGTTGCATCATGATCGGCCCCGCGCTTGGTCAGAGCGGCAGCGTGTGCGCCGTTCGCAATCATCTGCATGTTGTGTCGATCGCGCGGCGCGTGATGGAAAAGACGCCGCACCTCATGCTCGCAGGCGACGGCGCCGATGCATTCGCCGACCGCGAAGGCTTTCTGCCCGCTGATCTTCTCTCCGCCACCGCGCAGGACGCGTTTGAGAAATGGCAACGCGAGAAGTTCGATGTCGATCAATCGCAGGACAGACGATTGCGGTTCGTGCGGCCCGTCGATTCCGGCGGCGGGCGATTGTTCAGCAAGGACGACTCATCGCCGCAAAGTCCCGGCAACGCTCCGCATGACGAGTCGCGCTGGCACGGTCACGACACCATCGGCACGCTCGCGCTGGATGCGCGCGGCTCGCTCGCCGGCGCATGCTCCACCAGCGGCACGCCGTACAAACTCCCGGGACGCGTCGGCGATTCGCCCATCATCGGCCACGGGTTGTACGTCGATGGCGAAGTGGGCGGCGCGACGGCCACCGGCACCGGCGAACTGATCATGGGCGCGTGCGCTTCGTTCCTTGTCGTCGAGACCATGCGCAGAGGCGCGACGCCGCTCGAAGCGATTCGCATCGCGCTGGAACGCATCGCCGGCCGCAATGCCCTCAAGGCGCATCACCAGGTCGCGCTGATCGCCATGGACCGAACGGGCGGGTGGGCGTCGGGCGCAATCCGGCCCGGCTTCGTGTGCGCCGCGATCGATCACGACGGCAGCAGGGCCGTGCCGCCCAATCTCGTGCTGATGCCCGAATAACTTGTGCGGGCCTTGCCGCGGTTCCGAAACGAAAGGCTCACGATGCGGCTTATCCCCCTATGCAACCATGCCGCGCCAGGCGGACGCGCCGGAAAGTGAGAAACGCGGAAAATCCTTGCGTGAGCCGGCAGCGGGGAGTATGTTCCAAGAGCATCCTGGAATTGCATGAAACGCCGGCAAACGCGCCAGTTTGCCCAATTCTTCTGTATCCGCAGACCAACGTGTTGCCATGTCGTGGCCATTGGCAGGATGTCACGCGGTGTTTCGCCGCCGGCCCTGTTCGCCGGCAGCCGCGAGCCGCTTGCAGACGTAGAGTGAAGACTGCCGCGGTTGGCGGCCAAGGAGAAAGATGATGCCATCAAAGAGGTTCGGACGGACCGTGCTGCTCGTCGCGCTCGGCACGGCGTGTTGCATGCTCACATTCGCTGCCCAGGCGCAGCGCGCCCCGCGCCCTGACGCCGCGCGCACACAAACAATGAACGCGGCCGGAGGCAACACCGGCGGATCAACCACCAGCGAAGGCGGGATCGCCGGCGTGGGCGTTGAATCGCTTTCCACCGTGCGCCTCGCCACCGGCCTTGCGTTTCCGGTCGGCGCCGCCGCCGCGCCCGGCGATATGGATCACCTCTACTTCATTCAGAAGGCCGGCGCCGTCCGCTCGCTCAATCTCACCAACGGCACCGTCACGACGCTGATGAACATCACCGTCACCGGCGCCACGAGCCTGAACGATGAACGCGGCTTGCTCGGGATCGTGTTCCACCCGAATTATCCCGCCCAGCCGTATGTGTACTTCAACTACACGCTCAGCTCGCCGTCGCTCACCAGCTTCGTTCGCCGCTACACCGTGACGGACACCGCGAGCGACCCGATCGTGATCGATCCCGCCAGCGCAATCACAATCATCTCGTACTCCCAGCCGTTCTCCAATCACAACGGCGGCTGGCTCGCGTTCGGCCCGAACGACGGCTACCTCTACATCTCCACAGGCGACGGCGGCGATGGGTGCGACCCCGGCGAACGCGCCCAGGACATCACCGATCAGCTCCTCGGCAAGCTGCTCCGCCTCGACGTGAACAGCGACGCCTTCCCCGCCGATCCCAACCGAAACTACGCCATTCCGCCCGACAACCCCTTCGTCGGCGTGACCGGCGATGACGAAATCTGGGCGTACGGCCTTCGCAACCCGTGGCGCTGCGGATTCGATCGCATGACCGGCGATCTCTTCATCGGCGACGTCGGCCAGTTCCTCTGGGAAGAAGTGAACTTCCAGCCTGCCACCAGCACCGGCGGTGAAAATTACGGCTGGGACTGCATGGAAGCCTTCGCCTGCACCAGCGCCACCGGATGCAACCCCGACAATTCCGGCTGCGCCTGCGGCGATCCAAATCTCGTCACGCCCATCGGCGCCTACGGCCACGGCGGCGCGAGCCAGGGTCTCATCGGCTCCGGCTGCGCGATCACCGGCGGCTACGTCTATCGCGGCAACGCCATTCCCTCACTGCAGGGGCATTACTTCTACGCCGACTGGTGCGGAAACATGATCGTGTCCCTCACCTACGACGGCAGCACCATTTCCAACCTCGTCAACCGCACCAGCGAACTTGCCGTCCCGGGCTTCTCCATCGGCAGCGTCGTGTCCTTCGCGGAAGATAACGAAGGCGAACTCTACATCATCGATCAAGGCTCCGGCACGAACGGCGAGATCTTCAAGATCGTCCCCGCCACCGGCGCGTGCTGCTACACCGACGGCTCCTGCGCGGAAGGCATCCGCGAAACGGATTGCTTGAACGCCGGCGGCACGTGGAAGAAGAATCAGACCTGCGTGCAAGCGAATTGCCCGCCGCCCACCGGCGCCTGCTGCCTCTCTTCGACGAGCTGCATCGTTGCCACCGAAGCGGCGTGCGGCAGTCAGGGCGGCACGTATCACGGCAACGGCACGACGTGCGCCGAAATCTCCTGCGCTCCGCCCACCGGCGCCTGCTGCCTTGAAGACGGCCAGTGTGTTGACGGCGTGACCGCGGAACTGTGCGCCCTCTTCGCCAACTCCGTCTTCCAGGGCCCGGGCACGCTGTGCTCCGAGACGCCATGCGGCGAGACGGCAACCGGCGCGTGCTGCATGCCCGATGGCTCGTGCGTCAATGAAACGACCGAAGAAGATTGCACGGCGATGGGCGGCTCCTACACCGATGACGGCGTGGACTGCGGCGAAGTCACCTGCCCGGCTCCAGACGGCGCGTGCTGCTTCAAAGACGGCTCATGCCAGCTGCTCGTCGAAGAGGAATGCACGACGCTCGGCGGCACGTGGCAGGGCGCAGGCGCCGCATGTGAATCCGCCAACTGCCCGCAGCCCGAGCCGTGTCTTGCGGACATCGTGAGCAACACCACGTTCCAGCCGCCACCCGACGGCGTGGTGGACGGCGCCGACCTCGCGTATCTGCTCGGCGCGTGGGGCCCGAACCCCGGCTCGCCCGCGGACATCGTGAGCAACGTGACGTTCCAGCCGCCGCCGGATGGCGTCGTGGACGGCGCGGACCTCGCATACATGCTCGGCTCATGGGGCCGCTGCCCGTAACACACGTTGCAACGCACTACAACTTCAAAGCCCGTAACGCCCACGGTTCACGCCGTGGGCTTTTTTCATGGCGTTGCGGGGGTGTCACGCCGTGCATCGCTATCCTCACGTCCATGGCCGCGCTCCCGATCACATCCGCCGCCGCGACCGCAGAGCTCTTCGAGCGCGCTGCTGACGCATTGTTCGCGCAGCGGCCGAACCGCGAAGCCGCCGTGCGCCTCGGCGCCAATGGCCGCCTGCTCGCCACGGGCGATCTGCACGACAACCCCGTTCACTTGAACAAGCTCGTGCGCCTCGCCAAGCTCGATGAAGCGCCCAGCAATCACCTCGTGCTCCACGAGATGATCCACAGTGAGCGGCTGATCAACGGCGTGGACTTGAGCCACCGCATGCTCGCCCGCGCGGCTGATCTCATTCTGCACTATCCATCGCAGGTGCACGTGCTGCTCGCCAACCACGAGCTTTCGCAGCTGACGGGCCGCGGCGTGAGCAAAGGCGCGGGCAACAGCGTCGAGCTGTTCGACGCCGGCCTCGAATTTGCCTTTGGCGACGACGCCGAATTTGTGAGCGACGCCATCCGCGCGTTCATCCGCGCCATGCCCGTCGCGCTGGTGAGCGACTCCGGCGTGCTGTGCGCCCATTCGCTTCCCGGCGCGCACGCCATGAAACATTTCGACCTCGGCGTGCTCGATCGCCCGCTCTCCGACGCCGACTACGACCCCGCCACTGGCTCGGCGTCGCTCATGACATGGGGCCGCGAACACACGCCGGAACTTGTCGCGACGCTCGCCAAAGCGTGGAACGTGAAGCTCTTCTGCCTCGGCCACCAGCATGTTGACACCGGCGCGGAGGTGACGCACACCGGCGTGCCCGGCGTCATCGTGCTCAACAGCGATCACGAATTCGGCGCCTGCCTGCCCATTGATCTCGCCGACGTGCCGGCTGCGGACGACGCCGTGATGTTCGTCATTCCGCTGCGAGCCGTGCCGGAGACCGCGTGATGACCGGCGTGCTGCTCGCTATCGAAACCTCGCAGCGCGCCGGCAGTGTGGCGATTCGACGCGCCGATGGAAGCGTCGATCACGAGCCGCTTCGCAGCGCGGCGCGTCACGAAGATGATCTCATGCCGGCGATCGATCGGATGTTCCAGCGCAACTCCCTCTCGCCGCGCGATCTCGAAGCGGTGGGGGTGTCCGTCGGCCCGGGCGGCTTCACGGGGCTTCGCATTGCTGTGAGCACCGCGAAGATGCTGGCGGAATCGCTTGGCGCGAAGATCGCTGCTGTGCCCAGCGCGCTCGTGGCGGCGGAATCGTGCAACCACGCCGGCCCGCTCCTGGTGTGCCTTGCATCCAAGCGCGACACGACATGGGTCACGCGGCTGGTGCGCGACGACGCATCACATTGGCAGATCACCGGCACGCCGGGCATCGTGAGCGCTGCGCAAATCGATGTTGCGGCTGCCGAACATGTGCTCGCTGACGAATACCTGCCGGAAGCGATCGCGCAGCGCGTGCAAACGGAAGGTGTGTCGACCTCCCCGCCGGTGTTCGATGCGCGAGCATGTCTTGCGGTGGCGGCCCGAATGATCGCAGCGGGGGAGCTCACCGACAGCCTCGCCGTCGCCCCCATCTACGCCCGTCCTCCGGAAGCGGTGCGCTTGTGGGAGCAGCGCGGCAAGGCCAAGCCGGCTGGTTGAAGACGAACCGCCACTTCCGTGCTGCCACGGCGGCAGGACATCACGTTTTCATCGTGAGTGCAGGAGCACGCGCGACCCGCCCGTGTGTCTGATAAGCGCTGCACAGACCGCGTGAACCCCTCAATCCCCGCCTCGGGAATGCCGCCACCGGCACGCGCTGTCATTTCCTGCATGAAGTCGGCATCCAGCCTGACCGATGACAACACCGGCAATCTGGGGAAAGTGCGTTGAACCGGCGAACCTTCGGGATCGCCATAGTGAGGCACGGTCATGTCTACCAATCACAGCAAGACCCATGCGCGTCCCGAAAACCAGTGGGCGGACAAGCAAGTCTTCACCACTGGCGAGGCCGCCGAAATCTGCAAAGTCTCGCAGCAGACGATCATTCGCTGCTTCGACAGCGGCCGTCTTCAGGGCTTCCGTGTCCCCGGTTCACGCTTCCGCCGCATCCCGCGCGCCGAGCTTCTTCGCTTCATGCGCGCCAACGACATTCCCACTGATCACCTCGAATCCACGCGCAAGCGCATCCTCGTCGTCGATGACGATGAGCAGATCGTCGAGCTTTTCATGGACGTGCTCGGCAAGCTCGACCAGTATGAAATCCGCGCCGCCCGCACGGGCTATGACGCCGGCATGCTCACCGAGCAGTTCCGGCCGCACCTCATCCTGCTCGACTTCATGCTGCCGGATATCAATGGCAACATCGTGTGCGAACGCATCCGCTCCAACCCGGAGCTTGCCGATACGCGCATCATCCTGATCTCCGGCGTGGTGAACCAGGAGGAGATCGACGGGCTCCTCAAGGCGGGCGCCGACGAGTTCGTGAAGAAGCCTTTCAACATCGAGAAGCTCATCAGCCGAATTGGTGAACTGCTCGAGGTGTAACCGCCGGCGAGCCGGGCGCCGCGTGCCCGTGCGAAACGCCCACTGCTTCACCATGATGTATGACTTCGCTCGCCGACCATTCCGCTCAAGCGCGCTGCGTGGAACTCATCCTGCAGCAGCTTGATGAACTGCCGACCTTGAGCCCCATCGCGGTGCGCCTGCTTGAACTGACGAGCAGCGAGGACGGCAAGTTCAGCGAGGTCGTCAAGCTCATCGCCGCCGATCCTTCGCTCGCCAGCAAGGTGCTCAAGCTCTGCCGCGCCGCTCATGAAGGTCGCGCACGCGGCGTGAAGACCATCGATCGCGCGGTCGTGATGCTCGGCTTCGAGGCCGTGCGCACCGCCGTGCTTTCCGTCGAAGTCTTCGAACTGCTCGATCAATCCGGAAGCGCGAGCGGTGAACGACGCACCGATCGGCCGCGCTTTGACCGCCTCGCCTTCTGGCACCACTCGCTCGCCGTCTCCGCCTGCGCTGAACTGCTTGCGAAATTCGTGCACAGGCGGCACGGCAAGATCGAAGCGTCCGACGCCGCCCTCGCCGGCCTGCTTCACGACCTCGGCATGCTGGCGCTGCACGTGAGCTTGCCGACAAGCTGGGACCGCGTGTGCGAACTCGCCGAGTCGCACGCCATTCCGCTCGCCGAAGCCGCACGCCGCATCATCGGCATCGACAGCCACACGGCCGGCAAACGCATCGCTGAACATTGGGGCCTGCCCACATCCGTGCGCGATTGCATCTGGCTGAACGGTCAACCATTTGAAGCGCTGCCGGATGTTCCGCATCGCGGCCTCATCGGGCTCATTTCGCTCGCCGACGCCGTGGCGCGCCGCCAGCACCTGATGCCGCTCGGTCACGTGCCGCACGCGGAGAACATCGATCTCATGGCGGAACAGCTCGGCATGCGGCCGTCCGCCATCGAAGACATTACGCCGAAGCTGCACGAACAGATCGCGGCTCGCGCCGAAGCGCTCGGCATGGATTCCAAGCCCGGCCACGAACTGCTGCTGGCTTCCATCGGCCGGGCGAATCAATCGCTCGGTCGCATCAACGCCACGCTGCGCAAGCAGGCCGTCGCCGCCGATCGCTTCCGCACCGCGGCCCGTGCCTTGAGCGAGTTCCACGAATCGATCATCACCGACTGCTCGCCGCTTAGCGTGCTGCGTCACATCGCGCGATCGGCGCAGCAAGTGCTCGAACGCCCCGTGCTCGGCGTGCTGCACCGCGCGGCGGAAGAGAGCCCGTGGGAACTCGCGCGCTTCGCCGACGACGGCCGGTTGCTGGGGTCGACGCAAATCACCGGCCCGTCGCACGCGCATGACCTTGCGCGAGGCATCAGCGAACAGGGCTTGGGACCAGCGGGGGAGATCATTCCCATCACTGCCGCCGGCGAAACGCTCGCCATGCTCGTGCTGGAAGAAGGCGACATCGATGGACCCCTCGAGCCGAATGATCCGCGGCTGAAAATCATGATTCCGCCCTGGGCCGCGGCGCTCACGGCGGGCGAGCAAGTGGAAGCGGCGCGGCACTTGAGCGAACAGCTTGCGGACGCCAATCGCAAGCTGGCGGAAACGCAGGAGCGGCTGGCGCAAAGCCGGGCGCTCGCCACCATCGGCGAAGTCGCCGCCGGCGCGGCGCATGAGATGAACAATCCGCTCACGGTCATCTCCGGCCGGGCGCAGCTGCTCGCCAGCCAGATTCAGGACAACCAGCTTCGCAGCATGGCCGAGCAGATCGTCGCGCAAGCATCGCGCGTGACGGACATGATCTCGGCGCTGCGGGCGCTGGCGGAGCCGCCCAATCCTCGCCGCCGCACCGTCGATCTCGCGCAGCTTCTGACGGAGATCGTTGCGCAGGGCTCGCCGCGCAAGAGTGAACGCAAGAGCACGATTCGCCTCGTGGTGCCGCCGGGCATGCCGCAGGCGTTCATTGATCCCGATCAGATCAGCGACGCCGTGCGCGAACTTGTGCGCAACGCGCTGGAAGCGGAGAGCTCGACGAAGGTGGAAGTGCGCGTTCAGTTGAGCACGTTTGATGACCGATTAATGATTCAGGTGACGGACGACGGCAAAGGCTTGAGCGATCACGCCCGCGCTCACGCCTTCGACCCGTTCTTCAGCGAAAAACCCGCCGGCCGCCAGCCTGGTCTCGGCCTGTCGCGCGCCCGCCGACTTGTGGAAGGTCACGGCGGGCAACTCACCCTCGAAAATGTGATGGCAAACGGCCGCGCCGCCGGCGCGCAGGCGACCATTCTGCTCCCCGATTGGCGCCGCGCCACGGAACCTGCAACTACATCACTTTGCCACTGAAGAGCGAGCGAAAGCTGGTCGAAGTCGTGGGGGAAGGGTGACGTCGGCAAACGCCGGCCGCTCCCTTTCGAGGAGACGACCGGCGATGGAACCGCTCGACCGCGAATTCGAAGCTGCGCTTGCTGATCCATCGCCCGCGCATGGTCCCGGCACGGTGCTGCTCATCAGCACGCTGGACGACACCATCGCCGCCGTCCGCGCCGCGCTCAAATCGCTTGGTCACAACTGCCGCGTCGCCGTCACCATCAGCGAAGGCCGCTCCGCTATCGCGCGAAACAACTTCGATCTCGTACTCATCAGCCGCACCGTGGGCGAAGGCGCAAAGGCCGAAAGCGGTCTGGCGTTCCTCAACGAACTGGCCCAGCTTGCGCCCGGCATGAACGCCGTGGTGCTGCTCGCCAAGCGTTCGTTCGACGATTCCGTCTACGCCATGCGCGCCGGCGCCATTGATGCGCTGCTCATGCCGATGGACCACGCGGACCTCGCCGCCCGGCTTGACGCGGCGCTCTGCCGCTCACGCGCAACCCAGGTGCACCAGGAGCGCATCGCCCGCCTGATGGCCATCTGCCGCAAGCTCAATACCGCGCGCGGCGAGATTTCCGAGCAGGTCGATCTCCTCTGCCGTGAACTTGTCGCCGCCTACGAAGACGCCAGCGAGCAGATTCAGGATGTCGCCATGACCACCGAGTTCCGCACGCTGCTGCGGCAGGAGCTCGACCTCGAAGAACTGCTTCGCTCCGCGCTCGAATATCTGCTCGTCAAGACCGGCCCGACCAACGCCGCCGTGTTCCTTCCCGATGAAGGCGACGAGTGGTCGCTCGGCGCGTATGTGAATTACGACTGCCCGCGCGACACCGTCGGCGACATGCTCGATCAGCTCGGCGACGCAGTCTGCCCGCAGATGCAGCACGAAACGGATCTCGTGCGCTTCGACGACACGCGCGAGTTCGCGCAGTGGATCGGCATCGATGTGCCCGCGCTCTCCGAATCGCAGGTGATCGCCTTTGCGTGCATGCACGAGAAGCGCTGCATGGCGATCGTCGTGCTCTTCCGCAACCGCACGCAGCCGTTCACCGATCACCTCGCCGGCACGCTCGATCTGCTCCGCCCCATCTTCGCGGCGCAGCTTCATCAGATCATCCGCATCCATCACCGCCTCGAGCCGTCATGGCCGAAGCAGGCGGTGGATGAGGACTACGACTTCCACGACGACGGCCAGGAGCCGCCGGAATCCCCGGAAAACTTCGGCTTCGGCGGCCTCGCGGCATAACGCCATCGCGTAGCGTGGGCACCGCCCACACTACATGTCATTCCCGCGCACGCGGGAATCCAGAGGAACGGCCCTTCGCGTCATCACGCGCCACTGGATGCGCGCGTTCGCGGGCATGTCAGCTGCGCTCGATTCACGAGGAGCGCCATTCGCACCGCATCACGCCGCGCCGACAGGCTGACGTTGCCAGCGCTGTTCGCGCGGCTTGATGCGGTGATCGTTCTTCGACATGCCGACGATGCGCACACCCGCCACGCCCGGCTGCGCTTCCAGCCGCTCGATCACTTCACGCGTGCAGATCAGCGGCAAGGCTTCCAAGCGAATCGTCGTCGTGTACCCGCCGCTCACCACGCACAGATTCGTCGGCACCCAGCGCACTTCCGCGCTTTCGTCCGAGAGCCCTCTGCACTCCGCGCGAAGCGAATCAATCGTTTTCCCCAACCCGATGAGCGATTGCTCGAACACCGCATCCGCCGCTTCCGCGTGCAGCTCGATTTCAACGCGGTCGGCATACTTCGTCGCCGCCTCGGCAATCGGCACGATGTCATCGCAAATGAGATTCGGCTCGCCGCGCTTGCGATCGATTGTGCCGGAGAACAGCAACACCTCGCCGTCCTTCATGATCGATTCGACCTTGGCGTACAGATCGCTGAACGCCACGCACTCGATCGAGCCGGTCATGTCCTGCACCACCGCCACGCCCATCTTCTGCCCGGCGCTGCGCCCGTTGCGCACAATCGGCGTCCGCAGCACCGTGACAAGACCTACGAGCCGCAGCATCGTGCCGTCCGGCGCGGCCTTCGCGCTCTCCGCCGTCTCCGTGCCGAATCGCCGCACGTCCTCGCGCCACTTCTGCAGCGGGTGGCCCGACAGATGGAAGCCGAGCACTTCTTTTTCGAACGCCAGCATTTCCTGCTGCGTCCACGGCGCGACCACCGGCAACTCGCGCTCCGGCGGACGTTGCGGCCCGCCACCGCCCAGCGCATCGAAAATGCTCATCTGTCCCGCACGCCGATCTTCCGCCGCCTGCTGACCTGCCGCGATGGATTCTTCGATCGCCTTGAACACCGCCGCGCGGTTCGGCGCTCCGTGCAGTGAATCAAACGCGCCGCCTTTCACCAGCGATTCAATCGTCGCGCGGTTCACGGCTTTCAAATCCACGCGCGAGGTAAAATCGAAGATCGATTGGAACGCGCCGCCCTTCTTCCGCTCCGCCACGATCGCATCAATCGCAGCGCGGCTGACGCCCTTGATCGCATCCAGCCCGAAGCGCACATGGCCATGACACGCGTCGCACGGCTCCTCGGGGTCCATCACCACCGAGAAATCCGCGTCGGACACGTTCACATCCGGCGGGCGCACGATCACGCCGATGTGCGGGTTCTCCTTCGAGTCATCCACAAACCGCGTGCGCCGACATTCTTCGAGATACGGCGCCCAGTCATCGACGGTCCGTGCCGCGCTTTCGAACGTGAGCACCGCCGCCCAGTATTGATTCGGGAAGTACGTCTTCAGAAACGCTGTCTGATACGCAATGATCGCATAGCCCGTGGAGTGGCTCTTATTGAAGCCGTAGCCCGCGAATTTGAGCACGAGCTCGAAGAGTTCCTCCGCGCGGGCGTTGGAAAGTCCCTGCGACGCCGCGCCGCTGATGAACTTCGGCCGCTGCTCGTCGATCGTCTTCTTCTTTTTCTTGCTGATCGCCTTGATGAGCGTGTACGCATCGCGAAGCGAGATGCCGCCCAGGCCGTGCACGATCTGCATGACCTGTTCCTGGTACACCATGATGCCGTACGTCTCGGCGGTGAACTGATCGACGATCGGGTGCACGTTCGGCACGATCTCCTTGCCGTGCTTGCGTGCGCAGTACGTGTCCATCAGCTCCATCGGGCCAGGGCGATAGAGCGCGTTCGCCGCGATCAAGTCTTCCAGCCGGTCGGGCTTCATGTCGAGCAGCAGTCGCCGCATGCCCGAGGATTCAAACTGGAACACGCCCGCCGTGTCGCCGCGCCGGAAGAGGTCGAACACGCGCTGATCGTTATAGCGCATGCGATCGAGATCGAGCGGATGCGGCCCGCGCTTCTCCTCCGGCAGCGCAAGCTCCTCGCCGCGACCCACCGCCTGCCAGATCGCTTCCTCCGGCAGCGTGTCGCGAACCAGTTTGCGCGCCCGCTCGATCGTGGTGAGCGTGCGCAAGCCGAGGAAGTCCATCTTCAGCAAGCCGACCTTTTCGCACGTCGGCCCATCCCACTGCGTCACGACATCGCTCGTGCCGGGTGTGCGGCACAGCGGCACGATGTTCTCCAGCGGCTGCGTCGCAATCACCACGCCTGCCGCGTGCACGCCGGCATGACGCGCATGCGACTCCAGCGCCTTCGCCGATTCCACCACCCGCCGCGTCATTGGATCCGTGTCGTACGCCTCGCGCAGGTCGGGCGACTGCTCCAGCGCATCATCAATCGTGATGTTCAGCACGCCGGGCACGAGGTTGGCCAGCTTCTGGCCCTCCGTCGGCGAGAGGCCCATCACGCGGCTGACGTCCTTGATCGCCGCCTTCGCCTTCAAGCGCCCGAACGTGATGATCTGCGCCACGTGGCCGTACTTCTCGCGCACGTAATTGATGACGGCGGCGCGACCGTCCTGGCAGATGTCAACGTCGATATCGGGATATTCGCTGCGGTCCGGATCGGTGAATCGTTCGAACAGCAGGCCGTAACGAATCGGGCACGCGTTGGAGAGGCCGAGCACGTAGCCAACCATCGTGCCGACGCCCGAACCACGGGCCGCCGCCGGGATGCCGCGCTGCCGCGCCCAGTTCACGAAGTCGAAAACAATCAGGAAGTACGCCGCGATGTGCTTGCTCGAAAGAACGCTGAGTTCCCACTCCAGCCGCTTGCGAATGTCGCCCGTCATCTCCTTGCCGTAGCGCCAGTGCAGGCCGGCGTGGCAGAGGTCGCGGAGCGCGCGGTCGCATTCGGCGCGAATGGCGTCGTGATCCACCGATTCGCCGTCGCCATCGCTGAGCGGCATCAGCTCGAACTTCGAGGCGTACTCCAGGAACCATGCCGCCACGTCGCCGCCGGTCGGCTCCGGCTTGAGGCCCGGATGCGCCACGCGCACCAGCGGCGTGTGGCTTCTGCTGAAATCAAGCTCCACGTTGCAGCGCTCGGCGATGCGGGCGGAGTTCTCAATCGCCTCGGGCGTTTCCTCGAAGAGCGCCGCCATCTGCTGCGGGCTCTTGACGTACAGCTCTTTCGAATATTTCAGCCGCGAATCGTCGCTCTTCAGCTTGCCCATCGAGATGCAGCAGAGCGTGTCGTGGTTGTCGTGATCTTCTTCGCGGAGGAAGTGGGCATCGTTGTCGCACACCAGCGGCAGGCCGAGTTCCTTCGCCAATCGCTTCAGGTGCGGATTGATGCGCTCCTGCTCATTCACGCCGTTGCGCTGCAGTTCGATGTAGAACCGTGGCTCGCCGTTCCTGTTCCGCCCGAACACGGACGCGTGCCACCGCGCTTCCTCCACCGCCGCCTGGTAGTGCGCTTCGTCGCCGCCCTGCTCGTACCGCCAAAGGTGATGCGCGATCGAGCTGCCGAGGTGGCCGTTGATCGCGATGAGTCCTTCGTGCCACTGCGCGAGCGTTGATTTATCCATGCGCGGCCGGTAGTAGAAGCCGTTCAGGAATGAATCGCTGCTCAAGCGCAGCAGGTTGCGCCAGCCCGTCATGTCCTCGGCAAGCAGCACGAGGTGGAACCCGCCATCGGCAATACCCGTCTGCGCGCGCTCGGTGCGATCGCCCGGCGCCACGTAGGCCTCGATGCCGAGGATCGGCTTGACGCCCGCGGCTCGCGCCTTGGTGTAGAACTCGATCGCGCCGTAGAGATTGCCGTGATCCGTCAGCGCCACTGCTGACATGCCGAGCGCTTTGACGCGCTCCACGAGCTTGTCGATGCGGTTGCCGCCGTCGAGCAGCGAGTATTCGCTGTGGAGGTGCAGGTGAACGAACGCGGTGGAGAGATCGCCATCCATGGTTGCAGAACATGGTACGACCGCGCCGCCGGCCTCGGGAGCAATTGACAGGATGTTCCGCGTGATTCAGTGACTGCCCGCAAGCGACATGCCGGACGCCGCAGCGCCATTGGATGGCGCGTGCAGGGCCGCTTCCGCGCTTTTGAGCATCATCGAATACTCATACGTTCGCGGGCTGATGTTGAGAATTCCATAGCCCGCCTCGCGCAGCGCGTCTACGGTGTCGAGCGTCCGCTTCATCGGAATCGTCGAGAACATGTGATGGAACTCGACGAGCAGCTGTGTCGGCCGCACGCCGGTGGCGATCAGATCCGCGATCACGTCGTACTCGCCGCCGTCAATGTCGAGCTTCAGCAGGTCGATGTGCTCGTGGCCGAGGTCGCGCATGATCGACGCCACGCGCCGGACTTCCGCCGTCACCGAGCCGCCGCCATCTTCGCGCCCTTGCGAGTTGTAGCGTTTCACCGGCGTGAAGTGGAACGACTCGTCGCTCTTCGGCTGGAAGAACTCCTGCCTGCCGTCGAACGACGCCACGCCGATCTCATGAAACACGAACTCGGCGGGAAGCTCCTGCGACTTCACCCACTGCGCCGAGCGCGGCGTGGGATCAAACGCGTGCACCACGGCGCCGAACTTGCTGATGAGTCCGAGATCAAACGACACGTTGTTGCCGACGCCGAAGGAATAAATGACGCTGTGCCGGCCGAGCACGGTGGGGCAGAACACCCACTCGCCGCCGGGCACGCCGCACCGCGCCGTTTCGCATTGCACGTCGTGCCGATAGCCGCGCACTGCGAGATGAAGCTGTCGCAGCGGATACTTCAGTCGGCGCAACTTCTGCGTTGGATATTTGAGAAATGTCGGCGTGGCCATGCGAACCCCTCGGCGTCGCGCTCGATGAAAACCGGGGTGAGCGCTTCCGGAAGACGTAGTGTACCTCGCCGCCAAAACTGACGAAATCCGCACGCGGCGTCGGCGAAGAACCTTATGAATTCTCCGCCCGCCGGCCGCGACCTCCTAGGATGACGCATGACCGATTGGACGCGCTTGTCCATGTTTGCGAATGGAAGCTCCAGCCGGGTGGTGGGGACGGTTCGTTATGTCGCCTCGCAGCCCAGCTGGATCACGCGCGCGGCGCTCATGGTGTTCCTGCTCGTCATCGGCCTGCCGATTCTGCTGCTTCTGCTGGTCGCGATCGCCCTTGCGGTGATCGTCTTCGGCTCGCTCGCGCTCATCAACGCGCTCGTCACCAAAGTGCGCGGCATGCTGCCTGGCCGCACCGGCCGCTCCAACGTCCGCGTCATCGTCCGCGACGATCAGTAAGCGCCGCGTCATTTTGTTTCCTGATCCACCAGCTCCACGTACCCCGCGCGAAGCTGCTTCGTCATCTCGCCCACTGTTCCGCCTGCGATCTGCTCCTTTTCCACGGCCACCACAGGCAGCACGCCCCAGCTGGAGTTCGTCAGAAACACTTCATCCGCGCCGAGCAGGTCGTTGATGTCGAGCGCGCTGCGCTGCACTTCGATGCCGCGATCTTCCGCCAGTTCGATGATCGCCGCCCGCGTCACGCCCGGCAGCACCGGCGAGCGCAGCATGCCGGCCTCCTCTTCGCCGCGCGCCACCGGCGTTCGCATCACGCCGCCCTTGATGACAAAAATGTTGCTCACGCTGCCGCCGACGAGATGATTCGTCACGCTGAACCACAGCGCTTCGCCCGCCTGATGTCCCGCGGCGCTCTGCAACGCCATCAATCGCGGCCAGTAGCCAAGCGTCTTGTGACCGGCCGTCGCGTCGAGCGGGTTCAGCCTGTGGTCCGCAATCGTCACCAGCACGCCTTCGTCAAAGAACCGCTCCGGATACACCGTGGGAGGTTGCGCGACGATGAGAATGGTGGGGTCCACGCGGCCCTTGCCCTGCGACTGCAGCATGTTGAGATCGCCGCCCGTCACCGTCAGCCGCACGCGCGCGTCCTGCATGTCATTCTTCTGCAGCGTCATCTCGAGCGCGTCCACCAGCGGGTTCAGCCGCAGGTGTTCGGTGAGGAGCAGATCGCGGGCGGAATCGATGAGCCGCGTCACATGCGCCGCCGGGCGAAAAAGCTTGCCATGCCGCGCGAGCAGCGTTTCGAAAAGGCCGACGCCGTGCTGCAGACCAGCGTCGAACACGCTGATGCGCGCTTCATCACGCGGCACAAATCGCCCGTTGAGCCAGACTTGCATGGCGGGAGTGTAGAGGAACGCGCCGCAGCTGGGCGAACATCGCTTAGGGACTGTGCGGCAGCCAATACCCAAGGATGCTCACGGCGCTCGCGTCGCGCCGGCAGGAGACGCGCAGGCCCAGCAGCTCCACGTCGCCATCGCGAAGAAGCACGCTGTGGGTGGCGGTCTCGCTCCCGGGATGCGGGTTGATGTCGCCCGCGATCACGTTGACGTCCAGCAGGTCGATGTTCTCGCCGTGCAGTTTGGCAATCGCGCGGATCTGCTGCCGCACGCCCGCCGCGACCGTCGCATCCGTCCGCCCCAGCAGCAACGTCGCCTCTTCGCCCGCCGCAATCTCCGTGCACAGCCGGCGCACGAACCGCTCGACCGCGTCATTCCGCCCGCTGCCGGACTGCGTGCTCCACACACCAAGCCCGACCGCCACCGCGATGATGATGAGCGGGAAGATGAGCCGGCGTGCGTTGGCGTTCCTGCGGAAAGGCATCACGGCATGGTAGCCGCCCGGGCCCGCCAATCCGCCTCCGCCCGCGGCAGCCGACGACGACGAACAGCCGTCACTGCCCCGGCACCGCCGCCTCGCCCGCCTCCGCTGCTGCCGCAGCCGGCGCCTGCAGCGTCGTCTCGACGGTCACCATCGGCGCCGACTGGTCCTTCGTGTCCGACGAGTCTCCATCCACGGGGTCGGCATACAGCACGTTGATGCGATAGGAGTAGAACGGCCCGTCGAGCGCCATGTCCAGCACCTTCGTGAACGGATACGGCGCGTCCTTGCGCGCCTTCTGCACTTCAATGGTCGTGCCGCCCACGTGATTGCCGCGGCGATCGAAGAACGAAATCGCAATGCCGATGTCGCGCGGCTCGTCCGATGCATTGAGCACGCTGCCCGACACCGTCATTTCCGACCAGTCCACTTCCTCGTCGTAATCGACGTACCAGTAGCGGTGGAAGAACCACGTGCCGTCGAACTGGATCAGTGGCGTGAAGCGATAGCTGTAGTCCGGCACGGTCTCTCGCTTGTACTGATACGCCATGCCGGAAACGAACACACCCTGGCCGATCGGATAAAACCCCTCGCGCTCGTACCGGCGAAGCTCCTGCTGCTTGGCCAGCTTGGCGGCCCGCTCCGCCCGCGCCGCCTCCGCTTTCGCCAGCCGCTCGGCCGCTTCCTGCTTCTGCTTTTCGCGCGCTTCTTCCGCACGCTGGCGGCGAAGCTCACGCTCCTTCATGTCGAGGAACGCCTTGTATTTCTCGAAGTCCGCGCCGAGCTGCGCATGCTCCGCAATGAACTGGCGAAGCTCATCGCGCTCCCGCGCCGCTTGCGACGCCTCCAGCCGCGCCTTCGCCAGCATCTCGCGCAGCCACTGGCCTTCCGCTTTGAGCCGCTCAATCTCCTGCCGCTGCATTTCTTCCAGCGACAGCACTTTGATTTCCTGTGTGGCCTCGGCCGTGGCGGGCGCGTCTTGCGCGGCGCTCGCAGCATTGATCGCGAACACGGGCGCCAGCAGCGCAGCGGCGGCAAACAATCGGGTGAGGCGGGTCGGCATCGCGTTCTCCCTTCATGAAATCGCGGGCGCAAGGCCCCCGGACCCCCGGTTAAACAGACAACGCCGGCCCCGGCTTCTTCCCGGAAAGGAATGATTTAGCGATTTTCAGAATCGCCGGCGGGCGCGTCAGCCGGCTTCTCGCCCGCATCCGCCGCTGCCGCCCCGGGAAGCGAATCGCGAAGTGAGCGTGCGCGGTCCGCCAGTGCGTCCGGGTCGTTGTCGACGGGCTGCAGGTCGAAATGCCACGCCGTCCTGCTCCGCAAATCGAGCGGCGCGACCTCCGCCAGGAGATCCGGCCCGGCCATATCCCAAAGCGGGGGGTTGGCGTCGGCGTAGGTCTGAATAGGCTCGAAGCCGTCCGCCACCAGCCGCACGTCATACCGGCCGTAGAACGTGAACTCCACCTCCACGGGCGTTCGGCCGACCTCGCGATCGTTCAGATACACCAGCGCCCCCGGCGGCGTGGACGTCACCAGCACCGTCCGCTTGACGCACCCAGCGAGCACCAGCGCCGACACCGCGATGACGAGCCCAAGTCGCATGCGGGCATCCTACCAACGAAGCCGCGAGGCGGAAAAAGTCAACAAGTCGAAATTCGAAAGCGTTTAGCCGCGACCCGAAGGGGAGCGCTCGGAACGTAACTCAAGGCCAATTTGCCCATCGCGGGCAGGCACGGGCGCTAATGACATTTCGACGTCTCGCGGCGAATCGGCGTCAGCACGATGAGTCAGCCAGCGCCATGCCTTGAACAGAATGGGGCCACCAAACATTTTGACTTGTTGACTTGTTGACTTGTTGACCTTTGGCCCAACGCCTCAATGCCTTCGTGCCATCCGCCTGCGCTCACGCGCCGGTCGCTGATGTTTCGCGTTCGCGGTGGTGGTCGTCGAACTCATCGCCGCGGAACGTCGACGCCAGGTACGCCTCGCGCACCATCGGGTCGTTGATGATCGCCTTGGGCGAGCCCTCGCGCAGGTTCTTGCCTTCGTGGATGATGTACGCCCGGTCGCAGATGCGCAGCGTCTGCTGCACGTTGTGATCCGTGACGAGCATGGCGATGCCTTCGTTCGCCAGTCGCCGCACCTCGTCCTGCAGTTCTTCGACGGTGTGGGGATCGACCGCCGCGAAGGGTTCATCGAGCAGCATGAGACGCGGCTTGGTGATGAGCGCTCGCGCGATTTCGAGACGACGCCGCTCGCCGCCGGAGCACGTGCGCGCGAGGTGCCTGGCCTTGTGCTTCAGGCCGAACTGCGCCATGAGCGCCTCGGCCCGCCGATGCCGCGCATCGCGGCTCAAGCGCTGCGTTTCCAGAATCGCGAGCAGGTTCTGCTCCACGGTCATCTTCTGGAACACGCTTGGCTCCTGCGACAGGTAGCCCATGCCGGCGAGCGCGTGCTTGTACATCGGCAGCAGCGTGACATCGTGACCGGCGAAGATGACGTGACCCGCCTCCGGCGTGATCATGCCGATCGTCATGCGGAAGCTCGTCGTCTTGCCCGCGCCGTTGCGGCCGAGCAGCCCGACGATCTCGCCGGCGTCAATGTGAAAGCTCACGCCGTCAACGACCCGCCGCCCGTTGTACGACTTCACAAGCTGATGCGCCTCGAGCAATGCCATGCGAAAGACATCCTAGGAACGAGGCCACAGGCATACCAGCCGGCGGCGCACGCGAAAGTACAGCGCGCAGCAACGCCCCCAGCGCGGGTGGAGCGCCCACGCGGCGTCAGGCGGTGCGATGCGGCTGTTTACTTGATCAGGCGCAGCGAAATCGGGAAGCGATACCACTGGCCCTTGTTGGCAGCGATCGCGCCCATGATGCTGAACACGATGCTGCAGATCATGACGATCGGCACGAGGAAGCAGCCGATGATCACGATCGTCAGCAGGCCCGAGATCAGCGCCGCGATGAAGACGGTGATCTGGAAGTTCAGCACTTCCTTGCCGTGATGGTTGATGTACGCCGACTGATCCTTCTTGATGAGCCAGATGATCAGCGGTCCCAGCCAACCGGTGAAGATGGCAAGGATGTAGATCAACAGCGCCATCGTGCACTCTTCCTTGCTGGGAGTGCCGGTGGGCGTCGGCGAAGGGGCGGAGGTTGGTTCGCTCATGCCCCTTAGTATCGGCCAAAGTTATCGTTTATGACAAGAATCGGAACGTCAGCGGGTATCGAAACAGCTCGCCCCGGCTGGCGGCACACGCCCCGCGGATCAGGTTGATCATCGCCACCACCCACAGCACCGGCAGCAGAACCAGCCCGATGATCGTGATCCCCAGCAGGATGTGCAGCAGCACGAAACTGATGCCGAAGTTCACGATCTCCCGCCCGTGGTCGTCGTTGAACGCCGACCTGTCCTTCATCACCAGCCAGATCACGAGCGGCGCAAAAATCGCCAGTTGGAAGAAGAACGCCGCGAAGGGCGCGAGGTGCATCGCCACCGCCATGTGCCGCTCGTTGTCAGGAACGGCAATCGCCCGGACCTTCCCGTTCCGAGGATCAACGGCCCACCCGCCGGCGGCCTCCACATCAGGCATCGTGACTTCCGCGACCGTCATCGCAGCACCTCCTCATCATGGTAGTTGGGAGGCTCGGCGGACGGTTTCACATTTCGCTGATTTCTTGCTCCGGAATCGAGGCGAAGACGGCAAGCGGGCGCCTGAAAACGACGCCCCGGCATGCCAACGCCGCCGCCTGCGCCGAAATCCCTACGCCCCTTCTTCGCCGTCGAACACGGCGTCCACCGCGTCCTGCTCGGCTTGCGCCGCGTCGTCAGCGTCGCCCTGGCCCTCGTCACCTTCCGCCTTCACAGGCTTGGCTTCTTCCGTCCACTCGTCGGGATAGAAGCGATGGGCCAGCGCGCCCACGATGCGGAACATGTCCTTGTGCTTGTAGTCATCGAGCATGATCCGCCGGCCGTCCTTGTGCACGACGTACGCCAGCGACTTCGACATCCACCGGCTCATGTCAATGTCCGCAATCTCATCGCGCGGCCACGAACCCTCCGGCGAGTGCAGCGAGCCATCCTCATCCAGCGTATACACCCGCTTCACCGTCGCCACGTACACCCACAGGAAATACGGCACGCACAGCAGGAGCGAGATGTACGCAAGCTGCACCACGTGATCGAATGTGCTCGGCTTGGCGGGCACTTCGTCCTTCGCGATCGCATTCATCTGCTGCTCGGTGATGCCGTACACCGCGCGCTGCTGCTCCGTGAGATCGCCCGAAGGCGTCCGCGGCATGGCCAGCGCCTGGCTGAACAGCAGCAGACCCTTCACCCACTCCAGTTCGTCCGTCTCGCGCAGCGACTGCACCACCTTCGCTGTCGATTCATAATCCGCGTGCGCCTTCGCCGCATCCATCTCCGGCGTGGGCTCGCCCATCTGCACCACCATCAGCAGCCGCCACTCCGGCTCGTTCATCCGCGCCCGGTCGATGCCGGTGCGCTTGGCATGGTCATCGAGCACGAGATTGAGCTCGTGATCAATGGCGGTCCGCGCCGCGCTGGTGGCCTCCGTGAGTTCCTCGCCGCGAAGATCCGGCCGCAGCGCCGCCTGCGTAAGCGAGAGAACCTGGTAGCGCTCGAACGCCCGCTGGTGGGCTGGGATGCCGACCAGATAGTCGTACACGCCCCACATGCCCAGCACGAACATCACGATGCTCATGACGATCAGCCGGACGGCGTAATGCCGGGCAATGCTTGTCCTGATCGCCATGTCAACGTCCTCCAGAAGCGGGGGTTCGGGTGCGTCCAGCCGCGGCTCGGCGGGAAATCGTGCGATCGTTCACGTTAGCCCGCCCACGGGCTGATGCAAGCCGATTCCCGCAGGCACCCCGCGGAACCGCGTCCACGCGGCCGCATGACTGCGACAGTCGCCCGCCCGGCGTCCGATAGGGCGCCCCCGCGCCGGCACATTTCCAGCGGACCATGGAATAGCGGACGCGAGCCCGTGTCCTTCTCCGTGGCGAGGCGCTCCAGACCCTTCGCCAGCACACGGAGATTCGCCATGTCGCGAATGGTATCCAACGTTGAGAACAGGTTTTTCCGGCGCAGCGCGCTCATCGCCGCGCTCGCGCTGGCCGGCACGTCCGTCTCGCTCACGGGCTGCAATGACGCCGCGGCAGGCTCGCTGCTCGGCGCCGGCATCGGCGCCCTCGCCGGTCAGGCCATCGGCGGGAACACCGAAGCCACGCTCATTGGCGGCGCGGTCGGCGCCGGCGCGGGATACATCCTCGGCAACGAGTCAGACAAGGCCAAGCACAACCATCGATTCCACCGCTACGACGACTGCGGGAGGTACAGCTATTGAAAGAAGAGGCCTTGGGCGCTGGGCGCCGGGCCTTGGTACGGAGCTTCGCACCAGCGCCCAAGGCCCAATGCCCAAGGCCCAAGGCCCAAGGCCCAAGGCCTAAAAAAATCACCATCACGCGCCGGTGGGGTACGCCTCGCCGACCCCGCCGGCTTTTTCTTTGCGGGCTCTCTCGTCGGGCCAGCGCCTCCAGCCCTCGCGCCCCTGTGTTCCGGGGCGGGGGTTCGACCTGGAGCCGTCCGACCAGAGGCCCGCGTTCATTCTTCCCCCCCTAGGAAGAAGGGGGTCAGGGGGTGGGCGGGGCGAAAAAAACGAATTCGGCGCCAATCCGCATCCGCGACGAACGAACCCTCACCCCAGCCCTCTCCCTCGGGGAGAGGGAGAGAAGAGTTCGCGACGTTCGCGACAGGCGCGACACGGCGACACGCGCGGCACGCGCGACGTTCGCGACACGCGCAGCATGCGCGACACGCGCAGCAAGCGCGACACGCGCGGCATTGGGCCGCCATCAGAACTCCGGCTCGTCCGTCGGCGTCGCGCTTTTCGCGCCCATGCCCTTCTTCTTGCCGGAAAGCTTCGCCGTCGATCGCTGCACCGCCGCCTCTTCGCAGGTGGCGCGCAGCGCCTGGTGAAGACCTTCGTGCTCGGGGTGCGCATCCAGCCGCAACAGCAACGTGTCGAGTCGGCGGATGACATCCATCTCCGGATCGATCGTGCCCACTGCCCAGTCGCCAAGTTCTTCCATCGCGCGAACGAACCATTCCATTTCCGGCTGGTCGTAGTTCTTCGGCGGGTCGATCTTCGTGCGCAGCGTGAAGCCCGGCGAGATGGCCACCACCGGTTGCATGCGAAGCTGCGTCAGCGGCTCGCGCGTCAGCACCGCCACGGGAATCTCCGCTTCAAGCGCCGCGAGACGAAAACGCCGACCATCCGCGCCAACGAGCGGCGGCTGGAAGAGATAACACCCGGGTTTGATCTTCGTCGGAATCGCGCTTTCGCTCGCGATCACCGTCACCTTCTTCGTGGCCAGCGCTTGCAGCGTCCGCTGCCGGCGAGCTTCCTGCAGCGGCATGATGATCCGCGCCATGCGTTCGAAGTCTTCCGCCTGACGCGCAAGCTGCAGCGCTTCCGCCGCGAGTCGTTCCGCTTCGAAATACTTCGTTCGCACCAGCGCGTCGCTCGCCTGGTCCATCAGTTCATCAATGCGATCAGCCCCAATTGCGGCCATGGACTCCCTCCGTGATCTCGCCGCACAAATATGCACGCGCGGCAGACCAATAGCCTACCCGACGCCCCATGAACGCACTTTCATTCCGCCCCGAAGCCTGCGGATTCCAACCTCGGCTCACTCCGCCGGCTGGTGGAGCGCCTTGCGACGAAGCGCCCGCAGCATCTCCCGCCACTGCGACACGCACGCCGGCAGTTCATACAGCAATGCGTCCGCAATGGCGATCGTGTCCCGCTGCCGAAGCGCCTCGGCAATGCCATCAAGCTGCTGATGCAAGCGCGTCGCCGCGGCGTTGAGCGGCGGCATGTCGATCGCCGCGTCCGCAGGTTCCCCCGTGTCGTATCCGCCGCCGGCGCCGGCCATGGCTTCAATGCCCAGCGTCACCGCGTGCTGCGTCGATTGCCAGATGCCGATGGCCTGCGCGAGGTCGCGCATCGCTTCCGCCGCCTGGCCCGCCTGCAACTTCTCCGCCGCAGACGTCTGCAATCGGTTCGCCTCGGCAAGCGATTCCTCCGCCTCCGCGAACACTTCGCCGACGAGCGCGCCGACATGCGCGCTGGTGAGCTCGATCGACGCCGCCCGCGCGGACTGATGCTGCAGCGCGGTGACGTCCTCATCGGACAGCCGCGCGCCATCGACGATCACCTCGACGATGAGCCTGCCGCGCGAACCGGCGAGGGCTGATGCCTCCGCAATCGCTTCCCAGGTCGAGTCCGCCGTCACGTCACATGGCTGCTGATCGAGGGTGATGAGCATGGGCAGTTCCTTCCATGGCGAGCCGCGAACGACGCCAATGCGACAACGCGGCGACCCCATGCTTATCGGCCGCCTGCAAGCCTCGCTCAACTGCTTTTCAGCCGTTCATCGCAAACGTCGCCGCGACTTCATCCGCCAGCACCGGGTTGCCCATGCTGATTCGCACCGCGCCGTCGGGCAGAATCTCAATCAGCATCGGCGTGGTGGTGCACGTCATGGCAAGCCCCTGGTCCGGCTCGCTGGCGTCGTTCATCAGCGCCCCGACGAGCGCTTCCAGCGTGTGATAGTCGCCCGGCTCGCACAAAAGCGGATCGCGCGTGTTCAGCTCCACGCTCGCCATTGCGTCCACTTCCTGCCAGTCCTCGTTCTCCGCCAGCGAGAACGCCACGGCGTCGAACACCTTGCGCCACTTGCCCACCGGAATGAGGAGCACCTGCGGCAGGTGCAAACGGTGAATCAGGTGACTGACCACTTCAGGAATGCGGCTGCGCTCGATGGAAACCACCGTCGCCCCGTCACGCGGCTGGGATGAACTCTCTTTGCACGCGAGGTGCATGTGTACGGTGTCCGCGTCGCCCTCAAGCTCAAGGTGGACGCAGTCCGGCGTGCGGATGCATTCGCGGATTCCCTGCTGCTTCAGAACAGGGAGCACTTCACTGGCGGAAACGAACTCCACGGGCTCAATCTCGTAATACGCTTGGACCACTCCGTCCGGGTGGATACTGTACACCAGACCGGCGGTTTGCAACATCCTTTCCGTCGCCCTTCACGCCGCGTCTCTTCCGCCCATGCGCACCATCCTTTTCATCTGCACCGGCAACACGTGCCGCAGCCCCATGGCGGAAGCGATCGCTCGCCATCATCTGGAGCAGGGCCTGCTCGGCGACCGCAAGGAATTTTTCGTCGCCTCCGCCGGCATCGGCGCCTCACCCGGCCTTCGCGCCGCGCCGGAGACCATCGCCACCCTCGCCGCGCTCGGCATCGAACACGATGGCCGCAGCAAGCTGCTGCAGGCGGAAATGATTCGCAAGGCGGATCTCGTCCTCGCCATGACCGAAGCGCACGCCCGCGCCGCTCGTGAACTCGTCGGCGTGAACTCGCCCGACGCGCGCAAGATCCACCGCCTCGATCCAGCCGGCGATATCGACGACCCCATCGGCCAGGGGCAGGAAGCCTACGATGCCGTGGCGCAGCAGCTCATGACGCTCATCCCCCGGCGCCTCGTGCAACTGCTCAAGGAAAAGACCACCGCCGCAGGAGAGAGCACATGAAGATCGCACTCGGCGCAGACCATCGCGGCACGCAAGTCGGTCAGAGCCTGATCGCTCACCTCAAATCGCAAGGCCACGAGGTGGACGCGTCGCTCTGCGACGGCGACTCCTGCGATTACCCGGACAAGGCGTATTACGTCGCCAGCCGCGTCAGCGACCATCGCGCCGATCGCGGCATCGTCATCTGCTCCAACGGCGTCGGCATGTGCATGGCGGCCAACAAGGTGCGCGGCGTCCGCGCCGCCCTCGTCTACGACTCGGTCAACGCCGAGCAGTCACGCCGCCACAACGACGCCAACGTCCTCTGCCTCGGCAGCGAAACCATCGGCCTCAAAAACCTGCTGCACCTCACCGATCTCTGGCTCAACACGCCCTTTGACGGCGGCCGGCACGAACGGCGCGTCCGCAAGATCGAAGCCATCGAGCGCGGCGAAGACCCAACCAAACTCACCTTCGAACCGGCCACCGCGCGCTGACCCCTCGCGCCAAGCCGCTCGCGGCTTCGCAACAACCCACCCCGCTTGCCAGCGCTACGATCGCCTCACCGCCGCGCAAACCCCTCGACCAGTTCCGTCACCAGTCGCACGCCGTAGCCCGTCGGCCCGGCGCAGTACAGATCCTTGTCCGACTCCACATTGGCGACGCCTGCGATGTCGATGTGCGCCCACGGAATCGCCTTGTCGACGAAGTAGCTCAAGAACGCAGCGCCCTGGATCGGGTGCCCATCGCGCTTCGGGCCGGAGTTCCAGATGTCCGCATGCTGGGCCCGCATGAAGTCGCGGTGATCCTCCCACAGGGGCAGCTTCCACACGCGCTCGCCGCTCGCATCCGCGGCCGCCTCGACGCGCTGCGACAGTCGATCGTCGTTGCAGAAGTAGCCGGCGCACCAGTAGCCGAGCGCCACCACGACGCCGCCCGTGAGCGTGGCGAGATCGATGATCGCGGTCGGCTTCAGCTTCTTGCACGCATACGCCAGCGCATCGCCGAGGATCAGCCGACCCTCCGCGTCGGTGTTCGTCACCTCCACCGTCACGCCGCCGTACATCGTGATGATGTCGTCCGGCCGGTAGCTCTTGTCCGACACCATGTTTTCCGCGGCGGGGAGCAGCGCGATCACTTCCACGGGCAGCTTGCGCTCGGCGATCGCGCGCATCGCGCCAAGCACGGCCGTGCCGCCGCACTTGTCGTACTTCATCCCCTTCATGCCGTTGTTCACTTTGAGCGAATACCCGCCGGTGTCGTACGTCATCGTCTTGCCGACGAGCACGATTCGCTTGCCCTTCTTCGCGCCGCGCGGCGACCAGTGCAGAATCGCCATGCACGGCTTGTTGGCCGAGCCGACGCCCACGTTCGTGATGCCGCCCATGCCCAGCTGCGCCGCGCGCTCGGCGGAAATGATCGTGCACTTCATGTTGTGCGATCGCGCGAGCTTTTTCGCCTGCTCGCCGATCCACGCCGGCGTGCAGATGTTGGGCGGTGTGGCGGCGCAGGAACGCGCGTAGTTCACCGCATCCGCCGTGATGAGCCCAAGCTCAATGCCCTTCGTCAGTTTGGCGTCTTTCCCCGACAGGCGCAGCGCTTCGCGCACGGAACGATCCTTGGCGGCGCTTCCGCGGAACTGGTCCACGCGGTAATTGGCGAGCCCCGCGCCTTCGCCGATCGCGCGCCCGGCCGCCACCTGGTCCACGCTCGTGCCCGTCAGCGCGCCGCCCACGTTCAGCTCCGCCGCCGCCGCGCCGAGTCGATCAAGCGCCTTCACCAGCCGCGCGCCCGCCGTGCGCAGCAGCTCCGGCTTCACGTCCTTCGCCGGCCCGAGCCCGAGCGCGATCAGCTTGTCATCCACGTACGCCACTTCGCCCGGCTCCGCTTTGAACCCGGGACGCTTGAGCGCCGCTTCGAATTTGCTGCGCTGCTCGGCGGAAAGCTTCGCGCCCGCAGGCACGCCGTCTCGCGACGTGACAGCAACAACAACCCACGGCGAACGATCCTTGCCTGCTTTGAGAGCCTTGTACACGAGCCTTCCTTTCGAAAAAACAGGTCGGCCAGTGTACCGATGCGCCCGCCCCTGCGTTGCGTTGTGCCGCTCCGTGATCGCTCGAAAACAGCAAATTTCCGCAGGTTCGCACATCGAGCGCCGTGGTCGGAGCGACGGTCACGCGGATCGTGCAACGAGCGTGTCGCACGTCTCAAATGTCGACGCCAAGAGTCCGTGGCCTTCCGCTGCGCTCCAGACGCGGCACCCGCCTTTCGTCGTAATCCACACAATGCGAGCGGCTACGATTGCATCATGCCCGCTGTGCAACGCATCCTCGACGCCAACGCGAACCGCGCCCGCGAAGCGCTGCGCGTGATGGAAGACGTGGCCCGCTTCGCGCTGGATGACGCCACCCTCGCGCATGAACTCAAGGAACTCCGCCACGCCCTGCGCGATGCGCTGGCCTCGCTCCCCGCCGGCTGGATCGAAGCTGGCCGCGAGGTGGAAACGGACGTCGGCCGCGAGATCAGCACCGAGAACGAGCGCTCGCGCCGCAATCTCGCCGACGTCGCCACCGCCGCGGGCAAACGTTTGAGCGAAGCGCTGCGCTCCATTGAAGAATGCCTGAAGCTCGCCGATGAACGCGCCGCCGCCGAGGTCGAGCAGCTTCGCTACCGCGCGTATGAAGTTGATGCCCGGCTCGCGCTCCGCACCGCACCGTTGCGAGCGAAGCAGTGGGGCGTATGCGTGCTGCTGACCGAATCAATCTGCAAACGTCCGTGGCGCGAAGTGCTGCTCGGATCAATCGCCGGCGGCGCGGACGCCGTGCAGGTGCGCGAGAAACACATGACCGCGCGCGAACTCTGCAACCGCGTGCGCGAGGTGATCGACATCGCCCGGCCTGCCAACGTCACCGTCATCATCAACGACCGCGTGGATGTCGCGCTCGCCTGCGGGGCCGATGGCGTGCACCTCGGCACGGAAGACATTGCCGTTGCCGACGCCCGCCGCGCCGCCTCGCGCACGCTCCTCATCGGCGCGAGCACACATTCGCTCGCCGAAGCCGAACACGCCGTCGCCCAAGGCGCGGATTATTGCGGCGTGGGCATGATGTACGCGTCATCCGTCAAGCCCGATCGCGAACCGGAAGGCATGGCGTATCTGCAGAAATTCCTGGCGCGCTTCCCGCACATGCCGCACCTTGCGATCGGCGGCGTCACGCCGGAAAACGCAGCCGAACTCGTCGCCGCCGGCGCTCGCGGGTTCGCCGTGTCCACGGCCGTGTGCGCCGCGAACGATCCGGAAGCCGTCGTCCGCTCGCTGTGCGATGCGCTCAAGCACGCCCGTCAGCCGGTGCCGGCGTCATGATCCACGGCGCGAACCTGCTCATCCTCGGCTCGGGAACGTCAGCGGGCATTCCCGTCATTGGTTGCGATTGCGACGTCTGCCGCTCCACCGACCAGCGCGACAAACGCCTCCGCACCAGCGCCTGCCTTCGCTTCATCGACGCCGCCGGCCAGCCGCGACTCCTCCTCATCGACACGTCCCCCGACCTTCGCCAGCAGGCGCTCACGCACCAACTCACGCGATGCGACGCCATTTTCTTCACGCACAACCACGTCGATCACACGTTCGGCCTCGACGAAGTGCGCCGGTTCAACGCCGTGATGCGGGCGCCGATTGATGTGTATGCCGACCGCCACACGATGGAGCACCTGCAGCGCGTCTACCGCCACATCTTCGAGCGCGACAAGAACATCAACGACACCTTCGTCGCCACGCTCATCCCGCATCTGATCGACGACGAGCGGCCGATTGATCTCTTCGGCGTTCGCGTCACGCCCATCCGCACGCTGCACGGCAAGCTGCCGATCTTGAGCTTCCGCTTCGACGCCGTGGATTCCACCGGCTCGATCGCCGCTCCGCAGCCCGCGCCGCTTCCACTCGCCTACTGCACGGATGTCTCCAGCATTCCGCCCGAAAGCTGGCCCAAGCTCCGCGGCTTGCGCACGCTTGTGCTCGACATGCTCCGCTACCGCCAGCACCCCACGCACATGACAGTGGAGGAGGCCCTGCGCGTCGCCGAGCAGGTGGCCGCCGACCGGACGTGGTTCGTCCACATGACCCACGACATCCTCCACGCCGACCTCGACCCCCGCCTGCCGGAAACCACGGCCCTGGCCTACGACGGGCTGGTGATTGGATAGGTCGTGGGCGGGGGCCGTGGGCATTAGGCATTAGGCATTGGGCATTAGGCCTTGGGCCTTGGGAATCAGGCATCAGGCATAAGGCAAAAGGCAATAGGCAAAAGGCATAAGAGGAAGCCCACGGATTGAATCCGTGGGTTTGCGAAGAAGTGGTCGCGCCTGCGCCGGGCTGCCAATCCCCAAGGCCCAAGGCCTAATGCCCAAGGCCCAATGCCCAAGGCCCAATGCCCAAGGCCCAATGCCCAGGCCATCCCCCACCCCCACCCCCCGACGCCGCTACACTATTCGCCCCATGGCTCGTACCCGCGAAATCAAGAAACGCATGGTCGCGGTCGGCACCATCAAGCGCATCACCAAGACGATGCAGATGATCGCCACCGCCAAGTTCACGCAGGCGCAGTACCGCGCCCGCGCCACCAAGCCCTACGCCCAGACGATCCGCCAGCTCGTCGCCGAGGTCGCGAGCGCCGCCGGTGATTTGAGCAACCCGCTGCTCACGGGTCACACCGAGGCCGCCAAGCGCGAGCTTATCCTCGTCATCACCTCCGATCGCGGCCTGTGCGGCGCGTACAACAGCAACGTGCTGCGTCTCGCCATGCAGCACCTTCGCCGGCTGAATCGCAACAACATCGAGTTTGATCTCGAAACCTCCGGCAAGAAAGCCGCGGGCTTCTTCAAGTTCCAGCGCGTGAGCGTCGCCAAGCGCCACGCCATCGGCGATCGGCCGAAGTACGAAGAGGTCGCCGCGATCGCGCAGCGATTCATCGATGAATTCGTCGCCGGCAAGTATGACGCCGTGCGCGTCGTCTCCATGCGCTTCTTGAGCGCGGCGCGCCAGAAGCCCGAGGTCGTGCAGCTCCTGCCGCTCAAAGCCGAAGCCGAAGGCTCGCCCGCCGGCGCGGAAGGCTCGCAGGCGAAGGCCGCGTTCTATGAATTCAGCCCGTCGAGCGAAGCGATCCTCGACGAACTGCTTCCCACCGCCGTCAAGGCCACGCTCTTCCAGGCGGTCAACGAAGCGGTGGTGAGCGAACAGATCATGCGCATGGTCGCCATGAAGGCCGCGACGGAAAACGCCAACAACCTCGGCAAAGAACTCCGCCGCCGCTTCAACCGCGCTCGCCAGGCGCAGATCACCACCGAACTCATGGAAGTGATCAGCGGCGCCGCGGCGCTGGAATGAGGCCAAATGCCAAAACGCCGAAACGCCGAAAGCGGAAAGCGGAACGGCGACAAACCGCAATCAACAAAAAGAAGCCCACGGCTCTCACCGTGGGCTTCTTTACTTTTGCCTTTTGCCTTATGCCTCTTGCCCAAGGCCCAACGCCCAAGGCCTCCCCATCAATCTTCCTTCCAAACCTTCGTCACCACGCCGTCGGTGATCTCGAAGAACGTGCGTTCCTTCACCTGCTTCTTTGAGCCGGTGGCGAAGAGGAGGAAGATGGTGCCGCTGGAGCGCGAGGTGGTGACGTAGTCGTAGCGAAAGATTTCAACGTTGGGATAGCCGTCGACGCAGGTGCGCGCCGTCGGCTCGCCCAGCGTCGCCACGAGCCACGCCGCGCTCGTCTTGCCGATTTCAATCTGCTTGATCGTCTGCAGGCTCACCTGCACGCCGGATTCCGACACGCTCTTGCCGCTGGTGACAAGACATCCGCCGGCAAGCAACACGAGCGAAAGGGCCGCAACAACACCGGTGACGCGCTTGAACATGATTCTCCTCCGATGAGGCCTTGAAATGGGCCTTGGGCACGAGGCCCTGGGCCTTGGTGGTAGCGCATTGCACGCATCATCATCGCGGGTTCCAGGCTTTGCGGCAATGACGAATTGACAATCCCCAAGGCCTAAGGCACAGCGCCCAGGGCCTGCATTCCCCAAATGTTGTACGGTACTGCCAGGATCGCGTTTCACCCTTCACTGCCATGAAACTCTACACCCGCACAGGCGACGACGGCTCAACCGGACTTTTCGGCGGCGGCCGCGTCAGCAAAGCCGATCCCGTCATCGAAGCCATCGGCGATGTGGACGAAACCAATGCCGCCCTCGGCGTGGCCGCCTGCGGCCTCCATCCGTCGCGCCCGCTGCACGCCCGCCTCGCCGCCATCTTCGCCGAGATTCAGGCCCGCCTCTTCGACCTCGGCGCGGATCTCGCCACGCCGCTCGGCAGCAAGCACGAGGACAAAATCGTTCGTCTCGCGGATGAACAGGTGAAACAACTCGAAGCGTGGATCGACGAGATCGACGCCGGCAACGATCCGATGCGCCAGTTCGTCCTGCCCGGCGGAACAGAACTCGCCGCGCGATTGCACGCCGCCCGCACCATCTGCCGCCGCGCCGAACGCCGCGTCATCGCCCTCGCCCAGCATCACAGCGTGAACCCGCACGCGCTCATCATGCTCAACCGCTTGAGCGATCTCCTCTTCGCCTGCGCCCGCCGCGCCAACAAAGACGCTGGCGTGCCGGATGTCCCCTGGACACCAATCAAGCGCACGTGACGCGGCGGCGCGGCGAAAAGTCGAAACGTCGAAAAGTCGAAAGGTCGAAAGGTCGAAATGAATGCCGCGAAGCCGCGCCCCGGTGCCACGACTCGTCCGGCGAAGCGGCGAGTCGTGCGGAACGTGCCGCCGCGCCAACCCGCACGCTGGCGCCAGGAACGTCAACATTTCGACTTGTTGACTTGTTGACGTGTTGACGTTTCGCCGCGCAGCGGCGCAATCGGCCACGCCTCCACATCCATCCTGTCCGCGTGCCACGTCACCGGCGATTGCGCCGTGTCCACGTGAATCCCCGCTGCGCTCACCAGCGAATCGCGCAGCATCGTCACGCGCGCCTCGCGCAGCGTCCACCGCTCATGCCAGATCGGTCCCTCGAACACGTCGCCGCATCTGTTCACCGCGAACAGCCGATACCGCTCCGTCGCGAAATACTGCAATTCGCCCGGCTGGGAACGAGGCAGCGCTTCGCCCACCGTCCACGCGCACGCCATCGACGCACGCGGCGAATCCAGCCGATTGACCGCATACCGCACCTCGTCGCTCGTGCGCTCGATCGACAGTTTGCCGAACTTGTAATTCAGCTTCCACAACCGCCGCGCCACTTCCACCGCCACGCGGCTCGCCGCATCGAGCGTGAAGAACCACACGCCGGGCAAATCCGGCCGGCCGCGCGGATGCACATACGTCCGCACGTTGCACTCCGGAAACGCATGCGTCGTCGGCACGCGCGGCAGCCAGCGCTTGCGCACATTCTCCATGCGAAACGGAATCAACCCCACCCACGCCGCGCCGTCAAACGTCTCCACTTCAAGCGACGCCGGCAGCTGCGATTGCACATGCGCCGCATCCGCCGGCCAGTGCATGAACAACAAATTCGTCCACGTCATGCGCATCGCCCACCGGCCCGCCGGCCGCGCTGCGCATGGCTCCTCCGTCACCACGCCCACCGGCGACGCGGCGCTTCGAGCCTCCACGCCGACATCCTCATGCATGCTGCGGCTCATGCGCTTCCACCGTCACCTCCGTCTTCACCGAGTTGGCGATGAAACACTCCTCGTGCGCCTTGTGATGCATCGCGTGGTACGTCGCAGCGTCGGGCTCGTGCCCGGGCTCAAACGTCACCCGCGGCCGCAGCACCGTTCGCGTGATCACCAGTTTGCCTTCATCGTTCTTCTCAAGAAAGCCCACAGCGTCGTCGTCATAGGAATTCACGACGAACTTGCGATTCGACGCGATCGCCAGGAACGACAACATGTGACAACTCGAAAGCGCCGCCACCAGCAGATCTTCCGGGTCGGCAAGCTGCGGGTTGCCGCGATACGCCGGCGCCGCGGACACATTCACACGCGCTTGTTCTTTGAACGTCGCGGTGTGGTCCCGGCTGTAGGTTCTGTAGTCGAAATCCGGCGTGGTTCGCCGCCAAGTCAGGGTGACGCGGTGCTCGGCCATGCTCGCCTCCTTGCCGGCTCTCCCGGCTCGCGCTGGCTGATATGATTCCGCTCCCCAAACTATACGAGGAGCGCAGCACGCATGGCCATTCGCGTCGGTATCAACGGTTTCGGTCGCATCGGAAGGCTCGTCTATCGCGCCGGCATGTTGCAGGGCGGTTTCGAGTTCGTCATGGTCAACGACCTCGTGCCTGCCGACAACCTCGCCTACCTCCTGCAGCATGATTCCGTGCACGGCAGGTTCGCGAAGCAGGTCACCGCATCAGGCGACGGCTTCGCATGTGAAGGCAAGACCACCAGGTGCGTGAGCGTGAAAGATCCCGCGCAGCTTCCGTGGAAGGACGCCGGCGCGGACTACGTCGTTGAATCCACCGGCTTGTTCACGGATTTCGACGGCTCAAGCAAGCACCTTGCCGCGGGCGCCAAGCGCGTGCTCATCTCCGCGCCCACCAAGAGCGACGACAAGATTCCCACCTTCGCCTACAAGGTGAACCACGAGAAGTACGACGCATCGAAGCACACCATCATCTCCAACGCGTCGTGCACGACGAACTGCCTCGCGCCCATGGCGAAGGTGCTCAACGACGCGTTCGGCATCGAAGAAGGCTTGATGTCCACCATCCACGCCGTCACCGCCACACAGCCCACACAGGACGGCCCGAGCAAGAAGGACTGGCGCGGCGGGCGCAACGCGTACACCAACATCATCCCCGCCTCCACCGGCGCCGCGAAAGCCGTCGCGCTCTGCATTCCCGAGCTCAAGGGCAAGCTCACCGGCATGAGCTTCCGCGTCCCCGTGGCGGACGTGTCATGCGTCGATCTCACGTTCCGCCCCCGGAAGGCGACAAGTTTGAAAGAGATCAACGCAGCGATGAGGGCCGCGGCGGACGGCCCGATGAAGGGCGTCGTCAAATACACCGAAGAGCAGGTCGTCTCGAGCGATTTCATCGGCGACCCGCACTCATGTATCTTCGACGCCAGCGCCGGGATTGAACTCAGCGACCGCTTCTTCAAAGTCGTCGGCTGGTACGACAACGAGTGGGGCTACGCCAGCCGCTGCATCGACATGCTCCGCGTCATGGCAAACGCCGACGGGATCAAGTAACCGAAGCGCAGGAAGCCGCGTCTGACGAGTCCGCGAGGAAGACGCGGGTGGCGTCGCGGCGCGGCGAGGAGTCCAAAAGCCGAAACGTCGAAAAGCCGAAACGTCGAAACGTCGAAAGGTCGAAAGGTCGAAATACAGGCGCGCGTTGAGCCGCGACCCAAAGGGGAGCGCGAGGAACAACGCACCGCGCCGACCCGCACCCCAGCGCTTAGACCGTCAACATTTCGACTTGTTGACTTGTTGACGTTTCGCCGCGCAGCAGCGCTCCGGTGCCACGACTCGTCCGGCGAAGCGGCGAGTCGTGCGGAACGTCAAGCGGCGCCAACCCGCGCGCTGGCGCCCGGACCGTCAACATTTCGACTTGTTGACTTGTTGACCTTTCGACGTTTCGCTGCGAAGCAGCGGCGACTCGTCCGGCGAAGCGGCGAGTCGTGCGGAACGTCAAGCGGCGCCAACCCGCACGCTGGCGCCAGGAACGTGAACATTTCGACTTGTTGACTTGTTGACTTTTCGACGCTTCGCTGCGAAGCAGCGTTAGTGGTCGAGCTGCTCGCGCATGCGCTCGCGTTCGAGTTCCTTCGTGAACCCGCCGAGCCACACCGGGGCCAGCAGGATCAGCATGTACGGGAAGATGAACAGCGTTGCGATCGCCAGCATCGACCAGTGGAAGAACAGCGCCGCCACGATCACCGCCGCCACCGCGAAGCCCACGATGATCTCCGCCACCGTGATGGATTCCTTGAGCAGCGTGGAGACCGGAATGTCCTCCCACGCCGCCGGTTTCTCGGCGTGACGCGGCTGGGCGTGCGCCTCCGCTTCTGTTTCGTCGGCGTCAACGCCCGGCATGTCGTCCGTCACCGGTGCGCTTTGCACCCGCTCAATCTGCCGGCTGCGATGCTCCGCAATGTTGGCGATCCACAACAACGCGTACGCGCCCAGCAGCAGAATCGCCGGGAAAATGCCCCAGAACGGCAGCGTGATCATCGTCACCACCGTCGCCAGCATCAGCACAGCGACGACGATCCGCAGCACGGCCCGGCTTTCCCTCGCCGCGGCGTGTACCCAGGGCTCGCGTCCCAAATGATCCGTGTTTGCCTGCATCATCGTCATGGTCGTGTTCTCCAGAAGGCATTCGCTTCTGCGCCGCAGACATGTGAACCAGGCGCCTTCGCGCCTGCTCTCTTGTCATCCCCACAACTCAATCATGCACCGGAAGCTTCCCGCCGACGACCGCGCCGCCAGCCTTTTCACAAACACTCGTGCCAAGATTCACGAACGAACGCCCTCGGCGCGTGGAAACCGCGCTTCGTGAGATGTCTCACAATCCGCCCCGGTCATGAAGATGCGTTCAGCGCGAAATGAATCGGCAATCACATGACGCGCGCATCGGGCGCCCCGTCGATGAGATCAAGCAGCTTGCGAAGGTTTGAGCGCGTGCTCGGATCGCCCCACAGCACGTCATACTCCACCCGCCAGTTGCATCCGACGATCCTGCACCCCTGGCACACGAACGGCACGTTCGTCACGATGAGCGTGCAGCGGTCGAAGCTGCAGTTGAGGAACGCCTTTCCCGCCATGTGCACGGTCTGCGACTCGAAGGTCGTGCCGTCGAACTTCGTGAACTGAATCGGCCGCGGCTGGGGTTGAGGCTGCTCCATGCGGGGATTGTATTCGGAGAGGATTCACCGCAGACACGCGGAGGCGCTAGAGAGGGAGCGGATTCACTACGGAGGCACGGAGCGCGATCAATTGTTCCCAACACCAAGATTGCGGCACGCGCCCACCGCGCTTAGCGACCCGCTGCCCGCTCATCAAAAAACCCCTCTGTGCCCTCTGGGCCTCTGTGGTGAGACTCTTCAAGCCAGTTCAGGGAACATGTCGCGCACGACCTTCACGAGGTCCTTCACGTGGCTGATCGATTCGTCCATCAGCTTCTTCTCGCCGGCGTCCATCTGGATCTCGATCACCTTCTCCACGCCGCGTGAACCGAGCACGCACGGCACGCCGACGAAGTAGCCGCCCACGCCGTACTCGTTCTTGCAATACGCGGCGCAGGGGATGATGCGCTTCTTGTCCTTGATGATCGCCTCGGCCATCTGCACGGAACCGGACGCTGGGGCGTAATACGCGCTGGTGCCCATGAGCTTCACGATCTCGCCGCCGCCGACTTTCGCGCGTTCGACGCAGGCGTTGATCTTCTCCTGCGAAAGGAGCTGCGACACCGGGATGCCGTGCACGCTGGTGTAGCGGGGGAGCGGCACCATGTCGTCGCCGTGCCCGCCGAGCAGCAGCGCGGAGACGTCTTCCACCGAGCATCCGATTTCCCACGCGATGAACGTGCGGAAGCGCGCCACGTCCAATGCGCCCGCCTGGCCCACGATCTGGTTCGTCGGGAACTTCGATGCCTTCCACGCCGTGTACACCATGGCGTCGAGCGGATTGCTCACGATGATCATCACCGCATTGGGCGAGTGCTTCGCGACGTTCTCCGCCACGCTCTTGACGATCTTCACGTTCGTCTGAATGAGATCATCGCGGCTCATGCCGGGCTTGCGCGGCAGGCCGGCGGTCACGATCACCACATCAGAGTTCGCCGTGTCCGCATAGTTGTCCGTGCCGGTGATGCTGGCGTCGAAGCGCTCGATAGGGGCGCACTGCGCGAGGTCGAGCATTTTGCCCTTGACCACGTTCGCCACGTCGGGGATGTCGAGCACGACGATGTCGCCGAGTTCCTTGATTGCGGCCCAGAGGGCGCAGGATGCTCCAACATTGCCGCCGCCGATGACGCTGATCTTCGCTCGCCGCATGATGCGTTCCTTCCTCATTCGTGAAACAGAAAACGGGGGAGCATGATAGTGGAAGCGGCGGCTGGCGCGATCGGCCCGCACGGCGCGTCGCCGCCACCAGCGCGGTGAGCCCGCGCCGGCGCTTCGATATCATCGAGGCACGACCATGCGGCCACGTCCCGTTCCCCCAAGTCGCAAGGAGAAATCAATGCAGTTCCGCACCCTCATCGTGGGCTTCCTGCTCGGCGGCAGCGTCGCCCTCGTGTCCAGCCAGACGATTTTCGCGCGCCCGCAGGATTCGCAGCAGGGCGGCGGCGCTCACAACATGCAGCAGCTCTCGCCCGAAGAAGTGGAGAAAATGATGGAGCAGTGGATGCAGCTCATGGCTCCCGGCCACGTCCATCAGCTCATGCAGCAGTTCGTCGGCGAATTCAACAAGACCACCGCCATCTACATGAACGGCCCCAACGCCGAACCCGTCATCACCAAGGGCACATCAACGCGCCGCTCCGTGCTCGGCGGGCGATTCATCCTGCAGGAAGAGAACTCCACGATGATGGTGCCCGGCCCGGACGGCAACGAACAACCCGTGCCGTGGAACGGGCTCGGCATGTTCGGCTACGACAACTTCCGCAACATGCTCGTCGGATGCTGGGCCGACTCCATGGGCACGCAGCTCCTCACCATGAAGGGCACCGTCGATCCCACCGGCAAAGTGTTTACGTATTACGGCGAGATGGATGAGCCGTCCATCAAGGTCATCGGCCGCACCGTGAAGTACGTCGCCACCATCGTGGACGACGACACGCAGACGTTTGAGATCTACGACCTCGCCGCCGGCGACAACTACCGCGTCGTGCGCGTCGAGTACAAGCGCAGCAAGGCCGCCGAGTGATGCGCGCCGCGCGCTAATGACGTGACGGCATCGCGCTGGCGCCGCGAAGCAGGCGCCGAATCGTCATCACGCGAGGAAAAAGAAAAAGGCCCGGTCGAGCTTGCGCTCGAGACCGAGCCCTTCCGGGGGCTGCGAGTGTAACACACCCATATCGGCCGTCAAGCCACCGACGCGATCAAGTTGCAATTGATCCGCCGCCTCGCGCCGGCGCCGCTTTCGACCGATAAAAAGGCTCGTTTTTGAATGCCGTCGCCAACCTGTCGATGAACGAAAATTCATCCGACCACCACCGCCGCGTACACTGCTGCACATGGAGATCGATCCTGCAAACGTCTCGCCGCGCGATCGCTACAAGCTGATGATCCGATGCATCGTGCCGCGCCCCATTGCGTTCGTCTCCACCATTGCGGCGGACGGTCGCCACAACCTCGCGCCCTTCTCTTTCTTCACCGGCATCAGCTCCAACCCCATGTCGCTTCTCTTCTGTCCGATCAATCACCCGGACGGCACGGAGAAGGACACGCTGCGCAGCTGCAAGCCGACAAGCGAAGGCGGCACCGGCGAGTTCGTCGTCAACGTTGCCCGACATGCGTACGCCCGCCAGGTTGCCGCCGCCGGCGAGCCGCTTCCCTTCGGCGAGAGCGAATTCAATCTCGTCGGCCTCACGCCCGCGCCGAGCTTGAAGGTGAAGCCGCCGCGCGTCGCGGAGTCGCCCGTCGCGTTCGAATGCCGCACGCTCCAGGTGGTGCGGCTGAACGCCCACGGCGCAATCGGCGGCAACGTGGTGATCGGCGAGATCATCCACATCCACATCGATGATGAACTCATCGATGAACGCTGGCACGTCGACCCGGCGAAGCTCGACCTCGTGGCCCGCATGGGCGGCTTTACCTACTGCACCACGCGCGACCGCTTCGACCTCCCGCCAAACGCCAAGGCGCTCGAACAACCGCCGCCATGACCCCGGCGTGGGCGCTGCGCGTCGGCGGACACCGCCCACCGGAACTGGTTAACCGCCCATTTCTCGCACCGCACGCCAAAACCACTCAAAATCCACACCCGTCCGCACCTCCCTTGCAAAATGCCCGCGCTTGACGTCGCCCGCATCGCGCCTAAAAAAATCTCCGGCAGCCAGAACTTCGCCCCTTGACAGATACGAACAAAAACCTATCATGCGTGCGACTGGAGGTCGGCGCTGGAGGGATCGCCGGCGATGGAGGAGAGGAACCTACGCAGCACACGAAGCTCTGACCGCGTTTGAATCGCACGCCACGCTGTCGCCGTCACGCCGTTTGTTCTGAATGCATGACAACGGCGCCGCGGGCCCTGACGGTGCATGCCGCCAAAGGCGCGGGTGGGCGCATGCGACAAACGCGAACGGAACCACAAAGCGGAAATGGCAAACATCACGCGGCAGGGCTGCGCAGCATCACTCACGCTTGCTCACCATGCTTCGCTGTGCACGCTTCACCGCTTGGGCCCGTTGCTGCCATGGCGAAGCACGCAGATCACCACTCGCACGTCGCTCCACGATGAGCGGCTCCGCTGACATCCGACGTTTCCACCGGCGCTGGACGCCCGGCTGGTTGTTTGACAAGAACGAATGGCGCACGTCGCGCCGCTCGACATCATCACTCCCCCCCAAGAGAAAGAAGGATGAACACATGAAGATCAAGAACGCACTGCTGACGGTCGCCCTCGTCGGCGCCACCGCACTCATCACCGCCAACGTCGTCTCGCAGAACGATGACGACCACGGCTTCGAGATTCCTGCCGACGTCCTCGCCAAGATGACGCCCGGCGAGCACCATCAGAAGCTCAACCCGTTCGTCGGCACGTGGACCTACGAAAGCAAGATGTGGATGGACCCCGCCAGCGATCCGCACGTCTCCAAGGGCACGTCCACGTTCGAATGGGTCCTCGACGGCCGCTACCTCATGGGAACGTTCCACGGCGACATGGGCGGCATGCCCTTCGAAGGCCTCCAGTACCTCGGCCACGACAACAACCGCAACGAGTACGTCTCCGTCTGGATGGACAACATGGGCACCGCCATGTACATGAGCAAGGGCACCATGAAGGGCAACGCCCTCGAGACCTCCGGCAAGATGGACGACTGCATGACCGGCCGCAAGGACGTCCCCATGCGAGAAGTCACCACCATCGTTGACAACAACACCATCCGGTTCGAAATGTTCGTCACCGACGAGAACGGCAAGGAAGCCAAGGTGATGGAAATCACCCACAAGAAGGGGCACTGATCACCATCGCGCCCGTCCAGTCAGCAATCACATTCACCACAACGCCGCCCGAGGTGGACCACAACCCGGGCGGTTTTTTGACGCATTGGCGAATTGATGCATCGCCGTCCGAAGGCATGTCACCTTCCTTTTCGTGTGGAATTGATGATACAGCCCCGCGCCTCGCACCCAGCGACTTTTCCGATGGACGAAATCCGCCCGCCCACAGCCGTCCCACGCCAAAAAACAACGCAACCCCGCGCAAAAACGCACGAGGTTGCATCAAGTGGGCCAGAGAGGACTCGAACCTCCGACCTCGCCCTTATCAGGGGCGCGCTCTAGCCAGCTGAGCTACTAGCCCGTTCGGCGAAACCGGGTCTGGCGTCGCCGGGGAGGTGAGTATATCGGCTGATTCCGAGAGAGGCGACACCACCGCCGCGGCCTGTTTTTCCCGCATTTCGCCTCATGCTCGCCGCCGCGCCGTCGCCGCTTCGCCGCCAGCCCGCGGTCCCGCATCCGGCCGCCGCATTTGGCGCCGCGTCACTCTGCAAAAACGCCCGTGCCACGCCGCTGCTCATCGCAAAGACAAGCAGCGCGTGGCACGGAACGTGTCAACAGAACTCCGTCAGTTGCACGGCCCCCATGCGCCGAGCAGATACGCCAGATCCGCGGCGTCCACCTTCCCGTCAGGCGGCGGAGCGAACGTGCCCGACGACACCGTGTCCGCGCACGACGGCTGGTTGCCCCACGCCCCGAGCAGATACGCCAGGTCGGCCGCGTCCACCACGCCATCCGCGGGCGGCGCGAACGTGCCGCTCGTCACCACGTCGCCGCCGCAACCTGCGTACAACTGGTTGAACTGCTGCTGATCGAGGTGGTCGATCGCGCCGCTGTCATCGAGGTCGGCCGCCGCGATGTAGTTGCCGTCGCCCATCGATGAACCCAGCGCCGCGCAGAACAGCGCCGCGTCGTCTTCATCGACAACAGCGTCATTGTTCAGATCGCCCGGCACCGCGAGCGTCACTTCATTGATGTTGAGCACGAAGTCGAGCGGCATCGCGCCCGCCACCGCGCCGCTTTCGAGTGAAAGACGAATCAGATACTCGCCGTTCTCAAGCCCAGCGAGCGCGATGCACGCCGCCGCGCCGCTGCACGCCGTGTCGCAATCCGTGGCGCACGCGATCTCTACATCGTCCGCATCGAACACCGCCAGCGCCGTGTCCGCGCTCGAACCGCACGTGTCAATCAGAATGTCCACCGGACCGTTCGTGATCGTGAACGCGTAGAACAAATCCACGCCGTCCGGATCGCAACTCGACGAACCGGAATTCGTCGCGCCCTCAAACGTGCCCGTCACGCCGCCTGCGTTCGGCTCGATCACCGCCGGCTCGCTGGGATCATCGTTGTCGGGAATGCACGTCGCGCTGAACGTGTTGCCGCCGCCGTCGATGTAGGAACCCAGCGTGTGATTGGGCGAGTTTGCGCAGAACTCCGTGTTGCTGATGGTGAGCCCGGAGCCGTTCAGTTGCACGCCGCCGGCGGTATTCGACGCCGTGTTGAAGCGGAACCGGCTGGCGTTGATCGTCGCCGTGCCGGAGAAGCTGATGAACTGCGCGCCCGCGCCGAGGAACGCGTTGTTGCTCACAAAGTCGCAGCCCGTGATCGACACGATCGCAGCGCCCTGCGCCTGCAATCCGCCGCCGGACGTCGAGCCGGCGAAGGTCGCGGTGTTGTCCGTGAACGTGCAATTCGCAAAGCTCGCGTTGGCGCCGTTCACCATCGCGCCGCCCGCCTGCACAGCCGTATTGCCGTCAAACGTGCAGTTGGTGAAATTGGCCTGCGCCGTGCTGCTGATCACCACCACGCCGCCGCCCGCGTTGCCGGCCGTGTTGCCTGCGAACGCGCAATCCGTGGCGGTCACGTTGGCGTTCGAGTTCACATTCATCGCGCCGCCGCTGCTCGCCACGTCGTTGTTCATGAACGTGCAGCCGTCGAACGTGGCCGTCGCATCGTTCACATACACGCCGCCGCCGGAGGAAAACGAAAGCGCGGTGTCGTTGTCATCGAACACGCAGTTGGTGAACGTGACCTCCGCGCCGCCGATCGCCGCAGCGCCGCAGCCGGATTCCGCCGTGTTGCCGGTGAAGACGCAATCTTCCACCGTGATGTCGCCGCCGTCGGCGCTCAATCCGCCGCCCCACGCGAGGCCGGTCGTGTGCACGCCGCCGGTGATGGTGAAGCCTTCCAGCCGCGTGCTCGAATTGCTGCCCGATGGCACGCGCACCGCAGGCTGATTCTTTCCCGTGGCGTCGATGGTCGTCGCTCCCGCGCCGTCCGAACTGCGAACCGTGATCGACTTCCCGCCGAAGTTGATCGCTTCGTTGTACGTGCCGGGCGCCACTTCAATCACTTGTCCGTCGGACACGAAATCAATCGCATCCTGAATCGTCGCAAACTGGCCGGGCACGAGCACCGGCTCCACCGGCGCGGGCGTCCACACGCGCAGGCCAAGCTTGAACGAGCGGCCGAGCGAAGCCCACGCGTTGTTGCCGTCGGAATAGAACACGTACTTGTCGAGCGGGAACGGCACGCCGGACGGGAACGAAGCGCTGCCGCCGCCTTCCTCCACTTCAAACACCACCCAGTACATCCCCGGCCCGTACGTCCACTCCATCCCGGCAAACGTCTGCCAGCCGACGGGGAACGTGCCCATCGTGAACGTCTCGCTTTCAAGCTCCGTCTCCGGGAAGCCCGTGATCGAGTTCGAGTACAGCTTCACCTGCACATCACCGAAGCCGGAGAGCCACGCGTCGATCCGGCCGATCGTCTGCTCTTCGAAAAGCTCGATGCGCATGCCGACGAACTGATAGAACTCGCCGTCGTTGAACATCGACAGCGAGCCAATGGTGCTCGTGTTGCCGGGGCCGGTGTCGACGAGAATGTCCTGGGCGTTCGCCGCGCCAGCCAGCGAAAGCGAAACAGCCAGCGCCGCGGCCAGCCGACCGTGGAATGATGTCTGCATTGTTCTTTCTCCTGTTGACAGAATTTCGTTTCAAAGGGCAATGCGAAGACCGCGGCCGAATCCGCACCGCCTTTCGCCACGATTTCGTGTTCATTCGCCGTCACGTGCGCAGATGGGAAACCGAGGCGAGCGTGCGAAAGTCGGCGTCCCCGTCCTCGCGTTCCCACGCGAAAAGCGGGTTACACTCGATTCATGCACGTCCGCCCGATCCAGCCCGGCGACCTCGCGTTCATCCGTGAGGAACTCGTTCGGCATTGGGGCGACACCGGCGTCTGGTCCATCGGACGCCGCTACCAGGCCGATGAGCTTCCCGGCTTCGTCGCCGTCGAACCAGCCGGTGAGGCGAAGACGGCAAGCGAAGGACTGCGTCAAAGCGACGAGCCATCGGCGAGCGACAGCCCGCGCGGCGGCGCGAGCGACAGCGCCGACGGCGGCATCAGTGAAACGTTCCTCGGTCTCGTCACCTACTCCATCTTTGAAGGCAACTACCAGGCGGAAGTCGTCACGCTCTCATCACGCCGCGAAAACACCGGCGTCGGCGCCGCGCTCCTCGACGCCGCGGTGAACGCCATCCGCGAAGCCGGCTGCGTCCGCGCGTTCCTCTGCACCACGAACGACAACATCCGCGCCATCCGCTTCTATCAGAAACGCGGCTGGTCGCTCGCCAAGCTCCACAAAAACGCCGTCGCCGAAGCACGCGCCCGCTTTCCCCACATCCCTCGCATCGGCATGCACGGCATCGAAATCCGCGACGAACTCGAATTCGAACGCTGGCTGCGGTAGAGGCTCCGCAGAATGACGGCGGCGTGAGGGTTCAATGCGTAGAACTCGCACCGCAGGCTGCGGTAGACGTAGGGTGGGCACCGCCCACCGATCGATCTGTGATTTCAAATCTGCAATTTGAAATCGTTGCAATCGAGCACACGCGCCTCCGTCATTCCTGCGAAAGCAGGAATCCAGAGGCGCCTGAACAACCCCCTGGATTCCCGCGTGCGCGGGAATGACGGAAGCGCGCATCTCCCTCTCCCCGAGGGAGCGGGCCGGGGTGAGGGTTCAATGCGTAGAACTCGCACCGCTGGCTGCGGTAGACGTAGGGTGGGCACCGCCCACCGATCGATCTGTGATTTCAAATCTGCAATTTGAAATCGTCGCAATCGCGCACACGCGCCGCCGTCATTCCTGCGAAAGCAGGAATCCAGAGGCGCGTGCAAGACCCCCTGGATTCCCGCGTGCGCGGGAATGACGATCAGCGCGACATACCGGTCCGACGCGCAAGCGAGGACGAATCACAACGGTGCAAGCACTTCCTCGCTCGCGCGTCGGGCTGGTGCATTAGCGCACCTCGCGCTCTCGCCGGTTCCACCCTCCGTCATTCCTGCGAAAGCAGGAATCCAGCGGCGCGTGAACAACCCTCTGGATTCCCGCGTGCGCGGGAATGACAATCAGCGCGACATACCCAGTCCGAAGCGCAAGCGAGGACGAATCACAACGGCGCAGACACTCCCTCGCTCGCGTCGGGCTGCTGCACCGCGCGCCTCGCGCTCATCGCCGTTCCCACCCTCCGTCATTCCTGCGAAAGCAGGAATCCAGCGGCGCGTGAACAACCCTCTGGATTCCCGCGTGCGCGGGAATGACAATCAGCGCGCATCTCCCTCTCCCCGAGGGAGAGGGCCGGGGTGAGGGTTCAATGCGTAGAACGCGCACCGCTGGCTGCGGTAGACGTAGGGTGGGCACCGCCCACCGATCGATCTGTGATTTCAAATCTGCAATTTGAAATCGTCGCAATCGCGCACACGCGCCGCCGTCATTCCTGCGAAAGCAGGAATCCAGAGGCGCGTGCAAGACCCCCTGGATTCCCGCGTGCGCGGGAATGACAATCAGCGCGACATACCAGTCCGACGCGCAAGCGAGGACCAATCACAACGGCGCAAATACTCCTCGCTCGCGCGTCGGGCTGGTGCAAGGCGCGCCTCGCACTCACACCGTTCTCACTTTCCGTCATTCCTGCGAAAGCAGGAATCCAGAGGCGTGTGAACAACCCCCTGGATTCCCGCGTGCGCGGGAATGACGAGTGAGCGCGGCATACCAGCCCGAAGTGCAAGTATCCAACCCAGACGTGAGACACCCTCGCTCGCGCGTCGGGCTGGTATCGCGCGCTTCGCGCGCTCATCGCCACTCGCGTCATTCCTGCGAAAGCAGGAATCCAGAGGCGAGTGAACAACCCTCTGGATTCCCGCGTGCGCGGGAATGACGATCAGCGCGACAGACCTCCGCGCCTCCACAGTCAACAAAAAAACAGCGATCCGCTCGCAACGTGGGGGTGTCGCGCGCGGATCGCCTTGGGGTTGGGGGTTCAGATCAGACTTCTGCTTACTCGCACACGCCCCATGCGCCGAGCAGATACGCCAGGTCCGCGGCGTCCACGCGCCCATCGGGCGGCGGCGCGAAGCTGCGGCTGGACACGAAGTCCGCACACGACGGCTGGTTCGACCACGCGCCGAGCAGGAACGCAAGATCAGCCGCGTCCGTCGAGCCATCGGGCGGCGGCGCGAACGTGTCGCTCGACACCAGGTCGCCACCACACGCCGGCAGGATGTCGTTGAACAACTGCTGATCGACGTGATTGATCGTGCCGTCGTTGTTCAGGTCCGCGGCAGCGATGTAATTGGAGTCGCTGCTGGAGGATCCGATCGCCTGGCAGAAGAGCACGCGGTCGTCGAGATCGACGTCGTTGTCCGCATCGAGATCGCCAACCATCGTCTTGCCCGCGGGCACGATCGCAAGATCGCCGGGCTGCACCTGCGGCGGGAACGGACCGGGCTGCACTTCATCGAGGTTCGGTCCCCAGTTCGGGCCCCACACATACGACGAGCCATCGAGCGCGAACGTGTTGAGGTTGCCGTAGTAATTCGGGAACACGCCCTGACCGACCGCGCCGTGATAGCCGAGGTTGTCGCGCGACCAGTCCACCGCGATGCCCTGGCTCCCGACCGCCAGCTCGCAGCCTTCGCATTGCGTGACGGACGAGTCGTACAACAGCGTGAGATTGAGCGATTCGTCCGCGACGTACACCTTGTTGTTGAAGTTGTCGTAGACGTAGATGGTGCCTTCGGAATCGATGCCGATGCCGATGAGGTTGTTCTGCGCATCAAGCCCGGTGAACGTGCCGACCACGGTCACGGCGCCGGTCTGCAGGTTCACGCGATACAACCGGCCGGTCGCGAAGCCCTGCGAGTACACGCCGTACATCTGCTGATCAACGGGGTTCCACGCAAGATCGGTGAGCGTCTGCGAAGAGAGCGTGCCTTGCGGCGTGGCAGCGCCGGTCTGCATGTTGATCTTGTAGAGGCCGGCCGCCGCGCCGCCGAAGCTGTTGAACGACGCATACGCCCACAAGTTGCCGTCGCCGTCGAACTCCAGACCGCCAAGGCCGGTGTTGCCGAGCCCGGTGGGGCCGAGCGTTTCGTAGGCTTCGAGATTGTCGGTGGTGAAACGAATGATGGTGTCGCCGAAGTCAGGGTAATTGCCCTGATGATTGACGGCATAGATCGTGATGTTCGAGCCGCCGGCGAAAGCGCTCGTGGACACAACGAGCGCGGGGATGAGGATGTGAGACAAGCGAACCGAGCGCATGAAATGACTCCAGTGCGAAGAGCGAATGAAGGAATATGCGTGAATTACCGGCGACGACGACGAACGCCGCACGCGCCGATCGCCAGCAGCGCCGCAGCGCCGGGGGCGGGCACGAACGTCAGTTCGAGGTTGTCGAACACCGCGACAGCGCCGGGCGTTTCGTTCATGCTGACGACGATCTTGCTGATCGGCGTGTCGCTCTCCCAGCCGTGCCACGCCCATGTGTTGTATTGCACGTCGAGCGCTTCGGCGTAGATGAGCGCGTTGCTGTCGTCATAGAAGCTGATGCTGCCGCTCGTGCCTGCGGCCGTGAGGTGGGCGATGTAGCCGCCGAACTTGATGATCGGCGTATCGAAGGTGAACGTCGTCCAGCCGGTGGGAACCAAACCCATGAACGAGCCGTCATAGGCGAAGAGATTGTTCGTGGTATCGGTCAGCACGGTCGTAATGACGGGGTTGCCGGCGAGGTTGTCCATCATGGTGGCGGACCCGCCGAAGATGACGCCGTTGAAGGTGCCGGGCGGGGCGATGTTCTCGAAGTTCTCCGAGAGGTCGCCCGTGAACTCGCCGACCTGCGTGACCTGACCGTGAGCGCTGACCGCAAGGAACGCAGCCGCCGCGCTCGCCATGAACGCACTACGCATGTTCATCACATCATCTCCTTCCCTGCGCAGCGAGATTTGTTGCTGCGCGTTTCTCCGTTGACGAAGCCGAGATCCAATCGTCGGTGAGTGGATCAGCTTTCGAGCTTAGTGGCGGGCGGGATGACTGCAAGACTCTTCTGAATATTTTTTTAGAGTTTTTTCTGCGATTGTTCGCAGGGAAAGTCCGCTCTTCGTTTACAATGCACTCGCTCGCAGGCTGGAACGCCAGCCGGTATGGTTGCGGGCAGGATGGGATGGAATGAGTGGGGTAACACAGGAAACGCTTAGCCCGCCGGCTCCGTTCCAGGATCACGCTCGCACCGTGGTTCGCGCGGTCCGCATGGCCTTCGCCGAGCTCCTCAACGCCGCCGGCGCCGACCCCCACGCGCCGCAGGCGATCGCCCGTCAGCTCGGCATCAACAAGAACCTCGCGTGGAAGATCTCCAAGATCGTCCAGGCCGATGACCCCTCCACCGCGCTGCAGCAGATGCCCGGTTCCGCCGGAATCAGCATCTTCATGCGGAGCATCGAGAAAGCGGGCGTCGAAGGCGACCTCATCGAAAGCGCACGCCAGGCCATCGCTGGGTACGAGCAACTGATCGACCTGCACTCCGGCGATCGCGCGACGCTTGAGATGATGGGCAGTGAGCTTTCCGAGAACGGCCGCAGCCAGCGCGATGAGTATCACCGCAAGCTTCTCTATCAAGGCGCGAGCTATGTGTGGGGCGCTCAAGCCCGCGCGATTCTCAAAATCGGCGTCGTCGGCCCGAGCAACACGCCCGGCAACCTCGACTTCGCCTCCGTCGGTGGGCTGCTCGATTTCCGCAGGCTGCGCGACGGCGTGACGTGGGTGATGGCGACGCGCAGCTCCGACAACGATGACGGAAGCGCGATGGCGACCGCCGCCACCGAAGCAATCGATCCGCGATTTGAAGATCCATCCAACGCGCCGCTGCTCGCTGATTTCTGCTCGCAGCCGCTGCCCCAACTTCGCCGCTATGTCGACGGCACGCTGTATCGCTACGAACTCGTGAACGGTCCCGTCGGCAACACGGGCGCACTCTCATGCGTCGTCGGCACGATTCAACGCAACATTCCGTATTACCGCACGCCTGCCAATGAGTGGGGCGCGCATCTCGCGAAGTGCGACATCCCCGCCGAGCTGATGATTCTCGATCTCTTCTTCCATCGCGATTTCACGTTCGCGCTGAAGAACGAAGTGGCGCTGTACAGCGAAGTGGGCGCATCGATGCCGCAGGAACATCGCGATCGCTACAAGCTGCCGCTGCACGAACCGCTGCAGGATCTCGGCATCGATCCGCTGCCGCCCGCGACGCCCGAAGTGCCGCGCTACGGCAAGCTGATCAACCAGGTGTTCGATCGCATGAAGTGGAGCCCGGGCGACTTCCACGCCTTCCGCATGAAGATCCCGTACCCGGCGTACCCGACGTCGCTCGTGCTTCGCTACCGGTTGCCAAGCGCGCCGTAAGCCGTGAGACGAAAAGCCCGCGCCGAGCGCTTGCGCGCGTGAAGACGGCGCATGGAGAACGTCAGAGCGTTCGCGAAGCGCATGAACAAGGCGCGATGAGCATGCTTCGCGCGCCGTTTGACACGTCGCGCGCCGCTCGTGTGCGCGATGATGTGGTCAAGGGCGCGTTCGTGCGCGGCGAAACCCGGTGAAAGGCACGAATTGCGGCTCCATTTCCCGGAATTTCAGGGGTGGATCCGGCATTTGAGATGTGCCTTCAAATGAGGCGTGCGCGCGGATGTGGATCAGCGCGCTTCGGCGCGCGCGTATGCGGATGCGCCGCGCGCATGCGCGCGAGGAATGCGATCGGTGTCATTCCTGTGGAAGCAGGAATCCAGAGGCGCGTGAACAGTCCTCTGGATTCCCGCGTGCGCGGGAATGACGTGAGGTGATGGGTGTGATGTGAAGTGATGTGACGTGAACTGACGTGATGTGACGACGAGGTGTCATTCCTGCGGAAGCAGGAATCCAGAGGCGCGTGAACGACCCTCTGGATTCCCGCGTGCGCGGGAATGACGTGATGTGATGGGTGTGATGTGAAATGATCGGTGTGACGTCAAGTGATGGGTGTGATGTGAGGTGACGCGATACGACGTGATGTGATTCGCAACGTCACAACACGTCTCGCGGCGGGCGGCGCCCACCCTGCGTGTCACTTCCGCGCAATGTCATTCCTGCGGAAGCAGGAATCCAGAGGCGCGTGAACGACCCCCTGGATTCCCGCGTGCGCGGGAATGACGTGATGTGATTCGCAACGTCACAACACGTCTCGCGGTGGGCGGCGCCCACCCTGCGTGTCACTTCCGCGCAATGTCATTCCTGCGGAAGCAGGAATCCAGCGGCGCGTGAACAGTCCTCTGGATTCCCGCGTGCGCGGGAATGACGTGATGTGATGAGTGTGATGTGAAATGATCGGTGTGACGTCAAGTGATGGGTGTGACGTGAGGTGATGGGAGTGACGTTTGTGATTGCGGCGCGATCTTACTCCGTCACGGGCAGAAGCCCCACGCGCCTAAGAGCGCGGCGAGGTCGGCGCTGTCCACCTTTCCATCAGGCGGCGGCGCGAAGGTCGCGCTCGTGACGAAGTCGGCGCATGATGGCTGGTTGCCCCATGCGCCGAGGAGGAATGCGAGATCGGATGCGTCGATGAAGCCATCGGCGGGCGGCGCGAACGTCGTGGTGGTCACGATGTCGCCGGTGCATGGCGGCAGCAGTTCGCTGAAGAGCTGCTGATCGATCTGATTGATCGCGCCGTCGACGTTCAAATCAGCCGCGGGAACGTAAGTCGGCTGGCCGACCAGCGAACCGAGCGCGGCGCAGAGCATCGCGCGGTCGAGTTCGTTGAGCGCGCCATCGCCGTTGAGATCGCCATCGGCTGCGGGCAGGATGGTGATGAACACGCTGGCGATGTTGGACGTGCGGCCGGCGTTGTCGTTCACGGTGTAGCCGAACTGATCCGATTCGCCGGCGGAACCATCGTGCGTGTAGGTGATGTCGCCGGTTGCGGGGTTCACGCTGGTCACGCCGTGCTGCGGGAGTTCAACGACAGCAACGGTGCTCGGCTGAAGCGTGCCGTCGGCGTCAGTGTCGTTGGCGAGCACGCTGATGATGGTCGACCCGCCGCGCGGCGCTTGCGCGACGTCGCCGTTCGCGCTGGGCGCCTGGCTGCCGGTGCAGTCGGGATAAATGTCCACAAAGTCGAAGCCGGAGAGGCCCGCGGCGTCGGTCACCATGAGCGAGACGCGATAGAAGTACAGATTGCCGTCGCAACCCACGGGGCTGAAGGTGGCGCTGGTGACGCAATCGGAACTCGGCGGGTCTTCGTGCGTGTGGTTGTTGTGATGCAGCGCCGTCTGCCATTCGCATGTCAGTTCGCCCGGGCCGTGCTCGGCGTCGGTGACGATGGCGACAAGCGCATACGTCGTATTGCCCGCCATGGAATACGTTGAACCCGTCGCGGGGCTGACGATGGTGACGATCGGCGGCGAGTTGTTCACGGAAATGACGATCGAATCCTGCGACGTGAGCCCGCCGGCGTCGGTGACGGTGAGCGTGACGACGAACTGCGCGGGATTGGCGTTCGGCGCGGTGAAGACGTGCGAAGGATTGGCCTGCGTGCTGATGGGCGAGCCGTCGCCGAAGTCCCATGCGTAGGTGAGATCATCGCGATCGGGATCGCTCGAAGCGCCGCTGCTGAACTGCACGTTGAGCGGCGAAGGGCCGTAGGTCACGTTCGCGGTGGCGATGGCGACGGGCGGATGATTGCCGCCGGGCGCATATTCGACATGCCAGACGGAGTTCCACGCGACGTAATACAGATCGCCGGTGATGGGGTGGGCCGCGATGGCGACGATCTCGCCTGCGTCTTCGATGAACGGCTGCACGAGGACAGGGCGATCGTTGTCATCGAACACAACGCTCTTGATCCACTGCAAGCCGTAGTCCGCGACGAAGTAGGTATTGCGATATTGGCGCGGATAGCTTGTGCCGGTGTACCACGCGCCGCCGATGGCGCAGTTGCCGCCGAACTGGGCGCCGGCGACAGGCGAGCCGGGAGCGCCGACGTTGATGACGGCAGCGTTGTCGCCGACGAAGATGCCGGTTCGCGCGGGACCGTTCGGGCGACCCCAGTCGAGCACAGGCCTTCGGTGCATGAATGTCGGCGTGTCGGGGGGAATCTGCACGAGCGGATTGCACGGGTTTGGGAACGACGGCACGCCGAGCGTTTCCTGCGCGAGCAGTTCGGTGAAGGCGAAGAACTCATCGCTGCACCCGGGCTGCGGATCGAGCGGGTTGGGCGCATCGGGGTTCTCGAGTGTTTGCGCCGCGTAGCCGTCGTGCTGCTGCAAGCCTTCATAGATGGGCCAGCCGAAGTTCTGCGCGGGCGCGGTGCAGACGTTGAGTTCTTCCCACGTGTCCCAGCCGACGTCGCCGAAGTACAGCGTGCCGGGGTTGGCGTCATCAGGATTGTGCGAGCCGGTGCCGGGGCGCAGGCTCATGCGGCAGGGGTTTCGCACGCCAAGCGCCCAGACGCGCGATCGCGCCGCGCGCGGTTGCTGCGGGTCATAAAAAGGATTGCTCGGCACGCCGTCGCCCGTTTCGGGATCGAGGCGGAGAATCTTCGCGCTCAACGTGTCTATGAGCTGGGCGCGGAAGGCGCCGACGTCTTCCTTGGGTTTGAGGATGTTCTCGCCCAGCGCCTGCAGCGCGAAGGTGCTTGGCCCGCCGGTGTCGATCAGGCTGAAGTGCGCCGCGTCGCCACATGATGCGAGCAGCGTGCCGTCGGTGCCGAAGACGAGCGAGCCCACGCCATGCGATTCAAAGAGGATGGGAATGCCGGTGCTCTTGGTTTCGCCGAGCAGAATGGTGCGGCTGCCGGGCACGATGGTCTGGAAGTTGTTGTTGGGGTCGAGCGTGTAGCGCGTGATGCGGCCGATGGTGGCGCGGTGATATTCATCGACGTTCGGGTTGTAGCCCGGCTGGCCGAATTGGACGAGGTGATGGTGATCGACCACGTACATGAGATAGACGCGGCCGTTGGCGAGGAAGTTGGGATCAAGCGCGAAGCCGAGCATGCCGTGATCGCTCCACGCGCCGACTTCATCGTGAATGTCGATGACGAGATGCCACTGGCCGTTGCGCTGCATGCGAACGCGCCCGCCGCGTTCCCAGACGAAGGGCGTGCCGTCCTCGGCGAAGGCGATGCCGACGGCTTCGGACCACGGACCGCCAACTTGCGTCTGCATGAATCCGCGCGGCAGATCGGCGGCGCATGCGGGCGCCATGACGCCCGGCGTCAGGAGAAGAAATTGCAGCGCAGCCAGCGCGGCAAGCGGCTTCGAAACCCACCTCATCCTCGTACCTCCCGCCGCACACGGATCGCTTCGCGACGCATGGCGGCCTGTGGCAGAAAGTATCGCCCACGCGGGGCCGGCGGTCCATCATGTTTTGCGGCAAAACGGCCGGCGACGCGGATTTGGAGCGATGAGGCGCGTCCGATTACTGGACGGGGCACGTCGCGGCGCCACGCGAGCAGCCCGCGCGGCCTGCGATGATTTCACCACGGAGGCGCGGAGATACGGAGGCGAGCGGTGGGTGGTGGACTCTTTGCTGCGAGCGAGCGGGCTGGTGTGTTCGCGCCGATTGTCATTCCCGCGCACGCGGGAATCCAGGGGATTGTTCACGTGCCTCTGGATTCCTGCTTGCGCAGGAATGACGGTTGCCTACGCCTCTGGATTCCTGCGTTCGCAGGAATGACGGTGCGCGGTGTGCCGCGCATGCCGCCCACGGTTGCGACGATTTCAAATTGCAAATTTGCAATGACAGAACGCGGTGGACAGTGCGCGTTGTACCAGCCCGACGCGCGAGCGAGGGTGTTGTTGCGTGTGCGTCCTCCCGCGCGTGCGTTCTTGCGCGGTTGCGTGGTCGCGCGATCGCCACGTTCTTCCTCGCTTGCGCTTCGGGCTGGTAGCGCCGTTCGTCATTCCCGCGCACGCGGGAATCCAGGGGGTTGTTCACGCGCCTCTGGATTCCTGCTTGCGCAGGAATGACGGTTGCCTACGCGCCTCTGGATTCCTGCTTGCGCAGGAATGACGGTTGCCTACGCGCCTCTGGATTCCTGCTTTCGCAGGAATGACGGTTGCCTACGTGCCTCTGGATTCCTGCTTGCGCAGGAATGACGGTGGGCGGTGGGCCGCGCACACCGTGCACGGTTGCGACGATTTCAAATTTGAGATTTGAAATGACAGACGACCGTGGACGGTGCGCGTTGTACCAGCCCGACGCGCGAGCGAGGGTGTGTGTGCGTGTGCGAGTCCTTTCGCATGTGCGCGGTCTTGCGCGTGTGCCACTTTCTTCGTTCCGTGCGCAATAAAAAAGGTGGGCATTGCCCACCTTCGGTTGCGCGATGTGCGCTTTGCACGCCCCCGGTGGGTGTTACCCACCCTGCATACTTTGCACGGCTTCGGTGGGCGTTGCCCACCCTCCATACCTTGCACGGTTTCGGTGGGCGGCGCGACCTTACAAGCTCCATTGCGGCGCTCCTTCGGAGCGACGCGTGCGCTTGATCAGTCGCACGCGCCCCAGGCGCCGAGCAGGTATGCGAGGTCCGCGGCGTCCACCACGCCGTCGGGCGGCGGGGCGAAGGTGCGGCTGCTGACGGTGTCGGCGGGCGAGCCGGGGCTGCGTCCCCATTCGCCGAGGAGGAACGCGAGGTCGGCGCCGTCGATCACGCCGTCGCCGGGCGGTGCGAATGTGTCGCTGCTCACCGTGTCGCCAGCGCAGAGCGCGACGGGCGGCGTGAGCGTGCCGTCCACATTCACGTGCTGCAGGTAAATGTTGTTGGCGTCATCACGGTTGTCCGCAAAGCCGACGACCGCGAAGCCGAGCGTGCTTTGCTCCATCACCACGCGGCCCTTGCCGGAGGTCACCGACGAGAGCGTGACGATGTCGGAATCCCACACGAAGTCGCCGTCGGCATCGAGGCGGGCAGCGAGGAGATGATCCTGGTTGAAGCCGGTGGAATCGATCCATGCCGCCATCGCGCCGCCGCCGTCAACAGTGACGCAGTTCACGAAAATTCTGCTGTTGGTACCCAGTCGCTGGAGCAGCTTGCCGCTCTCACCCCACAGGCGGTTGCCGGAGGCGTCGTACTTCTGCGCTCCGACGGCGCTCTGCGATTGCAGCGAGTTCTGCTCGGTGTAGAAGAGATACGTCGAGCCGCTGGCGGGATCGAACGCCACGCTGGGCGAGACGCGAATCTGCGCCGCGTTGGTGGAAGCGGGCACGCCGCCTGCGGGGAAGAGGAGCGTGCCGGCTGCGTTCACGCGCTGCGCGTAGCACTGGAGCGGGCCGGTGCCGTACCAGCCGAAGACCGCGCCGCCGTTGCCGTCGGTCACGAACTGCGGGAAGTTGGCGGTCTGCAGTGATCCGCCGGAGATCTGCATGGGCGTGCCGCCGTTCCAGAGTTGATTGCCGTTGGTGTCGAGCTTCTGCGCCCAGTAGGTGGCGCCGAGGAAGCCGCGCACGAGCGAGATGATGACGCCGCCTGCATCGGACGCATCGAGATCGCTGGCGCTGAACGACGAGCCAGCGGTGGAAAGCGAGACGAGCGTCCACAGCGGGTTGCCGTCGGGATCGAGCTTCATCAGCTTGACGGTGCTTTCCTGCGTCCATGCGACGACGATGTTGCCGTCGGTCGTGCCTGCAATCTTCGGGTTGGCGACGAACTCGGTGGTGCTGGTGAGTTGCACGCCGTTCGCGCCCCAGAGGAGCGTGCCGTCGGGCGCCACGCGGTTGGCGGTGATCTGCGTGCCGGTGAAGCGGTCATCGCGGAAGGTGATGAGCGCATTGCCGTCGGTGTCGATGTCGAGGTCGTAATCGGTGGTGGAGCTGAATGATCGATCCGCGATCAGAATGCCGTTGTGCGTCCACTGCTCGGCGCCCTGCGCATCGATGCGCTGCAGGCGGACGTCGTAGCCGCCGGTCTGATTGTCGAACCAACTGATGTAGAACCCGCCGTCTGCGGTGGGAACGATTTTGTCCTGCGTCTGCTCGCCGGGGTTGTCAGCGAGCGGCAGGTTGACGGCCGGATCGCTGGACCACTGGGCGAGTGCGGCGGTGCTCGACGCGCCGAGCGCGATGACCACGAGGCCAGATGTGAAAGCGCGATGCATTGCAGTGTGACTCCTCCCCCCAATAACGAGACTCCAAGGAACGTCATGGTTCCGGGGCCCATTGTGGTGCGGCGGGCGGCCGATCACAAGAGAAAAGCTCGGATTCAGCAGGCGATTTCGCGGCGAAATGCCGGAGCGGGTGGCCGGCGGGGAGGCGAAGAGTGAACCACGGCGGCGCGGAGGCGCGGAGGGGGAAGCGGTGTGATGGCGTGTTGGGCGCGGCGACGGCCAAGGCGTTCATGCGCCGTGGGGCGCGACATGTCAACACGTCAACAGGTCAACAGGTCGAGGCTTCAGGGCCCTGGTTACGTGGCCTTTCGCTGCGCTGCAGACCACGGCACCCCGGCGTGGGGCGTTCAGTGGCGCTTCATGCCGCGAATGATCGAACGTGCAGTTCGCCGCCGGCTTTCTCTGCTGCTTCGAGTTCCTGACGAAGCTCCCGCGTGGTTTCTTCGCTGTAGTACTTCTCGCCGCAGACGTCGCAGATGTCCGCAGGCACGTTCTTGACGAGCAGCGTGACACCGCCGCGTTCAAGCGTGACGGTTGTCGTGCCGGGTTTGGTTTCGCCGTGTTTGCAGATGGTGCACTTCATCGTGATTTGCGCTTCGAGAAGGACGAATCCCATCGTGCCGGGTCGGGTTCGTATACCGTGATGAAATACGTGCGTCGGGTCGCAACATCGTCGGCGGCGACGACATGAATGGGCCGGCGATCGACAAAGCCGAGCACCAAGTACGCAGGGAATGGTAGCTCGTTGGGATAATCTCGATTTCCGTGATGCGCCGGGCAATCATCTGCTTGAACGCATGATCGCGGAAGTAAAGATCGTCGAACGGCATCGATTCAGGTGACCTCTACTGTTGACGCTGCTTGCGCTTTGCGTGAGCCGCGCTTCTTGAAGATCGCGCTCGATGTCGGGCCGTCTTCGTCGCGGCGGACCATGCCGATGTTGGTGATGCGGTCCCAGGCGCTGGCGGCGTTCTTTTTGCTGAACTCGATGGTGATGGAGCGCCGGCCGAGGGCGCGGGCGACGGTGCTGGTGGTGCCGCTGCCGCAGAAGGGGTCGAGGACGAGCGAGGGGCGCGCGAGGTTTTGGGTGCTGGGGGTTTCGGGTGCGCTCTCGCGCGGCGAGCCGCGGCGCTTCGTGCGTGCTATATCGCGCTCGTCGTTCATTGCATCGCCGTGCATCTCGTTGCCTTGATGCCTTGATGCCTCGCCGCCTTCCGCCCCGTATGAGCACGCCTTGATGACGCGCTCGAGATAAATCTCCGGGATCTGGTTGTGATGGTTGTGCCTGCGTTCTTTGTTATTGCCCTGGATGCGGCCCCAGTATTTGCCGTACCACACATCCATCGGCACACGCATGCCTTTGTTGCTTTCCTTGCTCATCGTGCGCGGGTCGGCATAGATGCTCGCGCGGTCGGAGAGTTCGAGAATGTCGTTGGGATTCCAGATGCGGCTGCGCGGATCCTTGGCGAAATAGAGCGCGTGCACCTTGCTTGAGATGAACGAACTCTCGCGGTGCTGGCCGAAACGGAAGTGCCAGATGCACCAGTTGATCATGACAAGGCCCCGGCGTTTGAGGTGCATGACGATTTCCGCGGCGGTGTCATCAGGGATGTTCACCCACAGCGCGCCGTGCGGCGCGAGCGCGTTCACGCAGCCGTCGAGCCAGTCGTAGGTGAAGCGCTCATACTCGCGGCGGGGCATGCCGTCTTTCCAGCCGTCGTACGGCACATCCCAGTTGAACGGCGGATCGGCGAAGATCAGATCGACTTCGTGGTTCACGCATTCGGGGATGGAAGCGAGAAGATCGCGGCAATCGCCGACGTACAGCCGCGTGTCGGGATTGCCGGCCGTGAATGTGGGCTTGATCTTGGGATTGACCTTCGGCTCATGGCGCGGCGCGGCGTCGCCATCGAGGCGAATACCTCCGACGGCCGAGTGGCCTCCGCGCATCGCGAGGTCGGTCGCCTCCTTCAGAAGTTTGGCCGCGCGAGCCTGCACATGCGTTGCGCCCTTTGGCGTCGCGTATCCGCCCGGACGTTCAAAGCTGGTGTTCTTGCGCTCTGCCATGCATCAAGCCTCCGTGCAAAGCGCATGGTAGCGCATTTTGCAGATCGCGCAAGCGCACACGCGCCGAACAGCGTTAACGTTCCTTGCGCACGAGTTTGCTGGCCTTGCGCTGGCTTGCGAGCGCGCGCCATACATCGTGGCGCGTCAGTGTGCGCCCGGTGCGCTGATTGAACTCGTGGTACAAAATCTCAAACTCGTCGGTGTACGGCAGATCGTCGACGGTGCGCTTCGTTCGCTTGTACAGCTCGATCAACGTCTGCTTTTCGGCGTCCTTGAGTCTGACTCGCGCGGGCATCGTCAATGCTCCGGCATCACTGATCGAGGGTTCGATCACTGATGGATGCTACCACGTGGCGAGCGACATACACGCGATTTCGCTTCTGCCCCGTCGCCTCCGTGAGAATGCCTTCTCGCATCAATTGTTCGATGGCGAGTTGGGCGGATCGTGGCGTCACACGAAGCTCATCAGCGACCTTGCGCAGCGTGACCGCGGGCGACGTGAAGATGAGATCCACGAGCGGTAAAAGGAGTTTAGAACGATGCTTGGACACCTTGCTCCGCATCTCCATTTGCAGATTTCGAAGCCGGCGGGCGCGCAGCAGACCATCGCGTGCCGCCTCGGTCGCGGCGCGAAGAAAGAACGTGATCCATTCGCTCCAGGCACTTTTGGCGCTCACGGCAAGCAGGAGCCGGTAGTACGCCTCACGGTTCCGCTCCAGCACGTCGCTGATGTAGAGAAGCGGTGACGGAAGCACGCTGTCGCAGAGCATAAGCGCGATCAAGAGTCGACCAATTCGGCCGTTGCCATCCTCAAAGGGATGAATCGCTTCGAACTGGTAATGGACAAGTGCGGCACGGACCAGAGGCGGCAACGTGCTGGGCGCGTGGAGATAGCGCTCCAGAGCGTCGAGCGCGGTGTGCATTTGCGCGGGCGGCGGTGGAACAAACGTTGCCCTTTCAATCGAGCAGCCCAGAGGACCGATCCAGTTCTGTTGCGAGCGAAACTCGCCTCGTCGTCGCTCCTGCCCGCGCACGCCGTCCATCAGAATGCGATGCAATTCGCACAACAGGCGGCGGCTGAAGGGGAGGGTCTTGATCCGTTCCAGTCCATATTCCAGCGCTTCGACATAGTTGTGCACTTCGCGCACATCGGCGCGTTCCTGCGTCTGCGTCGGCATGACTTCGAAGAGGTACAGGTCGTTCACGGACGCCTGCGTGCCTTCGATGCGACTTGAGAGCACGGCTTCGCGGCGAATGAATGGCGCCGTCAGCAGATGCGGATTGGGGAACAGTGTGGCGAGACCAGCGAGTTCACCGAGCGCGCGATCGGAAGCCGACACGAGCGCAACGAACTCGTCATTCCAGTCAATTGCTGGTGGCAGGTCAGCTGGAACGAACGCCTCGCATCCGTGTGCGAGCGTTGTCGTCCTGACGAAGCGCCCGTTCGGCTTGCTGAAGTACGCTTTGTCCACCACAGCGACCCTCTTGTGATACTGTCGGTCACTTTGGTGGCATTTTATGCTACTTTTGTAGACAAAAGTACACTAAAAATTACAGTTTGTCGTCTGGACGTGCGTGGCCCCTTTTGGGGTGGCGTAGCCGCCGGGGCGCGAGAATTGCGTGTTCTTCTTTTCAGCCATAAGTCACCGTGCGGACGATACCGCTTTTCGTGCGGGGCGCAAGTCGTGCGCCCGCTGTGATCGCGGAAAGCCGCGGCTGGCCGGTGCGGCGATGTCTCCCACGCATCCGGGCTGCCGCCGGGCATGGCCCGTCGAGGAGAAGGCACATGTGTCGAAACCGGTCAGCGTGCACGCTCGCTGTCAGCGCGTCGGCGCTGCTTTTGTTGTCATCGCCAACTTCGGCGCAAGTTGCGCCGGGGGCGGCGGCGTCAGCGGCGGAATCGTCCACGCGGTTCGTGTACTACGGCTGGATCGAGCGCGATGGCGAGCTTGTCGACGGCCGCGTCGATCTTGCGTTTCAGCTGTATGACGCAGCCGAGGGCGGTGCGCCGCTCGCGCCGGGCGTGGAGGCGCTGGGGATCGATGTGCGCGGCGGGTTCGTCGCGCTCGAACTCGACATGGGCGTGCCGCTGGAACCGTTCGGCCAGTACTGGCTTGAGATCACGATCGATCAGCAGCTTGCGGGTCGGCAGATGATCGATGTGCGGCCGCACGAAGCGATCGATGTGTGGAACGTGCTCGATGCGCAAGCGATTGATGATCCGCTCGGCGCGATCTTGCTGGCGATTGATCAGATTGATCAGGCGCACGCGGGCGGCGAGAGCGGCGGGCTGGGCGCGAGTTCCGAACTGGCGTCGGTCGTCAGTCCGCTGGGTTCTCGCTTTCACGGGAACGACGGGGGCATGGCGAATGGCGCCGGCGTGTTCGGCGGCGCGATCACTTCCGGGCACGGAACCGGAGGCATCGGCGACGGCCTCGACGGGTTCACGATGCTTGAGGCGACGAGCGGCAGCGATGGCGGTGTGGCGGGCGGCGGCGGATGCACATGGGTGATCGTCGGCAATGCAACGCGCTACAGCTGCGGCAACGTCGGCGTCGGGCCGCAGATGCCGGAGGTGATGTTGCACGTCACCGGCGGAAGTTTGCCAACGACGACGCAAGGCACGGGCTATGTGCAGATCGGCGGGTCGTTCGGCAGCAATCTGGCGTTCGGCCGTGATCGCATCGTGGCACGCTCGCAAGGCGCTGGCGCGACGCTGCTCATCAATCCAGACGGCGGAAACGTCGGCATCGGCACCGACTCGCCGGATGATGCGCTCGAAGTCAACGGCGTGATCTCGTCCACCGTCGGCGGCTTCCGCTTTCCCGACGGCACGACGCAAGACACCGCGCAACTCGTCGGCCCGCAAGGCGACCCGGGACCACAGGGACCGCAAGGCGATCCCGGACCGCAAGGACCACAAGGCGACCCCGGCGCGCAAGGCCCGCAAGGTGATCCGGGACCGCAAGGTCCGCAGGGCGACCCCGGACCACAAGGACCACAAGGCGATCCGGGACCGCAAGGGGCACAAGGCGATCCCGGTCCACAAGGCCCGCAAGGCGATCCCGGGCCGCAAGGTGTGCAAGGCGATCCGGGACCGCAAGGTCCGCAGGGTGATCCCGGACCACAGGGACCACAAGGCGATCCGGGACCCCAAGGGCCGCAGGGCGATCCCGGTCCACAAGGACCGCAGGGTGATCCGGGACCGCAAGGTGTGCAAGGCGATCCGGGGCCGCAGGGGCCGCAAGGCGATCCCGGCGCTTCGCCGTTCGAGCTCAACGGCAACGATGCGTATTACCTGGCGGGCAACATCGGCATCGGCACGAACACGCCGAACGAAGCGCTGCACGTTGTCGGCGACATCCAGGTGAGTCTCGACGTCAACATTGGCGACGACCTTGTTGTTGGCGACAGCCTCAATGTGGGCGGCGACCTCATCGTGCAGGACGACATCACCGCGAACGACGATCTCATCGTGAACGATCGCGTGCGCATTGGCGATCCGCCGACCAACCTGACCAGCCTCGATGTGGAAGGCAGCGCGACGTTCACCGGCTCGGTGACGATGGACACGCTGGCGGTCACGAGCACGGGCGCGAAGTCGGCGGTGTTCGGAGGCGGCGTGGGCATCAACATGAGCGGCACGCCGGCGTTCGAACTCGAAGTGGACGGCGACGCTGGCAAACCCGGCGGCGGGGCGTGGTCCGTGTCGTCCGACATTCGCCTGAAGAAGAACATTCACCCGCTGAAGCACGCGCTCGATTCGCTGCTGGCGATCGACGGCGTGACGTTCGAGTACATCAACCCCGCGGCGATCAACGAACTGCCGGGCGAGCGGATCGGCGTGATCGCGCAGCAGGTGGAGAAGGTGTTTCCCGATTGGGTAAGCACGCGCGCGGACGGCTACAAGGCGGTCACGTTCCGCGGCTTCGAGGCGGTGACGATCGAAGCGCTGCGCGAGCTTCGCGCGGAGAAGGACGCCGAGCTCGAGGCGCTGCGGGCCGAGAACGAGCGGTTGCGTGAGCGCGTGGAGCGGATTGAGCGGTTGCTTGAGAGCGCTTTGCGGCGGTGAGGCGCCGCGCGATCACTGGGTGCCGAAGATGCGGTCGCCGGCGTCGCCGAGGCCGGGCATGATGTAGCCGCGGTCGTTGAGCTGGCGGTCGAGGGCGGCGGCGAAGATGCGCACATCGGGATGGTGGTCGAGCATGCGCTGAACGCCTTCGGGTGCGGCGACGAGACAGATGAGGCGGATGTCGGCGCAGCCGCGCGCTTTGATTTCGCGGGCGGCGTGTACGGCTGACCCGCCGGTGGCGAGCATGGGATCGACGAGCAGCACCGGGCCGTCCGACATGTCCCTCGGATACTTGGCGTAGTAGGCCACGGGATCGAGCGAGGATTCGTTGCGATAGATGCCGATGTGGCCGACGCGCGCTTCGGGCATGAGCGCGAGGATGCCGTCCGTCATGCCGACACCAGCGCGAAGAATGGGCACGAGCGTGATGGGGGCGCTGATGCGCACGCCGCTCGTTCGCTCCATCGGCGTATCGATGTCGATCGCGCGCGTGGGGAGGTCGCGGCTCAATTCGAACGTCATCAGCCCGGCGATCTGGTTGAGCAGCAGGCGGAACTCCTGCGAACTCGTGGACTTGCACCGCGCGAGCGAAAGCTTGTGCTGGATGAGCGGGTGCTCGATGAGGAACAGGTTGCTGAACCGCTCATGCGCCGCGGGCATGGGGTGAAGTATAAGAATTCGCGCAGCTGGCGCGTGGGGCGATCTTTTCACCACGGAGGCGCGGAGGCACGGAGGAGTGGGCGCGAGGTGTCGGCGGCGCCCGGACGAATCGTGGCGCCGATCGAGCCTCGTTCGTCATTCCCGCGCATGCGGGAATCCAGAGGTCTTGCACGTTCCTCTGGATGCCTGCTTTCGCAGGCATGACAGTGCGCGGCGGCGCCCGGACGACTCGTGGCGCCGATCGACGCTCGTCCGTCATTCCCGCGCATGCGGGAATCCAGGGGTCTTGCACGTTCCTCTGGATGCCTGCTTTCGCAGGCATGACGGGTGGCGGTTGCGCCCGGACGAATCGTGGCGCCGATTGAGGCTCGTTCGTTATTCCCGCGCATGCGGGAATCCAGAGGGCCGGTCTGAAGCGTTGCTCACGTTCCTCTGGATGCCTGCTTTCGCAGGCATGACAGTGCGCGGCGGCGCCCGGACGAATCGTGGCGCCGATTGAGGCTCGTTCGTTATTCCCGCGCATGCGGGAATCCAGAGGGCCGGTCTGAAGCGTTGCTCACGTTCCTCTGGATGCCTGCTTTCGCAGGCATGACAGTGCGCGGCGGCGCCCGGACGACTCGTGGCGCCGATCGACGCTCGTCCGTCATTCCCGCGCATGCGGGAATCCAGGGGTCTTGCACGTTCCTCTGGATGCCTGCTTTCGCAGGCATGACGGGTGGCGGCGGCGCCCGGACGAATCGTGGCGCCGATTGAGGCTCGTCCGTCATTCCCGCGCATGCGGGAATCCAGGGGTCTTGCACGTTCCTCTGGATGCCTGCTTTCGCAGGCTTGACGGGCTTTCGCGGGCATGACGAGTCGCGGCGGCGCCGAAACCACGTTCTGCGTCTGAATCACGTTCTGCGTTTGGAACACGTTCCCGGTGGGCGCTGGCCACCCTGCCTGCGTTTTCGCTCGTCGCTCCCTTACGGTCGCGGCTCGTTGATGTCGCGCGGGCGAGACGCCCGTGTCACCTTTGTTTGACTTCAATCGAGGTCGCCGATGGGGCTGGCGGTGATGGCGGTTTTGAAGGGCGGGAAGCCGTGTTCGTCGAAGACCGCGATCTCGTTGCTGTGGTCGATCTTCAGCATTGAGTCCGGAATGTGCAGGCGCGTTTGCGGGCCGACGGCTTTGCCGGTCGCGGTGGCGGTGAAGTAGCGGCCGACGTTCTTGCCGTTGACGAAGAGCTGGCCCTTGCTCAACCCCGTGGTGTCGAACCAGCGCGGCAGTTCGTGCGGCGTCACCGTCACGTGCGTGCGCCACCAGCACGGCACGCCCTTCACCTCGCGCGCGGCGTCCGCTTCCACGGGCTTGAACTGCGACGCGATCGGCTGCTCCCAGCGCGCGAACGACCACCGCGCGCCGTCGCTGATGGCTTCGACGCATTCGTACAGCGCCGCGCGCTTCGCAATCTCTTCGACGCCTTTTTCCTGACGCGGATCGGGCGCGAAGCGCAGCACATTCTTGCCGCGCCGCATCGCTTCCATCGTGGAAGGATCGAGCAGCACGCGGCCGGCGCCGTTGCCTGTCGCGCCGGCGAAGTACGCCACGGGTTGATCGTTGAGCACGATCGTGCCGCTGGTGACGCAGCCGTGGAGATCAAGCAGAATCGGGCTCTTGCGCGGATGCGAGAATCGCCACACCACCTGTCGCGCATCGCTCAACTGGCCGAACGTGCGGCCTTCGATGTACTGGCGGAGGTCGAACGGATGGATGAGCGCGGCGTCTTCGATCTTCGCGCGCGCGGCGCGCATGGGCTTCACTTCGTAGAGGTGGCCGAAGATGCCCTTGGGATCTTCGATGTCGGTGCCTTCGGCGCTGCGGCCCATGTTGTCGGCGAGGGCTGCGATAACGACGTCGCCGGTTTCGAGTTTAAGGTCGAAGGTCTCGGGCGAAGCGCCGGGGCCGACGCCGACGATGCGCTGCAGCTTGCCGCCGATGTAAAGATGCACGCGGTCGCCGGCGAAGGGGAGCGCGAGCAGACGTTTGCGAGCGGACTTGGAGCGGAGTTCGATTCGGTACCAGCCGTAGCCGGTCATCGCGCCGCATGCGGTGAGCGTGCGCGGTCCTTCGAGGGTGGCGAAGCGTGGCGAGGCGCCGGTGGCGAAATCGTCGGCGGGGGCGGCGGACCACTCCTTGAGCGCGATGGTGGCGGGGCCGTTGCGCACGACCACTTCGACGGGCTTCGGCGGCGCGGGCGGCGCGGCGGGCGGCACCGGCGTTCCGGCTTTGGCGGCGGCTTTCGCTCGGCTCTTGCCGCGCTTCTTTGTGGGCTTTTCAGCGACGGGCGGCGGGGCCGGCGGCGGCGCGTAGTGCTCCTCGCGCGTCCACTTGCGCATCGCGGCGCCCTTGCTGATCACCCACACCGGGCGCGAATCTTCCGCAGGCATCGGCTCGCCCGCAGCGTTCAGGCCGCGCGTGCCGACGTAGACCTTCGTGCGATCGACATACGTCGTGTCGATGTTGGTCTGGTTGCAGATGACGAGCGTGAGGCCGCGATGATCGAGCACGAGCGGCTTGGGGCCGGCGGGCACCGTGCCGCGGTACACGCTCCCGCCGATCGAAAGGTGAATCGGCGAGTTCGCCGGGCCGTGCATCACGACGATGGAGCGATCGACGACGGCGAAGAGGCAGAGATTGGCGAATTCGATCTTGCCCGCGCCGGCGAGGTCGGCGTCAAAGAGATACCAGCCGACGGGCTGCGAGCCGAGCGTGACGGCCATGGACGTGCCGTCGTGGAGGAGCAGATTGATTTCGCCATCGCGCGAACCGCCGGATGTCGCAAAGACGAAGGCGACGCGGCCCGCCTTGCCGGCGAGCGTGACGACGGAGACATCGCGGCCGCGCTTGTCGCCGCTGGTCGTGGGATGCAGTGCGATCGGGTGATAGTTGGGATCCAGCTCCGTAAAGACGGCGCTGAAGCTGTTGGCGAAGGTGACGATGCGGCGAAGCGCGTGGTAGAGCGGCGTGCGAGCGCCGACTTCGCCCAGCGGCGCGTGCGAAGCCACGGTGGTGGCGGCGAAGCGATCGGGAGCGCCGGCAAAGCGCCCGCCGAGGAAGCCGAAGTTCGTGCCGGCGTGAAAGGGGTCGACGATCACCTGCGCTCCGCCCGCCAGCGCCTGCGCCAGCCGCGTCATCGCGCCCTGCGGCGTGTGGCCGTTGGCCTCGCCATTGCCGGGCGCCTGGCCCCACGTGGAGGGCGTGGAGACGTCGAACGTGCTCACGATGCGCGGCGCATCCGGCTGCACGACGCGCAGTTGCCGCATGTGATCGAGCAGGTGGTCGAAACCTCGCCACGTGTCGATCGTTTCCATCGGCGGCTGCCAGAGGTCGTTGCTGTTGAAGATCGGGACGCTGACGCCGCACTCGCGGAGAATGCGGGTGATCTCGTGCAGATAGCTCTCGGCCTGTTCCTCGTTGGCGCAGAGCCACGCGTGTTCGGATTCGACGAGGATGATGGGGCCGTCGCTGGTGGCCTGCAGGTCGCCGACTTCGTTCCAGAGCTTGCGGAACCACTGGGTGACGACTTCGGTGAAGGGCTCGTTGGCGACGCGAAGCTGGATGCCTTCGATTTCGGAGAGCCATGGCGGGAGGCCGCCGCCGTCATAGCCATGGCCGATGAACGGGCCGGGACGCAGGATGACGCGCATGCCGGCCTTGGCGCAGAGTTCGATGAAGCCGCGGACGTCGGCCCCGCCATCGAAGGTGAATTTGCCCCGCCGTCGTTCGTGGAAGAGCCACGGGCAGGCGGTGTCAATGGCGTTGAAACCGGCCTGCTGCGCGGCGGCGATGGCGTCCGCCCAGCGTTCGGGCGCCAGTCGGGCATAGTGGATCGAAGCCGCGAGAATCCAGGTTCGGCGGCCGTCAATCAGAAAAGTTTGTCCGTCGTGCGTTACGCTCGCCATGTGGTGTGCTACGCTCGCCGCAAGCCGTTCGTGCTCCGTTTGTCACCGCTCCGGCGTGTGCTGGCCGAAGAGGTGTGAAAGTTGAATCTTCACACACTTCCGGCCGGTTCACAAATCGGTCGGCGTCCGTCCTTTGACCTATCACTGACGCTCAATGATTGTGCAAGCAGAATCCATCCGAAGGGCGGTGAATTGGCCAGTTCGGCGCTGCCGGGGCTGGGTGACGGCGTGGGGCCGGCGGTCGGCGGCGGTCGCGCTGCTGGCGGTTGGGGCCGGGCTTTTCATCGCGGGGTGCGAGTCCGGCATGCACCGGATCGACCGCAACATCGACCGCCTGCTCGCCGAGGCGACGACGGATCTGGGCGGCGACGCCGTTCCCCCGACGTTGCAGGACGCGGAGTGGCGGCAGCGCGATGTTCGCCGCACCGATGCCGTCGATGACACCGAACTCCCCACGCGAAATCCGGCGGCGAGCGAACTCACCTACGAGCCGCAGCCCGAGGATTTCGACGTGATGTCGCGGCTGGAGAGCTACGACAAGAAGCACGAGCAAGCGCTGGTGCTCGATCTCAACGGGGCGCTGGCGTTCGCCGTGGCTCACAGCCGTGAGTATCGCTTTGCGGAAGAAGACTACGTGCTCGCGGCGATGCGATTGCTGATCGAGCGGCATCGCTGGGGCCCGCGGTTCTTCAACGAAGTGTCGGCGTTGGCGACGAGCGTGGGCGACGGCACGACGTATGACAGCGCGCTCGCGCTCGTAAACGAGCTGCGCGTGACGCAGCGCTTGCCGTACGGCGGCGAGGTGGCGGTGCGTGCGCTGGCGAATGCGACGGAAGACCTGCACCGGCGCGTGGCGGGCGAAAACGTGCAGGACGCGTCGATCATTCTTTCCGCTGAAATTCCGCTCCTGCGCGGCGCGGGGCTGGCGGCGCGTGATGATCGCATCCAGGCGGAGCGTGAACTGATTTACGCAGCGCGCGAGTTTGAGGATTTCCGCAGGCGCTATCTCTTCGACATCGCGGTGGATTTTCTCGACCTCGTCGTGCAGCAGATGCGCATCGACAACGCGGAGCGGCAGCTCGCAAGCTTTGAATGGCTGGAGCGGCGACAGCGCGAGATGGTGCGCGGCGGCCGGGCGGCGAAGTTCGAGGAACTGCTGGCGGCCCAGGACACGCTCTTTGCCCGCGACCGGCTGGTGTCGCTGCGCGAGCAGTACCGCTTGTCCGTGGATCGCTTCAAAGTTCGGCTTGGCATACCCGCGGAAGACCCGCTGGAGATCGCGATGGAGATGCCCAAGCTTCCACCGCCGCAGGTCACGACCGAGGAAGCGGTGCAGCAGGCGCTGCTCTATCGGCTGGATCTGCAGACATCGCGCGACCGATTGGTTGATGCGCAGCGCAGCGTGCTTGTGGCGAAGAACGCCCTGCTCCCCGATCTCAATTTGACCGGCAGCGCGAGCTTCGGCACGGATCCGTTCCTCTCACGCGGCGGAGCGCAGCTTGACGCCGAGCGCGGTTCCTACAGCGCGGGCGTTCGGCTTGGCCTGCCGCTCGATCGTGAAATCGAGATGCTCACGGTGCGGCAGCGCGAGGTGGATCTGGCGCGGGCCGAGCGGGCGAACGATGAGCTGGAAGACACAGTGGCCGTCGGCGTGCGTTCAGCGATTCGCGACATCGACCGGGCGCAGTTCTCGCTGCGATTGCAGGAAGAAAACATTCGCATCGCGGAGCGGCGGCAGGCGAGCATCGAAGCGGCGCCGGATCGCGTGAACGCGCGCGATCGCAGCGAAGCGCTGGAGGAATATCTCCGCGCGCTGGATGATCGCGACGCCGCCAAGCGCGATCTGCAGGTGGCGATCCTGCGGTACCTGCTGGAGACGGGCCAGATGCGCGTGACGCTCGACGGCACGTTGCTGCCGATCACGGGACTGCCGGCGATGCAGGGCGTGCCGATCGAGAGTTCGACGATCGCGCCGTTCCAGGAGCAGGCGGCAGAGGAAGGCGCCGATGGCGACCGGCGCGATGAGGCCGGCACGCCGCCCGAACTCGCGCCGGAGATTCCCGATGAGCAGCGAAAAGAGGAATCCGACGCGGATCCGCCGCCACGCGCGGAGCCGTGAATTCGCGCTGAACACGGTGCCACGACTCGTCCGGCGAAGCGGCGAGTCGTGCGGGCGCGCAGGACCAGCCCGACGCGCGAGTAGCGTTCCGCGCTGTTATGCCGATCCTTCCTCGCTTGCGCTTCGGACTGGCGGTTGCGATCATTGGTCGTTTTCACCGCACGCCCGGATTCCGTGGGTTTTGCACGTTCCTCTGGATGCCTGCTTTCGCAGGCATGACGGGCTTTCGCAGGCATGACGGGTGGCGGCCGCAGGGTGACCTTGCGTGATTCGCGCCGAACACGGTGCCACGACTCGTCCGGCGAAGCGGCGAGTCGTGCAGGCGCGCGGCACCAGCCCGATTCGCGAGTGGCGTTCTGCGCTGCTATGCCGATCCTTCCTCGCTTGCGCTTCGGCCTGGTGGTTGGTCGTTTTCAGCGCACGCCCGGATTCCGTGGGTTTTGCACGTTCCTCTGGATGCCTGCTTTCGCAGGCATGACGGGCTTTCGCAGGCATGACGGGCTTTCGCGGGCAAGACGAGTCGCGGCGGCGCCCGGACGAATCGTGGCGCCGATTGAGGCTCGTTCGTCATTCCCGCGCATGCGGGAATCCAGAGGGCCGGGCTGAAGCGTTGCTCGCGTTCCTCTGGATGCCTGCTTTCGCAGGCATGATGGGCTTTCGCGGGCAAGACGAGTCGCGACGCCCGGACGAATCGTGGCGCCGATCGAGGCTCGTTCGTCATTCCCGCGCATGCGGGAATCCAGAGGGTCGGGCTGAAGCGTTGCTCACGTTCCTCTGGATGCCTGCTTTCGCAGGCATGACGGGTGGTGGCTGCGCCCGGACGACTCGTGCCACTGATCGAGGCTCATTCGTCATTCCCGCGCATGCGGGAATCCAGAGGGTCGGGCTGAAGCGTTGCTCACGTTCCTCTGGATGCCTGCTTTCGCAGGCATGACGGGTGGTGGCCGTAGGGTGACCTTGCGTGATTCGCGCTGAACACGGTGCCACGACTCGTCCGGCGAAGCGGCGAGTCGTGCGGGCGCGCAGCGGCGCTGGAACGTTCGGGCCACGGGTTGTCCCTATTGCCGCTTGCACATTCTCACGATTCGCCGGCGGCGCCCGGACGAATCGTGGCGCCGATCGAGGCTCGTTTGTCATTCCCGCGCATGCGGGAATCCAGAGGGCCAGGCTGAAGCGTTGCTCACGTTCCTCTGGATGCCTGCTTTCGCAGGCATGACGGGCTTTCGCGGGCATGACGGGTTGGCCACTCCGCACCCTGTGGGGAAGGTCCGAGTTTGAATAAATCGCGGCCGGGAGCCGATTGTTGGAAGGGAGCGGTCGCTTCGCCGATGCGTGGGAGCTAGGCTTGCGCGGGCTGATTGGAGTGTGCCGGGGCGGCTTTGCGGGGCGGCGCGAGCATCTCGGCCGGGGACGCGGGGGCAAGGGTTTTCACATCTTGAAGTTGATGTCGATCGAGAGGACAAGCGCGTGAGTCAACACCATCGGACATTTGGCGGGGTGACGACCCTCATGCTCGGCGCGTTGGGCTTCGCCATTCTCGCGGCCATCGCGCTGTTTTTCCTGCGCGGCGGCGACAACGCGGGGGGGCACGCCGGGGCGGACATCTTCGTCGCCAAGCGCGGCAACTTCGACATCACCATCCCGTGCTCCGGCGAACTTGCGGCGCAGAACCAGATCGAGATTCGCAACAAGCTCGAAAGCCGTGCGGTCATCACCTACATCGTTCCCGAAGGCACCTTTGCGAAGGCGGGCGACATTCTGCTCACGCTCGCCGAGGAAGAAATTCTCAACAAAGTGAAGGACGCCGAGGACCAGGTGAAGACGTCCGAGGCGGACATGATCGCGGCGCAGGCGGCGTACGACATTGCCATAAGCGAGCGCGATTCCGATCTGGCGAAGGCCGACGTCGATGTGCAACTTGCCGAGCTGGCGCTGCAGTCGTGGGCGAAGGGCGAACTTCTCTCGAAGCGGCAGGAACTCGCCACGGCGCTCGAGACGGCGGAGATCAACTTCAAGCGCATGACCGACAAGTTCGCCGAGTCGCAGCGCCTGCTCGAGGACGGCTTCATCAGCAAGGACGAGTGCGACCGCGATGAAATCGAACTGATTGAAGCGCGGGCGGCGCTCGACAAGGCGAAGCTCGATCAGAAGGTGTACGAAGAGTACACGTTCCTGCAGGACCAGAAGAAATACGAATCGGATCTCGAACAGGCGAAAGCCGAGCGCGACCGCGTGAAGCAGCGCCACGACGCCGAGCTCGAGCGGTTGCGCGCCGACGTGGAAAGCAAGAAGCATCAGCTTGCCTCGAAGCGCGAGCGGCTGGCGATCGCGCAGCGCGAGCACAGCTATTGCAAGATCGTCGCGCCGGCGGATGGGTTGGTGGTCTACAACACGTCGCTGGAAGGCGGCGGTTGGCGCGGCATGGAGGAAGGCCCGCCGCAGGTCGGCACGGAGCTGCGTCCCAACGAGCGCGTCATGGTGCTGCCCGACACCACGCAGATGATGGCGGTGGTGAAGGTGAACGAAGCATTGAGCAGCATGGTGAAGCCGGGGCAGCGCGCCATCGTGACCTCCGACGCCGTGGGCGGCGCGACGATGGTGGGCGAAGTGAAAAGCGTCGGCGTGCTCGCGGAGCAGGGCGGCTGGCGCGATCCCAATCGCCGCGACTACAGCGTGAAGATTCACCTCAAGGGCGGCTATCCGGCTGGGCTCAAGCCGTCGATGCGGTGCGAGGCGACGATTTATGTCGACCGCGTGGACGATGTGCTGCACGTGCCGGTGCAGGCGGTGTTCCGCAGCGGCGGCGATTCGCTCGTGTATGTGCCGGCAGGCTCGGGCTACGCGGAGCGATTGGTGTCGCTGGGCCGAAGCAGCGAACTTGCGGTGGAGGTGATCGACGGCCTGCAACCGGGCGACAGCGTGCTGCTCCGCAAGCCGGCGCTGAATGAGATTGTCAGCCGCCTGCCGCGGCGCGATCGCCCGAACAACATGCCGGAGGGCACGGATCTGTTCGCGCCAACCGGCGCTGGCGAAGAACAGCACGCGGGCGCCGCAGCGCCGACGCCCGGCGGCAAGCCTGCGATGGCGGGCGGCCAGCGCGGTGAGGGACGCGAGCACACGGGCGGCGATCCCGGCGGCGGACCGCGGCGCAGCAACGGCGAACGAACAGTGGATGCGGCGCCTGTCAGCACGGAGTCAGGCAGCGAATCGGCGGCCACGGCTTCGAGCGCGCCGGCCGTTCAGCCCGCCGCTGATGGCGAGGTTGTCACCGATGCGCCCGCCACGGCCGCGGCAGAGCCTCAACCCACGGCAGTGGAACCCACGGACGCCGCGCAGCCCGCGCGCAAGCCGTCGTAACCCGTCCGCACGCCAATCGTGTTTGTTACGACGCTTCCGGCAGTGAGCGAAGTTCCGGCGCTGCGATGTCGCGCACTTCGAGCTCGATGACCGAGGGCGCATCGATCTCGTCCGCCGTCGTCGCGCCGAGTTCGCGCATCTTGCGAGCGCTGGAGAGCAGGTTGCGTTCCAGCGAACCGACCGCGGCGTTGTACCCCTTGCTCGCGGCTTCGAGGTTCTTGCCGACTTTGGCGAAGTGATCGGTGAACACGCGCAGGCGTTCGTAGAGTTCCTTGCCGACCTCCGCAATGTGGCGTGCGTTTTCCGCAATCGCTTCCTGCTGCCAGCCGTAGGCGATGGCGCGCAGCGTGGCGACGAGCAGCGTGGGCGTGGCGATAAGCACGTTCTGCTGCATGGCGTCGGCGTGGAGATCGGGCTTCACCTCGAGCGCCGCCATCAGCGCCGATTCCAGCGGCATGAACATCACGACAAGCTTGGGCGTGCGTTCGAACTGATCCCAGTACGCGGTGGACGCCAAACGGCGCACGTGACTCTCCACCTGCCGCGCGTGCCGCTGCAGTTCCGCGCCGCGGTCGGCGTCCGGCTGGATGGAATTGAGATAGGCATCGAGCGACACCTTGGAGTCGACGACGATCACGGCTTCGCCCGGCAGGCGGACGATCATGTCAGGCCGATCGCGCGTGTTCGGGTCATCCGTTTGCGCCTGCTCGCAGAAATCGCAGTGCGCCGTCATGCCCGCAAGTTCGACGACGTTGCGCAGCTGCAACTCGCCCCAGCGGCCGCGTTGTTCGGGACGGCGCAGCGCGGAGACGAGCTTGCCGGTCTCGCTCATCAGTTTTTCGTTGGCGGACGAGATGAACTTGATCTGCTCCTCGATGCTCTTGTACGCCACCTCGCGCTTCTTCTCGATTTCGCTGATCGCGACGCCGTGCTTCTCGAGCAGTTCCTTGATGGGCTTCAGCTTTTCCTCGGCCTGCGTCATGAACTGCTGGCTGTTGGCTTTGAGCGCATCGGCGGCGTGCGCTTTGAAGGTGTCGGTGAGCGCGGTGCGCGCTTCGTTCAGCAGTTTGCGCTCTTCCTCAAGCTGACGCTGGTGCTCGCGCAGCGACACGCGCAAGCCTTCCGCGGTGCGCTCGGCTTCTTCGCGGCGGGCGTTCATATCCGCGGCTTCCTGGCGGGCGAGGCGCGCTTCCTCGGCGTGCTCGGCCACGTGCTGCGAAAGAAGCTCGGTGCGGGCGCGAAGGCTGGCTTCATTCTGGGCTGCTGCCGCGACGCGTTTGAGATGCCAGATGAACAGGCCGGCGGCGCCGAGCGCCCCGCCGATCACCGCCCCGAGAAGTAAGGTGACGAAATCCATGGTTCTGCATGATAATCCTGCGAGCGCGTTTGCAGCCGCGGCGTCTGACATTTCAGCAAAGATCGGAGACAGGTTCGGTGAACCGGCCATGACTCTTCCGGTGCATGACGACGCGAGTGACCTGCAGCGTGCCCTCGGGGGCGACGAGGCAGCCTTTGCACGGCTGTATGAGCGTCATTCCGCCGTGATTCTCGCGCTTTGCCGCACGCATGCGCCGAGCGAGGCCGACGATGCGCTCCAGGAAACCTTCATTCGCGCGTGCAAATCGCTTCACAAGGTGGAGAACGCGGATCGGCTGCGGCCATGGCTGTACGGCATCGCCCGACGGGTGTGCTCGGAAAAGCGGCGCAGCGAGCGCCGAAGAACGCGCCACACGGAGGCAGCCATGAATGAGCGCATGGCCACGCTTGAATCCGCATCGCACGCATCAGGCCGTAGCGCACACGCCGGCGACGGTCAGTGGACGAGCGACGCGGATCGCGCGGAGCAGCTCGAGCGATTGACGCAGGCGCTCAATCAACTGCCTGATCGCGAGCGGCTCGCCATTCACCTGCATTACCTCGAAACCGATCCGGTCGCGGCGGCGTCCAGCGCGCTGGGCGTGTCGCGCAGCGCGTATTACAAGCTGCTCGCCCGCGCGAAGGAACAGCTTGCCGCCATCTTCCAAGGGGTGAAACGACCATGAACGCCAACTTCTCCGATCACCGTCATGATGAGCACGGCGGCGAGGAACTCGAAGCGTTGCTTCGCCTGTGGCACGCGGAACATGCGGAGCGAGCGCGGGCGCAGCGCGATGAACTGATGGCGGCGGTGCGCGGCTCGCTGGCGGCGAAGCGCGCCGAAGTCGCGGCGGGAGAGCCGTTCTCGTGGGCGTCATTCCGGCGAAAACTGGTGAAGCAGTACATGCCCATCGCGGCGTCGCTGGCGCTGATCGTCACGCTTGCCGTATTCCTCGTACCGATGTCCGCGCAGCCCGCGTATGCGGAGAGCGGCGTGATCATGGCGCCCGAAGGCGGCCGACTGGATGCCCTCGACGAACGCGGCAACCTCATCGGGCCGTGCGCGCTCAAGCACACGGATGTGAACGTGGAAGTGTCCGGCTTCCTGGCGCGCGTCACGCTCACGCAGCAATATCACAACCCGTATGACCAGAAGATCGAGGCGGTGTACACGTTCCCGATGAGCCATCGCGGCGCGGTCGATGGCTTCAAGATGACCGTCGGCGATCGCATCATCATCGGTGAGGTGAAGGAACGGCAGGCGGCGCGGCAGATCTATGAAGCGGCTCGCGAGTCCGGCTATGTCGCCAGTTTGCTCGAACAGGAGCGGCCGAACATCTTCACGCAGTCCGTCGCGAACATCGAGCCGAAGGCGACGGTCAACATTGAGATTTCATACATCGAACTCATCGAAGCGAAAGACGGCGAATATGAGTTCTCATTCCCGATGGTCGTCGGGCCGCGGTACATCCCCGGCTCGCCGAGCGCATCGCATGTGCAGCTTCCGGCGGAATTGAAAGCGCGGCGGGGCGTGGTTCTGCTCGGCCCGGCGCGGCTCGTCGTCACCGCGGGCGGCGACCTCACGACGCTCGGCTCGCTGCAGCCCGGCAAGCTGGAAGCGATCATCGAATCCGCACAGGCGATTGAATATCCCGGCAGCACGTGGTGGGGCGAAGGCGATCCCGCTGTCGGCGGCGCGCCGCAGCCCACGCTGTGGAATCGCTTTGAGGCGGAGTATGGCGACGGCTCAAAGGAGTTCGGCGAGCTGTTCACCGACGGCACCGGGTGGATCAACGGCCGATGGTTCTACTTCGACCCGGCCGCGATCAAGGACATGGGCGCGGGCTTTGAGCAGAACACGAACCAGGTGCCCGACGCCAGCCGCATCACGCCGATGCCCGTCAAGCCGGAGACGCGGGCGGGGCATGACATCTCGCTCACGATGACGATCGACACCGGCGGGCCGGGCATTACCGCGGTGAACAGCGCGCTGCACAAGATCACGGGCGGCGACATTGAGACGAAACTTGGCATGCCGCCGCGACGGCTGACGATCGCGCTCGAAAATCAAGAGGAAATTCCCAACCGCGATTTCGTCGTGACGTGGAAGCAGACGAACGACGCGATCACGGAAGCGGTGTTCACGCACACGGGCGAGTACGGCGACTACACCGGCGGGTTCTTCACGCTGATTCTGCAGCCGCCTGATCGCGTGCCGGATTGGCCCGTGCGGCCGCGTGAGCTTGTGTTCGTGATGGACACCTCGGGCTCGATGTCCGGCATCCCGATCGAGAAATCGAAAGAAGTGATCCGCAAGGCGATTGCGTCGATGCGGCCGAACGACACGTTCAACGTGATCACGTTCGCGGGGAGCACGGCGGTGCTGTGGCCCGAGCCCAGACCGGCGACGGACGCGAACCGCGCGGCGGCGATGGCGTTCGTCGAACAGCAGCAGGGCGGCGGCGGCACGGAGATGATGAACGCCATCAACGCAGCGCTCGTGCAGCAGGATGACCCCGAGGCCGCATTCGCCGGGCCCAAACCGATGCGCATCGTGCTCTTTCTCACCGATGGCTACGTCGGCAACGACGCGGAGATCATTCAGGCGGTGCGCGACAACGCGAAGACGACGCGCGTGTTCAGCTTCGGCATTGGCGATTCCATCAATCGCTACCTGCTCGACTCGATGGCGGAAGCGGGGCGCGGCGAAGTGGAATACGTGCTCCTCAATTCCGATGGCGATGCGGCGGCGGAGCGATTCACCAAGCGCATCGAAACGCCTGTGCTGACGGACATCTCGCTTTCGTTCAGTGATGGCCTCGACGTGACGGACATTGTGCCGAACGGCGGCATGCTGCCCGATCTCTTCGACGCCAAGCCGCTCATCATTCAGGGTCGCTATCAGCCCGGGAAGGAAAACAGGAAAGGCACGCTCACGATCCGCGGCAACACGGGGGCGGGTCCATATGAGCGCACGCTGGATGTGGAGTTCCCCGCGCACCAGCCGGAGCACAAGGCGACGGCGACGCTGTGGGCGCGCTCGATGGTCGATGCGTTCACGAAGGAGGTGGATCACGATCGCGGCGCCACGGCGAACATCGTGAAGCTCGGCGAGACGTTCCAGATCATGACGCCGTACACGAGCTTCGTGGCCGTGGAGAAATCGCGCGTCACGCTGGACGGCAAACCGGTGCTCGTCGCCATTCCGGTCGAGTTGCCGCACGGCACGAAGTGGGAAGGCTTCTTCGGCGGGGAAGCGCTGAAGGATGCGGATGACGTTGGCCGCGCGGGCATTGCGCTCCGAACGAAGCTTGGATATTCGGGAGACGACGAGCAGCAGGAAGTGATGCGATATCCGCTGCAGGTCGGCCAGGCGTCCGGCGTGGGCGAGACCGCCGCTGTCGGCCAGGAAACGCTCGGCCTCCCGGTGATGATGGTGCGCGATCCGAACGCGAACTCGCTGTCCTCCATTGCGCCGAACGATCCGGGGCAAGTGAGCGCGGGGTCAGCGGAGACTTTTGCCGGCGTTCCGGCGGTCGGCGCGGCGGCGCAGCGTGAAAAGCGGAGCGGGCGCACGACCCCGCAAGGAGCCGGCCGGCAATTGGCGGCGGTGGCTGCGCAGGAGCGGAACATGGCGCCGGCGAGCGCTGCCGCGCCCAGCCCCGAGAAAGCTGGCGCGCAGTTCGACGAATCCGATCGCAGGCGTGCGATGCCGCCGCCGATGGGCGCGGTCGCAGCGCCTTCCCGCGCCGGCCGCGTTGGTGATGCCGATGCTGCTGTTGCTGATGGTGGTGGCGGCGGCGGTGGCTTTGGCGGGAGCATCTTTGACGAACCGGCGGAACCGCGCGGCGGCGGCACGATCTTCGATGCTCCCAGCGAAAAGACACTTCGCACGCTCGGAGAGATATATCGCGAGCAGTCGAAGAACATCGTCATGGACATGCTCTACGCCGATCTCTGGGACGACCGCGGCGGCGACGCGCTGCACTTTGAATGGGCGGGCGAAACGCCGATGGTCGTGCCGCTCAAGCGCGATCCCAGCACGCTCGCGGCAGCCATCATCGCGCAGGCGTTCGTCGATCATTACCTGCCTGTTCTTCGGCCTGATCTCGAACTTGAATTCGCCGGCTTCCGGGGGCGCGACGGCACGGATTTCGTCGACTCGCCGGAGAACATCGCGCTGCTGAAGAAGCTCTCCGAAAAGCGCATCAGCGTGTCGATGAAGGACGCGACGCTTGAAGCTGTGCTGCAGGCGATTGCCACGATGGGCGATGTGCCCATTGTTGTGGATTGGGAGGCGCTGAATGAGTACGGCATCGCGCCTTCGTCATCGTGTTCACTCGATGTCGCGGATGTCAGTGTTGAACGCGCGCTGCGCGCGGCATTGAAGTCTTCGAGCGAGGATTCTCTGACACCCGAGGCCACAGTGATGGATGGCACGGTGCTGGTTTCGTCGCACGAGCGCCTCGCCAGCCGCGCCGTCATTTGCGCGTATGAACTGCCGAAGCGCGACGACAACAAGCAGATTCTCGCCGTGATCACGTCGCAGATCGCGGCGGAGGATTGGACATGGAACGGCGGCACGGATGCGTCACTGCAAGCCGTTGATCACGTGCTCTTCGTGCGAGGGTCAGTGGACGTACACCGGCAAGTTCGAGCACTGCTTGCAGGCATGCGCACGAGCGAATTGAATCGTGATGAAGCGGCAGCAGCGAGTGATCGCCCGACATCATGGATGGAGCTCGCGGCGCAGCAGCTCAATCGCCTGGCGCGCGTGCTCGATCCGGCGTTGATTCCTGTGGCGTTGGCGCGGGATGCGGGCGATGACGCGGAGCGCGCGGAAGCGATGCGACTGACGCTCCTGGTGTCATCGATCGAAGCGCCGGCGATTCGTGCGATTGAAACGCTGGGCGTGAAGGTGGAAGGTACGTCGCCGGCCGGGCCGCTGGTGGTGGCAACCGTGCCGCCACGCGCGTTGTGGAATCTCGCGATGCTGGACGGCGTGCGGCGCATCGAGCCGCTGAACGCGCGGTCTGAAGAGTGATGTGACCATCGCGCGACTCAATACACGGAAGCCCACGGATTCAATCCGTGGGTTTCTTTCACTCCATCGCGCGTTCCGCGCTTGGCGCATCTTTCCAGCGCATGTTCAGTGTGTGCGGCACGTGCAGCAGGTCGAGCAGGCGGGCGGTCATGAAGTCCACGAGGTCATCGATGGACGTCGGCTGCATGTAGAAGCCCGGGGCGAGCGGGGCGATGATGCCGCCTGCGCTGCTGATGCGTTCCATGTTGAGGATGTCGATGTGGCTCATCGGGCTTTCGCGGTACGCGAGCACGAGACGGCGGCGTTCCTTGAGCGTGACGGCGGCGGCGCGCTTGATGAGATTGTCGCCCACGCCGGCGGCGATCGCGCCCAGCGTGTTGGCGCTGCACGGCACGATCACCATGCCGTCGTGCAGGAACGAGCCGCTGGCGAGGCGGGCGCCGATGTCGTTGTCGGAATAGATGGTGACCTGTTCCGGCCGATCGGGCGCGAGCGCTTCGGGCGTCAGCTTGCGCATGCCAAGTTCATCGAACAGCAGCCGGCGACCCGCGGCGGAAGCGACGGCGTGCACGTGCACATTCGCGGCGGCGAGCCGTTCGGCCAGCCGCGTGGCGTAGCGGGCGCCGCTGGCTCCGGTGATGGCGAGGATGATGTTCATGGAAACGCTGAAACGCCGAAAAGCCGAAACGCGGAAACGGGGAACCGGAAGGGGCCTTTGCTGGTGGAGTGTAGGCGGGCGGCAGTTGGTACACTTTCGGGCGTTCACCGAGTGATCCATGCATCATGGAGGGCAAGGCATGCGCACGTTCTTCAAACGCAGTGTGACGATGGCGATGCTGTGGGCGGCGCTGGCGGGGGTGGCCGGCTGCACGCCGTGGGCGACGTATCCGCGGGTCAAGGGCATGACGGAGATTGGTTCCGCCGCGACGGAGCCGGTGCCCACGCTGATGGCGCGTGCGATCATGTACATCAAGGAGAACGAGTGCGAGGGCGCGCAGTTCGCCATCAATCTCCCGCCGGGCGTGCAGGCGGATGTGTATGAGAAGGTGTTTGAGGACATCGGCTACAGCCGGCCGATGACGAGTTCCGCTGATCTCGCCTATCACGTCATTGAAGTGCGCCTTCGCGGCCTCAACGCCGAGGTGGATGTCATTTATCCGGAGAACGGCGACCACGCGCTCATGACCGTCAAGTTCCGCAACAGCGTCGTGCCCGGCTGGAACGTGGTGGACACGCGCAAGTGGAACATCCGCTTCACCGTGCCCGAACCCAACTACGTCCCGCCCGCAAACCCGGCGACAACGTCCGGCAGCGCCAAGTAACGGCACGCGACGCAATCGCCAGCCGCACCAGCAAACGTTCCTGCCTTCTTTTGACTTGTTGACTTGTTGATGTTCGACTTTTGAGCCCGCATGTCTGTTCAAGCGAAAGCTGGCGCTCGAGCGGTCTGCGTGACCGGCGGCGCGGGGTTCATCGGCTCGCACATCGTCGATGCGCTCGTCAAACGCGGCGACCGCGTCACCGTGCTCGATGACCTTTCCACCGGCTCGCTGGGCAACATCGCGCACCACGGCGAACGCGTCCGCTTCGTGCACGGCTCCATCCTCGACCCCCGGACGCTGGACGAGGCGTTTGCGGGCGTGGAAGTGGTGTTTCACCAAGCGGCGCTGTGTTCCGTTCCTGCGAGCATTGAATCGCCGGGGAAATACGTTGAAGTGAACGTCACGGGCACAGCGATGGTGCTGGAAGCGGCGCGGAAGGCGGGCGTGCGGCGGGTGGTGTACGCGGCGTCGAGCAGCGCGTACGGCAACCAGGATGCGCTGCCCGTCACGGAATCGCTCGTGCCGGACCCGATCTCGCCCTATGCAGCGACGAAACTGGCGGGCGAACATCTGCTGCGATCGTTCGCGGCGTGTTACGACATCTCGTGCGTGAGCCTGCGATATTTCAACGTGTTCGGGCCACGCCAACGTCCGGATTCGCCGTATGCCGCGGTCGTGCCGAAGTTCGCGGATGCGCTCATGAGCGGCGGCGCAAGAACGCCGGTGGTGTTCGGCGACGGGGAGCAGACGCGCGACTTCACCTACGTCGGCAACATCGTGCACGCCAACCTGCTCGCGGCGGACGCAGCGCGCGATCTGCGCGGCGAGGTCATGAACATCGGCTGCGGCGATCGCCACAGTCTGCTCGATCTGCTGCAGCGCATGGCGAAACGTGTGGGCGCGAGCGCGAATGCGAAGCATGAGCCGCCACGTGCCGGCGATGTGCGTCACAGCATGGCGAGCATTGATCGCGCGCGATCGCTCATTGGTTACGAGCCGGCGGTGTCGCTTGATGAAGGCCTGCGGCTCACGCTGGAGTGGTACGCGCAAGATCGAGGCCGAAGCCTTCGCTCGGCTGCTCCGGGCGATTGAAGCGAATGGCGAGCACGGTCTGATCGTCGCCGGGCTTGCGGCCGGCTTCGTGCGCCTTGAGCGCGGCGCGGATGTGATCGATGGTGCAGGGCGCTTCGCCGCTGCATGATTCGAGAGCGCGTTCGATGCCCGCCACGCCGAACATCACGCCGTCGGGGTTGAGCGCTTCGGTGACGCCGTCGGTGAACATGACGAGCGTTTCGTCGGGTCCGAGCGTGACGACGCCGTCTTCATATTCCACGCCGGGCACGATGCCGAGCGGGATGCCGCCGACGTCATCGAGCCGTTTGACGGGTCCGCCGGCGCCGGGGCTTTTGATGACCGGCGGCGGATGGCCGGCGCGTGCGTAGACGAGCTTGCGCGTGTCGTGATCGAAGTGCGCGAGGAACGCCGTGACAAACGTGCCTTCGAGCCGCTTCGCCTGCAGGTGTTGATTGGCGAAGGTGAGGATTCGGCCGGGCGGATCGGTGCGATTCGGATAGGCGTAGAGAATCGCGTTGAGCATGGCGGTGACAACGGCGGCGGCCGGGCCGTGACCCGATGCGTCGGCGACGAGCACTTCGAGTCGGCGCGGCAAGCCGTCGACCGCATCAAGCGGCGAGAAGTCGTAGAGATCGCCGCCCGCGGTGTCGAAGGTTTCGTAGTTCGCCGCGATCGACACGCCGGGGAAATCGGGAAGCGACTGCGGCAGGAGCGCCCGCTGGATTCGCGCGATGTGCCTGACCTCGGTGTTGATGCGTTCGTTCGCCTCGCGAAGCTGGCTGGCGATGATGACGTTCTTGACCGCCGCGCCGCCGAGGTTGGTGCGAAGGATCGCTTCTTCGAGTTCCTTTTCGGTGAAGGCGCTCGGCTGTTCGCTCAAGCTGATGGACCAGTTGAGCGGCTCGCCGTTGTCGAAGAGCGGGATGGCCATGAGCGAGCGGTATCGCGCGAGGAAATCGCCGAGGACGGCGTCATGCTCCACGCGAAGGTCGTGAATGACTTCGGGATACGCTTGGCGGATGATTTCGCCAAGCAGACCGCCGGTGCGAACGGGGAGCGAGTCCCAGTCGGACCACGGATCCGCTTCGCCGAGTCTGTCGATGTCTTCGGGGTTGAGGAGGCGGGTGATTTTGTATTCGCCGGGGCCGAGGCCGCGCGTGGAGAGGGAGATGTAGCCGCGCGGTCCGTAGAGGCCGCGCAGGCCGACGGTGAATTCGCGAAGGACGCTGCGGGCGTCGTTGGCGCGGCTCAAACCGGCAACCATCTTCATCAGCACGGGAATGCTCGTGTTGCCCGAAGTGTCGAGCACGTTCATGCCGTGCAGGGTGCGGCGGCGATCGCGCGGCGGGGCGTGCGAATGCGCCGTCGCGGGCGTGGCGGAAATGGTGAGCGGGCGAACGCGCTCGGCCATGGCGCTCGCGCTGTCGGATGAATTGGGCATGTCGCTCGCCATCGGTGGAGTATCCTGACCGAGCGCCAGCGCGTCTGGCCCCGGGGTTCGAATCGCGAAAGGGGTGGTGCGATGAATGATACGCGTCAGTGGGAGTGGCTTGCGGAAGCGCGGCGGCAAGCCGAGAAATCGTGGAGCGAGGGCGGCATTCCGATTGGATCGGTGCTCGTGGATGCACGCGGCGAGATCGTGGCGCGCGGTCATAACGAGCGCGTACAGAGCGGCGATCCCACGGCGCATGCGGAAGTGGTGTGCATTCGCAACGCCGGCCGCCGCCGCGACTGGCACACGATGACGCTGGTTTCCACCTTGAGCCCGTGCTGGATGTGCACGGGAACAGCGGTGCTGTTCAAGATTCCGCGTGTCATTGTCGGCGAAGCGCGTACCTTTCAGGGGCCGGAGTCGTGGTTCCGAGAACATGGCGTTTCGGTGACGGTGCTGGACGATCCGGCGTGCATTGAGCTGATGGAGCGCATGAAACGCGAGAAACCGGACCTGTGGGCGGAAGACATCGGCGAATGATTGAACATGATCACGACGCTCGCCGTTAATCTGGATCTCGGTCCCCCGGAGGCGTCGGCGCCACAGCCATGACACGGCTGCAAACAAGTCCCCGCAAGTCCCCGCTGGATGTCGTGATCATGCCGCGCACGCGCGTTGCGTACCTCATCAATCAATATCCGAAGGTGACGCACAGCTTCATTCGTCGTGAGGTGGCGGCGCTGGAAGAGCAGAACGTGGACGTGGAGCGGTTCACGATTCGCCGCGCGGAGGAAGCGCTGGCGAATCCTTCGGACCGCGAAGAGGCGGCGCGCACGACAGCGCTGCTTGAATCACGCCTCGGGCTGGTGACGAGCTTCTTCCTCATGCTGGTGTGCCACCCTGTGCGGTTCCTGCAAGCGCTGCGCAGCGCCGTGCAACTTGGCATGAACAGCCGGCGGAAGCTGGGGCGGCATTTCGTCTATCTCGCGGAAGCGTGTCTGCTGCAGCGGCGACTCAAGGGCTCGGGCGTGCGGCATGTGCATGCGCACTTCGGCACGAACGCGGCTGCGGTCGCCATGCTGTGCTTCATCCTCGGCGGGCCGGCGTACAGCTTCACCGTGCACGGGCCGGAGGAGTTTGAAGAGCCGGCGACGCTTTCGCTCTATGAAAAGATGCGCCGTGCGGCGTTCGTCGTCGCCATCAGCAGCTTCGGCAAGGCGCAGCTCATGCTCCACTGCCCGCCGGATCAACTGGACAAAATCAAGGTGGTGCGCTGCGGCATCGATGAGGCGTATTTCGCGCATGACGTGACGCCCGTGCCTGACACCAACCGCTTCCTGTGCGTCGGCCGGTTGTGCCAGCGCAAGGGACAGATGCAGCTCGTCGAAGCGGCGCACAAGCTCCGCACCACGGGCATGAACGTGGAAATCGTGCTGGCGGGCGACGGCGAGCTGCGGCCACTGCTCGAGCGACGCATTGCGGATCTGGGGCTGCAGGACAGCGTGCGCATCACGGGGTGGATCGGCGACGCGGAGATTCGTAAGGAGTTGCTGGCGGCACGGGCGTTTGTGCTGCCGAGCTTCGCCGAAGGTCTGCCCGTGGTGATCATGGAAGCGCTGGCGCTGGGCCGGCCGGTGGTGAGCACCTATGTCGCGGGCATTCCGGAACTGGTGACGGACGGCGCGTGCGGCTGGCTGGTGCCGGCGGGCGACGTGGATGCGCTGGCGACGGCGCTTCGCCGCGCGATGAACGCCTCGGCGGGCGACCTTTCGCGCATGGGCGCGCTGGGGGCGGCGCGCGTCCGCGAACGCCACGACACGCGCAAGGAAGCAGCCAAGCTGGCCGCGCTCTTTTCTCAAGCGTCCAAACGTCAGAACGTCAAAACGTCAAAAGCGGAAATCGCTGTCCCTTGACGCGAACTCCGCTCTTGACCGCGTTGCAATTTTGACTTTTTGACGCGCAGCGTTACGGCGCCTGTTGCTTGGACTCGCCGACGACGTCGAGGAGTTCGACATCGAAGACGAGCGTAGCGCGTGGCGGGATGCGTGGCGGGCTGCCGCGATCGCCGTAGGCGAGGTTGTAGGGGATGATGAGCTTGCGCTTGCCGCCGACCTTCATGGAACCGACGCCTTCGGTCCAGCCGGGGATGACGCGGTTGAGCGGGAAGTCGATGGGCTGACCGCGATCGACGGAGCTGTCGAACTTGTTGCCGTTGACGAGCCAGCCGGTGTAGTGAACCTTGACGGTGCTGGATGAGCTGCGCGGCTGGACGCCGGTGCCGACTTCGATGTCGAAGTACTGGAGGCCGGAGGCGGTGGTGACGGGCGTGCCGGTGACCGGCGCGCCGGGATAGGTGTAGGGCTCGGTTTTGTCGTTCTTGGTCACTTCGCCGGTCTCCGTGTTGATGGTGAGTTCGTGCAGTTCGCCGTTGGCGAGCACGGTGACGTTCGCGACGTTCTCCTGATTGCGGACGAACTCGGCGGCGAACGCTTTGCCCGTGGTGGTGTTCTCCGCAATCTCAATGACATCGGCGAGCGACTTCGCGCTGCCGGCGACGCGCTGCTGCATGGCGTCAATGTCCGCCTGCGTGGGCGGCACGGTGGTGAAGTCGTTGGGATCAACGGCGAGGACGGCAAACGCGCCCGCGCCCACCAGCAGAGCGGTGGCTTTGGCAATCGTGGCGGTGGTGATGGACATAGGCAATCTCGCTTGTGTCACGAAAAGGGGAACAAGCGGAAGGATAGCACCGATGTGTCAGTCGCGGCTCGGCGACGTGCTGGTGCGGTCTCGCCAATAACCTGGCCGCCTGCGGCCGTGCGCACACGCAACAATCTCAATGCAATCTTGCGTCACGCGATAGACAAGCAAATACGGGAATCGTCGCAGAAGATAACGCCGTGTTCCGTGGCGATGATTGGGCCACCGCTCCGGCGCGTCCATGATCGCTGTCAGCGCCGCGTCGAGCTCCTCAAGAAACTGTTGTGCCGCCGCCTTCGATTTGAGCGAATACCACGCCGCGGCAGCTTCGATCTCATCCGCAGCATCGACATGGATGTCAAGCCGCCGACGAGTCATTCAAGCGACCCATCAGGCGTGCACGCAATTCCGGCCACGAGACTGTGCGGGCTGTGCCTGCTTCGAACTCGCGAACGCGCCGTTCAATCTCGGCACTCCAAAGTCGATCCGCATCCGCATCGACTTCCTGATCGAGGCTGTCGATCAACTGCGCGGCAAGGTCTGCACGCTCCTGATCGGGCAGTGCAAGGGCGTTTTCAAGCAGCTTTCGAGCTTGGGGTGACATGCGATGATTGTACTCCCCCGGTCGGTCACGTCGCCTCCACCAGCATGCTCACGCTGTTGCCGCCGCCGAGGCAGAGGCTGGCGACGCCGCGCTTGGCCTTTGTGCGCTTCATCTGGTGGAGCAGCGTGGTGAGCACACGAGCGCCGGATGCGCCGATCGGGTGGCCGAGCGCCACGCCGCCGCCGCAGATGTTGAGCTTCGCTTCGTCGATGCCGAGCGCTTTGATGTTCGCCAGCACCTGGGCCGCGAAAGCCTCGTTGATTTCGAAAAGGTCGATGTCGCTGACACCGAGCTTGTTGCGATCGAGCAGCGTTTTGATGCCGAGCGCGGGGGCGTCGAAGATGTCCTTGGGATCCACGCCGGAGGTGTAGTAATCCACGATGCGCGCGATCGGCGCACCGCCAAGCTGCTTCGCCTTTTCCTCGGACGCGACGAGCACCGCCGCGGCGCCGTCGGAAATTTGCGACGCGTTGCCGGCGGTGATGCTGCCGTCCTTGGCGAACGCGGGACGCAGCTTGGCGAGGCCCTCCTTCGTGGAATCCGCGCGAATGCCTTCGTCCTGCGACACGCCTTCCTTCTGGCCGAGCTGTTCTGCCGTGAGCGCGATGGTTTCGCTCTTGAAGCAGCAGTCCTGCCAAGCCTTGGCGGCGCGCTGATGCGATTGCGCGGAGAAGCGGTCCTGTTCCTCGCGCGTGATGCCGTGCTTCTTCGCGGTGTGCTCGGCGGCGTTGCCCATGGCCCAGCCTTCAAAGGCGCACGACAGGCCGTCGTAGGCCATGTGGTCGATCATCTTCGCCTCGCCGTACTTCACGCCGGTGCGAATGTATTCGAGGTGCGGCGCGAGCGACATGTTCTCGAAGCCGCCCGCGAGGACGAGCGCGTTGTCGCCCGCTTTGATGGATTGCGCCGCGAGCATGACAGCCTGCAACCCGGAGCCGCAGACTTTGTTGATGGTTTGAGCGCTGATGGTGGTGGGAAGGCCGGCTTTGAGCGCCGCCTGCCGCGCCGGATTCTGACCGAGGCCCGCCTGGAGCACGCAGCCGAAGATCGCTTCATCGATCTGGTCCTTCGCCGCGGGGACTTCATCAAGCACGGCCTTGATGGCGTAGGAACCCAGCACGGGCGACGGGGTCCTGCTCAATCCACCGAGAAACTTGCCGATGGGCGTGCGTTTGGCGGCGAGAATGACAGCGTGAGGCATGGCGCGGAACTCCGAATCAGAGGCCCGAGGCATTTGGCCGTGGGCCTTGGGCGATGGTGAAGGACAGAAAGAGCCGAAACGCCGAAAAGCTGAAAGCCATCGGCTGGGATGGGTATCCTAGCGGGCGTCCTCGCCGCGGGCATTGGCGTTCGTTGACCAAAGCCCAAGGCCCAGCGCCAAGGCCAAATGACCATGTCCGCCATGCACAAACCGCAGCCGATCATCAACAACAGCGTGGACAACATCATCACGCTGGAGCAGCACATTCTTGCGGAAGAATCGCGGTATCCCGGCGCGACGGGGCAATTCTCGTGGATTCTTTCCGCGCTGTCGTTCTCGGCGAAGGTGATCGCCTCCAAGATTCGCCGGGCGCGAATCGAGGACGTGCTCGGCTCGATCGGCCAGGAGAACGTGCAGGGGGAGACGCAGCAGAAGCTCGACTCGCTCGCGAACAATGTGCTGCAGCGGGCGCTCGGATCACGCGCCGCGGTGGCGCTGCTCGCTTCGGAAGAGAACGAGAAGCCGGCGATCATTCGCACCAATGAAGACAAAACGTATTGCGTGCTCTTCGATCCGCTCGACGGCTCATCGAATCTCGACGCCTGCGTGAGCGTGGGCACGATCTTCGGCATCCTCCGCCACATCCCGCACGCCGACCCCATCGAAAGCTCGCTGCTCCAGCCGGGCGCCCAGCAGGTGGCGGCGGGATACATCCTCTACGGCTCGTCCACGGTGTTCGTGTTCACGACGGGCAACGGCGTCAACATGTTCGTGCTCGATCCGTCGATCGGCGCGTTCGTGCTCGTGGAACGCGGCGTCAAGATTCCGCAGACGGGCAAGAGCTATTCCGTCAACGAGGCGTACCGCGCCACCTTCCCCGAGGGCTATCAGAACTATCTCGACTGGGCTCACGCCAACGGCTATTCCAGCCGATACGTCGGCACGATGGTGGCGGATGTCCACCGCATCCTCGTGCAGGGTGGCGTGTTCATGTACCCGCCCACGGTGAAGAACCCGCAAGGCAAACTGCGGCTGATGTACGAAGCCAACCCGATGGCGATGATCATCGAGCAGGCCGGCGGCAAGGCGATGTCCGGCACGCAGCGCATCATGGACATCCCGCCGCGCGACCTTCATCAGCGCACCAGCGTCATCCTCGGCTCGCCGAAGGAAGTGGACGCGGTGGTGAAGTGGCTGTGACTGTTCCTGCCGCGAACCAGTTCATGCTGTTCCTTAGCGCGCTGACAGACCGCGGCGTTCAGTATGTCGTGTGCGGCGGCGTGGCTTGCATCATGCACGGGGTCGAACGCACCACCGCCGACCTTGATCTCGTCGTCAAGTTCGAGCGCGACAACCTTCGCGGCGTCATCGACGTAGCCCGCCGGCATCAACTTCAGCCCCGCGTCCCGGAGCCGCTCGAATCGCTGCTCGATGAGCAGCGCCGCCGCGATTGGATTGAGCACAAGAACGCCAAGGTCTTCACGCTCGTATCAAATGCGACACCATTACAGGTCGATGTGATGCTGCAATATCCGGTCAGCTTCGAGGACTTGTGGAAGGATTCGCGGTTGGTGGTTCTTGATCGCGTGTCGTTTCGCATTTCGTCGAAGCGCCATCTCATTGCCGCGAAGCGATCCGTCGATCCTCCCAGAACGCGCGATCAGCGGGACATTGAAGACCTCGAGGAATTGATTCGCCGTGAGCAAGCCGAAGGGCAAACCTGAAAACGCCAGGCCGGTCGATCCGATGTTTGATGGCCACCTTGAGTGGCCGGTCGAACGCATGACTGATGCGCAGCGGCTGCAATGGGCGTGGGAGGGCGCGCAGCTTCTGTACTGGGCGCGGCGGGCGAAGTTTGTGGATGAACACGGCCAGCGCGAAGGCGGCAGCGCGACGGGACCGAATGAAACAACGCCGCGCGAGTGAACCCGCGCGGCGTTGCATTTGGCTGTCTGTTGTCTTCGAGCAGCGTTTGTCGCTGTCGAACGGTCGGGATGGGAACGCGCTGTGCGGATGAGAATCTAAAATTTCAGATTTCAGGATTTCAGGATTTCAGATTTCAGATTTCAGATTTGAGATTTCAGATTTGAGATTTGAGATTTGAGATTTGAGATTTGAGATTTGAGATTCAAGCCACCGCGCGATTCACGTCGCCACTCACGACCCGCACGACTGCGCGAACATTTCTTCCATGCGCTTCTGCATCTCTTCGGGCGTGGGGTCTTCCTTGTGCGTGGCGATCGACCAGTGATGGCCGAACGGATCGATGACCTTGCCGTAGCGGTCGCCCCAGAACATGTCGGCGGGCGGCATGGCGCCGTTCGCGCCGGCGGCGACGGCCTGCTTGAAGGTCGCGTCCGCGTCATTGACGTACAGGTGAATCGTCACCGGCGTGCCGCCGAGCGTGATCGGGCCTTTGCATTGCCATGCGGGGTTTTCCTGGGCGATCATCACGCGCGAGTCGCCGATCTGAATTTCCGCGTGCATGATCGACTTGCCGTCCGGGCCAGGAATCTTGCAGATTTCGGTCGCGCCGAACGCCTTCTTGTAGAACTCGATCGCCTTACCGGCCTCGCTGCAGATGATGTGCGGCGTGACGCTGTGAAATCCATCCGGAATCGGTTTGACCTGTGCCATTGAATCTTCCCTCGTGAAAAAAGAACATGGATGCGGACGTGCGTGCGCGGATATTAGGCGATTCGGCTCAATCGTGCACCGCTCGCTTCATCGTTCGAAAGGCAGGCGGGGCTTCCGCGACGCGCTTGAAATCAAGCTCCGCCATCGTCGTCCACGAGCCGTCATCGCCCTGTCGCAGGAGTGTGAATTGATATTCATCCGCGGCGGGGAAATGTGTGCGAAGCCACACCCTTTGGCTTTCGACCCACACCTTGGCCCCCTCACTTTCAGGGAGGGGGAACGATCACATGCGCTGCGGCGCTTCGATGCCGAGTTGGTCGAGGCCGTCGGCGAGGACGCGGCGGGTGAGGTCGCACAGGCGCAATCTTGCCGCTCGCAGCGCGGGGTCATCGGCGCGCAGCACGGGGCACGCCTGGTAGAACGCGCTGAACGCGTTCGACAGTTCGTAGAGGTACGTGCACAGGCGATGCGGTTCGAGCGAGCGCGCGGCGCCTGCGATCGTCTGGCCGTAGCGCAGCAGCGCGAGCGCGAGCGTTCGCTCCGCCGGCTCGATAATCGTGAACGGAGCGCCGGCAATTTCCGCGGGCGACACGTCCGCTTTCGTGAAGATCGAGCAGATGCGCGCGTGAGCGTATTGGATATACGGCCCGGTGTTGCCGTCGAACGCAATCATGCGATCCATGTCGAAGACGTAATCGCGCACGAGATCGGCGGACAGGTCGGCATATTTGATCGCCGCGATGCCGACACTCTGGCCAATGCGTCGCAATTCTTCTTCGGGCAAGCCGTGCGTCGGTGCGGAAGGATCCTGGGCGCGGGCGCGCACTTCCGAAGCGCCGCGTTCGATCGCTTCCTCGACGAGTTCCTGCAGTGTCACGTTCTCGCCGGAGCGCGTCTTGAGCGGTTTGCGGTCCTTGCCGAGCACGGCGCCGAAGCCGACGTGAATGAGTTCCGCCGTCTTGCCGTCCTGCGTGCGATCCCAGCCGATGAGGTGCGCCGCGTCAAACACATCACGGAAGTGATCGCGCTGGCGGGCATCGACGACATACACCACGCGATCAGCCCCGAGTTCCTGCACGCGGAAGCGCACGGCGGCGAGATCGGTGGTGGCGTAGAGATACCCGCCATCGGATTTCTGAATGAGCAGCGGCCGCTCGCGATCCGCAAACCGCACAATCAGCGCGCCTTCATCGCGCACCGCGAGGCCGGACGCTTCGAACTCGCGCACGACGCCCGCCAATCGATCACGGAAGAACGACTCGCCGCGGCTGTGTTCGGGGCCGATGCGCACGTTCAGCAGATCGAGAATACGAAAGACTTCGCGCATCGTGCAATCGATGAGCCGGTTCCAGTCGCGCACGAGTTCGGGATCGCCCTGCTGCAGCTTCACCAGCTCGCGCTTGGCGGCTTCCATCGCGGCGTCATCTTCCGCGGCTTTCTTCTGCGCATCGCGGTAGGCGCGGTCGAGATCGGTGAGCGAGAGCGCTTCGAAATTCGCGCCGGCGCTGCGAAGTTCGTGCAGCACCATTGCGATCGGCAGGCCCCAGTCGCCCAAATGGTTCTCGCGGAAGACCCTGCGGCCGAGGCGTTCGTAGAGGCGGGCGAGCGAGTCGCCGATGATCGTCGAGCGCAGGTGGCCGACGTGCATCTGCTTGGCGACGTTCACGCCGCAGAGATCAATCGCGACGGCGTGCGTGTCAGCGTCAGGTTCCACGCCGAGCGCGGCTGTGTCCATGGCGTCGAGGCACTGCGCGATGGCGGCGGAGGACAGACGAATGTTGATGAAGCCCGGGCCGGCGACGTCGATCTTTTCCGCGCGGTCGCCGAGTTCCGTGGCGAGAGCGCGGGCGAGTTCATCGGCGAGTTCGCGGGGCTTCTTGCCGAGCTGTTTCGCAAGGCTCATGGCGGCGTTGGATTGCACGTCGCCGAGTTCGGGCCGATCGCTGTTGCGAATGATGGGGTCAGCGTCCGCAAACTGCGGTCCGAGCGCGCTGGCGAGCACGCGCTGCATGGCGCTGCGAATCATCACCGTCGGTTCCGCGGACATGGGCGGTGAGTATAGGTGGAAGGCATCGAGGCATCGAGGCATCGAGACTCGAGGCGTAAGGCACAAGGCATGAGGTCGTGGCAGCGGGCGCGCGATGTGCCTTCTCGTTGCGAAGCCGCGAGCGTCTTGGGGAGCTGGCACTCCGCTATGATGCTCGCCATGCCGCGTCCGACGACGGAACCAACGACTGCGCTGGAGAAGAAGGATCGGGTGGCTGATCTGCCGCACCGGCCGCGCGTGCTGCTGGCGAAGATGGGGCTGGACGGCCACGATCGCGGCGTGAAGCTCATCGCCCGGGCCTTGCGCGACAGCGGCATTCACGTCATTTACTCCGGCCTGTGGCAGACGCCGCGCAGCCTCGCCATTTCCGCCCGCGATGAAGATGTGGACTGCATCGCCAGCTCGATGATGAGCAATTCGCATCTCGTGCTGGTGCCGCGGCTGCTGGATGAGTGCAAGACCGTCGGCCGGCCGGACATGATCGTGGACGTGGGCGGGATCATTCCGCAGGAAGACGTGCCGCAGCTTCTGAACGCCGGCGTGCATCGCGTGTTCCACACGGGGACGAGCATGGAGATGCTGGTGGAATCCGTGCGCTCGGTGACGAAGGCGCACGCCCCGCTTGAAAGCGATCACCCCATCGCCACGCTCGCGCGAAACATCAGCCTGGTGCACGAAGGCAACATCACGGCCGTGAACGCACCGAAGCGGCGACCGAAGCAGGTCATTGGCATCACCGGTTCGCCCGGCGCCGGCAAGAGCACCCTCGTCGGCGCGATGGCGAACGAAATGCATCGACGCGGCGAGAAGCTTGCGGTGGTGGCGTTCGACCCGATGAGCACCATCACCGGCGGCGCGCTGCTCGGCGATCGCCTGCGCGTGGACTTCAACACCGTGGACGAAAGCGTGTTCTATCGCAGCCTTGCGATCGTCGGCGAGGATTACTCATCACTGCCTGCGATCATCGAATTGATCGGCGGCGCGGGGTTCGACAAGCTCATCATCGAAACTGTCGGCGCGGGACAGAACGACGTCGCCATTCGCTCGCATGTTGATCGCACCGCCGTCGTGCTCGTGCCCGGCATGGGCGACGCGATTCAGATGGACAAAGCCGGCATCCTCGAAATTGCGGATGTGTTCGTCGTGAACAAGGCGGACTTCCCGCAGGAAAGCAAGCTGGTGCGCGAGCTCAAGGAGATTTCCGGCTCGCGGCCGATTTTTGAAACGGTGGCGACGCTCGGGCGGGGCGTGGTGCCGCTGCTCGACCATCTCTTCGCCGCCGTGTGACAGCGTTCTCATCGCCGCCACGCCCCACCGCACGCCATGCGAACGTCCGATAAGAAGCGGGCGAATGTAGGCAAGATCGGCGATGTTAAGCTGGCGAAAGAAGCTGGCGGTTGTGAACAAACCTTCACGGAAGTGAACAGCGGGCCATTCCGGATTGCGCAGCGTGCGTGTACATTGATCGCAGTTGCCGGCGCACGATCCACGCATGTCTGATCGTGAGAGCGACGGTGGGTTCAGTCGTCCGTTGGTGCAGTGTTGCATTGGGTCAAGGAACGACCCAACTGGTCCTGCATCGGGGTGGGATGATCGATGATCCGAACGTGGGCCGCCGTGCCAGGCGCGGCCGTCTTGTGTGGGGTTGTGACGACATCGTTTGCGGGGTCCGTGCAAGTGACGGAAGTCGCTGCGGATTTCGCATCGATCGCGCCATGGACCGATGCGCCGGCGCACGCATGCCATGCGCCGTTCGACGTGTCGGAGAAGTCGCTTGTTGATCTTGCGCTCCTGCCCGTGGCGCCGGCGGATTCGTTCACGCCGGTCTCTGTGGCGGCGACAACCGCGAGCAGCGGCGTGATGACGACGAGCTGCGAATGGCACGGCCTCCTCGTGTGCCCGGTGTGCACAGCGCCGCTGGACGGGCTCAAGTTCGCGCCGAAGGCGGTGCGGCCGACGTTGCCGGTCGAACCGCTCGCCATCCCCGCCATTCCTGCGGCGCTGCACGAGCCGCTCACATGGACGGGCGAGCAGTGGACGCTGGCGCAATCGCCTTCTCGCGATGGCGCGCTGCGCTTGTCGCTGGACTCGCCGCCGGTCGCGCTGCCGAATGCGTTCGTGATGGGCGCGATTGGTCTTGTGTCGCTTGCGGCAGCGCGCTTTCGCGCCGTGAAGCGGGCCCGCAGCGCCTGAACGTCAGCTCGATGTCAGCGCCGTCAAGCCACGGCTGGGAAGCCGGCGCGGTATCCTTGCGCGAAAGCGTCCGCGGCGCGCCGGCGCTGCGGTTTCCCGCAGAACTACGTGCCCCGCGGAGGCCGTCATGCAGCGTGATCGTTCGTGTTTTTTCCTGTCCTTTCTCGCGCCCATCGCCATCGCGGCCGCGGCGCTCTTCACAAGCGCAGCGGCCCACGCGGCGCAGCCCGGGTATTACAGCCAGCCCGCGCTCAACGGCAATCGTCTCGTCTTTCGCAGCGAGGGCGACCTGTGGTCCGTCACGCTGCCCGGCGCGATCCAGCCCGGCGAGCGGCTCATCGCGTATCGCCTGTCTTCGAGCGCCGGCCACGAAGCGCGGCCGCAGATCAATTCCGACGGCACGATGATCGCCTTCACCGCGGAATACGACGGCAACGCCGATGTGTATGTGATGCCGATCGACGGCGGCGTGCCGAAGCGGCTCACGTTCCATCCCGGGCTTGATGTGGCGATCGGCTTCTCGCCGGATGGCCGCGAGGTGCTGTTCACCTCCGAACGCGCGAGCGCGCTCGGCCGACCGGAACTGTTCAGCATTCCCATCGCGGGCGGCATGCCGACGCGGTTCAAATTCGGCGAGTGCACAATGGCGGCGCTGAGTTCCACCGGCAAGCGCATTGCGTTTACGCGCTGGTCCACGGAGAACTGGACGTGGAAGCGCTATCGCGGCGGCACCGCGCCGGACATCTGGGTGGGCGATTTGAGCGTCGGCTCGTTCACGAACCTGACGAACGATCCGGCGGGCGATCAATTCCCGATGTGGCTCGCCGGCCGCGTGTTCTTCCTTTCCGACCGCACGGGCACGTCCAACATTTTCTCGGCGCAGCCCGATGGCAGCGATCTGCGTCAGCACACAAACTTCGCGCCTGTGAAAGGCAATCCGGGAGCGATCGAAGGGTACGACGTGCGCTGGCCCAGCGCGGATTCGCGGCGCGACGGCTCGCGCATCGTCTTCGCGCAGGGCGGCCAGCTCGCGCTGCTCAACGTGGCGGACAATTCGATCACGCGGCTCGCCATCGACCTGGCAAGCGATCGCGTGGCGGAGCGGCAGCGGTTTTCAGCGGGCATGGACATGGCGACGGGGTTCGACATCTCGCCGTCGGGCGATCGGCTGGTGGTGGAGATGCGCGGCGAGGTGCTGGTGGTGCCCGTGGAAGGCGGCCCGCCGGCACGGCTCACGCGGTCCAGCCAGGCACGCGAGTGGGGCGCTTCGTTCCTCGATGACGACGGCGTGATCATGATCACGGACGCCTCGGGCGAGCAGCAGATCGGCGGGGCGCCGGCGGATGGATCAGAGTTGCCCGGCTTGATCACGACGGACCGCGAAGATTGGCTCTTCCCGCCGGTGGGCTCGCCGAACGCCATGTGGATTGCCTTCGCGGATAAAACGCTTCGCCTGCACGTCATCGACATGCGCACGTTCGTTCACAAGCAGATCGATCAGTCGGACGTCGGCGAGATCACGGAGTATCGGTTCTCGCCCGACAGTCAGTGGCTGGCGTATGTGAAGCCGCTGCACAACGGCAACCGGCAGATCAATCTGTACTCGATGCGCACCGGGACGATTTTCCCGATCGGCGACGGGATGTACGACGACTTCGAGCCGCGTTGGGATCCGGCGGGGAAGTATCTGTATTTCCTCTCGAAGCGACGCTTTGCGCCCGTGCTTGATGAGTTTGATTTCGAGCACGTGCATCTCAATTCGACGGGCGTGTTCGTGCTTCCGCTCGCCGCCGCGACGCCGCCGCCGATGAAGGAAGTGGCGCGAGCGGCTGGATTCGATCTTGAAGAATGGGCCATGCCGCCCGAGCCGCTGGATGACGAAGAGGGCGACGCGGCGGGTGACGATGGCGATGAAGCGGATGACGCCGCGCCCACGCCGCTCACGATGCTGGTTGACACGGACGGGCTTGCTTCACGCGTCGATCAGTTGCCGATTCCGCCCGGCGAACTTGAGCAGCTTGAAGCGGTGTACGGCGGCGTGTGCGTGGCGAGTCTACCGGGGCGGAAGAGCCTGCTCGAAGACGACTGGTCGGAGCCGCCTTCGCTGCTCGGCGACCTCACAGTGACGAAGTATGACTTCGTCAGCGGCGAGCCGGAGGTGCTTGCGGAAGGCGTTGCGGGCTACGTGGTCAGCCGCGACGCGACGACGGCGGCGTGGGCCACTGAATCAGGCTTCCACGTGCATGACCTCTCCGGCATGGGCGAGCCTCACGAAGTGGAAGTCGGCGAGCTGCAGCTTCGCGTCGACGTGCGCGCGGAGTGGCAACACATCTTCGAAGAGTCGTGGCGATTGCAGCGCGATTTCTTCTGGGCGCCGAACATGGTGGGCGTGGACTGGAAAGCTGTGCACGATAAATACGAAGCGCTGCTGCCACGCATCGGCACGCGCGCGGAACTCAACGACATCATCGGCGAGATGATCGGCGAGCTCGGCAACAGTCACGCGTACATCTGGGGCGGCGAGGAGTTTGAATCCGCCACGCCCGTGAGCGTCGGCCTGCTCGGCGCGGATCTCTCGCGCGATGGCAGCGGGCCGGGGCTGCGCATTGATCGCATCATCGCCGGGCCGTCGTGGGATCATGCCATCCGCAGCCCGCTCCAGCCGGCGCATCTCGGCATTCGCGAAGGGCAGTTCATCACTGCGATCGACGGCGTGCAGCTGGAGCGGCAGACGAACCCGTTCGATTTGTTGCAGGATCTCGCGGGCAAATCGGTCACCATCACGATCGCGGACGACGCCAACGGCCGGGGCGAGCGGCAGGTAGAGGTGCTGACGCTGGAATCCGAAGCGGAGCTGCGCTACTGGGACTGGGTGGAGACGAACCGGCGCTATGTTGCCGAGGCGACCGGCGGCGCGGTCGGGTATCTCCACATTCCCGACATGGACGGCGTGGGCTTGTCGCAGTTCTCGCGGCAGTTCTATCCGCAGTTCGACAAGAAGGCGCTCATCATCGACGTGCGCAACAACGGCGGCGGGTTCGTGAGCCAGATGATCCTGGAGCGATTGTCCCGCACGATCATTGCGTTCGATCAGCCGCGACATGGCATGACATCGCGCTATCCCACGCGGGCGCTCAACGCGCACCTTGCGTGTCTCATCGATGAGCATGCGGGGTCGGACGGCGACATCTTCCCCGCGGCGTTTCGCCTTCGCGGCCTGGGACCGCTCATCGGCACGCGCACGTGGGGCGGCGTCGTGGGCATTCGCGCGGACAAGCTGTTCGTGGATTTCGGCCTCTCCACGCAGCCGGAATACGCATGGTGGGAAGCGGACCGCGGGTGGTCGATCGAGAACGTGGGGGTGGAGCCGGACATCGAGGTGATCATCTCGCCGGCCGATCGCATTGCGGGGCGCGACCCGCAGCTCGACCGCGCGATCAGCGAACTGCAAAAGAAGCTCGAGGAAGATCCGAAAGAATTGCCGGGCGTGCCGCCTTGGCCGGTGCGCGTGAAGTGATCAGTTCCCTCTCCCCGAGGGAGAGTGAGATGGTGAAGGTGATTCTGCGCTGAAGCCGATTGACCCACGCAACTGTTGGTGAGGGGAACCCTCACCCCGGCCCTCTCCCCGAGGGAGAGGGTGAGGAGCGCGGGATCGTTCGCAGGTGAACATGACCATGCAGCCGCAGACGATTGAGCAACGGCTTCGCGTTCTTCAGATCCTGCACGGCAGCCTGGTCATGGGCGTCGTCACGTTTGCGGCGGTTGTCTTTGTGCTCGGCAAATCGGCGACGATGTCCGGCACGCCGCTGCTCGCGCTGCGATTGGGATGCTGCGCGCTGCTCGCGATATCCGTGGTCGCGTCGCTCGTGATTCGCAAAGCGGTCGTGCGCTGGGTCGCCACGCGCACGGCGGCCACGGAGCTGGAATCCATCGGGCCGTATGTCACGGTCTGGCTCACAAAGGCTGCGCTGGCGGAAGGGGCGGCGCTGCTCGCCGCGGTGACGTTCATGCTCTCGGCTGATCTCACAGACGCCGCACTCATCGGCGCCGGCCTCGCCATCCTCGCCTCCATGATCCCCACCCGCGGCCGCTGGGAACGGTTCATGGAGGATGTGAAGCGCCTCCGCCACTGACACGCGCCCACGGCGTCCTCGCCACACGACCGCGTTCATCGGCGGAACAGGCGTCTCGCCCATGTGACCCATCAAGGCCTCATCCGTCATTCCTGCGCACGCCAGAATCCAGCGCACGCGGGAATCCACCGGCCGTTGCTCTCCCTCCCCCGAAGTCCGCGCACGGCGGAGGGCATGGGCGGGGGCGGTTCATCAATCCCTTTCGGTTCAGTATCCTGTTCGCATGGCGAAGTCGGGGAAGACTTCCAGGAACGCCGGCGGGCCCCGCGAAAGAAGCAGACGAAATCTGCCAAGGCTGCTCCTGCCGAAGCTGTCGCCGCCGCGCTTTCCAGCAACGCGCTCGGAAATGACAATGGCCACCGAAAGAAGCCCAAGGCCATCGTTCCGGGGGGCATCGTCGACCGCGTGAAGGACGAGAACAATGACGGCGCGGCCGACATCGAAGACGTCAAACTCTTCCTCAAGAAGAACAAGGCCAACCGCATCGCCCTCAAGGGCAACGACCAATACCCCGGCGGCGACTTCCGCAGCCCCGAGTGCGTCGAGTTCCTCAAAGGAGCCGACATCGTCGTCACCAACCCGCCGTTCTCGCCAGAGATTGAGCAATCATGAACTACTTAAGCGACCTGTTCACACCGGCCACCTACGAAGCCTTTAGCAAGTCCGATCGTACAATCTCCGGATTTCGTGAGTCGCAGCGAACGATGGCGGAAAAAGTCAAGCGCGGGGATAACCTCGTCTGCTATATGGTTCGCATGTCAAGATGGGTCGGTGTACTCGAGGTGATCGAAGGTCCGTTTATTGACAGGAGTCCGATCTTTGTCCCAGAGGATGATCCGTTCGTCGTCCGCTTCAAGGTGAAGCCGGCGGTCTGGCTCTCGGTCCAGCAGTCCGTGCCGGTTCACGATCCAGAAGTGTTTTCGCGCCTTTCATTCACTAGGGACGCCAGTCCAGGGGGATACTGGCTAGGCCCGCTCCGCAGAAGCTTGCAGAAGCTGACTCCCGCGGACGGAGAGTTTCTCGTCACCCTGCTCACTCAGGTCCAGCAGGAGGGTCGCACATTCCCTCTGGACGAAGAGGAATACGCTCGCTCGCTGAATCGACGAATTCAGCGATCAGACCGATCGGTGGTCGTGAGCGTTCCGGACGACAAGCCAGTGCAGGAAGAGCCGAGCCCGGTCCCGCTGGAGAGGGAGTCCATCCGCATCCAGGCATCCTTGTGCCGAATCGGCGAAGCGATGGGGTTCAAGATTTGGCTGCCCATGTCGGATCGCTCCCGAGTTGCTGAGCACTGGCAGCCGCAGTCCGGAGTGCTCTTGGACCGATTACCGCTCAATTACGACGACACGACATTGGCCACAATTCAACGGATCGACGTGCTTTGGTTGAAGGGTCGTGCAATTCGCCGAGCATTCGAAGTCGAGCATTCCACGGCGATTTATTCCGGGTTGTTGCGAATGGCCGATCTGTGCGCATTGTTGCCAAACATCAACGTGCCACTGCACATCGTCGCACCGGAAGCGCGGCGTGACAAGGTCTTTCAAGAGATCACGCGGCCTGTGTTTTCCCTCCTTGAAAGCTCGCCGCTGTCTGAACGTTGCACCTATCTCTCGTACGGGAGCGTGGAAGAGTTGGGTGAGCTCGAATACTTGTCGCACACAACGGACGGGGTCCTTGACGAGTTCGCAGAATTCGCGGAATAGCGTCCGCGGCGCAAATCATTTCATCGGAGGTTAGCTATCGTGGCAAAGACCATTCGACCCAATTATGCCGCCCTCGTAGCCGAGGCAGAAAAGGCCGTTTCTGGCGTCAATGATCCCGAATTGAAACAAGCGGCCTTCACGAAGGTCCTTGATACGCTTCTTTCGGCGGCAACGGAGCACGCCAGTGACGACGAGCCCGACGCGCCGCCCAAGAAACCTAAGTCCAAATCCAAATCCGGTAAGACTGAGTCAGCGGCAGCCAAACGCAGCAGCGGGACCAAGGGATACATTGAGGAACTTCTCGACGAGGGATTCTTCAAGACTCAGCGAACGATCGGAGCCGTCAAGACGGAGCTTGCCAATCGTGGACACCACATTCCGCTTACAAGCCTCTCGACTCCGCTGATGCGGCTCTGCCAACAGAGGAAGCTCAGACGCGAAAAGAAAGCCGACGGAAACAAGACCGTCTTCGCATATTCGAAGTGGTGATCCGATGGCGAAGAAACTCTCAGCTAGCGAACAACTCGAATCGCTTGTGGACGAGAGTTGGACCCTCGTTAAGAAGGCGCGAAAACACCACAAATCACTTTGCGGCGACAACTTCTACGCCGAGAAATTGGCATCACAGAGGTCTCACGCAACCAATCTCTACAAGGAGATGTCCGTCTACCAAGTCGGGGACGTTGCCGCTTTGGCGGAGCTGATTGAGAAAGTGTTCTCATGCGACACCGACTTCGATGATCGCCGGGAGGCGAGCCGGAACCTTCTGCATGAGATTAGAACAGTCTGGAAGGTGCCCAACCCAGGCGACGGTGCGAGCAACGCGGACCATATCTTTCCGATGACGTTGCTTTCCAAGACAAAGCGCGGCTACCTAAGCACGATTGGCGCCCAGATGAATGGGGCCTATGCAAACGGCTGGTGTGATGCATGTGCGGTAATGATGAGAAGGCTACTTGAAGCTTCAATCATTGAAGCCTTCGAAGAGGGTGGCATTTCAGCAAGCATCAAGAATCAATCCGGCGACTACGTGATGCTCACGGAAATGATTGACAAGGCGATGAAAGAGAATTCGTGGGTCCTCAGTCGCGTCACGAAGAGAGCGCTACCTAGTCTTCGGGATCTCGGCCACCAATCAGCGCATGGTCGCCGGTTTACGGCCCAAAAGTCGGACATCGACAGGGTGAGAGCAGAGGTTCGCGCCTGTATCGAAGAATTCCTTCATCTCGCTGGCCTCTTGTGAGTTTGGTTAACGCCACGGATTTGCCACGCCGCACATGCGCCCGGGTGGCTAGGCAGCTCGACCGACAAGAAGGTGCTGGCCGTCCGCGTGTTCGACGAGAAGACGAAGAAAGTCGCCTACACCAAGCAGACGCAGGCGATGAAGGGGAAGAACAATCCAACTGCCCGCTGTGCGCCGGCGGCGACAACGCGAACAAGGCGAGAATCTACGACTTCGACGAGATGGACGCCGACCCCCGGAGCACGTCGCCGCGTGGAGCAAGGGCGGCAAATCGACAGCTGCGAACCGCGAGATGCTTTGCAAGACGCACAACCAGTCCAAGGGCAATCGATAGCCGGGTGCCACACATCATCTCGAAGAGTGATGTGTGCGGCAGCTGATTGAGCGAAGAGCGCGCAAGCGACCATTGGGCGTCCATTCCGCGCCCGCACACATCACCGCCCCGAGCGGCGGATGATGTGTGGCACCCAGAATGAGATGTCTCGTGATGCCCAACGCCGAACCATCCGGCCCTCACCGGCCCGGCGAGTGCTCACGCAAACCCGCCGCGCATCGTGATTTCGAAGTCGTGCAGGTTCGCGACGTCGTTGGCCGAGAGCTGCGCGAGGTGGTTCAGGCGGTCGATCACCGGCTTCGGGTCCTTGAGCGCGAGCGCGCCCAGGCGCTCGAACTTCGTGGCGAGGATGTCCTTGAGGTTCGCGGTGGTGTTCCGTGCGTGCCCGGCGGGGTACATCACGAAGCCGGAGTCATGCTTGTTGCCCGCGGCGTCGGTGATGACGATCGATGTCGGGATGCCGTCGGGATACTTCGCGTCGTACTCCGGCCCGCCGTGCTCGAAGCGGATCTTCTTCATGATGGCGCGGGTCACGGGGTGGAAGATCGCGCTCTCGTCTTCGCGGTAATCGTCCGGCAGGAGCATGAGCGTCTTCCACGTTTCATCGCGCGATGCGCCGCCGGCCGGGATCGAGCCGTGCTTCTGCTTGTACGCGAGCGCCTTGCGGATGAGCGTGGCGACGATGTACGCCATGGAGTGATCGGCGGATTGGCGGGTCTTGGGGTCCATCTTCGCCGGGTTGCCGATGATGCCGAACGCAGGTTCGTAAGCGAGGATGCGGATGTCTTTGATCGCGCTGCCGGAAGCGTCCGCGAGCAGTTCGGGGTGCTTCGCGATGAGGTCGATGGCGCCCTGCAGCGCGCCGGCTGACTGGTGCTCGTACAGGCCGAGCTTGAAGTGCATGCCCATTACCGCGAAATCGTCGCCCGAATGGCTCAAGACGAGGTCAAACGGCGAGGGCGCAAGCTCCACCCAGCGGTCCTTGCCGGTCGTCGTCGGCTCGAAGAACCGGAAGATCGCTTCGGGGTTGCGGAAGATGTCGCGCGGCCCGCGGAAGTTCCGCATCGAGCGCTGCATGCAGAGGATCGCGGCTTCGGTCGAAATCGCGGCGCTCGCGCCCTTGCTGTCGGAGAGCTGCTTGCCGGCCCGGATCGCACGCCACGGGATGTAGTGGGCGACGAACATACCGATGGCGGACTCGATCTGCTCCGCCGTCGCGCCGAGCATGGCGCCGTAGGCCGCCGCGGAGCCGATCGCGCCGTGCACGACGTGATCGATCTTGTACGTCTTGAGCGAGAAGACTTCAGCGAGCCTGCCGCGGATTTCATCAATCAGCATCATGCCGCGCAGCGCGAAGGCGCCATCCTTGCCGGCGAGCTGGGCCGCGGCGATGGCGACGGGGTAGAAGTCGTTGTGGCCGAATTCGCCTGCGGTGAAGCCGAGCGCCGGGTTGAAGCCGAAGTTCGTGCCGTTGGAATCCCACTCGCGCACCGCCGCGCTGTTGGCGACGATTGCTTTCTCCGGCGCGACGCCCACCTTCGAGCCGAAGATCGTCGCCTTCGCGCCGGCAAGCTGATATTGCAACGCTTCCTCGCGCAGCACCGCCGGCGCGTTCGTGCCCAACGCGATCGCCGAGAGCCCGCAGAGCACAGCGTCCGTGTGGAAGAGGGTGGTGCGTTCGAGCACGCTGGGCGACGGCGAGCCCGTTCCTTGCATGAAGCGCACCGCAAATTCGCCGATGCCAAGCGCCTGGTTGGAATCGCGCGGCAGGAGCGTTTGCTTTGCGGCATCAATCTTCGGCGAGGTGCGAGCAGCGGACGGAGCGGCGGTGGTCGTGGTGGACATTGGAGTGAAACTCGTGCGAATGAAATGTGCGGTGATGGAGTGATGCGATCAGAACGGTGATTTGACGATCTTGAAGATGCGTCCGCGAGCGCCGCCCCGGCCGTCGAGCTGGTCGAAGGCGCAGATGTAAAGTTCGCCGTGACGATCTTCGCCGAATGACGCAATGTACTTGCGCTCGTCGCTGGTGAGAACTTCGCGGTGCTGGGTGACCTTGCCGTTTTCGTGCCGGAGGGCCCAGATGCGTCCAGAGGCGTAATCGCCGTAGAGATACGCGCCCTGCAGGCCGGAGATGGCCTCACCGCGATAGACGTAGCCGCCGGTGACGGAGACGCCGAGGTTGCGAGGATATTCAGCAACGGGGTCGATGAGCGGCTCGGTGGCTGGCGTGCCATCTTCGAAGGGATGCGTGCCTTCGCGGACGTTCCAGCCGTAGTTCCCGCCCTTCACGATGATGTCCACTTCTTCCCACGCGTTCTGGCCGACGTCCGCCGCCCACAGTTCGCCGGTCTTCGGGTCGAAGTTCATGCGCCAGACGTTGCGCAGGCCGAACGCCCAGATCTCGCCGCGTGCGCCTTCGTGATTCACGAATGGGTTGTCGGGCGGGATGGCGTAGTTCTTTCCTTCATCGTGTTTGTCGATGTCGATGCGGAGGATGGAGCCGAGCAGCGTGCCCAGGTTCTGGCCGTTGTGGTGCGGGTCGTTGGCCCAGCCGCCGTCGCCGAGGCTGAAATAGAGCATGCCGTCGGGCCCGAAGTTGATGCTCGAGCCGTTGTGATTTCCATACGGCTGCTCGATCTCCATGATGATCTTTTCGCTGGCCGGGTCCGCGGCGTCTGGATTGTCGGCGGAGACGTGATACTCCGCGAGCACCGAGCGCCGCGGAGATGGCGCGGAGTAATACACGAAGAAGCGGCCGTTCTCGGCGTACTTGGGATGAAACGCCAGCGCGAGCAAGCCTTCCTCGTTGTTGCCGCGCGGCGGGGCGAGCACGTTTTCGTGAATGTCAAGAAACGTCTTCGCCTGCTCCACGGCGTTGGAATTTTCGAACACGCGGATGCGGCCGATCTGCTCGACGATGAAGAGGCGATCGTCGCCGGCGTTCGTGAGCAGCACCGGGCGCACGAACGACAACTTGGGGAAGGCCGGCGAGAGCGAGATGGAAGGCAGCTTCCCGGCGGCGCTTGTGGCGTCTTGCGACGCCGCGGGCGCTGGCGCGCCGCCGGCGGCGTTCTGCACGGCGTCCTCCTCGCTTGCACGACATCCCGCGCTCAAGGCCAGAAACGACGCCAATACGCCCGCAATCATCATGGCTCTGCTCCCCTTGTGCATGAGTGACAAGGATAGGGCGAAACCGGGTGGTGGATCAGTTGCCTTGGTTGCCGGGCGTCGCGGCGGCGCTGGCGCTTTTCCACGTGCCGGTGGCGAGCGAACCGTCGCGCGCGATTTCCACCCAGCACGCCCCGTCGCGAGCCGTGATCAGCCGCTCGGTGTCCGCCAGTTCCGCCGCCCAGCGATCACGCCGCAATCTGCCGAAGCCTGTCGATTGCAACACGATGTCGGGGTCCACCGCGCGCACGAAGTCCACCGCCGTGTCGTGGAACGCGCCGTGGTGCGGGAGCTCCATCACGTCCGCGGCGAGCGCTGCGGGGTCGTGCGCGGTGAGCAGGTCTTCCATCGCCTGCGCCTGGATGTCGCCGCAGAGCAGCACGCGCCGGCCGGCGCAAGTGATGCGAATGACGGCGGCGGTGTCGTTGATGCGCTCGTATGACTGGTCCGCCGGCGGGTGAAGCCAGTCGAGCGTCATGTCGCCGATGGTGCGGTGATCGCCGGCCCGCACGGTGGTGATGGTCACGCCGCTCTCGCGCAGCGACGCCAGCAGCGCCGCTTCCGGTCGCTGAACATCACTCGCCGTGCCCAGGAAATGCGGCGTCACGAGCAGTTCATCCGCGCCGAAGCTGTCAACGATTTCGATCATCGCGGAGAAATGATCGAGGTTGGCGTGGCTGACGATGACGGTGTCAACGCGTCGCACGCCGAGGTTGCGAAGGGCGGGCACGATGATGCGAGCGCCGGTGCCGGGGTCGCCGATGGTGCCGGCGTCGAAGACGACGGTTTCACCCGCGGATCGCAGGACGTAGCACGATCCGTCGCCCACGGCGAGCATGTCGATGCGCAGCGGCGGGCGCGGGTTGAAAGGAAGCGCCGGCGCCATCGGAGCGCAGAGCCAAAGCGCGAGCGCGAGCCCCGCCGTCCACACCCACCGCGTCGTTCGGCGCTGCCGCGCATGCACAACCGCAATCACCCACGCCACCGCCAGCAGCGTCCACACCACGCCCGGCATTGGCAGCGAGACGGACGCAAACGGCAGCGTGTCGATCCACAAGATGATCACGATCAGAAGATCCGTGAGCCACGCAAGCACCGCGCCGACGACGAGACCCGCCGCGGGCACAAACGCCGAGAGAATGATTTTGAGATAACCAAGCCCGAGCACAGCGCCGGCCGCGGGCACGCCGACCACGCTCAAAGGCACGCCGAGCGGACTCAAGATGCCGAAGTGAAAGAGCACGATCGGCGTGGCGACGAGCCATGCGACGACGGACACGCACAGCGAAGTCTTGAGCCACTCGACGAGCATCGTGCCCGTCGAACCCGCCAAGCTGTTCTCGTACCCGAACCAGCGAGCGCGCAGCGGCTTGGAGAGATAAATGATGGCGTACACCACGCCGAAGCTCAATTGAAAACCCGCCGACGTCACTTCCGCCGGCGCGACGAGCAGCATGGCGATCAGACTGAAACTCACGAGCCCGCTCACGGCAATGCGGCGACCGAGCACGAGCCCGAGGCTGGCGAAGACCACCATCACGCCGGCGCGGAGCACTGGCACGCGCACTTCGACGAGCACGAGATAGCCGAGCACCAGCGCGATCGCGACAACGCCGTGCCATCGCCTGGGTGCACGCGCCGCGCCGATCACGAAGAGCACCATGGCGACGAGCATGGCGAGATGCACACCGGAGATGGCGAGGATGTGCGCGAGACCCGTGCGCTGCATCGCGAGGCCGATCTCGTGCAGTTCCGGCGCTCTTTCGCCGATCAAAAACGTCTGCAGCACGGCCTGGCGCTCCGCGGGATCGCCGTTGCGGAACGAATCGGGCATGTCCGCGTTCAGCCAACTTGTCGCCCTCGCTCGCAGCGCATCGCGCATGCGCGTGAACCACAGCGACGGCGTGGGGTTGGACAACATGACGGTGGTGAGCGCCGGATTCTCGACGCTCATCAGCGCGGATTGGTTGTGCGCCCGCGCAAAGCGCCAGATGTCGAACTGGCCGGGGTTCTTCGGTTGCGGCGGCGTGCGCAGCGTGCCCACGATTTCCACTACGTCGCCGGGATGAAGCGATGGACTATCGCTCGGCGCATTCACCCACACGCGGCTCGAAACGTCGTGCGGCGTGCCGTGCCGATCAACAAGCGCCTTCGCATCCAGCTCGAACACGATCCACGGCGGCTGGGCGTTGAACGCTTTCATCGATCCGCCCGCCGGTTGACGAAGCTGCGGCGTGCTGGTGACAACGCCGCGAAGTCTCGCCATGTGCGGCTCGGGCTGCACGAACCGCGCGAGATCATTGTCCGCGACACAGTAATGCCGCACGATCGGCCAGGCCGCGCCGAATGCTGCTGTTCCTGCGAGGAGGACCGCCACTCGCCAGCGAAGCGCGATGCGCCGTCCGCCGATGACGAGCGCCAATGCGCTCGCCCCGGCCGTCGCCAGCAGCGCCCATGCGGGGAGCCACGGCCAGCTCCAGCCTGCCATCACGCCCACGGTGAGCGCGGCGGCGAGCGGCGTCAACCGATCACGACCCTGCGGCGTGACGAGTCGGCCCTCCGCGCCGCCAAGAATCTCGTGCACGTTTCGCGTACCCACCACGAAGGCGCATAGTAAAGGCTGACATCGCCGCGGCTATCATGCCCGCGTGGAAAAGATCCTCGGTCAGGACCAGGCGGTGGACATTCTGCTCACGGCGCTCGCCAGCGGGCGGATGCACCATGCGTGGATTTTTTCCGGGCCGCGCGGCGTGGGGAAATTCACCACCGCCGTCGAGCTCGCCCGCATCCTGCTCGACCCCACCGTCACCACCGATCTCTCCGGCCGGCCAAGCGCCGACCCCGACAGCCGCACGTCGCAGCTCATTGGCGCCGGCACGCATCCTGATCTCCACGTCGTCCGCAAGGAGATGGCGAAGTATTCGCAGAACAAGAGCCTGCAGAACCGGAAGCAAACCAACATCCCGCTTGATCTCGTGCGCGAACTGGTGATCGGCGGGCAAACGGGCGACGACCGCGTGCACGAAGCGCCGGCCTACCTCACGCCGGCGCTGGGCCACGGCAAGGTGTTCATCATCGACGAAGCCGAGCTGCTCGACCGCACCGCCCAGAACGCCTTGCTCAAGACGCTCGAAGAGCCGCCGAAGCAGACGTATTTCTTTTTGATCACCGACCAATACGATCTGCTGCTGCCTACGGTGCGCAGCCGTTGCCAGCACGTGCGCTTTCGGTTGCTTGATGAGAAGTCGATGGAGCAGTGGCTGAAGCGCGCGAAGCTGGAGGTGAGCGCCCGCGAATTGGAGTGGATTCGCGCGTATGCGGAGGGCTCGCCGGGGCAGGCGGCGCTGGCCGCGGAGTACAAGCTGTTCGAATGGCAGGAACGACTCGCGCCGTTGCTCGATTCACTCGAACGCGGCCGGCCGGTGATGGAACTGGGCAGCGTGCTCGGCGAACTGGCGGACGGCTTCGCGGCGCAGTGGGTGAAGTCGCACGCCAACGCCAGCAAGGAAGCCGCCAATCGCGACGCGGCGGGCAAGTTGCTCGCGCTGCTGGCGTCGGAAGCGCGGCGTCGTGCGGCGGAAGCGATCGCCACATCGCCGCGGATGGCTCCGGCCGGCGCTCACCCGGCTGAACGGTGGTTTGAGATCATCGACGCGATTGTGTTCACCGAGCGCGAAATCGACGCCAACGTGAACATGAAGCTGGCGCTGGAATCGCTCGCGGTGCAGTGGGGGGAACTGGCGGGCGCGAAGAATTAGCCGCTTCGCAGCGATCCGTCATCGCGGGAAGAATTGGCAACATCGCAGCGGCGCGTCATGCCTGCGCAAGCAGGCACCCAGTGATTGCGCCGAGGAAGACATTTCGCGCGGCCCGAGCGCGATGGCGTCCCACCCACCCCCTGACCCCCTCCCTCATAGGGAGGGGGCATGAAGGCATTTCGGGAGCGCGCGCCCGGCATTCGTCGCTCCCTTACCGTCGCGGCTCGTTGTGAGCCGGCTCGTTGCGAGCTGGCGCGATGTGCGCGGCGGGAACGCGATGGGGGCCCAAGCCCAGAATGCGTTCACCTTTCTTGGTGAGCGCGATGCGCAGGCACACGCAGCCGACGATGAGCATGACCAAGCTCAACACCTGGCCGCGTGAAAGGCCGAAGAGCAGCGCGACGCCTTCATCGGGCTGGCGGAAGATTTCCGTGATGATGCGCAGCACGGCGTACAGAATGAGAAACCACGAGCCGACCACGCCGGCCTTGCGCGGCTTCCACCAGATCAGCACCAGCGCGGCCATCAGAATCGGGCCGTCGGTCAGCGCCTGAATGAGCTGCGACGGGTAATACGCCGTGAGCATCGGCTCGAGCACGGCGACGACATCGTGATGCAGTTTGTGCGAGCTGTCGCGCGCGATGGCCACCACGTGCTCGAAGAAGTGCGAGCCGCCCTGCACCTTTGTTTCGAGGGCCGCAACCAGCGCTTCAATCTTTGCTTCCGCCTGGGCGACGGCTTCGGGGGATTCGGTCTTCGATGTCGCGACGGGCAGCCAGACTTCGAGAACTTCCTGCGGATATTTGATCGACCACCACGGCGGATTCTGCTGCATGTCGGCGGGGATCGCCTTGCCCCACAGTTCCGCGTTGATGAAATTCGCAATGCGGCCGAAGAACAGACCCGGGCACGCTGCGAACCCGGCGAGGTCGAGCAGGTGCAGCGCCGGCACGCGCCGCCGATACGCAAACAGCGAACACGCGATGATCACGCCGATCATCCCGCCGTGCGCCGACATGCCGCCGCGATGGATCGCAAGAATTTCCCAGTACGGAAAGTCGCCGGAGAACTCGATGAACGGTTTGCCGCCGCCGTAGAAAATCGCGTGGCCGAGTCGCCCGCCGAGCAGCACGCCGAGGATCACGTACACGAGCAGGTCGCCGACGATTTCAGGCGTGAGGACGCTGCGTCGCGTGGCGGCGAGCCAGCGCAAGAGCAGCCATGCGACGATGAAGCCGGTGACGTACGCAAGCCCGTACCAGCGCAAGCCGAACGTCTCGGTGAATTGCACGACAAACGGATCGAGCTTGTGCAGATATGACTCGGCGAGGAAGGAAGTCACTGGTGATAGCGTACCGCGCGACCGCGGGCCGGGCTTGCGGCGTGGATTGTGCGGCGCCACTTCGGGCGTTTACCGCGCTTCCAGCAGCATGGCGTGCTGCAGCACCACGGTGTCCTGCAGCGGGCCGTTGGCGCCTTCCTCGATGCGGATGGTCAGTTCGCTGCCGACGAGGCGCAGGCGAATGGATTCCGCCGGGTGATTGCGGTTCAGGCGCGAGCGCAGCACCTCGCGGTCGTCGTCGAGGATGACGAGTTCGAAATCGCCCCACGCGCGGTGGCTTGCCGGGAGCGCGGCGTCGGCGACGAAATGCGCCGAACCGCCGGGCAGTTCGTAGCGCAGCGTGAGCGGGCCGGAAATCTGAATGGGCGAAAGGCCGATGGGCGCGGCGGGATCGATCGCCTTCGGCCGGGGCAATTCGTAGCGCGTGCGCGGGCCATCGACGCTCGTCGGCGTCAGCAAGGCGAGCGGAATCACGCCGGTGGCATCGAAGAGCGCCGCGCGCATCTCGTTCATGTTGAGATCGAGCTGCGATGTTTCGAACACGTCGCTCGGCACGGTGAGGCGAAGGCGGCCGTCATGCCCGAGGCGGAGTTGCGACACGTCCACGATCGTGCCGTCCTTGAGCCAGACGCGCTTGCCGGTGATGGGACGCCTGGGCGACACGAGCGACACGGAGGCGACGCGCGCGAGCGGCTGCGTCGTCTGCCGACCGGCGCTGCCGCCGATGGAGAGCGTGACCGGATCGCCGAGCGACAAGACGACGCCTTCGACGCGGTCCCCGTTGGTCAGTTCAAGCACATCCATGGCATGCGCGGGCGGCGGCGTGTCGGTGCCGATGAAGTTGACCGAGCGCACGAGACCAAGCGGCACCTCGATTCTGCCGAAGAGCTTGTGGCTCCACACCAGCGCCTGCCCGCCCGATTTGCCGCCGGAGATCGCTTCGCCGGGGAACTGCTGGCCGTCGGCGAGCACGAGCAGGCCGCGATCGGTGAATTTCTGCCGGGCGCGATCATCGAACAGCGCGACGCAATCCGCGGCGCTGATGCGCTCATCCACCGATCCGTCGCGCAGGACGACGATCTGCTGATCGTTGATCTCGATTAACTCGCCGCTCGTCATTTCGCCGGAGCGTTGGATGATGAGCGTGTCGGCGCACGACTCGCGCTGGGCGTTGAGCGCCGCCGCCGCGATGAGAATGACGAGCGTTTGCAGTTTCATTTCTGGAAGATCGGCAAATAGCGCTTGGGCATCTGCAGCACGATGCACGCCATGGCGGTGGCGTACGCGCTGCCGGCGTGATGATCGAGCCAGCTTCCGTTGCTGGTCTGGCGCGCGAGCAGTTCCTCGCGCACGGCGGGCCACCACTTCTCCCAATACTCGCCGCCTGCGAGATACATCGCCTGCACGGCGTAGTAGTGGCCGTAGAAATAATGCGGCTGGCCGATCGCGCGGCCCTGGCCCGGCATGACGTTGAGAATCAGGTAATCAAGCCCGCGCGTGATCGAGTCATCTTCGTAAATGCCCGCGTAGAACAGGCTCGCCACGCCGGCGGCGGTGCGCGGCCAGGCGGAACCACCAGCCTGCAGCATGTACTTGAACCCGCCATCGGGGTTCTGGCATCGCCGCACATATTCGACCGCGCGATCAATCGTTTCCTTCGGCACCTTGATGCCTGCGTTGCGAGCGGAGCGCAGGCCCATGATTTCGCAGATGGTGACGGAGATGTCGGCGTCATACGGCACAGGGTTGTAGCGCCAGCCGCCTTCTTCATTCTGCGTGCCGACAATGAGATCAACCGCTTTGACAAGCGCATCGCGCACGCGGTTGTCGGTGGGCGACATGCCGTAGACCTCGCCAAGGAACAGCGTCGCGAAGCCGTGACCGTACATCGGGCCGTGCGAAGCGTCCGCCGCGAGGAGGCCGGACTCCGTGGAGTGCGTGAGCACGAATTCGAGGGCCCGCTGCACCTGTTCGCCGTACTCGCCGCGACCGGGCAGGTTGCCATCCGCCATGAACGCCAGCGCGCAGAGTGACGTAATCGCCACGTGCCGGCTGTAGCGACCGACGCCGAACGAGCCGTCGCTCTTCTGCTCGCGCTTGAGATATTCGAGACCGAGCTTCACCGCCGCGTTGAGTTCGGGCGTCATTTCCGTGGCGAGCGGGTTGTTCTCGGCGGTGTTGTCGCGGCGATCCTCGCGCGCATCGCGGTTCGGCGGGGGTTGTGTTTGATCGAGCGGTTGCTGCGCCGCAGGGGGCGGCGCGGACGCTGGAGCGGGGGCCGGCGCGGGTTCTGTGGATGGCGGCGTTGCGGGCGGATCGTCCGCGTTCTGCAGCGGCGCCGCGGCGACGAGCGTCGCCATCACGCCGGCGAAGAGCGCGGCCCGCGCCACCGCGCCGCCCCGGAGCTTGCGTGCGCTGCGCGTCATCATGGCGAAGACTCCTCCGCAAGGCGGCGATAGTACTCTTCCGTCAGCCGCTGATAGATCGATGAATACGTTTCCCGCCGGCCCTGGAGCAACATGTCGCGCACGCGCTCGGGCAGTTTGCCCCATTCGGCGCTGCCTTCCTCGAGCACCGTCGCAAGCTCGCCTTCCTGCATCGGCGGCGGATCGATCTCGGCGCTGTCGGTCGGCTTCTGGTTGCGCTGCGAACGTTGCGACTGATCGCCCGCCTGCTGCGGCGGCGACGGTTGCGGCTGCGGCTGCTGATTCCGTGATGAACTGGACGACGAACTGCTGATCTGCTGCGGCGTGCCTTGTCGCATCACTTCGTCGATCAGCGTGTCCAGCCGCGCGAGCACCTCTTCCTGCACGCGCTGTGTGCTGATGCCGGGATCGAACCGCTCATCGAGCATCGACGCAGCGAGTCCCATTTTCTCGATCGCCAGCTCGAACTCGTCGAGCATCGCCTGCTCGTTCAGCCGGCGTTTCAGTTCTTCCTGCGCATCAATCGCGGCGGCGTCGGCCTTCTCCGCTTCTTCGTCCTCGTCGAGTCCGAGGAGGTCGTCGAGCGTATCGCCGGATTGGTCGTCGTCGCCCGATGGCGGCGGAGCGGCGGTCGGGTCGTTTGCCGGAGGCGGTTCGTCATCGTGGGCGAGCACCGCGGCGGCGATGGCGCCCCGAACGCTCAAGCCGGCGCGAGGCGCATGGAGCGGCGGGGCGCCAGGGTCGGTTTCGCCCGGTTGCTGCTCCTGCTCACCGCTGTCGTCGTCCGGCGGCATCGCGGGCGGCGGCGGGACGTTGCTGCGCATCTTCTCGATGATCGCCTGCCCGAGATCGCTCAAGTCGCGCTGCTGCTCGCCGAGTTCGCGCAGGCGCGTCCGACGCTGGCCGGCATCACTGCTGCCGTTCTCTTCGAGCGCGCGAGTTTCGGTGTAGATCATTTCCTGCAGGCCGCGAAGCAGGCGCAGCTCCGCGATGGGCGGGATGAGCGCGCTCTGGCCGGCCCCGCCCTGACCACCTCCCGACGCGCCGCCCTGCTGGCCTTCCGCAAATTCGGGCGGCGGCTTCATCAGATCTTCCAGCGCTCCAATGAGTTGCTCCAGGCTGGCGACGATCTGCTGCTGGCGATCCGTCACCTGCGAGCCGACTTCGCCGGCGTCGAGCGACGTCACGACCTGCCGGGCCCACTTGTCAATGAGCTGGTGCGCGTGCGTGAAAACGATCGCCTCGACAAGTTCCTGCGTGCGCTGGCGAAGATCCGCCAGCCCAGTGCGGAGCGTTTCCTGCGCCTGCGAAATCTGCCGAGCTTCGACGAGGCGCTGACGATCGAGCGGGTCGAGTGAACTCAAGGCTGTCGTGCGTTCGCGCAGCAGCAGTTCTTCATCCGCGAAGCGGCGATACTGCGCGAGGATTTCCTCGCGCTGCTCACGCACCTGTTTTTCCTGCAAATCTTCGAGCGTTTCCGACGCCAGCTTCTTCGCTTCTTCGAGCTGCGTGAGCGAAGCGCGCTCGGCGAACATCGCAGTCTCGCTCTGCACCGGCTGCCGTCGCAGCGCCGTCACCGCCTCGCCCTGTGTTTCCGCAGCGCGGTCCAGCGCGCGGGCGACGCGGCGAGCGTCCTGTCCGGCCTCACGCGCTTCGGAGCCCACCACGCGCGTGTTCTGCGAGAGTCGCACCATCGCCTGATCGCGACCGCCGAAATCACTCTGCTCGATCGCCTTGCCGAGCATATCGATTTCGCGCGTCTGCACGTTAATCAACCGATCGATGCTCTCGATGAGGCTGGCGAGTTGACGCTGGAGCTCCATCGCCTGGGCGCGGCGGGTCTGCTCCATCTCCTTCATCATCTCTTCGATCGTCTGGTTCGCGGAGCGCTGCGAACTCATTGCCGAGTTGATCTGATTCTCGGCAAGCTGCTGCGCCGCCTGCTGCATGTCGCGCTCGAGTTCGAGGCGCTCGGCTGCATCAGCCGCGGCGCGAAGACCGGACGCCGTCTGGCTGTCGTTCTGCTCCAGCTCCTTGGCGCGGTTGCGAAGCTGCTCCACGAGCTGGGAAATCGAATCCGCAAGCTCGCGCTGCTTCTGGGCGATGCGCTCCAGCTCGCTCAACTCCGCGGGCGTCAGTTCGCTGCGATCGCGGCCGAGCGTCTGCTGCGCCTGCGCTTCCGTGGCCTCGGCAAGCTCCGCCTGCGCGGCGCGAAGATCATCGAGCAGCCGCTGCGCGACCCACGCGTCTTCGTTGCTGTCCAGGCGGCGGATGAGATCGGCCAGCTCCTCGCGCACTTCCTGCTGCGCTTCAACGACGCGATCCTCCGCCTGCTCGGCGTCCTCGGCGTTCTCCTGTTCGTTCGCCTGGCGAATGCCTTCGACGGCGCGATTGCTCGCCTGGCCGGCGCGGTTGAGCGCCTCCTTCACCGCCGCGACCGTTTCCGAAAGCTCCGCGTCATCGGATTTATTGAGGCGCATGGTCTGCTCGACGGCTTCGATCGCTTCGCGCTGCTGCGCGATGCGCTCGCCGAGCCGGGCCTGCATGGTGCCCATGGGCGGGCCGAGTTCACCTTGCTCGGCGTCTTCCTGCAGTTCGCCCTGCTGCGCTTCGATGCGAATGGCGTTCTGGCGCACGGCCCCAAGCTCGCGCCGCAGCATCGAGCCAAACTCGGTGGCGCTGATGACGCGCAAGAGCCGCTCGGTGGAGCGCACCGGCTCGCGCGCATCGCCGCCTCGGCCAAAGACATCCACGGCCACCGCCGACAACCGCAGCACATCGCCTTCCTTGAGACCAAGCTTCGCAATGTCCACATCGCCTGCCACGGACGCCGTGCCGCTGCGCGATTCGCCGACGGGACCGGCATTCCACGCCGCGTCCGCATCCGGCTTCTCGGCGCCGCTGCGATGGATAAAGCCTTCAAGCGCGACGGATTCGATCGCCACGTCGTCGGTCGCCTCGGCGGTCACGGGCACCACGGCGGTCGCCAGCACCTGCATGTCGCGCGGCGGGTCGACGATCGACACACGCGGCAGCGCGTCTTCGATCGCTGTGATGCGGAAGCGAATCGGCTCGCTGTTCGTGAGTCCGACGTCGTCCACCAGCGTCAGCGAAATTTCTCGCGAGTCGGCGATCGTCCATGCGATCGACCACACGTCGTCCGCTTCCGCCGTGAATTCCGGGAGCGCGCTTCCCGTCCAGCCGAACGTTGATGCAATCCACTGGGCGCGTTCGTCTGGCTGATCTTCGACGGGCAGCGGCTTGCTCAATTCGAGCGTGAGCACCGCGTGCGAGCCGACGAGGGAACGCGATTCGGTGGTGAAACGATCGTCGGTGCCGGTGCCGAGTTCGAAGTGCGCCGCGGGCACGGCATCACGCGCATAGTCGGGCGGCTCAACAGCGAGCGAGGCGCGAACCACCGCGGGCGGCGGGACGAGTTCAATGCGCTCCACGTCCGTCGCGTCGTCGTCGGTGACGAAGTACACCTCCACGGCTTCCGCGTTCGTGTCGATCAGTCGCTCGTGCAATCCCTGCTGCGACTGCGGCGTCAGCACGACGCGCTGCCACGGCTGCATGTCGCCGGATTGCTGCAGGCGGAAGACGGCTGTGACGGGCTGGTTGGGGTCGCCCTTGGTGACGCGAGCGCGAAGCGGCAAGAGCTGGCCGCGCGCATGAGCGCCGCCTGGCGCGATCGACGACATCAATGATTCAACGCCCGTGCGTGCCGGCCACTGCGCGGAACCGAGCGGGAGAAACAGCCGATTCACGCCGATCTCCGCCATCGCAGGATTCGCCAGCGCGAGCCAGCACGTCACGCCCGCCACAATCACGAGCGCCGCGACAGACCATCGCGCCCGCGCGGCGCTGATCACGCTGTGCACCGAATCACCGGTAAGGCGCGACTCCGCTTCGCGCACGCTGCGGGACGCCAGCGCGTTCGTTTCATCCGCGCCGGCGAGCATGAACTCGACGCTCGAAGCCAATCGCCCCGAAACGCGCGGCAACACTTTTTCCACGCGCAGCGCGATCTGCGTCATCGTCGGCCGAAATCGAATCGCCGGCACGAGCCATCGCACCACGGCAACAACCAGCGCCGCCGCGCCCGCAATGAGCAGCGCGAGTCGAACGCCCGCCGGCCAGCGGAACAGCCAATCTGCGAGCACGAGGAGCAGCGCCGCGCCGATGACGCAGGCGAGGATCGTGGACACGTGCTGCAGGATGAGCAACGTCAGCGCCCGTCGCCGGACCGAATCGAGCTGCTGCAGAATTTCGCGCATCGATCTTCCTTTATCGGCAAACGCGCGTGCCGCGATCGGGGCTCGCTCCTGGGGCAAGCCACATGCCAAACGTGCGCGGCCGGGCCTTCATTGGCCTCCATTCAATCATTGGCCGGTCAACGATTGTTCGCGCCCGCCCTGGAAGAAGATGCACCCTTGTGACGATTCGTGCCGCGTTCCTCGCCGCTCGGCCGGCTCTCACGCCAGCCGCACGAACTTCCGGCCCACCCATTCAGCCGTCAGCAGCAGCAAAAGAAGCCCGAGCGCCAGCGGCGAATCCCAGATAGGTTCGACGAGCGAGTGGAGCGTCCGGATTGATCTGTTTGGTAATCGTTTGGGTAATTGATCGATGTTCGTGGGTTCGATCACCGCGCCGTCGGTTTCGTCGGCGAGCCGTTCGAGAAGCGCGTGGTCCGTTTCGGGCCGGCGGAGTTCATCGTCCTGGCGGGTGACTTCGAAGTCAGCGGAGACGGCGGGCATGCCGAGCGTGCGGTCATCGACGGTCACGCGGTACGTTCCGGGCTGATCGAGAATCGCGGTGCCGGTGTAGCGCTCCTGCGTGTCGCTGGCACGGTGGAGGTCGAGTTCGGCGAACGGCGTGCCGTCGTCACGGACGATCGCGGCGCGGACGGTTTGGCGCCGCGGGTCGGCAAGCTGCTGATCGAGCAGCACGATCTCCACGATCACGGGCTCGCCAACGGATGCGGAGCGTGGGCGCACGGTGAGCGCCGCCTGCTCGCCGGTGGTGCCGATGGTTTCGCGTCCGAGCATGCGCACGATCTGAATCCAGAACTGCTCGGGGTAGCGTTCGCCCTGGCCGTAGCGCCATCGCCAGATTTCGTCGGTGGCGACATAGATGACGCGGCCGGCGCCGTAGCGCATCTGAATGACGAGCGGAAGCTCGCTGCCGCCGATGGATTGCACGGTTTGCGCGAGCACTTCGGCGGTGGGCTTGAGGCGCGCCGGTTCGATGCGCTGTGCGTAGTGAAGGCTCGACCACCCCGCGCGCGAGTCGGCGAGTTCGGGCGGCCAGCCGGCATCACCTGATGATTGCAACTGCAGCACGCTCAATTGATCGGCGAGCGGCGTCGGCTGCATGTTCACTGGCTCATCAATCGCGGGGAGCGTGAGCGGCGCTCGCATGGGCAGCACGTCCGCCAGCATCGTTCCGGTGTACGATCGCGGCGTCCATCGCTCGCCGGCGATCCACAACAGTCCCGCGCCGCGCTCGGCGACCTGGTCGCGAATCATCGAGATCTGATCGGGTGAGAAGAACGTGGCGGGCACGTCGCCGATCGCAATCACGTCGAACTGCGCGAACTCTTCCGGTGAGCGCGGCAGGCGCGTGATCGGCTGGTTGCCTTCCTGCGCGAAATCGCGATCCGCGGAAATGAGCATCACCGAGCTGTCGATCGATTGCTCGCGGATGAGCAGGTTCTTGAAGTAGCGATACTCCCAGCGTGGATAGCCGTCGACATACAGAACGCGCAGCGGGCGATCGACGAGCTCGATGTTGATGCGTCGCCAGTTGTTTTCTTCCACGAGGTCGGCGGGCTGCGTGTCCACCTTGACGAGCCACGTGGTGCTGCCCATGAGTTCGGGCTCGGCGGTGAGCGTGATGGACGAGCGATCGTCGCCCGGCTGCAGTTCAGTGGAGTCGAGCACCTCGCCGGTGGTTTCGTCAACGAGCTCAACGGTGGCTGCGAGATCGCGCGCCGCGTCGCCTAAGCGATCGAGTTCGATGTGCACGGGCACGCGATCGCGCACAAACGCGCGGGCCGGCGCTTCGACGCGCCGCAGCGCGAGGTCGCCGAGTGGATCGGGCGATCCGAGCGGCACGGTAAAGACGTTCACCGCGTTGTTCTGCAATCGCCGCAGCAAACTGCGGGTCGGCGGCTGCGACGTGCGACCGTCGGTGAGGACGACGATGCCGCTGATCGGGCGGGCGACGGCTCGTGCCAGCGCCTGTTCCAGCGCATCGCCGAGCTGCGTGACTTCACCGGCGGGTTCGCCGAGCTCGGGCTTCGTGAAGGTTGCGGCGTGTTCGCCATTGGTTGCGGATTCGGCCGGCGTGTCGGCTGGCGCCGCGGGCAGTTCGTACGCGCCGGCGTCAAAGCCGAGCCACACGATGCGATGCGCCTTGGCGAGCGCTTGCCATGTTTCATCGTGATCCGCGAGCAGGCGCTGGAGTTGTTCATCGCGGCTGATCGCGGCGCGACCGGTCGCCGGCGCGGCGCCTTGCTGCACGTCCTGGATGCGCATCGACGCGCTGCGATCGAGCAGCACGAGCAGCCAGTCGTCTTCGATGGATTCCTGCCGGTGCTCGACCGCCGGGCCGCAGAGCAGCGCGACGACGAGCAGAATCGTGAGCGTGCGGATGCCGGCGAGCACCACGCGCATGGTGGTCGAGCCCGAGAGCCTGCTGTAACTCCAGCCGGCGAACGCGACGGCGCCGACGATCGCGAGCGCCCACAGCCAGCCGGAGATGCCGCGTTCCCATGCGAAGATCAGGTGATCCGCGCTTTCGGGAATCAGATCGATGTTGAGGAGCCAGCGCAGTGTTTCATTCTGCATCGTGGCCGCCTCCTGCCAGCGCGGTCACGCGCACCATGCCATGTTTGCCTGCGACGGCGGGCTGAATGCCTTCGGATTCGAGACCGCGCGATGATCGCACCGCGTGACTGAATCGCCGCGCCATCAATGTCTCCAGCAGCACCAGCGCGAGCACGGCGAGAAGCAATATGCCGGCGAGATGCAGGCCCGATGACGCGGTCCGCAGTTCGCCCGGCGTTTCGCCCGGCGTGATGAACGACCACGTTCGTCCTTCGCCGAGGCCGGCGTTGAGCCACGACGCCACCTGCGCTTCGCTCTGCACCTCTGTGCGGCCGGCCGACGGTTCGACGTTCACCGCAAACGCGCTCACCTCCTGACCGCTCGCATCGAGCACGCGCGCGATGCCCGGCTCTGTCATCTGCACTGATGCGCTGCCCGTGTTGTCCAGCCGCACGGGTTGCACCGCGCCGGACGGGGACGCGATCGACGCTGCGCTTCGCGGAAGCCACGCCACCACTGGTTGGCCAACCACGGCTTCCTGCTGCGAGCGAATCACGCTCACGCCCTGGCGCACAATTTCCTGCACAAGCGGCACCATCAGCGGTTTGGCGGGAAGCGTGGTCCACTCAAGATGCGGCGCGGAAGCGAACAGAACGACGAGGCCGCGCGATTGCGATTGCTGCTTTGCGTGCTCGCCATTGCTCGCTTGCGATGCGGCGTCGCGTGCGCTCGGTTCCATGTCCTGCGGCGAGCCGGCGAGGACAAACGGCGCTCCGCTGTCCGTCACGAGCAGCGCATCCGCTTTTGCGGCCTCGCCCGTCACATCCAGTCGCTGCATCACGCCGACCGCCGGCGCGAGCGTGCTCAATTCACTGCCGAGCAATCGCAGCACGGTGCTGCGCGGCTGCTCCGCGGCGAGCATTTCGGGCTCGGCAAGATCAATGCGCTCCACGCCGATGCGCCACGGCATGCCGAGCACATCGCGCACGTTCGTTGTCCACGGGTGAATGGTCTGATCTTCCGGCGGAGCGATGACCAGCACGCCGCCGGCGTCGACGAATTGCCGCAGCACCGGCCAGCCTTCGCTCTGCAGCAAATCCGGGTGGGGAAGGAACGCGATGTCCGCCCCGGTGAGATCGCGGGCATCAAGGGCGGTGGGGTCCACTTCAACAACCTGCAGCTGCGAATCTTCGCGAGGCGTGAGCGCGCGGTTGATCCACTGCGCGGGCGTCAATTGATCGATGGTGCGATCGAAGCCGAAATCGCGCCGCGCCAGCATCGCCACGCGCAGTTGCCGGCGTGCCTCGACGATGGTGTAGCGTGCGTCGTCCGCGGCGAGCGCGTCCTGGTCAATCGCGGCGCTCAATGCAATGTGACGATCGGTCTGGCGAGGAAGCGTGACGACGAACTGCGTTTCCGCTTCCGAAGCGCCGGCGTCCCATTCGATCACGCGCGGCTCGGCGAGCGGCGAACCGCCAGCGAGCAACCGCAGGCGCGACACGTCGGCCCCGAGTTCGCCGCCGTGACGCTTCAGTCGCACAAGCACCTGATCCGACAGCGCTTCGCCGGAGAGCACGACGGAGCGCACCGGCTCCACCGCGACGACCTGCGTGTTCGTTGCGGTGGTGGTGGCCGGCGGGGAAGCGACGAGCACGACGCCGGGCTCCGCAAGGTTCGGCAGCGATCCGATCTGTTCATCGAGGTTCGCCGACCCGGCGCGGAAGTCGCTCATCACATACACCGCCGCCGAGCGATAGGGCGATGTGCGGCGACCGACGACGTCGTTGGCGATTGCGAGGGCGCGGGGAAGATCCGCTGGCGTGAGCGACGGGTTGAGTTCGTCGATCACACCGAGCACCGCCGTGAGATTCGTGGATGGCGGGTCAATGATGGCCGCGGCCGGCCGCGCGGCGGTGATGATGCTGACCGCGTCGCCCGGCCCCAAATCTTCGACAACATTGCGAGCCGCAGCGAGGTCACGATCCAGCGCCGTCATGCCATCGGCATCGCGCAGCGTGGACGCGAGGCTGTTGTCGATCACAAGCACGATCTGCCGCGAGCCGCGCCCGCCGGAGAACTGCGCCATGGCTTCTTCAAGCACCGGCCGCGCGAGCGCCAGCCCCGCGAGCAGCACGATCATGCACCGCGCCGCGAGCAGCAGCCACTGTTCAATTTGCAGCCTGCGTCGCTGGCGTTTGATCGCCTGCATCAGAAACTGCATCGCCGCCCAAGGCACGGGCTGGCGACGACGGCGCAGCAGCAGGTGAATGAGAATCGGGATGAGCACCGCGACCGCGCCGGCGACGGCGAGCCCGCCCGTGAGGAACGTCATCGCGCGCCTCCCGGAAGTATCGCCGCAACGAGGCGCGAAGAGATCAAAAAGGCGGCAGAAGAGAGAAGGGCCTGGGAGCCAGCCGTCTCCAATTCCGTTTCCCTTCTTCTTATGCCTCTTTGCGCCTGCGCATTCATCCGGCTTTGCTCCGCTTGAGCACGGCGTCGCGTCGTGCAAGGAGGTAACTCAACGGCGGGCCAACGGAATCATGCGAGTCGAGATGGATGTGGTCGAAGCCGAATTGCCGCGCCACTTTGCCGACCTGCTCGATGTGCTGCTGCATGGCTTCGAGATACGCCTTGCGCAGCGCGCGGGGATCGACCTGCAACTTACCCTCGTGCTCCAAGCCCTCGAACGGCGCGGCCTGGCCGAAGTCGAAGCGCAGCTCCTGGCGATCAAGCACCTGCATCAGCACAACGTCATGCCGGCGGTGGCGGAAGCGCGCGAGCGCTGTGCGGATGGATTCCAGCGGCACGAAGAAGTCGGAAATGATGATGAAGAGGGCGCGGTTCGTGAGCTTGCCGAGTGTTTGATCCGTCACTTTGGCGAGATCAGTTTTGGCGTCGACAGGGTGCGTGGAGAGCGCGTTCACGATTCGCCGCCATTGTCCCGGCGCGCTGGAGCGCTTGACGAGCGTGCGAATTTCGTCAGCAAAGATCACGACGCCCACGCGGTCCTGCTGGTGCAGGCAGACATGCGCGAGGGCCACCGAGATCGCCGTTGCGCAATCGAACTTCGTCCATCGCCCGGCGGACTTGCTCGCCTCCGTGCCGCCCCATTTCGGCTTCACCTCGAGCGAGCCGTAGCGCATGGATGCGGAGGCGTCGATCATGAGCACGACGTCGAGATTCGTTTCCTGCTGATATCGCTTGACATACAGCTTGTCGCTGCGGCCGTACACCTTCCAGTCAAGGTGTTTGAGGTCGTCGCCCGCGGCGTACTGGCGATGCTCGGCGAACTCGACCGCCATGCCCTGATACGGCGAGCGATGCGTGCCGCTCATCACGCCTTCAACAATCATCTTGGCGCGAAGCTCAAAGGGCATGAGCTGCGCCAGCGTCTCCGGCGCGAGGTAGTTTTCAGCACGAGTTTGCGGGGTGTCGGCCATCTTCTAGTGCCTCAAAGGAAGGAGTCGACAGCGACTTCTCCACCCTTCAACAACAATGAGCGCGCCCGCCCGAAGTTCCTCTTCGAATTGTTTGATCGCTGCAAGCACTGAATTGCCCATTGACTCCGGAAAGAGATCTTGATCTCGCATCTGCAACACGCTTGGAGCAGCGGCTTCCACGCGGGTGACAGGTTCATGTCAATGATGAACTTCATGACCCGGTAAGCCGGACATCGACCTCTTCAGCGCGCCACGCCGCGTATTGCAACGCTTGGCGAATGTCCTCTTCTTCCAAGTACGGATATGCCGCGAGAATTTCACGGATGGAGCGGCCGCTGGCGATGAGCCCAACAATCGTGCCGACCGTCACGCGCATGCCGCGAATGCACGGTTTGCCACCCATCACCAGAGGGTCGATCGTGATACGGTCAAGTTCCGCCATGAGGTTCTCTCCCTTACCGCATCACCGCGTCCATCTTGCGCTTGGTGTCGGCGTCGCTGCCGTCTACGGTGATGGTCTCGATGAGGTTGCGGATGATGTCGTCCGTGGTCACGCCGTCCGCTTCCGCGTTGAAGTTCGTGATGAGGCGGTGGCGGAGCACCGGCAGAGCGATTGACTGAATGTGCTCGGGCATGACGTGCGACGAGCCTGTGAGGATTGCCTTCGCCTTGGCCGCGAGAACCAGATATTGGCTCGCGCGCGGGCCGGCGCCCCAGCTCAAGTAATCCTTCACCATCTGCGGCTTTTCGGTCTCTTCACGAATGCGCGTCGCGCGCACGATCCGCAGCGCGTATCGCACCACGTGATCCGCCACCGGCACCTGACGCACGAGATGCTGAATGCGCAGCACGTCCTCGCCGGTGATCACCGTGTCGATCTCGACTTCCTCATCGGTCGTCGTTCGGCGAACGATGTCGATCTCCTGCTCCTCTGTCGGGTACCCGATGCGGATGTTGAACATGAAGCGGTCGAGCTGCGCTTCGGGCAGCGGGTACGTGCCTTCCTGTTCGATGGGATTCTGCGTGGCGAGCACGAAAAACGGCTGCGGCAACGGCCTGCGAACACCGCCCGATGTCACCTGCCGCTCCTGCATCGCTTCGAGCAGCGCGGCCTGCGTCTTCGGCGGGGTGCGGTTGATCTCATCGGCGAGGATCACGTTCGCAAAGATCGGCCCCTTCACGAATCGAAGCTCGCGGGCGCCGGTGGTCTTATCCTCTTCGATCACTTCCGTGCCCGTCATGTCCGAGGGCATGAGGTCTGGCGTGAACTGGATGCGCGAGAAGCCGAGACTCAACGTGCGAGCGAGGGTGGAGATGAGCAGCGTCTTCGCGAGGCCCGGCACGCCTTCGAGCAGCGCGTGCCCGCCGCAGAACATGGTGAGCAGCATCTCGTCGAGCACTTCATCCTGGCCGACGATGACCTTGTGCACTTCCTTGCTGATGCGGCTGTACGCGGCGTTCACCTCCCGCGCCGCGGATTCGGGGTCCGTGGCGTTCACCGGAGACGCATGCGCGGGGCTCAACGGATCAGGCATGAACGAACCTCCTTGGCGGGTCGGCGATCGCGGCGCGCGGCCACCATTCGCACCCGGCGAACGGTGCGGCACGCAGCGCAAGTATATTCCTGTGCCGCGTGTCCCATTGCCTTCGAGGTCATCGTGCCGGAACTGCCTGAAGTTGAGCATGTGAGGCTGTCACTCGAGCCGATGCTTGTCGGGGCGAGGGTCACACATGTCAGACTCCGCCGGCGCGACTTCGTTCGCCAGCGCGGGCGCGTTTCGCCTGACGATCTGCTCCATGGGGCGGTGATCGATCGGCTGCTGCGGCATGGCAAGGATCTCGCGATCGTGGCCCGTGACGGTCGCACCGTGGGCGTGCATCTCGGCATGTCGGGCTGGCTTTCGTGGCAGCCATTGTCAGCAGGTGAGCGGACGCGGGAGCGCGATCCACATGTTCACTGCGTGTGGGTGATTGATGGGCCTCGCGGCCGCGGCGTGCTGCGATTTCGTGATCCGCGTCGATTTGGCGGTCTGTGGACGTTCGGCTCGCCCGAGGCGTGGGCCCAGGAAAAGCTGGCCGGTCGCGGGCCGGATGCGCTCGCCGTGACGCCGCGGCAGCTTGCCGGTGCGCTCGATCGATCGCGGCGGCCGATCAAGGCGGCGTTGCTCGACCAGGCCGTGCTTGCCGGCGTGGGGAACATTTACGCCGACGAGGCGCTCTTCCACGCGGGTGTGCATCCCGGCATGTCGGCTCATCGATTCGCCAAGGATGCTGAGCTCATTCGCCGGTTCTGCACTGGTCTGCGGGCGATCCTCCGGCGGGCGATCAAGTCCGGTGGAAGCACCGTGCGAACGTATCGTGGGGTACGCGGTGAAGAGGGGATGTTTGCGGTCCGCCATCTGGTCTATGGCCGAGCGGGCCGACCGTGCGTTCGGTGCGGATCATTGCTTCGGTCCACGCAGCTCGCCCAGCGGACGACGGTGTTCTGTCCACAATGCCAGGCGAGGTCCCGGCGAGCGAATCGACAGGCGGATTCCGCCGGCTGATCTACGGGTGAATATTGAATGAATCACTCTTCACCGTCGTTAAGGTGCTGTGATTCTCTGAACAGATACAGCACTCAACGACGTAAGTCGTGGCTGCGCCTTGACTTACGTTGCGATGTGCATTGTGGATGACTTGCTCATTACGCTGTGCGTTCAGGCGGCGAAGGTGGGGCCGAACCGTTGTAAGTGCGCACCACGGCGAGCGTGCTGTCGATTCAACCGGCGTGAAATCACATTAACGCAGCGCTCGCCGACAGATTATCCACAATGCGAACGATTGGAATGAGCGCCGGCTCATCGGCATCACGCGGTCAGCGGCTGGGCGGTGTTTGGGTGTCGGCGTCGTGTTTCAGCAGCAATCGCTCGATGCGTGCGACATCGCCATCCAGCGAGGGGTCGTTGCGGCGCCGCGAGCCCACGGATCGAACGGCGTGGATGACCGTGGTGTGGTCCCGGCCGCCGAAGTATCCGCCGATCTCCTCGAGGCTGTATCGCGTGTGCTGGCGGGCGAGCCACATGCACACCTGCCGGGGCAGCGCGACAGACTTATGCCGCCGCTTCGAGAGCAGGTCCGTCACCTTGATGTCGTAGTAGCTGGTGACCGCGTCGATGATCTGCTGGATGGTGGGCTTGGCGGGATCGATCGCCGCAGGCTCGTCGTTGAGCGCTTTCTTGGCCAGCGCGATGGTGATCGGCAGCTTGTCGGCGTGTGCGAGCACCTGCACGCGGTGAATCGCGCCTTCGAGATCGCGAATGTTCGTGTCGATGCGAGCAGCGATGTAGTTGCACACATCGTCCGGCATCTCGACGCTGCGCAGCGACGCCTTGGAGCGCACGATCGCCACGCGCGTCTCGTAGCACGGCCGATCGAGCGGCGCCACGAGGCCGGAGTTGAAGCGGCTGACGAGTCGCTCTTCGAGATCGGGGATTTCGCTCGGCGGCGCATCGGAGCTCAAGACGATCTGGCTGCCGGACTGGTGCAGCGCGTTGAACGTGTGGAAGAACTCTTCCTGCGAGCGGTCCTTCGTGGAGAGATCGTGAATGTCGTCAATCACCAGCATTTCGATGGAGCGGAACCGCTGGCGGAAGTTCGCCATCTGTCCCGCCTGCACCGCGTCCATGAACTGCGTGATGAATTCGTCGCACGAGATGTAGTAGATGCGCGAACGATCCTTCGCGGCCATCACGGCCTGGCAGAGCGCCTGCAGGATGTGCGTCTTGCCGAGGCCCACGCCGCCGTGGATGAACAGCGGGTTGTACGCCCGGCCCGGTTTCGCGGCGACGGCGAGCGCGGCCGCGTGCGCCAGCCGATTGCTCGGACCCACGACGAAATTGTCGAACGTGTAATCCGGGCTGAGCAGCATGTCGTCGGGCAGAATGCTTTCGCGAAGACGGCGTTCGGACGCCGACTCGCCGCCCAGGTGCTCATCGTCATCGCTGCCACGCAGCGATTCTTCCGCTTCCTCTTCGCCCACGAAGCGCACGGTAATGAGGCGATCGGTGACTTCGCGCGCGGCATCGGTGAACGGCTCGACGCAGCAACGCTGCAGATACTTGAGCTGCACAGGCTCGCGCACGAGCAGCTTGAGTGTGGCGTTGGCGATGTCGAGCGGGATGATCTGGTCGAACCAGTGCCGGCAAAGGCTGGGATGATGCTGTCGCAAATACGCGAGCAGCGCATCTCGGATATTCGGGGCGAGCCGACTCATCCGTCTTCCTTCGAAGAAAGCTTGCCTGAACGTTGCAACAAATCGAGGCGAGCGCCGCTGTCCCACCAGCGCGTTCAAGTGAACCGCGCTCGTCTCGGCGAGCAATGTACGACTCGGCGCGCGTGTGGTCAACACCGTTTCCGCGCGCGAACTCGATCACGACATCGCGGCCCGTCCGCCGCCCGGGAAAACGCGGTCAGCCGACGCGCGCTTCGATCATCTGTCGCTCGTAGCGAATCTTGTTGGCGCGGTGATCCATCAGCAGGTGGATGCGCGAGGCCTGGTCGTCGCCGAAGCTGTCGCGCATGGCTTCGCGCACCTGGGCGAGGTTCGTCCGCCGCGACACGTGCGTGAGGATGATCGCCTCTGCCGTCCACACGCTGAGCAGCGCCCGGATGTCGTCGATGTGCATGTGCTTGCCGATTTTCGCCCGATCGCGGTGATCCGGCTCAAAAAACGTGCATTCCGCCACCACGATCTTGGCCTTGGCGAACTCATCACGGAAGAGGAACGGCCCGAACTCCGTGTCGCCGGTGTACGCCACCAGCGGGATCTCAAGCTGGCGCGTGATTTCCACGCCGTTCGCCTTCAGCTCGCGCAACTTTTCCTGCGGCTGGTTGAGGAACTCCTCACGCAATTTGCTGCGCTTCTCCACCAGCGCGAACCCCATAGATGGCACAGTGTGGCTCACCTCGAGGCCGCGCAGCATGATGTTGTTCTTGACCTCGACCTGCTCATCCGGATCGAGGCCGACAATGCGATGCTCCGTGCGCTGATTCTCCAGCGGCACCCACGCCTTCATCATGTCCGCGATCGGTTTCGCCAGCGCCTTGTGGCAGACGCACGTGCCAACCCCAATACCTTGGAAGATGCGCTGGCTGAAGTAGTACGGCAGGCCGCCGACGTGATCCATGTGGCCATGGCTGATGGCGACGTAGTTGGACGTCAGCGCAAAACGCGGACACATGCCGATGTCGAAGCAGACATCGAGCTCGGGGATCTGAACGACAGTCTGTTCGCCCGCCACGCTGATGCCCTGCACACGGAAGGGCGGGACGTACACGAAGCCTGGCGACCCCGATTTCGGGGGCATCTTTGGCAGCATTGGCGGAATCTCCTGCGGCTACGCTTTCGCGCCGCCGGGAACACCCACAAAACTCGACAAGCCAGCATCGTAAACAGCCGCCGCAGTGAGTCAATCCCGCGTATACAATGATTGACCGGCTGGAACAGCGCGCTACGCTGATCCCCGCACCCGCCCCCTTCGTCTAGTGGCCTAGGACGCTAGGTTCTCATCCTAGAAACAGGGGTTCGACTCCCCTAGGGGGTGCTTCAAGCCGTTTGCGGCTTCGCAAGGGCCACAGGTGGTGGACTCTTGTGCGAAGCCGCAAGCGGCTTGTCTTTGCGCGATCAAACTCATTGACTCGCTTTGGCGGGGTTCGCTACATTGGTGTCGGCGTTCGATCCGCGCCCAACTCCATTGGTCGATCTCCAGCATCGGCCCGTTGCGGAGCAAAGGTGGGTATACCGCCGGATCGCAGGGCTGTGATTCTTTCACGCCGAATCGAGCGTCGTGCTGGGTGGCGCGCTCGCCTCGGCTTGTGAAGGAGTCCGCCAGTGACACAGCAGAAAGATTTCAAGCGCATTGTTCGCGCCCGCATGCAGAAGACGGGCGAGTCGTATACATCCGCACGCGCCATTGTGTTGTCGAAAAGGAAGAGCCGTGGGCCTGCGGTGAAGGCGACAACAAACGGTCGCGCCGCCAGCAACAACAAGAACGCCGCCGCGCCGCCCTCGCAGTGGCCCGCCATCGCCGGCATGAGCGATGAGAAAGTGAAAGCCGCCACGGGCCGCACGTGGGCGAAGTGGGTGAGCGCGCTTGACGACGTGGGCGCGTACAAGATGTCCCACAAGGACATCGCCGCGCTCCTCGGCGAGAAATATGGCGTCAGACCATGGTGGGCGCAAGGGGTCACCGTTGGCTACGAGCGCATCCGCGGCCTGCGCGAGCGGGGCCAGCGATGCGACGGCGCTTTCGAGGCAAGCAAGAGCAAGACGTTCGCGGTCAGCGCCAGCGATCTCTACGCCATGTTCTCGCCTCGAACCATCAAGCGCTGGCTGCCCACCGGCATCGCCAAACACCGCGGCGGCACGGCGAACAGGACCGTCAACCTCGACTGGGAAGACGGCACAAAGGCGCTCTTCTCATTTGTCGCCAAGGGCCCAGGCAAATGCAGCGTCGCGGTGCAGCACACGAAGCTGAAGTCGAAGGACGACATCCCCAGGCGCAAGGCGTTCTGGACAGAGCGGTTTGAGGCGCTGGCCAGCGCGCTGAAGTAAACGACCAGCCGCTTGCGGCTTAGCGCTGAAGGACGACTTTGCGAAGCCGCGAGCAGCGTCAATCATCCGCCGGCCCGCCGTCCTTGATGACGAAGCGCGCTTCCAGGCGCGCGACTTCGCAGGCGAGACCGGCGAGCTTCACGCTGCGCAGGACTTCGCCGAAATTCTTGTACGCCGCGGGCGCTTCGTCGATCGGGTAATTGCGGCTGTTGAAGAGGACATCGCGCGCGTCGAAGCTGGAGTCGATCGCCCGCTGATCAAGCGTTCGTGCGGCGACGCGGCGGCCCATGGCGCGGCCGGCGCCGTGATTGACGCTGTAACAACTCAACTCCGCCCCCGGCAGCGCGGCCATCACGACGGAACCGTCGAGCGGATTTCCGGGGAGCAGAATCGGGTGGCCGGTGTCCTCGAACGGCGTGCCGGCGAGCGCGTGATGGCCTGCGGGAAACGCGCGCGTCGCGCCTTTGCGGTGCACCCACATCGGCGTGTTGTCCACGATCTCCCGCCGCGCGATGTTGTGGCTGATGAAATAGACAAGCGAGCCGGTGACACCAGGAAACACCTGCTGGAACGCTTCGAGCACGAGCGCGTTGATGAGCAGGTGGTTGACGGTGGCGAAGTTCGCGCCGAGCGCCATGTCATCGAGATAATCATTCGCCTCCGGCGTACCGAGCGGCGCGTATACAAGCTCCTTGTCGCCGCCGGGAAGCGGTATGTTCCAGCGATCAAACTTCTGCTGCAGCGTGCGGAACTGGTTGGCGGCGAGGTTGTGCCCGAAGCCGCGCGAGCCGCAATGCGAGAGAAACGCCACACAACCGTGCTTCAGGCCGAACACATTCGCGGCCCGGCGAGCGCGTTCATCGTCCGCGATGTGCACGATCTCGCATTCGCCGAAGTGATTGCCGCCGCCATACGAGCCAAGCTGTTGCATCTTCTCTTCGAAGTTCTCGAAGAATCGCTGTGAGCGGAGGTGTTCGAGTCGCAAGCGCAGCGCATCGGCGGATTCATCGTGGCCGCGGTGGAACGCATCTTCGCATCGATCGCGCCACTCGGTCGGGATGCCGAGCGCCGCACAGACATCAGGCGAAGCGCCTTCGCACACGATTGCTTCGCCGTCACCCGCGGTCACATGCCTCGCCTTCCTGACCGATCGCTGGCCCTTGCCGGCGCCGGTGGGCGTGCGCTCACTGATGGCGTTGATGATCGCTCGGCGCACGTTGCGATCGCGAATTTCCTCCGCCGGCAGGTCGAGCTGCAGCAGGCTCATCGAACACTTGATGTCCACGCCAACGGGGCCGGGATATACGTGCGTCGGCGAGGCGAGCACGCTGCCGACCGGAGCGCCGAAGCCGCAGTGGGCATCAGGATTCAGCACAAGCTTCGCCACACCCGGCGCGGTGGCGGAGTTCACCGCTTGCTTGATGCACAGATCATCGAACGTCGCGCGGATCTCCGGCGTGCCGATGACATGAATGAGCTTGCTGCCGGCTGACGAGCGAGGAACAGGAAGAACAGCCGTCGCTTCGCCGGTGGGGATGAATGAAGGTTGTTCGCGGACGGCGGGTGTACTCATGTCGAGTCGTCGCCAAGATCATTCCTCTGGCGACGGCTCGATCATAGGCGTGGGCAGCGAATCCTCTTTGCCGGCGGCATCATCCGCCGTCTTCGGTTGCACGACGTCAGCGCGCGTGAGTCGAATCTTCTGATACACGCTGTCGGGCACGATGTAGTACCAGGGCGCGAATCGGGCCGCGAGCTTCTTCGCGCGCTCTTCGCCCTGCCTGCACTTCTCGTCGTAATCCTTCTGCGCCTTCTCGTTGGCGGCGATGATGCGGTCGCGCTCGGCCTGTGCGGCGGAACGCGTGGCTTCCTGGTTCGCCGCTTCCTCCGCGGTCGGCGGACCAACTTCCGAGTTCGCGCTGTCGTCGGCGGGCAGCTCCGGCACCGGCTTCAATTCAGGGAGCGGCACGGCCGATTTGTTGAACGCAGCGGAAACGAAGACATAGCGGCCGGGGTTGGTTTCCTCTTCGCTGCTTTCGAGTTCATCGCTCAACGATTTATCGTCATGACCGCTTTCCGCCGCCTTGCCTTCTTTATAGAGCGCGATCTCGCCGAAGCGGAGCACATATTCCACGCCGTCGCTCATGCGCACGACGGTCTGGCCCTCGTTCGCGAGCAACTGATTGCCGGAGATGTAGAACCCGCGGGCGGCGAGCGACGACACGGCCTCGGCGTCCAGCGTCAGACCGCCATCACCCGCAAGCTGTTCGCTCAAGCCGGCGGGCTTTCGGTGCACATCAACGATGCGCAGGTCGGAAAGCGCGGTCGTGAGTTCGCGCACACGCTCTTCATTCACCTGCTCATTCGCTTTGATGCCTTTGAGCGACCATGTGCCCGGCGCCCACGGCGAGCTGGGATCCGGCGTGCGCGTGAGTTCAACCAACTCGCCCTGCACCATCGTGCGGTTGATCTCGTCAATCGAATAGTCATCCACAATCACGGAGCGAACGTCGGCGGGCGTGAGCTGCAGCAGATCGCCTTCGATCCAGTCTTCGAAGCGCGTGGACACGTTGCCGATGTCGATTTTTGCGGTGTAGACACGGTCGCGGCCGGGCGTGCGTACATAATGAACGCCCGGCGCGTCCTTCACCGCCTTGCCGACGATCAGATCAACCAGCGCCTTGCCGCTTGCGTTTTCGAGCTTGATGCGCGTGCCTGCGGCGCCGGCGGTGGCGTCGGCGTTCTCGGCGGACGGATCGGCCACGCCGAGCAGCGCGTGATCCGCAGGGTTGTCGGAGATGATGGCGCCCTTGGTGACATCCATCACGCTGGCCGCAACTTGCGCCAGCCGGTCGCCACCGTCGGCAGGATAGTTTTCATGTGACGGGATGGACCAGACGCCGCCAGTCTGCGCGACGCGGAACGTCACCGGCCGCGCTTCCTCTTCATTGATGCGAACGATTTCGATCGCCTTGGCGTCGAGCGGGTCAAATTCCGGAAAGAACCGCTCGCCGACGTCATTCACCACCGGCGCGACGGTTGAGGCGGACTGCGCCAGCCATGCGCCGGCGAGCACGACGACGGCGACGACGACATACATCAACGTTGTGGCAAGCTGCTTCGTCATGGCCAGTTCGAACACGGTTTTCAGCGGAGCCGGGCGCCGGGCACGCCGATGCGCTCCAGTTTCTTGCGATACGTAAACACGCCGAGCGCCAGCACGAGCGGGAGGATCGGCGGCAGGGCGACGGCGGCGAGTTTGTAACGATTCTGAATGCTGCGCACGCGCAGCGCGAGATCGCGCTCGATCGCCGCCACCTTCTGATCGCGCTCGCGCTGCAGGCGCTGCGTCACAGCGGCAAGCCGGTTCTGACCCGCCTGCTGGGCGGTCGCGACTTCGATGATCATCTGCTGCGCGTCGATCCCCTGGCGCTCCTGAAGTTTTCGGATCTGTTCATCAAAGCGGGCGCGCTCGGCCTTCTCGCTCGCTTCAAATTCATCGATGAACTTCTGGCGCTGCTCGGCGGCCTCGGCGCGCTTCGCCTCGACTTCGCGCTCGACAGCGGTGAGCGTGCGATACACCGGCCGGCGCTTGCGGATTTCCATGAAGCGATCGTCGCCGGCCAGCGTGTCGAGCGCGTTGAGGATGAACGTCACGTTGTCGAGCGTGATGTTGACGGGGTCTTCCTCCATCGTGCCGCGAGCGCGCATGTTGAAGAACACGCTGTAGAGCATGTCGATGTCCGCGACGAGGATGACGTTGAGCTTGCTGGCCGGCGCCGAAGCCGCAGGGGGCGCGTCAGTGGTGGCGGGGGCCGGCGTTGATTCATCATCCGCGTTCGCGTCGGTTGGCGCGGGCTGCGCCAGCTCGCCTCCGGGCGTTTCCGCGCTCGCGCCCGGCGTCTCGACGCTCACGTTGCCGGTGATCTGCGCCGCAAGGACGAGCGGCGTGCCGGCTGGCTGGTGCCGGCGGAGAGGATTCAGCATGCCGGAGTCGGCGGGCATGACTTCGTCATATGGAAGTTTGCCGGCGTTCATGCCTGTTTCGAGCAGCGGCGTGAACGTGGTGGACGCGTCATCCGCCTTCGCCACCGCGCCGGGGAAGGGCGTAAGCACCTGCTGCAGGCCGGAGGTCACTTCGCTCTCATTGTTGAACGCGCGAGCGGCGCCGCTGCCTGGGCCGATGAACACGAACTCGGGCGGAATCTCCGCAATCTTCGGATACGGGTTGTACTGTTGCCAGACGACGGCGTTGTTCGAGAAATCAACGCCAAGCAAATCCCACAGCTTCGTCACATCGCCCTTCGGTTGAGGCATCTGCGGCTGCTGCATGAAGGGATTGCTGCGCGGCGGCCGGCGCGGTTGGCCCGTCGCCGTGACGCCGGGATCGAAATACGGGAACGGATCTTCGAAGATGGCCGTCGGCTGTCCCGCTTTGATCGCGTCAATCAGATGATCAAGCTGGCTCGGCGTGAGCGATGATGGCTGCACCGCAAGCAGCACATCGTAACGGTCGCTGATCGGCGCATCGATGTTCACCGGCACGACGTCATATTGCTTGCTGAGTTCCTGAATGATCTGCTCATTGGGGCGCGGCGACATGGTGTTCATGTCGAACCCGCCGAAGAGCTTGGCTTCGCCCGACACCACGCCCACCGTGCGACGCGAAGGCTGGCTCACCGTCGCAATCGAGCGAACGACTTCATACTCCAGCGGCAGACCGCGCTCGAAGAAAGGCACGACGACTTTGTCGAGCCCGGACATGAACGCGGCGCCGAGCACGATTTCGTCCATGCCCAGCCGACCGGCGGCGTTCGACGGCACAGCGGTCGCGCGAATGCCGTACATCTCCGCGGCGCGAGCTTCCTCCTGGCTGAAGCGGGGCGTTTCGTGAATGTTGACGATCACGCGGTCGCCGCCCAGCGCATCCGCTTCGCGCAGCGTGGCGAGCAGTTGCCGGCGCGTCTGCACATACGCCTCGGGCACAGAGGGGCTGATGAACGCCTCGACGTACACCGGTCGCTCCGGATCAAGATCGCGAAGCAGCGACACCGTCTGATCGCTCAACGAATTGATTCGCCCCTGGCTCAAATCAAGCCGCCAGTCGAATCGGCTCGCCAGCATGCTTGCGCCGATCGCGATCGCAAGCAGCGCGCACGTGCGCACGGTGAAATGAGCGGTCATCGCCTGTCCGGACGGGGCGCCCAGCCAATGACGCCGACCGATGAGCACCATGCCGAGGTACAAACTCACCGGCACAAGCGAGAGGAAAAATACGACGCCGGAGAGCGTGACCAGTCCGCGGCCGAAGTCGTCGAAGCGCGAGGCGATGGAGAGGCCCTGAATCACACGCGCCGCGCCGGGCCACGGCACGATGGCGTCAGCATACGCGGCGAACACCAGCGGCGCATTGAACGCAAGGCCGAGAATGAACGCCACGGTGAGGCTGCTCGACATGAACGACGCCACCATGCCGATAGCGATCATCGCCGCGCCCACCAGCCAGTAGCCCATGTAATTCGCCGCGACGACACCAAAGTCCGGCGTGCCGAGCCACACGAGGACGAGCAGGTTCGCCAGCGAGAAGAGCAAGGCGACCGTGAAGATCGCGAGCGCCGCGAGATACTTGCCGACGACAACGTCGAAATCGCTGCCCGGCAGCGTGAGCACGAGTTCATCGGTGCCGTGTCGCCGCTCTTCCGCCCATGCGCTCATCGTGATCGCCGGGATGAAGATGAGCATGATCCACGGCAACGCTTCGTTCAGTTGATCAAGCGTGGCGAGGTTGTCGTTGAAGAACTCGTTGGGCCAGAAGGCCGCAAAGCCGGAGAGCAGCACGAAGGCGCAGATGAACACGTAGCCGATCGGGCTGCTGAAATACGCAGCAAAATTACGGAGGAAAATGGCGCGAGCAACTCGAACGTTCATGGCGCTGTGATTGAGATGTTGTGTGGGACGATCCGGTTGGCCGGGCGGCGCGTTGCGGGGTCGCAAACGTCATGGCAACACCCGCGGCGCGTCATGCCTTCGCCTCCGTCAGTTCCGCAAAGCGGTCTTCCATCGAAGCGCCGCTGGCGAGCAGGTCCGCCGGCGTGCCGTCGAACACAATGCGGCCTTGCGAGATCATGATCACGCGGTCCGCCATGGCTTCCACTTCCTGCAGAATGTGCGTGGAGAGCAGGATGGTCTTCTCGCGGCCGAGGTGGCGAATCGTCTGGCGAACTTCACGAATCTGATTAGGGTCAAGGCCGGCGGTGGGTTCATCGAGAATGAGCACTTCCGGATCGTGGAGCAGCACCTGCGCCATGCCGACGCGCTGGCGATAGCCCCGCGACAATTTTCCAATCGCCTTCCCGACCACTTCGCCAAGCGCGCACACGTCGATGACGTGCTTGATGCGTTGTTCAGCTTCCTCACCGGTGATGCCGCGCGCTCGGGCGAAGAAGCGCAGCAATCCGGCGGGGGTCATGTCGAGATACAGCGGCCCATTCTCCGGCAGGTAGCCAAGCTTGTCCGCGCCGGCTTCACGATCGGTCTGCATGTCGAAACCGGCGATGCGTGCCGTGCCCTGGCTCGGCGAAAGATATCCCGTGAGCAGGCGCATCGTCGTCGACTTCCCCGCGCCGTTCGGACCGAGGAAAGCAACCACTTCACCGCGCGGGATGGAAAACGTGATATCGCGGACGGCGGCGAATTCGCCGTAGAACTTCGAAAGTCCGGCGGCTTCGATCATCGCCTGACCTGTACTGCTCTTCACCATCATCGCAGGACAAGATTAATGGGGTTCTTCTTCCGGAGTGTCAAGGCTAGTACCACGCCGCTCCTCCACTGGTTCGCGCGAATGCCCCGATGCGGGTCAACGAACGAAGCGCCGGGAATCTTGCGTCCGGTCAGCGGACCATCACCTTGCTGGCGGCCGCACTGCCCAGGTTGAGCGCCGGGCCGCCCTCCGGCTTGATCTTGAGGGCATCGGCCGCGCGGCTGTGTGATTCGATCTTCAGCCGCGTGTCCGGGCGCAGGCCGGCGTGGTCGAGGAAGTCGAGAAATTCAGGCTGCTGGTCCACGATGCGGGCGATCGTCACCGTCTCGCCGGGGTCGCACTCCGCCAGCGTGCGGAGTTCGCGCCGCGGCATTGCGCCGGTGCGATCGGGAATCGGATCGCCGTGCGGATCGAACCGCGGGTGGCCGAGCGCCGCATCGATGCGTTCGAGCAGCGCATCCGAGATGGCGTGCTCCAGCCGTTCCGCCTCGTCGTGCACGTCCGCCCAGTCGAGTCCCAGCGTCTGCACGAGGAAAGTTTCGATCAGACGGTGGCGGCGGACCATCGCAGCCGCGAGTTTTTCGCCGCGCGGCGTCAGGCGCACGCCATCGTACGGGGCATAGTTGAGCAGGCCGGCTTCCGCCAGTCGCTTCACCATGGCAGTGCTTGTGCCGGCCGTGACGTTCATCGCCTTCGCCAGGCGGCCCATGGAGACGCGGCCGCGCCGCCGCCCGTCGCCGCGCTGTTGCTGCAACAACGTCTGCTTCAGGTAGTCCTCGACCGTTCGGGAAAGCGAAGTCATGCGGGATTGCTCGGGCCTTTCCAGCCGCGCCGTCGGAACAGGCGGAATACGTTGACGCCGGCGTCGCCACGCAGTATTATTTTGACGAGTCAAAAAGTCAAGTTTGAATCATAGAATTCCCTTGGACGGTCTTGGGGAGTGGATGAATGAAGCGGACGCATCTTCTCGCCATTGGTTTCGCGGCCTTGGCCCTGCTCGTCCTGGGCGGCTGTGACCCGTCGGAGGCGACCACGACGGCCAGCGATCGTTCGCACAGCGACGGCGGGCGCTACGACATCGTCTGCACCGTCGGCATGATCACGGACATCGTGCGCCACGTGGCGGGCGACCGCGCCAACGTCATCGGCCTGCTCAATGAAGGCATCGATCCGCACACCTACAACCCCACGCGCAGCGACGTCATTCAGATCAACGATGCCGACGTCGTGTTCTACAACGGCCTGATGCTTGAAGGGAAAATGGCGGATGTGTTTGTGCGCGTGGCGCGCAGCGGCAAGCCTGTCTACGCCGTGACGGATGCGCTGCACGACGAAGGCTTCGTGATGACGGACGCCGCGAGCCACTTTGACCCGCACGTGTGGATGGACGTCAAGGGCTGGATCAAGGCGACCGAAGCGGTGGCGGCGGCGCTTTCCGAATACGACTCCGCCGGCGCCGCGATGTACGCCAGCAACGCCGAGCGGTACATCGCGGAGCTTCGCGCGCTGGATGACTACGCGCGGACGTCGCTTGCGTCCATCCCGAAGGAGCGGCGCGTGCTCGTCACCGCGCATGATGCGTTCAGTTATTTCGGCCGGGCGTACGACATTGAAGTCCGCGCCATTCAGGGCATTTCCACCGAATCCGAAGCGGGGCTCAAGGATCTCAACAACCTTGTGGAGTTTCTCGTGAAGCGCAAGATCGCCGCGGTGTTCGTGGAAACCAGCGTGGCGGACAAGTACGTCGAAGCGCTGGTGGAGGGGGCGCGCTCGCACGGCCACATCGTCGCCATCGGCGGTCGCCTGTTCTCTGACGCCATGGGCAAGCCCGGCACGTACGAAGGCACATACATCGGCATGATCGATCACAACGTCACCACGATCACCCGCGCGCTTGGCGGCACAGCGCCGGAGCGCGGCATGCAGGGAAAGCTCTCGCCATGAATGATCGAATCGCCACGACGCCCTCGGCCCGGGCGCCCACAGCGCCGGCCGCACAGGCGCTGCCGCGCCATCCGCATTCGCAGGAAGATCATCCGCCGGACGCGCCGCTCGCCGTGCACGACATGACGGTGGCGTATCGCCATCGCCCGGTGTTGTGGGACATCGATTTCAACGCGCCGGAAGGGAAACTCATCGGCATCGTCGGGCCAAACGGGGCCGGCAAGAGCACGCTCATTCGCGCGTGCCTTGATCTCGTGCCGCGCACCAGCGGGCGCGTGCTCGTCTACGGCGAGCCGTATCGCAAGCAGCGCCATCTCGTTGCGTATGTGCCGCAGCGCGAAACGGTGGATTGGGATTTCCCGGTGAGCGCGCTCGACGTGGTGACGATGGGTCGGTACGGGGCGATCGGCTGGTTTAAACCGGTGACGCGGGCGCAGAAGAACGTGGCGATGCACGCGCTGGAGCGGGTCGGCATGGCGGAACTGGCGCATCGTCAGATCAGCCAGCTTTCGGGCGGTCAGCAGCAGCGCGTGTTTCTTGCGCGAGCGCTCGCGCAGGACGCGAAGCTGTATCTGATGGACGAACCATTTTCGGGCGTCGATGCCGCCACCGAGCGCGCCATCATCACGCTGCTCCACGAGCTGCGCCAAGCGGGGCGGACGGTGATCGTCGTCCACCACCACCTCCAATCAGTGCGCGATTACTTCGACTGGGTGATGCTTCTCAACATGCGCATCGTCGCGTTCGGACCGACGGCCGAGGTGTTCACCACCGAGAATCTGCAAAAGACCTACGGCGGGCGACTGACGCTGCTCGAAGAAGCGGCAAGCGCCGTCGCACGCGCCGCGATGTGATGGAGGTGATTGATGCCAGCCAAATATTTCCATCACACGGTCGCATCGGCATCCTGGGCCCGGCCGATCGATGCCACAAGGTTGTCATTTCCGCGAAAGCGGGAATCCATCGGTGTGCCATGCGCAGTTGCCCGTTCCTGGATTCCCGCGTGCGCGGGAATGACGGAGGGGCAATGGTGGATGGAGTCTCCGCTCCGGTTTTCTGCTTCCCAACTTCGTGTCTCCGTGCCTGCGTGGTGAATTGATTGGATGCCGACCGAATTTTTCCATGACGCGATCGAAGTGCTGCTGCTGCGTGAACACAACACGCGGCTGGTGGTGCTGTCGACCGCGGCGCTGGGGCTTGCGGGCGGGCTTGTCGGCACGTTCCTGCTGTTGCGAAGGCGTGCGCTGGTGGGCGATGTGCTCGCGCATGCCATGCTGCCCGGCATCGCGATTGCGTTTCTCGTGATGGTGGCGCTCGGTGGTTCCGGCAAGTCGCTGCCCGTGCTGCTGCTGGGCGGGGCGGCGAGCGGACTGCTGGGCCTCGTCGCGGTGTGGGCGATCACATCGTTCACGCGCATTCGCGATGACGCAGCGCTCGGCATCGTGCTTAGCGTGTTCTTTGGGGCCGGCATCGCGCTCATGGGGCTTGTGCAGGAGACGTCCGCAGGCAGCGGGGCGGGATTGTCGCGGTTCATCTATGGCAAGACGGCGTCGATGGTGTCGAGCGATCTGCAGCTCATCGCGGTGAGCGCGCTGGTGATTTCGGTGGCGTGCGCGCTTCTTTTCAAAGAGTTCGCGCTGCTCTGCTTTGATGAGGAATTCGCAGGAGCGCAGGGCTGGTCGGTGCGCGGACTTGACTTGCTGATGCTCGCGCTCGTCACGCTGGTGACGGTGATCGGTTTGCAGGCGGTGGGTTTGATTCTCGTGGTGGCGATGCTCATCGTGCCGGCGGCCGCGGCGCGGTTCTGGACGGATCGGCTGCTGCACATGGCGCTCATTGCGGCGGGGTTCGGAACCGCAAGCGGCTGGTTGGGCGCATCCGTCAGCGCGCTTACGCCGAAGCTGCCAGCGGGCGCGATGATCGTGCTCGCCAGCGCCGGGGTGTTCGCGGTGAGTCTTGTGCTGGGCGTGGAGCGCGGCATGCTCGTGCGATTGCTTCGCCAAACGCGAAGCGCGCGGCGCATGGCGGATCAGCATCTGCTTCGCGCGCTGTACGAACTTGCAGAAGCGCAAGGCGGGAAGTCGAAGCCGCTCAATGCCAGTGTTTCCATGAGTGCGCTTTTGCAGCGACGATCCTGGTCGGCGGGGGCGCTTCGACGGGCCATCAAGCGAGCGCAGCGGCTCGGCTTCGTGGCGCCCAGCGGTTCATCCAGCATCGTGCTCACGGAAACGGGCATGCGCGAGGCACGTGAAGCGGTTCGGCAGCACCGGTTGTGGGAACTCTTCCTCATCACGCATGCGGACTTGGCGCCGAGCCACGTCGACCGCAGCGCGGATGCAATTGAGCACGTGCTTGGCCGCGAACTCGTGGCGCAGCTCGAAGCGGCGCTCAATCACCCGCGCGCGGAAGTTGTGCCGGCGAGCCCGCACGCGCTTGTCGCTGTAGAAACAGGTGGAGGGAACGGTGGAGGCCGGCAACCCCCACCCCGGCCCTCTTCCTCGGGGAGAGGGGGAGGCGCGCCGTGAGTGGTTTGACCGTGGCGCTCACATGGCATTCGTTCGACACGTGGATCATTGTGATCGGCGTGCTGTGTGCGGCCGCGTGTGCGTTGCCCGGCTCGTTTCTCGTGCTTCGCCGGCAGAGCATGATGGGCGACGCGATCAGTCACGCCGTGCTCCCCGGGCTTGCGGCGGCGTTCCTGCTCACGGAAAGCCGTTCGAGCATTGTGATGTTCATCGGCGCGGCGGCGGTGGGCGTCGTCACAGCCGTGGTGACGCAATGGGTACACGCGTCGGGCAAAGTCGAGCGCTCCGCCGCGATGGGCGTCGTGTTCACCACGCTGTTCGCGATTGGCCTCGTGATGATTGTGCGCGCGGCGGACAAGGTCGATCTGGACCCCGGCTGCGTGCTCTACGGCTCAATTGAGCTGGCCCCGCTCGACACCCTGCGGCTTGCGGGCTTCGATGTGCCGCGTGCCGCCGCCGTGCTCGCCGCGGTGCTCCTCGGCAACGTGCTCATCATTGGTTTGCTGTTCAAGGAAATGACGATCAGCTCGTTCGATCAGGAGCTCGCCACGTCGCTCGGTTTCAGCGCCCGCATGATGAACTTCATCCTGATGACGCTCGTCGCCATCACGACGGTGGCGGCGTTCGAAGCGATCGGCAGCATTCTCGTGATCGCGATGCTCATCGTGCCGCCGGCCACCGCGCGATTGCTCACGCACCGCCTCGCGCCGATGGTCATCATCGCTGCGGCGCTCGGCGCGCTCGCCGCTGCTTCCGGGCACGTCGCCGCGATCACGCTCCCGCCGCTCATTGGCTTCGAGGACACGCTGACCTCCGGCATGATGGCGGTCGCCGCGGGGGCGCTGTTCGTGCTGGCGATGGTGTTCTCGCCCCAGCAGGGCATCGTCTCCGGCATGCTGCACCGACGGGCGCTGTCGCTGCGCATCGCGATCGAAGATGCGCTCGGTCTGCTGTACCGGGCCGAGGAGTCGAAGCATCCCCTGAACGAGGAATCGCTCACCGCGCGCTTGCGTGCCGACACCGGCGTGTCGCGGCGCATGGCGCGTCAGGCAGTGGCGCGCTTGCGGCGTGATGCGCTCATTGATGTCGCCGGCGATCGCATCGCGCTCACGCCCGCCGGCCACCAGCAGGCGCGAGCCATCATCCGCTCGCATCGGTTGTGGGAGTCGTACCTCGCCGAGCACATGCAAGTTCCCGAAGGACATCTGCACGACACGGCGATGCAGCTCGAACATCACACGACACCACCCATGCAGGCGGCGCTGGCGGAAGTCATTGGCGATCCGCCGCGCGATCCGCAGAACAAGCCGATCCCACCGGCTGATCAGCCATAAGCAATTCGGGGGCGGGCATTGGGTTGAAGAGAGCGTGCGGCACGCCAACTTGAGCGCGATTTTGAATGCTTCCGCCGTTTTTTGCATCGAAAGTCATCGCAGTCGCGGCGGCGGCCAGCCGATATTGAAAGCATGCCGAACCCCTCGCCGGAGCGCGGGCCACATGATCAACCGTCGGGACGCAAGAGCATCCCGGTGCGCGATCCCATTCAACTGGCGGACGCCACGACGAGCACGCTGCAGGAGCGGCTGGACGCCATCACCGCGGCGTGGCGACAGGGCGATCTGGAACTATTGCAGACGCTCGCGCGCCAGCTTGCCGCCGGCCCGCAAGGCTCGCTCGATCCGATCGTTCGGCGCAGCGGCGAAGAGTTGAGCGCGCTGGCGATGCATGATGACGCCAACGCCGCCATGATCGCTGACAAAATCGAGCAGCTCATCCGCCTCTGTCACCGCTCGGCGTGATTGTTCGCGCGGCCGTTATCCCAATCGTCATTCGCACGCGCCCCAGTTGCCAAGCAGCACGGCAAGGTCGGCCGCATCCACCACGCCATCCGGCGGCGGCGTGAACGTCACGTTGTTCACAAGGTCCGCGGGCGAGCCCGGCGCCGGGCCCCACTCGCCGAGCAGGAATGCAAGATCGGCGCCGTCGACGACGCCGTCGCTTGGCGGCGCGAATGTCACGTTGTTCACCATGTCGCCGGGGCAGGGCGGCGCAGCTTCGCGCGTGATCGTCACTTCGAGGCGCAGCGCCATCGAGCCGGCGCCTTCGCCCGGCAAATCCTCATCGCTCACGCCGATGGTCACATCCGCGGCATACATGCCCGGCCGAAGCTTCGTGGTGTCGATGGTGAACGTCAGCGTCGCCGGCGCTTCGCCGATCCCCTGCGGCAGTGGCCCGGCGATCGCAAACGGCGGGCGCGGGGAACTGACGCTGTCCACATCCAGCTCCGCCTGCAGCGCATCGAATCCGACGTTGAACACGGGCACATCAATCTGCTGCACGCCGGAGCCTGCTTCGAAGCTCGCCGTGACGACCGCGTCATCGAGCAGTTCCTCGCCGACGAACGATGCCACGGCATGACGAAGAACAGTGGCCTCCGCGTCGAGCACGATGTTGGCGTTCTGCACTTCCGTGCCGGTGCTGAACACTGCGGCGCCGCAATTGATCACGCCGGGCGCGGATGTGTCCAGCGTCAGGTTGATGACATTGGAATCCGGAAGCGGGCCGACGTTCGCGGCGCCGTTGCCGGTGAGCCCGCCCAAGCCGATGACGAGCGCGCTCAATGTGTCCGTCGCCGCCGGCGTGGCGGCGTCGGCAATGTTCGTGATCGTCACCGGGTGCGTGACCAGCGCGCCTTCGATCACCGGCCCGATGAGCGGCGCCATCTCCGCATGCGCAATGGCGGGCAGGCGGAAGTCGAGAATGACCGGCATGTGATCGGACGCGTCGTGCAGCGCATCGGCGAGCGCGTTGGACCGCGAGAGCTGGCCGGGGTAGTAGAAGTTGTTGCCGACGTTGATGTCGTCATCGTAATGCTGGCCGTCGTTCCCGAAGGTGCGATACGTGCCGGGCATGCGGCCGAACCCGGTGGCGCCGTTGAACGACTCGGTGAAGAAAATGAAGTCGAAGCGGTCGTTGAGCCCGCCGCCCACGAGATGCGGAAGGCAGCTTTCGCACGGTGATTGCGAATGTTTGATGGCGTTGCCGGCCCCGGCCCAGCTTCCGTTGCCGAAGGCGTCGATGGCTCGGCCGTTGCCCGGGGCCGTGAACGTGAGATACGCAGCCTCGGTATTGCTGTAGATGTTGAGATCGCCGAGGTACAGGATGCGAGCGCCGGCAGGGAGCGTGTTGGCGTTGTTGCGAATTGCGATGGCGGCGGCGTTGCGATCGGCGACGTCCTGCGCACCCGTGTCAGCTTTCAGGTGCGAGCCGTAAATGTAAAAGCTCAATTGCGGGTTCGTGTAGTCGTCGAGCAGCAGGAGCCAGCGGTCGGTGTTGCGGTTGCCGCCGGTTGGAATGTCGACGTGCCCGGCGGGGATTTCGGTGAGCTTGTCCGGCCGGTAGTACATTGCGATTGCGCCGCCAGAACCATCTTCAAGAACGCTCGAGGTGTACGTCGCCTCTGCGTACGTCACGCCCGGCGGAGCCATGGCGTTCAGCACCGCGAGCAGATCGTCATCGATGGAGCTTGGTACCTCTTCGAACACGAACACCCACGGCGGCACAGCAAAACCGGGCTTGTCATCCACCATGAGCGCCGCGATCACCTGGCCGAAGGCGTTCGCGTTGCCCTGGAGACGTGCGCAGTTGTACGTGACGACGCGCATCTGCGCGGCCGCAGGCATCGTGAGCGCGAGAATGGTGAGGACCAGGAACGAGCGAAAGCGCAGGGGCGTCGTCATGAAGGAGGCTGCTTGTGTGTGATTATGTGGGGCGTTGGTGCGTCCATGGTAGCCAGCCCCGCGCCGGGGCCTGCACAAAAAAGCAGTGAAAATTCGCGGGCGTAGCTCGCGCCGCGGGCGGCTCGCTACACTCTCGCCCCATGGCCAGCACATCGAAGGAAAGGAAGAAACCGCGTGCCGCCGCCCGATCGTCCGTGAAGAAGGGCAAATGGCGCACCGCCGCGACGAGCGATAAGCACGAGCTGTACGAACTCTCCGTGCAGGAGCCGGAAGCGGAGATCGAGTTCATTCACAAGGTCTGGAAGGAGCGCCGCCGGCGCGTGCCGCGCAGCTTGCGCGAAGATTTCTGCGGCACGGCAGCGATGTCCACCGCGTGGGTGAAGCATCGGGCCACCAACACCGCGATCGGCGTCGATATCGATCAATCCGTGCTCGACTGGGGCACGGCGCATCATGTGTCGCGCCTGACGCCGGCGCAGCGGAAGCGGCTCACGCTTGTGCGCGGCGACGTGATGACCGTGCAAACGCCCAAGGTCGACACCGTGCTCGCGATGAACTTCAGCTACTTCCTCTTCAAGACGCGACCACTGCTGCGCAAGTATTTCGAGCGCGTGCACCGCGCGCTGGCGCCCGATGGCATCTTCATTCTCGATGCCTACGGCGGGAGCGATTCGTTCGCCGAGATGGAGGAAGAGCGACATCTCGACGGCTTCACCTATGTATGGGATCAGAACAAATACAACCCCATCACCGGCGACGTCGTCAACCACATCCACTTCCGCTTCCCCGACGGCACGCAAATCAAGAAGGCGTTCACGTACGACTGGCGGCTGTGGACGCTGCCGGAAATCCAGGAGTTGCTCGTCGAGGCCGGCTTCCGCAACGTGGACGTGTACTGGGAAGGCACCGACAAACGAGGCGAAGGCAACGGCGAGTTCAGCGCCACGCGCCAGGGCGAAGCATGCCCGGGCTGGATCGCCTACATCGTCGGCGAGCGATAAGCGCAGGGTGGGCACAGCCCACCGTTGGGCGCAATCGGCGCACGTTGCGGGACCGGAGGGCTGTGCCCGCCCTGCGGGGCCTGCGTTGTCGATGCCGCCGTCGATCTTCTCTACAATTCCGCCATGCTCGGCATGCTGAAACTTGACGAGCCGAACGCGCGTCTCGCGCAGCCGCTCCCCGATCTCCTCGACGAGGTGGCGCTGATTTTCGAGCGCCAGCTTGCGAGCGAACTTACGGCCGTGAATGCGCTGTGCACGCATGTCGAGCGCTACCGCGGCAAGATGCTGCGGCCGACGCTCGTGCTCGTTTCCGGCATGGCGACAGCGCCGCGCGGCAAGGGCGACGAGGACGCACCCGTCTCGCGCCGCCATCTCGTGCTCGCGGCTGTCGTCGAAATGATTCACATGGCGACGCTGGTGCACGACGACGTGCTGGACGAAGCGGAAGTCCGCCGAAGCGCCGCCACGCTCAATCACCTGCGCGGCAACGAAGCGGCGGTCATGCTGGGCGACTTCCTCATTTCCAACGCCTTCCACCTGTGCTCCACGCTGGGCGACCCGGCGATCAATCTCGCGCTGGGCGCGGTCACCAACACCGTGTGCACGGGCGAACTTGTGCAGCTTCACAACCGCAACAACTTCGATCTGGACGAGGCGACGTATTTCGACATCATCCGCCGGAAAACCGCCTCGCTCATCGGCGCGTGCTGCGAGCTTGGCGCCACGCTTTCCGGCGCGCCGGCTCAAACCGCCGCGGTGCTCGGCCGCTTCGGCGAAGCGCTGGGCATCGCCTTCCAGATTCAGGATGACCTCCTCGATCTCACGGGCGAAGAAGCGACGGTGGGGAAGTCGCTCGGCAAGGATTTGGACAAGGGCAAGCTCACGCTGCCGATCATCCGGCATCTCGCCGCCGCGAGCCCCGCCAACCGCGAGCTGGCGCTGGAGGCGATCGTGGAGCGAAACGTGCAGGCGCTGCGCATGCACATGCGTGAAAGCGGGGCGGTGGAATCGACGCGCGCCACCGCCGACGCGCTGGTCGCGAACGCCAAGAACGAACTGGCGACGCTTTCGCTCGCGCCCGCCGGAGCGCTCTTGGAAGCGCTGGCGGATGCGGTTGTCGACAGAACGTCGTAAGACCTCTCCATGAGAGGGCGAGCGGCCGGCGAGGGCAACAGCGGCCAGGACGGCCCGATTCCTTGATGGGTCGCCTGAAATGAACAACGCCGCACGAGGCTCGCGCGGCGTCGCAGGGGTTGGTGGGATGTCACGACACCGTCACCTCAGCGCCGTCGTCATCCTCGCAATCGAACTCCTTTCGGATCTGCTGGCGCTCGGTGCTTTCATTCGAACCATCTTCGTTCTGCCAGAAAATGGAGCCCGTGGTGTGCCATGCTTCACTCCGGCCGATCCATGCAGCGCCGCCTTCGCCGCCGGCATGGTTTGCCGTAAGCGTGCAGTTGTTCACCGTCGCACTTGAGGTGCCGTTGTCGAGGCCGCAGTTCCGCTGTTCGCAGTTCGAGGGATTGCCTGCACAGCTTTGTGCGAGCGCAATGGCGCCGCCATTCCCCGTGGCGTCGTTGTGCACGAAGAGCGAGTTATTGATGACGGTCTTGCAGCCCAGCACCCACAGCGCGCCGCCATTGCTGGCGTCATTGTCGGTGAATTCGCAGTTGGTCAGCTCCACGTTGTACACAGCCGCGGTTCCCGAAGGCCGGTATGCAGCGACGGCGCCACCGCGACCGGCGCTGTTGTTGCGAAAGCGGCATCGCGAGACTTTGAGCCAGTAATTGCCGGTGGTCGACCCGTAGGCGATGAGTCCGCCACCGCGCGCTCCGGGCGATTGGCTGGTATCGCCATTTGCATCGCCGTTTTCGATGATGAAGCCGTCGATGCGTGTGTAGTTCTCCTCATCGGTGAGGGTTTCGAAAACGGTGACGACGTGGTAGGCGAAGTTACTGCTGTTCGGGATGTCGCCGCTGAGAATAGTTTCGTTGATATAGGGCTTGGCCTGAGTGCGCAGCGTCTCCGTTCCCGCGAAGCCGCCGAGCAGCCAGACGCCCGCCGTATCGAGCAGGTAGGTGTCCGTGGTCGACAACAACTCGTACGTTCCAGCCTTGACCCACACCTGGTCTCCGGAATTGGCGCGGTCAAGTCCCTCCTGAATCGTGAGCAGTCCTTGCGCCCAACTGTTGCCAAGGTTGCCATCGTTTCCGCCCGGGCCGATGACATACCACGTCGCTGCATTGAGATTGCTTGTCGCCATCGCAATGCTCATCGCGCCGGCCACCGGCATGGAACGAAGCTGGACCATGCCACCAAAGGTCCCCCTCGCGATGGTCGTCAAGAGCGACAGAAGACGATCGATGAGCCACATCGCGCATTCAAGAAATCTCATATTTCACCTCCCTGTTGAAAGAAATTGGGAACCGGAAGCGCTCCAATTCGCGAGAACAACCGCCAAGTCGGCGGCGTCCACGACGCCATCGCCCGGCGGCTGGAATGTTGCACTGCTGACTTGGTCGGTCGGATGATTGATTTTGTCCGGTCCCCAGTCTTGGAGCACGTCAACCAGATCGCGCTCATCGACGGCGCAATCAATGTTGACGTCGCCGAGGGTTCGGCCGACGGGGCGCAGGACGAAAGCCCCGGCCACAATCCAGCCGGCGTTGTTGATCGCATTGGCTGAACCAATATTGAGGCCAGCAGGGGGGTTGATGATCAGCGATTCCAAGTCGAACATCTGGCCATGCTGCCAGAGAAAGGGTTTCGATGACCCACTCTCTGGCGTGGAGCGTCCCACGACTTGGCGAGCGTCGTTGATGTCCTCGGCATTTGTTCGGTGGTCCGCCTCGGGCAGCACGCCGAGGTCGGACAGCATGCCGTTCTCGAAAATCCACGACCGGCGCGGGTAAGAGCCGTCTTTCACCGGGATGATGGACTGCCCTGTCGCGACGTTGTGATCGTTGACTGCAACCGCCTCCGCCGAATTGCTTCGTCGCAGTGGGGGAATCTCGATGGTCACGTGGGTGTCATGCAAGAAACCGAATGATCCTTTGTTTCCGAACAGCCCGTCGCCCATCAAGCCGGCCGCAAACGACAGCTCATTGACATCTAGGGCATAAGCATTGGGTCCATGAGGCAGTTGAAGCTCAGTGATTACCCCGTCAATCCACATCACGGCGCGAAATGGATGGCCGCCAGCGTTCGGATCAAACGCTTCGCCGACGATAATCCCGTTGTCGCTGATGGCGTGAGCGCGGAGAATTGGATATCCGTCCAACGAAGGCAGTTCTGTCCACTCGCCGTTGTCCCAGTGGAAGGCGATCTGCTTTCCGAGGTCAGGCCTCGTTAGGAACCCGACGATCTCGCCATGGTTGTTCACATCCTCAGCCCGCGCTTCCGACACCCCCGGCGGCAGCGGAAGTGCGATGAATCCGCCTTCTTCCGTCCACATGTACGGTTGGACATCGAAGCCGCAGTTGATTGAGAAGTTGCCGACGACGATGCCCGTGTCGCTGATGGCAGCGGTTCCAATGCCAAGGCCACCTTCGCACGTCGGGTTCTTCATCTCCGCCACGATCTCGTACTGGCACTGGGCTGTCGCTTCCTTCACCCCAATCGCTCCTGACAGAACCACCGCGCATGCGCCGATGATGGAGGCGCGCCATGACCTTCGCCGATTTGTGGGCATGCACCCCGCCACCGGCTGAACTCCGCGCTGCGTTTTCGTAGTCCGCGAAGGAAGCGACATGGATTCCGGGACCGTCTCACGGCGACTCCGACTTCTCGGAACATCCCGCATCCGCAACGTACAACCGGAAATGAGGTCGCCAAGAAGCGAGGTCCAATAATTTCGTGTGTGCGAACGAATCATGATTAAGTCCATGTGCCGCCTCAACTTGCGCGCTGAAAAAAGTTGTCTTCATCAAGTGTGCACCCGGAATGGTCGGTCCGCAATGAAAAAATCCCCAGCCGCGCGGCTGGCGTGATACGGTGACAAATGACAACGTGAAACGCTGCCGGCTCAACGCCATTCGGTGCGAACGATGGGGTCGGGCGGCGGATGAGGCGCGAAAAACACAGACTCGCGCCGCGCAAGGTTCAGCGTGCTTCCCGTTGGGGCGCGGCGAAACGATGAACGCCGCATGCCCCGCGCCGGCGCCAAAGCAGGTTGCTGATTTGACCTGTCGATCGCGGCCAAGCCGCGTAGTGGAGCGTATCGGACTCGAACCGATAACCCCTGCCTTGCAAAGGCAGTGCTCTCCCAATTGAGCTAACGCCCCAGCGAGCGGTGAGTATAGACGGCGACCGTCCCGTGCAGCGGTGAACCCGCGATCACTTTTTGCTGTTCTGCTTCGGCGCCAGCACGTCAATGTGCCTCGGCGTCAGGATGTTCACGCGCAGCGTGCCGTCGTACTCGATCTCGCCGGCGATGCCGACCACTTGCCCGAGCAGGCCCGCAAGATGGAACTCCGGATCGGGCTTGATGTACGCGATCGTCCGGCCGGACTTTTCGTCCTGGATGCGGTAGAGCTCCGGCAGGTTCTTGCCGTTGTACACCTGTGACGCTTCGAGGCGGCCGACGGCGGCGTAATCACCGCTCATGGCGATCGCATGCTTCGCGGCGTCGAACTCTTCCGTGGCCACCTGCACGCGCTGGCGCAGCTTGGCGAGGTTCGCTTTGCGCTGCTGCACTTCCGAGAGCAACGTAAGTTGGTCGGCGCGGCGCTGCGCGAAGCGGGAGATCACGGGCTCGACTTCGCTCGTCGCCGCCACCATTTCTTCGTACTTCGCACGCAGCGGGCCGACGTCGGCGGATTCCAGCGGCGATCCGGCGCTCAACGCCTTGAACGCGTCTTCAAGATCGAGCAGCTTCTCGTGCCAGATGTTGAAGCCAGCTTCGCCTTCGTCCGAGGTCGCGCTTTCGCCATTCTGCTGCGCCGACATGCCGGTGAGCCCATCATTCGTCGGCGCCGTCAATTGATCGTCCGCCGGAACAGGGTTGATGTCCGGCACGGGCTCGAGCGCACGCGCCTTGACGGGCTGCACGTCGGGCGACGCGGCCTGCGAATCATGCGTCTTGGGCTCGATCGGCCGTCCGCTCGTGCCGAGCGCCGCCTGCCACGCCGCGATTTCCGCGTCGGAGGCCTTGCGCAGGTAGATCAAGTTCGTCCAGCCGCTGCAATCCGCGGGGAGCGCGACCTTGTGCACGATCTCGCGGTCCGTCTCGATGGTTTCGAGCACGCGCACGGTTTGACCGGCGGAAAGCTTGGGGCCGATGGGCTTCCAGCTGTGATCGGGTGAATCGTTCTCGTTCATGTTCGGCGCGATGAGGTCGAGCATGGCGAGCGTCACGCCGGTCTTCTTGTCATCGGCAAGGCGGAAGCGGCCGGTGTCGGTGAGCGGATACTTGATGTAGCCGAACATGCCATCGAACGCGGCCCCGGCGGTGGCGATGCGCGCCCACCCCGACTTCTCGCCCACGACTTGCACGAGGTCGCCTTCGCTCAATGTGGCGAAGGGGTAATATCGCGAGTCGGCGCCGGAGTGGACGAAGATCTGATCCTTCGTCACCGCGGCGATGTAGGGTTTGAACGCTTCGCCCTGCGCGAACGCCGATGCGCTCACCAGCGCGAGCGACACGACACACAGCACGACCAGCGTCAGACGATTGATTTGGCGAAACATCTGCGAACCTCCAATGCTCGGCTTGGACGAATGCCCGAAACGTCGCGCGACCGGCGGGCCAGCGAGTGGATCAAGCGTTGAGCGCACTCCGGCGTCTGCCTGCGCCAACGCGCGCTCGCTCGCCTTGCTGACGGCCGGGAGTGGCGACAACGCCGTCCGTGGCGCGAGCCTACCGCCAGCCGGCCGCGCCAGCAACCGCTGAACCGGGCGTGGAAAACCCGTGGAGGTCCCGGCGTGGCTGTCGGGGCTGGCGGCTGCTACGCTCACGGGCCATGCGAACGGCCAAACGGCAACATTGCGCCACGAAAGGAGCGGCCGGGGGTCACGGGGCACGCGCCGCGCGCCCGGCGCTGTGGTTCGCGCCGCTCGTGCTCCTTCTCCCCGGCTGCGCGTCCATTTTCGATGATGAATCCCCCAGCGACCGGCTGCGGGTGCACATTGATCACGCTATTTCACGTGAAATCGCGGGATTCGAAGCGGAAACAGCGAAGCGGTCGCCGGAAACCGGCCCGCCGAGCGGCGTCGAGGAAGCGCTGGCCGACCGCCGCTCGGAACTCGACGCCTTGAGCCCCGTGCCGCCCGGCGCCTCGCGATCATCCGACCTCGGCGTCGATCTCACCGGCCGCCCGCAGGAACTGCTCACGCTTACGCTGGAAAGCGCGATCGCGACGTCTGTTCGCGACAACCTTGATGTCCAGCTCGCCCGCCTGCAGCCTGCGATCTCCGAAGAAGCGGTGATTGCGGCGGAAGCGGTGTTCGACGCGGTGTTCTTCAGCAGCGCCAACGCGGTGGTCACGGATGAGCCGCAGGTTGTGCCCGTCCTCGGCGGCGTGCAACTCGGGACGCCGTTTGCCAAGAGCCGGCAGTACATCTTCGAGACGGGCATTCGCCAGCCGATTTCGCGCACGGGCGGCACGATCGAGCTTTCCACGAATCTCACGCGGTTTCACAATCTCTCGCCTGGCATCACGTTCCAGCCGAACCCCGGCTACACGTCCGCCGTGCGCCTCGCCATCAACCAGCCGCTGCTGCGCGAGTTCGGCGCGCCATCCGCCCATGCGGTGATTCGCCTCACGGAAAACCAGCAGCGTCGTTCCGTGCAGAGTCTTCGCAACAACCTGCTCGCGACCGTGAGCCAGACGGAGTCTGCGTACTGGGATCTCTACCTTGCGTGGAAGACGCTGGCGATCAACGAATGGCTTGTCGAGGTCGGCACGCGCGTGCGCGACCAGCTTCACGACCGTTTTGAAGTCTTCGACGTTCGCCTCTCGGAATACTCCGACGCCGTCGCCGTGGTGGAACAGCGCAAGGCGGATGTGATTCGCGCCCGGCGCGCGGTGCGCGAGGCGTCGGATCGTTTGAAAACGCTGCTCGATGCGCAGGACATCCCGGTGGGATCGGAAGTGCTGCTGGCGCCGCTTGATGACGCCGCGCAAACGCCGGTGTCCTTCAACCTTGCCGAAGCTATTCGCACCGCGCTCAAGAATCGGCCGGACGTCGAAGCGGCGATTCTGGACATCGATGATGCGGACGTGCGAGCCGCGCTGGCGGATCATCTGCGCCTGCCGCGTCTCGATCTTACCGGCGAGATGGCGTACACCGGCCTCTCTCGCAGCCCGGACGATTCGTACGACGAAACCTTTGAAGGCAGCTTCGTGAGCTACCTGATCGGGGCCGTGTTCGAATATCCGCTGGGGAATCGCGCCGCTGACGCTGAATATCGCGCCCGGCGACTGGAACGCGCGGGCAGCGTGATTGCGTTCCAGCGCGTCGTGCGCAACGTCATTTTCGATCTCAAGCGTGCGCTGCGCGATGTGCTCACGAATTACGAGCTCATCGAAGCGACGCGCTCCTTCCGCGTGGCGCAGGCGGAGAACCTTCGCACGCTCACGGCCCAGAAGGAACTCATGGCGGCGCTCACGCCGGAGTTTCTGAACCTTGAATTCCAGCGACAGGCCACGCTCGCGGCAGCGCAGCGGCAGGAATTCGAAGCGCTGGCGAACTACAACAAATCCGTCGCCGAGCTGTACCGCGCCATGGGCGTCGGCCTCGACATGAAGGGCATCAGGGTCGAAGTGCTCGATTCGCGCACACTGCTCGGCGAGCGCGCTGACTGATCACCCGGCGCTTTCGCCATGCCGCGCATTCTTCCGCCTACAGACCACTCGATCACGCTTGCCGTGGACGCACTGCGGCGCGGAGAGATCGTGGCTGTGCCCACGGAAACGGTGTACGGCCTTGCGGCGGACGCGATGAGCGAACCTGCGGTGCGCCGCGTGTTCGCCATGAAAGGCAGGCCGGCGAACAACCCGCTCATTGTGCATGTGCTCGGCGTGCCGCAGGCCCGTGAACTGGCGGCGGCGTGGGACGAGCGCTGCGACCAACTCGCGTCGAAATTTTGGCCGGGCGCGCTGACGCTCGTTGTGCCGAAGGCGCCGTCCGTGCCGGATGTTGTGACGGCGGGCCACGCGACGGTCGCGCTGCGGGCGCCGGCTCATCCGGTGATGCGTGAATTGCTCGCAGCCTTCGGCGGTCCGCTTGCCGCACCGTCCGCCAATCGCTCGGCGCACGTGTCGCCCACCACGGCGGCGCACGTTGCGGCGGAGTTCCCCGGCGCGGACGACATGATCATTCTCGACGGCGGGCCGTGCGCGATCGGCATCGAGTCGACGGTGCTGGACATGACGACTTCGCCGCCGCGCGTGCTGCGTCCCGGTGGTGTGACGGTGGAACAGCTTCGCGAAACGCTGGGCGACGTTGAATTCAGCCTGGCGCGTGAGCAGGCGCGGAGCCCCGGCACGTCGCCGCGCCACTACGCGCCGCGCACGCCGAGCGAACTGCTTGACCATGATGAGCTTCAGCGCCGGGCCGCAGGCGCGGGCGAGCGCTTCGCCGCGATCTGCATCGCGCCGACGTATGTGCGCGGCGCGGAGCCTGTGATCGTGCTCCCGCGTGACCCAGCGAAGTATGCCGCGATGCTGTACGACGCGCTTCGCCGCGCGGATGAAGCAGGCGTCGAGCGCATTCTCATCGAGCGTCCTGTGGATCGGACGGGGCTGTGGTCGGCAATTCAGGATCGTCTTCTCCGGGCGACGGCGGCGCGCTGATGTCCTTGGGTTCGGTCGCCGGTTCCTCCGCGGGTTCCGGCGCTTCGGCGGGCTCGTCAGCTTCAGCCTCCGGCTCCGGGCGCTTGCCGGTGTAGATGACGATGTCCGCCAGGTCGCGATCGTCACCAAGCATCGTGAGCGACCCTTCGCGCGACATCACGATGGTGAGCACGCGCGTGCCCGGCCGGCGCTCGCGCACTTGAAGCACCGTGCCGCCTTCGCGCTCCACGTGAAAGCGGCCGGCGAGGTGCACGACCTTCGTCGCGCCGGCCTTCAACCCGCGAACGATCGAGTCCGCCATCGTCGAATCCCAGAGATATTGGCTGCGAAAACTCGCCATCGCCTGTGACTGGCTCGCGGCATGCGCCGCAGCGGATGCATCGCCTTCCGACATCTCGTTCATCAGCGCGAGAAAGCGATCACGATACGGGTTGTCGAGCGAGCCTTTCGGAAGCGAGAACAGCTCGCGGCGTGGTGCGGGCAACTTCGCCAGCGCGTCGTAGCCTTGCTGCCGCGCCATGCGCACATAGCGCCGAGGCGCGTTGGCGGCGATGACGCGCTGGTTGTGCGCCTTCGCCACGTCGATCACGGGCTGGTACCACGACGCCCAGCTTCCTTCGCCCGCCCAGCCCTTGGAATGCGTCAGCGTTTCGAGCGCGCCCGCATCGATGATGCCGTCGAGATAATCGTCAACGAGAAGCTGGTCATCGCGCTCAAGCATTTCCATTGAAAGCGCGGCGTGCGGCCAGCGATCGGCGATGTCCTGCATGACTGCGAGTTCAACCGCGTGGCCGACGGCGTCATCATGCTCTTCGCCGACAAGAATCACATCCGCCCATTCCGCGGCGCGGAGTAGATCGTTCCATGCAATCACCTTGCCGGTTGACCCGAGGAACATCGGCAGCCGGCGGGGATCGGGTTGCTCGTCGTGCGGGGCCGAGTCATCGAGGGCGAAGTGCTCGGTGGGGATGGCGCGCGAGCCCATCGGGAGCAGCGGCACATCGAGCGCCGTCGCGCTGAACCGCGGCGAGGCGCAGCCCGCGGCGACCAGCGGGATCATGACGAGCGCGGCGACGATGGCGGGGCGGGGAACGCAGCAGCCCATCACGGGGCCGGCACGATAACTCTTGCTTGTGGTCACGTGTGAAGCTTGGCGAGGCGGGCAGCCGGCGTCAAGCAGTGGCCCGGCGGCGAAGTCGTTCGGATTCCGCGCGGAATGCTGTGGCGTGGCGGCAAGGGCGCGTCATACTAGGAAAGCCCTGCGCCCCCATGCGTCGCCGTTCCGGCATCGCGCCGCGCGCAGGCGAGACGGCACCGAAGGTCAAGAAGGAGAGCACTCGCCGTGACGCGAACAGACATGCCTCCCTGTCACTTTTCGCGCATGCTGGCGCTGGCATTGGTGGCCCTCGTGCTTTTCGCGGTCGCGCTGCCGGCGCACGCGCGTGAACCGGTGCAGCGCGTGAGCTACGCCGGTTGCAGCGTCGTGCAGGCCGTGGCGACGAGCGAAGAACAGCTTGGGCGATTGCTCGAAATCTGCCCCCGCGTGTTTTCATGCCACCTCGGCGTGGGCGCGGTTGATGTGATCGCGGACAAGCGGCAACAACGGCAGCTGCGCGACGCGGGCATTGCATTCACGGTGCGCATCGCGGACCTGGGGCCGATTCTTGAACAGGAGCGAGCGCGACTTGAAGCGGCGGCGCAGGGCGGTATCGCGGGCGGTTCGTTCTTCGATGATTACAAACCATACGCCAGCGTGATGTCACGTCTCGATGCGCTGGCCGCGGCGCATCCCACGCGTGCGCAGGTCTTCACCGTGGGCTTCAGTGAGGAAGGCCGCGCCATCAAGGGCCTGCGCATCAGCGGCAGCGCGACGACCAAGCCCGCGGTGCTCATCACAGCGTGTCAGCACGCGCGTGAGTGGATTACGCCGATGACCGCCATGTTCATCTGTGAAACGCTGCTCAACAGCTACGGCAGCGACGCGCAGATCACGCAACTGGTCGATTCGCTTGAGTTCCTCGTCGTGCCGATCATGAATCCCGACGGCTATGTGTACACGTGGGGGCCGGATCGCTTCTGGCGGAAGAACCGGCAACCGAACTTCGACGGAAGCTTCGGCGTCGATCTCAACCGCAACTGGGCGATCGGGTTCGGTGGGCCGAACACAAGTTCGACTCCCACCAGCGAGGTGTATCCGGGCATCAAGCCGTTCTCCGCGCCGGAAACGTTTGCGTTGAGCAGCTTCACCGTCGCCCGGCCGAACATCATCGCGGCGCTCGATCTGCACAGTTATGCGCAGATCGTGCTCCAGCCGTGGAGCTACACCAACGATCGCCCGCCGGCGTACGCATGTATTGATGAGATCGGCGGCAAGCTGACGCAGTGCATTCACGATGTACATGGTGAGCACTACCCGCATGCTTCGGGCAACGGCGTGATTTACCTCGCGGGCGGCACGATTCACGACTGGATGTTCGGCGACCAGGGCGTGCTTGCGTACACGATCGAGCTACGGCCGAAAACGTTCGATCCGGGCTTTGTGCTTCCGCCGCAGGAAATCATTCCGACGGGCGAGGAGATCGTGCCGGCGGTACTGACGCTTGCGGAAACGGCGCGGCGCCCCGTGTACCTTGCCTTTGAAAAGGGCGGCTCTCCGGCGTTCGTGCAGGCGGATGAGCCGACCACCGTGCATGTCGCCATGCTGTCGCTGACGGCGGGGACGTTGAGCACGGCGAAACTGTTCGCGCGGGCGGGGAGCGCGGGGCCGTTTACTGCATCGCCGCTCACGTGGGATGGCGATTCCAATTACATCGTCACGCTGCCGGCGGCTCCGTGCGGCGCGGATCTGCAATTCTATTTTGAAGTGCAGTCGTCAACGCTCGGCACGCGACGCATCCCGGAAGACGCGCCGGCAACCGTGTTTCACTCCGCCGTGCGCGACATCACCGTGGCGTTCCACGACAACATGGAAACCAACACGGGCTGGACGGTCGGCGCGCCCGGCGACAACGCCAACACCGGCATCTGGACGCGCGGCGCGCCGGCGCTCACGACGAACACCTCGGGCGTGCCGGCCCAGCCCGGCTTCGACAACCCCGACGGCGAGGGCGCCATGTGCTGGTACACCGGCGCGGAGCCCGGACCGTTCGCGGGAGCGAATGATGTGGACGGGGGCGTGACAACGCTGACTTCGCCCGTGCTGAACGCCGTCGGCGAAGGCGATCCATACATCAGCTACGCTCGCTGGTATTCCAACAACACCGGCACGGATCCGGCGACGGAGTCGATGCCCGTCGAGATTTCCAACAACGGCGGGCAAACGTGGACGCTGCTCGAGCTTGTGGAGTTCAACGAAACGAAATGGGTGACGAAATCGTTTCGGATTGCGGATTTCGTGACGCCGACAAACGCGATTCGTGTGCGCTTTGTTGCGCGTGACCTCCCGCCGCTTAACTCGGTGGTGGAGGCGGCGGTGGACGATCTTCGCCTCACGTTCGTCGGCTGCGACAACAGCTCGTGCCCGGGCGACATCGTGTCAAGCGTCACGTTCCAGCCGCCGGGCGATGGAAGCGTTGATGCCGCGGACCTGGCGTATCTGCTGGGCGCGTGGGGCGTGAACCCCGGTTCGCCGGCCGATCAGGTTTCGTCCGGCACGTTCCAGCCTCCACCGGATGGCGTGGTGGACGGCGCTGACCTTTCGACGTTGCTCGGGGCGTGGGGCGCGTGCCGATGATGCAGCGCGTCGCCGCGCGCCATCATGAAGCGGACGCGCCAGTCGATTAGTTGCGGCGTGATGACGGGCGCTTCATGTTGGCCTTCGCCGTCCATCGCATTCGCGGGTTCGGCGCTGCGCTCTTGTTGGCGTCCACGATTTGCTTGACGACTTCCCGGGTGAGGCCCGCGCCGGGGTGACCCTGCCAGCGCACCACCCAGTCACTGCTCAAAACAATCACATGCGGGATGCCGGTGATTTTGATCGCGCCGGCCATGCGATTCGAAGGATCGACGGCGATCGAATACCGGATGCGCTGGCGCAGACCTTTGGCCTCGATGCCCTTCACGCAGTCATTCTTCGATTCGCTGCTGATGCCGATGACGGCGACGTCGTCCTTGAACTCGTCCGCGATTTCACTCATGTGCGGAATGGCGCTGACGCAGGGTCCGCACCACGTGGCCCAGAAATCGATGATCACGACCTTGCCGCTGACCTTCGGCTGCTTGGTGAGCCACTCCTGCACATAGAACTCGGGCGCTCTCTTGCCGCGAATGTCCATGGCGCTGCTGACGCTGCCTGAAACCGGCGGGAAGTCCGCGTCGGCGGGCGCGGCGTCGATGGCCGGTCGCTCCTGCGGCGGCTGCAGCGAATTCACGCTCTCTTCAACGAGTTCAGCCACCGCGGCCTTGAGCCCTTCTTCGTTGAGGCCGGCGTAGCGCACCGCGCCCGCGCGGTCGATGACGAGGTTGACGGGCGAGCGGTAGGCGCCGATGGCGTCGCAGAACGCGCCGCTCGGATCGATGACCACTTTCGCCGTCTGCGGATGGTTCTCCAGCCATGTCTCGGCTTTCTCGGCTCCGTCCGGCGTGTGCAGGGCGATCACCACCGCGCCGCGATCGGCCATGCCTTCGACGGCGCGCTGCGCACGCTCGGGCCACGTCGACGCCGCGGCGCTGCGGCTGGTCCACGTCTGCAGCACGACCACCTTGCCGTGGAAGTCGTTCCACGACTTGGGGGCGTCGTTGCCGATCCACTTGAGGTCGTCGGTGAACGCAGGAAGCGCGAAGCCGATGTTCTCATCGAGGAACGCGCGATCGTTGCGATCGAGCCGCTGAAGCCAATGCGGGTCCACGCTCGGCTTCTGTTCCTCGCGCGACGTGTCCTGCGCTGTCGCGCCGGCGAGCGGGGCGGCGGTCACAACAGCGAAAGCTCCAATCACAGCGGCAACGACGTTCCTGCTGATCATCACGCTCTCCAGGGCAAGCGAAACCTCGCAACGAGCGGGCGGTACAAATCGGTCCCGGTCAGTATGACGCATCCGCCGGGCAAACGATAGCGCGAAAGCTGGAAACGGCGGGAAATAGCTGTGCTCGCAGGTTGGTTTGTGGGATTAACGCTGCGAATCCGCGCGCAGGCCTACGATGGCCGATCGCGCCGGCGCGGCGCGGAACCACCCGCATCGTTCAGGCGACGCTGACGCCGCAACGCAGGGCGGGTTCTTTTTGTGTTTTGAGGCATGTGGCCATGTCACGCGGCGGCGACGCATCATCCCGGGCGACGCAGGCTTCCCTGCACGACATCCCCCTCACCGGCCAGGTGAAGGAGGTGTGGTCGCTCGCATGGCCCACCGTGATCACCATGACCAGCTATACGGTCATGAACTTCATGGACGGGCTGATGGTCGCGCAGGTCAGCCCCGTGCAAATGGCCGCGCAGGGCAACGGCGGCATCTGGTCGTTCGTCGCCATCTGTCTCGCGTTCGGCACGCTCACGGTTGTCAACACCTATGTCAGCCAGCACTTGGGCGCCGGCCGAGCGCAGCGCGCGCCGGCGTATGCATGGGCCGCCATCTGGCTGAGCGTGATCGTCTGGCTGGTGGTGATGTTGCCATACGCCGCGGTGATGCCGCTGATCTTCGGCGCGATGCCGCATCACTCGCCGGAGATGGTGCGCATGGAATCCGGCTATGCGCAGATTCTCATCGTCGGATCGCTCGTGCTGATGGTCTGCAAGGGCGTGCAGCATTACTTCTTCGGCCTGCACCGTCCGAAGATCATTACGGTCGCCGCGCTTGCGGGAAATGTTGTGAACGTCGTTGGCAATTACCTGCTCATCTATGGTGAGGATGGATTGCCAGCCCTCGGCCTGCCGGGCGTGCCGGGGATTCCGGCGCTCGGCCTGTATGGCGCCGCCATCGCGACGGTCATCGGCACCGCCGTCGAATGCGCCATTCCGCTTGCGGTGTTCCTTGGCCCAAAGATGAACCGCGAATTGATGTCGCGGGCGCAGTGGCGGCCGGACTTCAAGATCATCGGCTCGCTCATCAAGATCGGCTGGCCGGTCGCGATTCAGTTCACCAACGAAGTTGTGTGCTGGGCGATCTTCATGTCCGTGCTCGTCGGGCACTTCGGCGAAGATCACATGGCGGCGGGCTGGGCGGCGCTGCGTTACATGCATTTGAGCTTCATGCCGGCGGTCGGGTTCAACGTGGCGACGACGTCGCTGGTGGGGAAGTACATCGGGGCCGGGAAGCCGGACATCGCCGCGCGCCGGGCGCGGTTGTGCGTCACGCTCGCCATGATCTACATGACGACGTGCGCGATCATTTTCTTCGTCTTCCGCCGCGAGCTGATTGCGTTTTTCGTGGCGAGCGGCAATGTGGCGCCGGAGGAAGCTGCGTCGCTGGTGGAGATCGGCGCCAAGCTCATGATTTGCGCCGCCATCTTCCAGACGGCGGACGCCTTCGGCATTGTGTACACAGGCGCGCTGCGCGGCGCGGGCGACACCGTCTGGCCCGGCGTGGTGACCATCATCTATAGCTGGGTGTTCATCGCGGCCGGCGGGTGGATGATGATCATGCTCTTCCCCGAACTGACCTCGGTCGGACCGTGGATCGGGGCGGCGGTGTACATCATCCTGTACGGCATCACGATGGCGGTGCGGTTCGAGCGCGGGCGGTGGCGGTCGATCAATCTCGTCGAGCATGCGGCGCCGGCCGAAGTGCTGGCCTCCGAGGCAGCGATGCGGCAGGAAGTGGGCAGCCACACGGCCGCGCCGGCGGATGCGTGCCCGACCATGGCGGGGGTTCCCGTGCCCGACGAATTTGCCGCGCCCACCCCGGAACATGTGCCATTGAGCCCGGAGGGGCCATAATTGCCCGGAAGGCCGCCCGAGGCTACATTGATTCGTTCTCTGCGCTGCCCCGGCAATGTGCAGCCGTCTTCAGACATCCTAGGGAGAGTGACGTTGGTTCAGAACACTGCCGCTCTGGATATGGTGATCGGCGCGAGCGATTCGCCCGACAATGCCAAGGCCGCGCAAGCGGAGTTCGATGCATTCCTCAAAGCGGAGGCGGAAGGCGACCGCCAGCGTGCGGTTGAACACCTGCGCAAAGCGACGCATCTTTCGCGCGATCCGGAATACGCGTTCCGGCTGGGCGTGATGCTTGATCTCGTGGGCGAAGAGGACGAAGCCGTCGCGGTCTACGAGCAGCTTGTGCAGCGCGATCGCCCGCCGGTCAACGCGCTCATCAACCTCGCCGTGCTCTATGAAGATCGCGGCGATATCGCCAGCGCCGAGCGTTGCCTGCGCCAGGTGCTGGACACCGATCCCAATCACCCGCGTGCGCTGCTGTACATGAAGGACGTAGCGGCATCGCGCGACATGTATTACGACGAGAACGCCGCGCGCGACATGGCCAAGCGCAACGCGCTCCTCGATACGCCGGTCACGGACTTTGAACTCACCGTTCGCGCCCGCAATTGCCTCAAGAAAATGCAGATCCGCACGCTCGGCGACCTGCTGCGCGTGAGCGAAGCGGAACTCTTGAGCTACAAGAACTTTGGCGAGACATCGCTGGTTGAAATCAAGCAGATGCTCGCCGCGAAGGGTCTGCGACTCGGCCAGGGCCTCGACGGTCAGCACGGCCGCATCCGCAAGGAGATTCTCGAGCAGCTGAAGGGCCGGGCGTCTGAAGCGGTGCTGAATAAGCCCGTGTCGGTGCTCGATCTTTCCGTCCGTGCCCGCAAGGCGCTGCAGATTCTCAACATCCAGACGCTCGGCGACCTGGCGACGCGCACGGAAGCCGAACTGCTCGGCGTCAAGAACTTCGGCACGACGAGCCTTGTTGAAATCAAGAACAAGCTGCACGAATACGGCTTGTCGCTGCGCCAGCTTGACTGACGAACACTGCGTTCGTCGCGAGGGAAGCGGTTGTGATGGCACGGACGGCCGAACAACCTGCAGCACATGATGGGAACGATTCACCGCTGGCGTCGCGCCGGCGGTTTCTGCGTGCAGCCGTTCTGGGCGCGGGCGCGCTGGTGCTCGGCGCGTGCTCGAAGCGCGCGACAGAGGGCGAATCGGCGGAAGCGAATGAAAGCGAAGAAGCTGCAGCCGTGCCGCGCTTGCCGAGCGCTGAACCAGTGGTGCGCGTGCGACTGCGAGCGCTGGACCCCAGCGAGCGCGTGACCCTCGGGCCGGCAGGTCAGTGGCTTCGGGTGAGCGCGCCCGACGAAGCGCGAACGCTTGCCGTGCTCCGAGGTCCGCTCGAGGTTTTTCGGCGCGACGGCGCGTGGTCGGTTGTCGATGGTCGCGGCTTTTCGCCGTGGGTAACCGATGCCGGCGCGATCGCCATTGCGCCGCTGCGCGATGCTGAAGCCACGATGCAGATCGACGGTAAGGCGTACCCGGGGGCCATTTCACTGCACGCGCGCACCGATCGTCATGCCGATGCGTTTGATCTCATCAGCCACGTCGCACTGGAGTCGTATCTGCCCGGCGTGCTGGCACGCGAGCTGTACAACCACTGGCACCAGGAGACGCACACGGCGCAGGCGATCGCGGCCCGCAGTTTCGCAGTGGCCGAGGCGTGGTTCTGGCAGCGGCGCCGGCATTACGACCTCGTCGCGGGCGAGGCGTCGCAGATGTACGACGGAATCACAACGCACGCGAAATCGCTTGAAGCGGTGCGCGCCACCCGCGGCGTCGTGCTGGCGTATCACGATCAGGTCGTGCCCGGGTACTACAGCGCCTCGTGCGGCGGACTCGCAGCGACGGCGCTCGACGCCATCAGCGACAGCCCGATCAACAACGTGCCGCCGCTGATGGGGCATGCGGGTGAATGCCCCTGCGCGCAGCTCGATCAGCAGCGCTGGAGCGTCACGCAGGACATCAGCACGCTCACGGCGCGGCTGCAGGCGTTCGGCAAGGCGTACAACCTCGCCGCGCTCACGGATCTTGAGCGCATCGGCGCAATCGAGTTGAGCGCGAGCAACCCGCACGGGCGGCCCACGCAGTTCCGCATGATCGCCAGCGCTTCGCAGCAAGTGGAGATCGCCGCGGAACGACTGCGCTGGGCGGCGAACTTCGCGGACACGCCGCTGCCGCGAAAGGAACGCCTCTTATCATCGTTCGTGGAGCCGCAACTCGGCGGTTCGCGCGTCACGTTCCACGGCCGCGGCCACGGGCACGGCGCAGGGCTTTGTCAATACGGGGCCGAGGCGATGGCCAAGAGCGGCATGCCGTACATCGACATCATCAAGTGGTTCTACCCGGGCGTCGAGATCGTCGGCACGTACAGCTAAGTCACGTGTTCGTGTTGTCATTGCGTCCGCGGCGCTTGATGCGAAGCAGCCGGCTCGTGGTGTCCGTAGCGTCCGGCGGCGGCGTTTCGGCGGGCGGCGCAGGCTCCGCAGCGCGCGAACGATCGTCGCGACTGATGTGCTCGTTCATCGCTTCGATGGCGCGGCGGATCTCTTCTTCCGTCGGCGCTCGGCGAGCGGGAGTCGGCGCGGGCGATTCACCTTCGGCTTCGGGCTCCCGGCGAACGGGTTCGTACGGCCGCATCGGCGCTTCGGCGGTGGGCGTGGGCGATGCGGCGTCTTCCACCTGCCGCGGCGGTCTCGTGGTGCTGGTCGCTTCTCGGAGCGTGGCGAGCGTGGCAGGGGCGCTTGCGGCGCGAGGCTCGGGACGCCGTCGCACCACGGATGCCACAAGCGCTGTAAGGTGCGCTGTCCGCCATGCAATCCGCCGACATGCAATATCAAGCATCAGGATGGCGAGCGCCGCCCACAACACGATCGGCCACGCAGGAAGCGCCGACACGCTGCGCGGCAAAGCCGAGCGATCGAACAACTCGGCCTCATCGGGCGCCTCGATCGCCAACCGCCGACCTTGCGTGACGGTCACGATTTGATCGAGCAGCGCGATGTTGGAGCGATAGCGGCGGAACTCCGCGCCGGTTGGCCGCGTCACGCCGCCGATGACGGGCGCCAGCCGGCGCTCGCCTCGCCGCGGACTCGCCACCACGATGTAGTTCCCCGCTTCGTTCGCCGCCACCGCGCCTTCGTAGCGACCCGGCCCCGTCTGGCTCAAGCGCACGCTGCGCGATTCGCCGCGCGGCGTATACACCGTGGCGTCCACCTGCAAATACTCGCTTTCGCCCGTCGGCTGGGCGCTCAAATCGAGCGTCATACGGACGCTGTCATCTTCCGTCGTGACAAACATTTCGGCGTTGGGTTCGCCCGGCGGCCGCGCAATCGCTCGCGCAAGTTGCGTCCAGAACGACTGGAACTTTGGCCACGAATGCCAGCGCGATGACCACGCGCCCTCCGTATCCGACGTAAACGCGGCGCTGCGCCCGAGCCCGGCTTGCCAATGTGCGAGCAGCGGCTCGCCTTCGGGATGCGAAAGTTCGATCGCCACAAGCGGCGAGGGCTTCACGGCCGTGATCACCAATCCGCCCAGGTTTGGCGCATCCTCCGCGGCGGCGCCCAGCGCGAGCCCAGTCGAGTGCACGACGGGCTCGAACAGACCTTCCTTGATCAGCGGCTTGTTCACGACCTGCACGGCGTCAACGAGAATCCGCGGCAGCATGCGCGGGTTGCGCACGAGGAAGAACTGACCTTTGCCGATGTCCGCCAGCCGTTCGAGCGTGGCGCGATCGGCGCTTTCGCCCACGGCGATTGTCGTGAGCGTGATGCCCGCATTCGACATCGCCTGCGCGAGTTCATCGAGGCCTTCCGTCGGCGCCTGGCCATCGCTCAAGAACACGACGTGCTTGCGATCGGTGTCGACGGTGCGCAGCATCTCAAACGCCATCGCGAGCGCGGGGTAAATATCGGTGCCGCCGTCGGGCGCGATGGACCGCACGAGCTTGGCGAGCTTGGCGGGGTCGTCGTTGCGCTGCAGCGGGACCAGCATGTGCGGTACGAAATCGAACGTGACGACGCCGACGAGGCTGTCATCGCGCAGCGATTCGATGGCGAGCGCCGCGCCTTCGTTGGCGATCTCCTGCTGCGTGGCGCGAGCGCCGGGCACGCCGCGGTCCATGGAGCGCGATTTGTCCAGCACGAGCACCATCGCCGCGGTGGGGAGGATGAGTTCCTTCGGCGGGTTCATGTTGAGCGGCAGGACTTCTTCGACAGGCGTGCCGGCCCAGCCGCCCGCGCCGAAGCTCTGCTCGCCGCCCACCATGATGAGCCCGCCGCCAAGGTCCGACACGTAGCGAGCGAGCATTTCCTGCTGCTGCGGCGTGAGTTCGTACGCCGGCACGTTGTTGAGCACGACCAGCTCGTAGTTCTGCATGGCGAGCAAATCGGCGGGCAGCCGTTCCGCAGGACGCGCTTCGACGCGCATGTTGCCCGCGCGCAACGCCTGGGCGAGTGCGCTCTGTTGATCCGGCTCGCGCTCCACGATGAGCACCGCGCCCGGCGCGGGCGTGATGGTGAAGGATTCGCTTCGATTGTTCTCCGGCAGGATGTCATCGCTCGGATCATCGGGCTCGAAGACCGCTTCGAAGCGGTTGACGGGCGTGTCGCCGAGTTCGACCATCGCCAGTTCGATCGATTCGCCTGCGGGCACGACGACGTGTCGCGACATCGCGCCGCCCTCGCCGATGGGCACGGGGATGTTTTCGCGAAGCAGCGTGAGCCGGCCTGCGGTTTCCCGTGTGGCTTCGAGCGCGATGCGCACAGTGGCGCGTTCGCCCGGACGCGCGAACGGCGGCGTTTCCACCCGCGCCACCTGCACGTCGCCGGCGATGTTGTAGGTGATCGGCACGATATCGATGGGCACGCCGCTCGCCCCTCCGATCGTGCCCGGCGCCGATGTGCCCGCCGCCCGCCGCGCTGCTTCCAGCGCGCTGCCCGCCGTTTCGTTGCCGTCCGTCACGAGCACGATTCGCCTTGCGGTGTCCGGCGGAAGCATGGCCAGCGCGAGACGAATGCCCTCGGCGATGTTCGTGCCGTCCATGCGCGTGACGTCGATGTTGTCATCGACGTAGTCCCCGCGCGTGGGCGTGGCAATGACGGTCGCTTCGCCATCGAACACAACAAGGCCGAAGCGATCCATCGGCCCGCGATCGCGCGTCGCCTGGCGAAACCATGCGCGGAGCGCCTGCATGGTGGTCTTGCGCTCGCCCTCATCGAGCGTGCCGAGGTCGGGGAGCTGCGCGAACCGCCGCACGGAGCCGCTGACATCGAGCACGCCGATCACGGTTACATGGTCGTGCTCGCGGACGGTGGTGGGGGCGGCGAGCGCCATCGCCAGCGCCAGAATGAGCAGCGAGCGCAGCGCGATCGACACGCCGCGGCGGAAGCGATCCATCGTCGTGAGCCCGGACCAGCCGAGAATCGCAAGAGGCACAGCGATCAGCGCCAGCAGCAGGAACTCGGGATGCTCGAAGCGCAGGCTGGTCATGCCGTTGTGTTACGCATTGGAGAAGATGCGGGTCGTCGCCGCCTCATTTGCCGCGGGGCGAGGGGCCGAACTGGCGGAAATAGCGCTGAATGAATCGGTGATACCGCGCGGGGACTTCGCCCTGCTCGATGGCGCGCTCCGCCGCCTTGCGCGCTGCGAGATTCTGCTGCGCGATTCGCGCGGGGTCGATGTCGCCGGGAAGAAATTCGTCGTCGCCCGGAAGCTCGCCGACTTTCGTGCCGGCGGGTGCGTCGTCGTTGGCGTCGATCCTCGTCGGCTTGCCGTCAGTGCCGAATGTCGATTCGCGGCTGGTGGCGCCGTCCGTGCCTGGCGCGCGGCCGGCTTCGGGCGAATTGCTGCGATCGCCGCGCGTGATGCCACGCTCTTCGCCGGGTGACGCGGCGTCGCCGGGCGGTTGCGGCCCCATGCCATCGCCGCCGGGCTGTTGTTCGCGCCGCTGCGCTTCCGCCCAGCGCTCAAGCGCTTCCCGTTCTTCGGGCGACATGGTGTCCGCCAGTTCGCGGGCGCGGCGTTTGAGTTGCTCGCTCATTTCGCCCTGACGCTCGGCGGCTTCGCGCATGCGCTGCAGCTCGCGCAGCATTGTTGGCCCATCCGTCGGGGTGGGCGGACTGGCGGCTGGAGCGCTGCCGGGCTGCGATGGATCGCCGGCGGACTGCGGGCGTTTCTCGCCGGCTTCATTGCCACCGGACTGGCGGGTTGTGTGATCGCGTGCGCTGGACTCGCTCGCTGGTTGTTGCTGCTGATCTCTGGGCGCCGGCGCTCGCGTCGGCTGCTCACCGGGTGAGCGCGGGACCTGCTGCGATTCGCCTTGCTGCGAGTCTTGCTTCGACTGTTGATCGTCAGGCTGCGGCGCGTTCTGTGGTTGCTTCGAGCCTTCGGGTGATCGCGTCTTCGATGGTGATTGTTGTTGTTGTTGTTCTGATGGGCGATTCTGCGCGGTGTTTTCGCCGCTCTCTTCCTGCTGCGGTTCCGTGGCGCTGTGCTCTGGCGGCGCTGGTTCTGCGTTCGCTTTGCGCTCGGTCGCTGGATCGGTCGGCTGCGGCGTTTCGCTTGTGGGCTGCTTTTCAATGTCATCGGCCATGCGCTTGATGGCCTCGGCGACATCGCGCGCCTGTTCATCCGCACGCTGTTGCGTCGCCTTCTTCTCACGAATCCGCTGCAGGTCGCGCGCGAGCCGCTGCGCCAGCTCCTCATCAGCGCCGCTTTCGCGCAGTTTGGATTCCGTCCCTTCCTCGTCCGCGGTTTGCGGATCGAGCATGCGATCGATGTCGTCATCCGACTGGCCGAGGTCGCGCAGCGCTTCGCGCAGCGCCTGTTCCTCGCGATCGGGTTGCGATGGCGGTTCATCCGCATCGGGCGGCGGAGGCGTCTCAATGTTCGCCGGCACGTCGCTCGAGTCGCCTTCCGGAGGGGTTTGGCGTTCGCCCGCGAGCCTTTCGATCTGCTCGCTCAATTTGCGAAGCTGTTCCGCGGCGCTGTGCTGGCCTTGCGCATCGAGCGCTTGCGCCGCTTCGCTCGCCTCGCGCATCGCGTCCGCCGCGCGGTCGAACTCGCCGCTCGCCATGGCGTCGAGAAATTCCTTGAGATGCGGCTGAAGCGTATCCGCGTTCAGCGCGCCATCCGGCGGCTCCATGCCTTCAAACCGGCGAGCGAGTTCTTCGAGGCTCTTGAGCTCGCGCTCGCTTCGCTGCGCGAGGTCGTCCGCCAGCTCGTGCATCGAAGCGGAAGCGTCCGAACGCGCCTCGGCGGTGGCCGGGTCGGTGGCGTCGTGTCGTGAAAGCTGCTGCGCGAGCGCATCCAGCGCCGCGAGCTTCTCCTGCAGCGCAGCGTCCGCGGCGGCGGCTGATGCCGGGCTTGCAGTGTCATTGTCCTCAATCAGCGCGGCGCGAATTTCCTCCGTCGTCTCCGCGATCGCGCTTCGAGCGGCGGCCACCTCCGGCGGCGGCGCATCGGTGCGAAGCTGATCATTCGCTGGAACGCGAGCGGGCAGCAGCCACCACGTCGCTGCGATCACGATGGCCATCGTCGCCGCGAACCACCAGTGGTTCGGCACATGGATCGGCGTCGCTTCACGAACATCAAGCGATTCCGCAATTCGCTGCGCATCGGCGATCACCAGCGGCGCGAATTTGGCAGCGGGGCGGTTCGCCGAGGCCAGCGCGTGTGCCGTGCCGATGCGATCATTCAGGCGCAATCGGCGATCAAGCGCGATGCACACATCCATCACCGCCGGGCGCTGCGTAAGCGCGAGCACACATGCTGTGACGATCGCCGCCGCGGGAATGAGCGCGTAGACCACCACCGGCACGTGGAGCGCCATCCACCGCTCCACCACGAGCAGCGCGAGGTCGATCGCCAGCCCCACGGCGAGCAAAAAGCCGGCAAGCCAGAGCAGCCTGTTCAGGATGATCCGCCTGCGTGCAACCGAAATGGCGCGGCTGATTTCGTGCATGGCATCGCCGCCCGGCCGAACGCCGAATGCGGTGAACAATCCTATGCCGGTGGATCGCGGCATCAGCATGATTTGCGGACGCGGTGCGTTGAACTCCCGGCAGCCGTGTCACGCTTCTGTAACACGCGATGACCGCGCGTCGGAACCGTGGACGAAACCCGGCGTCGGACCATTGGTAGAGAGAGGCGCTGCGGCGCGAGCGCCTGTCGATGGGCCAACCGCGCCGGTACGGGAGACAGCCATGCAACTGTGTACGCGCTTTGTTTCACTTACGCTCGCCGTGATTGCTCTTGCGCATCTGACAAGCGCTGCCAATGGCGCGGGGCTGCTCGCACCGACAAATGTCACGCTGCCGCCGCTGCGCATCACCGACCATTCGGTGGAGGCAACGGTGCGCGATCATTTGGCGATCACGACCGTCCGGCAGGCGTTCCGCAACGACACCAACCAGCGCCTTGAAGCCACCTACGTCTTCCCGCTGCCCGAGAACGCGGATGTCACCGGCTTCCAGATGAGCTTCAACGGCAAGATGGTGCAGGGCGAAGTGCTGCCCGCGGAACAGGCCAAAGAGGTCTACGAGCGCATCGTGCGCCAGGCGAAGGATCCGGGCTTGATCGAGTTCATCGGCCGGCGGCTCCTGCAGATGCGCGTCTTCCCTATTGAGCCGAACAGCGACACGACGATTGAACTGAAATATCAGCAGGTCTGCAGTCCAGTGTCCGGAATGCACGCCTACCACTATCCGCTGCGCACGCCCAGCGCCACCGGACAGGCGCACGGCGCGGTGCGATTTGCGGTCAATCTCGAAACGCAGTCGCCGCTCAAGAGCATCTGGTCGCCGACGCATTCCGTGGAAATCGTGCGCGAGGGCGAGCACAAGGCGAAGATTGCCTACGAAACCACCAGCGCGAGCCTCGATGACGACTTCCTGCTGCTCTACGGGACGGATGAAAGCGATCTCGGTCTCTCCGTCGTGGCGCACAAGCCGAGCGACAAGGAAGCGGGCCACTTCGTGCTGCTGCTCACGCCGAAACAGCTCTGGCCGGAGTCGGAGCGCGGCGGTCAGGATGTCGTGTTCGTGATCGACACCTCCGGCTCCATGGCGGGCGAGAAGATTGAGCAGGCCCGGCACGCGCTGCAGTATTGCGTGGAGCAGCTCGACGAGCGCGATCGCTTCAACGTCGTGCGCTTCTCAACGGGCTTTGATCCGCTGTTCCCCGAACTGCGCGATGCAAGCAAGGAACATCGCGCCGAAGCGCAGAACGCCATCGCGGAATACAAGGCGATGGGCGGCACGAATATCGCCGACACGCTGGAATGGGTGTTCGCTCATCGTCCGCATGACCCTGGTGACGCAGCGGCCCGGCCGTTCCTCGTCGTGTTCCTGACCGATGGGCGCGGCAACCAGAACGTTGAACAGGTGATGACGCGGCTGGCGAAGGTGGAGGGCGAACACGCTGCCGTACGCATCTTCCCGTTCGGCGTCGGGCACGACGTGGACACGATCATGCTCGATCGTCTTGCGAACACGTACAGCGGCCGTCCGACATACGTGCAGCCCGGTGAGAATCTGGAGCTCGTGCTCGGCGACTTCTTCTCCGTCGTGAGCAAGCCCGTGCTCACCTCGCTGTCGCTCACGCTGCCGGACATCGGCGTGACGGAGCGTTTCCCGGTGACGCTCGGCGATCTCTACCACGGCCAGCAGATCATCGTGGCGGCGAAGTTCGACAGGCCGGCCACGGGGCCCGTGAAGCTGACGGCGAAGCGCGGCGATGAGACGGTGGAATATGTCTGGCCGAGCGTGTCATTCACGCACGCGCCCGGCGCGGACTATGTGCCCGGCATCTGGGCGGGACGGAAGATTGCGTTCCTCGTCGATCAGATCCGTCTGCACGGCGAGAACGAAGAGATGGTGAGCGAGATCATCGCGCTCGGCCAGCAATACGGAATCCAGACGCCGTACACCAGTTGGCTCGTCGCGCCGGAGGGCGATGAGCAGTGGCATTTCGCATGGCAGGCGGCCCAGCGCGCAAGCGGCGGAGGCGGCGGTGGCGGCATGCCGGCCATGGCGCCATCCGCGCAGCGCGAGCGGCTCGGCCGCGTGACCGTTGGCACGAGCTTCGACGGCGACAGCGAGTCCGGCGCTACGGATGAGGACGTGCGGGGCTATCGCGAGCTTGAACTGGCGATGAAGGAGAGCGCGGGCAAGGCGGCCACCACGCTCGCCGCGAGCAATGCGCGCCTGCGCGATCTCGCCAGCGCCGACACCAGCCGCGTGAGCCGCCGCCAATTCGCCGTGCAGAAGATCGGCGACCGGTGGTTCAACCGCATCGGGCCCTTCCTGGTGGATCAGCAGTTCGGCGAGAAGGCGAGCGTCACGATTGTGAAGTTTGGTTCAGACGCCTATTTCGCGCTGGCCGCCCGGGCCGATCTGCGGCCGGTGCTCGCCGCCAGCAAAGAGGTGGTCGTCCTGGTGGCGGAAAACCAGGCCGTGCTCGTGAGCGAATCCGAGGGGTTGGAGAAATTTTCCGCAGAGCAAGTGGAACAACTTGGCCTCGGCGAACGTTCTCATAACTAGAGAACGAAACACTTTCCTGGACCTCATCCTTCTCCTCCCCCACGCGGCCTGTTTGGGTGAAAACCCGACAGGCCGTTTTTCTTGCGCGGTTCGGCGGCGTGGCAATTTACAATGCTTGCGATCACAGCCTGCGGCCACGATGCTGCGAACGACGGGGTGCCAGAATGGCAGAAACGCGCGTGCAAGAATTCACAAACTTTCAGGACCGATGCCGGAGTTCCTCCGCAGCAGCGGCGCGGATCATCGCGCTCGTGCTTGTGCTCATTGCATGCGCCGGCGTGCAGCAGCGACAGGCGCAGCGCTCGTGGTGGGATCGCGCGCCGCAGGGCGTCGCCGGTCACTACCGCATCAAGACGGATCTGCCGACGGACACGGCGCGCGAGCTCGCGCGACATCTCAACGTGATGTATGACGAGTACTCACGACGGCTGGCGTCGCTGCCTCCGCGGCCGGGCGTTGAGAACGTGTTCGATGTCTACATCTTCACCACGCAGCGCGATTATCTCGACACGCTCAGCACGAAGTTCGGCGTGGACGCGTCCGGCTCGGGCGGCATGTTCTTCCGCAGCCCGCTTGGGTCCGGCTTGGCGTTTTTCACCGAGAATCTGCCGCAGCGCCGCGTCGAACACGTGATGCAGCACGAGGGCTTCCACCAGTTCGCGTACAGCCGCTTTGGAGATGACTTGCCAATCTGGGTGAACGAAGGGCTGGCGGAATTCTTCGGTGAATCGGTGCTCGTGGGCAGCAAGCTGATCATCGGCCAGTCCAGCCCGCGCGTCATCGAGCGCGTCAAGGAAGCCATCGAACGCCGCAGCTACATCCCGTTCCGCACCATGCTGTCGATGACGCATCAGCAGTGGGGCCAGGCGGTGCGCGGCGGCGACGCGGCGCTGCAATATCACCAGGCATGGTCGATGGTGCACTTCCTCGTCTATGGCGACGGCGGACGCTACCAGCAGGCGTTCGAACGGTATCTGCGACTGCTCAACACCGGCATGGAGTCGCAGGCGGCATTCGTGCAGGTGTTCGGCAGCGACCTTGATGCGTTCGACGCGCGCTGGAAGGAGTACGCGCGAAAAGCCAAGCCGAGCGCGTTTGTGACCGCGCTGGAGCGCTTCGAGTTTCTCGCCGCCGGCCTGCTGCAGTTGAGCCAGCTCGATATCTATCCGGAATCGCTTGACGATCTGCGCAAGCAACTCGTGGCGATCGACTTCACCTACACGGTGAGCACGCATGGCAATCAGACGGTCTACAAGGCGAGCGATGACGACGTGATGGTGATCCCGCGCGATGACCTCACCGCGGCCCAGCCGGTGTTCATCATGGAGGCGCCCGATCCGCCCGCGCTGCGCGATCGCAAGCTCGAGCAGGAGAACCGCACGCCGATGGTGCTGCGCACGGAGAACCTGGAGCCGAAGAATCTCGTGCTCAAGTGGGTGCGCGACCGGGAGAAGAACGAGTTTTCGTACCGCATCGTGCCGAAGTGAGCGGGCGCATTGGCGGGGAAGTGTTTAGGGCCACCTAGACGTTGGAAATGCACGTCGGCGGGGAAGATGCGCCCATCGGTGTTGGAAGTGTACATTGGCACTTGAAGTGCACGTCGATGTTGGCTGCGCCCATCGGTGTTGGGAGTGCGGCGCAAGAAAAACCCGCGAGCAACGCTCGCGGGTGGAATTTGAAATTTCAGATTTCAAATACTGCTCTTCTGAATCTGCTCCCAGCTATTGACTTTCGAACATGTTCGCAGCTGACTCCCGAATCTGTTCGCAGCTCTTGACGGCCGAATCTGCTCACAGCTCTTCTTGCAGCGTCCGGTTGCAACTTCCGTCTGCCGGCTCGCTCACTCAATCACGATCGGCAGCCGAAGCGCGAGTGACGGGTCCACCTTTGGCGTCTTTGCCGGTTCGGCGCCCGTGGGCTCAAGCTGTTGGGAACCGTCCTCATCGAGCGAATCGAAGGGGTCATCGATGTCCATCGACTTCATCTCGAAGCGAGCGCGGTCCTCGTAGTTGGTGGTCCGACTGCGGTTCTGGAGCTGCTCCAACTGGGCCTGCTGCACCATGCGAAGCTCGTTCAACTTGGCTTCAAGCTGGTTGAGGTTGCCGACGCGCTCGAACTTGCTGTAGCCGTCGAGCGTTTCCTGCATTTCCTTCGTCATGGTGATCAGGCGGTCGTTGCGCTCGATGGCGTCAATCTGCCGGTCGAGCTGCCAGAGCTGCGTCTGGAACGTGGCGTATTCGCTTTCGAGCTTGGTGACGATTTCCGTCAGCCGGCTCTTCTGCTCGTTGAGCAGCGCGAGGTGCTGCTCGTTGGTGGCGAGACGATCGGCATAGCCGAGACGAACCTCGTTGATGCGATGCGCTTCCGAATACGCCTCATCGAGATTGAAGCGGTTGCCGTCGAATCGCACCTGCACCTGCGAGGCGCGGACGGCACGCACGCCGTCAGCGTTGGCGGCGCCGATTTCCGTCTCGGCGCGGGTGATGAGATCCTTCAGCCGCGTGAGGTCGTTGGTCGCCAGGGCGATGACGCGCTTGGACACTTCGCAATCGCGCTCGAACTGATCGATCTGCGACGCGACCTGCGCCAGCTCGCCGCGCACCTGCGCGATCCGATCCGGATACTGATCCGCCATCTCGGAAAGCTGGCGGCGCAGCGCGGTCGGATTGTCAACGAGCATGTCCACCGTGTTCTGCGCCTTGGCGCGAATGGCGGAAATGCCCGCAAGCACCGGCTCACGGCCGAAAACAAGGACAAGGCCGCCCAGCGCCAAACCGCTGATCAGGCCCCATCGCACGATTCCTCGTCCGAAACAATTCATGGCACGGCTCCTTTCGAGATCAGCCCGCTCATTCATGGGGGCTGCGGACACGCCTTTTCTGCGGCACCTTGTGTGCAATGGAGTCTTTGGGAGCGGCCGCCTTTGGCTTTCATGGTTTCAGGCGTTTCATGCGTTCATCCGCAATCGCCGCCGGCGGCGGCGTTGAGGGAGGCAAGAAACCACGTCGCGCGGCTGTCGCGCCATGGTTATGGGCCGCCACCTTCGGCGATTTCGCGAATTCCCGCCCGGCGACGCCGCAACCCCGTCATACACTTGCAGGCGGGGAATCGGCGGCTCCGCGGCGGCGATCATTCTCCTGGCCGGTGATGAAACGCCACGACGCCGGGGCCGAACAACTGGGGTGACATGATGAGTCAGCTCACCACATCGTTCGTGAAGCGGCTGCGCGACCGTGATGAGACGGCATGGTTCGAACTCTGGGAAACCTTTGGCCCGGTGCTTCGATGCCAGCTCGCCAAGTGGGGCAAGGGGCGCATCGGCGTTGAGACCGTGCGCGACCTCACCCAGGAAACGCTCGCGGCGCTCTCCGATTCCCTGCATCGTTATGACCCGTCGCGCGGCGCTCGCTTCAGCACGTGGCTGCTTTCGATCGCCAAGCACGCGCTGGGCGACGAGATGGATCGTCGCATGGCGCTCAAGCGCGGCGCGGGGAAGCGGCCGATGGCGCTCGACGAGCGCCTGACGCACGCCGCGGCCATGGTGCAGGCGGACGAGGTGTACGAGCGAAACATCTTCAGCGCCAAGGTGTATGCCGCAATTCGCCGCGCCGAATCCGAAGCAGAGTTCGTCCAGTTTCAGGTGTATCGCATGCGCGTGCTGGACAAGTTGTCGGGAAAGGAAGTCGCGGAGCAGCTTGGCGTGAGCGAACCGACGGTGAGCAGACATCTGCAGAAGGTGCGAGATCTGCTGCGCCGCCGCGTGGGCGAAATGATCGCCACGTACAGTTTCACCGCCGAAGAGCACGAAGAAGCCCGGGCCGCAGGATTGACCGGCAACGACGAGCTGTTCGACGAAGCCATCAGCGACATCTACCACGAGCAGGCGCGAGTGATCATGGAAGACGAGCGCGTCTCGCAGGCGTTCTGAAGCAGTCCTTGAGCGCGAGGGCCAGGAGTCGGGACCATGGTCGAATTCGTCATCTTCATCGCCGTCCTCATCGCCGTCGTGCTGGGCACGGTCTTTATCGCCGTGCCGCTCTTCGCCGCCGTCGGCAAGGGTATTGGCGGCGTCTTCCGCGGCATCGGCTGGCTCTTCGCGCACGTGTTCGGCTTCATTGGCGGCATGTTGAGCGATGCGGTGCGCCTGCTCGGCGCGTGTATTGCATTCGTGGTCTTTGCGCCGTTTGTGGTGCTCAACATCGTGATCGCGCGCTGGTCCGCCGCCGGGCATTTCATGCGCTCCATGAAGCGCGAATGCCAGATCGCCACCGCGTGCCTGTACCGCATCATGTTGCAGCGGCCGCTCCGCTTCCTCCTTCTCGGCGGCTTGCTCGAAGGCATCGAAGACCGTTTCGAAGAAGCCGTCGCCTCCGCGCCGCCTGCCGACAAGCCCAGCGCCCGCACCGGCAAGTTTGACGGCTACACAATTGTCGGCTCGCTGCCCGTCGGCGGGTCCGGCGCGAAGCTTTATGTCGCCGAGCCGGAGCAGCGCGTGCGCGACGTGCGGCCGCAACTTCCCGCCAAGGTCGTCATCAAGGCGTTCGCGCTCACCGACGGCTCCAGCTTGCCGCAGATCGTGCGCGAGAGCCGCGCGCTCGAAGCCGCCAAGCAACTCGGCCTCGTACTCGACCACGGCATGGATGATCACCGCTTTTACTACGTGATGCCGTATCACGACGGCGATCATCTTTCGATCGTCGCGCGACAGCTGCACGGCGAGTCGGACACCGATGGGCTCGGCAAGCGCGAGCTCGCGATGGCAATGGGCTACATCGAAGACCTGCTCCTCACGCTGCGCGAGTATCACCGCGCCGGACTGTGGCACAAGGACGTCAAACCGGAAAACATCATCGTGCACGACGGCCGGGCGCATCTCGTCGATCTCGGCCTCGTGACGCCGCTGCGATCCGCCATGACGCTCACCACGCACGGCACGGAATATTTCCGCGATCCCGAAATGGTGCGGCAGGCGCTGCGCGGCGTGAAGGTGCACCAGGTCGACGGCACGAAGTTCGACATCTACGCCGTCGGCGCGGTCATGTATTTCCTGCTGGAAAACACCTTCCCGGCGCACGGCGGGTTGAGCCGCTTCACGCGCAAGAGCCCCGAATCGCTGCGATGGATCGTCCGCCGCGCCATGACCGATTACAACAAGCGGTACACCTCCGTCGATCTCATGCTGGCGGACATCCGCCATGTGGTGGCGTCCGGCGATCCCGCATCGGTGAAGCCGGCGGACCTGCCGTCGATGCGCGTGGGCAACGTGATCGATGAATCGCTGCGCGACATCGAAGCTGCCGCCGCGGCCGCCGCTCGTGAGGCCGAGGCGCGCGAAGCGACGGGTGACGTTGCCGCCGCCGCCGGTTCGCCGCAGCCGAAGAACGACACGCCGGCATACCAGGCGAAGGGCTTCGCGGCGGGCATTGGCGCGCATGGACCGTTCATGCAGATCGGCGACATCAATCTGGACGCCGACGGCAATCCAATTCCCAAAGCCGGCACGAAGCCCACGAGGCGCCGGCCGCGGCTCCGCGTGATCAACTGGTGGACAGGCCAATACGTCGCCGACGAACTCTTGACGAGCGATGCGGCGTTTCATGCGAAGCCCGCTGCGAGGCCGCATCATGTCGCGCAGGCGCACGCGGCCGGCCGCGCCTCCGCCGTGGCGCAGCGCAAGGCGGCACAGGCTCGCGCTGCCGCGATCAGCCAGCGCGCCGCCGCCCGTCGAGCGCGCTTCCACCAAACGCGCGCCGGCGGCCGCCATGCCCACGCCCATCGCGCCCCATCCGCGTTCGTCGGGCTTGTCGTCATGGTCGTCTGCATCGCAGGCGGCGTGGCGGTTGTGCGCTCGATGCACGACGGCCGCGGCGCAGAGGCGGTGAACCTTGCCACCGCGCCATCCATGCCCGGCGCTCTTGCCGCCAGCGTGCCGTCGCTCGATCTGCTCGGCAGCGACCATCACGTGCTGCTGCCGCTCGTCGTGATCAACGATCACCCCGCGAAAGCAAATCCCTTCGTCATGCAGCGCATCGACAGCTATCTCGAACTGTGCCGCCAGAACGGCTGGACGCTGCGCGATGACGACGTCAATGGCGAGGCTCGCCTGCGCGGCGTGCTTCCCGCGGGTGGGCCGGTCAACGGCGCTGAACTCCCCGCGTCGCTCAATGACGTGCTCGCGGAACTCAAAGCGGGCGGCGTGCTCTATCTTTCCGCCGGCCCGGGCGACGCGCCTCCGCATGAGCGACTTCGCGTCGCGTACATCCTTGCTGATGATCACGGCGATCCGCCGCACGTCATCGAACAAACGCTGCCAGCGGACCGCGCCGCTGCATCGGCCCGCGCGACTGAAGCGAAGGTGGAGACGTCGCCGCTCCCGCCGTCATGAATCATTTCGTCGCACGCCGCCGCGCCGCGTGACGATCAGCGATCGTCGCCGGCCGTCGGCGCGTCGGCGATGGTCGTCGGCCTGCGGGTCGTGCTTGGCGGCGCCCACCACGCCGCGTCGCCGTAGATTTCGTGGCCATACGGCACGGGCCCCAGCGTGTAGGTTTCAATCTCGATCACTTCGCCGAGCTGTTCGGGATTCGCTGCGGACGGAAGCACGGTGTAGACGACGCGCCAGAGATCGAATCCGATGGAATCCGCTTCGGGATCGACAAGGATTCGCGCGGATTGCGCGGAAAGCTCGATCGAGCCCGATTTCAGTCGAAAGCATTTCAGTTCGCCGGAGAGCGGGTCGTAAGACGACGCGGAGATCCACCACGGGCCGAGCTGCCCGCCGTCGGCGTCGCCGGGATGCTCGCCGCGCGTGAGCGCGAGATCGCGCAGGTCGCGCATGACGGTGCTGGCGGAATAGGGGCGCTGCGCGATTTCCCGCGCGATCATCGATCCGCCCGCTGCGACAAGGCCGAGCGAAAGGCAGGGGATGACGATCTTGCCGAATGGCGATGACCGTACGGCTCGCGGCGCGCGCGGCGCATGCGCCGCGCGGCGTGCAATGCCGTGCGGCGCGGCACGTCGGCTCGCGGCAGCGGGGCGATTATGATCTGGCGGTGTCGCTCGGCGCATGAGCATGCTCGTTCAGGGCCCTATCGGACCAACTCGAACATGACTTGACGGCGAAAAAGCGGGATCGCGCCGCCCCGCCCGCAAGCCCGCAGTTCTCGGAGTTCACATCACCACCATGACCTCACAAACACACCCCGGTTCGGTCCTTCGCGCAGCGCTTGCTCGAGGCACGGTCATCGCGCCCGGCGCGTTCAACGCGCTTGTGGCAAGGGCCGTTCGCGCAGCCGGCTTCGAGGCGTGTTACATCTCCGGCGGGGCGACCGCCAACGTCAGCGGCTATCCCGACATCGGGCTTATCACGCTCACGGAAATGTGCCGCACGATCCGCGAGATCGCCGGCGCGTCCAACCTGCCCGTCATCGCCGATGCGGACACGGGCTACGGCGAGGTGGAGTGCGTGGTGCGCACGGTGATCGAATATGAACGCTCCGGCGCCGCGGCGATGCACATCGAAGACCAGGTGTTTCCCAAGCGCTGCGGCCACCTGGGCGGCAAGTCGCTGGTCAGCGCCGATCACATGGTGGAAAAAGTCGACGCCGCGGCGCGACATCGATTGAGCAAAGAATTCATCATCATCGCGCGCACGGACGCTCGCAGCGTGACGAACATCAGCGACGCTATCGACCGCGCGAACAAGTATCGCGAAGCGGGCGCCGACATGATCTTTCCCGAGGGCTTGGAGAGCGAGGACGAATTCAAGCTTTTCGCGAAGGAATCGCCCGGCCTGCTGCTCGCGAACATGACCGAATTCGGCAAGACGCCCGATATCCCCGCCGCCCGCTTTGCGGAGCTTGGCTACCAGCTTGTCATTTATCCGTTGAGCATGATGCGCCTCGCGATGGGCCACGTGAAACGCGGGTTGGACACGCTCAAGCGCGACGGCACGGTGAAATCGCTGCTCGGGGAAATGCAGCCCCGGAAAGACCTGTACGCGTTGCTCAATTACACACCGGGCGAGCAGTGGAATTTCCCGCGCGGCGAGTGAATTGAGAACATCGTAAGGTGAGACACCGTACCGCTTGGAACGATTGCTGAACGCAACGATTCAGCACGTGGCGGTAACATTCGGCAGAGTGCGGGGCTCTCGCGTCTTCGCTCAACAGTCTTTTTTCGCGGAGCGCGCCACATCATGACGAGTATTCCGCAACAGGCCGTGCGAAACGTGAATGGTCCGCCGATCACGGAGCCGAATGACGCCGATGCGCTGCTCGTTGCGTTTCTGCGCGGGCGCGATGTTGCCTGTCCGCGCTGCGCGTACAACCTTCGCGATCTGGCCCGGCCGGTGTGCCCCGAATGTGAGGAGCCGCTGCGCCTGCACGTCACCGCATACAAGCCGCACCTGGCGTGGCTGCTGCTGACGCTCGCACCCGGCGCGTTTTGCGCCATCGCGTTTGTCATCTTCGTAGCGCTGTGCATCGTGTTCGGCCCGCCGCGTGGTGATATCGAGGTCGCGATCTCCGTGTGCTTCATCTTCGTCAGCGGGCTTGCGGCCATCGTCCTCGCCGCGCTCTCGCGCCGGTTCATGCGGCTCTCGGCGGGGGCGCAGGGGCTCTGGGCGATCGTGACATGGGCCATCCACCTGCTCGCCTTCGGGCTGTTCATCGCATTTATCTCGTGATCCTTCGCTCTGGATGGCGAGCGGCGAACGCCACCAAACTTGCCTGCGGCGATTGGCGTACACTTTGTGATGCAAAGGGAGACGCATGAAGGTTGAGCCGCCCACAGAAATCGAGGCGCCAAGCGCCTGGCCGCGCGAATCTGACGTGATGCTGCTCGAGTTCCTGCGCGAGCGCGATGTTGCGTGTCCGCGCTGCGGGTACAGCTTGCGCAACCTGTCGCGCCCGGTGTGTCCTGAATGCGAGGAGCCGCTGCAACTGCAGGTGGGCGTCCAGAAGATTCGCGTGCTCTGGCTCTTCATCGCGCTCGCGCCGGGCGCGTTCTGCGCCATCGCGCTTGGCATCCTGGGCGTAATGGTGGGCGTGATGGCGCTGGTGTACGGCGAGCTGCCGAACGAACGGCCTCCGCTCAACATCATCCTGACGCTCGGGTTTTTCGTGGCGAGCGCGCTTCACACGATCCTGCTGGCGCGTGCGCACAGGCGATTTCTGCAACTGTCAATCAGGGCGCAGTTGACGTGGGCATTCGCGACGTGGGCCGCTCACATCCTTGCGTTCATCACGTTTGTGCTGACCGCGAATTGACGAGTGGCGTCCTCGCGCCGTCGCGCCTCATTTCTCACGCTTGTATTTCACGGTGCGGTTCGCCGTGATGCCCCAGTCGGCAAGCAGGTTCGCAATGTGATGCGGCAAGGCTTCGTCGATGACTTCGGCGTCGCTCACGATGCGACCTCGCCACACGACTTCCGGGCTGTCGGGCGAGATCGGCGCCGCCGCGGCGCGTTCGATCGCTGGGATCGCGGCCAGCGTCACGATGCGGTGCACATACGGCCGGCGCTCGGGCACGATGACATCGGTTGACGTCGTCGCGCTGTAGGGTTCAAGGCCGTGGCGCGTGTGCACGTGACCCCAAGTTGATTCCATCACCGGCACGCGGCGATAGGTGTCGTACATCCCCGACACCGTCTCCACGGTGACGAGCATCATGTAGCTTCGCCGCGGCGCTGTGGCGCTCACGGACTCGAACGTGCCGAACCCGGCCTCGCGAAGACCCGCTTCCACATCCGCCTTGAGCGCGCGTTCTTCCAGGGTGAGCTGGTTCGGCTGCGCGAGCGTCCCCGTTTCGTCTTCGCCGCCCAGCCGCCAGATCCACACGGTCGCGGCACTGTCAGCTGGCGCCGCGAACGAGTGGCCGGTATCCGCCAGCGTGCGCATCGTGACCACCGGCGAGGACGCGCAGCCGCCCATCGCCACCGCGAGCGCAATCATCATCAAAGCAGCAAATCGCATAAGAAATCGTACGCCCGCCGGTGATTGAAAGCGTGGTGGACATGGTGGCTGCCACCCCACGGTTACCATTTGCGTGGGAAGGTCGCGCTTCAACATCACGAGGGGCGACGTCACAAGGAACCCGCATGCCAGCATCCGAAGCCAGAACATTTCGTTGGGCCGACCTCGCCAGCGACACGCCAATGCCCATGCTCGAGCGCAAGCGCATCATCGGCGAGAAGATGATGATCTCACAGGTCATGCTGCGCAAGGGATGTCACGTGCCGACGCACGCGCACGAGAACGAGCAGTTTGCGTGCATTGTTTCGGGCGCGCTGAAATTCGTTCTTGGAGCAGAAGGTTCGCCGCCTCAGCGCGAGGTCATCGTCCGCGCCGGCGAAGTGATCCACCTGCCCTCGATGCTGCCGCACTCCGCCGATGCGATCGAGGACACGCTCGTGCTGGATCTTTTCAGCCCGCCAAGCGCCACGACGGGCATCGACGTGCCCGCACCGCGCGGCGAGTGACGCACTGATCGCACAGGCGCAGCGTGCCTGCGTATCGCGCTCACCGATGCTGATCAAACAAAATCGGGTTGCCATCCGGGTCCATCAGCATGAACGACGCCGGCCCGGTGCTGGATTCATCAGCTTCCATCGTGAACGTCACGCCCTGTGCCTTGAGTTGCTTCTGAATCTCGCGGATGTCGGTGAACGGATCGATGTTCTTGCCGTTGCTGTCCCAGCCGGGGTTGAAGCAGAGCATGTTCTTTTCGAACATGCCCTGGAAGAGGCCGACTTTCGTCGTGCCATTCTGCATCACGAGCCAGTTCTGCTCCTGCACGCCTGCGACCTGTCTGAAGCCGAGCTTCTCATAGAACGCGCGCGAAGCTGCGATGTCCTTCACGGCGAGGCAGATGCAGAAATTTCCGAGGTCCATCGTCGGCTCCTGTGATTGAGTACGCGAGGTGCGATTGGCGGCGCGCTCGATGACGCCGCAGGCGAGCAATGTAGGTTCCACGGCTGCCGGGTCGAGCCAGCCTTGTTTGGCGAGCACCTTGCCGTTGGTGTCGACGAGCACTGCGAGATTGGGCCCGGCGCCCAGCGCGAGCCAGGCTTTGTTGTCCATGGCGTCGACGTACATCGGCATGCCGTCGTTGACAAACGCATCCATCTCGCGCGCGAGGACGATTCGCTGTTCTAGCGACTTCGGCTGCGGGAAGTACACGCCGGCTTCTTCGTTCGCCTTGGTGAGCCATTCCTTGCCGGGCTTGTACGGGCACTCTTCGCCGGCGGGGTGGGCGTCGATGGTGTAGAGCAGGGCGACATTCACGCGGTCGCCGTGCGATTGCGCAATGGGCGCAAGCTGCGGGATGGTTTCGCGCGCGATGGGGCAGGTCATGGACGCGGTGACGATGAGTGCGGGTTTGTCGCGCCACAGCGATGCAAGGTCGGCGCGCTCGCCGTCCAGCGTGTAGATGGATGCGTCGCCGAGCGTCCCTCCCACCTGCACGCCTTCGCGCTCCCAGTGCCGGCCGGCGGATTCATAGGAAAGATCACGTGGCGGGTTGTGACCGGCGATTCGGGACTTCGTCGCACACCCGCCCAGCGCCACGCCGAGCACCACCACCGCCAACGCCATTGGTGCACATCCACGAATCATCGCAAGTCTCCTTCACGCTCCCTTCCAACCGGTAAGGCCGCTAGCATACTCTCCTTCAATTTCTGGAAACACCCACGAAAGCGGCGAAATCCAATGACGACGACCACCGCAACCGCACACGACAAGAAACCAGTGGACACCCGCGGCCTCGCCGGCCAGACCGTCGGCGACACCTCCATCTGCGCCGTCACCCAGACGCAGCTCATTTACCGCGGCTACGAGATCGCTGACCTCGCGGCGAACGCCACCTTTGAGGAAGTTGCTTTCCTTCTGCTCGTCGGCCACAAGCCTGGCGCGAAAGAGCTTGCCGACTTCAAGGCGGAGCTTGCGTCGATGCGCGACGTCGAGCCGCACATCCTCGACACCATCGCAAAGATTTCGCAGCAGCGCGAGCCTGAAGTGCACCCGATGGCGATCCTCCGCACCGGCGTGTCGCTGCTTTCGCATGTGGATCCCGATTGCGAAGACAACTCGCCCGAAGCCGAGCTGCGCAAAGCCAAGCGGCTGCTCGCGAAGATTCCGACGATCATCGGTCACGGCCAGATGTCGCGCGATGGCAAGTCGCCCGTCAAGCCGGACAAGAGCCTCTCGCACGCCGCGAATCTGCTCTGGATGATGACGGGCAAGAAGCCGCCCGAACTCCACGCGAAGGTGATGGATGTTTCGCTGATCCTCTACGCCGAGCACGACTTCAACGCCAGCACGTTCACCTCGCGCGTCATCGCCTCGACGGAGTCCGACATGCACTCCGCGGTGTGCGGCGGCATCGGCGCGCTCAAGGGCCCGCTGCACGGCGGCGCCAACGAGATGGCGATGGAAATGCTCAAGGCGATCGACCGCGACACCGACGGCGGCAAGAAGGGCAGCGTTGAGGACTGGATGCAGCGCGCGTTCGCCGAGAAGCGCAAGCTCATGGGCTTCGGCCACCGCGTGTACAAGAACGGCGACCACCGCGCCGGCATCCTCCGCTCATGGGGGCTCAAGGTCGCCAGCGAGCAGGGGCCGGAGGCGAAGAAATGGTTCGACCTCGGCGACAAGGTGCAGGCCATCATGCTGAAGGAAAAGAACATTCACCCGAATGTCGATTTCCCCTGCGGCATGACGTACTTCGTGATGGGCATCCCCGTGCCGCAGTACACGCCGATCTTCGTCGCCAGCCGCGTTACCGGCTGGTGCGCCCACATCATGGAACAGCACCGCGACAACCGCATCATCCGCCCGCTGGCGAACTACGTCGGCCCGGCGCTGACGAAGTGGAATGGGTGAGCGCGAGGCGGATTGGCGGTGACGTCACCCGGCCTTGGCGAGCGCCCGCTCGATGTCGGCCGGCAGCGCGATTGCCGCGAAGAAGTGTTGCGGGTAGACGTAATCCTCGCCCGACTCATCGATGACGCGGATGCATTTCTCGGCTTCGGCGGCGGCGTCCGCCACCGCGCGGTAGATTTTCCGCGGCTCAAGCGCGGCGGCATAGCCATCGTTGCGTAAACAGACGACGTAAAACCGGCGTTTTGATGTTCGCTTCCTGGCCATGATCATTTGAGGAAACGCTTGTCTTCATCTCGCGCCGTCCGATGCCGTGCGCTTCATACCAGTGCACTTCGGCTCGCACGATTGTACCGCTAGGCAGGCGAACGCTGGCTCGTCCCTTTAACTTTCGCCAACGGCCGGGGCCGTAGTGCCTTCGAAGGCGTTTGCGTTCGCGAAGCGAGGCGCCGGCTGCGATGCGCGCAATGGAATGAATCTCGCCGACCAGTTCAAACCACATGGCCGCACTATACCGACAGCCTGCCGCAGATTATTGCGGAATGATCCCCAGATACGCCCGCCACGCGCCGACGGCGTCGCGATATTGAAACGCCATCGCCTTGCAGCACTGCGCGATGTGGTGCAGATCGTGCGTCACCCATGTGGCGAGGAGCTGGCCGAGCGTGACCGCGCCCAGCGCCGGGTGCAGGCCTTTGCGATCGAAATCGCTGGCGCGGAGGTCGAGCGATTCAAGCGATCGGATGCTCTCCGCCCGTAGCGATGCAAATTCATCGAGCAACTGCGCCATGCTCTTGCCGGCGCTCTCTTCGACGTGCGCGGAACGGTCAAACGGTTCGAACGGCCGTGCGTCGCCGTGTTCCAGAATGTGACGCAGCCGTGGCACCCAATCCGTCCGCTCGCCGTGGATCAGGTGGCCCACCACGTCGAACGGGCTGAACGTCTCCGGCCCGTAGTTCGCTTGCGTCCACGCATCAGGCAACGTGCCGAGCAGATACTTCAGCACCATCGGCGTGCGGCGAAGGTGCGTCACGATGTCCGCAAGATCAACCTGCATTCGCATCCCTTTCTTCTTGCGTCAGCGCCCATCGGTGTGCACGCCGCTGCCCGATCGTATGCAACTTGATTTCCGTGATCGAAATTCGCTCGACGCGCTCGCGCAGCCGCCTACGATCGTGCTTCTCTCTCGCACCGGCAACTGGATGGCAAGCGCAGCGCCCAACGCGTCAGCTCCGCTCCGAAAGGCGAGCGTGCCCGCGCTCATCGCAGGCTTTGCGTCCGTGTATCTCATCTGGGGCTCGACGTATCTCGCCATCAAATTCGCGGTCGATACCTTGCCGCCTTATCTGATGGCCGGCACGCGGTTCATTCTCGCCGGCTCGATGTTGTGGGGTTTTCTCGCATGGCGCGGGCAGGCGCCGAGGCCCACATGGCGGCAGTTTCGCGCCGCGGCGTTCATCGGCATCCTGCTTCTCGCCGGCGCGAACGGCTTCGTCACGTGGTCCGAACAGTGGGCGCCTTCGGGCATCGCGGCGCTGATCGTCGGCACCATGCCGCTGTGGATGGTGCTCTTCGACTGGCTGCTGAACAAGCACAGCGCGCCCGCACCGAGCGTGTTCCTTGGCCTCGCCGTCGGCTTCGCAGGCGTCGCGCTGCTCGCATCACAGAACATGAACGGCGGCGGCGACACATCCGCTGCACAAGCGCGGTGGGCCATCGCGGCGCTTCTCTTCGCGTGCGTGCTCTGGTCGTATGGCTCGCTGCGCTCTCGCCGCGTCGATCAGGGCCCGTCACTCATGCTCGCCAGCGCGATGCAGATGATCGGCGGCGGGGTGGTCATGCTCGGCATCGGCACCGCGATGGGCGAGTGGCCGCGCGTTCACCCCGAGGCCGTCTCGCTTTCTTCCGTGCTCGCGCTCGCGTACATCGTCATCTTCGGCTCGCTCATCGGCTTCACGAGCTACGTCTGGCTGCTGCAGGTCGTCTCGCCGACGGCCGTGTCGACGTATGCGTTCGTCAATCCGATCGTCGCGGTGCTGCTCGGCGTCACGCTCGGCAACGAGCCGATCACCGGCATGACGGTTGTCGCCGGCACGATGATCGTGGGCGCCGTGGTGTTGATGACACGCCGCACCAAAGCTTCGCCGGCGCCCAAGCCCGCCGCCGCCGCGCCGTGCGAGCTTGTGGAAGAACACGAGGAAGCAGCAGCGACGTCAGAAGATCGCGTCGAAGCCGCCGCTGCCGAACCCGCGCGTCGCTGAAAGCGGCATTGCGGAACCAATTTCACGACGGTCTTCGGCCGCTCGTCCACACGGTCGCCGCCCGCCGTTTCTCGCTACCATGTCGGCCCGAACGCAAGGAGCGAAGCATGACGAACGTGCAATCCATCGCTGTCATCGGCGCCGGCACCATGGGCTCCGGCATCGCGCTCACCGCCGCCCTCGCCGGCCTCCGCGCGTATCAGTGCGACGTCTCAAGCGAGCAACTCGCCAAGGCGAAGAGCTATCACGCCAAGACGCTCGCGCGCAACGTCGAGAAGCAGCGCATGACGCAAGCGGATGCCGACGCCGCGCAGAAGCTCATCAGCTATCACGAATCGATGAGCGACGCCGCCGATGCGGATTTTGCCGTCGAAGCCGTGAGCGAAAATTTCGAGCTGAAGAAGAAGGTCTTCTGGCAAATGCTCACAGCGTTCCGCGAGACGACGGTGCTCGCCACGAACACGTCGTCGATTTCGATTACGTCGATCGCGGCGTCAATCGACGTCGCCGCCCCGCGCGTCATCGGCATGCACTTCTTCAACCCCGTGCCGGTGATGAAACTCGTCGAAGTGATCCGCGGCCTCGAAACCGCGGACATGGTCGTCGGCATCACCATGGACCTTGCGAAGAAACTCGGCAAGACGCCCATTCCCGCAAACGACCGCGCCGGCTTCGTCTCCAACCGCGTGCTGATGCCGATGATCAACGAAGCGTTCTACGCATGGATGGAAGGCGTCGCCGAGCCCGAGCACATCGACGAGATCATGAAGCTCGGCTGCAACTTCCCCATGGGGCCGCTCCGCCTCGCCGACTTCATCGGCCTCGACGTCTGCCACGACATCATGATGGTCCTCCACCGCGAACTGGGCGACCCCAAGTTCTTCCCATGCCCGCTGCTGCGCCAGCTTGTTCAGGCCGGACGCCTGGGCGACAAGTCGGGACGCGGCGTGTTTAACTATTCGAGGAAGTAAGACAACCGCGTTTAGCCGCGACCCGAGTCCGCGAGGCGAGCGCGATGCGCGCGTTCGTGTTCGATCAGCCACTTCTTTCGCCATACGCCTCCGCCGTAGCCTGACAGCGAGCCGTCGCTGCGCACGACGCGGTGGCAGGGGATGACGATGGCGATGCGGTTCATGCCGTTGGCGGTGCCGACCGCGCGCTGGCTGCCCGCCGCGCCAACCTCCGCGGCGATCGCTGCGTAGCTGCGCGTCTCGCCGAACGGAATCGCGCAAAGGCGCTGCCACACGCTGAATTGAAACGGCGAGCCGAACGGCGCGATTGGCGTGCGAAACGTCGTGAGCGTGCCGCCAAAGTATCGCTTGAGTTCGTCCTGCAACTGGTCGAGCACGCGATGCGTTCCGTTGCCGTACGCTGGCGCGGGCGAAATCGCGCATCGCAATCGTGTTCGGAGCAGTTCGATTTCACGTGGCAAACCGCGCCGGTCGACGAATTCCAGCAAGCGCACGCCTTCGTCATCCGCAATTGCCAGCATCGCGCCGAGCGGCGTGTCCAGCCAGCGCGCGAACGCCGGCGTGAGTTCGCTCGCTTTGCCCGGCGGCGCGCCGAACGCTTTGCTGAACGCGTCGCGGAACCCGCTGACGGAGTTGTAGCCGCTCGCGAGATGGGCTGCGGTTGCATTGCGTCCGCCGCGCACTTCGCGCAGCGCCAGGCCCAGCCGCCGCGCCCGTGCGTAGGCATGAAATGTCATTCCGAATCGCCGCGAGAAATATCGCCGTGCCCGCGCGGGCTCGATGTTCATGGCGCGGAGGTCGCGTTCGCGCAGCCGCGCTTCCGGCTGTCGGTCAATTCGTTTCAGCAGATGGGCGACCCACTCGGGCTCTTCACCCGCCCCAGCGCTCATCGGCTGACAGCGCTTGCACGCGCGGTATCCCGCATGCAGGGCTTCACTCGCGCCGGCGAAGAACTCCACGTTCTCCCGCCGCGGCTTCTTCGCCGGGCACGTCGGCCGGCAGAAAATCCCCGTCGTTTTCACCGCGACCACGAACACGCCTTCGTAGGAAGGATCGCGTGCGAGCACGGCCCGGAACATCTCATCAGGCTTCGGCAGCGTTTGCATTGCCAGATGGTAGATCGCCTCGAAAATAAGACGACCGGATTTCCAGCGCGGAATTCAAATCAGGTACACTGCGCGTCAGCGGCGCATCTCTCTTAATTCAACATTTCTGCGGAGACGTACGATGCGTGTACTTGGAGCCATGATCGCAGGCGCGATCGCTGCTCTTGTTGGCGCAGCGATCTGGACGGCGGTGGGGTATTTCGCCAACCTTGAAGTCGGCTGGCTCGCGTGGGGCATCGGCGTCCTCGCGGGCACGGCGGTATTCGTCGGCAGCGGCCGCAATGGCGACGCGTCACTCGGCATTCTGGCCGTGCTGCTCGCGCTCGCGGGCATTCTTGTGGGCAAATGGGGCGTGGCGTACGTCTCGGTGCAGGCGTTCCTGAACAGTGACGACGGCCCCATCTCCGCCGTCGCCGACCAGGTGATCTACGAGCGCATGCAGGCTGGCCAGAGGTGGCCGATTGCTGGCGCGAAGAGTCCGGACGCCGCGGAATCCGTCGCCGACATGTACCCGCCCACGGTCTGGAGCGAGGCGCTCGAGCGCTGGTTTGCACTGACTGAATCAGAGCGACAACTGCTTCGCGATGCGCCGAATCTTTCGTATCCCGAGTATCACCTCACGTACATGTGCGATCAGATGCTGGCGGATCTTCCAGACGGCGGGGCAAAGCTGGCGTGGCCGCAGGGAAGCATTCCGGAGTTGGCGTTCTACAAGGACGACTACCCGCAAGCGTTGTGGAAGGAAGCGGAGGAACGCTGGAACGCGATGCCCGCATCCGAGCAGCAGAGTTACCGCGACGCCATCATCGTCGCGGAGCGCCAGATGCGTGATTCGCTCACGCCGCAGTGGCAGCAGGACACGGTGATGGATGTGTTCAAGTCAAGTTTCAGCCCATTCGACGGTTTGTGGGCCATTCTCGCCGTGGCCAGCGCGTTCAAGATCGGCTCCGCATCCGCGCCGAAGGAAGGGTCCGCAGCGCCCCCCGCGGCGTGAATTGAAGCGCCGGTTCGGCGTCGGCTCGCCCGCAGTCCTGCGCCTCGAAAAGCGGGACGGCGATTTCATCGCATCCCCGGCCCCAGGCCGCCGTACTGTCCTACCATCACGCTCCCGAGGGCAGCCGGCATCTCACGCGCTTTCAGGCGACGCTGCTGCAGCGGGCGGGTCACGCCGATAGTCCTTTTATCCAATGCCACGACCGACGAATCATCACCGTGCCGGCAGCGCCATGAACCCCCTTCACCTGCTGCTGCGCCTGTTCTCCAGCATTCGCTTCGGCATCGCGCTGCTCGCGGTGCTGTTCGTCTACAGCTCGCTCGGCTCCGCGGGCCTGTGGGCGCCGGGGTACGGCTTCATTCAGATCAGGCAGTTTCCCGCGTTCGAGATGACGGAGTTCGAATGGTTCCACTGGTGGCCGTTCGATCTCCTCATTCTGCTCATCTGCATCAACATCACCGTCGCCACCCTTCGCCGCATCAAATTCAAGCCTGTCAACTACGGCGTGTGGATGATCCACGGCGGGATCATCATTCTTGCGATCGGCAGCGTCATTTACTTCTCCAACAAAGTGGAAGGCGACGCGCCGGTGATCCGCAGGCACGTCGTCATCGAGTTACCCAGCGGCGAAAGCGCCGCGCTTGAGGCGATCCCCGGCAACACAACCACCGTCGGCTCCGGCTCCGGCGCGTACACCGCCACCATCTTCGACATCAATCCTTCGTGGGAAATTCTCTCCGGCGAAGACAAAGGCAAGAAGTCGTACGCCGTTACGGTAAACATGCGCTCCGCCGATGGCAGCGAACGCTTCATGCGACAGTTGATCGCCGGTTATCCGCAATACACCGAAGACACGATTCCCACCGGCAACCCGCAACAGCCGTTCGCCCGCGCGATCAAGCAGATCGGCAAGCCGCTCGCCAACGAAGCGATCACCATGCGACTCGAGTATGAGCCGCAGGACTACTTCTATCTCGCTGCCAACATCACCAAGTGCTTCGCGCTCTACATGCGCCCAGTCGGCAGCAGGGAATGGACGCAGCGGCCGATCGAAGGGTTGCCGCTCTACAACGATTACATTGGAGATGCGGACGAAGTCTGGCTCTCGCCCAGCGACGACACGCCGACCCGCCCGCTGGATATCACCGTTCCGGCCGCGGAAGCGAGCGATCCGCTTGCGAGCACGCCAGTTCGCATCACGAGCTATCTGCGCTACGCGGTGATCGAAGATCGCCGGTTGCCGGGCGGCGAGGAGTTGAGCCCCGTCGTCTCCGTGCGGCTGCGTGCGCCGGGCCGGCCGAACGAAGATTACACGCTGGCGGCGCTCGATCCGGCTCGCAGCGTCGCGGCTCGCGGCCAGTTGCAGTTCCGGTGGATCGGCGATGAGCGCGAGCTGGAAGCGCTGATGGAAGTGATCGACCCCGCGCTCATCTGGACTGATCCCAGCGGCGTGAAGCACGAACTCGCCATCACCCAGACAGCCCGTGCGAACGCCGAGGCGCCGTTCATGCCGCTGGAAGGCACGCCGTATTCCTACCGCGTGGAGTTCGTGGACCCGGATCTTGAAATCGTGCCCGGCAAGTTGATGTCGGTGGCGAGCGTGGAAGTGAAGACGGCGGAGAAGTCGTTCAAGCGCTGGGTGTTCACCGATCCCACGTTCAATCGCGACATGCCGATGGCGCCCGTGAATCCGCACACGGCGCCGGCGGACATGCACGCCGACACGCTGCCGTTTGATTCCGCGCTGCAACTTGAATTGAAGCCCGGCAAGCGGCCGCCCGCGGTGACGATCGTCGCGGGGCCGGATGAAAACGACATCGGCGTGGTGGTGGCGCCGGCGGGAGGCAAGCCGTCGTTCATTGCCGCCGCCCCCGGCAAGTCCGTGCAGCTCCCGCAGGACATCACGCTCGACATTCTGCGCTATTCCGCCCGCACGCACAGCGAGACGCGCCCGTTCGTCGTGCCGCGTGCGCAGCGCGATGCCAACGCTGACATTCACAATGCCATGGTGCGCGTCGAGTTGCCCTCGGCGTCAGGCACGCGCCGCTACTGGGTGCCCTATCACCACTGGGCGTTCGAAGACGAGAACGAATCACTGCGGCGTTTTCCCTATCGGCCTGCGGTCGTCGAAGGGCCCGATGGGAAGCAATATGAAGTGATCCTGTCGCGGCAGCGCCACAAGCTTCCCTATCCCGTCGTGCTCGACGATTTTCGCCTCACCACGCAGGTCGGCGGTTTCACGGGCGACACGCGCAGCGTGCGCGACTGGACGAGCCTTGTGCGCTTCCGTGACGGCGAATCGTGGAGCGAGCCGCTCGCCGTGAGCGTGAACGCGCCGGTGGAGTTCGGCGGGCTGTGGTATTTCCAGGCGCAGTGGGACCCGCCGATGCCCGCACGCTTCCAGGGCGATGTCTCCTCTGCCGGCCTCAATTACACCGTGCTCGGCGTGGGGTCGCGTCACGGCGTGCTCGTGCAACTTGCCGGTTGCTGTATTGCAGTGTTCGGCATGATCTATGCGTTCTACGTCAAGCCGGCGATACGGCGGCGGGATCGCAATCGCGCGCTGCGCCGGGCGGAAGAACTCGCTCGCCAGGCCCGGGCCGCAAGCCACGCCACGCCCGCGGCGCCGGAGGCGCTCGTGCCGGTCGGTTCATCTCGTGAGCTTATTGAAGGGGCGCAGCCATGACGCGCCGCATGATCGTCAACATCGTTTCCGTTCTCATCATCGCCATCATTGGCTGGGGCATCATGCGCCAAGGGGCGCAGCATATGAGCACGGGCGAGCCGTCCGCGTTTGCCAAGAGCGTGGATCTCGCGCCGTTCGAGGCGATCGCTGTGCACACCGACGGCCGGCTCAACTCATTCGCGTCGCATGCGCGGGCCATGATGGCGTTCGTCAGCGGCGCGCATCGCATCAATGGCCAGTCGCCTTCGTTCACGTACATCGACATGATGCTTCAGCCGGATGCGTACACCGACGAGCCGGTGATTTACGTGAAGAACAAGGTGGTGCGCGGCAAGATTGCGGACGTCATCGAAGCGTCGGGCGCGCTCGCCTCCGACGCCAACCGCGCCGACACGCTCGAGCGCATCATCTCCAACGGCCTCATCTCGCCTCGGCTCATCAGCATTCCGCCCGTGCAGGCGCTGCTCGAGGAACTCAACACCGATCTCATTCGCACCGCGAAGGATGTGCAGAGCATCCGCTCGGCGATGCAGGCCAGCGATCCGCAGGCGCTCATCAGCACGCTCGCCATCATCCCGCCGCCGGGCAATGATCCGATGAAGCCGTGGTTCAGCTTGGGCGATCTCTTCTCCCTGCCGGCGAACCAGCGGCTGCCGGGCTTGAGCGAACAGACGCAAACGCGGCTCATGGAAACGCTGCAGCGATTCGCCCTCGCGTGGCAGGACCACGACGCCAGCGGCGTCACCGACAGCGCCGCAAGCCTTGCCGAGACGCTGCGCAGCATCAACCCGGCGCTGTACCCGTCGCCCGATCGCCTTGGCTGGGAACGCTGGTATTTCGCGGCGAAAAACCTCACGTGGGTGTGGATGATCTACCTCGTGAGCGTGGCGCTGCTGCTGATGAGCGTGGTCTATCGCTGGCGCGGCGCCGCGATCGCCGGCCTCTCGGTGTTCGGCCTCGCCTTCGCGCTGCACACGTTTGCGGTGATGCTTCGCTGGTACGTCGCCGGCCGGTGGCCGAATTCCAACATGTTCGAAGCCGTCACCACCAGCGTGTGGTTCGGCGGGTGCGCCGCGATCATTCTTGAGATCGTGGCGAGGCGCACGGGCATGCGCAACATCTTCGCGCTGGGCAGCGCGGTGGCGTCCATGGTCGCCATGATGTGCGCGAGCTTTTTCCCGATCGACCTCAACGCCAACATCAGCAACATGATGCCGGTGCTGCACGACGTCTGGCTGTACATTCACACCAACGTGATCATCTTCAGCTACTGCCTGATCGCGATGGCGGCCGTGTCGGCGCTGCTCTATCTCCGTTACCGCGCGCTCGGCGGGCCGGCGGATTATGCACGCGTCGGCGGCGCGGGCTCGCTCATGCTCGCCGCGCCGGGGCTCGGCGCTCAAACCGGCGGAAGTTCCGCGGCCGGGGGCGCACCGGGCGAGATGGCGCGATCAACGACCTCGGCGGGCGCCATCTTCGACGGCGCCACCATGGTGCTGATGGAGCTGTCGTTCATCATGCTCTGGTCCGGCCTTGTGATGGGCGCGATCTGGGCGGATCACTCCTGGGGCCGGCCGTGGGGCTGGGATCCGAAGGAAGTGTTCGCGCTCAACACGTTCGTCATGTTCGCGCTGCTCATTCACGTACGGCTGAAGGTGAAGGACAAGGGCCTCTGGACCGCCATCCTCGCCGTCGCCGGCGCGGGCGTGATGCTGTTCAACTGGATCATCATCAATTTCCAGATCGTGGGTTTGCACAGCTACGCGTAATTTCGCGATTGCACGGCATCCGTGTAAAGCCTATGATGGAAAGCTGAATGATTGCTTCATTCGGCGACCGCGATACGGAATTGCTGTACCACGGTTTTCGGAAACCGCGCCGGCTGCCGTCGACCATCGTCAAAGCCGCGCTTCGCAAGCTCGATATGATCGAGGCAGCACACCAATTGTCTGACCTGCGGTCACCGCCGGGCAATCGCCTTGAAGCGCTCCGCGGCGCCCTAGAGGGGTTTCACAGCATTCGCGTGAACGATCAATGGCGAATTGTCTTTCGATGGCAAGACGAACAGGCCTGGGACGTCTCCATCGTGGACTATCACTGAGGTAACTTTGATGCTGCCGACGCACCGTCATCCTGTTCATCCCGGCGAGGTGCTTGTTGAGGAGTTCCTGGGCCCGCTCGGCGTCACACAGGTAGCGCTGGCGAAGCATCTCGGCGTGAGCGTGCAGCGCGTGAATGAGCTCGTGCGCGGCAAGCGCGGCATCACCGCTGAGACCGCATGGCTGCTCGCGCAGGCATTCGGCACGACACCCCAGTTCTGGCTGAATCTGCAGATCGCACACGACCTCTCGAAGCAGCGGCCGCGCAAGAAGGTGCCACGTTTGAAGCGCTCGGCGTAGCGTTTCGAATCCATCAAAACCCATCGCCCATCCACGGCGGCGGCCCTGCGAATGCGCCGGCGGCGAGCGAAAGAGCATTGGTGTCGCTTGTTCGAAGCCAACCCAGCGCGGCGAGGTCGTGTGCGGACATGAAACCCGTGTACAGCGCGGCGAGCGCGCGAACGGTCAGCTTCAGCGCGCCGTGGCCGCCTTGGGTCACATGCCCTCGGCCGTTCTCGATGCGCAGCGTCCACTGGCCGGCGTTCTCGCCGAGAAGATCGTCTTCGATATCAAAATGCAGCGTGTCGTTCGTACTCGCGGGATAGCCGCGCGCTTCAAGCGCCGACTTCACATCCAGCACGCGCACCATCCAATGCAAACGAGGCCGCGACTTCCACGTCATCTCCGGCAGCGATGCGAGGATCGGATCAATCGGGTAGCCGTGCCAGATTGCGTCCTGCCCCACGCTGCGATGCTCCGCAAGGAACGACAGCAAGCGTCGCGTGGCCGCCGGCGTCGTGGCGAGCATGTCGGAAATCTGCAGCGAATACGGCTTGAAGCGAGCGTTCTTCTGACGGAAATACACGTACCCCGCCATGCGGCCGGCTTCCTCGAACAAAAAGCCATCCGCCGTCTTACCGCGCGGCGAGCGGATGCGCGTCCACATGACGTCATTGCGAGCGAGGTGCCCCGGCCGGTGCGCTGCGTATTCCTCGTACATCGCTTCGAGTGCCGGCTCGTCACGCGGCTCGATCGGCCGAACGGTCACCGCTTTCTCGCGCACATGAATCGCATCGAGCGGGAGCGTGATCTCGAATTGGCTGCCAGCGAGTTCGTAGCCCACGGCCCGGTACAACGTCTGTGTGGCAGGATAAAGCGTTGAGATGGCGGACCCGTCACCACGCAGTTCGCGAAGTGTGCGCTCCATGAGGAGCCGCGCGGCGCCGCGCCCGCGCATCCACGGCGCGATGCCGACCGCAGCAATACCGGCCATCGGCACGCACTGACCGCCGAAATACTGACCCATGCGAATGATCGCCAGCCCGCCCACGATCGTGCCGCCCTCGCGCACCACGCGGAAATTCTGCCGGCCGATCGTCTTCTCATAGCGCTCGGAATCACGAGGCGTCATGCCGAAGGCGCGGTCAAGAATGCGCATGAGCGCCGCGGCGTCACCGTCATTCTCAATGACGCCATATTCGATCGGTGCGGCTGGCGCATCGTTATCGCGCGGATGGTTGTTCACACGGTTCATTTACAGCTCCAGCACGTCGCCCTCGCGCAGGATCGCAATGTCCGTCGATGATTCGTCGAAATCATCCGGCAGATGGATCAGGCGCATCTTGCGGCGCACGTCGTCCGGCAGGGCGTTCAGCGCATCAATCGGCGTGTGTGCCGGCGGATCGTTGCATTCGTGCACAATCACATCCGCGTTGCGAAGCCAGTCGATGTGCGCCGGCTCAAAGGGCGTATCGCCGGACCAGCCAAGCGTGCTGCGACCGTCGCTGATCTTGAGACCAATGCAGGGAATGGGATGCTGCGTGAAACGGCAATGCACGGTGAGGCCGGCGACGGTGGCGGGGCGCGCGGGGTCGAGCACGTGAAGATCGAAAATGTCATCGAGCTTGCGAACCGGCATGCCTTCGCGGTCGACGCCCATCGCCGGTCGCAGTCGCTCCCACAACATCGATGCCGAGAGGCGCGAGGTGTGGACGCGCGGGATCGCCGCCGCGGGCTCGACCAGTTGCCGGCGGATCATGCGTGCAAAGCCGAAGGATTCGAGGCCGTTGCAGTGATCGCCGTGCAGATGCGTGAGGATGACGTCGTCGATCATCGAAGCGTCGACGCGCCAGCCCGCTTTCTCGCCGGATGATTTGAGCGCGCGGTGGATAAGGTCCGGGCAATCGACGAGCACGCGGCCGTTCGGCCCTTCAACGAGCGCGCTCGAGCCAAACGATTTGGCCGTGAACGCATCGCCAACGCCGAGAACGAGCACGCGCATGAGACATTCTATCCGTTGGGTTCGAGCCGCTTGATGATGACGAGCGTCTGGTCGTCGCCTCGCTTGGCGGATTGAGTGAACGCCGCCACGGCGCTTCGCAGCGCCTCCGCGATGGCCGTAGCAGGCCCGGCGGCAGCATCGGCGATGGCGCGCTGCACGCGTTCAGCGCCGAAGAGTTGCGATTGCGGATCCATGGCTTCATAGAAGCCGTCCGACGCCGCGATGAAAAGATCGCCGGTCGCCAGCGTCACGCTCGTGGGCGGCGGAATATCCATGTCATCCATGATGCCAAAGGGGAGCATTTCCGGCTCAATGGAGGCAAAATCGCCGGTGGCGGCGCGATAGTGCAGCAGCGGACCCTGGCCGGCGCTCAACATCGCCAGCGCGCCGGTGCGAGCATCAATCTCGCCAAGCCACGTGGTGATGAAACGGCCGCTTGGAAGGTCGGCACAAAGCTGCTGATTGAGATGCGCCGCAATGTCGCGAAGCGAAGCGCCGAGCCTCGCCGCCATGCGCAGCATCGATCGCACCTGCGTCACCGACAGCGCGGGCCCGATGCCGTGACCCGTGGCGTCTGCCATGAGCATGACGAGTCGTTCGGCCGGCACATCCTTCATCTTCGACTTCGCCGGGTTGATGATCGCACCGCCTGCATCCATGCCGATGACGTCGTACGCGTCGCCTCCGGTTTCGTCGGCTGGTTCGCTGCACGCAAAGACGTCAAAGCCGGGCGCGCTCGCCCACGCGCTGGGAAATGTGCTCTGCTGAATTGTGCGCGCCACCTGCAGATCGCGCTGCAGTTTCTCGCGCATGAGACGGTCTTCGATGAGCCTGCCGCGTTTGATGGCGACCGCCGCGTGTGACGCCAGCGCCTCGGCGATGCGCTCTTCGTCCGCGCCGAACGGCTCGCCTGACAGGCGGTTGAGCACCTGCGCCACGCCGATCAACTCGCCGTCAAAATCCACGAGCGGGATGGCGAGAATCGAGCGCGTGCGGAACCCGGTCATGCGATCGACGGCCTGGTTGAAGCGCGGGTCGGCGTAGGCGTCGGGCACATTGATGATGACGCGTTTCTGGGCGCACTCGCCGGCGATCCCCGCGTCAGCCGGAATGCGAATGCCTTCGCGCAGCTCCGTGTCGGCCCCCACGCCGTGCGCGACGGTGGTGAACAGCTCATTCGTGCGCGGGTCGAACTCAAAGACGGTGGCGCGCTCGGCCCCGAGCAGATCGCGCATTGCGTCGATGATGGCAGAAAGAATCTGGTGGAGGTCCGCCGAGCCGCTCAAATGCCGTGCGACGCCGAGCAGTCGTGCGACAAGCTCGTGCTGCAGCTCGGGATGCGCCGGCGCGGTTTCAGTCATGGTTGGCCTGCCCGATACGATACCGGAGCAATGGCGAAGCGCGGCAGCATGCTCCGGCTTTTCGTGGCGATCTATCCGCCGCCCGACGTCGCGCGTGCCATGCTTGATGAACTCCGGCTGTACGAACTGCCCGAGCACCGCGTCGTGCCGCCGGCGCAGATTCACCTCACCATGCAGTTCATCGGCGACACGCCGGCCAGCGCGCTTGATGACACGGCCGAATCCGTTTCACGCGCCGCGGCCGGATTGGAACGCTTCGCGCTCTCGCCTCAATATTTCATCACGCTCCCTGCAGAAGGCTTCGCGCGGCTGGTCGCCATCGAAACCGATCAACCGGCGACGCTCCTTGAGATGAAGCGGCGGCTGGTGACGCGGCTGGCGCGAACGAAGCGGGAGCGATCGCGCGGCTTCACACCGCATTTCACCGTGTGCCGGTTCCGCAATCCCGTGCGACTGAAGCAGCCGCTGCGCGAACCGGCCGCGCTGCCGGCCTTCACGGTGGACAAGCTCGCGCTGATGCAGAGCGTGCTGTCACACGACGGCGCGACGCACACGCAGGTGGCATCGGCGCCGCTTCGATAACCCGCCCCGCCGCCGCGAACTAAAGCGAGGACTTCAATCCCTGGCTGGGCTTGAAGCCGACCGTGGTCGAGGGCTTGATTTCGATCGGCGCCCCCGTGATGGGATTGCGACCTTTGCGGGCCGGCCGGTTTTTCTTCTGGAAGGTGCCGAAGCCGACGATCGTCACCGCGTCCTCGTTCTTGAGGCCGTTGGTGATCGACTCGACGACGGCATCGACCACGCGTGCAGCGCTGGCCTTTGATTCGCCCAGCCGGTTGGCCACGTCCTCGACCAAATCGCTCTTGTTCATCCGCGTCCTCCTGGTCACTGGTGAGAAAGAACCACAGGAGATTTTCAAGGCTGCAAAGGCGCAGCCTGCGGGCTCGCCCCACGAACCCTCGCCCCGGCAAAATCAAAAATAACGCGCGCTGAAAACCGCTGTCAACGGTTCATTCGCGCGAAACCGCGTGTTCGTGCGCTTGCGGCGCATTACTGGAAAAGGCCCGCAGGGGCGCACGCAGCGCCGATGGCGCGATTTGGAAACGATGCGCGGATGCGCAAGATTGACCGCGCAGCATGCTTCCAGAATCGCAAGATTGGCGAATATCGTGCGCTGCAGCCACAACATTCTGTGCCGCCTCGCCGCGACGTCCGCTGCTACGCTGTGCCGATCTTCTGCAGGAATCGCAACGTGTCATCAAACTTTGTCGTGCTCATTACGGAACACCTCGCGCCGGAAGCCAAGGCGTGGCTGCGCGAGCGATGCACGGTGCTGGAGCGAAGTCATCGCGACAGCGAGTTTGCGAACGATCTGGCGCGAGCCGATGGGCTCATCGTGCGCACCTACACGCGCGTGGATGACGCGATGCTCGCGCACGCGCCGCGGCTGAAGGTGGTGGCGCGGGCCGGCGTCGGGCTCGACAACATCGACGTCGCCGCCTGCACCCGCCGCGGCATTCCCGTGGTCTACGCCCCCGACGCCAACACGCAGGCCGTGGTCGAGTACGTGCTCATGCTGCTCGGCGACGCCATCCGGCCGCGCATGCAAGTCCGCGAAGCGCTGCCCGCCGAGCAGTGGGAAGCGCTGCGCGCCGATGTTCCGCTCGCGCGGCAATTGAGCGAGATGACCGTCGGCATCCTCGGCTTGGGACGCATCGGCAAGCGCGTAGCAAAAGCGCTCACGGCGATCGGCGCTCGCGTCATCTACAACGATGTGCTTGAGATTCCAGCCGAGCTTCGCCACGGCGCGGAGCCAGTAAGTTTGCGCGACCTTTTCGCGCACAGCGATGCGCTTACGATTCACATCGACAACCGCGCGAGCAATCGCCACTTCGTGTCCGCGCCGCTGCTCGGCTTGATGAAGCGTGATTCGATTCTGATCAACACCTCGCGCGGTTTCGTGCTGGACGCCGCGGCGCTTGCCGAGCACCTTCTCGCCAACCCCGACGCCGCGGCGCTGCTCGATGTGCACGATCCGGAACCCTTCGGGCCGGATTACCCGCTGCTCTCCGTGCCGAACGCCCGGCTGTACCCCCATCTCGCGGCCCGCACCCGCCAGGCGATGAGCAACATGAGCTGGGTGGTCCGCGACGTGATGGCCGTGCTGGAAGGCCGCGAGCCGGAGTATCGCGCCAAGTGAGGCGTCGTTGCCGGAATGGCGATTCGCGAGCGGCATGAACGCAACGCGTGCCCGATCGATGGCGGTCGCCTCAACCCAACTCCACGGGGCGTTTCGTTACACTGCCGATCCTGCTTTCCATGCGGATTTTTGCGGAACCAACGGCCATGCATTTTGCGATCGAACTCGTTCACGCCCGGCAGATTCTCGACTCTCGCGGCAATCCCACGGTGGAATGCGAAATCGCCCTCGCAGGCGGCGCCACCGGCAGGGCGGCTGTTCCTTCCGGCGCCTCCACTGGCGAACACGAAGCCGTGGAGCTTCGCGATGGCGACAAGCATCGCTGGATGGGCAAGGGCGTCACGAAAGCCGTGCGCAACATCAACGAGACGATCGCGCCGCGCGTCATCGGCATGGATGCGCGCGAGCAGGAAGCGATCGACGAACTGCTCATTGAGTTGGACGGCACGGCGAACAAGGCCAAGCTCGGCGCGAACGCGACGCTCGGCGTCTCGCTCGCCGTCGCGCACGCTGCCGCGGAAGCGACCAGCCAGCCGCTCTATCGCTATCTCGGCGGGACGGCGGCGCGAACGCTCCCCGCGCCGATGTTCAACATCCTGAACGGCGGCAAGCACGCGGACAACACGGTGGACTTCCAGGAGTTCATGATCCAGCCGTGGGGCTTTGATGATTTCCGCGAAGCCCTCCGCGCCGGCGTCGAGATCTATCACACGCTCAAGCGTGTGCTGCACGACCAGGGCCTTTCCACTGCGGTTGGCGATGAGGGCGGCTTCGCGCCCAACCTTGCCGACAACGAACAGGCGCTCACGCTCATCATGCAGGCGATCGAGGCCGCGGGCTACAAACCCGGCGAGCAGATCATGATCGCCCTTGATCCTGCCGCCAGTGAACTCGCCGGCGAAGCGAAGAAGCGCGGCAAAGACGGCTATTGCTTCTTCAAGAGCGATCCCAATCACATCGCCACCAGCAACGAAATGATCGATCTCTGGGACGCGTGGTGCCGCCGCTATCCCATCCGTTCCATTGAAGACGGCCTTGCCGAGAACGACTGGAACGGGTGGAAGAACCTCACGCTTCGGCTCGGCGACCGCGTGCAACTGGTCGGCGACGATCTGTTCGTCACCAATCCCAAGTTCCTGCGCAAGGGCATCGATGAACGATGCGCCAATGCCATCCTCGTCAAGGTGAACCAGATCGGCACGTTGAGCGAGACATTCGCGGCCGTGAACCTCGCGCACCGCAACGGCTATGCGGCGGTGCTGTCGCATCGCTCCGGTGAAACGGAAGACGCCACGATCGCCGACATCGCCGTGGCGACCAATTGCGGGCAGATCAAGACCGGCGCTCCCTGCCGCAGCGATCGCACCGCGAAATACAACCAGCTCCTTCGCATCGCGGACATGCTGGGCGACCGAGCGATCTACGGCGGGGCGGAGTGAAGATCGCCTTGCGCCCCGCGGAATTTGTCGGCAAGCCCGTGCTCCGTGCCCATCGCAGTCCGATAATCCTCGCTCAACCTTCCCAGGCGGTGGAGACGACCTTCAGGTCCGCGTCGTCCATGACGATGAAGGAAAGCGGACAGGGTTGATCGTTCGCGCCGCCTGCGGCGACTGGGCAATTCATGCCCGCGCGCGGACGCGACCGGAATGCCTCCGACGGAGCGGAGCGAGAAGAGCGACGGAGCGACATGGACAAGGCCAGTCTCATCGGTGTGATCATTGGCTGCGTGTGCCTTGGCATCGTCGGTTGGCACTCATCGCACGGCCACCTCGCCATGTTCTTTTCCATGGAAGGCGTGCTGACCGTCATCGGCGGTTCGACGTCGGTCGTGTTCATGGCCATGCCGGGCGGGCGCTTGAAGTGCGTGGGCGGCTTCCTGAAGTCGTTCATGTTCCACAAGGGTCGCAAGCCGGAAGAGGTCATCAAGGCGCTGGGCGAGCTTGCGGAAAAGGCCCGTCGCGACGGCATCCTCGCCCTCGAAGAAGATGTCGAGAATCTGCAGAAGACTGATCCCTTCCTCGCCGCCGGCATGCGCATGGTGATTGACGGCGTTGATCCTGACGCGATCGAATCCATGCTGCGCTTTGAACTGATGGCGATGCAGGAACGCCACAAGTCCGGCAAGAAGTTCTTCGACCTCGTCAAGCTCTACGGCCCGGGTTGGGGTCTCGTCGGCACCCTCGTTGGTCAGATCGGCATGTTCGGACAGCTCGGCGGCAGCGTCGAGGCGATGGGTCACATGCTCGCGCTCGCCGTCGTCGCGACGATGTACGGCACGATTCTCGCGAACGCCATCGCCGGTCCGATCGGCGACAAGCTCGCGCAGCGCTCGAGCGAAGAAATTCTCAATCGCACCATGATCCTGGAGGCCATCTTGAGTCTGCAGGCGGGCGACAACCCGCGCATCGTGGTGGACAAGCTCATGGCCTTCCTGCCCATGACCGAGCGGCAGCGGCTCAAGGCGGCGGCCTAACAGCCGGCGCGGAAATTCGGTGAGCGATGGCTGAAGAGCATCCACATCCACCAGCCGGTCATGACGCCGGCGGCGCCGCGCACAAACCGCACAAGAAACACGGCGGCGGGCATGGCGGGCACGGCGGCGGGGGTCACGAGGAGCACGAAGGCGCTCCGGAATGGCTCATTTCGTTCGCCGACAACGTCACGCTCATGATGGGCTTCTTCGTCATCCTTCTCGCCATGAACCTGAAGGAGCCCACCACGGGCGGCATCGGCGGCAAGGAAGACAACGCCGGCGGCGCGCCCACGAGCGAATTGCCCCACGGCGTGTCGGAAGAAATGCTCGACGCCGCTATCGCCATTCGCGCAGCCTTCAACAACCCCGTCGATCCGACGTCGAATGATCCCAACGATCAGCTGCTCATCCGCCGCATGCTCGATCGCGTCGGTCCCAGCAAGAGCGCGACCGAAGGGCCGCGCGGCCGCGATCACGATGTGCAATCGATCCGGCCGACGGATTACTACGCCTACTGCGGCAAGGTCGAGTTCGCCTATCAGTCGGTCGAATTGAGCGAGCAGGGCCGCACGGATGTGATCGAACTGGCGAAGAAAATCGCCGGCCACATGGTGATCGTGGAAGTGCGCGGCCACTCCAGCGCCGCGGAAGGCTTGCGCGATCGCGAGCAAGGTTCACGCCTCGGCTTCGAACGCGCCTTGGCGGTGGCGGATGTGCTGGCGGAGAACGGCGTCGACTGGTGGCAGATGCGGCTGACCTCAAGCGGTCACCACGATCGCGTTGAGCCCTTCCCGATGAGCAGCCGCGAAGATCTCGCCAACGCGCGCGTGGAGATCATTCTCACCGAGCAGCCGGCGCCCGATCGCACCATGAGCGATCCCAACCAGGCTCGGCGCGAAGCCCGCGACCGCATCACGCCGCGCACCGCATCGGCCGGCGAAAACGACGAGCCCTGAAGCGGCATCGATATCGCCTCACGCCAGCTCAATGCGCGGATCAACCCACGCGTAGAGCACATCCACCGCAAGGTTGAAGAGAATGAGCAGCGTCGAATAGGCGAGCACCACGCCCATGATGAGCGTGAGGTCTTTGCTGAGCACCGCATCGACGAAGTGCACGCCCACCCCCGGAATGGCGAAAACCTTTTCGACGACAAACGAGCCGGTCATCGCCATCGCGGCAGCCGGGCCGAGGTACGAGAGCACCGGCAGGAACGCGTTGCGCAGCGCGTGGCGGAAGACGACGGCCGTGGTGGAAAGTCCCTTGGCGCGGGCGGTGCGGACGTAGTCGCTTTGCATCTGTTCGATCATGCCGAAGCGCGTCAGCCGCGCAATGTACGCCGCGAACGGCAGGCTCAAGGTGAGCGCCGGCAGCACGACGTTTCCGGGCGCGCCCCACCCGCCGATGGGCGCGATCGGCCACCACACAGCGAACACCATGAGCAGCGCCGTGCCGATGACGAACGATGGCAAACTCACGCCGATGAGCGCGATGGCGAGCGACACGCCGTCCGCCACGCTGCCCGGCTTGATCGCCGCCACCGCGCCCGACGTCACGCCGATGAGGAGCGCAAGCAGAATCGCCGCGAAGCCGAGCGTCATCGACACCGGCAAGCCCGATGCCAGAATCTCGCCCACCGACCAATCCTGGTGCGTGAGACTCGGGCCAAGATCAAACGGCCGGTCGTGCAGCCCGAGCAGATAGCTCACGCCGGACGCCTTGCCGAGGTAGTCGAAATAAAACGCGGCGGGGGAGTGCAGGTTGTAGCGCTCGAGCATCGCTTCCTGCACCTCCGGCGGCGGGCGGCGACCTTCCGGGTTTTCAAGCGGATTACCCGGAATCAGCCACGCCAGCAGAAACGTGACGGTGTAGATCACCAGCAGAATGAGCGGCAATTGCAGCAGGCGGCGAAGCACGAGCGACGTCATGGCTGCACCACCTCGATCTGATGCAGATATTGCTGCAGGCGCGGGTGACTGGAGATGCCGCGCACGCGTGCCGGGTCGTAGAGATAGATCATCGCGTACTGACAGATGGGGACGAGCGGCAGATCGTCTTCCACAAGAATGCGCTCGGCTTGCGTGAGCAGCGCGAAGCGCGCCGCGGCGTTTGGCTCGTTGGAAGCGTGGGCGAGAAGATCGTCGAACGCGGGATTGTTGTAGCCGCGATCGTTGTTGCCGCTGTCGCTCGCGCAGATGTCGAGGAAGGTGGTGGGGTCGCCGAAGTCGCCGAACCACCCGCCGCGTGCGATCATGAAGTCGCCGCGTTTGAGCGCTTCGCGGAAGAATTTGGTTTCAAGACCGCGAAGTTCAATGCGCACGCCGAGTTCGCGCTGCCACATGTCGCGCAGCGCGAGCGAGATGTTGCGATAGCGCGGGCTGTTGGTGGAGTACAGGATTTCCACGGTGGGAAAGCTCGCGCCGGCGGCGTTCTCAATCGTGCCGTCACCGTTGCGGTCGTGCCACCCGGCTTCAGCGAGCAGCGCGCGAGCGGCGCCCGGATCGAACGACAATCCGCCCGGCGATTCGTACCCTTCAATCGCGCCGCGCGGCACGAGCACGTTCGCCACCGGCTCGCCGATGCGCGTCACCTGCTCTGTGATCGCGCGCTTGTCGACCGCCATCGCAAACGCCCGCCGCACGCGAGCATCGGCAAACACATTCTCCGCGCCGCTCGCCAGCGCGGGCCTGCAATTGAAGCTGTAAAAATCCGTGCCGAACGCAGGCAAGACATGCAGATCACGCCGCTCTTTCCCGGCAATCGGCTCCGGCAATCGCGCCAGCGCTTCGTCCTTCGACATCCCCTGCGCCAGCAATGACGCGAGCTCGCTCGCATGCCGCTGCTCATACGCGCGCTGCTGCGCGATCATGTCCGCCTGGTATTCGATCGCCGCATCCGTGTGCCAGTCGAGCACGCCGGATTCGTACGCAAGGATCGAGGCGTTGGCGTCCGGCAGCGATGGAATGTCGATCGATTTGCATTTCACGCTGTTCGGCGAGTGATAGAACGGGTTCGCCTCCAGCCGCATGTCGCGCTTGTAGCGCCAGCGCGTGACGACATACGGGCCGTTGGTGACGATCGAACCCGGCTTTGTCCACTCGTGCTTCTGCATCAGCCGGCCCGTGGCGGCGTCGAGCGACACAAAGGCGCACTGTTCAAACGGCGGGCAATCCTCGTCGCGCCAGCCGCGCTCTCGGAAACGCGCCCGCTGTTCGTCGTTCAACGGCCAGCCTTCCACCGTCGGCCGGTGCACGGGCAGGAACACGCCGAACGCGAGCACATCCAGCGCATATGGGGCCGGCCAGTCGAGCGTCACCTCCAGCGTGCGATCATCCACCGCCCGCACGCCCACGGTCTCCGCGAATCGTCGCTCTGCTTCTTCCCACATCGCTTCGGCGCTTTGCGTGATCGCGCCCGCCGCCTTGGCATGGAGCTGCTCGGCCCGCCACGACATCATGGCGCGAGCGCCGCGGATGATGAACGTCATCGAAGCAAAGTCCGCCGCGGTGTCCGGCAGGATGGCGCGTCGCCACGTGTAGGCGAAGTCATGCGCGGTGAGCGGGTCGCCGTTGCTCCACTTCGCATCGGGGCGAATGTGGAAGGTGTACACCAGCCCGTCATCGCTCACGTCCCACGACGCGCACGCGGCAGGATCGATCGCGCCCGTCCGGTTGTTCCAGCGCACAAGGCCTTCGTAAATCGCATCGCCCAGCCGGAAGTCCTGCAGATAGCTCATCCGCTGCGGATCGAGCGTGAAGACATCAGCGCGGCTGACGAACACGAGTTCCGCACGCTCGGCCGGCGTGTCCAACGAAATGACAAGGCCAAGTCCGCCCAGCACGAGAACCAGCGGAAGTAGCAGGCGGATCATGCGGGCAGTGTACGCGGTGGGCGATCAGGGCTTGTACGCGGCGGTCTCGAAGCGCTTCTGCCACTGCTGCACGCCCTGGTTGAAGCGTGCCTTGTCCTTCTTCTCCCACGCTTCACGTAGCTGCGCGGTGGGGGTGGCCTGCTCGGCGGGGGCGACGATTTTGTCGATGCGCGTGATGGTTTGATCGATGGCCGCCACCAGCTTGCCATAGGTCTGGCGTGATTCCTCGCTTTGCTGCGCGCTGTCGAAATGCCGATCGGCGACCGCCAGCACTTCGCCCAGCACGGGGGCCATGTTCTTGCCTTTCTCGGCAAGTTGCGACGCCGAGAGCCGCGTATCCAGCATGCGATCACGCAGCGAGATGACGGCGGGGAACACGGCGTGAATCAGCTCGCTTGGGCCGGCTTCCTTCGCCATGCGGCTGGCCACCGCCTTGAGCACCTGCAATTCCTCGGTTTGCGCCACCGGCGTGCCGATGCTCGCGAGCGCTTCGAACTCGCGCAGCAGCACGAGCCACTCGGTTTCCTCACGAGCCGCGCGAGCAAGATCGCGCGTCGCCTGGTCCACCGCGCGGGCGAACACCTGGTTCTTCGCGAGTTCGACGGCCGCCTGACGAACGGCGATCGCGGCCATCACACGCACGGCCGTGCGCGGCTCCGAACTCATGCGCACATGGTCAAGCGCGAGACGCATCGCTTCCTGCGTCTTGAGCTGCGCCGCAATCTGCATCGCGTTGACCGCGGCGAAGGGGTTGTCGTCCTGCGTCACGAGCGGCTGGAGCTGCGGCGTGAGGATGCGCGAGTATTCATCACGAAAAAGCGCGGTCGCGCCGGGACTGCGAAGCGGACCAAGGAGCGCTGAACGCGACTTGGACGCGACATCCAGATTGTCACCCGCGAGGCCCTTCACGTGCGTGTTCACGAACTGCTCGAGCAAGGCGCGTTGCTCGGGTCGCAGCTCGGAAGTGGTGCTCGTAATGTCCATCCCGATGCCCTGCGCGAAGCAAGGCGTCGAGAGTGAGCAGGCGATGGCTGCAATCAGCCCGAGCAGTCGTCGCATTCGAGGGTGCCTCCAGGGAGTGCCACGGCGGGGCGCCGATTCACTCCGAGGCGTTTCGCCGCCCAGGGAAGGCGGCACACGCCATTCCATCATGGTAGACGACGGACCGTACCGCCGCCCGAAAAGGGTGTCAACGAGCGGGCCGTTTCATCCACCGTCCAACTTTCACGAACCTACCCCCTTCGCGGCGCGTTCCATGTTTGCTGGCATGAGCGTTCCTGCCTACATTGACCGCACCGCTCGCGAAGGCGATCGGCAGATGTTCGATACGGCTGCGTGCGGGGGGCGGTTGCCTTCTCGATCGACACATGCCAGAAGCCCGAACGCAGGGTCCAAATCGAGCTTGACGCGACCGTTCGCCACCGCCCGCCATGCGGAGAGGGGTCACCCGATTCCATGTTCTTCAGCGCACTTATCCTCGCTTCCGCGGCCATCGTCGCCCCCGCACCCAGCGCCAGCGCCCTCCCGGCCGCCGCGGAGGAAGCCGTGGCACGCATGCTCGCCGACCAGTGGATCCGGGCCGCTCGCGCCATGCTCGAAAACGAGCCCGTCACGGTCGACAAAATCCGACTCGCCATTTTGCTGGGCGAAGCCGCCGTCGACCGCTCGCCCAACAACATCGACGCCTGGCGCTTCCTCCTCTCCCTGGCCGAAGTCGGCGAACGTCATGACCTTCAGCGCACCGCCATCGAACGACTTTCCCAGCTTGATCCCAAAGACGAAGTCATTCGCTTCCGCCGGCTGAACCAGGCGATCGACGACCTCGACACCGCCGAGGAGCGCGAATCGCTCTACAAGCGCCTGCTCGCGCCGGAACGCCGCAACGAGATCGGCGCCGCCGTCGCCTCGCGCCTCGCGCTCGACCTCGCGCTGCTCAAACAATCACAAGGCGATCTCGACGGCTTCAGCGAGTGGCTCGCGGAAGCGACGGCGATCGACGCCTCCAACCGCAAGGCCTCCGCGCTGGCGGCCGGCTTCTTCCGCGCGAACGTTGACGACCCCGCCGCGGAAGCGGAACTGCTCGTCGGTCTCGTGATGGCGGACCCCACCGACGCGATGTCGATGCTCACGCTCGGACAACTGCTGCTTGAGCACGGCGCGTACAACGGCGCCCAGCGCCTCTATCAATTGGCGATCAAGGTGGCCCCGTATACCGGTCGGCCTCCGATCACCGATGATCTCATCGCCGACGCCGCCATCGCGCTGTGGGCCAACGGCAATACCACGGAAGCGATGCGCATCATCCTTGAGCATCAGCGCATCCGCGATCAGATTCTGCGGCAGCGCACTCGCCAGGAACAGCCGGACATCACGCCGCTCGATCTCGCAAAAGTCACCGCGACGCTTTCGCCCACACTCGCCTCCGTGCGAGCGATGATTCAGCAGAGCCTCGGCGGCGAACTGGCGACGCGCATGCTGCAGGCGACGGTGGCGTCGTACGACAAAGCGGTGGCGGCGGCCGGCGAAGGAGAGAGCGCCGACCCCGTGAAACAGGCCCGGCTGCTGCTCGAGCAAGCGTCCATCATGTACTGGCTGGGCGGCGACGCCGATGAAGCCGCCAAGCGCGTGGCGCAAGCAGGCGAACTGCAACCGCTCACGCCCGAAGCGCAGGCGCGGTTCGATGGTTGGACGGCGCTGCGCAGCGGCGATCCCGCAGCCGCTCGCACGATTCTCGAACCGCTCGCAGAGAACGACCCGCTCGCCGCCGTCGGCCTCGCAAAGGCGCTCCTCGAGCAAGGCGAAACCAAGGAAGCGGCGCGGCAACTGCTGAGCGTCGCACGTCGGCAGCCCGGCACGCTGCTCGGCGTGTGGTCCTTCCACACGCTCACCGACATGCTCAAGCAGCGCTTTACGGTGAGCGATTCCGCGGCGGCGCTCGATCGGCTGGTGTCGCGCATTCCCGCCACCTTCGATCGCTACGTGGATGACGCCTCGCTGGCGTTGTCGCTGCGCATCACGCCGACCAAGGTCCAGTTCGAGCCGTTCGAGCCGGTGACCGTGCGCATCGAGATCACCAATCACACGAACGTCCCGCTGGCGATCGATCCCGAAGGCCCGATTCGCCCGCACCTCGCGCTGGTGCCGTCCGTGCAGGTGGCGCGCGTGAAGCTGCCGCCCGAACTTCGCCCATTCATCGTGGACATCGATCGCAAGCTGCGGCTGGAACCGCATGAGCGCATGACCTTTGACGTGGACCTGCGGCAATCGCAGCTCGGCACGGTGCTGGACACGCAAGCGCTGCGCGGTGCGACCGTGAGCGTGCGCGGGCTCATCAACTTCATGGTGACGCCGCAGGGCGCGCTTCGGCCAAGCCTGCTTGGCAGCGAAGTGATGACGGAGCGGATGCGGGTCGAAGGCGTGCGCGTGTCGCGCGATTGGCTGCAGGACGCCATGGCGCGGGTCATGCAGCCGGATTCGCTCGATGATCTCGCGCAGCTCGCGCTTTTGGCCCCGGTCGCGGCGGCCGGCGCCGTCGACAAGGCAAGCCCGGACGATCGCCAGCTTCTCGCGGACGCGCGGCAGGCGCTGATCGACACCTTTCCGAAGCTCGGCCCGAACGGCCAGGCGTGGCTGCTCGGCGTGATCCCGCGGACGGCCGAGATGGAACAGTTCCGCACGATGGCGCGGCAGAGCACCGACTCCGCCGTGCTCTTGAGCTATCTCATCAATCAGAGTTCGGGCACATCCGACCCGCTCTTCGATGCCGTGCAGCGCGGCGATGACAAACGGCTCGGCGAGATTGCGGCGCTGTTCAAGAAGATTCTGGAACCGGCGAGCGAGACGCGAACGCCGTGACCGATCGCCGCACGCGCGTGCTCCGCTTCGTGGGCGCGGCGCTGGGCGTGCTGCTGCTGGCCGCCGCGGTGTTCGTCTTGCTGCAACGCCGCGAGGACGTGCGCGATGCGCTGGATGCAATTTCCACCGCGTCGCCGTTCCTGATAGCGCTGCTGCCACTCTGCGTCGTGGCGAACCTCGCGCTCACCGGCGCGATGTTTCATCAGCTTGCCAATCGTTACGGCAAGGTGGCGATGTTCGAAATGCAGGCGCTGATCGCCGCCTCCGCTCTCGCGAACTATTTGCCGCTGCGTCCCGGCTTCCTCGGCCGCGTGGCGTACCACAAAGCCGTCAACGACATCGCGGCGCGGCACAGCGTGCTCACGATCGCGCAGGCGGCGGGCATGACGGCGCTCGGCGCGATGGCGCTGCTTGCCTGTGCGCTGGCGGCGGAAGCGTGGCCCGCGATGCTTGCATGGATGCTCCCGGCGCCGGCAATTGCGCTGCTGGCGATCGCGATGATTTCTGGCGGCGGGGCGGCGCGGCCGTGGTGTCTTGCGGGGCTCGCGCGATATCTCGACCTCCTCGTGTGGACCGCGCGCTACGCCATTGCGTTCACGCTCGTCGGCGCGCCGATTGAACTTCGCAGCGCCGTGGCGTTCGCCTGCGTGGGCACGCTCGCCACGATGGTTCCCCTCAGCTCAAACGGCCTGGGCCTGCGCGAATGGGCGGTGGGGTTGCTCGCCGCCCCGCTCGCCGCGATCCCGCTTGAGACAGGGATGACGGCGGAACTCGTCAACCGCGCCGCGGAAGTGGTGGTGATCGTCATCGCAGGACTGGCTGGCGCGGCGGTGCTGGCGCGGCGGCGACCAAGCCGTGCGGCTTCGCGCCCGTGCTAGAATGCCATCGTGTACCGCGTTGAAGTCGAACAGGAAGCCGATGGACGCTGGATCGCCGAGGTCACGGATCTCGCCGGCGTGATGGTGTACGGCAATTCGCGTCTTGACGCGGTTCGTCGCGCACAAGCGCTGGCCCTCCACGTGCTCGCCGACCGGCTTGAGCACGGCGAGGACATTCCGGACGTTGATGCAGTGTTCTCGATCGTGAACGCCGCATGACGGACTGGCCATCGACCAAGGCTGTTCGCGTGCTTGCAGCCTTGGAGCGCATAGGCTGGAGAACGAAGCGTCAAACCGGCTCGCACCGCGTACTTGCGCGCGATGGCTGGCCTGACTTTGTCTTTGCCTTCCACGATCGTGATGAAATCGGGCCCCGCATGCTCGCTCGCATCGCGAAGCGCACTGGACTGAAGCGTGAAGATCTGTAATTACGTCGTCGTCACGCCCAGATCGCGCACGGTGAACAGCGCATCGAACGCGTAGCCCGCTTGCTCGATGTTTTCACGCGCGCCTTCCATGCGGTCGATCGTGGCGATGATCTTCACGACCGTCGCCCCGGCGTCGCTGATGACCTTCGCGGCTTCGAGCACTTGCCCGCCCGTCGTTGCCACGTCTTCCACGATCACGACGCGGTCGCTGCTCGTCATCTTTCCCTCGAGTTGTTTCGCCGTGCCGTAGTCCTTCTTCTGATTGCGAATGAACACGCAGGGCAGACCGGAGGCGAGCGACGCGGCGCTCACGAGGGGGATGCCGCCCAGCTCCGCGCCGGCGAGCAGCGTCGTCCCCGGCGGGATGCGCTCCGCGAACATGCGGCCGAGCTCGCGCAGAATCTCCGGCCGCGTCGAGAACAGGTATTTGTCAAGGTAAAACGAACTCATGCGCCCGCTGCGCAGCTTGAACTCGCCGCGCAGCAGCGCGACTTCGGCAATCTTCCGGGCCAACGCATCGCGATCGATCATTCGCGCATCGTACCGGCGAGCCGGCATCGGAACACGCGATCACTTGCCCTATGATGGCGCTCCATGACCTCCGTGTGCTTCTACTTCCAGGTCCACCAGCCGTTTCGCCTCCGGCCGTATTCCGTCTTCGATAGCGATCCTTTTTACTTCGACAACGAAAAGAACAAAGCCATCTGCGAGAAGGTGGCGGACAAGTGCTATCGGCCGGCGACGCGCAAGATTCTGGACCTCGTCAAGCGACACGAAGGCCGCTTCCGCGTGTCCTACTCCATCTCCGGCGTCGCGCTTGAGCAGTTCGAACTCTGGACGCCCGACATCATCGAGATGTTCCAGGAGCTTGCAGCAAGCGGGGCGTGCGAGTTCCTCGGCGAGACGTCGCATCACTCCTTGAGCTTCCTCTTTTCGCGCGAAGAGTTCAGTGAGCAGGTCGCGCTCCACGAGCAGCAACTCAAGCGGCTGTTCGGCGCGACGCCCAAGGTGTTCCGCAACACGGAGCTGACGTATTCAAACGATCTCGCCGCACACCTCGGCTCCATCGGCCGTTATGCCGCGATCCTCTGCGAGGGCGTGGATCGCCTGCTCGGCTTCCGTTCGCCGAATTACCTGTATGTGCCGCGCGGCGGCGACCCGAAGAACGCGCGCATCAAGCTGATGCTCAAGAACTATCGCCTGTCCGATGACATCGCCTTCCGCTTCTCCAATCGCGGCTGGAGCGAATGGCCGCTCACGGCGGAGCGCTTCGCGCAGTGGGTCAACCAGATCAACGGCGACGGGTATGTGTGCAACCTGTTCATGGATTACGAAACCTTCGGCGAGCACCAGTGGGCCGACAGCGGCATCTTCGAATTCCTCGATGCGCTCCCTGAAAAAGTCTTCGACGTGAACCCCGGCCGCAACGACTTCTTGACGCCCAGCGAGTGCGTCGAAAAATATCCTGCGGTGGGCGTGTACGACGCGCCGTACATGACGTCATGGGCGGACACGGAGCGCGATCTCTCCGCATGGCTCGGCAACGCCATGCAGGAGAACGCCGCCGCCGAACTGTACAACCTCGAAGCCGCGGTGAAGGCGAAGCACGTCGCGGGCGATGAATACATCCTCGAAGACTGGCGCAAGCTCACAACTTCCGACCATCTGTATTACATGTGCACGAAATACTGGTCCGACGGCGACGTGCACAAATACTTCAGCCCGTACGACAGCCCGTACGACGCGTACATCAACTTCATGAACGTGCTCGACAACGTGCGAGCACGCGTCGGCCGTTGAGGGCGATAACGGGCTCGCATGTGGCAATCGCCTTCAGCGCTCTTCGATCGTGTTCTCGGACGCTTACGACGGCGGCAAGCGATGCGCCCAGAGCGTCTTTGAGCACGTGGGGCCGCACCGGGCGGTGCAATGGGTGAGATCGCCCGCCGGAAAGCAGCCGACAGACTGCACCGGCGAGGAACTCTTGGGGGTTTTTGGCGAAGCCTAAAGAGCCAATCTGTCATGGCGACCTGTTATGGTCGCCTTTTCGTTTGATGTTTTCTCGAATCTCCCGTGCCAAGTGTTGCCTCCCCGTGGTTCGGAGGCACACTCCGCAAGCAATTCATTTCACTTCGGCGCGGCGCCCAAGCAAGGAGCAATAGCCTATGTCTCCGTTTTTTTCCATTTTGCCACTTGCATCGGTCTCGGTTCCTGATAGTTTGCACCAGCTTATCAGGCCACGGGGCCATTTCACTTCGAGCACGGGGGTTTGTCGCGGCATGAGGCGGATGTCACCGATTCAGGGGGGATTGTGGGCGCTCGCATGGCTTGGGCTCAGTTTCGGGGGTGCCATGTCAGTACAGGCGCAGTGCCAGTATGAAATTGTCGGCGAGATCAAGACGCCGGGCTGCGGGTCGTTCGAGTTCGCGCCCATCGAAGCCACGGCGATGAACGATCACGGCGTCGTGGTGGGCAGCTTTCGCGGCTGCGCCTTCGAGCATCGGCCATTCATGTGGTCGCAGGAGACCGGTTTCGTTGCGATTCCGCTCCCAGTGGGAATTCTGGAAGCGGAGCCTCGCGACATCAACAACAACTCCGAGATTGTGGGCCGGATGCTCCGATCCAACCTCAGCGAGCTGCTTGCGTTCCGTTACAAGAACGGCGTGTGGACCGAATTCAAGGCGACAATTGAAGGCGGTCTTTGCGAAGCATTCGGCATCAACGACGGCGGGTGGGTATGTGGCTATCGCGACACCAATCAAGGTCGCGTGGCGTTTCGGTGGCGCGGGGATGTTGTCCATGAATTACTGCCGCCATTTATTGGCGGAGCGTTGGCAAGCGCGATCAACTCGTCCGCGGTCGCCACTGGAGAGTTCAGTACTGCTGGGGGCTTGCGCGCGTTCAATTGGACAATAACCAACGCTGAACAAGTGCCTGCTCCGATGTTTGCCTTGACAGCGAGAGGTTTCGCAATCAACGATGACAATGAAATTGTTGGGGGAGGCGTCATCAGCCCACCGAAAGGGCCACTATTGGGGCGCTCGTGGCTCTTCGACGGTAGTCGAGTCATCGATTTAGGAGTTCTCCCGAACCTCCAACAGACTGCCGCTGAAGACATCAACAACGTGGGCCAAATTGTGGGTCGATGCCTTAATAGCGCTGGAAGTCTTCCAGCACCATTCCTTTGGCAGCACGGGGAAATCATAGACCTGCGAACGCTCGTACGTGATTTACCGGACGACGTAGTCCTGCGAGATGCGACTGCGATCAACTCGTCCGGGCGTATCGTTGTCGAAGACCCGTCCAATCTCCGATGGGTGATCCTCGAACCTGCCGATCGCCCGCTCGGTGACGTCAACATTGATTGCGTCGTCGACGATCGCGACCTGATGGAAGTGCTCGGTGACTGGGCGCCGCAGGGTGGCAAGGAAGGGCATCCCGCGGACATCGTCACGAGTTCAACATTCCAGGCTCCGGGGGATGGCCGGGTGGATGCGGCCGATCTCGCTGTCATTCTTGGTAACTGGTTCGTTTCGACTGCGGCCCCGCCGTCGATACAGCGGCGCTAGGTCTCATTCATGTGGAAAGGAATTCGAACATGAATGAAATGTTTCGATGGCTGAGCGAGGTGGTTCTTGCGTTCGCGCTTGTCTTGCTGCCTGCCCGTCCGTGCGCGGCGCAGTGTTCGCCGACGCTGCCGCCAGGCGTCATTGCGGTTGATCTCAATTCGACGGCCTCGACTCCAGACGGCAGGAGTTGGGCATGCGCCTTCAACGATCTGGCCGAGGCGCTCGACTACGCACGCGTCTCGCTCAACGGCGTGACGGAGGTGTGGGTCCGGGCTGGAACGTATACACCTGGGATGTCATCAAGCGATACGTTTCTCCTCGAGGATGACATCGACGTATACGGAGGCTTCGCCGGCACGGAAACCATATCGCATTTCCAAGCCGATCCCGACGCCAATCCCACCATCCTCAGCGGCAATCTTGGATCCAGTACTTTCGCAACCAATGTCGTCACGGCGCTGGACACAACCGCTAACCTCACGCGCCTCGACGGCTTCACGATCACCAACGGCTTCGGCGGGCCGGGCGCCGGGCTCCACATCGCCATCGACCAAATCGTAACGGGAACCGTTCGACTCAATGTCACGCGCTGCAAGTTCGTCAGCAACTTCGCTTTGTCATCGAACGGCGGGGCTGTCGCCCTGATGGATCACGCTGGCGGTCACACTCCTGAAATCGTTGTTTTCTTCACCAATTGCAGGTTTGAAAATAACTCCGCAGTCGATGGCGGAGCCGTCTATTTCGATCAGAATGCGCACGCTACGTTTTCAAATTGCGTATTTGCGGCCAATTCCGCGAGCGGCCGAGGAGGAGCGATATATCTCCAACGCACATGTGCCGCGTTGATCGACTGTGAGGAAACTGGTCCGTGCCAAGGCGGGCTTGGTAATCAAGCCAACATCAACAGTTGCACGTTTTGGGGCAACACGGCAGACATTCATGGTGGTGGAATCTGGCTTGGACGCGACGAGGGAATGCTCGCCACAGGCTGCATCTTCTGGGAGAATTCGACCGAAGATGATGAGGACACAACCGAGGAGGAGCAGATTGCGACTGAGTTTGGTTGCGAAGTGGACAAAGATACCGTTCATTACTCCTGCGTCCAAGGATTGAGCGCTCTTGGCGGCATTCAGAACATTTCTTCCGACCCACTGTTCGTCAACGCTGGCGCCGGCTATTTCCAGTTACGCGGTAGCTCGCCTGCCATAGATGAGGGAAACATCGGAATTGATTTTCCTGACGATGAACTGAATTTTGACTACGATATGAGCACGACTGGGGTCGGCGGAGAACTCGCGCCCGATCTCGATCGCCACAATCGCATCATCGGCGCTGGGGTCGACATGGGCGCCTACGAGCACTTGTGCGGCTGCGAGGCGGACTCGGTAAACAATTTGAACTTCGGCCCCCCGCCTGATGGAATCGTTGACGCGGCAGATCTTGCGTTCCTGCTCGGCGCGTGGGGGAACAGCGTTGTATCTGCTGCCGACACGGTGACCTCGCTCACGTTCGCGCCGCCACCGGATGGCAACGTCGACGCTGCTGATCTTGCATGGTTGCTCGGCACATGGGGCACATGCACGGACGAATGCGACGAAGAGGAGTTCGGCGAAGGTTCCGGTGCTCCCTACGACAACACCGAGATTGGCGATCTTCTCGACCAACTGCTCCTTGAGGAGGACGAAGAAGACGCAGCGCTGCTGATCACAGAGCTCCTCGAAATGCTCACCGACTGATCCGCTACCCTGCCAGGCATCTCAGTTGTACCCCGGAAGGGCTCGGCCCGGGCTTCGGCTCGGCCGGGCCTCTTTTCGTCTTGAAATGGACACCGCGTGATCTTCGCAGATACGAATTCCTATCCATAGCGCGATCATGTGACCTCGCACTCGCTGGGGAGAAAGGCCGTCCGGTGGTTCCATGCGTATAGACTCTCCACCATGCGGCTGGGCGTGCCAGATACAGCGAGGCGGGGTGCGGGGAGCTTGACGGCGACCCGCGGCGTCTCGATCCTCGAGGTGCTCGTCGCCCTGCTCGTCATCATCACGCTGCTGGCCATTTCCATTCCCGGCCTGTTCACGGCACGCGAGGCGAGCTACCGCGCGGTGTGCATGAGCAATCAGCGGATCATCGGGCAGGCGTGGTCGCTTTATCTCGATGAATACAGCATGTTCCCGTATGTGCCGGTGGAACCCGCATGGCGGTGGGGCGGGAACGTCGCGGCGACCACCAGCGGCCGGCCGTCGCTCGATCACCAGCGCCCGCTTTACAACGCCATCGTCAGCATCAGCGCCGCCGAGCCGGCGCATCTTTTCTGCTGCCCGGCGGATCGCGGCATCATCGGCGAAGGCGTCGCGGGCACCGGCACCGGCTCACGCACCGCATGCCAGAGCTTCGGCACGAGCTATCGCGCCAACACCTGGCTGCTCGATGCGCGGCTCTCCGGCCTCGATACGGATCTGCGGCCGCTCAAACGCAGCGAGGTCATCGTCAGTCCATCGCGCATGGTCGTGCTTGGCGACGCGTTCTGGTACGAAGCGCTGGAACAGACCGGACGCAACGCCGACTGGCACGGCGATCACAACTCCGGCAACCTGCTCTTTCTCGACGGATCCGTCCACACGCGCCCGGTGATGCCGCGCGGACAACTCGGCCAGGCCGTGTTCAACCCGCTAGAGACGAGCGCCGTCCCCTTGCCGCCCATCGCGCCGGACGATGTGAAGAAGCCGAAGCACGGCGAAGCCAACGAACAGAACCCCGGCGGGCCGTGACGAAGCGAGAAGGATGTATCGCATGATCCACAACACGCAGATGTTGGGCGCGCCGCGCCCGTGCCTCGCCGCTATTACGGCGCTTGCGCTCGCGCTGCCCGCTGCCGCACAAACGCCGGGGCTCAAGGCCTCGCGTCAATTCACCGGTCTTCGTCAGCAGCTCATTATCGACGTCACCGCGCCGCGCGACTTCGGCAAGATGACGCTCGCGCTCATGGACTACGACGGCACGCTCGTGACGCCCGCCGTCGAGGTGCGACCCGGGCGCGTCGATCTCTCCGCAACATTGCCCGCCATCTGGACGCTGGAAAAAGCCGCGTATCTGCAGATGCTCGACGGCGAGGAACCGATCGGCGGCGCGCTCGTGCTCCAGCCGCTGCTCTCACGCATGGTGCCCGTGACGGAGGAAACGCGCCGCGCCGATGGCTCGGTGTACACGCGCATCGTCGGCTGGCGCGATGAGAACGCGCCGCCTCCTCCGCCACCGCCGCCCGCAACAGAAACACCGACGCCGCCGGGCGCCGAGGAATCGCCGGTAAACGACGCGGCCGCCACATCATCGACGGCCACCGACGCGGTTCCGGCGGATGCGCCCAAGCGATTGTTCAGCGGTCTGCGCATCGATCCCGAGCGCGATGTGCTCATGCGCACCACTGCAGGCGAAATTCTGCTGCGCATGCGCCATGACGCGGCGCCCAACACTGCGAACAACTTCCTCGCGCTCTGTGCCGGCGGGTTCTACGAAGGCGTCGTGTTCCACCGCATCGTTCCGCTCGATCGCCAGGGCCTGCCGTTTGTGATTCAAGCGGGCGATCCCACGGCAGGCGGCGACGGCGGGCCGGGTTATTGGCTGCCCATCGAGCCGAGCACGCTGCCGCATGACCTCGGCGTGATCTCAATGGCGCGGGCGGACGATCCCGACTCCGCAGGCAGCCAGTTTTTCATCTGTCTTTCGCGAGCGGGGACATCGCGCCTTGACGGGCAATACTGCGCGTTCGGCGAAACGGTGCGCGGCGGGGAAGCGATTCTTGCGATTGCCACCAGCGAACTTGCGGACGCCGCGTCCGGTCGCGCCGTGCGCCCCCCGGTCATTCTGGATGTCGAACTCGTTCCAGCGCCGCCGCGCAAGCCCGGCGTTGGTCGGCCTGACAAGCCCATCAGCATCGCGCCGCCGACGGAACCGCCCAAGCCGAAGCGCGTGCCGCGGTGATGCGCGAGTGAAACGATCGTCGTTCGCTCGTGCTGCGAACGCGCTGAACTCACCGCGACAGCGGCGTCTGCTCGCGCGCGATCTGGAACGAGGTGGGCACGAGATAATTACGGTTCTCGAACACGTACACCCGGCCGGAAATGAGCACCGGCACGCTCGCGCCGCTGCGCCACACGCGCTTTTCAAGATGTTCCAGCAGCAGGCATGGCATCAGAATCATTGGCGGATCCGCAAGCCCCTGCGCATCGGCGTCAAAGACGAACACCCACGCGCCGCCGCTGTTCCGCGTCACCTGCCCGCGGCGTGAGAGCACCATCATCTGCTCGCGCACCAGCGTGTCGAAGCTGCCGGGGACGTGTGCCATGCTTTCGCTGCCGCCTTGCGCCGCGCTCGCTGACGCCGGACTGCGGGCGAGCGTGCCGACCGATGATTCGAGCTCGCCGATGATGTCCTCAACGCTGTCGCCGCGCGTGTCGCGTCGTGACGTGTCATCCGTGGGCGTCATGTCGTCGGCGGCGGTCGCAGCGCCATCGGCGCCAACCTTGGCGTCGCCCGATGACGCGGGTGGATCGTTCGATTCCGCTGAATGCGGCGGGCCGTATTCGATGAGTTGCGGCGCGATCGTGGGCAACAGGTAGTTGCGATTGTGGTACACGAAGATCTGGCCGGTCACTTCAAACACCACTTCCCGGCCGGGCAGCGATTCCTCGACGCGCGCCATTTCATCCAGCAGCGTGCAGGGAAGGAGGCCCAGCGTCTGCTGCACGCGGTCGTCGATGTCATCATCGATCGTGAATTGCCACCAACCCGTTTCGGCGTCGCGTTCCATCGTCCCGCGGGCTCGCACAAGCAGGCTGCCTTCACGCATGAGCCACTGTCGCGGCTTCGCGCTGTCGCTTGCCTGTGATGCGTCGCTTGCAGTGCTGTCTGCGGGGGGCGTCATGTCGTCCTGGGCCGCGCCGCACGGCGGAACGCTGCTGACCAGCCCGCCGGCCGCGACGAGGACGCACCATGTCAGTCGGAGACGACTTCGCATCGGTGCATGATACATCGGCACAATCAGCCGCCGCGGCGAACGAATCCGCTGTGGCGCTCGCCAATCGCGGTCAGCTTGCAGCCGCGGGCCCAAGGCTCAAGCATTTTCACCGCCCCGGTCGATGGAACAGGTGTGAAGAGACGGCAAGGCATGCTGGTCCGCCGCGCCATCTGCGGCATGTTCGTGATGCTGCTCGCCGGCTGCGCTTCGAGCCCGCGAGGCTACACCGCGCCGCCGACCTCTGTGCGCCCGAGCAGCATCGCGCAAGCGCGTTCGGCGCCGACCGCCGTGCTCATCATCGGCGAGTTTGAAAACCCGCAGCGCGCTTCACTCAACTGGCGCGACATCGGCCCGGGCATCAGCGAAGCGTTGAGCCGGGCGCTCCTCGATCGCGGGCGCTACGACGTCATCATCAAACCCGCGCTCTCGCGCGAACTGCAGCGCCTCGTTGCCAACGAAGCGCCGGAGCGCGATCCCATCCTCGCCAAGGTGCGCGCCGCGCATCCGGATGTGGATTACGTCATCGTCGGCACCGTCACCGACTTCCAGCACACCACCGACTTGCCCGTCGAGATTCGCCCGAAGACCTGGCTCGGCAATCCGAAGAGCGAAGCGATCGTCGCGATTGATCTTGTGGTCGTCGATGTCCGCAACGAGCGGCTCGTCGCGGCCGATCACGTCACCGGCGAAGCGCCCGCAGGCAATGAGCCGTCGCGCACGCTGTATCAGAATGTGGCGTTCGGCTCGTACGTCTTCTGGAACACGCCGCTCGGCAAGGCGTCGCGCAGCGCCATCGAGCGCACCGTGGGGCGAATCGACGCGCTGATCCCCGGCGTGCCCGCCATGCCGACCTACGCCGGGCGACCCTTCGGCTCCGCGCGCGTGGCGCAGTTGATCTCCCGCCGCGGCGTGGCGATCACGGGCGGGCGGAACTGCGGCTTGCTTCCCGAACAGGTTTACGCGCTTGCCCCGAGCGGATCGGCGATCGGTGACGAAAGCAGCTTCCTTCGCGATCCCGTCACCGGCAAGCTCGTGCTGCTCAAGATTGATGAATGCCGCGCCACGGAAGCCACCGGCTGGCTGCTTGGCGAATGCGGCGACGTGCGGCAGCTCATTCGCGCCGAGCTTCGGCCGGTGCCTGCCCAACCGGCCCTCGCCGTCGCCACCTTTGAGCCTGTCGGAGCGGACATTCTGGATGACAGCACGCTCGGCGGCGCAGGCGCTTCGGACTTTGCCGTGACGCACGCCGAGCGGCAAAACGCGCCGGATTGACGCGGCTTTTCGTTTCGCAAGATGGAATCGCACCGTTGCCCGCGCGGCCGTCTACGGCTACGCTGGTTCACGCTTCGGCCGAGTACCCAAGTGGTCTAAGGGGACGGATTGCAAATCCGTTATCCGTGGGTTCGAATCCCACCTCGGCCTCTCCTTTTTCCTCATTCAACGTGCCCGCCGCGGAGCCCTTCGCCCCGCGGGGAATGCTGCACCATCGCCGAAAACCAGCGTTTTTTTCTTGCGATTCGGTCCTTCCGCGATCACACTGGAGCCAGCGGGCCGGCGCGCGGCCTGTCACATCTTGCCCGGAGGACCCGCAGGCGGCGGGCCTGCTCAACGCCCCAAGGTCGGGCGGTGGAGGAAATCGTGCGAACGGCACAACGATTGTGCGCGTGTGTTCTCGGCGCCGCGGCCTTGATGCTTCCAGCGACCAACGTCAATGCAGCGGAAGTGGTTGTGAAGAACGACAGCCTCGCCGATGGCGGCACCGCCGCGCTTCAGCTTGGATTTGTCGCCGGCGAAACCGCGGCCGCGTGGCTCACCGCGCCGTGCAGCGGAAGCATCGTCGCTGTGCAAGTCTTCTGGCGATCGCAAAACGCGGGAGCGCCCATCGAAATTCACGACAGCATCACCATCCGCGCCGGCGGGTCGTTTCCTACGCCCGGCCCAATCCTCATGACCAACGGCGTGCCCGCGGAACTGATCGGACCAGCGATGCAGGACGGCGGCCTCAACGAGTTCCGCTTCGTTGATGAGAACAACACGATTCCCATCGACATCCCCATCTCGCAGGGGCAAGTGTTCGTCGTCACGTTCACGTTTGCGGAAAATCCCGGACCAACCGGGCCCAGCCTCGCCACCGACATCAACGGTTGCCAGGCCGGCAAGAACTCGATCGATGAGATCACCTTCGGCTGGTTCAACCTGTGCTTCTTCGGCGTGTCGGGCGATCTCGTCATTCGCGCCGTGATTGATTGTGATGAAGTGGGCGCGTGCTGCCTTCCGAGCGGACAGTGCCAGGCGAACATGTCGCCGGGAAACTGCCAGAACGCGGGCGGCACATATCAAGGCCAGGGCACGAACTGCGGGCAGGTGTCGTGCCCGCAGCCTGGCGCATGCTGTCTGCCGAACGGCACGTGTCTCTCGCCGATTCTCTCCACCGCGTGCACGCAGCAGGGCGGCACGTTCCAGGGCGCGAACACGTCATGCGACACGACCAACTGCCCGCAGCCGCTTGGCGCCTGCTGCTTCTCGCCCACCGCGTGCGTCAATCTGACGGAAGCGGATTGCGAACTGGCGCGCGGCTCGTGGGCCGGCCCCTTCACCACCTGCGGCAGCGTGCAGTGCTTCGCGCAAGGCGCGTGCTGCATGCCCGACGGTTCGTGCTTCATGGCGGTCGTGGAAGACTGCATCGCCGACGGCGGAAGCCCGCAAGGCGACAACGTGACATGCGAACAGGCGAATTGCCCGCAACCGAGCGGCGGATGCTGTCTCGCGAACGGAAACTGCCTCTTCCTGACGGAAGCGAGTTGCAACGGCATTCCGAACGCCACGTGGGCCGGGCCGTTCACGACGTGCGCCGACGACGATTTCAACGGCCACCCGGATGCGTGCGAAGCGCCCGTGCAGGTTTGCCCTGCGGACATCGTGAACAACGTGACGTTCCAGCCGCCGCCCGATGGCGTCGTGGATGCTGCCGACCTCGCGGCGCTCCTCGGCGCGTGGGGCCGCAGCCGCGGCAGTAACCCGGCGGACATCGTGAACAACGTGACATTCCAGCCGCCGCCCGACGGTGTTGTCGATGCCGCCGACCTCGCGTATCTGCTTGGCGCATGGGGCGCATGCGACTGATTGCGCCGCGTGAACACGATTCACCACAGGTAACCGAAGCCCACGGATTCGATCCGTGGGCTTTTCTTCACCGCGCGCGAAACTGCTCCGCACTCACCGCCCCGGCGCCGCCGGCAGCGTAAAGCGCATCAGGATCGTCGAGCCCAGCGGCGGATAGCTGAGCTCATACCGGCAGCCGCGAAAGCGCGCGGCGCTCCATCCCATGCGCTCGCACACGTAACCCACCAGCTCGTTGTATCGCTGCACCTGCGGCGTCGCCACCACCGGCGGCTTGCCCGGCAGCATGGCCACGCCTTGCGGAACCGGGATCGGCACGCGGCCCTCCGGCAGCGCCGATTCGTCGCGGTCCATAAACACCCCGCCGAACGCGCGCACCTCCGGCTCGAGCGCAAACGCCAATCGCTCATCCACAATCATGTCGAAGATCAGACGCTCCGTCGGCGCCGAGATCGTGGCGCCGAACTCGCCGGTGGTGTCCTTCTCGGTACGAAATTGGCTGACCGCGCCGCGCTCGTAATCCGCGATGAAGCAGTCGACCGCGCCGGTGTTGCCGATCGGTCCCGGGGCCAGGGTGTAATCCGTGCCGTGCTCCGTGCGCACTTCTTCCAGTTCATCGCTGCGCACGGTGCTGAATCGCGTCAGCAGCGGCAACTGGCCGGCGTGCGCCTCGTCGCTCTCCAGCGAGCGCCACGGCTTCGTGATTGTTTCCGTCTCATCGCCCCAGCCGCGGGTCTGGAAGATCGGCCAGCGCACGTCGGTGCGCAGCCGGCGAAAACCGATGTAGCCGCGCACGATGGCAATATCGAGATGATCGGGCCGCGCCGCATTGGGCGCCATGAACACGGTCATCAGCCGCGTCTTCGCCTGCACGCCCCACAGCCCGCTGTTGCCGCGGAACGCGAGCTTTCGGCTGAGCTCGAGACGATCGGCGCCGCTTCGTCCCATGCCGTCGACGATCAGCTCGAGCGTGGCGCGGTCGCCCACGTGCACCTCCACGACATGCGCGAGCGCGGCGAACGAGTGACGAACCCGCTCGACGATCGCTGGATCCGCGCCGCGCCGCTGCATCGCCTGCAAGAGCGGACGGATCGCTGAAGCGCCCGGCACCTGCGGCAGGGCGGCGAGCGGATCGTTGCTCGCCATGATCTTGGAGACGTTCCACGTGAGGGTCTTGTTGACCCCGAACTGCCGGGCGACGTCCTGCGGGCTCGCCGGGTCGGCGTCCACGCTGGCATACAGCTCCAGCAGCGCCCCTTTGAGCGAATCGAACGCGCTCCGGCACTCCGGCTCAAAGCCCGCGGCGGTGCTGGGCGCTGTTCCAGCGGCTGAAAACGGCGTTTTTAGCATGCGTGTCCTCGGGATGAGAGTATAGCGGCCTTTGGGAATGCACCGCTCAAATTTCCACATAATTTTCCAAATGGAAACTTGCATGGAAATTCATTGGCCGCTATAAACGAGTCGAGCGGACCTTCGTCGCACGCGAGAGTCCATGACTTGTCTCTCGTTCCCTTTCGAGAAGTGACCGCCGCGTTCACGCCGTTCGAATTCAGTTTTCGTTCCGCTTTGAGGAGGAAGGATCATGACAAGGACCGCATCCGCCATGCCAGTTGCCGCGCTCACCGCGCTGCTGCTCGCTTCCGTTCCCGCTTCCGCCGCTGTCACCATCACGCAGCAAAGCGGCCCCGCGCCGGCGTACGACACGCTGCTGACATTCGATGAGCCTGGCACGCCGACTGGCCTCGTCGCCGCTGACTACTGGCAAGCATCGCACGGCGTTACCGTGACCGACGGCGTCAACGGCGCCGCGCCCATCGCCGACTTCAGCGCGACGAGCCCGTGGCTCTCCACAGGCAACATGATCGAAGGCGTCTTCGGCGTGTTCATGACCTTTGACCAGGAAGTGAACGCGATGAGCTTCCAGGCATGGGACACAAGCGGCGCGCCGAACCCGTTCGGCAACGGCCTCGTGATCATCCTCTCGGACATCAACGACAACGTCATCGCGTCGCAGCAGTTCACCGGTGCGTGGGGCGGCGTCGGCGACACGTGGTTTGACATCACAACCACCGCAGGCGAGACGTTTCAGAAAATCGTCGTCACCAACTTTTCGTTCTTCCCCGTGTCGTACATGGACAACATCTCATGGACCACCGTGCCGGCGCCCGGATGCGCGGCGCTCATCGGATTCGCCGCCATGATCGGCCGGCGCCGTCATCGCCGCTGATCGCTTCGCAGCGCACTCCACCTCCGCGATTGCGGGCGTGCGCGGTTTGATCTCCGCCCGCGCCCATTGTTCCCCACACCCCACGCTCGATTTTCATTGAGGAGCTTCGTCATGTTGAGAGGATGGTCACGCATCGCAAGCGGCATATTCATCGTGCTCGCCGCGACGTCGGTACACGCGGCCGAGGTCGCTGAACTCAACTTTCGCATGATCACCAACGCCGCCAGCGCCAACGACATGTCGCCCGATGGCCGCTACGTCGTCGGCGAGCGCTTCAACGGCACGCTGTATCTCTGGGATACGGTGAGCAATGTGTTCACCACGCTGCCCGCTGGCGCACTCGCTGCTGTCGCGGTCTCCGATGACGGCACCGTCGTGCTCGGCGACATGATTGATCCACGCTCAGGCGATGAAGTGGCGGGCATCTGGCGCAAGGGCTCGAACACTTGGACGAGCCTCGGCTACCTGCCGAATGCGAACACCTGCCCCAGCCGAAGCAACGGGTACGAGCTGTCCGGCGATGGCGCCGTCGCGGTCGGGCTCTCCTGGGATGGCTGCGACGGCCGCGGCTTCCGATGGACGAAAGCTACAGGCATGGTCGAGCTCGAGCCGCTTGCGAACGGAGGCAATCGCGCTTCAGTGGTTTCGGGCGATGGCAACGTTCTCGCCGGCTTCGCGCAGGGATCCTTCAGCCGCACGCCGACGTTCTGGGAAAGCAGCGGCGACGGCGAGCTGCTCGATCCTCCCAGCGGCGACGCCGTGGGAGAAATCCACGGCATCAACGACGCTGGAACGATTCTGCTCGGCGAGTGGAACGGCGACGCGGTGATGTGGACGTACCCTTCGCTCACGCGCACGGTCATTGGGGACGGCTCCATTCTCCCCGGCTGGAGCGGCATTCCGCAGGACATCGCTGACGACGGCACCGTTGTTGGTTTCGACATTCTGCTCGGCAACCGCCGGGCGTGGATTCAGCCGGGAGGCGCAGGCCCGCTGCAGGAACTCGCGGCGTTCGTCACCGGTCACGGAGGCATCATCCCCGCGGGCGTCAATGTGCACGTCGCGCAAGCCATTTCAACCGACGCCACTACGATCATTGGCCACGGCACGAACACGGGCGCGTGGATCGTCAAGATTGAATACGAAGCGCCCGCGTGCATGGGCGACGTCGTGTCGTCAGGAACATTCCAGCCGCCGGCTGACGGCGCCGTCGATGGAGCTGATCTCGCCTATCTTCTCGGCGAATGGGGCACGAACCCGGGCAGCGCCGCGGACTTCGTCAGCAGCGCCACGTTCCAGCCGCCGCCCGATGGCGTCGTCGACGCGGCGGATTTGGCCGCGCTGTTGGGCGCGTGGGGACGGTGTGACTGATCGCGCCACGTGAAAGCGCATTCATTGAACCGCATCGAAGCCCACGGATTCCATCCGTGGGTTTTTCGTTGCATGCACGACGCATCGAGCGGTCGCGCCATCTTGACACCGCACTCATCATCAATTTGTTGCCCGAACCCGCGGACAAAAATCTTTGTCCATGGAGGGCCCGTTCCTACGATGAACGGTGAGAAAGTTCAGCGCTCCTGGAAACGGCGCTGACGTGGGAGGAGAAAGAACATGACACATCAGTTGTGCGGCGCGGTGGCTTCGGTTTTGGCAGTCATCAACATCGCCGCGGCCGGCGAGCCGGAGCTGCCCTGGCAAACTGCGGCTGATTTTTCGATCGAGCGCGTGGGCACGGGCTATCGCCTGCCTGTGAACATTGCGTTCGTGCCCAACCCCGACTCGTCGCCTGATGCGCCGCTCTATTACGTGGCGGAACTCTACGGCAGCATCCAGGTTGTGAAGCGCGACGGCACGAAATCCACCTTCGCCACCGGTTTGCTCGACTACAACCCCGAGGGACCGATCGGCGGCATCGGCGAACAGGGACTCACCGGCATTGCCGTCGAGCGCGATCCCGTGAATCCCGCCATCTATCACCTCTACGTCACGATGCTCTGGGACAACGGCGCTCCGCCCGGCGGCTCGTCGCATTACCCGAAGATCGAGCGCATCACCAGCGCGCCCGGCGGCCTGACGATGGCCTCGCGCACCATCATTCTCAACATGCAGCCCGAAACGCAGGGCCAGGCGCACCAGATATCCAACATTACCATCGGGCCGGACACGCGCCTGTATGTGCACATGGGCGACGGCTTCAACGCCGCATCCGCCCTGGACCTCAATCAGTTCCGCGGCAAGATCCTGCGCGTGAACAAGTCCGGCGTCGCGCCCCAGACCAATCCGTTCTACAACGCAAACAACGGCATCGGCGCCGCCGATTACGTCTACACCTACGGCCATCGCAACCCGTTCGGCGGCGCGTGGATGCTCAGCAACGGCAAGCACTACATCGTCGAGAACGGCAACTCAATCGATCGGCTCGTCGATCTCACGCCCGGCGCCAGTTACGGCTGGGCTGGAAGCGATGACGCGATCAACAACAACGCGCTCTATGTGTGGAACCCGGGCGTCGCGCCGGTGAACATCGCCATCGTGCAATCCGCGGTGCACAACGGCTCCGGCTTCCCCGACGCCTATTTCGATCGCGCGTATGTCACGCAATCCGGCGACACGTATGCGGCGGGTCCGAGCGACGGTCGCAGCAAGTGCATCAGCGAGTTTGCGGACCTCATCACGCTCGGACCAAACGGAAAACTGCTCATCCAGCCGCGCACGATCGCGTGGTACACCGGTACGGGTCGTTCGACCGCCGTCGCGCTCGCCGCCGGCCCCGACGGGTTGTACTTCTCCGATTTCTACGAAGAAACCGGCGCGAACGGCCCGACGGCCGCAGGCTCGAACATCTATCGTTTGAGCTATCGCAACACGTGCCTTGGCGATTTCGTCGGCTCGAAGACGTTCGAACCGCCGCCCGACGGCACGATCAACGCTGCCGATCTCGCGTACCTGCTCGGCCAGTGGGGGAGCAACCCGGGAAGCCCGGCGGACATCGTGTCCAACGCAACGTTCTCCCCGCCGCCGGACGGAGTCGTCGACGGCGCCGACCTCGCATCGCTCCTCGCCGGCTGGGCCGATTGCCATTGATTGGCAAGCCGACGTGAAGGTGAGCACGACTCGACAACGCGCAAGACGCATCGTGGCGCAAAACGTGTCATGGCGCAAGACGTGTCATGGCGCAAGACGTGTCATGGCGCAAGACGTGTCGTGGCGCAAGCAACATGGCACGAGGCGCAACATGCCGCAACGCGCAACATCGCGCAACGCGCAACATGGCGCAAGATGCGAGACGGCGCTCGCGAATGATCCAATCCCCTCTCCACGAGGGATTGGGCCAGGGTGAGGGTTGGTTCATGCTGGCGCGGAAGCGGATGCACACGCAACGCCGGGTGCGGTGGTCTGCAACGCGCGGGTGCCGTGGTCTGAAGCGCAGCGGAAGGCCACGCGGCTCGTTCGATGAGCGCCGCATGCGCACGTTGATCTCGCGCACTCCAATGCTCAACCGTTCGCGCAAGAAATGAACGACCGAATGAGCAAGGGGTACGTCGACGGGAAGAGCTCAAAACGGTCGTTCGGGAAGGTGGATCGAGACAAGCAACCGTCAGGTCGCCGGCCCTTGCGAGCCGCCCGGTCCACCCAGTCCTATTGGGAATGCCGGCTCCCGGTTGCACGGTTGCGCCAACTTTTGTGATCCCGCTGCCTGCGGCTTCGCAATGGATGGCATGACCGATTGTGGCCCACGTGGCCGCGCCGTTGGAATCCCCGCAGGCGGGCCCCGCTCCCCGGGGCAAAGGGAAAATTAAGAACACCGCCAACGCCGCCCGCAACGCATCACAGCCGATTTCATAACAAACCTATTGCGTTCCACAGCCGTCCACGCGACGCTGTTCATCAACGAAGCGAACGCCACGTCGCTTCATCGTGGAGGGGTCACCATGAACGGCATGCGCTTGTGCGGCGCGGGTTTCGTGATGGCGGCGGCGTCCGTGTGCCTGCTCGGCGCCGCTCGCAGCGATCGATCAACCGAGAACACCGCGCAAGGCGGCGTTGCCGGCGGCGGCGGTGATGGAACTTTCGAATGGACCAGCGCCGTCAGCGGCGATTATTTCAACCAGTCGCGCTGGACGCTCGTCAGCGGCGCCGGCGTTCCACCGCCCAGCGATGGCGACGTTGCCGTCTTCAACGAAGCGGGCAGTTACACCGTCACCATCGCAAGCGGCGGCACCACACACACTGATCTCCTCCGCGTCGAAGCCGGCACCGTTCGCTTCCGCCGTTCCTCCGCCGCCATTCCCGCCACGTACAGCCTCACCACCAACGAGGCCGACGCCACCTTCCAGAACTGCGTCGCCATCTTCGGCTTGAGCACCTTCCCGCTGGAAGTGATCGTCGGCGACGACACCATCATCTGGAACGACGCGTGGGTGGAAGTCGACTTCGGCAGCACCTTCACCACCGATTCCCTCGCGCTCGCCAATCAACTCGGCAACTCCGGTTTCGCCAACATGATCGTCGGCATCAACGCCGCCTCCACGGTCAATGTCACCGGCCAGACGACCATCGGCATCCATGGCGACGGCGAACTCGAACTTCAGAACAATTCGCAGGTTACCTTCGGCAGCACCAGCTTCATCGGCACGGGCCCAACGTCCTCCGGCGCCGATGGAAAGATCGACGTGTTCAGCGGCGCGGACCTCCTCGCCAACGCCTCCATGACCATCGGCGGCGGCAGCGCCACCGACACCGGGACCGTTTACGTCCGCAACCCGGGCTCCACGCTCACGCTCACCGGCGCGTCCAGCCTCACCATCGGCGGGCCGGCCGGCACAGGCGACGGCACGGCGCTCGTCGATGGCAATGGCGTCTTCACCACCGGCACAGGCCTCACGCGCGTTCGCACCACCGGCGCGGTCCTCGTCAATCAGATTCTTGACGACGGCCTCTTCGTCGTGAATGGCCCGCTCGATATCGATGGCGGCTCATTCACCGTCTGGGGCGAAGATGCGCTCTCGCTCCCCAACGGAGCAACGGTCGAAGTGCGCAACGGCGGAGAACTTGAACTCGTCAGCCCGTTCACGCTGAATGGAGGCGGCGCCGTCAACGTGACGACCGGCGGGCGGTATTACATGGCGACCGGCGGCGCGATCGGCGACACCACGCCCGGCACGGTGCTCGTGAACGGCGCAGGCTCCAGCTTCGACGCCACCGCATCCCTCGAACTCGGCAAAGCAGGCGGCGACGCCAGCGTCGCGTTCAGCAACGTCGCCACCGGAACCTTCACGCCTTCGCTCGCCCTCGGGCTCGGCAATGACTCCGGCTCCGCGTCCATCACCATTGAAACCGGCGCGCAGGTCACTTCCAACGTCACGAGCGTCGTCGGCATGGCGGCCGGCGAAACAGCGTCCATCACCATCGATGGCTTGCTCTCCAGGCTCACAGTCAGCGCCGCGCAACTTTCCGTCGGCCATCCGCTTGCGCAGGGCACGGCCGAAATTCAGCTGTTCGACAACGGCAACCTCGATACCACCAGCGGTATGGGCGGCGCGGGTGAAACATTCATCCATCCCCACGGCCTCGTATACCTCCGCCCAACCACCACCTGGCACGCAGCGTCCGAAGTGCACGTCGCAGGCGGCGAGCTGCGCGTCGGCGGCATTCTCGACATGCAGGGCAGCGCATTCCTCGAACTTCTCTCCGGCTCGCTCACCGGCGGCGGGCTCGTGCAACTCATCAACACCACGAACAAGGTCGTCGAAGCGCAAGCCATCATCGCGCCCGGTGCGCCCGAAGACATCATGGGAATCCTCAAGTTGAAGGGCGGCGAGTTGCACCTGCGCACCTCGGCCACGCTCAAGATTCAGCTCGCGGGCCTCGTGCCGGAGGGTTCGCACGATCAGCTGCAGATGATCGACGGCTCCATCGACCTCCGCGGCACGCTCGAGCTTTCGCTCTTCGGCGGTTTCGCGCCGCAGCCGGGCGATGAGTTCATCGTCGTGGTGGCGGACGGCGGCGTCACCGGCCAGTTCGATTCGGTCACTTCGCCCACGCCCGTCGATGTGCTGTACACGCCGACGGAAGTGCGCGTGAAGGTGCTGGCGTCATGCCTCGGCGATTTCGTGCAGAGCAGCTCGTTCGCGCCGCCGCCCGATGGCGTCGTGGACGCCGCGGATCTCGCCTTCCTGCTCGGCGCGTGGAACGCGATCTCCGGCTCCCCGGCGGACATGGTGTCGAACGGAACATTCGCCCCGCCGCCCGACGGCATCGTCGACGCCGCCGACCTCGCCTACCTCCTCGGCCAGTGGGGAAGCTGCGAATGACGCGGCGGCGGGGCGCCGCCCGCGAAACGATGCGCCATACGTCAATGTGCGATGGAAGCGCGGTGCCACGACTCGTCCGGCGCAGCGGCGAGTCGTGCGGAGCGTCACTGCACGCTTTGATCCGCCTCAAACGCCGAAACGCCGAAACGCCGAAACGCGGAAACGCCGAAACGCGGAAACGTGGAAACGTGGAAATGTG
>JBIQHI010000001.1:567268-1113770 GCA_044508635.1 Planctomycetaceae bacterium | reverse complement strand
AGCGCGGTGCCACGACTCGTCCGGCGCAGCGGCGAGTCGTGCGGAGCGTCACTGCGCACCAGACCCGCGTCTTCCTCGCGGACTCGTCAGACGCGGCTTCCTGCGAAGCTCCGTCATGCCTGCGCAAGCAGGCATCCAAAAGTCGCGCGGCGGGGCCATGGCGAAACGTCAAAGCGCCAAGAGGTCAAAGCATGAAAAGCGTAGCGCCGCGCCTTCTTACTTTTGACCGCTCGGCTGTTCGACCTTTCGACTTTTCCCGCCAGCCTCACTTCCCGAAATCCAGCTCATACCGGTAGCCCGCACGCCAGGTTGGGTACGGCTCTTCGCACCGGTAGGCGATGTACTCGCTGGGGTCGGCATTCGCCCGGCGGAAGAGTTCTTCCGTGAGTTCCGCCTGCTGCGGATGCAGCGGCGTGGCCGATCGCGCAACGCCGCGGCCGAGTTGCAACACCGTCGGTTGGTGCGCGAGGCGCGTGTGCCACTTGCCATGCGGCGCGTTGGCGAAACTTGTTTGCCAGAGGTGCACGTCGAGCGACACGATGCACTGCCGGGCGAGCGATTCGTGGATGTACAGATCAAATACGAGCGCGGCGGCGGGGGAATAGAGAATGAACCACGATTCCTCCACCGGGTTCGGCAGCGTGCGCGGGTGCGGCACGGGAAATGCGGTGTAAATGCATGTATCGCTCGGCGTTTCGCTGCGCGTGATCTCCATCGCGCGGCTGGCGAAACCAGAGCTGCCTTGCAGTTCAATGGTTTTCCACTCGGCGGACGTGAACCGTGGCACAAGAGCGGGCGTGCGTTGCCAGCCTGCTTCGCGATCCTGCACCACGCCGTCGAACGATTCGAGCACCATGGGCACAGCGTCCGGCCGCGCGACGATGCCGTGGTTGCTGCTGATGCGCAGGTGACGCAGTTCGTTCTCCGCCACGCCGACGGTGTCGTAGATGCCGATGGAGCTGATGGTGCGGACCTGCCGTCCTGTGATGCGTCGCGCGGCGTGAAAGAGCGCCTGCTGCGGGCTGCTGTCGCCGAGCGGCTCGATGGGTTCCGTGAACGCGGACGCCGCGGCGATGCGGCGCTTGAGTTGGCTCACGCTGCCGGCAAGCGTGTGAAGGAGTTCATCAAAGTGATCGACGGCGGCGCGGAACGCCTGCAGCGTGGTGCGCGATGGCGCTTTCGAAGCTTTCTGCGCGGCGTCGATCACCGCACGCAGCGCCTTCGGGCCGGGCATGGAGTCGAGCATCGCGCTGCGGTCGTAATGCTCCCTCGCGAGGCTCACCAGCCGCTGACACGTCGTACGATCGACGTCGAGGATGCGGCACAGCTCGGTCGCGCTGCGTGCTTCCATGGGCCAGGCGGACCAGAACTCCCGCATCGCTTCGTGCAGTCGGCGAAGGGCGCGATCAATCCGGCCGAGTTCCGGCTCCAGCAGCGGGGTCACCGGCGACGGCCGCTCGCGCACCGTCACGCGGACACCAGCCCGCTCGCCTCGCGAACGCTTCGAGATGACGGACGACTTCGTTTGCGGCATTTTCCTGAACTCCCGCTTGACCGAGAACTGTTCAGAACTATTCTGAATATAGCGCCACGAACGCGGCGCGGCAAGTGAAATGATCGGCAAAGAGCCGACGGCCGGCCCAGCGCCCGAATGCATGCAGGAGGAATTTTCACATGGCGATGCTCATCACCCTGACCGCGACCACCCTGGCCTCCATGACCGTGGCCTTCGCGCCGCCGACCTATGAAGCCACCGTCCTGCCGCAGATCGATGACACCGACAGCGAGTTCAAGCTCACCTACACCACGCCGTGGGCGATGAACAACAGCGGCGTGATCACCGGCGAGCTTGGGAATCAGCGCGGCTTCCGCTGGTCGCCCGTCGATGGCAGCGATGAACTGCAGCCGCATTTCGCTGATGTGGCGGAAGGCGCACGCGGCATCGGCATCAATTCGGCGGGTCTGATCGTGGGCGTGTACACGCCGGCCGGCACGTTCGCATGGCGGCCGTTTCAGTTGACGGCGGACGGCACCTTCACGCCGCTTCCGACCCTGGGGCCAAACCTCTCTGCCGGCGCGAGCGATGTGAACGATGCGGGCATGGTGGTCGGCAGCGGTGAGCGTGCATCCGGCGGGACGTTCGGCGGACCGCAGTCGTCGCTCTATTGGACCAACGGTCTGGTCAAGGAAATCGGCGGGTTCGGCGGGCCGGCGTCGGAAGCGTCCGCGGTGAACAACAACGGCGTGGTGGTGGGCTACTCCAACATCGCGGCGGGCCAGCCTGCAATTCCCTACATCTGGACCGGGCCGAATCAGCTCAATCCGCTGCCGCAATACATCGAAGGCGTGCCGGCGGTTCCTGCGGACATCAACGACAACAACGTGGTCGTCGGCCGCGCGGGCTTGAGCCTCTTCCAGAACATTCCCGTGTACTGGGACGCCAGCGGCGATATTCACGCCCTGCCGACGGTGACGACGAACCCGGTGGACGTCGGCGTGCTTGCGGTGAACAACGACGAAGTGATGGTGGGCTTCGAGCTGGTGGATGACTTCGAAGCACGCCTGTGGCTGGATGGCGAGGTGTACGTGCTGCAGGATTACGTCACCAACTTGCCGGCCGGCATCACGCTGGCGCGAGCGGTTGATGTGAACGACAGCGGCCAGATTGTTGTCGAAGCGCACACGATTGTTGAAGACCAGATTCAGTTCATCACGGTGCTGCTCACGCCGGTGACGGCATGCGCCGGCGACGCCGTGTCATCCGAGACGTTTGCTCCGCCGGGCGATGGTGTGATCGACGGCGCTGACCTTGCGTTCCTGCTCGGCGAGTGGGGCCGCAACCCCGGCTCGGCGGCGGACGTCGTGGACAGCAAGACGTTCGCGCCGCCCGCGGATGGCGTGGTGAACGCGGCGGATCTGGCTTTCCTTCTCGGCTCGTGGGGCGCGTGCAACTGACATCGCGCTGACCCTTGCCGGCATCATTTCTTCCTCCCCCGCGCAGCCCGTTCATCCCCCGGAACGGGCTGCTTCTCGTTTTTGGCGGCTGCGTTCATCGGGGGTGAAACAGCCGGTGCAAGGGCTTTCCGCAAAAAAATCATTGTTTGCAGAAAACGGATGAAAGCGGCCGATTGGGCATCATTACGTCCATTGTTCATGCCAATTCCGCGGAATTTCTCGGCGGCCCGCGACAGCATTCGTGCGCGCCCACGGCCACCGTGTGTATCTGCGCGCACAACGAAGCTGCGGTGCTCGCCGACGCGGTGGACAGCGCCATGGCGCAAAGAGGCGTCCCTGCGGATCGCTTCCTTGTGCTCGTGGTCGACAGCGCGAGCAGCGATGAGACGCCGATGGTGCTCGCGCTGCTCAAGTCGCGCTGGGGCGATCGCGTGCGGTGCGTGCGTGAGGACATGGCCGGGTTGTCGCGAGCGCGGAACCGCGGGCTGCGCGAAGCGGCCGAGGCGGGAAGCGACATCACCGCGTTCATCGACGCGGACGCCATCGCATCGCCGGCGTGGCTGGCGAGCGTGCTTGATGCATTCGCATCGGACGAAACAACAGGCGTCGTCGGCGGGCCGGTGAGCGTGCGATGGGATCACGCGCCGCCGCGCTGGTGGCGGCGGGAACTCGATGAAGTGTTCAACCACTTTGAGCCGAGCGCCGAACTCACAACGCTGCGGTATCCCAAATATCCCTACGGCACGAACCTCGCGGTGCGAACGCGCCTCGCGCTCGAACTCGGCGGCTTTGCCGAAGATCTCGGCCGGCGGGGTAGAGCGCTCATCGCAGGCGAAGACGGCGAGTTGTGTCTGCGCTTCGAACGAGCGGGGCATCACGTGCTGTTCGTGCCGGGCGCGAAGGTGGAGCATCGCACGAACTCTTCGCGGCTCCATCGCCGGTTCATCATCCGCCGCGCGTTCCGTCACGGCCGGAGCCAGCGTGTGATCGAACGCATGCACGGCTTCGACTCCCGCTTGTACCCGTCATGGCCCGCGCTGCTCGCGACGATCGCCGCACGCATCGTCACGCTGCGGTGCGATCTTCCATTCATGAAGTACGCCGCATTTCGAGTGGGGTACCGGTGGGAGGGCGTGAAACGTCGAAAGATCGAAGCGTCGAAAAGTCGAAATGCGGTCGCCGCTCCGCAGCGAGTGCACGAGGTTTCGTCGTGAGGGTCGGCGCCGTCATTCAGGCTCGGATGTCGTCGCGGCGATTGCCGGGGAAGGTGCTGCGCGAGCTTGCGGGGAAGCCGGTGCTGCAGCGTGTCGTCGAGCGCGTGAGCAGGGCGAAGGGGCTTGATGCGATCGCGGTGGCGACGTCGAGTGATCCAACCGACGACGCGATCGCTGCGTGGTGTTTGCAGCACAAACTCCAGTGTATTCGCGGCTCGCTCGCCAATGTCGCAGAGCGGTTCTGCGACGCGGCCGAGCGGCTCGGGCTTGATGCCGCGGTTCGCATCTGTGCGGACAGTCCGTTCCTTGATCCCTCGCTCATCGCGCAGTCGGTGAGCCGCATGCGGTGCGTGCCGGATGCGGAGCTGGTGACGAACGTCGTGCCGCGAACGTTCCCGGCGGGTCAATCGGTGGAGGTGATTCGCACGAGCGTGCTGCGGGCGGCGCTGGCGGAGTTCAGTGATGAAGAGCGCGAACACGTGACGCTGCATTTCTATCGCCGTGTTGCAAGCTTTCGCGTGGAGCGGATCGTTTCGCCGATGGAAGTGCGAGATGTTTCGATGGCCGTGGACGAAGCTGCGGATGTTGAACGCTTCGAACGGCTGTTCGTTGTCGCGGCTCGCCTTGGTGAGGAAGGCGGATGGATGGAGCTGACCCAGCAGTTGCGATCGCTTGCCGGCGCGAGCGAGCCGGCGCCAAACCGCGAAGCGGCGTGCTGCGCGTCGGCGTGATCGGTCTCGGCGTCGGCGCTCATCACGCGGCTGCGTATGCGGCGAGCGCCTCATGCGAGCTGCGCGTGCTGTGCGACATCGCGCCGGCGACGCTCAAGCGCATCGGCGGCAGGTTCCCTCTTGCCCGGCTGACCACGCGCTGGCGCGAGGTGATTGAAGACCCAGCAATTGATGCGGTTTCCATCTGCACGCCGGATAATCAGCACACGGATCTCGTGCTCGCGGCGATCGATGCCGGGAAGCATGTTTTTGTGGAAAAGCCGATGTGCCTGACGCTGGATGAGCTGCGCCAGATTCGCGAAGCGCTTCGGCGTCGGCCGGCGGTGCAGCTTGGTTCCAACCTGCCGCTGCGTGCCTCGCCGCGGTTTCAGCGTGTCCGGGCGATGGCGCGGGCGGGCGAACTCGGCAGCATGTTCCACATCGAGGCGGATTACCTCTACGGCCGCTTGAGCAAGCTCACGGACGGCTGGCGCGGGCGGATTCCAGGCTACTCCGTCGTGCTTGGCGGCGCGGTGCACATGGTGGATCTCGTGCTGTGGCTCACGGGCACGCACGTTGAAGAAGTGATGGCGTACGGCAACAACATCGCCAGCCGGATGGGCGGCGTGGGCGCCAACGACCATGTGACGGCGTTGATGCGTTGCCGCGACGGCATGACGGCAAAGGTGTCCGCCAACTTCGGGTGCGTTCGGCCGCATGAGCACGTGCTCACCGTGTATGGCACGAAGGCCACGTTCTCGCACACCCGGGACTGCGGCGTGCTGCATGATTCGCGCGACCCCGGCGCTCTGCCCAAGCTGATCGACGACCCGCATCCGGGCGACCGGCGGGACAGTCTCATCCACGCCTTTGCGGCGGCGGCGCTGGGCGAAGGCGATGCGATTGTTCCAGTTGACGACGTGTTTCGGACGATGTGTGTCTGTCTGGCGATTGACCGGTCTGCGCACGTTGGCCGGCCGGTGCAGGTTGAGTACGTGTGACGACGAGCGGCCGGGAGCCGGGGAGCCGGTGTCTGTCCGGCCCGCTCGACCCGGCATGGACGCCGCGGAGGCAGCATGAAGCGCCCAGGAACCCTTGACGCTCCCGCAGAACACGCCGCGGCCCACGCGCTGCACGCGGGCGCGTCGGCGCCGATTTCGATGCCATTCGGCAGGCCCATGATCTCCGACCGCGAACGCAATGCGGTGATGGATGTGCTCTCGGGCGACATTCTGACGCACGGCCCGCGGGTGAAGGAATTTGAAGCGGCGTTTGAATCGTTCGTCGGCGGCGGGCACGCGGTGGCGACCTCAAGCTGCACAGCCTCGCTCCACCTGGCGGCGATGTTCGCGGGCCTGAAGCCGGGCGACGAAGTGATCGTGCCGGCGATGTCGCACGTGGCGACCGCTCATGCCGTGGAGCTGTGCGGCGCTCGCTGTGTGTTTGTCGATTGCGAACCCGCGACCGGCAACATCAATATTGATGCGATCGAAGCCGCGATCACGCCTCGAACGCGGGCGATTTTCGTCGTGCATTTCCTCGGCGTGCCGGTGGACATGGAGTGGGTGATGACGATTGCCCGCAAGCACGGCGTGTTCGTCGTGGAAGACTGCGCGCTCGCGCTCGGGGCGACGCTGCGCGGCACGCATGCGGGGCTGTTCGGCGACGCGGGGTGCTTCTCGTTCTATCCCGTCAAACACATCACCACGGGCGAAGGCGGCATGACGCTCACCCGCCGGCGCGATGTGGCGGATTCCACGCGACTGCAGCGAGCGTTCGGCATCGAGCGCCCGCTCCGGCCGGAAACGCCCGGCGCGTACGACGTGATTCAACTGGGCAACAACTACCGCATGCAGGAAATGAGCGCTGCGATCGGCATTGTGCAGATGGAGCGTTTGCCGGAGTTCCTCGAGAAGCGGCGTGAGAACGATGCGGCGCTGCTCGAGGCGCTGGATGGCATTCCGGGCGTGAGCACGTTTGCGGGGCCGGGGCCGGGCGTGGAGCCCTCGCGCTATTGCCGATCGATCATTCTGGATGAGGAACTGACGACGCGCCGCAGCGCGATCATGCATGAGCTGTCGTCGCGCGGCATTGGCACGAGCGTGTACTACCCCACGCCGATCCCGCTGATGAGCTGGTATGCGGATCGCGAAGGCTGGCGGCGCGATGACTTCCCGGTGGCGTCGTGGATCAGTGAATCGACGATCGCGCTGCCTGTCGGCCCGCATCTTGGCGTGAGCGACATGCGCGCGATGGCGCGGGCGCTTCGTGAAGTGATTCAACAGGTGAAAAGCATTGATCTCGCTGCTTGATAAACGTGTGGCGCTGATCGGCGGCGCCGGGTTCATCGGTCACAACCTCGCGCTCGCGCTGGCTGGTCGCGGCGCTCGAGTGCATGTGATCGACGGCCTCTCCGTCAACAGCCTGCTTTCGTACACGGCCGGCGAAGCGAGGGGCGAGGACAACGAGCTGTACCTGCGGGTGATTGGCGAGCGACTTCGCCGCCTGCGCGATGCGGAGGTGGCGCTGCATGTGCAGGATGCGCGGGACGGCGCGGCGCTGACGGCGCTGATGCGCGAGATTGAGCCGCAGATCGTGGTGCATCTGGCGGGCATTTCGAACGCGCGGCAATCGGACCAGGAGCCGTTCCCCGCGTTCTCACACACGCTCACCACGCTGGAAAACGCGCTGGAAGCGTCGCGCGGCCACGCCGAGCACTTCATCTATTTCTCCTCGAGCATGGTGTACGGCGACTTCGTCATCGATCCCGTTCCGGAGGACGCCGTGTGCCAGCCGAAGGGCATGTACGCGGCTCTCAAACTTGCGGGCGAGCATCTGGTGCGAGCGCATCAGCAGGTGTTCGGCTTGCCGTTCACGATCGTGCGTCCGTCGGCGCTGTACGGCGAGCGATGCGTCAGCCGCCGCGTGATTCAGGTGTTCATCGAGAACTCGGCGCGCGGCAAGCCGGTGACGATTTCCGGCGACGGCAGCGATCGGCTGGATTTCACCTACGTCGCAGATCTGATCGACGGCCTGCTGCTCATCATGCAGCATGAAGCGTCGCGGAATGAAGTGTTCAACCTGACGTACGGCCGCTCGCGCTCGATCATCGAGGTGGCGGAACTGCTGGAGAAGGAAATCGGCAGGATTCGCATCAATCACCAGGCTCGCAGTTCGCTCTTGCCGAAGCGTGGTTCGCTTTCGATCGAGAAGGCGAAATCGCTGCTTGGTTACCAGCCGGCGTACGCGCTGGAGACGGGGCTGAAGCGATATCTCGCGTGGTATCGCTCGATGGAGCCGACGTGGTTCCGCGGCACGGCGAACAGCTTCGAGGTCAAGCCCGCGTACAACGGCTCGCGCGAAGCGTTGAGCGGGAGCGCGGCCCCGGCGATCGCGCCATGATTGCGGCACGTGAGAACCCGCTGCTAACGCACGATGCGTTTCTCTCAAAACAGCTTCGTCGCCCGGCGTGGCGCGTTGGTGCAGCGGAACTGAAGCGGCTTGGTGATGCGGCGCCGCAAGCGCTGGCTGAAGCGATGGGCACATTGCCGCGGCCTTCGTTTGTGGATGTGAAGTTGCCGGTGGAGACGCCGGGGCCGGTGCTGGCGATGCTGCGCGAGCGCGGATTTGAGGTGATTGACACGGCGGTGACGCTGGAGCGGACGTTGTTTGCGTCGCCCGTGACGATGCCGCGTGTGCGCGAAGCGCGGCCGGCGGACGAGGAGGCTGTGGTGCGACTGGCGGCCGATGCGCTGACGACGTCGCGCTTCCATCGTGATGCGATGATTCCGTGCGAGCTTGCGGTGGACGTGAAGCGAGCGTGGGCGCGAGCGTTCTTTGCGGGGACGCGCGGCGATGTAATGATTGTGGCGGAGAGCATGGCCGGGGGCGTGGATGGATTTCTGCTTGCGCTGGCGGCGCATGACGGGGCGATGGTGATTGACCTTGTGGCGGTGGTTCGGGAAGCGCGGCGGCGCGGTGTGGCGCGGGCGATGACGCACGCGGCGCAATCCAATTTTCCGGATGCGATGAAGCTGCGCGTGGGCACGCAGGGTTCAAATCGCGATTCGCTGGCGGCATACGAGCGCATGGGCTTTCACGTCGTTCGCACCGAGCTTGTGCTGCACGCGCATGTCGGTGAGAGCGAGCGGGCCGCGGCGGCGGCGCAGGAGGCGCGCTGCGCATGATGATCGGCAACATCAATCTGAACGATCACGTGCTGATCATTGCGGAGATCGGCAACAATCACGAGGGGAACGCGGATCGCGCCCGTGAGCTTGTGGACCGTGCCGCGGAAGCCGGGGCTGATGCGATCAAACTGCAGGTGATTCGAGCGGAAAAGCTGGTGTCCGCTCGTGAGACGCGCCGGCTGGCGCAGCTCAAATCGTTTGAATTGCCATTGGATGTCCATGCGGAATTGTGTGCGCGGGCGCGGCGGCACGGCATGCTGGCGATCGCCACGCCGTTTGACGCCGAGGCGCTGGATGAACTCGCGGACGAGTTGGACGCCATCAAGATTGCTTCGGGCGATGTGACGCACGTGCCGCTGATCGAGTTCGCGGCGGCGCACCCGCACCCGCTCATCGTTTCGACCGGAGCCGCCACGCTGGGAGAGATTGAGAGAGCGGTCGAAGCGATTCGGCAGGTGCGTTGCGACTGGCCGCAGGCGATGGATTCGCTCGCGCTGCTGCACTGCGTATCGGCGTATCCGGCCCCGGCGGAGGAACTGAACCTCCGCGCGATCGGCACGCTGCGCACGCATTTTGGCTGCACGGTCGGCTTTTCGGATCACACGCTCGGCATCGACGCCGGCGCACTGGCGGTGGCGTGCGGAGCGCGGATCATCGAGAAGCACTTCACGCTCGACAAGCAGCAGTCGTCATTCCGCGATCACCAGCTTTCGGCTGATCCGGATGAGATGCGAGCGCTGGTGACGCGCGTGCGGCACGTGGAGGCGATGCTGGGCGACGGCGTGAAGGAACCGATGCCGAGCGAGGAGCCGGGACGGGCGGCGATGCGTCGCGGCGCGGTGGCAGCGGCGATGATTGAAATTGGGGCCGTGGTACGCGAGCGCGACGTGGCGTGGCTGCGGCCGGCGGTCGGCGTTTCGCCGGCGGATGCGGGACGCGTGATCGGCGGCACGGCGGCGGCGGCGATCAACGCGGGCGATGCGATCGAATGGTGGCATCTGCAGCAGCGCGATGGTCGGCGCGCCGGATTGATGAACTCGCGGCGGCAAACAAAGCGCGGAGCGGTGTGATGTGCGGCATTGCGGGTTACATCGGCCAGCGCCCTCTCGCGCCTGATCGCCTCGAAGCGTGCATGAACGCCATGCGCCATCGCGGGCCGGACGCGGCGGGATCGTATGCCACGGTGACGCCCGACGGCCGCTATCTCCATCTGCTGCATGCGCGGCTTAGCATTCTCGATCTCGAACGCCGGGCTGATCAACCGATGCGCCACCGCCAGTGCATCATGATCTGCAACGGCGAGCTGTATAACTTCCGTGAGATTGCCCGCGCGCACGGTTGGTCGACCGCGGCGCTTCGCACATCATGCGACACGGAAGTGTTGCTGCGGCTCGTGGCGGAGCGCGGCGCGGCCGGCCTTGATGAATGCGAAGGCATGTGGGCGTTTGCGATGTATGACGAGCGCACCGGCTCGCTCATGCTGTCGCGCGATCGCTTCGGCGAGAAGCCGCTCTATCTCTACGCCACCAGCGACGGCACGTTCTTCGCGTCTGAAGTGAAGATCATCACGGCGCTTGCGGGTCATGCGCTCAAGCCGAACGTGCAACAGGTGCGGCGATATCTCGTCAACGGGTACAAGTCGCTGTACAAGACGAACAGCACGTTCTTCGCAGGCGTGACGGAGTTGCCCGCCGGTTCCTGCCGCGTGTTCGCGCCGGGCCGCGAGCCGGCGACGGTGCGCTACTGGGAACCGAAGAAGGCCGAAACGTGGGCGGGGAGTTACGACGAAGCGGTGCGCGCCGTGCGCGAGGCGGTGATTCGCGCCGTGGAGCTGCGGCTGCGTGCGGATGTGCCGATCGGCTTCCTGTTGAGCGGCGGCATCGATTCGAACACGATCGCGGCGGTGGCCCGGCGCGAGCTTGGCAAGCCGGTGCAGGCGTTCACGATCATCAGCGATGACGCTCGGTACGACGAGCGCGAGATGGCCCAGCGAAGCGCCGAAGAGCTTGGCGTCACGCTCACGGCGGTGGAGCCCGCGCGCGAGGAGTTCCTGCCCACGCTGCGGCAGCGCGTGCGCGAGCACGATGCGCCCGTGTACACGATCACGTACATGGCCCACGCGTGCCTGCTGCGCGAGCTTGCGGCGTCGGGCTGCCGCGTGTCCATCAGCGGGTCAGGCGGCGATGAGCTGTTCGCCGGGTATTACGACCATCACCTCGCACACCTGTATGAACTGCGTCACGATACGAGCCAATTCGAACGCGCTATGGCGTCGTGGCGGCAGCACGTTCAGCCGTGCGTGCGCAACCCGTTTCTGCAGGATCCGCTGCTCTTCGTGAAGAACCCGGTGGCGCGCGATCACATCTTTTTCGATGCCCACGAGTTCAGCTCGTTCCTGCACGGCGGGTTCGAAGAGCCGTTCTTTGAAGAGCGGTACGCGGACGACCTGCTGCGCAACCGGATGCTGAACGAGCTGTTTCACGAAGCGATCCCGCCGATTCTGCACGAGGACGATCACAACGCGATGGCGGTGTCGGTGGAGAATCGCTCGCCGCTGCTCGATCGCTCGCTGTTCGAGCTGTCGCAACAGATTCCGACGAAGTGGCTGATTCGCGACGGCTTCGGCAAGGCGGTGCTGCGCGACGCGATGGCGGGGATTCTGCCCGAACCGATTCGCAGCGAGCGCCGCAAGGTCGGCTTCAACCTGGCGATTGATTCGCTGCTCGATCGGCGCGATGAGAAGCTACAGCGAGAGATTCTGGCGGACAGCCCGGTGTACGACGTGGTGCGGCGGGAGGCGATCGCGAATTTGCTGCAGGCGCCGACGCTACCCAACAGCCGCAGCAAGTTTCTGTTCTCGTTCCTAAGCGTGAAGATGTTTCTCGAGGAGTTCGGCGGATGAAGTACTGCGCGCGATGCGTCACGCCGTACAACCGGCCGAACATCTGCTTTGATGCAGCGGGTCGATGCAACTGCGCGGCAAGCGAAACGTCGCCGGTGGTGAATTGGTCTGCACGGGCGGAGCAGTTTCGCGCGCTGGTGAAGGAAGCGAAGTCGCGCCGCGCGGCGTATGACTGCGTCATCCCCGTGAGCGGCGGGAAAGACAGCACCTGGCAGGTGGTGATGTGCCTTGAGCATGGCCTGCGGCCGCTCTGCGTCACGTCGCGCCCGCCTCGCCGCACGCCGTTGGGTGAACGTAATTTGCGGAATCTCGTGGAGCTTGGCGTCGATCACATTGATGTCACGGTGAACCCGCGCGTCGAGAAGCGGTTTCTCTACGAAGCGCTGGCGCGATTCGGATCGCCCGCCATTCCGGTGCACATGGCCATCTTTGCCATTCCACTGCGCGTGGCGGTGCAGTGGCGCATTCCGCTCGTCATCTGGGGCGAGAACAGCGCTCGGGAATACGGCGGCGCGGATGTCGACCGCGCGAGCACGCAGCTTGATGACCGCTGGATTCTGAAATATGGCGTGACGTTCGGCACGCGCGCGGATGACTGGGTATGTGACGGGCTCACGCGCGATGATCTCACCATCTATCGCTGGCCCACGGACGAAGAGCGGGCGGCGGCGGGCGTGCAATCGATCTTCCTCGGCACGTACTTTCGCTGGGATCCGCAAGAAGCGTACCGCGTGGCGAAGGAAAACGGCTTTCGCGCGAGCACGACCGGCGCGCTCACCGGGCATTACGACTACGCCGACCTCGACGACGCGTTTCTCGCCATCCATCACTGGCTGAAGTGGTACAAGTTCGGCTTCACGCGCGCGTTTGACAATTTGTCGCTTGAGATTCGCAACAATCGGCTGTCTCGCGATGCAGCCATCAAGCGCCTGGCAGAGCTTGGCGAGCAGCGGCCGGACGGCGCGATTGACGCGTTCTGCGATCACGTCGGCATCACGCGGCAGCACTTCTTTGAGGTGGTGGAGCGGTTCCGCAATCCGGAGGTGTGGACGCGCGAGAACGGCGTGTGGGTGATCAGGGATTTTCTCGTGCCGAATTGGAGCTGGGCGTGAAGGCGCACGTGCACGAAGAGCCGCGGCGGTTCACGGTCGGTTTGTCGAAACCGATCGAACTTTGCGATTGCGCGCACATCACACTGGAAGCGGACGAACAGGTGACGTTTGTCAGTGAAGGCGAGCCGCGGCGCGAGCTTGATGTGGTGCGCAAGTCGTGGGGCTATTACGCCACGCCGTCGCTCAACGGTCGATTGCCGCGAATGGGGCTGCGCGCGGCGCTGGTGCGCAATCGGCTTGGGCATTTCTTTGTCGTGCTGATTGAATCCGGGAAGGAAGCGGCGTTTGCGGCGTACGCGGCGGAAGAGGAGCTGACGCATGTCACATGGATGGATAGCGGCGAAGCGCTCGAACGGATCAGCGATGCGTGCCGGCCGGCGTCAACAGGCGGTGGCGATCGAACCGCGGCTGCAAGTTGCGGCGCATGATACGAACGCGACCCGGTGCGTGTGCGGCTCATCGGAAAACGAATTGCTGCACGTGTATGAGCGCCCGCCGATCGGCGAGACGCGATTTCAGTTGCCGGATGGTGAGCCGTATTGGCGCGAGATTCACCGCTGCCGGCGCTGCGGACACTTCTCGCTCTCCGGCACGACAATTCCGAGCGAAAGCTACCGCGGCGCGTACATGCAGCAGACGTATGCGAGCGACAACGGCGAGCGACTGGCGGGCATTCGCCGGGCGTTTGCAAGAATTCGAAGCCTCCGGTCAGGCGAATCGGACAACGCCGGGCGCGTGCAGCGCGTCGATGCGTTTGCGCGCAAGTGGTTCAGCGATGTGAGCGATCGCATGCTGCTTGATGTCGGCATCGGGCTCGGCGTGTTTATCGCGGGCATGCGGGAGCGCGGCTGGAATTGCACGGGCGTTGATCCCGATGCGGACGCGTGCGCTCACCTTGAGAAATATGTCGGCGCGCCGGCGGTGTGCGCGATGTTTGAGGAAATGCATGACGCCGGGCCGTTCGATGTCATCACGTTCAACAAGGTGCTGGAGCACGTCCGCGAACCGATTGGCATGCTGGGCCGCACGGCGGGAATGCTGACGCGGCGTGGGATCGCGTACATCGAAGTTCCCGATGGCGAAGGCGCGTGGGATGCAGGCCCAGGCCGGGAAGAGTTCTTCATCGAGCATCTGCACGCATTCACCATGGCGTCGCTCGTGATCACTGTGCAGCAGGCGGGTTTGCGCGTGATTGAGTGCGGCCGACTGCGCGAGCCGAGCGGCAAGTTCACGCTCTTTGCATTTGCAACGATGCCGAACGGCGAGCGGGCGAGCGCGTGCGCTGACTGTTGCGAAGGAGCGGATTAGCGCGGGCGGCCAATGACGCAAGGGCGCGCATCCATCTCGGCACATTGGCGCGAAGACGGCGAGACTGGCCGGAGCTATTCGCTTGCGCTCGCGCCGGCCAGCCGAATGCTGCGCGGCATCATCATTGATGCAGCGCGAGGTGAGCGGCGCCTCGACAGCCGGCGAAGCGAGCCTGCGTCGTTCACGCCGGTGGATGGGCACGCGCGCGTGATTGACTGGGTGCTGCACGCGCTGCGCGCCAGCGACGTCGATGGCATCACGTTCGTCGGCGGGTATCACATTCAGAAGGTGATCGAGCAGTATCCCGAGCTGCAGTTCCGCTTTCTTTCCGAGTGGACGCAGCGCGGCGAAGTGGAAGCGCTGCGTGCGGGTTTGACCGGCAAAGCGTGCGATGTGCTGATCGCGCGGGCGACGACGGTGTCATTGCCCGGCGCAATTGAGCGATTGCGGAGCGTGCGCGGCGCGATTGCAATCGGGCTTTACCAGGCGCGGCGCGAGAAGACGGCGTGGACGGGGTTGATGCACGTGCCCGCGGAGCTTGCGGACGATGTTCATGTGCAGGCGGCGACGCTGGCGAAAGCGGATCCGCGCGCGAATCTGCTCGCACTCATCGCAGCGCTGGAAGGGGCGGGCGTGCCGGTGCGCCGCGTGCATGTGGATGGTTACGCGGCGCCGCTTGCGGATGTGGAAGCCGTTGCGGAGATTGCGTTTCGCGGCAAGGCGCGCACGCTGGAGCAGGTGGCGCCGCTGCTCAAGAGCGCGGTCGTGCCCGCGTCCGTGCGATTCACCGCGGAAGATTGGCGGCGGCGCAGCGATGCGTTGCTCACCACGATTCAAGCGTCGCTCGGCGCGAACGTGCTGGCGGTGCGAAGCAGCGCGGTGTGCGAGGATGCGCTGCTGACCTCGATGGCCGGCCGCTTTCGGTCGGTGCTCAACGTGGATGGCGGGGACATCGCGGCGGTGCGAAGCGCGATCGAGGATGTGATCGCAAGCTTCTCGAAGGGCGGCCGTGCGGCGGCGAACGATGATGAAGTGATCGTGCAGCGGCAGGTGACGGAGCTTGCGGCGTGCGGCGTGATGTTCACGCGCGATTTCTGCGGCGGCGGGCCGTATGTCGTCGTGCACGTGGAGAGCGCGTTCTCCGGGGGTGCGGGCGGTGCGACGCCGGACGGGGTGACGGCGGGCGTGGCGAGCGGCGCGGGCGTGCACTATGTGCTGCGCGGCGAGCATGAGCGCGCATGCCCGGCAGAGATCGCAGGCGCGATTGAGCTGGCGCGCGAGCTTGAACGCTTGATGTGCCGGGACGCGCTGGACATTGAGTTCGCGCGCGATCGGCAGGGCACGCTTCATTTGCTGCAGGTCCGGCCGGTGGCGGCGTCGGCGCTGGCGCATGAGTCGCGGCACCGCGCGTTTGATGAAGATCTCGTCCGCGAGTGCGAGCACATTCACGCGCATGTGGCGTCGGTGATGCAGCGCCATCCGCTGCTGGCGGGCGAGACGACCGTGATGAGCACGATGGCGGACTGGAACCCGGCGGAGATGATCGGGCCGTCCCCGCATCCGCTCGCGCTGTCGCTTTATCAGCGGCTGGTGGGCATGGGCGCGTGGGCGCGGTCGCGCGCTTCGCTGGGCTATCGCGATGTGCAGCCCGTGCCGCTGATTCATTCGCTCGGCGGCCGACCGTATGTGGATGTTCGCGCCAGCCTCAACAGCTTGCTGCCCGCGGCGATGGCGGATGATGTTGCCGAGCGGCTGGTGAATGACGGCATCGAACGGCTGAAGGCGGATCCGTCGGCGCATGACAAGGTTGAGTTTGAGATTGCGCACAGCTGCGCGACGCTTGATGTTGCAATGGATCGCGCGAGATTGCATGCAGCCGGCGTGAGGGGCGCGGAAGCGGAGCGTGCGCAGCGGGCGATGGCGGAATTGACGGATGCGATCGTGCGCGAGGCGGCGGACGAGCAGCGCGGCGCGTGCGGGCCGATGGGGATGATTGATTCGCTGGCGACGGCGGTGCAGCGGATGCGGGCGTCTCGCGGGGAGTCGATGCAATCACTGGCGTCGCATGTGCAGCTCATCGCTTCGATGTGCGTGACGCACGGGACCTCGCCGTTTGCGGTGCTGGCGCGGCGGGCGTTCGTGGCGATGACGTTCCTGCGAACGCTGCGGCGGCTGGGCGTGCTGACGGATCAAGCGTGCGATGCGCTGCTGATGGCGATTCCCACGGTGGCGACGGAGCTTGAGCGCGACGTGCGGGCATGGAAGCGCGGCGAGCGCACGATTGATGAGGTGATCGCGGAGTACGGGCATCTGCGGCCAAGTTCGTATGACATCACTTCGCCGAGTTACGCGCGAGCATGGCAGGCGTATTTCAATCATGTGGACTGTGACGGGCACAGCGCGGCCGGCGATGCGGCGACGGCGATGGAGGCGCTGGAGGGTTGCCGGAGGCAGGTTGCGGCGCTGTTGCGCGAGAACGGGTTCGGCGCCTCGTTCGAGCAGGTGCGTGATTTCATCATCGAAAGCATCCAGCTTCGTGAGCGCGGCAAGTTCCTGTTCATGATCGCGGTGCACGATGTGCTGGAATGCGCGGCGCCGATCGGGGACATGATCGGCGTATCGCGCGAAGATGTGGCGATGATGCCGCTCTCGGCGATTGAAATGCTGGCGACGAACTCGCCCAGCGGCGCGGTGGAGCTGGAATGGCGGCGGCAGATTGAATTCAACCGCAAGCGGTGGGCCCTGACGAGCGCGCTGCGTCTGCCGGGGCTGATTCGCAGTGCGGACGACGTGTTTGCGTTTGAAGTGGAGCGCGTGCGGCCGACGTTCCTGACGCAATCGCGCGTGAGCGGGCGCATCGTGAAGGCGGATGAGGTGAAGGCGGGCGAGCATGTGGAGTGGCGCGGCGCGATCGCGCTGCTGCGCGCGGCTGATCCAGGGTACGACTGGCTGTTTTCGAAGGGCATCGCGGGACTGATCACGGCGTGGGGCGGCGCGGGGTCGCACATGACGGTGCGGGCGGCGGAGTTCGGCATTCCTGCAGCGATCGGGTGCGGCGAGCTGATGTATGAATCGCTCGCGCGGGCGCGGATGGTGGAACTTGACTGCCGCGTGCAGGCGATTCGGGTGCTCGCATGAGAGTGGCGGTCACGATGCGTGCGGTGGTGGATGAGCGCACGGGCGAAGCGCGCGAGTGCATCAGCCGCGATGTGCTTCGGTGGCTGGAGCGCTGGGACGCGGAGCCGGTGCTTGTGCCGAGCGCGATGGCGGATGCGGGCGAGTTGGCGCGGCGGATGGATGTGCGCGCGCTGCTGCTGACGGGCGGGAATGATTTGTGCGGCATGGGGCAATCGGCGGATGCGCTGCGCGATCAAGCGGAGCTTGCGCTCTTGCGGCAGGCGACGGAAGCGCGCTGGCCGGTGCTCGGGATTTGCCGGGGGATGCAGGTGATCGCGCGGTTCGCCGGCTGCGCGGTGGAGGCGATTGAGCCGCGCGGCAACCATGCAGGCACGACGCATGAGATTGAGGTGAACTGGGCGGCGATTGACGAGGCGGCGCATGTCGGCGAGCACGGGCAGCGCGTGATGACGAATTCGTTTCACGATTTCGGCGTGCGCATGGCGTCGCTTCCGCCAGTGGCCCAGGCGCTGGCGTGGTCGGCGGATGGGTATGTCGAAGCGCTGCGGCATCGTGAACTGCCAATGATCGGCGTGCAGTGGCACCCGGAGCGAGCGGGGTCGGCAGCGGCGGTGGATGACGCAATCGTGCGCAAGTGGCTGCAGTGGAGCAGCGCGGCGGCGGAGGCGTGCTCGCGATGATGAAGCTCATCGTGATGGCGGCGGGGTGCGGGCGGCGAATGGGTGATGTGCTCGCCGGCCGGCCGAAGTGTCTGCTGGACGTGGACGGCCGCACGCTGCTCGACTGGCAGCTTCGCGCGTGGGGCGCATCACATGGCGGCGGTGGCGACCAAACGTCGCATGATGCCCGCGCGCTTGATGACGTCGTCATCGTCACCGGCTTCGGCGCGGCGCATCTCGAGCCCATGCGGCAGCGCGGCGCGAGCCTCGTGCATAACGCGGCTTTCGCAGACACCAACATGGTGCACTCACTGTTTCTCGCGCGTGCGCACTTCGGCGAGGGGTTCGTGATGTCCTACGGCGACATTGCCTACCGCGCTGGCGTGATGAGCCGCTTGCTGGCGAGCGATGCGCCCGTCAGCGTGGTGGTCGACCGCGGCTGGCGAAGCTACTGGGCCCGGCGGTTTGATGATGTCCTCTCCGACGCGGAGTCGCTGACCACCGACAGCCGGGGGCGAATCACGTCGATCGGCCAGCGCGCGGCGGACGAGGGCGACATTGAAGCCCAGTACATCGGCCTGGTGGCGTTCCGCGGCGAAGGCGTGGCGGCGCTCGAGAAGGCGCATGCGCTCGCGACCAAAGGCGGGCCGCGGGCGGAGCGCGTGTTCCCTCGCTTCGCGGAGCGGCCGGCGAAGCGGATGTTCATGACCGATCTGCTGCAGGGGCTCATCAATCTTGGCGCAGAAGTTGCCGCTGTGCCGATTGATGGAGGTTGGGTTGAGATTGATTCGCCACGCGACATGGAGGTCGCGCAGGGCCGGCTGTCGGCGTCGGCAGACGAAATCACGGAAGCCTGCGCCGCCGGAACAAGCGCGATGGGCGGTGTTCACGCGGTCAGGCGGTAGCAAGCGCGAGCGAACAGCATGCGTCGGGTCATGCGACACGAGGACAACAGCGCCTACTGGGATCGCCGGTGGCGCGAAGCCGGGCGCGATGCGGACGGGTTTGAAGACCTGACCGTGTATCCCATTGCGTTCGCCGAGCGCGTGATGACAGACCCATCCGCAAAGGCGCTGGAAATCGGCGCTGGGCTTGGGCGCGTGATGAAACATTACAAGTCGCGCGGCTTCACCATTGCGGGCGTTGAACGCAGCGCGGTGGCGGTGGCGCAGCTTCGCGAGGAAGACCCGGCGATCGACATTCGTGAGGCGGATGTTCGCCAGTTGCCGTGGCGCGATGGCGCGTTTGACGTCGTGCTGGCGTTTGGCGTGTATCACAACATTGAAGACGGCTTCGACGATGCGCTCGCCGAGACGGCCCGGTGTCTGAAGCCCGGCGGGAAGTTCTGCATCTCGATGCGCCCGGACAACCTCGCCATGCGGCTCAATGAGTGGTACTGGCGGCGGAAGCGAGGGCGCGGCGGGGCGGCGGCCAACACCAGCCCGCAGCGATTTCACAAGTGGCTCGTCACGGCGAGCGAGTTCAAATCGATTCTTGAGAAGCACGGCCTGCACACGGAAGAAGTGCATGACGCCGCGAACATGTCGTTTTTCTATCGCGTGCCGTGGCTGCGGGCGGCGCAGACGAGCGAAGCGGACCGGCGATCGCAAGGCTACCGGCTGAACGCCCTCGGGCGTGCGCTTGATCGCCTCGCGATGGCGGCGCTGGGCAGGCAATGGGCGAATGTGATTGTGTTCATTGGCCGGCGCAGCGCGGTGGCGGCGGAGGCGCGGGACGTTGGTGCGTTGGATGGAGCGGAAGATGGTGGTCGGCGCCCACCCTGCGTGAGTGCGCCGGCGATTGAAGGCGCGCCGCGGCCGCAGCGCGACATGGCGGGGGCGGCGTCATGAGACGAGGAGGCGCTGCATGACGGTGACGTGGATCATCGGCCTGTCGGGCGCGGGGAAGACGACGATCGCGCGCGAGCTTGTGTCGCAAATGCGGGCCGATGGCGACAACGTCATCATGCTGGATGGCGATGCGCTGCGCGAGGTGTGGGGTGATGATCTCGGTCACACGCTTGAGGACCGCCGGCGGAACGCGTGGCGCGTGAGCAGGTTGTGCAAATATCTCGACAGCCAGGGCGTGCACGTCGTCGCGTCGATCCTTTCGATGTTCGAAGAGACACGCGCGTGGAACCGCGCGAACATGTCGCGCTACGTCGAAGTGATGCTCGATGTGCCGATGGCGGATTTGAAGGCGCGCGATCCGCGGGGACTCTATCGGGCGGCGGCTGCGGGAGAGATCACGTGCGTGGCGGGCGTTGACTTGCCGTTCGAACCGCCGCGGCGGCCTGATCTTGTGCTGCGGAACGGCCTCAATGCGGATTCGCCTGCGGAACAGGCGGCGAAGATTCTGTCGCTGCTGCGCGAGACGGCATCATGAGCGGCGAAGGAGCCACATATCCCTACGACGATGCCGCGACGTTTCCGGGGCCACGGGCGTATCACTTCGCGCCGTTTGGCGGGCCGGAGTTTCTTGAGGCGTATCGCGCCAGCCGGCTGCGCCTGCGACGCCAGCTTGAAGGCACAGCGCGCCACGCGCCGCTGCCGGCGATGCGTGATGCGGATGTCGATGGAGCGCTGCGGCGGTTTGAAGTGCACGGCCGGTGTGGCAAAGAGGTCGCGGCGCCCGAGGAGGAAGCGCGACTGGCGGCGATGCTGTGGATGCATCTCGCGCGGCGGTGCGGCAGCAAGCCGTGCGTTCGCACGCTCAATTGCATGCTGAAGCTCGGCGACTTCTTGGCCCGGCAGGCATCGTTGCTCGATGCGACATCGGCGGCGGCGGCGATGTTCGGCGTGGACATCGAGTTGAAATCGGTCGCGATAATGCAGACGTATGCGGTGGCGCGAGCGAGAAGCGGCAACCAATCGTGGGGCGGTCACACGGTATGCAGCGAACGTACATCGCGCTGCGATGAACCGCCGGCAACGCACCATCGCTTCGGCATGCTTGCGGCGGAAACCAGTCGCAGCCGTGCGTATCTCCAGATGATGGCGCGAACGGGGCTGCGGCCGGGCCACGTGATTGTCGTCGATGACGGCGGCAATTCGCCAAGCGGCGTCGCTGATATCGTGAAATCGCTCGGCGTCAGCCATGAAGTATTTCGCGGCGTGTCGATCAATGATGCGGCGATGGCGCGGGCGGTGGCGCACTCCGGGCTTGAACTCTTTGTGTACAGCGGGCCGCCGGGCGTAAAGGTCGGGCGTCAACTGCTGCGAGCGGGGGCCGAGTTGCTTCACGTGCACGCGGGGCGGCTTCCACAACAGCGCGGCAGCACGACGACGTACTACAGCCTGCTCGAAGAAGGCGTGGCGTGGGCATCGGCGATTGTGCTCGCGGAGCAACTCGATCGCGGCGCCGTCGTCGCCCAGCGTTGTTACGCGCCCCCGGAAGACGGCGCGATGATTGATCATGAGTATGACGCGCGCATTCGCGCTGATCTGCTTGCGCGCGTGCTGCGGCGATATGTTCAGCTCGGCGCGCTGCCGCGCTTGCCGCAGGCGCTTTCGGGCGTGATGCATTACGTGATGCATCCCGTGCTGCGCCATGTTGTGATTCTTGCGAGTGGGATGGTGGAGCAGGGGCACGGCCCACATGGCGCGGGCGCGGAGTGTTGCGGTCCACCCTCCCCTTGCCCCTTCCTTGTCGGGAGGGGAATGAGTGTGGCCGAGCAGCACCTTGCTGGGCGGCGATCGAACGTCGCCACGTTTCAACTGTGATCCGCGTGTGAGCACACGATGACGTACACACCTCTCTTCATCACCAACACGGCCCGTTCCGGCAGCTACCTCATCGGCATGATGTTAAGTGCCAACGACGAGGTGATGGTCGCGTCGGAGCCGTATCTCGAGCTGTATCGTTCGTTCCGCAACGCGGCGGTGCGGCATAACGCGGCGTGGGTCTCGCCGACGTTCAATCCGAAGGCTCCGATTCAGGATTATTACTTCCGCGATGACCAGCTTGCGGTACTGGACGCCATTCAGGCGGCGCCGCTGGATTTGCCGTTTGATCAAACGGAGTGGCCGGCGTTCGTGGAAGCGCTTGTGCCGCGGCTGTCGTTGCAGTGCGCGGAGCTGGCGCCGCTGGCGCATGAGCTTCGCGGCGAAACCTACCGCGAGATGTTCGATCACGCACTCGAGATCGTGGCGAAGGCTCGCAACGCGGCGAACCGAAAATGGTTGGGCATCAAGGACGCGTGGACGATCGAGTTCTTCCGTCCGCAGGCCCGCGCGTATCCGGATGCGAAGTTCATCACGATCGTGCGCGACCCCCGCGCGGTGCTGAACTCCATGCTCGGCATCGTGCGCATTGATCCAACGCAGGTCGGCCAGGTGCTTTCGTATCTTCGCCACTGGCGCAAGATGATTGCGTTTCATCACGCGTTCGAGGCCGATCCGCTCTTTGCAGGGCGGTTGTTCATGGTGCGGCACGAGGATGTGGTGCATAAGCCGGAGCGCACGTGCCGGGGCCTGTGCGAATTCCTTGACGTGCCGTTCCAGGAGCGCATGCTCGACACGAACGCGTACCTCGATTACTCGACGGGCGACGTGTGGAAAGGCAACAGCAGCTTCGAGACGGAGACGCGGGGGATCAGCGCCGAGCGCGCCGAGCGGTGGAAGACGATGCTGGCGGACGAGATCGTCGCGGTGGCGGAGTTGATGTGTGGACCGGAGATGGAGTCGTGCGGCTACGAGCTGCGCGATCCGGGCCTGGGGCTTGCGGGGCCGACGTCGTGGCCGCAGCCGGCGATCCTGGAATACCTGTTCCGGGCGGCGGGCGAGTACACGAACTGGCGGACGGATCTCGGTGACTTGCAGCAGGACTTCGGTTACGAGTTGTTCCGGCGGGCGCTGCTCACGCTGGAGAATCGCGATCACGTGGATACGAACGTGCTTCGGCGGAGCTACCTGCTCGAGGCGGCGTATGAGCGGCTGCTTGCCGAGCGGGTGAAGCGCTGCCGCGGCGCGAGTCGTGCGGCGAAGGGCGCGGAGGCTCGCGAGGCGGTGGCGGCGCGCTGCTGAAGTTCGGCAGATTTTGCGGGTTTTCCCGCGGGCATGCCGACGATAAGACGATGAGCGCCATTTCGCGTGAAGCGCGGTTCGAGCGCGAGGATGTGGTCGCGCGCAAGCCCTTCAAGCCGGCACGATCGGTCGGCGAGGACATCGTCGCGCTCACCGCCGAGTTGTGCGCATTCAACACCGGCGTGGTGGCGGATGACAACGCGGCGCTCTTCGCGCGACTGGGCCGCGAGCTTCCGCTCACGTTGCACCGGTATCCATCGGGCGACACGTTCAACGGCTGGACGGTGCCGGACCGCACGCGCGTTCGCCGGGCCACCATCAGTCGCGGCGGCAAGGTGATGTACGACGCTGCGGTGCACCCGCTCGGCGTGGCGATGAACTCCCGGTCGTTCCGCGGCACGCTCACGCTTGATGAACTGCGGTCGCATCTGGTGACGCACCCGACGCTCGATCACGCGCTGGTGTTTCACTGCGCGTGGCAATACCGGCCGTGGGATTCGGACTGGGCGATCTCGATGCCCGCATCGCTCGCGCGGACATTGCAGCCGGGCGAGTATGAGGTGTGCATCGATATTGATCGCTCGCCGGGCGAAATGCTGGTGGGCGAATGCGTGCTGCCCGGCGAACACGAGCAGACGTTCGTGTTCGCGGCACACACATGCCACCCGGGACAGGCGAACGATGACATGGCGGGGGTGGCGCTGCTCGCGCGCATGTTTCAATGGCTGGCGAATCGCGAGCGGAAGTACACCTACAAGCTCGTGCTCGGACCGGAGCATCTGGGCACGGTGTTCTTTCTGCGCGATCACACGGCGGAAGAACTGTCGCGATACGTCGGCGGCGCGTTCTGCGAGATGCCGGGCTCCGCGGCGTGCATCAAGATGGCGTCGAGCTACCTCGGCGAGCAGACGATCGACCACGCGTTTCGCGCCGCGGCGAATGAGCTTGAGGCGGCGCATGTGTGCGTGCCGTGGCGGCAGGGCGCGGGGAATGACGAGACGGTGTGGGAAGCGCCGGGCTATGAAGTGCCGTTCGTGGAGGTCAGCCGGGCGCATTCGCTGTTCAATCCGTTCCCGGAATATCACACGAGCGATGACACGGCTGCGGCGCTGGACGCCGGGCACGTGGAGCAGATGTTTGAGCTTTTCAAAGGCGCGGTGGAAGTGCTGGAGCGCGATGTGCGGCCACGCCGGCGGTTCAGCGGGCTGATGTGTCTTTCCAACCCGAAATACAACCTGTATTTCGAGCGGCCTGATCCCGCGATTGACAAGAAGTTGGCATTGCAAAGCGAGCGGTGGGGACGCTTCAACGATCACGTGCAGCGGTTGCTGGACGGTCAGATGACGGCGATGGAGATCGCGCTCACGCATGATCTGCCGTTTGGCGCTGTGCGCGATTACCTCGAGCGGATGGCGGCGAAGGGGCTGGTGACGCTGGAGCCGAGTGTCGTGCCGTGCCGCGCGGTGTCGCATGTTGCGTGCGGATGCGATGGTGGTGCGTTGTGATTGCGGTGGTGGACATCGGCACAGGGAATCTTCGCTCCGTGCTGGAGTCGCTGCGGCGCGTCGGGGCATCGGCGCGGGTGGCGAGAAGCGGAGGCGATCTCGATGGCGCGAGCGGCATTGTGCTTCCCGGCGTTGGCGCCTTTCGTGAAGGCATGCGGCGATTGCACGAGCAAATTCTTGCGGAGCCGATTCGCATGGCGGCGCGGAACGGCGTGCCGGTGCTCGGCGTGTGTCTGGGCATGCAGTTGCTTGCGGATGTCGGCTTTGAGCACGGGCGATGCGAAGGGCTCGGGATCATCGGCGGCGAGGTTGTGCCGCTTGTGCCGGGCGTGCATTGTGCGCGCGTGCCGAACATGGGCTGGCGCGGCGTGAGCGTGCGGCGGGAAGGGCGTCTGATGCCGAAGGCGTGCTACGGCGAACATTTCTTCTTCGCGCACAGCTTCCATTTCGTGGCGAACGATCGCGCGGATGTCGCAGCGACGCTGGAGGGCAACGTGACGGCGTGCGTGGAGCGCGGCAATGTGTTCGGCGTGCAGTTTCATCCGGAGAAATCGCAGGATGCCGGGCTTGATCTGCTCGCGCGGTTTGCGCATGTCGCCGGCGCGGCGTCGAGCGGACGCGCGGTCGGCAAAGACAGGGCGGTGGCGTGATGGACGTGATGCGCGAGCCTGTGCGGATCATCCCGTGTCTGCTGCTTAAGCACGGCATGCTCGTGCGCAGCCAGCGCTTCACCACGCACCAGGCGATCGGCAACCCGCTGGCGACGATTCGCAGGCTGTCCGACTGGAACGCGGACGAAGTCGTGCTCATCGACATCAGCAACGAGGATGTGCACGACACGCGGCGCGATGACTTGCCGGTGGATCAATTCGGCAGCGATCACGCAAGCGTGCTGCGGATCATCGAGGCAGTGTCGAGCGTGGCGTTCATGCCGCTGACCGTCGGCGGGCGCATTCGCACGATTGATGACATGGCCGCGCGGCTGGCGGCGGGCGCTGACAAGTGCATGATCAACACGGCCGCGTTCAAGTCGCCGGCGTTCATCAGCGAGGCGTCGAAGCGATTCGGGGCGCAGTGCGTTGTCGTTGGCATTGATGCGCGGCGAACCGCAAACGGGCAATACGAAGTCTGCATCCACGGCGGGAAGGAACCCACCGGCGTTTCACCGGCGGCGTGGGCGCGCGAGGCGGAAGCGGCGGGCGCGGGCGAAATTTTCCTGCAATCAATCGATCGCGACGGCACGGGCGAGGGGTACGACGCCGAGCTCATTGAAAGCGTCACCCGCGCTGTGCGCATTCCAGTGGTGGCGTGCAGCGGCGTCGGGCGCTATGACCATCTTGCCGACGGCGTGACGCGCGGCGGGGCGGCGGCGATCGCGGCAGCGAACATCTTTCATTTCTTTGAGTTGAGCTATGTGTACGCCAAGCGCGCGTGCGAACAGGCCGGCCTCACCATTCGACCCGCCAGCGTCGGCAGCGCATGGCGAACGCGGGAGCCGGAGTACACGAGCGCGGATCATGAGTTGTGGCGAGCGCGCCTGCATCGCCCCGCGCCGCCGGACAACTCGCCGCCGCCGGCCGTTCCCGTGCGCTGGTGCGCGCGGTGCGTGTATCCATCGCTTGCCGCGGCCCCGATGGAGTTCGATGCGGCCGGCGTGTGCATGGGTTGCCGAATGGCGGAAGTGAAGGCGTCGATCACGCCGGAGCAATGGAAGCAGCGCTGGGATGTGCTGCGCGCGATCGCCGAGGAAGCCCGGTGCAAGGACGGCTCGCGCTACGACTGCGTCATTCCCGTGAGCGGCGGCAAGGACAGTTACTACCAGACGCACATCATCACGCGCGAACTCGGCCTCCGCCCGCTGCTCGTCACCTACAACGGCAACAACTACACGACCGCCGGCTGGCGCAACCTGCAGCGCATGCGCGAGGCGTTCGGCGTGGATCACATCATCTTCTCGCCGTCCACCGAACTGCTCATCAAGCTCAATCGCCTTGCGTTCTTCATCATGGGCGACATGAACTGGCACGCGCACGTCGGCATCACGACGTATCCGGTGCGCATCGCTGCGCAGCATCGCATTCCGCTCGTCATCTGGGGCGAGCATGGCTATCTCGATCTCTCCGGCCAGTTTTCAATGGATGACTATCCGGAGATGAGCTACCGCGATCGCGTCGAGCACTTCGCGCGCGGCTGCGATTGGAACTACTTCGTCGGGCTCGAAGGCATCACCGCGCAGGACATGATCCCGTTCCAGTATCCGAGCGATGCGGAGCTGCTCTCGATCGGCATGCGAGGCATCTACCTCGGCAACTTCGTGCACTGGGAAGCGAACGAGCACACGCGATTCGTGATGGAGCGCTACAGCTGGGAACCGAGCGATGAGACGTTCGACCGCACGTATCGCATGATGAGCAACCTCGATGACATGCACGAGAACGGCGTGCATGACTACCTGAAATACATCAAGTTCGGCTATGGCCGGTGCACGGACCATGTGTGCAAGGACATTCGCGCGGGATTGATGACGCGCGAGGAAGGCATCGAGCTTGTGCGCCAACACGACCACGTGAAGCCGCGTGATCTCAAGCGCTGGCTTGCGTACGTGGGCATGACGGAAGACGAGTTCGATCGCGTGGCGGATCTGTTTCGCGATTCGCGCGTATGGTGGCGTGAGAACGGCGAGTGGCGGAAGGACAACCTGTGGGACGCGCCGGGCGCGATGGCAAGGCGCGAGCGCGTTCTCATTGAACCGACGATGCTCGCATGCGAGGCGGCGACATGAGCGCGCTGGCGACGGACGAGCGATTGAGCGAATCCGAACTGTGTCCGGATGCGCTGCTCGCAGCCCAGGAAGCGGCGCTGGCGCGCGACATCGCGAGGCTGATGCGGCGGCGACAGGAGTTCGTCGAAGTTCCGTGCCCCGCGTGCGCTGCGAACGACAGCACGCCGGCGTTTGAAAAGGATGGCTGCCCGTTCCGCCGCTGCCATGCGTGCGACACGCTGTACATGAGCCCGCGGCCGTCACCTGACGTGATGGCGGCGTACTACGGCGACAGCGAGAACTACCGCATCTGGGCGGAACACATCTTCCCGGCGTCGGAACATGCGCGGCGAGACAAGCTCTGCAAGCCGCGATTGGACCACATCGCTTCACTGATGAAGCGATTCGGCATGCGCGGCGGGACGCTCATGGAGATCGGTCCCGGTTTCGGCACGTTCGCAGCGCTCGCGCATGAATCCGGATTGTGTGAGCGCGTCATTGCTATCGAACCCACTCCGGAGATGGCGGCAGCCTGCCGATCGCGCGGCGTCACTGTGCTGGAGCAGCGCGTGGAAGATCCGCTGCCCGCCGGCGTTCGTGCGGATGTGCTCGTGGCGTTTGAAGTGATCGAACATCTGTTCGACCCGCGCGCCATGCTCGTGCGCTGCCATGAGATCATGAACGAGAACGGCTTGCTCGTGGTGAGCTGCCCGAACGCGGACGGGTTTGACATTCGCTGGCTCGGAGCGGCGTCGCTTGCGGTGGATATCGAGCACGTCAACCTGTTCACGATCACGAGCTTGCCATTATTGCTTGCGTGCGTCGGGTTCGAGGTGCTGGAAGCGATCACGCCGGGCCGGCTGGATGTGGAGTTCGTGCACCGCGCGATTGCGTCGGGCGCCGTGCCGCAGCCGGAGGATGCGTTCATGCGGCGCGTGCTGGTGGACGAATATGAACGCCTCGGCTGGCTGTTTCAGCAGTTTCTGGCCGAGAGCAGATTGTCATCGCACATGGTGATCACCGCGCGCAAGGCGAGCACACGCGCTGCGGCGTCGCGAGGAGGAACCGCATGCATTCAACAATGACGAAGGCGGTGGATGAGTGTTATGCCGAGTGGAGCGCGCGGTACTTCGAGGAGTATTACGGGTGCGATGCGCCGTATCCGCCGGTGCACGTTGAGCTGATCGTGCGCGAACTCACCGCAGCGGGCGCTCGCACGGTGCTGGATGCGGGCTGCGGGCCGGCGTCGATCCTTCGCACGCTTGTGAGCAAGGGGTTTGACTGCTGGGGGTTCGATCTCACGCCGGAGATGGTGACGGAAGGCCAGGCCGTTCTGCGCGACGTTGGCGTGCCGGCCAGCCGCATCTGGCAAGGCGATGCGGCCAACGCGAGCGCCTATCGCAATCGGGCGGCGGGCGCGCCCGCTATGTTTGACGCCGTGACGGCAATCGGCGTGATGCCTCATCTTGAAGACAACCAGGTGGAGGCGATGTTCGCGCATTTGCACAGCGCGGCGCGGCCGGGTGGAACGGTGATCGTGCAGGCGCGCAACGCGCTCTTCTCGCTGTTCACGTTCAACCGATACACGCACGAGTTTGTGCGCGACGAACTGCTGCGAACGGATGACGCGGCGGACGAGCGCGGCAAGGCGTTTCTCACTGAAGCGGCGGAACACATTGAGCAATGCATGCGGATGGATCTCCCGCCACAGCGGCCTTCATCGCAATACGACGCCACCCGGCCGCGGGCGCACAACCCGCTCACGCTCCCTGCGCAGCTGGCGGCCCATGGCTTTGCGGACGTGGAGACGCTGTTCTATCACTATCACGCCGCCCCGCCGATGTGCGAAGCGAGCGATGCGGAGACGTTTCGCCGATTGAGCATCGAGCGTGAGAACCCGCGCGACTGGCGCGGCTACTTCATGGCGTCGTCATTCATGCTGGTGGCGCGGCGAACATGATTCGCACCGGCGGCTGGGAGCGATATTCCGTCTGGGAGCACAGCGCTTCGCTGCGCGAGCTGTACGCTCGCCGGGCGCGGGGCGAAGAACCCGAGATGACGTGCGCCGCGCAGGCAGCAGAACTGCTGCTTCCGTTGCTCCAGCCGGGCGATCGCGTGCTCGATGTCGGCTGCGGGGCGGGGCATTTCAGGCATTCGCTCGTTCGGCGCGGCGCGAGTGTGCGCTACTTCGGCATCGACGCATCGCGCACGTTCATCGACATCGGCAGAAAGGCGCTGGCGGCGCAGGGCGAAGACGCGAGCGTTCTGCAGGTGATGCGCATTGAGGACATGGATGCCGATGTGGAGCACATCGTGTGCCTCAACGTGCTGACGAATCTCGACAACTTTCACCGGCCGCTGGAACGCATGCTTCGCGCCGCGAGGCGAACGGTGATTTTGCGGGAATCCATTGCGGACGAGGCGGAGGTGCGCTACGTGCGCGATGAGTTTCTTGATGACGGCGCGGACGTGTGGGTGCACGTGAACACGTATGCGCGGGCGGACTTTCTTGGCTTCATCCGCGCGCATGGGTTTACCGCGACGGAGCACGTGGATTGGCGGGCGCAGGGCCAGCCGGAGCTGGTGATCGGTCACCCGCATCACTGGAGCTTCGTGGTGGCGCAGCGCGTGCAGTGATGGAGTGGACATGAGCGGACTAGCCGGTTCCATCATGTGGGCGGGGCAGTCGCAACGCGGCGAACGGTTGCGCGGCGTCACCGTGAAGCGCGGGCCGTGGGCGTTGTGGTTTGATGGCGCGCTGTATCGCTCGCAACATAGCGCGGGCGATGTTGATGATGCGAAGCACGCGCTGGATGAGATCGAGCGCGTCGGCCTTGATGCAGCGCTCGAGCGGGGGCTGGACGGCGACTTTGCGTTCGCGCTGTTTGATAATCGCACGCAGACGCTTCACCTCGTGCGCGATCGCTTCGGCATCCGGCCGCTGTATTACGCCAAGCTCGATGGCGGCGTGGCGTTCGGTTCGCGAGCGCGGCAGCTTGCTCGCCTGCGAGATGATCAATTGCAGCCGCGATCGGAATTCGTGACGCTGTACGCGGCGTCGCACTACCGCACGTTTGATGATGACGAGACCGCCTCGCCGTGGGTCGGCGTGCAACAGGCGCCGGCGGCGAGCGTGGTGCGCATCTCGCCGCATGGTGAAACCACAAGGCGTTACTGGCAGGTGCGCGAAGCGCCGGAGCCGGTGGTGGACGAACGCTCGCTGGCGGAGACGCTGCGCGAACTGTTGCAGGATGCGGTGGCGCGGCGGCTCGCGCGCAGCCAACGGCCGGTGTTCACACTCTCCGGCGGCATGGATTCTTCAAGCGTGCTGTTCGTCGCGTCGCATGTGATGAATGGATCGCCGCGTGCGCTGTCAGCGGTATACGACCACGAGGAGTACGACGAATCGGCGGACATCCGCGAATCGCTTGCGGGTGCTGCGACTACATGGTCGCCGATCGCGGTGAGCAACGTGCTCGATGTACGGACATTGGAGCAAGCGATCGAAGCGAACGAGGAGCCGCTGCCCACGGCAACGTGGCTGGCGCACTACGAACTTTGCCAGGCTGCGAAGTCGCTCGGCGCGAGCGAGATGTTCGACGGTCTGGGCGGCGATGAACTCAACGCGGGCGAGTACGAGTACTTCCCGTATTACTTCGCCGACCTCGAAGCGAGCGGCGACGCAGCGGCATTCGCGCACGAAATCGAGTGCTGGAGCACGCTGCACGATCATCCGATCTACCGCAAATCGCACGACACGGCGTTGGCGATGATCGCGCGGATGACGGATCGCTCAACGCCCGGCCGCTGCGTGCCCAACGTCGAGCGAATTCGCCGGTATGCGGATGTGCTGGAGGGTGGCGGCGCGGCGTGGTTGCGATCGTTCATGCCGCGGGCCGACCATCCGTTCATGAGCTGGCTCAAAAATCGCACATGGCAGGATTTGACGCGCGAGACGATGCCGTGCTGCTTGCGCGCGAGCGAGCGGAACACGGCGGCGGCGGGGATGGTCAATCGTTCGCCGTTCCTCGATCGCGCGCTGGTCGAGTTCATGTTCAGCGTGCCGGGTCGACTCAAGATTCGCGATGGCGTGACGAAGCGGCTGCTGCGCACGGCGATGAAGGGCATCCTGCCGGAGGCGACGCGGACGCGCGTGAAGAAGGTGGGGTGGAACGCGCCGTCGGATCGCTGGTTCGTCGGCAAGGGCGCGGATTTGATGCGAGACATCATCGCTTCGCAGCGTTTCCGCGAGCGCGGCGTCTACCGTTGCGACAGGTTGCGCGAGCTGATCAATGAGCACGAGATGATCATTCGCAGCGGCCAGCCTCGTGAGAACCACATGATGCTGCTGTGGCAGGCCCTCAATCTTGACATCTGGCTGCGCTGCATTGAAGACGAGAACGCGGCACGATCACGCCAGCGCGGCGAAGGCATGCGACATTCAGGCAAGCGGATTCACGATGGGGTCGTCGCGGAGAATGCCGTTGCAGATGGCGTCGAGCGGGCTGTCGCTTCCGGGGGCGAGGTCGCGCGCTGACGCAATGTTGATGGCGGAGAGCTCGTGATCCAGCCGGTCGTACAGCGCCACCGGAATCGCGGAGCGGAAGAAATAGGCGTAGGCGTAGCGGCGACCGACGGGGCCGGGCGGCGAAAGCGGCGCGTTGTGGTCGCACACGTTCGCCAGCAGTTGCAGGTAGTCGCGCGGCGTGGCGGGCTCATGGGCGAAACCGCGGCGGGAGTGCAGGCCGTCGCCAAGCAACATCATGGGCACGTTCATCGCGGCGGCTTCGACGGAGACGGTTGAGGTGTAGAGCAGCGCGATGTCCGCCAGCCGCGCTGCGCATGGCGCGGTGATGGGCGAGGCGGCGTCGATGACGTGCACATTCGCAGGGCGATCAGCTCGCACGGAAGCAAGAATCTGGTCCACCGGATCGCGGGCCGCGAGGTGGCGCTCGCCGGGGTGCGCTTTGATGATGAGTGTGTGCCGGGGGCGCGAAGCGAAGAACTGCACGGTGTCGGCAATCCACTCGGCGCCGGTCATGTACGCGGGTCGGCCTTTCGTGACGCCTTCGTCATAGCCGACGTTGGTGAACATGACGAACGTCTTGCCGTCCGTGCGAGCGGGAAGGCCGAGCATGCGGCGAGCCTCGGCGGGATCGGTGACGCGGTGATTCCACGTTTCGTTCTTCACGAGGTACGGCACGCGCTCGCGCGATTGCAGATAGTCATCGAGGGCACGTTCCTGTGCGTCAGTGAGCGGTTCATTCTTCCACTGCGGCCAGAGCGGCATGCGCACGGTGTCTTCGAACTCGTCGCGATCGAACTCGAACTGCAGCGTGTTCGGGCGCGGCGCGGTTTGCACGATGTCGACAGGCAGGCGCTGCTCGCGCGCTGCAGCGCGGAAGACGCCCCAATCCACCTGCACGCCGTTGTCCATGAAGATCTTGTCCGGCTGCAGCTCGGCGTACGCAGCGCGGGCGACGGCTTGGAGGAAGCGTGCCGACGCGGTGTATTGCTGCAGCATGTGGGCGGCGTCGCGATCGGCGGGATCGATGCGGCCGACTTTGAAATAGCTCGTGGTCGATTGCAGCACGAGGCTTTGCAGATTGGCGTTCAGTTCTTCGTCCGCGTTCACGTGATGCGGCGCGAACTCGCTGTACCACCGGTGTTTGAGCCGCATCGCTTGCGCAAACGGACCGGCGTTGCGGTGGCACCAACGCGTGCAGGCGGATTCATAATGATCGATCTTGCGGTGAGCGCAGGCGGGCATCGCGGCGTCGCAGAGCAGCAGCGTGACATCCGCGCCGCGCATCTCCAGCGCCTTGGCCATGAGGCCGAGCATGGCGAAATGCAGCTCGCCGCCCGAGACGGCGGGAATGACGATGCGCTTATATCGCAAACCCGGCAGCGGCGTGACCGGCGCGTCCTCCGCGAAGATGGCCGCCATGCGATTGGCGAACGCGCTGCCCTTGAGCACGGGCAACACCGGCAGGGGAGCGGGGGCCACCGTCATCGGCGCGAAGCTCCCGCAAACTGGCTCGCGTCGGTCGCCGAGTCGAACTCCGTGTCGTCGCCCGCTTCGACATGCCACTCGCATCGGTGGCAGATGAAATCGCTGGGCACCGGCGCCTCGCCGCGCACTTTCGCACGCATGAGGTTGAAGGCGTCGCTGTGCCAGATTTCTTCGATGGTCATGTTGGTAAGCGAGCCGATGATCGCTTCCTGGCTGTAATCCATGCAGCAAAGCGCCACGCGGCCGTCGCTCAAGATGTGAAGCCATCGCGAATCGCGCCCGAAGCGGCAGCGCGTGCGGCGCGGCGAAGCGTCACGCTCGCGCTCGCCCTTGCCGAACACCGTGAGATCAACCTGCTCGGCACGCGTGATCACGCTCCACGAAATCGTGTCGATGCCGAGATTGTTCCAGTGGGCCTTGATCTCCGCTTCGCGCTCCGGCGACCACATGTTGCTCAATGTCACGATGCGCAGCGGATACGGCTGCAGCTCGCGCCAGCGATCGATGAACCGCATGACGTTGGGCCAGTGCTTGTCATGACGCAGGCCGGGCATGGTCATCGACCATTCATCGTTCGTCACGCCGTGGCTGCTGATGCGAAGTTCGGAAAGCGGGGCGGCGAGCAGTTTGTCGGCAATCGCCGGCGCCAGATAGAGGCCCGTGGTGCTCACTTCGATGTGCGTGAACGGCAAGGCGTCGCGGAGCATGCGAATGCGATCGAAGATCTTGCGATCGGACATCGGGTCCGCCATGAGATACGGGCAGAGGTATTCGATCGGCCGGCCAGCGAGCTGCGACACGATGGACGCGAACAGCTCATCGCTCATCAGCTTGTTGGTCCACGACGGCGACGCGACGGGATGCGGACAGATGGCGCACGCGGCCCCGCACGCGGAGCTGGTTTGAATCTGAATGTGCGTCGGGAACGGGGAATGCATGCGTGCGTCCAAAGCGCCGTGGCGTCGGCGTCAGCGGCTGCCGGCTCGGGCGAACTCCTCCCGCGTCACGGTAAAACTCGCCTCGCTGCGCGTCAGCACCGCAATCGCGCGGCAGACGGCGAGGTCGTCGTCGCTCATCTCTCTATACATCGGTGCAAGCCGCGGGCGGACGTGAGCGGGCACCGGCTCGATTTCCGTGGGTTCGTAACGCACCACGTCGAAGCCGGCTCGCTCGAACAGGCTCACATACTGCGGATAGCGCAGGCCGTTGGTGTCGCGAGGCACGGCGTGGTCGGCCTGGGCGTCATCGCGCGATTCCGTCATGCTGCTCCAATGCGCGAAGCGGCCGGCGTTGGCGTAGCGGCGGTGATCGGAAAAATCGATCCACGCCACGAACACGCCGCCGGGCATCAATCGCCGATGGAGGGCTGCGAGCGCCGCGGGCACGTCCGTCACATGTTCAAGCACATCGCGCGACACAATCACGTCAAACGGCCCGGTGGCGATGTCGTCGTCATCAATCGAGCCGATCTCGTGCTGCAGCGCCCTCGGCAGGCGGATGGGGCGGTCGAGATCGCCATGCTGGAGGGCCGCGAGATCGAACAGTTGCTGCGCCCGCTCGAGCGCTTCGCTTCGACTGATGCCGAGCGGCGCGGGATCGAGGAGCACGTGGGAGACAAGTTCAGCGGTGGCGTGCGCGGAGCGGCGAGCGTCCATCGGTTCTTCAAGATCGAGCGCGGTGCAACGGGCCGCGCCGGCGAGAAGCGCGAGCACGGACAGACCATGCGGGTGATAACGGCCGCAGCCCGCGTTGAGCACCGCGCCGCCGTTCAGCCGATCGATCCCGCCAATGGCGTTGCACAGCGCCTCGAACTCCGCGATCTGCCGCTTTGGGCCGTAGCGCCACTCGGGCAGATCGCGCAGCCGATCGTGAATGGCGGACATCAGCCGATCCGCCGCGAGCCACAGCGCTTCGCGATCCTGCGCGGTTGACCAATGCTGATCGATAGCCCGCTGCGCATCAGCAAGCGAGGCCACCAGCGAGACGCCGCGATCGAACGCCGTCACGATTTCCACGTTCTCGCCAAAGAGAACGCGCGCCCGCAAGGCAAGCTGCTGCTCGAACATTTCGGAGCAGATGAGAATGCGGCGAACGGGGCGGCGGGCCCACTCGGCGGGCTTCCTGACGGTGATGCCGCAGATGGTCTGGCCGGCGCGGCTGGCGTCGTCATCGATGATGCCATCCAGCGCGGCGCGGGCGGCGTCAGGGTCGCATTCGAGCGCTTCGATCGTGCGGCGACCGGCGCCGAAGGCCAGCGTCACGCCGGCTTTGTCCTGCGCCAAACGGTGAAGAACATCGCGAACATACGTCGGGTCAAGTGTCATGATGTCTCATCAAGCGTGTCAAAGAGCCTTGTGATCAGGACGTGCGCATGAGCGACTCGCGGATGCTCGCAATCAGCCGCGGCATCACGGCGCTGTAGGTGAACTCGCGCATCACCACATCGCGCATCTCCGCCGCCACGTTCGATCGCGCGTGCTCATCGCCGAGGTAGTGTTCAAGCTTCTCGGCGAGCGATTGTTCGTCGCGGAAGATCACGCGATCGACTTCTGGGAAATGCATGTGCGCTGAACTCGTCGCCGCGTAGCGGGCCAGGACGAGCGAGCCGCTCGCGAAGCCTTCGAACGTTCGCTGATGCATGAAGCCGGCGGGAATGGTTTGCAGCACGATGCGAGCGCCGCGATAGGCTTTGCGGAGCGGCTCGCCGTGCTCGATCGGTCCCACGGCAAACGCCGCGAGCGCGGGATCATTCGCCCATCCTTTGCCGTAGAGTTTGAAAGAGCGGCCGGTGCGCATCGCCCAATCTGCGGTCCAGCGCAGCGTCTGCATGCGATAGAAGATGTCGTGCAGTCGCGTGACGAAATAATCAGCGAGCAGATTCGCCTGATCGGCGCCAAGCACAATGCGAAGCTCGGCAGCGGCGTGTTGAACCAGCGCGCGCGTGTCGCCAAGCTCGTTGCGAAGCGTCAACTCTTCGACACGGTGGCGCAAATGCGTCAGCAGCGGGTGGAGCGCCGGCGCGGCGCTGGTTCGCCATTCCGCGAGCAGCGCGTCCGCATCGGCATGCCGGTGGCCCACGTACATGACGTCGCATCCGAATCGGGCGGCGTCTACGTCGTCGAGCGGCGCGTTGTGAAAGAGATGCGACGACACCGGAAGGCACATGCTGTAAAAACGCTCGGCGGGGTAGCCGAAGTCGCGCGTGCACTGCTCGACGTAATAGCCGCAGACGAAATCCAGCGCCGTGAGTTTCTCGCCGGTGGAACGTGAGAGCACCGTCGGCGTCGGATCCTGAATCCACGTGAGCACGGGCACGCCTTCGAGCGGCTGCTGGCGCCCTTCGCGGAAGTGATTGATGAAGATCGCAAGCGCGGGATCGTGTTCCTGCACCAGCCGCGCCATCGTGAGCGAGGAGTGGATGCGCTGCTCATCGGCTTCGCGCACAAGGACGAACCGACACCCGGCGTCTTCAAGCGCCATGCCGATGTCGCGCATGGAGTATTGCACCATCGTCGTGAATCGCGAGGTGAAGCCAAGCACGACGGCGCCGGAATGCGGCTTCAGTCGCTCCGCACGATCAGGGTTCGAGCGCGAGCCGGCGAGAACGCGGCGGCGCGTGACGATCTCTTCAAACTCCTGCTCGCGCCGCTGGCGCTCGTTCACCGTCACCTCGGTCACAACCTCGTTCAGACGGCTGGACCACTGCATGACGAACGCGGCGCTCGGCAGCTCGACGTCCACGTGCTCGGCGAGAAATCGCGCAAGCTGCGCGGCGGCGTCGTTGCCGAGGAATGCGCGCAGCCGACCCCGCGCGACAAGCGGCGCGATGTTCATCGTGTGCAGCCATGCGATCGCGCGTGCCGCGTCGTCTTCGACGACAAGGATGAGAACGCCGGGCTCGCCTGCCGGGCGCTCGGAGTCATGCATGACGCGTTTCAGGAGCGCGTCCGCGCCGAGGCCGACCACGAGCACGGGTTGACCGCCTTGGATGTCGCGGAGTGGCGTGGATTGATACGCTGCGGGATCGTAGAAACCGGGATTCCACTGGCGAAGGCCGCTGGGCGACATCGTGGATGCGATGACGGCGCCGTCGTTCGTGCGGAAGAGTTGCACATCGCGCGCCGCGTCGTTCAGCGCCGCGAGCACGTCGGCGAAACCGGGCTGCGCTGCGACCAGCGCGGCGCAATTGGCTTTGTACTGCTCGTCGTTGTCATTTCGCGGCACGCGGCCGGTAGGGATGGGAACGAGCATCGCGCGCAGGGCGTCGATGTCGTTCCGAAGCGCCGGGCCGTCGTCATGACCCTTCGCGCGGTTCAGAAGTTCACGCGCCGGACCACCAAGGCCGAGCAGCGCGAGCGAGCGGGCCATCATGAGCAGAAGCGCGGCGTGGTCATCGCCTGCCGCCAGGGCCGCGGAGCCGGCGTTCAGAAATTCATGGTGGCGATCGCCGCGCGCCAGCGCCAAAAGCCCGCTTTCCGTAGCAGGCGGCGCATTCACGGGCGGAGCCGGGCTGGAAGCCGTGGGCGGCACACGGAACTATCGGCAAATTGGCTGCGAAATCACGCGAAATCGCCGCGTCATTCACCATCGCTCCATGCGATGTCGGCGTCGTTCAGCGACCAGTCGTCGGCGAAGTAACCCGTGCTGCGGACGGCGGGGAGACCGCGGGTGAGGGCGTCGGCACGCCAGACCATGAAATCCGGATACGCCACGCCGGAGACGAACACGGGCAAGCGCATCGCGAGCCGGACGCCTCGCGCGGATGTGCCGGCGATGACGCCGATGCATGCCGGCGCGTTCGCGCCGCCGTCGGCGCCCCGGCGCGGGCGGATCATGATGCAGGCGAGGTCGTCGCCTTCGATGCTTCGACCGCCGATTGTCACCTCGCCGCGCCGCACCTCAATTGGTGAATCGGCGAGCAGCACCGGCCACGCAAGGTTCGTGTCCGCGTTGCCGTAGAGAATGATGTTGCGGTCCAAGTCCTGGGCGGCGTCAAAATCGCGGTCGAGCACGATGTCGATCGATCCGTTGCCGCGGTACCAGAACGTCTCCGCGTCATAGCGCGCTTTCTGCCAGAGCGCTGCATTCTCTTCGGCAGAGCCCTGCGTGCCGACGACGAACATAAAGCGGTTGCGAAACGCCTCCTTGAACGGCCCTGGGCGGCGGGCAGGCGGTTCACTCGGAGCGTTGCGATCACGGCGCTTCGCGGCGTCGCGCATTCGTCGTTCGATGAGCGCCATCAGCGGCGGGTAGTCCATGCATTCGTCGCCCCACCAGTGGCCGGCGCCGGGCTCTTCGTGATAGGCGAAGTCGGGATGAAACTCGGCGAGCGCGCGGCGCATCATTCGCGCCTGCTCGACGGGCACGTTGTCATCCGCATCGCCGTGCAGGATGTAGACGCCCATGTCGCGGAGGTTGGTGATGAAATTGAGCGTCTGGCTCGGAGCTGCCGCGCGTTCGAACATTGCTTCGATGGGATTGCCAACATCGAACGTGCTGGCGCCGGTGTAGGTTCGAAAGCTCGCCCACCCCGCGCTCGGTGCGGCGGCGACGAACTTTTCCGGATTGTGAACCGCAAGCTGCCACGTGCCATGCCCGCCCATCGAGTGACCGGTGACGGCGACGCGCGATGCGTCCGCACCGAGCGTGCGAACGGCGTGGTCCAGCGCTTCGAGGGCGTCCAGCCGTCCCCAATCTTCCCAGTCGAACCCGAACGGCCGGCGATTGGTCGGCGCGACGATGTGCGCCCACGGCTTGGGCGTGTAGCACGACGCCTGATGCGCTGCTTCCACGCTCGCGCCGTGAAGCGTGAGAATAACGCCGGGCGGCGAAGCGGCGTTTCCATCCGCAGGTTCAGCGGCGTAGCGCAGGCCGTAATACTGCACGCTGCCGTCGATGGTGCTGATGAATGTGCGGACGATCGTGTCGCGCGGGGTGACGATTTTCAGCGGCACTTCCGCGGCGGCGAGGAGTTGCTCGCCGGGCGCGGCGAGTTGCAGCGTGAGGGTCCATTCGCCGGGCTCGCGCGGCGCTTCGCATGTGATGCGGAACGGCACATTGCGCACGGTGAGCGGCGGGATGGCGGGTACGTTCGCCGTGCAATCAATCGCGAGCGCGGGGCAATTGGTTCGAATGACGAGGTCACGGCGCCATTCGTTTGTTGCGTTCACAACGTTGATCGAGCCGAACGCGTCCGCCGGTTCCTGCGCGATGAGCGAGGGCACGATGCGGTCGTGCGGGTTGAACTCGAGGTCACCGCGCGGAGCGCGCAGCTGCGCCTTCAGTTGCCCGCGCGCCACGTGGAAGAGAAGCTGGTTCTCGCCGGCATGAAGCTCGACGGGGATGTTGACGAAACCGAGCGCGTACACATCGCCGATGCGCCACTCTCCGTTCACGCAAACTGCGGAATGACCCTGCGCGCTCAAGATCATCGTGACGTCCGAATCCAGCGTGACGGTCCAGCACGCGTAGCCGCCGCGAAGGTCATCATCGCGCAACCATTGCTCGTCGTTGACGGCGACGTGATGCCATAAGCGCGATGCGCCGTCAGGGCTTTCGATCGTGCCACCTTCTTGCGGCGAGCGCCACTCGCCTCGCAGCATGGCGTCTTCGATGGCGTCGCAATGAATCGGCGACCGGCCGTAGCGCCCGACGGGGCCGATGACGAGCGCTTCGGTCATGGTGATGGTCGCGGGTTCGTTGCGCTCGGCTGGCGCCGCGGGCGCTTGCGCGTGGACGCCGTGTTGCAGCATGATCGCCGCGACAGCGCAAAGAAGCCGGCGGCGCCAAATTGTCGTGATGCATGCAATGAGCGGCGTCATCATGGGCTGATTTTCGTGCATAATGATTGGTGGTCAACGAGGTCGGAGCAGAATTGTGCTGATCGCCAAGCGACTGCGTTCGTGGATGGCCTTCGCCTCGCACCCGGGGCGGTGGTTTGCAGTGGTGGCGATGGCGATCGGCCTGTTCGGCGCGGCTCAATTGCTCGCCGCGCAGGAAGAGCCCGGCGCGGATGCGCCGCCCGCGGAGGAAACGCAAGCGGAGGAGTTGCCGCCCTCGGCCGAAGCGCCGGCGGATGGGGAGGCGTCGCCGCAGGACGTTGTTTCCGTCAAGGACATTCAAACGCGGATCGGCCTGCTCGAACATGCGCGTGAGCTCACCGAGCCGGAGCAACGCGCGCTTGATGTGCTGCGTCAGGCGTTGGCGTCCGCGCAGCGTGCAGAGGAGTATGCGGCGCAGGCGAAGGAGTTTCAGCGACTGGCGCAGGCGGCGCCGCAGCGGCAACAGGAAGTGGAAGCGAAGCTCGCACAGCCGGCGGCCGAACCGGTGGCGGAGAGCGGGAATCTGACGGCCGACGAACTTCGGCAGAAGCTGGCCGCCGCGCAGGCCGCGCTGGAGACAGCGCGCCAGGCGCGGCAGAAAACGGAAGACGAAGCCGCCCGCCGGCCGCAACGACGAGAGCAGATCCCGCAGGAAATGACGGCGCTGCGCAGCGAGCTTGCGGACATCGAGCAGCGCATTCACGATCGCGCTGGCTCGCAGGAACCGCAGCCTGTGGTCGACGCACAGAACCTCAAGCTGCAAGCCGACCGCCTGCGCCTTGAGCAGCACATCGCGTCGCTTCAGGAAGAGCTTCGCAGCTACGACGCGCGGCGTGACCTGTTGCGGCTTGAACGGCAGGCGGCGGAACGAAGCGTGAACGAGGCGGAGAAGCTTGCGCAGGCCTGGCAGCAGGCGGTGACCACGCGTGAACAGCAGGAGGCGGCGCGGCTGGCGCAGGAGGCGCAGCGGGCGGAGGCCGAGGCGGCGGCGGTGCATCCGCTGGTGGGCGAACTGGCGGAGACGAACCGGGAGTACACGCGCGAGCGGACGGAGCTCGTGCCGCGCATCGAGCAGAAGAACGCGGAGCTTGCGGCGGTGACGGCGACCTTGCAGCGGCTGCGCGATGATCTGCGCGGCGTGAAGTCGCGCACGGATCGATCCGGAACCACCACCACGCTCGGCCTGCTGCTGCGTAACAAGCGGAGCACGCTGCCGGATGTTGCGGACCTGCGCCGGAGCCAGCGCGAGCTGCGGGCGGAAATCACCCGCGTTCAGATCCTCCGCAACGACGCCGACGATGAACTTCTGACGCTGGTCAACGTGGAAGACCATGCCGACCGCCTGCTCGAAGCGCATCCGGAGCTCGGCGAAGTGGAGCGCGAGCGCATTCGCGATTCGCTGATTGAGCAGTTCCGCCGGCGGAAAGAGGAATTTCTTCCGGGGCTCATCACATCGCTCGATCGATATCTGGAAGACACGCTCGTGCGACTTGATCAGGCGGAGACCGAACTGATCAAGGTTGTTGATGAGTACAGCGCGTATGTGGACGAGCGCATTCTGTGGATTCGCAGCGCTCATCCGATCGATGGCAGCGCGATCGCGTCAGCGTGGGATGCCGGCCAGTGGCTGCTGCTCGGCAAACATTGGCGGGCGGCGGGCGAAGCGGCGTGGATGAACGCGCTGACCAACTGGAGCCGCGTGGGTCCGGGATTGATCGCCATTCTCGTTCTGCTCGTGCTGCAGCGATTTGCGAAACAGCGCATCGGGCAGATGGCGACGGAAATCCGCAGCTTCCGCACGGATACGCTTAGCCGCACGTTCGCTACGCTGGTGCTGACGGCAGTGCGGGTGGCGTTTCTGCCGGCGATCCTGTGGTTCTTCTCGGCGCAGTTCAGCGGCGCGGGCGATGTGCTGCGGGGCGAGTCGGCGATCTTCGCGCGTGCCATCGCCGAGGGGCTGGGGCGAGCCGCGCGATTTATGGTCGTGGCGATGACGCTCTGGCATCTCTGCATGCCCCGCGGCCTGGCGGAGGCGCATTTCCGCTGGCGCATCGCAAGCCTCAAACTGATGCGGCGAAATCTCCTCTGGCTCATCCCCATCGCGGCCACGATGATCCTCGTCGTCGGCGCGCTGGAGCAACAGCCGAATGAATCGTTCAAGGCGTCGCTTGGCCGCTTGGCGTTCGTGGCGCTGTCGATCGCGCTGGCGACATTCCTCGCGCGCGTGCTGCAACCGAGCGGCGGGATTCTGCAGGGGTATTTGAGCCGGCGATCAGGCGGGTGGATCGATCGCCTGCGCTATGTGTGGTATTCGGCGGCGGTCGCGGTGCCGATCGCGCTCGGGCTTGCATCGCTTGCCGGGTATCACTTCACGGCGGTGCAGCTTGGGCGGGTCGTCAACAAGACCTCGGCGCTCATTGTCGGCGCGACCATTCTGCACGGATTGCTCGTGCGATGGCTCCTTGTCGCGCAGCGGCGGCTTGCCATGGAGCAGGCGCGCAAGCGGCGCGAAGCGCAAGCGCAGGCGGAAGCGGCGGCAGCCGCGGCGGCAACGCCCGCGGAAGGCATGAGCGCCGGCCCCGCAGCCCCCGGCGCTACTGACGCTGCAGCCAAACCGGGATTGGCCGGCGGCGAACTCGCGATCGACGAGCCGGAGATCGACATCTCGGCCATCGGCGAGCAGTCTCGGCGGCTCATTCAGCTCGGCGTGTGGTTCGCGCTGGTGATCGGCCTGATCGGCGCGTGGGCGGATGTGCTGCCCGCGCTCGGCGCGCTGCGACAGGTTGAGATTGTCGAGCAGCTTCGCGCCGTCACGGAGACGCGCGTCAGCGACGACGGCACGGCCACTGTGGAAGTCGTCAATCGCCTCGTGCCGCTGACGCTTGCGGATGTGCTGCTCGCGGTGCTGGTGGTCGTGCTCACCGTCGTCGCCGTGCGCAACATTCCCGGCCTGCTGGAGATTTCCATTCTGCAGCGGTTGCCGCTCGCGCCGAGCGGACGCTACGCCGTCACCACCATCAGCAAATATCTCATCATCATCGTGGGCATCGTGCTGGCGTTCTCGATGGTGGGCGTCGGCTGGTCGAAGGTGCAATGGCTGGCGGCGGCGATCACCGTCGGCCTCGGCTTCGGCCTGCAGGAGATTTTCGCCAACTTCGTCTCCGGCATCATCATGCTCTTCGAGCAGCCCGTGCGCGTGGGCGACGTGGTGACGGTGGGCGACATCTCCGGCAGCGTGACGCGAATTCGCATGCGCGCCACCACGCTGCGCAACGCGGACAACAAGGAAATCCTGATCCCCAACAAAACGTTTGTCACGGATCGCATCACCAACTGGACGCTCTCGGACAACGTGCTGCGCATCAGTCTGCCGGTGAGCATTGCCTACGGCTCTGATGTTCAGCGCGTGCGCTCCATGTTGCTGCAGACCGCCGGCGCTCATCCGCTGGTGCTGCGCGAGCCCGCGCCGCAGGCGTGGTTCAACCGGTTCGATGACAGCGCGCTGCAGTTTGAGTTCTGCGTGTTCGTCGGCAACATCGCGCACTCCGTGCAGGTCCGCCACGATCTCCTCGAAGCGGTGGACAAGGCGTTCCGCAAAGCCGGCATCGAAATTCCCTTCCCGCAGCGCGACATTCACATTCGAACGGGCGATCTCAACCCCGGCGACACGAAGGCGTAATGCCGCCAGCCCGAAGTGCGAGCGAGGAAGAGTTCCCACCTCGCCGACACGGGTCGGAACCCTCAACGCGGCCATTTCGCACGGGGAATAGGGGGGAGGCAAGCATTGCCATGCAAACCTTTCCCCAAGTCACGGGCGACAATGGACCTGCCGCACAGTGCATTTGGCTCGGAGCGGATACGCTACGCACCGGATTGTGCCGGCAGGATGACCCATGACGGATTCGACCACCGACACCAGAACGCCCGAGCAGCTTGCGGAGATCACGCGACAGGGCGACCGCGCCGCGCTCATGGCGTTGCTCAACGAGGTTCCGCCATCCGAAGCCGCGCGACTCATCTCGCGCATGGATGAGGAAGACCAGACGCGCCTGCTCACCATGCTGGAACCGGAGCAGGCGGCGGCGCTCGTTGACGTCTTTCCCGATGAGAGCGCGGCGGAGATGATCGAGCGCCTTGAGCCCAGCGCCGCGGCGGCGATCGTCGGCGAGCTGCCGAGCGACGAGAAAGCGGACATCATCGGCGAGCTCGACAAGGAAGACGCCAGCGCGATTCTCGGTCACATGGATCGCGACGACGCGCAGGAAGCGGTGCGCCTGTCGAAATATCCCGACAACGTGGCCGGCGGCATTATGGTCACGGAGTTCCTTGCGTATCCCAAGATGCTCCGCATTGAAGACGTCGTCGCCGATCTGCGCGCCCGGGCCGAGGAATACAGCGAATATGACGTGCAATACGTGTACGTCATCGACCGGCACGGCAAGCTGGTGGGCGTGCTGCGTTTGCGCGATCTGCTGCTCGCGCCGACCTATCGCACCATTGCGGAATCGATGATTCGCTCATTCGTCTCCGTGCGCGACAACGCGCCGCTGCACGAACTCAACGATCTCTTCGAGCATCATGGGTATCTCGGCATGCCCGTGACCGACGACCGCGGCCGGCTTGTGGGCGTGGTTCGCCGGCATGACCTCGAAGAAGCGCTGCAGCAACAGAGCGGGCAGGACTTCCTGAAATCGCAAGGCATCGTGGGCGGCGAAGAGCTGCGCTCCATGCCGCTGATGACGCGCACCAGCAGGCGATTCATCTGGCTGGCGGCGACGGTCGGGCTCAATGTCATCGCGGCGCTCGTCATTGCGTTCTATCAAAGCACCATCGAGCAGGTGATCGCGCTCGCGGTGTTCCTGCCGATCATCTCGAACATCAGCGGCTGCACGGGAAGCCAGGCGGCGGCGGTGTCCATGCGCGAACTGACGCTCGGTTTCATCAAGCCGAACGAACTCATTCGCGTGTGGATCAAGGAATCCGCGGTTGGCTTGTTGAATGGTCTCGGACTTGGCGTGCTCGTGGGCGCACTGGCGTGGTTGTGGAAGGGCAGCCCGATGCTGGGCGTGGTGACGGGCTTCGCGCTGATGCTCAATGTGATTGTCGCCGTCATCGTCGGCGGCTCGATCCCGCTCGTTCTCAAGAAGCTCAACAAAGACCCGGCGCTCGCTTCTGGCCCGATTCTCACCACCGTGACCGACATGGCAGGGTTCTTCTTCGTGCTCTGCTTCGCGACGGTGATGCTGCCGTATCTGGTCGAGGCGTAAGAAGCAGGCGCCGCAGCGGTCGTTCACGATCAGTGATCAGCGATCAGCGGTCGGCGATCAACCGTCAGCCGTCAGTCCACAGCCGGAAGTGGGCGGCGCTCATGCGTTCCGGCGACCGCTGCCGTAGACTTGCGCCGCCGAAGCGAACTTCCGAAGGGGACCGATGGACCTGTGGCGGAATTGGCAGACGCAGCGGACTTAAAATCCGCGGCCTTCGCAAGAAGGCGTGTGGGTTCGACTCCCACCGGGTCCACTACGAAACGTCAACAAGTCGACAGGTCAACGAGTCAACATGAAGCGCGAACGCGCGCAGGGCCGGTCAGTTGTGCTGCAATTGATGCCGCCTGCCGCCCCCCGATGCCTTGATGCCTCGATGCCTCGATGCCTTCCCCTCCTATGCCCCCTCCCCGCATCAGCATCATCACGCCGTCGTTCAACCAGGCGCGGTTCCTGCGTGAGTGCCTTGATTCCGTCATCGCGCAGCGCGATCCCGACGTCGAGCTCATTGTCATGGACGGCGGATCGACTGACGGCTCTGTGGACATCCTCCGCCACCTCGAGCGAGAGCTAGCGGCGAGCGACCAGCCGGGGCTCACGTTTCGCTGGGTGAGCGAACGCGATCGCGGCCAGGCGGATGCGGTCAATCGCGGCATTCGCATGGCGACCGGCGAGATCATCGGCTGGCTCAACAGCGATGACTTCCTTGAAACCGATGCCCTCCAGCACGTGCGCGCGTGCTTCGACCAATCTCCGGGAGCGGCGTTCATCTACGGCCGGGCGTGGATGATCGATGAGCGCGGCAAACGAATGCGCGAATATCCGACGTTCGACCTCAAACGCGATGATCTCAAACGTAAGTGCTATTTCTGCCAGCCCGCGATCTTCCTGCGCCGCAGCGCGATCGACCGCTTCGGCCTGCTGAATGATGCGCTCGACGTCTGCATCGATTACGAGTGGTGGCTGCGCATCATGAGCGCGGCGCCGATTGCGTTCTGCAATCACATCCTCGCATCATCCCGGCATTACGACACGACGAAGACGGCATCGCGCCGGTTGCGGGCGCTCGTCGAGGCGGGCTACCTGATGCGGCATTACTTCGGCAGGGCGAGTTGGCGGTGGAGCGCGAAGTGGGTGGTGCATCGCATGAAGCTCAAGCCGTGGGCGGCGCTGGCGTTGCCCTGCAGCGCGGTGCGGTATCGCCGGCGGTTTGATTCGCGCCGGGCGCCGTCGCGCTATGGCGCGAAGATGCTGGCGGCGCTGGCGAAAGGTCAACAAGTCAACATGTCAACATGTCACAATGCTGCGCAGCAACACGCTCGCTCCGACATTTCGACACTTTGACATTTCGACGTTTCGACTTTTCACCACGACGTGGCGCTTTCGTAGCCGGTGTCGATGAGCAGTTGTGCGTAGCGCTGTTTGAAGGCTTCGGCGACGCGCGGGGTGAAGTAGGTGCGCCAGTCGCCGGCGATTCCTTTGCGCTGATGTGAGCGGACGTTTTCCTGGCCGGGGCTGCGCTTGGCGACGTTGCGGAATTCGCGGGCGGCAACGAGTTCGCGCAGCTTCGGCTCCGGCACATCAAGCTGGCAATGCAGGAAGATTTGCCGGATCACGCCGAACTGGTCCGCCAGCAGGTCTTCGTAGCGAACGATCATTTCGCCGGCGCCGCACCAGGATTGCTGGATGGCAGCGGACTTTGCGAGTCGCTCGCCGATGAGAAAGATCAAACCATCTTCGATGCTTCGCTCGTTGAGCAAGGCGCGCACCTCGCGCTGGTCATCGCGAAAGAGGTGGTGGTGAACCTTCAGGCCGAAGTAGAGTGAGACGAGCGTGTCGCGCAGGTCGCGGATGATGACGAAGCGGCGGTGGGGCGTGGGGAGATCGAGCGCTTCAAATTGCTGGCGCGTGAGGTAAACCGTGGGGTAAATCTTGCCGGGCTTGAGGGGCTGGGCGAGCACGTGGGCGACCTGCCGCTGCGCGGGCACGAACGCATCCGGGGTGGGCGCGGCGCCCTGTAGCAGCGACTTGATCCACTGCGAGCCGGCCTTGTGATGCGTGATGTGAAAGACGGCGGGGGCGCTCACGGAATCGGTATAGTACGCGGCGACTGAAGGCTCACAGGCGAGACGCCTGTGCCACCATTTTGCACAGGCGAAGTGCCTGGCATTGACATGGACACAGGTTGATGCCTGTACCACACCTCGCCCGGCGCCTCGTTGCCGGCGCGGAAGCGAAAGCGCATGGCTGTTCTCTCGCTCTACACCTACCGGCGGTTCATCTGGCAACGATCGCTGCTCGACATGCGCGTGCGCTACGCCTCCACCGGGCTCGGCATCGTGTGGAATCTGCTGAATCCGCTGCTGATGATCGCAACGTATGCGTTTGTGTTCACGGTGATCATGCCGCAGCGGTATCCGACCGGCGACGTGCCGTACGCCATCTTTCTTTGCTGCGGGCTCATTCCGTGGACGACGTTTTCTGATTGCGTGACGCGCGGCGCGGCGTGCTTCCGCGTGAACGCGCCGTATTTGAGCAAGCTGCCGATCCCCGAACAGGTGTTCGTGGCGGAAACCGCGCTCACAGCGACGCTCAACCTTGCGGTGGCGTTCGGCCTGCTCATGGTGGTTTCGCTCGCTTTCGGTCACGGCCCGATGCTGTCGTGGCTGCTGCTGCCGATCCCGCTGATTGCGTTGCAGGCGATGGGGTTCGGCATCGGGCTTGTCGTCGGCACGCTCAACGTGTTCTTCCGCGATCTTGAACAAGTGATTCCGCTCGCGCTGCGGCTGGCGATGTGGATGGCGCCGGTGATCTTCCCGCTGGCGAACGTGCGCTTTGAGGCGATTCGCACGGTGATGTACTTCCACCCCGCGACGCCTTCGCTTGACGCCATTCACCGTCTGTTTCTCGACGGCGTCGTGCCGGGCTTGTGGTGGTGGGTGGGGATGGCGGCGTGGGTGGTGGTGTCGCTCGCGGCGGGGTTTGTGGTGCTCGGCCTGCTTCGGCGGGAGATCCGGGACGTGCTATGAGCAGCGACCTCGTGATCGAAGCACGCGGCTTGAGCAAGCGTTTCAAGCTCTATCGCCGGCCAGGCGATCGCTTCTTCGAGTGGATCACCCTCGGCACGCGCACGCTGCACGAAGATTTCTGGGCGCTGCGCGATGTGGACGTCACGCTCCGTCACGGCGAGAAGCTCGGCATCATCGGCGCGAACGGCTCCGGCAAAAGCACGCTCCTCAAAATGCTCGCCGGGTCGCTCACGCCTACCAGCGGATCGTGCACCGTCACCGGACGCGCGTTTGCGCTCATCGAGCTTTCCACCGGCTTCAATCACGATCTCACCGGCCGCGAGAACATTTCGTTCGTTGGCATGATGCTGGGCCTCGATCGTGAGTACATCGAGCGGCGCAAGGAACAGATCATCGAGTTCGCTGACATCGGCGACTTCATCGATCGCCCGGTGCGACTGTATTCCTCCGGCATGTTCGTGCGCCTTGCGTTTTCGCTCTTTGCGTTTCTCGATCCCGACTTGCTCATGATCGACGAAGCGTTCGCGGTGGGCGATGCGGATTTCAAGGAAAAGAGCTACCGGCTGATGCGATCGATGGTGCGCACGAAAGGCCGCAGCGTCATTTTCGTTTCGCACAGCATGACGACGATCGAAAGCGTGTGCGATCGCGTGATGTGGCTCGAGCACGGCCGCTGCGTGATGGATGACGAACCGCGGCGCGTTATCGAGGCGTACCGTGAGCGCAACAAGGAACGCAAGCAGGAGCGGCGGGAGCGCGAACAAAGCGGCGGGCGCGCCAGCGCCGGCCCGGAGACGGATGGCGAGGCCCAGTCGCCGCTGCTGGCGCGGGAGCGCGATTTGCCGGTGTTCAACATTCCGCCTCGCCGAAAGCAGCTCACCATCGAAAAAGGCGCGGTGCACAGCGATGTGGCGGCGATCGCGGCGATCTGGCTGCAGGAAAAGGACGGGGCGGCAGCCGAACAGGTCGGGGCTCACCGCAAGTTCGCCATCGGATGCGTGGCGCGCTTCCAGCGCGACGGCGATCCCGTGTTCGGCGTTCGCATCATCGGCGCGGACGGCGCGGCGGTCACGGCGCTCGACACCGCCGAACTGCTGGACGACGTGCCGCCGGCGAAGGCGGGCGAAGAGCGCGTGGTGCGATGGCCGATCGCGCGCGGCCTCCCGCCGGGCGCGTATGTCGTGGAATGCTGGGTGACGGCGGGCGATGCGATGGCGAGCGCGAAAGCGCGATTGCAGGTGGGCGGCCCGCCGCGTGTGGACGCCACGTTCAATCTCGTGATGCGCCCAAGCATGGGCAGGGCGGCGCATGGTCGGTGAACGCGGCCGCAATCTCGTGTTTCTGCTGGGCGTACCGCGTTCGGGCACCACGCTGCTCGGGGCGATGCTGTCGAATCATCCGCAGGTGCTTTGCCCGCCCGAGCCGTGGATCATGCTCGCGCTGCATGCTGTGGGCAAGACGAACCCGCGCCACCCGGCGGACGCGCAGCTCCTTGGCGAAGCGACGCGGCAATTCCTCGATCACGATGCCGCCATCGCCGCCATGCGCGCCTGCGCCGCCGCGGCGTACAACAGCAAGCTCGCCGCGGCGCAGCGCAGCGTGTTCGTGGACAAGACGCCGCGGTACTACCTCATCCTCCCGTTTCTCGAAGAGGTCTTCCCAGAAGCGCGTTACATCTGGCTGAAGCGGAATCCCTTCGATGTGGTGGCGTCGTACAAATCGAGCTGGGGCGTTGATGTGCCGAAGCTCTTCGCAGCCGGCGCGGGCTCGCCGTTCGAGCATGACATCATCCTCGGCTTGCGCTGGCTGAACGACTTCGCACGCCGCCGCGCGGATTCCGTCTACGCCGTGTCGTACGAATGGCTCGTGCGCGACCCGCAGGGCTGGATGCGGCATGTGCTCGATCACCTCGCGCTGCCGCATGCGGACGTCGTCGATGATCTCGGCATCGCGCGCGAAGCGCTGCACGCATCCAAACTCGGTGACCGCAAGATTCTTGCGACCAGCGGCGTGCACACCCATTCCATCGGCACGGGCATGAACGTGCTGACGACGGAAGAACTGCAGATTGTGTACGACGCCATCGGCCCCGCGCTGTTGACGCAACTCGGCTATGGCGATCTGCGCGGCGAGCTTGCCTCGCGCGGCGTCCACGAGCCCGCCGCCGAGACCACGCAGATATGCCTCGAAAAAGCAGAGAAAACCCTTCGCGTGCGGTGGGATCTGCTCGAAATGTGGTCGTCCGTGGACACGCAAGTGCCCAACCAGGCGGTGCGCGATGAGATCATCGGCAAGCTGCAATCGCACATCGCGTCGCTCACCGCGCATCTCCAGGGCGTCAGCGAATCGCTGGAACGCACGCAAACCACGCTGGCCGAGCGCGAAGCATTCCTGCAGGCGGTGCTCAATCATCGCGCTGAATTGACAAAACAGTTCGAGGCGTACCGCATCAGCGTGGAGTCGCGCCCGGCGAGTCGGCATTTCAAGGAAATGCTCAAGGCGATCGCCCGGCGCGTGCTGAACTGGATGTGCCGCCCACCGCGCAATCTGCCGTTGCCGAAGATCACCATCGTCACGCCGGTGTTCAACGGCGAAGCGCACATCCGCGAGACGATCGAATCCGTGTTGAACCAGCGCTATCCCAATCTTGAATACATCATCGTTGACGGCGGGTCGACGGATGGCACGATGAAGATTGTGCGTGAATTCGAGGATCGACTGACGTGCGTCATCAGCGAACCGGACAAGGGCATGTACGACGCCGTGGCGAAGGGCTTCGATCGCGCCCGCGGCGAAGTGCTCGGCTACCTGAACGCTGACGACGTGTTCGAGCCGGGCGCGCTGCAGCGCATCGGCGAATTCTTCCGCGATCATCCCAAGGCGATGGTGGCGTACCGCGAAGACACCATTACCGCGCAGGGATGGCGATTCCCCAACGCGCACCAGCCGCACGTCGACATGTTCGATCTGCTGCGCGGCCACATCCTTTTTCAGGATGGCGTGCACTTCCGCAAGGAGGCGTATCTCGCGGTGGGCGGCATGAATCGCGAGCTGCGCCTGGCGGGCGATTATGACCTCTGGCTGCGGCTGTCGCGCCCGTTCAAGTTCCATCGTGTGCCCGGCCATGTGAGTTCGTTCCGCATTCGTGCCGGACAATTGAGCGGGAACATGCCGCCGTATTGGGAGGAGCAGAAGAAATCGCAGGAAGCGATGCGGCGGAGCTTGCGGGTGCGCACCTATGTGAAGCGCATTCCGCGGTGGATGCTCAACAGGCTGCGCAACGCGTGGGAGAAAATGAGCGGGCCGCGGCGGCTGTTTTTCCCCATGGATTTTCACGGCCCGCTGGCAGGCGGCATTGTGCCGGATCCCAACGCGCCGCCGCCAAAGTGCCCGCTCACGGGCCGACCGCCGGATCGCCTGCTCTTCAGCTCGCGCGACACGCGCTTCGGCGACTCGCGCATCAACTACATTTACTTCTGCGACGAATCGCAGACCGCGGTCGTCTGGCCGCCGCTGTCCACCTCCACGCTCACGGCGCTGTACGAGAAGAATTACTCCGCTTCATCGGCGAGCGGCGGCATCGTGCTCCCTCCGGAGGGTCTGACGTCTCCGTATCGCCATTATCGCCAACCGCGCAAGTGGCGGCGCATCTGGAAGCGCCTGCGCATTCCCGGCCGCATCGCGAAAGAAATCAACCGCAAGGAGAAGGTGGACTGGAACGAAGTGTGCATGAACGACCTGCTCGGCGTGCTGCGCGGTCGCTTTCGGCTGGATGATCCCAGCGTGCGCATGCTCGACGTCGGCTGCTTTGAAGCGGGATTGCTCGACACGGTGAAGAAGCGCACGCAGTGGCGCACGTGCGGCATTGAATCCAATTCCGCGGCGGTGAGCGTGGCGCGGAAGAAGGGCCACAACGTCTGGCAATGCGGCGCGGAGGATGCGGTCTTCAACGTGCCGGCCGGCGAGCAGTTTGAGATCATTTACCTTGGCCAGACCATCGAGCATTTTGATGATCCGCTGCGCGTCGTGCGCTGTCTGGCGACGATGCTCGCGCCAGGCGGCGTGATGGTGCTCGCCACGCCGAATCTGGATTCGCGGCAACTCGATCTCTTTGGCCCGACGTGGGCGCACTGGCATGTGCCGTATCACCGCGTGCTCTTCGGCCGAACATCGCTGCGACGGCTGGGCGAACTGGCGGGGTTGAAACAGGTGCGTTGCCGCAGTCACTCGCACAGCTACTGGACGGCGTACTCCGTGCAGCTCAACCAGCTTGGCGTCGCGGGGGCGGTGTCGCACATGTGGCAACCGACGGAAGAAGTGCTGCGCGTGTCGCGCAGCCTGGCGGCGTGGGCGCGGTTGCTGTGGAACTGGCGCGGGCGCGGCGATTATCTCATCGCGATGTTCGAGCGAATGTAATGGCGCGAGACCTTCCAACCATCAGCATCGTGACGCCGTCGTTCAACCAGGCGCATTTTGTCGTGCAGACAGTGCGCAGCGTGCTGCTGCAGCGCTATCCGAAGCTTGAGTATGTGATGATGGACGGCGGATCGACCGACGGCACCGTGCAGGCGCTTGAGCCGTATCGCCCGTGGTTTCATCATTATGAAAGCGCGAAGGATGAAGGCCAGGCCGACGCCATTCGCCGCGGGTTTGAGCACACCACCGGCGAGATCATGGCGTATCTCAACAGCGACGACGTGCTCGCGCCCGGATGCCTCAACTTCGTCGCCGAGTATTTCCGCAGGCATCCGAATGTTGATGCGATCTACAGCCACCGCGTGATCGTGAACGAGAAGAACATTGTCATCGGCTACTGGATTTTGCCGCGGCACAAGAATCGCCTGATGATTCGCTGGGATCTGATCCCGCAGGAGACGTGTTTCTGGCGGCGGCGGTTGTACGAGGAGGTCGGCGGCGTGGATGCGTCGTATCGATTCGCCATGGATTATGACCTCTTCGCGCGCTTCATGCTGCGCGGCCGGATGCGGCGCGTGCGGCGCTTCCTCGGCGCGTTCCGCATGCACACGGATTCCAAGAGCGTGCAGCAGCTTGAGACGATCGGCAAGCAGGAGATTCAGCGCGTGGGCAAGACGTACAACATTCGCTATTCGCGCCTGGACAAGCTGCGCGGGCCGCTCTTCACCGGCGCCGTGCGAGCGCGTGCGGCCTTCCACGCAAGGGCGTGCCGCATGCTCCCCGGCGCGCTCGGCGGAACGGGCTACAACTACGATGAAGTGTGGGGCGGCATGTTGACCGACACCCGCATGCCCAACGCCGTGATGAGCGAGTGACCACGGTAAGATTGCATCATGCGCGTTCTTGCGAGCACAGTTCACCGGGTCGCAAGCGACCGGCAAACCCACGGCTTTCTCGTGGAGATTGACTGGTCGCGCAAGCTCGTGCTTCGATTGGTCGAAGCGCCGCCGATCTTCAGCCATTTGAGCCCCCGCAATCGTGGCGGGCGGCGCGGGCTGCGCGGCATCACGCTGTTCGACAACCGCATCTGGGTGGCGTCATGTGACGCTCTGCTCGGCCTCACGCGCACCACGCTTGAACTTGATCGCGTCATCTCGCACCCGTGGATGGCGCATATTCACGAAATCGTCGCGGACGGCGATGGCATCTGGGTCACCTCCACCGGCGGCAACGGCGTGTTCAAGGTGAGCGTGGACCAGCGAGCGCTGGAAGCGCACTGGCTGGACGGCGAGCCGACGGACGACCTCCGCATTCACCTCGATCGTTCGCGCGATGTGTTCCACATCAACACCGTGTTCGAGCGCGAAGGCGAAGTGTTCGTGTATTCCATGGTGACCGGCCAGGTGTTTCGCAAAGAAGCGTCGGGCCTGGTGCCGTTCGCGCAGCTTGAGCCCGGTTGTCACAACGTGGTGATGACGGAGCACGGCTGGTTCCGCAACGAATCCGCGAAGAGCACGGTGCACATCGGCGGCGCGTCGATCGAAGTGCCGCGGCGCGGGCTGGCCGGCGAGTTCACGCAACCGGGCTGGCTTCGCGGGATGGCGCGGACGCGCAGCGGAAACTTTCTTGTCGGCTCCTCGCCCGCCACGATCTTCGAGATCGACCCCGGCCGCATGGAAATCGTGGACGCCATGGCGCTTAGCGACGATGTGTGCTGGACGATTCACGGCCTGTGGGTTGACGACGCCATGGTGATGGAGCATCCGAGCCCGGACGAACTGCTGCAAACGCACGCGCGCCTCGCGCAGCTGGTCGGCCGATCATGAACGCTGCCGCCCGCACGCCGACGCTTCGCACCGCGCTTGCCAGCTTCCCGCGTTCGGGCAACACGTGGCTCCGTTATCTCATTGAGCTGGCGACCGGCGCGAGCAGCGGCTCCGTGTATGACGATCGCATTCTTCCCCGCGGCCGCGACGGCATCGTCATCAAGACGCATCTGCTGAATCGAAACGAATTCGATCGCGCGATCCACCTTGTGCGCGATCCGTTCGACGCGATCGAGTCCTACTTTCACTGGAAGCGCGATGTGCAGGGCGATGCGAACGCGCAGTGGGAGCGGCACGTGCGCGAGGCGGCGGTGGAGTGGCAGCGGCACACGCGGCACTGGCTGGACGGCGCTGCGAAAGGCGGCTGGCGCTCATGCGTGGTGCGCTATGAGGATTTGCGTGCGAACCCGGCCCGCGAACTTGGGCGCGTGCTGGAGTTTCTCGGCGTGCAGTCGTCGCCGGAGGCGTGCGCTAAGGCGGTGGAGCGCGCGGGCATCGAGCAGATGCGCGAACTGCATCCGACGCTCGGTAAGCGGTTCTTCCGCAAGGGCGACGTCGGCGCCGGCCGGGCTGCGTTCTCGCCCGAGCTTGCAAAGTTCGTCATCGACACTGCGGGCGATCTGCTCGATCGGCTCGGCTATCGCGATCAACCAGCGCTGCCGCGGCTGCTTGTGAACAGTGTTCCGAAGGCCGGCACGCACCTGGTGTCGAAGGCGCTTGGCCTCATTCCGGGAGTCGTGGCGGAGCATGTGCGGCTCAAGCCGGAGGCGTTCGCGCCGGCGCACGGCGAGGCGACCGTCGAGATCGGCATCGGGCTTCCGCGTAAGGCGAGCGCTGCAAAGATCCGCGGCGCGATTGAGGCGATGGCGCCCGGCGAGTTCGCGCTGTGGCACGTGCCGTATTCGAAGTCAATGCAGCAGATTGTGAGCGAGCTGGATGTCGCGATGATTCTTGTCGTGCGCGATCCGCGTGATGTGGCGGTGTCGCATGCGCGGCATATCGCCCGCTTCACCGGTCACCGCTTGCACAAACAGTTCAGCGCGATGACCGCAGTGCAGCAGATGCACGCCGTGATCATGGGATTGGTGGAGGAGGCGACGGGCGAGGTGGTGCTGGAATCGCTGGCGGACCGGTATGCGCATTTGCTCGGTTGGCGTCGCCATTCGCGCGTGCTTGTTGTGCGCTTTGAGGATCTGGTGGGCGAACAGGGGGGCGGCAGCGCGGCGACGCAGCGCGACGCCGTGGGCGATCTGCTGCGATTTATCGGCGTGCCGGCGGATGATTCGCTCGTCCAGCGCATGGCGGCCAGCGTGTTCGGCGGCACGGTCACGTTCCACCGCGGCGCGATCGGCAGCTGGCGCAGCGAGCTTGATGACTCGCAGGCGGCACAGATCGAGCGAGCGCTGTCCGGCGTGATGGATTCGCTTGGCTATGCGCGTGCGGCGTCGAGTGGCCGCGTGTTGGTGGAGAGCGGAGAACCCTCACCCCGGCCTTCTCCCTCGGGGAGAGTGGAAGTAGAGCCGGCCGCGAAGGCGGTGCATGAACCGCCGGCGTTCCTGATCAACAGCTTTCCGAAATCCGGCACGAAGTTGCTCGTCAAAGTCTGCACGATGTTGCCGGGCGTCGCGCCCATGCGGGTTGATCCATCGTGGCGCCTGTTAAGCATGATGGGCAAAGCGTGGGCCGCCGCGCCGCAATTCGGGACCGCCGGCGAGCGTCCCGCGCTTCCGACGAGCAGCGCGCAGGCACAACAGATTCTCGACACGATTCCCGCCGGCCACTTCGCGGAACATCACTTTGCCCACAGCGCGGGCCTCGCGCGATTACTGATAGCGCGCGGCATGCCGATGCTGCTGATGGTGCGTGACCCGCGCGATGCCGTCGTGTCGCTTGCCGACTATCTCGCGCGAAAAGTCGGCCACCCGCTGCACGCGTTTTTCGCGGCGCTTTCGCCGGACGAGCGACTTCGCTGCGCCATCACCGGCGCGTCGCATGCCGAAACCGGCGGCTCCGAGCTGGCGGACGTCGGCACGCGCTATCGGCGTCGCATCGGCTGGATTGACGAGCCCGGCGTGCACATCGTGCGATTCGAAGATCTCGTCGGCACGGCAGGCGGCGGCGAGGCGCAGCGCCAGCGCGAGTGCCTTCGCGGCATCGCGAGACATCTGGGCATTCAACTCACCGACGCGCAGCTCGACGATCTCGCCACCGCCAGCTTTGGCGGCACGACGACGTTTCAGCACGGCGTCATCGGGCGTTGGCGCATCACTTTCACGGATGAGCATCATCAATTGTGGCGATCGCTTGCAAGTGATATCCTGCCGGTGCTCGGCTACGCCGACGGATCTTCGTGATGAGCGACTTTGTCGAAAGCTTGCGCGAGCGCTACGCCGGCGTTCATGATCCCATTCTGATCGGCGGTTATATGCGCAGCGGCACGAGCTTTGTGATGAAGCTGCTGCTCGGCCACGCGGACACGCGAGGCTTTGAAACCGACGCCGATTTGCTCACGGCGGTGATGCGCGCCTGGATGCCGGACCGCAAACGCGTGGATCCGTACACCGGCATGCGCGTGCTGGTCAAGAACGATGAAGCGCGGCTGGCCGAGCTGGTGCGCCTCAACTGGCTGATGGCGTGCGAGTTCGCCGGGCTCAACGTCTCGCCCGACCATCGCATTGTTGAAAAGACGCCGGGGAGTCACGCGGCGTTCCCGCGCGTGCGCGCGGTGTTTCCAAATGCGTCGTTCGTGGTGGTGGTGCGCGAGCCGGTGACGTCGATTCGCAGCGCGCTTGCGCATTCGTTGCTGTTTTATCACGATCCCACGCGAAGCATGGATTCGCTGCTGCAATCGCTCATCGAAGCGTGGTCAAAATCGATGGAACAGACGCGCGAGGCGGCTCGAGCGCTGGGTGACCGACTTCTTGTCGTGGATTACAACGAGTTTCTGGGCGATGTGCCCGGCAACCTGGACGCTCTGTTCCAGTGGTGCGGGCTGTCCTCCTCGCCGGAGGTTGTGGCGAACGCGATCGAGAACGCCGGCACGCCGCACCGTGAGCGCGAATATTGGCGGCGCATCCTTTCCTGGACGGAGGATGAGTTCAATCGCCGGTACGAAACGCAGCTGACGTCGCAACAGCAGGCGGTTGTGATGGCGAAGGCGATGCCGCTCTTTCAGGACATCATGTCGCTGCCGACGTCCACCTTGCGCAGCGTGAAGCGTCCGGGCTTGTCGGGATCGGCAACCACGGTGACCACCGCGTCGCCCGGCTCGTGATCGAGCACAATGCGGACGTTCTCGCGCGAGCACCGCTCGAGCAGCGCTGTTTTCGTGAGCATGTTCTGATAGGGCAGCATGTCGTAGCCCATGCTGAACGCAAGGCCAACATGATTGACGGTCGGCATCACGTCGCCGGGGAACACGAGCGGGCCATGTTCGTCGCGAAACCACACCGCCTGCTGGCCCCACGTGTGGCCCGGCACCGGTTCAACGGAAATGCCCGCCAGCGGCTCGCACGCGCCATCCACCAGCCGAACGCGATCGGCGATCGGATCGAGATGGCTGCGAAGATACGTGCGCGTCATGGTTGATTTGTTCGCCAGCGCGTCTTCCCATTCCGTCCGCTGCACAATGACTTCCGCATTGGGAAACGTCAGCGCCAGCGACCCGTCCGACTGCTGCGTCGTCAGCGCCCCGGCGTGGTCAAAGTGCAAATGCGTCACGATGACGTGCTGAATGCTCGCAGGCTCCACGCCGAGTTCGCGCAGCGCATCGGCGACCATGCGGCGTTCCAGCTCGTACATGCCGCGTTCCTTGTCGGTCCACTTGTCGCCGAAGCCGGTTTCGATGAGCACGCGCTCGTCATCGCGTTCCAGGAGCAGGCAATTCGTCTGCAGCACGATGCGGTTCTGCTCGTCCGGCGGTGCGAGGCGCGCCCAGAGCACCTTCGGCACCACGCCGAACATGCTGCCGCCATCGAGTCGGAACGATCCTGCACGGAGCAACCGCCACGTCCACGACATCACGCGTCCTCCAGCAATCGCTGCCGCACAGCGTGGATGTAATCGGTGTATGCCGGCGTGTGGCCTGCCGCGCCGAGCAGCGTGGCAATCTGGCCGCGGTGATAGGCGGAGTGGTGCGTGAGATGCGTGACGATCTCGCCCACCGTGCTCGCCCACGGTTCGCCCTTTGAGTTCACGTATCGCACAGGACGATCAAGATCAGCCGCCGTCAGCGATTTCGTCCACTCACGCCATGTCCGCGTCAGTTCGCGCATCGAGGCGGCGCACTGCTGCACGCTCAAATGAGGCCACACTTCCGGCGCGGGCGCCCCGACCAATCTCGAATGCCAGAGCTGTTCGGCGCCGACGATGTGCGCGAGCACGAGCACAGCTTTCGCGGGCGGCTTGGCGATCGGTTGCATCGACGCCGCGACCTGTTCGTTGGCCCACGCGTTGTAGATGATGGTCTGCGACAGATGCGCCAGCATGTCCATGCGCGCATCCTACTGCCGGGGTCACGCTTTGACGACGCGGGCGACGATGGAGCCGGCGGGCACGCGCGCCATGGCGTTTCGCGTGTCGATCACCAGCCGGGCGTGCCGCGCGATCAAGCCGTAGTCCACAGCGCTGTGATCGGTGATGATCAGCACAGCGTCCGCGGCGGCCACCGACTCCGGCGTCAGCGGCTGCGATTTCAGGCCAATGCGATACCGCCGCATCGGCGGAAACGTCGGCACGTGCGGATCGTGGTAGCTCACTTCCGCGCCGTGTTGCAGCAGCAGCTCGATGACTTCCGCGGCTGGGCTTTCGCGCATGTCGTCGATGTTCGGCTTGTACGCCACGCCGATCACGAGCATCCGCGCGCCGTTGAGCGCCTTGCGCTCGTCGTTCATGGCGTCGATCACGCGCGAGATCACGTAATGCGGCATCTGCGAGTTCACTTCACCCGCAAGCTCGATGAACCGCGTCGGCCGACCGACTTCCTTCGCCTTCCACGTGAGATAGAACGGGTCGATGGGAATGCAGTGACCGCCCAAGCCCGGCCCGGGATAGAACGGCTGGAAACCGAACGGCTTCGTGGACGCCGCGGCGATCACTTCCCACACGTCGATGCCCATGTCGCTCAAGACCATCTTCATCTCGTTGGCCAGCGCGATGTTCACCGAGCGGTAGATGTTTTCAAGCAGCTTGGCGGCCTCGGCGACCTCCGCGGACGAGACGAGGTGCGGCTGCTCCACGAAGAGCGAATAGAACGCAAGCGCGAGCTTGCCGCTGATTTCGTCCGTGCCGCCGACCAGCTTGGGGATGGTGGATGTGCTGACGCCGGCGCGGCCGGGATCTTCGCGCTCCGGGCTGTAGGCAAGGAAGAAATCATGTCCCGGCTTCAGTCCCGATGACGCGAGAATGGGCAGCATCTCGGCGCGCGTCGTGCCGGGATACGTCGTTGATTCGAGAACGACAAGCATACCGGGGCGCAGCACGCGCGCCACCATCGCCGTGGAGTTGAGCACGAACGAAAGATCCGGCTCGCGGTGATGGCCGAGCGGCGTGGGCACGCAGAGCAGAATCACATCCGCTTCGCGCAGGTCGTCCGCGCGGTTGGTGGCGCGAAAGCGATTGCTGCGGTGCAGCGTGGTGACGAGGTCGCTGCCGAGATGGTGGAGGTACGTTTCGCCGCGACCGAGCATGTCGATCTTGGCGGCGTCGGTGTCATAGCCGATGACGCGGAGGCCGCGATCATGCGCCGCCCGGACGAGCGGCAGGCCCACGTAGCCGAGCCCGACCACGCCGAGGACCGCGGTCTTCTGCTGAATCTTGGCGAAAAGGTCAGCCGCCGCCGCGGGCATGGCCTTGGTGGACGATTCATGCGACGGTGACGAGTGCATGCAAATACTTCGTCCCTTGTCAGCCTTGAGTTCAGGCGAAAGCGCCGATGAGCTGGTCCGGCTGTTCGAGAAGGCCAACCACGGTACGCAGGAAGCGGGCGCCTTCGGCCCCATCCACCACGCGGTGGTCGCAGCTCATGCTAAGCGGCAGGCACTTGCCGGCATAGAACATGCCGCCGCGGGTCATCACTTTTTCATGCACCCGGCCGGCCGCGAGGATGGCGACTTCCGGGTAATTGATGATGGGCGTGGCGAAGAGGCCGCCGTAGCTCCCCACGTTGGAAATCGTGAATGTGCCGCCGATGAGCTTCTCCCTCGCGATCGAGCGATCACGACACGCCGCGGCGAGCGTCGCCACCTCGTTCGCAAGCTGCACGATCGAGAGCGACTGCGCCTGGTGAATCACCGGCACCATGAGTCCATGCTCGGTATCCACCGCACAGCCGAGGTTGATCACGCTGCGCACGAGAATTTCGCCCTTCTCGTCGTCAACATTGGCATTGAGCGTGGGATGCTTGCGCAGCGCGGCGCACACGGCGAACATGACAAAGGGCAGGAAGCTTAGCTTGCCGCCGATCACGCGAGCATATTCGCGCCGCTTGGCGTCGAGCGCGGTGACATCCGCTTCGTCCACGACGGTGAAGTGAACGGTGGTTTGCACAGAGTGGTGAAGCGCCTCGGCGATCTTTCGCCGCACGCCGCGGAAGGGGATGCGCTCCGCGATGCCGTCGCCCGCGATCGGAGCGGGGCGGTGCTGCGCCGCAATGGCAGCGACGGGGCGGGAAGCGCGAGCATGGCTCGGCCCGGCGCTGGCGACATTTTCGATGTCGCTTGCCGTGACGCGCCCTCCGCGTCCGCTGCCGGTGACGGTGTGAATGTCCACGCCGAGTTCGCGAGCAATGCGCCGCACGGCTGGCGTGGCGAGCGCCTTGCGCCGCGTGGTGGTTTGCGCATGTTCCGGTTCGCGGCGGCGGAAGCGATCGGACACCGTGAGCGTGCCGCCCACGGACCCCACGACGGTGCCGGCGTCCTCGCGCTCACCGGCGCGAGCTTCGCTGCCGTTCGGCGTCGCGCTGACCGCCGCCGTCGGCTCGGCCTGCTTGGCCGCTTTGGCGCCACTGGATTTCGGCGTGGGTTTCGCCGCGCTTCCGCCGGACACTTCATAGGTCACGAGCACGGAGCCGACGTTGATGATGTCGCCTTCCTTGCCCTTGAGTTCCTTGATGACGCCGGCCCACGGGCTCGGCACTTCAACGAGCGCCTTGTCCGTCTCCATCTCGGCGAGCGTCTGGTGCTCTTCCACCTTCTCGCCGGGCTTCACGCGCCAGCGAATGAGCTCGGCTTCGTGCACGCCTTCGCCAAGGTCCGGAAGGATGAAGTGCGACTTGTCGGATGGTTGCTTGATTCCAGCCATGATTCACCAAAGACTCACCACAGAGGCACAGAGAGCACAGAGAGGGGAAAAAGCTCAGAGGACACGGCGAAGGATACCGTCACGCAGCTTCGCCACGTTGAAGTTGATGACGAGGCCGACGCGCATCCGGGCGAGGCGCAGATAGGTGAGGAGCTGCGCTTCATGTATCTCGACGAGCCTCTCCACCGCTTTCAATTCCACAATGACGGCGTCTTCAACAATCAAATCAATTCGATATCCGCAGTCGAGTCGCCGACCTTTGTACATAACTGGCAACTCCACCTGACTGCGGTAATGAATTCCAGCGCGGTTGAGTTCATCACAGAGGCACGCTTCGTACGCGGACTCAAGCAGTCCGGGACCCAAGGCTTTGTGCACTTCGATGGCGCATCCAATGACGGCGCGAGTCAGGCTTGGCGCGATGTCTTTTCGACTCTCCAATACCTGCCCCATCTCTGTGCCCTCTTGTGCCTCTGTGGTGAATGTTCAATAGGCCGCGGCTTCTTCGATGGCGCGGCTGATTGTTTCGTCGTTCGGCAGGTATTCCAGTTCAAGTTTGTAATACGGCATGATCGTGTCGAAGCCCGTGACGCGCTGCACCGGCGCTTCGAGGTAGAGGAAGCAGTGCTCCATGATGAGCGTCGCGATTTCCGCGCCGAGGCCTGCCGTCTTCGGCGCTTCGTGCACGATGACCACGCGGCCGGTCTTCTTCACAGATTCAGCGATCGTCGGAATGTCGAGCGGATAGAGCGTGCGGAGATCGATCAGTTCGATCGAACGCCCGTTCCCGGCGGCGGACACCTTCTCGATGGCGTTCATGCACTGGATGACGCTCGCGCCCCAGCTGATGACGGTGAGGTCATCGCCCTCGGTGACGACGCGCGCCTTGCCGATCGGGATCGTGTACTCATCCTCCGGCACTTCCTCGCGGAAGGCGCGGTAGATGCGCTTGGGCTCGAAGAAGATGACAGGGTCGGGATCGCGAATGGCGCTCACGAGCAAGCCCTTGGCGTCATACGGCGAGCTCGGCATCACCACCTTGAGACCCGGCTGATGCACGTAGAACGCTTCCGGGCTGTCGCTGTGCAGTTCCGGCGCGTGAATGCCGCCGCCGACGGGGACGCGGATGGTGAGCGGCACGGTGTACGCGCCGCGTGTGCGTGTTCTCATGCGAGCCGCGTGGGTGCAGATCTGGTCATACGCGGGGCCAAGGAAGCCTTCGAACTGAATCTCGGGCACGGGGCGCAAGCCGGCCATCGCAAGCCCAATCGATGTGCCGATGATGCCGGACTCCGCCAGCGGCGTGTCCACGACCCGATGCGCGCCGAAGCGCCCCTGCAGGCCTTCGGTGACGCGGAACACGCCGCCGTTCTTGCCGACGTCCTCACCGAGGAGGATGACGCGGTCATCGGCTTCCATTTCCTGGATCAGCGCGAGGTTGATTGCCTGAACGAGTGTGAGGTTGGCCATTGATCTTTCACCACAGAGGCACAGAGGACACGGAGACGAGCAGTTGGATCGAACTATTTTCTTCGGCGGTTTCCGTTGGTCTTGGACTTCGCGTTGTTCTCGAACGTGATTCGCTCGATGATCGTTGCGTTGATGATCTCGCCGTAGCCTTCCTCATCCACGATGAACACCATGGACCGGCTCGCGGGCGGAATGAGCATGAACTCCGGATGCGGCACCACGACTTCGCGCCCGCTGACGAGATGCATGCGGAAGGGCTGAAAGGGTCGCTCTTTGAGCAGGCGCTGAATCTCCTTCCTCGTCATCGCTTCCTGCCTTTGCCGTTGCTCTTGCCATTTCCGCTCGCTTTGCGGATTGAACTTATGACGGCCGTGTTGACGTGATCCGCGCTTCCTTCCGAGTCGGGATCAGCGACATAGGCCCACGTGCCGCGGCCCGGCGGAATCCAGATGAATTCCGGGTGGGGCACGGTGAATCGCCTGCCGTCCACCAGAAGAATTTCAAACGGCGTGAACGGCTCTTCCTGCTGCCATTTGCGAAGCTCTTCAGCGTTCATGACTCACCTCTGCGCCCTCTGCGTCTCTGCGGTGAATTCCGCTCCGCCTTGAGCCGATTCGATGCCGAGCGAGTTGGTGCGCATGGTGTCGCGCTGCTCCGCCAGGTCGGCGGGCAGTTCGGCGTACATGTAGTTGAAGAAGTCCGCCTTGTCGGGGGCTGCGATTTCCTCGGCGCGTTTGACCGCCGCGGCGACTTCTTCCTTCGCGCGAGATTCCGCCTTCTCCTGCTTGCTGCTGTCCCAGAGCTTGCGCTCCGTGAGATAGTTGCGCAGGCGCACGAGCGGATCGCGCTGTTTCCAGATTTCCACTTCCGCCGCGTCGCGATATCGGCGAGCGTCGTCAGCCGTCGTGTGATCGCCGAGGCGATACGTCACCGCTTCGATGAACGTCGGCTTGTTTTCCTTGCGAGCGCGTTCCGCAGCGTCGCGCACGACTTTCACGACGGCGAAAATGTCGTTGCCGTCCACCTGTATGCAGTGCATGCCGTACGCCAGGCCGCGCTGCGCGATCGTCGGCGCGCAGCACTGAATCTTCGTCGGCACGGAGATCGCCCAGCCGTTGTTCTGACAGAAGAAGATGACGGGCAGCTCGAGGTTCGCCGCGAAATTGGCGGCTTCGTGAAAGTCGCCTTCGCTCGTCGCGCCGTCGCCGAAGAACGTGCACGCGAGGCGATCCTCGCCGCGATACTTCGCCGCCCACGCGAGCCCCGCCGCGTGCAGCATCTGCGTGCCGATCGGAATGGCGATCGGCGTAATGCACAGCCCTTCCGGAATCTGATTGCCGCGCTCGTCGCCCATCCAGTGCAGCAGCACGTATTCAATCGGCAGGCCGCGCCAGAACAGGCCGGCGTTCTCTCGGTAGCACGGCACGAGCCAATCGTTCTTGTTGAGCGCATACGAAGCGCCGAGGCTTGTCGCCTCCTGGCCGCGATTCTCGGGATACGTTCCCATGCGACCTGACCGCTGCAGCTTGAACGCCACCTCGTCGAGATGCCGGCAGACGGTCATGAACTCGTAGAGCTTCACGACGTCCGCATCGGGGATAAGCCCCTTGCCGAGCTTGGCGTCAAAGTTGCCGTGCTCGTCGAGGATCGAGACGTAGTCGATGGTGGCGGAGAAGGCTGGTTTGACCGGCATGGAAAGATCCCGTCGGGGTCAGGAAAAGCAGGCGTCTGCAAGGAAATATCGACCGAGGCGCAGGCCGGCATTGGCGGGCCGGAGGCCCTTCCGTGAGCCTGCAGGACGTGCCTCGAAGGCCCAATAGTATACAAGCAGAAGCGGCTGCGAACGCCTGTGATGCGGGCCACTACGATGACCCTATGGCCAAGCCCAACCATCATCTTTTCACGCGTTTCGCCAAATGGACCGCTCACCAGGCCGGGCATCCGCGCGCGTTCGTCATCGCCGTCGTCGTTATCCTCGCATGGGCCGTCAGCGGGCCGTTGTTTGGGTACAGCGACACCTGGCAGCTCGTGATCAACACCGGCACCACGATCATCACGTTCCTGATGGTGTTCATCATCCAGAACACGCAGAACCGTGACACCGGCGCGATGCAGACGAAACTCGATGAACTCATCCGCGCCATCGACGGCGCTCACAACGCGCTGCTCGACCTCGAAGAGCTGGACGAAGCGGAGATTGAGCACATCCGGCGAGACTACCGCCAGCTTGCCAGCAAGGCGCGCGAGGCCATCAAGAAAGGACTGCGCGACACCGACGCATCGGACGTCCATCCCGCGCCGCAGCGCTGATCATCAATCCGCCGGCACTTGCGACGCGTTCGGGCGCACGCCTTTGAGGAGATCGTCCGCATACAACATCCACTTGCCGTGGCGGCGTTCCACCGTGATGAGCGGGCTGATCGACGCATCACGCCAACTGGACCAACCCTTGGGTCCATCTTCCATGTCCACCTTGCGGTAGCTGCGCTCCTGCGTCTTTTCGAACTCGACGTTGGCGATGTAATCCGTTCCCGCCAGCTTTTCGTCGTCGGTGACGGCGCGCGGCTCGAGCGTGAAACTCAATTCCTTGAACTGGCGATAGAGAAGATCCGGCTCGCCGGGCAGCACGTCGCCCACGGCGTTCTTGCGCTGAAATTTCGTCGTCCAGCCGTCCGCCACCTTCGCCCAGTGTGCGTCCAGCTCGCTCTGCACGAAATCCGTGGCCCGGCGGTCGTTGGCGTTCTGTGCCCCGTCGGTGTTCGCTGCCATGAGCGAGCGGACGGCCGGGATATTGGCGCCAACTTCCAGGCCCACCGACGCGATCGTGCTCAAGAGCGAAGAAGCGACGAGGGCGGGATGCAGCAGTCGAATGTTCATGTCTGGCTCCGCGAAATCGTGCCAGTTCAATGAATACAGTGCGCAGCGCACGTTGGCCGGGCCGATTGCAGGGATTCACGCTCGTTTCATGATGTGCTCATCGGTGGCGAAGCGCCGAGCGCTTGCCGCGCCAAACGAACGTGAAGGGCGGCAAAGCACGCGCCTCACCGCCCTCCAGCCCATTCCTGCGTGAACACGAGTGAGTAGGATTCGTTACCCGCGCGGCACGCTCGCCGCCTCCGGCAGCACACCGTCCCACAGATCGTCATCGCTGATGAGCCACTGGCCATTGCGCCGCTCCACCGCGATACCCCACGACGGGAACGCATCGCGCCACATCGACCAGCCCTGCGGGCCTTCGAACGTCTGCACCAGACGATAGAACCGCTCGGACGTCTTCTCGAACGTCACGCTCGCGCGATAGTCGGCGCCGTTCAACCGTTGCGTTTCGCTCACGGTCTCGGGCTCGATGGTGAACTTGAGATCGCGAATCTGACGAAAGAGCACATCCGGATCGCCGGGCAGCACCTCGCCGAAGATGTTGTGAACCTGGAAGCGCGTGGTCCAGCCGTCGGCCCCCTTGATCCAGTGCTGATTGATGCGAGAGAGCACGAAATCGGCCGCGGCGCGGTCGTCCGCTGAAAGCTTTGCGCCGGACTTCGTCGTCGGCGCCACCGCGGCGCTCGCGCCGTTCCCCGAATCGCCGCAGGCCGCGAGCAGCAGCGATGCGACAAGCGCCGAAGCGACCAGCGCGTGGTGAAGATGATGATCCTTGAGCATGACCAGTCCTCGAAGGCGAAGCAAGTGAGGGAAAAAGATGTGAAGCACGTTGGCGACGGCGCTATGGTCACTTCTTCTTGAGCGTGACCGTTTCGCCGCCGTCAGTCACCGTGAGATTGCCATCGACGAGCGTGTAGGTGTCCGTGCCGCCCATGTGCTTCACGGTGACTTTGTCGCCTTCGACGGTGTAGGTGCCCTCGACGTTGAACGAGCCGGAGCCTTCGCCCGAATCGCCCGCCATTCGCATGACGGCCACGCCGCCCTTCTTGAGTTCCAGCGTGACGGAAACCACGCTGCCGTCCGGCATCTTTTCTTCGTGGCTGTAGGTGCCTTCCACGCCGCCGCAACCGGAGACAACAGCAACCAGCACGAGGCAGGCAAGGACCCACATCAATTTCGAACGCGAACGGTGACGGCGCAACATGGCAAAGCTCCGTTGACAGGGAGTGGTTTCGGTTTCGGCCGACGCGCTCGCCGGCCTCACCCTTCAATGCGATGTCGCGGCCCAAACCCGCACAAAATCCTCAAAGCGGAAGAAAGAGGGCTGCTTCAGCAAAGAAGCAGCCCTTCGTTCATGCGGTGCGTTGTGAGGCGAGGCCGAATCAGCGGGCGACCGCCGCCGCTTTGGACTTGGAGCCGGCGTCGATGCGCTTCTTGGCGAGCGCCACGGCCGCGGCGTAGCTGGACGGGTGATTTGCGGCATCCGCGAGAATCTGCGCCGTGGTGGATTCGATCTCCGCCACCTTGCGCTCGATCTCGCGCTCCGTCATGCCGAGGTACAGGCCCGCGAGGCGAATGAGCCCGCCCGCGTTGACGACGAAATCCGGCCCGTACACGACGCCCGCCTGCTTCAGAATCACACCGTCCTCATCGGGATCATCAAGGATGTTGTTCGCGCCGCCGCAGAGAATCTTGCAGCGAAGCTGTCGCGCGATCTGGCTGTCGATCACGCCGCCCAGCGCGCACGGCGCGAGGATGTCGCACGGCGTGGTGAGCAGTTCGGTGTCGCTCTTGACGGGCGTCACGCCGAGTTCATCCACAGCGCGGCGGAGGGCGTCGGCATTGATTTCCGCGGCGTACACCTTGGCGCCGGCTTCGGTGAGCATCCGGGCCACCTTGAAGCCGACCATGCCGAGACCCTGAATCGCGACGGTGATGCCGGAGAAGTCAACGGGCATGCCGAGGTGCGCGAGGCAGGCCTTCATGCCGTTGACGATGCCGCGCGCGGTGTAGGGCGAAGGATCGCCGCCCACGGAGAGCGTCTCGCCGCCCATCACGTGTCGCGTCTCCAGCGCCATCCAGTCACAGAACTGCGGGTTGACGCCGACATCTTCCGCGGCGATGTACGTGCCGTGGAACGTATCGACGAAGCGGCCCATCGCGCGCGCTTCAGCTTCGGTGCCTTTCATGCCATCCTTCGGCAGCAGGATGATGCTCTTGGCGCCGCCCATGGGGAGACCAGCGCACGCGGCCTTGTACGTCATGCCTTCGGAGAGACGCAGCACATCGTTGAGCGCCTGATCTTCTGTGGAGTAATGCCAGCGCCGCGTGCCGCCCAGCGCGTTGCCGAGCTTGGTCGAGTGAATGGCAATGATGGCGCGGAGGCCCGTGGCTGGATCATGATGGAACGCGACGCGTTCGTGGCCGAGTTCAATCATGCGCTCGAAGATGTTCATCTGCTTCCTCATGAAAGAGTTGAAAAAAGGGGATGTAGTGTAACGCTCACATTCATCACGCGGGGACGTCGGCGGGATTGACCGTCGAACCGGAGCCGAATTGTGGAATACCCTGCTGATCCAGTTTTCGGCCCGTGCCGCGGGCGGATTTGTCCGGCGTCGCTTCGGGAATCGAGAAATCGCTGTTGGGAAGCGCGGAAATCTGCCGCGCCGCCACGTCGCACGCCGCTTTGATCTTCGCGTCGCTGTTGTGGTACAGGCCGCGCAAGTTAGCGTCGATTTCTTCGCCGGCGATCGCGCACACGTAATCCACAAGCGTGCGCTCGTCCGCCAGTTCCTTGCCGTTGACGCCGCTGCGGATGCGCTTGTCCAGCCGCGACAGCGTGCACGCCATTGCGTGAATCCACGTCACCGCCCAGCTCAAGCGCGCCTGGATCATCTGCGCCGTGATCAGTTTCTCGGCGTGCGTCTTGAACATCATCTTCACGGCGTGGCTGAACTGCTGGATGGAGCGCTCCAGGTCGCGCGCGTGATGCGACAGCGATGGATGCAGCTTGGTGATCGACGGACGCGCCGGCTTGAAGCCAAGGAACAATTCGGCCGCGATCTTCATCGCGTCGCCTAGATGCTTCATCGGCGCCGCCTTCACGCCCAGCATGTATTCGCCGAGCTGCTTCGAGCCGTAAGCGAACACGAAGCTGTGCATCACTTCGTTCGCGCCTTCCACGATCATGTTGATGCGGCTGTCGCGCCACATGCGCTCGACGAGGTTTTCCGTCATGTAGCCCTCGCCGCCCATGATCTGCAGCGCGTGATCGGTGGTGCGGAAGCCGAGGTCGGAGCAGAAGACTTTGCAGATGGCGGTTTCCAGCATGATGTCCTCGTCGCCGCGATCGACCATGCCGGTGGTCATGTAGAGCATGGCTTCCATGGCGTACACGTTTGCCGCCATGCGCGCGACCTTTTCCTGAATCTGCTCGAACTCGATGATCGGCCGGTCGAACTGATAGCGATATTGCGCCCACTTGGTCGCCTGCTCGTACGCCGCCTTGCCCGCGCCCACCATGCCCGCCGAAAGCGTGCACCGGCCGTAGTTGAGGCACGTGAGCGCGACGTTGAGGCCCTTGCCTTCCTTATGCAGCAGGTTTTCGCGGGGCACCTTGACGTTGGTGAAGCGGATGCGCGCCTGCCACGTGCCGCGGATGCCGCACTTGGAGCGGTTGCGGCTGAAGATGTCGATGCCCGGCATGTCAGGCGTGCAGATCAGCGCGGTGACGCGCTCCTTGCCGTCTGACATCTTCTGCTTCGCCATCACCGTGAACAGGCCGGAGAGCGCGCCGCTCGTCGCCCACTTCTTTTCGCCGTTCAAGATGTAATGCGTGCCGTCCGCAGACAGTTCGCATCGCGTTTCCTGCCCGCCGGCGTCGCAGCCCACGTTGGGCTCGGAAAGACAGAATGCGCTGAGCGTGTCCTTCGCCATGCGCGGCAGATATTTCTTCTTCTGCTCTTCCGTGCCGAAGAGATTGATCGCGCCGCAGCCGATCGATTGATGCGCGGAGACCATCACCGCCGTCGAGCCGCATGATTCGCCGATGCGCGACAGCACGCGGTTGTAGCTCGTGATCGAGAACCCGCCGCCGCCGTATTTCTGCGGGATGATCATTCCCATCACGCCGAGGTCAAAGAGCCGCTGCACGCACCACTCGGGGATTTCCTGCTTCTGATCGATCTCGACGTGCGGGTGCTCGTTGCGAAGGTACTCGTCGAGCGCCGCGAGCAGTTGATCGCATCGCGCCGTTTCCTCGGCGGAGATTTCCGGATACGGGAAGACCAGCTCTTCGCGGCAGCGGCCCCAGAAGATGTTCTTGATGAACCCCATCGTCGCCGGATCAGGCCCCAGCATTTCCTGGGCCTTCTCGATCTGCTTGCGATCCTTCTCCGAAACGTTCTTGAGGTTCTTGGTGAGATCGGACACGGGAAACTCCTCAACGCGTTTTCGCGTTGCGTGCAAAGAACTTGGCAATACGCTCGCGCGCTTCCGGCGTGTGGCGCAGGCTGACGAGCAGGCGACGTTCCGCGGCGCACCCCGCAGCGAAGCCTTCCTCCATCCCGATGCGCACCGCTTCCACCACCGTGTGCGCAGCGGGCGTCTTCGGCAGCATCGATTCCACAGCGTTCAGCGCCGCGGCCACATGCTCGCGATCGCTCTCATCAATGTGCTTCGGCGTGGCGGACGACGTGCCGCCTGTAAGTTCGCTCTGCGTTTCCACCCAGTGCAGCGCCGCTTCGTGCAGATCGTCCTCGTTATCCACGATGCGATCGATGAGCCCCGGCGGGAACTCCAGCAGCGTGCGCGTCTCGCCGCTCGCCATCATCAGAATCGCCTGCGCGGGATCGATGCGAGCGGGGAGCATTTGCGTGCCGCCCCATCCCGGGCAGATGCCGAGGCTCGCTTCCGGAAGGCCGAGGGCGTACGGCTTGGCGTCGATGGCCGGCGCCGATGCGATCACGCCGTCGCAGTGCAACGCGAGCTCGAGCCCGCCGCCCAGGGTCGCACCGGCGATCGCCGCGACGGTGGGGCAGGGCAAGGCGCTGATCCGCGCAAAGGCGTCCGCGCCTTCCGTCAGGTACGCATGCAGTTTCGTATCGCTGAGCGTGCCGATTTCTTCGAGGTCGGCCCCCGCGATGAACGCTTTGGGATTGCCGCTCATGATGATGAGCCCGCGCGGCGTGGCGTTTTTATCGAGCTCATCGAAAAAGAGATGCAGCTGATCCAGCAGCCACGAGTCCAGCACGTTGACGGACCGCTCCGGATGCTTGATCCAGAGCGTGACGACTCCGTCATCGCGTGTCTCAAATGGCAAGGTCAGCTTCATCGAAAATCTCGAGTACGTAACGGCCCCGGGATTGGCATTCTATGAGCCGGCAGGAAGACCGCTGGGCGCGGGGGAGCGGCAGCCTTGCCGATCGCCCGATCAATCGCTTCCGGCCATCCAAACCAGATTCGAACCGATCTCGTCCATCGTAACCGGCCCGGCACGCTCATCCTCGCGCGCCGCCCGAACGCCGGTCGATTCCCACTCTTGGTCCCCGCATTGTAGAGCGCGCTCACCAGCAGTGCCACGCTCGCGCCGGGGAGAACTTCGCGAACGCCTTACCCGCCAAAAATCTTCCGCAGCCTTGCCTGCGCTTCCTCGCCCTGGATCACCTTCGCCGAGAGGTCCGCGCCCTTGAGCAGCAGCGTTTCGCTATCCAGCGAGCCGTCCAGTTCGTTGAGCCAGCGTTTTGTCTCCGCCAAGGCGTCCGCCCCGCCGGCGACAAGCGATTGGGCCAGCGCGTCCGTCGTCTCCGCCAGCTTCTCAAGCGGGCAGAGGTGCGACGCCAGCCCGATGCGGTGCGCTTCGCTCCCGTCGATCGCGCCGCCAGCGATGAGCATCGACCGCGCCCGGCCGGCCCCGATCTTGCGAATCAGCCACGGCGCGACGACCGCGGGGCACACGCCGAGGCTCACCTCCGGGTAGCCGAGCTTCGCTTCGGGATGCGTCACCGCGAAATCGGGCACGACCATCAAGCCGCATCCGCCGCCCATCGCAGCGCCCTGCACCCGCGCGATCGTCGGCACGCGCAGGTTGCGAATCTTGAGCGTCACCAGTGCCAGCGTGCGAAGCATGTGCCCCATGCGCACCGGGTCCGCCAGCACGCCTTTGAGGTCCATGCCGGCGCAGAACGATTTCCCTTCGCCCGCCAGCACGACGACGCGCACCGACGCGCCATCCGCCACGCGCGTGACGGCGTCATCGAGCGCTTCGATCAACTCCAGCGAAAGCGCGTTCCGCGCCTCCGGCCGGTTGAGCGTCAGCGTCGCCACACCCCCGGACAAACGTGTCACTACCAGTTCCGCCATGGCGCATAGAGGAACGCGAACCCGCCGCCAAGTCAACAAATGAACGCATGCCACGAAGGCGCCGGAACGCCGCTCCGAAAGACCCGTCATTCGCGCCCGCGCCGCCCGTTCGCTACACCAGATTCCCGCATTCCGGGCAGCGCTCCGAAAACTCGTTGCCCGTCAGGTTATAGCCGCACCGCGCGCATAGCCCGCGAGCCCGCCGCTCGGCATCGCGCTGCGCTTTGGCTACGCCGCGCACGCGCAGCACCATCTCGAAGAACAGCAGCGGCCCCATGAACACCGCCATGAGCATCAGGAACGTCACGAAGATTGCATAGCCCCAGCCGAGCGTCGAATGCGCTCGCTCGCCTTCCTGCCACGGGTCGTGCGCCGCGGTCAACGGCAGCGCGCTCAACCGCTCGTGCTCGGCAGCCATTTCGCGCCGAATGGCATCGCGCACGCCGGGATCATTGGCGAGGGCGGCGGCGTTGTGCTTCCGCGCATCAAACGGCGTGAACGCCACCGTCACCGGCGCTCGCGACTGCGACGTCGCAATCGGCCAGCCGTGGTTCCACACGCTCGCGGTCAAGTCGAACTCCGCCACCGGTTCGCCGAGGTACCAGATCGGATCAATCTCATTGCTCAAGAGATCCGCGAGACTGGCGTGATATTCGCCCCCGCGGTCCACGACCAGCCGCCCTTCGAAGTCCATCGCGCTGCCCGTGCGATGCACCGTTTGGCTGATGAGGTACGTCACCGGCACGCACAGCAGGAGGGCCGCAAGCATCGACCATTCGATGAGCATGCCGGCGCGAGTTCGCCGCCGCGGCGCGGAGTAATAACGAACCTGCCGCAGGTGTTTGCGAACCGCGCGGAGCATGAAAAAAGATAGCGCGCCGCGCGTTCAACCGCGACTTGCCGCGGACCGCTTCGCCCATGCCGCTCGCAACATGGCCGCAGCGGCGGGGGTCACAGCAGCCGTGGCTGAAGATCGCGCCGGCCCGTCAAATCGGCTGTCATCGAGGCTGCCATCAAGTTCATTGATCCACGCCTTCGTCGCGCACAGCGCGCCCGCGCCGTGTCCTGCCAGTGTTTGGCAAAGCGCCAGCGCTTCGTCAGCGAGCGATTCATCCGACGACGCCACGCGCGACACCAGGCCGATCGATTCCGCCTGGCCCGCCGTGATGATCTCGCCGCCCATGAGCAGCGATCGCGCGGCCCCGTCGCCGACACGCGGCATGAGTGTGGGGATCGTGACCGCCGGCGAAATGCCAAGGGCATGCACGGGGTAGCCGAATTTCGCGCTCGGCGCCGCGATCACAAGGTCGCACGCGCTCACGATCGCGCATCCACCCGCCAATGCCGCGCCCTGCACTGCCGCAACAACCACCATCGGCGCACGCCGCAACGTCCTGCACACGCCGCTCAATCGCATCACGAACGCTTCGAGCACCGCCGGCGTCTCCACCGCGGCACGCAGATCAAACCCCGCGCAAAACGCCTTGCCGTTTCCGCGCACAAGCAGCACATGCGCGCCTTCGATGCGCTCCGCTTCGCGCAATTGCGCTTCCAGCGCATCAAACATCGCCGTGCCCAGCGCGTTGCGCTTGTCCGGATCGTTCAGCGTCAGCGTTACGATCGCGCCGCTTGAAACCAGTTGAACGAGTTCGATCATCACGCGCACGCTACAACAGAAGCAGGCCAAGCGAAATCCACAGCCCGGCAATCAACATGACGACCGCCGTGTACCCCACGATGTCGCGCGCCTTCACGCGCGTGATCGCCAGCAGCGGAAGCGCCCAGAACGGCTGCAACATGTTTGTGAGCTGATCGCCGTAGGCCACGGACATGATCATCCGCCCGGCTGGAATATGCGAATCCAGCCCGACCTGCAGCGCGATCGGCCCCTGCACCGCCCATTGCCCGCCGCCCGACGGCACGAAGAGATTGACAATCGACGCGCTGAAAAACGTGAGCAGCGGCATGGTGGATTCCGTGCCGATGTCGTTAAACAAACTCGCGATGCGGCCGATCAAGCCGCTGGCGGACATCATGCCCATGATGCCTGCGTAGATCGGGAACTGCACGATGATGCCGGCGCAGCCGCGTGCTCCGTCCTCCGCCGCCTGCATGTAGGAGCGCGCCGAGCCGTGCATCATGAGCCCGAGCGCGAGCATGCAGGCGTTCACTTCGTTGAGCGTGGCGGTGCCGATGCCGTGCTCCCATGCGAAGCGCGCAAGACCCAGAAGCAGCGGAAGCGCGAGCAGCCAGACGATGACCCATGAACGGTCGAGCTTGTCGGGCAAGTTGAGTTCGCCAGCCGGTTGTTCGCGAACTTCTGCCGCCTCGCCGAGTTCGCACGGCCGCATGTCGCGCGGATCGCGCGGCGCGAGCAGGAACAGTGACAGGGGAATGATCGCAAGCAGCCCGAGCGAAATGACGAGGTTGAAGGGCGCGAACAGCGTTTCGCCCAGCGGCACGCCGTTCGGAAAATAGGCCGCGATTTCCGCGGGAAGCACGCTCGCCGCCGTCTTCCCGGTGGACATCACCAGCGGCGCTGATCCGCTCAATCCGCCATGCCAGATGAGCAGCGCCACGTAACCGGCGGCGCAAATGACGGGGTAATGCGAGGGAATTTGCCGCCGCGCCATTGATCGGCCGACTTCACGCGCGAGCAATGCGCCGACGATGAGCCCAAGCCCCCAGTTGATGAGACCCGTCAGCGCCGCCGCGAAGCCCACGAGCGCCGCAGCGCCCGCGCACGATTGCGGAAGGTCAGCAACGCGCTCGATCATCGCCCGCACAGGCCGCGTCGTCGCCAGCGCATGCCCGGTCACGAGGATCAGGCACATCTGCATGCCGAACGCGAGCAGCTTCCAGAAGCCCTGGTCGCCGCTCCACGCATCGAGCAGGTGCGCGGCGCGAGCGCTCAATCCGCTGGTTTTCTCCGGATACACGCCGAACGCCAGCGCGAGCGCCGCTGTAAGCACCGAGAGCAGAATGGCGATCACGAACGGATCGGGCGCGAGGCGCTCGAACACGCGGCTGATGGCGAGGCCCAGCTTGGCAAGCATCGCCGCAGCGTAACACGATGAGCCGCGAGGCGGGGATCAGCGCATCACGGCGACCATTCGCCCAGCAGGAATGCAAGATCCGCGCCGTCGACGAGACCATCCGGCGAGGGCGGGAAGCGCCGCCCTGCGCGAGCCGCGCGCCGCCAGCAGCACTCGCCGCAAACTTGTGAAATGGGGCACGATGGGGCGATTGTCACTCGCACCAGTCGATCACGCCGCAAAAAGCTCAAAGCCCGAAGCGCTGCTTCCCTCGGCAGCGCTCCGGGCTTGTTGTGCGTGCATGGCCGGGCATCGCATGCGTCCGATGCCCCGGCGTGTTACTCCTCGTCGTGCCACGTGCCGCTGGGCAGGTCGTAGATCAGGCTGCGCGCCGCGGGCCCCGGCGTGCCGTTGGGCAGCGTCGAGATGCCGATGTCAACGAAGGTGGAATACACCTCGGATTCGATGGGCCGCACGGTGAGTTCGCCGTTCTCGCTCATCAGCCGCTCAATCTGCCACGCCTGCGGCGGCTCGATCTCGCCGGCCGGCCTCGACAACAACGCCGCGAGGTACTGCCGGAAGTTCTCCGCCACGAGTTGATGGGCGTGCTCGGCGTTCCGCGTGTGCAGCGTGATGACGGAGTCGCGCGCCACGTCCATCGCCGCGACGGCCCGAAGGTCCGCCGAGAGCGCCGATTCGCCGCGCATGAGCGCCGCATCGATCGCCGCCGCGTCGCGACCGTCCACAATGCCCGTCAATCGCGTCATCGACAGTTTGTCGCAGTCCAGCAGCTCGAGCACATTACGAAGCTGCAGATCGCGAAGCACGAGATGGTTCCCATCGATCGGCTCGCCCACGTCCACCGCCAGGCGCTCGAGGAACTTGAAGCCGTCAAGCGGTGTGCCGTCGCCCCCCACGCGGACCGGCGCGGAAAGCAGTGTGCATGCGTCGGCGGCGCCGAGGGCCGTCCACACGGGCAAGGTGTCAAGGGCGCGCATCGGCGCGAGCGTGAGCTGCCAGTGGTTCGCCATCTGCTCGAGCTTCGCCTGCATGGGCGTGAGCATCGAGACAAGCGTGCGGGGCCGGCCGCGCGAGGCGGACCAGCTCCTCTCGAAGGCGTTCCTGGCAGTGGGTTTCATGGCTCGGGCCTTTCTCCTGTGTTGTGCTGGTCTCGTTCGAACTGCCGCAGACTGCGATCCGCATGTGCTTGGGTCCAGTCCCGGGCACGAAAAAAGGCCCCGTCTCTTGGACAGGGCCTTTCGATGATGCGCGGGAAACTTCACTCGGAGCGCGTCACGTCGTCCCTGTCCGCCTGTGGCGGCACGGCTGAATAAACATGCAGGACTGGACGTGCCATCTGTTGTTCATGACTGTTCCAACTGTAGCTGCGATTCGGTCGTCGTCAATGTCTTCGTGCGAAAAGAATGCGCGGTTTCGACATGGACGAATCTGACTGTGTGCGCTTCTTCACGAACCCTCAATCGCGGCCGCGCCAACGCATGTGCACGTACTCGCACTGCTCGATTTATAAGACCATCGAGCACGCCCGTTCATTCCACCAACTTCGTGAATGTCGAAACCCCCGGCGTCAGAAGTCGATGCCGAGCGCCGCGTACACCGAAAGCTGATCGTGGCTGTTGCCGGCGTCCACACGCGACTGGTGCTCGTGGGCGAGGCCCAGCTTCAGGCTCACGCCGTCCATCGCGTCCATCTTCATCGACCACTCGATCTTCGAGACGATGCGGAACTCGCCCAGATCATCCAGCGCCGGGAAGAGCGTCGTGCTGGCGGTGAGATCCTGCCATGAGTTGAGCTGCCAGAGGAGATCCGCGCCGATGATCGCTTCCGGCTGGATGTCTTTGTTGCTTGAGCCGAACTCACGGGCGACGCCGGCGCCGCCGCGGAGCTTGAGTTGCAGGATGCGGTTGTAGTCCGTGCCCTCGACCGGCTCGTCGATGTCCAGCAGCTTGTACGCCACGCCGGCGCCCGCCGTCACGCGCGAGTTCCACGTGTTGAATTCGTCAAAGTCGTACCGCGCCTGCGCGAAGATGCTCCAGCGCGAATTCGGCCGGGGCCACTCACTCAAGACGCCTGCGGTGAAGCGATTCTCGTTCGTGTCGCCATTGCTGGTGGAATAGGAGTAACTCGAATCCAGCGTGATGACGTTGATCTGCCGGGTCCAGACGGTCTTCACCGCCGCCCGCAGGTTCATGTCGTCCGTCGTGCCGCTCGTGCTCGTGACGCCGAGGTCGAGATGACTCTTCCAGCGCCGTTCTTCCGCGGGCTTTTCGTCCACTGGCAGCGGCGTCTCCGGCGCGGGCGGCGCGGGCGCCGCTTCCTCGGCCGGCTCCGCTTCCACCGAGGGCTCCACTGCGGGCGCGGCCGGTGTGGTCGCCGCCTCGGCTCCCTCTTCAACCATGCCGATGATCACGGATTTGATGGACTCGGCGCTGATCGTCAGCTCGCCGAGGATGGCATGCCGCAGGATCACGTGCTCGGCGGTCTGCTCGATCACCTCGCCGCGCAGCGCTTCGCCGGAGGCGAGCGTGACCACGTCCACAGCCAGCGCAGGCCGGGCGGCGCAGGCCAGCGCAAGGACGACAAGTCCCAGGCCGTGACGGGTCTTTCGCAGGAGCATTTGTCTTACTTGTCGGCATGCGGGGACGGTCGCGCTCAATGCAATTCGCCAGCAGTTGCAGAATGTGGACAATCCGCGGATGAAGTACGGCAGGAGCCGATCCGCTCAAGCCCGCATATGGTCACGGGAGACCCCGCGAGGCCGCACATGCCAGACGCCAACAAGCCGCATTACGACCTCGAACCCGGCGACGACGCGAACGACGACCTTCGCGCGGAACTCGAATCCGCGCCGCCGCCGACCAGCGCCGCGGCGGGACCGTCAACCAAGACGCCTGCAGGCGATGTTCACGAGCTCGATGTGTGCCCCAATTGCGGCGCTTCCATGCGCGGTGCGGATGAACTCGTCTGCATGCGATGCGGTTTTGATCTCAAAACCATGCGCGTGCTGGAAACGCGCAAAGGCGAAGTTGAAATCGATGAAGAAGCGGAGCGCGATGCCGCGCTACCGCCGCTCTCGCCAACTGGGCGCGGCGATCTCTGGCTGCCCGGCGTGGTCGCGGGCGTCAGCATCCTCGTGCTCGTGATCGCGTACGCAGGCGGCGTCTCCACGCTGTTCCCCGGCGCAGAAACGCCGGCGTTCGGCGAGCGCTTCGTCGCGATTGTGCAACTCATCGTGCGCCTCGCCGTCTGGTCCGGGTGCGGCCTTGGCGCGCTGTGGGCCACCGCCCGGCTCGTCAATCAGCAGCCGCTGGGCGATCTTCGCATCGCGGCGGTGCGCGTCCTCGCCGCCGTCGCCGCCATCAATCTCGTGCGCTTCATCGGCCTCGAGCGCGATTCGTGGGAGCAGGGCCTTGAACTCGTTCTGCAGGCGGGTCTTTTTCCATTCGCGCTGGTGGCGCTCTTCGGCATCGGTCTGCGCGATGCCGCCGTCACTGCCGTCACCGCGATCGCCGCGCTGCTCGCCATGGTGCTCGCGCCGCTCATCGTGAGTTGGTCGATCTGACCCGTCGCGGCGATTATGTCTTGTGCTTGTCGGATCGCTTTGTGCGCGGCGTTTTCATCGGCTCCGCGGGGCAACCGGCGACGCGGCTGCCCGGCTCGACGTTGCGCGTGACCACCGATCCCGCTGCGATGAGCGCGTGGTCGCCGATGACCCGTTCCGGCACGACGACGCTCCGCGCCCCGATCATCACGTGCTTGCCCACCTGCACGCCGCCCGTCAGCACGCTGCCCGGCGCGATGTGCGCGAACATGTCGATCTCCACATCGTGTTCAATCACTGCACTCGTGTTGATGATCACGCCCGCTCCGATGCGAGCGCGAGCGTTGACCACAGCGTGCGGGCCGATGAGCACGCCGGCCGCGATCGAGGCTGTGTTCGAGACCACGGCGGATGGATGCACGATCGCCGGCACGTGGGCACGCAAACTCGCCGCTCGCGCCATCCACTTTTCCCGCAGCGCGCCGTCGCCCACGGCGGCAAACACGCCCGCACTCGGCGCGGAGGCCAGCACCTCCGCCAGTTCATGCGTCGGCCCGAGCCACGTCAGCGCCGCGCGCTCCTGCTGCCGGCGATCGTCTTCGGTGGGAATGGCGTCGCTCACGAAGCCGATGACGTTCCAGCCCGAGAGTCGAGCCGCATCAGCGACCACAGCCGCATGGCCGCCGCCGCCCATGAGCACGAGCACCCGCCCCTGGCCTGTGTGCGTGGCGCCGATCACGCGGGCCGCTCCCGGATCAGTCGCGCGTCCTCGCCGTGCACGCCGCGTTCCGCGCGCTTGCCGTCGGCCTGCGATTCCGCCGGCGGGGGATAGCGGTCCGCGATCGTGCGATCCCACGGGTGGTGATACCTCGCAATTTGCAGATTCCGGTACGTCGTCCGGCACCGATAGCACACGAGCGATTCGCGCACGAAGAACAGAATGCCGATGTCGATGATGAGCACGACCGTCATGCCGATGAGCATGGGCGGCGTGGCGAGCCCCAACGCGCCGATCACAGCGCCTGTGAACGCCGCGACGATGACGAAGCCAGTGATCTGCGGAAACGCCTTGGCGCGGAACATGTCGGTGCAACCGCAGGCCACGCAGCGGCGGAGACGGCCGGCGTCATCGAGCGCGGAATCCCACGTGAGAATCACATCGCGATCGGCTTCGGGAGCGTGCACGCGCGTCGGGCGGGCCCCGGCGTCCACTTCAACCCGGCCGAGTCTCTCGCGACGCTCGTCTCGGAGCTCGATCCGCATGCGAGGATCATAAGCTCGTGCGGCGCGGATGACGCGCCTTCATCCATTGCTTGCCGCCGACAACGCTTTCGTAGATAGTCGCCACGCCATGCCTGACGCCGATACATGGATCCAGAAGCTCGCCGGCCGATTCATCGTCTTTGACGGCCCCGACGGCTCCGGGAAGACCACGCAGTTCAGCCGCTTTGCGCAGCGCTGCCGTGATGCGGGGCTGGACGTGTGCGAAGTGCGCGAACCCGGCGGCACCACCATCGGCGAGCAGATTCGCACCATTCTGCTCAACCCCGCCAACGACTCGATGAGCCTGCGGTGCGAAATGATGCTGTACATGGCCAGCCGCGCGCAGCTCGTGGAGGAACGCATTGCTCCCGCTCTCGCCGCCGGCTCGCTCGTGCTTGCGGATCGCTTCATCAGCAGCACGCTCGCCTACCAGGGCGCGGCAGGCGGCCTGCCGGTTGACGACATCATGGCGGTCGGCCGCGTCGCCATCGGCAAGCACATGCCCGATCTGACCGTCATCTTCGACGTCAGCGAAACGACAGCGCAGCAGCGTATGATGGGCAAAGGCAAGGGCAAAGGCGCCGCGGGGTCGGTGTCGCTCTTTGCGGATCTGCAGGAAGCGCGCGGCATCGACTACCAGCGCCGCGTGCGGCAAGGCTATCTCGACCAGGCCAAAGCCGAGCCCGAGAAGTACTGCGTCATCGACGCCTCGCCGGAAGCTGATCAGGTGACGCAATCACTCATGGCGGCGCTTGAAGAACGATTCGGCCGGTGACGCGATCGCGATTGGCTGGGAGCGGATTGCGATCATGCAATGAATGAAAAAGCCCCCGGCGTGTGCCGGGGGCTTTTGTTTCAAGGTTGTCGACACGCGAAGGTGTCAGTGATTGGCTGCGATTACGGGCAGCCCGGGTTGCCCCACGCGCCGAGGAGGGCCGCGAGGTCAGCCGCGTCGACCACGCCGTCCGGCGGAGGCGCGAACGTGGCGCTGGTCACGGTGTCGGCACAACCGGCGCCCGGACCCCATGCACCGAGGAGGAACGCGAGGTCAGCCGCGTCAACCACGCCGTCCGGCGGAGGCGCGAACGTGGCGCTCGTGACGCAGTCCTGGGCACAACCGCCGCCGCCTTCGCACGGTCCGCAGGTGACCTGCAGGCGGTAGTCATTCGCAGCGCCGCAGGGCAGGCCTTCGAACAACGGGCCAGCCGCAGTCGCCGGAGCGACGAACACGACATACTGGCCGACCGGCAGGCAGACGGTGTAGCTGGCGGAACCAGCATTGCAGCCGCCGTCAACGTTCACGCCGTTGTTCTCCGGATCGGGGAGATCGATGGCGTCGCAGCCGCCGGCGAGGTCGAGGATGAAGGAGTCAGCGGGGAACTCGCTGGTGAGGGTCACGGTCACGGCCGTGCTGCCGCTGCCGTCCACCGCAGGCACATTGATGATGTACCAGTCGGTGTCGCGCGTGCCGTCTTCAGCCCAGGCGGTGCCGCAGACGGTGCCGCCGCAGGAGATGGAACCGAACTGGTTCTGGTTCTCGCTGTTGCAGCCGTCGTTGGTGCTCTGGCCGCAGGCTTCGCCTTCAGCCGTACCCGAGCAGGTCAGGTTGCAAGGCGGCGGGCAGGCGATCGGGCAGTTCGTGCCGGCGCCTTGCCAGGTGCCGCCGAACGTGTCTTCGCACTCGCCTTCAAAGAGGTCATCCACGCACTGGCCGCCGGTGAGGCAGCAGGCGCCGACGACGGGGCAGACCACATCTTCGCAGGTGAAGCCGGAGCCGGCGAACAGGCCGCCCGCCGCTTCGCAGTCTTCCTGCGTTTCAATCGAGCAGGAACCGTCGGTCGGGTCGCAGCACGCGCCGGGACCGCAGGAGACGACGAATTCCCAGCCGAAGTTCGCAACGGGGTCGCCGCCGAAGAACGCGATGCCGAAGCCCTGACGCCAGAAGACGTCATCGCTCGCGCCCACGTCAACGGGGTTGAAGAGGAGCTGGCCGAGGTGGTTCACGGAGCCGTTGCCACCAGCGGGCAGCGGGGTTTGCCACACGACCGAGTCAGGACGGATGCCGGCCCAGAAGAACCCGGGCGGAATCAGCAGGCCGTCTTCCGGCGCGAATTCGAGGGTAAGCACGGTGCCTTCGTTGACGCCGAGCGGGTCACCCTGATCGAACAGGCCGGTGAGATCCACTTCGATCTCGGCGAACACGTCATCGGGAACCACGGGCTCCGTGAAGTTGTCCACGCCATTGATCAGGAAGATCGTGATGACGCCGTTGAGCAGTGGTGCGGTGGGGCCATGCGGGGCGGCGAGGCTGAAGTTCGCCAGCGAGAAGCTGATCTCGGACACCAGACCGCCGTTCTCCGGGAAGATGTCATCAGCGGTGATCATCGATCCCTGGGACGACGAGGTGCCGTCGCCGTTGAAATTGGTCACGTTCGAATAGGCGACCTGGTTGCCGTCGCAAGGCTGCTCGCAAACCGCGGCGGCCTGTTCGGCGCAGAACTCGTCCCATTCGAAATCACAGCAGTATTCGAAACCTGGAATGGCGCACACGGTCGAGCAGCAGTCGCCGTTCTGACAGCCGGGCACGCCCGGAGTCGCGACGGTGCAGTCACCGCCGGCGGGGTTCGGACACTGGGCGACAGCGTTCGACGTGACGCCGGCAAAGCCGACCACGGCGAACACAGCACACAGCCCAGTCGCGAGCCTCGACTCGCGCTGGAAAGACATACGCAGTTTTGACATTACTTCCATCTCCTGCTTCTTGGGGGTATGAGAACCGCAGCAACGGCAGCTGACGTGGCTGCCGCCCTCCTTGAGGTCTTCAAGCTTCACAAGACAAACTACAACGGATTTGAACGTTTCCAACTCCCTTCCACCGGTTTTCCTTAGGCGTTCGGATGATTCGAACGCTTATCGGACAACCGCCAAACCACGCGCTCCCTCCGCGCGGCTCCCTCGGACACTTTCTCTACGCCCAAGTCCCGCGTTCGGATGCGGGAAGACGCAATTGAGATTCAATTGCTGATCAAATTTCGCCTATGGCGCCGCAGATTAGGTGGTTGGGGCAAATGGGGATGATTTTGCCCAAACGCCGGCCTGTCAGCCCGCCGCCGGCTCGGCTATCACCCGCAACTTGAACGTCTCGAACTGTTCCACCAGCAGCTCGGCATGCTCGCGGTGCGTCTCCAGAAGCAGCGCCACGCCGCGCGTGTGGGCCTCGAGCATTCTCGCGAACGCATCACGCGTCGGCAGGTGCGTCAGCTTGCGGATGACGAGCACCACGTCCGCCATGGAGTTGTGATCGTCGTTGTGCAGCAGCACGCGCCAACTCGGCAGGCGATCGACGCGCGGCGGCGCGGGTTTGGTTGCGGGTCTCGAAGGCGAAGTCTGCTGCGCGCGTGCGCTATCGATGTCGCTGGAAATCACGGCCTTGCTCATGATCAGTTCCCTCACCGGCGAGCGGCGGCGCTTACGGCCCCGGAGGTCGCGGCTCTTCGCTGGCGAAGACCTTGCTCCACGAGGAAGTCCACGACCTTGCGCGTGTCGCCCGAGGAAGCATAGACCGCGCGCTGCCGCGCCGCGCCCGTTCCGCCCGTCAGAATCTCTTCAACATGCCGCAGCGCATCAGCGCATTCCAAACCTTCTGCGAACGGCCGCACACGCTCGATTAACTTGATCGCCGTCTGCTTGGCGGGAATGGCGCTCATCGTTTCCGGATCGACGAAAACGGCGTCCAGCCCGTATCGCGCCGCCTGCCACTTGTTCTGTCGCGCCACCATCGGGTGACAGTCGTAGAGATACGCCCCCTTGTCGATGCGATCGGAAATCGACGCCACGAGCGATTGCGTCAGCGCCACCAACCCAAGCGTCTGTTCGAGATTGAGCGGCATGTCGAAGATGCGCAGCTCCACCGTGCCGAATTCCGCGTGCGGCCGCACGTCCCACCAGTTTTCGCGCACGGAACGAATGAAGCCGGTGCTGATCAGGTGATCAACGAGCCAGACGTATTCGCTCCAGTTGCGCATCGTCTGCGGCAGGCCGGCGGTAGGGAGCGCTTCGAGAATCTTGGAGCGATACGACGCCATGCCCGTGTCGCGCCCGCACCACAGCGGCGAGTTCGCGGAAAGCGCGAGCAGCGTGGGAAGGTGCTTGAGCAAGCGATCGCACATCTGAATCGCTTTGTCGCCGCTGGAAACGCCGACGTGGATGTGCAGGCCGAACACGAGCAGTCGCCGGCCGATGTCCTGCATGGCTTCGAGCAGCCACGCGTAGCGTTCGCCTTCGGAGATGCGCTGCTCATCCCACCGGCTGAACGGATGCGTGCCCGCCCACACCGTGCGGAAGCCGAGTTCATTGCCGACGGCTTCGAGCCAATCAAGTTTGGCGGCGAGATCGCGTTCCACTTCGCCGACGGTGAAGCACACGTCGGTGTTGATCTCGCAGTAGCTCTGCATGAACTCGGGCTTGACCTTTTCCTTCCAGTTTTCGGGCACGCGCGCGAGCACCTCGTCGATGGCGCTGGTGAGCGCGCCGGTGTGCGCGTCGACAAGCTGCAGCTCGAGCTCGACCCCAAGCGAGAACCGCTCATTCCCACGAAAAGCAAGAGGCATAGGCGAAATCCTACCGCGAAAGCCGGCGAAATTGCCGGAAATTCAGCGTCATTCCGGTGCGCGATGCAGCGCGCCGATTGGCTCGTCACGGCCCGCTTCAAAATGCAGGCACGCGTCCAGCGCCCACTGCGCCATCAGTCGCGTGCCGACCACCAACGCGCCCTCATCAATGTCGAACAGGCTCGAGTGCAGCGGCCGGCGCTTGCGCTCATCGCGCAGCGCGGCGCCGAGCCGGATGATCGCGCCGGGAATAAGTTCCTGATAAAACGCAAAGTCCTCGCCGCCCATGCTGGGAAGGTCGATCCATTGCACGGCGTCGGTGCCCAATGCGTCGCGCGCGCTCTGCTCAATGAAATCGAGCAGTCGCGCATCGTTGTTGGTCGCCGGGCAGTAGCTGCCGAAGGAAAGCTCGATGTCGCAGCCCGATGCCTGCGTCACCGCGCCGCGAATTTCTTCCATGCGCTGCTGGATCACGCGCAAATCTTCCTCGCGCAGCGTGCGCAGCGTCCCGGCGACCACCGCTTCGTCGGGGATCGCGTTGGGCGTGCTGCCGGCTCGAATGGAGCCGATGGTCAGCACCGTGGGATGCCGGGCGTCGACTACGCGCGGGCAATACTGATAAAGCTGATCGATGAGGCTCGTCGCCGCGAGGATTGGATCGATCGCTTCAAACGGCCGTGCGGAGTGGCCGCCGCGACCGCGCAAATGAAACGTGAAGAGCTTGCACGCGACGGTCAGCGCGCCGCGCCGCAAACCGATGCGCCCGACCGGCATGAACGGTTCGACGTGCATGGCCAGCGCACACTCCACGCGATCGATCGCGCCATGCTGAATCATCTGCCGAGCGCCGGCCGCGGTTTCTTCAGCGGGCTGAAAGATGAGACGAATGTTGTGAAGCGGGGAGCGCGGAGAGGCTGATGAAGATTGCAGAGAGGCTGAAGAAGATTGCAGCGACGCCGAGGAAGATTGGCGAGCTGCCGAGGAAGATTGCAGTGAGGCTGCGGAAGATTGGCGCGAGGTTGCGGAAGATTGCTGAAAGGCGGAGGAAGATTTGAGATTTGAGATTTCAGATTTCAAATTCGCAATGTCGGATTTCAGATCCTGCAGCACGAGTCCTGCGTTGAGGGCGATGGTGGCGTGCGCATCGTGCCCGCAGGCGTGGCAGAGGCCGGGGCGGGTTGACGCGTAGGGCACCTGCTTGTCGTCATCGACCTTGACGCAATCGAGTTCCGCGCGGATGGCGACGAACGTGTCGCGCGAGCCGCCGATGTCGATGTCCGCCACGATCCCCGTTCCGCCCGGCATGATGCGCGGCTGAATGCCGGCATCGCGAAGCTGTTCCGCAATGAACTCCGTCGTGCCATGCTCCGCGCCGGCCGGCTCGGGCGTGGCGTGAATGCGCCGCCGCTGCCGCGTCATCCGCTCGGCGCGGGCGGCCACCAGCTCGGCAATCCGGCGCGAAAGCTCCTGCTCGGCGGACGCGTGCGATTCACCCTGGGAAACTGCGTGTTTACTCATAAAAACCGCTTTCTGCGACGGCGATTGTACGCCCACGCTCGCTTCAGCCCCATGCCAAATGAGCCGATCTTCAGAGTGAAACTTACCAATCGCCAACGGCAGCCCGGCAGGGCAGTTTTGAGAGGAATCGCTCGCCGCATGGCATCACTGCCGACACGGCCGGCTAAGGAGATCGCTGTGCAGGAACGAACCGGGGCACAAATGGCAACGGGCCTCACAAGCGTCAGCTTCGGCCTGATGGGCCTCGCGCACTCCGCGCTGTTGCTCGCGTTCGGACCGGCGCTGGAAGCGGACATGCTGCGCGGCGACGAGGCTGCCGGCACGTTCGTCATGAAGCTTCCGACCTCCGACGCCGCAAGCATGCAGCTTGAACTGGCGATCGTGCTGGCATGGATCGCGCTCATCGTTGCCGGCGCCGCCTTGCTGCGTTCCAAGCTGTGGAGCCGCAGCGCCACGATGATCACAGGCATCGCGCTGTGCGCCGTCACTGCCGCGAAGATGATCGAAGGCGGCTTCAGCTACACCGAACTGGGCATCATGGCGTTTGGTGCGGTCATCGCGTGGGTGACGCTTCGAGCGGATTGGCTCACCGCGCAGCCGTCAGCAACGGAATTGCACAGCGCCCCCGGTGACCAGCCGGCGCTGGCGGCCGACCGTCGCGCGGCGTGATCGTCGCTGCGGCAACTCAAAACTCTTCGCGCAAGGCGTCGGCGACGCGATCGTATTCGTTGATGATCGACCGGCTGCCGTGCATTCGCATGGGCTGGCCCGCGGGCGCGAGTTCGATCACCGGCGATTCGGGCGTGATCTCCAGCGTGGCGAAGGCATCGCCGACCTGGCCGAGCACAAGCCGGCCCGCGTTCTGTTCATCGCCAAAGGTCGCCACCGACTTGTTCGCTTCGATGTGGGCCGCCGAGCCGTTCGTGACGGACATCGCGACGGCAATCACCACGAAGCCGAAGAACGTGACGCTGGCGAGGAGCGCCTTGAGCCAGAGCGCGACCGGCAGGCGGAACGAAAGCACCACCCACAACGCCGCGGCGACAAACGCAAGGAGATCGATGCCCGCGGCGGTCTGCAGATCGCGCAGCCATTGCACGGCGTCCGCCGGGTTCGCGGGCAATTCGCGCACAAGCTGCAATCGTTGCGGCGAGACGGTCCACCACGTGACGGCAACGGTGCACAGCCCGCCGAGGATCGCCGCCGTGTGCGATGACGTGACCGCAAGCTGCGAGGGTCGCGGCCCACCCGGCGCGGGCGGCCGTGCGGCGCTCAAACCAGCGGCGGGAATGGCGAGGACGCCGAACGCGATGAGCAGCCACATCGGTTGCTCGATCGCGGACTGCAGGATGACGCGCGGGCCGTTGATCAGAATGAGCGTGCCGGTGATCAGTCCTTCGCCCGGATAGCTCGTGAGTTCGGGAAGTCCGATGAGCGGCGCGAAGCCGAGACGGAAACCAAGATGCCCGATGGCCCAGATGGCGGCCACGGAGCCGAGCGTCGCCAGCACGCCGATGACGAGGCGCACCATCGTGCGATCGGGCTCATCGCTCCGCCGGACTGATTTCACCGGCTGACGCACGAGCAACACCTTGGTGCGCTGCGGCGCCGGTGGACGAACGATGGGACGGGCAAGGTCGGGCATAATGCGCTGCGCGAAACGTCGAAAAGTCAACAAGTCAAAAGGTCGAAAGGGGGGCGTCGAGCTATCTCATCGTCAAAATGGCGGTGCTGACCCTTTGACTGTACCGAGTTTTCGAAGGCGGGAGCGAAGGGCGGGCGATCGCGTCGATCTCACAAGATTTTGGCTTGTTGACTTGTCGATCTTTCGGCCTCTGGCCGTCACGCCGGGCTTCGCACGGTTTCGAGGACGTGCTGCATGATTCGGCGGCTGGTGGCGGTGTCGCCGGCGTGGAGGTAGGTCTTGCTGACGATGCGGTGGCCGCAGACGGGGAGCACGTTGGAGGTGATGTCCTCGGGCGTGCAGTAGTCCCGGCCGCTCAAGAGTGCGGTCGCGCGGGCCACCTGGGCGAGCGCGAGCGCGCCGCGCGGGCTGATGCCGACCTGCAAGTCTTCGTGCTCGCGCGTGGCGGATGCAATCTCGATGACATAATCGACGAGCGACTGGTCCAGCCGCACCGCGTCGGTGCGCTTCTGCAATTCAATCACGTCCGCCACGGAGAGCACGGGCTGGAGTTGCTGGAGCGTCGTTCGCGCCGGTTGCTGTTGAATGATGCGTGACTCATCGTCCGGCGCCGGGTAGCCGAGGCTGATGCGCATGAGGAAGCGATCGAGCTGGTTCTCCGGCAGGAAGTACGTGCCTTCGAACTCATATGGATTCTGCGTGGCGACGACCATGAACGGCTCGGGCAGCGCGTGCGCGTTGCCATCGACGGTGACGGTCGATTCGCTCATCGCTTCAAGCAGCGCCGATTGCGTGCGCGGCGTGGTGCGGTTGATTTCGTCAGCGAGAATGATGTTATGGAAGACGGGGCCGGGCTTGAACTCGAAGCGGGCTTCTTCACGGGCGTAGATGGTGATGCCGGTGATGTCCGACGGCAGCAGGTCGGGCGTGCACTGAATGCGTGCGAAGGTGGCTTCGATTGATTTGGCAAGTGCTTGCGCGAGCACGGTTTTGCCGACGCCCGGCACGTCTTCGATGAGGATGTGGCCGCGTGCGAGCAGGCAGATGATGACGCGGTCCACGGCGGCGGTGTTGCCCATGTAAACCGACGCCATGTTGCGTCGCAGGCGCGAGATCGCTTCGAGATCAGCCATGGCGGAGCCGAGTATAGCCGCATGTTCGGCGTGTCTGCATATGTGCGGCGCCGGCTTCACGAGCGAACGCAGGCGCGTTGTTCACCGATGAGATGGGCGCGGCGGAGGGCTTGGCGCGTGTGCGGCGCGCGACCGGCGAGGGTAGTCTTTGGCGACGGCCGCCGGCACTGATGGACGTGGTCAGCCGCGCGGGGGCCATGGATCAAGGTGTCCCGCATGCCGCAATGGCCCAGCACACCGGCGGACCTCAAGCACACGCTGATTGCGGCGGAGCTGAACTGTGGTCGCTGCGGTTACAACTTGCGCGGGCTCTCACCGCTGGGCGTGTGTCCCGAATGCGGCACGGACATCTGGCTGACGATCGTGCGCACGGTCGATCCCGCCGCCAGCCGGTTGCCGCGGCTCACGAATCCGAAGATGGTGGCGTGGTCGATTCTGTGGATCATGTCCTGCGCGTTCTTTGCGGCGCTGCTGCTGGCGTTTGGGCCGGTGCGTGACAACGTGCAGATGGCGGCCGCGCGCGTGCTTGCCATCCCAAATGAACTCCTCGCGCTGGCGGCAAGCGGGCTCATCGCCTCGGCGATCATCGGCGTCGTCATGCTCGCTCCGCCGCGCGGCAAGGAAAAGAGCAGCGCGATCCTGCAGCGGTTGTGGCTGCTCGGCATCGGACTGCTCGCGTGGGCGGTTGCGACCTATTGGTGGTCGTTCCTCCTGGCGGGGGTTCCGACGGCGATGGAGAACATGCTGGCGCGGCTCGCGATGTGCGCAAGCTGGGGCGTGGCGCTCTTCGGACTGGATGGCATTCTGAAGGTGATCGGTCAGCGCAGCCGCGCGTACCGCACGGCCAAAGGCGGGCGGCAAAGCGCGAAGGCGATGATCGCGGCGGCGGGGGCGGCGGGCATCGGCACGCTGGCGCAGGGCCTCGCGCGCCTGGACGTGCTGTCGTCTCGCGCGGAGACCTACGGCACGGTGCTGGTGTGGACGAGCACGCTCATGCTGCTGATCGGGCTGGCGTACATGCTCATCAACACGCTGTGGATTTTTCATGCGCTGCGGAAGCCGCCGCCGCCGCTTCACACGCTGCTTTTGCGGATCGAAGACCGCGGACGCATCGGCAGCCCGCCATAGCCCCCGGAAAGGGGTGTGCAGTGCGCATGCGCGGTTTGGGGTGAAGTGAACGTAAGTCAAGGCCGGGCCACGACTTACGTGCGAAGAATTGAATCGAAAGAGCGATACTGCTACACTGGCTCGCTTATGGCCACTCGCCCCAAGAAGTCGCGGCCAGCCGCGGCGCCCAAAGCGCCGGCGCGGCGGAGGCCGGCCATCACCGGCTACGCCCAGGCCGTGCGCTATCTCTACGACCGCACCAACATCGAACTGATGCGCGTCGTGCGCCACGACGATTCGATCTTCAAACTCGAACGCATGCGTCAACTGCTCGCGCTGCTCGGCGATCCGCAGGACGCGCTGCGCCTGATTCACGTTGCCGGCACCGTCGGCAAGGGTTCGACCGTCGCGATGATCGCTTCGATGCTGCGCGGCTGCGGCTACACCGTCGGCGAGTACACCAGCCCGCACGTGATCGATGTGCGCGAGCGCATCAAAATCGATGGCGATCCGATCAGTCGCAACGAGTTCACGGAACTGATCGCGCAGGTCGCTTCCGCGGCGGTCAAACTTGATTTCGAGCCGACGTTCTTCGAACTGATGACGGCGGCGGGGCTGAAGCAGTTTGCGGATCAGGCCGTGGACGCCGCGGTGATTGAAGTGGGGCTCGGCGGGCGGCTCGATTGCACGAACGTCATCACGCCGATGGTTTCCGCCATCACCTGCATTGATTTCGATCACACGCATCTGCTCGGCCGAACGCTCGAAGCGATCGCCAAGGAAAAGGCGGGCATCATGAAGCCCGGCGTGCCGGCCATTTCCTGCGAGCAGGTGGAGGAAGTGGACAAGGTGCTGCGTGCGGAGGCGGAGCGCATCGGCGCCCCTTTCCGCATGGTGAACAAGGAAATCGAGTTCAGCTATCGCTTCGGCGCGGCGCCGGGCGTGGGGCCGCACTCGCGCGTGTGCCTGCTCACGGACACCAGCCAGTTCATGCACCTGCCGGTGCCCATGCCGGGCGAACATCAGGCGATGAACTGCGCGGTGGCGCTGGCGGTGATCGATCTTCTTCGCGGCAAGGGGTTCGACCTGCCGGAGATGAAGATTCACGAAGGCCTGTCGAAGACGTCGGTGCCGGGGCGGATGGAATTGGTGTGGGACCGGCCGCGGATTCTCGTGGACGGCGCGCACAACGCGGCGTCGGTGGCGGCGCTCATGCGTTCCGTCGGCGTGCAGGTGCCGTATGACTCGATGGTGTGCATCTTCGGCTGCTGCCAGGACAAGGACGTGTCGGCGATGCTCGACAAGGTGGCGCTGGGCGCCGACAAGGTGATCTTCACCCGCACGCGCACGAACCCGCGCGCCGCCGACCCGGATGACCTGCAGCGCACGTTCTCCGACCGTTGCGGCAAGATGAGCCAGGTGGCGGCGAGCCTGCCCGAGGCGCTTGATCTCGCCAGCCGCGCCACCGGCCGCGATGACCTCATCTGCATCACGGGCAGCTTCTACCTCGTGGGCGAAGCGAAGAAGCACCTCGCGGAGCTTGACCGCAAGCGCGGCGCCGCGCCCGTCGAGGCGTGAGAAACGTCAACACGTCAACAAGTCAACAAGTCAAAAAGCGAGCGAGTTGGCGTCGGGAACGTCCTTCTGCCGTAAACTTCAGCCGCCGCGTCAGGCCTTCCACGTTTTGACTTTTCGACTTGTTGACTTGTTGACGTTTCACCCATGCAAAGCGCCGCCACATCCTCGCCGGGCACGAATGAGCGCACGCCGTACCGTTACACCGCGAAGCTGGCGAACGAAATCGAAGCGCGCTGGCAGCGGTACTGGGAGCAGCACCAGACGTTTCGCGCGGTGAATCCGGGCGAAGCGGGGTTCGAGCAATTTTCAGGCAAGTTCTTCTGCCTCGACATGTTCCCCTATCCCAGCGGCGCGGGGCTGCACGTCGGCCACCCCGAGGGGTACACGGCGACGGACATCATCTCGCGCTACAAGCGGCACCGCGGGTTCAACGTGCTGCATCCGATGGGCTGGGACGCCTTCGGTTTGCCGGCCGAGCAGTATGCGATTCAAACCGGCGTGCACCCGGCGGTCACGACGCGCAAGGCGATCGACACCTTCCGCCGCCAGCTCAAGAGCTTCGGCATGAGCTACGACTGGTCGCGCGAGATCGCCACGTGCGATGAGTCGTTTTACAAGTGGACGCAGTGGATCTTCCTTAAGCTCTACGACGCGTGGTACGACACGAAGCAGCGCAAAGCCCGGCCGATTGCGGAACTGATCAAGGAGCTCGAAAGCGGCGAGCGGCGAGCGGCAATCAATCCCGACGCGGCGGAGTTTGATGCCGAGGCGAAGACGCAAGCGTTGCCATGGGCGCAGCTCGATGACGAGGCGCGGCGGAAGATCGTTGACTCCTATCGGCTCGCGTACACGGCGCGGCAGACTGTCAACTGGTGTCCGAAGCTTGGCACGGCGCTGGCGAACGAAGAAGTGATCGACGGCAAGAGCGAGCGCGGCGGGTACCCGGTCTTCCGTTTGCCGCTCACGCAGTGGATGTTCCGCATCACGGCGTACGCGGAGCGATTGCTCGAAGACATCAAGCTCTGCGACTGGCCGGAATCGACGCGCACGATGCAGGCGGAGTGGATCGGCCGAAGCGAAGGCGCGGAGATTGATTTCGAAATTGCGAATCTGGAATCTCAAATTTCAGATTTGAAATCTCAAAGCTCGAATTCGCATTCTCATGGTGCAGAGCAGGTCTCTTCCGCTCACCATTCATCCCTCCGCTCAACCCTCCGTGTCTTCACCACGCGGCCGGACACCATTTTCGGCGCCACGTACATGGTCGTCGCGCCGGAGCATCCGCTGGTGCAGTTGGCGATTGAGCATCCGCAGCCGGGCACCGATGTGGAGGCGCTCCGCCGGTACGTCGAGCAGGCGCGTCACCGCAGCGATGTCGATCGTGTTGCAGAGAGCAAGACGAAAACCGGCGTCGACACCGGCGTGCGCGCGATCAACCCGGCGACGGGACAGACGATTCCGGTGTGGACAGCCGACTACGTGCTGATGAGTTACGGCACCGGTGCGATCATGGCCGTGCCGGCGCAGGACGAGCGCGACTGGGATTTCGCGAAGGCGTTTGGTCTTCCGATCGTGCGCACCGTGCAGCCGCCGGATGATTGGGGCGACAAGCCGTACACCGGCGACGGCCCGGCGATCAACAGCGCGAACGCGGAGGTGTCGCTGAACGGCAAGAACATCGCCGACGCCAAGCGAACGATCATCGACTGGCTCGAGCGCACCGGGCGCGGCACGCGCAAGATCAATTACAAGCTGCGCGACTGGCTGTTCTCGCGGCAGCGCTATTGGGGCGAACCGTTCCCGATCGTGTACGACGAGCGCGGTCGGCATTACCCGGTTGATCCGAAGCATCTGCCTGTGCGCCTGCCGGATGTGAAGGACTATCAGCCGATTGAATCCGACGAGCCGCAACCGATGCTGGCGAAGGCGGCGGAGTGGGTGCACACGACGGCGGGCGAAGCGGGCGTGTCGCCGAGTTTGTTGCCACCGGACACGCCGGTGAAGCGCGAGACAAACACCATGCCCGGCTGGGCGGGTTCGTGCTGGTATTACCTGCGCTATTGCGATCCGCGAAATGAAGAGCGCTTCGTCGGCCGCGACGCGGAAACATATTGGATGGTGAGCCGCAAGAAGGACGGCACGCCACATGCGGGCGGCGTCGATCTCTACATCGGCGGCGCGGAACACGCGGTGCTGCACCTGCTCTACGCGCGCTTCTGGCACAAGGTGCTCTTTGACCTCGGCGAAGTCTCCACGCCCGAGCCGTTCGGCAAGCTGTTTCACCAGGGGCTCATTCAAAGCTTCGCGTATCAGCGCGCGGACAAATCGCTCGTGCCGATTGATGAAGTGGAGGAGCGTGACGGCTCATTCATCGAGAAAGCGACCGGCCAGCCGGTGACATCGATCATCGCGAAGATGTCAAAGAGCCTGAAGAACGTGCACAGCCCGGATGAGGTGATCGCAGAGTACGGCGCCGACACGTTCCGTTTGTACGAGATGTACATGGGGCCGCTCGAGCAGGCCAAGCCGTGGAACCCGCGCGACATCGTGGGCCTGTTCCGCTTCCTGCAGCGCGTCTGGCGACTGGCGGTCGATGAAGCGACGGGCGAGCTGCGCCTGGCGGAGACGAGCGACGACGCAGTCGAGCGCGAATTGCAGAAGACGGCGGCGCGCGTGGCGAGCGACATCGAGCGTTTGTCGCTCAACACGGCGATCGCGGCGATGATCGAGTTCATCAACATGGCGACGAAATCCGGAGCGCTCACGCGTGACCAGCTTGATCGCTTCGCGGTGATCATCTCGCCGTTTGCGCCGCACCTTGCGGAAGAGCTGCACGCGCGCTTGGGGCACGAAGGCAGCATTGCGTTCAAGCCGTGGCCCGAGGTGCATGAGGAGGCGCTGTCGCCGGCGATGGTTGAAGTGCCGGTGCAGATTAATGGCAAGGTGAAAGGCCGCATCACGGTGGCGGCGGACGCCGATCAGCAGGCGATGCAGGATGCAGCGCTCGCGGATGAAAAGCTCGCCGAGTTCCTCAAGGGCAAGACGATCCGCAAGGTGATCGCCGTGCCGGGGAAGATTCTCAATCTGGTGGCGAACTAGCAAAAGTCAAATAATCGAAAGGTCGAAGAGTCGAAATCATGAAGCGACCCGGCTCCGCCGCGAACATCTCTTCATTTTGACGATTCGACTTTTTGACCTTTCGACTTTTCCGTGGGCGCAGCCCACGGTGGCACCGTACACTTGAGGCATGAAGCGCAGCATCGTCTGGCGTGAGCTTTATCGCACGAACGATCCTTCGCTGGCGCACATGCTCGCCACGTGCATCGAGGGCATGGAGTTCGATGTTCGCGTGCACGATGCGCTCGGCCGTGTGCTGGACGGCACGCAGGAGCGCGCGACCGGCGAGTTTGTCGATCCCTCGCAGCCGCGGCCGCTGTTCAAGCGACCGTTCGTCATTGATGTGCGCGAAGAGGACTGGGCGGCGCTGCGCGACGTGCTGACGGAGCTGATCGCCGAGCAGACGGAGTTCGATGAGAAGCTCGAAGCGCAGCGGCAGCGCGCCGCGCGTGTCATGCAGGTATTGTTACTCTCGCTGGTGACGTTGGCGGCATCGTTCGTCGGCGGCGCAGCGCTCAAGCAATGTGAGGCGCCACGGCCGTAGAATGTGGCGCCTCTTTGGGAGCCGCCCATCGCTGACGATGCACGCAACATTGGCTGGACGGGCTGGGGTCCGCGTGAGCCGGACCCGACGACGGTGATTGCGCTCTGGCCGAGCGATGAAGCGCCGACGCGCACGGAAGTGCTGGCCGCGCTCGCGCAGGCCGGTTTCGAGAGCCGCAGCGATCTGGAAGCGGAGCCTGTTTCCACCGACACGCTGTGGACCGCGGTGCTCCAGTCGACGGACAAAGCGATGCCGATTGTCGTGTGGGCGGAGCCGGCGCAGCCATCGGCGACGGCGGGTTTAGGCGACGCGGAAGCGGATCAATGCAAGTGGATCGTGGGCGTGCAATCGGTGCTGAATGGCGATGACCCACTGCCCAGTCTCGTGGCGCTTTTACGATGCGCGAGTACGGGGGCGCCGGACACGCCCGCGGTGCTCGACGTGAACGCGCGGCGGTGGCTCCCTCGCTCCCAGCTCGCGATGATGCTCGGCGATGATGCGCCGCTGCCGCCCAGCGAACTGCTGTGGACGATCGAAGTGGTGACGCGCGGTGAGGCGAAGCGTGATGCGCATGACAACGGCGCCAGCGATGTGAAACAACTGGATGGCGCGAGCACAGGCACGGCATGGCTGCGCACGCAAGGTCTTGCGCGATGCGGCAGGCCGGAACTGGAGATGCTCGAAGTGCCGGCCGACAGCGCGGCGGTGGCGGCGACGTTGCTCAACGACATCGCTGAACTGCTGCTTGAAGCGGCGCTGCCGGAGCCGGGCGAACCTTTGGAGATCGGCGTGGGGCTGTCGATCGTGCTTCAGCCGTGGTCGGCCGTCGGGCCGTTTCTGAATCAAGATTCGGCGGGCAACATTGGAGACAGGCAGGCGCGCGGTTTGGCCGTGCCCGGCGCCAATGGTTCGCTCGATGGCGACGTGGCGTTCGTGTGCGCGGCGCAGCCCGTGGGCCAGTTCCGCAAGTTGTGGGTCTGGCCGAGGGAGATCGCGCGGCGGCTCGCGGAGGATGGCGCTGCGGTCTATCGCACCACGCGCGCGACCGAACGCGCTGCGGCGCTGGCGCAGCACACCTGGCCGGAACTGGCGATGACGTGGGCGAAAGCGCGGCGGGCCGACGCCCAGGAAGAGGATTCGCCGGGCGCGGTCGTGCTCATCAAGGTCGGCTTCGAAGTCGGCAGCGGCGACGACACCTCGCGCGAACATCTGTGGTTCATCGTGCGCGAAATCGCAGGCGATCAGGCACGCGGCCAGCTCATCAACCAGCCCGTGCACGCCACCGCGATGCAGGAAGGCGACGAGGTGTGGGTCAACCGCGAAGGCGTGTCCGACTGGCGGCTCATTCTGCCCGGCGCGATCGTGCAGCCGTCGGACATGTTGCTGCAAAGCCCAATGCTCGATCGCGCGATGGCGTCGCTGGAGCATGCATCATGGTGACAAACGATCTGCGGCCGGACTTGGAACGCGATCAGGACAATCCGCTGGTGCAGGCGGCGCTGGCGGAATCGGAGTTTGCGGCGCAGACGAAGGCGGCGGTGCTGCAGGACGAAGGCATCGAGGCGTTCGTATTTCCGGCGGAGCGTTCGTGGACGGGCGGGTTGGCCATCGCGCCATCGGGCGGCGGCGTGCCGGTGTGGGTGCGAAAGAGCGATCTCGAGCGGGCGAAGGGGGCGCTCACGCGCGTCATCGCCGATTCGGTTGACCTGAATTGGGATGAGGTGGACGTCGGCGAGCCGGAGCACGAGGTCAATAGCTCACGAACGCCCAAGGTGCTGCTGCAAGTGATCGTCGTGCTGGGCGCGATCATCGCGGTCGCTGGACTCCTGGCGATGTTCGGCATGTTCGGCGAATCGCTGCGGTGGTGAAGAACGCTATTCGGGCTCGAAGAACGGGCTGATCAGCTCGATGTAGCGTTCGAGCACCGCCATGCGCCGGGCGCGTTCCTCGACGGTGAGATTGGCGTCGTGGGCGGCGAGCGTCAGTTCTTCCACTTTGAGGAACCAGAGATTGTGAAGCTGCTCGGCATCGCGGATGCGGCCCTGCAGCAGGTGATCGATCTGCCGGCGAAGCGCGACGATATCGCCATCGTTTTCGACGAGCTGGCTGATGGTCGAGGCGGGAACGCCACCTTTGACTTCGATGCGCTGACGCGACGAGCCGAAGCGCGCGATCGCCCACTTGAGTTCCGTGGAGAGGGCGTCGTCTTCGGCCTGCACGACGCGGTTGTCGCCGGGCATCGTCTGCAATGTCTGCAAGGCGCCGAGCTTGAGCGGCGTGTCGATGGTGTCGTAGACAAGTCGGCCGGCGTTATCAAACACGGCGTCACCGGCGGCGTTGCGGCGTGCGCGCTGCAGGCGAAGCTGCACTTCTTCGCCCGGGCGTTTGCTTTGCACGAGGCGCGTGAAATCGCTCACCTCGGTGAGGCGGTGGCCGTCGACGTGCGTGATGCGATCGTGGAACTGCAGAACGCGCTGCGCGTCGAAGCCGGGGATGGTGCGTTCCACCACGATGCAGCCTTCTCCGCCGATGTCACCGGGCTCCCAGCGCATGCTGATGCCGACGGCCCCGCGAGGCGTTTCCGCGATCTGTGCATAGATGAAGCCGAGCAGGCGGTGCCGCTGTTCGGGATTGAGGTCTTCGCGCGCGAGCACGGCATAGATTTTCTCCCGGGCGAAATTGGCTTCGTGCAGCGCGGCGGTGGCCTCTTCGCGCGCGGCGTAATCGTCACTTCCAAGGCGGGCGACGATGTCGAGAAGCTCGGGCGGGACGTCAACGTCGCGAAAGTCGTCGTTGCGAACGGTGGGGGCGGCGGCGACGGCGCCGATGCGCTCGCCATCGCGCGTGATGGCGCGTTGCCACGCGCCGGCCGGGGCGGCGGCGAAGAAGGCGGCGAGCAGGCATGTCGGCCAGAGGCGCATCGTTCACCCGCCTGCGATTTTCAGAATGTTGCGTGCGTGGCGTCGCATCCATCGCACCTTTCGCTGCACCATGTGCAGGAACGTCCAGCCGGGCACGTGCGAGAACCGGCCTGTGGCGGCGATGGTCACGACGCTTTCCACGATGAGCGCTTCGATCATCAGCCATGGAAGCGCTTCGCGAGCCGCCATGAGCGAACCATTCGCCGCCGCATGATAGCCCTGAAAAATCCGCTCCAGCCGCTGGGCGTCGAGTTCATCAGGCCACGTGGCGGGATCGGTGGACGGCGAGCCGGCGAGCGAAAACTGCAGCGCTGCGTTGGCGGTATCGGCCACGCTGGGCTCGAAGCGCGCGGAGTCGAAATCGAGCACCGCCGCCACGCCGCCGTCGCGGAAAATCAGATTCCCCGGGTGCCAGTCGCCGTGGATGATGCCCGAGGGCGATGCTTCGAAGCCGGCGTCAACCGCGCGCTGTGACGCTTCGCGGTAGGCGCGAAAGAGATATTCGCAGATGTGCATCACCGCCTGCTCATCGGCGCTGGGTTCGACGGTGTGGATGGCGCGCGGGATGCGACGGAGTTTCTTCGCCACGCCTTGCGCGTTGTGGAAGCTGCCGGCGGGCGCGGGGTGTTCGGGCTTGAGATCGCGCAGGGAGCCGTGAAACGTCGCGAGCGCGGCGCCGGCCTCGAAGGTTTCCTCGGGCGAGCCGGAGAATCGTTCGCCGGGCACGTACTCGAAGAGTTCATACGTGTGGCCGAGGAGCTGGAGGAGCGAATTGTTTTCGCCGCGTGTTCCCACCAGCCGGGGGACCGGATAGCCGAGCGACGCCAGGCGCAGCATGAGCTCATGCGCGAAGGCGACGCGGTAGGGGTCGTTGCGCTCCGGCGCTCGGCGTTTGAGCAGATAGTCGCCTTCCTGCGTGCGGATGATGACCTTGGGCGCCTTGCGCGAGCCGCGGGTGAAGGATGTGATGCGCACGATGGGCGCGAGGTCGTAGTGGCTAAGGACCAGCGCCAGCTCGAAGGAGCCGAAGGGCGAAGGGACATCGAGCTCGAGGGACATCAAGTCATTATGGCCGGATTCGCGCGGCAGGCGAATGCGCATTGCTGCGCCATGAAAAGTCGAAAAGTCAAAAAGTCGAAAGGTCGAAATGGGGGGACGTTCTGCACACATTGCCCTTTGGGACAATGTGTGGCACCCCCAGAGGCGCGCTCGGCGTCACAGTGTTTTGTCCGCTCGTGATGTTTCGTGTGACGCTTGCCGCGTCATTCGACGTTCTGCACCTGCTCGCGCATGCGGTCGATCGCGCCCTTGATCTCCACAATGTGGCGGCTGATCTGGGCGTCGGATGATTTGCTGGCGATGGTGTTCGCTTCGCGGAGGAGTTCCTGCGTGAGGAAGTCGAGCGTGCGTCCCGCGGGCGCGCCGCCGGCGTTGTCGATGATCTCGCCGAATTGCTCCAGATGCGCCGCGAGGCGCGAGACTTCCTCGGCAATGTCCGATCGCTCGGCGTAAATGGCGACTTCGCGCACGAGATCGGCTTCGGTGACGGTGGAGCCCGACTCGGCGAGCAGCGCATCGATGCGCTGGCGCAGCCGGCGCTGGTATTCGTCCACGACGACGGGCGCTCGCTCGGCCACGGCCTTCAGCCTTGTGCTGATGAACTCACGCTGCTGGTGCAGAACATCGCGCAGTGACCGCCCTTCGCGCGCCCGCATCGCCACCACCTTGTCGCACGCCTGATCGACAAGCGGAAGCAGCGCCCGCCGGGCCATCTCAAGGCGGTCTTCGCCCGTGTCGTTGATCACCACGCCCGGCAACGAGAGCAGGGCGGCGAGATCGATGTGCGCCGCGTCGTGATCGATGCCCTGCACGGAAAGCAGTTGTTCGAGATAGCGCTGGATGGCGGCGGAATTGATGCGCGAGGCGGCACGCTCGGAGATGTCGGAGAACCGCACGGTGAGCGTCACGCTGCCGCGGTTGAGTCGCTTCGCCACCGCGGCTTCGAGTTCGGGTTCGAGGCCGGCAAGTTCCTCCGGCACGCGAACGGTCACCTTGAGGTATTTGTTGTTGAGCGTGCGGATTTCGACGACGTAATGCGAACCTTCGAGATCCGCGGACGCCGCACCGAAGCCCGTCATCGACTGAATCATCAGCGATTACTCCGGCCGTTCAGCGCCGGATTCGGGCGAGGCGGGTTCGTCGGACGCCGGCTCGTTCCCGGCTTCGTTGCCGCTCTCCGGCGCCGGCTGCGTCGGGAATGTCTTGACGTCCACCGGCGCAAGCTGCAATCCGGGCGGCGGCTCGATCGGCCGCACCGTCATGGGCGGCGCGTTCGTTGTGGAGGGCGGCGTTGTGGTGGAGACGGCGGGAACGGGATTCGCGGCTGCGTTTTCGTTGGCGGCGGCGGCAGCCGCGTCGGCTTCACTTGTGCCTGCGGTGGCTTGGCGCACGTCAACGAGGTTGAGGCCGATGGCGAACGCGAGGAAGAGCACGAAGCAGACGACGGTGGCGAGGGTCAGCGCATCGCCGGTGCGTCCGCCGAAGACGGTGTCGGATCCGCCGCCCGCGCCGCCGAACGCGCCGGTGAGACCGCCGCCCTGCGGTCGCTGCACGAGGATGATGAGAATCATCGCCGCCGCGACGATCGTGAAGAGAATGATGAGGATCGAGATCAGGAGCATAAGTTCACCTGCTTCAATGCGAGTGCGTGCTGCGGGCCGCGGCAGCGCGGATGATTGCCGTGAAGTCATCAGCGTTCAGCGACGCGCCGCCGACAAGAAAGCCGTCGACTTCCGGCTTCGCCGCCAGCGCTGCTGCGTTGGAGGGCTTCACGGACCCCCCGTACTGGATGCGGATGGTATCCGCGATGCGGGCATCATAGAGGTCCGCGAGGGTCTTGCGGATGACGCGGTGAGCGTTTTCGGCGTCTTCGGGGGTGGCGGTCATGCCCGTGCCGATCGCCCAGACGGGCTCGTAGGCGATCACCACCTGGCCGAGTTTGCCTGCATCCACGCCGTCAAACCCCGCTTCGAGCTGGCGGATGTTGACCAGATCGGTCTGGCCCGCCTGCCGCTGCTCCAGCGTCTCGCCGACGCAGAACACGGCATGGAGGCCGGCATCGAGGCTGGCGCGGAGCTTGCGGTTGATGAGGTCGTCTGGCTCGCCGATCACATGCCGGCGTTCCGAGTGGCCGACGATCACATGCGTCACATTGAGGTCCAGCAGCATGTCGGTGCTGACCTCGCCGGTGAACGCGCCATTGGGGCCCGGCCAGACGTCCTGGGCGCCGAGATTGATGCCGGAGTGACCCAGCGTCTTGCCGACCGCCTGCAGATAGGGGAACGGCGGGAAGAGGATGACATCGCAGTTCGGGCTTTGCGAGCCGAACGCCGCCACGATGTTGTCGGCAAGCTCCACCGCCGACGCGAGGTCGGTGTTCATCTTCCAGTTCCCGCCGACGACGGGCCGGCGACGGGAAGGGGCTTGATGGTGGGTTCTCTCGCTCATCCGAACAGACAGTGTACCGGTTCGATGCGGGAGCGACCGGTGGCAAGTGCGCGTGCCTGCGCCATCTCAATCTTCTCCCCCTCACCCTCCGAGGGAGAGGCCGGGGTGAGGGTTCTTGGCGCAATGGTTGCCGGGCGATGAAGCGTTGCGGCTGACTTTCCCTTCCCCCGGTAGCCAAGGCCGGAATGCAGTCGCAACGGGAGTTTGGGGGTACTGGTACATATGGATGCCGCGATGGGTGTGGAGGCCCGCCGCGCGCGTCATATCCAGGACCATCCGGGCCAGAAGGAGATCGGCGATGAAGTGCACGTTTCGTGTGATGAGTGTGCTGGCGGTGACGCTCGTCATCGCTGCGTTGATCAGCTCGAGCGCCACGAGAACAGCGAACGCAGGCGACGTGGAACCTGTGCCGCAATGGTTCATCCCGACCACGCCGCCGCAGAATCCGGTGCTGATCTACGACGTCTCCGGCAGCACGCTTGCGGGGCTGATTCACTTCCGTTTGAGCGTGTACGACACCGGCCATGCGTCGATCTCCGCCGCGGGATATGACCAGCTCTGGTGGCACGAGTCCGAACTGCTGGACGGCGATTGCCCGACGGACGGCAAGGCGGCGTTCACGTGGGTCGGCCAGAACGCCGCGAAGCAATTGCAGCGCGATCTCAAAGTCGCCGGCGCATTCCGCGCGGCCAACGGCATGCTCGCCGTTGATGTTCCCATGACAACGGTGACCGTGTTCGACAAGGCCTCGCCGGACGCGAAGTCGCACTCGTTCACCTTCCAGTTCGCCAGCTCGCCGGAGATCGAGCAGACGATGGCGGTGGTGAACGCGTTCATCGATGAGTATTTCCCGGGCTTCTGAATTCGGAGTTTCGAGCGAGGAAGCGCGTCCCACGTTTGGGGAACGGGCGGCAGGTCCTGTATCGAGCCAGGTTCGCGCGACCGGCAAGATCAGGGCCAGCCGCCCGCGTCATTTTTGCGGCGCGAGCGATTTGGTTTTGGACAACGAACGTCTCGCCGTCATGCCTGCGCAAGCAGGCATCCAGAGGTAGCGCTGTGAACGCTGGATCGAACAAAATGGCGTGATTGCGCCCCACCCACCCCCTGACCCCTCCCTCGTAGGGAGGGGGAATGTGCGCCTGCACAGCGCTTTGGTGCGTGCGCCGCGCTTTGACGTGAAACTGGCCGCGCTCACCGGCGAATCGGCGCCCTTGCGCGCGGGGTCACAGAGCCCGGCTCGCTCGGCGGCTACACTATCGCCCAATGTCGCGCACGGCGTCCTCCACCTCTCCCCGCGTGTGTTCCGCTGCGGAAGTTCGCAGGCAGTTCATCGATTACTTCGTCGAGCGGCCGCGGAACCACACCTTCGTGCCGTCGAGCCCCGTGGTCCCGCACGACGATCCCACGCTGCTCTTCACGAACGCCGGCATGAACCAGTTCAAGCCGGTGTTCCTCGGCCAGGAGAAGCGCGACTACACCCGCGCCGTCAACAGCCAGAAGTGCATTCGAGCGGGCGGCAAGCACAACGACCTCGAAGACGTCGGCAAGGACACTTATCACCACACCTTCTTCGAGATGCTGGGCAACTGGTCGTTCGGCGATTACTTCAAAGCCGAGGCGATCGAGTGGGCGTGGGATCTGCTCACCAACGTGTGGGGCATCGACAAGGAACGGCTGCACGCCACCTACTTCCAAGGCGACGCAAGCGAAGGGCTCGAACCGGACACCGAAGCGCGCGAGTTGTGGCTGCGCTATCTGCCTGCCGAGCGCGTGCACCCCGGAAATAAGAAGGACAACTTCTGGGAGATGGGCGACACCGGGCCGTGCGGGCCGTGCAGCGAGATTCATTACGACGGCACAGACAAAAAAGAGGGCGGCAAGCTCGTCAACGCCGGCGATCCGCGCGTCATTGAAATCTGGAACCTCGTGTTCATCCAGTTCAACCGCGCCCCCGGAAGTGGCGGCCAGCCAGGCAAGCTCACACCGCTCCCCGCGAAGCATGTCGATACCGGCATGGGCTTCGAGCGCATCCTTCGCGTGCTGCAGGGGAAGCAGTCGAATTACGACACGGATTTGTGGTCGCCGATTTTTGCAGCGATCGAGAAGCGCACCGGAGCGAATCCGTACCGTGGCTCGCTCGAAGATCATGCTGACATCGCGTACCGCGTGATTGCCGATCACATGCGTTGCCTGACGATGGCGATCACGGACGGCGCGATTCCGAGCAACGAAGGCCGCGGCTACGTGTTGCGGCGGATTCTTCGCCGCGCGGTGCGTCACGGTCACCAGACCCTCGGCGTGAAAGGCGCGTGGCTGCACGAGCTCGTGCCGACGGTGGTGGAGTCGCTCGGCGAGGCGTTCCCGGAACTCAAGAAGAACCCGAAGCGCGTCGCGCAGGTGATTCGTGAGGAAGAAGAAGCGTTTCTGAAGACGCTCGATCGCGGGCTTGAACTCTTCCAGGCCGCTTGCGGCTTCGCAAAGGGCCAGATTCGCGCCGAAGACGCTTTCAAACTTCACGACACCTACGGCTTCCCCATCGATCTCACGCGCGTGATGGCGGAAGAGCGCGGCATGACCGTCGATGTTGAAGGCTTCGAGCGGCTGATGGAGGAAGCGCGCGAGCGCAGTCGCGCGGGCGGCGCGGATGATGGCGAGCATGCGATCGCGCTTCCGCCGGACGCCATCGCGCGCCTGCACCACATGAACGTCCAGCCGACGGACGACTCGGCGAAGTACGCCCAGAAGCCGATCACCGCGCAGGTGGAAGCGATCTGGAACGGCTCGGACTTCGACAACGAGGCGTCGATCGGCAAGCGCGTCGCTGTCATTCTCAATCGCACGAACCACTACGCGGAATCCGGCGGACAGATCGGCGATCGCGGCGATATCTACGAGGAAGGCGACCCCGGCATGGGTCCGGTGCGCATTCGCGGCATCGGCGGCGAGGAAGGCAACGTCGGGTCGCGGTTCAACATCGACGACACGCGAGCCGTGGGCGGCTATGTGCTGCACATCGGGTCGCTCGCCGAAGGCGAACTGACGGTGGGCGATCGCGTTGTCATCCGTGTCGATCGCCAGCATCGCGAGCCGACGCAGATGAACCACACGGCGACGCACCTGCTCAACTTCGCGCTGCGCGAAGTGCTGGGCGAGGGCGTGCAGCAGAAGGGTTCGCTCGTCGCGCCGGATCGCCTGCGGTTCGACTTTTCGCACGGCCAGGCGATGAGCACGCATGAGCTTGCCGAGGTGCAGCGCATCGTGAACCAACAGATCGAGGACGCGCTCGAAGTGGATGCGCAGATCGCGCCGCTGGCGACGGCGAAACGCATTCGCGGCGTGCGCGCGGTGTTCGGCGAGAAATATCCCGACCCGGTGCGCGTCGTCGCCATCGGCGCGAAGGTGAGCGATCTCATCGCCAACCCCGAGAACGACGAGTGGATGAAGTATTCGATCGAGTTCTGCGGCGGCACGCACCTTGCTCGCAGCGATGAAGCGCAGCGGTTCGTGATTCTTTCGGAAAGCGCGCTGGCGGCGGGGGTGCGGCGCGTCGTCGCGGTGACGGGGGTGGCGGCGCAGGCGGCGAACGTCGCAGGCATGGAACTGCTCGAGCGCGTGCAGGCGGCGGCGAAGCTGGATGAACAGTTCCTGCCCGCGGAGGTCGACGAGATCAGCCGACTGGTGGATGAACTCACGCTCGGCGCGGTGGCGAAGCATCGCATCATGGAGCGGCTGGAAACGCTGCGCGAGACGGCGAAGGAGATTCGCAAGAAGGCGCAGAAGGCCGGCCGCGAATTGGCGGTGCAGCAGGCGCGCGAGCTCGCGGAGAAGCGCGACACGACGATCATCGTCGCCGAGGTTCACGCGGGTGATCGCGATGTGTTGCTCTCGGCGCTCGATGCCGTGCGCGACCGCCGGCCGCAGAGCGCGGTGATGCTTGTCACGCCCGATGTCACCGGCGAGAAGGTGATCATCGTCGCAGCCGTGCCGGATGAACTGATCAAGCGCGGCCTGAAGGCGGGCGACTGGGTGAAGGTGGCGGCGCAGGCGTGCGGCGGCTCCGGCGGCGGCAAGCCGGATCGAGCGCAGGCTGGCGGCAAAGAACCGGCGAAGATTCCGGACGCCATCCAGACGGCGCAGGCGTTTGCGCAGGACAAGCTGGCGTGATCACCCGCCGCGAGTTCGTCGGCTCGGTCATTGGGGCCGCGGCGTTATCCTCTGCGGTCATGTCCATGCGTGAAGATTCGCTGGCCTTTCGCATTTCGCTCGCGCAGTGGTCGCTGCATCGCATGCTGCGCGCGGGCGAGCTTGAGCACCTCGATTTTCCGAAGTTTGCCAAGGACACGTTCGGTATCGATGCCGTCGAGTACGTGAACACGTTCTTCATGGATAAGGCGAAGGATCGCGATTTCCTGTCGCAGCTCAAGAAACGCGTGGACGACATCGGCAGCAAGAGCCTGCTCATCATGTGCGACCGTGAAGGCGCGATCGGTGATGCGGACGATGCGAAGCGACGTGTCGCGGTCGAGAACCATTTCAAGTGGATCGAGGCGGCGAAGTTTCTGGGTTGCCACTCGATTCGCGTCAATGCGCAATCGTCGGGCTCGTATGAAGAGCAGCAGAAGCTGGCGGCGGACGGGCTGCGCAGGTTGTGCGAATTTGCAGAACCGCACGGCATCAATGTGCTCGTCGAGAACCACGGTGGGTTGTCGAGCAACGGCGCGTGGCTTGCGGGCGTGATGAAGCTGGTGAATCACCCGCGCGTCGGCACGCTGCCGGATTTCGGCAACTTCTGTCTCGACTGGTCGAAGCGCGACGATCCCGCGCAGTGGTACGACCGCTATCAGGGCGTCGCGGAGCTGATGCCGTTCGCCAAGGCGGTGAGCGCGAAGAGCAATGATTTTGATGATGAAGGCGACGAGACGAACACGGATTTCGCGCGGATGATGAAGATCGTGCTGGGCGCCGGCTATCGCGGATATGTGGGGATCGAGTACGAAGGCGAGCGGTTGAGCGAAGTTGAAGGCGTGAAGAGGACGAAGGCGCTGCTTGAGCGTGTTGGTTCGGCCGCTTAGGCGGCCGAACAGGGTGCTACACTTCGCGCATGGACGCAATTGTCATTGCCAAGCAAGGCGCGCCCGTCGCGCACAACGTGAAGCTCGTGCACGATTGGCCCGATGTCACGCCGGGCCCGGGCGAAGTGCGCGTGCGCACCGAAGCTTCCGCGCTCAATCATCTCGACCTGTTCGTCGGTCAAGGCTTGCCGGGACTCAATCTCACCTATCCGCGCGTCAGCGGTTCGGACGGCTGCGGGCGGATTGATGCGCTGGGCGAGGGCGTGGATCAATCGTGGCTCGGCCGTCGCGTCGTGCTCAACGCCTGCATTCCCGTGCCCGATCCCGTGCGGCCGGGCGCTGCGCCCGCGGCGGACGATCGCATCATGATCGGCGAGCACGTGAACGGCACGCTGGCGGCAGCGTTCATCGCGCCCGTGACCAACGTGCTCGACATCGGCGAATCCGATCCAGTGGAAGCGGTGGCGTGCGGGCTCACGTTCCTCACCGCGTGGCGCATGCTCGTCAGCCGGGCGCAGCTCAAGGCGGGCCAGATCGTCCTCATCACCGGCATCGGCGGCGGCGTGGCGCTCGCGGCGCTGGCGATCGCCCGGCATTTCGGCTGCACCACGATCGTCACGAGCCGGCATACATCGAAGCTCGAACGGGCGGCGCAGCTCGGCGCGGACCACGGCGTGCTCGATCGCGGCGAAGACTGGTCGCGCGACGTGCGGCAGATCACGGGCAAACGCGGCGTCGACATTTGCGTCGATTCCGTCGGCAAGGCCATTCACATGGCGTGCATCAAATCGCTCGCGCGCGGCGGCACCTTCGTCACCTGCGGCGCCACCACCGGCTTCGACGCCGCCACCGACCTCACACGCATCTTCTGGAGTCAGCTTTCCATCCTCGGCTCCACCATGGGCGACATGCACGAGTTCCGCCAGGTGATCTCGCTCTGGCAACGCGGCATGCTCAAGCCGGTGATTGATGGCGTGTATGCGCCCGCCGACGGCGCGAAAGCGTTTGCACGGCTCGAAAGCGCGGAACAGTTTGGCAAGATTGTCGTGAAGTGGTGAGAGGAAGGCCTTGGGCGTCGGGTCTTGGGCCGTGGTGCAGTGAATCAAAGTGAAAGGTGGGCATTGCCCACCTTTTGTTCGCTCGCGTCCAGACGGTGGGCAGTGCCACCCCTACATGGCTTCATCACCAAGGCCCAATGCCGAATACCTAAGGCCTAGTTCCCATACCGCCGAATCGCGTCCACAACGGTGCGATGCGTCTTGAACGGATGGCGGATCATCACCCAGAATGCGTCGAAGGTGTCGCTGCCGGCGGTGGCGAAGCCGATGGTGCCGAGGCCGAAGATGCGTTCGAGCACGCCGCGAACGACGACCGTGTGCTGAATGTGGTTGAGCGCGGCTTCGAAGATGTAGACGCGCAGGACGCCGGCCCGGCGAATGACGCGCCGGTCCGTGAGCACGTACAGCCGGCTCCACCATTCCAGCGTCTGCCACGACAGCCGCAGCGCCGCGACGATCACGCCGAGGCGAATCGCCTGATAATCCGTCCACATCGCCCACGGCACGTTCGAGAGCCACGCAAACGTGAGCGCCGCAATGGCGATCACCGCAAGGCTCGTGGTGCACGAGAGCACGATGAACAGCATGCTCGGCCGCAGGATAAGAATGATGATTTCATCGTCGCGAATGAGTTCCGCGGGGATCGCGCCGCCGAGCTTCGCGACTGAAATCCCGGACACGCCGGGCGCATCGCTCCGTGCATAATCGGGAAGCGGCGGCGTGAGGCGCGTCCCCGGCGGCGCTGCCGCGTGCTCGTGTGCGTTGGGGCGCGAGGCGGCGATCACAGCAGATCCTTTCGCAGCGTGCCGATCTCCGGCAGGTTGCGGTAATAGTGATCGAAATCGAGCCCGTAGCCAACGACAAATTCATCGGGAATATCAAAGCCCACGTACTCGCACGGCACGGCAAGCGCCGTCGGCGTTCGCTTGCGCAGCATCACACAGGTGCGCAGCGACTTCGGCTGCAGGCCCTGGATGCGTTCGCGCACCAGGCCGAGCGTCTGGCCGGAGTCGAGGATGTCATCGACGATGACGACGTGCTTGCCGGCGAGGTTGGCGGGCAGTTCACCGACCAGCCGCGCGCCCTGGCTCGTGGTCGCCTTGCCGGGGTAGCTCGAAATCGTGATGACGTCGATGCGCATCTTGAACGGCAGTTCGCGCATGAGATCGGCGACGAAAATGATTGCGCCGGTGAGAATGGGGATGACGGTGACCTCATCGCGGCCGTCGGGGTTGGCGGCTTCGAGATCGCGCGCGATCTGCGCACCCAGTTCGCGCACCCGCCGGGCAATCTGTTCACGCGAAAAGAGGATTTCGCGGATATCGCTGCGCACGCGAGCAGTGTACCGCGCATCGCAGTTTCATCGGCATTCAATCGTGCGCGAGCAGCCAGCCGGAGAAGAGATGCGCAAGGCCAAGGAAGGTGAAGAAGCTGATGGTGTCGGTGGTCATGGTGAGGAAGATGGTCGATCCGGTCGCGGGGTCGAAGCCCTTGCGCCGCAGAAGAATGGGCATCGACGAACCGACGAAACACCCGATCGCCAGCGAGATCATCATCGCGAGCCCGGCGACAAGGCCGACGCGCCAGTTCTGATCCTTCCAGATGAACGTGCTCATGAGCGCGAGTCCCGTGCCGACGAGCACGCCGGCGACGGCGCCGTTGATGAGCCCGACGGTGGCCTCGCGCATCAGCAGCGGCCAGACGCGCGCCGAGCGTACTTCATTGAGCACGATGCCGCGCAGCGCCACCGCCAGCGATTGCTGGCCGGCGTTCCCCGCCTGGTTGGCGATCACCGGCATGAGCGCCGCCAGAATCGCCAGCGCTTCGATCAGATCCTTGAACTGCAGCACGACAATCGCCGCGGCGGTCGAGGTCACGAGATTGACGAGCAGCCACGGGAAGCGGCTCTTGAGCTTCGTGCCGAGCGGCGAGTACACGGCCTCCTGGGCGCCGGCGCCGACGGCCCGCTGCACGTCTTCCGTCTGTTCGGCGCGGATGATGTCGATGACGTCATCGACGGTGACGATGCCGAGCGGTCGGCCCTGCACATCCACCACGGGCAGCATATCGCAGTCGTAACGGTCGATTTCGTGCGCCACGAATTCGCGGTCGGCGTCGGTCGTCACGCTGTGCACGCCGGTTTCCATGATGTCCGCAATGTGGTCATGCGGGCGCACGAGCAGCAGCTTGCGCAGCGGCACGATGCCGACGAGACGGCCGGCGCGATCGATGACGATGGCGCTGTGCGTGTCTTCCGCCACGGGGCTCGCGCGCACGAAGTCAATCGCCTGCTGCACGGTCCAGTCGTCGCGCAGCGCGAGGAACTCCGTGGTCATGATGCCGCCGGCGGACTCGGCGTCGTAGTGCAGCAGCGCCGCGAATTCCTTGGCGAGCGGCGCATCAATCGCGCCAAGCACGGTGTTGCGGCGATCTTCATCGAGCGCCTGCAACAGGTCCGCCGCGTCGTCCGGCTCCATCAGTTCGAGCAGCAGCGCTGCGTATTGCGGGTCTTCATCGATCAAGTCATCAAGCACGCCGACCGCCAGCGGAACCTGCATCTCCGTGAGCGCATCGGCCGCGAGCTGGTCGTCCATCTCGCCGAGCACTTCCGCGGCCTGCTCGTCTTCAAGCGATTCAAGCGTGTCGGCGGCGTCGGGCGCTTCCTGCTGCTCCATCGCCGTCGCCAGCGCGGGAAGGTCAACCCTATCCTGTGAGAGCAGGGAGTCGAACGGCTGAACATCGTCCTCATCGTCGAGCGGCGCAGCGGAACCATCCGCGTCGGCGTCGTTGACGGCTGCGTCGATGTCATGCGGATCTCGCTCGCGCTCGTTCGACATCGCGGGAAGTGTATCGGCGAGAATCAATGGTTGGCGTCCGGATGGACGGCTTGGCTCCCGAAGGTGCACGCATGCACGGAAACACGCTTCAGCTCTTCCGCCATGCGTTTCACCGCGATGCCGCCGCGCTTGCCAGCGCGCCGGGCCGCATCAACCTCATTGGCGACCACACGGATTACAACGACGGTTTCGTGCTGCCGCTGGCGCTGAAGCGTCAATTGGAGATCGCCGCCGCCTCGAGCGACATCGCCAGCTCACGAATCCATTCAACGAACACCGGCGAGCGATACACGCTGTCGCTGCGGAGCGAATCGGGCGAAGGGTTTGCGCGATACGTCGCTGCCGTGGCTTATGAACTTCGCGCGCTGGGCTGGGACGTGCCGGAGGTCGATGCGCTGGTGCGAAGCGACATTCCCGTCGGCGCCGGTCTCGCGAGCAGCGCAGCGCTGTGCGTTGCCGCGGCGACGATGTTTGAGAAGTTGACCGGCCGCTCGCTTCTTCCACTGGAGAAGGCGAAGCTGTGCCAGCGCGCGGAGCATCGATGCGGCACGCCATGCGGGATCATGGACATGTTCGTCGCCACGCACGCGCGGCCGGGCTGTGCGATGTTGCTCGATTGCCGATCGCTCGAAGCGCGATATGTGCCGATGCCCGCAGAGGAAACGCTGGCGCTGTTCATCGTGGGCACGAATGCACAACACGCGTTGGCGGATGAAGGCGCGTACGCGGGGCGGCGGCGGTTGTGCGAGCAGGCGGCGGTGAAACTGGGCGTCAACGCGCTGCGCGATGTGACCACCGCGAAGCTGGAGTCGGCACGCTCGCTCCTGACAGATGACGAATTCCGCTGCATGCGGCACGTGGTCACGGAAAACGATCGCACGCTCCGGGCAGCCGAGGCGCTGGGGGCGGGTGACGTCGCGACGCTGGGCCGGCTGATGGTTGAGAGCCACGAATCGCTGCGAGGCGATTTCCGAGTGAGCTGGCCGGCCATGGACGCGGTGGTGGCATTGGTGAGAGCCAACCAGCCGGACCTCGGCTACGGGGCTCGCATGACGGGCGCGGGGTTCGGCGGATCGGGCGTGCTGGCGTGCCGCGGCGATGTGGCCGCTGACATCCGCCAGATTGTGATGTCGCTGGCGGCGTCGCGGCTTGGCGAAGCGATCACATTGGAGCGTGCTGAACCCTTCTGAACAGACTGCCGGTTTGGCAGGGCGACGTGCCGGACCAACTTGAAGTTGTCAGGGGACAGGAGGCGGGGGCGGCTCAAGAAAGCGGCAAAAACCCGTGCGGCGGGGCGAAATGCGCGTCTCGGCCGGGCGTACGGTTCTGGCGCGGCGTTTGAATGGTTTTCACGCCGGCGATGATGCGCGATCGGCTCGTTTGCGTCGCAGGCCATCGCCTGACTGACCTGAAACTCGATTCCGCAAGAGGAGATGCCGCTTATGGCCGTCAAGGAACTGGCCTTTGAAACGGATGCACGCAAGGCCCTGCTGATCGGGGTGGAAAAGCTTGCCGCCGCTGTGAAGTCAACGCTTGGCCCGCGCGGCCGAAACGCTGTCATCGACAAGTCGTGGGGTGGCCCGACGGTCACGAAGGACGGCGTCACTGTTGCTGAAGAAATCGAGCTGCGCGACAAGGTGCAGAACATGGGCGCCCAGCTCGTGAAGGAAGCGGCGTCCAAGACTTCCGACGACGCGGGCGACGGCACCACCACTGCGACCGTGCTCGCCGAGGCGCTCGTGAAGGGCGGCATGCGGCACGTGACCGCGGGCGTCGACGCCAACGCGATGGTGCGTGGCATGCGCAAGGCCGTGGATGTCGTGGTGAACGAAATCCGCTCGATGGCCAAGCCGGTCGCCGACAACATCGCCGCCGTCGCGACCATTTCCGCCAACAACGATCCGGAAATCGGCAAGATCATGGCCGACTGTTTCAAGAAGGTCGGCAAGGACGGCGTCATCACCGTCGAGGAGGGCAAGGGCCTCGAGACGTACGTCGACGTTGTCGAAGGCATGCAGTTCGACCGCGGCTATTTGAGCCCGAACTTCGTCACCAATCCCGAGCAGATGAAGGTGGAGCTTGACCGTCCGCTCGTCCTCATCCACGAGGACAAGCTGGATTCGGCGCAGAAGCTCATCCCGCTGCTCGAGAAGGTGATGGACACCAAGAAGCCGCTGCTCATCATTGCGGAAGATGTGACGGGCGATGCGCTCTCGACGCTCGTCATCAACAAGCTGCGCGGCGTGCTTCAGGTTTGTGCGGTGAAGGCGCCGGGCTACGGCGATCGCCGCAAGGCGATGCTGCAGGACATCGCGGTCCTCACCGGCGCGGAGCCGATCATGAAGGATCTCGGCGTCGAGCTTGATCAGATCACGATCAAGCAGCTCGGCCAGGTGAAGAAGGTTGAGATCACGAGCGAGAACACGACGCTCATCGAAGGCGCCGGCTCGACGAAGGACATCCAGGCCCGCATCGAGCAGATTCGCCGCGAGATCGAAGTGAGCGATTCAGATTACGACCGCGAGAAGCTGCAGGAGCGGCTGGCGAAGCTGGCGGGCGGCGTGGCGCAGATCAAGGTCGGCGCCGCAAGCGAAGCGGAACTCAAGGAAAAGAAGGCGCGTGTTGAGGATGCGCTGCATGCGACGCGTGCGGCGATCGCCGAAGGCGTCGTCCCCGGCGGCGGCGTGAGCTTCATTCGCGCCCAGGCGGCGGTGAAGAAGCTTGCTGAAAAGCTCTCGGGCGATGAGAAATCCGGCGCGGAAGCTGTCGCCGAGGCGCTGCTTGTGCCGCTCAAGTGCATTGCGGACAACGCCGGCGAGAAAGGCACCATCGTCGTCGCCAAGGTCGCCGAGATGAAGGGCACGCAGGGCTTCAACGCGTTGACGCTTGAATACGGCGATCTGATGAAGGACGGCGTCATCACGCCCGCCAAAGTCGATCGCACCGCGCTGCAGAACGCCATGAGCGTCGCGAGCCTCATTCTCACCACTGACTGCATCGTCACCGAGAAGCCCAAGGAGAAGGACGACCACGACCACAGCCACGGCGGCCCGGGTATGGGCGGCATGCCGGGCATGGGTGGCATGGGCGGCATGGGCGATATGGGTTTCTAACAGACCCTTTCAGAACATGAGTTGATCCGCATCTACCTCGCAGAGTCGTCAGATGCGGCTTCGAATTGAAATCCACGAAAGCTAAGTTTCACTGGAGCGCAACACAATGTCCGTTCGACCCCTCGAAGATCGTGTGCTGATCAAACCGATTGAGCCTGAAACCAAGACCGCGTCCGGTCTGTACCTGCCCGAATCGGCGAAAGAGAAGCCGATGCAGGGCAAGGTCGTCGCCGTCGGCCCCGGCAAGATGCTGGACAACGGCGAGCGCGTCGCGCCCACCGTGAAGAAGGGCGACACCGTGGTGTTCGGCAAATACGCCGGCACGGAGATCGAAATCAAGAACGTCCCGCATCTCATCATGCGCGAGAGCGAACTGCTCGGCCTGATCGAAGGCTGATGCGGCCACCGGCATTGATCACAACCGAACAGGAATTCCACCAATGGCTACCAAGCAGATGAAATTCGATGCGGCCGCTCGCGAGGAGTTCAAGCGCGGCGTCACGCAGATCGCCAAGGCGGTCGCCATCACCATGGGCCCGACCGGCCGCAACGTGGTGATGCAGAAGTCCTTCGGCGGGCCGTCAGTCACTAAGGACGGAGTTTCCGTCGCCAAGGAAATCGAGCTCAAAGAGCCCTTCGCCAACATGGGCGCGAAGATGATCAACCAGGTGGCGAAGAAGACCTCCGACGTGGCGGGCGACGGCACCACGTGCGCCACCGTGCTCGCGCAGGCGATTTATCTCGCCGGCTTGAAGCACGTCACCGCCGGCGCCAACGCGGTGGCCATTCAGCGCGGCATCGTGGATGCGGCCAAGGTCGCCGCCGACGCCATCAACGATCTCGCCACGCCGTGCAAGAGCAAGGAAGACCTGCGGAAGATCGCGACCGTGTCCGCCAATCACGACAGCGAGATCGGCTCGCTTATCGCCGAGGCCATCCATCGCGTGGGCGGCGACGGCGTCGTCGAGGTCGAGGAAGGCAAGGCGGCCACCACGACGATGGAATATGTCGAGGGCATGGCGTTCGACAAGGGCTACCTCTCGCCGTATTTCATGACCGATCCGAAAAAGGCGGAGTGCGTGCTCGAGGACGCGTACATCCTCATTCACGAGAAGAAGATTTCCAACCTGCCCGACTTCCTGCCGCTGCTCAACAAGATTGCCTCGGCGGGCAAACCGGTGCTCGTGATTGCGGAAGATGTTGAGAACGAAGCGCTCGCGGCGCTGGTCGTCAATCGTCTCCGCGGTGTGCTGAAGATCTGTGCCGTGAAGGCGCCGGGCTTCGGCGATCGTCGCAAGGCGATGCTGGGCGACATCGCGGTGCTCACCGGCGGCACGTTCTTCAGTGAAGACCTCGGCCGTTCGCTCGAATCCATCGAGTTGAGCGAGCTCGGCCGGGCGAAGCGCATCGTCGTGGACAAGGACAACACCACGATCATCGAAGGCGCCGGCAAGAAGAAGGACATCGAGGTCCGCGCCAATCAGATCAAGGCGCAGCACGACGCGGCCACCAGCGATTATGACCGCGAGAAGCTCATGGAGCGGCTGGCGAAGCTCACGAGCGGCGTGGCGGTGATCAACGTCGGCGGCGCGACGGAAACGGCGATGAAGGAGCGCAAGGATCGCGTGGATGATGCGCTCAACGCCACCCGCGCCGCCGCGAAGGAAGGGTACGTGCCCGGCGGCGGCGTCTCGTTCCTCCGCGCCATCGACGCCGTCGAGAAAGCACGCGGCAAGGCGAAGGGCGATGAGAAGATCGGCTTCGACATCATCGTGCAGGCCCTCGAAGCGCCCGCGGCCCAGATCGCTCGCAACGCCGGGTACGATGGAGACCTCGTGGTCGAGAAGGTGAAAGCCGGCAAGGGCGGCTTTGGCTTCAACGCCGCCACGGGCGAATATGAGGATCTCGTCAAGGCGGGCATCATCGATCCCGCGCTTGTCGCCCGCACGGCGCTGCAGAACGCGGCTTCCGTCGCCGGCCTGATGCTCACGACGGATGTGATCATCACCGAACTCAAGGAAGACGAGGAACCGGTTGAAGATGCCGTGTTCTGATCTCCGATCGAACGAGTGACCGATCCGTGAAGCCCATGGACTTTTGTCTGTGGGCTTCACGGTCAAGAGCAGAAGTGAGCGGTTGACCCGATGCCGAGCACCAGACGCGACTATTACGAAATTCTTGGCGTGTCGCGCGACGTGTCGGCGGAGGAGATCAAGCGCGCCTATCGCCGGCTGGCGATGAAGTATCACCCGGATCGCAATCCGGGCGACGCGGAAGCTGAAGCTCGCTTCAAGGAATGCGCCGAGGCGTACGAAGTGCTCGCCGACGCCGAGCGACGGTCGATGTACGACCGCTATGGCCACGAAGGCCTGCGCTCGCGGCCGGGGCACGATTTCCGCTCGATGAATGCCGAAGACATCTTCTCGATGTTCCAGGACATCTTCGGCGGGGGCTTCGGCGGGTTTGCGGGACCGGGTCGGCGGCGTCAGGGTGTTCCGCGCGGCTACGACCTCGAAACTGAAGTGGAGATCACGCTCAAGGAAGTGCTCACCGGCACCGCGCGCGACGTCGAGTTCAAACGGCTCGACGTGTGCAAGACCTGCAACGGCTCCGGCGCGAAGGAAGGCTCGCAGCCCGTGCGCTGCGAAACATGCGCCGGGCAGGGGCAGGTGGCGCAGACCGGGCTCGGCGGCATGTTCCGCATGGTGACGACGTGTCCGCATTGCCGGGGACGCGGAAAAGTGGTGCGCGACAAGTGCAACGACTGCCGCGGCGCCGGGCGCGTGTCGGTCAAGCGCCGGCTGGCGGTGAAGATTCCCGCCGGCATCCACGACGGGCAGGCGATTCGCATTCAATCCGAAGGCGAGCCGCCGCCGCCGGAGGTGAGCGCCGAGGGCCACGGCATTCGCGGCGATCTGCACGTGATCGTGCGCGTGAAGGATCACGAGCAGTTTGAACGCGATGGCGACGATCTCATCACCGTGCAGCCGGTGGCGTTCGCACAGGCGGCGCTCGGCGCCGACATCGAGGTGCCGACGCTGAACGGCTCCGCGATGATCACCATCCCGCCCGGCACGCAGCACGGCGCGGTGTTCCGCGTGCAGGGTCACGGCATGCCGAATTTGCGTGGCGGCCGGCGCGGCGACCTCGTCGTCATCGCGCAGCTTGTCGTGCCGAAGAAACTGAATGAACAGCAGCGCGCCTTGCTCAAGCAATACGCGCAAACAGAGCAGCTTGATGTCAAAGCGCAGAACCCATCGCTGTGGGACAAGATCAAAGGCGCCGTCACAGGCACGGCCAGGAATGACAAGGACCGCAAGACCGAGGAGGCCAAGTGATGGTCAAGCCGAACGCGCGGGATAAGGAACAGCAGATGGCGAAGGAGGCGAACGCCGAGACCGGCGCCACGCCGCCGGCGCCCGAAGGCGTGGAGCAGATCGAGCTTTCCGAGGAAGCGGCCCGCTTTGTCGAGGAACTGAAGCACGAGCTCGATGAAGCGGTTTCCGCTCGCCAGCGCGCGCTTGCGGATTTCGCCAACTATCAGCGCCGCGCCGTGGAAAACGAATCGCGGGCCCGTAAAGGCGGCGTGGCCCAGGTGGTGCGGGCGATCATTCCCGTGCTCGATCACTTTGATCTCGCACTCAATCAGGACATCGCCGCCATCACCACCAGCCAGCTCATGCACGGCGTGAAGATCGTGCGCGATGAACTCAACAAGGCGCTTGAGCAGCAGGGCGTGACGGCGATCCGGCCCGCGAAGGGCGATGAATTCAACCCGCAGATGCACGAAGCGATGATGAACCAGCCCGCCCCCGGAATGGTCCCCGGCAGCGTGGTGAGCGTGCTGCAGCCGGGCTATGCCATGGGCGAGATGATGCTGCGGCCGGCGAAGGTGATCGTGGCGTCCGCTGAATAAGGGTCTCTATTTTGATACGGCGACGGCTTGACGCCCGCGCGCTATTCTTCGCATTCGGGACAGCCGGGGTGAGTTCCAATAGTCTTGCACTCAGTCTCAACCTCAGAACAGTCGTCTTCCACGATGCAGTCACATGTGATGACCTCGTACAACTCGCAGTCAATATTGACCGCATTATCTTCCACAACAATAGCGACACAAGTATCGGTGGCAGGCAGATCATTAATGCAGTCGCCGACAGCGGTGAAATAATACAACCGCGACTCCCCTTGTGGACGCGGCGCAACGAGACTGCATAGTTCGATTTCCTCCTGCCATTCATCCCAGCAAAGGCTGCTCAAGTGAGCATTTCGCGATCTTCGAACGCCGCCGGCACACCAATAGATCTTGGCGGGATAGACTTCGCAGTAGCCGAGCAGCATCGAAGTCAATTCCTCAGGGAGAAGTTCCATCTCCACGAGAATCTCGTCATCGGTCATCCCGCTGCATTTCATTTCAGCATAGAGAGAACCTGCTGCGGTATTCGGATGTCCCTGAAGTTGTTGAAGCAGCGCGGTTCGCCGCATGATCTCTGTCGCTTCTTCCTCGCTGGCACCACCCTCGCGAGCGAGCCAGTAGGAATCAGCAGGCGATTCCGGGTTCTTGAGCGACTGTGCGCGACTTGTCTCGCGCATCGCATTTGTCGCTGCCGCCTGGCTTGCTCCCTGATCGCGCAGCAACCAATACACAGCCGAAGGCGAAGCGTCAATCGGCAACGACGACTGTGCGATCCTTCGCATCTCTTCCGTCGCTTCGACTTCGGTCCCGCCCTGGCTTCGCACGCGCCAATACGCGCCTGCAGGAGACCCATCAGCCGACTTCGCAACTGCGGCGGCAACCATCGCAGTCGCTGCTTCCCCCTCTGTGCCGCCGAGTTCCCGGGTTGCCCAATACGTGCCGGCCGGCGAATCGCCATGAGCGAGTCGCTTTGACGCGATCGCACGACGCAGCGCCTCCGCAGCCTCCAGCGGAGTTGCTCCGTCGGCAACAAGTTTATAGTACATGTCCGACGGAGACATTTGATCTCCGTCGATAAGAGAGCACTCGAGCACAGGCATGCGCTCTTCTGCCTCCGAATCCGTCTGTGCTCTCACAAAGCCGACGACAGCAGAAAACAACCCCAACGCAGTTGCGAGCTTGACCACAGCGCCCATGTTGGTCTCCCAGTGCCTTTGAACCCCCGTGCCTTGACCTTCAATCGGTAAAATGCTACCCCCCCCCTCGGTGTAGAGTCAACGGTCCGCGATCTTGCTTCCCCGTTTCAATCAAAATTGGCGTTACAGATGCCCACCTATGACTATCGCTGCGACGCCTGTGGCCACGAGTTCGAGCTCTTCCAGTCGATGACGGACGCGGTGAAGCGCAAATGCCCCAAGTGCGGCAAGCCGAAGCTCAAGCGCCTCGTCGGCACCGGCGCTGGCATCATCTTCAAGGGCAGCGGCTTCTACGAAACGGATTACCGCAGCGAGGCGTACACCAAGGCTGCCGAGGCGGAGAAAAAGGCAAGCTCCGAAGGCGGCGACAAGGGCGACAAGGGCGACAAGAAAGCCGCGGCCTCCGATGCGCCGGCGAAGAAGTCGGAAGCATCCGCCAAGTCCTCATCCAGCTCCGCGAAAACGTCCGGCACAAAGAAGAAGAGCAAGAAAGGCTGATGCGGAAATCGCTTCGGCACGCGCGTTCTGCGAAATCCAATTGCCAGAACCGCTGGCTGTCCGTATTGTCAAATCGTGGCGCTCCGCTTTAACCTTCGCATCCTCGATCACATCGCGCACGAGCGCTACAAACCCTCAACGGTGCAGGCGATTGCGCGTGAGCTTCGCATCCCCGACGAGGAAGTCGCTGAATTCGAGAAAGCCGTGCGCCAGCTGGCCAGCGAAGACAAGCTGCGCATCGGGCGCGATGGGCTCGTGCGTCTGCCGACGTATCCGAACGAAGTCGTCGGCAAGTTTCGGCTGAATCCTCGCGGCTTCGGGTTCGTCATTCCCACGCAATCATTTGAAGGCGGCGACCTGTACGTGCCGCGCGGCTTCACGCGCGATGCCGTCTCGGGTGATCTCGTTCGCGCCCAGGTCGTGCGCCGGGAGCGGCCGCGGCAGACGGATGTGAAGTTCAGTCCGTATACCGCGCGCGTCGTGGAAGTGCTCGAACGCGGCCAGGAGCATTTCGTCGGCGTCCTGCAGAAACGCGGTGGGAACTGGTTCGTCGATCCCGACGGCCGCAGCCTCACCGAGCCGATCCTCATTCGCGATCCGCATGCCAAGAACGCCAAAGTCGGCGACAAGGTCGTGATCGAGATGCTTCATTACCCGGAGGACAATTTTGTTCCCGAGGGCGTCATCACGAAAGTGCTTGGCGAAGCCGGCCGGCCGGATGTGGAAACGCAGGGCGTCATCGAAGCCCACGCGCTGCGCACGGAATTCCCCGAAGCGGCGGTTGAAGAAGCGCGGCGGATGAGCCAGCGCTTTGCGGAAGAAGATCCGTTCGCGTGGGGCAAGCGCGAAGACTTGCGCACGCAGTTCATCTTCACGATCGATCCGCCCGACGCAAAGGACTTCGACGACGCCATCTCCATTCGCCACGACGAATCAACCGGCGAGTGGGAGCTCGGCGTGCACATCGCGGACGTTTCGACGTTCGTGCAACTGGGCGGCGCGCTGGATGAGGAAGCGAAGATTCGCGGCAACAGCGTGTACCTGCCGCGGCTCGTGCTGCCGATGCTCCCCGAAACGCTTTCCAACGGCGTGTGCTCGCTGCAGGAAGGCGTGGATCGGCTCACGAAGTCGGCGTTCATTCGCTTCGACGCACGCGGCAATGTGCTGGGCCAGCGCCTCGCCAACACAATCATCAAATCAGCGAAGCGGCTCACCTACATCGAAGCGCAGGCGCTCATCGACGGCGATGCGACGAAGGCGCGCGAGCACGCCCGAACCGAGACGCCGTACACCGAAGAGCTTCTGCACGCGCTGCGACTTAGCGACACACTTGCGAAAGCGCTGCGCGATCGCCGCATGCGTGATGGCATGATCGTGCTCAACTTGCCGTCGGTTGATCTGGTGTTTGACGAAGACGGCCGCGTGATCGATGCGCACCCGGAAGATGATTCGTTCACGCATACGATCATCGAGATGTTCATGGTGGAAGCGAACGAAGCGGTGGCGCGGACGTTCGCGGGGCTGAATGTGCCGCTGATTCGCCGCATCCACCCGGAGCCGATGCACGCGGACGTCGAGGAATTGCGGATGTATGCTCGCGCGGTGGGCGAGCCGTTGCCGGAAGTTCCGACGCGGAAGGATTTGCAGCGATTGCTTGAAGCGACGCGTCACACGCCGGCCGCGCGCGTCATTCACTTGGCGGTGCTCCGCACGCTGACCAAAGCCACCTACAGCCCGGCGATGATTGGTCATTATGCGCTCGCGTCCGAACATTACGCGCACTTCACCAGCCCGATTCGACGATATCCCGACTTGCTCGTCCATCGCGCCATGGCGGCGCTGCTTGATCTCACCGACAACGGCCGGCGCATGCCGAAGGGCGACGGGCGAACGAGCCTCGCTCGCCGATTGATGGATGACAAGCGCGTGCGCGATGAAGGCGAGTTGATTGAGCTCGGCCGGCATTGCTCGGAGACGGAAGTCGAAGCGGAGGCGGCGGAGGACGAGCTGCGCACCTTCCTCGTGCTTCAGTTCTTGAGCGAGAAGCACATGGGCGACGAGTTCGCGGCCGTCATCACGGGCGTGAGCCCCGCGGGTGTGTTCGCCTCGATCGATCGCTTCCTCGTCGAAGGGCTCGTGCGCATGAGCGACCTGCCGCAGGGCCGAAACCGCGGCGCGAACTGGAACGTGAACGAAGAAACCGGGCGGCTGACGGCGAGGAAGAGCGGCATGTCGCTCGGCACCGGCGACATCGTGACCGTGCGCATTATGTCCATCGATCTTGCGGCCCGGCAGATGAATCTGGAAATCACCGTGATGCCCACGGAAGCGTCGCGCCTTTCCGGCCTTGCGCCGACGCGTCGCAACGGCAGGAGCAAGGGCGACTCGCGCGGCAAACCAATGGGCAAACGCGGCCAGGCGATGAACTCAAAGAAGCGAAAACGCGCCGCACGCGGGGCCAAACGCCGACGATAACGCCCGCGCGGGCGGAAATACGCCGACTCACAGCATGCTCTTTTCGAGTTTTGACCCAGAATATTTGTAAGTGCTCTTGCAACGTACGGCGGGTTGAGTTTATTTTAATCCGCATCATGGCTCCGGCGGCTCCACAAAGCACGCCCGATCGTTTCGCCCGCAGGCGAAAGTGTCGCCGGGTGGTCGGGAGAGTGTTCACGGTTCTCGCCGTGTTGGTCGTCGGCACCGAGTTCATTGGTCGGTGGTGTTATGGCCTTGGGTCCGGGCGCGGCACGTTGGCCGACCCTGATATCGAATATCTGCCCATTGCGTCCGCGCAATATTCCTGGCTCGGTCACCGCGAGTGGTACAACCAATATTCGATGCGCAGTGATCCGTTCCCGGCAAGGCGCACGAGCGAACAGGAACTCCGGGTGATGGTGCTGGGCGACAGCGTTGTGAACGGCGGCGCCCGCATCGATCAAACCGAACTTGCAACCCATCTGCTCCGTTGGCGGCTGCACGATGAACTGAACCGGCCGGTGACGGTTGGCAACATTGCTGCGTTCAGTTGGGGGCCGCCAAATCTGCTGGCTTACGTGCGCCGCTTTGGGTTCTTTGACGCCGATGTGGTGCTCATCGTCACAAATAACAGTGACGCATGGGATATCCCCGGCGTGTCCGACCCGAAGAGCTACGGTCCGCCGTCGCACTCGGTCATTGCGGACCTTGCTTCGCGTTTGTATTCGGACCTGACGTCGTCGAGAGGCGGCGCGGAAGCGCGCGACGCCGAGCGTGCGGACATTTCGATCGGCGCGCTGCTGGAACTGATTCATATGGCGGAGGATCGCGGCATTCACGTGGCCGTGATTCAGCACGCTGAACGCGCGGAATGCGCGAATGGCGATCGTGAAGGAACCATTCTCGTTCGCACGGCGCTCGACAACGCCGGCGTGACGCACTTCAGCACGTTGGAGACGTACCGGACCGCACGCAAGAATGGGGAGTTGTACTTTGATCACGTGCACCTCAATCCGCGCGGCCAGATGGTGCTGATGGAAGTGCTCGACGAGGCGGTTACTCACCTCCTTGATGAGCATCAGCCAAACTTCTGAACATTCGCGGCGCCGCGCATTCATCCAATTGCGGAACCTTCCGCTCGCCAGACGATTGCGGTAGATTGGCCCCTCTCATGCAAGAGCGAGGTGCCGCCATGTCCGCGACGTCATCCAATTCGAGCGAATCGACGCACATCGAATCCATTCTGCAGGAAAAGCGTCTCTTCGATCCGCCGCGAGGGTTTTCTGATTCCATCGGCGGGGCGTACATCACATCCATGGATGAGTACCGCGCGCTGCACGAGCGATCGGTTCGCGATCCCGAGGGCTTCTGGGGCGAGATCGCGCAGCAGTTCCATTGGTTCAGGAAATGGGACAACGTGTGCGAGTGGAACCTGCCGGACGCCAAATGGTTCGTTGGCGGGAGCACCAATGCATGTTTCAACTGTCTCGACCGCCAGGTGCAAACGGGCCACGGCGAGCAGGTGGCGCTCATCTGGGAAGGCGAGCCTGTGCCGGTGGGCGGATCGCCGGAAATTCGCCGGCTGACGTACAACGACCTCCTCCGCGAAACATGCAAGCTGGCGAACGCGCTCAAAGCGAAGGGCGTGAAGAAGGGCGACGTCGTCACGATTTACATGGGCATGGTGCCGGAGCTGGCGATCGCCATGCTTGCGTGCGCTCGAATCGGCGCTGCGCATTCCGTCATCTTCGGCGGGTTCAGCGCCCAGGCGATTGTGGATCGCGTGCTCGATGCAAAGAGCACGGTCATTCTCACATGCGACGGCGCGTGGCGGCGGGGGAAAGTCGTGCCGCTGAAGGACAATGTTGACGCCGCGTGCGCCCAGCTTGGCGAAGCGGATTACAACGTCCGATCCGTCATCGTGCTCAAGCGTTGCGGCAACGACACCGCGTGGCACAGCTCGCGCGATGTGTGGTGGCATCATTTCATTGAAGGCGCTGCGGATTCCTGTCCATGCGAGCCCATGGACGCGGAAGACATGCTCTTTCTGCTGTACACGTCCGGTTCAACGGGCAAGCCGAAGGGCATCGTGCACACGACCGCCGGCTTTCTGATCTACACCGCCACCACGGCGAAATACGTCTTCAATCTCGTGCCCGACAAGGGGCAGGTGTACTGGTGCACGGCGGACATCGGCTGGATCACCGGCCATAGTTACATCGTGTACGGCATCCTGCCGAACCGCGTGCCGACGGTGATGTACGAAGGCGCGCCGAACTTCCCGGCGGAAGATCGCTTCTGGGACATCATCGAGCGCCACAAGGTGACGCAGTTCTACACCGCGCCCACCGCCATTCGCGCGTTCATGAAGTGGGGCGACGAACATCCGCGCAAGCACGATCTTTCCAGCCTCAAGCTGCTCGGCACCGTCGGCGAGCCGATCAACCCCGAAGCGTGGATGTGGTATCACCGCGTGATCGGCGGCGAGCGCTGCCCGATTGTGGACACGTGGTGGCAGACAGAGACAGGCGGGCACATGATCACGCCGTTGCCGGGCGCCACGCCCACCACGCCGGGAAGCTGCACGCTGCCGTTCTTCGGCATTGACGCTGCGGTCGTGAACGAGAAGGGCGAAGAACGGCCGGCGAACACGGGCGGATTGCTCGTGGTGCGCAAACCGTGGCCAGGCATGCTGCGCGGGATCTACGGCGATCGGCAGCGCTTCATCGATACATATTTCTCGCGCGTGCCGGGATGTTATTTCACCAGCGATGGCGCACGGCGCGATGAGCGCGGCTACTTCTGGATCATGGGCCGCGTTGATGACGTGATCAACGTCTCCGGTCACCGCCTCGGCACAATGGAAGTGGAAAGCGCGCTGGTGAGTCACGACGCCGTGGTGGAGGCGGCGGTGGTCGGCATGCCGCATGACATCAAGGGCACCGGCATCGCGGCGTTCGTCACGCTCGCGCCCGGCATGCAGCCCGCCAACGCGGAAGCGGCAAAGAAACTCCGCCAGGCGCTCGGCGAGCATGTCGCGAATGAGATCGGCGCCATCGCCCGCCCGGACATGATCCGCTTCACTGACGCCCTGCCGAAGACGCGCTCCGGCAAGATCATGCGCCGCCTGCTCCGCTCGATCGCCGCCGGCGAAGAAAAGGTGTCGCAGGACACCACCACACTGGAAGACTTCGGCGTGCTGGCGAAGCTGCGCGAAAGCGAAGAAGGGTAACGAGCGGCAAAATCAGCGCCGAGGTTTGCGAGCGGACGGCTAGAATCGGCCCGCAATGCCGAATTTTGCGTACATCGCGCGCGACCAGGCCGGGCAGCGGGTCTCCGGCACGCTCACCAACATCGCGGGCGAGGATGCGGCGCTGGCGGAATTGCAGGCGCGGCAGCTCGCACCGGTCACCATTCGCCCATTGCGGCCGGCGAAGACGTGGCAGCGACCGATCTCGCTGCGCCAGCGCGCCACGATGTTCACGCAGCTCTCCGATCTGTTGCAGGCCGGCGTGCCGCTCTTGCGGGCGCTGCGGCTGGTCGGGCGGAACAAATCCACGCCGCGGTTGAGCGCCGTGATGGCGGATGTCGCGGAAGCGGTGGCGGACGGCGAGCCGCTCGCGGATGCCATGGCGAAGCACGGCAGCGTGTTCCCGCCCATTCACATCGCAGTGGTTCGAGCGGGCGAACGCGGCGGGTTCCTCGACGTCGTGCTCGCTCGCCTTGGCGCGTTCCTCGAGCAGCAGGCGGACATGCGCGCCCGCGTCATCGGCGGGCTTCTTTACCCCGTCATGGTGCTTGCGTTCGGCTTCATTCTGATCATCATCGCGCTCGTGTATTTCGTGCCGCGTTTCGAGGGTCTGTTCCGCAGTCCCGATCTTCCGATGGCCACCCGGTTGCTGCTCGGCACGAGCAATCTGGTGACCGAGCGATGGCCGGTGCTGCTCGTTGCGGTGGCCGCGCTGGTGACGGTCCTTCTGTGGTTGTGGAAGAAGCCGAGCATTCGCCGCAGCGGCCTGAAGGCCCAGCTTCGCATTCCCGTGGTGGGCTCGCTGGTTCGCGGTCTGGCGGTCAGCCGCTTCGCCCGCACGCTCGGCATGCTGCTGGACAACGGCATTCCAATGCTCTCGGCGATGCAGATCAGCCGCGACGCCGTGGGCCACGAACTGATGGCCGAAGCGATCGACGGCGCCACGGACGCGGTAAAGCGCGGCGATTCGCTGGCCGGCCCGCTGGGCAAGAGCGGTTTGCTGCCGGAGGAAACGATCGAAATCATCAGTGTGGGCGAGTCGGCGAACAACCTGCCCGAGGTGCTGCTGCGCATCGCGGACACCGAGGAAAAGCGCGTGGAGCGATGGCTGGGCGTGATCATCCGCCTGATGGAGCCGCTGCTGCTGCTCGTGCTGGCGGGCATGGTGGTGTTCATCTTCCTCGCGCTGGTGCTGCCGCTCATGAAGATGGGATCAAGTCTCCGATGACGAAAGCGGAAAAAGCGGCAAATCGAGCGGATTGATCGCGGCTACACTTGCACGGAGAGGCCGGCGAAGCCCGGCCGCGGATGGAGGATCTTACTTTGCATCATCGACCGCTTCACGCACCTCGGCGAGGCTTCACGCTGCTCGAGATGCTCATCGTCATTTTCATCATCCTGATGCTCGCCGGCATCGTGGCGTACAACCTCATCGGCACGCAGGAACGCGCGGAAGAAGACATCGTTCGCGCGCAGATCGGCACAGCGATCATCCCCGCGCTCGAATCCTTCCGCGTGGACATGGGACGCTGGCCCACCGAAGAGGAAGGTCTTTCCGTGCTTTGGGCCAAGGAGAACCTCGAGGAAGGCGGCGACACATCGCGCTGGCGCAAGTATCTCGAAGACCCCGTGCCCAAAGATCGCTTTGGCCACGCGTGGGTGTATCACCAGCCGAGCGAACTCGTCGAAGGCGCGCCGTATGACATCATCTCCGTCGGCCGCGACGGCGAGGAAGGCACGGACGACGACATCACCAATCACAGCCTGAAGTCCGGCGGCGGCACGGAAGACGACGACACCGGCACGCTCAAACCGATCACCACGACGGAGTGACGTGAGGCGCGATGATGGAGCGAGCGAACCGCCGGGCCATCACGCTGCTCGAATTGCTGCTGGCGCTCGTGCTGGTGCTTGCGCTGGCTGCGATCTCGTTGCCCGCCATGTTCGAAGCAAGCGAGCACCGGCGGCTGCGCGAGACGGCCGAGGCGATCGAGACGCAGCTTCTGCTCGCCCGCGCGCATGCCATGACCGAAGGCGTGAGCGTGGAAGTGCGCGTGCACGGCGATGAACACGCCGTCACCGCTGTGGAACGTCGTTCACCCAGCGATGCCCGCGATGGCAAACCGCGCAAGCCGTCACGCCGCATTCCGAGCGCCGACGACCGTGCTGATGACGAATCGACCGACGAGGGCGCGAAAGACATCGACCGCGCATGGGCGCGAACGCCGCTCTACGAAGGTGTGAAAGTGTCGCACACGCCGCCCGCGCCGACTGCCGGCGACACAGGGCGCCTGGACCCGATGGCGATCACATCGTTCGGTTCCCGGCGATTGCTCGGCGACGAGAACGACGAAGACGACGATTCGCCCGTCACCGCGGCGGTGTTCCTGCCCGATGGTTCGGCTGCGGTGACGCAGGAGCTCTGGCTCTCGGATGCCGCCGGCCGGGTGATGCGGATTGACGTCGGCCGGTGGACGGGACTGCCATCAATTGACGAGGCGCCGCAGCTTCCGAACGATCGCGACGCTTCAGACGAAGAGGGCGAGAGCGACCTCGAAGGTGAAGAGCAGGACGATCGCTCGCTCGGTGACCAGCTGCCGCCCGGCGCGGACTTGACCGGGGAGAGCGGCTCAAGCGGCGCTTCCGCCGGCGACGATCCAACCGGCAACGAACGAGGAAGCAGCCAGCCGTGAAGCGGCGTCGCGCCAGCGTGCTGCTCGAAATGGTGCTGGCGCTCGCCATCTTCGTGATCGGCGCCGCCATGCTCTCGCAGTTGCAGACATCGGTTCTGCATGGCCTGGAGCGTGCGCGGCTGTCGGCCGAAGCGACTGATCTTGCACGCAGGACGCTGGCGGAAATTGAACTTGGCCTCGTGACCATCGCTGACCTGCGCACGCTGCCGGTGCGGACCGAGCAGTCGGTGACGCGCGATGAACGGAGGGAAGCGAAGCTCGAGAATCTCAATGCGCCTTCGCCGTGGCGGCTGGACGTGAAAACGGAGCGCTCGCCGTATGCCGGCCTCACGCTGGTGGAGGTAACGGTTTCGCATGTGGTCGAAGCGCCGGCGCCCGGCGAGCGGCGGCAGGGAGCGCGTGCGGAGGATGACGACAGCGACAGCGTGCGCGTGACGCTGCGCCAACTCATCCGCCTTCGCGCGCCGGGCGAGGATTCGGTGGCCCTCATTCGCGCCGTTGACCCCTTCCGGGGGCGGGGGTGGGGGTGGGGGCGGGAGCCGTGACTCGCCGCGCCGGCTTCACGCTGATTGAAGTCGTGCTCGCCATCGCGCTGATGATGGCGCTGCTCACCGCGCTCTTTGTTTTTCTTCGAGGTTCAGAGCGAACGCAGGAATCCGCACGAGCCGCGGCAACCCGTCAACTCGAAGCGCGGGCGTTGTGCGACATGATCGAACGCGATCTCTTCTGCTGCACTGCGGGCAACGCTGCCGACGGTCCCGGCGTGGCGGGGAGCGCGACCGAGCTTCGCATCCTCGCGCGGGGCGTGTCGCCCGCGCTCGCCAGTCAAGGCGTGGATGACCCGCGTTCCATGGCCGATCTCGAACGCGCGGTGTATGCCTTTGACGCCGACGCCGCCGAACTGTCGGTCACTCGGACGTTGCAGCAGCCCGGCGCATCGCACGTTGAAACGCGCACGCGCCGCCAAGCGTCAAACGTATCCAGCGAGCGCACCCGCGCCAGCGAAGCCGAATCGCTCCGCCACATCGCGCGGCTTGAGTTTCGATATTTCGACGGTTCCGCGTGGCAACGCCAGTTCGACAGTCTTGAGGCGAATCGGCTTCCTCTCGCCGTGGAAATCTCGCTCTGGCTGCACCCGCGTGCGCAGGCGGAAGACGACGAATTGCTGGATGACCCGCAGGATGACTTTGCGGCGAACGACAGCGACAATCGCGCCACCGCAGCGCGAGAAGAGGGTGGCGACGAAACGTTTGATGCGCTGGACGTCGACGAGTCGGCGGAGCGTGAAGAATGGCCGGCCCCCGACGTCGTGCGCGTGATCGTGATTCCGGATGCCGGTGGCGGCTCGCCCGCCGCTGATGACGCGCTCGCCCCCGATCGCGGAGCCGGCTCATGAAGCGCGGCTTCGTCATGCTTGCGGTGATCATCGGGCTCGCCATCGCGCTCCTTGCCTGCGCCGCGCTTCTGCGAATGGCGCAAGCGGAGACGAGCGGCGCTTCGCGCTCGCAGCGCCAGGCGCAGGCCCAGGCCACCGCCCGCTCCGGCTTCGCCATCATTCTGGGTGAATTGCAGCGCGAGCGGCGCGACATGCTCGCAGGCAAGCTCCCTGAACTCGATGATGAGTACATCATCTACGAACGCGAAGGCGCGACCGGCGTCGTTCGCCTGCTGCCGATCGGGCCGGACGGCGAGCGCATCGTCTCGGAATCAGCGAAGCTCGACGTCAACGAGGTCACCGCGGAGCAACTCGTCGCCACCGGGCTGGTGGAAGACGCGCTGGCGCAGCGGATCATCGCATGGCGCGAGTCGCTTGGACGGCCGGTGCAGTCGCTGGCCGAACTCGCGCAGGTGCCGGGCATGACCAGCGAATTGCTTTTCGGCTCACTTGAGCGGTTGCAGCGCGAATGGGAGGCGTTCGAGGGCGCCGATTCACCGGAATTCGCTGGCGAGGTGGACCGCGACGCGGAGCGCGTGCTGGCCGACATTCTCACCGTCTTCAGTGCGGAAGCGAATGTGCGGAAAGACGGCACGCCGCGCATCGACCTTGCGTCGCTCAAGCTCAAGCCCGCCGGCGACGACGACGAGCGAACGGCCGCCAACAACGCGGAGCGCGATCGCGTGCTTCAGAGCCTTCCCGAGCCGCTGCGACCGATCATCGCTGGAGGCGCATCAATCGACACACTGGCGAAACTCGCCTCCGCGCTGCGCGACAACAACGTTCCGCCAGATGATTGGAGCGAATGCTTCGACGCGTGCACCGCCAAGGCCGGCGACATCCGTCAAGGCCGCCTCGATGTCAACACGGCTCCGCTCGAAGCGCTGCTCGCGCTCCCGGAGATCACCGCGGAACAGGCGGAAGCGATCGTTGCGGCACAGGCCTCGCTGACCGAAGCCGAGCGCGCGACGGTCTGCTGGCCGCTGCTCGCCGGAGTGCTGGAACCGGGCGAGTTCGCGTCGCTCGTGGATCACATCACGAACCGTAGCACGTGCTATCGCGTGCGCCTTCTGGCGGGCGAAGTGGCGGGCGATGAGCTTGACGGACCGCTTCGCGATGCGGTGGTGTACGAGCTGGTGATTGATTTCGCCGGCGACGAGCCGCGCCTGGCGTCCGTGCGCGACATGACGCTGATGCCCGCCATGCTTGCGGTTGCTCTGCACGTCGATGCGCAGCGTTCGCCTGCCGCCGAGCGCGACCGCGAGCGCCAGCGGAGCGACATCATTCACGCGTGGGACGAACGCCAGGCGGAATCCGCTGCTGCAGCCGATGAAGCTGGAAAGCGGGGCGCTTCAGCAAACGATGATGCTGCGGCGCCGCCGTCAAGCGCTGAATCGTCACCGAGCCCAAACACCGCGGCGAATCAACCTGCCGGCGCGTCCGCTCCGTCGCCGCCCCCGCTCCGTCGAATTGGCCGCTGGCATGCCGGCGCGTGATGACGGCGCGGCATGATGGCGTGCCTTTCGCCGTTTCGATGTCAAAGTAGGTAACAATCGCTCCACAAGTCCGGGAATCTCAACGGCCCGGGCATGACGGTTCACTACAATGGGCCACGCGCGTTGCGCTGGAGTGGGCGCGGCGTGCGGAGCCACTGAAGGCAAGCACAATTCGATCCGCCCGCGCTGGCCGGGAAGGCCGCACGGCGGACCGTGGACGCAAGGATCAATGCTCGGTTCCAGAGCTGTCGCCATCGAGTTCGGACGCAAGCGGCTGTGCGCGCTGCAGGGCGTGGTGCGTCGCGGCGGCATCGCCGTGCGGCGGTCGATGACCGAAGAAATTCCCGCGGACCTGTCGCGCGCCAATCCGGATGCGCTCGGCGCGTGGATGCGCAGCGCGCTCAAACGTGCGGGCATCGTCACCACGCAGGCGGTGATCGCGCTCTCGCGCGATGAAGTCATTCTCAAGCGGTTGTCGCTGCCGAGCACGGTGGACGCCGAGTTGCCGGAGATGACGCGGCTGGCCGTGACGCGCGAGTTGCCGTTTGATCCCACCCAGGCGGTGATTGATTTCGTGCCGGTGGAGCGGGGGCCATCGAGCACGACGGTGCTGGCGCTCGTGATGCCGCGCGGCGAACTGGAAGCGGTGCAGCAGGTGCTGAAGGCGGCGGGCATTGAACGCAGTCGCGTCTCACTTCGCGCCATGGGTGGCGCGGCGCTGGTGGCTGACGTGCCCGGTTTCAAACGCGAACCGTCGCTGCTCATCGACATCGCCGGCGAGCGCATCGAGTTCAGCGTGGTCGTCGGCGGCGCCATTCGCTTCTCGCGAGCGGCCGATCTGCCGGTCGGCGCTCCGCCCGATGTGCTCACCGAAGCGATCGTCACGGAAACACGCCGCACGTGGATGAGCTATCGCATCGGCGAGGATACCGACAGCGTTCGCCAGGTGATTCTGATGGGCGACGACTCCGCAGCAGAACAGGCGGCGGAACCGGTGGAAGTCGTGCTCGGGATCACGCCGACGGTGCTGCACAGCCATCCGCATGTCGACCGCGGACAATTGCGGCTGGGCGCGACGTGGCCGCTCGCCGGTCTCCTGCTCGAACAGCGTCATCAGGATCACGTGATCGACATGGCGCACCCGCGCCGCCCGCCGGACTTGCACGCCAAGCTGCGCATGCGCGTGCTGCTGGGAGCCGCCGCGATGATTGCGATCGCCGGCGCGACCTACACCGTGCTGCGTGCCGATCTTCGCAGGCTCGATCAGGAAGCGCAAACGCTGAAGGCGCAGGTGACGCCGGACGCGTACTGGCGGTACGTGCGCGATGTGCGCAAGCTCGAACACATCCACCGGTGGGAAGACGTGAAAGCCGATTGGCTGGGCCACCTCGATCAGCTTGCCAGCCTGATGCCGCCGCGCGATCAGCTTGTCTTGAGCGACTTCACGGGAATGGTGGAGTTCAAGGGCGTGGACTATGAGAGCAAGCGCTCGCGGTGGGTCGTGCCGTGGGCGGCGCATATGACGCTGCAGGGCGAGGCGAGCGATCGCGAAGTCGCCGGTGCGTTTCGCGAGCGGCTGATCAAGAACAATCGTTACCTCGTTTCCGCCAGCGGCGCGGAGCGCGAGGGCGGCAATCGGCTGGGCGTGCCGTTCAATTACCGGCTCGTCGTGCAGCCAGGGAATCGGTCTGCAACGACAGGCGGACCGGCGGGCGACGGCCGCGATGGCGAGGCGAATCCATGAGCCGCCTCACCGTTATTCTGCTGGTGTTCGTGGCGAGCGCCATCGTGGGCTGGATCGGCTTCACGGCGCTGAACACGTCGTACCTGAAGCCGCGCCGCGAACTCAAGGAAACCATCGCCGCCGCGAAGGACGAAATCGCCGCCAGCGACCAGGCCCGGCGCGATGCGCCGCGCATTGCGGACAAGCTGCATGCGATCGTCGATCGAACGCTCGGACCCGATCTTGAATCCGTCGATCACCACCTGCGGCGGCGCCTCAACCGCGTTGGTGAAGTCGTGCGACTTGCGGCGCTAAGCGTGCAGACGGGCGATGAGAAAGCGCGCGGCACGCCCGCCGAGCGCGATTTCCCCAGCCGATGGAAAAACCTGCGCGAGGAACTCGACTTCATCGAGCTCAACGGCTTCATCTCCGGCGAAGGCTCATATGCGCAGGCGCTCGAACTCATTGCGCGTCTCGAAGCCGAGCCGTGGATCAAGCGCATTTATCACGTGCGGCTGGATCCCATGCGCGGGGCCGACCACTTCCGCATCAACGTGCGATTGACCACGCTGTTCCTGCCGGGCCAATCGCCGCGCCAGCCGCTTCCCGAAGATCCGCCGGCGATTGACCAGGCACGCGTAGCGCAGCTCGCGGCAAGCAATCCGTTCGTCATTCCGGAGAAGCCGGCAGCGCCGCCGACGCCCGACGTGCAGGTCGCAAAGGCGCCGAGCGCGCCGCCGTTTCCCTATGAGCAATGGGTGATGACAGGCGTCGTCAGCGGCCCGAGCGGCGCGGAAGTGTGGCTGCTCGAATCCGGTTCGGGCACGACGAAACTTCTAGCGCCGGGCGAAAGCCTGCGTGATCTCAAGCTGGTTGCGGCGCAGGGCGATCAGGCGACCTTCGAGTGGGCGGGCAGGAACGTGCAGCTTTCCGTGGGACAGAACCTTGGCGAGATCGTGAAGCATTGAGCCGCGGCGCACGCAGCGCGAGCGCATCGGCATGACCATATGAGGGGCGGTAGATCATGAAGCGACGTGGTGCACAGGGATGGATCAGCGGGGCGGCGAAGTCGCTGCTGCTCATGACGGCCGGGGCGCTGGCCATCGCAGCGCTGCCGCTCACGTTCGCGAGAATTCCGCAGCAACCGGAGGGAAGCGATGTGCGGACGCACATCGACGCTTCGCCGGCGACGCTGTTCGCCACGTCGTACGCACTGCCCGTGGAGGAGACGCCTTCCGCAAGCGAGCCGGCGCACGCCGCGCCTGCCGCCACGCCAGCGGAAGCAGCAAGCGCCCACGAAGAACCCGCAGCCGCTGACGATCCACCCGCCGCGCCGCCCGCTGAACAAGCCGCGCCGCACACGCCGCCGTCGCCGCCTCCTGCAAGCGAGCCCTCCCCGCAGACCGCGGCCCCGGCGCCGGTGAACGTGCAGTTCAATTTCAAAGGCGCCACGTTCGACCAGGTGCTCGATTACTTCTCGCGCGTCACCGGCCTGCCCGTCGTGCGCGAAACGGATGTCCCGCAGGGCACGCTGGATTACCTCTCGCCCGAGTCGTACGAGCTTCCCGAAGCGCTCCGCATCCTCAACATCCTGCTGCAGTCGCGCGGCGTGATGCTGCGCCAGGATGGCAACATGCTCTATCTGCAGAAGCTGACGGAGATGCAGCGCGAAAACATCCCGACGTACATCGGCGAACTGCCGGGCCAGGTGAGCGATGAGCAGATCGTCACCGTCGTCCTTCCACTGCGCATTGCGCTCGCCAAGACGCTGGCGGAGAAGTTCAAGACGATGGTGGCGGAATACGGCGCCGTGACGCCCATGGAGCAGCAAAACGCGCTCGTGATCACGGAAACCGCCTCGCAAATCCGCCGGCTGCAGCGCATCATCGAAGAACTCGACCGCGAAGACCCCGAAGGCGCGATCGAAATCTTCCAGATCAAGCACGCCAACGCGAAGGCGCTCATGGAGCCGCTCAAGGCGCTGCTGAGCCAGAAGGAAGTGAAATACGTCATCAATCAGCAGGGCGAGCAGGTGAAGCTCGAAGAGAACACCATGCCCGGGCTCGCGCTCACGGCTGACGAGCGCACGAACGCCATCGTGGCCAAGGGATTGCAGCAGCGCATCGACAAGCTGCGCGAAGCGATCAATCTCCTCGATGTGCCGGGCACGGCGAACGCCCGCTCGGTGAAATCATTCGCGTTGTCAGCGATCACGCCCGCCGACGCCGTCAACCGACTGAACGCGCTTTTCGCCAAGTTGCCGGAGGATCAGCGCCCGGTGGTGATGCCGGCGGCACACGATAACCGCGTGACGGTAGTGGGCGCGGAAGCGCCGATTGCCGAGGCGGAAATGCTGCTCAAGGAAATTGACGGCGAGGTTGATCCATCATCCGCCACACGCCTCGTCGTCCAGCCGCTCATGCATGTTCGCCCTGACGCCGCGGTGAACACCTTGCGAGCGCTGCTCACGCCCCGACAAGCGCAATCTGTCAAACTGATGCCGGGGCTGGATGGCAAGTCGATTATCCTCGGCGGACCGGCCAGCGATGTTGAATCGATCACGGCGCTCCTGCCCGCCATCGATACGCCGGCGAAGCAGGATCGCCAGATTCGCCTCGTGCGCATCTCGGCCCCCGACGCCGCGAGCGCCGTGAAACGCGCGAAGGACCTGCACGCCACGCAAGCGCAGGCGATGGACCCGCCCGACGCCGCGACCGTGGAGTTTGACGCCGAATCGCGCCTCGCCACCGTGATGGGCACCGCGGACGCCGTCGCTCGCTTCCTCGACACGCTGCGGCAAGTCGAAGCCACTGTGGTCATCGAGCGCGAGGTTCGCCGCTTCGAACTGGCGAACACGCTGCCCAGCCGCATCGCGCCGTCGCTTTCCCGGCTGGCGGTCAACCTCACCATGCCCACCGACGGCAGGGCGAGCGTCCCGCCGACGTTCGAGGCGATCGATGATCTCAATGTGATGCTCGTCACCGCGACGCACGAACAGCTTGAGGTGATCGCGCCGCTGGTGATGAGTCTCGACAGCAACGCGGCGACCGGCGAGCGCGACGTGCGCGTGTTCGTCATTGGCAACACAGACGCCAACCAACTCGCCAACACGTTGCGAGCCATTTTCGCTGAACGCGATCAGCGCGGCGATCCACCCACCATCCAGGTGGACGCCGCAAGCAACACGCTCATCGCCCGCGGCACGGCCGATCAACTCGCCACCATAGAGCGCGTGGCGAAGGAAGTGGATCAGGCCGCCATTGTTTCCTCGCGCCAGATTCGCATGCTGCCGGTTGATCCCGCCAAGGCGTCGGCACGCGATATCGCCGAGGCGCTCGAGCAGTTGCTGCAATCAGGTAAGTCCGGGCGCGTGGAAGTGATATCGATCGAGGAGTTGCGCCAGCGCCGCGAGTCCGCTTCGGAACCAAAGAAGGAAGCACGCCGCGGGGCGATCGGCAATGCGCAGGGCCCGCTCGCCAGCGCGATGACGCTCCTTGCCTCGGCCGCCATCGGTCAGACGACGACGGACGACGCCAAGGCGAAGGAACATGATGCGGAGCCGGAGATCACCGTCGCCATCGACGAAGCGACCAACAGTCTGGTGATCATCGGTTCGGAGCGAGCGGTCAACCGCGCTGCAAGTCTCGCGCAGCAGATTCAGGATCGCCTGCCCGCCATGCCCGGCGCGGTGCGCTACATCACGCTGGACGAGGGCGCAAATGCGCAGGCGGTGGCGAACCTGCTCACGCAGACGATTGAGCGCCTGTCCGCCAACCAAGGCGCCGGCGCCATCTCGCGCCGCGTGGCTGTGCTCGCCGACCAGCCCAACAACGCCATCATTCTCGTCTGCAATGACGCGGACTTTGCGACCGTGGGCGACATTCTCGCGGCGATCACCGTGGCCAGCGACACCGCCGACCTGCCGCTCACCGTCATTGAGCTCGAATCGATGCGTGCTGACCAGGCGGCGAGCTTGCTCACGCAACTCCTCGTCGCGTCCGACCGCTCGCGCCGGAAGAACACGCTCATCGTGCCGAGCAATGACACCGGCCAGCTTCTCGTGCGCGCTCCCGAAAATGTGGTCGCCGATATCCGCAGCGTGCTCGGCGAAATCGATCGCAAGGCGACGACCGAGTTCCCCGTGCGCACCATCGTGCTTCAGCGCGCCGATGCGCCCGCCGTCGCGAGCGCCGTCCAGCGGTTCTATGACGATCGCGCCCGTATCGCCAGCGTCGGTCGCGGCCGGGCCGCACAGTCGCGCCGCATCTCGATCGTCGGCGACTCTGCCAGCAACACGCTGCTCATCGCGGCGTCCGATGAAGACTACGCGGAAATCGAATCGCTCGTGAAACAGTTCGATACCCCGGAGGCGACGTCGGCGCTCACGTTCCGCGTGTTCCAACTCCGCCATGCGAAGGCGAGCGACATTGCGGACACCGTCGAGGGCTTGATCTCCGACATCACGTGGAACCAGGGTCCGATTGCGTTCTGGGGCGGATGGTTCGGCGGGCGGCAGGATCAATCGCGTGGACGAGGCACGCTTGCCGTGCGTGCGGATGACCGGCTCAACGCGCTCATCGTCACGGGTGAGGGCGACAAGTTCGCCGTGGTCGAGCAACTGATCGATCTGCTCGACGCGCCGCCGCCGGAGGGTGAAGAGCGCGTCGCCCGGCTGTATCACGTGAAGCACGCCGACGTCGGCGCCTTGAGCGGCATCATTGAAGACACCTACGGCGTGTCGGGCGCTTCGCGCCGCTGGTGGGAGCCCGCTTCGCCGACGGACGTGAAGGTGCGATCGGACAACCGCACGAAGACCATCATCATCTACGCTTCGGCTCGCCAGCACGAAGAGATTGCGGCGCTGATCAGCAACATCGATGGGCAGGTGGCGCCGGCGGATCAGCAAGTGACGGTGATCGCTGTGGAGTACGCGCACGCCGCGGATGTCGCCCGCACGCTCACGGAATTTCTGCGCAGCCAGGCTCGCGCCACCGGCGCCGCCGCGCCCGCCGCGACGATCACCGCAAGCCCGTCCGCCAACCGTCTCATCGTCGCCGCGCCGGATGACGAGCTGGCGCTCATTCGCGACCTCGTGTCGAAGATCGATCGCTCGGATGTCACGGACGACCGCACGATCGAGATCATCGCACTCACGCAGGGCCAGGCGCAGGAGATCGCGCGCATCGTTGGCCAGCATTTTCGCGGCGGGGGCGGCCAAGGCGTCATCATCACGCCCGATGCCCGCACCAACAGTCTGATCGTCAACGCGCCGAAGCAGGAATTCCCCGCAGTCGAAGCGCTTATCACGCAGCTCGATGGCCCATCCAGCGGCGACGAAACCATCATCCGCACCTACACGCTGGACGCCGCCCGCGCGGACGAAGCCGTGCGCATCTTGAGCCAGACGCTGCAGCTTGATGCACGCGGCCGCACCGCCGGCACGATCGTGAAGCTGGAAGGTGACGACGCGAAGCCTGTCGAGGTGAAAGCCCGCATCGTCGCGGATCGTCGCAGCAACAGCCTGGTGGTCACGGCGACGGAGGAATCCTTCGCGGTGATCGAATCGCTCATCGAGAAGCTGGACCAGGTGCCCGCCGCGAGCCCGCTGGAGTATCGCATCATCACGCTCAAGCACGCGCTGGCGGCCGATGTCTCCTACACGCTGCGCCAGTTCACACGCACCTGGCGCGATGGCGACGTCACGCCCAGCATCGATTCCAACCGCGTGGAAAATCAGATCATCGTGGCCGCCACCGCGGACCAGATCAAAGAGATCACGCGCATTCTCGATGAACTCGATCAGCCGGCGGCAAGCGCCCGCATCACGGATTTCGTCGCGCTCAAATTCGCCAAGGCCGAGCAGGTGCAGGAAGCGCTCTCGATGTTCTTCGGCCCGTACGCCGTGGAAGCAGACACGCCGGGCAAGCGCAATGTGCGCATCGTCGCCGACCCCGCCACCAACAGCCTCGTCATTTCCGCGGGTGAGACGGAATGGGAAAGCGTTCGCGCGCTCCTTGCGAAGCTCGACAGTGAGGATTACGACTCGTCATTGCAGCTCAAGATCATGCCGCTGACATACGCCGACGCTGCGTCCGTGGCCCGCGCCATCAACGACGCCTTTGCCGGCGAGCTGGAGCGCGCTCGCGCAGGATCCGCGAATCGCGATCAGCAGCGTCCCGCAGCAGGCGGATCCGATCAGCAGCAGCCCGTCGCGCCGGCCGTGCTCATTCAATCCGAGCAGTGGGTGCGCGCTTCCGCCGAGACGCAAACCAACAGCGTGATCGTCTCCGCGTCGCGGCAGAACATGCAGAAGGTCGAGCAGATCGTGAAGGAGCTCGACGTGGCGGACTTCGCCTCGCTCCCGCCGCCGCGGCTCATTCCCGTGAAGGCCGGCGATCCGGCGCAGCTCGCGCAGTCACTGCTCGCCATGTACAGCGCCACCACGAGCACGAGCGGCGGCCGCCGCGCTGTCCGCATCGTGGGCGATGCCACCAGCAACACCATCATCGTTCGCGCCGCCGATGACGAGTTCACGCAGATTCGCGCCCTCGCCGAGGCGCTGCAGCAGGAAGCATCCACGCAGGGGCTTTCCGTGCACGTCATTCCCGTGAAGTCGATGCCCGCCGCGCGCGTCGCCGCGTCGATCACGGACGCGTTCAGTAAGTCCGCCGCGCAGCTCAAGCAGCCGCTGTCGATTCAAGTCGATGCGCAGGGCAACAACTTGATCGTCGCCGCGACAGGCAGCCTGATTGATTCCATCCGCGCGACGGTCGCCGAGCTCGACGCCATGGCGCCGGGTACGGGCCAGAGCGTGTTCATCATCGAGCTTGAAAACATCACGCCGGATGAAGCGAAGCGCGTGATTGAAACGATCGGCCTCGACAAGCCGCAACCCGCCGACGCCGCCACGCGACTGCTTGTGGAGCCGATCAAAGTCGGCGTGCTGCCCGGTCGGCGTGCGATTCTCGTCGTCGGCAGTCCCGCTGATCGCGACACGATCGTCGCGCTGCTCAAGGCGGTGGACGCCGAGCCTGCCGCGGAATTTGCGGAGGCCGATGTGCGCATTGTGCGTCTCCATCACGCGCAGGCGCAGGCAATGGTGACGCTGGTCACCCAGCTGCTCGGATCGGGACCGCCGAGGCGCGGCGCCCAGCCGGCGGTGGAAGAACTCGTGCGCCGGCTTGCCGTCCGCACTGACAAGCCGGCATCGACGGGTGTGTTTGACGACACGCCGAACGACATCGATGTCGATCTCACGCAGCCGATTCACCTGGTGGCGGACACCACGCTCAACGCCGTCGTTGTTCGCGCGAGTGAAGGCAACGCAAAGTCGGTCGCGCAGCTCATTGAATTGCTCGACCAGCTTCCCGTCACCGACGCCGTGACCGTGCAGATCTTCCCGCTGCAGAACATTGCGGCAGCGCAGTTTGCACGCATCGTGAAGGAGCTGTTCGCGCAGGGGAAGACGCTCGCTGGTGTGCCGGGCACAGCGATCAAGGGCGTGCCGGAGAGCGGTGTCGGCAAGGCGCTGCTTGACGAAGTGGCCATCGCCGTCGACGAGCGGACGAACACGGTGATCGCCGCGGGCAAGGAAGAAACCGTCGCGCTGGTGCAGGTGTTGTCGCAGCGTTTGGATTCCGACGTGGCGACGGGCTGGGTCGAGCCGCGCGTGCTGCCGCTGCGATACGCTGACGCCACGAGCCTCGCAGCGACATTGCAGCAGGTGCTCGTTGAAGGGCAAACCTCGCTCCCCGGCGCCATGCCGCTGCGAGACACGGTGGCGCGGTTGCGCGCCGTGCGCGAAGGCGAACCCGGCGAGGGGAACCAGCGCATTGTGGAATCGTCGATCTTCCAGCCGATCACGCGCCTCGTCATTCGTCCGGAGCCGCAGCTCAACGCGCTCATTCTCGTGAGCACGCCGGAGAATCTCGAACTCGTCGCGGAACTGGTGAAGATGCTCGATGTGGAAGCCGCGTCGCCCAGCGCGGTGGTGCGCGTCTATCCCGTGAAGTTCGCCTCCGCATCGCGGCTGGCCGGCACCATCACGCAACTGTTCAACCAGCAGGTGCAGGCGAAGGCGATTCGGCCCGAAGACCGCGTGGTGGTGCAGGCTGACGAACGCACCAACTCGCTCGTCGTCACCACCAGCGCCCGCAGCTTCACCGTGCTTGAAGAACTGCTCAAGGTGCTCGACGCCGAGATCGCGCCCGAACTGCGCGAGATTCGCATGATCAAGGTCGAGCACGCCTCCGCGATCCGTCTCGCCGAGATGGTGCAGCGGCTGATGGATCAGCGCCTGGAACGCCTGCGCAAGGTGCAGCCGGACACGGCGGACCTCGAGCGCATCGCCATCGTGCCCGATGCGCGCACGAACAGCCTGCTGATCGCCGCGGGGAACGACGCGTTCGAAGTCATTCGCCGGCTCGTCAGCGATCTCGATCAGTCCGCGATTGATGAACAGGCGGCGGTGCACGTGATCCCCGTGTCGCGGAGCAACGTCGATCGCCTCGCCGCCGCGGTGAAGTCGATCATGGACCGCCGCTACGCCGACTTCCCGGCGGACGTGGCCAAAGCGCAACGGCCGCTCGTGCTGACGGACTCGCGCACCAACAGCCTGCTCGTCGCAGCGAGCCCGGACGACATCGAAGTCATCCGCCAACTGGTCGCCCGGCTGGAGGAAGCGCCGGTCAATCCTGCCGTCGGCCTCAACGTGATCACGCTGCAATCCGGCCGTGCGGAACTGCTCGCGCCCCGTTTGCAGCAATTGATGAACGAACGTCAGCAGTCGCTCGGCGGGTCGGCGTCACCGACTGATCGCGTCGCCATTCAGGCGGACATCGCCACCAACAGCCTGATCGTTGCCGCGTCTGATGAGAACCTCGAAGTGGTGCGCAACCTGATCGAAGCGCTGGCCAGTGCGGAGGGCGAACTCGGCCCCGGCGGCGCGATGGAGATCGTGCAACTTGCCTCCAGCCGCGCGACGGACATGGTGGCGATGCTCGATGATCTCTATGTGGAAGAAACGAACCGCACGCGTGGCCCGAACACCGTGCGCGTTCGCGCTGATGAACGGTTGAATGCCGTCGTCGTTCACGCGCCGCCCGCTGATTTGCAGGCCATCAAGCGCATGATCGCGCAGCTCGATGGCACGCGCCCCTCGCAAGTCGTCGAGATCAAATACATCCCGCTTGCCTCCGCCAACGCGCTCGAAACCGTGAGCCTCATCGAGAATGTGCTCAGCGGTCGCGGCATCGACGGCCGGCGCACCGGGCAGCAGGCCACCGTGCTCAAGTACCTGCGCGAAATCGCAAAAGCCGACCGCGGTGCCCGCAAAGAAGGCGATCACGCCAAGGCCGGCGACGGCGATCAGCAAGCGGAACTTTCCGAAATGGAAGTCAGCGCCGCCATCCGCCAATCCATCACGCTCACGCCCGACATGCGCACCAACACGGTGATCGTTTCCGCGCCGAGCATCTCCATGCCCATGATCGAGCAGATGATCCGCGACCTTGACACTTCCAACATCGGCGCCCAGAACATCCGCATCTTCAAGTTGAAGAACGCGGACGCCATCGCCATGGCGGACATCCTCACGCAGCTCTTCAACCTTTCGCAGCGCGGCAACCTGTACGTGCTCAAGCCGCGCGACCCCACGATCCCGACAGGCCCGAGCATGGCGGCCCCAATTGACGGCGCGGCTCCGGCCCTCGGCGCTCCCGCGCCCGCCGCCACCGCCGGCCTCTCCGGCACGGAACTCACCACCGTCGAAGACGTCCGCCAGCAGCTTTCCATCACGGTGGACAGCCGCACCAACAGCCTGCTCGTCTCCGGCACGCCGATTTATCTCGATCTCGTCGAACGCGTCGTCAACGAACTCGATCAACAGGAAGCCAACGAGCGCGAAACGTTCCTCTACCAGCTTCGCAACTCGTCAGCCCAGGAAGTCGCCACCGTCTTGAGCGCCTTCGTCGAGCAGGAACAGCGCAAACTCATTGAAACCTTGAGCGTGGATCAACTCGGGTCCGCGGCCCGCCTGCTCGAGCGCGAGGTGACGATCGTCGGCGACGCCAAGAGCAACAGCGTGCTCGTCAGCGCCTCGCCGCGTTATCTCGACCGCGTCAAGCAGATGATCGAAGAGCTTGACGTCGACCCGCCGCAGGTGCTCATCCAGGTGCTGCTGGCGGAGGTCACGATCGACCGCGAATCGGAGTTCGGCGTCAACGCCAACGTGCGCTTCAATCTCGACAACACGCTGGTGCGCGGCCGCTACGGGCTCGCTTCGCTCTTCGGCAGCGCCGGGGCGGGCGTGCCGGCCATCGCCATCAACGCCACCGACTTCCGCCTCATCATCCGCGCCATGGAAGCGCAGGGCCGCCTGCAGGTGCTCAGCAATCCCACCATCATGGCGGTCAACAACGTGCCCGCCCGCATTCAAGTCGGTGAAACCATCCGCCTGCCAGAAAGCACGTCGTTCGATCAAGGCTCGCAGCAATCCAGCGTCGTGCCGGAGGACATCGGCGTGATCCTCGAAGTGACGCCCTCGGTCAATCCCGACGGCTTCGTGCGCATGGAGATCCACCCGGAAATCTCCGAACTTTCCGCCCGCACCACGCAGATCAGCGAAGATTTTGAGTCGCCCATTATCACGAGGCGAACCGCGTCCACCACCGTCACGGTGAAGGACGGCCAGACCGTCATCATCGGCGGGCTCATCTCCGATCGCTACGAACGACGCGATCAGCGCGTACCGATCCTCGGCGAGATCCCGATCGTCGGCGCGCTCTTCCGCAGCCAGCAATTGAGTTCCGCCAAGACGGAGCTGCTCATCGTCCTCACGCCGCATGTCGTCGTCAGCCCCGCGGAAGTTGGCCGGCACGATGCGCAGCGTCTGACGGATGAGGAGATCGATCGCCTTTCGCTGCCGCAGGAACTCAAGGACGAAATCCGCCGCGGCTCGTTCGACCCCGCCACCGTGCGCGACCTCGCGCAGGAGATGTACCGCCAGGATAAGAAGGACGCGCCAAACGGAGACAAGGAGAACAAAGAGAAGAAGTGATCCAACCCCCGGTTCGGCGACTTCCGGTTCGGCGACTTCAGTCGCCGCATCCAACCAAGCACGTCCAACCAAGCACCACCCAAGCGCCCACCCACCAACCCGATGCTCCCAAAGCGCACAACCACGATCCCGCACATGAACATCCGCTCCCGCGCCCTTTTGGCGGTGCTGATGCTCCCGCTCGCGCACCTCCCAGGCTGCGCGAGCGAAGTCATCTCCTCCACCACCACGCGTCCACTGCCGCCGCCGCCGCACGCCGCGCCCGTCACGCCCGCCGATGCGCCGATCTCCGAGATGGCCTTCGCGGTGGGCTCCAAACCGGTGGATTCCGACGGCAACGGCTTCCCCGACACCATCGAGGCCACCGTCCTCCTCTTCGCCTCGCCGCATCCCACGCCAACCTTCGGCGAAGGCCGCCTCGAAATCGCCATGTATTCCTCCGGCACATCCAGCAAGCCCGGCGCCAAGCCGCTCGCCACATGGACCATCGCCGGCGAAGCCCTCGAACACGCCAAACGCACCAGCCCCATCGGCCCGCACTACTGGCTGTCCCTGAACCTCCTCGACTCCGGCACGGACCAGTACCCGCTCTCCATGGCCGACCTCGTCTGCACGTACATCCCCGAATCTTCAGCCGCGGAAGAAAACGGCGCCGCCGCGACCACCGCAGCCAAGCCGGTCACCAGCAACGGCGTGCGATCGATTCAGATTGGGCGATAGGGGGCCAGCAGTTGGCGCTGCTCCATGGAAGTTCTTTCAGCGGACGATAGAGGTTGATCAATGGCAGCTAGCCGAAAAAATTAGAGCCGTTGTATGACCGCACAACATCGCGTATTCCAACGTCCGCCTTCACAACCGCTCACTCTACTCGTTGCGCTATGAACTTTCTGATACGATCATCCAACGAGGCTGCATTCCGGATCTGGCATTCCCAGAGCGTAAGTATGCGCCAGCCGCCTCGCCGTAACGCAGCCCTCGCACGCCGATCTCGGTGCCGGGTGCCCTGTCGCTTTGTCTGCCAAAACCCGGCATTTGTAGAAGGAGTACTCTGACCACGTTTGCAATGGTGCATATGCCAAAAGCAACCGTGAACGAAAATAGCTAATCGATGACGATAAAGTACAAAGTCTGGTTTGCCCGGGAGAGTGCTGTCATGACGAGATACTTTCAGTCGCAACCGTCGCAATGAGGCCGCCACCGTTTGTTCAGGCTTTGTATCCTGAGACCGAACGCGTCTCATCATTTCACTTCTAGACATTTTTGTCATCTGCTGACCATCCATCATTTCATGGAGGTTCAAATACTAGACCAGTGGGTATCCGAAAGCACGAGTACTACGAAGGGGCGGCACTTCACCAACTGATTCGATTTGGGAATCCATTCTCCATTCGATTTAGTGATCCGTTCTTTGTAATTGATGAACGACTATGGGCGTACATGAAGCATAGCACGAAGGGTCAGAGTCCTTGGCAATTCACGTTTGCCCCAACGGAACTAGACACTCTGAGAGCAGAAGCGGCCTCCCATTCGATCATTATTGTTCTTGTGTGCGGTCACGACGGCGTGGCTGTCATGCCATACAAATGGTTTCAGCAGATTGTGCCGGCGAGCTCTGCAGCTGTTGCCGTAACATGTAAGCGCCGATATAATCAGCATTACGCAGTTTCCGGTCCGATCGGTCGTCTATCTAGGAAGATTCCGCCTTCGTTGTGGTATCGGGTTTGCAAGGAGATTATCGATGATAACTCATTGCGCTCAAGTGATTGAGTTGCTTCGTGCGCAGATAGGACGCGACGACGAAGTCGATGACATCAAGCAGACTGCTGATGAAGTGAGCCAGCACTGGGTGGACCCTGCCAGCGGAGGGGTTGAGCAGATAAACGGACTCATTTACGGTCTGGTACAAAGCGGAAAGACTGGGGTCCTAACGGTAACCGGTGCTATTGGTGCCGATGCAGGATATCGGACATTAATCGTCCTCACATCCGATATCAATCCGCTGTATGATCAGACGCTTGGTCGTGTACAGGAGGCGTTGCCGGGAATAGATGTGCTAAATAAAAAAGATATTGCCGATCGGGCCTCCTTTTCTCAGCGCCTACGAGGGGGTACGTGTGCGATCGTTGTGACAAAGAATGCGGCAATTCTCGCGACGCTCATAGATAGTCTCCGTGCCGCAAACGTGCGGGGCTTGTCCTGTTTGATCATCGATGATGAGGCTGATCAGGCCAGCTTGAACACTCGCGCGAGCCGCGATGACGGATCCCTTTCGACAATCAACGAACGGATAACGTTGCTCAGACGATTCTTTGACAAGAATACGTATCTCCAGGTCACGGCGACTCCGCAGGCTTTGTTTCTGCAGCAGCCCGGCCACAACTTCAGGCCACAATTCACCGTTCTCAGCCATCCTGGAAGTCAATACGTGGGGGGTGATGATTTTTTTGGCGAAGGGCCGCGGCTCGTCAGAGAGTTCCGGATGTCAGACATTGACGCTCTGACAACTGGTGGCCAGCCAACTCCGCGGATGCAAATGCCGCCTTCGTTATTGCGGGCACTAGATACCTTTGTGGTAGGTGCCACATTTAAGCGATCGACGCAACCTGATCAGAACTGTGCGTTCCTTTGCCATGTAAGTACTAAAAATGCTGATCATGAGCATATTGTGCGCCTATTGCGCACATATAAAGTCCAATTGTCAAAGGGGTTGCGGAGTAACGACTCCGCGCTCATTGCACGATTACGAGAAGCATACGACGATCTTAGCGGCACCCATTCCGCTCTTCGCGAGGTGGGATTCGAGAGGATTGTACAACATATTCGGTTCTTTTCTAACGGAATTGTTGTGAAGCTCGTGAACGGCCAAACGGACGAAGATGTTGCTGTCCGGTCGCCGTTGAATTTATTTGTCGGAGGCAACAAATTGGGGCGGGGGGTTACTATAAAAAATCTTCTCGTAAGTTATTACGGACGAAATCCTCGCACTCCTCAAGCTGATACGGTGCTTCAGCACGCGCGTATGTACGGCTACAGAAGGCCCGATATAGGCCTGCTTCGTTTATTTCTCCCTCCAGAGTTGCACAAGGTGTTTCGGGCAATTCATCGTATGGAAGTAGGGCTAAGGGATCTGATCCGTCAATCGCCTGGAGAAGAATTTCGGGGCGTGTATATCGAGGGGCAAATCAGGCCGACTCGCAGGACTGTGCTGGTGCCTGGGGCTATTGGCACCTATACCGGAGGTGCCATCTATAATCCCGCCCAAATTCTTAGAGACTCGCGAGTTGCGAAATCTACGTTGGAGATCGACCGTATTGTCGAGCATATTTCAGATCGCTCATTTGCCGAGATGCCGCTTGCGAGTGTTGAGGCAATACTCGCCCATATTGTGCCCGACGAGGGCGAGTCGGAGCATATTTGGGACACGGAAGCGATAATCGGATCGATCCAACAGTTCGCGACGTTGTTCAGCCATGAGACTGCCTACGTGTACGTGGCACGTAGTCGTGGGTTGCGGCAATCGCGGCGTGAAACGCAAGGAATTCTTGATAGCGGCGAGGCTAGTATCGTGCCCTCTGATAAACTGACGGTCTTTTTGTTGCGTATTGATCCGTTGCAAAATGAATCCCCGGCATGGTGGCCGCAGTTGCGTTTTCCGTCAGGAAAGTATGCATTCGCGTTTGCTATTTAGAGTTGCAGTGAAGATTTGCGTATTGAGCAATGTGCTTGATGAAGGTGGGAGGCAGTGCATTTCCAATCAGCGTGGCGATCTTGACCTTCCCCAATTGTGCCGGGAAATAGTAATCGAGCGGGAATGATTGCAAGAGTGCAGCTTCCCTCATCGTTATTGATCGATCTAGGGTTGGATGTAAGAATCTCCCCTTTGATGGATTAAAGCATCCGGTGGTAATTGTCGGCGCTGGCTTGTCCCAGGCCATGCGTCCGTACACATCCTTAAAGCCCGTCGATTTGCGGTGGCATTTGAGCGACAGCTTGCCGCAAAGTGCTGATCTGCTGCCGCCATTCCGTGGAATCTCGCGAATGCGTCGGCGAACCTCCTGAGAGCGGTGTTCTGGCATATCATGTAATGGGTCGCCACTATTGCCCGCTCGCGGCAAGTTCCCAATTGCGTCGCGTACTGTTGGCTTGTTAGGAAGTGTGGGGGCGAAATCGATATTGCTCACTCTGCTGGCGACAAGAACAAGGCGCTTGCGACGTTGCGGTACTCCGTAGTCGTGAACATTTAGGACATCCGCTTTGACTTTGTAGCCACACGCGTTAAGTGAGCGAGTGAAGGACTTGAATCGACTATTCGTGAGTAGCTTCGGGACATTTTCGAGCATTACAGTCTTTGGTCGAAGTTCATGCACAAGACGTTCGAACTCAAAGATGAGGTCATTTTGCCTGTCAAATATTCGCCGTGCGCCATTGCGTGTGCGAAGCACGGAGAATCCTTGGCAAGGGGGGCATCCTCCGAGCAAATCAAGGTCACCCATCTTGAGGCGAAGCTTGCGAAGTATGTCCTTGCCGGAAATCGTTTTTACGTCCTGCTGCCACATCCTTGTTGTCGGGTGATTTAGCTTATAGACGGCGGCGGCGTCTTTATCGATTTCGATTGCGCCCACGACTCGATAGCCAGCTTGCTTCAGACCTTCTGTCATGCCCCCACAACCGGCGAAGCAATCAAACGCAATCGGCTTGACTCGTGCTGTGCTTCGAACTATCTCGCTCATGCGCGAAGAATAACGCCCGTCGACTTTGTGGGCCAGTGAAAAGAATGCTGTATAGACGTTGAGGTCGCTTCAGTCACTCGCCAGCCAGACGCTTTACCACCCCGAGGGACAAAAGCAGGGGATCTAGGATTCGAACCTAGACTAACTGAGTCAGAGTCAGTCGTGCTACCGTTACACCAATCCCCTTCGGGTTGTTGTGGCGCAGATTGTAGCCGGCTGGGTGCGGGATGCCCAATGGGACGGCCGGGGAGCGCAGGCCGCAGGCCTTGGGCGTTGGGCCTTAGGCTCTTGATCTGAGCGCCTCGCCTGCACCAAGGCCCAGCGCCCAAGGCCCAAGGCCTTCTACCTTTTTATCGCATCCACCTCCATGCCCACACCCTCCGCCATCCCGTCCCTTCACCTCGAATGGTTGCCCGGGAGGTTTGCTGTGTGCCGGCTGTCTGCGGGCGCTGCGATTCCGGCATGGGGGCTCGCGCCGCCGCCTTCCGGGGGCAGCGCGGCGTTCCTCTGCTTCGCTCGCACGGACCAGGAGCTGTCGCTCGTCATCGATGAAGCCCATCTGCCCGCATCGCCCGAGGCCTCCGCGGAGCTCACCGCCGAGCGCGGGTTCGTCGGCCTGCGGCTCGTCGGGCAGATTGACATGGCGACCGTGGGCGTGTTCGCCACGCTTACGGCGGCGCTGAAGGAAGCACGTGTGCCTGTGTTCCTTGTGTCCACCTATCTGACGGACTACCTCTTCATCAAGGAGCAGCATGCGGAGCGGGCGGCGGCGGCGCTGGCGGGCGTTGCGAAGGTGGATGCGCTGCCGCAGGCAAGATGATGCAGGCTGCGAAGCGGTTTTCGCCTCGCCGTGGCGGCCGTGTTACGCTGTCGCGATGCGCCTTCAGCATGGCAGCGTGGCGGGGCGGACGGGCATTTCGGGGCCCGCGGCTTCGCCTTTTCCGGGGCGTGCAGTCCGCGCACGAACGCTCGCGCTGCTTGCTGTGCTCGCGCTGCTGCTGATGGTCGACGTGCCGAGCGTGATCGCGCAAGAGCCGATCACCGACGACAATCCAGCGCCGCTCGCCGTGCCCGAGGGCCATGTCGAAACCGCAGCGCCTGCATCCATGCCCGCCGAGGAACTCTCCGCCTTCACGCTGCTCTCGGTGCTGGCCGCGCCGATCAGTCTGGCGATCTTCTACTGGCGTCGCTGGCAGAAGCTGGACGGCAAGCGGCTGCGCGAGCGGCCGTTTGAGCCGGTGGTGGGGCTTGGGCTGCTGTTCATGCTGTTCGCAGCGAGCGCGCTGGGCTCGGTGCTGGCGCATCAATTCTTCTTTGATTACGAAGGCGACGTCGCCGCGATGCCGCTGAATGCGCGGATGAAATTCACGGTGCTCGGCTTGGCGGGGATGTATGTCGGTCAGGCGGTGGTGCTGGTGCTGGCGTGGAACTTGATTCGCCCGCCGCATTCGAAGTTGCCGAAGCTCCACAGGCCGGCGGTGAGCGTGCCGGTGGCGGCGGCGCTGGGCGTGGGGGCCCTGGTGCTGTTCTGGCCGCTGGTGGTCTCGGCGGGGCTCGCGGCGAGCAAGCTGCAGGAACTGCTGGTCAAGCAGCATGCCGACCAGATTGCGCACGAAACGCTGGCGATGCTCGTCGAAGCGCCGGCGGACGGGTGGCGCACGGCCCTCGTCGTGCTCGTCGTCATCGGCCCGGCGGTGTTCGAGGAAATTTTCTACCGCGGCATTCTCCACCGCATGCTGCGAGCGATGCTGCTTCGGCCGTGGCCCGCGGTGTTCATCACGAGCGCCGTGTTCACGCTGATGCACGCCAACGTCGCGCAGCCGCAGGCATTGGTGGCGCTGTTCGTGCTGTCGCTCGGCCTCGGGTGGATTTACGAGCGCACCGGCCGGATCGCCGCCCCGATGGCCATGCACATGATGTTCAATCTCGCCAACGCGGCGCTCGCGCTGATGGCCACCGCGTGAGGTGCTACAGTACGCCTCGCGTCACGCCCATTTTGACTGTTCGACCTTTCGACTTTTCGATTTTTCAGCGTACCCCATGCCTTCCCGCCCGCGCATCCTCACTGGCGACACGCCCACCGCAAAGCTGCACCTTGGCCATTACCTGGGCTCGGTGAAACGCCGCATCGAACTGCAGGATTCCCACGAGTGCTTCATCATCATCGCCAACCTGCATGCGTTCACCACGCGCGCTGACAAGGCCAGCGAGATTCACAGCGACTGCCTCGAGCTGGTGCGCGACTATCTCGCCATGGGCCTCGATCCGGCGAAGTGCACGATCTTCCTGCAAAGCGAAGTGCCCGCGATTGCGGAGCTGACCTACCTCTTCGCCATGCTGCTCCCGTTCAACCGCGTGATGCGCAATCCCACGCTGAAGGACGAGATCGTGGCGAAGGAGCTGGGCGACACCTACAGCTTCGGGTTCCCGCTCTACGCCGTGGGGCAGACGGCGGACATTCTTACATTCCGCGCGGACAGCGTGCCGGTCGGCGAAGATCAGATCCCGCACATCGAACTCACGCGCGAAGTGGCGCGGCGATTCAATCAGATTTACTGCGGCGTCAGCGAGCACGCGGAAGACCGCGATCATGTGAAGCTTGGCGGCGTGTTCCCGATTCCCGTGGCGGAAGTCGGGGCCGTCGGCCGGCTTGTCGGCATTGACGGCAAGCAGAAGATGAGCAAGAGCCTCGGCAACGCGATCTTCATCAGCGACTCGCCGAAGGACGTCGAAAAGAAAGTCGGCAAGATTTACACCGGTCGGCAAAGCCCCACCGAGCCGGGCGATATTAACAACGCGCTGTTCCAATATGTGCGAGCGTTCATCCCCGATAAGAATCGCGTCGCCGAGCTCGAGCGGGCCTATTCCACCGGCGACAACATCGGCGACGGCCACATCAAGAAGGAAGTCGCCGCAGCGATCAACGCGCTGCTCGATCCCATGCGCCAGCGCCGCGCTCAATATGAAGGCGACGACAAAGCCGTGCTCGACATTCTGAAAGCGGGCTGCATTCGCGCCAACGAGGAAGCGGAGAAGACGCTGGCGCTTGCGAAAGAAGCTGCGAGCCTCAAATTCTTCGGCCGGCGCGTGACGCTGGGGTAAGCGCAAAGAAAAGAAGGGAAAGCGCCGCCGCGCCTTCCCTTCGATTCGTTGGTCGCTGTTCGAAGAAACTTAGAACGAGAAGATGGCGTCAAGCACCTTGCCGACGAAGCCGCGCTCGTTGGTGGTGCGCAGTTCGCCCTTGTGCTGCTTCTCGATGCGCAGATTGAAGATCTGATTCGAGAGCACGCTGTTGGCCGGCGTGATGTCGTCGGGTCGGCAGACGCCCGTCACGGTGATGATCTGTTCTTCCTTGTCGGTCAGAATGCTGGTTCGCGCTTCGAGCACGAGGTTGCCGTTCGGCTGGATTTCGATGATCTCGGCGGTGACGCGGGCGGTGAGGTCGTCCTTGCGCTCGTATTCGCCGTCGCCCTTGAACTCGTTGTTATATGTCAACTGCAGCTCGGGGCGGTTGTTCGTCCGACCGGCGTAGAGCTGGCCCTCCAGCAGATTCAGCAGTTCGAGCTGCGGCGAGCGCGGGATGCTCCAGTCGAGATCCGCTTCTTTCTTGGTGTCCAGCGATTGCGAACTCTTCGCCTGGCTCGTTTCGCGCACCACGATCTGCACAAGATCATGCACCATGAAAACGCGATCCTCGGGCGGCGCGATGGCGAACATGCTCATCGCCTGCAGCGCGTGCGGCGTCTCTTCGAGCGGATTCGTCGGCTGATTGTTCGCCTGCGCAAGAATGGAGCTTGAAGCGCCGGGCGATCCGGCGCCGAGCATCGCGGCGCTGGTGAGCGTGAGCGCCGCGGCGCAGCCTCGAAGTGTGTGTGCGTTCGTCATGTTGGTCCTCGATTGTGATTCGTGCTGGTTCACTGCTGGGTGGAAAGATCGAGCACCGCTTCGCCGGGCCCGGTGACGGTGGCGAAGAAGGTGTCGCGCTCGCCGAGCTTCCGGAACTCGACGCTGTCGCCTTCCGCGCCGGCTTGCCTGCATTCCGCTTCCATGGAAATCACGATGCCGCCGACGAGACAGCGGATGATCGCTCGGTCGCCGCGGTTGATGATGATGTGCTTGCGCAGGTGCTTCGGCGCGATGCGCTCGCCGGCGCTCACGTTGCGTTCGAGCACCTGGTCCACCACGTCGTTCACGCTGGTCAGCCAACCCGTGCGGTTGGGCGAAACCCAGACATCTTCAATTCTGACGTCGCTCGCCAGCAGCTTGCTCCCGCCGCTCAAATCGCGCGCCGCGCACACCGCCGTGCTTCGCACCAGCGGCAAGACGGTGAGGCTGGCGTTCTGGGCGACGCGCAGGCCTTCCCACAACCGCACAACCATCTGAATGCGATCGCTTCGCAGGCTGCTCACAGCTTCGACTTCGATGCGAAACGCGCTGGCCGTGGTGGCGAGCAGCGCCTCGTCGCGAGCGTCGAATGCAAGCTGCACGTCGTTTGCGGAGAGTCCGAGCCCGTCTGCGATCGCGCGGCCGATCGCGCCGCGCACCGTGCTCTCATCCGCGAATTCCGAGACGGTGTGATACACCGGCCCCGCAGGTTGTTCCGGCCGAGACGCCGCCGCTCCGCGGAGCGAAACCGGCTGCATTGCGATCGGCGGACTGCCTGCCGACGCCGTTCGCGGCCGAATGACCACGCGGCTGCCTTGCAGGTTCACCCTGCCCCAGTGCGCGCCCGCTTCATCCAGCCGATGGCGGACGTCCTGCACGGAAAGCTCAATCACGCGGTCCGGGCCATTGAGTTCCAGCACGACGACGCCGCCGAGCGACTGCGCATACGCGCCTTCGAGCGCCGCGACGTCGGCGAGCGTCAGAACGTTCGCGCCCACCGGCACACGGGCGGCCGATCGCAGCACGACGTCGTCGCCGTGCGCGGACGCGCAGCACATGAGCGTTGCCGCGATGCAGGAAACAGAGATCAGCAATTGCCGTGGCGTCATCGCATCATTCCTACGTTACGTGGTCTCAATGTTCAGATCAGAACCGGCGCAGGTTGCTCACGCCCTGCAGCACTTCGTCCGCCGCCTGGATCGTCTGGCTGTTCAGTTCGAACGCGCGCTGCGTGCGGATGAGGTTGACGAGTTCCGAAACGGGATCGACGTTCGAACCCTCCAGGAATCCCTGCCGCAAGCCGCCGCGGCCGCCGTCGAGCGGATCGCCCACGGCCGGATCGCCGGACGCCACGCTCGGAATATATAAGTTCTCGCCGATCTGCTTCAGACCCGCGGGATTGATGAACGTCGCGATCTGCAGCCGGCCGATTTCCACTTCCTCGATCTGTCCCGGCACCGCGGCGCTGACGATGCCGTCGTTGCTGATCGATACACTGCTGGCGCCTTCGGGCACGACGATCTCGGGCATCAGCCGCCGGCCCTGGTCGTTGATCAGCACGAATTCACCTTGCGAGTTGAGCGCGAAGCTGCCGGCTCGCGTGTAGCCGATGCCTTCGCCCACTTCGTCGTCGATTTCCACCTGAAAGAAGCCCGGCCCTTCGATCATAATGTCGAGCTCGCGGTCGGTGCGATTTGCTGCGCCGGTGCTGAAGTTAAGAATCGTGCCCGCAATCTTGACGCCGAGGCCGACGTATGTGCCCACCGGCCGCTGGTCGCCATTGGCGTTCTCCGCGCCTGGTTGTGATTTTTCCAGATAAAGCAAATCCTGGAACGTGACACGGCTGGATTTGAAGCCGTCGGTGTTCACGTTGGCGAGGTTGTTTGCGATGACGTCGAGCGCGGTCGATTGAGCGCTCAAGCCCGTGGCGCCGGAATGAAGTGCGATCAATGCCATGGAAATCTGCTCCTGCGATCTGAATTACGCAACCCTGCCGAAGGTGTTAATGGCCTGCCCCATCAGTTGGTCGTGATACTGCATCATCTTGAGATTGCTCTGCACCGCCTTGGACGCGAGGATGAGCTTGTTCAGTTCCATCACCGGGTCGACGGCGCTGTTCTCAATGGCGCCCTGCAGGATCGCGCCGCTCGCCGGCCGCGCGCTTTGCAAGTCGCTGGCGCTGAACTGAAAGAGGTTTTCTCCTGACTTGATGAGCTTGGTGTGCGGACCGGGTTCGATGAGCTTGATCGTCGCGACGCGCCGGCCGTCCTGCAGCACTTCGCCGCTGCGGAGGATCGTCACCTTGCCCGTGCCGGTGAGGCGGATCGGCTGGTTCGCCGTGTCGAGCATCGCCTGGCCCGAGCCCGCGTTGACGAGCAAGCCGTTGCGGTCGAGCGTGAGACGGCCGTCACGCGTGAGGGAAAGCTGCCGGTTCGTGCTCCCGGCGTGCGGGTCGGCGACGACAAAGAAGCCCTTGCCTTCGATGGCGAGGTCGAGATCGTCATCGGTCGTCACGAAACTGCCTTGGGGGAGTTGCACGGACGTTTCCTCGACGAACAGCCCGCCGCCGAGTTGCTCCAGCATGTGCCGGGCCGCGTCGGGATGGCCGGGGTTCTCCAACCGTTCCGGGAGCCGGGCACGCGTGGTGACGACATCCGGCTTGAAGCCCAGCGTGTTGACGTTCGCGAGGTTGTTCGCCGTGACATCGAGGCGATGCATGCTCGTGAGCGCGCCCGCGGCGGAAAGATAGAGTCCGTAGTTCATTGAACGCCTCCATCCCGCGTGGGCGTCGTCACCGCGGACTCGGCCATGCTGCGGGCGGCGGCGGTCATGTGCATCGCGGCCGCCACCTGCGCCAGCCGCAGCGCGCGGCCGCCGAGCGATGAACTCGCGGTGAGCCCGTCGGCGGTCCCGGCCTTCACGTTGTCGCTTTCCGCCAAACGCTGCCGCAACTCCGCGACAAGCCCTTCGGCGGTCATGGCATTCACTCTGCCTCGCATGCGGCACTCCTTGCCCTTGAGGCGCTCGGCAAGGACGGAATGGCAAGCGGCGCGCCACCCGTTGAACCCCCGGAAGGGGCGGGCTGGACGCGATTGGGGGCGTTCCTCTTCCGGGGGCGGCGCAACACCTGCTGCCAACGCGCAAAATCATCGCGTCCCGCGGACCATCGGGACGATCACAGAGCAATGCCCAGCGTTGCCAGCTTCGACCAACCCGTACGCGACTTCCTTGCGTACCTGCGCGTCGAAGCCGGGCTGTCGCCCGCCACGCTCGAGGCGTACGGCCGCGATGTGCGGGATATGGTGGCGGACCTCGAAGAGCAGGGGCTGGCTGGGTTCGACGCCGTCAAAGCCGAGCACCTCGCGGAGCACCTTCGCCGGCTGCACCGCGAACGGAAGATGGAATCCACTTCCATCGCCCGCCACCTCGCCTCGCTGCGCGTGCTGTTCCGCTTCCTCCATGCGAACAACGTCATCCGCGAGAACCCGGCCCGTCTGCTGGAGCGGCCGACGCAATGGCGCCGTCTGCCCGGCGTGCTCTCACCCAAACAGGTGAAGGCGCTCATCGAAGCGCCGTCGCCGGAGATGGGTGACCTGTGGATGCGCGACCGCGCGATGCTGGAACTGCTCTACGCCGGCGGGCTCCGCGCCACGGAAATCGCCACGCTCAAACTCACGGATTACAACGCCACGCTCGGCGTGCTCATCGTCACCGGCAAGGGCAGCAAGCAGCGCATGGTGCCCATCGGCAAGCCGGCGCAGGAGTGGCTGGACCGTTACCTCGCCGAGACGCGCCCGACGCTCATGCGCTTCGGCGACAATCGCGACGAAGGCCGACTGATGCTCTCCAACACCGGCAGGCCGCTCGAGCGCGTCGCCGTCTGGCAGATCGTTCGCCGCAACGCCATCCGCGCCGGGCTGCGCGATGTGCACCCGCACATGCTTCGTCACAGCTTCGCCACGCACATGCTCGCCGGCGGCGCGGACCTGCGCGTCGTGCAGGAACTGCTCGGGCACGCCGACATCGCCACCACGCAGATTTACACGCACGTTGACCGTTCACGCCTTCGCAGCGTCGTAAAGAAGCATCATCCGCGCGGATAGCTGCTTGGACAGGAAGGAAACCGACGAGGCGCGGAGGCGCCAAGGTCGCAGAAAGTATGGGAATTGCATGTCGATCATCGAACTTGATCAACGCGCCGCCAGGACGCCGCTCACGCACAGTCGCCACGAAGTTCCTCCTGAATCTCGCGGGGCGGTTGCGCCGATAAGATCACTTCGCATGCCCACACTCGAACCATGCCTCATCGTTATCTACGGCGCCTCGGGGGACCTCACCTCGCGCAAGCTGATTCCGGCGCTGTACGAGATGCATTCAACCGGCGCCTTGCCGGCGCGGACGGCAATCCTCGGCAACAGTCGCACGGAAATGTCGGATGACGACTGGCGCTCCAAGCTCGAGCCGTGGGTGAAGGAGCACGCCCGCGAGTTTGACCCGAAGACCTGGCGCGAGTTCGCGCGCTCGCTCTATTACATCGCCGGCGACGGCACGAAGGATGAGTTCTACCCGGCGCTGTCCGCCCGCGCGGAGGCCATCACCAAGCAGCACGGCATTCCGTGCAACATCCTGTTCTATCTCTCCGTCGGTCCCAACGTGTATGAGCCGATTGTCGAAGCGATCAACCGTTCCGGACTCATCACGGAAGGCAAGCGGTGGTGCAGCCTTGATCGCAACGGAGCCCCGTGGCAGCGCATCATCGTGGAGAAGCCGTTCGGCCACGATGAAAAGTCCGCCCGGCAGCTCAACATGACGCTCGGCCGCGCGTTTGAAGAAGAATCCATCTACCGCATCGATCACTACCTCGGCAAGGAGCTCGTGCAGAACCTGCTCGTGTTCCGTTTCGCGAACTCCATCTTCGAGCCGCTGTGGAACCAGCAGTACATCGATCACGTGCAGATCACGGCGGCGGAGACGGTAGGGGTGGGTCGCCGCGCGGATTACTACGACACCGCCGGCGCGATTCGCGACATGATCCAATCGCACCTGCTGCAGGTGCTCGCGCTGGTGGCGATGGAGCCGCCGACGAGTTACTCGCCGGAGCACATTCGCCAGGAGAAGATCAAAGTCATCGACGCCATTCAGCAGCCGCCCAAAGGTCGCCTCGGCGAGTTCGCGGCGCTCGGCCAGTTTGCGGGTGACGCTGCCGAGCCTGCGTATCACGAACTCGAAGGCGTGAAGCCCGGCACGACGACGGAAACGTTCGCGGCGCTGAAGTTCCACTTCGACAACTGGCGGTGGGGCGGCACGCCGTTCTACGTCCGCACCGGCAAGCGCATGGCGGCGAAGCGCACGGAAGTGTTGCTGCAGTTCAAGCAACCGGTGGCGAACCTGTTCCGGCACGTTGAGCCGTTCAGGAGCGGCGGGTGCAGGCCGGCGAACCGCATCATCATTGAAATCGCGCCGCGCGAGCGCGTCACGCTGCGCTTCGAAGGCAAAGTGCCCGGCGGCGGGATTCGGCTCGATTCCGTCGAAATGGATTTCGACTACGAAGAGCGTTTCAAAGCCGAGCCCGTCGAAGCGTATGGCCCGCTCATTCTCGACGCCATGCGCGGCGATCAAACGCTGTTCAAGCATCGCTTCGAAGTGGACGGCGCGTGGAGAGCCGTCGATCCGTTCCTGAACGCCGAGTCCGAATCGATCCGCCGCAACATCCACGCCAACTACGCGCCCGGAAGCTGGGGCCCGAAAGCAGCGGACGACCTGCTCGCCCGCGACGGCAGAGCGTGGCACAACGACGATTGATCGCGCAATTCAGCGATGCGGCGCCACAACTCGTCCGGACAAGGGCGGTGAGTCGTGCGCTGGGTGCACAAGCGAGCTTCCTCGGTTGTCTCCCTTTTGACCTTTTGATGTTCCATCGTGCGATCGCTCTTGTGTCTCGATCGTTTTACGCTAGGTGCCCGCCAGCGCGTGCGCACTCGCATAAAACCGCTCCAGCACGCTGTGCCACTCCGCGATGGACTTGCATCGCACGAACGCGTTGTGCACCTCCTCGCGCTGCGGGTGGTGCTGCGCGAACTTGATGCCGAACTTCCGCATCATTTTGCTCGCCTTGCCCTCGCCGTGCAGCGCCACCGAGAGCGAGAAATGATCGAGCAGCACCTGCTTCTGTTCAGCGAGTGACGGCGTGGTGACCGGCTGCCCGGCCATGAGCTGCCGCGCCTGCCGGAAGATCCACGGGTTGCCGATGCACCCGCGCGCCACGCTCACGGCATGCACGCCGGTGTCGCGCAGCATGGCGAAAATGTCCGCCACGCTCCACACGTCGCCGGAGCCGATGATCACTTTCTCCGGATGGCGCCGCGTGAGTTCCGCAAGGAACGACCACTTTCCCGGCCCGTTGTATCGCTGCTGCACGGTGCGGCAGTGCACGATCGCCCACGCGTATCCCATGTCATACGCGGCGCTGAAGATGCGCTCGAAGTTCGCCGCCATTTCCGGCGTGTCGTCGAACGCCCTGCGCAGCTTCACCGTCGTCGGCACGTGGCTCGGCGCCGCGGCGCGAACGGCACGCAGCACGGCGATCGCTTCATCAGGCGAAGAAAGAAAATGCCCGCCGCGGTTTCGCCGACACACTTTCTTCACCGGGCACGCGAGGTTGACGTCAATCACGTCGTACCCCATCTCCACGAGCAGTTCCGTCGCTCGCGCCATCTCGCTGGGATCGGTGCCCATGAGCTGCCCGGCGGTGGGGTGGTCGTCGAGGCCCGCCGCGCGGTTTTCATCAATGTCGCCCGTGCCGCATTCCTCGGCGAGCAGGTCGGGATCTTCGCGCAACAACCCCTTGCCGCCGTTGATGAGCGTGCGATCGAGCAACGCTTCCGTGATGCAGAACGGGCACCCGTGGCGGCGTGCGATGAGCCGCATGGCGCTGTCGGAATATCCCGCGAGGCCGGCTTGCAGGAACGGGGCGTCGAACCCGGGCACGGCGGCGGGAAGGCGGGGATCCATGCGGAATTCGCGCGCGAACCGCGCCAGCGATTCATCCACCGCTCGCCGCGGTGTGCTGCGATCCGCTTCGGTTCGGTTGCTTTCCGCTTCGCACAACATTGGGGAGATCATAGGTGGCGTGCGCCGGTACACGATCGCTGGCATGCCCGCCGCCGCCGCGATACCTTGTCGCCATGCTCACACGGCTGGTCACGTTCGCGCTTCTGTTCGCCGCGATGCTCTCCGCCGCATCGTGCGCCAAGCCGCTCTATCAGCCGGAAGTCGCCACGCGCCCCTATCCCTTCGACCTGCACACCACCGACACCATCCCCGTGCAGGTGTTCCGCGATCACGAAAAGATTGAGATCGTGAACACGACGGCGACGGATTTCGAGAACGTCGATGTATGGATCAACCAGCGCTATGTCCGCCACGTCGACGCCATTCCCGCCGGCCAGAGCGTCACGCTCTCGCTGTGGGATTTTGCGGATCAGTGGGGCGGCGTCTTCAACGCGGGCGGCGTCTGGCGCACGCTCGAACCGACGCCCGTGCGGCTCGTCGAGCTCCAGACCGCGCCCGACGCGCCGCTCCTGGGGTTGATCGCCATTCGCGCCGAGGATGCTCCGGACACGCCGGCGTTCGCGGGCCAGTAAGCCGGCAAGCAACGCATCACGCCGTCACTTGCGCAGCCGCTCGTACATGCGGAACGTCATCGCATGCGCGTTCTCATCGTCCGCTTGCCGATGCCGTTCGATCACGAGTTGCCAAGTCGCGAGATCGACCTGCGGGAAGTACGTGTCGCCGTCCGGAATCCTGGTGTGCACAATCGTCACATAAAGCCGATCCGCGCGCGGCAGCGCTTGCGCGAACAGCTCGCCTCCACCGATGACGAATACTTCCGCATCGCCCGGCGTGAGATCGAGCGCTTCATTCAAACTTCGTGCGGTGAGCACGCCCGGCACGCGAATCTCGCCTCGACGCGTGAGCACGATCGACGTTCGCCCCGGGAGCGCCCGGCCAATCGAATCAAACGTCTTGCGCCCCATGATCATCGCATGGCCCATCGTGAGCGATTTGAAGTGCTGAAGATCAGCGGGCAGGTGCCACGGCAGTTCGCCTCCGCGGCCGATGACACCGTCTTCCGACATCGCGACAATGATCGACAGCATGCGCGGGTGTCCAGGGCCAGGTTGTGGTCGGGAGGGCGCAGCGGCAGGTCCAGCAGACGGCAAACGACCACCTTCACTTTGTGTCATTTCGCTCGCCGATCTGCAGCTGAATCGAATATGGCATTCGCCAACTCGCGCGTCGTCTGGTATTCGCAAATTTCCTCATACCGCCACCGCCGCCTTGATATGAGGGTGCGGGTCGTACTGGCGCAATTCGAAATCTTCGTACCGGAAATCAAAAATTGACCGGACTTCTGGATTGAGATGCATCGTGGGAAGCGGCCGCGGCGTGCGGGAAAGCTGAATCTTCGCCTGTTCGATGTGATTGGAATACAGGTGCGCGTCGCCGAAGGTGTGGATAAATTCGCCCGCCTCAAAGCCGCCCGCCTGCGCCACCATCATCGTGAGCAGCGCGTACGAGGCAATGTTGAACGGCACGCCGAGGAACACATCCGCGCTGCGCTGATAAAGCTGGCACGACAACCGGCCCTCCGCCACGTAGAACTGGAACAGGCAGTGGCAGGGCGCGAGCGCCATCCGCGGCAGGTCCGACACATTCCACGCGCTCACGATCATCCGCCGGGAATCTGGATCGCGTTTGAGCGTCTCCATCACCGCGGCAATCTGATCGATCGTCTCGCCGCCCGGTCCGGCCCACGAGCGCCACTGCTTGCCGTAGATCGGCCCAAGCTCGCCGTCGGCGTCGGCCCACTCGTCCCAGATGGTGACGCCCGCTTCATTGAGCGACCGCACATTCGTCTCGCCGCGAAGAAACCACAGCAGCTCGTGGATGATCGAGCGCACATGCAGCTTTTTCGTCGTGACCAGCGGAAAGCCGTCCGCAAGGTCGAATCGCATTTGCCAGCCGAAAATGCTGCGCGTGCCGGTCCCCGTGCGATCGCTCTTGATCGCGCCGTGTTCCAGCACATGTCGCATGAGCGCGAGATATTGCTCCATGCGCCAATCGTACCGCGCTCAACCCACCATCGACGAACCGCGGATTCCGTGCCTGAAAGTCTGCAACAGCGTGCAAGAGCAGGAAGCCGCACCTGACGAGTCTTCGAGGAAGGTGCGGGTCATCAGCAGGTCATCAGCGCGAGCGGACTCCACCCGCGAACCCGCACGCCCGTCACGCATTCATCGCCGCCAGATCATCGCGAATCGCGCGGAGCGCCGCCACGTGCTCCGGCCCGATGGCAAAACCTCCGGGCGCAACATGCACAGGCGCATGCGCCTCGTCGCCCAGGCCGGCAGACTTCGACGCCCGCAATCGCTGCAGGATGAGATCTCGAATCTCCTCGGCGTTGGCGATCCCTTCAATGACGCCGCGGTTGCCGACGGTCACGTTGCCGTGCTTTCCCGTCGCCAGCGCCGCGCCTGCCGTCTCGATGATCACATCCGCGATGCCGAAGTGGCGCTGCAGCGGACCTTGCCGCACCGTCACGTTCTGCACGTTCTCGAACGTGATCGTCGTCTCCTGAATGATCCACACGCCCCGGCGAATGCGAATGCTGCGGTCGGTCATCACGTACCACTGCGTGTCGTAACGCAGATGCACCGCGACATAGCCGAAGATGTCCGGCACGATGCCGACGACCAGCAGCAATGGAATCAGCACGAGCGCGAGCCACCACACGGTGAAGAGCACCGCCAGCCACAACGCAAGCAGGCCGATGTCCACAGCGATGGCGACAATCCAGAACGCGAGTTTGAGATATCGCAGATATCCCGCGGCCGGCTTGAACGCGCTGTAATACCCAGCGGGCGAAGTTCGCGGCAGGTCCGGCGGGGTGCGCGGCACGTCAAACCATTCCGCAAGCACCTTCCACAGGCCTTCGTAAATGCCGGCCGCAAGCTGCTCCACCTTGCCGACCTCGCGCGTCGGCGTTGTTGATGGTGCGGGCCCGCTCACGACCGCAGCTCCGCCAGCCGTGAGCGCAGCACGCCAAGTTCATCGCGAATTTCGCGCAGCAGCACGAGCGCTTCATCCGCCGGCGATTGTCCCGCCGCATGCGCGACGCCGGCCCCTTCGCCCGCCTCGTGCGCTTCGCTCCGCGCGCCGCGCATCTTCGAATACAGAAAATCACGCAGCGCCTCGGGATTGCGGACGCCTTCGATCACCATCTCCGCGCCGGAGCTGCCCGAGGCGGTCTGCACCGACACCGACGCCAGCCCGAGCTTGCGCTGAATGATGCCGCGCGTGACGTGAATGTCCTGAATCCTGCGATACGTGAGATAAATCTCGCGCCGGAAGAACATGCCCCACGACATCGAGATGCCTTCGTCATCGAGCTTGTAGCGCAGCGTCTGATATTTGAAATAGAGCGGCAGGATCATGAAGGGAAAGCCCGCCACCGTCAGCAGCGACACGATGACGTAATATCGCAGCAACGCCGGATCGGGACGCGTGATGCGTGACGGATCAAACGGCGTGCTCGGCGAGTTGCTTTCCATCATCAATCCTCACGAATAGTTGGGAATGCACGGACGCCGGTTTCTTCAGGCGTTGTTGATGATGTAGATGATGACGAGCGTCGCGCCGATGGCGACAAGGATCCCCAGCACAATCGCGACGATCGCATGCCCCAGGCCGTGCACCGCGGGGTTCTTGACGCGGGCGCGCAGGCCGAGAATGCCGAACACGATCGCGAACAACGACAGCGGAAAGAACAGGATGGAAAACACCGCAAGGTAATAGCCCGCGAGCGCGCAGGGATTGCCCGTTGGAATCAGTACGGACCCCGTGTTTGGCGCGACCACCGGCGCGGTCGGCGCCGTGGGCGGCGCGGCGTGCAGCAATGCGCGAAGGCGCGGTTCCGCCAGCACCGATCGCGGCGAAGTGCCGTCCGTCGGCACGAGCAGTGCATCCACCGGCACGCGCCGCTGCTGCGTCCACTCCACGACGAGGTCAAGATCAGCCGGACCAAATTCCTGGCCGTTCGCCAGCCGCACCATGAACGTTGCATTACTCGGCAATTGCGTCATGGCCCGTCCTTCTTCCTTCATTCTCCGCCGCGCTCGTTCGGATTGCAACGCCGCGGCGAGCAAGTCTTGAATTCGACTTATGACGGCTGCAGCGACGCTTCCCGCTTCGGCGGCGTCGGCGTGGGCACGGCCGCCAGCAGCGTGCGCGTGTACTCATGCTCGGGTGAGTCAATGACGCGGTCGCGCGGGCCCATCTCCACGATCTTGCCGCCTTTCACCACCGCAATGTGATCGCAGATGTGCCGCACCGCCGCGAAATCGTGGCTGATGAAGAGATACGCCATGGCGAACTCGCGCTGCAAATCTTTGAGCAGGTTGAGAATCTGTGCCTGGATGGACGCATCGAGCGCGCTCGTCGGCTCATCGCACACGATAAGTTTTGGTTTGAGCGCGATCGCGCGGGCGATGCCGATGCGTTGCCGCTGCCCGCCTGAAAACTCGTGCGGGAACTTGCGTGCGTCATCGGCGTGCAGCCCGCATCGTTCCAGCAGCGTCGCCACCTGATGGCGCAGCTTGCGGCCGCGCGCGACGCGATGCACCTCCAGCGGTTCGCCGACAATCGTGCCGACGCGCAAACGCGGATTGAGCGAGCCCGCCGGATCTTGAAAGATCATCTGCATGTGGCGGCGGGCGCGGCGCAAACGGCGAGTGGGCAGATCGAAAATTGATTCGCCATCGAGTTCCACCGTGCCCGTGGCGACGGGAACGAGCCGCAGGAGCGACCGGCCGATCGTCGTCTTGCCGCACCCCGATTCGCCGACCAGCCCAAGCGTTTCGCCCGCGCCGATGTCGAAGCTCACATCGTCCACGGCCTTGACCCAGCCGGTGACGCGGCGAAGCAAGCCCTGGCGCACGGGGAAATGCGTCTTGAGATGGCGCACGCGCAGCAACGTCTTGCTCGTGTGTGGTGCGCTCGGCGAGGTCATGAGCCGCATGCTATCGCACCCGCATGAGCGCCGGCCGCATCACCAGATGGTCGCGCTCAACACCGGCCGCACTTTCTCGCCCGTCGGCAGCACCGCAGTGATCTGCACGCCAAGGCCGAGGTTGTGATGATCCAGCTGCTCGTGGAACTGCTCGAGCGTGGCGACCGGCACGTCATCCACAGCGATGATCGTGGAACCCACGGGCAGCGTGTCGCGCATCGCGGCGTCCGGCGCGAGACTCGTAATGAGCACGCCCGGCGTGAAATTCACGCCAACCTCGCGCGCCAGCTTGGGCTCGCTTGTCGCGATGCCGAGGATGCCGAGCGACGGAATCTTGCCGTGGCGCTCGTTCGCGGGCAGCACGCCGGTGGCGTAGAGGTCATCGAGGCGGGCCAGCACCACGTCAAACGTGCGCTCGGCGCCTTCGCCGGCGTCCTCGTCATAACGCCAGACGTTGATGCGCACGTTGTCGCCCGGCAGCATTGATGAAATCACAGAGCGAAGCTGCGCGACGGAACTGATGGCGCGATCGTTGATGGCGGTCACGATGTCGCCCGGTCGAAGGCCGGCAAGACGCGCCGGGCCGTCCGGCGGAGTGGTGACGATGATCACACCCTGGCCGATGAAGCCCAGCCGGCGAAGGTCGAGCGAGGCGTCGTTCGTGAGGTCACGAGGCTGCACGCCCAGATAGCCCTTCGCCACCACGCCGGTCTCGATGAGCTGCGTCACCACCGGCTCGATCATCTCCAGCGGAATCGCAAGCCCGATGCCGGCGAATTGACCCTCGAAATAATCCTGCGCGGATGTATCACGGCGACGCGTGGCGATGGCGGTATTCATGCCGACAACGCGGCCGCGAACATCCGTGAGCGGACCGCCCGAGTTGCCGGGGTTGATCGCCGCATCCACCTGGATGAAGTTCTCGTAGCCCAGCCAGCGGTCGAAATCATCGCGAATCAGGCCGACGTATCGCCCGAGACCGGACACGACGCCCGAGGACATCGAAAAGCGAAAATCAAACGGCGAGCCGAATGCAAACACGAGGTCGCCCTGCTCCACGCGATCGCCGGGGGCCGCGCGCTTCGCCGGATGCAGCCGCTGCGGATCAATACGCAGCAGCGCGACGTCGGTGGTGGGGTCCGCGCCGACGAATTCCGCCGTGCGCAGTTCGCCGTTGTGAAGCTGCACTTCGATGTGATCCGCATCGCGAACGACGTGATAGTTCGTGACCACGTGGCCCTGGGCGTCATACACCCACCCCGAACCCGATGACCCGACGATGCGATCGCGACCGAACGAATCCTTTTCGATCGTCTGCGTGCTGATGTGTACGACGGAGGGCTCGACGATGAGCGCGATGTCGCGGTACGCCTGGTTCAGTTGTTCCAGGATGGCGTTGTTTTCAAGCCGCAGGCTGGCCTGATCAATTTGGGCCGATGTCTGCTCGTACGTGAGCTGGCGAACGATCTGCGGTCCCACCAGCAGCACGAATGCGGAAGTCACCAGGACAACCAGGCTCGGCCCGAACTGATGCAGCTTCCTCATCGTTGCGTCTCGGCCCCGTAAACACCTTTACGTTCGTTGGCGGGAACGTGCTCGAAATTTCAGGCGGTCGGCCCCGACCATTTCTCCAACGTCGCCGGGGCGACAGTTTCACGCGTCGCCCGCCGGCCGGGCCATCGGCACCAGCCAAACGCCTGATCGTCAGAATTGATTCGCCTCGCCGGCTGACATCTTGTACGGATGCTCACCGAGGCGGGATTCACGAACCCGGGCAACCCATTCCTCGGCCGCCCCCGCGATTTGCGGCCCAAGGTGGGCGATCGGCTGGGCGAACGCCGGCTGCCACTCCGTCAGGCCCAAAATATCCTGCAGCACGACCACCTGGCCGTGACACGCCGGACCGGCCCCGCACCCGATCACGGGGATCGATGTCTTCTCCACCACCCGGGCCGCGACCTCCTCCGGCACCGCCTCAATCAGCAGCATCGTCGCGCCCGCCTCCTGGCATGCCACGGCGTCCGCCACGATCTGCAGCCCCTCGCTCGCCGTCCGACCCGCGGAGGCATACCCGCCCCGGCGCTTGTGAAGCTGCGGCCGCGACCCGATATGCGCCACCACCGGCACGCCCGCCCGCGCCATCTTCTCCACAAGCGGTGCGTACGTCCGGTCCACTTCCACCTTCACGGAATCCGCATTGCCTTCCGTGAGAAACCGCCCGGCGTTGCGCAGCGCCTCCGCATCGCACGCCTGGTAGCTCATGAACGGCATGTCGGCCATCACATGAGCGTCCGGCGCGCCGCGCTTCACCGCCGCCGTGATCGTCACCAGGAAGTCGAGCGGGGCGTGGATGGTGCTCGGATAGCCGAGGATCATTTCCGCCGCCGTGTCGCCCACGAGCAGCACGCTGACGCCCGCGCGCCACAACCAGCCGGCCGTGGTGGCGTCGTAACACGTGAGGCACGCAAACTTGTGGCCGCTCGCGCTCCATTCGCGCAGCCGGCGCAGCGTGACAGGCGAAGGTTGAGCGCGGGTATCGTGCATGGTTTGTTCGCCGCGATCGTGGGGCGCCGGCGCACCGTCAGTGTAGCCGGTCACCCTGCACGCCAAGAAACGCCATTTCGAGCCCGCCAGGCCGCGACCAGGCTTACGGCGTGGCCGTGTCCGCCGCCACCGTCGCTCCGCGCGGCGCGAACATGCCGCCGACCTGGGCCAGCTGTTCGCTGCTCAAAATATCCTGCACGCGCCGGCGAGCCCGCGCCCGCAATTCGCTCCGCTCGAACTCCAGCTTTTCGATCGTCGATTCGACGCGGCGATATTCGCGCATGTCTTCCGCGGCGAAGGGCCGAATCGCTCCGGATGTATCGGCCAAGATCGCCACCATGCGATCGCACACGGATTCATACTTCGACTGAAAATCGGCGAGCACCTCCTCAAGGTTCTCGCGCTGCGAGGGCGAAAGCGATTTGAGCGACCGCGCTTTGTTGATCGCCGCCATCATCTCGTCGTGGCCGCGGTACACCGTGGGGAACGCCGCCCGCTTGAACGCGAACTCGAGCGCCGCGCCGCGCTCTTCGTCCAGCGCCGCCCGCAGCTTCTGCATCGTTTCCTTGTTGATGCGCGCCACTTCCGCGGATGCGCTGTTCAGATTCTTGGAAAGGTCCGCGAGTTCCTGCTGATAGCGAACGCCCGCCGCGACCTCGCCGTCGCCCGCCGCACCCCGAGCCGACATGAACTCCGCGTTGGCGACGTCCATGCGCAGCTGCGCCGCCATTGCCTTCTCGTAGCGATCGCGCATCGCTTGCGTCATCTCCGCGTCGTAGGCGGAGAGGATCGCGTCGATCGCCTCGTTTGGTTCTTCGAGCAGCATTTCGTCTTGGCAAATGGGGACGAGATCGAGGCTCGACAACTGCGAGTGCTGGCCGCCGAAGCCCCAGATCCACATCTCCGGGCCCACGGCGTAGGAAAGCCGCGTCCGCGCATGATGCAACAGTTCAATCTGCCGCTGGCGCATGGGATCACTGCCCACGGCGACGGTGAGATCGCGATAAAACGCGTCATCCACGCCGCGCATCGCTTCAGCCGCCGCTTTGCGAAGCGTGTTCAACTCGCGCACCTGCGCCACCGTCGGGCCGGTCGTCGTCGACGTCGCCTCGTCGAACCTCCACAACTTGCTCTGCGCTTCGTTCACCTTCCCGAGCACTTCTTCGCTCACGTTCGTGAACTTCTGCACATACGCCGCGTGCAATTGCTCCGCCACGGCCATGCTTGATTCATCCAGCTCGAGCGTGGTCACCAGCTCGCGGAACTCCGGCACGGCGATCGGCTGCGAGGCCGTCGCCACTGGGACGTCGGAGACGGTCTCCATCCCCGTGTCCGCGAACGCCTCGGCCTCCGCGGCCGCGGCTTCCGCCCGCGCCTGGACAACCTCCGGATCTTCCATCTCGGTGATCTTCGCCTGCAGCTCTGTTCCGAGCAGCGCGTTCAGCGCATCCGTGGTGCGCTCCACCAGTTTGGTGTGCTTGTCGCCGAGATCAGCGAGCTTGTCCACAATCTCGTCGTTGGCAGGCTCGTGGCCGCCCATGCCCGCCATGTCGAACGGCGTGCGCGTGGCGCGCAGCACATCCTGCGCGTCCGCCATGTCCTCGTAAATGTTCTGCTGCTGTCGAATGAAGTCGTCACGCAGAATGTTCACGTTCGTCCACTGCTCTTCCGTCAGGTCGTTGAACGCGAGCGCCTTGCGGAAGAGTTGCGGCAGGTCGGATGTCGGCAGCTCCGGATAGGCCTGCTGGTAATACTGCTGCGTGAGCTTCTCGCCGTGCTCCAAATACATCGATTCCGCGATGCGCTTGCACGCCTTGCGGTTGAGGTCGCTCACTTCCATGGCCTTTTCCATCAGCTTCACGCTGACGGTTGACCACGCGTTGCGAACGGTGTTGAACGCCTCCTGCGCCTTCTCCGGGTCCTGGAAGGAATTCTCATCGAACCCCGCCGCTTCCATGATGTCGAAGATGTCAAGGAACATCCGCAGCACGCTGTCGGAGATTTCCTTCTTCATCCGCGTCAGCTTCGATTCATAATCCATCACCGCCGGCTGCATCATCTGCCGCTCATCCGGCGTCAGCGGGAACCGTTCGTACATGTCGGAGAGATCGATGTTGGCGGCGGGGACAAGGAAGCCGGCGACCTGCACCATGTCGCCGCCGTAACGCTCACGGGTGCGATACATGCGGGCGCGCGTCAGCAGAATCTGCTGCTCATCCGTCAGCACGGTCATGACCTGATCGAAGAACGTGTTGTCCAGCCGCGCGATCTTGTCCAGCAGACGATCGCGATCGCTGATCATCTCCTCGATTTCCTTGCGCGCGGGCATTCGCCCCTGGATCTCCTGCGTCTTGGCGATGAACTTCTCGATCTCGCCGTCGCGCAGTTTCTTGAAGTCCTCGATGTACTGCTCGTGGCAGTTTTCCGCCACGCGCCGCTGTGACGCATCCAGCGCCAGCCGCGTCATGATCTTTTCAAGATCGCCGCTGGAAATCGGGTTGGGCAGCGATCCGCTGGTGCCCTGCGCGTGCGCCGCGGCCGCAGCCCAGAAGAACGCAGCCACAACCACGAGCGCGACGCGCCACCCACGACCAGCGACGAGACGCGTCGATCGACGAGCAAGAACATCCGTTGCCATATGGCCTCCCACCCGAGTCGGCCGGTCGCCCGCACCCCGCGCCGCGATCCGCCGCTCCACGCGCACACGATTCTATTCACGTTATGCGGAGGACGCCGCCGCACGTTTCATTAAGTTCCCAGGTATTTCGCATACAGCTTCCGCGCCGCCTCCGGCTCGGTGACGCCTTTGAACACCGCCCGGCCGTTGGGGAACAGCGAAAGCTCGATCGATTCGCCGTTGCTGCCTCTTTCATTGCGGAACGTGCCGCGCAGCAGATACGGCGTCACCGTGAACGAGCCGAACGCGTCCAGTCGACGCGCGAGATCAGCGAGATCGATCCCGCCTTCGCCGTTTCGCGCATCGCGGGTGATATCAGGCGTCACCTGCACAGCATTGCGGCCGCACAGCGATGTCGTGGCGCTCCCCGCGCCGTGCTCAAGGTACTCGAACTCGCCGCGTCCGCAGCATGGGCAATCGTTACGCCGCGCGCCGCTCACATCCAGCCGCCGAATTTCGTTGTCCCACAATTCGACGGTGAGCAGCGAACGATCGACCGCCGCGATGTTGCCGGTGAGCAGCTTGAGCGCGGCTGCGCTCTGCATCGCTGCGACGGTCGTCACCAGCGGGCCGAGCACGCCGGCCGTGTCGCACGTCGGCGTCGTCCCGGGCGGTGGCGGATCGGGAAACATGCACCGCAAACACGGCGTGGCCTCGTCATCACTCCACGACACAAGGTTTGCCTTCTTCGCATCGCCTCGCCGCGCCTCGCCATGCGGCAAAATCGTCATCGCAAGCCCAGTCGTGCCGACCGCGCCGCCATAGCAGTACGGCCGTCCGGTCGCCACGGCGAGATCGTTGAGCAGATACCGCGTTTCGAAGTTGTCGAGCCCGTCGAGCATGATGTCCGCATCGCTGACGAGCGCTTCTGCATTACGGGCGGAGAAATCTTCGACATGCGCGTGCACGGTCACTTGCGCGTTGATCAAATTGAGCCGCCGCTGCGCCGCCACCGCCTTGGGAATCTCACTGTTCGCGTCGTTTTCATCGAAGAGCACCTGGCGCTGCAGGTTCGTCAGTTCGACGACGTCGCGATCGATGATGGTGAGCGTGCCGACGCCGGCGCGTGTGAGGGCGTCGGCGATGTTCGTGCCCAGCGCGCCGCAACCGATGATGGCTGCATGCGATTGCGCGAGGCGCTGCTGGCCTTGCTCGCCGAAGCCCGGGAGCAGCATCTGGCGGTGATAGCGAGCGAACGCGGAATGGTCGGCAGAGGGAGGGCGGCTCATTGTCGGAGCACCGTTTTCGCCCACTTCCGAACTTCGAAGTCGTACACGCCCACGGTGTCGGTGTTCACGACAAGCCCGTCGTCGCGCACATACGCATCCACGATGCGCAGTCGCGCCGGCTGCACAAGGTTCTGCATTTGCCTCGCGATGCGCTCGCGCGCTTCCTGCGTGAAGGAGCGATCGCGCAGCGCCGCTTCGCACCGCGCGGTCATGTCCGCCTTCGCGTCTTCAAGATCCCAGCCCGCTTTCGCCAGCGCAACGCATCGCTCGATGGCAACCTGCAGCGGCCGATGACCGGTGTCGCCGACCTTCTCCTGAAGCCATGCACGCAAGCCCTCGGCAGGCCGGCGAAGCACGCCCGCCTGCTCCCGCCGCGTGCCGAGCTGCGAAAGCAACGCTTCGATTCGCTTGAGATCGCTCGGCTGCAGACGTTCCGCGGCGTTCGCACGCATCAGCGGATTCACCAGCGATTCGTCCGCCTGCGGGTTCGGCAGGCACGGCGGAAGATCACCGAGCAACGCTTCAAATTCCGCGTCATCAAGTGCGGGCATTTCATCGAGAAAACTGGTGAGCTGCCAGCGAATGTAACTATCGATGAACGGATCGCGGTCCACCCGCTTCGCGACGCGCATCCAGATCAGCGAATCATCGATGTCGTGCGGGAACGTGCCGGCGAAATCGGCGTTCAAGCGCGGCAGCGAAAACGATTTCTTCGCTTCGCGCGCTTCACGAGTGAGGTCGCGCATCGCCATCTGCAGCGCCTCTCGAGCGGACGTGGCGTCATCGCCGCGCGGCGTTGCACCGCTGGACGCAACGTGCGCCATTGCCGGCGCCAGGAGCGCGACGATGATGATCGCGCGGAGCAGCGTGGTGCGAGCGTTTTGCTCCCGCTGTTTCAACGCCACAAGGTTGCGCCGCGCCTTTCTCACGCTGACAATAGTAGAACAGCGCGGGGCGGGGGATGGTCATGGAATCCCCATCAATCGGTTGACCCATTTGTCCACGTCGTTGCTGGTGACGCGAACGGTGGAGAACGTGACGTTGACGCTGCCGCCGGCGAGGAGCGTGACTTCGTTCACATACCGCCGTTCAAGCTCGACGAGTTTGCGGGCCTGCACTTCGATGAGGCGTTTGTGTTCGCCGGTGAAGTCCGTCTCGGTCGCCGCGGCGGCGAATGACTTGGAGATCCGCATCTTGACGGAGCGCGTGGACCAACCGGCGGAGACGGTGCCGGCGCATTCCGCAAGGAGCCACAGCCGCGGCTGCACGCCGGTAGGCCCGAGCTTCTCCGAAATGAAATCGAAGAACTCGTCGGCCGGCCGGTTCATCAGTTCCGCAAGCTTCGTGCGCTTCTCGAGTTCGATCACGCTTGCCCGGCAGCGCTCCAGTTCACGCGGCGGGAGCTTGCCCGCGCTTTCGATGCGCTCGAAGTATTCGACCACGTTCGCCTCGGCGCGAGGGTTGTCGATGCGCTTCGGCGCCGCGTCCATGAACTTCGCAAACGCGCGGTCATCCATCGCCGGCAGCGGCGGATCGAAGCTGGTGAGTTGCCAGCGGACGTACGCGTCGATGAACGCGTCGCGGTGCGTTCGCTGCACGATTGCTTCGCCGACTTCTTCAGGCGTGAGCGTCTGCGAGCAGCGGCTGGCGTAATCCGGCTTGCCCTTGGGCGGCTCGTGACTGGCGAGGAGCGCCTCGGCCTCGGCGACAAGTTCCTGCACCGCGGCGCGCATGGCGGCGCTCGGCTCGGCCGCACCAGCGCGCTGCGCGAGTGCCAATGCGAGCAAAAGAAAAAGCGCGAGCGTCAGAACGCATCGCGCTTGGTTGATCCTTGGGATGGTCGGCCGGCCCTTCACCGCCCGCCGATGATACCCGGGGAAATTCGGCGAAATAAGCCGAAATTACCAGGCAAAGTGCGCAAACGCCTTGTTGGCGTCGGCCATGCGGTGGGTCTGCTCGCGGGTGGCCATTGCCTTGCCTTCGCCGCGCGCTGCATCGAACAGTTCCTTCGCCAGCCGCTCGCTCATCGGCTTGCCCTTCTCACTGCGGGCAGCGTCGATGATCCAGCGGAATGTGAGGCTGCGCTGCCGGCGTGCGTTGACGGACATCGGCACCTGGTAGTTGGCGCCGCCGACGCGACGGGAACGCACTTCAACTTCCGGCTTCACGTTGTCGAGCGCGCGGTGGAACAACTCGATCGCGCTCTTCGGCGCGTTCTCGCTGGTTTCCTTCTCCAGGCGCTTCTCGATGAGTTCCATGGCGTCGTAGACGACGCGCTGGGCCGCGCCCTTCTTGCCGTCGCGCATGACGCAGTTGATGAACTTCGCCAGCGTCCTGTCGCCGTATTTGGGGTCGGGACGAAGCTGCGATTCCGATGCCGTGATTCTTCCGGGCATTGCTGACCTCCTGTGGCTCAACATCCCATTCGGGATGTGTGTTCACCGCACTCTGCAAGTTCCGGGGTCGGGAGTGCGATTACTTGCCGATGTTTGAGTAACGCGGGAAAAAAGCCAAAAAGCCGAAAAGCCGAAACGCTGAAAGCTTGGAAAACCAGACCGCTGAAAAAATTGAAACGTTGAAAAGCTGAATCGGTGAAAAGCTGAAAAGCTGGAAGTTGAACTTGGTTGACGGAATGCTGAAATCTGAAATCTGAAATCTGAAATTTGAGATTTCAAATTTCGGATTTCAGATGCCGGTCACTGGTCACTTCGGCCGCTTGGCGCCGTACTTGCTGCGGCCGCGGCGGCGTCCTTCGACGCCGAGGCAGTCGAGCGAGCCGCGGACGATGTGATAGCGCACACCGGGAAGGTCGCGCACACGGCCGCCGCGCACGAGCACGATCGAGTGCTCCTGCAGGTTGTGGCCCTCGCCGCCGATGTACGCCGTCACTTCCTTGCCGTTGGAGAGGCGAACGCGAGCCACCTTCCGCAACGCCGAGTTCGGCTTCTTGGGGGTGACAGTGCGCACCTGCAGGCACACGCCACGCTTCTGCGGCGAGCCATCGAGGTCGCGCGACTTGCCCTTGCTCACCTGCGGGCGGCGGGGATTGCGAACGAGTTGATTGAACGTGGCCATGCCGAACGGAACTCCTCGGGAAATTTTGGGCCGGGGAGTGTATCACCGTCAGCAGTTGGCATCAACCGCGGGCATCCCGCGCCGCCGCCGCCCGCAGGGGTTTTACCGAAAAATCACGGCACCGGGCCGCCTTTCGTCGCCCCGCCAACCGAACGCGTCAGGCACGGCTCCGGCCCCGTCGACCCATGCACCACATCCACGCCCTCGCCCATGCGGATCACCGTCCCGGTAGCGGCCGGCGGCGAAATCGGCGTCAGCGCCACGCCCGGCCCGGCCGGCGTCACCGCCACCGGCTCCGGTTCACGCGGCAGGGCTTCGGACATCGAGGCTGGCTCTGCGCTTGCCCTCGCCGTCCGCGGTGAGGCAACCGCCGTCGCCCGGGCCCCGGCGCCGTCGCCCCGGGTGTCGAACGCCAGCGTGCCCGCCATCCAGCCGAGCAGCGTCAGCACGCCGACCTCCGCGACCAATCGTTGTCGATCTGAAAGCAGCATGGCGAAGCTCCGGCGAATGAGCCCGTGCCACAACTGTCGGCTGGCGGCCCCTGCGAATCAGCCGCCAAATCCCGCCCAATGCGTCAACATGGTGAACGCATGCCGGTCGAAACGGCCTGTTCGCCACCATGCTGTGAAGAGAGCGAAACTTTGCGGCGCGTCGCGCAATGACGAACTCGCGCCGTAGGGTGGCACCGCCCACCAGGAACGTGCTGTGATGTGGAGTGTGGTGCGCGCGATCACCACACGGTGCGTGCGCCCAGATCGCGGATGGTCCACGCTCGCCCGTCGTAGATCGCCTCCACGCGGTACTTGCGCGTGCCGCGCTTCGCGCTCTCCACGCAGACATCCGCTTGCACCGTCGCCATCGCGTCATCGCGGCTGACGATTTCAAACCACGCATGCGCCGCCGGGCCGCCCGGAGCGCGCTCGTCGAGCATCCACGCCAGATTCGGGCTGTCCCATGCCACGGGCATGGTGAGTCCCGTCATCGCCGCCAGCACGCGCAAGCGAAACTCGCGCGGCGACATGTCACCTGCAAACGCCGCGGCGTCTTCGCCGGCAACCAGCAGATATCCGCTGTGACTCGCCTGATCCGCGTTGATCGCAGCCCGGAAGAGCGCCGCGCACAGCCGCACATCGCGCGTCTGTTTGCGATCGATCGCCGCCCCGCGAATCGCCAACTCCTGCGCCGCCGCCCGCGGTGAATTGAGATGCGCGGGAACCGTGCCGGCGTGCGGGTCAACCGGCGCTTGCTGCTCGCCTTTGCCGAAGAGCGCCGCCATGTCCACGCTCGCGTCCTTGACCTGCGCCGGGGCAGGCGGTGGCGGCGAAGCGCATCCTCCGAGCAGGAGCGCGGCATCGAGCGCCACGCACATCGCCAGCGCACGCAGGATTCCGCGCCATACCAGCGGCGACATCATGGCGAATGGCTTCGTGTTCATGGCGAACGGCCGTCGGGCGCGCCGGCGTTATGTTCTACGGGCGGCTTCGCGGCCGGATTCGCAGGAATCGGCGGGCCGGCGTTGGGCCACGGCTCATCCGCCACCACCATGCCGCTCACCACCCAATAGCCGTGGTGCGCAGATTCCGGATCGGTCTCGGCGTCCGCGCCCGGCGGCTTCGGCCGAATGCCCTGAATCGTCAGTTCCACCGTGTGCTTGCCCGGCGTCAATTCCGGCACGGGAATCATGGTGGGATCGACCGACTGCCCCGGATGCCAGCCCGTGCGATCAAGATCGCTCGACCACAATTCGCGGCCGTCGATCGTTCGCCGCCCGCTCGTGGGATTGCTCGATCGCAGCGTGCCGCCTTCCTCGGACCACGGCCGCCATACAGCGACCACGCGACCGTCGATGCGGAGCACATGCGTGCGGCTGACGAACTCATCGCCCCCCGCGCCGTCGGTGGCGTGACCGGTGGTGATGATGCGAAGTCGCGGCAGCGCGAGGCCCGGCGGGATCGTGACCGAACCGGTCAGCGTGGGATTCTCCGCGGTGACGTGCTGATCGAAGAACAGCGGCTGCGCGAAGATCGGCCGCCGCATGCCCACGCCGTCCTTGGTGTATTCCAGCCACATCGTCGCACGCCACGCCGGTTCGGTGGAATACGTGCTGATGAAGAGTTCGAGGTTCTGCTTGCCGTGCAGCATCGGCGCGAGCGGCGTCAGATCCTGTTCGAAGTGGCTCGCCCCGCCGAAGCCCGTGATGAAGCGCATCAGCTCGATGCGCTCCTCGTCCTTGCCCGAACCAAGCCGAAGGTGCACGGCTCCCAAACGCGTCCAGCGATCGCTCGGGCCCCTGGCGGTGCTGTCGTGCGCCTCGACCGGCTCCACCTTGAGATGCAGCGTGATGCGCTGCGCATCGCGCTGATCGAGCGGGGCCGCGGGCAGCTGCACGGCTTTCTCAATCGCCTGCCCGGTGTAGCGGATGACGAAGCCGTCGCGGTCCACCGTCTCCGGCTGGTTGGGGTCCCAGTGAATGACGACATCTTCAAGAATGCTGATGCGCGTGACCTCCGGCGCCGGCGCGGTCTGCGCGCCGGCGATCGCCACGAAGCCCGCGATGGCCAGGAACCGCATCAATTTCACCAACATGCAAGACACGCTACCCACGCCGCTGTTCCATGTCATCTCAACGAGTGCGTCGGCCGTTCGTTTGTTGCTCATCCAGCGACCGTTCCTTTTCCTGCCGCTTGATGCCCTTGATGGCGGCGACGGCGAGTTTGTCGCATCGCTCGTTTTCGGGGTGCTCGTTGTGACCGCGAATCCAGTGCGTGCGGATCACGTGCACCTTTCGCAGGGCATCGAGTTCCTTCCACAGGTCCACGTTCAGCACGCTTTCCTTCTGGTTCCGCTTCCAGCCCTTGGCGATCCAGCCGTCGAGCCACTCGCCGAGGCCTTTGGTGACGTACTGGCTGTCGGAGTAGAGGTCGACGACGCTCGGCTTGTTGAGCGCGTTCAAGCCGCGGATGACGGCGGTGAGCTCCATGCGGTTGTTGGTGGTTGATGGCTCGCCGCCCCAGTCTTCGATCGTCTTTTTCGGATGTTTGAGGATGAACGCCCAGCCGCCCGGCCCGGGGTTGCCGGAGCAGGCGCCATCGGTGAAGAGTTCCACGTGTGGACGATCGTCAGGTTTTTCATCGGGCATGCGGATCATTGTAAGAGGTTGGCGCGGCGGGGCGGATGTCGCATGATCGGTTTCATGTGCCATGGTGCGAGCCTGCGTGCGAGGCGCGATCCCGCCGCGCTTCTGACCGAGTGAGCCGCTACGATCACCACGCCACCATGACAACACGCGTCCACCGCATTGAAGTTCGGGCCCGGGAGGAATTCGGCGACCCCCGCGCGGATCGCGCGCTCCTCGATGTGCAATCGCTCGGCGCGCCCGCCCACACGATCGACATCGCGGATGTTTACCTCATCGAAGCCGCGCTTCCGGAGCAGGAACTGCAACGCATCGCCGAGGAATTGCTCGCCGACGCGGTGACGCAGACGGCGACGGTGGGAGCCGCGCCGACGCTCGCCGACGCGACCATCGAAGTCCACCCGCTGCCCGGCGTGATGGATCCAGACGCCGAAGCCGTGGAAGGCGCGATTCGCGCCATGCTCGGAGCCGACGCCCGTGTGTCCACCGGCAAGCGGTATGACGTCTCCGGCATCAGTCCCGAGCAAGCGCGAGCGATCGCCGAGCGGGTCTTCGCCAACACCGTCATCCACGCCATTCACGAGCAGCCGTATCACCCGCAAAAATTCCCGAAGGGCGGCGCTGCGAACGCCACCGTGCGGTCCGTGAAGTTGCTGGGGCTGACGGATGAGCAACTGGCGAAGCTCTCGCGCGAGGCGCATCTCTTTTTGAGCCTCGAAGAAATGAAGGCGGTGCAGGCGTATTACCAGCACCTCGGCCGCGATCCGCGCGAGATTGAACTGGAAACGATCGCGCAGACGTGGTCCGAGCACTGCGTTCACAAGACGCTCAAATCCACGGTGCGGTACACGGAAGCCGCCGGCTCGGACCCTTCAGCGTCCGAGCCTGCGGTTGACTTCTCCTCGCGCCCGGGCCACACGAAAAACCCCGACGGTTCGATCACCATTCACAACCTGCTCAAGTCCACGATCGCGGCCGCCACGCATGAACTGATGGCTGACGGTGTGGATTGGTGTCTCTCGGTGTTTGTCGACAACGCCGGCGTGATTGCGTTCGACGACACGCATGCCGTGTGCTTCAAGGTGGAGACGCACAACCATCCGAGCGCGATCGAACCCTACGGCGGAGCGGCGACGGGCATCGGCGGGTGCATTCGCGACATCATGGGGACGGGCCTCGGCGCGAAGCCGATCGCCGCGACGGATGTATTCTGCGTGGCGTCGCCTGACATGCCGAGCGAGAAGGTGCTGCGCGGCTGCATTCACCCGAGGCGAATTCTGCAGCAGGTGGTGGCGGGCGTGCGCGACTACGGCAACCGCATGGGCATTCCCACGCTCAATGGAGCCGTGTGGTTTGATGATGATTACGTCGGCAACCCGCTCGTCTTCTGCGGCTGCGTCGGCGTGATGCCGAAGGACAGGATCAAGGGCGGCGCGAGCGCGGGCGATGTGATCGTCGTGCTTGGCGGGCGCACCGGGCGCGACGGCATTCACGGCGCGACGTTCAGCTCCGCGGAACTCACCGACACGCACGCCGATGAATTCAGCCACGCGGTGCAGATCGGCAACGCCGTCACCGAGAAGAAGGTGCTCGATGTCATCCTCGCAGCGCGCGATGCGGACGGCGGCTGCCTTTATTCCGCCATCACGGATTGCGGCGCGGGCGGTTTTTCGAGCGCGGTGGGCGAGATGGGCGCCGAGCTTGGCGCCGAAGTGCATCTCGATCGCGCGCCGCTGAAATATGAAGGCCTGACGCCGACGGAAATCTGGATCAGCGAAGCGCAGGAGCGCATGGTGCTTGCGGTGCCGGCGGCGAATGTCGAAGCGCTGCGCGAGATCGCCACGCTGCACGATGTGGAGATGTGTGAACTTGGCGTATTCGGCACGCCGAGCAAGGAACTCGTGCTGCATTACGCGGGCACGGAAGTCGGTCGGCTGTCGATGCACTTCCTGCATGACGGCTTGCCGAAGTCCACGCGTGAAGCGACGTGGTCGCCGCCTGCTCGCAAGAAGGTGCATGCGGAACCGCGCAAGCCGGAGATTCGTGAAGCGCTGCTCGCGCTGCTCGCGCATCCGAACATTGCATCCAAGCGGTGGATCATTCGGCAATATGACCACGAAGTGCAGGGCGGCACGATGGTGAAGCCGCTGGTGGGCGTGCATTGCGATGGCCCGTCGGACTCCGCGGTGATCGCGCCGGCGCCGGGCTCTTCGCGCGGGCTGGCGATCGGCTGCGGCCTCGCCACGCTCATGCGTGATGATCCGTATCGCATGGCGCTGGCGGCGGTGGATGAGTGCGTGCGCAATCTGGTCTGCACGGGGGCCGATCCCGAACGCATCGCCATTCTCGACAACTTCTGCTGGCCGGGCTGCAACGACGCAGCGAGCATGGGCGCGCTCGTTCGCGCGGCCGAAGGATGTTATGACGCGGCGAAGGCGTATCGCACGCCGTTCATCTCCGGCAAGGATTCGCTGAACAATCAATTCACGGGCGAAGACGGCAGGACGATTCGCATTCCGCCCACGCTGCTGATCTCCGGCATGGGCATCGTGGAAGATGTGCAGCAATGCGTGACGATGGACGCGAAGCGCGCGGGCAGCGTGCTGGTGCTCATCGGCGCTGCGGAGCCTTCGCTGCGCGGTTCGCATTATGAGTTGCTCTACGGCACGAGCGATGAGGATTTGCCGATTGTTGATCTCAAAGGCGGGCCGGCGACGGCGCGAGCGGTGGCGCGGGCGATTCGCGCGGGGATCGTGCACGCGGCCCATGATGTGAGCGACGGCGGGCTGCTGATTGCGGTGGCGGAGATGTGCATCGCGGGCGGGCTTGGGTTCGTGGCGCACAGCACGTTCTCGCATTGCGACTGGTTCTGCGAAGGGCCCAGCCGATATCTGCTCGAAGTGCTGCCCGATGATCTGGCGGCGTTGAAGCAGGCGCTGGCGGGCGTGCCGCACAACATCGTGGGCCGGCTGAACACTGTGCGGCGGCTGATCATTCCGCGCGCACTTGAAATCGACATCAGCGAACTGGCGCGAACGTGGAAGGGAACGCTCGACTGGTGACTTATGGCGAAGCCGAACGCACTCATCATCACCGCACCCGGCATTAACTGCGATCTCGAACTGGCGCATGCGTTCGAGCTGGCGGGCTGCCGCGCCGAGCGCGTGCACATCAACGCGCTGATTGCGGACGCGTCGCTCATTGATCGCTATCAGCTCATCGGTCTGCCCGGCGGGTTCAGTTTCGGCGACGCGATCGCGGCGGGGCGCATCATGGCGCAGCTCATTCGCCAGCATCTGTATGAAGCGCTGGTGAGCGCGGTGTCGCGCGGCGTGCCGATCATCGCGCCGTGCAATGGTTTTCAGACGGCGGTGCAGGCGGGCTTGTTGCCGGGCCCCGCGCCGGGCGAACCGTGGCCCGCGGAGCCGGCGAAGCCAACGCTCGCGCTCGCGCCGAATGACGTCGGCCGTTTCGTCGATCGCTGGGTGCGCGTGGAGATTCCGGAGGAAACAGTGTGCGTGTGGACGAAGGGGCTGCGACCTTCGAAGCACGAAGCGCTGCTGCCGGTGGCGCACGGCGAGGGCCGACTGGTCGCGTCGTCCAAATCAGTGATTCAGCAGCTCGAATCGCGCGCCCAGATTGCGGTGCAATATGAACCGGACGACAACCCGAACGGCTCGGTATCGGATATCGCGGGAATTTGCGATTCCACGGGCTTAATTCTGGGATTAATGCCGCATCCGGAGCGATTTACGACGTTTACCCAGCACCCGTTCTGGACGCGGCTGATCGGCATCGAGCAGGACGACACGCCGCTGGGCCTGGCCATGTTCAAGCGCGCCGTGGCGTTCGTCGAAGGTCGAAGCGGGCGGGGCGGGGGCGCAGGCAAATCCGAACTTGCCGGCGCCGGCGGTCGCGGGCCTGCGGTACGATGTTGATGTGATACGGGTGTTCGCAAGCGCTGCGTCCGGCGGGCAGGCGATTGACGTGGATCGCCCATGCGCGAAGTGCGGCTATAACCTTCGCGGCCTCACAAGTCCGCGCTGTCCCGAGTGCGGCGCCGTCACCTACGCATCGCGCAAGAGTCTGGCCAGTCGCAGTCGGGCGATGGATTTCTGCGATCTGCCGCCGAAGACGATTCGCAAATTCTCGATCGGCTTCTATCTGGCAGCCGCGACGCTCTCGGGCATTCTCGCGCTGGTGTTCTTCAGTTTCCGCATCGGCTGGAGCGCGGAAGCGTACGCCGCCACGATCAGCGCGTTGTCATTCGTGTGGTTCGCCGCGGTGTGGCTGATGACCACGCCGCTCGATGTTCCGTATGACAAGCGACTGGGCGCGCCGTGGGAACTGAAGGCGCGAACGTTCGCGCGGTGGCTGCAGCTCGGATGGTTCGCCAACGCCGTGGTGGCGTGGGTGCATGTGACGACAACGCCGATGGGCGGCGCGCCACCGATCGTGCTGGTGATCGCGTACATCGTCACCGAATTCGCGGGCGTCGCCGGCATCGCGCTGCTGTGCCTGTTGCTTGCGAGTTTCTCCGCGTGGGTGCGCGACGACTTTGCGGAACGATGCTTCAACTTCACGTTCGGCGGTCTGGCGATTTTGTCGCCCGTGCTGTTTTTCGTCGTGCCGCTGTTCCAGGCGATCGTGCCGATCCTTTTCCTGTTCTTCCTGCTGCTGTGGTTCGTGTGGGTGGGCTCGATCTTTGCGTTCCCCGTCGGGCTGTGGTCGCTGGCGCGAACGCTGACGTGGGCACGTCGGCACAGCAAGGATCGCATCGAACGCGCGACGGAGGTGGCGAATTCGCTCGCGCCGGAGCCGTCCGGCAGCGCCGCCGATGCGCCCGCGCGGAGCGAGGAGCCGATCCCGCTCGAAACGCCGGCCGGCGAGCAGCGCGAAATCCATTACAGCCTCTCCAGCGCCCAGAGCGGCCCAGCGTCCTCCACCATCAAGCGCGAGCGCTATGACCACGAACGCGGCGACGCACGCGGCAGTGTGGACGGGACGCCGCAGCCCGACATCTTCTAAGCTGTGGCCATGAGCACGACATCGCCGGCGATGAAGTCCGCAAAGGGCAAGGGCCAGGGCACGATCCGCTGCGCCGTCATCGGCGTCGGCCGCATGGGTCGGCATCACGCACGGGTCTACGCACAAACCGAAGGATGCGAGTTCGTCGGCGTCGTTGATCCGGATGCGCAGCGATGCGCGGATGTGACGGAGAAGTGGGGCGGCAAGTCGTTCCCGAGCGTGGAAGCGCTCGTCGACGCCGGCGTGGATGCGGTCACGATCGCCACCCCCACCATTCGCCACCGCGCCGCCGCCGAGCCGCTCCTCGCGGCAGGCGTGGCATGTCTCATCGAGAAGCCGCTGGCGCCGAATGTGGAGGAATCGCAGAAGATTGTCGAAGCCGCGGATCGTGCCGGCACGGTGCTGCAGGTCGGCCACATCGTGCGCTACGACCCGGTGATGATCGCCATTCGCAAGCTCGGCGACATCAAGCCGCGTTTCGTCGAAGTCGATCGCATCAGCCCGATGACGTTTCGCTCTATCGATGTCAGCGTCGTGCTCGACATGATGATTCACGATCTCGATCTGCTGCTCATGCTCGTCGGCGCGGAGCCGGAGTCGATTCATGCCAGCGCGGTGAGCGTGTTGAGCGAACTGGCGGACGTGTGCAACGCGCGGCTGACGTTCCCGCCCGATGACACCGGCGCGCGGTGCGTCGCGAACGTCACCGCCAGTCGGCTCGCGATGAAGACGGAGCGGAAGATTCGGCTGATCAGCGAGGACCTGTACATCTCCGCCGATTTCGCCGAGCGCAAGGGAACGGTGGCGCGGAAGCACGCCAACGCGGATCAGCTTGCGGAGATTCGCGCCCGCATTCGCGCCGGCGATGATCTCTCCGACGTCAACTACCTCGACCTCGTGAACGTGGATGAACTGCAGGTGGAGAACGTGGAGCCGCTCACGCTTCAGATTCAGGATTTTCTGGGCGCGGTACGCGATGGAAGGCGGCCGACGGTGGATGCACACGCGGGCTTCGCGGCGGTGCGCACGGCGGAACGCATTCTCGAAGCGGCCAAGGCAATGGGCGCCCGGCAGGTTTGAACGCGCGATGGAAATGAAAACGCCCCGCGATCAAGGTTCGCGAGGCGCTTCGTGTCACGAGGGCTGATCCACCCGAATCAGCCGACGTGATTGATCCCGAGTCCGTTGGGGTATTTTTGCGAAAGTTGCTTGAGTAGGAAGTCGCGGTCCGCGCCGGTGACGTTGAGCTTGCCGATGACGGCGTGCAGGTTGCGCGGCGGGTGATCGCGGAAGCCGGCGCCTTCGAGCTTGTTGCTGACGAACGATGACAGGCGCTGCAGCGCGGCTTCGCGGCGATTGTCGGCGTCAGCAGGTCGCACGCCTTTACCTTCGGGCGTACCCGGGTGCGAGGTGAGCGCCTCGCTCTCGCGCGGTCCGCCGAGGCGAGCCACCCAATCCAGCAGCGCTGCGCGCGGGCGGAAGTCCGGGTTGGCTTCCATCTGCCGCGCGATGTTCGACTTGATGAACTGCTTGAGGTCGGCGCGCTTGACGATGCCGTCGCCATCCGGATCCAGCTTGGCGGCCTGCTGGTCGTCCACCTTGAGCTGATCGAGCGGGATCTCGGCGGACCTGCCGATGGTGCGATGGAACACGACGCGCGCGAAACGTTCGAGAAACGCCTCGCCGTCAGCGGGCGCGGGACGGCTTTGCTGCGCGGCTTGCGATTCCTGCGTGCCGCCGAGGCCGCCGTCGTTGCCCGTTGAACCGCCGATGGTGTTGGTGGGGTCGTTCGCGGGCGGCGTGGCGGTGGGATCCTGCGGGCGCTCGCCGCCGAGAAAGAGCGCGAGGTCCCACGCATCGACGCTGCCGCTGCCATCGAGGTCATAGGGCGAGTCGGTGCGGCCCCACTGCTGCATCAGGCCTTCGAGGTTGTACGTCGGTTCATCGCTCTTGGGGCGCTGGCCGCCCTGGAAGAGTGCGAGATCCCATGCATCGACGCTTCCGCTGCCATCGAGGTCGTAAGGCGAATCGCTCTTGCCCCAGTCGGCGAGCAGGCCGTCGATGTTGAACATGTCCGTGGGCGCGACGGGCGTGCCGCCGCCGCCGGGCTGGCCTTCACCGCCGCGCGGCGCGGGACGCGAGGGCGCATCGCTTGGTTTGTTGGTCGTCGGGGGCAGGATGCGCACGTCCGGCGCGCCGCCGAGCTTGGTGTCCAGCGGGCGAACGGGGCGCGAAGCCGACGGCGAGACGTTGAGCGTCACCGGCGGTTTGAGCGTTGGTGTCGAAGATACGTTCATGGCAGAGCGCTCCGGTTGAGAATCGGGTGGAAACGCTTCTTTCGTGGCAATCGGTGTGCCATCCAGCGGAATCGGCATGATCAAGGCGTGAGATGACAGCCCGCGCCGCGGAGGCATGAGCAGAATCGGCCGAGTGGCGCAAGCCCTGCGCGTGCGGCGCGGTGATGGAGAACCCTCACCCCGGCCCTCTCCCTCGGGGAGAGGGAGAGCGCGTTCCCCTTCCTATGAGGGAGGGAGAAATTTCGCCTCGCGGCGTTGTGCTCACCCGCCGACACAGCGCCGGCCTCGTCGCAAGCCCTTCGCCTCGTGCCTTGCGCCTTGTGCCTTCTGCCTCATGCCTTCTGCCTCTCCGCTCACCCCTTCCCCCAACCGCGACGAACGCGTGGCGGGAGCGGCGTTTCGTTTCGCGGCACGTCGGCATTTGCACCGCTTTCGTCGCTCTTCGCGCCGCGGTAGCCGAGGCCGATGTAGTAGATCTCGAACGATTCGCTGCGCGAGGCTTTGGGCTTGAACGCCTTGGCGTGTTCGAAGAGATGCTTCGTGCGCGTGAGCAGTTCCGCGGATCGTTCGCCTTCGAAGACTTTCATCACGAGGTTGCCGCCGGGCTTGAGCAGCGTCATCGCGCGATCGAGCACGAGCTCGCACAGCCGAATGGAGCGGTGATGATCGGAGGAGCGATCGCCTGATGTGTTGGGCGCCATGTCGGAGAGGATGACGTCGAACAGCGCACGCCTGTCACTCGTGTCGAGCCCCGCAGCGGTTCGCAGCGTGTTGTCGTCAATCGTCGCCAGATCGCCGGTGAAGATCGCGGCGTTCGCCATCGGCAGGGGATCGATCGGCAGAAGATCAACACCCACGACGCGGCCGCGTTCGCCGACGCGCTCCGCCGCCACCTGCATCCAGCTTCCGGGCGCGGCGCCGCAGTCGAGCACGCGGTCGCCCTTGCGCAGCACATGCCGGCGGTCATCAATTTCCTTCAGCTTGTACGCAGCGCGCGAGCGGTAGCCCTCGCTTTTGGCCAGGCGGAAGTAGTGGTCATGAAGTTCGCGCACGAGACATCAAAGGTCAACACGGCAAAAGGTCAAAAGGTCAAAACGCAGAATTTTGACGTTTTGACCTTTTTGATCGTTCGATGCTTCGCAGCGAAGGCGCAGCCTCACGGTTCGACGATGAACGTGCCGACAGCGACGGGGTTGCTGACCACGGCGATGCGGATGTCGCCATCAACGGTGCGGAGGCGGATGGGGTTCTCGCCGTCGTTGAGCGTCATGCGGAGCGCGTTGCTGTCGCTGGGCTCCATGGTAAAGCGGCCGTAGAGGAGGCGGTGCTTGATGACGCCGCGCACGGTCTCGGCGTCGAAGTTGCCGGTGGACTCGCCGCGTACGCGGTAATCAATGTTGCCTTCGCTCGTGACGGCGGTGACGGGACGCGTCATCGGCTCGTTGGTCATGATGACGATGTCGCCTTCACGAGTGGTGATGTCGGCGGAGCCGCTCATTCCATCCACGCGCACGCAGCCGTTCTTGGTGACGACTTTGACGTTCTGAATGCCGGGCGCGGTGATCCAGATGTTGGCCATCTGAAAGTGCGGCTCGGGCGTATCGGTCCACGTGCGAACTTTGAGGACGGGTCCGAGTTCGCCGGGCACGATTTCGGCGGTGTAGTCGATGCCTTCGATCGCGCGCTCGGACTCGCCGCCGCGAAGCAGGCCGTGCGTGCCTTCGCGCTGCACCTGGAACGTGACGCCGGTGGCTTTGGGATCGGCTTTGATGACGACGTGGCCGTTGAACGACTCGACGTCCACGGAAACGGGGCCGGCCATTTCGAACGAGCGAGCATGGTCGGAGGTCAGCGTGCCGCGGGGGAAGGAATACGGATAGCTGCAGCCCGCAAGCCCGGAGAGTCCGACGATCGCCAGCAGGGCCAGGGTTCGAACGATGCGCATGGCGTCACCTCATCCAGTTCGGCCGGGCGTTCCCGGCGTGGACTGGGATTGTATCGGCTGGCGGTGCGGGGTGGGATTGAAGGGAATCCGGGCGGTGGAGGTGGTATATGCTGGCGGCACGCAGAACGAAAGGAGCACCCATGGCCGCGCACACGCGTCAATCCGTCCTCGCCGAGGCTGTCGAGAACTGCAAGGCGCTGGTGGGACGATTTGTCGCTGGTTTCGATGACAACACGCACACGAAGCAGACAAAGGATCTGCCGAACCACTTCGCCTGGTGCATGGGCCACTTGGCGCTCACGATGCACCGCGTGGCGAATTCGCTCGACGGGACGGGCATTCCGTCGCGAGATTTCTTCGAAGGCGCCGCGACCGGCGATCGCAACCGCTTCGCCGTCGAATCGGTCGCGTTCCGCTCGAAGCCGGTGGATGATCCGTCCATCTATCCGGCGTACGCACGCTGCATCGAGATTCTGAATGCGTCGATCGATCGCCTGGCGGAGGCGGTGCGCTCGGCGGACGACGCGGCGCTCGACCGCACGGTGAAATGGGGCGTGGGCGAATCGACCGTCGCGGCGCTTGTTCCGCGGATGGTCTATCACATCGGCGTGCACGCGGGGCAGATCATTGATCTTCGCCGGGCGCTGGGCATGAAGCCGGTGCTCGGATGACGCCGTGACCCCAGCGAGCGCCATACCGGCGGAGTTTGCGAGGCAGTATGAAGCCGAGCGAGCGCGCGTGCTGCGCCGGCGGGCGGTGATCTATTGCAAAGTCGTCATCGGGCTCATTCTCTTCAGTGTGGCGGCCACCGTGTGGGATCTCTTCCTGCCATACACCGGCGACAGCAGGGTGGAGCAGGTGGTGGGGCTCGTGTTCGACGGCATGTATCTGTTTGTGCACTTTGGCGCGATCGCGCTGCTCAAGCGTGATCCGCCGTCGCGCCAGCGCGTCATCACCATCATGACGTGGCTGATCTTTGTGATCGGTTCCACGACGATCATTTCGACGCCCGTGACGGATAACACGGTGTTCGTGCCGAACGCAACGACGGTGCCGACGCCGGAAGCGGCGTTCGCGCAGGGCATCGCGAACCTGCTGTATCTGTTCATCATTCACATGATTGTGTCGATGCTGGTGAACCTCTCGCCGTGGGAGGGGTTGCGACCGATGGTGCCGCTCTTGGGCATGTTCGCCATCACGGTGTTCGTGGTGCGCGGCTCGACGTTCGAAGACAACGTGAAGCTGGTGCTGCTCTCGCCGCTATGCGTCGTGCCGGGGCTGCTTTGGTCATGGTGGCGGCATCGTTCGTTCTTCACGCGGTTTTATTCGCGGGCGCTGGAGAAGCGCTATGCGGAAGTGTCGCGCGATCTCGACAGCGCGCGGCGCGTGCACGAGTTTCTGTTTCCCAAGGCCATCGAAGACGGCCCCGTGCGGATGACGTATCGCTACGAGCCGGCGCAGCACATCGGCGGAGATTTTCTCTTTGCCAAGCGGCTTGTTCTGCAGGGCGGTCGCGAGGTGCTCGCGCTGGTGGTGCTCGATGTGACGGGGCACGGCATCCCCGCAGCGCTCGCGGTGAACCGGATTCACGGCGAGTTGTCGCGCATGTTCGTGCACGGCCAGCCGGTGTCGCCCGCGCAGGTGATCGATCGGCTCAACGCGTTCGCGGTGGAGTCGCTCGCGCCGCAGGGCATGTTCGCCAGCGCGGTGTGCGTGATGGTGGAGCCCAGCGGCAACGGCGCCGAGGTGAAGTGGTCGAGCGCGGGGCACCCGGATGTGCTGCTTCGTCACGCGAATGATGTGCAGCCGCTGCGATCAACGACGTGCATGCTCGGCGTGCTGGAGGGCGATCTCTTCGCACCGGGTGAGGGTTGGGCGACAATGAACGCCGGTGATGCGATCATCGCCCTGACAGATGGCGTGCACGACAGCGCCGGGCCGTCGGGAACGCGTCTCACACCGCTCGGCACGCAACAGCTTGTGCAATCGCTGCCGCTCAAGCATTCGCTGTGCGAGCAGATGATGGCGAAGCTGGAATCGTGGCGCACCGGGCCGGCGGTGGATGACACACTGATTGTGGAAGTTCGGCTGGCGGAACATTGACCGCTACAATCCGCGCATCGCTCGGGGCGTCCTGCGGATGGTTCTCGCCGTTTCGTTCGGCGCGAACGCCCGCTGTAGGACTGAGATGCACCCGTGGAACCTGATCCGGATCATGCCGGCGGAGGGAAGGCGACATGCCGCACCATTCATCAAACGGTTTGTCTCATTCGCGCAACGGTCACGTGGGCGAGTTCGCGCTGCCGCTGCACGGGGCGTCCAATCCATCAACGCAGAAGCGGGGCACATCGCCCGGCAGCTTCGCCCTGAAAGCGGACATCGGCGGTCCGCTGATGTTCTCTTCGCCCGACACGCCCGGCATGCCCGCGCCGAGCAGGAAGACGGCGTGGGACTTTCTGCCCGAGGGGTGGCAGACGCACACGGGCGCGGGAAGCCCACGGATTCCATCCGTGGAACCGGGCGTGCAAGCGGTCACCTTCACCGAAGCGCGCGGCACGCAGCGAACCGTCGTCTATCCCGCCAACTTCGTCCCGGTGACGCAGCTCGAGCACGCGCGCCTCGGCGTCATCACGCCGGAGATGAAGCGCGTCGCCGAGCGCGAAGGGCATTTGTCGCCCGAGCAGGTGCGTGATGAGGTCGCGGCGGGTCGCATGATCATTCCCGCCAACCTGACGCATCTGAAGTATCAGCTTGATCCCATGGCGATCGGCCGCGCATCGAAGACGAAGGTCAACGCGAACATGGGCGCTTCGCCCGTGTCGTCGAACACCGATGAGGAAATCGAAAAGCTGCGCTGGGCGGAGAAGTGGGGCGCGGACACGGTGATGGATCTCTCCACCGGCGGGAACCTCGATGAATGTCGCGAGGCGATCATCCGCGCATCGCATGTGCCCATCGGCACCGTGCCGATTTATTCGATGATCATCGGGCGCAAGCTGGAAGAGCTCGATCGCGAAATCATCCTTGCGGAGATCGAACATCAGGCGCAGCAGGGCGTTGATTACATGACGATCCACGCCGGCGTGCGCTTCGGGCATCTCAAGTTCGTGCGCGATCGGCTCATCGGCATCGTGTCGCGCGGCGGGTCGCTGCTCGCCAAGTGGATGCTCACGCACAACCGGGAAAACCCGATGTATGAACTGTGGGACGACATCTGCGAAATTCTCCGCCGGCATGATGTTTCGTTCTCGATCGGCGATGGTTTGCGTCCCGGCGGGCTTGCGGACGCCACCGATCGCGCACAGCTTGCGGAGCTGGAAACGATCGGCGAACTCACCGAGCGCGCCTGGCGACACGGCGTGCAGGTGATGGTCGAAGGCCCGGGCCACGTGCCGCTCGATCAGATCGAATACAACATGAAACTGCAGCGGGCGCTGTGCCACGGCGCGCCGTTCTATGTGCTCGGCCCGCTTGTCACCGACGTCTTCCCCGGCTACGACCACATCACGAGCTGCATCGGCGCAACGAACGCGGCGTATCACGGCGCCGCGATGCTGTGTTATGTCACGCCGAAGGAGCACCTCGGCCTGCCGAAGAAAGATGATGTGAAGCAGGGATGCATTGCGTACAAGATCGCAGCCCACGCGGCGGACGTGGCGCTTGGCATTCCGGGCACGCGCGATTGGGATGATGATCTGACGACCGCGCGAGCCGCGCTCAACTGGGAAAAGCATTTTGAGCTGGCCTTCGATACGGACACTGCGCGGGCGCTGCACGATGAAGATCTCGATGTGGATACGGACTTCTGCGCCATGTGCGGGCACGACTGGTGCTCCGTGCGCATCAGCAAGGAGATCCAGGAGTTCGCGTCCGGCAAAGCGCCGGGCATGGAACGCGGCAAGCCGGTGCGAAGCGACGCGCTGACCGACGAGCAGCGGGAAATCCTCGAGAAACGCGGCGTGCTCTCGCCCGACGAAATTCACGCGCTGGCGGCCAAGGAGAACGGCAAGAAAGCAAGCAAGCTCTCGTGCCACAGCGACTTCGTGGACGCGGAGGAAGCGAAACGCCTGCAGCGCGACGCAAAGAAATTTGTGCCGCTCAACACCGCGCCGGCGCACAACGTGCCGACGCATGATTCGATCATCTGATGGCGAAGCGTTTTCGTTTGGCAGCCGAGCAAAACTTCCCCCTCCCTATGAGTGAGGGGGTCAGGGGGTGGGTGGGGCGCAGGAAAAATTTTCGCGCTCGCATTCGTGCTTGCATCCTGAAAACCCTCACCCCGGCCCTCTCCCTCGGGGAGAGGGGGATACGGTCTCGTGCTAACCGAAAAGCGGCGCGGGGTACGTCACGCGGTCGCCAGCAACCCGCGCGAACTCCGTCACCACATGCGGCTTCGGCTTGGCTTCGCTCATGATGTGCAGCACCGTGTGGCCGCGGGCGACGAGCGCGTCGCTGATGAGGCGGCGATGGCATTGCCACCACATCGCTTCCGAGCACATGATCACGGTGCGTCGCGTGCTCGCGTGCTCCACCAACTCATCGAGCGCCGCTTCGAACGCAGGCGTCTGCATGTACGCGGCATACGAACGAAAACTCCTGTTCTCCCAGCCGGCGACGTCGGCGCTGTCCACGTCGGCATCGGCTGCGTCTTTCCTGGAACGCCGCCCGCCGAGTGATTCCATCCAGAGGTAATCGATGCCCGCATCGCGCAGCGTCTGTTCGAGCGCTTCGCGGTTGAAATGCGGCAACCGGCGCGAGCCCGGAAATCGACGCACATCCACCAGCAGCTCGATGTCATGCGCCCGCAGGAGCGCGACGAACTGGCTCGCCTCGCGGTTGGAGTGGCCGATGGTGTACACGCTCGCCATGGTCCATCGTAGAAGCGGCGTCGGCATGAAATCACATTCACGACGTGGAGACGGCATGTCACAGCCGCGCGGCCGCGTACATTCTTGTTACGTGCAAGGCGCACGATGGATGGAGGCGACGCATGCGTTGGCGCGGACGACGGATGAGCACAAACGTGATTGACCGCCGCGGCTCGCGCTTCGGCGGCGGACTGGGGCTCGGCGGGCGCGGCATTGCGGTGGGCGGGGGCGGCGGGCTTGTGCTCGCGGTGATCGTCATCATCTACATGCTCGCGGGCGGCGATCCATCGCTGCTCACGGACATCAGCTCCATTCCCGGCGCGACGATTGAATCCTCCACCGGCGAACTCACGCCGGAGCAGAAGGAAGCCGGCGAGTTCGTGAGCGTCGTGCTTGCAGATACGGAAGACGTCTGGCACGCGCTCTTCCAGCAGGCGGGCGAGGCGTACCGCGAGCCCAAGCTTGTGCTCTTCACAGGCGCGACGCAATCGGGATGCGGATTCGCCAACGCACAGATCGGGCCGTTCTATTGTCCCGCGGATGAGACGATTTACGTTGATCTCGACTTCTTCGCGCAAATGCGGCGTGAACTCGGTGCGGCAGGCGACTTCGCGCAGGCGTACGTCATCGCGCATGAAGTCGGCCACCACGTGCAGAAACTCATGGGCACGATGCGGCAGGTCGATCACGGCAGCAACGAGCACTCGGTTCGCCTTGAACTGCAGGCGGATTACCTCGCCGGCGTGTGGGCGCACCACGCGCAGCGGATGAAGAACGTGCTGGAGGAAGGCGATCTTGAAGAGGCGCTTAACGCCGCAAGCGCGGTGGGTGACGATACGCTGCAGCGCCGCAGCACTGGCCGCGTCGTGCCGGATTCATTCACGCACGGCTCATCCGCGCAGCGCGTGCGCTGGTTCCGCAAGGGGTTCGAGTCAGGCGATCCCACCGGCGGGGACACGTTCTCGGCGCGTGAACTCTAAGAACGGCTAGCGGGCCCGAGTTGGTCGCCGCGCCTGCGGAACCAGAGGAAATACGTCAGCAGACCCGCTGCGATCCATGCAAGCGAAGCGATCGCCGTCCACGTGATCGTCAAAAATGATGCGACAAGCGCGCCAAGTTCGCCCAGCAGGAATATGACAGGCACGACTGGATACCCCGGGCATTTGATCGGCCGCTCCACGTCTTTCATCGTTTTGCGAAAGATGAACAGCGCGGAAACGGTGAGCAGGAAGAACACGACGTCGATCAGCACGACCGCAAACAGCAACTGGGTGAAAAGTTCATTGCCGGCGACGAAGAGCATCACGAGCGCGAGCGCGCTTGTGAAGACGATCGACGCGGCGGGCGTGCCAAAGCGCGGCGCGAGGCGGGCGAACACCGGGAAAAACCGGCCGTCGCGCGCCATGCCATAGACCAGCCGCGGACCAGTGAGGATGTTGGCATTGAGCACGCCGAAGGCAGAAATTGCGACAGCGCCCGCGATGACGCTCCGGCCCCACGAATACACATGCCCGACGGCGTCGGCCGCGACCGTGCTGCTGTCGCGCAACTTCTCGAAGCCGAGCAGTTCGAGATAGGCCCAGTTCACCGAGAGGTACACGACGATCACGATGAGGACGCCGATGATGATGGCGCGCGGGAGATTGCGCTTCGGCTCGCGCACTTCGCCAGCGATCCACATCACCTGCTGCCATCCGCCGAAGGAGAAGAGCACCGGCACGAGCGCCGCCATCAGCGCGACGGCCGGCGCGTGCATGGGTGCCGCCGCAACATTCGCCTCGGACGCCTTAACCGATTCCGGCGAAGCGAAGACCGCCAGCAGCGTGACCGCGACGAGCGCGAGCACCTTGCCGTACACCGTGAGGTTCTGGATGCTTGCGCCGACCTTGACGCCGATGACGTTCGCCGCGGTGAGCAAGCCGATCATGATCGCTGCGAGAAGCAGCAGCCACCAGCCCGGCGGGTTGGAAATATCCGCCGCGAGGAGCAGGTACTTCGCGCATGTCATGGCGATGAGGGTGATGGTGCCGGGCTGAATGATCGTGGCGATGCAGAAGACGAAGAGGTATGCGGGCAGGGGGCCGTACCCGTCGCGCAGGATGGCATACTGCGCGCCGTCGCCGGTGAACATGCCGCCGAGTTCCGCGAAGACGAGGGCGCCGCAGATGGCGAGAAACCCGCCGAGCGCCCAGGCGAGGAGCACGAGCGATTCGCGCTCGGTGGTCTGCGCGACTTCGTTGGGCGTGATGAAGATGCCGACGCCGATGATGGCGCCGATGACGACGCAGGTGGCGGAAACGCCGCCGAGCACGCGCGCGGGTTTGTCGCAGGCGGATGGCGGCGGGCGGGTCACAGGTCAGGAAAGTAACGGCGGGGCGGCCGCTTTGCACAATTCGACCGAAGGGCTGTGGCCGCGTTCATTCGAATAGGGGCAGGCCCCTTTTTTGCTCATTGTCCAGCGCACCGGCAGAGGGCAAAGCGTGCAACGCATAGGAACGGGATGGGGTTTTGCGTGGCATCATTACGTTCGCGGCGTTCCGGGACTGGACGTAAGTTTCCCCATTTCTCCAGCATCTGCAGGCAGCTACGATGTTGGCGCCGCGGCGCGGAGCGCTGCAGGAAGGGGCGTCAGGACGATGCCGCAGTGGGGTTTCCTTGCATGTTGTGCGGGTTTCTGTCTTGGCGCCGCATCCGTTGTCGTGGCGGCGAAGCCGCTTGTCCGGCGCGGCGACCGTGTGTTCTGTCCCGGCCCGCGGCCTTCGGCGCTGGGCATTCTGATTCCGTGGCGCTGGCTGCGGCGCGCCGGTTGTGGATACAACATGAGCGGCGCTCCGCCGTGCGCGGAAGGCGGCATGCGTTGCCCCGAGTGCGGCACGCATCACGCGTCACCCGGCGCGCTCACACGAACGGCAAACCCCTGGCATTTCGGAAGAATCGGCGTGGCGCTGATGCTCGCGTCGGCATGCCTTGCACCGCAGTTCTTCTCGCTTCGCCTTGGCAAACTCATGCGGCAGTCGCCGAGCGCGATGCTCATTCTTGCCGAGAAGCACTTTCAATCTTCGCTGCCGCTTGATGTGCTCATCGAGCTGCATGATCGATACCGTGCCGGCGAGTTGAGCGAGTCGCAGGTCAATCGACTCGTACCGGTACTGGTGCGCGCATTCCGCGATGATGACATTGAGCTGAATGCCGACCTCGCGGGTTCGTGGCTCCACACACTAGTCCGACACAATCACGCGGGCGCAATCGCCGCGCTCAATGAAGCGTTGACCTCCGACGACTGGCAGCAGCGCCAGTTCGCGGCTCATTTGCTTCGTTATGCGCGGCCCGCCAATGTGTCGGATGAACTGCTTCGCGTTACGATTGAAGGTTTGCGCGATGACGGTACGCCATCTGGCTACGACGCAACGGGAAAACGCTGGCGGCCATTGATCCAGAACGCTTGGGAGGGCATCTCGTTTCTGAAGGAAAATGCCGCCCGAGCAAGGCCCATGCTTGTCGAGGGCCTCGATTCGGACGACTGGCAGCAGCGGCAGCTCTGCGCCATCATCATCGTTCGCGCCAAGCTGAAGGATCTGTATCCGACCGTGATGCCGATGCTCATCGAATCATTGGCCAACAACGATATTCCCCAAGACGCGTGGCGATCGCAGAACGTGCTCATCGAAGCCGGAGCCGAAGCGCTTCCCTGGCTCGAGCAATACCGCGACGCGATTGATGGTCAGCAGCGCATTCGAGTGCGGCGCATCATGGAGACAATCGACAGGAAGGCGCGCGGCATTCCGGAGCCGACATGTTGGTGGCTCGATGATTGAGCGCATCGGTGCGCCTGCTTCTGCTACCATCGCGCCGACTTCGAGAACACGCGTGCCAACTTCGTCGCAGAAACCGCTGTCCGTTCCTTTCGGCATCGTGATGGTCGTGCTCACGCTGGTGGGCTGGTCGAGCGTGCCGCTGTTTTTGCGTCACTTTGCGAGTCGATCGACGGCTGGACGAGCAACGGATGGCGCTACGGTTTCAGCGCGGTGGTGTGGTTGCCGGTGCTGGTGATGGCGGCAGCGCGGGGCGGGTTGCCGGGCGGGCTGTGGAAGGCGGCCATCGTGCCGAGCGTGGTGAACGCGCTGGGGCAGGTGTGCTTCACGTGGTCGCATTACTTCGTCTCGCCAAGCCTGGTGACGTTCGCGCTGCGCACGCAGCTCCTCTTCGTGGCGATCGGCGCGTGGATTCTGTTTCCGAAGGAACGCGCGTTGATCCGCACGCCGGGGTACATCGCCGGCGCATTGCTGCTGGTGGCGGGCACGGCTGGCGTGATCGTGGCGGCTCCGGAAGAGACCGGCGGAAGAGCGATCGAAGCGACGGGGGCGGCGTGGGGCACGACGACAGCGCACGTGCAGGGCGTGGCGATGGCGATCGGCAGCGGGTTGCTGTTTGCGTGCTATGGCCTCGCGGTGCGGAAGTACATGGACGGCATCAACTCCGTGCTCGCGTTCGCGGCGATCTGTCAGTACACGGCCGGCGCGATGATCGTGCTCATGCTGTGCTTCGGTTCGGCGGCGGGCGCTTCGGCGTTTGGATTGCCAGCGGGCGAAATGATGTGGCTGCTCATCTCGGCGCTCATCGGCATCGCCATCGGGCACGTGTTCTATTACATGTCGATCGCGCGGCTGGGCGTGGCGATCAGCGCGGGCGTCATTCAGCTCCAGCCGTTCATGGTGGCGGTGGCGTCGATGTTGCTGCTGCCGGATGTGCCGGGGCTCACCGCCGCGCAATGGCTCTCCGGCGTGATGGCGGTGTGCGGCGCGATGCTCATGCTGCTCACGCAGTGGCGGCTTGGGCGCGTCAAGCGCATCAGTGAAGCGCCGCTGGCGATCGCGGAAGGTGAAAGCGGCGGATAAAAGCCGAAACGCAGAAACGCAGAAATTTGGGATGGCGGAGATGTGGACCCGCAAGTGCAGTCCACCTTCCACCTCGGCGCTTCGGCGGGTTCCTACGGTCCGCGCAAGAGATGTTCGCGGAGCGCGGGGAGGAAGTGAAGAATCTTGCCTTGGTCGACAGGCGACGCGACGGATTGCACTTCGCTGTCCCAGTAGTCCATGAAGAGCCACGCGTTGGTCGGGTTGGCGGCGATCGGCTCGCGGATCGCGCGCTCGTTGTCGCGGCGGGCGTCGCGGCGCATTTCTTCGAGCAGTGACTGATCGCTGCGATCCTGGTTTCGCCCGCTGATCTCGCCGGCGAGCCGGGCCCAGCTCAACAGCCAGTCGTCGAGGAACTTGGCGCGGGCGGCGGGATCGTCGAGGGCGAAGTAGCGATCCGCGGCATCCACGAGCACATCGCGCGCCAGCACGCGCACATTGTCGCGAAGCTGCTCTTTCGCAGGACCGGTAAGCCCAGCGAAGAATGCGGCGGCGACGGCCGAATCCGACTGCTCCATGTCGCCGAAGCGCGCCAGCATGTCGCGCATGAAATTGACGCGCTCCTGCAGCGGCAACTCGCTGAAGTTCTCGGCGGCGAAGAATGAGAGCACATCATCGACCGGCGAATCAAAGATGCTCGGCGGCCTGGGCGCGCTTCGCAAAACGATGAGAACAATCGCCGCCGCGCACGCGATCATCACTCCGAGCGCTGACACGAGCAGCGCCCGCCGGCTGCGCATCGTGCGGAAGATGTCGGTGACGCCAGCCATGCTTATGGTTCCGTCTCTTCGTCCGAGCCCTCTTCGCCCCACGCGCGGACGCTGCCGTCGATGAACGCGGCGTTGCGCGGCTTGCCGGCGGTGTTGGTGTGGCGATCTTCCGAGTCGTAAAGCACCGGGAAGATGTTCGCGAACTCGCCGTCGTAGCTTTGCGTGACGATGCGCGCAGCGTTCGCGCGATTCTGCGCCAGCGAGAGCGACGGCTGGATCGGCACGAGCAACATGCCGGCGCCGGGGAGATACATGTAGCTCGTGCCCAAGCCGTGCGTTTCGTGCAGAAAGTCGCACGGGCAGAGATGCACGGGGCTGTCGAGCGGCAGGATGCCTTCAAGCGCCGCGGGCAATCCGCCGGTGGGGCCCTTCGGCGTCGCGAGCGGCAAGGCATCGGTGGGCGGGAGCAGGCGATCCGCGTGCTGGCGATACGTTTCCACCGCCATCATGACCTGCCGCAAATGGCTCATGCACAACCGCGAGTTGGCTTCGGCGCGGAAGGATGCGAGCGTGGGAATGAGAATGCCGACGAGCGCGCTGATGACGCCGATGACCACCACCATCTCGACGAGCGTGAAGCCGGTCGCGCGGCGCGTGCACGGCATGTCGTCACCCTCCAGCTGCGCCCGGCATCATCATAGATCACGGCACGCGAGCGGCAGCGGGAACGGTGCGCGGCGGTGATGCCGGCGGCGGCGCGGGCGGCGTGGTGTCCGGCGGGGCGGGCGAATCCGCTCGGAACTTATGCACGCCGAGCTGCACGTAATCCCGGCGGAAGAAGAGATCGATCGTCCAGTCGAGCGCCACGCGAACCTTGCGGCCGAGTCGCGGCATCTTCATGAGATACACCGTTCGCCAGAACCACCACGCAAGGAAGCCGGCGATGCGGATGCCGAACACCGTGCCGACGGCAGTGCGGCACCCGAGCGCGGCGAGCATGCCTTGCGTGCCAAGGTTGCACGGCGTGGTGGGCCGGCCAAGAATCGCGGCGACGATGTTTTTCGCGAGATGAGCGCCTTGGCGCACGGCGTGCTGCGCGGTGGCGGGCTGCACGCTGCCGTCGGTGTTGCGGTTGACGGCGATGTCGCCGATCGCCCACACATTGGTGAAGCCCTGCACGCGAAGGTCGTGCTCGCAGACGATGTACCCGCGCTGGTCGAGCGGCAGGCCGAGCGATTTGACGAGCGGATTTGGCGCGATGCCGGCGCACCAGATGACGGTGCGGGTGCGAATGCGCCTGCCGTCCGAGAGCACGACGTGATCCTCCGCCACGCTCGTCGCGCTGGTGCTCACGAGCACGTCCATGCCGCGTTTGCGCAGGTGGCGCGCGGCGAAGTCGGCGAGTTCGTCGCCCAGCGCGTGCAGAATGCGCGGCTCGCGCTCCACAAGCGTGACGCGAATGTCGTCGGGGTGCACATTGCGGTACATGCGGGCCGCGCCGCGCAGGAATGCTTCGTATTCGCCTGCAAGCTCCGCACCCGTGAAGCTGCCGCCCACAATCACGAAGTGAAGCAGTTCGCGGCGACGCGCTTCGTCATCGCATGCGTCCGCCATTTCCAGCAGCACGATGCCGCGATCGCGCAGGGCCACGGCGTCCGTCAAGTTCTTGATCTGAAAGCAATATTGGCGGGCGCCGGGCACGACGGATTCCGGCGGCAAGTTGGTCACACTGCCGAGCGCGACGACGAGGTGGTCGTAATTGAGACGCGTCACTTCACGTTCGCTGACGACCTGGTATTCCACTTGCTGGCGAGCGAGATCGACGCTGCGAATCTCCGCCATGCGGAATTGGGTTTTGCGCAGGAATTCGCGCAGCGGCACGATGGCGTGTCGCGGCTCCAGACTGCCCGTGCCCGCTTCGATGAGCAGCGGGAAGAACGCGAAGTAGTTGTTGCGATCGAGCAGCACGATTTCGCTGCCGGGCGGCAGCTTGCCGAGTTTCTTTTCCAGCGCTTGTGCTGCGTAAGCCCCGGCGAATCCGCCGCCGAGGATGACGATGCGTTGCGGCCGGTGGGCGCTTTCCCCCGCGCGGGCGTTCGGTTGCGGCTGGCGATCAGGACCGGCAGAGGTTGGTGCGATCATGTCCTGCTCCCTTCGCCCCGGTCATGTGCGTGCTGCGCTACTTCATACTCGGCGAGCCGACGCGCTGTTCAATGGCTTTGAGCGTTGAAGCGCCTTTGACGATGCGGTTGGCCTGCGCCGGGTCGCGGACCAGCCAATCCGCCAGTTCTTCGATGGGGAAACTCACCATGTCGCCGGCCGCCGCGCCGGATTCAAGCGTGTTGGTGGGTTCGCTTTTGAGTTCGCCTTCGATCCGGAACGGTGACCACGACACGGGGCGCACCCACACCAGTTCGCGCGATCCGTCAGCCGTCGTCGCCATCCACAGCACGAGGTACTGCAGCCGCTCGTGCGGGAGCGAGGCGACGAACTCCGCCTGGGCCGCGGCTGCGGTGCGCTGCGCTTCCTTCATCAGGTCAGCAAGTTCATCAACTTCGTCAGCCGGCATGACGACGTGCGAAGACAGGCCGCCTGCATCCGGCACCCAGAGCGAGGTGCGCGTGCGCTGGCCGCTGTCATGAGCCGCATCCGTGTCACCGGCATCGCAGGCGTACAGCAACGCGGCGATGGCAAGCGAAAGAAGCAGGATGAAAGGGCGGGGACGGCGCATCCAGCCAATCGTAGCGGCCAGTTCGCTCATTCGCGGCGTCGTGATTGTTCGTGCTTCCACAACCGCTCCGCCTCTTCGATGAGGTCATGCGGCAGCGCGGATTCGTCATGTGATCGGGCCGCGTCAAGTTGGCTCTGTTCCTTGGCGCGAGCACGGGCGGCGCGGGCTTCGGCGCGTTTGAGCGGAGAGGAGGCGGGCTGACTCGCATCGTCGGCCGATTGCGAATCGCCGGCAAGCATCGCTTCGGCGGCGCGTTCAAGATCGGCAATCTGCGCCTCCGTGAGCGGCAACTTCGAGGCGTCAACGCCAAGTTCGCGCATCCACCGCGCCGCTTCACGTTCCGAAAGCGGTTTGCGGAATTCGCGGGGGCGGTCAGCGTTCGCTTTGGCGGCGGCGATTTCGCGACGCTCCACGTCGCCGGCCAGCTGGCGAAGGAAATTCTCCGAGGTGATGACCTCGCAGCGACGACGACGGGCCGCCTTCTGAATCTCGCGGTCGCTGGAAACGATCGTGAGCCGGCGTGGGGCCGAGCTGCGGTTGACGTGGTGGATGATCACGTCGTCGGCGGTGCGCCCCTTGCCGGAGAACTCGATGGTCACCCGCCCGCTGTCGCCTTCATCCACAGCGAGGCGGCTGGCCCCGTCGCAAACGAGGCGAACCCGCGTCCGGGCGAAGCGGCTGCGGCTGATCAGGCCCACCAGCCCGGCCACGTCGATTCCAGCCAGATCTGGGGGAAGAATGCCCGTCTGGTGCAGGACGTTGAATGTGTCTACGATCACCGGCATTGAAAATCCCGCGTCCGGACAGGCCCGCTTGCCAGTCCCGGCGTTCTCCTATCTAATTCGGTTCACACTTTCGAGGAAAGAGGCACCATCAGTATGGCGATTCGGATCAAGGCACGCAGCGGCGAAGGCATCGAGCAGATGCTCCGACGGTTCAAGAAGCTTTGCGAGAAGGAAGGCCTGACGAAGGAAATCAAGCGTCGGCAGTACTTCGAGAAGCCGTCGGAACGGAAGCGCCGCGCGACGCGGAAGAACATGGCGCGCGTCAGCCGCGACGCCGTGGGTGGCCGCGGGCCGGCTCGTCGTCCCGGCGGCGGCGCTGGTGGCGGTCGGCCTTCGGGTCCGCGCGGCGGCCGCTGAATCTTTTCATGCAAAGCGAAGCGTCACGATGCACGCCACGCGCCAACGCGCGGTTGTTTGCGTCGCGCCTTTCATGGGATTGCCGTGGCCGGCGCGTGCGCACGCGTGATATCATCGACTTCGGCGTGAACGCCCTCTGATGACGAAGAAGACGACCCAGTCGAAGGAGCAGCGTGTCCGGCAGTTTGCCATCGAGGCGGCCACGCTCATGCGCGATCTCAAATGTGAAGACGTGGTGCTCCTCGATGTCCGCACCTTGAGCCAGGTGTGTGATTTCGTCGTGGTGGCGACCGGCACGTCCGACCGCCAGATGCAATCCGTGGCGCGAGCGCTGGCGGACCTCGGTGAAGAGCATGGCGAGCGCGCGTTTCGCACCAACCAGGACAAGTCGTCCACCTGGATCGTGGTGGACTTCATCGATGTCGTCGCGCATCTCTTCGAGCCCGGCCAGCGCGAGTATTACGACATCGAAGGCCTGTGGTCCGACGCGCCGCAGATCGACTGGGCAGCGAGCGCTTCGCGCAAGCGCGCGTCGACTCGCCGCGACTGACCCCGGAGGCCATCCCCATGGCTGATGCGAATCCAGCACCGGAGCGAACGCTGCAGGACCTCGTGTTCGTCGGGTTCAACAGCCGTGTCGTGGCGCTTGACCGCTACACCGGCGAAAAGGTGTGGGATTGGAAGTCGCCCGAAGGCTCCGGGTTCGTGAGCATTCTTGTTGATGTCGATCGTGTGATCGTGAGCGTGATGGGCTACACCTACTGCCTTGATCCCATCTTCGGCCAGGAAGTGTGGCGTAACCCGCTGCGCGGCATGGGCACGGGGGTGGCGTGCGTGGCCAGCGCGAACGGTACGCAGGTGAACCCCGGCGCGATCGCAGCCCACGCGGCGGCGCAGGCGCGGCAACAGGGCGCTGTTTCGTCCGCCGCCGTGACGCCCACACCTTGAGAGTTGCCATGGCTTACCACGTGTCGCGCCGCAAGCCGCTGCTCACGGAAGGTGTAGGTCTCGACATCACGCAGCTTCCGCCGCACGAGCAGGGGCGCATTGATCCGCGCGAGTGGTTTGCGGAGAGAAGCCTTGGGCATGAGGCCTTGGGCCTCGGTGAGCAGAAGGGGGCCACGACCAGTGCTCAAGGCCCAACGCCCAAGGCCTCCCCTTTCCACATCGAGATTGGCTCCGGCAAGGGCACGTTTCTTGTGCAGGAAGCGAAGGCGCTGCCGGGCGCCAATTTCCTCGGCATCGAGTCCGCAGGCGAGTTTTTTCGTTATGCCGCGGATCGCATTCGCCGGCATCAGCTTGCCAACGTGCGCATGATGCGAGGCGACGCGGTGGAGTTCATTCGCTTCTGGTGCGCGGACGCGGTGGCGGACGTGATTCACCTGTATTTCTCCGACCCCTGGCCGAAGAAGCGCCATCACAAACGCCGCGTGGTGCAGGATGCTTCCATGGCGGAATTCCACCGCGTGCTCACGCCCGGCGGCGAGCTGCGGCTGGTGACAGATCATGCGGAACTCGCGAAATGGTACGAAGAGCACGCGACGCGGCATGCGTATCTTTTCGAGCGATTGCCGTTCACGCCGCCGGCATCAGCGCAGCCGGGCGAAGTGGTGGGGACGAACTATGAGCGCAAGTTCGCGGTGGAAGGTCGGCCGATTCACGCCATGACGCTGCGCAAGCGCTAAGCCGCCTTCAGCAGCCGTGCGTCGCGGGCAGATGAGGGGATCGCCAAGGAGCGTGCGCTGAATCAGGAAGCCGCATTCCGGACAGTTGCGCTCCGGCGAAAGTTGAACGTGCATCGCCTGCAGAGCACGTCGGTGCTCGAAAGATCGACAAGCTGAACAGCGATGGGTGGCGGCATCACGCGCGGCGAAGGTGACGCGGGCTCAAGAGGAATCGGATCGGGCGTTCGCTCCTCGGACATTCGCTGCAGTGTCGTGGTTCTTACAATGTCCCCATGCGCAAGCCCGGCGTGAATCCCCACAACGTGCAGATGTCCGACGTGCTCTGCGACTTCTGCCACGAGGAATGGCGCGAAGATGTGCCGTTCATCGAAGGTCACCAGGGAAGCTGCATCTGCGGCTCGTGCCTGACGCAGGCATACGTGGACATCTCGGCAGGGCGGAACGTGGCGGCGGAGAACTTCACGTGCCCGATGTGCCGGGAGTCGGGCGAGGACCGGGCGGCGCTCAATCGAGCCGGCGAACCCGGATGGCGCAGCCCGCGCGGCAGCCACGCCGTCATCTGCCAGCGATGCATGGGCCTCGCAGCGACAGCGCTGGAGAAGGATCCCGACTTCGGCTGGAAGACGCCGGGGTAAGAAGCCGTCAGCTTCAACCTTCCCGCTCTATACAATCGGCACATGCTTCGCGGCATCAGTCTGGCCAACAAGGTGCAGCTTCTCTTCGGCTTGGCGGTGCTGCTCATTCTCACCGCCGTCTTGAGCGTGCCTTGGGTTCGCGCCCGTCAGCAGGGCGTGGAACACGAATTCGAAATCGCGCGCGAGCATGCCGACGCGTGGCTGGCGAACAAGATTCGCCTCGTCGGCGTCGAGCGCGAGTTGAAGCCGGTGCGGCCGTACGAAGGCGACGCCGATCCCGCCGCGGAGCCGCTGTGGATCTCGCTCATCAAAGCCGAGAACATCGAGCCGCAGGACGAGCGCGACCCGTTCGTGGCGACGGCGCTGCGGCGGTTCCGTGAAGACCCCAATGTTCACGAGCACACAGTTGTGGTGGATGTCAATGGCACGCCGGTGTATCGCTACGCAAGGGCGATCCGGCAGTCGCACATCGTGACGCTGCGCGACCGCGCGGTGGCGGACTTCACGCCGAGCATCGCGCTGCCCGCGCAGGCCGGCGCCGATCCCGTGCGTGCGGTGCTGGTCATCGATCGCAAGAGCCGCATCGCGGAAGGGCAGATGCTGCTCACGCGCGTGTATCTCATCACCGTCGGCCTGTTCGCATGGCTCCTGGCGATGGCGGTGTTCTATTTCATTCTGACGAAGCTCATTTTCTCGCCGGTGCGAAAGCTCAAATCCACGGCGGAGACGGTGCAGAAGGGCGATCTCTCGGTGCGCTCCACGCTCTCCACGGGCGATGAGTTCCAGGAGCTTGCCGAGGCGTTCAACAGCATGCTTGATCGCGTCGTCGAAGGCCAGGCGCAGCTTCGCGCGATGAACCAGACGCTCGATCTCAAGCTCACGGAACTTTCCGAGGCGAACATCGGCCTGTACGAATCGAATCGGCTGAAGGGCGAGTTTCTTGCGAACATCAGCCACGAGCTGCGCACGCCGCTCAACTCGATCATCGGCTTTGCGGAGTTGTTGCAGGAGATCGCGCAATCGGACGCCGCGGCTGACCCAAAGCGCGTGCGCTACATCGAAAACATCTTGAGCAGCGGCCGCTCACTTCTGGAGATGATCAACGAGCTGCTCGAGATGGCGAAGATCGAAGCCGGCCGGATGGAAGTGAACATCGAGCCAACGAGCGTGAGCGACCTCGTGGAAGGGCTTGTGACGATCATGCGGCCGCAGGCGGAAGCGCGGAGGATCGTGCTCTCGACGGAACTCGCGGGCAACTTGCCGATGGTGGAGACCGACCCCGGCAAGCTGCAGCAGATTCTGTTCAACTTCCTTTCCAACGCGATCAAATTCACGCCGATCGGCGGCGCGGTGACGATCACGGCCGACCGCGTGACGCGCCAGGACAAGAGCACAGGCGTGCGGCTCGGCGTGCGCGACACCGGGCCGGGCATCCCATACGACATGCAGGACATGATCTTCGAGAAGTTCCGGCAGCTTGACGCCAGTCACACGCGCGAACATCCGGGCACGGGCCTTGGGCTGGCGATCTGCCGGGAGCTGGCGGAGATGCTGGGCGGCGTGGTGTCGCTCGTGTCAGAGCCAGGGCGCGGCGCGACGTTCTTCGTGGAGTTGCCCACGACGCACCAGCCGCGCGAACCGTTGCCGCTGATGGGGTAGGCGGGGCGAACGCCAAAACGCCGAAACGTCAGGGCGCACTACTCGCTGATGAGCGTCGGAATCACCTCGTCGGCGTCGCTGAACTTGCGGCGGGCGAGGGATGCGTCGAACGCGTTGGGAAGCGCCGCAGCTTCCAGGCGATCGAGCATGAAGCGGATCACCGCCAAGGCGACGCGCGAGGGGGCATCAGTGCCGCTGGCGGACCAGTAGTTGTAATCCGCAAAGGAGAGCTTGAGCGTGCATTGCCGCGCCGCGCCTGCAAGCGGTTCGATCGCCACGTCAAAGCACCAGCTCGCCCCGGCTTCGCGCTCATTCGTGATGGAAATTCTCGCGGTGCTCATCCGATGGGGCGTCCGGGGCTACGATGTGCAGACAATAGCATGGCTCACCCGCCTCTCGCCGCACGCGCTGTTGCGGATGTCGAGACGCCGACCGGCACGCTGGCTCTTCGCCTGAAATTCAAATGTCCTTTCTCTTCGAAATCATCCGCCTCGGTCTGCGCAACCTCTGGCTGCACAAGCTGCGCTCCACGCTCACAAGCCTCGGCATTATTCTCGGCGTGGCGGCGGTGATCATCATGGTGTCCATCGGCGAGGGGCGCAAACGCGCTGCCTTGCGCGAAATCGAAGCCCTCGGCGCCACGAACATCATCGTGCGGTCCACCCGCCCGCCGGAGTCCGGTTCGTTATCCGGCAGCGAGCGATCGTTCATCGCGTCCTTCGGCATCTTGCGACAGGATTATCGCCGTCTTGAAGAGAACATCGGCGACGACGCTCGCCTCGTGCCGCTCAAAGCCGTGGGCGCGGAGATCGTCAATGAATCCCGCCGCATGTTGAGTCAGGCGTTTGGCACGACGCCGCAGCTCAAGGAAGTCGCCAACCTCATCGTCGATCGCGGCCGCTATCTCACGGATGAAGATCTCGTGAAGCGCTCGCCCATCTGCGTCATCGGTTCGGAAGTGGCGGACAAACTGTACAAACTCTCCGATCCCATCGGCCAGACGCTGCAGATCGATCAGACGATCTTTCGCATCGTTGGCGTGCTCAAACCGGTGGGACTGGCGGGCGGCACCGGCTCCGCGCTCGTCGGACGCGATCTCAATCTTGACGTGCACATTCCGCTGACCACGGCGAAGCTGCAGTTCGGCGACGAGGTGCTGCGCCGATCGTCCGGCTCGATGAGCGCCGAGCGCGTGGAATTGAGCGAAGTCTACGTCTCCGCCAACTCCACTGACATCGTGCTCAACACCGCGGATCGCGTGCGGCGCATCATGGAAGTCGGCCACGACAAGATGAACGACATCCAGCTCATCGTGCCGTGGGAACTGCTTGAAAAGGCGAAGCGCGACACGATGGTGATGAACATCATGCTCACGGCGATCGCGGCAATCAGCCTGCTCGTCGGCGGCATCGGCATCATGAACATCATGCTGGCGTCGGTCACGGAGCGCACGCGCGAGATCGGCATCCGCCGGGCGCTTGGCGCGACGCGGCGTCACATCCTCGCGCAGTTCCTGGTGGAAACGGGCACGCTTTCGGGCATCGGCGGCGTCGTCGGCATCGCGCTCGGCGTCGGCGCGTCGATCGGCATCGAGAAGCTCCTGCCGTGGCTGCTCAACACGCGCCTCATCCGGCCGTACTTCGACACGTCGATCTCGTTCGAGACGCAGGTGACGCTGTGGTCGATCGTGCTGTCGTTCGTCGTCGCGGCGGGCGTCGGCCTTGCGTTCGGCATCTACCCAGCCGTCATTGCCAGCCGGCAGGATCCCATCGTCGCGCTGCGGCACGACTAAGAAACGTCAAAAGGGCAAGGTCAAAAGGTCAAAAGCGTCGGATGCGCACTTGGCGATCTGTTGGGCGTCATTTGCGTTCGAACACGGCGACGTCGCCTTGGCCCCAATCGACCCAGCCGTCGAAGCGAGCGCGCTGCTGGTAGCCGCGCGCTTCGAGCGCCGCGTAGTGCGATGCATCCACCTGGTCGGGATACAGCACGACGACGAAGCGCGGCCGGAAGTCGTCGAGATCCGACTCAAGATTTTCGCCGAGCCGAAAGCTCGTCCGCGCGCCCTCGATGTAGGCGTCGAGCACGCTGTGCGCGATGGAGACCACGAGCACGCGCGAGCCTTTGCCCCCTTCGTCGATCATGAAGTCAGTGGCGTCGCGGAGCGGCTGTTTCGGCGGGCGTGTGGCGAGGTCGGTCACCGCCGCGGCACACACGATGAGCCCCGTGATGACGCCCATCCACGGCACGCGCATGCGCAGCCAGTTCCAGCCGATGGCGGCAAGCAGCGCCGCGCCGGGCGCCGCAAAGAGCGCGAAGCGCGCGTACACCCACGTCCCGGCGAAGGCCACGGCGATCACGAACATCGGCAGCCCGGCAATCGCAAACACCACCGGCATGCGATCGAGTCCTTCATGCCGCCGCGTGAGCACGAGTGCGCCGACCACCAGAAGCGCGAGGCCCGGCAGCGCTGCGTACCACAGCCACGATCCGCCGAGTTGCAGCAGCAGGTGCAGGCCTTCCGCGCCGAGCAAGCCCGGCTGACGGGTGTCCGTCGCCGCGAACGCTGATCGCTGATGCAGCAGTTGTGAAAGCACCGGCGCGTAGAGTCCGAGCGTGATCACTGCTGCGACCACCAGCGCCACGAGCCCGGCCAGCGCAGCCCGGCGGTGATCGCGCCGCGTCGCCATGATCGCAAGACATACGCCGTGACCGATGGCGACGAACGAAGTCACCATGTGCGCCCATGCGCCGAGGGCGACCCACACGGCGTACAGCAGCCATCGCCAGATGCTTCGCGTTTCCATGGCGACGAGAAGTTGCCACGTGGCCAAGGCGCTGAAGAGCATCATCAAGCTGTAGCCGCGTGCTTCCGCGCCTTCGAGTACGCACACGGGCCAGACGGCCATCAGCAGGGCGGCGAGGAACGCCGTCTCCAGCCCGGCCGCGCGGCGAGCGAGCGCATGCACGGCGGGAATTGCTCCCAGCGACGCGAGGAACGCCGGCAATCGCAGCGACATTTCGGCTGAAAGGAACCCGGCGGTGCACGTCACGCTGATCCACGAGAGCAGCGTGTGCAGGATGTGATTGGATGGATCGTGAAACGTGGTGACGATAAACGCCGGCCCATGCACGCCGTAACTGATCCACGCCGCGATCTCGTCATACCACAGGCTTTCGCCCATGCGCAAGGCGCGCAGCACGGCGCCGAGAACGATCACGATCGCCAGCAGCGCAAGCTCGGCACGCGACGATGCGGATGAATCGTGCGACGACGCCACGTCGCCATCATCGCGGCGGAACGGTCAAAAGGTCAAAAGGGAGAAGGCATCGAGGGATCGAGGCACCAAGGCATCAAGGCGTCGGTTCAGCGCGCCCATTTCACTTCGACGCGATAGCTGCGGGCGCGGGTGTCGAGCGCGCGGCCGTCGAGGCGGACCGTCTGCTTCGGGCGGAGCGCTTCCATCTTCCAGCCCATCACCGGCTCAAGCTGCACGCCGCCCTCGTCGTAGAACAGCACGCGATAATCGATGAGGTAATCGCGATCGGTGAGATTGCGCACGGGAATCTGCACGTGCATCGGCCGCTCGCCGTCGTCTTCGATGATCGCGGGATGAAAACCCAGCCACGGGCGAAGTTCGGGCGAAAGGATTGCGATCTGCGGATCGTTGATCGGCGCGGGGTACGGATCGCCGATGCCGCCGCTGGGCGAAATGTCCGTCCTGCACGCGGTGAGCAAACCGAGCAGCGCGATGAGCGTGATGGTGCGAAGCATGTGAGAACTCCTGTTCGAGGCCCGTGGCCTTGAGCATATTGCCTTAGTGCGCGCCCGAGGCGCGAAGGGCCAATGCCGAAGGCCTATCTCCCAAATCCCGCGGCGTTTCGTACTTCCTCCGACTTCGGCACATACGACGCGCGTGGCGTAAACATGAGACGCTTGTAGCCCATGGACCATTCCGCGGGCGTGAACAATCCGACGCCGCCTTCGAGAATGTGGCGAAACGACGGGTTCTTCAGGTGATCCGGCCGCGTTTCCGCGCCGCTGCCGATCAGGATGTCTTCCGCGGCATACAGATCGAGCAGATCGTTCACCGTGAGGTCGGTGAGCTGGCCGCCTGCGTGATACTGCTCAAGCGTATCGCGCGTTGGCGTCGAAACATCGCGCCCGCCGAGGATCCACGGCTTGTCGCCGGGCTGCACGCCGGCGGCGTCGTTGCCATATTCAAGCGTCGTGGCGGTAAGCCAATCGGGTTTCATCGCGTTGGGACCGTGCAGGCGAAGGTACACGGCACGCGGCTGATCGGTCGTGCCGGGCGTGAAGTTCGGCATCACGTATTCCGTCTGGTCGGTGCTGAACACGCGCACGGACACGGTGGACGGCTCGCCGATGCGCACGGGGACCAGGAAGACATATTGCGGCGCGAAATCGATGTAGCGCGTGTCGGCTTCCGCGCCTGACTTTGTAAGCAGGCCCGCAGCGATCGCGCCCAATCCGGCAACCACCGCTTCGCCTGAATTTTCGTGCGCGCCCACCACCGCAGCGACCATGCCGGCGCCGACAAGCACGTTGCCGACGGCGCTCTTTGCCTTGCGCACGTTTTCAAGATCGTTCCAGCGGAGATCCTGCGCCATCGCGTTGACGTCGCACACGGGTTGAGCGCGCGAAATCTCGAGGCCATCCGCGCTCACGGACACGTACGCCGGCGCGCCCTGGGCCGGCACCCATCGCGCCAGCGACATGTCGGGGCCGTAGGCCGTTTTGATCGGGCCTTGGCCGAAGTCGATGATGAGCAGCGTGTCGTAGTCGCGTTTCCGAAGCGTGGTGACGAGCGGCTCCAGCGACGGGTTGATCTGCAACGCCGCGTCAAGCTGTTCGTTCATGCCCGGCGCGTTGGAGTGATCGCTGGCCAGCGCCTCCATGATGAGGCCGAGCGCGAAGTTCGTGTCGACGACGGTGTAGTCGCGACCATCAGGCGGCGGCTGGCGCGAGGCGCGCTGGTCGCCGATGAACTCGGTCAGCCGGAAGAGTGAGTTGGCGGCAGCGGCGCGTGCGTTCTCCCAGTCGCCCATCGTCGCATACAGCGAGGCGATCCAGTAATACGTCAGCGCCTGCTCGAAGGGCTCGCCCTTGAAAATCTTCACGCCTTCATGCACGAGCACGGCAGCGGTGGTGCGATCGCGGTTGAGGCCGGCCGTGGACATGTACTCGAACACGCGGCCGAGCGTGCGTTCCGCTTCCAGCGTGTCGCCGTCCGCCATCGCTGCGAGGCCAAGGCGCACGTTGTTGAGCACGGTGTTTTCGTCGAGTTGCGTTTCCGCCGGTCCTCGCAGCAATTCACGCGCGGCGGTGAACTGATAGGTGTAGTACGGCCGGCCCGCGGGAATGAACCGCTCGCGCTGCGATGTACATCCGCCGGCGACGAGCCCCAGCGCCGCAAGCGCGAACAAGGCACGGAATGGTGCGGCCAACGATGGCATCAGTCGTACGTTCGTCCCGTCACGGCGCGTTTCACTTCCCAGTCGCCGCGCCACACTTCTTCGCCGGTCTTGAGATCGAAGAGCACATACGCGCAGTGATACGTGTCGGCGCGGCCGGCGCCGGTTGACGTCGTGAGCGTGTAGAAATAAGCGGTGAGCTGGTGCGTGGGGGGAAGGCGCAGTTCGCTGGGCTCGTGCGCGTCGTGCAATTCCTCCTGCACGGCGGCCCACCGTTCCGGCGGCATGACCCAGATGATGTTCCTGTTCTTGCCGATCTCGCTTTGCGCAAGCAGTGCACGCAGCCGCGCGATGTAGAGCCATTTTTCGCGATCGGGAATGATCTGGTTGGTGTGGTTGTGCACGCGATCGATGGAAATGACCCACGGCTGGTCGTCCGCGTTGCGTCGGCTGATGACGTTGTCCTGCGCGAAGGTGGCGGACATCTGATCGGTCATGGCGACGAGGTCCACGCTCTGGAGGAAGGTGGTGCGCGGTTTGGGCGGCCCGCCGCAGCCGGCGAGGGTCGCGGCGCCGAGCGTCAGGAAGATGGCGGGGGCGTAGCGGTGTGGTCGCACGGTTGTTCACGTTCCGTCCCACGGCACGCGTGCCGTGGGCTTTCGTTGCGCAATGGCATCAACGTCGATTTCACGGACTCGATGCGTCGGTGCCTCGCTGCCTTGCTGCCTTCCTACTGGTACTTCACCTCGTACGAGTTCTCCCACACGATCGAGGCGGAGCCGACGTCGGGGCCGGTCGCTGCATCGCGCAGTTGGATGAGCTGGTAATCGAGCAGGTAGTAGTTCGAGTAGCCGGAAGGCAGGTCGTAGATTTCGCACGTCAGCATGTAATCCGCGCGCGAAGCATACGTGGCGGCGGAATCCTCGGACGTGCTGCCGTATTCGGAATTGCGCGCCTGCTCCATGCGAGCGCGTTCAGCGATGAACTCAAGCCCTTCGCGAGCGCCGGACGCCTGCAACTGGGCGCGGAGACGGGCGAGGAACACCTGATAGTTCTGGTGCGGCATGCGCGTCTTGTTTTCGATTTTGCCGATGACGATGCGCGGCTTGCTTGTGGCGTTGACGATGTCCAGCCGCTGCGCGATGTCGCGCGCCATGGCGTCCGTGGCGTTCACGAGGTCGGCGGATCGCAAGTCCGTGGAATCAAGCTCGCCCGGCGAATCGTGCGTCGGATCGATGCGATAGCCCGACTGGCCGCGGTTCTCCGGCGGCGTGTTGCACCCGGCGACAAGCATGGCGACGGCGGACGCGGCGGCGAAGCAAGCGATAGATCGTGCGATCACGGCAATTCCTCCTGATGAACGCGGGCAGGCAGGCCCGGCGCTGCATGGTCCAATTCGTCAGACACACAACGCGGCGAAAGCTTCCAGACCACCCGGACCCGCCGGGGACTATAGCTCCCGCCATCGCCCGAACGCCCGCCAGTGCACGCTGCAAAAAGAAGCGAAGCGACGGCCTGCGTCGCTTCGCATTGTTCATGACTGATGAACGGTTGCTTACGGGTTGCCGCCGCCTGTCGATCCGCCGAAGGGGCCGATCACTTTCGTGCCGACAGTGTTCGCCTGGCCGACGGAGCCGGACATCGTGACATAGCGGCCGCCATAGGCGACGGGGGCCGCGTTGTTCTGACGGATGGCGAACGGGTAGCCGCCGATCTCGCGCTGGATGTAGTCGGGAGCGCGAATGATGAGCACGCCCTGGTAATAGCGCACGGTCGCGATTTCACCGCCCGCGACATCCCACGCTTCCGGTTCGACGGTCTGCGTGATCAGATCGATGATCTGCTGCGCCTTCTCGGATTCGGGCACGCGCGGTTCTTCTTCACCGGGGTCGTCGAAGATGGTGCCGCCGCCGCCACCGCTGCCGCCGCCTCCGCCTCCGCCACCACCGAATCCGCCGCCACCACCGCCGCCTCCAGCGCCGCCGCCGCCGAAGCCGCCGCCCTGGTTGAGCGCGGTGTCGAGGTTGAGGTCAGGCGCGTTCGAGAACCTTGGCGGCTCGAACAGCAGATCGCGAATCGGGTAGTAGCGAATCTCGCGAGCGCTCTTTACGGAAAGGCGATCCTTCGTGCCGAACTCGAAGTAGCCTTCGCGAAGTTGCCACGTGCACTCGGAAAGCTCATCGCTGCACTGGTCGAGCATCATCTCGATCACCGTGAGCGCGGGCGTGTCCTCGGCTTTGAGCGTGATGGGCAATTCGGGATCGATGCCGAAGCCCGTGCGATCGTCGCTGTATCGCCCCGTCATGTTGATGCCGAGCAGCGTCTTGATGTAGTTGAACGCGTCGCGGGCCGGCGTCTCGTGAAAATCCACGCTGATGTTCGTGAGCATCACGCGCCCAAGGATCTCCGCCTTCGACGAGCTGCGCGATTGCTGCTCAACCTTTTTGTTCATCACGTGGTTGATGCGTTCCTTGAGGCCTTGGGCCATGCAGTCGGACGCCATGACGAAGCAGCCGAGCGCAGCAGCGATGGCAATCGGTTTCATGGTTGTCTCCGTGGAAGGTGACGGGCGGGGCGACGCGCCGTTCACTCCTATTCTTGGCCGAGGCGGCTTGGCCTGTCTCATTATAGTCGGCAGAAAAGCCTCCCCGTCACGGAGATGTACGGGTTGCGGCCTTCTCCGGTTGCCCGAATGGCGCGTCGGCGAGCGATTCCGCCGCTTCCAGCAGGGTGAGCAGGCCGAGGGCTTGGGCGGGCAGCGGCTGGCTGATATCCCACGTTGACGTGCGAAAACCGCCTACGGCCCGGGCATGGTTGCGATAACGCCATTCGACCTCCGGCCGAACCATCAGTTGCCGGATGAACCGCAACACCTCGCGCCATTCGCTTCGTCGCTGCACTCGGTCGGCTGCGGAAACGAGGTGCGGATCGCGCAGCGCGGAAGCGAGCCACGCTGCCGGCCGAAGCGTTTGCGAGGTGGGCAGCGGCCGGGCGGCAAGCGCAAGCGGCAGGCCGCCGGCGAGATCAGCAGCGGGGGCGCTGTTCGCGGTCACACGACTGGCGAGCAATCCAGCAGCAAGTTCGCGAAGTTCGGCGGCGTGACTCGGCGCGCCATTCTCGCTGGCAAGGTCGCGCAGCGCCCAGCCGATCCACGGCAAGAGGGCCACGCGCTCGCTCTCTGCCGCGCTCGTCCACGCCGCTTCGACGGCATCGCGCGCCGTGGGCGCAGGAACCGCAAGCGGATCGCTCTCCGACAGCCGCACCATCGCCCACGCAATCAGCGCCCGCTCGTGCGGGCTTAGGGAATCGTCAAACCGCATCACCGGCGCGAAGGACCGCATCATGCGATCGATCGCGTGCTTGCGAAGATCGAGCAGCGCCGTCTCGTCGGCGCCAATGCCGTCGCTTGCCACCACGATCAGCGCACACGCGGGCGCACTTTCCAGCGGATCGCGCTCGAGCTGTGTGATCACGGCGAGATCGCGCAGAATAGTGAGCGCAGCGAGCATGCACTCGTCGCGCACATCGGCAGGAAGCGCGTTCGATTCAGCCGCAGCGCGCAGCGCATATGCACAAATGGCCTGTTCAAGCGGGGGCGCGATGATCGGGTCGAAGGCGTCGGCCAGCGGGTTGTACGTGCCCGGCAAGCCAACAGGCTGCGGGTGCAGATCGCCCATGCCCATGTCGCCCGGCGTGCGCTTCGCAAAGGCGAGCACATCCAGCAGGTGGCGGGCGGAATCCTGTGCCCACTGCGCGACGGCGGCGGGCGTGACGGCGTCGAGCGGCACGATGTTCTCGCCGCGCACAGTCACGATGGGCGCTTCATGCGGCGCCGGCTGCATGAGCGTGATCGTGCGGAACGAATACGCCGCGGCCCCGAATTTCTGCCGAAGTTCCGAAAGCTGCGTGGCGGGCAGATTGAGATCGGTGGCCAGCGCGAGGAACTGGCGGTGCGCGGTCGCCGCGGTGTTGCTGGCGCGGAATTGCGCGGGAAAGAGGAAGGCCCACGCCTGGTCGCGGCGCATCGCAATGCCATCAATGCCCGGATCGAGTTGCCGACCGGCCTGTTCGAAGGACGTGGCGACGAGTGGTTGAGGCATGCCTGCGATTTCAAGTTCGATGGACACCATCGCGCCGACGGAGCCGCGCATGCTTTCGGGCAAGCTTTCCACGGCCGGCTCGCCGAGCAATTCACCGAGCGCGCGGGCCACCGCTCGCCGAAGCATCAGATCGTCGCCGGTCCAGTCAGCGCCGCTTCCTACGACACGGCCGCTTCGACGCAGCAGCACGCACACGCCGCGAGCGCCTTCCACGTGGACCTTCGCGTCCGCCGCTTCCGGGGCCGGCACGGAAAAGGCGGATGTCCACCGGCGGGCCGTTTCGAAGGCTGCCCGTGCCGCTTCCTCGCTGGGCGCGTCATCCGCCGCCGTGGCCAGGCGGCCAGCACAAGCCAGGACGAGCAGGCACCACGCCGCCAGCGTGATGCCACGCCGCACGCGTGTTGTCTGCGGACCACCATGAGTGTTGCGTGCGTGCAACATGCGGCACATTCATCTTCGCGGGTGCCAATAATCCCCGCGTTTTCGCGGTATGATTTCCTGTCGAGGCGTGCGTGCCGGTCTGGTACGCCGGTTGATCATCTTCTGGCGTCAGCACAACTCAAGAACAGGAGATTGTAGCGATGTTCCGAATTCCCTCTCTCAAACTCACTGGCAACCGTCGTCGTCTCGCGCTGCTCACTGTTCTCACGTTCATCACGCTCTGCTGAACGTCAACAGCCTTACACGAGTCCCGAGGCGAGCTGCCGACTCCTTGGCTCGCTTCGGTTGACGAATACGAAAGCCCACGGCAGTGCACCGCCGTGGGCTTTTGGTTTTTGGAAACGAGTTGTCGGGACGCGATCAGCCGAGGTTGATCTTGTCCGTGCCGAGCGCGCCGTGCTCGTCCATGCCGCCGCGCGTGGGACGGCGCGACTCGCTGCGAGCCTCGGCCGCTTCCGCCGCTTCGTTCGCAGCATCGCTCCACTGCGCACGCTTGAGCGAGAGACCGATCTTCCGCTCGTCGGTGTCGACGCGCAGAATCTTGACGTCCACCGCCTGGCCCGTCTTGACCACGTCCTGCGGGTTCTCGACCTTCTGGTCGGAGAGCTCGGAGATGTGGAGCAGACCTTCGAGACCGGGTTCGAGCTCGACGAACACGCCGAAGTTCGTGATCTTCGTGACCGTGCCGTGCACGACCATGCCGGGCTTGTACGCCTCGGGGATCGCGTGAATCCACGGATCCTCGGTGAGCTGCTTGACGCCGAGCGCCACGCGCTGCTTCTCCTGATCGATTTCGAGCACGACGCACTTGACCTGATCGCCCTTCTTGAACTTCTCGTTCGGGTGCGCGATCTTTTCGGTCCACGAAATGTCGCTGACGTGCAGCAGTCCGTCGATGCCCGGCTCGATCTCGATGAACGCGCCGTAGTTGGCGAGGTTGCGCACCGTGCCGTCGATGATCGTGCCGACGGGATACTTCTGCGCCACCAGCTCCCACGGGTTCACCTCGGTCTGCTTCATGCCGAGGCTGATCTCCTGCTTGTCCTTGTTGATGTCGAGCACCACCACGTCGACCTGGTCGTTGACGTTGACCATTTCGCTCGGGTGATTGACGCGGCGCGTCCACGACATTTCGGAGACGTGCACGAGACCTTCGAGGCCTTCCTCCAGCTCCACGAACGCGCCGTAGGGCATGAGGTTGACGACGCGGCCGGTGACGCGGCAGCCCACGGGATACTTCTTGTCGATCTCCTCCCAGGGCGACGCTTCCTTCTGCTTGAGGCCGAGCGCGATCTTCTCCTTCTCGCGGTTGATGGAGAGCACCTTGACCTCCACCTCCTGGCCGATGCGGAGCATTTCGCTCGGGTGATTGACGCGGCCCCACGACATGTCGGTGATGTGGAGCAGGCCGTCGAGACCGCCGAGGTCGATGAACGCGCCGAAGTCGGCGAGGTTGGTGACCGTGCCCTTGACGAGATCGCCTTCCTTGATGTTGTCCATCAGGCGGCGCTTGGCTTCCTCGCGCTCGATCTCAATGACCTTGCGGCGCGAGACGACGATGTTCCGGCGGTCGGTGTCGATCTTGAGGATGACGGCGCGGATCGTCTTGCCGATGAACTCGCCGATGTCGCTGGGACGGCGGATATCCACCTGCGAGGCGGGGAGGAAGACCGGCACGCCGATGTCGACGAGCAGGCCGCCCTTGATCTTGCGCATGCATTTGCCTTCGACGACATCGCCCTCTTTGCGCGTTTCGAGGATGCGCTCCCAGCCGCGGATGCGATCCGCCTTGCGCTTGGAGAGCTTGATGATGCCGGTCTCGTCTTCGAGCTGTTCGAGCAGCACTTCGACTTGCGCGCCGATGACGGTGTCGCGCTCGTCTTCGAATTCCGTCTTGGGCACGAGGCCCTCGGACTTGAGGCCCACGTCGATGACGACATCATCGCCCGCGGTGCCGACCACGCGTCCCTTGAGAATGGTGCCGGGCTCGAGGTTCTTGACGTCCGAACCGAGCACGGTGTCCATGTCGCCCTCGGCGACGGCCGCGCCAAGTGAATCGCGGATCAGCGAGAGGACGTCATCGTCCTGCACGCCAAGTTCTCTGATAAGTGTTTGATCAACCATGGTGATGGGAGAAGGGAAGTGAACGCTGGCTCCGTGACGCGGTCCCGCGCGCCGCAAGCGGAGAGTGACAGAAACGCCGGCCACGACACGCGCCATGGCTCCACGGCAGGACATCCTCGAAGGCTTCAACGAGGTCCGGTGAGAATCCCTTCTCCATGAACCGGAAGCGGGAGTATAGACCGCCGCTTCAGCGAATGAAACTCCCCGGATCGGCGGCGTAAGCCGCCGAGCCAAGCACGCCACCAACGCTCAAAACGGCGGCTCGTCGTCATCCAGCGGGTCGTTGTATTCCGGCCCGCCGCCGTCGCGGCCGACGCCGCGGCCGGAGAGTTCGATGGGCGGCTGGGCGGCGGAAAAGTCGCGGAACCGGGCGGATGCGGAGATCCAGGACAACCGGATGGTGCCGGTGGGGCCGTTGCGCTGCTTCGCGATGATGAGCTCCGCCACGCCGCGTTTGTCTTCGTTGCGCTCCAGCCAGTCTTCATCACCCTGGTGGAAGTAATCCTCACGGTGGAGCATGCACACGACGTCCGCGTCTTGCTCGATCGAGCCCGATTCGCGCAGATCCGACAGCCGCGGCCGGTGGCCTTCGCGCTGTTCCGGCGAGCGATTGAGCTGGCTCAAGCAGATGACGGGCAGCTTGAGCTCGCGCGCCATCGCCTTGAGCCCGCGGCTGATTTCGCTCACTTCGATCTGCCGCGATTCCACCCGCCCGCCTACCGAGAGAAGCTGCAGGTAGTCGATGAGCACCGCCTTGATGTGATGCTTGGACGCCATCCGCCGCGCTTTGGCGCGAAGCTGCAGCAGCGAAAGGCCGGGCGAATCGTCGATGAGCATCGGCGCCCTTTCGAGTTCTTCGCACGCCGCGAACAGGCGCGCCTTGTGCCGGCTGGGCATGCCGCGCCGCAATTCCTGCAGGTCAATACCGGATCGCGCCGCCAGCAAGCGCTGCGCGAGCTGCTGCTTCGACATTTCCAGCGAGAACACCGCGACGGGGTAATCTTTCATCGCCATGTTTTCAGCGATGTTGAGCGCGAGAGCCGTCTTTCCCATCGACGGGCGCGCCGCGATGATGATGAGTTCGCTCGGCTGGAACCCGCAGGTCATCTGATCGAGCTCGATGAACCCGGTGGGGATGCCGGTAATCGGTCGGCCGGCGGTGGCGACGAGGATTTCCATCGTCTCGTGGATCAGTTCGCGAAGCGTCTGCAGATCGCTCGTCGAGGATTGCTGCGCGATGTGGAAGATGCGCTGCTCGGCCTGGTCGAGAATCGCCCGCGCGTTCTCGGGGCTGTTGTACGCGTCGTAGAGAATCTCGCCCGCGGCTTCAATGAGCCGGCGCACCATCGCCTTTTCATGCACGAGGCGCGCGTAGTGAACGGCGTTGGCGGCCGTGGGAACGGAAGCCGCGAGATCGACGAGATATTCGAGCCCGCCGACGTCCTTCAGGATGCCGCGATCGATCAGCAGCTGGTTGAGCTGAACGATGTCGAGCGTGCTGGAGTGGTTGTAGAGGTGCACCATCACGTCGAAGATGGCGCCGTTGGCGGGTTTGTAGAACTCGTCGCCGGTTTTGACGGACTGCACCACGTCGCCGAGCACTTGCGGATCGATGAGAATCGACCCCAGCAAGCTCATCTCGGCCTCGAGCGCGTGCGGCGGAAGCTGCTCGAAGAGTTTCGAGAGCACCTGGGGATCGCGCGCTTTCACGTGCGCGGCGTCAGACACTGGTTTGGTGCGTGTGTTGCTCATCCGTGAGCCTGATGGAATCCGTTCTCGCGCCGCAAAGCAAACGCGCGAATGCAAATGACAGCCAACTCACATGGACGCGGCGTTACTTCTCGCCGTCGCCCCCGCTGAACTGGTAGCGATTAAGCGCGGCGCTGCCATCGAGCACGGCCCGCATCAGCCGACTGCCCTTGAAGCGTACGCTGCGACGGAGCGGCACGGTGATGGGCGTCCGCGTGCGCGGGTTCAGCGCCACGCGCTCCGCCCGCTCGTGCACCTCGAACACGCCGAAGTCCCGGAACTCGATCCGGTTGCCGGATTTCAGCTCCTCCATCATGTGATGCAGGAACAGTTCGACAACATCCTTCACATCGCTTCGGCGAATGCTGGTTTCGGAAGCGATGCGTTCAATCAGATCCTTCTTGGTCGTCGTGGCCACTGCGACCCCCATGACTTAAAACCGGTTGAACAAACCCGGTGACCTCGTCGCGGAAGCACCTGACGATGGCACATGACAGGCGATGAAGCCAAGCGCAGAAGCGCCCCCGGCGCGCGTGCCGTCATCACCCAAAGGTCGGCATTGTCCGGCTGGGGCGCGGCATCGTCAAGATGCAATTGTGGAGATGAAATCGAGAGCAGCCGTGACGCCGCAGAAACGGCGTGCGAGCATCACCCGCACAAAGGCCAAAGCAGGCGCCACGCCGGCGCTGCGGCCTCGTGACGCCCTCTCGCGATGCGAACCTCCGAGGCGTCAGCGAATGCGATACGAGCGGATTTCGTAGCGTGAATGCTCGTGCAGGCGGCCGCCGTAGGTGGAGAAGCGATCGCGCGTGTAGATTTCCTTCCAGCCGTCGGGATAGGTTGCCGCGAACGGTTGCACGCTGATCGCCGCATCGTTCCTTCCGAATTCCCACGCGGCCTGTGGATGCGCTGTGAACGGCGCCGCCGCGGCGCTCAACATCGGGTCCGCCGGCAGCACCAGCGACGCATGGATGTCAGCGTCCGTCATCGGCTGTGAGCGCGCTGCCGTGCGCGATCCCGCGCATCCCTCTCCTGCGGCGAAAAAGACGGCGAGCAGCGCGAGTATTGCACCGCGCGTCAGCCGCCGCCCGCGCTGATCGAATCTTCGCGACATGGACAAAACCTCCGGAAACGAGCGCGAACGCCCGCTCTTTGAGCATGCCACGGATTTGCCGCCGTGCCAGCGTCCGGGCACGCAATTGCATGAGAAATTTGCCGCACGCCGTGAAACCGCGGGGACTGGGCAGACGGGACGAGCCGGGCAGGCGTGAAGTTGCCAGTTCGCGGAGCAGAAGTAGGATCGTGACGCAAAGCCGCGCCGCGCTGGATGGCCGGCGCGAGATGGGACGGCAGCCATGGATATCGTCATCTGCGGTGCGGGTGAAGTGGGCAGTCACACCGCGGAAGAACTCGCCGCCGCCGGCCACAGCATTCGCGTGATCGATCTCCAGATCGACCGCCTGCGTGCACTCGAAGAAACGCTCGATATTGGCACGCTGGTGGGCAACTGCTCCGACGCCCGGGTGCTCAAAGAAGCCGGCGTCCCGAACGCCGACCTCGTGCTGGCGGCCACCGACAACGACGAAGTCAACCTGATCTGCGCCTCGATCGCCAAGGGCCTCGGCGCCCACAAGACCGTGGCCCGCGTGCACAAGAGCGCGTTCCTCGACGAGCGGGCCTTGAGCTATCAGGACCATCTGAAAATCGATTTGCTCGTGTGCCCGGAATATCTGACGGCGCTTGCGATCGCTCGCACGCTGCGCAACCCCAGCGCGGTGAGCGTGGAAAACTTCGCACGCGGCCGCATCGAGATGCAGGAGTTCACCGCCAGCGGCACCGGCTCCGCCATCGGCAAGCGGCTGATGGATGTGCAGCTCCCGCCGCGCACGCGCCTTGTGGCCGTGCGTCGCCGCGATCAGGCGTTCATCCCCGAAGGCAAGACCGTGGTGGTGGATGGCGACACGGTGATCCTCGTCGGCAACGTTGGCCCGTTCGACGACGCGCGCAAACTTTTTCATGACGACCGGCCGCCGCGGCAGAGCGTCGTGATCATGGGCGGCACGGACATGGCGGTGTGGCTTTGCCAGTCGATGCGCGATCGCAATTTCGCGCTTCGCATCTTTGAGCAAGATCGACAGCGGGCCGAGGAACTCGCGCAGCAGCTTGCCTGGGTGACGGTGCTGCAGGCTGATCCCACCGATCGCACCGTGTTCGCGGAGGAGCGCATCGGCGAGGCGGACGCATTTATCGCCATGCAGCAGGACGAAGAAGACAACATCATCGCCGGCGTTCTCGCCAAGAGTCGCGGCGTGACGTACGTCGTCACCGTGCTGCAGCGTTCGAAGTATCTCGATGTCACGCTCGACATCGGCGTGGACAAGGCGTTCAGCCCGCGCACCGTCGCGGTGGACGAAATCAGTCAGATCATCGATGAACGCCCGGTGCGACGCCTGGGCACGCTGGCCGACGGGCAGGTGGAAGTGTTTCGCGTGCGTGCTGGTCCGGCGGCGAGCGTGGCGGGGAAAGCGCTGCGCGACGTCGGCCTCTCGCCCCAGTGGGTGGTCGCGGCGATTCAGCGCGGTCGCGAGGTCTTCGTCCCCGGCGCGGATGATGTGATCGAGCCCGGCGACGCGGTGCTTGTCGTCGGCAAGCGCGGCGGCAGCGACGGACTGCGCGATCTCTTCGACGTTGACTGATCAAGATGTACTACCGCATCGTCATTCATCAGCTCGGCCTGCTGCTGGTGCTTCTTAGCGCGGTGCTGCTGCTGATTGCGGGCCTGTCGTTCATGCTGGAATACCAGATGGAGCGACATGTCAGTCGTGACGCGGCGGTCGCGCTGGCGGTGGTGGGCGTGTGCGGCATTCTTGTGGGCGCAGCGATTCGCCAGTTCGTGCGTGCGGCGGATCAGCAGCTCGGCCGGCGCGAAGCGATGCTGCTGGTGGCGCTCACCTGGATCGGCGGCGCTGCGTTCGCGGCCTTGCCGTTCTTCATCTGGGCGCTGCTCGTGGGCGAGGCGCAGCCGGCGCACCCGTTCCATAACTTCGCCAACTGCTATTTCGAAGCGATGAGCGGCCTCACCACGACCGGCGCGACCGTCGTCGCGGATGTGGAATCCATGCCGCGAAGTCTGCTCCTGTGGCGCGCGAGCCTGCATTGGCTCGGCGGGCTTGGCATCGTCGTACTCTTCGTCGCCGTGCTTCCGTCGCTGGGCGTCATCGGCAAGAAGCTGTATCGCGTGGAAGCCGGCACATCGCGGCAGGGCTTGCAGCCGCAAATACGCGACGCGGTGCGCACGCTGTGGTACGTGTACCTCGCCTTCACCATCGCGCAGGTGCTGTTGTTGTGGCTCTTTGGCATGACGTTCTTCGACGCCATTTGCCACTCCTTCGCCACGCTCGCCACCGGCGGGTTCAGCACGCGGAATGAAGGCTTCGGCGCCTACGTCGGCAGCGATGCGATCCTCATCGTCACCATCGTGTTCATGTTCCTCGGCAGTCTCAACTTCGGGTTGTACAACCACCTGCTGCACCGGCGGTTTCGCCTTGTGTGGGCCGATGTCGAAACGCGATTCTTTCTCGTGATCCTGCTGGGCGGCATCGTGGTTGCGGCGCTGGCGCTCATGGTTGCCGTTGACGCCATGACGGTGATCGGCACGAACGAAGCGGTCGAACCGCACGCGGGGCCGGCGCTGCTGCACAGCGCGTTTACCGTCACAAGCATCGAGTCAACGACCGGCTTCGCCACCGTTGATTTCAATCTCTGGCCGTTCCTTGCGAAGACCATCATCGTCATCGTGATGTTCGTCGGCGGGTGTTCGGGTTCCACGGCAGGCGGCATCAAAGTCATCCGTATCTGGATCGTTTTGCGCGTGCTGCTGTCGGAGATCGAACGCGTGTTCCGCCCGCAGGTGATTCGCCCGGTGCGGATCGGCGGCTCGGTGGTGGATCCGGAGCTCAAACTCTCCGCGATGGCGTATGTCATCGGCTCGTTGTTCATCATCGGCGTCAGCGCCGTCGCCGTGCAGCTCTTTGAGGAGGCGGCGGCGACGGAGTGCTCGTTCGCCGCCGCGGCAAGCGCAGCGCTGTCGTGCTTCTGCAACGCGGGCCCAGGTTTCGATCGCGTCGGGCCGGCGTTCAATTTCGAGTGGATGAGCGATGCAAGCACGATGCTTCTGAGCCTGGTGATGCTGCTCGGCCGGCTTGAAATCTTTGCGATTGTCGTGCTGTTCACGCCGCGCTTCTGGCGCAACGCGTGAGCGTCAGGTGCGCCACGCTTCGAGATTGCGCCCGGTGAGCGCCTCGAGTTCGCGCACGTCGTCCGCAAAGCGTTCGCGCAGCATGCGGCGCGTGGCAGCGCTCATCTTCGGGTAGCCCTTCCTGTGGAAGATGGCGGACATCACCTGCCGGGCGCGAAGGGCGTCTTTGATTGCCGAAGCGCGCTTGAGCCCGATGACGCGCCGCACCGGCCGGTAGACGCCCTTGACCAGCACGGAATAGACGGCGCTGTACACCCTGCCGAAAAACGGCGAACGCGGCGAAACGCCTTTGCGCACCGCGGCGCCTTCTTCGTGCAGCGCGGGCGGCGTGAAGGATGGATCAACGCCGAGAAACTCGAACACGCCGCGCACGACACTCGCCGGGTCGCTCCGCACGTCGTCGCCGAAGATGATGTGCACACGCGAGCGATCGAAGAGCGCCAGCCACCGCTTGAGATGCCGCGCGTACAGGCTCGGCTCGATGAGCGCCGCTTCGTGCGTTGCGAGCGCCGCTTCCAGCGTCTCGGGAATGACGCGCGACTGGTCGCCGATGCCCACGTTCATCCGCCGCAGGTGCCAGTATTCGGATTCCAGCCGCTCGACGGGATCGCGCAGCGTGACGATGAGCTTCACGTTCGGCAGGTGGCGATGAATGCGCTGCGGCGCTTCCGGCGAAGCAAAGTAACGCGGCGAGATTTCGCCCACGGCTTTCGCGCGCTCGCTGCCTTCAAAGAATTGCTCGTATTCGCGCAAACAATCGGTGAAATCGCGGCGGGCGAAAAATTGCGTCTCCTTCGCGCTGGGAAGGAACACCTCCGGATGCTCGCGCAGGCATGCAAACAGCCATGTGGTGGCGGTCTTCGTCGGGCCGATGCCAAGGAAGTTGGGGAGCATGCAGGAGGCCATCCTAGTCGACCGGCGGCATGGGCCATCACCAGTCCGCAGCATCCGTGAGGACGCAGGAGAACTGCGGCATGATTGTCGGCTTCCATATCGCCAGAGAGGTTGAGCGGCGAACTGTGCGGGTTATTCCGACTGGGAAAGTGATCGTGTGAGTCGCGCGGTGATCGGCTGAACATGATTGGCTGAAAGTGTGTCGATAGTTGCTTCTGACGTCAGGCGCTGGCCCGCGTCGGAACACGCGGCATGCGCTGTCCGCGACCGGACCGGCAGGAGCGTGACGTCGCCATCGGCAAAGGAGAGAGTCATGTCGCGTTCCGTTCTTGGCGTGCTGGCTGGTTTCTTGGTGATGATCGTCCTGTTCTTCGCGGTGCGTTTCGGCGCGTTTGCGATGCTTGGCGAGTCGAGAATGTTCGAAGCGGGCACGCATGAGCCCTCGGGCGTGTTCATCCTCGTGGAGATCGTGGGCGCGCTCGCCGCGGCTCTGCTTGGCGGCGTGACCTGCGGATGGCTGTCCAAGGCGACGCGCCCGCCCGTGACGCTGGCCCTCGCTGTGTTCATCATGGGCATCATCTTCATCTTCCCGGCGATGACGATGGCCGAGAAGCAGCCGACCCCGCGCACGCCCGGCGCACCGATGGTGCAGTCGATGAGCGCGGCGCGACGCCCGGTGTGGGCGGCGATGGTGCTGCCCGTGGCCGGCGTGGCGGGCCTGATCGCCGGCGGCGCGATTGGATCGCGCGGCACTTCCACCACCAAGTCGAAGAAGTAACCGCAGGAACACTTGAAGTCGACGCAGCGGGCGCGAACATTTCGCGCCCGCTGTTTTTTTGCCGCTACGATGCCCTTCACCAATTCGAAACCAAAGGAGAGGGGACATGACCGCCGCGGCCGCACCATCTGCTCAAACCGTTTCAGCGCCCGTTCACCAGCTTCGCTTCGCCCGCCGAAGCACGCTCAAGCTGCTTGAAGGCTTCCCGCCCGACAAACTTTGCACGATTCCCGATTTCAAAGCCGGCGGCGCGTGCGCCCATCACGTCATCTGGCTCATGGGGCACATGGCGACCACCGACGAGTATTTCCTCAAGACGCTGGGCGGCATCGAATCGCTCACGCTCTCCGAGGAGTGGCACACAATCTTCGGCGGAGGCTCCAAGCCCGTCGCGGATCCGTCGAAGTATCCCAGCGCGGATGAGCTTCGCCGCGCAATGAACGAGCAGCATGAAAAGCTTGTGGGCTGGTTCGCATCGCGATCTCCGGAAGAGCTGGCGGCCCCGATGCCGGAGAAGTGGCGCAAGTACGCACCGACGCTCGCCGACTTCGCCTTCTTTCTCGCATGGCACGAGGGCTACCACGGCGGCCAGTTGAGCGTGCTGCGCAAGGCGTTCGGCCTTGCGCCGGCGTTTGGTTGAGCACGTTGCTTGACAACGCGTGAACTGGCGAGCGATGCGTGCGAACACGTGTGCGCATCACGCCGCGGTATCACATCGGCTTCTCGCCCACCGTCTGGTCGTAGACCTCGAGCAGCTTCTCGCGGTCGAAGATCATTTCCTGGCGCGAGAGGCCCACGACTTCGTAATGCGGCGTGAGCTCGATGGCATCACACGGACACGCTTCCTCGCACATGCCGCAGTAGATGCAGCGCAGCTCGTCGATGTCGAACTGCTTGGGGTACTTCTCGCGGTCCGGCCAGGGCGATTCTTCAGCGACGATGTGAATGCAGTTCGCTGGGCATGCCGTCGCGCACATGAAGCAGGCGACGCATCGAACGCGGCCGTCTTCATCACGGTTGAGGCGGTGCACGCCGCGGAAGTACTCGCGGAACTGGCCGCCTTGCTCAACGGGCCGATCATCGCGCTTTTCTTCCGGGTATTGCACCACCCAGACGGTGCGCTTGTTCTTGCCGTCCCGCCCGATGTTCTGGAAGACGTGGCGCAGCGTCGTGCCGAGACCGGCGAAGACGTTGGGGAGGAAGAGACTTTCGGAGCGCGAAAGCTTCTTCGGCGTGACGTCTGTGATTTCGGTGTCGCGAATGGCCATCGTGTGGGGATGGTACGGCAGGACGGCGTCGGAGCAACATGGAAGGAGGCGGAAAGCCGCCTCGGACGGGTCCAGACGCACTTGCTTCCCGGGTCGTCGATGCCTACACTGCGGCGAGATTGGGAAATATTTCACAATCTCGCGCGGCGTGTGGATGGAACTGGCAGGAGGGAACGCGTCCGAAGCGCTCAAAACATGGCTGCGAAGGCGGATTGCGGCGGGCATGCTATAAACCGCCCGTGACCCAGACGCCCGGCAATCGCGGTGGCCCCGACTCCAATCGCCGACAGGCCGCGGAGGTGCGTGTCGGCTGGAAGATGGCGGGGATCAGCATGGAAGTCGCTTCCATGGTGGTCGCCGGGGCGATGCTCGGCTGGGGCGCGCAGGCGATCTGGGGCTGGCGGCACAGCATTCTCACCGGGGCGCTCGTCGGCCTTGCGGTCGGGCTCTGGACGCTCATCAAGAGCGCCCTCAAGCTCAATCAGCAACTCGACGCCCTCGGCCCCCGCCCCCGGAAGGTGGTGAGCCAGACACAGGAACAGCAGCGAGAGGCGGAAACAGGCGAGCAGGAAAACGAGGACGAACAGTCCTGGCAGGACGAGTGGGATTCGTGGAACGACGGCGATGCAGGCGGCGGTGACCAACGCAATGAATGAAGCGCATCCACATGACGATGCGCTGCTGCGCGAGGGGGAACCCTCACCCCGGCCCGCTCCCTCGGGGAGCGGGGGACAAGCCGGCCACGGTCAGGGCCGCGCAGCCGAGCCGTCTCTTTCGATTCCCGCCTTGCCTGTGGTGCTGGCGTGCGTTCTCGCGCCGGTGGTTGGCGTGGCGACTTGGCTGGGCGTGACGCTGGGCTTTGGGTACAGCCAAACAGTTGTGATTTCCGGCGTGGTGGGCTCGGCGGTGGTGCTGGTGGTGACGCTGGTTTCCATGCTGGTGACATCCCCCTGGACGCTCCGGCCGGTGGGCCTGCAGATGACGATGTGGATGGCCGGCACGGTGGTGCGTTTGCTTGCGACACCCGCATTGGCGTTCCTGCTATACTCCGCCGCCCCATTGGACGGGAAGGCGCTCGCGCTGTCGGTCGGCGCCGTGCACCTGGTGACGTTGATCACGGAAGCGTCGGTGATGAGCAGGCTTCTGGGTCGCGCGATCACGCCCGGCTGATGTTCCGCAGTCGACTTTTTGTTCGAAGAAGAACATGCTTTCGAGCTTTGCGACCAATCTCTTTCTCGCTTCGAGTGATCCGACCAATCACGTGCGCGATCTCGTGCTGCTGAAGGCGGGCGACATGCCCATCGTCACCATGCACACGATCACCGTGATTCTGTGCGCCGCGCTCTGCGTGCTCATCCTGAAGATCGCTGCGAACGCCATTGAGACGGGCCCGGAATCCATGGGCAACGCGCGGTATGTATCGCGCGGCCGGCTCGGCCAGATGATCGAAGTGATGGTGCTGTACCTGCGCGATGAAATGCTCGTGCCGGTGCTCGGCAAGGCGGCGGCGCGGAAGTACATGCCGATTCTGCTTTCGCTCTTCTTCTTTATTCTGTTCTGCAACCTCTTCGGGCTTATTCCGATCGTGGATGTGCAGCATCTGATTGGGATGCACACGCCCGTCATCGGCGGCACGGCGACGAGCAGCATCACCGTCACCGGCGCGCTGGCTGTCGTCGCGTTCTTTGTCATTCAGATCCACGGCTTCCGCGAGCTCGGCATCAAGGGCTACCTGCAGCACATGACCGGCGGTCTCGTGCCCGGGCCGGCGTACCTGTTGCCGGTCGTGGCGATCGTGTTCGTCGTTGAAGTGGCTGGCCAGTTCATCAAGCCGCTGGCGCTGGCGATTCGCCTGTTTGCGAACATGGTCGCTGGTCACACGCTGATGGCGGTGCTGGTGTCGTTCGGCGGGCAGGCGGCGGCGGGCGGGATGAGCGCGGCGGGATGGATCGGCATCGGCGTGGCGGGCATGATCGCCGCCACCGCGATCATGTTCCTCGAAATCTTCGTCGCCTTTGTGCAGGCCTTCATCTTCATGTTCCTCACGGCGGTGTTCATCAGCCTGCTCTCGCATCACGATGAGCATCACGGCGAGCACGATGATCACACCACGACCATCGGCGAGCATCCCGAGATGGCGCATGCTCCGCATGTGGCAGGCGTGGGGGAGGTGCCGGCAGCGTGATCCGTTCGGCCTTGGTCACTGGGCCTCAGGCCTTGGCGGCACGCCATCGCCTCGCGCCCAAGGCCCAAGGCCTCATACGTGGATGGTTTCGAGCAAATTTCAACACTGGGAGTTTCGTTTCGATGAGCAAGTTGATTTCCTTGAGCGTGTTCTCGTTCTTCGCAACGCTGCTGTTTGCCGCTGACCCCGCGATGGCGCAGGACGGCGCGCATCTCGCCGGCGACATCACCCTGGGCGGCCTCGGCTCCGGCCTTGCGGCGGGTCTTGGCGTGATCGGCGCGGGCCTTGGCATCGGTCGCATCGGCGGCAGCGCCGTGGAAGCAACCGCGCGTCAGCCCGAAATGGCCGGCCGCATCTTCATCAACATGATTCTGACCGCCGCGCTCATCGAAGGCGTCGCGCTCTTCGCGGTCATCGTCGGCCTCTTGAGCATCCCCGCCTGATCGGGGTGCTCGCTTCGCGGCAAGGGGCGCGCTGGCGCCTCCTTCGGCGCTCCGGGGCGCCGCGCTTCTGATTGATTGGTTCGTCTCCAGAAGGATCGGACATGGATTGGTTGCTCTTCATCGCAGCGGAAGGTGAACACACCGAGGTCATGGACCCGGCGAACATCATCCCGGGCATCACCACGCTCCTGGTGTTCGTCATCGCCTTTGCGTTCCTTGCGGTCGTGGTCTGGCCCAAGATCACCAAGGGTCTCGATGACCGCGAGAACAAGATCCTTCAGGAGATTCGCGCGGCGGAGGAATCTCGCGCCCAGGCGAAGGCGGCCCTCGCTGAATATGAGAAGAACCTCGCCAGCGCTCGCGAAGAGGCGAATCAGATGATCGCCAAGGCGCGGGCTGACGCCAAGGCGGTGGCGGAAGAGCTGCGAAATCAGAACGCCGCTGAACTGGCGGAAATGAAGGAGCGAGCCGCGCGCGAGATCAAGAGCGCCAAGGAGAACGCCATCGTCGAACTCCACGCCGAGGCCGCCGCGCTCGCGGCCGCCATGGCGAGCAAGATTCTCGCGAGGGAAATCTCCGCCAGCGATCAGCAGCGCTTGATCGAGGAGTCGCTCCAGCAGTTGCAAACCGTGAAGCGCAGGTCGTAATCCGAACCAGCCGCGATCGAACGCAAGCGCGACGAAGGTGACGCCGTTCTCCGCTCCCCGATGATCGCGGCTCGTCAGTTGAACAGTTCGTCACGCAAGATCACCGACGATGTCCACCTCTACCAGCCAAGCCGACGCGCTCGCCCAGGTGTATGCGAAATCGCTGTTCGATCTCGCACAGCAAGCCGGCGGTCGCGAGAAGATCGAGGAAGTGAGCGATGAGCTCGAGCAGATCGTCGAGCTGATGCGCAGCGATCGCAAACTGCGCGAATTCCTGTCCTCGCCGGTGATCGATGAAAAGAAGCGACAGGCGAGCCTGCAGCGCATGTTCGCCAATCGCGTCACCGATCTCACGCTTCGCTTCCTCCTCGTGCTCAACGATCGTCATCGCCTCGGCCATCTGGAGTCCATCAGCGAGGCGTTCAGCCACCTCGTTCAGGAAGCGTTCGGCAGGATTGAGGTGGACGTGTACACCGCCACGCCGCTGGAGGCGAACCAGCGAGCGGCGATCACGCAGCGAATCCGGGACGCCCTTGGCCGGGAGCCGGTGATTCATCCCTATGTTGATCGCAGTCTGATCGGCGGCGTGCGGCTGCGCATCGGCGATCAGCTCATCGATGGCTCCGTCGTCAGTTCGCTCCGTAAACTTCGGCAGACGCTGCTCACCAGCGGCAGCGCCGTAGTGCGAGAGCGAATCGCTGGGCTCATCGACGAAGGGAGAGCTTCATGAACCGGTTGACGACGATCGTTGCATGTGCGCTGGCGCTTGCTGGCGCGGCGTTCGTGGCGGCCCAGCAGGAGGGCCCGGGCGGCCCGCGCGAGATGGAACGCGGCCGATTCCGCGGCGCGCCGGCCACGCTCACGGTGCGCGGCGACGCACAACTCGAGAAGGCCGCCGACCAGCTCCAGATCTCCTTGAGCGTCGTCACCGAAGGCAAAGAGGCGGCGAACGTGCTGTCGGAGAACAGCGAGCAGACGCAGGCCGCCATCGACGCCATGCTGAAGGCGGGCCTCGAGAAGAGCGAATACGAAACCGGCGGGCTCAACGTGCATCCGGTGTACACCCAACCGCCGCGCAATCACGACGGCAGCTGGACGCCCGAGATCTCCGGCTTCCGCGCGGTGCATCGCCTGAACATCAAGACGAAGAAGCTCGAGCTCATCGGCAAGATCATCGACGCCGCGAGCGACGCAGGCGTCAACGCGATCGACTCCATCAGCTTCGGCCTTGCGGACCCGCGCAAGCATCGGCAGGAGTCGATCGAGGTCGCCACGCGCAACGCGATGAATGACGCCAAGGCGCTCGCTGCCGCGGCTGATCTTCGCCTCGTGCGCGTGCTCTCGATCAATCTGGATGACGCCCGCGCCGAGCCCTACCAGCAGAAGATGATGATGGCCCGCGAAATGCGGGCGATGGACGCCGGCGCCGCGCCGCCCGTGCAGGCCGGCGACGTCACCGTGTATTCAAGCGTGACGGTGGTGTACGAAATCGAATCGAAGGATTGAACAACCGGCCTTAGGCATTCGGCCTTTGGCCTTCGTTCCTGAACTCCCAAGGCCCAGGGCCCAAAGCCGAAGGCCATTCCGTCCCGAGGACCTGTCCCGTGAAGATCAAGACCGAAGAAATCACATCAGTCATTCGCCAGGAGATCGAGCAGTTCTCGACGGAGCTCGAGATTTCCGAAGTCGGCCGCGTGCTCGAAGTCGGCGACGGCATCGCCCGCATCTATGGCCTCTCCAAGGTCATGGCCGGCGAACTGCTGGAGTTCGACACCGAGGAAGGCGCCGTCATGGGACAGGCGATGAACCTCGAACTCGACACCGTCGGCGCCGTCATCTACGGCAACTACCTTGCGGTGCGCGAAGGCGACACGGTGAAGTCCACCGGCCGTCTGCTCGAAGTGCCCGTGGGTGAAGCGCTGCTCGGCCGCGTCGTCGACCCGCTCGGTCGGCCGCTTGATGGCGGGCCGGCGCTCAACACCGGCGGCAAGACGCGCAAGCTCGACATCGTCGCCCCCGGCATCGCGGCGCGTCAGCCCGTGAAGGAACCGCTGCAGACCGGCATCAAGGCGATCGACGCCATGATTCCCATCGGCCGCGGCCAGCGCGAACTCATCATCGGCGACCGCAAGACCGGCAAGACGGTCGTCGCGCTCGACGCCATCATCAATCAGAAGAAGTACTGGGGCACGCCCGACGCGGTGGTGTGCATCTATGTCGCCGTCGGTCAGAAGGATTCGACCGTGGCGGGCGTCGTCGAAACGCTGCGCAAGCACGGCGCGATGGATTACACCATCGTCGTCTCCGCAGGTTCGTCTTCGCCGGCCCCGATGCAGTACATCGCGCCGTACGCCGGCTGCGCGATGGGCGAGCACTTCATGTGGCAGGGCATGGAAGGCAAGACGCCCAAGCACGTGCTCTGCGTGTATGACGACCTCACCAAGCAGGCGCACGCGTATCGCCAGCTTTCGCTGCTGCTTCGTCGTCCGCCCGGCCGCGAGGCGTATCCCGGCGACGTGTTCTATCTGCACAGCCGCCTGCTCGAACGCGCGACCAAGCTGGCCGACAAGTACGGCGGCGGCTCGCTCACGGCGCTCCCCGTCATCGAAACGCAGGAAGGCGACGTGTCGGCGTACATCCCGACCAACGTCATTTCCATTACCGACGGCCAGATTTATCTCCAGCCGGAACTCTTCTCCGCCGGCGTGCGCCCCGCGATTAACGTCGGCATTTCAGTGTCGCGCGTCGGCGGCAACGCACAGATCAAGGCGATGAAGGAAGTCGCCGGCTCGCTGCGTCTCGATCTTGCCGCCTTCCGTGAACTCGAAGCATTCGCGCAGCTCGGCACGGAACTCGACCCGGCCTCGCAGCGCCAGCTCGATCGCGGCGCCCGCATGGTCGAACTGCTCAAGCAGGGTCAATACCAGCCGTACGACGTCATCGACCAGTGCATTTCGATCTTCGCCGGCACGCGCGGCTTCCTCGATGACCTCAAGCGCACCGACGTGCATCCGTTCGAGAAGGATCTGCTCGATTACTTCCGCGGCCCGAAGCGCGACCTGCGCGAGAAGCTCGCCACGTCGAAGAGCTTCAAGGGCCTCGAAGACCAGTTCACCTCGGCGCTTCGCGAGTTCAAGGCGAACTGGAAGCCCGCGAAGTAATCGCAGCGCGCAGACGTTTTCGCCCGTTCCTTTGCATCGACTTCAAAGCCCATGGCGTCCGCGCCATGGGCTTTTGCGCGCGAGGCGCAGCGGTCCAGTAGAATCTGCGGCCGGGCGGGGAAGGAGCACCGCATGTTCTGTGACATCTGCAATTCACTGGCCGACGGACTGACGCAATCCGTGCACGCCGCGGCGCTGTCCGCCGCGCTGCTCGCCAATCCGGCGCCGCAAGGCGGGGCGAATGACGCGGGCGCGTACGTCATCGCCAACGTCACGGTGATTGACGTCGAGGTCGGGGCCGCGTTGCCGGGCCGATGGGTCCGCATTGAGGACGGCGTAATCGCCAACATCAAAGGCGCCGCGTCTCCCGAGTTGATGGCCGACGCCACCGTCATCGACGCCGAGGGCAAATATCTCATCCCCGGCCTGTTCGACGCCCACGTGCATTTCTCGCCAACGCCCGAAACGTATGGCCCGCTGCTGGTGGCGCACGGCGTGACTTGCGTGCGCGACCTCGGCGCCATGACCGAAGCGATCATCGCGCTGCGTGACGCCTCGCGCACCACCGACGTCGTGGCGCCGGAAATCATCTGCGCCGGGGCCATCATTGACGGCGATCCGCCCGTGTGGCCGTTCAGCGAGCCGTGCGACACTGAAGAAGAAGCTCGCGCCGCGGTCAACAAGCTGCACAAGGCGGGCGTGGACCAGATTAAGGTGTACAGCAAGCTCAAGGCGGAGGTGTACCGCGCCGCCGTCGATGAGGCGCACAAGCTCGGGCTCAAGGCGGTGGGCCACGTGCCGGACGAAGTCTCGTTCGACCAGGTGATCGCGGCCCGGCAGGATTCGCTCGAGCACATGATGGGCGTCGACAAACTGCTGCTCGACATCACGAACGACGCCATCACCGACGAAGACAAGCAGCATCCGTGGCATGCCTTCCGCGGCTTTCTGAATTACGACAAGGCGGACAAGACGAAGCTTCGCGCCGGCCTGCAGCGATTGAAGGACGCGAACATTGCGGTGTGCCCGACGGTGGCGGTGCTGGCAGGGATCGCGCGCGTCGGCGCCGATGACGCCGAGAGCGACGCCAACTTGCAGTACGTGCCGGCGCACATGCGCGCCTTCTGGTCGAACCCTGCCTATGCGGAATTTGCCGCCGCCAATCGCGCCGTGCTGCCTTCGTTCATCAAGCTCGTCGGCGAATTGCACAAAGCGGGCGTGACGCTGATGGTCGGCACCGATCTCGCGAATGCGTATGTCTTCGCCGGATCGTCGGTGCATGACGAAATGGCGTTCTTCGCGCAGGCAGGCATTCCCCCGGCGGACATTCTGCGGGCCGCCACGATTGTGCCCGCGAAATTCTGCGGTGTGGATGATCGGCTCGGCTCGATCGCACCGGGGAAAGCGGCGTCACTCGCGCTGCTCGGCGCCAACCCGCTTGAAAACATTGACAATGTGCGGCGCATCGAAGGCGTGTTCCTTCGCGGCCGATATTTCGATCGCGCTGCGCTCGATGCCGAGCTGGAAGCGGTGCGAAAAAACGTTGAAGGCAGCATGCCGGCCGGCAAGTCGGATGAACTCGCGCTTGAACTCCCCGGCAGGGTGCTGCTCCGCGGCCGGTACACCATGCGGTTCCAGCAATTCGACGCCGGCGTCGAGGATTTTCTCATCACCGAAACGGACGACGGCTATCACATTCAGTCGCACATTCAGCCCAGCGGGGGGCCGCAGCCGCCCAACATGGTCACGCTGCACACGGACCGCGCCGGCATGGTGCAATCCGCGGAACTGAAGGTGCTCGCAAATTCCGCGACCACGGCGACGTACGCGCTCACGGGCCACGCCATCGATGTCACGGCGAATGTGAGCGGCGAAGAAAAGCAGCAACACGTGGATCTTCCCGCCGGGTCGATCATCGTCTCTCCCGCGGCGGCGGGCGACTTCTCCGTCAATCGCCAATATCACCTCGGTGATGGCGAGACGCAGGGGTTCACGTCCTACGGCTTTGGCTATCCGTCGTGGGAAGTGGCGCCGACGCCGGTGACGATGAAGCGGCTTGCGGACGAAACGCTGACGATGCCCGGCGGCCAGGAAGTCACGGTTGAAGTGGTCGAATCGTCGATGAAGACGGACTTCGGCCCCGTCGTTGCGACGTCATGGATTCACCCATGCGGCCTTACGGTGCGGTCGGTTCTGAAGATGCCGTTCGGCGAAATTGAAATCAAGCTCGCTTCGCTCGACGAATCGAGCGGGCTCACGCGAACTCGAGGGGAAGGCGCAGCGGAATGAGACACCAGGACGATGTCACCCGAGCCGCCATCGAAGCGGTTTCCAACGCGTGCGCCATGGCGCGCGGCGTGCAGCAGAACCTCGGCCGTGTGCGCGAGATCACCAAGGACGATCGCAGTCCGGTGACGGTGGCGGATTACGCCGTGCAGGCCGTGGTCTCACTGCAACTTCGCAAAGCGCTGGGCGAGGGCGTGAAGATCGTGGGCGAGGAGCACGCGAAAGCGCTGCGCGAAGAGAAGAACGCCGCGGTCAAGGAAGCGGTCGTCAGTTCCGTGCAGATGCTCTGGCCGTCGCTTGGCGAAGACGAAATTCTGCACGCCATCGACGCCTGCGACGACGACGGCACGGGCGGAACATACTGGACGCTTGACCCCGTGGACGGCACGAAGGGCTTTCTTCGCGGTCAGCAATACGCGATCGCGCTCGCGCTGCTCGAAGCGGGCGATGTGAAGCTCGGTGTCATGGGGTGTCCCAACTTGCCGATGAACCAGTCGGCGCCGCTCGATGAGGCCGACCCGCGCGGCACGATGTACGTCGCCGCCGCCGGCTTCGGCACGTGGGAGTACCACGCGGACAATCCATCCGGCGCACCGAATCAAATCGCCATCCTGCCGGAGCCGAGCAACGAGCCGCTGCGCGTGTGCGAATCCGTCGAGAGCGGTCACAGCGATCAATCGAGCACGGCGAAGCTCATGGAAATGCTCGGCGGGGCGGGCGAACCGGCGCGTCTCGACAGCCAGGCGAAGTACGCGATCGTCGCACGCGGTCAGGCGGATGCATACCTGCGATTGCCGACGAGCAAGACGTATGTCGAAAAGATCTGGGATCATGCCGCGGGCATGTTGATTGCGACGGAAGCCGGCGCGGCGGTGTCCGACGTCACGGGCCAGCCGCTTGACTTCACGCACGGCCGGTTCCTTTCCTCGAACCGGGGCGTCGTGTGCGCGGCCCCGCATTGGCATGGACGGATCATCGAAGCGCTGGCGGAGCTGGGAATTCGCTGATGGAGTGGGAGGCGTGGTTCACGCTCGCGGTTGTGGTGCTCGTCATCGTGGCGCTGGCGCGAAATCTCGCCGGCCCGGATGTCATCATGATCGCTGCGCTTGCGCTGATCATGACAGTGGGCGCCGTCACCGGCTCATCGCTCCTGCCTGATCCCGGCACTGCGGTCAAAGGCTTCGGCAACGAAGGCATGCTCACCGTGGGCGTGCTGTATGTCGTCACGGTCGGACTCACGCAAACCGGCGCGCTGTCGCTCGCAGTGCTGCCGCTGATGGGCCGGCCGAAATCCGTGCCTGCCGCGCAAGTTCGCCTGCTGCTGCCCGTGATGGTGCTCTCGGCGTTTCTTAACAACACGCCGGTGGTGGCGATGTTCATGCCCGTCGTCAGCGATTGGTGCAAGAAGCTGGGCATGCCGCCCTCGCGATTCTTTATACCACTGAGCTACGGCGCGATTGTCGGCGGTGTAGTCACGCTCATCGGCACGAGCACGAACCTCGTCGTCTACGGCATGCTCGATCAATTCGGCGCGGCCGGCGCATTCGCCAAGCAGAACATCACGCTCTTCAGCCTGGCGTGGATCGGCATTCCCGTGTGCATCGTCACCGCGGCGTACATCCTGCTTTTGTCCAAGCCGCTGCTGCCCGATCGCTCCCCGCCGCGCAAGGCGCTGGAAGATCCCAAGCAGTACACGGTCGAAATGCTCATCCCCGAGGGCAGCCCGATCCACGGCAAGACGATCGAGCAAGCCGGGCTTCGCAACCTGCCCGACGCGTACCTCATGGAAATTGAACGTGGCGGTGATCGCATCGTCGCCGTCGGGCCGGACCAGGAGCTTAGATCCGGCGATCGTCTCATCTTCGTCGGCGTAGTGGAGTCCGTCGTCGATCTGCAGCGCATGCGCGGCTTGGTCCCGGCGACGGACCAGGTGTTCAAGTTGAGCGATCCGCGCCGCCATCGCCAGCTCATCGAAGCCGTGGTGAGTGAATCCTCGCCGCTCGTGGGCAAGACGATCCGCGAGGGGCAGTTCCGTTCGCGCTACAACGCCGTCGTCATCGCCGTGCATCGCAGCGGCCATCGGCTCACGGACATGAAGATCGGCGACATCGTGCTGCGTCCCGGCGACACGTTGCTCATCGAAGCGGCGCCGCGGTTCCTTCAGCAAAATCGCAACAGCGGCGAGTTTTATCTCGTCTCCGCCGTGTCCGACAGCAAGCCGATGCGCCACGAGCGTGCGTGGATCGCGCTGGCGATTCTGGTGGGCATGGTGGTGGTCGCGGGCTTCGGCTGGCTGGAAATGCTCAACGCCGCCATCATCGCCGCCGGGCTCATGGTGCTCACGCGATGCTGCACCGGGCCGGAGGCACGGCAGTCCATCGACATCCGCGTGCTGCTTGTCATCGGCGCCGCGCTTGGCGTCGGCCATTCGCTGCAAATGAGCGGCGCCGCCGATGCCATCGCGCACAAATTCATCGGCTGGGTGCACGGCAACCCGTGGCTCGTGCTCGTGATGGTGTACTTCTGCACGCTGATGTTCACCGAGGTCATCACCAACAACGCCGCCGCCGTGCTCGTGCTGCCCATCGCGCTCTCGGCTGCGGCGAACCTGAACGTGAACCCCGTTCCGTTCGCCATCACGATCATGGTGGCCGCGTCTGCCGGCTTTGCGACGCCGATCGGCTACCAGACCAACCTCATGGTGTATGGCCCCGGCGGATACCGATTCTCGGATTACCTCCGCTTCGGCGCGCCGCTCGATCTTCTCATCATGGCTGTCGCGGTCATCCTCATTCCCATTATCTGGCCGCTCACAGCGATTGCGCAAGCGCCATGATCCGGCGCGTGCTGCGAGGAACCACGGCGGCGATCATCATCGCGCTTGCGCTTGGTCTGGCGGCTTGGATGACCGGCAGGATCGTGACCGATCGCTGGGCGTGGAGCCAGTGGTTGTGGTGGATTCCCACGCCGTTCGCGCTCGCCGCCGCGGTGCTTGGTGTTATTGTGCTTCTCGCTCGCGCGGGGTGGCTCAAGGGTTCATGGCGCGCGGTGTGGGTCGGCGTCGTTATCACGTTCATCATCGCGATCTACTTTTCGTTTGTGGAGCATCATCTGCTGCGCGGCGCGCCGCGCCATGCGGAGGGCGTGCTCATCATGCACTGGAACTGGACGCACGCCGTGCCGCACGACGCGGATCGACACGTCGATCAGATTCTCGCGATCAAGCCCGACATCGGCTTCATGACGGATTGGGGCCGATTGACGCGCAAGGCGTCGGAGCGAGCGAGGCTGGAACCGGAGTGGACCGTGCAGCGCGTGGGCGTGTTTTCCGTCATGTCGCGATGGCCCGTGACGCTCGCCCGCACCATCGTGGCCAACGACACCACGCAGGTGGCGCTCGTGGTCATCGACACCACGCCAGCGCTCGGCCGTCCGCTCACGTGTCTGCTCGTCGACATGCCGTCGGACATCACGATCGGTCGCATGGAGCACATGCAGGAAGTTCGCCGCATGATGGACGAGGCCGGCCTGCCCGAAATTGACGTGGCGGCGGGCGACTTCAACACGCCGCGCGGCAGCGCTTCACTCCAAGCCCTCCTTCCCGGCGTGCATCACGCCTACGACGACGCCGGCCACGGATACGCGGCCAGTTACTTCCGCCCGCTGCCGCTCTATCACATTGATCACATCCTGCTCTCGCCGAACGTCAAAGCCACTGACTATCGGATCATCGACAGCGGCTTCGGTCGGCATCGCTTTCAGGTGGCGCGCATTGTCATGACGAACGCGACTTCGCCGCCTGCAGCGCCGTGAGCCATTGCCACTGCCGCTCAAGGCCAGTGCGAAGGTCCGTGGTTGGCTGAAAGCCGAGTTCGCTGCGGCTGCGCGTGAGGTCGGCGAAGGTGCGCTCGACGTCGCCGGGCTGCGCGGGTTGCGGCGCGATTGTGGGCGTGATGCCCGTCACGTCGCTGATCAGATCAATGAGCTCGCGCAGCGTCACCGGGCTTGAGCCGCCGAGGTTGTACGTTCTGCAGAATCCGGGTTGTTGCGATTGCACGTGCTGCGCCGCCGCCATCACGCCCTGCACGATGTCGCCGATGAACGTGTAATCGCGGCTGGTGCTGCCGTCGCCAAACATCGGAATCGCTTGGCCGGCGAGTATCTTCCGCATGAACACGCTGATGGCGAGATCAGGACGCTGCCGCGGCCCGAACACGGTGAAGAATCGCAGGCACGCGATGCGCATGCCGAAGAGATGCGCGTAGGTGTGGCAGAGCATTTCGCCCGCGCGTTTCGTCGCTGCGTACGGGCTGATGGGCGCATCAGCGGGATCATTCTCGCAAAACGGCACGCGCCTGCTGTTGCCATACACGCTCGAACTCGACGCAAACAGCACATCGCCGCAACCCGCCGCCCGGGCCGCTTCGAGCACGCTCGTGAGGCCATCCACGTTGACGCGAACGAATCGCGCCGGCTGCGCAATGCTCGGTCGCACGCCCGCCAAGGCCGCCAGATGCACGACAAGCGACGGCTTCGCATGCGCGAACAGCGCGCTCATGCCGGCGCCGTCCACAATGTCCTGCTCGACAAACTCGAAGTCGCCGCCAGCGATGCAGGCGAGGTTCCGCTCTTTGGCACTGCGGTCGTAGAACGGATCGAAGTTGTCCACGCCGACGGTGCGCCAGCCGCGCGCGATGAACGCCTCGCAGACATGCGAGCCGATGAACCCGGCCGCGCCGGTCACGACCACCGTGTCACTCATGATGAACAGCGTACAGGCGAAGTCGCCCCGGTACAGGCGATCATTCGTCCGCGATGATGATCTGCCAGATGTTGGTGTAGAGATTGTCCGTGTCCACGGTCACGGTTTCTTCCGCGGGGAGCAGCGGATAAATCTCGTTGTTGTCGTCCCGCCAGCGAACGGAGCCGTCGCCGCGAAGCACGTTCATGCCGACGGTGTGATTGAAATCGCGCATTGTGCGCATGCCGTCCGTGAGCAGCGCGGTGGCGGCGTCGAGCAAGAGACGCTTGGGCGGCGGCACCGCGGCCGTCGTCCCGCCGGCGGCGACCACGGAGAGCAGCGCGCCGCGGTCGCGATCGCCGGCGTACTGATAATTCGTGAACACCATGTTCGGCGAATACTGCGTGGCGTAGAACTGCTCGTAGCGGTCGAACGTGTGCCGGCCGGCGTGGCTCGGGCAGTAGAAGCACTCGGCGTTGCAGTAGTGCTGATGGAAGAGCACGCCGATGCCTTCCCAGTTCATCGGGTCGCCGCCGCGGTGCGACGCCATCATGTCGCGCTGGCGGAAGTTGGGATCCTGCCCCCACGCGCTAGGCGGCAGCATGTCGCGGTTGGCGTCGGAATACATGATCATCGCCATGCCGATCTGCCGCTCGTTGGAAGCGCAGATCACCCGCTGCGCGCTTTCGCGCACCACCGCGAACACCGGCATGAGCAGCGCGGTGATCGCCGTCGCAATGGCGAGCACGAACATCAGTTCGATCATGCTGAAACCGGCTGGACGCGCGGTGGTTGCGTGATAACGATGGCGCAGGGATGCCTTTGGCACCACACACGCATATCGCTCCGCACGGATGTGCGACGGATCAACCACTTGATGGAACCTCAACAAAACCGTGTCTGCCATGGTTGAGGCGGCGCGAACGCCTGGAGTTTGCTGGCCCGCCCACGTGACTGGCGAACCGTACCTTGGGCTAATTTATCAGCCCCGCGTAAGGGTTTCGAGTATTTTTTGGGCTTTTTGGCATCAACCGCTTAGAATGTGGGCAAATCGCGGTCAGGTGGACGTTCGGCATCCGCTGAACGATGGGACCGTGGAACCGGGACGACTCCCCATGCGGACACTCTATGCAACGGCAGGAGAGGGCCGCCCATGAGCCAGCAGGACTGGTTGCTGATGCATCGGGTGGCCGCGGGCGACGAGGCAGCGATTGCCGAGCTGTATGACCGCTTCGGGTCGCTGGTCTACAAAGTCGCCCGGCAACTCATGCCGACGGGCGCCGAAGCAGAGGACGCCGTGCAGGAGGTGTTTATCCGTCTTTGGCAGACGGCCGACCGATACGACCCCCGGCGAGCACGCCTCGTCACTTGGGTCATGCTGCTCGCCAGACGGCACCTGATCGACCGCATTCGTCGCACCGCCGTTCGGCCGACGACGACCGCCTTCGATCCGGCCCGCCCAGCCGCCAGCAGCGGGCCTGCGCCGCAAGATCACTCCACCGCGGGTGATCGCAACGAGCAGTTGCTCGCCCTCATCGCGCAGCTCCCCGCGCTGCAGCGAGAAGTCATCGAGCGGGCGTATTTGCAAGGTTTCACGCTCCGCGAAGTGAGCGAACAACTGAATACGCCGATTGGAACGATCAAGTCGGCATTAAGTAGAGGATTGAACAAACTGCGCGAACAGGCGCAGGCAGATTGGGCGGTGTAGCCCTTCTGTGCCGCTTCAGATTCGGGTTGGGCACGACTCCGCGAAGATTCGTGCAACGGATGACAGGTTCGGCACGAACAACCCCTTTGATGAACGCCCGTGTGCAAACACGTTTCCGGAGTTTGAGCTTTCATGACTGCCCCTGAACCCATGACCAGAGAAGAGCTGCGGACCCTCGCCGCCCTCGATGTGTTCGGCCTGCTCGATGAGTATGAGTCGAACCTGTACACGCGATCGTTTCATCACGCGTCCGCGGCCGTGCAGGATGAGATCATTGAACTGCAGGCGATGATCGCGCAGAACCCGCCGCTTGTTGGCGGTGAAGAGCCGCGCCCCGAACTTCGTGACGCCGTGCTCAAGGCCGTCGTCACCACCATGGACAGCGAATCGCGTAAGTTCGCGCCCATCGCGTCGATCGGCCGGCACCGCGCTTCGCTTGGTGGCGAAGGCAATCAGCGTCACGTTCACGTGCGCGGCGCGCAGTATTGGCGTGCGGCGACGTTCGTGCTCGCCGGCGCGCTGGTCGCCGTGGCGTACTTCTTCGCCGACACCGTGCAGCGCAGCCAGATCGTGACGGAAATCGCGCTCGGCACGCGCACCGCGGAGCAGGCCCAGAGCGTGCTCGGCCACGACTTCGCCTACTTCGTCAACAACCCGGATTGCGATCAATACGCGCTCATGCCGGGCGAGAACACCTCGCTCTCCGCGGCCGGCGTGGTGTACGTCAACAAGTCCACGCAGCAGGCGTTCCTCTTCACGGTCGGCCTGCCCATGCTCGACCAGGGGCAGGAATATAACTTCCGCGTGCAGAGCGACGGCGGGGCGTGGGAGACGCTCAAATCATTCGCGCCGCGAGCGTCCATCTTCGGCCTTCGCCTCGATCGAATCTCCTCCACGCTGCTTGCGTCCACCGTACGCTGGGAAATCACCTCGGCGGACGGCTCAGTGGTCCTCCGCAGCGCGTAAGTTCCGTTCGTTCGAATTCACACTGACACCGGCAACGCCGCGCGATCCCAGCGCGGCGTTGTTCGTTCGTGTGGCGTAGCCACTCGTGCGGCGCTCGGCAGAAACCATCCATGCTGCGGATTTTTCCGTTGCGATTCCGCGATTTCGGGGGCACACTGGAAATTGTCAAATTCTTTTTCGCCATGCCGCACGGTGCGCAAGTCGAGTCGGCACAAGGAGTTACGCATCATGGCCACCTTTCCCAGCCTCATCGTGAAACATTTCACGCTTGCATGTCGCCCAACGGGTGGCATACTGCCTGCTCCGCTTATCAGACTCGGAAGCCGGAGAGCGGGGGAATATGCTCGCACAGCGCAGCATGGGGTTCGGGGATGAGGGGAACGCTTCGGCATTCGCTATTAGGACCAGGAGTGCGCGGGCGCGCTGCGCTGGCATGGTTCGTCCTGGCGGCGCTCGGCACGGCGGCGGCACGCGCGCAGCACTGCATGTACGAGATCGTGGGGGCGATCGAGACCCCGGGCTGCGGCGCGGGCGGACTCGCGCCGATCACCGCCACCGCCATCAACGATGAAGGCGTCGTCGTAGGTTATTTCTTCGACTGTTCATTCAGCGCCAAGCCGTTCATGTGGTCGCAGGAAAGTGGTTTCGTGGCGCTTCCACTGCCATCAGGTGTTTCCGAAGCTCGAGCAGAAGACATTAATAACCACGGTGAGATTGTCGGCACATTGTCTCGCCCGGGAGTCGGCTCGCGCGCATTCCGCTACAAGGACGGCGTGTGGACGGAGCTGCCGCCGACCGGCAGCGGGCTGGCCAGCAATGCTGAAGGAATGAACGACGATGGTTGGGTGGCGGGGTACCGCTTAATTGGCTCGGAGCTGGAAGTGGATCAGAAGGCCATCCTCTGGCGCAGCGAGACTGTGCAAGAACTCTCGTCCCCGAATCGCGGCGAAAGCGCGCGAGCTGTGGATGTCAATGAGCAGCTGATTACAACGGGAACATTCGGCGGGCTCATTTTCGGTCGAGCATTTCTATGGGAAGGCGATCAAGCCACCGTCATTCCGCCCGTCACCGGTGGCACATCAAGCGTCGGCCAAGCGATTCAAAACGATTCTAGCGTAACGGGCTATTCGTACATTGACGTCGAGGGCGGCGATGTTCCAATCAGTTCTTGGGCATTTCGAAACGGCCAGCACACGGAACTCGGCGCTTTGCCTCGGGCCAAACATCGCACGATAGCTTCCGACGCGAACGATCTTGGGCAAATTGTCGGCCGGAGCGAGGGCGTCGAGAACGGGACTGCGACGCCTTTCCTGTGGCAACACGGCAACATTGTTGATGTGCAGCCGCTCATCGTCGATCCGCCGCTGACGCTCAGTCTCGAAACCGCCTCGGCAATCAACAACAACGGCTGGATCGTGGTCGGCAGCCCCGTTGTCGTGCTGGCGCCGATCGATCGCCCGCCCGGCGATGTGAATATCGACTGTGTCGTTGATGAATTCGACCTGATCGCTGTGCTTGACGATTGGGGTCCGGACAAGCTCGGCCATCCAACGGACATCGTGGCGCGCGAGACTTTTCAACCGCCAGGTGATGGTGATGTCGACGCCGCTGATCTTGCGTTTGTACTGGGGAACTGGAGTACCGCCAGTTCCAAGTCTGCACCTACAGGGAGGTAAATCATGATGTTCATCTGGTGGATAGGGAATCAATTCGTGGCGATCGGCGAGGCAAGCACGAGAGCCTTCGATGCATCGCTGACGCGTTTGCGCTGCATTTCGGCGGCGGCGGCGTTGGCGCTTGTTTGCGTTCCGTTCATGCAATCCGCAATGGCACAGAACATTGGTGATTCCACGGTCTGGCTCGTCGATGGGATCAGCGGCAGCGATTCTGACAGTGGGCAGGGTCAATGGTCGGAAGCTTTCTTAACAATTGACAAGGCAAGATCAATGGCCCAAGCTGGTCATCAGATTTGGGTCCGATCCACAACCTACCGGCTCGGGTCCGCTGGATCGACGTTCGAACTGAAAGACGGCGTCTGGCTGCTCGGCGGCTTCGATACGAGCGACACGGAGCGCACCGACGCCGATCCCTACGCCAACCCCACGATCCTCAGCGGCGATGTCAGCAACAACGATAATCCCGGCAACTCCGCCACGTGGACCGACAACGCCTATCACGTCGTCAGAGCGAGCAACACGGTCGAGCCTCTCACGCGGCTCGACGGCTTCATCATCGAAGGCGGCAACGCGACCAACGGCGGCGGCGAACCGTATGGCGGCGGGCTCTACTTTACGGGTAATGCAAGCGACAACGGCATCGCGCTCGTTGTCACCCGCTGCCGCTTCCGCCAGAATCACGCGCTCGTCTCAGGCGGCGCCGCCGCGGTGCATCGCAACGGTGGAGTGTCCTTCACCAGGGTCAGCGGCCAGTTCATCAACTGCGAATTCACCGACAATGATGCTAGATCGGGTGGTGGCGGCATCTGGGTCTACGCCGCCGCGATCGACGTTACCAACTCCCTGTTCGTGTCTAACACGGCCACGTATGGCGGCGGAATCTACGTGGAGCAGAACAGAGCCGACGTTCCTGTCGACCACTGTGATGGGTTCGGCGAATTAATATTTCAGCAAACCAGCGCAACGACGCGCAATTGCACGTTTGCGGAAAATACCGCCACGCTCGGCGGTGGCGTCTATGCCGAGCGCGGCATCGCGGGCTGTCAACTCAAGAGCTCGATTTTCTGGGGCAACAGCGACAGTGCGAGCACGTCGATCGAGCGCCAGCAGATTGCGCAGAATATCTATTGCGGTGAGAATGACGACCCTGCGGTCATCGCAAGCGATTGCTGCATAGAGACCGATGGCTCCCTCGTCGAGTATGACTTTGGTAACAATATCGATGACGATCCACTCTTCGCCGGCGCGAGCGTCCATCTTCGGCCTTCGCCTCGATCGAATCTCCTCCACGCTGCTTGCGTCCACCGTACGCTGGGAAATCACCTCGGCGGACGGCTCAGTGGTCCTCCGCAGCGCGTAAGTTCCGTTCGTTCGAATTCACACTGACACCGGCAACGCCGCGCGATCCCAGCGCGGCGTTGTTCGTTTTGTAATGCCGGCGCGAAAAGGAGGAAAATGGAGAGCGGTCCAAGTGCAGCGTGCGAATTGGCGCTCATGCACGTTCCGAGCGCTCCCCTTCGGGTCGCGGCTAAACGGATTCAGCATGTCGACTTGTGACCAGCGGATCACCCACGCCGCTTGCGGCTTCGCAACGTCTCAATCTCCTCCGCGCCGCTCTCACCCAACCGGCAACCGCGCGCCGCTTCGCCGGTACACTCGGCGTTGTTCCAGCGTTCTTTCCGGGCAATCCGCGACCGGGGGCGATCGCGGCCATGCTCGCTGGCCTGTAGAGTATGGACATGGCGGGTACGTCACTGACCTACTGGCTCTGGTGGGCCGGTAGCGTGGGGGTGGGGGTGCTGCTGCTGGGCATCGGTCTCTGGGCGTTGTATGCCGGCCGGGTGCGCGGCAAGGTGTGCCCGCGCTGTCAGTTCGACCTCACCAACATCGAAGAACCGCTCTGCCCGGAGTGCGGCGAAGACACGTCTCGCGCTCGCAAGATTCGCGGCAAACCGCGCCATCCGCGCATCGCGATCGCGTGTTTCCTGCTGCTCAACGCTGTGGTGGCGCTTGGCGTGTATCGCCAGATGCTTTCGAGCTGGGGCGAAATGCTGCCTGACCGTGTGCTGATCGCGCTCCTGCCGATGGCGAACTCGCCGGACAATTCAATCTGGCGCGAGACGCACCGGCGCATCGTGGCGCACGAATTCTCGCTGGATGACCAGCGCGCGCTGATTGAGCGCTGCCTGAAAGGCGACAGCGGGGCCAAGCCGCTCGATGCGCAATGGCGCGAGTCGTATGGTTGGCTGCTTCGGCGCTGGCGTGACAGCCGGCCGCCTGTGGAGTTGCTGCATCTTCTGTATCGCGTGCCGGTGGCGCTGGAACTGGTGACGCGCGACGTCTGGCCGCGTGATGTGCGCGTGTGCGTGCAGGTGCGCGTGGAAGACTGGTGGCCGCCGGGCACGGAGATTCGTCTCACCGCCCAGCCGAACATGCCGGGCGCGGAGGCGGAGACGTTCATCCGCACGGGGTATTACATGCCCGTCAGCCGCTTCGCGCTTTTTCTTCCTTCGCCGGCGGAAGGCTCGCACACGGTCGATTACGCCGTCACGGTGGAACGCCGCAGCATTTCCGGCACGGAGAAGTGGGAGCACGTGGGAATCGAGCATCGCGCGGTGTCGTTCGATGTTGCCGGCGTGATGGATGAAGTGCTGCCGCCCGCCGAGGAACCGGTGCTGGATGAGATGATCGCCAAGCTGTTCAGCGTGGGCATTGCGCGGTGGGAGTCGGGCATCTCGCCGGTGCGCGTGTACTTCGAGCCGGAACGGACGTTTGTCAAGGAGTTTGCAGGCGTGGCGGTGGGGGCGGCGGTGCGCGTGCTGCATGACGGCAAGGTCGTGCGCAGCATGAACCTGTGGTGGCTCGGTGGGCCGCAGAACGCGTCACCCTATGAATGGAACCTCGGCTGGGAAGTGCCGTGGGAGGACGTGGAAGCGATGCTCGCGGCGCCGGGGGACGACGAATTATGGTCGGTGCAGGTGGTGTCGCTGCCGGAGGTGGCGCTGCGGGTGCCGGGGGCGAAGCGATACTGGGACGGCGCGGTCACCGTCCCCACGCAGGTGATTGAACGCGAAGGCGAAGCGCCGCCCGTGCCCTGGCGTCGCGCCAGCAAAGATTGATGCATATTCCGTACGCGGCCCGGCGATTCTCCGCTTGCGGTTCTGCCGATGTCAGACAAGGATGCCCCAAAGGGTTCGCACAAGGAATGCACGCATGACGCGCGAGGGGAAGTCGGCTGATGTTGGAATGGTTGGTCTCGCCGTGATGGGCCAGAACCTGGCGCTCAACATGGCGGATCATGGCTATCGCGTGGCGGTCTTCAACCGCTCCTACGCCGTCACGGAGCAGGTGGTGCGCGAGCATCCGCCCGGCTCGTTCGGTGCGCAAGGCGGCGAGTTGATCCCGTGCGAAACCTACGAAGCGTTCATTCGCGCGCTCAAAGCGCCGCGCATCATCGTCGTGCTCGTGAAGGCGGGCGCGCCGGTGGATGACGTCTGCCGTCATCTCATCGCGGCGGGCGCCCAGCCGGATGACATCGTCGTCGACGGCGGCAACAGCCTGTGGACGGACACCACGCGGCGCGAAAAGGAATACAAAGGCAAACTCACGTTCTTCGGCTCCGGCGTCTCCGGCGGCGAACTCGGCGCTCGCTTCGGCCCCTCGCTCATGCCCGGCGGTGACAAGCGCGCATGGGATCGCCTGCGGCCGATCTGGGAAGCGATCGCCGCGAAGGTCGATCCGAAGACCGGCAAACCCATCGAAGGCGCAGCGCCCGGTAAACCCATCACCGGCGGCGAGCCGTGCACCACGTACATCGGCCCCGACGGCGCCGGCCACTATGTGAAGATGGTGCACAACGGCATCGAATACGCCGACATGCAGCTCATCGCCGAGGCGTTCGATTTACTCCGCAAGCTCGGCGGGCTGACGCCGGAACGCATCAGCAAGGTGTTCGCGGAATGGAACACCGGCGAGCTCGACAGCTTCCTCATCGAAATCACCGCCGACATCCTTTCACAGCGCGATCCGCTCACGGGCAATCCGCTCGTCGATGTCATTCTCGACGAAGCGCGCATGAAAGGCACGGGCACGTGGACGGCGGCGAACGCGCTGGAGCTCGGCGTGCCGGCGGTGAGCATTGCGGAAGCTGTGTTCGCGCGGTCGATGAGTTCCATTCGCGCCGAGCGCAAGGTGGCGTCGCGCACGCTCAAAGGGCCGCAACCCGCGGGCGGCGTTGATGTGGATCAACTCATCGCCAGCGTGCGCAAGGCGCTGTATTGCTCGAAGATCTGCGCCTACGCGCAGGGCTTCCAGCTCATGCGGGCCGCGCAGGCGGAATATCAGTGGTCGTTTGATTTTGGATCGATTGCGAGCATCTGGCGCGGCGGGTGCATCATTCGCGCTCGCTTCCTGCAGAAGATCACCGAGGCGTATCAGCGTGATCCTTCGCTCGCCAATCTGCTGCTGGATCCGTTCTTCCGCGATCGCATCGATGCGGATCAGCAGGCGTGGCGCGAAATCGTGAGCATGGCGGCGCTGCGAGGCGTGCCGTGCCCGGCGTTCTCTTCGGCGCTGTCGTATTACGACTCGTACCGCGCCGCCACGCTGCCCGCGAACTTGATTCAGGCGCAGCGCGATTACTTCGGCGCGCACACCTTCCAGCGCATCGACCAGCCGGCCGGGAAGAGCTATCACCTCGACTGGCCCGCCCCGCAGCGCCCGCTGGTCGAGATCAGTTGAAGCAGAGGGCACTCGGCGATGAACCGCGAAAACCTCTGGGCCCCGTGGCGCATGTCGTACCTGCGCGAACTCACGCGCCTCGCCAAGGAAGCCGCCGATGGAACCCGGAAAGCCGGCGACGCGGCGCGCGAATGCTTTCTGTCCACCTACTGGGCGCACCCGGAGGACGACGTCGCCAACCTCGTCGTCTACCGCAACCCCCACGGCATGCTGCTGCTCAATCGCTACCCCTACGCCAACGGCCACCTGCTGGCGGCGCTCGGCGACCCCCGGCCGGCGCTGCACGATTACGACGAAACGCAGCGACGCGAATTCTGGAAGCTGGTGGATCTGGGTGCGGCCCTCGTGCGCACCGCGCTCGCGCCGCAGGGGCTGAACATCGGCGTCAACGAAGGGGCGGCGGCGGGGGCGGGCGTGCCGGATCACCTGCATGCGCACATCGTGCCGCGGTGGGGCGGTGATACCAATTTCATGGGCGTCGTGGCGCAGGTTCGCGTCATGCCGGCGTCGCTCGAATCAATGGCCGACCACTTCCGCCAGACCCTCGCGGCCGGCGCGGTGACGCTGGCATGAGCCCATTTTCCGGCCCCGATATGCAACCGCCGGGCGTTGCAGCCGTAGCGATCATTGACGCCCCGGCGGCGGCGTGCTACAACTTGGTGTTCAGATCGACGCCCCGGATACAGAATTGAGAGCGAGGCGAATGACCATGAAATCACTCCTTGGCCTTGGAATGCTTGTCGTCGCGAGCGCGCTGCTCACGGGCTGCGGTGGACGCGGCGTGTCGGATCACGCCATCGCCAGCAATCCCACCCCCGAGCTCAAGACGACCACGATGCGTAACTCCGACGTCCGCTTCTCGCTGGCGTACATGCGCAATCAGAACGGCAGAATGTTCTGGGACGACATGGGTCGCATGGTCCACTGGGATCAGCCCAGCCGCTTGAGCCCGTATCCCATCATGAGCCTCAACGGCCAGCCGCGCTGAACGCGCCGCCACGTCGGGCGCTCCAACACAGACTGACTGGCAGCCCGGACGTTTTCGTCCGGGCTGTTTCATGCAAACGTCATGCTGCACACGTTCGCGTAACGCCACGCAAAGCTCCCCATTTCGACCTTTGGACCTTTCGACTTTTCGACTTTTCTCTCCGTGCTTCGTGCCACGCCGCCTCGCCGCCTTCCCCACCTATGATGCGCTCACGCGATGTTCAGCTTGAGCGTCATCGGGAGCCGGTTCTTTCTCCGCCGGCTGCTGCGCGCTGCTGGACGTGACCATGAGGGGCTTCGATGAAGCCGCTGCTTCTCTGGCCCTTCGTCGGCGTTCACCGGTTCGTTTCATCCTTTCACCCGCGCGCGCTCCCGCCGATGATGCGCCACAGTTACAGCAAGGAGCTGGTGTGCTGGTGGCTGCTGCCGCTGATGCTCGCGGCTGTGGAAGGATCCGTCATTGCGGTGCTCGTGAAGAACACGTTTGAGGACGTGCCGGGCGTCAGGAAGACGGAGCTCAACTACGTCGTCGCGATGCTGCAGTCGGCGCCGTCGATCGCGCACCTCTCAAGCTTCATGTGGGCGGCGATCAGTCTCGGCCGGCGCAAAGTGCCGATGATCCAGAGCCTGCAGATCGCGATGTGCGTGGCGGTGGTGCTCATCGGCCTCGCGCCGCACACGCGCATCGGGCTCTATCTCCTCGCCGGCTGCGTGCTGCTCGCGCGGGTGTGCTGGTCCGGCGTGATCACGATGCGCACGGGCGTGTGGCGCGCGAACTACCCGCGCGCTGACCGCACCCGCATCGCCGGGCAGTTGTCATCCGTGCAAAGCGTCGTCATCACCGTGGCGGGCGCGGTCATTGGCCTTGCCGTCGACTGGCATCCGTCCAGCTATCACATCGTGTTCTTCGCGGCGGCCCTTGGCGGCGTGCTCGGCACGTGGGTGTACCGCGGCGTGCGCCTTCGCGGCGAGCGCCGCCTCATGCGCGCCGAGGCCGAGGGCAAAGCCGAGCAGGCGTTCTTCAATCCGCTGGCGATCGTGAACCTCCTGCGGCGCGACCGCAAGTACGCCGGCTACATGGCGTGCATGTTCGTCTTCGGCATGGGCAACTTCGTCACGACGTCCATGCTCGCGATCATCCTGCGCGATCAGTTCCGCTACGACAATTTCGAAGGCATTTTGATCACGACGGTCCTCCCGCGCATCGCCATGTTGAGCGCAATCCCGCTGTGGGCGCCGCTGCTCTCCGGCAGGCACGTGGTGCGCTACCGATCCATTCACAGCTGGACGTTCGTGCTCGCCTCGACGCTCGCCATGCTCGCGGTGGGCTATCAATCCGGCTGGTTGCTCATGCTGATGGCGATCGTGCTCGGCACGGGGTTCGGCGGGGGCGAACTGGCGTGGAACCTCGGCCACCACGACTTCGCAGGCGATCACAACGCCGCGCAGTACATGGGCGTGCACGTGACGCTCACCGGCGTGCGCGGCGTGCTCGCGCCGTTCGTCGCTGTGTCCATTTACGAAGCGCTGCTCCGAGTCTCCGAAGACGCAGGCAACTACGTCTTCGGCGTGTCGCTCATCCTCAATCTCGCCGGCGCCATCGGCTTCAACGTGCTCCGCCGCGTGCATCGCATGTGATGAATCGCGATCGCAGCGCCGCCCGCTAGTTCATCTCGAGCAGCGTGCGCCAGGAGAGGTAGCTCGCATACACAACGAGCAGCACCAGCCCCGCGGACCTGCCCACGGTGCGCGAGCGCGAGGTGCACACTGGCCAGAGGAACACGGTCATGCCGAGCAGCATCGCGAGGTCGTACCACCCGCCGCGGGGCGGCACCGCCGTGGGCTCAATGACGCACGTCACCGCAAACACTAGCAGCAGGTTGAAGATGCATGAGCCGATCACGCTGCCGAGCAGAAGATCTGACTGCCGGCGACTCGCGGCGACGATCGCAACCGTCAGCTCCGGCAACGTGGTGCACACGGCGACTAACGTCAGCCCCGCAAGGTGGTCGCTCACATCCATCAGCCGCGCCATCTGCGCCGCCGCGGATTGCGTGACATTTGCGCCCACTGCGAGCAGCACCGCGCCCAGCAGCGCGAGCGCGACCGCCAGCGCAAGCGGCCGCTCTTTCATCTCAACAAGCGTCGCCGTCGCCTGCGCGATGAGCGGGTCATTCGCATCCTTCCGCGCGAGGCGAATCCACGTGATGACGAAGAACGCGAGCATCGCCAGCATGAGGATGCCATCCGCGCGGGCGTAGCCGTGCTTCGGCGCCAGCGCATCGGGGACATCGGGCGGGAGCCAGCCGAGCACGAGCATCGCCGCCGAGCACGCCGCCAGCCATGGCAGTTCGCGCACGAGAATGCGGCTGTGCGCGACGATCGGGTCGAGCATCGCGCCGACTGCGAGCACGAGCCCGAGGTTCGCCATGTTCGAGCCGACGATGTTGCCGAACGCAAGATCGCTCTGATGCGCGAGCGCGGCGCCGATGTTGAACGAGAGCTCCGGCACGCTTGAGCCGAAGGCGACGACCGTGAGCCCGATGAACATCGGCGAGAGCCCGAGCCGCCGCGCGATGTGCACGCCGCCGCTCACAAGCATTCGCCCTCCGAGCAGCAAGAGCGCCACGCCTGCCGCGAAGATCACCGGCTCGCGCACCCCGGCGGGCACCATCATGAATCCGTCCCGCAACAGCGTCATCATGGCGAGGGCGATTGTAAACGTGCGGCGAGGGCGGCATGGAAGGCGGCGCATCCCGCGTTCTCTCAAGCCGCCGTTTTCGTGCCCCGGCGCGACTTTGCATACACTGGCGGGCCAATCACCATGCCGTCTCACCACGAGCATTCCGAACCGTTCGAGCGCACGCTGGAGCGCGCTGTGCGGGGCGACGAGGCGGCGTGGCGGGTGATCGTCGAGGCCTACAGCGCTCGCGTCTTCGGATTGCTCAAGGCGCAATGCGGCGATCCGGACCTCGCCGAAGAAATCACGCAATCCACCTTCTGCACCATCGCCGCCAAGCTCCGCGCTTACGACGAGCAGGGGAAGTTCGAGTCGTGGCTGTTCCGCATCGCGATGAACCGTCTGCGGGATGAGATGCGTCGCCGCAAGCGCCACGCCGCTTCCGCGGATGAGCAGGCGCTGCAGGGCTTGGCCCAGCCCGTGAAGGGTGACGAAGCGGCGGAAACCGCTTTCGCACGCGGCGACCCCGAAACCCGGGCCAAGCTCCAGCGGGCGCTGGCCAAGCTGTCGGAATCGGACCAGATCACCATCCACCTCCGCCACGTCGCCGGCCTCGGCTTCGCCAAGATTGCGGACGTGCTCGGCCAGCCGATCGGCACCGTGCTCGCCCGCCACCACCGGGCGTTGCGGAAGCTTCGGGAACTGCTGGAAGAAGCCGGGCTGGGCGACGAGGAGGACGGGTGATGCGTCCCGGGGTGAAGCGAAATTCAGTCCGGTTGGCACGGATTATCAGGCCTCGATGCGTTGGAAGAGAGGCCGCAGAAACATTCGGAACAGGCAATTTTTTCGCGGCATCGCCGTTTTCCTTTGAGAGCCGATATCCATGACCGACAGCCGCTTCCATCAAGTGTTCATCTCCAGCGACGCCGAGCCCTTACCGGGTGGCTTCGGGCCGGAGCTGGTGCGCCTGGACGCCATGCTGGCCGAAGAACTCGGGCGTGTGGATGTGCCGGCGGGCCTTGCGGGTCGCGTGATGAATGCGTCGGCGGGTTTGATCGCCGCGCCGGCATCGCTGCCCTTCGAAGAGCCGGTGCACGTCTCGATGCGGCTGCGCCGGCGCACCGTGCTCGCGCGATTTGCGGTCGCCGCGTCCGTGGGCGTGCTGTGCGTGCTCGCGGGTCGCATCGTCATGCAGAACAACAACGTGCCGACAATCGAGCACACGCCGCCGGAGATCGTGACGAACGTGTCGCACGCCGCTCCGCTGCCTCATGCGATCGCGACGCTGCTGCTCGATCGCACGCCCGATCGGCAGGGAGAAGAAATCGCGTACCTGTTCGATCCCGATCCCCGCGAGTCGACCGAGATGTCGCTGTACGTGCAGACGCGAGAAGTCACTGTGGACGACGTGACGCGCGAACTGGCGATGCTGGACGCTGACCTGCGCATGTAGCCGCAGGACATGGATGGACGCTTGCGCACCATGCGCCACGGAACACTCATCATCATCGGCGGTCTGCTCCTTGCGGGCATGGCGTGGCGTCACGCGCCGCTCGACCATGAGCCGCAGAATCCGCCGCCTTCGCCGCCCACGCAGTCGGACGATCAGCCATCATCCAAGCCGAGACCGGCGCTGAACAGCACCCGCGATCGCCTCGCGCCGCCCGCGCAGGATGAGCCGCGCCACCTCAAGCGCACGGCGAAGCCCGGCAAGCGCTTTGACGTCAAGCCGGCCGATGACAAAGCCCCCGGTCCGCCGGAGGCGCCCCGCGCCGCGGACGATGACCGCGCGCCCGGCCGCGAATTCACGCCCGAGCAGATCGATCGCCTCATGCAGGTGGTGCGCGATCTTGATCCCGACCGCGCCGCCAAACTGGAAACGCTGCGCGACCACGATCCCGATCGCTTCGCCTTCGTGCTCTCGCGCACCGGCCGTCACCTGCTCGGCTTGTCGCTGCTCAAGGACCGCGATCCCGAGCTCTACGGTCTCAAGCTGGCGGAGCTTCGAATGGGTCAGCAGGTGAACCGCATCGCGCAGGAAATTCACGCCGCGCGCGAAACGTGCAGCGAAGAGGAGCTCGGCCGACTGCAGACCATGCTGCGCGAGCGCATCCGCGAGCAGAGCGATCTCAACTTCAAAGCCCGTGCCCGCGAAATCATTCTGCTCGATGACCACCTCAAGAACATGCGCGAACGACTGGTGAGCGACATCACGAACCGCGATGCGCTCGTCGAGGAGCGCCTGCAGGAATTGCTCCGCACAGGCGGCGAGGAAGACGTCGTCGACGCCGAAACGTCCTTCGCCGCGGAACACGCCGCCCAACCGTAGGGTGAGCGCCGCCCACGCAGTCAAACCTTGGGGTGGGCATCGCCCACGCAGCAGGCCGTGAGAAGCGCCGGCGCGAAATGGTGGGCAGCGCCCACCCTGCGTGCGATCAACTTGAATGGTGGGTGACGCCGGTGCTACGGCTACCATGCCGCCGATGGCGAAGCGCGGACGATCCTGGCGATGGCTGGCGGGGCTCACGCTCGCGGCGATCGCGCTGTCCTGCGCTGCGTCCATTCCCTACGCATCGAGTCGCGTGACGGAATCAACGCAACATGGCGAGGACGCGCCGCGCGGGATTGCGCCGCGGCGATTCGAAGCTGCCAACTTTGATCTTGCGCTGCTCCCGCCATGGTGGGCGCCGCATCGCGATGATGAGCGAGCGCGCCTGACCGCCGCGGGGCAATCGCTCGGCCGTTCGGTGCGGCCATGGCTCGGCACGGATCGCATGGGCCGCGATCTGCTCGTGCGCGTGCTCGTCGGTGGGGCGGTGAGTCTTGGCATCGGCACCGCGGCGGCGGCAATCGCGGTCGTCATCGGCACGCTCTACGGCGCCGTGGCGGGCGCGATCGGCGGGCGCATCGACGCCATCATGCTGCGCATCGTCGATGTGCTCTTCGGCTTACCGTACATCCTGCTCGTGGTGCTGCTTGCGGTCGCCGTCGAAGGCGTGGCCGAAGCGCTCGCGGTTTCCGCGGCGCAAGCGCCCGAGGATGTGAGCGTGCTGGAGCGATGGGCGGCAAGCGCGCTCCTCGAACATCCCGTCGCGCTCAACGTCACCACCTTGCTCGTCGCCATCGGTTGCGTGAGCTGGCTAAGCATGGCGCGGGTCATTCGCGGGCAGGTGCTTAGCCTGAAAGCGCAGCCGTTCATGGAAGCGTGCCGTGCGATCGGCGTACCGGCGCGCGTGCAGTTCTTCCGTCACCTGCTGCCCAATCTCGCTGGCCCGATCATCGTCTACGCCACGCTCACCGTGCCGGCCGCGATTCTCTCCGAGAGTTTCTTGAGCTTTCTCGGCATCGGCGTGCGCGAACCGCTGCCAAGCTGGGGCAATCTCGCGGCGGACGGACTCGCCGAACTCAACCCGGTGCGCATGCGCTGGTGGCTGCTGATCGCGCCGTGCACGCTCATCGGCGTGACGCTCATCCTGCTCAACGTGCTTGGCGAATCGCTGCGTGCCCGCCTTGATCCCAAGGGCAAAGCGCGGTCGACGTGATGGCCTGCGTTTCGCAGGTTGCGACGACACGAATCCGCGAGCACACGCCAGCCGGCGCTCGGCCAACCGATAGAATCGCAGCCGTGACCCGCCGCCGTGAACTCGCGCACCCTCCATCGGCCAGCGCGCCGCTGCTTGTCATTCGTGATCTGGCGGTGAGCGTGCCCGCGCGCGATGGCGGCAAGCGGCTGGCCGTCGCTTCCGTCTCGCTCACCGTGCATGCCGGTCAAACGCTGGCAGTGGTGGGGGAGTCGGGGAGCGGCAAGAGTTTGACGGCGTTGAGCGTGCTTAACCTCGTCCCGCCGGGCTGCGCCATCGAACGTGGCGAGATTTTTTTCGAAAACGAATCGCTCCTCACCATGCGCGAGCGCGAGCTTCGACGCATCCGCGGCCGGCGCATGGCGATGATCTTCCAGGAGCCGATGTCGGCTCTCAACCCCGTGATGACGGTGGGGGCGCAAATCACCGAATCGCTCCGGCTTCATCTCAAGCTCAATCAGCGGGCAGCAAAGGAGCGGGCGGCGCGGTGCCTCGAAGAAGTCGGTCTCTCGCCCGGCGAAGCCAAACTCAAGGCGTATCCGCACGAACTCTCCGGCGGGATGCGCCAGCGCGTCATGATCGCCATGGCGATCTCGTGCGAACCCTCGCTGCTGCTCGCGGATGAGCCGACGACCGCTCTCGATGTCACCGTGCAGGCGCAGGTGCTTTCGCTCCTTCGCGATCTGCAGCGCTCGCGCGGCCTCGGCATGATGCTCATTGCGCATGATCTCGGCGTCGTCGCGCAATATGCCGACGTCGTCTGCGTGATGTACGCCGGCCACGTCGTGGAACTCGGGCCGGTGTGCGATGTGTTCGCCCGGCCGCTGCATCCGTATACTCGCGCGCTGCTCACATGCCGCCCGAGCCTGCGCGACCGTGCCGATCGGCTTCGCACCGTGCAGGACGTGATGGGTGATCCGGGAGCGATGCGCATTGCTGCTGCGGGCGCCGACGTGTTTCAGCCGTGGTGGCCGTCCCGTCGCGTGCCGGGTGTGTTGGCGGATTTTCGCGGTATCGAGTCCACGCTTGTGGAAGTGCGGCCACATCACTGGGTGGGATGCTGGCGAACAGAAGCGGCGATCGAGGCGGCGGCGCGGTCGCCAAACGCAGCGCCGCAGAACGCCGGCAACGCGGTCGTGTCAATTTCCGCATCAGCCTTCGAGTGACGGTTGCGGCGGCGGCGCTTCCGGCTGCTCGATCGTCGGCAGGGCAAACTCCGGCTGCGTCACCGTCGGCGGCGCGGGCGGCGGACCGGCAGGCACGATCACCGGCGGCGGCCCCGAGCGCGCGCCATGCAGGAGCGCCATGCCGAACAACGCGCCGAAGCACGTGAGCGGAATCAGCACGAGCACGAGGCCCGTGATAAGCATCGCCTTGTTGCGCGATTCGCCCGGCGGCCGGATGCCCACATCCTTGAACTCCGCGCCGCATTCCGGACAACGCGTGACGGCGCCGACGGACGCGGACAGGTCATAGCCGCACGAACCGCACGCCGGATACGACCGCGACTTCGCAAAACGCCACATCGCGATGAGCGCCGCGCCCGCCAGGAGCATGATGAACATCGGGACGAACAGCATGAAGAGCGTCGCGCCGCCGCCCATGGCTTACTCCTCGAGCGACTCGCTGTGGATCGACGCCGCTTCACCCGCGAGCTTCTTCTCGACGTATTTGCGAATCCACGTCTCGAAGCTCTTGCCCGCAGCGGTATCCTTGCCGGTGAACTCGATCGCCTCGATATCGGCAAGCGGAATCGTGTGCCGGCTTCCGCCGTCCTTCGCAATGATGCGCACGAGCGAGCGAGCATCGTCCACGCCGAACTTGCGGTCGTAGATATAGCCTTCAATGGGCGGGTGGGGCGAGCGGCGGCGAATCGTCACGTCGCCGCGATAGTTGAACGCACGTTCCACCACGTCGCGCAGCGAAGGCGCCGCGGCGCCGCTCGCGCTCTCGCTGGCATGCGGCAGGTGGACCGGGTTGTTGACGTCGTCGCTCATGGGGTGATTGTAAGTGCGAGCCGCCGGGCATGCCGCCGCGGCTCAATTCGGCTCGGCCCGATCATCATGGCGACCACTCGCGGCCGCTGTCGGGGTCCACCACGCGCCAGTTGAACGCCCCGGCAAGGCGTCGCAGCACCAGCCACCCAATTTCTTCTTCGGTGAGCGTGAGCAGCATTTGCACCACGGGATCCTGCCCCGGCGGCAACTCAAGGCGGATGCCCGGCCCGAACAGAATGTCCGTTTCATCCTGCGATTCCGGCGCGGTGTTGTAGCGAGCCAGCTCGCGCAGCAATTCACGCCGGGGCGCAATCGGCGCGAGCGATTGCCCTTCACGGGGCACACTGCGCGACATGATGACGAACTGCGGCATCGGCGTTGGCCCTCACGGGGGTGAGCATCATGGCCGATCGCGGCTGAATTGTCGATGAGCCGGGCGGAAGCCGGCGGACCGGTCGCCCAGGGTTCACTTGCTGCGCGGCTTCCGCTTCGGCTTGGCGGCGGAGGCGGCCCCGTCCTCGGCAGGCGGCGGCGACGTTGACTCCGCCTCCGGCTCGGCCGTTTTCTCGCGCAGCGTCGCCACCGTGTGCACCAGCCGCGAGAGCGCAACCGGTTTGATGAAGTACGCGTCGATCCCCATGGCCTCGGCATACGCCTGGTGACGCCGGCCCTGGTTCGCCGTGATCATCACCACGATGGGCGCATCCGGCCCCTGCTTGATCTTCTCAAGCACGAGGAAGCCCGAAGCGCGGGGCAGCATCATGTCGAGGATCACCACCTCGGGCTTGTGATTCTGGCACGCGGAGATGGCGTCACTGCCGTCGCGCGAGGTCATCGTCAGCGCGCCCTCGGCGCGCATGGCGAGCTCGATCGAGCTCAAAATGTCCTCATCGTCATCGACGATCAGAATCTTCGCGCCGGGGAGTCGTGGAGAAGTCATGGCGAGCCCACAGTCTGCGGTTCGGGCGAGGGATCGGGCACACTGATCGTACGCTTGTACACGCCGGATTCTTCCTCGCTGCGGCGAATCAATTCATCAAGGGCCTGCGGCGTCATCCAGGGCAGTTGCTCGAGCTTGCGCCGCAACTTCGCCGGCACCGGCTTGCCCTCGAGTTCGTGAGGCGGCCTGCTCTTCCAGCGACGATGCACCCAAAAATACTGTTCGGGCCAGCGCGCGATCATCTGCTCGATGCCGCGATTGTAGCGTGCGGTGATGTAGAACAGCGGATCGGGCTGATCAACCCAGTCTTCGGGGTCGATGCGGTCCGTCATCATCAGCTCGAACTCGAAATTCGGCCCTGTGCGAATCGAGCATCCGACGAGCACCGGCACCTTATATCGCATCGCCAGCAGGCCGATCGATTTGTAGCTCGATGCAAACCGCCCGAAGAAGGGCACGAACATGCCGTCCACGCCCGCGTTCTGATCCGCAATAAACCCCACGCAGCCGCTGTTGGCGAGCGCCTTCTGCAGCACAGGCGCCGCGCCCCACTTGGTGATGATGTGCATGCCGTGCCGCTCGCGGATGTCGAGCACCCAGCGATTGATGAACGGGTTGTCGAGCGGCCGCGCCACCGCGTGCACCGGATAGCCTGCGACCGACATCGTGTAGCCAAGCACTTCCCAGTTGCCGAGGTGCCCCGTCACCATGATGATCGGCTGCTTGCGCACGATGAGATCCATCGACGAGCCCAGGTTCCTGATGAACGCATGCCCTGGCCAGGCTTGCGGCGTGACGAGTCGCGGCATCACAATCGCGTCCGCAAGAAACAGCTTGAACATGTGCACGAACGACGCTTCCGCCACGGCGCTCACGCGATCGGCGGGCCAGTCGGGAAAGCTGTCCGCAATGTGCTTGCACGCGCGCTGGCGGTGTTTCGCGCCGACGCGGTAGTAGAAGCGGGCGAAGGCCGCCGCGATCGCCATCGTTTGCGGCACCGTGTTCCCATGCAGCAGCGACGCCATCGCGCGGGCGCCGAGATACTGCAGGTAATTGCTCAATGATGGACTGCGATCAGCCACGCGAATGGATCATATGGCATGAGCGCGGCAGGGCGGGCGCGGCCATCACGCGACGTTGCGCCTATTGCGATGGCGTAAAAAGAAACCCACGGATGGAATCCGTGGGCTTCGGGGATGCAAGAGAAATTTGCGTCGGCAAGGCCGCGTGGCGATGCCGGTGGTTCCGTCACCGCGCCGTGTGGCCGATGAGCACGAAGAACCGGTTGGCGTTGAGCACAGGAATCTGCGCATCGCTCGCCTGGCGGAAGAGGCGGCGATACGTTTCCACTTCCTGCTTCCGCTGCAGATAGATTTCCACTTCCACTTCGCTGGCGTCGGCACGCAGCGGCGGCGGCTCCTGCGGGTTCACGCCGAGCACGAGGAAGTCGAGGTCGCCGGGGATCTGATCGCCCGTCACCACCGTACCGCCCCATTCCATCACGAGGCTTTCAAGATGGCGAGCTTCGGCGTCGGTGGCGCGGCCGTCGTTGTTTGTGTCGAACTTGCCGTGCACCAGGAACTTGAAGCGATACTGCGGGTCGTACACCGCGTTGGCGATGACGTCGTTGCGGAGCACGGGCCGGCCGGGCGTGGCGCGAGTGACTTTGCATGTGGACGTCGTCTCGCCGACCTTCGTCACTTCCAGGCTCGCCTTGCCGCGCGGCATCGTGCCATCCGGCAGCGGGCGAATCGATGCCACGTCGTCATAGACCTCGAACGTCATGCCGAGCGCCACGCGATGCTGCCGGCCTCGGTCGATGTACACCTGGTCGTTCGACCCGGCGACTTCCACGATCGTGCCGTCCACCAGCTGCGCCGCGTTCTCGGGCTTGATGCGCGACTGATCAATCTTCTTCTCAAGCTCCTTGACGCGAGACGACAACACAGCGTTGTCGCGCAGCGCCGCGTCGTTCTGCGCTTCGAGGTCGGAGATGCGGCCTTCATATTCATCACGCAGGCGATCCTTCGCTTCTTCCATCGAAGCGCGGAGGTCCGTGAGCTGGTTGAGACCGTCCTGAATTTCCTGCTTGCTCGCCGCGTATTGACGCTCCACCGCCGCCACCTGCTCCGCACGTTCGCGCTCCGCCTGCTCAAGCTGCGCCTGCAGGTTGGAAATCTGGTTGTCGCGTTCGGTGAGGCGCTGGTCGAGCGCCGCCATCTTCGATTCGGTATCGCGAAGCTTGTTCACCGCGCTCTGCATCGTGCTGTAGATGCTCTGGCCCTGCGCGACGCCGAGGTTGGCGAACTTCGACTGGGCCGCGGTGAAGTTCTCGCCGGGGTTGCCGACCGCGAAGCCCATGAGCTGTTGATACATGTCCTGCATGTACTGCGCAACGGACTTGTTGCTGCTGCCCGCGGCGGCTTCGATGCTGCGGAGCCAATCCGCCTGCCGCTGCTGGGCCGTGACATACTTGTTCATCGTGCGCTCGGCATCCGCGGCGGCTTCGCGCTCGCGCGTCTGCCCGGAGTAGAACGCGATCGTGAGCACCAGCAGAACGACCGAAACGACAATGAAGATCACCAGCGAAACGATCACGCCGATGCCGGACGATGTACGTGCTGCCATGAGTGGCGGGCTCCAACGTAAAAGGCGCAAACAAACCAGCCGGGGCAGGCCCAAGGGGACCAGCGGTCGCCCAAAAAAGTCTGTCGCGGACGAACCGGCCAGTGTCCCGGCGCAGCCGGGGTCCGTCAAGCGGGCCTCCATGTGTTCGCGAAATCCACTCGCAGGGTTCCCTCGCGCGATGCCGCCAGGCCCACACCAACGCCCCCACGAACCCGCGTGGCTCCGCGACCCCCGAAAAAACCGCTCGAGGAGTTTCCCGGCACAGGCGCAACCGCCCGCACCGCCGCCGCGCTTACCCCTTCGTCGCCCGCAGCACTTCCTGGAAGGTCGTGAGCCCCTCGGCCACCTTTTCGAAGCCCGCCTTCCGCAAGGGGAGCAAGTCGCCGGTCGCAAGGGCCGCCGCCGCGATCTCCGTCGCGCTCTCCCGCGCAATCACCTGCTGACGCACCGCATCCGTGATCTTGAGCGATTCGAAGATGCCGACCCGACCGCGATAGCCTGTCTGCCGACACTCCCGGCAACCGATGCCGCGCTTGAGCAGCCCGCTCGCCGGCAGCGTGAACCCGTCCGGCAGGTCCGCCAGCTCCGGCACGAAGGACTCGCTGCACTCCGGGCACACCCGCCGCACCAGCCGCTGCGCCAGCACGCCTTCCACGGAGCTCGCCACGAGGAACGGCTCGACGCCCATGTCCAGCAATCGCGTCACCGCGCCCGGCGCATCGTTCGTGTGCAGCGTCGAGAACACAAGGTGGCCCGTGAGCGACGCCTGCACCGCCGCCCGCGCCGTCTCAACATCGCGAATCTCGCCGATGAGAATGATGTCCGGATCGTGACGCAGAATTGCGCGAAGCCCCGCCGCGAAGTCGAGCCCCACGTGGTGGTTCACCTGAATCTGGTTCACGCCGTCCACGTGATATTCAACAGGATCTTCGATCGTGATCGCCTTCACTTCGTCGCTGACGATCGAGCGCAGCGAAGCGTAGAGCGTGGTGGATTTGCCGCTGCCGGTGGGGCCGGTGACGAGCAGAATGCCGTGCGGCTTGCTGATCATCTCGCTCCAGTGGGCGAAAACGCGTTCATCCATGCCGAGGCCCGCGAGATCGAAGCGAATCGTGCCTTTGTCGAGAATGCGCAGCACCACGCCTTCGCCAAAGAGCATGGGAATCACGCTCACGCGAAGGTCGAACTCCTTGCCCTTCACCCGCAGCGTGATGCGTCCGTCCTGCGGCTTGCGCTTCTCGGCGATGTTCAGGCTCGCCATGATCTTCAGGCGGCTGATGATCGCGTTGCGGAAGCGGTTCACCGTCGCCGGCACGCCCGCCTGCACCAGCACGCCGTCCACGCGGTAGCGGATGTCCAGCGAATCTTCATACGGCTCGATGTGCACGTCCGTCGCGCGCTCACGGATCGCTTCCAGCAGCAGGTCGTTCACCAGCTTGATCACGCTGGCGGTCTGCGCCTGCTCGATGTCATCCGCATGCACGCCGTCGGGGATGGCGATATCCGTCGCCGCGCCTTCGTCGCCCGCCAGTTCCTCCAGCGTGTCGCCCGCCACGCCGTAGTGCGTGCGGATGAATTTGCGAAGGTCGCGCTCATCGGCCAACACGAGTTCGATCGCCATGCCGGTGAGCAGGCGGAGTTCATCGAAGGCGGACAGCTCGAAAGGGTCGCTGGTGGCGACGCGCAGTGTGCCGTTGGTCTGCTCGATGGGCACGCACCGCTGTTTGTAGACGAGCTTGGGCGGCAGCGTGCGCAGCACCTCCGGCGTCACTTCCACCTGGTTCAGATCCACGATCGGCATGGCGAACTGCTGGCCGATGGCGTGGAGCACATCGCTGCTGGTGACGTGGCCAAGGCGCACGAGCACCTGATCGAGCCGCTCGCCCGTCTGGTTCTGCTCGCCAATGGCTTCACGAAGCTGGTCAGCGGAGATCAGCCCGCGTTCAACAAGGATGCTGCCTAAGCCCACGGCGAGATTGTAGCCGCCCCCGGAAGGTGGCCTGCCCCCGGAAAGGGATTTCAGGCCGTTTGCTGTGCCATTGCCGTGACCGTTGGTGGTGGTCTTGTGTCCGCTAAGCGTGAGGAGAGCCATGTGCTTCATGTCGGCACGCCTGTACGGCGACGTGTAACTTTGCGCAGCTTGCTGGGGCCATGGTCGATGCATCCCCAACATGTGCCGGGCGAATAGGATGAGCGGACCGCCGGGGCCGGATGCCACACAGCAGCCTGCAAGGTGCTGTGTGAGGAGCGTGTGACAGCGCGATGCCACGCAGCACGCTGCGCGATGCAGTGTGACACCCGGCTCTAATTGTCCAAGCAGTTCACGGAGTTCCCGCTGGCGGCGCCTATTCCGAACCGCCATGCCGATTGATTCGAATGCTGAGAGCTTGCAACAACTCTGACCGCGAGAACTCGAGTGAACGAATGTAGCGAATCAGAAGCCATATCCCGGCGGCCAACGACACGAAATTTAGGGACAGCAAATACGTAGTGATTCGCAGTTCAACTTCGCTTCCTTGGCCTAGCATCGTGATCGCGGGGGTGTATCTCCATCTTGCGATCAGTGCAATCAAGATCAACAAACCCGGAACAGTCCAGAGAAACGCCATAGCGAGAATGAGCGGGCGATGGATTCGCCCGAAGTATGGTCTTCGCCTTGCTTCGACGATTGCCTGAATCTCACTGCCACATTCCGGGCAACGACAGGTCTCCTTGGCGATCCTGTAGCCACATCGAATACAACGCCCGTGAAGATCGGCAAGGCGCACGACCGTTCGAAGGAGAACCAGCAAAGCACTAATGATTACAAGGGTGACCGGGACGAGCCAGAACAGCCCCCCGACATGAACGTGATACGTCCACGCATCGGGAATGGGCTGTAATCCTTCAGGTCTCGCCTCAAGCCATGGTATTACACCGAACCAGATGCGATATGGTGTTTGCACGCGTCCCCAAAATGCCGCAATGATTCCCAAGAAGAGTGGTAGGGCCAATGCAACCACTACAACATACTGCAAGCGTTTACGTGAAAACTGTGGTAGTCCTTGCATTTTGAATAGAGATGGGCGCCGTCACAGGCGCCCAAATTGAAGAGTCCCAATCACCCCTGCCGCCAAGTGTCACGGATTGCACAACTCGAGCCACAAATCGCATGCCTCGTCGTCTCCGTCGTCGCAGCGACTTGACAACTCAGCACAGTATCCGCTAGCGAACCCTGATTGTGGGCACTCGCTGAACCACGCGTAGCAGCTTGGATTGTTAGGGTCGTAGCCAGCGGCAATGCACTCGCTCGCCCACGTTGCGCAGTTGTTATCGACGGTGATGTCTTGATCGTCAAGCATGATCTCGATTGTGATGGCGGCAATCAACAGGGTCACGATGAGAGTAATGAGTATTCCGAAAATGGACATTTCCGTGATGAAATTGCCGTCATCAAACGTATCAGAGAAGACATTCCAACTGGTAAAATTCTTGAGTCGGTTGAAGTTCGTGTACTTCCAATCATCACCGCCCAGATGCTCCCATGACGCAACCTCTCGGCCATTGATCTTGATGGTACCGTCCCAGCCGTTGTTTTGCACAACGAGCGCTTCGGCCGTGTCGGCCATAGTAACGGTGACGGTACAGACGCCTTCGGTGGGAACCGTGTCGATCTCGATCGTTGCTCCACGCGTCTCTGAAAGTACCTCAACATTGAACTTGCCCGCCGACGGCGACGAGAGTACATACCCGTCAATGCCAGTTGCGACGCGCTCCGAATCGGCTGTGACATGCACGTTCTGGATGGTTTGTCCACCTCCACCGTCCGCTGCGGAGATGCGAGCGCCTATGTTCCAGAACGGGAGGGCACAGGTCGCCACAAGAGCCGCGATCGATGCCAGTCGGAACAATCGACTGTTGGTCTTCATGTTCTTCTCCAATGACCGGATGAGCGGAAGCGATCCCCGTGATCACTTCCATCCTCTACATCGCCCCCCCCCCGTACAGCGTTCTTCAACTTTTTCACCATTAATCTGTGGAGATCCTCACCGCGCCCGAATGAGCGCCGCGCTCGCCGTGTGGCCGTGCACGTATGACTTCTTTCCGACGGGGCCGATTTCGCCGGCGGCGAAGAAGCCTGCGATGGGGCAGTTGCCCAGCCGCTCGCGCATCGCGGTGATGTCGTGATGCGGTTCGCCGAAGAGGCGTGAGCCGCGTCCGTTGCAGGTGAACAGCAGCGCGGCGGTGGGGGCGTCGTCGAGTTGCTGGGCGTCGAGCAGCAGTTGCAGGTCTTCGCTTGCCGTCGTCGCATCGCGCACGTGAAACTGCACCGTCTGGCCGATGCGCACGTGATCCGCCACCCTCCGATTACTTGACAGCAGATCGGGGGGGGTAAGGTCGGCATCGTGTGATTTTGCCCGGCTTGGCATTTCTAAGGGAGGCTTACTTTATGGCCATTCGAACGCTTGTGATTTCATCCGTGCTCTTCATTTCACTCGCAGTGTTGGCGGATGCGCTTTGCTACATCGACATTCCCACATGCGCATGCGATACAGATCTTCCCGGTGGTCCTGGCACATACACCGTTTGCCACAACGGAAGTACCTGTCCGGCCAACGTCTTGGTTTGTGAATCTGGTACGAAGTGTGGGCTTGACTATGCAGGAGAAGCGGAATGTCGATTCAATGATCAGTTCGGCCTCTGCTATCTGCACAGTGGAGTCTGCCTCGGCCATGGTCTTTGCGGAATTTCATTGGTGATCCACCATCAGTACCATCCGTTTTATGGCGCAACTGGCGGCCCATGTCCGAAACGCGACAATTGATCGGCTTTGAGGGAGGTAGCGTCGATGCTGCGAACAGTCTTGGTCTCTGCGATACTCGTCTGTGCGAGTGACAATGTTGTACCTCACGCAACGACCGTCCAGGACATGATTCTCTTGGGCGTGCCGTACGGAAACACGGCGAATCCCGAATCGCTACAACTTGAAGATGTGGAGCGATGGACGCGAATGCTCGCCGTAAGTGAGGATCAATGCCGACGCATCATTACGAGATACGAACATTTCGTCGCGCGGCATAACGAGTTCATGGAAACAACTGGACGCGAGTATTTGCGCCAGTCCCAGCATGTCGGAGAACTTCAGTCCGCAGGTGAAGATTTGACCTCACCAATCTTCGCAGCCGCGCTCCACGACCTACGATCCGCAACGGAGCAATTCCAGCAAAAACTGGAACGGCTGGAGCTGGAGTTTATCGACTCGCTTGTTCCCGACTTGACGGAATCGCAGGTTGACCAGCTCTATCTCCTGCGGAACGAAGCCTCACGCAGGCAATCTCGCAGCTTTCCGCATTTCAGCCGTTGGAGCAATGTGGACCTTCGTCTGGTGTGGGAAGCCGTCTGGTCAGATGATGTCAGCGAATCCGACAACAGTGTGATGGCAGCAATTTTGGCGAATTACGAAATAGCCGTTACTCCGCTGCTGGATCGTTCGCTTGATCGGTACTGGGATATTGTCGTCGATCTCGTAGACGCTGCGGTCGATCATGCTGGCGGCGACTTGAGTGACGACCAGTTCCTCGCCAAGTATAAATCGCTTTGGAACGGTCTCGCTGATGTCTTGAAGAGAATCCGCGTTGCGACAGAGAGCGCGGTGTCGCAGGCAGAATCCCAACTGTCGCCTGCAGTGGCGCGAGAGTTTGTCAACGCAGCGAAACGTTGCGCGTTTCCAGAAATCTATCCGGACCCCGATACACGTACCGAATTGTTCGCCAACCTTGTCGGTGACCAGTCGATCGCGAAGCATCAGCAAATTCTCGCTGATATGCAGATGGCATACGAAACCGAATACCGCGCCGTCTCAATGGAGTTGGAGTCGTTCATTGTGGAGTGGGGCGATCACCTAACGCGCGGCGAAGATGGATACCAGCATCAGTTCTTTGGCCCGGCGCTGAAACCATTCGTCGAAAAGCGCAACGCGGTGAATCGCCAATGGCTGGACAGACTAAGCGAACTGCTTGGCGCCGATATTGTGAAGGCGCATATGCCGGCGGCCGCAGAGCCACCTTCGAAATTGCTCGAACGGGCCCGGCTGGCGGGAACGATTCGCCCCTATTCGGCACGACCAAGGACTCAACCGCAAGGTATTCAACAACCTGCGCCGCCGAATCGATAGCGCATACTATCTCGCCCTGACAATCGCCGCGCTCGCCGTGTGGCCGTGCACGTATGACTTCTTTCCGACGGGGCCGATTTCGCCGGCGGCGAAGAAGCCTGCGATGGGGCAGTTGCCCAGCCGCTCGCGCATCGCGGTGATGTCGTGATGCGGTTCGCCGAAGAGGCGTGAGCCGCGTCCGTTGCAGGTGAACAGCAGCGCGGCGGTGGGGGCGTCGTCGAGTTGCTGGGCGTCGAGCAGCAGTTGCAGGTCTTCGCTTGCCGTCGTCGCATCGCGCACGTGAAACTGCACCGTCTGGCCGATGCGCACGTGATCCGCCACCGCGATCGCGCCAGCTTTCTGATCGAAGCCGAGCAAGTTGCGAATGAGGAAATCGCCGCGCCCGAAGCGGTCCTTGTATTCGCTCACCGCCACACCGAGGAACAGGCCGCCCGCCAGCATCGGCCGCTCGTCGTCGTGCAGTTCCGCCGCCGTGGTCTGGACCACGTCAATCGCGCGCCGCCCACCGAGTTCCGCAATCACATTGCCCTGCGACTTGGTGACGACATACGGCTTGCCGATGGGTCTGCATCCCTGGCTGACGAGCGCATCAACGCGCACTGGGCCGGAGATCGTCACGCCCACCGCGCCGGTGTTGTAATGCTCGCTTCCGAGGATGAGCACGTTGTGACCGGGCTGCGAAGCGCCGCTGGCGATCCCGCCGAGGAGCGATGCGCCGCCGAACGGGTCGCTCGAGTTGTACGTGTCCACGATCGCGCCGTTGATCGCGGGAAGCAACCGCGCCATCGGCGTGGAGAACGGGTCTGCAAACATGATGGCGGCGCGAGCCTGCGAATCGAGCGCGAGCATCAGCTTCGCCGCTTCCTTCGTGTCGACGGGCGCATCGTGATCATTGGGATCGATGCGCCATGGAAGGATGGACGCGCCGGGCAGCCGCAGCGCGAGCGCCGCAAGGCCGGCCACGCCTTCCATTTCTTTCTCGCCGCCGAGCACGGATTCCGCGCTGCAGCCGACGATGGTGGTGGGATTGATGGCGCGCTGCAGAATTTCCGCGGCGCCGGGCAGGGCGCGGGTGTGATGAAAGCTGCCAAAGAGAAAGATGGCGTCGAACCCGCCGGTCATCGCCTCGGACAGCCGGTGGGCCACCTCCGTCGCCGCGGTGCGCGTGTCAAAGTGACCGCTCACAGCCACCGCGGCAAGGCACTGCTTGGTGTCCTGCATGTCAGCATTTTATTCACCACCAAGACACAAAGGCCAAGCCGCCCGCGGCCAAAGCGCCTCATCTCCTCATCCCCTCATCTCCTCACCCCTCACTTTCACCCCACCTCCGCTCGCCCGTCGCCAGACCACGCCCCGTTACAATGTGGGGCTTGCACGAGAACGCCGCCAATCTGAACGCTGCCCTGCCGCGGTTGGCGGAGACGCTGTCCCGCGCGGTCGCGGCGCTCAAGAGCCTGCAGAAGCCGGACGGCCACTGGTGCGGCGAGCTTGAGGGTGACTCCATCCTCGAAAGCGAATACCTGCTGATGAAGTTCATCCTCGGCCAGGAACGCGAGCCCATGGCAAGCGGGGCGGATGGCTGGACGACGCTCAACAAAATCGCCAGGTGTCTGCGCGAGCAGCAACGCGAAGACGGCGGCTGGGGGCAGTATCCCGGCTCCGGCGTCGATGTGAGCGCGACGGTGAAGGCGTACTTCGCGCTCAAGCTCATGGGCGATTCGCCTGACGCGGATCACATGGTGCGAGCGCGTGAGTGCGTGCTCAAACACGGCGGCGCGGAGAAGTGCAACAGCTTCACGAATTTCTATCTCGCGTGCCTCGGCCAGATTTCGTGGAACGCCGTGCCCGCCATTCCGCCGGAGCTCATCTTCCTGCCGCGGTGGTTCTACTTCCACATGACGAAGGTGAGCGCGTGGACGCGCACGATGATCCTTCCGCTCTCGCTGGTGGTGACGCTGCGTCCGACGCGCACGCTCCCGCGCGAACTCGGCATCGATGAGCTGTACATCGACAACCGTGAGCGGCATCGTCTTTCCGCCAAGCCGGGCGTGCCCACGTTCTGGCGCGCGTTCTTCCACACCGTCGATCGCACGCTGAAGATGCTGCACAAGCTGGGCGGCACGCCGATTCGCCGCGTGGCCATCAACGCCGCGCGCGAGTGGATGCTCAAGCGCGCGGGGCAGGACGGCATCGCGACCACCGCAGGCCTCGGCGCGATCTTCCCGCCGATGGTGTACCTGCAGATCGCGCTCCATGCGATGGGCTGGAAGCGCAGTCACCCCGTGCTGCAGCGCGCGGAGCGCGAACTGGATGAGTTCTTCATCGAGGACGAAACCGACGGCACCATCCGCATCCAGCCGTGTTTCAGCCCCGTGTGGGACACCGGCATCGCGCTCTACGCGCTGACGGATTGCGGCCTCGGTCTTAGCGACGCATCGATCGCCGGCGCCGCGCGGTGGCTCCTTGCGAAAGAGTGCAAGCATGTCGGCGATTGGATCGCGAACGTGTCGCCAAAGACCGCACCGGCCGGCTGGTACTTCGAATATCACAACGCGTGGTATCCAGACGTTGACGACACCGCGATGGTGGCAATGGCGCTCAAGCGCGCGGCGCAAAGCGTTTCAACTGATGCGCTGGTAATCAGCGCGGTCGACCAACTTTTCCCTCCCTATAAGGGAGGGGGTCAGGGCGTGGGTGCGCCGTCATCGCGCGAACGGACCAACGGCACTTCCAGCGATTTGGCCCACCTCGCCGGATCACGACCCGGCAAGAGTCTTCTTGACGCCGCACAGCGCGTGCAGCGCGCCGCATCGCGAGGCGTGGCGTGGATTCTCGCCATGCAGAACAGCGACGGCGGCTGGGCGGCGTTCGACAAGACCAAGCATCGCCAGATTCTCGAATACATCCCGTTCGCCGATCACAACGCCATGCAGGATCCATCCTGTCCCGACATCACCGGTCGCGTGCTCGAGTGTCTGTCGTGGCACGGCTACACGGTGAATGACGAACCCGTCCGCCGCGCGATCGAGTACATCAAGTCGCATCAGCACGCTGAAGGCTGCTGGTTCGGCCGGTGGGGCGTGAACTACATCTACGGCACGTGGCAAAGCGTCATTGGGCCGATCCGCTGCGGCGCATCGCGCGATGAAGAGTGGATTCAGCGTGCCGGCCGGTGGATCAAATCCATCCAGCAGGCCGACGGCTCGTTCGGTGAGTCGGCAAACTCCTATGAAGACCCGTCGCTCAAAGGCCAGGGCCCGTCCACCGCATCGCAAACCGCGTGGGCGGCGATGATCCTGCAGGAAGTCTTCGGACCGAATGATCCCGATCTCCTCCGCGCGCTCACGTGGCTCGCGGACACGCAACTCTCCGCCAGCGATGCGAACGACCCCGCGCTCAATCCGGATGGCGACCCCGCAGGAAGCTGGTGCGAAACGTGGTTCACCGGCACAGGCTTCCCGAAGGTGTTTTACCTGCGCTATCACCTTTACCGCCTGTATTTCCCCGTGATGGCGCTCGGCCGCTTCCTTCGCGCTCACAACATCGAATGGCGCGGAAGCGCGGCGTTCATCGAGCCGCGACCCGAACCCGCACGCATCGGCGTCAATTGACATTCAACCGATGAACAATCAGCGCACGCGATTCGTGCCGCATCATCAAAACGGCGGCGGCGACGCGAACGTCATCGCTTCGCCCGTCGTCGGATGCGCAAACGCAAGTTCTTCCGCATGCAGCATCAGCCGCGGCGCTTGCGCCACCACCTCCGGCGGCGCGTAGAGATCATCTCCAAGAATCGGGTGATCGATGGCGGAGAGATGCACGCGAAGCTGGTGACTGCGCCCCGTGATCGGCACAAGCGCGAGGCGCGTGATGCGCTCACGTCGCTCCAGCACTCGCCACGTCGTGAGCGCCGGCTTGCCGTGCTCATGATCAACAATGTGCCGGCTCTTTCGCGTCATGTCCTTGCGCAGCGGCAGGTCGATCGTGCCCTCGTCGTCATCCACCACGCCCGCGACGATCGCCACATATCGCTTGCTCACGCGCCGCTCTTCGAACGCACGGCTTAACCGCCGGTGGCTCTCCGCATCACGCGCCAGCACCAGCACGCCGGAGGTGTGCTGATCCAGCCGATGCACGATGCGCAGCTCGCCATCGCCAAGCTGCTGACGCATGCGGCTGATGAGGCAATCCTGGTTCGCCGCCCCGATGCCCGGAACCGTCAGCAACCCCGCCGGCTTGCTCACCACCACGACCGCCGCGTCCTCGTGCAGCACCGGGATCGTCAAGCTGGATGCGTCGTCGATGTTCATCGCTTTATTCGCCTATGATGGCGGACGTCCAAAGGCACCTTAGCGATTCGGGAGCGATTGACATGAAGCATGTGAGCATGCTTTTTGCGGCGGCGGCTCTTTCCACGATCACCTGCGCGATGCACGACGTCCCCGGCGGCCCGGCGAGTGACGCAAGTCCCGCCATCGACTGGCACAAGACCGAGCAGGGTATTCTCTCGCACCACGTGCAGCTCACGTTCAGCGATCGCTTCGTCAAAGCGGGCGAAGCGTACTTCTCGCCCGATGACAGCAAGGTGATCTTCCAGGCCGTGGAAGTGCCTGCGGAAGGCGAAAGGCCGAGCGAGTTCTACGCCATGTTCGTGGCGGACGTGAAACGCGACGCGTCAGGCAACATCGCCGGCCTCGCCAACTTCAAGCGCTTGAGCCCGCCCGGCAGCGCCAACACCTGCGGCTGGTTCCATCCCACCGATCCCAACCTCGTGCTTTTCGGCTCGACGCTCGTCCCGCCGAAGATGGAAAACCTGCCCACGTGGCACCGCAAGGAAAACTCCAACTACACATGGTCGTTCCCGGGCGAAATGCAGATCGTGCAATGCGACCTGCGCACCGCGGACGGCACCGCCAGCACGCTCACCGTGCTGATCGATCGGCCCGAGTATCAAGCCGAAGCGTCCTGGAGCGATGACGCTCGCCACATCCTGTTCACCTCCACCGAATCCGGTCACGGCGACATCTACGTCTTCGACACGCAAACGAAGAAAACCACGTGCCTTGTTTCCGCGGACGGCTACGACGGCGGACCGTTCTTCTCGCCCGACGGCAAGCGCATCTGCTATCGCTCCGATCGTCGCGGCGACGAACTGCTGCAAATCTTCGTCGCTGACCTTGCGTTCAACGATGAAGGCACGATCGTCGGCGTCGAGCGCGAATATCAACTCACCGACGACGGCAACGTGAACTGGTGCCCGTTCTGGACGCGCGACGGCCGCAAGCTCGTCTACTCCACCAGCGCCTTCGGCCACACCAACTACGAAATCTTCATGTGCGATGCCGACCCCGGCAATCTCTCCGGCTCCACCGGGACGATCAAATACGGCACGGCGCAGAAGCGCATCACGAACGCCACCAAGGCCGATGTGCTTCCCGTGTTTTCACACGACGGCAAGTGGATGATGTGGACCAGCCAGCGCCACGACAACGCCACCAGCCAGCTCTGGGCCGCGCGGTTCGTCGTGGACGAAGACAACGCCAAGCTCGTCAAGCAGCAGGGCGGCAAGCCGGAGATGCCCGCCGAGACCTTCCACGTGCAGGACCCCGACACCGGCATCTACTACATCTACAACCGCCAGACGCACGAACTCACGGCGTACGACATCCGCACGCACCAGACGCGCCCGGTCACCGACCCCGTCGAAATCGAAAAGGCCACACGCCTCTTCGGCGAAGGCGAACCGGATTGAAAACGTCAAAACGCCGAAACGCCGAAACGCGCTTCGTTTAGCCGCGACCCAACGGGGAGCGCGTGGAACGTCGCACAGCGCCAATTGGCAAAACACCGCCCAGCACCGTCAACACTTCGACTCGATGCCTCGATGCCTCGATGCCTTGCCGACTCGTTGACTTGTTGACTTTTTCCTAGTCGTTCAACATGTAATGACGCGTCGCGGTGTCGATGACGGCTCGCGGCTCGATGCCATACATCTCCTTCAGCGCCTCGCGCCACGGCTGGCCGCGTTTGACGGCATAGACCCACTGCACAAACTGCTGCGGGCGGTCGCTCGCCATCAGTTCCACCACGAGCGCGCTGACATCCGTGAACCGTGTCCACGTCTCCGTCCAGTCGAACTGCTCATACGTGCGATCGAGCAGTTCGATGACGTTGCCGCCGCCGCGAATGAACTCGATCGCCGCGGCTCTGTGATCCTTCTCCAACAGCGTGCCCACCATTTCCTGCGACGCGATGAACGATGCGAGGCCCTCATTGGCCCACGCGGGCAATCGCGCCGGCGAGCGCAGCCTGTGCATGAACGCATGCGTGAACTGTCGCAGCGTGGTCCACAGCATCTTGTCCGGATCTTTCTGCGCGTGCAGGCACATCATCGCCGCCGGGCCGTCGAAGTGGCAGAGCCCATCTGCGCTCACGGGCACAAGCTGCTGGAACGCCGCCGCCTCGACGAGCCGGTAACGATCCTGGTCCGCGAACGCAAAGACGAGCAGCTTGCCGTGGAAGATGTTCTGCCTGGAGTCAATCTCGAACAGTCTCGCCAGTCGTGCATAGGCGCGCTCCATGCGGATCACCCACATGGCGGCGTCTTTGCGTGGCGCGTCGGAATACATCACGATTAAGTCCGTTTCGATCGGCGCGAGCGACAATCCCGCCGCTTGCAGAATGTCGTTCGCTCGCGCTTTCAGCGCCGCCGTCGCCGCCGCATGTTCCTCCGGCGAAACCGATGGCCACAGCTCGCTCGGCCACGGTCCGGCTTCGGGCGACGTGGTGCGGAGTCTCGCTTCCGCCGCCATGCGCTCCGCTTCCTCGCGCTCCGCAAGTTGGCGTTCAGCCCGTGCGCGTGCCTCCACGATCTGGCCGCCGCATGATGGATCGATCTGCAGCGCCCGGCGAAAGGCGTGCTCGGCCCGCGCATCGGATTCCGGCATGGCGAGCATGACGCGGCCAAGGTTGATCCAGTCCGCGGCGTTCGTGCGATCCGCAAGCGCGATGTACAGCCGCCACGCGTCGTCCGCCTTGAGTTCCGTCCACGCCCGCCGGCCGAACGAACCATCGATGCCGTCTTCATTCCATGTCGTGAGCGTGCCGGTGATGCGAACACCGTCCTGCAGGCGAAAATCCACGCGCTTGGACGGCTGAACGGCCCGATCACGCGGCGTCACCGGCTGGTCCGCCTGTTCCGTCGTGGATGGCGTCGCCGATGAACAGACGCTCACGAGAACAATCGCAGCCCAAACGGCGCTCACGCGGCGGAAGCAAGTCGTGGCGGCGCGTGTCTTTCTCATTGGTGCCATTTCTTCGCGTCGCAGGCGTGGCGCGCGCCGGCGTATGCATGATGATAGATGTTGCGAGCGAGCAATGACGGCGCGTGGCCGTCGGCTTCGTGCAACCCGTCACAGGGAACTTGAGCGGCAATTGAAGGGAAGACCAGCTTTTTTGGCAGCCAAAATGGCAGAGTTGGAAGAGACGACGTTTCGTTCGGGCAGCAGGGCCGCGTCTCTGACACGGAATATGTCATTCAACGCTTCCTGCGGGCCGAATAAATGGTACGAGTCTTGCGGTCTACACTTCTGCGGATAGCACCTCGGCACGATCGCCGGACTCGCCGGCTACGAGATGCGATTCGTGCGAGGGCCGGCCGCGAACGCTGGCACCTGGAGAAACACCATGTTCGAACGTCTCACCGATCGGGCTCGCAAGGTCATGGCCCTGGCCAACCAGGAAGCCCAGCGGTTCAATCATGAATACATCGGCACGGAGCACATCCTGCTCGGCCTCGTCAAGGAAGGCTCCGGCGTCGGCGCCAACGTTCTCAAGAACCTCGGCGTTGATCTTCGCCGCGTGCGCCTCGAAGTCGAGAAGCTCGTCAAGAGCGGACCCGAAATGGTCACCATGGGCAAGCTTCCGCAGACGCCCCGCGCCAAGAAGGTGATCGAGTACGCCATCGAAGAAGCGCGCTCGCTCAATCACAACTACGTCGGCACGGAGCACCTGTTGCTCGGCCTTCTGCGCGAACACGACGGCGTCGCAGCGCAGGTGCTGATGAACCTCGGCATCAAGCTCGAAGAAGTTCGCGAAGAGGTGCTCAATCTCCTCGGGGCCGGCGTCGAGCAGGATGAATCGCCCGAAGGCGCCGAGCCCGCGGCGGCCGGCGGCGCGGCGCCCACCGCACGCCGAACCAAGAGCAAGACCCCCGCGCTCGACAGCTTCGGCCGCGACCTCACGGAACTGGCCCGCAACGGCGAGCTGGATCCCGTCATCGGCCGTGCCAACGAAATCGAACGCCTGACCCAGGTTCTCTGCCGCCGCACCAAGAACAACCCGGTGCTGCTCGGCGAAGCCGGCGTCGGCAAGACGGCGATCGTCGAAGGTCTCGCGCAGAAGATCACCGCACAGGAAGTGCCCGATCTGCTCCACGACCGCCGCGTCGTCGTGCTCGACCTCGCCATGATGGTCGCCGGCACGAAGTATCGCGGCCAGTTCGAAGAGCGCATCAAGGCGGTGATGAACGAAGTCCGCCGCGCGAAAAACGTCATTCTGTTCATCGACGAACTGCACACGCTGGTCGGCGCCGGCGGCGCGGAAGGCGCGATCGACGCGTCCAACGTGCTCAAGCCCGCGCTTGCCCGCGGCGAGATTCAGTGCATCGGCGCCACCACCTTCGATGAGTACCGCAAGTACATCGAGAAGGACGCTGCGCTCGAGCGCCGCTTCCAGCCGATCCCCGTTGAGCCGCCGAGCGCCGAGCAGACCTTCGAGATTCTGAAGGGCCTGCGAGAGCGTTACGAGCAGCATCACCGCGTGAAGATCACGGACGAAGCGCTTCGCTCGGCCGTCGAGCTGTCCGGTCGGTACATCCCCGGCCGCGTGCAGCCTGACAAGTCGATCGACGTGATCGACGAGGCGGGCGCTCGCATCCGTCTGCGTTCCATGACCAAGCCGCCGGATCTGGCGGAGCTCGAGGAGCAGATCGAACTGCTTTCCATCGAGAAGGAAGAAGCCGTCAAAGGCGCGGACTACGAGAAGGCCGCGGAGCTGCGCGACCGTGCGGAGAAGCTGCGCAAAGAGCGCGAGCGTCTCCAGCAGGAGTGGCGCCAGCGCATGAACGAGATTGACGGCGTCGTGGACGAGGAAGTCGTCGCCGAGGTCGTCAGCAAGATGACGGGCGTGCCGCTCACTCGACTCGAGAAGGAAGAGTCCGAGCGACTGCTCCAGCTCGAAAAAGAGCTGCACAAGCGCGTCGTCAGCCAGGACGAGGCGGTCAAGGCCGTGGCTCGCGCGATCCGCAAGGCGCGCTCGGGCCTCAAGGACCCGCGCCGTCCCATGGGTTCGTTCGTGTTCATCGGCCCGTCGGGCGTCGGCAAGACGCTGCTGGCGAAGGCGCTGGCGGAGTTCATGTTCGGCGATCCGGATGCGCTCGTGTACCTCGACATGTCGGAGTACATGGAGAAGCACAACGTCAGCCGGTTGATCGGCGCGCCTCCGGGCTACGTCGGTTACGAAGAAGGCGGTCAGCTCACGGAGCGCATCCGTCGCCGGCCGTACGCGGTCGTCCTGCTCGATGAAGTCGAGAAGGCGCACCCGGACGTCTTCAACATGCTCCTGCAGATCATGGAAGAAGGCCGACTTACGGATTCCTTCGGTCGCCACGTCGATTTCAAGAACGTCATCCTCATTATGACGAGCAACATCGGCGCAGACTTGATCAAGGGCGGCCAGCGCTTCGGCTTCGGCCAGCGCGACGAGGTGCAGGACTACGACCGCATCCGCAAGGCGCTGCTCGGCGAGGTCGAGAAGTTCTTCCGTCCCGAGTTCATCAACCGCCTCGATGAGATCATCGTGTTCAAGCCGCTCGTCAAGGACGACTTGTACAACATCATCGAGATCGAGTTGGCGAAGGTGCGCGAGCGCCTGCAGGCCAAGGGCATGAAGCTCGAGCTCGACAAGGCGGCGAAGGACTTCCTGATCGAGAAGGGCTACAACCCCGACTTCGGCGCCCGTCCGCTGCGGCGAGCGCTCGGTCAGTACATCGAAGATCCGCTGGCGGAAGCGCTCTTGAGCGGCGAGTACAAGCCCGGCCAGCAGATCAACGTGACGCGCAAGGAAGGAGCGGACAACCTCTTCTTCCAGGCGGAATCGCTTCCCGAGAGCGAGGAGCTTGCGGTGGCGGGCAAGAGCGAAAGCTCGCCGTCAGCCTAAGCGGCGCGTCATCCAACATCATCTTCTCCGGCCCCGCGCGACCGACAGCGCGGGGCTTTCTCTTTTTTGCGTCCCGAACGCCCGTTTGCACGCCTGCCACGTTTGCACCTCATTTCCGGCTTTTTTGTCGTGTTGACAGCGAATTACCGCTCAATTTCCGCTCATTTCCGCCCTGTGCCGGGCCGGCGCGTGGCGCGCCGATTGCGACGTTGTTCTTCGGCAAAGGAAGCTTGGCGGCGCGCATGGGATGGTCCCTCGCGGCGCCGCCGGGCGATGTCCACGCAAGCGAGTGAACCGTGTTTCGGAACGCAAGTGCAAGGAGGTGTGTGATGCTTCCAGTGACTCGCAGTCAGTTCAACTGGATGGTCCCGAGCTTCGACTGGTTTGATCGCGAGTTCGGGCGCATGGCGCAGCAGTTCTTCGGCAGCGCGGATGCGGCGGTCGCCGGCGCGGTGGCCTATCCGGTCGACATGCGCGAAGACGATGAGAACATCTACGTCGACGCCGAGCTGCCGGGATACAACAAGGAGAACATCAGCATCACGCTCGAGAAGGGCGTGTTGCAGATCTCCGCCGAACATGCGGAAGAGAACAACGGCAACGAGAACAACAAGGGCACGCAGCTCATTCGCGAACGGCGCTGGGCGCGTTACTTCCGCAGCTTCACGCTGCCCGCCCCTGTGGCTGAAGAGGACGTCAAGGCGACGTTCGAGAACGGCGTGCTGCACCTGACGTTGCCCAAGCGGCCAGAGGTCAAGCCACGCCGAATCACCGTGAGCTGATCGCTCACACATTCGGCCCGCGGCTTGACCGCCTGCGACATGCGATGGCATGTTCCATCGAGCGCCGGCAAACCCTGCCGGCGCTTTTTTGTTTGCACGCAATCCAACCTCGCCGCGGCATGTTCCGCGTTTTCACCACAAAAAACGCCACGCCACGCACCGCGGCCGCCAGCTTCCGGGGGCCGCGAAAGCGGACACGCGGGTTTCCGAATCACCTCATAGAGAGATGGAGGCCCGAACCATGTGCCCGTGCTACTCCTGTCAAAATCCCCCGCGCCGCACGTTCGTCGGCAAAGCGTTCTCGTTCATCGTGAGCGTCGTGCTCCTCTACGCAGGTTCGCTGCTCGTCAGCGGCACGCTCATCAACACCGGCCACCCGCTCGCGGTGGAAATCGGCAAGCTCATCCAGGTCGTCACGCTTGTCGAACCCAGCATCACGTGGGCCGATGCGCATGACATGGACGGCGTCGCCAAGGGCCTGCGTCTGCTCTCGGGCGGCTTGCCGATCAAACAGGTCGTGTGAACGCCGACCAGCGCACGCCACTCGCAACGTGAAGCCAACGCGCTCGCTGCGCCTGATGAAGCAGCGTGCGCCTTGCGCCATTCACGCGGCGGCTTACTTGATGACGAGCAGCTTCAGCTCGAAGCCCTCGTTGATCATGTCGAACCGGTGGAAGACGAAGTTCTTGGCGATGTGCGGCCGAAACTTCAGCCGGATGATGCCGTTCGGACCGGGCTCGAGAATGGTGTCCTGTCGCGGCAGGCCCAGCGCCAGTCGATTGCACGTGACGAGCAATTCCTTGCGATTGCGCTGCAGGAACGCGGCGAACTCTTCGTAGCCCTCACCCGAGGCCGCCATTGCCTGCTTGGTTGCTTCCGACAGCACCTGCGACCAGCACGCTTCGTAATTTTCCTTGTTCAGGCAATAGATGAAGTTGCCCAGCACGTGTTCCGGCAGCACGGCGTGCAGTTCACAGGAGCCGTCTTCGCGCTCGACGATCGGCTCGAACACCTTCTGCTCGCCGCCCGATGCATTGAGCGATTCCAGGCGGCCGGCTGAACGTGTCTGATAGACGATCGTCGTCCCGTCGCTCAACTTCGCGCCGTCGCTCAAGTCGTCTTCCGACACCGCGTCCTGGTAGTAGGACGGCACGGTGACGTACTCGACGCGATATTCCTTGCATCCGCCGAGCATGGCGGCGCCGGCCAGCACGAGCGATGGAGCGCGAAACCGCATCATGCGAGCGCCTCCTGTGGCGTCATCGCAGGGCGAAGCGACGGCTGCTCGTCGCCGATCGACCACAGCGCGTGGACGGCGAGGGCGGGATCAGCGCCGGGATGATCGAGCCGCCAGTGCACGCCGCGGGTTTCGTTGCGCCACGCCGCCGCCCGTGTGATGAGGGCGCCCACCGTGAGCATGTTCTGCGTGGTCCAGCCGACGGGTGAATCGAAAATCTTGTCCAGCGTGTAGCGGGCCCAGAAGTCGAACATGTCGACGGCGTCGGCGAGCTTCCCGCCGGTGCGCTCGATGCCCACGTTCCGCCACATCGCGCTGCGCAGGCTCTGGCCGACGTCGTGAATGTCGAGTTCGCCAGTGACGGCAATGGGAATGTCGCTGATGATGTTGGTGGGACCGGTGGGCGCATCCATCATTTCCGCGCATGCAGCGCCGGCGCGGCGGCCGAACACCAGCCCTTCAAGCAGACTGTTGCTGGCAAGGCGATTCGCGCCGTGCAGGCCGTTGCATGCCGACTCGCCGCAGGCGTAGAGGCCGGGCAAGCTGGTGCGGCCGTCGAGATCGGTCCACGCGCCGCCGATGAAGTAGTGAGCGCACGGGCGGACGGGAATGAGGTTCGTCGCCGGGCTCAAATCGAAGCCGCGCAGCAGCTTCACAAGGCTGGGGAAGCGGGCGGCGAACGTGTTCGCGTCAATGTGGCGGGCGTCGAGATACACGCACGGCTCGCCGGTGCGGGCGATTTCGCTGATGATCGCGCGGCTGACGACATCGCGCGGCGCGAGTTCCGCCAGCTCGTGATATTCCGTCATAAACCGCCTGCCGTGACGGTCGACGAGATACGCGCCTTCGCCGCGCACCGCTTCGGTGACGAGCGCGCGCGTGGCGCCGGCGATATACAGCGTCGTCGGGTGAAACTGCATGAACTCGACGTCCGCGATCACCGCGCCGGCGCGATACGCCATCGCCAGGCCGTCGCCCGTCGCCACTTTCGGGTTCGTGGTTTCGCGATACACCTGTCCCGCGCCGCCGGTGGCGAGGATGGTGGCTTTCGCCCAGATGAGCTGCAGGCCGTAACGCGGATGGTGCGTGATCGCGCCGAGCACACGGCTGTCGCCTCGACCGTTGCCCGGCGCGGTGAGCAGATCGAGCGCGAAGCAATGTTCGAACACGCGCAGGTGCTCGCATGTGCGAAGCTGCGCCGCGAGACAGCGTGCAAGTTCCGCGCCGGTGGAATCGCCATCGCTGTGCAGAATGCGGTTGCGGCTGTGCCCGCCTTCGCGGCCGTAGGCGAACTCGCCGTGCTCATCACGGTCGAAGCGCATGCCCCACTCGACGAGGCGGGCGATTTCAGCCGGCGCTTCTTCGACAGCGACGCGCACCGCCGGTTCATCACACAATCCGCCGCCGGCGCGAAGCGTGTCGCGGACGTGTTCATCAAAGGAATCGCCATCCACGAGCACAGCCGCGATGCCGCCCTGGGCCATGGAGGTGGAGGAAATTTCGAGTTTGTCCTTCGTGACGATGATGACGCTGCCGTGGCGTGACGCTTCGAGCGCCGCCCGCGCGCCCGCCACGCCGCCGCCGATCACCAGCGTGTCGGTGATGATGTGCGGCAGCAGCAGCGACCGGAACGGGATCAGGTACCGGCGTTGTTCGAAAACGTTCAGCACGACGGGGTCATTCTACGAGCGTGGCAAAGGTCAAAAGGTCAAAACGTCAAAAGGTCAAAAAGGGGGCATGCGGATGAAACCCACCAACGCATTTCCCGCGGCGGCGGCGCGAGCGGGCGGCGACTCGCCCCCTCGCGGAACATGTTGATCCTTTGCACTTTTGCCGTTTTGACCGTTGCTGGTCTACCGCACCACTTTGCCGTCGTGGAGTTCGACGACGCGGTCGGCTCGGGCGGCGACTTTGGGGTCGTGCGTCACCATGACGATGGTGAGGCCCTCGCGGTGCTGTTTGGCGATGAGGTCGAGGATTTCGTTGCCGGTCTTCTCGTCGAGGTTGCCGGTGGGTTCGTCGGCGAGGAGGACGCGCGGCTTGTTGACGAGCGCGCGGGCGATGGCGACGCGCTGACGTTCGCCGCCGGAGAGTTCGCGCGGTCGATGTTTCAGGCGATGCGCGAGGCCGAAGGCGTCGAGCAGTTCAATGGCGTTGCGGCGAAGTTCCGCTTGACCGCGAATTGAAATGCCGAACGCGGAGCGAAGCTCGGACCATGCGATCATGCCTGCTGCAAAGCCGAGGACGCCGGCCGCCAGCGCCGCGCCGCCCAGCAGCCGCCATGCATACGACCAGCCCGCGGGAACGTCGCCGAACCAGCCTTGCTGCGCCACCCACCACGTTCCCGCAGCGCCGGCCCCGGCGGCAAGCAGCGCGCCCGCGGCGCCGGCGATCAGCGCGCTCGGCCACGTGCGAAGGCTGGTGCGAACGATGCCCGGCAGCATGGCGTTCTCGAGCACGTTGAGTTCCGGCAGCAGGTGATAGAACTGAAACACGAACCCGACCGCTTCGTTGCGATAAAGGTTGCGCACGCGGCGCGAGGCGTCGTGAATGTTCTGACCGTCGTAGATCACCTTGCCCGCGTTGGGATCAGGGCGATCGAGGTCGCCGAGCACATGAAGCAACGTGCTCTTGCCGGAGCCGGATGAACCGAGCACGGCCACCCATTCGCCCTGTTCGACAAGCAGCGTCGCGCCTTTGAGGACGGGCACGCGCACGCGGCCGAGCTGGTAGGTCTTGTGCACATCGAGCGCGCCGAGCAGATATCGCGCCGTTCGCGGCGGCGAGGTCGATGGCTGGTTGGCGGGCGTGGTGGTCATGGTTCAAAGGTTGGCGAAGCCGCGCGTGGATTACTCGTAACGCAGCGCTCGCACGGGGTCGATGTCCGCGGCTCGCGCGGCGGGGATGAACGCGCCGAGCACGCTGAAGAAGATCGCGCCGATCATCGTGATCACCACGGTCGTCGGGTCCATCTCGTTCGGAATCGTGCTGAAGTAGTACACGGACGGATCCCAGATGAGCGTGCCCTTGTGAAACAGCAGGCCGATGGCGGTGACGAGCAGCGCGGCGCCGAGCAAACTCCACAGCGCCATGGGCAGCAACCGGCCGCGGTAGATGAAGTACAGCCCGAGCAGCAGCGCGAGGCCGGCGAGCGCGAAGGCGGTGATCCACGCCGCCATCGGCGCGGGTTCGCCCAGCGCGTTGTGGATGGCGTTGATGTTCCGCACGACGAGATACGCCAGCGCGACGCCGCCGACGGAGCCGAGCACGCCGATGATGAGCCCGTAGCGAAGGAAGATCCACAGGATGCCGGAGCGCGTGGCGCCGACGCTGCGAAGGATGCCGATGTCGCGCGTCTTGTCGTAAACGATGGACCAGAAGATCGCGAGCACGAGGCCGGCGCAGACGATGTAGATGAGCGAAAAGAGCACGCGCATCAGTTCGCGCTCTTTCTCGATCGGACCGATGAACGAGGCTTGCTGCTCTTCCCACGTCAGCACGCGCACGCCGGGGTGTTGCGGCAAGGGCGAGATGATCTTGGGGTCGGCGTACATTTCGTCAGAGAGCGCGTAGTACTCGCGCTGCACGATGTCGCGCAGCGCGTCGGCGCTGATTCCGGGCTTGGCGCGCACGAGCACCATGGTGGCGCGGGCCGGCTCCACGCCGATGGTCCTGGGCAAGCCGTTCTCATCCAGCCGGGCCGGGTCGATGATTTCCTGCTCGTCGAGGTTGAGAAGTTCCTGCGCCTGCTTGAGGCCGATGATCACGCGTTTGTCGTCGATGACGTACACGCCGGAGACGAACTCGTTGAGCACGGGCAGCACGACGGGCTTGGGGTCGAGCATCGCGCCCTGCGAATCGATGGGCAGCACGGTGAGCGTGACGTCGTAGAAGGGGAGCCACCAGCGGCCGTTGCCCATCTGTCGATAGGAGCCGTCGTGCTGGCGTTCGTTGGCGATGTTGACGTGAATGCCGGTGACAATGCCGGGCCGGCCGGTGGCGCTGTCGGTGAGCGAGATGGCTTCCTGAAGCATGCGGGCCGCGACGGGCTCGCCGCCGTCGGGTGTCGGCTGGTTGACGGCGAGGCGCATGTCGCCCTCGGACATGGTCGCGAGTTCTTCGGGCGAATACGGCCGCCAGTAGACGTTCTCCGCGTAGCTCGTCACTTTCGCGAAGCGTTCATCGACGCCCCACACCTGCACGGTCTCGGTTTCCTTGTTCGGACCGTCGGGGTACGGCATGCGCAGCAGGCCCCACGATTCGACCACGGGCGCCGCGGCTTCGACTTCCGGCAGGGCGGTGAGACGCGCGATCAGTTCCTCGTAATGCGGCAAGCCGACGACGGGGTACATCACGACGACGTCGCCCATCAGCGACTTGCCGGAGTTCTTCACCATGTTGAGGAAGCCGGTCATCACGGAGACGACCGTGATAACGAGCGTCACGCACAGCGCCACCGCCGCCACCGCGATGAGCGGAATGACGTGCGAGGTGAGGTAGCGGTTGGTGAGGAGCGCGTGGTACATGGGGAAGGGTCAAGGCAGCGAGGCATCAAGGCATCAAGGCATCAAGGCAGCGAGCGGTGAACCGCTCGAGTGAACAGAATAGGGCGGGGGTGGTGGCGGTGCGAAAAGTCGAAAAGTCGAAACGTCGAAAGGTCGAAAATGCGGAGCGCGTTGGCGGTTCACTGGGGCATGCATTGAAGAAGTGCGCAGCGACCAGCCCGACGCTCGAGCGAGGCGGTATCTGGCGCGAATGAACGTTCAGCCGCCCTCACCCCGGCCCTCCCCCTCGGGGAGAGGGGGGAATTCGCCCGTTGGCGAGCGGGGTGACGGTGATGACTGGGAAAATCGCGCGATGGCGAGGCGTTGGATGAGTTCGATGGGCACGCCGATGTTGATGACGGCGACTTCGCCGAGCAGTTTCTGCGCGTCCGGTTGCTGGAAGCCTTTCTTGATGCCGACGAACGTGGCGGTGCGCGTGGCGCGGACGCAGTCGCCGAGCGGCTGGCCGGTGTCGCAGTCCATGCCGGAGGGGAGGTCCACGGCGAGCACGCGCTTGCCGGCGTTGTTGATGATGGCGATGGTGCGGGCGGGCTCGCCTTCCACCGGCCGGTCGAGTCCCGTGCCGAGCACTGCGTCGAGCACGAGATCAGCGCGCTGCAGCGATGATTCCTCGAGCGGCGTCATCGAAAGCCCCATGCGGCGGCAGATTTCATCATTGATCGCGGCATCGGAACCGGCCCGTGTCGGCGCGATCGGGTGGAGCGCGACGTCGCAACCTGCGTTGTGCAGAAATCGCGCGGCCGCGTAACCGTCGCCACCGTTGTTCCCCGGCCCGCACACAATGGCCACGCGTGGTGGGGAATCGGAGATGTCTGCCGCGCGGAGCATGTCGAGCGCGAGCTGCGCGACGCCGCGTGCCGCGTTCTCCATGAGCACCACGCCGGGCATGGCGAATTCTTCGACGGCCAGTCGGTCGATCTCGCGCACCCCGTGGCGATCGAGAATGAAAATGCCATCACGCTTCACGCCGCGGCCTCCATGATCTTCGGTGGCGATGCGGCCAGGATCATCCGCCAAGTGTACCATCACGCGCCGCATGCCTGATCTCGTGTTCATCGCGTGGATTCTGCTGTGGGGTACGGCGCTGACGCTGGCGGCGTGGGTGGTGGTGCTCGTGCGCGTGTGGCGCGTGGCCAGCCGCTTGCCGCGCTTGCGCGATGGGCTCAAGGAACCGCTGGAGAATCCGCCGCTCATCAGCATTGTGATCCCCGCGCACAACGAGCAGGACGTGATCGACGCGTGCCTCCGCTCCGTGCGGACGCAGGATTATCCCAACCTTGAAATCATCGTGGTGATGGATCGCTGCACGGACCGCACGGCGGAGATCGTCGCGGCTCATGCCAATGACGATGAGCGCATCGTGCCGATTGTGAACACCTCGTGTCCCGACGATTGGGCGGGCAAGTGCAACGCCATTCATCGCGGAGCGCAGCGGGCGCGGGGCGAGTGGATTCTCTTCGCGGATGCTGACACGACCTTTGACCCGCAGCTTGTGCAAGCCGCGTTCGGCGTGGCGCGAAAGCGGAAGCTCGGCATGTTGAGCGTGCTCACGACGCTCGTGTTCCAGCACCGCTTTGAGCACATGGTTCAGCCGGTCGCGGCGATGTGGCTGCTCAAGATGTTCCCGCTCGACATGGTGAATAAGGAAGACCGGCCGCGCCCTTTCGCCAACGGGCAGTTCATTCTCGTCGAGCGCGAGCTGTACGAACGCTCGCAAGGGTTCGCGGCGATTCGGCAGGAAGTGGTGGAGGACATTGCGTTCGCGCGGTTGGTGAGCGAGCACGGCGGGCGCGGCGGGATCGTGCTGGCGGACGGCATGCTGCGCAGCGCGATGTACGACTCCTTCGCGGCGTTCCAGCAGGGGTGGAAGCGCATCTTCATCGGCGCATGCAAGAACAAGCCCAGCCGATTGCGCAAGTACGCCTGGCGAGCGCTGCTTGGGGGCATCGGCGCGCCGGTGATCTGGTTCCTCACGGCGATTGTCGCGATCGCGCTGATCGCGCAGGGCGATGGCGCGATGGGCGCGGTGATGCTCGGCCTTGTGCTCGCGGCGTGGGGCATGCAGATCTTCGCCTTGAGCGAGGCGTATCACCTTGGCGCCGCGCCGCGCACCGCGGCGTTGTTCCACTCGATCGGCTCCGTGCACGTGGCGCGCATCATGTTCGCTGCAGCGTCCGATCTCGATGCGCGACGGCCCGTGGTGTGGGGCGGACGGCAGTATGTGCTGGAGCCGCGGTAGGAAACGTCAACAAGTCGACACGTCAACACGTCAAAATTGAGAAGCAGCATTGATCCGTATCGCGTGCGGAATGCGCGCCGGCCAACAGCTATCATCTCCTCATGCGCATTCTGCTTACGAACGACGACGGCATTGAAGCGCCCGGCATTATTGCGCTGTTTGAAGCGCTGCAGGGGCTGGGCGAGATCATGGTCGTCGCGCCGGAAACCGTGCAATCCGCGACGAGTCACGGCATCACGTTCCACAAGCCGCTGATGATCGAGGACGTGCAGGTGACGGACACGATGCGCGGCATTTCCGTTGACGGCCGGCCCGCGGATTGCGTCAAGCTGGCGCTGCGATCGCTGTGGCAGGAACGTTTCGGCAAAGGGACGCGGCCGGATCTCACGATCTCCGGCATGAACAGCGGCGCGAACGTCGGCATCAACATCATCTACTCCGGCACGGTCGCGGCGGCGGTGGAGTCGGCGTTTCTCGGCGTGCCCGCCATTGCCGTGAGCTTGCAGCTGGCGGATCTCACGACCGTGCGCTATCGCCGGGCGGCGCAGATCGCGCGGGCCGTGATTGATCGCGTGCTGGCACATCCGCTGGATGCGCACGGTGTGGTGAACATCAACATTCCGCACGTCGATCGCGATGATGCGCCCGTGCCGCCGGTGCGCGTCGTGGAAATGAACGCCGCCGCGGGGAGCGACGTGTACGAGCGGCGCGTGAGCCCCGAAGGCCGCGTCTATTACTGGAGCAGCGGCGGGGCAATGCATTTCCTTGACACGCGGGCGGATACGGATGTCGAAGCGCTGGACGACGGCTGCGTATCGATCACGCCGCTTTCGTATGTGCTCACGGATCACGCGCGTTTGCAGACGTGGCGCGATCGGCTATGCGGCGACGCGGCGGCGAGCGAGCAGCATCCATCGGTCAGCGCGCGCTCAAGATGATGCGAATGCGCACGGCGATCGTGTCATCGTCGTGTTCGAGCTCTGCAAGAGGATCGCCCGCAGCGCGCCAGCGGTAGAGGCTGGCGAGCAGGGCGTCATCAACGCGCGCATCGCCCGAACTAGTGAGGAGTCGCGCGAGCGCGGGCTTGCCGCTCTTCTGGAAGCGGATTTCGCAGAGCGGGTTGCCGGGCAGCGCCGTCATGCGAACGAGGTTGGTGAAGACCGGTTTGCGCGGCTTGAGTTCGAGACCCTGCGCGACCAGCGGCTTGCCGACGTTGAGATCGGTGAGTGTGACTTCCGTGCGCGAGGTGGCGTCGGATTCCATGTCCGCCTGATCGGCGTTCTGTTGCTCGCCGGGCTGGAGCGGCTTGGTCGCGCTCGCGCCGGCGGCGGCGGGCGATGACGGCGCCGAGCGCGGCTGCGCCTCATCGTGTTCCTTCGCAGCGCTTTTGCGAGGCTTGGCGGCGCTGGCGGACGCGTTGTCGATCGTGGGCGCGGCGTGTCCTTCGCTCTTGCCGGCGGTGCGCGATGCGGCGAGTTCTTCCGCCTGCTCCTGCGCCTTGGAGAGCATGTCTTCGAGGAAGCGCGAGAGCGCATCGAGCATCGCGCCATCGCCCTGCGGGTTGGGCGCCGCATTCACGCCCGGCGGCGCTTCCGGCGAGATGATCTCATCCGCGGGCATCGGCGTCGGCTGCGCGTCGGCGGCGTCAAGCTCCGCGGCGACGGTCGGCTGCTCGCTCGGCGTGTCGTGCGCAATGTCAAGCGGCGCGGCGTCCAGCTCCGGCGTGATCTCCGAACGCTGTTCGAGCGGTTCGGCGAGCGCGAGCTCGGTGGGTTGTTCCGCAAGCGGCGCGTCTGTTGGTTGCTGCTCGGATGGCTGCGGCGCGGCTGGCGCGGGGACGGCCGGCAGGCCGCCGAAGGGGCGCTCGTCGAACGCCGCTTGTTCCACATCCGCAAGCGCCGCGAGGTGTTCCTTGTATTCGTCGTAGCCGAGCCAGACGAGCGTGGAGCGGGTGCTGTCCGCCTTGCCGAGTTGCACGTCGTCCATCGGCGGCGGCGGGGTGAGGGCGTCCTCGTCGAAATTGGATTCCAGCTCGGGGGCGCTCGCGCGCTGATCGGTCATCACCGCAAACAGCGTGGGCACGAGCACGCCGAGGTGGAAGGCGACGGAAGCCGCGATTCCAACCACGAGCGGCGCCTGGCTTCGCGAACGGGCTCGCATGGGAAATGCTATGCGCGTTTTGGTGTGAGGCGCGGGGTGGGTGAGGGGGCTTGGGGGGCGGGTTTCGTGGGGTGAGCGTGGGTTGGAGCGCATTCACTCGCGCGGGGCGAGTTCGGTGGGGCGGCCGACGAGGTTGATGGTGAGGCCGAGGCCTTCGAGGTTGTCCCAGAGCTCGGTGAGGATGGGCGCGCGGTCGATTTCACCCTCGCCGTCCGCCAGCGCTATCGCCAGCACCGTGCGCGGGTCCTTCTGCACGGCTTCGACGAGTCGATCGGGGATGGCGTCCATGTCGATCGGCTCGCGGTTGAGGAACAGCCTGCCATCCAGCGCGATGGTGACGGTGACGATGGGCGCGGGCGTGGCGGGCTTGCCGGATGCGAACGCCTGCAGCGGCACCGGCAGCAATTCCACCGGCACCATGAGCACGAGCGCGTAAATGAAGAACGTGAGCATCAGGAAGATGACATCGAGCAGCGGCGTCATTTCCATCCGCGGTTCAGCCGGCACACGCCGCGTTCGTCGCCATGATCGCGTTGAGGTCATCGAAAGTTATCGCGGAGCACGGAGAACGTAAAAGTCAACAAGTCAACAAGTCAAAAAAGTGCCGACAGGGCAAATCCCTCTTTCCCACTCGCTGCTCTCTGCGCCTTGCGGTGCGTCAGCCGCCGATTTGCAGCGAGGCGAGGGAGGTGCTCACGTCGTCGGTGAATTCCATGATCTTATCCAGCCCGGTCACCATGATTTCGGACCACACGGTGTCGGCGACGGAGCAGAGGCGCAGGCGGCGGTTGGCGATGAGGAGTCGCTTGCGCAGGCGGAGGAGTTGCGAGATGTTGGAGCTGTTCATGTACGACACGCCGCGCATGTTGACGATGACGTCGGGCACGTTGTCACCGGCCTCATCGAGGCGGCGGAAGAGCATGTCCATGTCGTCGGAGAACGCTGGCTCGTCGTTCAATTCCGCGATGATGATCTGATCGGACCACTCAACAATGGGCACGGCGAGACTCCAGTTTGCTCCCGCTGAAGTGCCCACAGAATACCAATTGGCCAGCCGGTATGCCTGCAAACGCTGGCCCGCGACCGGGCTCGGATGTCAGGCTTGCGGTTCAGGCTGGGCCGGGGGTTCCGATTCGCCCGTGCCGTTCGGCGAAGGCAACGCGCCGTCGGCCGCGCCCTCCGCCTGTTCATCGTCGTCATCGGAATCCGCAATGGTGGCGGCGTTGACGACCTTGTCGCCCTCGCGGAGGTTGACGAGCCGCACGCCCTGGGTGTTGCGGCCGATGCGCGACACGCCGTCCGCCCCGACGCGGACGATGAGGCCATCGCGCGAGATGAACATCAAGCTGTCGCCGGTGCTGACGCATCGCACGGCCACCACGTTGCCGTTACGTTCGGTGGTGCGGATGTCGATGCGGCCCTTGCCGCCGCGGCTTTGCGGGCGCGTCGAGCCGTCCTCGGAGTGGACGAGGTATTCCTCCAGCGCGGTGCGCTTGCCGTAGCCATTTTCGGTGACGGTGAGAAGATCCGCGCCGGCCCGGCAGCGCACCAGTCCGACAACGTGATCGCCCTCGGCCAGATCGATGCCCTTCACGCCCGCGGCGCTGCGGCCCATGACGCGAGCATCGCCTTCATGGAAACGGATCGACATGCCGCTGGCGGTCGCGAGCAGCACATCATCATTGCCCGAGGTGTGCTCGACGCCGATCAGGCGATCGCCCTCGTTGAGATTGACGGCGATGATGCCGCCCTTGTGCACGTTGCGGTAATCCGCCAGCGCGGTGCGCTTCACGCGGCCGGATGCGGTGGCGAAGAAGAGGAAATCTTCGGAGCGCTCGAAATCCGTGATCGGCATGAACGCGACGATGCGTTCCTGCTCGCGCAGCTCGATCATGTTGGCGATCGGGCGGCCCTTCGACGTGCGACTCATCTCCGGAATCTGGTAGACCTTCATGCGGAACACGCGGCCGGTGTTCGTGAAGCACAGAAGATCATCGTGGCTTGAGGACACGAAGAGGTGCTCGATGAAGTCGCCATCGCGCGCGGAGGAGCCGATGATGCCGCGCCCGCCGCGCCGCTGTTCGCGGTAGGTGTCCACCGGCAGGCGCTTCACATAGCCCTGGTTCGAAATTGTGACGACGACCTGGTGCTCCTGAATGAGGTCGCTGATCTCGAAGTCTTCCGCTTCGGAGCGATCGATCGTGGTGAGCCGCGGCTCGCCGAATTTCTCTTTCAGCTCCCGGCAGTCCTCGCGAATCATGTCGAGAATGAGCTGCGGGTCGGCGAGGATGCGCTCGTAGCCCTCGATCTGCTCGACGAGCTTGGAATACTCGCCCACGAGCTTTTCGATTTCGAGGCCGACGAGCTGGATCAGACGCATGGCGCCGATGGCTTCCGCCTGCACGCGCGTCAGGCGCACGCCTTCGGGCCGGCTGGCGAGATCCATGAAGCGCTGCGGAATCTGCGGCGCGTACTTGTGATCCGGCGCGATGCGGAACGCCTTTTCGACGAGGCGGTCGATCGCTTCTTCGCGCGTCGAGCTGCCGCGGATGATGGCGATCACTTCGTCGATGTCGCACACCGCGTAGATGAGGCCTTCCAAGCGGTGGGCCTGCTTCTTGGCTTCGCGAAGCAGGAACTCGGTTCGCCGGCGAATCACTTCCTGGCGGTGCTCGATGTAGCACTCGATCATCGCCTTGAGGCTCAATGTGCGCGGCTGGCGATTGACGAGCGCGATGTTGATGATGGACATCGAGCTTTGCAGCGGCGTGAATTCATAGAGCTGGCGCTCGACGACCTCGGGGTCGGCGCCTTTCTTGAGGTACACGACGACGCGCGTGCGGTGCGTCTTGCCGGAGAAATTCTTGACGTCGGAGATGTCGGGAATGCGGTCGCCCTTGGCGGCTTCGACGATGCGCTCGATCAGGTTGTTCTGCACGACCTGGTAGGGGATCTCATCGATGACGATCGCGTCCCGGCCGTTGATCGTTTCGTGATGCACCTTGCCGCGCACGATGACGCGGCCGCGGCCGGTGGCGTAGGCGTCGATGATGCCCTGCCTGCCGACGATGATGCCGCCCGTGGGGAAGTCAGGACCGGGCACGATTTCCATCAGCTCGCGGAGGCTGATGGCGGGGTTGTCGATCACAGCGACGATGGCGTCGCAAATCTCGTTCACGTTGTGCGGCGGGATCGAGCACGCCATGCCGACCGCGATTCCGCTTGAACCGTTGACGAGCAGGTTGGGCAGCTTGGCGGGAAGGACGGTCGGTTCCTGGCGGGTGTCGTCGTAGTTCGGCTTCATGTCGACGACCTGATGGTCCAGGTCCTGCAGCATGGCGACCGTCGCGTGCGTCATGCGCGCTTCGGTGTATCGCATGGCTGCGGGCGGATCGCCGTCGATCGAGCCGAAGTTGCCCTGCTTGTCGACGAGCATGACGCGCATCTTCCAGTCCTGGCCCATGTTGACGAGGGTGGAGTAGATGACGGTGTCGCCGTGCGGGTGATAGTTGCCCATGGTTTCGCCGGCGATCTTGGAGCACTTGGAGTGCTTGCGACCGGGCGTGAGGTTGAGATCGTTCATCGCCACGAGGATGCGTCGTTGCGAGGGCTTGAGGCCGTCGCGCACGTCGGGCAGCGCGCGGTCCATGATGGTGGACATCGCATAGACGAGGTAGCTGTCGTGCAGCTCGCGCTCGATCTCGAGGTCGATGATCCGGCCGGCGCCGTTGTTCGGCACATCAGCGGGTGAAAGGGGCGTTTCCGGAGGCGGTGGGGATTTGGCCATAGGGGCGATTCATCGGCGCTCGCGGGCCGAAGTAAGGACTGAATTTCGTGGGTGTTTTGACGCGATTTTTGGTTGCTGAATCATAGCCGCGAAGGACCAAAAAGTCGCGTCGCGCACAAGCCGCTTGCGGCTTCGCAAGGCGCTCTGACAACCGTTGATTTTCAGGCAATTCGCGCCGGCAAAAACCCTCACCCCTGCCCTCTCCCTCGGGGAGAAGAAAAAAGAGCGCGAGCGCCAGGAGGCATCATCGAAGTCGATGTCCGCGGCGGGCCATGCGGTCCATGAGCAGGCCGGTAAACATCAGGCACAACACGCCGCCGGCGTAGAGGTACAGGCCGAGTTTCGGCGTGGCTTCGAGCGGGCCGATCGTCATGCTCGCGAGCACGATCGCCGCCACCGCCACGACATCCACCAGCCCGAAGCGGCCGAGCAGGCGAATGAGCTGGATGCTGCGCAGTCGCCACCCTGCGGGGAACGGGAAGAGCCAGAAGAACACCAGCAGCAGGAGTTTCGCGGCGGGGTAGGCGATCGAGCACGCCGCGAGAATGATCGCCGCGGTTTCCTTGCCGTCGTCCGCAAGCTGCTCGATGTTCGAAAGGATGGAATGCTCGGCGTGCCAGAAGATGAGCGTGCGCGTCTCGAGGGCGGGCGTCATCAATCCGATCGCCAGCAGTACCGCGCTCGCCATGAGCAGCAGCGGCACATCGACACGGTGCGGATAGCGCCGGCGAAGGGATGCGGACATGGCAAGTCAATCGGTCGAAATTCGCCGAGCCATTCATTCAAAGACTTCACAGAGCGATAATCGCAGCGTGGGAAGCGGTTCGCCGGCCTCGAGCTCGGTGGTGATGGTTGTGGCAGGCGTGATCATGGTGTTGCCCGTGGGATCTTATGCCACTCCCACAATCGCAATGCCCGCCTTGTCCGCCGCGGCGATCACGTGCGGCTTGTCCACCATGATCACGCGGCCGGCGCCGAGCGCGAGACACCCGGCGCCCGTCTTCGCCAAGCGCTCGATCGTTGCCACGCCGACCGTCGGCACGTCGGCCCGCATGTCGTGATTCGCGCTTGCCGTCTTGAGCATGACCCAACCTTTTCGCCGGCAGAGCTCGCCCGCGCGGTCGATCATCCGGTCCGTGCCTTCCACGGCTTCCACAGCAATCACATCGCGCTCGCGCACCGCCATCGATTGCCCGATGTCGAGCGACACGAGCTGCATGAGCAGCGGCCAGGCGAATTCGATGTCCGCCTGCTGCGCAGCGCTTGGCTGCGTGCGCGTCATCACGCCGGCTGACGCCAGTTGATCGCGAATGTAGGTGGTGGAATCGATGAGCGTGACTCCCGAGCGTTCGAGTTCGTCTGCCACCGCGGCGAGCAGTGCGGCGTTGCGGCGATCGTGTCGCAGGCGACGATACCACAGCATCGCAGCGCGCCAATCGGGAAGCTGGCGGAACACGCGGAGCGGATCGTGCATGCGCCCTTTCGACACCGCGCCGATCATCACCGCTTCGCTTGCGCCCCAGCGACGCAACAGCCTGCACCATCGGCCGAGCTGCGCGATGCCTGCCGTGGCGAACGCGTCGCACTCGCCCGGCAGTTCGCTCACGAACTGATCGCGCAGGCCGACGGCGCAGACGTGCGCTCCGGACGCACGCGCCCCTCGCGCCACAAGCACGGGCAACTGGCCCTGGCCGGCGATGAGGCCAATAACGGGCTTTTGCTCGCTCATGACGGGGAGTGTACCGGGACGCCTGCGGCATGCGGCACGTATGATGGCGGCCCCGGTCGTACGTTGCTGTCATCTGCACACCCGCGAAACGGTCGTGTGATGCGTGTTTGCAATCGGCTGGCAGAGCGCCGCGAACGAAATGGAGAGGTCATGTCAGCCGAGGTACGAAACGCGAAACGTGATGATGCCCATGCGGCGACGCGCGGCGCGGGCGCTGACGCGGTGCACGAACCGCACGCGTTTCGTTGGCGCCCAGCTGCGATCGTGCTCGGTCTGATCGCATCGCTGCTTGCGTTCACGTTTCTCGAGCGCGTGCATGAGAACCCGCGCTTGTTGTGGGCGTTCGTCGGCGTGGCGGCGGCGCTGCTGGCGTGGCTCGCGGCGCTGTTCGTGCTGGCGATCAGGAAACGCCGATCGCTCGGCGTTGAGCTTGTTCCGCCGGTGCGGTCGCATTACGTGCAAGCCTCGGTGCAGATCGCGATTTACGCGTATTGGGGCTGGTACTGGCGGGAGATGTACGCCGAGGGCCCGCTGTTCGCGGCGCAGCTTGTGTTTCTGTACGCGTTTGAAGCGATGCTCGCGTGGTCGCGCGGGCGGAACTGGCGGCCGGGGTTCGGTTTGTGGCCAATCATCTTCAGCACCAATTTCTTCCTGTGGTTCCGCGATGACTGGTTCATCTTCCAGTTCATCATGGTGGCGGCATGCGTGATGAGCAAGGAGTTCGTCCGCTGGCGCCGCGATGGAAGGATGACGCACATCTTCAATCCCTCGGCCTTCGGGCTCACGCTGGCGTCGCTCGCGCTCATCGCCACCGGCACGACGACGGAATTGAGCTGGGCGCGCGAGCTGGCGACGACGATCGAGCGCCCGCCGCACATTTTTCTGTGCATCTTTGCTGCGGGCCTCGTGGTGCAGGCGCTGTTTTCCGTCACGCTCATGACGCTCTCCGCCACGGCGACGCTGTGCGTGCTGAACCTTGCGTACACCGAAGCGACGGGCGTGTACCAGTTCGTCACGACGAACATTTCCGCCGCGGTGTTTCTGGGCATTCATTTGTTGTTCACGGATCCGGCGACCTCGCCGCGCAGCAACCTCGGGCGGGCTGCGTTCGGCGTGCTGTACGGCGCCGGCAACTGGGTGCTGTTCGATGTGCTCGGCGCTTTCAACGTGCCCGAGCTGTACACGAAATTACTGCTCGTGCCGATGCTCAACCTCATGGTGCCGGCGATTGATGCGACGGCACGCCGCGGGCTTTTCGCGGTCATTCATCGTGCGTGGGAGACGGCGCTCGCGCCATGGAAGATGAACTTCGTGCACATCGGCGTGTGGGCGGCGATCTTCTTCGGCATGCTCGGCACGGGGTTTGTCGAAGGTCCGCATCCCGGCAATTCGATCGAGTTCTGGAAGAAGGCGTACGCCGAGGGCCGACATCGCGCCGGCAAGCGATTGCTCATCGTGACGCTCGTGCAGGCGAAGGACGGCTCGGCCGCGGCGGTCAATGAGCTTGGCCTGCTCGCGCTCGATGAAGCGCTGGTCAAAGGCATCGTGACGGATTCGCACGCGGCCGCGGCGGGGCATTTCTGCGACGCATGCGCGATGGGCGATCCCAACGGCTGCGCGAACGTGGCGCTGCAGTTCCTTCTCATGCGCGAACAGCGATCAGCGGAGGATACGGATCGCGCTTTGCGGTTCATTGAAGACGGTTGCGTCACCGGCGCATACCCGCAGGCATGCGCGCTGCTTGGCTTTGCGCACGAAACCGGGCGCGGCCGGCCTGTGGATCGTGCGCTCGCGCTTCAGCTTTACATGCGCTGCCCGCCGGAAAATTTGTTCGCTTGCAAGGGCATCGCGAGGATCGCGCTGGCGGATGGAGTGAATGCTGATCTCTTTCGCATCGCGCCCACGCTTCGCGGTGCAGCTGACGCCGGCGACCCTGAAAGCTGCTGGTATCTCGCGTTCATGCACCACCTCGGCCGCGGCGTGCCTGCGAGCGATGACGAAGCACGCCGATTCTTCGCACGGGCATGCTCGCTCGGCTATCAGCACGCCTGCGCGCTGGCGACGCAATCAAACCTGCCGGACTATTCGCACCCCCCACTGACGTTTCCCGGCTGGTGGACGGCGTTCCCGGTGGGAAACAAGTGACGCGAGCCGCTCGCTGAACTGTTGCAGACCGGCCAGCGTTACCATGCCCGCATGCTCTGGCCGGTGCTTGCGCTGCTTGGCGTTGGATTGGTGATCAGCTTGCCGCTGACGGCGGTGCTGATACGCGTCGGGCACCAAATGAATGCGCTGGACTCGCCGGGGGCGGCGGGGCATCGCAAGGAGCTTCGCCGCGTGCCGAATATCGGCGGCGTGGCGATCTTCGCGGGCGTCGCGCTGCCGATGCTGGTGGGCGTGCTGGCGCTGGAGCTTGTCAGCGCGGAGCAATGGGGGCGCTGGCTGCCGGCGCTCGAGCCGCTTTTGCCGCGCGTGCTTGCGGGTGATGCAGCGGTGCGGCCGTCGGTCGTCACGGCGATCGGACTGCTCGGTTGCATGACGCTCATGCACGTCACCGGGCTTGTTGACGATCGGCGAAGCCTCTCCGCGGGGCTCAAGCTCCTCGTGCAGATCGGGGCCGCGGCGGTGATGGCGGTCTTCTTCGATGTGCGGCTGCTCACGTTGCTGGGCGATGTGCCGAGCGTGATCGTGACAGTGCTGTGGATCGTGACGATCACGAATGCCATCAACTTCATGGACAACATGGACGGCCTCGCAGGCGGCGTGAGCGCGATCGCGGCGGCGCTGCTCATGGCGGCCACGATCATCAACGAGCAATGGTTCATCGCGGGCGTGCTGGCGCTGCTCGTTGGTTCGCTTGCCGGCTTTCTCGTGTTCAACTTTCCGCCGGCGAAGATTTTCATGGGCGACGGCGGCTCGCTCGTCATTGGTTTTCTGCTCGGCGTGCTCACGGCGCGAACGACGTTTCTGCACCCGGATCTGGGCGGCGGCTGGTATGCGGTGTTCATGCCCGTGATCATCCTTGCGATCCCGCTCTACGATTTCGCCAGCGTGACGCTTATTCGCTTGAAACAAGGCAAGAGCCCGTTCGTGGGCGATCAGCAGCACTTCTCGCATCGCCTGGTGCAGCGGGGGCTGTCGCGTCGCGGCGCGGTGATTGTCATCTGGTGCATGACGGCGGTGACGGGCATCGGCGGCATTTCGCTCGGCCGGCTCGAAGCGTGGCAGGCGGCGCTCGTCGGCGTGCAGACGCTGCTCATTCTCCTGATGCTCGCGCTGCTCGAACACGCTTCGCGGCATGCGGCGCAGCGGCAGGAAAGGCCCGGGGCGTGACGGCGGCGAAAGGCGCCAACGCGAATGCCGCAGCGCCAAACGCGCCGCGCTTCTGGGACGCCATGCGATTGATCGCAGCGACGGCCATTGGCGCGCTGGTGATCTTTCGCGCCACAGTCTTCTTCGCGCCGACGCTGGTGTTTGATGTGGACCCTGCCATTGATCCCACGCCGATCGCCGGGCTCGGCCCGCCCGCGAGCATGGCGATCGATGCGCTGATCTGGATCATGAGCGCGCTGGCGCTTCTTGCGGAAACGCGAAGCGGCCGGCGCGTGGATTTGATTATGTTGCTGCTGGCGCTGGCGGGCATGCCGATTGTCGTCTGGCACGGATTCCACCACCTCGGCAACCTCTGGCTGGGCGCGAGCTGGTCGGCGGCGATCATCGCGGCGCTCACCATCGCGCATCTGGCGCGCGATCCAAAGCTGCGCGTGCTGCTGATGGCGCTCACCGCGGCGGCGATCGCTGCGGTGCTGATGCGCGGGCTGTCGCAAGTGCTCTTTGAGCACGCTCGCACCGTGGCGGATTACCAGGCGCATCGCGAGAGTTTTCTCGCGGCCCAGGGCTGGGAGCCCGGCTCCGTGCAGGCGGAAATTTACGAGCGCAGGCTCAAACAGAATCAGCCGAGCGGTTGGTTCACGACGACCAACGTGCTGGGTTCGTTCGCGGCGGCGTCGATCTCGCTGTGGGGCAGTCTCGCGGTCGGGCTATGGCGGCAATTCGGCTGGCGCAGCGCGGCGTTTCTTGTGCTTAGCGTGCTGGTGATCGTCGCGGTGGCGGGCGCGGAGTTGTGGCTGACGACGTCGAAAGGCGCGCTGGCGGCCGGCGCGCTCGCGGCGGTGATCGTGCTCGCATCGCATGTGATGGTGCGACTTCGCCGGCGGTGGCAGCTTCAGCCCGCGAGCAGGAAGTGGCTGGGGGGAGCGGGCGCTGCGGGCGTGATCGCGCTCATCGCGCTGGCGGTCGGAGCGATCGTCGCGCGCGGCACGCTTATGCCCGAAAACGCGCTTGGCGACAAAAGCCTGCTCTTCCGCTGGTACTACATGCAGGGATCGCTCGGCATGCTGGCGGACCACGGCGTGCTCGGCACGGGGCCGGATCGATTCCAGGAGATCTTCTTGCAACATCGCCCGCCGCGCTGCCCGGAGGAAGTGACGAGCGCGCACAACGTGCTGCTTGACTGGGTCGTCACGCTCGGCGTGGCTGGATGGGCGTGGGTGAGCATGCTGCTCATCATGGCGGCTCGCGCGGGAGCGCGGTTGCTCACCGAAAGCGATGCGCCGGCCAGCGACGCAACCGCGGCGGCGGGAAGTTCGCGCATCATGCTGCTCGCCATCACGACGGCGGTGATGCTCGGCCTCGGCGGTTCCGCGGTGGTGGAATTGGGCGCGGTGGCGACGCCGGGATTGGAACTGTGGCGGGCGGCGGGCATCATCGTTGCGCTGCTCGTGGCCTTGCTCACGCTGCGTGCGGCGACGATGGTTTCGCCGGCGACGGTTTCCATTGCGCTGGGCGGGGCGGCGACGGCGATGCTGGTGCACGCGCAGGTCGAGATGACGATGACGCAACCGGCGTCGGCGGCGCTGGCGATGATGATGATCGCGCTTGCGGCGCCAGCCGGCGCGGGCACTCGGCGGAAGATTGCCATCGCCATCAGTGCGCTGCTCGTGCTGCTCGCGGCGTGGCTTGTGGTGCGCGCTGTGGCGCCCGCGTGGCGTCAGCAGCAACTGATGATGGATGCGGCACGTGAACTCGCTGTGCTGCACGAGCGGCCGGCGCGCGTGCCGGAGTCGGTGGCCCGATCACGCGCCGCGGAGGTGCTGCGCGAGGCGTTCGAGGCGTATCCATCAAATCCCGATCCTGCGTTCGCCGCGGCGCAGCAGCTTCTGGCCGCAGCCTCCCGTGAGGATGGCGAACGGCGCGCGGCGCACCTGCGTGAAGCGATGGCGCACGCGGAGCTTTCGATCGACACGGTGTCGCTTCCGAGCTACCACGCATTGATGGCGAATCTGAACCGCGCGCTCGCGCTCACGACGGGCGATGAATCCGCGTGGGTGGACGCCGCGGCTCACGCGCGAGAACTGACGAACCTCGATCCCAACGGTCTCGGCGCGTGGAAGCTGTACGCTGACATCGTCATGGAATGGCGCGGCCCGGCGTCTGCGCGCTCCGCGTATGAGCGCGTGCTCGCCATTGACGCCAACATGGAACTCGATGAACTGAAGCGCCTGCGCGACAGCGAGCGCGCGGAAATCGAACGCCGCGTGGACGAAGGCGCGGCGACTGACGACCAGCCGTGAAATTGCGAGCGTTGCCGCGGGCGAGAACCCTCACCCCGGCCCACTCCCTCGGGGAGAGGGGGAACGTATGAACGTCGCGGCGCACGCCCAAGCCGCTCGCGGCTTAGCACAATCACCGTACCCGGCCGCAGCGCAGCGAGGAAGTATGTTCCACACTCCGCAAGATTCTTCCACGCTCGCGCGTCGGGCTGGTTGACCGGATGCCGCGCGCTCGAGCGGCGATGCGATCATTTCCGCGCCACGGCCATCGTTCGCGCCTGTTCCAGCGCTTCGAGCACGTGATCGGCGGTGTAGGCGTTGGATTTCCATGGCTCGTCCTCGCCGGGCGTGTAGATGACGAGCAGCGGGATGCCGCGCTGGCCGAGGTCGTGAAGGAAATTCCAGCCGGGGGCGCTGGTGCTGGTGAGATCGACCATGAGCTTCGTCACATCATCCTTGGCGAGTTCGCTGCGCACGGGGTCGCGGTTGAGCACAGCCGCCTTGAGGGCCTTGCAGTTGATGCACCACTCGGCGGTGAAGTCGAGCACGACGATGTCGCCTTCCGCGCGAGCCGCTTCAAACGCAGCGGGCGTGTACTCGTGCCATGTTGACGTGCGCGCTTTTTCCGTAACGTCGAACGCCACGGCGATCGCAGCGCCGCCGATGAAGAGACCGATGATCGCGAACGCGAGGCGCTTGCCCGGCGCTTTCGTGATCTGAAACGTGCGAATGATCAGCCACAAGCCGGCGAGCGCGGAGAAGATCGCCACCGCCCACCAGTGCAGCAGTCGCGCCATGTACGGCTTTTCAACGACGAGCGCGATCAGTCCGGAGCCGATGAAGTACGCCGCGGCCGCGAGGAGCAGCAGGCCCATGATCTGTTTCACGAGTTCGCTTGCCGGGCCGGTGCGAGGAATCTTGTGCAGCAACGAAGGCTTGGCGGAAAGCACGAGATACGGGGCCGCCATGCCGACGCCGAGCGACGTGAAGATGGCGACGATCGTCATGGGCGGAAGCGCCGCCGACCCTGCGAGCAGCGCGCCCGCGACGAAGCCGAAGCACGGCAAGCCGAGCACGCCGGTCATCACGCCGAACACGAACGAGCCCCACGCCGTTTCCGCCTTCGGGTTGATCGAATAGACCGCTTGCGGGAGCTGAATGGTGAAGAGCCCCATGATGCCGATGCCCATGAGGCCGATGGCGAGACCGATGCCGAGCGTCAGCCACCAGATGCCGAAGATGCGCGACGGGTCGGCCGCTGCGGTGAAGAGCGCCGCGGGAATGCCGATCGCCATCCAGAACGCCACCACGCCCGCCGCCATCGCGAAGCCGAGCATGAGCGTGCGTCCCGGCGAGCCTGCATGCGCGCTGATCGTCATGATCTTGATGGGAATCACCGGCAACACGCATGGCGTGAGATTGAGCAGGAACCCGCCAACGATTGAAAGCGCGATGACGATGATGAATCCCATCGCGGTAGTCGCATCGGGCACCGGGATGCCGAAGAACCCTTCATCCGCTCGCGGCGCGGGAACGGGCGGCGGCGTGGTCGAGGCGTGCGCATCGGGTTCGGTCGCGCCGCTGCCTTGATCCGTCGATGCGGCGTTGCTGGCGTCCGTCGCGGGTTCGGCCGGTTCGTTGTTTGACGTTGCGGAGCCTTGTGGAGCGGCGCCGCCTTCGCCGAGCGTCACCTTGGTCTTCACCGCAAGGTCGGTCGGCATTTCGCACATGTTGGCGTCGCACGCCTGGAAGTTGATGTTGAACGCGATGGCGTGCTCGCCGCCCGGTGCGTTCGCAGGCACGGCGATCGTTGCTTCGACGACAGCTTCGCCGGCGTACCCCGTCGCTTTGAGTCCGGCGACATCGAAAGTCTTCGCCTTGGGCCAGTGGAGCTTAGTGAGTTTCCAGCCCTTGGGTGATTCGAGCGTGATGGTGGTGGGCCACGCGCCTTCGAGGTCGTCGCCGGAATCCTTGCCGGCCTGCACCTTCCAGCCAGCTTGCACCTTGAGCACGATGTCGATGGTGAACTCGCTGCCCGCGGCGGGGGCGGAGCCTTCGGCCAGCCTCGCTTCCGCTTTGAGGCGTGCATCGTCCTTGCCGAAGGAAGGGAGCTGGCCGGAGACGACGGATGCGGGCAGGAGCACGCCAAGGCACAGGAGCAGCGGAACGAGCAGTTTTCGCATGGTGCAAATCCGTAGGCAGGGGGCGACAGGCAAGGGGCTCAAGCCCGGCCCGCGCTTCCTCCGATAATTCTTTCGCCGGTGTCTTTCATACAAGGGTAGGGACCGGCACGGCAGGTGCAACGCCGGGATGGGCTCGTGATTGCCCGCTGGCCTGACGAAGAACCGGCAGGCCGGCCGTTCCATTCCCGCACCGAAGGCGGTTCCACGATGACCGACGTTCTCGACCAATCCGACATTGACGCCCTGCTCAAGGCGGTGGCGGCGGGGGATGTCGAGACCGCGCCCACGGACGCCCGCGTCTTTTCGCGCCATCGCCGCGAAGAGGAAGACGTTGAAATCCGCGATCACGATTTCAAGCGTCCGGAGCGCATCAGCAAAGACCAGATGCGCTCGCTGCAGCAGCTTCACGAAACCTTCGCGCGCAGCGTGGGCGTGTCGCTCTCCGGTCTGCTCCGCACCATCGTGGAAGTGCGCGTCTCGCAGGCGGAGCAGATGACGTATTCGGAATACATCAGCAGCCTGCCGAACCCCACGTGCTTCAATCTTGTGCACGCGCCGCAATTGAGCGGGCAACTGTGTCTGGAGATCAGCCCGCTCATTATTTATCCGCTCATCGATCGCCTGCTCGGCGGGAACAACCAGGATCTCTTTATCCCGCAGCGCGCGATGACGCTCATCGAAGGCCGCGTCGTGCACCGCATCTTGAGCCGAAGCATGGCGGCATTGAGCGAGGCGTGGGAAGGCGTGATGAAGATCGACTTCAAGCTCGGCGAGATGGAGTCGAACCCGCAGCTCCTGCAGATCGTGCCGCCGAATGAAGTGGTCGCGGTGATCGCCTTCGAGATCAAAATGATCAACCGCGCGGGCACGATGAACCTGTGCATCCCGTTCAACGTCATCGAGCCGCTGATGGGCGAACTGGCGGAGCAGAGCTGGTCGCTCCTCGGCAAGAAGCCCGGCGATCCGGCGATGTCGAAGCGCATCGCGGCCCAGCTTTCCGATGCCCGCGTGCAGGTGTCCGCGGTGCTCGCGGAGACGACGATCACGATGGCGGAATTGCTCGCGCTCTCGGAAGGCGATCTCATCGTGACGGAAAAATCCGCTGCGAGCCCGATCGTGCTGTGCGTGGAAGGCCAGCCGAAATTCCTCGCGCGGCCGGGCCAGCACCGCGGGAACGCGGCTGTGCGCGTGATGCGCGCGACGAAAGTGTCGGACCGGCTGTGAACATCGCCAGTCGGCGGCCGTCGCCGTCATAACGAAGACGGCTTGCTTAATTCCTTATTTTGGTGGTCAAGGGTTGAACGCGCGCCCGCTGGCGCGCGACATTATGCGCACGTTGTCACGTTGCTGCGAATGCGCGAGAAAGGCGCTGATCATGAGGATGCCACCGGTCTTTTCACCGCGCACGCATGTCGTCGGGATCATCGCCGCGCTCGCTGCCGCCGCCGACGCCGTTGGGGGCGACGTTGTGGACGAAGGTGCAATCGCGGAGATGCACTGATCCGGTGTCGTGGTGAAGAGCGCCGCCGGCGTCACCGGTGGACGTGGCGATGTTGCCGGCGAAGAGACAGCCGGTGTAATTGCCGGGCCCGTACACGCCGCCGCCCTTCGTTGCCTTGTTCGCATAGAACTCACAGTTGACGACCTTGGTGGACGTGGCCTCACTGAACACGGCGCCGCCGCGGCTCTCCGTGCTGTTATTCTCGAACCTGCATTTGGACAGCAGCAACTCATTGCCGAATCCGCTGGCGGCGTGAATCGCGCCGCCACCGGCTTCGGCCGAACCGCCGCCGCCGCCGGCATAGTTGTCAATGAAGAGGCAATCACGGAACTGGGCTTGGTGGATACTGATCGCCGCCGCGCCGCCACCGACGCCGGCGCGGTTGCCGACGAACTTACATCGAGAAATCAGTGGGGTGGTACTGCCATGCGGAAACACGATTACCCCGCCCCCGACGGCGTTCTTCTGAGCGCCGTCGGCATTGCCCTCCGTGATAGTGAAGCCGTCGATTTCTGTGCGATTGTTCTGGAAGAATCCACCTGGGTCTTTCAGCACGAGGACGTGGTAGACACGATCCGTTCGTCCTGAAACGGTGAGATCGAGTTCACCCGAGAGGATGGTGGCGTTGGCCTCGGGATCAGCCTGCGACGCCGAGGTTTCGCCGCCGGATGGATGGGCGTTGCCGAGGAATCCACCTCGCACTTTCAAGTAAGCGCGAACGCCGAATGTTGCAGTGCGCCATGCCACGTCAGATGGGTGAGGAGGATTGTTGGCATTGAACTCAATTGACGGTTTGTACTCGCCGCGCGCCACCCAGATTTCCTGAATCGTGGGCGGAAACGCATCCGTTTAGCGGTGGTGGAAAGTTGGAGTTGCCGCCGACATCGTTCTTCACATTGATCTGCACAGCGATTGTGCTCGATGCTCCGGGAATGACAATCCCAAGATCTTTCAGAACACCCGCCTGCCAGTGAAACGCTCCATTCGGATAACTGCCGGCGACCGCGCCCAACTCGTTCAGCGCTCGTGGCCCAGTCAACTCGCCGGCTTCTGAAACGATGTCAGTGAACAAACCGCCTTCCCACAGGAACCCGCCGGTAATTGCGCGGTTCCCAATCACCTGCGTTTGGTCATTGATTCCTGTCACGACAGCGACCAATGATTCAGATTCGAAGGGAATCCACTTGCCGTCGTCGAAGATCATGGAGTCGCCACCAAGGCCTCCCATATTCGTGCAGAGCACCTGACCGATGCCGTCTTTGCCCAATACGTTGTTGATCCCAATGGCCTCGCCGCTTGTCGCGCCCGCTGGAAGAGGTAACGCGATAAACCCATGCTCGGGCGTCCACACCCACGGCCGGTCTGCGGCGTCGGCACAATTCGTATACCGCCCGCACGCTTGGCCGTGGTCATTGATGTCCAGCACCGCAGGGTTGGGGCTTCCAAAGCCGCAAGGCGGACCTTCAATCAAAGCCGTGATCTCGTAGTGACAGAACGACTGCGCTGCAGCCCGCTCCGTCGTCACGACAAGCCCTGCCGCCACGATGGCGCAGCACAGCCACACTTGCCCGGCGAGAATGCTCACTTTTGGCCTTCCGAATCGATCGATATGCGCTGCCCCCTGACCCAGCGGGCATAGCTTATCACGCCCTAACTGCGGGGCGAGTACGAATCGCAAAGAAACCGAGAAACCTTGCGCAAGCCCAGCCCTCTTATCAAGGGAGAAGGGCCAGGAACGCCCTGAATTGACATGCCCCGGTTACCGCTCGTACGCTTATCCGAGCCAATTTCTGGCCCAGGCCTCGCCCGGTGTTCGGGTGGGGCGGTGCACAAGGAGTCTTTCGGTGAAGATCGTTCGCCGGGACATTTGTTGTTCAACATGGTCCACGAATTGACCATCGTTGCGCACTTGCTGTCATGACTGCTCTTCGCGGTCATGACGGAGCGTTCGGTCTGGCCCTCGCCACGGCGCAGGGCGGGACGCGGAGCACGCGAGACGGAAAGGAGTCCGTCCGGTGATCTGATGTTCCGCCATGGCGCGTTTGCGGGGCAGGTGTACGTCACCTGCGTCGCACGTGAAGAGGGGCCGCGATGATCCTCGCAAGGATGCTCGCGGCCTTGTCCGTTTTTGATTCGCCCTCATTCGTTCATTCGTTCGTTTCGTCCGCCACATCCAAGCAACTCAACAACCCACTCGCATCGCAAAGAAGCACAGCACCATGAGCAACCCCGAAACACTTCGCATCCTCGACGCCATTGCCCGCGATCGCAACATCGAGCGCGATCTCCTCATCCAGGATCTCGAGCAGGCGATGATTTCCGCCGTGCGCAAGCACTTCAATTCGCTCGACACCGACGAATTCGGCTGCGAAATGGACCGCATCACCGGCGCCATCACCATCTGGCGCAATCTGCCCGACGGCCAGCGCGAAGTCATCCCCACCGCCCAGCTCGGCCGCATCCCCGCGCAGACCGCCAAGCAGGTCATGATCCAGCGCTTCCGCGAAGACGAGCGCAACAGCCTGCTCGACGAATACTCCAAGCGGCAGGGCGAAATCGTCACAGGCACGGCGCATCGGTACGAAGGCGGCGCGCTCGTCGTGCAGCTCGACGGCCGGGCCGAAGGCTTCATGCCGCGCTCCGAGCAGATCCCCGGCGAGCAGTTCCACCCCGGCGATCGCGTGCGCTGCCTCATCCTCGACGTGCGCGAAGTCGGCAGCCAGGTGAAGATCGTGCTTTCGCGCAGCCACCCCGATTTCATCCGCAGGCTGTTCGAGGCGGAAGTGCCGGAAGTCTCCGAACACATCATCGAAGTGAAGGCGATGGCGCGCGAAGCCGGCTTCCGCACCAAGATCGCGGTCGCGTCCATCGACTCGAAGGTCGATCCCGTCGGCGCCTGCGTCGGCATCCGCGGCAGCCGCATCCGCGCCATCGTGGATGAACTCGGCGGCGAGAAGATCGACATCGTGCGCTGGAACGAGTCCAGCCAGGTGCTCATCGCCAACGCGCTCAAGCCGGCGGAAGTGGAAGAGGTGAGTCTTTGCTTCGAGCTCGGCCGCGCGACGATCATCGTGCGCGATGATCAACTCTCGCTCGCCATCGGTCGCCGCGGTCAGAACGTGCGTCTGGCGGCGCGGCTCACTGGCTGGGATATCGACATCCTGACGCCCGCGGAATTCCAGAAGGGTCTCGAAACGCTCGAGAAGACCGTCAAGGAAGTGGAAGGCGTCACCGACGAAATGCTCGATCGCATGGGCGCGCTCGGCATGATCAGCGTGTTCGACATCGAAGAAGTCGGCACGGGCGTTTTGCAGGAAGAACTCGGCATGTCGCCGGAGTTGGCAGAAACGCTGGTGGCCCACTGCTCCGAGCGTGCGAAGGTCGTCGCCGAGCAGCAGCAGAAGGAAAAGGAAGAAGCCGAAGCCCGCAAGAAGGCGGAGGAAGCCTCCGCAGCGGCGGTGCTCGGCGGCGCGGATGGCGCTGCTGGCGAAGCGCCCGTCGTGGAAGTGGACGCCGATGCGGAATCCGCGGCGGACGCCATTCTCGGCGGCGGCGAGCCCGCGTCGGAGACGTCCGGTTCGCCGGCGTGATCAACCTGGTTTGAGTCGGCCGCCCGTGCGCGTGCCGTGTTCGTGATGTTGTTCTGATTGGTCCAAAAGGACATTTGCCTTGGCTAAGAAACCCGTTGCAACCCGAATCCATCACCTCGCGACCGAGTTGGGCGTCAACTCGAAGGACATCATCGCCAAGTGTGAGGCGGAAGGGATTCCCAACATCACGAACCACATGTCAACGGTCTCGATGGGCCTTGCGGAGACCATCCGCGAGTGGTTCAGCGCGGCGGCGGGCGCGGCGGCCCCCACGGCGGTGGAAACGGCAGCGCCTGTGGACATTGCGAAAGTGCGCGCTCGCGCGACCAAGAAAGCCGCGCGCAAGAGCCGCTCCAAGGCCGCATCCGATGAAGGTGAATCAGCGGGCGATCAGGCCGTGGCCGTCGCCACCGAAGAAGAAACGCAGTCGCCGCCCACGGTGACGACGCGCGTCACCCAGCGCAGCCGCGCGAAGACGTCCTCGACCACCGAGACCGAAGCGGCGCCGGCAGCGCCGGAACAGCCGAAGGAAGCGCCCGCGCCGCAAATCGCCGCGCAAGCGCCCGTCGAAACCGCGCCCGCTGCTCCGGAGCCCGTGGACAAGGCGCCGCCGGCGCAGGACACCCCCGAGGAAACGAAGCAGCCCGCCAGCACCGGTGCGGCAGCGAAACGCCCGGAGCCTGTCAACAAGCCGCAAATGAATGTGCCCGTGCGACCGGCCGAAGTGAAGCCCGTCGGCCCGATGCTGCAGCAGCCCGTGCGCACGAAGCTCGCCGGCCCGAAGATCATTCGCGTCGAGCAACCCGAGGTGCTGCCCGAGCGCCGGCCGGCTGGCCCGAAGCGTCCGACGGGTGGCGTGGTGGGTCGCGGCGGTCCTCGTGTCGGCCGCGGCGCTGGATTTGCTTCCGACGATGCTCCGCCGGATCGCCCCATTCGCGGCGGCGCAGCCGGTCGTGGCGGTCTCGACGCCACCCGTTCCCGTCGCAACAAGCGCCGCTCGGCCAGCGCGGGTGACGAGGCCGGCCGTCCCAGTCGCGCTGCGTACGCGGGCGAAAGTGAACAGAGCGCGAATTGGCGCGAGCAGGATCTTCGCGAGCGCGAAGAGCGCTTGAGCCGCTCCGGCGGGTTCTTCCGAGCGCATCGGCGCGACACCACGCGCAAGCCGGCGGGCGGCGGTCATCGCGCCACCACCGCGGCGCAGACCGGCGGCGCCGTCAAGATTTCCGAGCCGATTTCAGTCTTGAGCCTCTCGGCGGCCACCGGCGTCAAGTCGAACGACCTCCTCAAGCGGCTGCTCCTTGCGGGCCACGTGGTGAACCGCAACAGCATTCTCTCTGCGGACCAGGCGCGCGAGGTGATGGCGGATTTCAACATCGAACTCGATATCGTCGAAGCGCAGACCGCCGAGCAGCAGATTGTGCAGCAGTTCCAGAAGCGCGAGGTGATTGACGAGCGCCCGCGCCCGCCGGTCGTCACCATCCTCGGCCACGTGGACCACGGCAAAACGTCGCTGCTCGATCGCATCCGCAACACCAACGTCGCGGCCGGCGAGGCAGGCGGCATCACGCAGTCCACACGCGCCTTCCAGGTGCCCGTGCACGCCGGCGACAAAGAGCGCGTGGTCACCTTCCTCGATACCCCCGGCCACGAGGCGTTCACGGAAATGCGCGCTCGCGGCGCGAAGGTCACCGACATCGTCGTGCTCGTGGTGGCGGCGGACGACGGCGTCATGCCCCAGACCATCGAATCCATCAATCACGCCAAGGCGGCCGGCGTGCCCATCGTCGTCGCGCTCAACAAGATCGATCGCCCCGAAGCCACCGACGCCAACATCCAGCGCGTGCTCGGCCAGCTTGCGGAGCATGAACTCAACCCGGTCGAGTGGGGCGGCACGACGGAAGTTGTTCGCACCAGCGCTGTTCGCGGCGACGGCGTGCAGGATCTCCTCGAAATTCTCGACTACCAGGCCGAACTGCTCGACCTCAAGGCGGACGCCAAGGGCCCGGCACAAGGCACCGTCATCGAAGGCAAGATGGAAGAAGGCCGCGGCCCGGTCGCCAACGCGCTTGTGCGCCAGGGTCTGCTGTCCAAGGGCGATTTCGTCGTCGTCGGCCGCGCGTTCGGCCGTGTGCGCGACATCGTGAACGATCACGGCAAGCGCATCGACGAAGCCGGCCCGTCCACGCCCGTCAATTTTTCCGGCATCGACGAAGTGCCGCTGCCCGGCGACAACTTCTATGTCGTCAAGACGCTCAAGGAAGCGGAAGCCGCCGCCAACGAACGCCGTGAGCAGGATCGTCAGCGCGATCTCGCGCGGGAGAAGGTGTCGCTCGACAACATCTTCCAGAAGCTCGCCGAGGCGCAGCGCAAGGAACTGCCCATCATTCTCAAGGCGGACGTGCAGGGCTCCGTGGAGACCATCAAGGCCGCCGTCGAAAAGCTGTCGACGCCGGAGGTGGTGATCTCCGTCAAGCATTCCGCGGTGGGCGGCGTCAACGATTCCGACGTGCTGCTCGCCGAAGCGACGGGGGCCATCATCATGGGCTTCAACGTCACGGCGGCGTCGGCGGCGCGGCGTCATGCGGAATCGCGCGGCATTGAAATCCGCCTGTACGACGTCATCTACGACATCGCGGACGACATCAAGAAGGCCATCCAGGGCATGCTCGAGCCGGAGAAGCGGCTGGAAGTGCTCGGCCAGGCGGAAGTGCGCCAGGTTTTCCGCGTCAGCAAGGTCGGCATGGTGGCGGGCTGTTACGTCACGGACGGCATCGTCGAGCGCAACGCGCAGATTCGCGTCACCCGCGCCGGCATTGTCATCGAGAAGGACCGCCGCCTCGAACAGCTCAAGCGCTTCAAGGACGACGTCCGCGAAGTTCGCGCCGGCTTCGAGTGCGGCATGAAGATCGAGGGCTACGACGACATCAAGGTCGGCGACGTGCTCGAGTGCTACAAGACTTCGCAGGTGAAGCGCGAGAGCTGAACGTGGTCGCCATGACGCATCGCCCGGAACAGATCAACGCCGCCCTGCACCGCGCCGTGCAGAACGTCATCACGCGCGGGCTCAACGACCCCCGCATCACCGGCCTCGTCTCCGTGACCAAGGTCGAGCTTTCGCACGACAAGCGCACAGCGACGGTGTTCATCTCCGTTCTGCCGGCGGATCGCTCCTCCGCGGTGCTTCACGGCCTGCGCAGCGCCGCCACGCACATCCGCACGAAGGTCGACGACACGATCGAAATGCGCCGCGTCCCGCTGCTCGAGTTTGAACTCGACGACTCGCTCAAGAAGCAGGCGGAGGTGCTTGCCGCCATCCAGCGCGGCGTCGCGTCCGACAACGCCGCCAGGGGCGACGATGGAAACCTACCATCGGCTGACAAGAAGGATTGACCATGAGCGCCGCGACAGATGGTTCCAAGGCATTGAACGACCTGCTCAAGAAGCTCGGCGCGCCGCCGCCCGCCGAATTTCCCGACGCCGCCAATCCCGTGAGCGTGCTGGTGCTTTCGATGCTCATGTGGGAATCGACGACCAGCAAGGCGCTCGTCGCCTACCAGAAGCTCAAGGACGCGGTGGTGGATTTCAACGAGCTGCGCGTGTGCATGCCGCAGGAAATGATTGAGTGCATCGGCGTGCGCTACCCGCTCGCGCTGGAGCGCTGCACGCGCCTCCGCGCTTCGCTCAACGACATCTTCCGCCGCGAACACGATGTGACGCTCGAACAGCTTCGCAGCGGCGGCAAGCGTGATGTGAAGAAATATCTCGACACGCTGGAAGGCATGACGCCCTACGCGTCGGCGCGCGTTCAGCTGCTCTGCTTCGATGCGCACGCCATTCCCGCCGACGAGCAGCTTCGCCAGCGCCTCGTCGCCGCCGGCGTCATCGAGAGCAGCGTCGACGTGGCGGAAACGTCCAACTGGCTGACGCGCAACGTGAAGGCCGGCGAAGGCGTCGCGGCCCACCACGCCCTGCAGAACTGGATCGACACCGGCAAACCGGTCATCGGCAGCAAATCCGCCGGGAAATCCGCGGGCAAGTCGGCGGCCGGAAAGCGTGCCGCGGCGCCTGCGAAAACGCCCAAACGCCGGTCATCGAGTTCCAGCAAGGTCAGCTGATCATCCGCTTCGGGCGTTCAGCAAAGGCGGGATGGCGATGCGTGCATTGAACTTCATCGTGCTGCTTGTGCTTGCGCTTCCCATTGCGTCCTGCGCGGAGCGCGATCGATCCGCCGATGACCTGCTCGCTGCGACTCCGAACGTCGCCACCCCGCGTGAAGCGCTCGCCGTGCTGACCCAGCGCGAGGACGCCGCATCGCGCCAGTGGAAGCCGATCGACGCGCCGCCGCCGCCGGGCGTGGCGGAAATCGCGCTTCGCAGCCGGCCAGCGGATGATCGCCTCGCGCACATGTCAATCAGCAAGGCGCTGCGCGCGATTGCCCGCAATGCAGATGCGGCGCCGCATGAGAAGCCCGACTGGCTCACGAGCGATCCGCTCAACCCCGAAGAAGCTGTGAATCACTACGTGCGCGGCCGTGACGCCGTGGCGCGGAAGCAATATGACGAAGCGATCCGCGAATTGCTGCTGGCGCACAACTTCGACGCCCGCTCCGTGACCGTGGCGCGTGAGCTGGCGCGTGTCTACGCCCTCGTGCGCAACCGCGCCGCTTCGATCGAGATGTTCGAGCACGTGCTCGTGCTGGAGCCGCGCGACGCGGAAGCGGTGCTCGCGCTGGCGATGGCGGCGAACGAACGGCGTGATTTCGCGCGTGCCGCCGCGCTTTTGGCGAGTTTCCGCGAAGCCGGCGGAAAATTTGATTTTGATCCCGCCGCCGACGCGCTGGCGCACGTCTGTCTGCTCACGGCGCTCGATGAACTTGGCTACGACCTCGCGGTTTCCGACATCGTCGAAGAGACGGTCGCGCTGCTCGAAAGTCGTCCCGCGCCCGGGATGTTCACGATCGAATTCGGCAGCGCGTACCGCCAGCGAGGCGACCTTTGGCGACGCGCCGGTGATGCGCGATGTCGGCTGGGTGAGATGGACGCGGCGCTCGTCGCGTTTGACGCCGCCGCTGCGCTGCCCGCCGCCGATCCCTGGTCGCTGCTTCCTCGCCATGTCTACGCCTTGCTTCGCGTTGGCCGGCCATTTGCCGCGCAGCACGTGCTGTGCGAATCGCTGGCGAAGAGCGCGGCGGACGACGTCGATCCGCGTTCCGTCAAGTTGTGCGCCTATGTCGCCGACTGGGCGCCGCACCGCGAGATGCTTGCCGACGCCGTGCTGCAGCTTCACGAAGAGCACCCTGATCAGCCGTCGCTGGTGCGCTGCGCCGCGTCGCTCGTCGATCGCCAGCGCGCCATTGCCGTGCTGGGCGATTACGTGAGCGAACACGCCGGCGACGTCACCGTGCTGCAGCAACTCCTCGACTGGCTCGCGATGGAAGATTTGCCGGCGGCGACTGACCTCGTCGTCTCCATCGCGGCGGAGCATCCGGAATCGCTCGGTCGGTATGCGGCGGTGCTGCTCCATGCGGCCCGCGATCCGACCCCGCTGCTCGCCGAACTGGAAGCGGGCGAGGCGTCGCCGACGCGCTCGTGCATCCTCGCGCTGGTGCAGCAACAATTGGGCGCGATCGGGGCGGCATGGGACGCGGCGCAGGAAGCCGCCGCCCGCTGGCCCGAGAGCGCGGTGATCGCGCGACTGTCGATGGCGATCGCCGCGGAACTTCGTGAACCGGCGCTGCTCCGCGAAGCGCTGGCCCAAGCTGATCAATTTGATGATGCCGCCACGTGGGCCGCTCGCGCGGACGCCTACCGGGCCATCGGCGACCTCGCGCAAGCGCAGCACGCCGCCGCCACGGCCGTCACGCAGGAGCCGGAGGACGTCGAGTCGCTCCTCGCGCTGGCCCGGACGCAGACCGCCATCGCGCTCGCGCAACCCGTGAACGCCGACGCGCGCTTGAGCGCGTGGGACGCCGTGCACACGGCGGAACTCGTTCTCGCCGCGCACCCGGATGAAGAGCGCGCGTACGAAATTCTGCTGTACATCTTCGGGGCCGATGGTCCGCTCACGAACACGGAAGCGATCGAGGAATACACCGCGAAGCTCGCCGCCGCGAAGCCGGCCAGCCTGATTCTTCGCCGCCTGTCGCTGGAGACGGCGATGCGTCAGCAGCGAGCGGCACGCGCGGCGGAATTGGCGCTGTCGCTGTTCGAGGAGTCGCCGACCGAAGCGGGATTGCTGTCGTATGCGGTGTCGGCATGGGCCGCGATGGACGATCTCGACGCCGCCAACGCATGGTTCGAGAAGGCGCGTCGCGACCGCCCGCAGGACCCCGTGCTGCTTGAAAACTGGGCGCGTGTGAAGCTGCAGCGGAGCGAGAGCGCCGCGGCGCAGCAGGAACTCGAATCGCTCCTGCGGAAAAGCCCGCAAAACTTCAAAGCGATGCAGATTCTTGAAGCCGTGTATCGCGCCACCGGCGACTTCGATCGCGCCCTCGAACTCGGCGAGCGGCGCTTGCGCTCCCGTCCGGCCGGCGTGCAGCGCGAGCTCGCGCTGGCCTCCATGTTCGCCGACGCCGGCCGCGATGACCGCGCCATCCCGTCGCTTCATTGGATTGTGGAGAACGGCAGCAACGCGTCGCTCGCGCAGCTTACTGTCGCCATCGAACTCGTTGAGAACCTTGAGGCGGGCGCAGAACTCCGCCGCGATCTCGCGCGCACGCTGCTCGATCGCATCGTGCTCGATCACCCCAACGTGTCGATGAGCGCGTATCTCGCCGGTCTGCAGGTGATGCGCACGCTTGACGAGCGCGATGAGGATCGACTTGCCGCGCTGCTCGATTGCCTCGTGCAGCGTGCGGAGCTGGACCCGTCCGACAACGATTTCGCGGCGTTGCTCTGGCGGGAGATTGCGCAGCAGCTTGTTGATCTCAAGCGCGTGGACGGCGCGAGCAACGTGCTCCGCGCGCGTCTCGGCTCCGACCATCCGCTCAATTCCGCCGCCACCGCGATGTTGCTGCAATGCTGCATCGTGGCGGACGCGGCGGGCGGCGCCACGCCGGAGGAGACGATCGCCCTGGTGGAGCGCACGATCGCCGCTGCGACCGCGCCGGGCGAAGCGCTGGGCGACGACCGTGCGCTGGCGGATGTCATGTTCGACGCCGCCAACATGAACACGCTGGTGGGCAACGACGCCGGCGCCGAAGCGCTCCACCGCAAATGCCTCGCGCTCAACCCCGACCACCCGATGGCGCTCAACAACCTCGGCTATCAACTGCTCGAGCAGGGACGCAGCGATCACGACACGATCGAACTCGTCGAGCGCGCCTTGCGGCTGGCGCCGGACGATCCCAACGTGCTCGATACCGCCGGCTGGCTGCGTTACAAACAGGGGCAATTCCAGGACACGATGCCGGACGCCGCGCCCGCCGCCGCCAATGAAGCAGGCGCGGGAGCCGGCGCGGCTGGCGGCGCGCCGCGCCTCGTTGCCATGCGGCCGGGCGCCATTTCCCTCATCCGCGAAGCGATGCAACGGCAACTCGCGCCCAGCGCCGAGGTGCACGACCATCTCGGCGATGCGCTGTGGCGCACCGGCGACCGTGAAGGGGCGGTGCGCGAGTGGAAATATGCTCACAATCTGCTGGCGGATGAGGCGATGATGCGCGAACTGCTGGCGCAATACGCCTTCGTGCAGAAAAGCGTCTGGCGGCTGGAGGTGATCGATCCGGAGCAGATCTGGGATCGCGAGTTCGCGGCCATGCGCGACCGGACGCAACGTAAGATTGACGCGGCGGCCGAGGGCGGCGAGCCGGAAGTCGCGCCGCTGTTTTCTGAACTCGAAGAACCGGAAGGGGATCGCTGACGAGATGGCTGGTCATAGTGCATGGAAGAACATCAAGCACCGTAAAGCGGCGGTGGATAAGAAGCGCGGCAAGATCTGGTCGAAGCTCAGCCGGGCGCTCATCGTGGCCGCTCGCGCCGGTGGCGGCGACCCCAAGTTCAACACCACGCTCCGCTACGCCATCGATGACGCCAAGGCGGCGAACATGCCGAAGGACACCATCGAGAAGGCGATCAAGAAAGGCGCGGGCGAACTTGGCGGCGAGAATTACCAGGCCGTGCGCTATGAAGGCTATGGCCCCGCCGGCGTCGCGCTCATCGTCGATTGCCTCACCGACAATCCGCAGCGCACCGCGCCCGAACTCCGCGCCATCCTCGAAAAGGCGGGCGGCAATCTGGCCAAGCCGGGAGCCGTCATGTTCAGCTTCAACCAGCGCGGCGTGATACTCATCGAAGCGAGCAAGGTGTCGGAAGACAAGATCATGGAAGTCGCGCTCGAAGCCGGGGCCGACGACGTGGCGGAAACGGACGGCGCGTGGCAGATTTCCTGCGAACCGACGCAGTTTCACCAGGTGAAGGAAGCCATCGTCGCCGCGGGCATCGAGCCGGATTCCGCGGAGATCACCATGGTGCCCGTGACGATGGCGCCGTGCGATGAGGACACCGGACGCAAGGTGCTCAAGCTCATCGAAACGCTCGAAGACAACGACGACGTGCAGAAGGTGTACTCGAACGCCGACATCCCCGACGAAGTGATGGCCACAAGCTGACGCAAGGCAAGCGCGCCCTCCCCGGTTCGGCGACTTCAGTCGCCGAGCAAACATCCTCCTCCATCACCCGCCGATACGATGTCCACATGGAAGGCGTGCGGCTCTCGATCACGTTCATCGGCCGCGTGCAGGGCGTCGGCTTCCGCGCCACCACGCAGGACATCGCGCGGCGTCATGGCCTCACCGGCTGGGTGCGCAACGAGCTGGGCGGCTCCGTGCGATGCGTCGTCGAAGGCGACCCGCGGAAGGCGGAGCAATTCCTGAACGAACTCAAAGTGGCGATGGAGCGCAACATTCGCGAGGTGCGGCTGGAGCAGTCCGCCGCGACCGGGGAATTCGCCGCGTTTCGGATCGAGCGATAGGGCAGCATTGGAGGCCTTGGGCATCAGGCCTTGGGCCTTGGGAAGTCGCGTCACGGCGCGTAGCGACACTTCGCCGGGGGCAATGCCGAAGCCCGGGGGCCGTCCCTTCCGATATCATGGATTGCCATGAGCACCACCACCAAGCGCTTCGCCACGGTTGTTCTCGTCGCCTTCGCTGTCCTCGCGCTCGCCGGTTGCACGGTGTACGAGCGCAAGTACCCCGGCCGCACGCCGGACCAGGTGTGGAGCGCGATGGTCGCCGTCGCGCAGCAGCCGGATTACGACAGCGAGAAGTGGGGGAAGTGGCACGTCACCACCAACGAAGTGTGGGTGGATGAGCCCGAAGCGCGCATCGAGGTGTATCGCAAGCTCCGCCGCGTGGTCTACAACGCCGGCATGGTGAAGCCGGACGAGCAGGATCGCGAGTATCGCATGACGATGCGTCTGCGCGACGCCGGCGTGCCGCGCATCCGTTTCGAGACGCGTGCGTTTGAAATCCCCGCCGACGGCTACGCGGAATCGCAGCGGTTCTTCGACGACGTGGGCGCGCTGCTCGAAGGCATGCCCGTGCTGGAGGCGCCGACCGTCACCGAAGCCCCGCATTCGAACGGTGAAGCCGCAGCGCCCGCGCCGCCCGAAGCTTCGAGCGATCACGCCATCGACATTGACGACACGAAGTGATCACTGACGCCCGCGCTGTCCGGCAGCGCGCTGCATGACGCTGCCCATCGATGTCCGATCTCATTCCATGGTTGGCGCCGTGGAGCGGCCGTGCGGTCGTGAGCGTCGTGTTTCTTGCCGGCATTGCGCTGATGCTGTGGGCGGCGCGGCGAAGGCGATGGAAGTCGCCGCGTTGCCGGCGGTGTGCGTATGACCTTTCCGCGTCGCCGTCACTCAAATGCCCGGAATGCGGCTGGGCGGCGGCGGACACATCGGACGCGCTTTTCGGAAAGCGCCGCTGGCGACTCGCGCTGCTCGGGCTTGTGATCGCGATCGCCTTGCCGACGTATGTATTCATCAAGCGCACGCGGCAATTCGGCTGGGAGTATTACCTCACCTTCGGCCCAGGTCATTACTTCTTCGGCTTGCAGACGCTCGACACAATCACCGTGGATGGCGTGCGCCTGCGCGTCATTCGTGATCGCTCGCCGCACGTCTGGCAGCAGACGCTTGAAATCAGCGACGCTGCCGGTGTTCGCGAGATGGAATCGCACAGTTGGTTCATCGGCGATGACATCTCGGGGGCCGGCATCGGCCGCGGCGAAGACATCACCGGCAACGGCAAGCCGAACATCGTCATCATGGAATTTACCGGCGGCGCGCACTGCTGCTTCGAGTTTCACGTGTATGAAGTCGATCCGCCGGGCACGATGCGCGAGATCGCAACCATCGACGGATACGACGGCGGCAGCTTCGATGACGTGAACGGCGATGCGCTGCCCGAGTTCATGACGCAGGATTGGTCGCTCGCTTACGAGCTGACATGCTTTGCGTGCCTGCGCTATCCGACCGTCATTCTCAAATTTGATGGCAGCAACTACGTGCCGGCCGCGGATCTGATGCGCGAGCCGCCGCCGGCGGAAACGCCATCCCAATTCGCGCAGCGCGTGCACGCCGACCACCCGGAGGCCAGCGACGCCCGCGATGCGCTGTTTGGCGAGATGTTTCACCGCATCTACACAGGCCACGCGGAATCCGCCTGGCAATGTTTCGATTTGGCGTGGCGCGATGCGATGGGTGAGAAGCGTGAAGCGCGCGACAAGGTGCTCAAGCTCCTTCGTGCCAGCCCGTATGTTGCTGCATTGCAAGAGCTCAACGGAGGGTCATTCGATCCGCGGGCGGAATGACGCGCTCCGGCATCGTTGCAACCATGGCCGCTCACTGCATCATCTGCGATTACGACCTGCACGGGCTTGATCCCGCGGGCAATTGCCCCGAATGCGGCACGCCGATCGAGCGCTCGCTCAAGGGCGATCTGCTGCGCTATGCCGATCAATCGTGGCTTACGCGCGTGCATCTCGGCATGCGATTGATCACATTCGCCATGTGGGGCGTGGCGGCCGCGATTGCTATTTTCATCGCCGGCGTGGTGATCGAAGCGATCGCCGACATGCGAGAGTACACCGCGCTGGCGGCTGCAATCGAGTACTCGTTCCTGCCGATCCAGGGTTGCTGGTTGCTGGCGATATGTTGCCTCCTCGCGGGCCTCTGGCTGGCGACGACGCTTGAGCCGCGCGAAGCGAGCCGAGCGACGATGCGGCCCGTGCTGCTGCGCTGGACATCGCTTGCGGTGCTTCCCGTTCTGGCGGTGTGGATGCTGTCGAGTTCGAAGGCGGCGGCCATCCCGGTGTGGACGCAGATCGCCATCGCGATGGTTGGCTTCGTGTTGCTCGTCGCGCATATGACGCTGTTCTGCGACTTCATGCAGGCGATCGACAGGCGCTGCGCCGAGGCGGACGAGAAGCGGCGAAAGATGCTCAAGCGCTATCGCAGCCAGGGGCTTGGGTGCGCGGCGTTGCTGCTCCTGCTCGTCGCGATCTCCGTCGGCCCGCGCCTGTTCAGTGGACGCACGGTCGACCTCGGCGGTCTGCTGGCCATTCTCATCGTCTGGCTGGCGATCATCGGCTTCGCACAGGGGGCAGCGAAGCGCATCAGAACGGAACGTGCCGCGGCGAGCGCTGTCGCATCCACCAGTTCATCTCCGCCGATGCGCTGATCCCCGCGCAGCGCACGAGCTCGCTCGCTTCACGCCCTCGCTCTGGTCGATCGCTTCAATTCGCGCGCGAAGATGTCGCACGGCGTGCACGACGCCCCAGTAGATCAGCACATTCACCAGCGCCGCAAAGCCGATGATGAGCCACCACCCGAGCGTTCCATCAAGGAAGTACAGGCCGACGAAAATCACAGCAAACACGACCCACTGCAGCGGAAACCAGCGCAGCTTCCGCTCCTCCTGTCGCAGCATCCGTCGCAGCGTCGCGAGCTGGCGGCGCGGGTTCTTGGCCACGGCATCGCTGCGTCGCCGCCTGTATCGCTGGCCGCATTCGGGACACGCTCCCTGCCGCGTCAGGCCGTAGCGGTTGTATCCGCAGCGAAGGCAGAGCCTCGCGCTCTGGATTGTGCTCGGTTCGTGCATCGACAGGCCCGGCGACCACCCGCCCGCTATACTGCTGCCTTCCCAAAACACCCCAAAACCTTCGAGAAAGAACGGAGATACCACCGCAATGTCTGGCCAGCCCATCACGATGTCCGCCAAGGGTCTGCAGGTTCCCGATCAGCCGATCATCCCCTTCATCGAAGGCGATGGCACAGGCCCCGACATCTGGCGCGCCTCCGTGCGCGTGTTCGACGCTGCGGTGGAGAAGGCCTACGGCGGCAAGCGCAAAATCCATTGGCTCGAAGTGCTCGCTGGCGAAAAGGCGTTCAACACCACCGGCGGCAACTGGCTCCCCGACGCCACGCTTGACGCGTTCAAGAAATACCTCGTCGGCATCAAGGGTCCGCTCACCACGCCCGTCGGCGGCGGCATCCGATCGCTCAACGTCGCGCTGCGCCAGATGCTGGATTTGTATGTGTGCCTGCGACCCGTGAAATACTTCCGGGGAGTGCCTTCGCCGGTGAAGAAGCCGGAAGACGTGGACATGGTGATCTTCCGCGAGAACACGGAAGACATCTACGCCGGCATCGAATATGCCGCGAGCAGCGCCGAGGCGAACAAGGTGCTCGAGTTCTTCAAGGCCAACTTCCCCAAGGAGTTCGCCAAGGTGCGCTTCGGCACGCCGGAGAAGATGGCGGAGTGGAACAGGCAGCTCGAAGCGATGGGCATGCCGAAGCGTGATGCGTCGCAGCTCCCGGCGGTCGGCATCGGCTTCAAGCCCGTCTCCTACCTTGGCACGGAGCGCTTGGTGCATTCCGCGATCGCGTATGCACTGAAGGAGAAGCGCCGCAGCGTCACGCTCGTGCACAAGGGCAACATCATGAAGTTCACGGAAGGCGCCTTCCGCGAGTGGGGCTACCAGGTGGCGACGACGTTCTTCCGCGACAAGGTCGTCACCGAGCGCGAGAGCTGGATCCTCGGCAACAAGGAAGCCAACCCCGGAATTTCGAACGAAGATAACGCGCGGGCGATCGATCCCGGCTACGACATGATGACGCCGGATCAGAAGAAGAAGGTGGTGGCGGAAGTGGAAGCCGCGCTCAAGCTCTGGCCCACGCACGGCGACGGCAAGTGGAAGAAGATGCTCCTCATCAAGGACACCATCGCGGATATTACATTGCAGCAGGTGCTCACCCGCGCCAAAGATTTCGACGTGATCGCCACCATGAACCTCAACGGCGATTACCTCTCCGACGCCCTTGCAGCCCAGGTCGGCGGCATCGGCATCGCGCCCGGCGCGAATATTAATTACATCACCGGTCACGCCATCTTCGAAGCCACGCACGGCACGGCCCCGAAGTACGCCAACAAGGACCAGGTGAACCCCGGCTCCGTCATTCTCTCCGGCGAGATGATGCTCCGTTACATGGGCTGGTCAGAAGCCGCGGACCTGATCCTCGCCGGCCTGCAAGGCGCCATCGACGCCAAGACCGTCACGTACGACTTCGAACGCATGATGCCCGGCGCGACAAAGGTGAAGTGCAGCGAGTTCGGTGATGCGATCATCAAGCACATGGCCGCGGGAACTGGCGCCGGGGCGGCGAAGACGCCAGCGATGGCGGGGGCGTAAGCGCCAAATCAAGTTCAACGAGCGCGACAAGTCGCGGCGCTTCGTGATCACCACGAAGCGCCGCGCTTTTCTTTGCAACATGAAGCGCCGCGGCTCCGCGGCGAAGCGCGCCTTGCGTTATCGGCCAGTGTCGTTCGCCGGCACGCAGGCTCGCGCCATGGCGCGCGGCTTCGCGATCGCCGCTGCGGCGCGTCGTCAGCGCGATGACGGCGCTTCGTGCGTGCGATCCATCATGGCGCCAGTGGTCGCAATCATTGTGGATTGATGGCGCGCCCCGAGCGCGACCTTACATCGACCGCAAGCGCACAGTGGGTTTTGCGAGCGTGGTGTCGTCGAGCTGGTGGCGGTAGGCCGAGAGCGCATCGCTTCGCGTGATGATGCCGACGAGCTGGCGCGGGTCGTCGCGATCGACGACGGGCAAACGCCCCACGCCGTGGCGCACCATGTGATCCACCGCCTCGCGCACGGAGCAATCGGCGTACACGAGCACGGGCGGTCGGCGAAGCAAATCTTTGATGCGCACTTCAGCAAGCGGCCGCTTCGGGTCCGGCGGCGGGTCGAAAATATCACTCCGCGTCAGCACGCCCATCAGAATGCCCGCTGCATTCACCACCGGGAATCCATGATGCGAGGTGCCTTCGCCGCCTTGCTCCAGCCACGCACGCACTTTCGCCACCGAGTCATCCGCAGCGATCGTCACCACATTCTTCGTGGCCACCGCCTGGACGGACACCTGATCAAGCACGTCCGCCGCATATTCGGCCGGCACGCGCACACCGCGGCGCACGATCTTTTCCGTCATGATCGAATGCCGCATCATCAGTGAGGACACGAGATGCGCCGCTGCACAACCCGCGAGGACGGGCAGCAGCACGTTCGCCTGCATGGTGGTTTCGAACGCGAACACCGTGGAGGCGAAGACGGCGCGCGACGCTCCGCCGAACAGCGCCGCCATGCCCACCACGCCCGCCACGCGCGGATCGATATGCATCCACGGCATCACCGCGTTGCCGAGCGAACCCAGCAACACGCCCATGCCGCCGCCCACCGTGAGCAGCGGCGCCAGCGTTCCGCCTGACGTGCCGCTTCCCAGCGCCATCGACCACGACACAAACTTGAGCGCGCACAGCAGCACAATCGCCTGCACGGTCCAGTGCACGTTCAGAATGTTGGTGATGTTGTCATAGCCCACGCCAAGGGTGTGCGGCGAGAAGAAGCCGACGACGCCGACCACCACGCCGCCAATCGCCGGCCACCACATCCAATGCACCGGCAGCTTGGCGAAGAGATCTTCGATGACATACACGATGCGCGTGACGAACACCGCCGCTGCGCCCACCAGCGCGCCGATCACGAGATAGCTAAGGAGCGCCGCGCCGCCCGTGACGCCCACGTCGGTCATGGCGAACATCGGCTCCTCGCCGTGCACCATCAGATGCACGCACGCCGCGATCGCCGTCGCCAGCGCCACTGGAATGAGCGAGCGGGCGCGAAACTCGAAGAGCAGCAACTCCACCGCAAGCAGCACGGCGGAGACGGGGCTGCCGAACGTCGCCGCCATGCCCGCCGCCGCGCCGGCCGCGAGCAACGTCTTGCGTTCGCTCGCCGACGTCCACAGCACCTGGCCGATGAGCGAACCGAACGCGCCGCCGGTGGCGATGATCGGGCCTTCCGCGCCGAACGGGCCGCCGGATCCGATGGAGACCGCGGCGGAAAGCGGCTTCAGCCACGTCATTCGCGCGGGGATGCGGCTCTCGTTCGTCAGCACCTGTTCCATCGCTTCCGGGATGCCGTGGCCGCGGATGGCGTGCGAACCGAACTTCGCCATGAGGCCGACAATGACGCCGCCCAGCGCGGGGATGGCGACTACCAGGGCGCCGATGTGATGGTCGGCAGGCGACACAGTCTCGATTGACAGCCTGCCATAGAAGAACAGGTTTGTGAAGAAGTCGATGAGATGCGTGAGCACGACAGCGGCGAGAGCGGCGATCACGCCGATCACGCAGGCGAGCAGGCAGATCACGAGGATGCGACTGTCCACGGCGCTGGCGCGCGATGGAATGTGCGCGCGTTCCAGCGATGGTGCAAGCGATGGTGAAACGGGCAGGCCTTCGGTGGTCGAGGCGCGCGTCGCGTCATGTTCCGCCAATGACGGTCCTCCAGCAGGTTGAAGTTGGAATCACCAGCATAGGCCAAAACATGATTTGCCGCCGAACAAAATCGCTCGCCTCGGCGAACGCGGCGTCCTAGCATGCGAAAACACTTGTTCGTGCGTGCTCGATGTTCGTGTGCGCCACTCGGAGGTTCTTGGCATGGCGCAGGAAGTCGTTGTCTTGACGGATGCCGCAGGCGCGAGCGCGGCCGGCGCTGCAGACGACGTGGTCCGTTATTCCGACGCGTTCCGTTACGGCTTGGGAACGATGTGGATCGTCGGCGGGTTCCTTGCCGCCGGCGCCTGCATTGTCATCCCGGTCGTGCACCTCGTTTCCACCTGGGCGCTGCCGCTGCTCGGCATCATGCTCGGCATGCGCACCTTCAAACGCCGCGTGATTCTGCACGACGTCAAGGGCGAGTGCCCCGCGTGCCACCAGCGCATTGAACTCGTCGGCGGATCGATCGGCGACGCAACGTGGCAAAAATGCCCGAACTGTCAGGCGCCGCTCACCATCCGCCCGCAGACCGAGTCCGGCGTTCCCGCGCCGGCTGACAATTCTCATTAATACGGCGCAGAACGCGAGCGGCGTCGATACACTTCTGCCGGCAGGCGTCCCGTGTTGTTCGCGCGGCGACGCGTCATTTGGCTTTTCCGCAGGACGGCGGCCGACCTTCGGTCCATTGGGCTCCGCATGACGAATGCTTCGTTGCCGACCTCCGCGCCCGACGTCGTGACCCGCGCCCCCGCGGCGGCGGCAAAATCGCTTCGTCCGCCCTCAATGGGCCAGTCGCAGCGCACCGGCCGGATCGTGTGGGATTACCTCATCAGCATCGTCGTGGTGCACCTGCTTGCTTCGCTGGCGCTGCTGCCATGGCTCTTCAGTTGGACGGGCGTCGTGCTGCTCGTGGCCGGCACGTATTTCTTCGGCTGCGTCGGCATCAATCTCTGCTATCACCGCCTGCTCGCGCATCGCAGCTTTTCGTGCCCCTTCTGGCTGGAGAAATTTTTCGTCATCGTGGCCCTGTGCTGTTTTCAGGATGCGCCCGCGCGCTGGGTCGCCGCGCACCGCATTCATCACAACCATGCCGATGACGAGCCCGATCCGCACAGCCCGCTCGTGAGCTTCCTGTGGAGTCACGTGGGCTGGATGCTGGTCGACAACCACGGCCTGAACAAGATCAGCAATTACGAGCGCTATGTGCGCGACATGCTGCGCCAGCCGTTCTATCTCACGCTGGAGCGCGGTTTCGTGCCGATCGGGGTATACCTCGCGCACGCCGTCCTGTTCTTCGCTGTGGCGTTCGGCGTTGGATGCTGGATAGGGCCGAGCGAAGCTTCGCTGGCGGCAGACGCGGACGCATCGCGATGGATGGCCGGCTTGCAACTCGGCCTAAGCGTGCTCGTCTGGGGCGTGTTCCTCCGCACCGTCGTCGTCTGGCACATCACGTGGTCCGTCAATTCGCTCACGCACATGTTCGGCTACCGCAACTACGACACCGACGAAGAAAGCCGCAACAACTGGTTCGTCGCGATCCTCACCTCGGGCGAAGGCTGGCACAACAACCACCACGCCGACCCCGCCGCCGCGAGCAATCGCAGACGGTGGTGGGAATTCGATCTGATCTACGGCGTCATCCGCGGGCTGGAGCTTCTCGGGCTGGCGAAAAACGTTGTTCGCCCCCGGCAGCAACGATCCAAAGTGAGCGCCGCCGACGCGCCCGCCAAGCATTGACGCATCATGCCGCAAAGTTCGGCCGCGCCGTTCGATTCACCGTATCTTCGAAATAGCTTGCAGCGATCACGGTGAAAGGACCATGTCGCGATGGAACTCGGCGAACTCATCATCTCCGTCGGTTTCTTCTGCGCGTTCCTTTATCTGCCGCTGCAGATCGCAGCCACGCTCGTCTCGCACGGCCGCTTGCGATGGGCAAGCCTCGCGCCCGTGCCGGTGGCGGCGGTCATCGGCATCATCACGGCGGTGGGGCTGGCGCAAGGGAGCAATCTCTGGCCGCTGGTGATGCTTTTTGCGAGCCCGCCGCTTGCTGCATATCTCGCCGTGTGCTTCGTCGCCGGCGCGGTCGCCCGAATGAACGCCGACCGGGCGAACGCGCAGCTCGCCAGCCGCTGATTCTCGCCACGCCGAGATGCCGCACGCCGCGAAGACTTCAAGCGCCGGCCGGCCATCTGCAGAGGGGGCCCCAATCCACTCCGCGGAGAATTCACCATGCTTCGTCACCCCTTTGCGCGTTTCACCGGTCTCGCAGCAGCATTGGTCATCGGCGTTTCGCTCACGGCCTTCTCGCCGTGTGATGAACCGCCCGCCCAGCAGAATCGTTACGACTTCCGCGCGACCGAGGCGTACAAATCGCTCTCTGACAGCGACCGCGAAAAGCTCGAACAGGTGCACCGCGACTTCGTGTTGCTCTGGGGCGCGCTCGACATGTACTGCGAAGACCACGGCAAGCCGCCGGAGTCGCTCGAAGCGCTGACGCCGCACATCCTGCGCGAGCTGCCGCTTGATCCCTTCGCCTCGCCGCAGGCCGAGAATCGCCACTACGACTATCGCCCCGGCTCGCCCGGCAATCGCGCCTGGATCATCAGCAGCGTCGGCCTCTCCGGCTTCCCGTACCTCGCCGAACGCGGCAACGTCGGGCTCTATCAGTGCAAAGGCACGTGGATCTCCGGCTACAACCCCATGCCGCTGGAATGAAGGGGCGGCTACACTGTCGCTCCCAAATTTTTGAGGAGCTTCAGCGTGGCCCGTTCATTCTCGTTCATCGTTTCGTGCTGCCTGTTCGCGCTCGCCGGTTGCGCTTCGTCGCAGAAGAACGCTTCGCCCGGCATGTTCGAGGGCGACAACGTCGTCACCTTCCAGGTGGAAGGCATGGCGTGCCGGAACTGTGCCAACGAAATCGCGCGCGAGCTCGAAGAGCTTCCGGGGGTTCGCGCCGCGATGATCGATTTCGACACCAAGACCGCCAAGGTCGCGCTCGAGCCGACGAACGGCGCGACGATGGACGAACTCAAGGCGGCCGTCGAGCACTGGCGCGTCGAACACTTCGGCCAGAAGGACGACCCCAACTGTCTCGACCCCGCCAAGCGCGCGGAATTGCAGAAGCAGATGCAGTCCGGCGCCGAGTGAGTCATCATGCCCGGCTACTCCGGCACGCCACTCGCTCAAAAACTCGGCCTCAAGGACGGCTCGCGCCTCTGCACGGTCGCTGCGCCGGCGCATTATGAAGACCTGCTCGCGCCGCTTCCGGATGGCGTCACCATCTCATCGCGGCTCACCGGGAAGACGGACATCATCCACATCTTCGCCATGCAGAAATCCAAGCTCGCCGCGGCGCTGCAGAAGTCGCTGGCGAACATGCGTGGTGACGCCGTGATCTGGGTTTCCTGGCCGAAGAAGGCGGCGAAGGTGGAGACGGACATCACCGAGGACGTCGTGCGCGACGTCGCCCTGCCGATGGGCATGGTGGATGTCAAAGTCTGTGCCGTGGACGAGACGTGGTCGGGGCTCAAGCTCGTCGTGCGCGTCGCCAATCGCAAGAAGAAGTAGCCTGCATGTTCGTCACGCCGCCGGGCCTTCCATCTCCAGCGTCGTGTGCGTGATTCCGAACTGCTCGCGCAGCGATTGGCGCACCTTGTTCTTGATCTCATCCAGCGTCCGGTGATCGCGCGTGTTCGTCACGACGTGCGCATCGAACGCCGCCTCGTCCTCGTCCATCAGCCACAGCCGCACGTGGTGTACGCTGGTGACGCCCTCGACGTTTCGCACCGCGTCGAGCACGTGATCGAGCTTCATTTCCACCGGCACGCTTTCCATCAGCACGTGAATGGCCGGGCGCATGAGCGTGACGCCTTGCCAGATGACATACACCGCGATGCCGAGCGCCGCAATCAGATCCGCCACATACCAGTCGTACAGAAGAATCAGCGCGCCGGCGATCACGACGCCAAGCGAGCCCGCGGCGTCGGCAAGCTTGTGCACCATCGCCGCCTTGAAGTTAAGCGTGCCCTCGCCGAACACGTGCGTGAGCACCGCGGTGGCGAGATCGATGATGAGCGCGATGCCGGCGACGATCACGACGATCCAGCCGTCAATCTCGTGCTTCTGAAAGAATCGCACGATGGCGCCGTAGGCGATCATCATGCCGATGACGACGAGCGCGGTGAGATTGATGAGCGCCGCGATCGTTTCCGCCCGCTTGTGGCCGTAGGTGTGCACCTTGTCCGCCGGTTTGCGGCCGATTTTCCGCGCTGCCACGGCGATGCCCAGCGACACCGCGTCGTTCAGGTTGTGGAGCGCATCCGCGACAAGCGACAAACTGCCCGCCACCGCGCCGCCGACGAGCTGCACGATCGTGAGCAGCCCATTGAGCACGACCGCCCCGATCAGCCATTTGTCGCCGGATGGCGGCGGGCCCGGCGGCGCTGTGCGCAGCGTGCGGTGTTCATTCGGATGGCGCCCGTCCGTGTGCATGCGTCATGATCATGCCAGATTTTCAGCGACGCGTCTCGGCAGCCGGCCAAATGCTGCTCGAAAGAAGCGGGGGGAGCGCACGCGCGGCGGACTTCCTGCATAATGGAGCGATGTGCTCACCTGCCGAGGGCGTGCGAACGGCGCCGGACACCATCGTGGCCGCGTCGCCCTTTCGCTCCATGATCCGCTACGACGCCCGGCGCATGCACGTCGCCGCGGTGTACTGCTCCGACGGCCGCGTGGGCGAACACTTCGACGACTTCCTGCAGAACGGCCTCGGCTTGCCGCGCTACGACCGCGTGGCGCTCCCCGGCGGACCGGCCGCGCTCGTTGGGTACGCCGAAGCACGCGTGGCGCAGGAAGGCGCGGTCGATGAACTCAAGTTCCTCGTCGAGGCGCACGCCCTGACGCGCGTTGTGCTCATCCAGCACGAGAACTGCGCGTTCTACACGGCCCGGCTCAAAGTGCCGACGCAAAACATGGCGGCGCTGCAGCGGGCGGATCTGGTGCGCGCCGCATACTTCATCCGCCACGTCACCGGCCTCAAGCAGATCGACGCGTTCTACGCCCGCAAGGACGGCGACGCGATCGTGTTCGACCCCGTGTCAACCACCTGAAAAGCCGCGACCATCGGTTGCGTGGGATGTCCCACGGCGCCGGCCGGAACCCGCGAAATCCGCCCCGCCGTGGCGGTTCGCACGCCTTCAGGAATACGATTCACATCACGCTGGTTGCCTTGACCATGAACACCACGCTGTTTGCCACGCTGTTTCTGGCCCTGCTCGCCGCGCTGCTCATCGGATGCGAGGTCGTCTCCGCCGATGGCCAGCATGCCGGGAGCGCGGCAAAATCTGAAGCCGCGCCATCCGCCGCCGCACCATCACAGGACAACGAAGTCGCCGTGAAGTACTCCAAATCCGGTTACGACGTCACGCCGCTCCCGCGCGAGAAAGTCGAAGAGCTGGCGAAGAAGCTGACGCCCGAGCAGTATCGCATCACCCAGAATGCAGGCACCGAGCGCGCGTTCTGTGGCACGCTGCTCGACAACAAGAAAGACGGCATGTACGTCTGCGTCGTCTGCGGCCTGCCGCTCTTCTCCAGCGAGCACAAGTTCCACTCCGGCACGGGCTGGCCCAGCTTCTTCCAGCCGGTTGATCCCGATCACATCACCGAGAAAACGGATCGCAGCCACGGCATGGTGCGGACGGAAATCAACTGCGCACGCTGCGGCGCCCACCTCGGCCACGTGTTCCCCGACGGCCCGCCGCCCACCGGCTTGCGACATTGCCTCAACTCCGAATCACTCAAGTTCATCGAGAAAGGCGAGCCTGTGCCACCCGAAAGCGCACCTGTAAAGACCGAGACCGCGTACTTCGCCGGCGGATGCTTCTGGGGCATCGAGCATTACTTCCAGCAGGGCCCCGGCGTCGTCGATGCGCAGTCCGGCTACATGCAGGGACGCACGGAACACCCCACGTACAAGGAAGTGTGCAGCGACACCACCGGCCACGCGGAAACCGTGAAGGTCGTGTTCGATCCCAATCGCATTTCCTATCGCCGGCTGCTCGAAGCCTTCTTCAAGATGCACGACCCCACCCAACTCAACCGCCAGGGGCCGGACGTCGGCGAGCAGTATCGCTCCGGCATCTATTACACCAGCGAAGAGCAGAAGCGCGAAGCGGAGCAGTTCATCGAAGAACTGCAAAACTCCGGCAAGGTGCGCGGCAAGATCGTCACCGAAGTTGAAAAGGCCGAGACGTTCTGGCCCGCCGAGGATTATCACCAGGATTATGTGGTGAAGACCGGCCGGGCGTGTCATGTTGCAGATCCGTGGTAAGCGGCAAATTTCCAAAAGTCCGAGCTGCTCGGGTCTTCTATGACTTGAGCATTCGCGCGGGCGGATTCCGATGAAAGAGGGGAATGGAAACGTTCGATCCCAACGTGCCGCCCGTGGCGCAACCGGTCAGCGCCAGCGCCTTTACATGCATGGGGTGCGGTTACGACCTCTCCGGCACGGCCCTCGGCGCCAGTTGCCCGGAGTGCGGCACGCCGGTTGAACAAACCCTCCGCCAATTTTGCAACTCCGGCGGGCGCACCAGCGGGTATGCCACTGCCTCCCTCGTGTGCGGCATCCTTGGACTCTTCGCCTGCGGTTTGCTGGCCTTCATCGCCATCGCGCTCTATTTCCCGGCGATGAAAGAACTGCGCAGCGGCGCGGCCGCGGGGCAGACGCAAGGTTTTGCCATTGCTGGTCTTGTGATGGGCATCATTAGTTCGACCGTGACCATCCTGATAATCGTACTGATCGTGTTGCGCGGCGGGCTCTGAACGGTCCGCGAGTCGGTGTACAATTTGGTGCATGGAACCGCTTGACCACGCTTCTGTTCCGCCCGCAGCGCCGCCAACTGGTCCCACGGCGCCGCCTTTCGTGCAAGCTGTCGCCGCCTCGCTTGTGACGTGCGTCGCATGCGGCTACGACCTTTCCGGCACGGCGCTCGGCGGCAATTGCCCCGAATGCGGCGCCAATGTCGCGCACACGTTGCGGCGTTTTCAGAACGCACCGCAGGTGACGAGCGGCTTTGCCATCGCGTCGTTCGTGTGCGGCCTGCTCTCGCTGCCGTTTTCGATGTGCGTGCCGTTCGGCTTCCTCGGCGTCGTGGCGATTGTGCTTTACTTTCCCGCCATGAAAGCCGTCGCCTCCGGACGTGCGGGCGGCGCGACGCGCGGCTTTGCGGTCGCCGGTCTCGTCACCGGCCTCATCAGCACGCTGCTCAACTGCTCGTGCCTCGGCCTTATGATCATCGGCGAAATCAGCGGCTGGTGACGCGCTCGCGCGAACGCATCAAGCGCGCGAGTTGTACGACCCGTCCGCGGTGTTAATGCGCACCATTTCGCCCACGGCGATAAACGGCGGCACGCGCGTCTTCAAACCCGTCTCCAGCGTCGCTTCCTTGAGCTGATTCGTCGCCGTCGCACCCTTGATGCCCGGCGCCGTGTCGGTCACCTGCAGATCGACCGTCGACGGCAACTCGATCGAAATCGGCTGACCCTCGCAGATCATCACCGTCACCATCGTGTTCGGCTTGATGTACAGCATCTGGTCGCCCACGAAGTCCGCGGGAATAGAGATCTGCTCGTACGACGACGTGTCCATGAACACGTGGCCGGACGACTCGCTGTAGAGATATTCCATCTCGCGGCGATCGAGATCCACCTGCTCCACTTCCTCGCTCGAGCGCAGGCGCTTGTCGATCGTCGAGCCCGTGGTCAGGTTGCGAATCTTCAGCGCGATGAACGCACGCAGATTGCCGGGCGTGACGTGCTGAAAGGACGTAATCAGCCAGAGCTGGCCGTCAAGCTTGATCGCCATGCCGGGACGAAGATCCTGGGACTTCACGGGACGTGACTCCTAAAAACACGCGAGCTGGATTGCTTGCGGAGCGGGGATGATAGGGGGGAGGGGACGGGGGCATCAAGGCAGGAAGCGGGGCAGGATGGCACCGAGGCATCGAGGCACCGAGGCATCAAGGCATTTTGCCTTCGGCTGCGAGCGCGGGGGAATTGAAGTGGTCGCAATTTCCAGCCGACGCGCCGGGACAGCCTCGAACCGCGTTCTCAAACCCTCGCTGCCTCGATGCCTTCTCAAACCAGATACGCCCTCGTCGCATACTCATGCATCATCCGGTGCGCATTGAAGAATGCGCCGTTGAGCGAGATCGCCGACCGCATCACACCGGCGTACTTCTCGCGCTCGTTGTGGAACATCGGCAGGATGATGCGCTCCAGCTTGTCATAGAGCGACGCCGCATCGCGCTGATCCATCTCCGGCTCCGGCGTCGCGTGCTGGTCCACCGATCCGCCCGCGCCGCGATCGACGCCGATCGACCAGCCCGTCACGCCTTCGATGCAACCTTCGAGCCACCAGCCGTCGAGCGTGGAAAGCGACGGCACGCCGTTGAGCGCCGCCTTCATGCCGCTCGTCCCTGACGCCTCGAGCGGCGGCCGCGGCGTGTTCAGCCACAGATCGCTGCCCGAGATCATGAGCGCGCACGTGCGCATGTCGTACTCCGGCAGATACACGCCGCGCACCTCCGGCCCGAGCGATGTCAGCAATCGCGACACGCGCTGAATCAATTCCTTGCCTGCGTGATCGTGCGGATGCGCTTTGCCCGCGTAAATGACCTGCAGTCGGCCGTGCTGCCGCGCGATGTGCCGCAATCGCTCCGCGTCCGCCAGCAGAAGATCCGGCCGCTTGTACGCCGTCGCGCGCCGACCGAAGCCGATCGTAAACGTCTCGGCGTCAAAGTCGCTGGCCATCGCGGCGTTCACCATCCCCACAAGCTGGCGCTTCGCTTCCATGTGCGCCTGCCAGATCGAATCGAGATCAATCGCGATGGCGTAACGCAGCGAGAACGAATCCTCGCGCCAGCCGGGAATCCATCGGTCGAACAGCCGCTCGAACGGCGGCGAAACCCACGTGGCCACGTGCACGCCGTTGGTGATCGACGCCACGGCATAGTTGCCGAACATCTGCCGCGACACTTCGCCGTGCCGCTTCGCCACGCCGTTGACATATCGGCTAAGCAAGAGCGCGACGTGCGTCATGTTCAGTTCGTGATCGCTGCCGATCACCGCGCGCGCCTGCTCCTCGCGGAAGGGCGACACCACCGCCGGCTCGATCACTTCAAACGCCATAGCAAGCCCGAAGCGATCGTGCCCCGCAGCGATCGGCGTGTGCGTCGTGAACACGCATTTCCGTCGCACGGCTGCAATCACCGCCGGGTCCGTCACCGCCTTGCCGCGTGCCTCCGATTCCTCGCGCATCAGCTCCAGCGCGAGCAGCGCCGCGTGGCCTTCGTTCATGTGATAGCGAGCGATGTGCTGATGCTGGAGCGCATGCAGCATGCGCACGCCGCCGATGCCGAGCACGCATTCCTGCCGCAGGCGATAGCGCACATCGCCGCCGTAGAGCGAGTTCGTGAGCCCGCGATCCTCGGGCGAGTTCTCCGGAAGATCGGTGTCGAGGAAGTACACCGGCGCCACGCCGCCCGTCACGCCGCGCACCAGATATTGCCACGCCGCGATCGTCACCTCGCGCCCGTCGATCGTCACGCGCACCGTCGGCTGAAGGCGCATGAGGAACCGCTCGACGGGCCACGGCGCCGGTTCTTCCAGTTGCACGCCGTCGCTGGTGAGCTTCTGTTTGAAGTAGCCGCGACGGTGCACGAGCGTGACGACGCAGAAGGGGAGCGAAAGGTCAGCCGCGGCCCGCGCCACGTCGCCCGCCAGCGCGCCCAGGCCGCCGGCGTAGGTGGCCAGCGCCGGCTCGAGGCCGATCTCCATCGTGAAGTACGCAATGCGTGGGTCGATCGTCACACCCGCCTCCGTGCAGCCTGGGCCATCGCCGCTGCCGCGGATTTAGAATACGAAACCCGCCGCCCACCCGCGAACCGCCGTTCGCACTTGCGAACCGAACCGCGCCGCGTCGCTCCTTCACTTCGCCTATCCTGCCGATCCCTATGAGCATGAAGCGCAATTCCGCAGGACGCATTGAAGTCACTCTGATTGAAGGCGACGGCATCGGGCCCGAGGTCGTCGGCGCCGCTGTACGAATCATCGAAGCCGCCGGTGTACCGATTGATTGGGACCGTCAGCCTGCCGGCGCGCAAGTGTTCAAATCAGGCGATCCCTCCGGCGTGCCGCAGCAAACGATCGATTCCATCCGCCGCACCGGCGTGGCGCTCAAGGGACCGCTTGAAACGCCCGTGGGCTTCGGCGAGCAGTCCGCCAATGTCATGCTCCGCAAGCTCTTCGAGCTGTATGCTAACGTGCGCCCCGCGCGCGAGCTTCCGGGCGTGCCCACGCCCTTCGGCGGGCAGAACCTCGATGTCGTCGTGGTGCGCGAGAACGTCGAAGATCTCTACGCGGGCATCGAATACATGCAATCGCCCGGCGTCGCCGAGTGCCTCAAGATCATGACGCACAAAGGTTGCGAAAAGATCGTGCGCCTCGCCTTTGAGCTTGCCCGCGCCGAAGGCCGCGAGCGCGTGCACTGCGCCACCAAGGCCAACATCATGAAGATGACCGAGGGCCTGCTCAAGCGCACCTTCGAACGCATCGCGCCCGAATACCCCGAAATTCAGGCCGAACACATCATCATTGACAACTGCGCCCACATGCTCGTCCGTCACCCCGAGCAATTCGAGCTCATCGTGACGAGCAATATGAACGGCGACATCATCAGCGATCTCACCTCCGGCCTCGCGGGCGGCCTCGGCTTCGCACCGAGCGCGAACATCGGCAACGACGCGGTGATCTTCGAGGCCGTCCACGGCACGGCGCCCAATATCGCCGGCAAGAACATCGTCAACCCCACGGCGCTCATCCTTTCCGCCGTGATGATGCTCCGCCACCTCGCCGAGTTCGAAGCCGCCGACACGATCGAAAACGCCATTCTCGTGACGCTCGAAGAAGGTCGCACCCTCACCGTCGATGTCAGCCACGATCAGCCCGCGACCACCACCGAATTCGTCGATGCGATCATTGGCAACTTCGGCAAGAAGTCGAAGCGATGGCGTGTGCGCGAGCACGTGCCGATCAAATTGCCCGAGGTGCCCCGCGACCCCGTCAGCGTGCCCATGGCCAACCGGCGCGTCGTCGGCGTGGATGTGTTCATCGAAGCGGGCGGCGATGCGCAGACGCTCGGCCGGACGCTCGAACAGCTCTGCGACAACACCGCGCTCAAACTCAAACTCATCGCCAACCGTGGCGTGCGCGTCTACCCGCCGACCGACGGCAACCCCGATTGCGTCGACCAATGGCGCTGCCGATTCGTCCAACGCGACGCGCAGCACGAAGTCACGGACGCCCAGATCTTCGCGCTGCTCGAATCAATCGCCCACACGCTCAAGTGGATGCACATCGAAAAGCTGCAGGAGTTTGACGGCAAGCCGGCGTATTCCGACGTGAGGTAATGGCCGACACCGGCACGACTCGCTGCCTTGATCACTCGATGCCTCGATGCCTCGATGCCTTGATGCCTCGCTCTCACTGCCTTCCGCAAAAAAACACAAGGCGCTCCCACCGAGCGCCTCGTGTCTATCGCCTCCCTGCGAATGTCGCCGTCCGTGGCGGTGATCGCTCTTTTTCATTCGCCGGCAGCACGCCGGGACGAGAATTCTGCGTCCTCCCGCTCCCTGAGGGAAAGGGCCGGGGTGAGGGTTTTCCCCTTTACGACGCCTCCGCGCGTGGATGCGCCTGGTCGTACGCTTCGCGCATGCGCTGTGACGTCAGGTGCGTGTAGATCTGCGTCGTCGACAGCGACTGGTGTCCGAGCAGTTCCTGCACGCTGCGCAGGTCGGCGCCGTTGTCGAGCAGGTGCGTCGCGAAGCTGTGACGCAGCGTGTGCGGGCTGATGTCCGGGTCAAGCCCCGCGATCGTCAGATACTTGCTCACCTTGCGGCGGACCGAACGCGTCGACAGCCGCCCGCCGTGCTTGTTGATGAACAGCGCCGCATCGGGATCGGGCTTGAGGCCGGCGCGCTCGAGGTGATGGTCGAGCATCATGCGGTAATGTCGCAGCGCCGCGATGGCGTGGGAACCGAGCGGCACGATGCGCTCTTTCTTGCCTTTGCCGCGCACGATGAGCGCTTCGCCGGCTTCATCGATGTCGCCGCGATTGATGCTCACGAGTTCGCTCACGCGGATGCCCGTGGAATAGAGCGTTTCCAGGATCGCGCGGTCGCGAGCGCCGAGCAGATCGGTGTCGTCCGGCGCACTCAAGAGCTTCTCCACCTGCTCCACGCCGATCGCCTTCGGCAGGCGCTTGCTCTGCTTGGGCGTGCGGATCATGAGCATCGGGTTGTTCGTCACAAGACCCTTCTTCTCCATCCAGCGGTGGAAGGAGCGAAGCGTGGCGATCTTTCGCGCCATCGTCGCAGCCGAATATTGGAACTGCGTCAGGTGATTGAGGAACGAGCGGATGAGCGCGACGTCGGCTTCAAGAATCGCGCCGGTGAGCGTCGCCGGCTGCACGCGGCCGACCACGTCGCTGCCCGCGCCGTGATTTGCGTTCGGGCCGGCGTTCATGCGCTTCGAAAGCGCATCGGCTTCCTGCGAATGCGTGGCGGCGACGTGCAGCTCGCTCTGCAGAAAATCAACATACTGGCGCAGATCGACGCCATAGCAGCGCGCGGTGTACGGGCTGAAATGGCGCTCGTCCAGTAAGTAGTGAAGGAACTTATCGACGATCGGGAGCGTGTCGGTGTTTGAGCTGATCATGGCAGATCCGTTGCCTCGTTGGGGGGTCAGTGGATCCGTCCGGCCGACATCGGGGCACGCGCCCGATCGAGTGTCATGGTGTTCGGCCAACGGTTCATCTGGTCTCCAGCGTCCTTGCCTCGAGGAACGCCGGCGGACCACATGCCGTCAGCGTTCCCGTGTTTCCTGCGCTATCGCCTGCATCCGGCTGCGCTCCGTTCCGAGCAAGTCGCCGATCAGCCGATAGCTGACAAACTTCGTGTACAGCTCCATGCGCACCAGGAACACTTCCGCGCCATACGCGCTGTCCTTGGGCGTTCTTCCGATCGCATACTCATCGATCCACATCCGCGTGCGTTCGCTGCGAGCATTGAAGATGCCTGCCGCCTGCGCCGCGGGACGAACGTCGTTCATCGCGCCGAGTTCAAAGTCGCCGCTCGCCTGCCGCGTGAGATCACGCGGATCAAGTTGCGCGTGCTTCATCAGTGCAGGGCGGAAGAGTTGCACGGCAAGGCCGAGCGTGGGCGGGTTGTACGGGTCATACGCCGTCACCGTGCCCACCACGAGCCCATCCACCTGCAACGCCTCCATCACCGCCATGGCGTCACCGCTGGTGAGCACGGCGGCAATGTTGAGCTGCCGCATCGCCTGGATCACGCGGTTGACCGGCACCGTGTCGATGCCTTCAACCTGCTGCAATTCCTCGGTGAACAGATCCGCCATGCGCGCGGTGTCGAGCACCGACACGCCGGATTCGTTGAGAAACGGAACAACGGCCCAAAGCTGCTGACCGGGATACGGCGAAGCGTGCATTCGCGGTTGCTGCCGCGCGCCGGTGTCACAACCAGCGAGCAGAAGAACAAACGCAAGAACGAACACCGCGCCGCACTCGCGCAAGCCGAGAGGGCCTGATTGCATGAGCTGTGCACTTGTCATGGCGTCCTGCCTGAAGAGCGAGTTCCACCCGCCCGTGTTTATCGTCCCGCCCCGTGCTCCAGCATCACTGCCGCACGCGGGTGAGCGTCATTCCGTCGGACTTGCGCCCCGCGGCTGCGCGTTCACCACAGCCGATGGACCCGGCGCATTCACGCCGCCCGTGGCCACCGACACCATCCAGATGTTGTCCGTCCCCGAGCGATTGGAAACAAAGAACACGCGGCCTTCCGGTCCCCACACGGGCTGAAAATTCGCATACTGCCCGCTCGTCAGATTCGTCCGGCCGGTGCCGTCGATGTTCACGATCCACACATCCGACTGCTGAATCGATTCCGCCACGTTCTCTTCAGGACTCACCACCGTGACGAACGCCACATGTGATCCGTCAGGCGACCACGCGGGATTGATCACCGCTGCGTTGGCCGCGGAAACGATTTCCGTCGGGTGCAGCGCTTCGCCGCCGACGATGTCCACGGTCCAGATCGAGTGGAAGCGGCTGCCGCGCTGGCGCGGGCGCTGGAACAGCAGCTTGCTTCGCGCCGGGTCAGGCGACCACTTGGGGAACAAGCCATATTCGAGGAATCGCGGCGCCGCCAGGTTGTTGACATCAACCACCCAGATTTCCCAGCGCTGCGACTGGCTGCCGAGCTTGCAATACGCGAGGTAACGACCATCGGGCGACCACGTCGGATGCAGTTCCTCATCGCGGTCGTTCGTGATCTGCGTCACCACGCCGCCGTTGATGGTGGTGGTGTAGATGTTCCAGTTGCCGGCACGATTTGATGCGAACGCGATCGATTGCCCATCGGGACTGATCGCGGGCATCACATCATCCGCCGGGTCCGCCGTCAGTTGCGTGATCGTGCGGCCGTCCACGGACTTCAGATACAAGTCAGCGGTGGGGCGGTGCATCGTCGATGCGAACACCATCCACGAGCCGGTGCGATCGATGGCGGGATCAAAGCACGCGCCTTCGGTGACGTCGGTGATCTGCGCGATGTTGGTCCCTTCATCAAGCTCGCCGGCGCGGCTGTTGCGGTTCATGCCGAGTTCGCCGAATGCCTGAAAGCGAGCTGTGGAAGGGAGACTGACCGGCTTGGCCGTTGGTTCATTGCTGCGCGGCCCGCCCCCGTTGTTGTTGAACGCCACCGGCGAGGGCGGCGAGGGATTGGTTGCCGAGGTGTTCGAATTTTCGGTTGCGTCGGCGGTGAAGTCGGGTCGTGATCGCCCGGCTGGCATCGCTGAAGTTGTCGACGTCGCCGGGATGCTGCGTTCGATGGTGATCGGCACGCCCTTGGATTGCTGCGGCGCGCTCACGCCGCTGGTCGGCTGCGCTTCGTGCGGTTGCGGCCGGACGGCGACCTGGCTCGTGGGGCGATTGATGCGGGCCCCGGATGTGGTCCACGCCGGTTGCTGCCAATCAGCACAGCCGGCACAGACGCTGGCAAGAAGGCCGGCCACGAGCGTTGTCACAGTTCTTCGCATGGCGCAATCCAGACGTCGGCGCGTTCCCGCCGCAGACGGCTCCGCCATCCGGGCTTCGTGGTGCGAGTGCCTGCAAGCCGTGCTCCGCTGGCCTGCGTCCATCCGTGGCGTGTGCCGAGGCCTCTTATCGGACGATCGGCCGCCCTCGCTTGAGCGCCGAAAAGCCTCGTCCACGTCCCGAATCCTGTTATCGGCGCGACTCCAGCCGATCTCAAGCCGAATCGCGCCGATTGCCGCCCGACGCGCGAAACAGCCCGGGATCGACTAAACTGACCGATTCGGATCGCGTAGCTCAGTTGGTAGAGCAGCGGCCTTTTAAGCCGTAGGTCCTGGGTTCGAGTCCCAGCGCGATCATGCCCCGAAAGCGCTCACCAGGCGTGTTATCGGAACTCACCACTTCCGGAGGGAGATCGTGCCGCGGATGCATCTTCTTCACGCGCACATCAGCGACGGATCGCTGAAGCTCTGGGCGGAGTCCCTCGAAGCCTTCCTCCACCAGGGCGCCGGCGAATCCCACCCCGGCGACGCATCGGCCAGCGTCCACCCGTTCGCCGCCAGCGCCAGCGATCTTGCCACGCTGCTCCATGACGCCGGCCTCACCGATCACTTCGAAACCGCCAAGCTCACGCTCCGTCTCCCCGCCGTGGAAGATCGCGTGCAACCGAGCGATCGCCTCGCCGGTTACGCCGCCGCCGTGGTTGATCTCGAACGCGCATCCTTGCGCACGGTCACCGTGCCGGCCGTCATGATCCCCGCCGAGCACGCGCTTGATTTGCTGCTTCGCATTGATGCCGCCGCGCGGCGTGGCGCGCTCGCCATCAGTCACGATGTCGAATACTGGATCGCCGTCGCGGACTTCGTCGTCGATCTGCTGGCCGATCAGCGCGTGGTGCCGTCGCTCGTCGGCGATCACGTCGGCACGCTCGAAGCGCGCTGGATGCCGTGGCTCCATGATGCGGACGCAGCAAAGCGGCGAGACATGCTCGTCCACGCCATGCCGGGTGTCGTGCGCGCCGCGCCGCCGACCGAACGTTCGCGCGGCAGCGAGTACTTCGCCTCGCCGTGGGGGCCCGAGCAAATCCTCGGCAGCGCGGTGGCGCGACTCACCGACGCCGCCGCACGTCGCGCGCTCACCGAAGAACGCTATCTCGAAGCGATCGACGATCGTGATCGCCAGGATCCGCACGTTGCATGGCTGCACGGTTTGCTCGGCTGGGAACGGCGCGTCGAGCCGCCCGTGAGTCAGAACGGCGAACTGCTCCGTGGCGTGCGGCGATGGATCGACTCATTGAGCGAACACGCCGGCGGCGCTCGCTATCGCCTGCTGCTCCGCGTGCATGAATCAGATATTGATCCGGAAGAAACCGCGAGCGACGCAGCGGATGTGTGGACCGTCACGTTCCATCTCACGCGGCAGGACGGCTCGACCACCGTGATCGACGCCGCCGAACTCTGGTCCAGCGCGCCGGCCACGCTGGCGCCCGGCCGCGCGGATCACGCCCTCGCCGGCCCATCGCTGGAATCGCCGGAACACGTGCTGCTCACGGAGCTTGCGCGAGCGTCACGCATCTTCCCCCATCTTGAAACGGCGCTGGCGGAAGCGGCTCCGTCGTCCATCGCGCTCACCACGAGCGAGGTGTACGAACTGCTGCGCGACGCACGGCCGATCCTCGAAGAAGCCGGCGTTGAGGTCGAGCCGCCCGAATGGTGGGATTCGCCCGCCTCGCGCCTCGGCCTTCGCCTCATGCTCGAATCCGCGGACCTTGCGGAGTTCGAAGCGACGTTGATGAACGGTCACATGGACATGCCGGCGAGCGATGGCGGCGGGGGAGGCGGCGCGCTCGGCGCGATGGTGCGATACCGCTGGGAAATCGCAGCGGGCGATCACACCATTCGCCTCGATCAATTGCAGGAAATGCTGCGACGCAAAGTGCCGCTGCTGCGCGTGCGCGATCGATGGATCGAAGTGAAGCCCGAACACCTGCGCCAGGCGGAACGTCTGCTCGGCAGCGAACCCGGCGGCAAGATTTCGCTCCGCGAAGCGCTTCGCCTTGCGTTCGGCGCGGAGAACGAATCGCTCGGCTTGCCCGTCGTCGGCGTCGAAGCGACCGGATGGGTCGGCGACCTGCTCCTCGGCGCGGGCGACAAGATTTCCATGCGCCCCGTCGAACAACCATCGTCGTTCCACGGCGAGCTGCGCCCGTATCAACGCCTCGGCCTGTCGTGGCTCTGGTTCTTGAGCAAGCTGGGCATGGGCGCCTGCCTCGCCGACGACATGGGCCTCGGCAAAACCATCCAGCTCATCGCGCTGCTGCTCCTCGAACGTGAACGAGCCGGCCAACTCCCTCCTCCCTACGAGGGACGGGGCCAGGGGGAGGGCGGGGCGCAAACAAGGAACAAAGCCGCCGCATCTCCCGCACCCGCCGAACCCAAAATCGGCGCCACGCTCCTCATCGTGCCGACCAGCGTGATGAGCAACTGGTCGCGCGAGATCGCGCGCTTCGGTCCGTCGCTGCGCGTGCACACGCATCACGGCCCGAATCGTCTGACCGGCCCTGCGTTTGTGGACGCGGCGCGTGAACATGACGTCATCATCACCACCTACGCGCTCGTCGGCCGCGATGCGGATTTGCTCGCGCTCGTGCCGTGGCGGCGCGTCGTGCTCGACGAAGCGCAGTTCATCAAAAACTCGCCCACGCGCAAGGCGCGCGTCATCCGTTCGCTCACGGCGCATCATCGCGTCGCGCTCACCGGCACGCCCGTCGAAAACCGCCTCACCGAGTTGTGGTCCATCATGGATTTCTGCAACCCGGGTTACCTCGGCAGCGCCCGCGAATTCCGCACGCGCTTCGCCGTGCCCATCGAACGCCGGCGTGACCAGGACCGCATGGAAAAACTCCGCCGGCTTGTGCGCCCCTTCGTGCTTCGCCGCCTGAAGAGCGACCCGCGCGTCATCGTCGATCTTCCCGAATGCCTCGAAACGCGCGAGTACGCCACGCTCACGCCGACGCAGGCCCGGCTGTACCAGGCGATCGTCAGCTCCGCGCTGCTGCAGGTCGATCAATCGCAAGGCATGCGCCGCCGCGGTCTCGTGCTTGCTGCGCTTTCGAAATTGAAACAGGTGTGCAATCACCCGGACCTCGTGCGAGGCGATGACGACGGCGCGTTCGCTGCGGAGCTTGCGATCGAACTTCCCGAAGCGGAGCTGGCGAGCGCGCAAGCGCAGACGCCGCAGCCGATTTCGCAGCGTTCAGGCAAATGCCGCCGATTGCTGGCGATGCTCGAAGAAGCGCTTGCGGAAGGCGACCAGGCGCTCGTCTTCACGCAGTTCCGCCGCATGGGCCACATGCTTGTTGCGATGATCGAAAACGAACTCGATCGCCCCGCGCTGTTCCTGCACGGCGGGGTGCCGCCTTCACGTCGTCAGGCGATGATCGATCAATTCCAGAAACGCGATGGCAGCGCGCCGGTGTTCATTCTCTCGCTCAAGGCCGGCGGGCTCGGCCTCAATCTCACCGCCGCCAATCACGTGTTCCACTTCGATCGCTGGTGGAACCCGGCTGTCGAGCAGCAGGCGACCGACCGCGCGTTCCGCATTGGTCAGAGCCGCAACGTGCACGTGCACAAGTTCGTCTGCATGGGCACGCTCGAGGAAGGCATCGATCAGATGCTGCAGCAGAAACAGGAACTGGCGACGAGCATCCTGGGCGCCGGCGAGCAGTGGATCACGGAACTCTCGACCGAAGAATTGCGCGAACTCTTCACGCTTCGGCAGAGCGCGCTGGAGGAAGATTCATGACGACGCCGCGGAAGAACACCTACACGCCGCGTCGCTCCGGCCGCCGTCAGCGCGTTGGTCTCAAGCCCGCACGCGAGATCGCTGTGCTGCGTGAGCATCCAGCCTCGCAGCGCTGGCTTGATGTGTTGCTGCCGGCGATCCCCGCTTCCGCGAGGACGGAAGGCGAAGTCTTCGCGCGCGAAGGCATGGTGATGCGCGCCGACTTCCGCGCGGGCGTGATCGAAGGCGCCGTGCAGCCGGCGCTTCCTGAACCCGGCACGCCGGCCGCGTCGCCGGCCCCGCGCGTTCAACTTCCGGGGGCGCGGCCAGGCGCGCTCTACGCAAAGTCATCGGGCGATTGCGCGGTGACGATCCGCCTGCCTGCGTACGACGAAACGCAGTGGCAGCGCACCGCCGAATCGCTCGCCGGCGACAGTTCCGCCGCGGCCGCGCTGCTCGCCGGTGAATTGCCCGCCGATCTCGATGATGCGCTCACGCGCCACGGCTCGCCGCTCGCGCCGCGCACGCTGGAAGGCGTGAGCATGACGTGTTCGTGTCACGCCGAATCATGCCCGCACATTGCAGCGCTGCTCTATCTCGCCGCGGATCGTTTGTGCGATGAACCGGCGCTCGCGCTTGTGCTGCGAGGTTCGAGCGCGGAAGAACTCGTGGAGCGTGTGCGTCACGCCCGCGCCGCCGCGGCTCGCCGTTCCGCGCCGCCGCCTCCCGCGCCGTCCGCAAGCGACAATGACGGCCTCGATCTCGCCGACCTCGCGCTCGACGAATTCTGGCGCAGCGGCCCGGAACTCGACGACCTCGCGCATCAGCCGCCAAGTCACCACGCCCCGCATGCGCTGCTCCGCCGCCTTGGCCCGTCCCCGCTCGGCGGCGCGTTCCCCCTCGTCGGCCTCCTCGCCAGCGCCTACGACACCATCAAAGCACACGCCGAGAAGTTACGCGACGACGCCGCGGAGAAGGACGATTGAAATGACCGCGGAGTCTGGAGCGGGGGAGATGAGGAGCGAGCGGAAGATGAGATAGGGTGAAACCCGGTCCCCCTCCTCATCACTTCATCGCCTCACCTCCGCGATTCACGAACTCACCGCACGCGCTTGAGCAAATCTTCCACGGCCGCGCGCAGCTGCGCATCCACGCCCGCCACTTCGTCCTCCGGCGTTTGTTTGACGAGGATGTCCGGCACCGCGCCGTGGTTCTCCATGTCCGTGCCGTCCGGCAGGAACCAGCCGCGCAGCGGCAGGCGCACGAACGTGCCGTCGATGAGCGACATGCCGCCCGTCGAGATCACCCCGCCGTATGTTTCCTCGCCCACCAGCGTGCCGCGCTTCAGCGTCTGGAACGCGTGCGACATGATCTCCGCGTTCGAGAAGCTCTTCTCGTTGCACAGCAGATTCATGGGCATCGTGTATCGCTGAATGAACAGGCGGTCCTGCGGGTAATGGCCGCGATGCTCGTGGCCGACGCCCTTCGGCAGCGTGTACGCATGTTCCTGCACCATGATGGAAGCAAGCACGCGATCGGTCGTCCAACCGCCGCCGTTGTTGCGCACGTCCATCACAAGCCCGTCCTTGCCGAACGCCGCCGCGAAGAGATCGCGTTCGAACTCATCAAGCGACGGCTGGCCCATCGCCTGCATGTGGAAGTATCCCAGCCGGCCTTCCGACCATTCTTCCACCAGCGCGCGGTTGTGCTTCTGCCACGCCACATAAAGAAGCTGGCGCAGTTCCGCCCAGCTGACAGGTGTGATGAGGGCCGTCAATTCCACCGTCGCGCCCTCTGCCGGCGTGCGCTCGATCGTGAACGCCGTCTCCACGCCGACCTTTCCTTCAAGCAGTGACACCAGCGTGTCGGTCGACTCGATCGGCTTGAAATCCACCTGCGTGATGACGTCGCCCGGCTTGAGCGCGAACGTGCCCCGATCCGCGGGCGAATCCGGCACGACTTCGACGACACGGAAGCCGCGATCCACGCGCTCCTCGCGCACGCCGATCCGTCCCGAAGGCTGCCGCAGCGGCGACTCCGGCATCGGCGCGCGAATGCCCAGGTGCGACGCGTTCAGTTCGCCAATAAACCGGTTGGCGACGTGATTGAACTCGCCCGCCGTACGCGCCTGCTTCGCCAGCGCGTGATACTTCCGCGTGAGCGCCGGCCAGTCGAGGCCCTTCATCGTCGGGTGATAGAAAATCTCTTCCAGCGTGCGCGCCGCTTCAAGGAACTTCTGGCTCGACTGCTGCTGCAGGTCGATGCGCATCTGATCGTCGGGCTCGAAGGACTCCACCTCGCCGCCGGTGATCTTGACGATGCCCGCGCGGCCGCTTGCCACGATCACCACCTGCTCGCCGGTGAGCGAAAGATGCTGCACGCTCGCAGGGCCGGTGATGCGCTTACGGTCCTCGCCGTTCCACTTCATCGAGTAGATGGCGGCGCCGTCGCCCAGATCAGCGGAGAAGACGAACACATCGCCGCCGGGCGTCATGGCGTTGTTGCCTTCGTTGCCGGCAAGCGACGTCACACGCTTGACGCGCAGATACGCATCATCAAGATCAAGCTTCAGCGGCTTGTCCGCGTCCTTCTTCTTCGCCTCGTCGTTCTTTTTCGCGTCATCCTTCTCGCCAGCCGCTTGCGGCTTCGCACCGTTCTCATCACCCGCGGCGTCATCCTTCGCCGGCTTCTCCTTCTTCGGTTTCTCCACTTCAAGCGGCTTGCGCTTCTTCGCCGCCTCCGCCGCAGACTTGTAGTAATCCTCCAGTTCCTTCGGCGTCATCGCCTCGAGGTTCTTGTCGAGGTACACCATCCACACGTCGAACTCTTCGTTCACGCGTTCGGAGATGAAGCTCAACACCTTGCCGTCCGCGCTCCACTGCGGGCTTTCATCGTTGTCCGGATGGCGCGTGATGTTCACGGCCTTCGTGATGTCATCGATCGGCGTGATCCAGATGTCCGCGTTGTAATCCAAGTCGTTCAGTACATAGGCGATGTGCTTCGAATCCGGCGCCCACGACCAGTGCAGGCCCTCGTCCCAGCTCGTCAGCAGTTCGCGCGTCGTGTTCGTCGCCAGCTCCAGCAGCATCAGATCGCCGAGCCCGCGCTTGTACGCCAGCCACTTTCCATCGGGCGAAAGCGACGGCATGCGGTTCTGCGCGTCGTTCACCACCACAGGCTGAATCGTGAAGCGCACCGCGTCGCGCCACCGCGCCGGGTCATAGAACTTTGCCGCGGGGTCGTCTTCTTCTTTCGCGTCGTCGTCCGCTTCGTCCGCCTTGTCGTCGCCTTTCGCTTCATCATCCGCCGCGGGCGCATCGCCGGCTTCCGCTTCCGGGCCTGCGGGCGCGGGGGCCGGCTTGGGATCGATCTGCGGCTCATCTGGCGCCGGCTCTTCTTGCGCCGCAGCGGCCGGCGCTTCGTCCTTCGCTTCTTCGCCCGGCTCGAGCAGTTTCTCAAAGCCTTCGCGTGCTTCCTTGCGCGTCAGTTCGACGGTCGCCACGTAGATGCCGTCGCGCCCTGCGCTGTCGCTGGTGAAGTAGAGCTTGAGGCCATCGGACGACCACGCCAGGTTCTTCTCCCGCGCATGCGTGAAGGTGACGCGCCGCGTCGGGCTCTTCTTGTCCACCTCGCGCACGTACACCTCGCCGTAGGCGATCATCGCGATCACCTTGCCGTCGGGGCTCAAGGCCGCTTCGCTCACTTCCCGCCGCACGTTCTTGAGCATGGAGTTGTCGAGTTCATCCTCGTTCGCGGTGACGGCGATCGGCTTCGGCGTGGCGTTGGGGTTCGAGAGATCGAGCGTGTACAGCGTGTCCCAGACCGTCATCACCGCCGTGCTGCCATCCGCGGAGACGTCGAACGCCTGCACGTCGTCCACCTCGAAATCCGTCAGCCGCACCGACTTCGCTTCGCCCTCATCCGCGCTCATCCTCCACAGGTTGACGCAGTTCTTCTCACGGTCGGACATGTAAATCAGCGTGCGCGGCCCGCCCCAGCGCGCGTCGCCATCGTTCCCCGCCCACGTCGTGAGTTGCCGGAACGAGTTGTTCGTGCGATCGAAGAGCCAGACATCCATCGACTCCGGGCCCATGTAATGCCGCCGCTGCCAGCCGGTGTAATACCCGCCGCGCGTGAACGCCACGCTGCGTCCGTCCTGCGACACGCACGGCTGCGAGCCGAACGCGTCATGCACGCGCTCGATGTCCCCGCCGCCGGTCGAGACCATGTACGGCCGGAGGGAGCGGTACACATCGCCCTCGAAATCGCTTTCGAACGTGAGCACCTCGCGGCCTTCTTCGTCCACGCCGAAGCCGATGAGCGTGCACGGCCGGTCGAGCTTCGTCACCTGCGTCACGCCCGTGCCGTCCGCGTTCATGATGAAGATGTTGGTGTAGCCGTCGCGGTCGGAGTTGAACGCGATGCGCGTGCCGTCCGGGCTCCACGCGGAAATGGTGTCCTCGCTCGGGTGGCTCGTCATGCGCGTCGCCGGCCCGCCTTGGGCGCTCACCAGCCACAGGTCGCCTCGCCACGAGAACATCACCTGCTTGCCGTCGGGACTGATCGACGGGAAGCGGGGGAGGTCAACGTTCCCCTCCGCCGCCCGCGCCGCCGTGCAGCACATGGCCGCCGCGGCGACGATCACAGTCATCAGAAAGAAGCGAAGGGAACCGCTCAAGCGATTGCGTTGCATCGTGGCATGCTCTCCGGGAGTTCGTCCAAGGAATACCGTCAGTGTAACCCCAGCGATGCAACCCGCGACCGCCCCCCGAAGCCGCGAGCACGCCCCGAGCGCCGCCGTGGCGGAGACGCGGTGGTGATGCCGCACCAGGCCGAAGCGCAAGCGAGGACACTGGCATCGTGGCTCACGTTTCGAACACCAATGTGTCATGGCGTCCCACCCACCCCCTGACCCCCTCCCTCATAGGGAGGGGGAATTTGCGCCGGCGCGGCGTCACTGTCGATATCGCGTCACTGCCGATGTCGCGACACTGCCGATGTCGCGTCATTGCCGATATCGCGATACTGCCGATATCACCTCACTGCCGGTGCCACGACTCGTCCGGCGCAGCGGCGAGTCGTGCGGAACGTGACACGGCGCCGGCGCCTGAACAGGCTGCCATGATCTGAAGCGCTGCACGGGTGCCATGGTCTGAAGCGCATCGAAAGGCCACGCGGACCGCAAAGCAAATGAACCGCCTCGCTCGCGCGCCTGGCCGATCGCCTCCGCCGCACGTTTCTCGCTCCATGCCTCCGCCCCTCCGTGGTTCACCAACGCGGAAGCAACGGCTTTCGCGTGTGAAACTGCGCAAATGATCCATCTGTGCAGGCGTCGTGGAAAAAATCATGCCGTCACGCGTCACGCCAGCGAACTCGGACCATCCAGCGGCCGATATCCGCTTCAGAGGGAGACCGGCAGCCATGGACCATACATCCAGCACATCGCAGCGAATTCGCCCGATCCTCCGGGCTATGGAACGCTCAATCGACGAAGCGCGTCGCAAGCGGAGCGGCGAGGCGCCCGCCACCAACGCAGCCGCGCAGCGACTCAATTCGCCCGGCAGCCCCGCGCCGCTGGATCGCACCATTGCTGGCCCGTCAGCTTCGAACACGCGGGGCGGAAGCATGACCATCGGCGCCGCGACCCCGGCGCCGCCGCAGACGCCTTCGCAGCCGTCGGCCAACCCCATGTCCCTCCCACAGGGCAATGCCGCCGAAGCAAGCACTCCCTCGCCGACCGGCCGCCTGAAGGCTCGCCCCAAACGTTGGGCCGCCTCTGCCTGAACGGCGCCAAGCGCATAGTTTGCGCAGGGTTCCCGGTGAACGCTTCATCGCGTTCCTCGCATGTTCCCTGGTGAAGGGCCCAGCCGCGCCTGCCGATTTCAAGCGCATCGGCGAGAGGCCGGCGGAGGCGCGGTCCCGAGCGGACCACCAGGTGCACCATGCTCATGAACTTCCTCGGCAAGTTCGCTCGCTCGTCAGAAACCATCCCGGCGACCGATGCCAGCGAACCCGCCGCCGCCGGCGCTCGCAAGGGCTCCATCGCCGACATGCAGATGATGGGCGCCACCGCTGTGGCCACGCTCACCGTCACCGAACTCACGCGCGGCTCCGGCGAAACGCAACTCGCGGAACTGCTCGAAGAGTTGCTGCAATCCGGCGCGACCGACTTCGTGCTCGACGTGCAGAACGTGCAGTACATGGATTCCGCATGCCTCGGCTGTCTCGTCGCGGCGCTCAACGCCCAGGCGGCGCGCGGCGGGCACATCGCCCTCGTCAACGCCGACCGCTCCGTGCAATACCTCTTCCACCTCACACGCCTCGACCGCGTGTTTCCCATCTGCACGGATGTCTTGAGCGCGCTCTCCACCATTGAGCGCATGAAGAGCCGGCAGAAGTAAGCGGCGCGCTGATGGCGCACGGCGCGATTGGTTGCGCCAAGAGTCCCACGGATAACATCCGTGGGCTTCGAGTGTGCAAATCAGGCGCGATTCACGGTGCATGTTGACCGCAAAAAAAGAAGCCCACGGATTCGATCCGTGGGGCTTCGCGTTGATCCTGATGTTGTGATCGAACCGCCCCGCCGCGCTCATCGCGCAGCCGAGGCAACGTTCACTCTCACGCCGTCGCCTTTTCTGTGGCGGCCGTTTCTTCGACGTGCTTGAGGCTGCGGCGCTGATCGCGGAGACGGCGGCTCTTGCCGACGCGCTCGCGGAGGTAATACAGCTTGGCTCGACGCGCGTCGCCGCGACGCACCACTTCGATGCGCGCGATCTTCGGCGAGTGCAGCGGGAAAATGCGTTCCACGCCTTCGTTCGCCACGATGCGCCGCACGGTGATCGTGTTCGAGACGCCCCGGCCGCGCTGCGCGATCAGCACGCCCTGGAACACCTGAATGCGCTCCTTGTCGCCTTCGATGATGCGCACGTGCACGTTCAGCGTGTCGCCGACGGAAAACTTGGGGAAGTCCGCAGCGGGCTTGAGCTGCTTCTCCGTCACCTTCTCAACAATCTGCTGCCTGTTCACTGCCGGTACTCCTGTCCCCTTGGCGGGACGTTCCACAAGCGTCAAGTTCAGTCGGCTCCCCGCGTGGGGGGAACCGGGGATTGTAGCAGGTCAGGGCGACGCTGCTGCGTTCGGGCGAGCATCTGCTCCATGCGCCAGCGGGCGATTTCCTCGTGGTTGCCGCTCACCAGCACCTCGGGCACCTCCCGGCCGCGCCACACGCGGGGCCGGGTGTAGTGGGGGCCTTCGAGGAGCCGGCGGGTCATGCCGGGCGGGCCGATCTGCCGCTCCGTGAACGTGTCCTCGCCAGCCGAGGCTTCATCGCCCAGCGCCCCCGGGAGCAGCCGCACCACCGCGTCGATGACCGCCATCGCCGGGATTTCGCCGCCGCTCATCACGAAGTCGCCCATGCTCAATTCGAGCGGCTGGAGTTCTTCGATCACGCGCTCATCGAGGCCTTCGTAATGGGCCGCAATCAGCAGAAGCCGCGGCTGCGTCGCCAGCCATTCCACCCGCGCCTGCGTCAATCGCTCGCCCTGCGGCGAGAGCAGAATCCGCTTCGCGGGCTCCGGCGACATCGCTTCAACAGCCGTCACGGCGTCGAACACCGGCTGGCACATCATCACCATGCCCGGCCCGCCCCCGAACGGACGATCATCCACGCGGTTGTGCTTGTCGTCCGTGTAGCCGCGGATGTCGTGGACGTGATATGACACCAGCCCCGCGTTCTGCGCCCGCCCGAGAATGCTCGCGCCGAGCACCGCGGGAAACATGCCGGGAAACAGGGTGAGGATGTCGAAGCGCATGGCGCGTTCCCCAAGGCGAGATTCCCAAGCCGCTTGCGGCTTAGCAGAGAATCTTCCAAGGCGCGAAACCGCAAGCGACTGGTTTTACTTCGCCGCCGGCTTCTTCTTGCCGCGCTTCGCCGGGCATTCGCAGCCGACGCGCTTGAGCAGCGAGCGCACGGTGTCGCTGGGCTGGGCGCCCTTGGAGAGCCAGTGCTGCACGCGCTCGACGTTCACCTTGAGCTGCTTGTCTTCCGGCGCGATCGGGTCGTAATAGCCGAGCTGCTCGATCACGACGCCATCGCGCGGCGAGCGCTTGTCCATGGCGCCGATGCGATAGAACGGGCGGTGACGCCGACCAAAGCGCTTGAGACGCAAAACAACCATGACATCACTTCCTCTGAATGCGCCGGCTTCGAACGCCCATGCAGCCCAGTTGCTGCACGCGACTCGGAGCAGCCGTGGAGGCCGGCGAAACGCCAGGGCCCGTGCGGCAACTCTTCAGCCCGCGGATGCGAGACGCACATCGTAGCCGCCCGCGCCATTCGGGCAACTTGCTGCTTTCCGGCCGCCTTCCCCGTCACGGAAGCAACGTCAGAAGGAGCACCACGTACTGGTGCGCCGCCTCCATCGCCCACAGCCAGAAGATGTCGAAAATGTCCGTGACGAACACCAGCATCACCAGCAGCAGGCCGGCGAACCCGGCGTTCGGGTTCTGCATCCACCGGCGGAACTGCGGCCACATCCCGGCCAGAATCCGCGAACCATCGAGCGGCGGCACCGGCAGCAAATTGAACCCGCACAGGATGACGTTCAGCCAGCCGCCCGTCGTGAGAAAGATCACCACCTTTTCGTCGAGCGGATCCTCCGCCGGGATGTAGGCAATCCAGATTGCGGCCCCGGTCAGCGCGAGAAACGCCAAGGCGAGGTTCATCGCCGGTCCCGCAAACGCCACCACCGCATCGCCCCATCGCCGCCAGCGGAAGTTCCGCGGGTCCACCGGCATCTGCCCCCACGCAATGCCCGCAATCAGAAACACGATCAGCGACACATGCCCCATGTGCACGAACGGGCTGGCGGAGAGGTGCCCCGTCACACGCGGCGTGTCATCGCCCTGCCACACCGCCACCCAGCCGTGCGCCAGTTCATGCAGCGTGATCGAGAGGATCACCCAGAAGATCCAGCTGATCAGCTCGATGATGCGCCCGTCGTGATAAAGATCAGCAATCCACCATCCGCTCATGCCGGATCATACGACACCCCGGGAAATGTGCAGGACCAACCCGTCTCGTCCTCTCATCCCCTCACCTCTTCACGCCTCATCTCAAAACCTGGGCGCTTTCCACAACTTAGGGAATCACGCTGCCGAGGCATCGCACCGACCACCGCCCGCATATCGCGCGGCAGGCGCTCGCCCTCAAAAAAAGCCCGCTGTTCCTGGGAGATTTCTAAATTTTGCCTTGACTGAAATCGTCATGGGGTTAGCTTGGGTTTCACTTCCCCAATCTGCGCCTTGGCGCCAGGAGTGCACCATCGATGCATTGGGTCGTCTTATCTCTGGAGGTAGGGAAATGTTGAAAAGACTGTTCGGGTCATTGGCGCTTGCGCTCGGTCTCATCGCGCCGGTCGCCATGACCAACTCCGCGAACGCGGATGTCCTTCTCACGGTTGACCTGTCGGTCACCAACCAGATCACCATCACGGCGACGAGTGGTCTGGCCGGGGCGTCGGTGAACGGCTCGCCGTTCGACGGCATCTATCTCGCTGATTTCTACAGCGCTGGCGGTACGGGGCTCATCTACACGAACGGCGTCGGCAACCTGTCGACGTTCCTCAACGCGTCGGACAACTCGCCCGGCCTCTTCCGCGGCAGCGGCGACACCGGTCTGAACATCTGGTCGTTCTCGTCGGTCGGCACGGCGAACATCATCGCCGGCACGCAGGCCTTCGCTGGCACGGCGACGTGGAGTATCTCCGCGGCCGAGTATGCCGACATGATCGCCGACGGCGCCCGCACCGGCGACATCTACTTCCCGGCGGACACCTCGGATGATCTCGGCGGCGCGACCTTGGTCGGCACGTACCAGGTCGTCGTGCCCGCGCCCGGCGCGTTCGCCATGCTCGGCCTCGGCTTTGCCGGCGTGTCACGCCGTCGCCGTCGCTGAACACTTCTGGTCTGAATTTTGAATCCCCCGTGCAGGGGTGGCGTCTCTACGCCGCCCCTGCTTTTTGTTTCACGTCGTTCGCGATGCCCAATTCCACCAGCCGCGCCAGCGGACCGTGCGGCTTCTTCGCCTCTTCCGCCAGCCGGCGCTTCGCGCCTGGATTGGCGTAGGTGTTGAAGATCATCGCCTTGATCGTGCCCCACATCCCGCCGAAGCTCGCGAACGTGTGATTCACCGCGCTCGGCTCATAGCCGCAGTGCACCATGCATTGCTGGCATTTCGGGTTGCCCGACGCCCGGCCGTACGCTTCCCAGTCCGTGTTGTTGATCAGCTCGTCGAACGTGTCGACGTAGCCTTCCTGCAAGAGATAACACGGCTGCTGCCAGCCGAAGATGTTGTACGTCGGGTTGCCCCACGGCGTGCACTCATACTCGCGCTTGCCCATCAGGAACTCGAGAAACAGCGGCGACTGGTTGAACCGCCAGCGCTTCTTCCGGTTCGAGAGCATCATCTCGAACAACTCGTTCGTGCGCTGCCGCGCAAGGAAGCTCTGCTGATCCGGGGCCTTTTCGTACGCATAGCCCGGCGAGACCATCATGCCTTCCACGCCGAGATCCATCATTTCATCGAAGAACTGCCGCACGGAGTTGGGATCGGCGCCTTCGAAGAGCGTGGTGTTCGTCGTCACGCGGAAGCCGCGCCTCACCGCTTCGCGAATGCCCGCCACCGCCGTCTCGTACGTTCCCTCACGGCACACCGCGAAATCGTGGTGTTCCGCCTGGCCGTCCATGTGCACGCTGAAGGTGAGATATTTGCTCGGCGTGAACCAGTCGGCTTCCAGCTTCTCCTTCAGCAGAATCGCGTTCGTGCAGAGATAGATGTACTTCCGCCGCGCAATGAGCGCATCGACCAGTTCGCGAATGAAGGGATAGAGCAGCGGTTCGCCGCCGGGGATCGAAACCATCGGCGCCCCGCATTCATCCACCGCGCGCAGGCAATCTTCGACGGAAAGATTCTGCTTGAGAATGTGAGCCGGATACTGAATCTTGCCGCAGCCCGCGCAGGCGAGATTGCAGCGGAAGAGCGGCTCGAGCATCAGCACCAGCGGATAGCGCGTTCGGCCGGTGAGCCTCTGCTTGAGCACGTAGCTCGCCACGGTCCACATTTGCGAAATCGGAACGCCCATCGCTTCTCCTGCCTGACGATCCTCAACGGCCTGCCAATCGCTCTTTCGCACCCAGCCAGCCGCGACCGTCAGGGATCGGTCATCGACTTGCGCCACGAACGCCCCCGAGCCGCCAAGTGGGGGAGCGAAGCCAACTTCAGCGGCGGCCCGGTCCCGTAATCTCCCTCCCGCCGGCCGTTTCCGTCACGGGAACGGGGGATTGTGCGTGCACATCCTAAGAGGCGCGATCCGGCGAGCAAGTCGCTCCGTATCCCCGCCATGACCGCAATTCCCCTGCACGCGGGGTTCCTGCCCTTCCGCCCGTCGCACCGACCTGCGGAGGCCGTCTATCCTACGATCATCACAGGGGCCTCTGCGGGCCACGTCTCAGTCAATACCTCAAGCGTGCCTACTCGAACCGACGAGCAACTCATTTCTGACTACGTCGCTGGGGACCGCGAAGCGCTTCGCATCCTCATCGAGCGCTATCGCAACGAAGTTCTCCACTTCCTCATCCGCTTCCTGGGCCAGCGCGCCGCGGCGGACGATGTGTTCCAGGAGACGTTCGTGCAGGTGCATCAGTCGGCCGGCACGTTCGACCCCACGCGCCGCTTCCGCCCGTGGCTTTTCACGATTGCCGCGAACAAAGCGCGCGATTACCACCGTAAGCATACGAGACAGACGCCGATGTCGCTTTCCGCGACCGTCAGCGGGGACACGGAGGGGACCTCGTACGTCGATCTGCTTCACGCGGATCTTCCCTCGCCCGAGTTCCCGGTGCTGGATGCGGAGCGTTCGCGTCTTGTTCGTTCGGTTGTGGAGGAGATGCCGGCGCATTTGCGCGAGATTCTCATGCTCTCGTATTTTCACAAGTTGAGTTACAGCCAGATCGCCGACACGCTCGGCATTCCACTGGGCACTGTGAAGAGTCGTTTGCATACCGCCGTCGCCACCTTCGCGCAGGCCTGGAAAGCAGCCATGGTTCAGGGGAGAAACGAGCCGTGAGCGACGTTCGCGACCATCAGGTGAATCTGTCCGCCGAGGACCGCGCGGTGCTCGACATGCTCATCGAATGCGGCTTCGACGAATCCGCGCTTCCGCCGCTCTCACCCCAGCAGCGCCAGCGCGTCGCTGCGGTGCGCAGCCTCTTCAGCGTGCTTTCGGATTACCCCGTCGAAGACGCGGATGATCTTCTCGTGGACGCCACGCTCGCGCGCATCGCGCGCCTGGATCGCGACGCCATTCCCATGCGCGCAGCGCGAATGGACATGGAGAGGACGATCGAATCGTCCGCGCGCCGCCATTGGCGCATTCCTGATCTCGTGTCGCTCGCCGCCGCCGTGCTCATCCTCGCCAGCATCGCGATTCCCGTGATGTCGCATGTGAGTCGGCAGATGGTGGATGGCGGGTGCGCGTCCAACATGCGCACCATCGCGCAGGCCTTCACGCAGTACGCCTCCGATTACGACGGCCGCATGCCTGTGGCGCACGCGGGCATCGGGCACGGCTGGAGCTCCTTCAGCAACTCCCTCAACCTGAAGCCGCTCATCGACCACGGCTACTGCAACGAGGGCCACTTCAACTGCCCAGGCAATCACGAGCACAGCGGACCCAGCTACAGCTATCAGTTCCAGTCGCCGGATTCGGATTACCTCTGGGGCGTGAGCGCCGTTCCCATCGTGCTCGCGGACCGCAATCCGCTCGTCGACGCCGCCCGATCGCTCAAGCTTCCGCCCTCGCCGCTCTCCGCATCGATCAACCACGGCGGCCGCGGCCAGAACGTGCTGCAAGGCGACGGAGCCGTCATCTTCCTCGTTCAGCCAGCGTTCGGACGCGACAACATCTGGCTGCCCGAAGGCAAGCGCACCTTGAGCGAAGGCGACGAGCCGGCCAAGCTCGACGACATCTTCCTCGTGCACTGAAAAATTTCCCCCCAGCGAACCCCGCGCGGGCCTTCGCCGTACCAACCACGGACCAGCATTCAGGACTCTGTTCTTTCCTTTCTTCCCCAAGCGAGTCGATTCACGGGCGATGTCCATCAGGGCGGGCATCGCCCGCGATCGCTTTTGCGGAGGGTGGACACCGCCCACAATCGCATTTGGCCGCAGGGTGGCCGCCGCCCACCGGATCGTGCTGACGGCGAAACGACTCAACCGCGCCAACCCGACCGAGCGCGCCAAAAACCCTCACCCCGGCCCCTTCCCGCGGTGAGAGGGGGACGGCGGCATCATCTGGCTCTTTGCCACGCACGCCGCCTGATTGACCTCCCTCAAATCCCCGCTATCCTGCTGGGCCGCATTCCGGGGCCGGCGCGGGTGGGACCAGCGCCAGCGCGGCGAAGCATTCGCACGAAAGTTCGAACCATGCACAAGACCAAACCCCACAAGGGTCTGCTCAAGCGGATCCGCGTGACCAAGAACGGCAAGATCAAGCTGCACCGCAACTACGCTCGCCACCTGCGCAGCGGCAAGAAGGGCGATCTGCTGCGCAGCTATCGCAAGCCGTTCTACGCATCGCCGTCCGACGTCGTCCGCCTCTTCGACCTGCTTTCGACGAACACCCGCCGCAAGATCGCTCGCGCCAAGCGAGCACGGCGTGCGCTCGCGCAGGGAGCCGGCGCGAAGAGCGAGTAAGAAAATTCAGGCCGCGTCGAGGTTCGTCTCGGCGCCGCCGCATGGTCCGCCGGGAGCAAGCGCGCCCAGAAAAAGCGCCTCCGCCGGATGTGAAGGAGATTGACCGATGCCACGAGTTCGCAAGGGCGCTGCCCGCACACAAGCCCGTCGTAAGAGACTTCGCGCCGCACGCGGCTACTGGGGAACCAAACACCGTTTGAGCCAGCAGGCCAAGGTCGCGCTGATGCGCGCCGGCCGCTTCGCCTATCGCGATCGCCGCGCACGCCGCCGCGACTTCCGAAGGTTGTGGATCACCCGCATCACCGCCGCCTGCCGCATGCGTGGCACGCGGTACAGCCGCTTCATCAACGGCCTGCAGCGCGCCGGCATCCTGCTCAACCGCAAAATGTTGAGCGAGATTGCCATCGCCGACCCCGCCGCGTTCGACACGCTCGTCGAAACCGCCGGCAAGCACGCCGCCAACTGACGCGCATGCAAGCGAGCCGCTCTCGTTTGGCCGCGTGAACCGACGCAGTCCCGCCCGCGTCGCCGGCGATGTTTTCACGCGCTCTCCACGCGCCGCAGCAGACTCCGGCTCGCGCCGCCGTCGTTGCAATCCACCCCGCTCGTTGCGGAACAAATGCAAGAAGCTGTGACAGCGCGTCCGGCATGCACTACGATTGAATTGGCGTCACCGCGAACGCCGCTTTCCCAGGTCCCTCGCGCTCGTGGAGAATCGCCATCTTTCGCTTCGCTGAACAAGCTCTGAAGGATTACTTTCACGTCGGCTCCATCGTTCCGACCGGCGCCCAGCTCGCCAAGGCGCTGACGCTCCCGCTCAAGAGCGCGCATCACAGCCCCAAGCGCGTCCTCGAAGTCGGTCCCGGCACCGGGCCCGTCACCAAAGCCATCCTTCGCACGCTTCGCCCCGGCGATTCGTTCACGCTTGTCGAGATCAACGAAGCCTTCGCCAGACAGCTCGAAGAAAAACTGCTCACGCCCTTCCGCAGGCTCAACCCCGGCGCCGACATCACGCTCATCAACAAGCCGATCGAGCAGGCGAATCTCGCGGGCCACTTCGATTTCATCATCTGCGGCATCCCCTTCAACAACTTCCCGCCGTCGCTCGTGCGCTCGATCTTCCGCATCATGCTCGCGGCGCTCGGACCCGAAGGCGAGCTGCGCTATTTTGAATACGTCGGCATGCGGCCGATCCGCGCGATGTATTCCACCAAGCAAGGCAGGCGGCGCGTGCGCGATCTCAACGCCATCAACGCCATCCTCCGCAAGCGATATCACGGCAAGCGCATCATCATCTTCCGCAACGTCCCGCCCGCCGCCGCCGTCTGCCTCCGCCGCCAACCCCTTCACCAGACCAACGGCAACGGCGTCCACATCACCGCACGAACCAACGGCCACCGAAGCCGCGTGTGACGGATCAGCGGGCCCGCGTTGAGCGTGCGGCGCCCCGCCGCCAAGAACGAAATCCCCATCTGGACGCGCGGATGAAAGAACGCGCAGATGCGATGCGTGGAAGCCGCGCTTGACGAGCCCGCGAGAAAGACGCGGGTCCGCTCGAACGACTCAAGGCGCTGTCCCGAAAATCCCCTCTCCCCGAGGGAGAGGGTTCGGGTGAGGGTTCAACCGCGCTGACTCCGCCCAAAGTCGTCACGCGCATTTCAGCGATCCCCAAACCCTCACCCCGGCCCTCTCCCAGAGGGAGAGGGAGATGAATTCCTCTCCCAATGAAGGTGATAGATCCCAATGAAGGTGACAGATCCCAACGAAGGTGACAGATCGCAACGAAGGTGACAGAACAATTTCCCCCTCCCTATGAGGGAGGGGGTCAGGGGGTGGGTGGGCCGCAACCGCGCACACAACGCAATCTTCAATACGCCGCACAACAAACACGACCATCACACATTGCGCAGCGCAAGAATCCGCACGCACGCCCGTCACCACGCGCCGCCCAATTTCGACGTTTCGACGTTTCGACGTTTCGACGTTTCCCCTCGCGTATCATCCGCGCATGACTTCCGCCGCGCCGCTTCCCACCTTTGCTGACGTTCGCGCCGCCGCCGAGCGCATCGCGCCGTATGCGCACCAAACGCCGGTGATGACGAGCAGCGCGATCGACGCCCTCGCCGGCCGCTCGCTCTTTTTCAAATGCGAAATCTTCCAGAAGGTCGGCGCCTTCAAGTTCCGCGGCGCGTGCAACGCCATCATGCGCATGCCCGAAAGCGAGGCGAAGAAGGGCGTCGTGACGCACAGCTCCGGCAACCACGCGCAGGCCATCGCCCTCGCCGCCAAACTCCGCGGCGTCCGCGCCGACATCGTCATGCCCAAGGGCTCGAACGCCGTCAAGGTGAAAGCGGTGGAGGGTTACGGCGCGTTCGTCCACTTCGCCGAGCAGAAGGACCGCGAAACCGCTGCGGAAAATATCGCCAATGAGCGCGGCGCGACGATCATCCCGCCGTACAACCACCCCGACATCATCGCCGGCCAGGGCACGAGCGCGCTCGAGTTGCTCGAAGAAGTCGATGATCTTGGCGCCGTCATCGCGCCCGTGGGCGGCGGGGGACTTGTTTCCGGCACATCCATCGCCGCGCACGGCGTGAACAAAAACATCCGCGTCTTCGGCGCGGAACCCGCCGGCGCGGATGACGCCGCCCGCTCGCTCGCCGCCGGCAAACTCCTGCCGCAGGAAGGCGCGAACACCATCTGCGATGGCCTCCGCACCGGCCTCGGCGAACTTACATGGGCCGTCATTCGTCAGCACGTCGAGCGCATCTTCACGCAAGCGGATGACAGCGCCGTTCGCGCGATGCGCCTCATCATGGAACGCATGAAGCTCGTCGTGGAAGTGAACAGCGCCCTCGCGCTCGCGGTGATCCTCTCCGACGAATTCCGCAAGCACGCCGACGCCGCCGGCATCAAACGCCTCGGCGTCATCCTCTCCGGCGGCAACGTCGACCTCGATCACCTGCCGTGGTAGAACGCGCGTAGGGTGTGGGCGCCGCCCTCCGAATCGCACTTGCACGTTTCGGTGGGCTTTGCCCACTACACAGCGCCATGATTCGCGCGGCTGCGGGGGCGCACGATGAAGTACGCAATCGCTGCCCATGCAAGGAACGAAATCCCGCTCGCGGTCCACACGTACCACGTGGCGCTCACGGTTCCTCGCGATGTCCCTCCGCCGGAAAAGAATACCGGCATCTTCCGCCTGGCGCGGAAACGCTCATCCCACACGTCGTTGCACGATTCCGACACGCGATCCCAATCGATGCCGGATTGGATGGCCTCGAGCACAAGCGGCACAAGCACATCCATCTCGTCGGCGCTCGGCGGCGAAGGGAGCGATGCGAACCACGATCGCGCGTCGGATTCCGTAAATGCTCTCGCGGTCGAGACGACGCCATTCGGCCCCTCGGCGTGAAAGTATCCCGCAGCGCCGGCAATCGTCACGTGCGGAACGGTTGAAACATCGAACGAGCGCGGCCCAAGCTGCTTCGCAGCCGCCATTGAAATGGGAGCGTGATAGCTCACCACAATCCGTTCCGGAAGCGGGGGTGGAGCATCCCCGATCGAGGTATCCGGCGCCTCCCATTCAACAGATTCGCCCGCAATCAGCGCCGCGAACGTCATGTCTTCGGTGCCGGCGAGCACGGCATACGACGTCGTGCGCATGCGTTGCGGGAGCACGTTGTTGGCGATGTTCATCAAAATGACCCAGCAGGCGAACATGAACACGCTCATCGCCACGAGTTGACCGGCGACGGCCCACGTGCGCCGTCGATGCACATACGTCACCGCGCCCGGCTGGCGCAAATCGGCGCCGCATTCCGGACAGATGTGGCTCGGAAGCTGCGACACCGGATACGAGCACGCGCTGCAACTCGGCCCCTCAAGTCCGCTGCCGCGCGCCAGGGCCCGAAAGAGCACAAACAGCAACGCCGGCAAAGCAAGAACCAACGACCCCCAGAGGGCGAGATGAAGCAGAAACGCCAATCTCATGCAGGCCGAATTCTAACGCGCGCAGGTTGGCACCGCCCAACGAATTGCAGATCAGCGCACGAGCACGATCCGGTGGGCCGTGCCCACCCTACGGCTCGCGCCCCGGCGGCACGTCAAACGTGTCGCGCGGCACGTCGAGCGATTGATCCAAGCCTGTATCGAGCGCGTCCATCCACTTCTGCCGAATGCTTGCATGATCGTACGTCTCGCCGCATTCCGGGCATTTGCCGCGCGACGCCGAATGAGCGAGCGCGTACCCGCAGGTGGGGCACTGCAGAAACTCATCGCGCGCAAGCGCATTGCATCGCCGCATCTTCACCCAGCCCATGCATGCCTGAACGAAGGCGAATGCCGCAAACACGGCGGCGAAGACCATCGCATCGCCAAAGCCAATCCAGAACTTGTTGATGAGCATCACGCCGATCCCGCCGACGACGAATGCAAAGACAAGTTGCGTGTTCCGCCATCGCAGCTGCTCAACCGCCGCATATTGGCGACGCCCATTGTCCACAATCTGCCTCCACGCAGGGTGTTGAGGTGTCGAGCGCCCGAGTGTCGAGCGTTGCAAAAATATCGATGGCGCCGTCGACGGGAAGTATCTTGAGTTGCATCGCCTCCACGACGACCAATGCTTCTGAATCAAACGCCCCGCCATCCGATGATGAAGCGATGCCCAGCGATGCAATGAGCGCTGCCGCAAGATGCAACGCTCGCCCGGTCCAAGCGACTTGTTGATTCATGGTTCACCCCGCCGCGCGCAACATCTGTCACAAGTCCCCGGGGGGGCAAGCGTCAATGTCAATCATTCACAAAAAAGAGATTGTGAATAAAGCCGCGAAGTGAGCGCATTATGCGTGGGCGCCGACCTTTTCGCGTTCCGCGCGCCGCCTCTTCAGTTCCGCGTCGATGAACCCTTCGATGCGGCCGTCGAGCACGGATGTCGGGTTCATCACTTCGTAGCCGGTGCGATGGTCCTTCACGCGGTTGTCGTAAAGCACGTAGCTGCGGATCTGCGTGCCCCAGCCGCGATCGACCTTGCCGCCCGTCGCTGCGTTCAGTTCCGCCTGGCGTTTTTCTTCCTCAAGCTGCTCAAGCTTCGCCTGCAGAATCGAAAGCGCCTGCTTGCGGTTCTGAAGCTGCGCCTTGTGCGTTGATGACACCACCATGAGGCCCGTCGGCTTGTGCACGATGCGCACGGCGGACGCCACCTTGTTCACGTTCTGCCCGCCGGGTCCGCTCGAACGCGCGAATGCCGTGATCTCCAGATCGCTTTCCGGAATCTGAATGTCCGTCTCTTCGAACTCCGGCGTGACATCCACGGTCGCAAAGCTGGTCTGCCGCTTGCCTTGTGCATTGAACGGGCTGACGCGCGCGAGGCGATGCGTGCCGCGCTCGCAGCTCATGTAGCCATAGGCATACGGCCCGACGACGCGATACACCGCTTCGCTGATGCCGACTTCCGTGCCGTGCACAACGCTGATTTCTTCCACCTTGAAGCCCATGCGCTCCCAGTAATAGAAGTACATGCGCTGCAGCATCTCGGCCCAGTCGTTGGCCTCGGTGCCGCCGTCGCCCGCCTGGATCGCCACGAAGCAGTTGCGATGGTCATGCGGCCCGCCGAGCAGCGACTGCAATTCCACCTGCTCCATCAACTGCTCAAGCTGGTAGAGATTTTCATCGGCCTCGGCGAGCAGATCCTTGTCGCCGGATTCCTTCGCCAGTTCGTAGCCGACCTTCGCCTCTTCAAACTGATTGATGGCGGCTTCCAGCTTGTCCGTCTGGGCGCGGATGAGCTTGAAGTCTTCGATCGTTTTCCTGGCTTTGTCAGGCGCGTTCCAGAACTCGGCCAAGTTCATCTCCGCCTGCAACGCATCGCGCCTGGCGATCTTCTTGTCGTAGTCAAAGAGAGTCGCGGATGGTTGTGATCCGCGCCTCGAGATCATCGATCACCGGCTGGTGTGCGTCATAGTGCATAGGCACGCATCATAGGCGCAGCACCCCAATCATGCGCCGCCCCTCCACCGCGCCCCCCAAAGCCCACGGCGTCCACGCCGTGGGACGAACCAACAACAAAACGCCAAAACGCCAAAACGCCAAAACGCCGAAACGCGAAAACATCAAAGCGCGAAACGCCAAAAACGCAAAGCCCCCCAAAACCCGGACACGCAAGCGCGCCGGCGCATCAAGCCATCACTCACCACCCCTCATCATCACCCTCGTCCCCCGAATCCGAATCCTCCGCCTTCGGCATCGGCGCCTCGCGCGCTCCCTCCGGCTTGTCGAACGTCCCCTCGCGAATTTGCGCGAACGCGATGTCGGTCAGCTTCACCTCGCCGACCTGCTCGCCGAACTTCCCCTGCGATTCATTCCAGTGATAAAACGACCACGTGCGCGGGATCACCACGCTGTTCACGATGGCGGGATCCTCGAAATACACGATGTGCGGCTCGCGCTCCGCGTCGGCCACGCTTCGCCCGCCCCACGTGTTGATGTACGCCATCGCCGCCAGCGTGTGCGTGCCGATGTCGCTGAACCCGATGAACCAGTCCTCCGGCGTGTCGCGTTTGGCGCTCTCATCAAACGTGATCTTGAACTGGTTGCACATGCGACCATCGAGCATCTTCGGCGTGCGCTTTTCAATCTTCACCCCAGCATCGCGCAGCGCGAACGGCGCTTTCAGAAAGAACGGCCACGTGCGCAGGTGATATCGCGGCGACTCGATCGCCGCGTCAGCGGGGGAGACCCACGCCGTCTCGCCGTCCCACACCAGTTTCGTCCCATCCTGCAAATCCAGCCGCACGCGGTCCTTGCTCGTGTCCACCAGCATCGAACCTTGCAGCATCACAAGCCCGCCGAACTCCACGCGAATGTTGCACGAGAACGCCGGATGCGCACGCCACGCGCGGCTGTTGTGCGCCTGCATCACGCGATCAACCACTTCCAGCGGCTCGGACGATGGCAGACCCGGCGGATCGACGCGCCCCGGTCGCCCCGGAATTGCCGGCTTGTCCGGCTCGTCCTGCGCGAAGGCAGCATGCGACGCCGCCAGCGCGCCCGCCGCCATCAACACCATCATTGTGCGATTCATGCGTCTTCTCCTCTTTTCTGATGTCGTGGTGACGCAGCAGGTTATCGCAGCCGCGCCATCCAGTCCGCAAGGCGCTTGAGTCCCTCGCGCAGCACGTCGGTGGCGCACGCGAAGCTCAATCGCACGCGCGTCTGCCCGCCGGCCCCGAACTCTTCGCCCGGCACCACAGCCACGTGCGCTTCCTCGAGCAGCGCCGTCGCAAATGACGCCGCGGAATCAATGCGCCTGCCGCCCGGCGACATCGTGCCGAAGTAGCCGCTCACATCCGGGAACGCATAAAACGCGCCGGTCATGCGCGGCACATCGAGCTTGGGAATCGCGCGGAGGCCCGCGTCCATGATCCTGGCGCGCTCCGCAAACGTCTGCCGCATCGCTTCCACATCCGCCGCCCCGTGCTTCATCGCTTCCACGATCGCGGCGTACGTGAACGACGTGATGTGCGTGGTCATCTGGCCCTGCAATCGCGCGACGGCTTTGGCGATGCCGCTCGGCCCGCACAGGTAGCCGATGCGCCACCCCGTCATGGCATACGCCTTCGACATGCCGTTGATCGTGATGACGCGATCCGCAAGCTCCGCGATGGAGCCCAGCGAGAAGTGCGCTTCGCTGCCGTAGATCAGCTTCTCGTAAATCTCGTCCGTGATCACCGCGACATGCGGCTGTTCAAGCAGCACGTCCGCCAGCGCTTCCAGCTCGCGCCGCGAATACATCGTGCCGCAGGGGTTCGATGGTGAATTGAAAATGACCGCCTTGGTGTTCGGCGTGATCGCGCCCGCAAGCTGCGCCGTCGTGATCTTGAGATCGTGCTCCGGCCGGCCTTCCACTTCGATCGCGGCGCCGCCCGCAAGTTCGATCATCGGCTTGTAGCTCACCCACGCCGGCGTCGGCAGGACGACTTCGTGTCCGCGGCCGTGGTCCACCAGCGCCTGCAGCGCGAGGTAGACGGCGTGCTTCGCGCCGGCGGTGATGACGATGTCGTCCGCAGCGCACTCCACGCCGTTCTCGCGTCGCAGCTTGTCGGCAATGGCTTCGCGCGCTTCCACCGGCCCCGGCACCGGCGCGTAATGCGTGTCGCCGGCGTTGAGGGACGCGATCGCCGCCTGACTGATATTGGCTGGGGTGGTGAAATCCGGCTCGCCCACGCCGAAATCGATGACCGGCGCGCCCTGCTGCTTCAGCGCCCGCACCCGCGCGGAAACCGCCAGCGTTGCCGAGGGAGCCAGGAGCTGCACGCGCCGGGACAGCTCGATCGAGGCCTTGGGCGCGGTCTTCATGTCATCAGGATATCACGGCCAGATGCACGAGCATGTGCTACCTTTCCTACATGTCGTCACCCAAAATCCTTGCGTTTGCTGGAAGCCTGCGAAAAGGCTCGTTCAACAAGATGCTGATCCGGATCGCCGCCGAGGGCGCTCGCGAAGCTGGGGCCGAGGTCACGCTCATTGATCTGCGCGATTACCAGATGCCGCTGTACGACGGCGACATCGAGGAATCGAGCGGCATCCCCGAAAACGCCAGAACGCTCAAGGAAATCTTCCGCGCCCACGACGGCCTGCTGCTCGCCTGTCCCGAATACAACAGCGGCATCACCGGCGTGCTGAAGAACACCATTGACTGGGTGTCGCGGCCGGCGGGTGACAAGAAGCCGCTGGAATGCTTCGACGGCAAGGTCGCAGCCCTTGTCTCGGCGTCCATCGGCCAGTGGGGCGGCATGCGCGGACTTGTGACCGTCCGCTACATCCTTGGCCATATCAAGGTCACGCTTCTTCCCGACACCGTGTCCGTTTCCAACGCCACCGAAGCCTTCGCCGAGGACGGCACGCTCAAGGACGGCAAGCTGACGGAACGCGCCAAGGCAGTGGGGGCGGCGCTGGCGCGGGCCCTGGCGCGACAGAGTCGCGGCGCTTCGTGACCCGCGGCCCCGGCGCTTCGTGACCCACGGTGCGATTTGACCCGTCGTCCTTCTCCCTTTGACGTTTGGCATCGGTCGCCGCCCCCTTGGGGGACGCCAAAAAAGCCGCTTCCCGACCGGTTGCCGGGGCTACTTGATGCCCCGCCTGCTTCGCGGCTACACTGATCGACTTATACAACCCACGACATGAAGCGACCCTGGTGTCTGACCAGGGCAGGAAGTAGACAAGCACACATGATTTCGCAGAAGGCCAAGAGTTCGATCGTCAAAGACTATCGCCGGCACGACAAGGACGGCGGGTCGCCCGAGGTGCAGGTTGCCGTGCTCACGGCCCGCATCGCCGAGGTGAACGAGCATCTCAAGAATCACAAGCATGATCACGCCGCTCGCCGCGGTCTCCTGTTGATGGTCGGCAAGCGCAATCGTCTGCTCCGCTATCTGCTGCGGCGCGATCGCGAGGCGTATCAGAATCTCATCAAGCGTTTGGGCTTGAGGAAATAATTCGTTCGTGTTCACGCAGCCCGCGGCCGGGCGGCAGTGGGCACGTCACAGTTGATCTCAATTCAGACCAGACTGTGCCGTGCCTTCTGCCTCTTGGGGCTCGCAGGCTGCGCTTTCAGTTCAGCCATGGCGCCCGGCGCATGTTGCGCCTTCGGCGCCCAATCCCAATGGACAGGTAGAAGATATGACACAGACAATTACAGTGGAACGCGTCATCGGCGGGCGCATGTATCGCCTTGAAACCGGACGCATCGCCAAGCTCGCCGGCGGATCGGTGGTGGCGTATCACGGCGAGACGGGCGTGCTCTGCGCCGCCGTTCGCGCCAATCCCAGACCCGGCCTCGATTTCTTCCCGCTGCAGTGCGATTACCGCGAGCGCATGGCGGCCGGCGGCAAGTTCCCCGGCGGCTTCCGCAAGCGCGAAGGCGCCCCCAGCGAAAAAGAAACCCTCACCATGCGCATGATGGATCGGCCGATCCGTCCGCTCTTCCCCGATGGCTTCATCGACGAAGTGCAGATCATGGCCGCCGTCATCAGCCACGACGGCCAGAACGACGCCGACGTCATCGCCTGCACCGCCGCCTCCGCCGCGCTCTGCTGCACGGATGCGCCCTTCGAAGGCCCCGTCGCCACCGTGCGCGTCGGCCGCATCATCACCGATGAGGGCATGCGCTTCGTCATCAACCCCACGCACGCCCAGCTCGAATACACCGATCTCGACCTCGTCGTCTCCGGTCACGCCGACGGCATCAACATGATCGAAGTCGGCGCCGCGGAAGTGCCCGAAGCCGACGTCCTCGAAGCCATTCGCTTCGGCTACGAGGAAGGCATCAAGCCGCTGCTCGAAATGCAGCTCGAACTGATGCAGAAGGCCGGCCGCACCGAGAAGCGCATGGGCGAGCTCGCGCTCCCGCCGCAAGAGATCGTCGATCTCGTCAAGGCGAAGGCGTACGACGCGCTGCGTGAAGCCCGCCGCATCCCCGGCAAGACGGCCCGCTCGGAAGCCGTTGATGCGCTTCGCGATCGCATCCTCGAAGAAAATTTCTCGCTGCCGACGTCGGGCGATTACTTCGCCTACGTCGCTGCCGAGAAAGCTCGCGCCGCCGCCAAGGAAGCGTTCCGCCGGCTGGAAAAGAAGGTCACGCACGAACTCGTCGCCAAGGAGCACGTTCGCGCCGACGGCCGCGGCCTCAAGCAGATTCGCCCGCTTGAAATGGAAGTCGGCATCCTGCCGCGGGCCCACGGCTCGGCGCTGTTCCAGCGCGGCGAGACGCAGGCCATCGTCACCTGCGCCCTCGGCACCGGTCGCGATGAGCAGATCGTCGACGGCCTGATGCCGGAGTACTCCAAGAAGTTCTACCTTCATTACAACTTCCCGCCGTATTCCACGGGTGAGACCGGCCGCATCGCTGGCCCCGGTCGCCGCGAAATCGGTCACGGCGCGCTCGCCGAGCGATCGCTCCTCGGCATCCTGCCTGACCCCGAGAAGTTCCCCTACACCATCCGCCTGATCAGCGACATCACCGAGTCCAACGGCTCGTCGTCGATGGCTTCCGTCTGCGGCGGGTGTCTCGCGCTCATGGACGCCGGCGTGCCGATCAAGAACACCGTCGCCGGCATTTCCGTCGGCCGCTTCACCGGGCCGGACGGCAAGCCGATTCACGTCACCGACATCATCGGCGAGGAAGATTTCTTCGGCGAGATGGACTTCAAAGTCTCCGGCTCGCACGAAGGCATCACCGGCATTCAGCTCGATCTCAAGGCGCGCGGCCTGTCCATCGAGGAGATCGGCCAGATCTTCCAGCAGGCGCGCGAAGGTCGCCTTGAACTCATCTCCGCCATGGAGAAAGTCATCGCCGCCCCGCGCGAGGACATCTCACGCTTCGCGCCGCGCATCATCACCGTGCTCATCGATCCGGAAAAGATCGGCAAGCTCATCGGCCCCGGCGGCAAGACCATTCGCGGCATCCAGGAACGCACCGGCGCCACCATCGACGTGGAAGAAGACGGCACCGTGCACATTGCGTGCGTCGATCCCGACATGGCCGAGCAGGCTCGCGCCGAAGTCGAAGCCCTCGGCGCCGAAGTCAAGGTCGGCTCCGTCTACGAAGGCAAGATCGTCGCCATCAAGGATTTCGGCGCCTTCGTCGAAATCGCGCCCGGCACCGACGGCATGGTGCACATCTCCGAACTCGCGCACGGCTACGTCAAGCAGGTCACCGACATCGTCAAGATGGGTGACACCGTCCGCGTGAAGGTCATCAACGTCGACGACTCCGGCCGCATCAAGCTCTCCGTCAAGGCGCTGCTCGACAAGCCCGAAGGCACCGATGACGACAACAACGGCGGCGGCGGACATGACGGCCGCGATCGCGACCGCGGACGCGGACCGCGCGGCGGCGGGCACGGCAATCGTGATCGTGATCGTGACCGCGACCGCGATCGTCACCACGCCGGCAGCGGCGGCAGGCACTGAAAAGGGGCCGGCTTGAAATCGCAATTCCGAGATCGCAACACCGAGATCTCAAATCTGAAATTTCAAATCTGAAATCGGAAATCTCAAATCTCAAATTGCCGATCCCGAAACCCCCGAATCCCCAAACCCAAAACCGCCAAACCCCAAACCCAAACCGCCAAACCCCAAACCCAAACCCAAACCCAAACCCGCAAACCGTCAAACCCAAAGCCCACGGCGTCCTCGCCGTGGGTTTCTTCTTTCACTCCACCCCAAACATCTCACTCCACCACGACCATTTCACTCCACCACGACCATCTCACTCCACCACAACGATCTCACTCCACCCCGACCATCTCACTCCACCACGAACTTCTTTCACCTCACCTCGAACATCGTTCACGTCACCTCGAACTTCCCGCTTCACCCCGAACATCGTTCACTTCGCCTCGCCCATCTTCTTCACCTCAAACATCTCTCACCGCTCATCAAACATCTCATACGAATTGTGCTCGCGCTGCGGCGGGAGCGGGGGCGGGGGATAGGTGAACAGCAGCGGGCCCTTCATGATGTCCGCAATCCGCGCTCGGCCGCACATCACCGTGGCGTAATACTGCATGTAGTTCTGCCCGGTCGCGCACGGCAATTCGTCGAACGGCACGAACACCGCCAGATCCTTCACCGTCGCGCGCTGCGACGTCGGCGTGAACGGCAGCACCCGGCCGATCGCCCCGTACACCGACGAATACTCATCACGCCGCGACGAAAACGTGCGCCCGTCCTGGTCGGCCACCGCTACATCCACCAGACACTTCAATTGCTCCGCGCCTTCAATCTCAAAGCTCGCCAGCACCGCGATGCCTTGCCGGCCGTCGCTCGACGCATTCACCGAAGGCGTCATCACCAGCCCGCTCACGCGCGGCAGCGAATCCACCAGCGTGAGCCCGTCCTGGCATTGCACGCGCAGCTCCGGCTGCAACCGATTGGAATCCAGCGCCTCCGCGAAGTCGCCCGCCGCCAGCCCGACCCAGCCCTGCATCAGCCACGCCATGCCTCGGCACGCCATCGCCTCCGGCATCGATCGTTCAATCCTGTCGAGCACGTAGCTGCAATCGTCCGCCGCGTCGCGCAGATCGTCCACCGATTCCTGCGTGAGCCACATCTGGAAATCCGACACCACGTCCGGCTCACGCGCCGCCGTGCGACCAATCAGCGCGTACGCCCGGCCGATGTACCCGTCCGGCCAGCCCGGATGCTTCTGAATGTGCTGCGAGTAGTCGCGAATTGCGTCGTCAAATTTCTTGAGCAGCAGGTTCACCTGGCCGCGCTGATATTCCGCATCGCGCGTGCCCAGGCTGCGATCGATGTACGTCGTCAGAATCTGCAGCGCTTCTTCGAGGCGGCCGAGATCGCGCAGCGCCCAGTGCCGATACCACAGCGCCTCGCCATCGTCGGGATTGTTCTTCAGCACCGCGTCCGCATCGCGCAGCGCTTCCGCCGACCGGCCGCCCCACAGGTGCACATCCGCGCGGAGCAGATACGCCTCCCAATATTCCGGCGCAAGCTCGATCGCGCGGTTGAGACACTTGAGCGCCTCGTCGTCCTTCATGTCGCGCAGATGCGTCTTCGCGTCCGACACGCATTGTTTCGCCTCGGCGTCGCGCTTCGTGCCGGCCAGCGCGCGATAGCCCGCCAGCCCGCCCGCCGCCAGGCCGCCGATCACCAGCAGAATCGCCGCCGCCCGCAGCGCCCGCTTGATGCGCCAGCGACGCCGCATGTCGCGACGGAGCCGGTTTGCGCGGTCCTGGTTGCCCCCGATCAGATCCTCAATGCCGTCAATCAACCGGTCCGCCGCCGGCTCGATGTCGCCGTTCCCCGGCAGCGTGATCGCCGTCGCGCCGCCCATCGCCTGCTGCCAGTCCGGCCGCTGCTCGCCAAACTCCTGATACGTCATGCCCGAAAGCACCGGCAGCATCGGCTTGCCGCACTCATGCGCGCGGACCACTTCCAGCTCAATTTGATTGGACAACACCGACTGGGGCGAGAGAATGATCAGGAACGCATCGCAGGATTCAATCTGCTCGCGCGTCTGCAGCAGGTAGTTCCTGCCGACCTTCGCGTCCGACTCGTATCGCCACGTCGTGAACCCCGCATCATGGAGAAGCTGCGCCAGCTTGCCCGCCACACGGCTGTCTTCCTCGACATAGCTGATGAATACATGAGCCACGCGAACGTTCCACCCGAGGTGCGCTTTCTTCATCAAACCGCAAGGCCGCGGCGCAGCGACGCGCCAGACATAATACTCGCTCGCCTTCCCGCTCCCGCGCCCGCTTGTCAGCTTCCCGCCTTCCGCCGTCGGCGAAGCCTTTCCCGCGCAGGTGCCGCCGCATGAGCGACGCGTGGTGGTTTCTGCTTGGCATTCTGGTCACGCTCGTGGCGATCACGCCCGTCGTGCGCATGCTTCTTCGACGCGGCGAGCAACAGGCCCGCCGCGCCGAGCGACGCGCCCGTGACGCCGAACGACTGGCCGAGATCGGCGCCATGACCGGCGGGCTGGCCCATGAAATCAAGAATCCGCTGTCGACCGTCGGCCTCAACGCGCAGCTGCTCAAGGAAGAACTCGAAGAAGCGGAGTTGCCGCGCGAAGCGGGGGAGCGCGCCCGGCGCCGCCTCGAAACGCTCATGCGCGAGATCGATCGCCTGCGCGGCATCCTCACCGACTTCCTCACCTACGCCGGCCGCATGAAGCTCGACGCCCAGGTGCGCGACCTCCGCGTCGTCGTCGATGAACTCTCCGATTTCTTCCACCCGCAATGCGAACAGGCGCACGTCATCCTGCGCAGCGTCGTGCCGCCCGAGCCGGTGATGGCGAATTTCGACATCGGCCTCATCAAGCAGGCGCTGCTCAATCTCATGCTCAACGCCGTGCAGGCGATGGCCGCGCAGCACGCGCAGGAGCACGGCACGCCGCCGACCGGAACGGTGGGGGAGCTGATGCTGCGACTGGAAACGGATGCGAGCGAAGCGCGCATTCACGTCATCGACACCGGTCCCGGCATCGACCCCGCGCGGCTGGAGGAAATCTTCCGGCCGTATGTCAGCACCAAGCCCGCCGGCACCGGCCTCGGCCTGCCCACGTCACGGCGCATCATCGAAGAACACGGCGGCCGCCTCACCGTCGATTCCGCCCCCGGAAAGGGATGCGACTTCGTCATCCACCTGCCCCTCAAGCCGCCCGCGACGTAGCAACAAAGCCGCTCGCGGCTTCGCACGTGTCCCCTCGCGACATCGCACCAAAACCAGCCGCTTGCGGCTTAGCAACCCTCCACCCCCCGCGAAATTCCCATCACCATCCCATCACCATCCCCCAAGCGCATCCGATAAACCCGCCCCGCGCTCACCGCGCTCCCGGCTTCGGCCGACAAAACCATGATGGACGATCGCTCCATCTTGAGTCGCGGCATGTCGCTCCACGCGCTGCTCGTCGGCATGATCGTCGGCGTGAACGCGGCGCTGCCCATCTATCTCTGGCAGGCCAGCGTGGAAGTGGCGATCGCAGCGTTCGTGATCGTCGGCTACACGGCATGGCTGTGGGCCGCGGCGCATGACGCCGTCGCCGAAACCGAATCAACCCGCGGCCACCTTCGACAGTTCAGCGCCAACGCGCCGTGGCGGCGCGTCGGCCGACTCCTGCGCGATCCCGGCTTCTGGTGGTCCGTCATCTTCGGCTCCGCCACCGTCACCGGCGGCGTGTGGTACGCCGGCATCCACGAAACCGCCACGCTCTGCGGCATCGGCATCGTCTGGGCCCTCATCGCCGCCTCGCTCAACTACGGCCTCACGCTCGCGCACCCCACCACGCGATGTCGGCGATGCAAATATCAACTCGCCGGCCACCTCGTCACCGTCGACCCCGGCCTCCGCATCATCTGCCCCGAATGCGGCACCCGCTGGACCCGCGAAGAACTCTGCCTCACCGAAGCGACAACGACGGTGTCCAAAGCCGCGTAAGCGCGGCTGCGCCGCGAAAAATCAAAACGTCGAAAGGTCGAAAAGTCGAAATGCACACCGTTTAGCGGGCGGCGCCCCGCCGCCGCGTCATCTGTATCTGTGAATCGCATCAACACACGCGCGGCGGCGCGTCACGTGAAATCACCCGAACGCACGCGCGGCGAAGCGCCGCTCGCTAAACGATCACCACCCGAGCGCGAACACGACGGGTAATCGGGAACGGCGCCCGTTCGCACCCAGCGGGCGGTGCCCACCCTACGTTTCGACTTGTTGACTTGTTGACTTGTCGACTTGTCGGCGTTTCGCGGCGAAGCCGCGCCCCCGTCAATCCTTGCCGAACATGTCTTCGTGCTCGATGACGCTGCGCGCGACGTCCGCGAGGTTCTTGCGGTTGTTGCGAGCCTGGCGCTGGAGCAGCTTCATTGCTTCGGGCTCGGAGAGGCCCTTGCGCTTGACGATGATCCACTTCGCCTGCTCGATGATCTTGCGTTCATCGAGGCGCTTGCGCAGCGAGTTGATCTCGCCGTTCTGGCTGTGCAGTTGGCGGAATCGGCTCCACGCCACGCTGATGGTGGTGCGAAGCTGCTGCGCGCCGACCGGCTTGAGGAGATAGCCGAATGCGCCGAACCGTGAGGCCGTGTCGATGTAGCCGGGGTCGGTAAAGGACGAGACGATGATGACGGGGATGCCGAGCTCGCAGAAGATGATTGCCCCCGCGTCGAGACCGGAGACTTCGTGCATCTCGATATCGAGAATGGCGAGGTCCGGCCGCAGCTTGCGCGCTTCATCAATGGCTGCGTCGCCATCGTTCACGACCGCGACAACGTCGAACCCGATCGAACGCAAATCGTTGGCGAGACCCGTCGCGACGAGGTGCTCATCATCCGCCACCAGGACGCGCGACGGCTGCTCCGGAATCTTCGCCCCCTTATCATCTGCCATGACCGAACCCCCGCTCGATGAAATGCGATGACCAGACACGCGATGGGCGACGCGGCTGGCCTCGAATCGAAGCGCGATCAGCATACCCGATTTCATGCCGATTTCAATCGTTTCGCAGCCTGTTTGTAAGTTCAGGCCCGGCCACGACTTGCGCCCGTTGCGGCCGTCATTTCATCTTGGAAAGGGGCCCCAGCCGCGGGGGACTTATCCACATCAGTCCAGCCACAGCTTTTCTTTCATCTTGCGCGGCAGGTACGTCTCCGTGATGAAGCTGAAGTCCTTGGAACTCAAGGCTTCCAGCTCCAGCTTCACGCCCGTTTTCAGCATGTGCGCGATTTCCTTCTGCCATTCGCGCTTCTTCTCGAACCACGGATACCGCATGATCTCCTTCGCCCGGCGAACGTCTTCATCCTTCATCGCAATCGTCACCGCGCGCGAAATGTTGAACCGCTCCACGTCGAAGCTGCTCATGCCGATGAACCGCGCTTTCGGGATCGCCATGCGCTCCGATTCAAACGCGAGATTGATCGAGCCTTGCTTCACGACGCTGTAGATGTAATAGCCCCACGGATCGTTATCCGTGAGCACGTACACCGGCAGCTTGAGTTCATTGTGCAGCCGATAGACAAGTCGCCGCACGCCGCGCGGCGGCTGGCCCTGGCCGTGCACGATCATGCAGTTCCGCTTTTCCCAGAAGCGATCCTGGTTGAAGCGGTTCCACACGGCGCCCTTCTCGATCAGCAGCACGAAATCCGCGTTGCACTTCGTGAACTGAATGACATCCGCTTCGACGATCGACGGAATGGCCCACCCGCCCGAGCCCATGCGCGTGAGGTCGATCGTGTCGCCGTTGTCGACGATCGTCATCGGCCCGACCATCGCGCCGCGGTTCTCCGCAAAGAGGCCAAGCTCTTCGCGCAGCGAGCCGAGCGCCACTTCCAGATCTTCAATGATGGGATCGCTCTCGCTCTGGTCGTCGAAGGTGTTTTCCTTCGTGCCCGCGATGGTGTGCTTGGTGTGGTAGTACATATCGCGGATGGACGTGCTCTTGGCCTGATCCGCCAGTTCCTTGCAGCCGGAGGCGATGAGCATCGTCTGCATGAACTTCTTCGCCATGCCGAGGTTGAAGAAGCTGCGCGTCTGCTTTGCGCCGCCCATGGTGATGATGCCGCGCTTCTCGTTCCAATCGGCGTTGGAGAGCGTGCGCGAGGGGATTTCCACGCCGGGGTCTTCGCGCCGGTTGATCTGCGCGGTGACGTTGCGGGCGAGGTCGAGCAGTTTCTCGCCGGTCTCGACGGATCGCCTGTTGCGTCCGCGGGCCGCGCTGCCGTTTGATTTCGTCGTCGTGCGCTTCGCCATTGGTTATTTCCCCTCGAAGAGATCGCTTTGCCCGTTGTCGTCGCCGTCGCCATCGCCGTCGGCTGTCGCGCGCTTTCGGCCGCCGGTCGCCGCCTTTGCCGTTTTCACCGCTTTGCCGCTGCGCGTGCGCTTCTTCCCGCCCTCGCCGCCGCCGCGCCGCTTCGGCGCCTCCGCGCCGTCGATCAGCGGCTCGATCTCCTCATCCGGCGAGCGCTCGATGTTCTCTTCCACGATCACCACCGAATCATCGAAGCCTTCATCGAGCGCTTCCTTGATCGGGTTGCCGTCTTCATCAAACTGCACATCCGCCTGCACGGTGTGGGCTTTCGCCACTTCCTGGAACTGCTTGAGCAATCGCTCCGCGTTCAGCCGCTCATCAATCTTGGAGAGCGCGAGCACGGTCTCGCCCATGTACTTCTCAAAGATGTTGCGCCGCTCCGCATCGCGCCGCGCTCGCGCCCGCCGGTTGAGATACGTCTTCAGCTTGCGGCCGCACTCCGCCAGCGCGAGCTTAATTTCCTTGCGAATCTCGTCGTAATCCGCGATCGCTTCCTTGCTTTCGCTCGTGAACGGCACCCACACGCTCGCCATGTGCACCATCACCACCAGCGGGCCGACGGGCAAACTGTCCTTCGGCTGGCTCAAGCCATAATTTCGCCAGTTCGTCTCCAGCACCGCTTTGAATGTGGAGCACGCGCTCTGCTGATACAGCAGCGGCACGCGGTTGGCGAAGCGAATGATCCGCGCCGGCTCCTCCGAAGGCAGGTTCCCGCCGAACGCAATCGCCGCTTCAATCTGAAACGGGTTGCCGCGATACACCGAAGGCGGCCGCGTCGACGCCGTGAAAAACTCCGCCTTCACGCCCTGCAGCAAACCAGCGATCAGCGCACGCGAGCCGATCGGCGCCAAACAATCCGTCGGCGGCGCCATGATCGAAACATCCTGAATCGCCTGGTACAGCTTCTCCGCGTCCGCGTGACCAACTTGCTTCACCCACGTCTGCGCCGTCAGCCCCGCCTTCTCCGCAATCTCCTTCGCCTTCCCCGGCCCGACGCGGCAGAACTCCTCCTGGAAAAACTGACCAAGCTTCTTCTCAACCGTCCGCTCCAGCATCTGAATCAGCGTGCCGAGCTCAATCCCATACGGGTGCGGCTTAATTTCCTGCGGCTGCTCCGGAAGCTCCTGCACCGTGCGCTCGCGGTCCATCCGCTCACCCGTCGGCATCACATAATGAAATGTTGCATGCGGGTTCGCGATCGACGTCTGATCCAGATACTCGTCAACCGATTGCTTGCCCTTCTGATATCGCCCTTCCAGCTCAATCTCCACCTGCGTGCCGTGACCCTCCGGGAAGTACTTGTCATCTTCCGGATGCTCGGTATCGCTCACCACCTCCGCGCGGTTGCGGCTGGTGTCGATGCGCAAGATCACTTCATGCGCCGGCTTCTTCTTGCTCGTCTTCGAGATGATGCGCATCGGCTTGCCGGTCGTCATCAGGCCGTACATGCCCGCCGCCGAAATGCCGATGCCCTGCTGACCGCGACTCATGCGCAGGCGATGGAACTTCGAGCCATACAGCAGCTTGCCGAAGATGTTGTCGATCTGCGACCGCACGATGCCCGGGCCGTTGTCGCGCACGAGAATCAGAAACCGCGTCTCGCTCTTCTGGCGGATCTCCACCGTGATCTCCGGCAGGATGCCCGCCTCTTCGCATGCGTCCAGCGAGTTGTCCACCGCTTCCTTGATCGCCGTCAGCAGCGCCTTGCGCGGATTGTCGAAGCCCAGCAGGTGCCGGTTCTTCGCAAAGAACTCGCTCACCGAAATCTCGCGCTGCTTCTCGGCGAGCGTCTCGGCAGTCACCGCCGCCCGACCCGACGTGCGCCGCTCCTTCGCCGGCGACGCCGGTTCACCCTTCCGCGTCTTCTTTGTGGTCATTTCGCCTGCAAAAAGTGTGGTTGTGGTCATCAGTCACCGCCCTCCGTGGCGTCATCGCAAACACCAGTTTAGCCGCACACCGCAACCCGGCCACCGCCCGGCGATCGAAGCGATCACCGCTACGCAGCGCCGGCACGGCCACCGATCCGCGCCGCAGGGACGTTGAGCGAGCGGCGTCCTCGCCGCACGTGGAATGATGGAATTTGCGCATGACGTGGCAGCGGGGCGCCGCCCGCGAAACCGTTGGCCTCGCATGCTGATCGGTGGGCCGCGCCCACCCTCCATTTCCGCGTTTCCGCGTTTCCGCGTTTCGACGTTTCGGCGTTTCAGCGTTTCTCCGCTCCGCCGCCGAAGCCGCGTCTGACGAGTCTTCGAGGAAGACGCGGGTCGCGCTCACGCAACACACCGCCGCTCGCTCCTCTACCATTCCTCCATGCCCGCGCTCCGCATCGCCTTGCTGCTTCTCGCGTTCCTCGCGCTCGCTGCGTGTTCCAGCGTGAAGGTGACCAGCGAGGTCGACGATGCAACGCTCGCCGCGCTGCGCACCTACGCATGGCATCAATCGCCCGAACTCCTCCGCGCCGGCCGCCGCGGCGTCACGGACCCCATCCTCACCGCCCGCCTCGTGCCGGCCATCGAGCGCGAACTCGCCGCCATCGGCATGCACCGCGCCGAACCCGATGAAGCCGACGTGTGGGTGACGCACATGCTCGCCGCCGATCGGCCCGCCGCCGCGCGAACGCCGATCACCACCATGCGAACCGCGCGCAGCAATCACAGCGATGATGATCACGACAACAACGACGACGCTGAAGGCGAACTCATGATCATCTTCACCGCCCCATCCGACCGCGATCACCCCGCAGGCGGCCGCATCGCCTGGATCGGCAGCGCCCGAACCCGCCTCCGCGACATCACCACCACCACCCGCTTCGGCAGCGTCGACTTCTCAAAGACAGACGACGACGCCGACGAACACATCGCGCAGCTCGTGCGAGCGATTCTGAACAAGTTCCCGCGCTGACGCCGCAACGCCGCGCACGAAATTCCCCCCTCCCTATGAGGGAGGGGGTCAGGGGGTGGGTGGGGCGCGGCTTCGCCGCGAAACGTCAACAAGTCAACAAGTCAAAAAGTCGAAACGCCGAAACGCCGAAACGCCGAAACTTCGAAACGTCAAAACGCCGAAACGCCGAAACGCCGAAACTTCGAAACGTCAAAACGTCGAAACGTCAAAACGTCGAAACGTCAAAACGTCAAAACGTCGAAATGCTGACTCCCATCCGTCATTCCCGCGCAAGCGGGAATCCAGCAACGTAAGGCGCGCACCGTTTAGCCGCGACCCGAAGGGGAGCGCTCGGAACATTGTGAAGCGCCAATGGAAGGCGCAGCGCCGAATGAGTCGCCACCGTTGAGCGGGCGGCGCCCCGCCGCCGCGTCTCCTTTGCACAATGCGTTCTCATACCCCGAAGCGCCGCCAGGCGCGATCGGCGTTCCCGGCGGGCCGTGCCCACCCTTCATTTCCGCGTTTCGACGTTTCGGCATTTCGACGTTTAGCCGCGACCCAAAGGGGAGCGCTCGGAACATTGTGAAGCGCCAATGGAAGGTGCAGCGCCGAACGAGTCGCCACCGTTGAGCGGGCGGCGCCCCGCCGCCGCGTCTTGTTTGCACATTGCGTTCTCATACCCCGAAGCGCCGCCAGGCGCGATGGCGTTCCCGGCGGCCCGTGCCCACCCTTCATTTCCGCGTTTCGACGTTTCGGCATTTCGACGTTTAGCCGCGACCCAAAGGGGAGCGCTCGGAACATTGTGAAGCGCCGATGGAGGGCGCAGCGCCGAACGAGTCGCCACCGTTGAGCGGGCGGCGCCCCGCCGCCGCGTCTCCTTTGCACAATGGGTTCTCATACCCCGAAGCGCCGCCAGGCGCGATCGGCGTTCCCGGCGGCCCGTGCCCACCCGTCATTCCCGCGCAAGCGGGAATCCAGCAACGGAGAGTGCGCGACGTTTCGCAGCGCAGCGTAGGGTAGGCGCCGCACACCGGAACGTGCTCAACGCCAAACGACTCCGCCGCGCTCACCCGACCGAGCGCGCCAACCACCAGGCCGAAGCGCCAGCGAGGAAGTCCTCGAACCGGCTCCCAATCCTCCCTCGCTCGCGCGTCGGGCTGGTATCGACACGCATCGCGCGCAATGGTCCGCGATTCAGCGTTCCACCGGTGCCACGATTCGTCCGGGCCCAGCCGGCAAATCGTGAGAACGTGCAAGGGCACTGTTGCAATTGCGCGGCCGAACGTTCGATCGCCGCCGCGCGCCCGCACCACTCGCCGCTTCGCCGGCCGAGTCATGGCGCCGCCAAAAATCCCTTCTCTCTATGAGGGAGGGGGGCAGAAGGGACGCAGACTCCATCACTGGCGCTGGTTTGCAGTATCTTTCGCCCAGTGATGGCAGCGACACTCTTCAAAGACGATGCGCCCAACATGCTCCCCCAGCGGAAGGCTGATCGGCTGGTGCTTGCACGTTTTCTCGCCGAAGCCATCAAAGTTCCGGCCATCGCCAAGGACAACGAGGTCGTCGAAGCCCACAAGATCCTCGTAAAGTGGGCCGATCTGCACGCCTCCGGCAAGCTCGCCCGCATGAACGAGAACCAGTTGCAGGGCGAGTTCCTTGCGGACGTCTTCGGCCGCGCACTCGGCTACAAGCTCTTCTCCGAAGGCGCCGACACCTGGAACCTCGAGCAGCACCAAACCATCGCCGGCGTGCAGCCCGACGCCGTGCTCGGCTTCTTCGGCGAAGGCCAGCCCAACAAGCCTCTCGCCGTCGTCGAACTCAAGGGTCCGCGCTGGCATCTCGATCGTGATCGCAGCAACGGCAGAACCGCCGTCCAGCAATGCTGGGATTACCTCAACAACACCGATCGCGAATGCCGCTGGGGCATCGTCTCCAACATGGTCTGCATGCGCCTTTATGAGCGCGATTCCACGCAGCGGCGATACGAACACTTCAGCCTCACTGACCTGCGCGATTTCGAGAAGTTCAAAGAGTTCTACTGCCTTTTCCATCGCAAAGGGCTGATCGAAAAGACCATCAGCAATCCGCCCCGGGCCGTTGCGCTCATCGAAAAGTCCGCCAGCCGTCAGCGTGAAGTCGGCGATGAACTCTACGACTACTACTCCCGCCAGCGCACCGAACTCATCGCCCACCTGCATTTCAAACGCGGCCACTCCGTCGATGAAGCGATCGAAATCGTCCAGCGCCTTTTCGACCGTGTCATCTTCGTCGCCTTCTGCGAAGACCGCGAACTCATCGCCAAGGACACGCTCAAACGAGCCTACGAAAACCTTCCTGCCTTCTACGCCGTCACCAACCCGCGCTGGCAGAACTACAAAAACCTCTTTCGCTTCCTCGATAAAGGCAACGACACCCTCGGCTTGCCCGGGTACAACGGCGGCCTCTTCGCGCCGTCCAAGGCCGATGACATCGAACTCGACGACGAGTGGACCAACTTCTTCAATGCCCTCGGCGCCTATGACTTCAAGGACGAAATTAACCTCGACGTCCTCGGCCACCTCTTCGAAAAATCCATCACCGAACTGGAGCGGCTGCGCAGCAGCGGCCTCTTCGAAGGCACGCCCGACAAGGCCGAGTCCTTCGCGCGGATGCCGCAATCCGTCAAGCGCAAACAGCTTGGCATCTATTACACCCCGCCTGAACTCACAAGCCGCATCGTCGAATACACCGTCGACGAACTGATCGCGCAGCGCTGGGAAGAACTGGCGAAAACACGTTCCCCCGATACTCCGCACTTCTGGCTTGCCGCAATCGACATTCTCCGCAACCTCAAGATCGTCGATCCCGCGTGCGGGTCCGGCGCGTTCCTCTTCCAGGCATACGAAACCCTCGAACATCGCTACCTCGAAGCCATCAGCCACCTTGAAGCGCTCGGCGCTATGAAAGAAGCCAAAGCGCACGGCGAACGCATCGCCGAATACATCCTCAACGACAACCTCTACGGCGTCGATCTCTCCCCCGAAGCCGTCGAAATCACGCAGCTTGCGCTGTGGATTCGATCCGCCGATCGCAACAAGACGCTTGCCACGCTGTCGCGCAACATCGTGCACGGCAACTCATTGGTGCATGATCGTGACGCGCATTCGGACGGCTTTGTTTGGCGCGAAAAATTCCCCGAAGTCTTCGACCGCCCGGAAGAAGGTTTTGATTGCGTCATCGGCAACCCGCCATGGGAACGCATCAAGCTGCAGGAGCGCGAGTTCTTCTCGCTGCCCGCGCCGGAGATTGCGACGGCGACCAACGCCGCCAAACGACGCAAAATGGTCGCCGAACTGGAAACCAAGGACCCCGCGCTCTTTCAGCGTTACCAGGAAGCGCTCGCCGCCGCCGACACGCTGCTTAGGTACTGCCGCAAAAGCGGCGCGTATCCACTCACCGGCAAGGGCGACATCAATACCTACGCCGTCTTTGCGGAACTCGCCTCGCAGATCGTCTCGCCGCATGGAAGAGTCGGCCTGCTCACGCCGTCCGGCATCGCCAGCGACAACACGACCAAGGATTTCTTCGCGTCGATCGCGGAAAACGAGCGACTGATCCGGCTGTATGACTTCGAGAACCGTACGAAGAAGTTCTTTCCCGATGTCGATGGCCGCTTCAAGTTCTGCATTCTCAACTTCGGCGGATCGCAAACGCGCCACAAGGAAGCGGACTACGCATTCTTCATTCACCGCATGGAGGAACTGGAAGACAGGAAGCGGCACATTCCGCTCTCCGGCGAAGATATCAAACTGCTCAATCCCAATACGCGCACCTGTCCGATCTTCCGCACCCGGCGGGATGCGGAAATCACCAAGGCGGTCTATCGGCGCGTGCCAGTGCTCATCGATGAGTCACGCACAACGACTGGTAATCCCTGGGGTATTTCCTTCCAGCGCATGTTCGATCAGACGAATGATGCGGAGCACTTTATCGAAGCGGCGGAGTTGAAGAAGCAGGGCTGCAAGCTCGAAGGCAACCGCTGGCGCAAGGGCAAGCGCGTGTTCTTGCCGCTGTACGAAGCCAAGATGGTACAGGCGTACGACCACCGGGCCGCGAGTGTGGTTGTGGATGCGGCGAATTGGTTTAGACAAGGGCAACCTGATTCAACGACGCTGGTCGAGCATCAGAATCCGGAGTTTCAAGTGCTGCCACGATGGTGGGTTGCCGCTGAAATCGTCACAACGCCCGCCCCGCAATCATGCTACCTCGCGTTTAAGAATGTCACGAGCCCGACGAATAGCAGGACGATGATTGCTGCATTCGTTCCCGTCGTTGCTGTAGGCAATTCTGCTCCAATCCTGCTTGCCGGCGAGTCTATACCGGCCCATCGGTATACATGTTTGCTTGCGAACTTGAATTGCATCGCGCTTGATTACGTCGCAAGACAGAAGATTGGAAACGTGAATTTGAACTTCTTTTTGATTGAACAATTCGCGATGTTCCCGCCTGACACGTATGAGAAACGTTGCCCCTGGGAACCAAAGAAAAAGATCACACTGGAGCAGTGGATCAGCGATCGCGTGTTGAAACTCTCATGCACGGCGGAGGACATGCTGCCGCTTGCCGAGGCGTGCAACTTCACCGGCGGATCATTCAAGAAGGAATACGGCGGGCGCCTGCACAAGTGGGACCCTGCCGATCGCGCGGAACTGATGGCGGAACTCGACGCCGCGTACTTCATTCTCTACGGCATCGAGCGCGACGATGTCGAATACATCCTCTCCACGTTCTCCGGCGTGACCGAGCCCAACGCGCTGCTTCCCGGCCATCGCTCGACCGCCGATCACATCCTTGAGTTGTACGACATGATGCGCATGCAGATGGCTTCGTCGTCGCGCGCGAGGTGATCGTGCGCCTCGCGCCACGCGCGCCGGCGCGGCGCGGGGTGCGCGTTGGCGGGTCAGGTTGGTGCGCTGCGTTCATGCGCGCCGGGCGCGCGTGGGGGGTGTGCGACGGGGCCGAAGCGAGGCGGGAATTCGCGGAAATTGGCAGGCAACTCGGCGAAATGATGGCGAAATGGTGTCGCCGGATGGGCGCGAACGGTACGTTCGGCGCCCACGAGTCCAATCGCACGCGCGCCATCACCGCCAATCAGCCAACCCATGCGCACAAGCCAGGAACTCGCTATCATCCGACCCCCGCCCCCGGAAGTTGGCCCGGGCGGCTGATGACCCCAGGAACGCATTGACAACCACCGATCGATCCAAGCCGTTCACATTTCGACTTGTTGACTTGTTGACGTGTTGACTTTTCCCCCAGGTGCCTCATGGAAACCACGCTGATCATTCTGAAGCCGGATGCTGTACAACGCGGCCTGATGGGCAAAATTATCACCAGGTTCGAGGAAAAAGGCTTCCAGATCGTGGGCGCGAAGCTGATGAAGATCAGTCGCGACTTGGCGGAGAAGCACTACAAAGACCACGTCGGCAAGCCGTTCTACGAGCCCCTGGTGGCGTTCATGACGAGCTCGCCTGTGCTCGTGATGGCGGTGCGCGGCGTGGGGGCGATTGCGATATCGCGCAAGATGATGGGGGCAACGTTCGGGTCGAAAGCCGAACCTGGTACGATCCGCGGCGATTTTGGTGTATCCAACAGCTTCAATCTCATTCACGGATCCGACAGTCCGGAGGCGGCGGCGCGGGAGCTGGAGCTGTTCTTCGGCAAGGGCGAGGTGCTGGAGTATCCGCGGGCGATCGAGCCGTGGGTGTACGACATGTCGCGCGGCACGCCGGAGTGATCGCCAGCGAATTTCAGCGAATTTCAGCGGGTTTTGGCTGATTTTCAGCGGTTTTCTGGCCGCGGGCGATGGCCTGCGCGGCGGTGGGAGCGGGCTGGCGTGCACGAGGCGACGGAGAGCGGCGAAAAAGTGGGCGATTGCGGTGCGGGTGGACGATGTTTGGGTGATGAACGGCCGGGAAACCGGTTTTTCATGCATGAGAACGGAGAAGGGCGGCGTTGAACAGGCTTCACTGGTCAGCCGGCTGTGTCATCCAGGCAAACGGGTGAAAAAAGCGCTGCTGATTGTAGAATAGTTGGTATAGGGCGAACCGTTTTATTGGCAGCGCGTATCTCTTTTTGAGGGGCCAGCGGCTTGGAAAGGCGGTCTCGTGAGCGTTTTCACGAGGCGGCGATGCTGTTTTCCGACGAAATGCGTTGGTTTTTCGAGTGAATAGAGGCGTACGTGTGCGGGGAGGGTTCGGAAAGGACCCAATTCGAGATGATTCGCAACGTGTCCGACATCCAGTCCCCCTTTGAGCGTGTGCGTCAGCGCCAGGCGCGGTTTGTGCGTCAGGACGCCGATCCGTCGGTGCGCTCGCTCACGCCGGAGGAAGAGAAGCTCGTGCAGCGCATTCTGGCGGTGCCGATGGACTACATCGACTCGGACGAGTTCTACAAGGCCGGCGCCGAGGCTCGGATTTACGACGAAGCGCCGGTGATCGAGCGTCCCGACGTCACGTGGTATCGCCCGCTGATGGATGATCTGACGAGCGAGCGCGATCGCCTCGGCCGGAATTCGAGCACCGTGCTGCTCACCGGCGCCCAGGAGCGCGTGCTCTTCCTGCAGTACAACTACGCGCGGCATCGTGTGCGTCAGTTGCAGGACGAGATCGGCCCGAACAATCCCACGCCCAAGCAGGCGCATGAGCTGCTGCACTGGTACGGCAGGGCGGTCGCCTATCGCGAGCAGATCGCCGAGACCAATCTCGCGCTCGTGCTGGCGATGGCGAAGCGCACGCGCATGAGCGAAGTGGATTTCGCGGATCTCGTCAGCGAAGGCAACATGGCGCTGCTTCGCTCCGTCGACAAGTTCGACTGCGGTCGCGGCTTCAAGTTCTCCACCTATGCCTGCCGCGCCATTCTCAAGGCGTTCAGCCGGCAGGGCGTGAAGCTCTCGAAGTATCGTCAGCGCTTCCCCGCTGATTTCGACCCGGCGATGGAGAAGTCCAACCACCTCGAGACCATGCGCAAGACGCATGAGCAGGAGTGTGCCGAGGAACTTCGCAACATCGTCGAGAAGAACCAGGCGGACCTGACGGACGTTGAGCAAACGGTCATCAGCCATCGCTTCGGCTTCGACGCGCAGGACGATGCCGTGCCGCTCACGCTCGAGCAGGTCGGCCAGATCATCGGCGTGACGAAGGAGCGCGTGCGTCAGATCCAGAACAAGGCTCTGGAGAAGATCCGCCTCACGTTCGAAGAGCAGTACGCGGAACGCAAGGACGAGAAGTCCGCCGACGAAGGCGACAGCCGCGAACTGCAGCTCGATGAGATTCTGAACGCCGCGCGCGAACTTGAAGAGTTCGTCGGTGACGACACCGATGATTCAAACGTCGCTGCGATGAAGAACTGACGCCCGGAAGTTTTCCCATCGGGATCACCAACACTTTCAAGGCCTCGCTTCACGCGGGGCCTTTTTTTTTCTTGGCGCCATCCTGGCGAAATGAGGGGCCATAAGAGAGAGGCACAGGACGCGCGGGGCCCGTCTCTCTTCATCGTTTGCTCGCTGGATGACGGCAAACGCCCAACAACAATGCTTTGTGCGAAAAGCACAGGGCTTTGTGAATCTGGTCACGAAGGAACGGAGCATCGATGCCGGCTTGCAAACAAAATGAAGAAAAACTCAAAAAAAAGGGGGGGGGGGATTGCGGGCAGTCGATTCAGGAGTATTGTCAGAGAGGCCAGAGCGTTTTCCACGCAAGCAAGGATCGAGCGATTTATGTCACGCATCGCTTCTCTCCCATGCTGGCTGCGCGCGTCAATCCACGCAACTCTGCTTGCTGCGGTGCTGGCCGGCGCATCTGTCGCAATGGCGGTCCGGCATGGAATGGCGCATCGCCTTTCAACCGCAGACCTGCGCGCGACGCGAGGCAGCGATCCTAAGTTATGCGCATTCAAGCTCACCGTGTCGGCAGATGCCTGTACGGACCAATTGTACGATCCATGTGATTTCTGGCCGTGGTGCGTAACATGCCGCGATGGCTGCACGACCGTGCTCATTTCGCGTCAAAGCGGAGGCTTGGGTATCCAGTCATTTGGGCACACCGGCACATTGAATTGCGGGAGACTGGGTTCCACCTACAATGCCAGGGAATGCACCGATTTATGTTTTTGCTCAGGCGCCATCATCTCGACGAACCTTTGCAACAGCATCGACGTCAGCGGATGGCGGTCATGTCTTGACCCCGACTAGCCCTGCCCGGACCGAGGCTCCAAAGTTCTCGGCTACCGGCGATGTGGCGAAACGTGAGGAGTTCCATGATGATCAGTCGAAACGCTGCGATGTGCTTGGCGCTCGCTGGATGCGCGACGTGCCTCTGCGCGACCGCTTCGGTCGATTCAGGCGAAGAGGCGCTGCATGATCTGCGAGAATCCGTCGCCGAACTTCGTAGTTCGATGACTGATTTCTCCGTGGAGTTCACGTTCGAGGCTATTCACGCGGGAGGCTCCAACGCGATCGCCATGGATCACCGCCTGGTGGCCATCAAGAACAGCAACATGATTCGCATGGAGCGACAGTACAGCGGCTTCGCGCCGGCCGATGGTAGTGATGGGGCGCCGTCGTGGTTCGTGGCGGCCTCATATGACGGCGAGCAGGGCTGTGGATATCAGCAAGTGAACCGCCTGGCCTATGTGCGCGCAAGTGGCGAGATCCCGCTCATCGATACGGAAGGCAGCGGCTTCTTCGACCTCATGCGCTATTACCCGTGCTCGCAGGCACGCGGCGAAGGGATCCATGCTCGAGACTTGCTGAGCGTGCTTGACGCCAGCGATGCCACCGTCCGTTCCAATCCTGAACAGGTCGATGGTCATGCGTGCTTTGTCGTGGATGTGGGCGAATTGTCCGAGGGCCACCCAAAGGAATCGATCTGGATCGATCCGGAACGTGGATATCTTCCAGTCGTGCAGCAGGTGTTTGTCAACAAACCTGATGGGACCGCCGGCCTTCTGCTCGAGCATCGAATCGAGCAGGCGGTGGAACTCGAGGGAGGCGTCTGGGTGCCAGTGCGAGGCTCGCGCAAGACGTTTGGCTTCGGGCTGAATCCTGACACATCAGTGGCAACAGAATACGAAATGCAAGTGACCGGGAATGAGGATGGAAGTCCACTCGTGAGCATGAACACGGGGCTGCTCGACTCCTATTTCGACTACTCGACGAGTCTTCCTGCGGGCACGTTGGTGGCCGATTTGGACACAGGAGATCAGTGGGTCGCCTCCAATTCGGACTACGCTGCAGCCGCAGACGCCGTGCTGGCATCCGCCGACATCTCGGCCCTTCTGCCAGTTCCCCATCCGGATTCGAGCTGGATTCAATCTGTTCTCATCGAATCGACGCCCTTGCGCAGGACATCTTGGATCATTCTCACGCTGAGTGCTCTCGCGATCGGATGTGGTCTCGCCTTACGACATATTCGATGAGGTCTCGCAGCCGCAGTTTTGTATGGGTTACACTTCTCGCCATAAGCGGGAAGGCGCTTGCGGGAAGCCCGGAGGAGGGCCATCACGTCGCTGCTTGCGGGCCGGCCTGCTATGCGATCGTGCTCCGTCTGCTTGATCGCCCGGTGCGCAGCTACGAATTGCAGAGTCTCGCCAGTGGGGATGGGACGTGCAGTCTTGAGTCGCTGCGAACTCTCGCCAGACAGGATGGACTGTTCGCCGAGGGTGTGTCGCTTTCAGTGCCGGAGCTCGTCGCGACGAAGCGGCTTGCGATTCTCCATATGCAAATCCCGGATGATGAAACCGACGCAAGCCGGCAGCACTTCGTCGTATTTGCAGGCGCGCCATCGGATGATGAGGTGGTGTTGATCGATCCGACGCCGGGAAGCCCATTTCATGGTCGTGTGGACCGCGCCATGGCATTGCAATTCTGGAGTGGCCGTGCATTGCTCATATCGTCACGCCCATTGGCATTCACTGTCACTCCAAGGTGGTGGGTCGTGCAGGGGGTTGAAGCTTTCTGCTGGTGGGTTGCCGTGCCATTGACATTGATCGTGGCGCCATGGCTCGTTGTGCGAGCGATGAAGTCGCGGAAGACGGTTCAGTGACCCGTTGTTCGCTGGGCGCGATGATCATCTTCGCTGCGCTTGTGGCGATTGCATGCCTTGACACAACACGTGAACGGGCCACGGCAGCCTTCCAGAGTCCAGTGCACATCAGGTGTCTCGCCCTGCGCAATTTGGCCCGCTGCGAGGCGATATTACATCGCTTCAGGGCGATGCCATTAGACACGGGTTCCCCTGTAAATGATATCGTCCACGGTTTGCTGGCAAGAGGGGAAGATTACGTGCTGCATGATGAAACGCCCGAAGGCGTCCTTGCGTTGGACTGGGTGTTGCGCGAGGCGTCCTGGAAGCCTTTGATCGCCGGTGGGCCGATGCTCACTCGCACAAATCTGGGATGGCAGTTCCGACGTGCTCCGAGCGCCGCAGAAGAAGCGTGCTGCGAGGCGCACCTTGGAGAATTTGTGTTCTATCTCTTGGCGGGCGGCGCGCGTCCGTCCGACACGTGTTTTGTGCCTCCCCACGGTGACGCGGTGCCGTTTGCCGCACTCATCGACGCATTGGCGCGTGCTGTGAAAGATGACACCGATCTCAGTTATGTATGTCCGGTCTTGTTGCAGTGGGGTCCCTCGCAATCGTGGCGCAATGATCGTGGCGAATCAATTGACTACTCCGCGCTCATTGCGTCACTCTTGCAAACCAAGTCTCGGTCAAAGTATTGTGGGGGTTGTCATTGGCGATGGGCGCTCGCCTTCACCGTTGCCGGAGCGCATGATCGCGATGTGGAGGCGAAGGTAGCGCTCGATGGTCGCCGTACCTTAGACCGAGAACTCACAAGCACGCTGAGTCGGATGGACAACGACGGGGCGTTTGACTTGGCCAATGAGTACCAAGGTGATTCAGTGGCCATATTGATTTCCTTTCAAGCGCATACGCTGGAGTGGGTGCTCACGTGTGTAAGTGATGATGAGCTCAGGAATCGAGCGCGCGTACATCAAGCGATGTGTTGCCTGCTCGCGCAGCTTGATCACGCCTGGGACTCCGTCCCGTATCGGGACCTTGCTCATGCTGCTCACGCTGTTCGGCTCTATGCCCGGCGAATGAACTTCGACCGTGATGGAGTTTCGGACCTGCTGTTCGTCTCCAGAGCCGCGCCCGTACGGAAGCGGTGAACTTCGATGCGCGTGTTTCACACGGTGGCGCTCACGTGTTACGCTCAGGTGATTGCGCTCGCATACTTCATCTCGTATCGCACATGCGGCAGGTGGCTTCACGGCGGCAGTTCCGGCTCGTCGATCATCGCCATGCTGCGATTTGGCCGGTGCGGCGGCGCGGCGGCAGGCGTCGCCCGCTCAATAGCGCCAATCAGCGCGCTTGCGTGTTCGTTTTCTTCTGATCGCTTTCGACGAGGTTGAGCGTCCAGGTGGCGCCGCTGGTGGATTCGTGGGCGGTGATGGTTTGGGCCTGTTCGTCGACTTCGATGTGGAAGTCGTCGCCTTCCCAGGGGAATGTGGTGCGTGCGGGGCCGGGGGCGTCCTGTTCGGTGGCGTAGCGCTGCGACCACTGCGCGAGTTGCGGCGAGATGTAGCGTTTGAGCTGCGCCTCGTCGGGTTCGGTGACGCGCCAGGTGTAGTGGCCGTCCGAATCGACGTTGCAGGCGGCGAGGCGGATGTCTTCGACGGTGGAGTCGTCGAGCGGCATCCATGCGAACGAACCTTTGTAGCGAATGACGCCGACGAGGAAGATGTGCCAGCGCGTGTCGTTGATGACGCGCTGGCCGAGCATCACGCCGATGGTGTCGGCGCGTTGCGGGGCGACGAGACCAACGCCGCCTTCGCTTGCGCCGAGCATACTGAAGGTTCGCTGGTGCGCGGGCTCGGCGTAATGGCGCATGCCGTTGATGTCGCCATTGTGTTCGTGCTTGATGTAGTCGGCGAGCTGCGATTGCCAGCGATTGATCGGGTCGCCGCCTGCGCAGCCGGTCAGTTGGACGGCGAGGGTAAGCACAAGGAAAAGCCGAAAAGCCGAAACGCAGAAACGCGGAAACAGGGGAACGTCAAAACGCCAAAACGCCGAAACGCCGCAACGCTGAAACGCGGAAGGGTTGGAGGTGTGCGTTTGTGCGCGGAGTTGGGTGGCGTTCATTGCGTGGCCCTTTCCGCGAAGATGGCGCTGACGTCGGCGCTGCGTTTCTTGCGTGCTTCTTCGATGGGGCTCATGCCGACGTTGTTGCCGGCGCCGGGGTCCGCGCCGGCGTCGAGGAGCATGCGGGCGACGGTGGGGCGGTTGAAGCGAGCCGCAAGGTGGAGCGGCGTGGTGTTGGTGATGTCGGCGGCGTTCACATTCGCGCCGGCTTCGATGAGCGCTTTGACGACAGCGATGTTGGCGAGGCGAGCGGCGTCGTGGAGCGGCGTGCAGCCGTATTCGTCTGCTGCGTTCACATCGGCGCCGGCTTCGATGAGCGTGCTGGCGGCTTCGGCGTGATTGTGCAGCGCGGCGAGGTGGAGCGGCGTGGTGTCATAACGAGCGCGGGCGTTCACATCGGCGCCGGCTTCGATGAGCGCGGTGATGGTGTTCACGTCGCCATTGGTGGCGGCGAGGTGGAGCGGCGCCTGGCCGTTCTTGTCTCGAAGGTTGATGTCGGCGTTGTGATCGATGAAGAGGGCGACGGTTTCGGCGCTGGCGATGTTGGCGGCCCAGTGGAGCGGCGAGCGGCCGGCAAGATCGACGGCGTTCACGTTCGCGCCGGCTTCGATAAGCGCCCGCGCGGCTTCGGGGTTCTGCACAGCCATATGGAGCGGCGTGACGCTGCGCACGTTGACTGCGGCAACGTCGGCGCCGGCTTCGAGCAATGTTGTGATGACATCGAGCTCGCCGGTGCGGGCGGCGAAGTGGAGCGGCGTGTTGCCGGCGTCGCTGGAGTATGGGCTGCGCGGCGTGAAGCGGGCGTTGACGGCGGCGCTGTCGCGCAGCGCGATGCGGAGCGCGGCGGCGTCGCCATCGCATGCATATTGCAGCGCTTGCACGGCAGATCCGCTTGACGGGTGAATGAGCTGGCTCTCGATGGGCAGGAAGCAGGTGTTCTGAACGGTGATGATTTCATTGTCGTCGCCCGCCCACCAGCCGTAGTCCTCGCCGTAGTAGGTTTTGAGGTCCTGCATCTGCTGGGCGAAGTATTCGGGCGTGCGCTGCATGCCGTTGGCGTCGCTGTACCAGGCGAGGACGGAGTCGGCGCGTTTTTCGATGGCCTGGCGCACGGGCTCGCGGATGCCTTTGGAGTGCAGGCTGGGGTTGAGCACTTCGTCGAAATGCGGCGTGATGAACGTCATGAAGAAATCGGAATCGCGCGCGACGTGCGGCGCGAGGGCCCAGTAGTCGCCGTCACGCACGAGGAGCGGGTCGTGGATCTTGCCGGCGACGAGCGTGGGCTGCGTGAGGTTGATGTAGAACTTCATGCCGGCGTAGTTGGAGGCGAGATCGGCGTTGGAGTAGACGCCGGAGGAGAGGAAGCCGAGCACGCCGCGCTCGCCGAGGAATCCATCGTGCCCGCCGAAGTAGATGGTGTCGACCATCGCCTGTTGTTCGGAACGACCTTCGCGGATGCCGGCGCGATACTTCTTGTAGTAGTTCATCCCCATGTCCGTGAAGTGGCCGATTTTGTCGGTGCCGAGGTAGACGCCGTTCACGTAGATGGTGGACGCGCGCCAGATTTTGAAGACTTGGCGCGGGTCGAGCGGGAAGAAATTGTGGTCGTAGATGTAGCTGAATTCCTGGTAGCCGACGACGCGGCCGGGAAACTTCTTCTTTGTGGATGAGCGTTCGACGTAGCCTTCGAGGTCTTCGATGAGCACGACGGCGTTGGGGAACGATGTGTAGACCTCGTTGGCGATGACGTCCGGGCCGTAGAGCTCGGCGAGTTCAGCGTCGGAGGCGTGGCGAGCAAGCGCCTGGCGGATCTTACGGTTGGTCTTTTCCACGCCTTTGACGAGCGCGTCGTAAGCAAGGTCGGTGATGTGATCGCTCAAATCAGCGAACTGCTTGCCCATCGGCACGCTGAATTGATCGGTCTCGTGCGCGGCGGCGGGGGCCGGGGCAAGGGCGAGACAGAGGAGCAGCACCGCGGCAGCCGTGGCGGCGAAGCGGCGGGGGGAGCGGATTTTGTGTGTTGTGTTTGGAAGCTTCATGATCAGCGCCCACATCGCGTGATCGGCAGCGGGGAGGGGGCGAATGATTCGCCGGGCCAAATTATCCACGTAATCGTCACGATCGCCAAGGTCAGCATGCGCTGGTGGGGCTGGCGGGCTCATGAAATAGGTCTGAATCGTAGGTTAGACGCATGCGGTTCGATCCCCAGGCCGGATTTACGCCTGTGAGCGAGGCGGATGCGCCGATGGCGACCGCGGCAATGTCGCCGCCGGAAGCGGGCGCGGGCGGTGGGCGGCCATCGCGCGCGTTGCCGCGCTGGCTACTGGTGTGGCTCGTGATGGCGGGGCTGGGCGTGGGCGCGTGGAAGATTTGTGGGCCGCTGTTTGCGCCGAAGGTGTTGCAGGCGCTCACGACGCCGGTGGCTTCTGCGGATGACGGCGGTGGCATGAACGCGCGTGGCGGGACGATGAGCGATCGCCTCGCGCAGGCGCTGCAGGATGTGCTGCGCGGCGGCGGCGCGGCGGGCTTGGCCGAGCCGCGCGATCGGATTGGCGATGACGGCGGCGGTGGGGTCGAGATTTCGGTTGGCGAAGGGCGCGACTGGGACATGTTTGAGGGAGGCACGCGCGAGCGCGAGGATGCAGAGCCGGTGCGAGCTGGCGATGCGGCGGCGGCGATCAAGTCCGCCGAGCGGCTGATTGCGCGCGGGCAGCATGCGGAGGCGGCGAATGTGCTGACGCGCGTGCTGGAGGAATCGCCGGGGAACGCGGCGGCGCGTTACAAGCTTGGGCTGGTGTGCGCGATGCAGCGTGATTTTGACGGCGCCCGCGCGCAGCTCGAAGCGCTTCGCAAGCTCGATCCAAGCCTTGCGAGCTTGCTGTCGAATCTCGTGCCGCATGACCGGGCCGAAAAGGAACGCTGAAACAGGGGATCGGGAGGCGAACAGGTGAATTCACATGCTGCTCACCATCTTCAGCCGTGTGAAGCTCGTGGCGGCTGCGAAATCGATGCATCAGTTCTGCAACGTTGTGCGGAACATTCTGCCCGGCGACATGAAGGATGACGTCGTCGAGGCGGCGACGGGGTTTTTGTATTTGAGCGTGAGCGCCGACGTGTTCGGGCGGAGCGCCGCGAGCGCGATTCGGCGGCGCGTGCGTCATCAGCTCAAGTATCTCAAGCCGGCGGAGTTCGCGGCGAGGATCGAGCGCATCGGCTTGCAGGCGGAGGCGTTTCGCATCAGTCAGTTGACCGCCGCGGGCCGCGCGGACGAAGCGACGGCGTACCAGGTGGCGGTGCACGGCGCGATCCGCTCGATGTGCATCGAAGCGGGGCTTGATCACACGGACGAGCAGCTGCTGAAAGATTGCTTCCCGCGGTTTGAGCACGCCGCGGCTCGCATCAAGGCGCATCTCACCGGCATTCGCAAGCAGAACCGGTGGTTGATTGCGTAGCGGCGGGCGGAAACGTCAAGAGGGCACAGGGGGCAAAGCCTTCGGAGTGGGGTTGGCGCTGTTGCACGTTCCGCTGGATTCCTGCTTGCGCAGGAATGACGTGGTGCGGTGCGGTGCGCCGTGGCGTGGTGTGGCGCGGTGCGGTGCGGCGTGGCGTGGTGTGGCGCTGCGCTGTGCGAGCTATGACGTGACTGCCTCGTCATTGGTTGGGACGGTGATGTCGCATTGCAGGCCGGCGCGGTCGTAGCGGACGTCGAGGGTGCCGCGGAGTTCGAAGCGCACGAAGCCTTCGATGAGCTGCGAGCCGAGGCCGGGCTGGTCGGGCGGCGCGACGGGCGGTCCGCCGGTTTCGCGCCAGGTGAGCGAGAGGCGATCGCCCTCGTGCGTCCACGTGAGCGACACGTGCCCTTCACCTCCCGAGAGCGCTCCGTGACGCATGGCGTTGGTGGCCAGCTCGTGCGCGGTGAGGCACAGCGGCATCACGATGCGGGAATTCAGCTTGACCGGCGGGCCGCCGAGCGTGATGCGGGGCGGGGAAACCTGCACATTCGGCGCGAGCGTCGCGGTGAGCGCCCGCATGAGGTCAAGATCCGTCCAATTCGAGCTGGCGAGCGCTTCGTGCGAACGCGCCATCGCGGCCACGCGCCCCATGAACGTCATTTCGAATTCATCGAACGAGCGGGCCGACGCGATGCTCTGCTTGGTGAGCGTGACGATGGCGGCGAGATTGTTCTTCACGCGGTGATCGAGCTCGCGCATCAGCAACTTCTGGCTGTGTTCAGCGCGGCGGCGTTCGGTTACGTCCTCCACCACGCACACGAGGCGGATCATCTTGCCGTCGTCATCCTGAATGGTCGAAGCGGACAGCCGCGTCCACACGAACTCGCCGTCGCTTCGCTCAAAGCGCAGCTCCGCGGAGCACGTGTCCAGCACGCCTTCGACGAGGTCACTGAACCGCTGCAGCGACGCGGTGCGATCGTCGGCGTGCATGAGGTCGAAGATGTGCTTGCCGTGCAGCGTGGGAATCTCGTGCTGCAGCAGGCGGTGGAACGCGGGGTTGGCGGAGATGATGGCGCCGTTGGCGGCCACGCTGAAGATGCCGACGGGCGAATTCTCAATCAGCGCGCGGTGGCTCTGCAGCGCATCGCGCAGCGCCTGTTCCGTCTTCTTCTGCGCCGTGACGTCGCGGGCGTTGATCGTCATGCCCACGATGACGCCGTTGCGATAGATCGGCACGATGCGGCATTCAAACGTCAGTCGGCCGCGCTCCGGGCTTTCGTAAATGGTTTCATACGTTTCCTTCTCGCCCGTCGTCAGCACGCGCGTGAACACCGCGCGGGTGTGGGCCTGGTCCCGCGGCGGGATGTACTGGAGGATCGACGTGCCGATCACCACCTGGCCTTCCAGCTCTTTGAGCACCCGATTGATGTAGCGGATCACGCAATCGGGCGTGAGCATCATGATGAAGTCGGGCGAGGTTTCGATGATGGTGCGGCGCATTTCCGCCGCATCACTGAAGAGGTCAATCTCCGCGTGCGGCTGGGAAAGCGGTCCTGCGCCCGGCCGCGAGCCTGATGGTGAACTGGCGCGAACTGTTGCGGCCCCGTCCCCTCCGGAGTGATCATCATTGTCCATGATGGGCTCCCCCTTTGAATTGCACCACGCGCGATTCTAGTAAGTGCGAGGCCACGGGCGGTAGGGGTTCCTGGTCCAAATTGGGCAAAATCGGCGTTGCAACAATTGCGCTACAATGTCGGCTCCGGCGGGCCTTTCAGGCGGCTGCGCTGGCGGCCTCTGATCTTGAAGCGCATGGGACGACGCGAGGACTCCACGACGATTCCGCGGCCGCGGTGCACCGGCGAAACTGCCGCGCCGTTGGCGGTCAGCTTGCCTGTGGTCGGCGTGGGCGAAGCCGCTGGCGGCGCGGCGCACGGCGGTCAGGGCGGCATTCGTCCATCGGGCAACGCAAAGAAGCGGGCGATCGTGCTCGCGGCGGTGCAGATCGTGCTCATCGCGCATATTGCGATCTGGGCGATCGGTCGCCACTACGGCTTGTTCGGCGGGAAGACCATTTCGCCGATCGAACCCTCCGAGAGCATGGAGTTCGTGAAGAACGGCGTGGTCAACGCCGGCCTCATCTTCTTTTCGCTCGCGCTGCTTTCGACGTTCATCTTCGGCCGGTGGTTCTGCGGCTGGGGCTGTCACGTGCTGCTGCTGCAGGATTTGTGCGGGTGGATGATGAAGCGTGCGGGGATTCGTCCGAAGCCGTTTCGCTCGCGGTTGCTCATTTATGTGCCGTTCCTGCTCGCGCTGTACATGTTCATCTGGCCGGCGGCGTATCGGTGGGGGCTGGTGCCGCTGCACGGGTGGATGATGGAATCGCTGGGCGCGGATCACTGGATGGTGTCGGGGATGAGCGCGACGTTCGGGGCGTTCGGCGTGCCGCTTCCGATGCCGGCGGTGGCGGCGTGGCAGCCGGAGTGGCACTTGGCGACGGAAGATTTCTGGCGGACGTTTCCCGGGTTCTTTGTCGCCGTGCCGTTCCTGCTCATCTGCGGCTTCGCGACGGTGTACTTCCTTGGCTCGAAAGGGTTCTGCACGTATGGCTGTCCGTACGGCGGGTTCTTCGCGCCGCTCGACAAGCTTTCGCCCGGGCGCATTCGCGTGACGGATGCATGCGAGCAGTGCGGGCATTGCACGGCGGTGTGCACGAGCAATGTGCGCGTGCATGATGAAGTGCGCGAGTTCGGCATGGTGGTGGACCCCGGGTGCATGAAATGTTTCGATTGCGTGAGCGTGTGCCCGAACGATGCGCTGTATTTCGGGTTCGGCAAGCCGGCGGTGCTGAAGGGCGCTGCGAAGAACGAGAAGCCGAAGAAGCATTACGACATGACGTGGCGCGAAGAGATCGCCATCGCGGCGGTGTTCGTGCTGACGTTCTACGCGGTGCGCGGCGTGTACGGCGTGATCCCGTTCCTGATGGCGGCGGGCGTGGCGGGCGTCGTGTCGTTCATGACGTGGAAGCTGTGGCGCATGGTGCGCGATGAGCATGTGAACCTGCACCGCTACCGGCTGAAATATCGCGGAGCGTGGAAGCGCAGCGGCTGGGTGTTCGCAGGGATTACGGTGATGGCGCTGGCGCTCACGGCGCACAGCGGCGTGGTGAACGTGTTCCGCGCGGCAGGGAACCGGTTTGATGAGCGCGTGACGATTCCCGCGACGATGGTGTTTGCGGAGGATCGTCGCGAGCTTTCCCCGGCGATGGCGGAGGACGCGCGGCGGGCGCTGCGGTATCTGCAACTGGCGTCGTCGATCGAGCGCGGCGGCATCGGGCTCCTCTCCACCACGCAAAGCGAAATTGATTTCCGCATGGCGTGGCTGCACAGCACGCTCGGCGAGTTTGATGATGCGCAGCAGTGCATGGAACAGATCATCGAGCGCGAAGGCCTCTCGGAAGGAAACGCCACATCGCTGTTTCGCATTTTCTTCGCGGCGGGAAAGCGCGATGAAGCGCGAACGCTGCTCACGCGCGTGGCGAGCGAGCAGCCTGGCGCGATCAACCTGCTGGCGGACGGCGCGGCGTGGCTGGCGCATGAAAATCAAGGCGCGGCGGCGCTGGAGCTGACGGCAAAGGCCCACGCGAAACAGCCCGATGATCTCGCAGCCCGGCGACTGCACGCCTTCGGCATGTTGCTCGCGGGAAACACGGACGGCGGCGTGGCCGAGACGATCGAAACGACGAAGCAGCCGGCGGGGAGCGATCTTGTGTTCGCTGCGAACCGGCCCGAGCCCGCGGAAGTGCAGATGCTTGACCGGATTGTGGTTGAACTGGTCAGCCGTCAGATGGGCGAAGAAGCGCTGCGCGTCAGCCGGGCGGCATTGGAGCAATATCCGAAGAGCCTGCAGACGATGCGGAGGCTGTCGCTGCTTGAGGTGCAAGTGGGCGACCCGAAGCGCGGCATTGATTTGATCCGAAAGACGATCGAGATTGATCCGAGCAGCGTGGGGGCGCATTACACGCTTGCGCTGACGCTGGCGCGGCAGGGGGAATTCCGCGAAGCGTACGATGCGATGCGGAAGGCGATGGCGATGCATCCTGATCCGCCGGGCCCGCCCGGTCCGTGGTACATGCAGATGGCGGAGATTTGCGCGGCGCTGGGCCGCGGCGAGGAAGCGCAGCTTTACGCGACGACCGGCGAAAGGTTGTTGCAACAGCCATGAGCAAAGTGATCTCCGCGCGTGAACTGGTGATGAACCGCCTGGTGCGGCGCGTGCGCGCGTTTCCCGATCTCGAAATCGCGCCGCTTTCAACCGAGGGGCTCCCTGCGAGGGATGCGGCATTGGCGTGGGCGATCGACCAGGCGGTGAGCCGGCGGTGGCTTTCGCTCGCGGCGGTGTTGCAGGTGCATGTGCAGCGGCCGTGGGATCGGATTGAGCCGGGCGCGCAGGCGGCTTTGCTGGCGGGGGCGGCGCAGATCGTGCTGATGGACCGCGTGCCGGCGTACGCAGCGATCGACGAATCGGTGAACTGGACGAAGCGCCGCGTTCGGCCGAAGGCGGGCGGGTTGGTGAACGCGGTGCTGCGGCGCGTGGCGGAGATGATGGAACGAGCGACGGTGGTGCCGGCGGGCGAGGCGGCGGATGGGCCGGCGCGGCGTGCGCTTCCGCTTGAAGACGGGCGCGTGATCGTGTTTGACGCCGACGTGTTCGCGGAGGATGCGCTGGAGCGGTGGGCGCAGCAGACGAGTCATGCGCTGGCGCTGCTTGCGCGATGGCGCGAGCGGTTCGGCGAAGCGCGGACACGCGAGCTGGCGATGCACAGCATTGTGATGCCGCCGACGATCGTGACGGGTGTTCCGGCGGAGGCGGCGGCAGCTGCATCACAACTCACGCCGCACGCGCAGCCGGGGTTTTATGTGTTTGACGGCGGTCATGCGGAATTGACGGCGCTGCTGGCGAGCGATCCGGCGTGCAGGGTGCAGGATCCAACGTCGGCGAAGGCGGTGGAGCTGGCGCGCGGGCTGGACGCGAAGCTGGTGATTGACCTCTGCGCGGGTCGCGGCACGAAGACGCGTCAGCTTGCGGCGATGTTCCCGAACGCGATGATCGTGGCGAGCGATGTTTCGCAGGAGCGCATCAAGGTGCTCGCGCAAGTGTTTGCGGGAAATGAGCGCGTGCAGGTGAAGCAGCCCGGCGAGCTGGATGCGTTTGCGAAGCAGGCGGACCTGGTGCTATGCGACGTGCCGTGCTCGAACACGGGCGTGCTGGCGCGGCGGAGCGAAGCGAAGTATCGGTTTGATGAACCGCATCTGCGGGAACTCGTGCGCATGCAGGCGACGATCGTGAACCGGGCGGCGTCGCTGCTGGCGAACGATGGGGCGATTCTGTATGCCACGTGCAGCATTGAAGAGGAAGAAAACGCGGCACAGGTTCGTGCATCGACGCAGCGGCATGCGATGACGGTGGTGAAGGAAGTGCAGACTTTGCCGATCGGTGAGCCCGGCGGGGCGGCGACGGCGTATCACGATGGCGGGTATGCGGCGCTGCTGCAGGTTTCGCATGGCGAGGCGGGGCGAGCGGGTTGACGGCCATTTGGCGCGTGGATGTGCAGCGGCGCGTCTGCGGCCTGGTCGGGAGCTTGCCGCCGTTGGCGGGGCGGTGTGCTGGGCCGGAGGGTTGGGGCGGCCGGACGGCGCGTGACGCCACGAGTTGGGGTGGGCGTGATAGGATGCCCGATTCAACCCAGGGCTCGGGTCTTGGGCGATGGGTGTTGGCGCCTTCGTGTGCGCCCGTACCCTGTGCTCACGGTCCTGCCGATTCTGCACGCACTCGCCGATGAACGTCACGGACATTCTGTCTCCGAAAGCTGTCAAGGTTCCGCTGAAGGCGACGTCGCCGCGCGAGGCGATCGACGAGCTTGTCGATCTCTTGAGCGAAGCGGGTCTCATCAGCGATCCGGTGACGCTGAAGCGCGTGGTGTGGGAGCGCGAGCAGCAGCGCTCGACGGGCATCGGCGAGGGCTTGGCGATCCCGCACGGCAAGGCGAATTCGTCGAAGCAGCTTGTGATGGCGATCGGGCGGCCGGCGCTGCCGATCGAGTTCGACGCCATCGACCGCAAGCCGGTGCGGCTGGTGATTCTGCTCGCCTCGCCGCCGGAGAAAACGAGCGAACACATCCAGGCGCTGGGCAAGATCAGCAGGATGATGGCGAACCCCGTCTTCCGCGAAACGGTCTATCGCGCGGCAACGGCGGAGGAGCTGTTCCGACTGTTCACCGAGAGCAAGTAGAACACGAAACGCCGAAACGCCGAAACGCCGAAACGCCGAAACGCCGAAAAGCCGAAAAGCCGAAACGCGGAAACGCCGAAATGCGGAAGCGCTCGGTAGTTCAGCAGGCGCATGCGCGCTTCGCTCCCTCTCCCCGAGGGAGAGGGCCGGGGTGAGGGTTTATTTTGAGCGTTTCACGCGCCAACATTTTGCCCGTTTCCCCTCTTCGCGGTTAACGGACGCGCTGATCCAGCCGACAAGGTTCATCAGCGGCTGGGCGTCTTGCGGCGTCTCCGCTCTTGAGCTTTTCTCCCGGAGATTCGTGATCATGAGCCGACTCACCGGCGCGACGAACACGCAGAAGACCGTCATGTTGTCGTTGGCGGAGGGGTGGATGCTGCGCTACGTCGATCTGCACGGCTGGTGCCTTTTTCAGCCGAACCGCTCGCGGCCGTTTGCGCGTGTGAAGAAGCGCACCGTGGACACGATGACCGCCAACGGTTGGCTGACGCCCGGCATCGCGACGAAGGGGCTCGGCTATCGGCCGGCGAAGGAACTTACGGCGGCGGGGCGCGCGTACGCCGAGCGGCTCATGGGCAAGAACTGGGGGAGCGACGAGGCGTGGGATCCGTTCGACCAGCGCGCGGTGCGCAAGGGACCGAAGGAAGAGCCCGTGTCGCCGTCGCCCGCGCCGATGACGGCGCATGAAGAACAACCCGCGCAGCCAGCGAAAGGGAAGTCCGGCATCTTTGCCGGTCTGATCACCGAGCCAAAGGAACCGGCGCCGGCGCCCGAGCGAGCTGAAGAATCCGCCGACGCGCCGGCGCTGCAGCTTCACGCCGCCAGCGAGAGCGACAGCGGCGCGCCGCTCGCCATGCCGAAAGACGAATCACGCGACGAAGGTGGGGAGCAACCGCGCTTCCGGCTGGTGGCGTGAGCGGCTTCAATTCACGGCGATGACTTGTTCGCGATGTGCGCGAGGTGGCTGTCGACGTTTTCGAGGTCGCGCGTGAATTGCGGGGTGTCGGGATAGGCGTCCGCGAGGCTGGCGTAGACGGCGCGGGCGGCGCGGAATTCCGTGAGCGCTGCGGCGTCGTCGTGTTCGAGTTCGCAGAGCTTGCCGAGTTTTTCGTGGGCCACGCCCAGGTCGCGCTGGATGTCGACGGCGCGGGCGTCGTGTTCTGCAAGTTCGCGGCGGAGCTGCAGCGAGAGCTGGAGTGATTCGCGAGCTGTCGAAGCGTCACCGGCGAGGAGGCGCATCGTGCCGAGGCGTTCGTGGACAAGCGCGAAATATCGCTTGCGGGACACGTTGGCGGCGTCGGCGTTGTACAACGTGCCGAGGATGTCGAGGGCGGCCTGGTAGTGCGTGAGCGATTCGTCGGGCAGACCGGCGTTGCGGAAATCGGAGTTGCCGAGCACGTCGCCAAGTTTGATGTGCGCAATGGCGGACATGAGCTGCGACTGCTCGTTGCCGGGGTCGCGGCCGGCGATGTCAGCGAACATGCTGGCTGATGTGCGGAGGCTCTGGACAGCGCCGGTGATGTCGCCAGCGTCGAGTTTGAGATCGCCAATGCGTTCGTGATTGATGGCGCTGTTGCGCTGCGCGGTGATGTTGAGCGGGTCCACCTGCGCGAGGCGGTCGAAGATGCGTGCGGCGTCGGCGTAGCACGCTCCAGCGGCTTCCCGGCGACCGAGCGCGCGGTGCGCGTTGCCGAGCTTTTCGTGAGCGATGGCAAGATCGCGCAGCGCGTTGGCGTCGTCCGGCGCGGTGTTCACGAGTGCCGCGCGGATGGCGAGCGATTGCTCGTAGCGGCTGAAGGCGTCGGCGGGGCGGCCGTGCACTTCGAGCATCTGGCCGTGGCGTTCGTGCAGCAGGGCGACATAGCGCGTGAGCTGGCGATCGTCGGGATGCGCGGCGGCGAGCGGCGCGAGGAGCGCTTCGGCGGCGGCGTACTCCGCAACGGCGTCGGCGGTGCGGCCGGCGTTGGCGAAGCTTGGATGGCCGAGCACGTCGCCAAGCTTGATGTGCGCGACGACGGCGGCGAGCGATGTGTTGCGATCGCCCGCGCTGGCGGCAGCGCGGTTGCTCTCGGCGAGTGAAAGCGACGAGCGAGCGTGTTCGACGGCATCGGCGATCTGGCCGCGCGCTGCCTGCACGGCGCTGATCGCGCTGTGGATCTCGATGAGCAGCGACGTCGCTTCGGCGGCGCGGTCGGGCTGGCGGGCCAGCGCCTCGGCGTGTTCGATCGCGCGTTCATAACTGGCGAGCGCGCCGGCGGTGTCGCCGAGGTTGGGGGCGTTGGGCGCGCCTTGCAGATCGCCGACGCGTCGATAGCCCGCGGCAAGTTCCGCCCGCACGCCGGAATCGTCGCCGGCGTCTCGCGCGAGTTTTTCGAGATATTCGAGCGCGGTGGCGACGAGGGCGGCACGGGCGGGGCGCGAGCCGGGCAGGTTTTCGATCTGGTCGTGCACATCGAAGATCACGGTGCGCGCGAGCGATCGCACATCCTCAAAGCGCTGGCGGGCCGTGTCGCGCTCTTCGCGCGCAATCGAGTTCTGCCAGAGCGTCGCGCCGATGCCGGCGATGAGCGTCACAGCGAGAAGCACGGCGGCGGCGGTGGCGGCGCGATATCGGCGCAGGCGCTTGCGCATCGTGTACCACGCACTGTCTCGCCGGGCCTGGATCGGCTCGCCGGCGAGATAGTGCTCGATGTCCTGCGCCAACTCCGCGGCGCTTTGATATCGGCGGGCGACATCCTTCGCGAGGCATTTGAGCGTGATGGTTTCGACTTCGCCGTCGATCGCCGGGTTGAGCGTGCTGGGGCGTGTTGGTTCCTGCCCGGTGATGCGATCGAGCACCTCGCGCAGGCGGCCGTCCACGTTGTAGGGGAATTTCCCGGTGAGCAATTGAAAGAGGATGACGCCGAGCGAGTAGACATCGCTGCGCACATCGACGGCGAGCTGGTCACCTTGCGCTTGTTCCGGGCTGGCCCATGGCAGCGAACCGACGAACTGGCCGGCAATGCTGACGGCGGAGGGCGCCTGAACGAACGGGTCATCGCGCCGCGCGGCTTTGGCGAGGCCGAAGTCGAGCACGTGTGGTTCGCCCTCGGCATCAACGCGGATGTTGCTCGGTTTGAGATCGCGGTGGATCACGCCGTGCTGGTGCGCGTGATGAACGGCGCGACAGACTTTGGCGAAGAGCTGAAGGATGATGCGGTGATTGGGGGGTTGATGGGGAGCGGAACCCTCACCCCGGCCCTCTCCCCGAGGGAGAGGGAGCGAAGAGCCCTCACCCCGGCCCTCTCCCCGAGGGAGAGGGAGCGGAGAACCCTCACCCCGGCCCTCTCCCCGCGGGAGAGGGAGTGGAGAGCCCTCACCCCGGCCCTCTCCCCGAGGGAGAGGGAGTGGAGAGCCCTCACCCCGGCCCTCTCCCCGAGGGAGAGGGAGCGGAGAGCCCTCACCCCGGCCCTCTCCCCGCGGGAGAGGGGGCGAAGAGCTTTCACGCCGGCCCTCTTCCTCGGGGAGACGGGGGTTGCGGAGGTCACGCGGCTGCTGTTCCTCGGGGCGAGGGGGAGCGGGGCTCGGGCGTGTTGGCGAGACGCCGTGTCTGGCGAATTCATGGAGCGGGATGCCCTCGATGAACTCCATGACGAAGTAGACGCGGGCGTCGGGTTGTTCGGAGATGCCGCTGTCGTAGATGCGCACGATGTTTGGATGTCGCAGCGAGGCGACGAGATCGATTTCGCGCTGGAAGCGGTGTCGTGCGGAATCGGAGGCGAGGTTGCCGTCGAGCAGGACTTTGATGGCAACGCGGCGGTTGGTGGATCGCTGAATGGCGGCATAGATGATGCCTTGCCCGCCGCGGTGGAGTTCGTGGAGGTCGTCGTAGCCGTGAATCACCGGCGGCTTGGGGCGTGCTTGCGCGATGCGGCGCAGCTCGTCGAGCACGGTAGTTTCGTCGAGATACCAAGGGGAATCGGCATCAGCGCGGGAGGCACGCGTCATGGCGGGGCTCCATCAACCTTCCTCGGCGACCTGGGCGGCGATGACCTGGCTCAAGCGCCGGAGAATGCGCGACTTGGCCTGATACACCTGGTCGAGCGTGAGCGAGAGACTCTCCGCCGTTTGCTGCGCGGTTCGGCCATTGATGGCGTACTGCTCGAAGGCAGCGAAGTCGGCTTCGCTGAACTCGGCGCGGATGATGCGCAGCGCCTGCCGGAGGTGGTATTGCCGCCATTGTGAATCCCACTGGCTCTCGACGTCCTGGTCTGCAGCAGCAGCTTCGGCTGCAGTCTTCACTTCTTCTAGAGCGACTTCGCCGGTGTTCTGACGCATTCGCGCGAAAATGGCGTGAATGGTGACGGTCTTGAGATAGGAACGGAACTTGCCGCGGGCCGGGTCATACGTGAAGCCGGGCATGGATTTGGCGAGGGCCGCGAGGACATCCTGCACGATGTCATCGCAATCGGCGGGTTGCAGTCCGCGCTGCCGGGCGAAGGAGCGAAGGAGGTCGCCATAGCGCAGGCAGAACTCGCTCCAGGCGGCGGGATCCTGTCCATCGGAGAGACGCGCGAGGAGCGTGGCGTGCGTCGTCTGCGAGTGCATAGCTGCCGAGTTTAACAGCGGAGCGCGAGTCTCGATTTGAAATTTTAGATTTGGTTTGTGTCAGAAGGGCGCGGCCTCCAGGCTAAGACCCTTTTGAGGGACTCTGCCACGACGCCGCATCTGTTTTTGGTGACGGCTGAAGCATCGAGGCATCCCTCACCTATCACTGGAGGATGAGGAACATGTCGGGTTCGTCGCGTGCGTGCCGGCGTCAAGCGCCGGTGGTGGTGAGTCTGTCTACCTTTTTTGTATGCGCGGCTGGGGCGCAGGCGGGCGCGCTCACGCTGGCGGATTGGATCGGCCCAGACTCGGGGTCGTGGCAGACGTCGGGCAACTGGAACCCGGCCACCGTTCCCACCAACGGCGTGAACCTCTTTCACGCGGTCGTGAACAACGGCGGCGGCATCCAGGCCAACATCAACGGCACGGTGACGGTGAGCAAGCTGAGATGAGACCTCTTCGATCATCAACGAAGACAACACCATCCGTGGCGCGGGGAACATCGGCTGGACCGGCGCGCCGATGACGATCATCAACCGCGGCACGATCGAAGCCACGGAAACGGTCGCGCTGGCGATGAACGTCGGCACGTTCGTGAATGAAGGGCTGGTGCATGTGATCGGCACGGGCGGCATCACTGGCGGCACGGGCACGTTCACGAACGCGTGCACGATTCTTGTCGATGCTTCGCGCAAGTTCACGCGCACGGCGGGCTTGTTGCAGAGCGCCGGCGCGACGACCGTGCACGGCGAGCTCGAGCTCTCCGGCACGAACGTGCTTGAAATCGCAGGCGGCGTGTTGAACGGCACCGGGCTTGTGGATTGCGATGTCCTCATCAGCGGCGGCGCGGTGGAGCCCGGCGCTTCGGTCGGCCAGTTGGCCGTGGAAGGGAAGTACACGCAGGCGAACGGCGGCCGGCTCGTTGCGGAGCTTGGCGGCACGGGCACGGGCGGCGTGGAGTATGACCTCATCACGGTGACGGGCGTTGCGGCGCTCGGCGGTCAGCTTCGGCTTGAAGCGGTGAATGGTTACGTGCCGCAGATGGGCGACACGTTCACAGTGCTCACGGCGGGTTCAGTGAGCGGCCGATTCTCGTCGGTCGTGCCGTGCGGGACGTATAAAGTGAGTTACACGCCGACGAGCGTGGTTGTGGAAGTGGTCGGCGGTCCGCCCGTGTTCGGCGACGTGTCGTGCGACGGCGACGCGGACATGCAGGACCTCGGCTTCTTCTGCTCGCAACTTGGGCTGACGGAAGATGATCCGGCGTTCAACCCGCAGGCGGATCTGAACGACGACGGCGTGATCGATGATCTTGATCGCGCGATACTGATCGGCATCACCGGCGCGTGCAATGGTGACATGGTGTCGAGCGGGACGTTCCAGCCGCCGCCCGATGGCGTGGTGGACGGCGCGGATCTGGCGTACCTGCTGGGCGCGTGGGGCGCCGGGCCGTCGTGCGCGGACCAGGTGTCGAACGCAACCTTCGCGCCGCCGCCGGATGGCGTGGTGGACGCGGCGGACCTGGCGTTCATGCTCGGCAACTGGGGCCCGTGCGACTGATTCGTCGCGGCGCGTCCCGCTCAATCAATTTGCTTCACCAAGGCCCCGGCCCTTCCCGGGGCTTTTTCTTTTTTGGGTTTGTGTGCGCGTGGTTGGGGCGTTTGGTGGTTTGTCCCATGGCGAGGACGCCATGGGCTTTGGTTGGTGTGAGTGCGCGCCACCCTCGCTGTATGGATTTATGGTGGCGCGGTTTGTGATTCTGTCAGAGTGCGGCGGGGGGCTCACTACATCCTCCTAGCGAATTGCGATGCCGGGCTGTGAGCGAAATCACGCGCGGGCATGCGTCGGTTCGACTCTGGAGAAGGATGAATGAAGCGGCATCTTCCTTGTGGCGTGATGTTCGCCATTTTCACTACGGCGTCGGTGAACGCGGCGTTGATCACGGCGACGTGGATCGGCCCGGGCGATGGCAACTGGTCGGAATCAGCGAAGTGGAGCCGCACTGGCGTGCCGAACAACGGCGGCGGGAACACGTTTGCCGTGGTGATCAACCCCGGCGGAACGTTTGACGTCGTGCTCAACCAGGATGCAGTGATCGATTCGCTGGTTGTGGGCGGCAACGACACGCTGTCGTTCAACAACGATCGCGATCTCACGATCATGACGGGCCCGATCACCAACAACGGCGTGGTGACGATGAACTCGACGGGCAACGGCACCGAGCTGCGCATCAATTCAAACCTGACGATGGGCGGCTCGGGCGAATGGGTGCTCGGCAATCACTCCGCCAACATCTTCCGCAACAACTTCGGTGGAATCACGCGGCTCACCAACGGGCCGTCGCACACGATTTCCGGCGCGGGGCAGATCGGCGTCAACTCGCTGTTCCTCACCAACAGCGGGCTTATTGATGCGAACCTGGCGACCGCGATGCAGTTCGATCTGCGCGAGGAAGAGAGCAACTTCAACACCGGCGTGATGCAGGCGTCGGGCGGCGGCACGCTGCTGATGTCGAACAGCGGCACGCTCGACAACACGGACGGCGTCGTGCAGGCGCTGGCGGATTCCTTTGTTGTCTTCCAGAACACGCTGGTCATCGGCGGCGAGTTTCACACGGAAGGCACGGGCGTGATTCGGCCGTCCACGAGCGTGCCGATGTTCCAGGACATCTGGAACACGGGGCACATTCAGCACGCCAACGATCTTGACGCCAGCTATGCCGGGACGATCGTGAACGACGGCGTGATCAGCCTGGAGTCCACCGGGAACGGCACGGACATGCGGCTGCACACCACGCCGACGCGGTTCACGGGTTCGGGCATGATCTCGATGAGCGACAGCTTGAACAACATCATCCGCAACAACTTCGGCGTCATCACGCGTCTCGAGCACAGCGCCGATCACACGATCGAAGGCGCCGGCCAGCTCGGGGCCAACTCGTTGTTCCTGACCAATCATGGTCTGATCGACGCCAATCGTGCCAATGCGATGCAGTGCGATCTGCGCGAAGAAGAAAACAACTTCAACGACGGCGTGATGCAGGCTTCCGGCGGCGGCACGCTGCTCATCGTCAACAGCGGTACGCTCGACAACACGGGCGGCGTCATTCAGGCGCTCACCGGCTCCGTTGTGACGCTGCAATCCAGCACGATTGTGGGCGGCACGCTGGACACGGAGGGCACAGGCGTCATCCGGCCGTCCACGGCGCCTCCCGCGCTGATGGATGTCACCAACGAAGGCGTCATTGAACTCGCCAACGATCTCGACTGCGTCATCGTGAATTCGATCGTCAATAACAACACGATCCGCATGCAATCCACGGGCAACGGCACGGACCTGCGGCTCTCTTCGGCGGTGACGACGTTTACCGGCTCCGGCGTCGTGACGATGAGCGATCACATCAACAACTTAATCCGCAACAACTTTGGCGGCCTCTCGCGGTTGCAGAACGAGGCCGGTCACACGTTTGAGGGCGCAGGGCAGTTGGGCGCCAACTCGCTGTTCCTGACGAACAACGGCCTGATTGACGCGAACCAGCCGACGGCGCTGCAGTTCGACCTGCGCGAAGAGGAAGTGAACGAGAACAACGGCACGATCCAGGCGTCGAACGGCGGCACGGCGGTGTTCGTGAACAGCGGCACGATCGACAACACGAACGGCGTGATTCAGGCGCTGGACAACTCGGTGGTTTGGCTTCAGAACACGCACATCGTCGGCGGCGTGCTGGACAGCGAAGGCATGGGGTTCATCCGTCCTTCCACCAGTGTTCCGAACCTGGAAGATGTCACCAATGAGGGCGTGCTTCGCTTCGTCAACGATGACGACTGCGCCATCAGCGGCACGATCACGAACAACGGCACGATCGAATTGAACTCGGTGGGCAACGGCACGGAGATTCGTGTCAACAGCGCCGTCGCCACGCTCGACGGACCGGGCGAGCTCGTGATGAGCAACCACGTCAACAATTTCATTCGCTACAACTTCGGCGGGTTGACGCAGTTCGTGAACGGCGCGGATCACACCATTCGCGGCGGCGGGCAGATCGGCCTCAACTCGATCGGCATCGTCAACAACGGCACGATCATCAGCGATGTCTCCGCAGGCATCTCCTTCGATGCCCGCAATGAAGTCGGCGGATTCGTGAACAACGGCCTGCTGCACGTGATGGACGCAGGCGTTGTGAGCATCCAGCCCGATGCGTTCACCAACACGGGCGATGTGATCGTCGACGCGACGCGGCAACTGTTCCGCAACGGCGACTATGTGCAGACGGCCGGCACGACGATCGCGAACGGCGAGGTGCAGGTGGATAACGGCTCGCTCTTCCTGCAGGGCGGCGTGCTCAAGGGCGATGGCCTCGTGGACGCCAACGTGGCCAACACCGGAGGCGCGATCCAGCCCGGCAACTCCGTCGGCTCGCTCGACGTCGAAGGCAATTTCTCGCAGGCAAGCATCGCCGCTTCGCTGGTGATCGAGATTGGTGGAACGGGCGCCGCGGGCACGGACTATGACGTGCTGCAGGTGACGGGCACGGCGAACGTGGGCGGCATCCTGCAACTCACCGCGGTGAACGGTTACGTGCCGTCGATCGGCGACACGTTTACCGTTCTCACCGCGGCGTCGCGCACCGGGCGCTTCGAAGCGGTGATTCCGTGCGGCACGTATGAAGTGAGCTACACGCCGACGAGTGTGATCGTGGAAGTGGTGGGCGGCCCGCCGGTCTTCGGCGATCTCTCGTGCGACGGCGACGTGGACGCGCAAGACGCCGGGTTCCTTTGCGGACAGCTTGGCCTTTCGAGCGGCGACATCGGCTTCAACCCCGCTGCAGATCTCAACGATGACGGCGTGATTGATTACAACGACCGCGCGGTCATGGCCGGCCTGTTTGTGCCGTGTCCCGGCGACGTGGTGTCGAACGTGTCCTTCCAGCCGCCCGCGGACGGCGTGGTGGACGGCGCGGATCTTGCGTATCTGCTCGGAAGCTGGGGCGCGGGCCTGTCGTGCGCGGACACGGTGTCGAACGTGACGTTCGCGCCGCCGCCCGATGGAGTGGTGGACGCCGCCGACCTCGCCTTCCTGCTCGGCAACTGGGGCCCGTGCGACTGACGCAAGACTTCTCTCCAGTGACGGGTGAAGCCCGACTCGCCCGCGGCGCATCAGCGCCGCGGGCGATTTTGGTCGGTGAGCGGCGTGGTGATCATGAACCGCATCAGCAACGGTTGCGGAACGCCGCCGAAGCCGGGGACGAGGCATCGGCGTTCATTACACTGCCGCCCTATGAAAGCCATTCTCTTTGCGATCGGGGCCGGGTTGTGCTGGGGCGTGGGCGAGGTCTTCACGAAGATGGTGCTGCACACGGGCAAGATCGGGCCGGTGACGACGCTCGCGCTGCGATCGACGATCGCGCTGCCGGTGATCTGGCTGGCGTATGTGCTGGTGGCGCACCGGTTTGCGATGGAGCCGCGCACGTGGCCAAGCGCGGAACCGAGCGTGTGGACGAAGCTGGTGCTCGGTTCGGGCATCATCGCGGGCGGGCTGGGAATGATCTGTTTCTACAGCGCGCTCAATCTCGGCGAAGTGTCGCGCATCAAGCCGATTGCCTTCACGCTGGCGCCGGCGGTCGGCGTGGTGCTCGGATGGCTTGTGCTTGGTGAAGAGATGACGGCGCGCAAGGCGATCGCGGTGGTGATGGTGATGGCCGGCGTCGTGCTGCTGGCGTGGAAGTAAACAGCGCGAAAGGGCGTCTGCGGCGCGGCGCTTTGAGGTGATTGCGCGCAAAGAAAAACCCCGGGTTGAGGCCGGGGTGAGTTTGTACAGAATTGATTTGGAGACTTGGCGGCGGGGCGCCGCCCGCTAAACGCGAGGATGCTGCCCACTGAACGTGGTGTGCCGTCCGCTCAACGCGATGCTTACGCCGTGGCGCCGGCCATTTGCTGGGCGCCGGCTTTGAGCGCTGCGGCCTTGTCGGTCTTTTCCCAGGTGAACGTGCCGGGGCCGGCTTCGCCGGGCGTGCGGCCGAAGTGGCCGTGATACGCGGTTGAGCGGTAGATCGGCTTGCGCAGCTCGAGGCTCTCGATGATGCCCTTGGGCGTGAGCTTGAAGTTGTCGCGCACGAGCTGGGCGATGAGTTCCTCATCGACGTGCGCCGTGCCGTGGCAATTGACGTTGACTGACACAGGCTCGGCGACGCCGATCGCATAGCTCAACTGCACTTCGCATTCCTCGGCGAGGTCGGCGGCGACGATGTTCTTGGCGATGTATCGGGCCATGTACGCGGCGGAGCGATCGACCTTGGTGGGGTCTTTGCCGGAGAACGCGCCGCCGCCGTGCCGTCCGCGTCCGCCATACGTGTCGACGATGATCTTCCGACCGGTGAGGCCGCAGTCGCCGTGCGGTCCGCCGATCTCGAACTGGCCTGTGGGGTTGACGTGGATCTTGTTGATGTCGATGTCGTCGTTCCACCACTTGCCGAGCACGGGCTTGATGATGTGCTCGATCACAAGTTGCTTGAGTTCAGCCTGCTTCGCCTTGCCGTTCCACATCGGGTGATGCTGCGTGGAGAGCACGATGGCTTCCACGCGATCGGGCGTGGCGCCGTCGTATTCCACGGTGACCTGGCTCTTGGCGTCCGGTCGCAGGCCTTCGATGATCTTCTTCTCGCGCGCTTCCGCCTGCCGCGCGACGAGCCGGTGGGCGAGATCGATGGGCAGCGGCATGAGCGATTCGGTTTCCTTGCACGCGAAGCCGAACATCATGCCCTGGTCGCCCGCGCCGCCGGTGTCCACGCCCATGGCGATTTCCGGCGACTGCTGCTTGAGCGAGACGAGCACGGCGCAGGACTCATGATCGAAGCCCATGGTGGCGTCCACGTAGCCGATCTCTTTGATGGTGCGGCGGACGACTTCGGGGATTTCGACATATGCCTTGGTCGTCACTTCGCCCGCCACGACGACCATGCCGGTGGAGACCATGGTTTCGCACGCCACACGGGACATCGGGTCCTGCGCGAGCATGGCGTCGAGGACGGCGTCGGAAATCTGGTCCGCGACCTTGTCCGGATGACCCATGGAAACGGATTCAGAGGTGAACAAGGTCCTGCGAGGCATGCGTCGTTCCTGTCTGGAGAATGGATGAAGATGGGGGAATGGTCCCCGGCCTGGTTCGCGGCCGCTTCACTGGATTTCCTGATCCGGATGCCGTGAACGAGGTGGGTCGAGTCTACACGCGCCCTCTTCGCCCGGCAAGGAAAGTCGGCCCGGCGGGTGCGGCGGCGATTCGTCTGGCGCGGCCTTGCAAAATGCATATGAACTTGGGAACGGCGCGTGGGGAAATAGCGAATTCTTGTGGATTGGGTCGCTATGCCCGGGCGGAGAATTGCAAAATGCACTTGGGCCTGCGACGGGCGGGTTTATACTCGAACTGGAACGTTCCGGGCAGGGCGGCGGCGGGAGGGGAGTTCCGCGGCTCCGCACAACCGGCTGGTGACACGAATGAAGACAAGAATGCAATCCGCATGCGCGGAAGGTGGAAGCTGCCGACATCGCTGTTCGCGGCTGGTGTGGTGTGCTGTGACGTGCGCGACGGCGCTCATTGCGGTGGGCCTTGTGCCGAGCGCCTCGGGCGGGCCGGCGGCGCATGCGGGCCCCAACGTCGCGCCGCGGCAGGCGCCGCAGGGCGACTGGGTGACGGATTACATCATCGTGCGCGTGAAGCCCGGCGTGACGGCGGTGCGCGATGCGCAGCGTCGATGGTCGTTCGCGCTCACCGATGAAGCGACGCGCAACATGCCCGCACGCGCGGCGCAAGACATGAAGCGCGAGGCGGCGAAATCGCAGACTTTAGTGCGCGCGGCGCTCACCAACGCCCGGGCGACCGATGTGCGGCCGATGGGCGCGTGGCAAGATGCCGAACGCGCACGGCGTCATCGACTTGATCGGTATGTCAAGGTGATGCTGCCGCCCGGCACGACGCCCGCCGAGGCGATGGCGCTGGTCAACAAGCTCAATGCGGAACCGGCGTTGATCGAGCACGCGGAGCTGGATTCTTTCGGCACGGTTGCCGGCGAAGTCGTTCCCAACGATCCGGACTTCGACCTGCAGTACGCGCTTGAGAACACGTTCTCGCTCGGGGCGGACATCAGCGCCACCGAAGCGTGGGCGATCACCCAAGGCGCGCCGCAGGTCGTGATGGCGGTGCTGGACAGCGGCGTGAACAATCACGCGGATCTGTCCGGCCGACTGGTTCCGGGTTTCAACACCGTGGATGACACCACGAACACGCCGGACGGATGCAATCACGGCACGCACGTGTCCGGCTCCGCGGGGGCCAACACGAACAACGGGCTCGGCATCTCGGGCGTCAATTGGCACATCCGCATCATGCCGATCCGCGTGCTCACTGGTTGCAGCGGCACGGAGGCGGACCTTGCGGAAGGGCTTGCGTGGGCGGCGGATCACGGCGCGCACGTGGCCAACATGTCGCTGCAGTATTCGGTCGGCACGCAGTTCCTGCACGACAACGTGAATTACGCGCGTGAAGCGGGCTTGGTGCTGATCGCGGCGGCGGGCAACTTCGGCACATCAGGCGGCGTGGCGTTTCCCGCGCGCTGGTCGGAGACGATCGCTGTCGCGGCGACGGATGCGACAGATCAGCACTGGATTGGTTCAAACAGCGGGCCGGAGGTGACGGTCGCAGCGCCCGGCGTGGACATCTGGTCGCTTAGCTCGACGGGCGGATACATCTACAACTCGGGCACGTCGATGGCGACGCCGCACGTCTCGGGCCTTGCGTGTCTGATGATCACCGTCGATCCCACGCTCACGCATGAAGAGATTCAGCAGATTCTGATCGACACGGCAGACGACGTGGAGTCGCCGGGCTTCGACAACTTGACAGGCTGGGGTCGCATCAATGCGCATGCGGCGCTGCAGGCGGTGCTGGCGCGACTTGGCGTGCCGGGCGATGTGAACGCCGATGAAGTGGTCAATGAAGGCGATCGCAGCGCGATCCAAGCGCTCTTCGGCGTGCAGTGGGGCGACGCGGGTTTCAATGCGCGAGCGGATCTCAATCACGACGGCTTCATTGATGTCGCGGACGTCGAGTCGTGGGACGGCATCGCGAACTTCTGCCCGGCGGACCTTGTGAGCAATGAGACGTTTCAACCGCCGCCGGACGGTGTGGTAGATGCGGCGGACCTGGCGTATGTGCTCGGCGCGTGGGGCGCGAACCCCGATTCGCCGGCGGACATGGTTTCCAACGCGACGTTCCAGCCGCCGGCGGATGGCGTGGTCGATGCGGCGGATTTGGCGTATCTGCTTGGCTGGTGGGGTGGGTGTCCGTAAAAAGCCGAAACGCCGAAAAGCCGAAAAGCTGAAACGCCGGAACTCGGAAACGGCGAAAAGCCGAAACGCGGACACACGGAAACCGTGGAATGCGTTGGATTGAGGTTTTGTCCCACGGTGTGCACGCCCGTGGGCTTTCTATTTTGTTTCGTCGTTGATGTCGTGGATGCGCATTGACTTGATCTTTGGTCGCCAGCAGGTGACGAGGTCTTTGTGCGCGGGGTGCTCGACGTACGCGGCGTAGTCTTCCCTTGAATTGAAGCCGACGTAGAGACCGACGTCGTAGTTGCCGTCCACGGTGGGGCGGCCGGTGTCGAGGTGTTTGCCGCAGGCGTAGGTCACCACGCCGGGGATGGATGCAAGCAGCGTGTCGCAGTCATGGATGAGAGCATCGGCGTCGGCGGGATCGTTCAGCGTGAAGAATACGATGTGGTTGATGATCGCTGGGCGCGGGGCGATTGGTCGCGAGGTGCGCGTCGCAGCGCAGCCGGCGAGCGTGATGCAGCAAAGCACAAGCGCGATCAGGCGATGTGAACGCATGGATGCGAGCCTCCTGCAAATCATCCGCGGCGCGCGATGTGCGACGCGCGGCCGGCGTGCAGGAGCGAACTCTACCGCGCGGTGGACGCGGCGCGCCGCAGCTTCTTGCGGAGGGCGAGCGAGCCGTGCGCGAACATCGGCTGGCCATCCGCCCCTTCGCCCCTGGCGTGCATGGTGACGACGGCGGCGCGGCTGTCGAGCGTTTCGGGCAGTTCCGCGGTGAATCTGCCGCCCGCGACGGCAGCGGTCAGCGTGGCGAGCGTGCGATCATTGACGATCTCGTAGTTGGCGGCGGTCTTGGCGGGGAGATCAGGATCGTCCTCGCTGGTGACGCGCTGCATCGCGCTGGCGAGCGCCGGTTGATCGCGGCGCGTCTGCACGATGATGTCGACGCTGCCGGTGTTCATGCCTTCGATCGTGCCGGTGATGGTGCGGCCGTTCTGCTGCGCGGCGATCGGCATGCCAAGGTCGGGCAGACGCAGGCACGGGTCGCCGATGAGGTTGTAAAGACGCACGTGCATGCGGCGGTGATCGCGAAGCGACGTCGCCCAGCCCATGGAGGACGCGATCGGCGAGGCGACGAGATCGATGGGGTCGCGCGCCGAGGGCGAGCGCAGCATGTCGCGCTTCACGAGCACATCAAGCGCGCCCAGCGTGCGAGCGCTGCCGGCGGTCATGCGGCGCGTGAGCGCTTCGAGGAACACGGCGTTGGCGTATGGATGCGTCGGCCGACTGCCGGCGAGCACAGCAACGGGGCCGTGCGGCGCGAAGAGCATCGCTTCCGCAAGCGAGCGCTCGCCGTTCGGCAGATCGAACCAGCCGGTGCTGCAGCACGCGAGGACGGCGATGGGGCGATGGGCGCCGTCCGCCGCGAGCGTGTCGAGATCGCTGGCGCGCAGCATGGCGCGGCGCTCGCCACGCCAGTAAAAGTCGTCAAGCGCCGTGGGCGAGCCGTGGCCGACGTACACGAACATCAGCGCGTCCTCGGCGAGACGTCGCAAAATCGTCGGCGTGAGCGCATCGATCGGCGGGCAATACATGCTCGTCGCCTTCGCATAGGTCATGCTCATGTCGAAGCTGGAGGGAACGAGCGAATCGACCATCGCGGTGAAGACCTGTTCGAGCAGCGCATCGAGCATGCCGAAGTGCCCCTCGCCGGCGATGCAGTTGATGCGGCGATTCCAGAGCGAAGGTTCGCCCGCCGCTTCGTAGGCTTTCACTTTGGCGAGCGCGATGCGCGCTTCCTCGTCGGTGCGAGCGGGAACGCGGCCGAGCGCGAAATGCGGCTGATCGCGCGTGATGTCGCCGGCGCGGTACGGGTGATCGCTGGCGTAGTTCTCGGCAAGGCGGTGTTTGAGATCGGGATCGCGCTGCGGGAAGTGGAACGTGGGAATGCCGCGGTCGTCGGCGTCGCCGAGGAGAAGCACGGCGAATTCGGTCGCGCCGCCGGCGAGCGCATCGCCCCAAGCACGGTCAATGTGCGCCAGCAGTTGGGCGGCGCGTGTTTGCGAGTGGGCGCCCGGCGCTGCGGGCGCGACGCTGTGCGTGGACACCGTCCAGCCGGTGGACGTGCGGTACGCGGCCCATTCGTGCGCGGCGTCCGCAAGGTGCTCCGAATGCACGATGAGCAACGCGGAGGAACCCGGCGCTGGCGACGGCGCGGCGGGGGCGCGATCGGCGGCGTGCGCGGTCGCGGCATGCGCGGAAAGGGCGGCGAAAATCCATGCAATCAGGCGTGCGAACATGGCTCAATCGTAGGCGCGGCTGCTCATGTTCATCGGCATTTGCCCCGGCGTTTTGCGGCTGCGGCGCGGCTGTGGTACACAGCGCGCATGACGAACCAGGAAGCGAAGCGCTGGCGCATCGGCTGGATCGGCGCCGGCGTGATGGGCGGGCCGATGGCGGGGCATTTGCTGGACGCGGGCCACGAGGTTCGCGTCTCCACGCGCTCGCCGGAGAAGGCGAAGTCGCTGCTCGAGCGCGGCGCGACGTGGGCCGCCACGCCGCGTGAAGCGGCGGACGGCGCGGATGCTGTGATTTCGATGGTGGGCATGCCGTCCGACGTTGCGGACGTGCACCTGGGCGCTAAAGGCACGCTGACGGCGGAGCGCTTGCCGCGGTTCGTGATCGACATGACCACCAGCCGGCCGAGTCTCGCGCAGCGTTTGTTTGACGAGGCGAAGCGGCGCGGCGCGGGGAGCATTGACGCGCCCGTGAGCGGCGGCGACGTCGGCGCGCGAAATGCCACGCTCTCCATCATGATCGGCGGCGACGCGGATGACGTGGCGGCGTGCAGGCATCTCTTCGAGCGCATGGGCAAGCAGATCGTGCATCACGGACCGGCGGGAAGCGGGCAGCACGCGAAGATGGTGAACCAGATTCTCGTCGCGGCGACGATGATGGGCGTTTGTGAGGGTTTGCTCTATGCAAAGGCGGCGGGGCTGGATGCGCACAAGGTGATTGAATCCGTGAGCAGCGGCGCGGCGGGGTCGTGGGCCATCAGCAACCTCGGGCCGCGCATCATCGCGGGCAACTTCGAGCCCGGGTTCTACGTCGAACATTTCATCAAAGACCTCGGCATCGCGCTGGAGGAAGCGGCGAAGCTGAAGCTGGAATTGCCGGGGCTGACGCTGGCGAAGAGGCTGTATGACGCCGTCCGCAATGATGGTCTGGGGCGAAAGGGGACGCAGGCGTTATTCATCACGCTCTCCCGCATGAGTAAGCGCGGCGTATGATCGTTCAGCGAATGACGCCGCTCGGGCGGTGAGCCGGAACTCTGCCATGCCAGTGCGAATGGAATTGTCACGAATTCTGATCCGCGAGATGACGGACATGCAGATCATCGAGCTGTCCGAAGTGGACGGCAAGCGCACGTTCCCCATTGTGATCGGCCTGCCCGAAGCGTTCGCGATCGATCGCCGGCTCAAGGGCATTCAGATTCCGCGGCCGCAGACGCACGATTTGCTGGCGTCGGTGATTGATGAGCTTGGCGGCTCGCTGAAGAAGATTCTGATCAGTGATCTGCTCGAAGGCACGTTCTACGCGAAGCTGGTGATTGATCAGAACGGTCACACGGTGGAGGTGGATTCGCGGCCGTCGGACGCGATCGCGCTCGGCGTGTCGCAGGACGTGCCGATTTTCGTGGAGGAGCACGTGCTGGAGCAGGCGTCGAGCGATCTCGCCGCGGAGCTTTCGGCACAATTGAGCGAGTTCACGTCCGCGGAAGATGAGGATGAAGACGACGAGATCGACGACATCCTCGGCGGCATGGATTTTGATGACGATGATGACGAAGAGCGGTGATGAAGCGCAGCGTGCGGCGCTTGCTGCTGCGCTCGCGCTTCCGGATCCGCTGCCGGCGCGTTACTTGACGCGCGGGCCGGGCGTGGGCGGAGCGATCAAAGCCCGGCCGGAAGATTTTCTCGTGGATGAAATCCCGCTGTACGACCCGTGCGGCGAAGGCGAGCATCTGTATCTCGGCATCGAGAAGCGCGGCGTGTCGCACAGCGAGATGCTGGCGGTGATCGCGCGGAAGTTCGGCGTGCCGCGCAATCGCATCGGCGTGGCGGGGATGAAGGATAAGCATGCGGTGACGCGGCAGACGGTGTCGCTGCATCTGCTCAAGGATCCGCCGAGCGTCGAGCTTGACCACGAGCGCATCAAGGTGCTGTGGGCGCGGCGGCATCGCAACCGATTGCGCCGGGGGCATTTGCGCGGCAACCGGTTTGCGATTCGCATTCGTGATGTTGATCCGACGCGCGTGCCGGCGGCGCGCGACGTGCTTCGTGAACTGGAGCGCAGCGGCGTGCCGAACTGGTACGGGCCGCAGCGGTTCGGCTATCGCGTGAACACGCACCGTTTGGGCGCGCTGCTTGTCAAAGCCGAGTGGGACGCGATCACGGCGGAACTGCTGGGTGCGACGGGCTCGCCGTTCCCGGAGCATCAGCGGGCGCAGCGCGAGATGTTCGATGAAGGCCGGTTGCATGAAGCGATATCGCGATGGACGGTGGCGGACCGCGCGGAGAAGAGCGTGCTGCACAAGTTGATTGGCGGCGCGACCGCGCGGGCGGCGGTGCTGCAGCTTGATCGCGCGGTGCGCAGCTTCTGGGTGAGCGCGCTGCAGGCGGCGGTGTTCAATGTTGTGCTCGATCGCCGCATGCAGGCGGGCACGCTTGCCGCGCTGCAGCCGGGAGACTTGGCGTGGAAGCATGAGAACGGCAGTGTGTTTCGCGTGACGGAGCAGGACGCAGCGAGCGAGGAATTGCGCGAGCGGCTGAAAGCGATGGCGGTTTCGCCATCGGGGCCGCTGTGGGGGCGCGCGATGACGCAGGCGGAGGGGCATGTCGGCGAAACGGAGCGCGAAGCGCTGGATGCATTCGGCGTGACGGCGGAGGAACTGGCGGCGTGCCCAGCAGCAGATGAAGGAGCGCGCCGGCCGCTGCGCGTGCCGCTGCAACTGCCGGAGATCAGCGCGGGTGTGGATGAGCACGGCGGCTACATTCGCCTCGCCTTCGCCCTGCCGCCGGGTTCGTATGCCACGGTGGTGACGCGCGAGATCATGAAGAACGCGCAGGGGGAGCGTGAGGAAGAGTAGTTGATCGCACATGTTCCGCGACGCGAGTTCGCACCATTCATCCCCCTCCCTATGAGGGCGGGGCGAGTGGATAGTGGGCGCCAGGTTGTTGTGCTCATGCGAATTCGCGCGATGAGCTTCTCACCCACCCCCTGACCCCCTCCCTCAAGGGAGGGGGAATGTCAGGACCTCGCGCGAGTTGAGCGCCGAGCGATTTTTTCTCTTCCCCTTCCTTCTTTCCCTTCCTTCTTCTTCTTCTTCTTCTCGCGGCTCTTTGCGCCTCTTTGTGGCTATTCCACGCCGTCTAGCAGCCCATGCGCGCGAGCGGCGGTGCGGATCTGCGCCGCGGTGTCGCCGGCGTGGTCGATGTGCACGGCGATCCAGCCGGCGGCGTTCGCAGCCGCGATGTTTTCGGGGAGGTCGTCGAAGTAGAGGATGCCGGTCGTGTCGACGCCCGCGGCGCGAAGGCGATGTTCGACGTCGGTGAAGATGGCGGGATCAGGCTTGTGCAAGCCGAGCTCGTGCGATGCGTAGCGGTGCTGCAGGCTTGTGAACGCGGGGTACTGCGGCAGCGTGATCCAGTGTTCGTGATTGGTATTGGAAAGCGCCGCGGTGACGACGCCTGCGTTGTTGAGATCGCGAATGACATCGCACACGCCGGGGTACTCGCCGTGCACCCACGCGTGGTGAACGGTCATCACTTCCTCCGCGGAGTACAGGTTGCCAAGCGCATCGCTGACGCGGCGGGCGAATTCCTCGCCGGTGATCTTGCCGGTCTGGTAATCGACGATGAGTTTACGGCGAAGTTGCGTGGTGCGAGCGCGGGCTTCGGGATCGCGCACGGGGATGCCGGCTTTCGCGCAGCCTTCTTCCCACGTTCTGCAGATGCGGATGAGCACGCCGCCCAAGTCGAAGCAGGCGACGGTGATGCGTGGTGGGGTCATGGGGTGGAATGGTAGATCGCGCGCGGTGCGGGCGGTGCGCGTGGTGTGGGTGGGGTCGGGTGGGGCGCTGCGCGCGTGGTGGCGCTGGGGCGGAGGTGTTGGGCTTGCGCGTGTGGTTGGTCCGTGCCACGGCGTGCGCGCCGTGGGCTTTTATGCGCGGCTGCGCTTTTTGTTGAGCGCGAAGGCGAGGCCGAGGGCGGCGAACGCGGAGGGCGCGGGGATCGTCGGCTGCTCGGGGTCAGTGGGCGGCGGGAAGCCTTCGGGCGGACGGCCGCCGCCGCCACCGCCGTCGCCTCGAAATTCGAGCGGCACGCGCGGGTTGAAGATCGTGCCTTCCTGCACGCCGGGCACGCGGAACACGCTGCCGCCCGCGCCGCTGCCTGCGGCGAAGAGCGCGCCCAGCAGGAACTCATCGACCTCCGGCACGAGCGGCATGTCCTGCGCGAGGACGCGCTGCGCTTCCATGCCGGCGCCGAGCACCGCAATCATCGCCGGCGCGCCTTTGCCGATGGTGACGCGATAGCCGATCGTTTGCACGCCTTCCTGCACGCCGAGGTCATGCGAGAGATCGAGGCCCGCAATGGTCATCGTCTGCGGCCGGGCGATCTGGCGAATCACCATGTCCATGCCGGTGGCGCTGGCCTTGAACAGATCGGCGGGCATGTCCACGGGTTCCTGCGCGAAGATGGGGTCATCCACGTTGCCGCCGATGATCGCCGCGGCGGTGATCGCGTGTCCGCTCATGGAGCCGAGCACGATGAGTTCGGGTTCGGTGTCGTCTTCCGTGGGCTTGCCGTCGTAGATCGACGTGACGAGCAGGACGTCGATCTGCACGGGCGATGTGCCGTCGGTGTAGATCATGTGCGCGAGCGAAAGGCCCTGCATGGCTTCGAGCGCGGTGGAGAACTTCGCGGGGTCGAGCTGCAGCGCGACAGCGAGCCCGGCGGGGAAGGCGCCGCTGCGGAGCATTTCGTCGGTGAGCAGGCCGAAGACGCCGTCGCCGTCGGAATCGACCGAGATGCGCACGGCGAGCGGCTCGATGAGCTCATCCATGGACGCGCGGTACGTGGCGGCGCCGACGGTCAGCGCGTCGATCAGCACGTCATTTGAAAAGGTGCCGCTGAAGACCTCGCGGCCTTCGTTGACGAAGCGACCGGTCTGGAACGGGGCTTCAGAGGCGTGGAGTGAAGGCGCAGCAGCCAGTATGACCGCCGCGCACGCAACGTGCGCAACACCGCAACTCGTCTTCATGTGTCGAACTCTCTCTCAACTCTGTGCCGGCTTTGGGGCCACGTCGCAGCTTTCGGCCGGCCACTATCACCTTACCCGCAAACGCCGCCGGGCGGAACCCGGCATTGTCCGCAAATCATGCGGACTTTATCGGATGCCGCGGGTCGCGGGCTTGCGATTCGGCGATCATTCACCCTCCCGATGAAGCGAGGGGGCGAGGGACGGGTGGGTGGATGGAACGATGGCGCGGTAACGCGCTCGGCGCGTCGGCGGGGCCTTTGCTAAGCCGCGAGCGGCTTTCAGATTATCCGCGGCGGGTCTTGTTTTCCTGGCGGCGGGTGCGGAAGAAGGCCTGCAACTGGGCCTTGCACTGCTCGGCCAGCACGCCGCCGATGATCTTCACCTCGTGGTTGAGGCGGCGGTCGGTGGGAATGCGGAAGAGCGTGTGGCAGGCGCCGGCCTTGGGGTCCGTGGTGCCGTAGACAAGCCGGCCGAGGCGGGCGTTGACGAGCGCGCCGGCGCACATCGCGCAGGGCTCGAGCGTGACGGCGAGAGAGCAATCGGAGAGGCGCCATTCGCCGAGCTTCTTGCCGGCCATGCTGATGGCGAGGAGTTCGGCGTGACCGGTGGGATCGCTGGTCATCTCGCGGTTGTTGAAGGCCTCGGCGATGATCTTGCCGCCCTTGTAGACGACGGCGCCGACGGGCACTTCGCCTTTCGCGGCCGCCTGGTCGGCAAGCGCGATGGCGCGGCGCATCATGGCAAGATCGATTTCGGTGATGACGGCGGCGTCGCGCCCTCGCAATGCCGTTGGGTTGACCGCCAATTTCGACACGCTCCAGACCCTCCTGCGGCGACGCCGATCGCGCCGCTGTCGCCAGCGGTCCAGACGGCCGGAGGAGCGAGTTATCGCCCCCGGACGTCTCACGATCCACGCTCCGTGGGATTCTCATCGGGCGGAGTGAGCGGCGGCTGCGTTTCGGGGTCTGTGTTCGGTTCTTTTCGGGCGATAGATTGTTCCGGCCGTGCAAGCCTGCGAAGCTGCGCCGTCTTTGCGGGCGACTTATCAGTCCTGAAGACCTGCGCCCAACGCGGACCTTCCGCCACCGCCCGGGCCGGGAAGACGCGCAGCAGAATGATGCCGAGTTCGTACAGCCCATAGAGCGGCACGAACATCACCAGCATGGAAATGACGTCGGGCGACGGCGTGACGATCGCAGCGATGAAGGCGCACACGAGAATGGCGTACTTTCGCCGCTTCCCCAGCCACTCCGGCGAGGCAAGCCCCACCCAGCCGAGCAGCATCACGACCATCGGCATCTGGAACGCCAGCACCGTGCCGAGCAGCATGAGCAGGACGAAGTCGATGTACGCGCTCACCTGGAACTCCTGCCGCAGTCCCGACAGCGTGCTGCGCTCGATTGTCACGACCTCGGGCTGCGCGGCGGAGCCATCGCCAAGCGTCTCCCCAGCAACCGCGACGCGCAGTTCAAGCGATGGCCATTCCAGCCACGCCTGGCCGGGCGCGAGTTCCGGCGGCGGCTGGGTGCGGACTTCGATGAACGGCTGCGATTCGAGAACAGCCGCGGCGCGCGGGTCAATGCGCGGCGCCTCCATCTGGAACGCCGATCCGATGGAGATGAGCACCTCGAGCGTCAGCGGCAGCATCACGAAGTAAAGCAGCAGCGTGCCGAGGATCGAGAGGATGAAGCTGCCGGGCAGGAGCAGATAGACGAAGCGGCGTTCGTGCGGATACAGCCCGGGCTGGATGAAGAGCCAGAGCTGCCAGAGGATCCACGGGAAGGAGACGACGAGGGCGGCGATGATTGAGAGCTTGAGCTGCAGCACCATCACCTCGGCCGGGTACAGCGTCTGCAGCATGGGCGGCAGGCCCCGGCGGCGAAGCACGTCGAGCACGGGATCGATCAGAAGCTGGATCAGGGGATCGCTGAAGAAAAAAATGACGACGGCGAGCGGGATCGGCGCGATGAGCGCAAGGAATACGCGCTTGCGCAGCTCTTCGAGGTGATCGCCCAAGCTCATTGTGTAGGCGTCGGGATGGGTGACCCGCTTGGCCATGTTCGGCAGATGGCAAGCATAGACGACGCGTAGAATGCCTGCTTCCAATGGCTGATTCCAAGGACCTCTACCAAGTTCTGGGCGTCTCGCGCACCGCCTCCACCGAGGAGATTCGCAAGGCGTACCGCAAGCTGGCGCTCAAGCATCACCCCGATGTAAGCGATGCGCCGGACGCCGCGGCGCGGTTTGCGGAGATCCAGGAGGCGTACGACATCCTCACGGACAGCGAGAAGCGGAAGGCGTATGACCAGTTCGGCATGGCGGGGGTGCGCGGCGGCGCCGGGTTCCGCGCGGGCGCCGGTCCGGGCGGGCCGTTCCGCGGCTCCGCGAATCGAGGCGGGACGCGCTATACGTGGACCGGGCCGGGCGGCGCGAGCGGCGCGGCGGATTTCGACATTCCCGACCTGGGCAGCATCTTTGAGGAAATGTTCGGGGGCAGTCCGTTCGGCGGCGGCGCGACGCGATCGCGCATGCGCACCGGACCGCGAGCCGCGGCCCCGCAGCGCGGGCGCGATGTCTATCACGCCATGACCGTGCCGTTCATGACGGCGGTGACCGGCGGCACGGAGACCGTGCGCATCACGCATCCGAGCGGCGAGAGTGATGTGATCGAGGTGAAGATCCCGGCGGGCATCGACGACGGCGCGAAGCTGCGCGTGCGCGGCCGCGGCAATCCCGGACATGCGGGCGGCGAACCGGGCGATGTGATTCTCACCATTCACGTCGGCAAGCATCCGTACTTCCGCCGCGAGGGATTGGATGTGCTGCTCGATGTGCCCGTATCGATTGCGGAAGCGGCGCTCGGCGCGAGCGTGACGATTCCGCTGCTCAAAGGCACGGCGGAGGTGAAGGTGCCCGCAGGGACGGCGAGCGGCAGCCGCTTGCGCATCCGCGGCAAGGGAATCACGAACGCGAAGGGCACGAGCGGCGATTTCTATGCGGTGGTGCAGATCGTGCCGCCGAAGTCGCTGACGGCAAGTGAAAGAACGCTCATCGAGAAACTGGGCGCGGAGTTGAAAAACCCGCGTGAATCCGCAACATGGGCAGGTGACGTGAGCAGCTAGCCGGCAGGAGGCGCACGGAACTCGCGGCGAAAGAAGGAAGGATGAGGTTTGTCGTTCTTGCTGCGCGCCGTGCGTCTCCTGCCGGTTATGTTCTTCGTGAGGACGTGCCGTCGTGCTGATGCAGCAGCATCGATTTTTCCGAAGCGTGTTGATCGCGGCCGACGTGGCGCTGATCGCGGCGGCGTCGTTGCTGGCGTATCACATCCGCTTTCGCATATTGGCGGGGGTCGAGGGCTACCAGCCGACGGGGGCGTTCTCGTATCGCACGCACGCCATTCCCGTGCTCGTGGTCGCGCCGCTGATGCTGCTGGCGATGCAGTGGGCGGGGTTGTACCTGCCGCGGCGTGATCATCGTTTCGGCGGCGAAGCGATCGGCATCATCAAGGCGTCGATCGTCGGCATGGCGGCGACGATCGTGGCGATGATTCTCGTCGGGCCGTATTTCTTCGGCACGCGCGATTACAGCCGGTTGCAGTATCTGATCTGCGGCGGGCTTGTGCTCGGTTCGCTCATGATCTGGCGGCTCACGTTCCGATCGCTGCTGCGCAAGCTGCGGCGGCGCGGCTGGAACCTGCGGCACGTGGCGATCATCGGCACCGGCCGGCTCGGGCAGGTGGTGCATCGCACGCTGACGCGCAACACGTGGACGGGCATCAAGCCGGCGTACTTCATCAGTCACCATGCGAAGGCGCCGGCGTCCGAGCGCCATGGCCGCACCATCGCGGGCGGGCTTGATGATCTTGAGCGCGTGCTGGACGCGCACCCGGTGTCGGGCGTGATTCTCGCGCTCCCAGCGAAGATGATTTATCTGATGCCCGAGGTGCTCGCGCGGCTGGAGAAGTACGCGGTGGATGTGCGCATCGTGCCGGACATGAACCCGCGGTTCTTCCCGATGAACATGACGGTGAGCGAGCTGGACGGCATGCCGGTGCTGTCGCTGCGCGAGACGCCGCTTTCAGGGTGGGGCGCGGTGACGAAGCGCGCCATTGACATTGTGGGCTCGCTGGCGGCGCTCGCGCTGTTCGCGCTGCCGATGGCGGCGATTGCGATCGCGGTGGCGGCGACGAGTCGCGGGCCGGTGATCTTCCGCCAGGAACGCATGAGCGTGAACGGCAAGCTGTTCAAGATCTTCAAGTTCCGCACGATGTGGCACGTGGAGGCGGAGAGGGCGGCGCTCGCGGAGGCGGAGCAGGCGCAGGGCACGGACGCGTGGACGCAGCGGAACGATCCGCGCATCACGCCCGTCGGCCGATGGCTGCGCAAGACGAGCCTCGATGAGTTGCCGCAGCTTTTCAATGTGCTGATGGGCGAGATGTCGCTCGTCGGCCCGAGGCCGGAACGACCGGAGCTGATTCGCAGCTTCCGCGAGAACTGGCGTGGCTACATGCTGCGCCAGAACGTGAAGGCGGGCATCACCGGCTGGGCGCAAGTGAACGGCCTGCGCGGCGACACGAGCCTCAAGAAGCGGTTGCAGTACGACTTGTTCTACATCCGCAACTGGTCCGTGTGGTTTGATCTGCGCATCCTCTGGCTGACGCTGTTCCGTGGATTCATGCATCCGAACGCGCAGTAGGCGTTGAGCGGAAGGCGGAAGGCGGAAGGCGAGAGGCAGAAGGCAGAAGGCAAAAGGCAAAAGGGGAGGATGGCGCGGCGCTGGGCGTGTGCGGGGTCACCTTGTCACGCTGTCACATTGTCACGCTGACTTGCTAAGCCGCGAGCGGCTTGGCGCGGGGCTTCGATAGAATCGCGGCGTGCGTGATGCGAAACCAAAGGCAGTCGTGCTGCTCTCCGGCGGCGTGGATTCCACGACCGTGCTGGCGATCGCGCGCTCGCAGGGGTTTCGCTGCATCGCGCTCTCGTTCGACTACGGCCAGCGGCATCGCGTGGAACTTGAGTCAGCAAAGCGCGTGGCGAAGGCGCTGGGGGCCGACGAGCACCGCATCGTCGCGATCGACATGCGCGCGATCGGCGGCTCGGCGCTCACCGATGAGATTGAAGTGCCAAAGGCCCAACTTCCCCCTCCTTACGAGGGAGGGGGTCAGGGGGTGGGTGGGACGCACGAACAATCTTCATCGCATCAATCCAAGCTTGCGTCCAATGAACCCTCACCCCGGCCCTCTCCCTCGGGGAGAGGGGGCCTGGAAAATCGTCATACCGGGGGGCTGGGAAATCGCCAAACTGGGGGGCAGGAGGATCGTCATACTGGGGGCCTGGGAAATCGTCATACTGGGGGGCAGGACGATCGTCACACGGGCGGGCCAGAAGATCGCCGCGTTGGTCCATCTGCAGGAACTGGCGACGTCGGGACGCACGGCGTTCCCACCCAGCCCCCAGCCACTTCCCTCGGAGGGAGGGGGAGTGAGGGGCACATTCCTGTTACGTATGTGCCCGCGCGCAACACCATCTTCTTGAGCGTGGCGCTCGCGGTGGCGGAAGCTTCGGGCGCGCGTGACATCTTCATCGGCGTCAACGCAATTGATTACTCGGGCTACCCCGACTGCCGGCCGGCGTTCATCGAGGCGTTCGAGAAGCTTGCCAACGTGGCGACGAAGGCGGGCGTCGAAGGCGACCGCTTCCGCATCCACGCGCCGCTGCTGCACATGACGAAGAAAGAGATCATTGAGTCCGGCACGGCGCTCGGCGTCGACTACGCGCTCACCATGAGTTGTTACGACCCGAACGTAGCGAACGGCGAGGTGCGCGCGTGCGGGCGATGCGATTCATGCCGATTGCGCGCGGAAGGTTTTCGCGCGGCAGGGCTGCGCGATCCGGCGGTGGGATAGCCGCAAAGAGGCGCAAGAAGAGCAAAAAGGGGTTCGGAAGTGCATTGATGCCTCTCCGAACCCATTTTGCGACTCTTTGTGCCTCTTCGCGGCTCGACTTCCTCGGTCACACGTCGAGGTTGGAAACTTCGAGCGCGTGTTCCTCGATGTACGACCGGCGGCTCTCGACGTTCTCGCCCATGAGGATCGAGAACAGGCTGTCGGCTTCGCTGGCGGCGTCCCACGTGACGCGCTTGAGCGTGCGGGTGGCGGGGTTCATCGTGGTTTCCCACAGGTCTTCCGCGTTCATCTCGCCGAGACCCTTGAAGCGTTTCACTTCGATGCCGCGGCGGCCGATTTCGTAGAGCGTGGTGAGGATGGACGGCACGTTCGGCGTGTCCACCGTGCTTTCGTGGTCCGTGCCGGCGTCGATGATCCACGCGTAGCGCGTCGGCAGCATGTCGCCGGTGACAGTTTCCTGACGCGTGAGCGCGTAGTCGTCGATGGCGATGTCGTACGCCGCGAGCTTGCTGAACATTTCCTGCAGTTCGCGGTTCTCATGGAGTTCGCGCACGACCGCAACTTTCGTGCGATCGCCGTTCTTGTGATCGCCCATGCGGCTGGCGTCTTCGAGCAAGAGACTTTCGGCGGCGACGAACGCGTGCGCGTCCTGCTCGGACCAGCAGAGCTTGCGACCTTCGGGCCACATGACGATGTGCGTCGGCAAACGCTTCTCGCCGGCGGGATCGTTGCCGCGTTCTTCGAGCATCTTGATGAACGGGATGCCGCGGCGTTCGGAGACGGTGACGAGTTCGTGCAATCGCGCGAGCAGTCGCACCACGCGGCGCATATCCTGGCCTTCGATGCGGCGCTTCTCGTTCGCGCTCTCATCGCGCACCACCAGCACCGCGTTGGCGAGCGCGAGATCGGTCAAGACCTGCGACATCTCGCTTTCATTGAGCACGTACTGGCTCTTCTTATTGCGCGTCACCTGATAGAGCGGCGGAAGCGCGAGGTGCACTTTGCCCTGGCGGATGAGTTCGCCCATGTGGCGAAAGAAGAACGTGAGCAGCAGCGTGCGGATGTGCGAGCCGTCCACGTCGGCGTCGGTCATGATGATGATGCGGCCGTAGCGCAGCTTGCTGATGTCAAAGTCTTCTTCGATGCCGCATTGCAGCGCCTGGATGAGCGTGCGAAGTTCCTCGAAGCCGAGCACCTTGTCGAGGCGGGCTTTTTCGACGTTCAGAATCTTGCCGCGGAGAGGCAGAATGGCCTGCGTTTCGTGATCGCGGCCGCCCTTGGCGCTTCCGCCTGCCGAATCGCCTTCGACGATGAACAGCTCGGAGCGATCGACGTCATTGGTGACGCAATCGGCGAGTTTCTGCGGCATTCCGCCGGAGTCGAGCGCGCCCTTGCGCTTGATGAGTTCGCGGGCCTTGCGGGCCGCTTCGCGCGCCTCGGCGGCGAGCACCGCGCGCTGGCAGAGCTTCTTCGCTTCGCTCGGGTTCTCTTCGAGCCACGCGCCGAGTTGCTTCGTGATCGCGCCGGAGACAAAAGTTTCCGCTTCCGGGTTGAGCAGTTTTTCCTTCGTCTGGTTGTTGAACTGCGGCTCGGGCAGTTTGACGGAGATGATGGCGGTGAGGCCTTCGCGCAGGTCTTCGCCGGTGGGCGTCAGATCCTTGAGGATGTCATAACGCTTGGCGTAGCCGTTGATGGTGCGCGTGAGCGAACTCTTGAAGCCCTGCACGTGCGTGCCGCCGTCGGGGTTATGGATGTTGTTGCCGAAGGCGAGGAGGAGTTCGTTGGGCGAGTCGGTGTACTGCATCGCGATCTCGCAAACGATGTCCGTGTCATCGTCTTTGCGCGCGATGTGCATGACGGGCCCGACGACCGTCTTGGACTTGTTGAGATGCTCGACGTAGCCCACGAGGCCGTTTTCAAAGTGGAACGTCTCATCGCGCATTTTCCCATCGCGGCCGACGCGCTCGTCGATCAGGCGAATGGTGACGCCGGAGTTGAGATACGCGAGTTCGCGGAGCCGGTGCTGCAGCGTCTCGTAGCGCAGCTCGGTGTCGGGGAAGATTTCGGGGTCGGGGAGGAAGGTGATTTTGGTGCCGCTGGCGTTGGGATCGCGCTGGGCGGCTTTATCGGTGACGACGTGGAGGGGGGTGACGACCTCGCCGCGTTCGAAGCTGATGAGATAGACCTTGCCTTGCTTGACGACTTCGACTTCGGTCCACGCGGAGAGGGCGTTGACGCATTTGACGCCGACGCCGTGGAGGCCGCCGGAGACTTTGTACACGTTGTCGTCGAACTTTCCGCCGGCGTGGACCTCGGTCATGATGACTTCGACCGCGGGCCGGCCGTCGATGGCGGGGTTCTCGTGCCGCATGGGGTCCACGGGCATGCCGCGGCCGTCATCGGCGACCGAGCACGAGCCGTCCACGTTGATGCGGACGGTGACGTGCGTGGCGAAGCCGGCCATGACTTCGTCGATCGAATTGTCGACGCATTCGAAGACGAGGTGGTGCAGCGCGTTGAGGCCGACGCCGCCGACGTACATGCCGGGACGCTTGCGAATGGCCTCGAGGCCTTCGAGGACCTGGATCGCTTCCGAGGTGTAGTTGTCAGGCGCCGCGGCAGCCTGTTCGGTGGTGGTTCTGGTCATAGAGCTCCGCAGTGGAGGAGGGTCTTCAGAGCCCCGAAATCGGGTGTTTCATTATAGCTCGCAAGGCCGCTTCACGCCTGTTTTTGAGAGCGCCGGATGGCCGCGACGGCGAGGCAAAAACGCCGCAAAAAACGCGGCAAAAAGTGCATGTTTTTGAGAGGTCGGAAAACGCCCGTGCGCGGCCGCTTCGGTCGGGTGCTCGGATGACGTCGTCATACCATTCCGAAGCGCGAGCGAGGGTGGTTTCGGCGCGGCGGAAACCAATGGGGAAACGTCAAAACGCCGAAACGCCGAAACGCCGAAACGCCGAAACGCGGAAACGCCGAAAAGCCGAAACGCCAAAATGCGGAAATGGGAGGCGCTTCAGAGCACGGCGCCCTTTCGCTTCGCGCTGGTTGTGTGCCGCGCTGTTACGCCGCGAGGCTGCCTTGGTCGATGAGGCGGAAGTTGTCGTGCGAGACGTCCACGCCGTCGTGCGTGACGATGAGCAGGTCCGGCCGTTTGTGCAGGTCGATCACCTGCGGGTTTTCCTCGAAGCGGCGCTGATGGGCCGGTTCATCCGGCACGAGTTGCACGGTGGGCTGGCACGGCGTGCTGTGGCGCCAGTCGATGACGATCGCCTTCTGACCGGTGTTGAGCGTGACCATGGAGCCGGGCGGGTACGCCGGCACGACCTGCAGCAACGCGTTCAGCACCACGGGATCGAACCTCGCCACCAGCGGCTGCACGAGCATGGATCGCAACACGCGGACGCGCGGCTGGGTGGCGCCAGCGTGCTTGTAACGCAACCGGTCGAACGCGTTGGCCACGGCGACGATGCGCGCGAAGACGTGAATGTCGGGGCCGACGAGGTCGGTGAAATCGACCGTGTGGTCGTAGGTTTCGGGGAAGCCCGAGCCGTCGAAATAGCGGTGGTGGAGCAGCACCACGCCGGCGGCGGCGGGGGGCACGGCGCCGGTGACCATCTTGTGGCCGAGCACGACGTGCTGCTGGTACGCGGGGTCGCTGTCGTCGTGTGTCTCTTCGTAACGCTGGCGGACTTCCGGATCGAGCGCGAGCTTGCCGATGTCGTGCAGCATCGCGCCGAGGCCGAGGCTCACGACGTTCTTGGCGTGCGAGGGCGTCAGGCGCTTGCGCTGGCTCACGAGATAGCCCTGCAGCTTGAGGCCCATGAGGAGGCTCAAGAAGCAGACAGCGGAGCTGTGGCGCAGGTCGTTGGCGTGGCCGCCGGTGGGCTCGCACACGAATGACGCCGCGGTGGGTTCCGCGACGAGCGATTCGATGAGATCGCGCAGCGCGCGTTTGTACAGCGGATACTCGAGATGCGCGTGCGCGTCTTCGTGCAGCTTCTCGAACATGTTGGCGATGGTGGTGATCACCCGCCCCTGAAAGCGCAGGATCGTCGGCGAGACGTATTGCTGAATCTGCTCGGTGCCGGGGTAGTGGATCCAGAACTCGCCGATCTGCAGCTCGCGGAGCCGGCGGATCATGGCGTCATCGAGGACGTAGCCGGCCGTGAGGAGCACTGTGCCCCGCGCGGGGTGTCGAATGTCCACGGCGAGCCGCATGCCGGGAGCCGCTTGGCTGATGGGTACGAGGAGCATGAGTACGCCAGTGTCGCCCGTGCCTCCGCTCCGTTCGTATCGGCATGGCAAGGTTCGCGGATTCGTCCGGTCAGGCAGCTTTCCAAGGCAAATGAGGCCATGGGCCAGCATGATCGCGAAGAGTTCGCCAAGGTGACGGAAGGCGGCCGATGGCCGGTGGATGTTCGCTGCTGGCCGCGACACGATTCCAGCGTGAGGCGCGAGCAGCCAGCAGCCAGCCCGCCCCCATTGGAGGTTCGAACTGGCACGCGCCGATAACGCTGGTACGCTGCACACATTCGAGCGAGGGATCGCTGTGACACACAACAACGACATGAACCCACGGACGGAGGCGGACGGGTTGCTTGCCAGCACGACGTCGCGCCGCACGATGCTTTTTCTTGGTCTTGGCCTTCTGGCGGGCTGCGCGGAATCGAAGCTGCGCGTGTCGATGCCGGGGCCGTCGTGGCCGGAACATCAGCTTGCGCTGGAGCCGCCGGCGCCGAGCGTGCCATCGCGCGAGCCGACGCTGCCGGGCGGAATCATTCGCCGCAGCGCGTGGGCGAAGGGCGCGCCTGTGCCGTCGCTCATGAACCGCATGCTGCCGGTGCGCTACATCACGGTGCATCACACGGCGCTTCGATTCACGGAGAGCAGCGAAAGCGCGACGGCGGCGATGATGGAGCGCATCCGCCTCGGCCATCGCGATCGCAACTTCGGCGACATCGGCTATCACTTCGCCATCGACCGCGCCGGCCGCGTGTGGGAAGGACGACAACTTTCGTGGCAAGGCGCGCACGTCGCCAACAAGAACGAAGGCAACCTCGGCATCGTGGCGCTCGGCAACTTCGATGAGCAGTCGCCGACGAGCCAGCAGGTGGAAGCGCTGCGGCGATTTCTCGTGCAGACGATGCAGCAATACAAAGTGCCCGTCAGCCGCGTGAAGACGCACCAGGAATGGGCGCCGACGCGCTGCCCCGGCACGCAGCTCCAGCGCTACATGGTGAATATGCGCAGCAATGGGGCGTTGGTGTAACGCAAACGCCGAAACGCCGAAAAGCCGAAAAGCGGAAACGCGGAGACGCCCAAACGTGTGGTGGGCGATGCGCGCCGATCCCCCTCCCGATGAGGGACGGGGATGAAAACTCCGCCGTAACGAGGAACGCCACACCGCGAAGGGCCATGCTTCGCCACACGAGTGCGAAGCCGCAAGCGGCTTCCGCCTCAATTCCAGCTCATGCCCTTGGGCCAGTCGCCGAAGGATTGGCGCTCGGCCTGGCGCACGAGGTGGTCGAGGTGGCGCAGCTCAAGTTTGATGATCTCAGCGCGGCGGTTGGGGTTTGGCTCCGCGAGCAGGCGGTAACGCACTTCGAGATCCTTGACGAGCGTGAAGCCGATAAGTTCGAGCAGCGCGTGCGTGGAGACTTCATCCTGGTCGAACCACTCGATGACGCGCTGCGCGCCGTGCAACCGGCCGGCGAGCGTCGGCTGGTTGAGCAGTGAACGCAGCTCGGTGCGGACGGCCGGCATCGGCGCCGGCTCTTCGTCCACCGACTCCAGCGGTTTCAAACGCGCGATCTGAAAAAGCCTGCCCTTTTCCGGTTCATGCACGCGCACGATGCGCGCCCGGCAAAGCCCCTGCAGCAGAATGTTCGAACGACCGGCGGTGAGCGGTTCATATTGCACGATCTGGCCCACGCACACGGCGGGGCGAACGTGCTTCGACTTGCCCGCTTTCGTCGTGCCGGCGTGATCATCGGCGACGGCGAGCGCGAGCTGGCGCGTCGTTCGCATCGCGGTGGCGATCATCTGCTGGTAGCGCGACTCGAAAATGTGCAGCGGCAACACGGCGTGCGGAAGCAGCACGGCCTCTTCGAGCGGGAAGAGCGGAATCGCCTGGCCGAAGTTGATGCGGACAATTTCTGACACCGCGGGAAGGATAGGCGGGCGGCACGGGGGCGAGTGGTCGTGATGAATGGCGTTGTGGAACGAAAAGGCCCATGGCGCGGACGCCATGGGCTTTGGGGTTTCATTTCGATGGCCGCTGCCGCTTTACGCCGCGCCGCCGAGGGTTTGCTCGACGTCGCTCAACGCTTGCGGAAGCTGGGCCGCGAGGCCGGTGATCTGCGCATCCGTGAGCATGATCGAGTCGCGCACTTCCGGGTTGATGGAGAGATCCTGAATGTCGGCGCGGAAACCCTTGAGCGACTGCGCGACGAGACGATCCGCGACGTGCACCACGGCCGAGAGCGCACGCACTTGCATCGGCAGCGCCATCGGGTCGTGATGGTGGCCGGCGACATAGCTGAACGACTTCGGGAACTTCCACGATTCGCACAGCGCCGCGCCGAACGCCTGGTGATTGGCGCCGAAGATGCGCTCTTCGACGGCGAGCATGTCTTCGCCCGGCACGCCTTCGCTTGACATCTTGAGTTCTTCGAAGACCTGGATCAGGCGATTGCGATCGACCTGCAACTCCACCATGATGCCGATGTCGTGAATGAGGCCGGCGAGGAACGCTTCGTCGGGCAAGCCGAGCTTGAGTTCATCGCAGATGAGCTTGCTGCACGCCGCGGTGCCGATGGAGTGAACCCAGAGATCGCGGGCGGAGAAGTGACGCGAAATCTCGCCCCCGCGGAAGAGCTTGGTGAGGCTGGCGGCGATCGCAATGTTCTTCACGGCGTTGAGGCCGAGCAGCACGATGGCGCGGTTGATGGAGCCGATCTGGCGCGGCAGGCCGTAGAACGCGGAATTCACGACCTTGAGGATGCGGCTGCACAACGCCGGATCGTTGCTGATCAGGTTGTGCAGATGCTGCGCGGTGCTGTTGGGATCTTCCACGAGGTGGATGATCTTCAGCGTGATCTCGGGCAGCGTCGCGATGTGGCTGATGCCCTTGACGGCGGAAGCGACAACATCGGGCGCCTGAACCGTGCCAGTCGGTTGCATTGCTTATGTCCTCAAAAGGTTTCGGACCACGATGTTTCTTCGACCCGGCGGCAGGGCCACTTGATCGCAAGGGGGCGGAACCGTCCGAAAATGGCGCAAAAGCCGCCGCGACGGGCACTCGCAGGCGATGCGATCGGCCAATCAATACGAATTCCGCTTCGCCAGCGGCATGTTCGCGAGGTCGAGGCGGGCGAGCAGTTCGGCCACGCGGACGCCGGTGCGACCGTCGCCGAAGGGGTGGCGAGCGACGCGCGTGGTGACGGCGAAAGCGGCTTGCAGCGCGGCACGAATGGCGGGCTCCGAGGGATGCTGCACGTGCACGGCGCTGTCGCCCGCTTCGCGCCCGGCTTGCCGCGGACCGATGTTGATCACCGGCACACCGACGGCGGTGGCTTCGATCAATCCCGCGCTGCTGTTGCCGGCGAGCACGCGCACGCGCTTGAGCAAGCCGACGAACGTGTCGCGCGGCAGATGCGCGCGGTGGGCGCACCCGCTGCGCTCGATCGCCTGCATGATCGCCTCGCGACCGGGGTCGTGATTGGGATGCAGCGCAAGCGTGCGCCCGGCGCGCATGCACTGCGCCAGCGTCATTGCCGCCGTGCGAAAGAGTTCGTCTGGCGGCGAGTTGTCGGGATGCATGAGGAACACGACTTCCGGCGAGCCGAGCGATGCAAAGGCGTCGTCAGCCAGCGGCGGGATGTCGGCAAGGCCGTCGATCGCCGGCGAACCGACGACGTGCACGTGCTCGGCGTGTTCGCCCATCTTGATGATGCGCTCGGCGGATTGTGCCGTGGCGGGAAGGTGGAGATGCGCGAGCTTGGTGATGGCGTGCCGCATGGATTCGTCGGCGATTCCTTCGGCGCGATCCCCGCCGTGGAGATGCGCGATGCGGATGCCGGCGACGGCGGAGGCGAGCGCGGCGGCGAGCGCTTCGATGCGGTCGCCGAGCACGAGCGTGATGTCCGGCCGCACCATCGCGAGTGCGGATGCAAGGCCCGTCACGCCGCGGCCCAGCGCGTCGGCGTCGGCGAATCGGCCAGTGACGCCTTCACGCTGCATCGGCACGGCGGCGTCGATGGCAAATTCGCTGGCGATCTCGTCGATCGTGCAAGCAGGCGGCAGCAGGTGCGTGCCGGTGACGATGGTGCGAAGCGTCAGGCGTGGATGCGAGCGGATGGTTCGCATGACTGTGCGGAGCAAGCCGAACTCCGCCCGCGTGCCGGTGACGACGGCGATGGTGCGAACGGAGTCGTTCTTGCCGCGTTGTGCGGCGCCGGCCGTCATGTGAAGTCCGCCTCGGTGAGTTGCGTGTCGGCGGCGACGCTGCGCTTGAGTGTGCGGCCGATGCACGCGCCGATCGCTGCGGCGGGATACCCCGTCCCCGGGCGCTTGATGGTGAGATCATCGCTGGTGAGCACATGCCCGGCGGGAAGATCGCGAGCGGCGGTCACGCTCTGGCGCGAAAGTGTGCGCACTTCGCGCTCCAGCGGCAGCACGTCCTTCTCCGCAGGGCCCAGCATCGCAAACGCACGGCGGGCGAGGCGCACGTACTCGGCGAAACCGGCAGGATCGAGCGAAGCGGCGTGATCCGGACCGTTGGCGGCGCGATCATGCGTGAGATGTTTCTCCAGCACGCATGCGCCGGCGGCGACGGCCAGCGCGCCGGTGTCCGTTCCCTGCGTGTGATCGCTGTAGCCGACGCCCGGAAGATGCGGGAACGCACGCGCAAGAACGCTGATGCCCGCGAGTGATGCGTGATCATCCGGCGTGGGATACGCGCTCACGCACTGCAGGAACATGAACGGATGCTCGCCCAGCCAGTGTGCGGCGCACGCAATTTCGTCGAGCGTCGCAGCGCCGGTGCTGACGAGCATGGGCGCGCCGGTTTCGCGAAGGCAATCAAGCAGCGGGCGATTGACGACATCGGGCGAGGCGACTTTGTACGCGTCCCACGGCAAGTCGTTCGCCTGTTCCACAAGCTCGGCGCTGAACACCGTGATGATCGCATCCAGCCCGAGCGACTTGGCGTGCTCGAACACGCGGCCGAAGTCGCGCGGCTTGAGCTGCAGGCGGTCGAGCATGGCGAACACATCGCGCTCGCCTGCGCCGGCCTGGTAATCCGCCAGCGCTGCGTTGCGGCTTAGTAACCTGCGCGATTCGAACCATTGCAGCTTGATCGCGTTGGCGCCGGCTTCTTTCGCGGCATCAGTGAGTCGCAGAGCTGTGGCGACCGAGCCATCGTGATTCACGCCGAGCTCGGCGATGATGTATGGCGGCTGACCGGCGCGGATGTCGCAATTGCCGATCTTCATGGCGCGAAGGCCTTGGCCATCGATCCTGGTGTCTTGGTGGAGTGATGAAAGGTGAGGATCGCTTCGGCGACGCGCGCATCGATGGGGGTGTCGACGTCGATCACTTCGCCGGGCTGCGTGATGATGCCTCGCCGATCCTTGCCGAGGAACGCGTGCGGTTCCTTCGGGTTGACGGTGAAGAGGCTGGTGCGGGTGACCGCGATCACGCCGCCGTCGGGGATGAAAAGTTGCGGGAGATCCTGCCGGCGGTAGACGCGGCTCTTTTTATACGGAATCACGCGGCCGTGGTCATCGAGTTTGTTCATCCACTGCGGATGGTGCTTGCCGACGTCGCAATAGGACTGCACGCTGTCGGCCCCGGTTGTGATGAGCGTGTCGATGGCGGTGTCGATGAGGTGGCGCGGTCGCACGGGCACGTTGGCGTAGAGGATGACGACGATCTCATGCGTGCTCCCGCCGGAGCAGTGTTCGATGGCGTGGCGCACGGCGCTGTCGACAGTGGCGGTGTCGCTGGCGAGTTCATCGGGGCGCGTGACGACCTCCACGCCGGACGCTCGCGCGGCGCTGGCGATGGCGTGGCCGTCGGTGGAGACGATGACGCGGTCCACGCGCGAGGCGGCGAGCGCGGCTTCGATGGTGTGCGCGATCATCGGCCGACCCGCAAGGCGCATGGCGTTCTTGCCGGGCAGTCCTTTGCTTCCGGCGCGGCCGATGACGACGGCGATGGCGGGTGCATCAGTGAGCATTGGAGCAGTTCTTTCGTGCGGCAATGAGCGCTCGCCACGCGGAAAGGAGCGAATCGCGTTCGGCGGTGACGCGGCCGGCGATGGCGCTCGCGCCAATGTCGCGAAGATCAACGGGCACGGAGCCGTCGCACAGGATCGTCATGGTTTCCATGGCATCGCGATCGCGCACATGGCGCGGGGGCGTGACGGGAATGAGGTGGCCGTCGGCGCCGGTGGATGCAGGATCCCACGGCGGCGGGCCTTCGATGACCGCTGTGCCGAGCACGTGCACCCAGCGATCGAAAAACGTGTCGATGTCTTCGAGCGTTTCGCGGCGGCGCTGGATCACGGGCACGATCCACGGCAGCGCAAACCCTGCGGTGCCGGCGTGGTCGGTGAGCTTCGTGCGGCGCTCGGCGAGATATTCGATGCTCCGCAGCACGTGCTCAAATTTGTCGTCGCCCATCACCGCGTGATACGTCGCAGCGCGGTCGGCGTGAAGATCAATGCTGATGATGTCCACGCCGCTGGCGAGCAGGCGATCGAGTGTTGAAGGATCGCAACGCAGTTCCGTTCGCACGTGCACCGCGGCGACGCCGGCTTGCTTCGCGGCGCGAATGATCGAATCACACTGCGGATGCAAAAGCGGATCGCCCGCACCGGCGAGCGTCAGCACAGCGTCGTCGATCGTGGCGAGTTCTCGCACGATGTGCTCGGCGAGTTCGAACGCGATGGGTTCACGGCAAATCGAAAGATGCTGCGACGGATTGATGAGGCCGTTGCTTTCGCGATTGGCGCAAAGTTCGAGTTCGACGTGTCGAGGCGGCGGCACGTGCGATTGCTGTGCGATTTCGAGCCTTTGCAGCAGCTCGGCGGGCGACAGCGTGACGGCGTCGCTGCCATCCGTAAGCGCGGCGGCGAAAAGCTGGCGCTGGCGGTCGGTGTCGAAGGTGGCGCGGCAAAGCGAATTGCGCACGCGGTGGTCAATCTGCACGTTGGCATCGCGCGCGATGGGGTCGGGCTGCGGAATGTGCGGTTGATAGACGAGCAGCCCGCCGACGGTGGAGAGGCGGTTGCGCTGCGCCAGCTCGCCCATCAGCGAAGCGCTCACGAGACACGCACCAAGGCCGGGCGGCGCTTGCGTGAACACGAGGCTCAACTTCTCGGGCTGCTGCTGATGCCGCTGGATGAGCGATTCGCATCCGGATTCCTCGGAGACGTCGATCATCGGCCAATCCGGCGCGGCGAGAATGGCAGCGGTGAAGCCGCGTTTCTGCATCACATCGTGCATCACGCGCGGGCAGAGCGCTTCGTCATGGATGCTTATGCCCGCGACGCCCGCTCGCCAGCATGAAGGCGCGAAGAGCCTGGCCGCTGCGATCGCGCTGCGCTCCGGGCCGAAGGGCGAACCTTCGCATCGTTCGATCTCAACGGGCTTGGCGATGCGAGAACGATCGAGCAGCGCTTCGACATCCGCGCCGTGCGGAGCGATCAGGATGATGGATTCGAGCGACGGCGTGCGGGCGAGGCGTTCGAGCGTGGCCTGAATGATGGTGCGTCCGGCGAAGGTGGTGGCGAGCGAGCGGCGGATGCCGAGCGCGCTGCGTTCAAGATCCACAGGCACGAGCGCGGCGATGTGGTGCGCTCTGGCGCCGTGCGATGGTTTTGCGGGCGATTGCGCGGAAGCGCGCTGGCGGGCCTGCTTGCCGTCGAGGATCGCTTCCGCGGCTTCAAGTTGATCGACAAGTTCAGCGGCGGCGTCGCCGATCCACGTCACGTTGTCGATGTCGCGCTCAATCTGGGCGCGCTGCAGTTCCTTGCGCGGCACCGAGCCGAGCATGCGGATGCGGCGGTCCGCCTTCTGGCGCTTGAACGCGCCGAGCTGGTTGAGATGTTCGAGGATGTCGAGCGCGTGTTTGCGCTTGTCGACTTCGTTGCGGTAGCGGTCGATGGCGGGGAACAGCCGCGCCATTCGCGCGTCGTCATCCAGATGTTCGAGCATCTGCGCGAGCGTGACGGCCGTCTCCTTCGCGGATTGCTGGAGCCAGACGACGTCCTGGCGCACGCGGCGAACCCGGGCGCGAATTTCTCGCAGCCGGCGTTCGTTGAGACCGCGCGAACCGGCGGGCAGCTCGGGAAGCTCGCGCGTGGCGAACTGCTCAATGAAGCGGCGCAGCGGCATTGGCGAGGCGTGTTGTTTCGGCACGCCGCCTTCGGTGGCGTCGATGATCGAAAGCCCGCTGGCGACATCGGCAGCGAAATCGCGTTCGAACTGCTGGCGATACGTGATCATCTGCAAGTCGCTGTAGATCGTCCGGCCGCTGGCATCGGTGAACTTCTTGAGATGCACGCGGTGGCGCGCGATGCGCTGCCATTCCATCATCTCGATGGTGTTGAACGGGTTCAGCTCCGTCGCCCACACATCGTGAATGGCGGCGCCGGGGAGCGGGGCGTAGTAGAGGCCGTCAGTGAAGCCGAGGTCCTGGCCGACGAGCGCGACCGGATCGCAACCCATGAACCGCGCGAGATAGAGCGCGAGATGCGCGACGGTGGCGCCGGCTTTCAGTTCGCCCATCGGCCTGCGCAGGTCGCCAAGCAGTTGATCAAGAAACGGCGAGGCACAGCAGCGCACGGGGCCGGGGAACACGTCGAGCACGACGGGGTTCACCTTCGGCTCGGCGACAAGCGTGATGTCGCGCAGGTCGTCCGCGCTCAAGCCCTCGTAGAAGCGGCGGGAAATTTCGTGATAGTCGAGCGCGGTGACGAAGTGCGGCCGAATGCCGGCTTCGAGGAGCGGTCGCAGCGTGGTCTGCACAGCGATGATGACGCACCGATCGCGCACGCCGGGCTGCGCGAGCATGTGGATGTTGCGCGCGAGGCTCGGACCCGCGGAGACGACCACGGCCGGGAAACCTTTCGCCGCATCGCGCAGCGGTTCAATGCCGTCGCCCGCGGCGTAGTGATCGAGGTTGAGCAGCAGGTTGCGGATTGTTTCAACGGAGCGCACCAGCGTGGTCATGAGCGTGACCTTCGCGGTGCGGACGAATTCTTCGAGCGTGGCGGCGAACTGGTCGCTGCGGGGACCGAGGCGCGACTGGCTGGGCGGGTGCACGATGAACTCGATGCCCTGCGCGATGATCGCTTCGCCGCCTGCGAGCTTGGTGGCGAGCCCGGCGCGGTCCTCGGCGTTCGTGACAAAGAGCACGGGGGATTCGCGCAGCCACGCGCTGTGATCCACATTCTCGAAGACGGCACGCAACAGCGCGACGTCCGGCTCGAATACAAGAATGAGTCCGCTGCGATTCAGGCGTTCCGCGAGGCGCTTGACGTGATAGCCAAGTCCAAAGCCGTACACCACGAAGACCGCGTGCTCGACGATGTCGACGGAGTCGATCAATCGCGCCGCTTCATCAAGGGGGCGGTGGGCGCTGGCGAGACGCTTGCCGTGCTGCGAGGCGGTGAGCACGCCCTGCGGCGATGGCTCGAACGCGACGGCGCCATCCGTCTTGACGCCACGCAGCAAGGCGACAAGATCACCGTTGCGCGAGGAAAGCGCGGCGAGATTCGCGTCCAGGTGATTCGTGGCGAGAGCAAGCGGCATGATGAGCGCAGGGGATGCCGGCAGGCGCGTTCCCTGTCTGGGTTTTATCGGAGCTTGAGCGACGGAGGCTTGAGCAATGCCTGACGCCCCGCACGTGTCGTTGTTCACCCGCTACGTGCTGGAGAACCCGCTGCCGCTCTCGTTCGCGCTGCTGGCGATCGCGGCCGTGTTCGGCTTCATGGCGGCACGCGAGGGGCGGAAGGACCACGCGCTCCTCACGCTGCTGGCGCTTGCGATGGCGGCGATCGTCTTTGGTCTGGGTTCGCTCATCGAAACCAGCGGCGAAAAGGCGGAGCAGGTGACGAAGGACTTCGTCAAGCTGGCAGTGGCGGGCGACGTGACCGGGACGATGGCGATGTTTTCCGACGACGCGGTGCTCACGCTCGTCTCGCCCACGACGGAAGCGCAGTCCATCTCGTTCGTTCGCAGCGGCGTGGAGATGGTGAACCGGCAATACCCGATCGACTCGAACCGCATCACGCAACTGCGCGGCTACCGAGTGGCGAGCGATCACGGCGTCGCGCACCTCACGTGCATGACCGACGCCGAGGGCATGACGGCGCAGACGCAATGGGTCATCAGCGTGCGAGAGCAAGGCGACGGCTCGTGGAAGATCGACAAGCTGACGTGGGTGAGTGTGAACCGGCAAAGGCCATCAACGTCGATGCTGCGATAGGGCCGCGTCGCGGCCTAAAAAGTCGAAAAGTCGAAAGGTCGAAAAGTCGAAACGCAAGATGCGGAGCGGTTATTCGGCGCCGGCCGTCATGGGCGTGGTTGATTGCGCCGGGATTTGCAGCGCTTTGCGCAATCGCGCTGTGCCGTCCTGTTCCGCAATGCCGACGTGGATGATTTTGCCGGCCATGATTTCCGCGCCGCGGTCGATGCGGAAGTGGCGGACGATGGTCTGGCCGGGTTCGAGGCCGCCGATCATGCGTCGTCGCTGGCTTAGGCCAGGGGCGGACACATAGGTGCTCAAGTTGACGGGCCGGTCGCCTCGGTTGGTGACGTATTGCGAGACGATGAGATCGACGGCGCCGGTCAATTCGTTGGGCACGAGGCTCCAGTGGGCGCTGAAGTCGATGGCGTGCAAGCCGACTTCAAGATCAATGCGCTGCGTAAAGGTGTATTCCTGATCCGCAAGCAGGCGCACGTCCACATCGAGATGCTTGTGCCCGCCGAGCACGCTGCGGTCGAGCACGACGTCGATGGGCAGGCGGAGCTGCTGACCCGGGCCGAGCGTGAATTCGTGGAGTCGCGGCGAGAGACGCCAATTTTCCGGCGGCTCAATGTGCAGCGTGCCGGTGACGGCGAACTCCCACGGGTTGACCACCACGAGTTCGTGCTCGTGCAGCTTGTGTTCGGCTTCAAGGAAATTCGGCAGGAAGGCGAGCCCGGCGCGGAACTGCGCGAGGCCGAGGCTGATGCCGTGGATAAACGTGGGCAGATCGGTGAGCGTGACGGTGTGCACGAGATGCGGCGAGCCGGCGGCGGGCGCGGGGTCGATACGCTTCACGTTGCCGAAGAGGTCATGCGCGGTGACGGGGCCATCAGCGAGCAGCAATTGCAATGAAACGGGCTCGGGGAGCGCGCGTCGAGACCATGCGACGATCACGCCGGCGCCGGTTCCCGGATCGCGCAGCAGCCACGCGTCGATCGCTTCGCCGAGCTCCAGTTCCGTCACGAATTCCATGCGTGCGAGTTCATCCGACAACCGTTTGAACGCGATGAACACGGGGCTGGGCTCGGGAACGCTGCGTTGCTCGCCGTCGATGCTCCACGGCGCGGTGACGGCAAGCTCGCTGAAGCCGGCGCGCCAGCCGTAGAGCATGCGCTGCGCGAAGTCGGCGAGTTGCTGTCGCGGCGAAAAGGACTCACGCGGAAGCGGTTCGAGCGCGACGGACGTGTCCACCGCGCCGTTGCCCCAGCGCTCGGCGTATTCAAGCAGGGATTCCGGCGGGAATTGGTAGGGAACTTCGATCGCCACGCCGGCGGGCCGGAAGTCAGCGGGCAGTTCTTCCACCGCGGGCCATGGCACGCAGATGCTGGGGCCGGCGATCAATTGCCCGAGCGCGGCGCTGACCTCCTCAAGCGCCTTGTGCGGATCGGCGCGCCAGCCGAATTCTTCCGCGCTGCGATCGCCCACCTGCCATCGCGAAATCTGCAGGCCGAAACTGATGATGATGTTGTCGAGGTACGGCCGCCACAGCGCGGGGTCGCGGCGGAGGAGCGCTATGACTTGCGCGGCATCCACCTGCGCGGCGTGTGCCAGCGTTTCCGGCATTTCCGGAAGCACGAACATCGGTTCGATGTCGCGCTTGAGAAGTTGATCCACGAAGCCGCGCAGGTGATCGGCCCACGCGTCGGTGGTTTCTTCGGTGAGCGAGCGCATCCAGATCGGCACGTTGGCGGCGTCGCAACCGATGCGTTTGAGAAATTCGGCGGCGAGCGCATCGTGCATCGCGACATCGCCCGCGCGAAGATCGACAGCGAAGCGCGTGGTGCGGCCGAGGTCGCTTGATGCCTGCCGGGGCGCGATGAGAAAATCCAGCTTGCGCTGCGTGAGCAAACTGCCCTGGCGGCGAAGCTGAAAGTTGGCGCGGTACCAGCCGAGCGGCAGGCGCGAAATGTCGATGTCGGTGGGGCGAGGATCGTTCGCGGCGGGAATCACGCTGCGCAGCACCACTTTGCCGTCGATGTCTTCGATCGTGAGGTGGCCCGTGAGCGACTCGCTGGTGAGATCGCGCACGAGCACGGAGAGCACGCCCGGCTCCGGCGGCACGACGACGTTGACCGGCGAGGACGTGGAAAGCTCGATGCGGGGCACCTGCCAGATGGCGACGTCGTCGAACCACGCCCTGCCTTTCACATCCTCGATGCGCGGCTCGGCGGGGTCGATGAACGTGCGATAGTGGCGCGGCTGGACGAGTTGCAGTTCGATGCTCAAGTCCACGGCGTCGGGAAATTGGCCGGCCATCGGAAGCGTCACGCCAACCCAGCGGCCGTGCGTTGAGAGCGGCTCGGATTGGACGCGGCTGGCGGCGATGGCGTTGCCTTGCGCGTCGTTGAACCACGCAATGACGCGAGCGCGGGCGGCGGAGATCCCATCGGTGCGGACCTGCGCGGTGATGGAGTAATCCGCCAGCGGGAGCACGGGGATGACGGCCGTCGGCACGCGGGCGGCCAGCGAACCGGAATCAAGCGAGAACTCGAAAGACCAGCGGCCGGTCGCGGCGACCTCGTTCGTCACGCCCACTTTGCCGTAGGGCGGAAAGCCGAGGTCGGTGGCGACGAAGCGGTGGAACCCGGGCGGCATTTCGATCGGGGCCTGCTCGGCTTCCTCGAAGGTGAAGGCATGGACGAGCCGCCGGGCAAGGGTGGAAGTTGCCGGCTGCTCGCCCCCGGACGGTTGGGCGCACACAGGCTGCGTCATGCCAGCCGCGAGGACCGCCATGAGGAGCGTGAGAACCGTCGAAATGGGTGTCCAAAGCGGTTTCACGCAAACCTTATCGGCCGTTTGCGGAAGAGCCTGCACGAATGCCGATGGAGAACGTTGAGCAACGCATGGCTGCCGTCGTTCGAACGCTCATCATTGTCGCTGCGCTCGTCGGAAGCGCGATGGTCATCTATTGGATGCTGGCGGACGACGCCAAGCAGCGCACGATCGACGAGCTGACCGCCATGACGCAGGAACTCGACCGGCGGCTGGCGGCGAGGGAAGAAATGATCGACCGGCTGGAGGCGAGCCACCGCGTGGGGCATATCCACGTGCTCGACCAGACGATCCGTGATGACGGCAGCGTAGCGACGACCACGCTGGAGTGGATCGAGCTCGATAACGAAGGCAAGGAACTGGCGCGGCAAACCATCGAAGTGCCGGGCGGGATGGTGTATGTCGATGCGTGGTCCATCAAGTTCCCGCACGATGATGTTGCCGAGGGCCATCCGTTGCGCGGCCGCACGTTATTGCTGTTGCGGCGAATCTATTCCGACCAGATGGCGCCGACGGATGGCGTGGTGATTGACACGCCGGGCGCGGTGCCGCCTGCGTATGCCGTGAGCGAGATGGGTGAGTTCCAGCAGCGGCTGTGGTCGCATTTCTGGGAGCTGGCGACTGATCCGAAGCTCGCGCGAAGCATGGGCGTGCGCGTGGCGCAGGGTGAAGCGGTGTACAAGCCGATGCGACGCGGGCAGACGTTTGAGCTGACGCTCGATGCGGTGGGCGGCATGAGCCTGGTGCCTCTTGATGAGCCGGCGGTGCGGGCGGCGAGCGCGGATGATCGTTCGTAACGCTGCTCGCGCGAGCGCTCGGCTATCGTGGCGGGCATGGCGCGCAAGCTTGATGTGCTGAACGACGTGGCGGATCGCGTGGTGCGATGCGAGCGCTGTCCGCGCCTGCGCCGGTACTGCGAGGAAGTCGCGCGGACGAAGCGCAAGAGCTTTGCGGCGTGGGACTATTGGGGGCGGCCGGTGCCGGGCTTCGGCGATTGGCGGGCGTCGATCGTGATCGTCGGCCTCGCGCCGGCGGCGCACGGCGCGAACCGCACGGGGCGGATGTTCACGGGCGATCGCTCCGGTGATTTCCTCTATGCGGGATTGCACCGTGCCGCGCTTGCGAACCAGCCGACGTCCGTTTCACGTGATGACGGGCTGCGACTTCGCGGCGTGTACATCGCGGCGGCGGCGCGCTGCGCACCGCCGGACAATCGGCCGCTGCCGGAGGAACTTGCGGCATGCCGGCCGTATTTGGAAGAGGAATTGCACGCGCTCGCGCCGGCGGTGACGGTGTGCCTCGGCGGGATTGCGTGGAACGCGGCGCTCGCGGCGTGGGCGGCGCGAGGCGAAACAATCCCGCGCCCGCGGCCGGCCTTCGCGCATGGCGCTGAATGCACCCTCGCGCACACCACCATGCTGGGCTGCTATCACGTGAGCCAGCAGAACACGTTTACGGGCAGGCTCACGCCCGTGATGCTTGATCAGATTCTCGAGCGCGCGAAAGCGCTGGCGACGAAGAGATCGCCGCAGGAAGGCACAATGCGGCGAGGAGGTTTATGATTTTCGTCGTTGATCCCGTCCCATCATTGTGCCTTCTTGTGCCTCTTTGCGGCTCATCCGGCTCCCGCGGCCAATCATGAAAGTCTTCATCACCGGCGCGACAGGTTCCATCGGTTCTCGGCTGGTGCTTGATCGGCTGGAGCGAGGCGATCGCGTCGTGATCGTCTCCCGCGATGCGGCGCGAGCGGCGCGGCGATTCGCGGCGGACGCGAATCCCAACATCGAAGTCGTGCACGGCAATCCCGCGGCGCCCGGCGATTGGCAGGACGATGTGAGCGGTTGTGATGCGGTGATTCACCTCGCCGGCGCCGGCATTGCGGACAAGCGTTGGAACGAGCAATTCAAGCGAGAACTGTTCGAAAGCCGGATCGACAGCACGTATCAGGTGGTTGAAGCGATCGCGCGAGCGCCCGTTCGGCCCCGTGTGCTGATCGCAGCTTCGGCGGTGGGGTATTACGGCGAATGCGGCGAGGAGATCGTCGATGAGTCGCATCCGCCGGGGAGCAACGATGACTTCTTCGTGCAGACGTGCATGCAATGGGAAGCGCAGGCGCAGCGGGCAGCGACGCTCGGCGTGCGCGTGGTGAAGCTGCGCATCGCGCCGGTGCTGGATTCACGCGGCGGGGCGTTTCCGAAGATGATGACGCCGTTCAAGTTTTTCATCGGCGGGCCGCTCGGCAGCGGGAAGCAGTGGATGCCGTGGATTCACTGGCGTGATCTCGTGGGATTGATCGCGCATGCGCTGCGCGACCAGCGCATGGAAGGCGCGGTGAACGCGGCGGCGCCGGAACCGTTGCGGAACAAGGAATTCAGCAAAGCGCTCGGCCGCGCGATGGGGCGCCCGTCGCTGCTGCCGGCGCCGAAGTTTGGCGTGCGGATCGTGATGGGTCAGGTGGCGACGTACATCACGATGAGTCAGCGCGTCGTGCCGCGCAAAGCGCTCGAGAGCGGGTATGAGTTTTTGTACCCGACCATTGAGGATGCGCTTGAGGCGCTGCTGGCGAGGCGTGAGCGCGGGGAGGGGGACGGCGGAGGCGAGGGACGGGAACGCGAACGGGGGTTTGATGGGGAGATTGCTAAGCCGCAAGCGGCTTGGGGAGCGCAAGCGGCTGGGGGCGCGCGAGCGGTCGGGGAAAGCGCGGCGCCTTCGCAGGCTGTGAAGTTGCTGGCGATTCCAGTGGACGGCGCGCTGATTCGATCGGACGGCACGCTTTCGCCGGGCGATGTGCAGGCGATTCGCGCCGCCGAGCGGGCCGGGTGTCATGTGATTCTCGCCACCACGCGCCCGCCGCGCGCGGTTCGCACCATTCTGCAAACGCTCGGTCTCGCGGGGCCGACGATCACGCACGGCGGGGCGCTCATCTGGAACCATCTCGAAGACGTCGCGCTGTTTCACCAGGGGCTTGATCCGACAGTCGCGCGCGAACTGATTGAAGCTGTGCGGGCGATCGATGCGTCGCTGCCGGTCGTTGTTGAAATGCTCGACAAGTGGTTCACGGACGACGTGGACCAGGATGCGCTCTGGTTGCCGGGGCGGATGCGCGAGGCGGACGGCGTGGGCGAGCTTGCTTCGTATCTGACGGAGCCGGTGACGCGCGTCACGCTGGGCGGAACGGAATCGCAGCTTCAGGCGGTGCTGCCGGTGGTGCGAGAACAGTTCTGGAAGCCGCGGCGAATCGCGCTGTTTCAGGCGGAAAATGGCCTTGTGCGGATCACCGATCCTCGCGTTGACAAGGCGGTGGCGCTGCAGCGAATTGCCTTGAGGCTGGGGCTGGCTCGTGAGGCGGTGATGGCGATCGGGGATTCGCGAATCGATTCCGGTATGATCGAGTGGGCGGGCTTTTCGGTGGCGTTGGAGAACGCGCCGGAGGCGGTGCAGGCGCTGGCTGACACCGTTGCGCCGAGCCACGATCAGTCGGGCGTGGCGCTTGCTCTTCACCGGTACGTGCTCCGCGGGAGGTAGGCATGCAGAACGGGGCGGGTGGCGCAAAGGAACGGGAACTCGGCGCGGCGGCTCGCGCATCGGACGCGGCCACCAGCACGGCTCGCACGCAGATGATCTGGCTGGATGGCCAGCTCGTGCCGCGTGAGCAGGCGATGGTGTCGGTGTACGACCACGGCCTGCTCTACGGCGACGGCGTGTTCGAAGGCATTCGCGCCTACAACGGCCGGGTGTTCAAGCTTCGCTCGCACCTCAAGCGGCTGGAAGCGTCTGCGGGCCGCATTCGTCTGAAGCTCGCGTATTCGCTTGATGAACTCGCGCAGGCGATTCGCGACACGCTGGCGGCGAACAATCTGCGCGATGCGTACATCCGCCTCGTCGTCACTCGCGGCGTGGGCACGCTGGGGTTGCATCCCTTCCGTTGCCCGAAGCCCGGCGCATTCATCATTGCGGGCAAAATCGAAATTTACCCGCCGGAGCTGTATCGGGACGGCATGAAGGTGATCGTCGCGCAGCGGCCGCGGATTCCGATTCCGTGCCTCGATCCCGCTATCAAGAGCCTTAATTACCTCAACAACGTGTTGGCGAAAATTGAAGCGATCGACGCCGGCGTGCTTGAGGCGATCATGCTCAACACCGATGGTTATGTCGCGGAGTGCACGGGCGACAACATCTTTGTTATCAACGGCAACACGCTGACGACGCCGGCGGAGGCGGCGGGGATTCTGCATGGCGTCACGCGCGAATTCGTGATGAAAGAGCTGGCGCCGGCGCTCGGGCTGCGCGTGGAGGAAAAACTCTTCCGGCTGGATGAACTGCTTGCATCAGAAGAAGTGTTTCTCACGGGCACGGCGGCGGAGATCATCGGCGTGAGCCAGGTGGGCGAACATGTCATCGGCGGAGGAAAAGTCGGGAAAATGACGGCGGCGCTTGCCGAAGAATTCCGCAGACGCCTTGCGGCGGGCGCGCCGGAGGATTGAGAAATAAGGCGCCGGGTCTCGGAGCACGAGGCCCTGGTGCGTGTCGTTCGAGCTGGGATTCGTGGGCCAATGCTCAAGGCACATCCATGCAGTGCAAAAAGTGCGAATACCCGTTGTGGAACTTGAGGGCGCGGCAGTGTCCCGAGTGCGGTGAGCCGTTCTTGCCGAGCCAGCAGGAGTTCGTCATCAACTCCGTGCGGTTCTGCTGTCCGCACTGCAATCAGGATTACTACGGCACGGGTGAGAAGGGTCACCTTGTGCCGAGCGAGTTCGTGTGCGTGAAGTGTTCGCAGCCGATCACGATGGACGAGATGGTGCTGCTGCCGGCGGCAGGGGTGACGGAGCACGAGACGAAGGTGGAGCACGCGCCGTGGCTGGATCGCGTGCGCATCGGCCGCGTGAAGGGCTGGTTCCTCACGCTGTTCCACGGCATGTTCCTGCCCAATCGCCTGATTCGCGGCGTGCCGGTGGGAAGCAACGTGCTGGATGCGTGGTGGTATCTGGTCATCACGAGCGGTCTCATCGTGACGACCAGCATCCTGCCGATGATGCTGTTCGTGCTGGTGATGGCGGCGCTGTTTTCGCAAGGCACGGCAGGGGCGGGCATGCAGATGGCCGGCATGGGCCTCGGCATGCTGGCGACGATCATCGGATCGTGGATCGCCATGGTGGCGCTCACGGGGTTGTGGGGGGCGATCACGCACGGCTTGCTGCTCATCACAGGGGGCGCAACGCACACCATCGGGCGGACATTCCACGCCATCTGCTATTCCGTCGGGGCGGCGGCGTTTCTTGCTGTGCCACTCTTCGGGTGGTACTTCGCGTTCATTCCCATCCTGTGGTGGATGGTCTGCGCCACGGTGATGTTGCGCATCGGGCAAGGCGTGGGCGTCGGCAGGGCGATCTTCGCCGGGGCCACGCCCCCCGTGCTTTTTCTGGTGATCACCTACGGCAGTCTGATCTTCATGTTTGCCTACGCCGTCACGAACGCCAACGTAAGCATTCAGCAGCAGATCAGCACAACATCCGCAGCCACCGGGCAGCGCATGCACGAGGCGCTCATCGCGTACGCCAACAGTCATGGCAACGCCTATCCGCCGTTCGGATTGCAGATCTGCAACGTGCGCCAGTCCGTGGCCCCAAGTTCGTTCGTCATCCCGTTCTCGCTCACCATGCCGGACGAAGTGCCGATCGGCCAGTCAACGCTTGGCCGGCTCGCGATGATGTTGCCGGACCAGCGAGAGCAAGTTGCCGACCGAGTCGCGGCCGCCATGCCCAGTGACGTGGTGGCCCACCGCGTCGGCGATTTCGTTTTCACGTGGCATGGCGTTTCACCAACGGTGCAGGATCCTGGCTTGTGGGTCGTCGTCGCAGCGGTGCCGATTGATCACGTGAGGAAGGACAACCCGTTTGACATGTCGGACATCACGACGGTGATGGCAAACGGCGACTCGGTGACGTATCCGGCGGAAGGATTCGACGTGGTTCTGGCCAACCAGAACGTCCTTCGCGCCAAACACGGTCTGCCGCCGCTGCCCGACCCGCGCACGATCACGTGGGACCTTCCCGTCGTGCGGGCCGGCGACATGCGCGAACCGTTTCCGAGCGTGGGCCCATGACCAACGCCACGCTCTACCGAATCCGGCGGTCGCTCGTGTGGGTGCTGCTGCTGGCGCTCGGCGCCACGGCGTGTCTCTTCGTGCTGGCCATTGTGTTTCAGATGGATCGGGCGATTGATGAAACGTGGCCCGCGCTCACGTTGCTGCTCGGCGCATACTGCTTGCCGGCGGTGCTGTGCGCCAACCTGCTGTGCAAGCGGCGGTTCATGACGCTGATGTGGTCCGGCATCGTCGTCTCCGGGCTTGCGTTCCTTTCGTGGCAGCCCCTCGTGTGGTTCAACATGCGCGGTTTGTTCAATGACGAACGAATGATCCGCGTCGTGGTGTTCGTCGGCGTCCTGCTCACGGTGTACACAGGATGGGTGGGACTCTTTGCGCTCCTGCAGACGCAGAAGTGGACGTCGCCGCCTGGTCGGTTCCTCATGCTGCTGACGCTCGCGCTTGGCACAATGCTGGCGGCGAGCATTTGCGCGGAGGTGATTTTCGAACCGCGCGAACTCTGGCGCGCCACGCTCACGCTCACCATTCTCACCGCATTCGGCGTCCTCGCGTCGATGGCGGTCGCGTTGACGACGCAGCGCCGTCACGTGGGCACGGGCGAAACGCTGGCGAGCACGGTTGTCGTGGATCTGAAGTGCCCCCGGTGCCGGTCCGAACAATCACTGCACACCGGGTTGGCGAAGTGCACGAGTTGCGGGCTGCGCATTGAAATCAACGTGGAAGAGCCGGCGTGCGCGTGCGGCTACCAGCTCTACCAACTGCGCGGCGACACGTGCCCGGAATGCGGGCGCGCGATTGATCCCGCGGATCGCTGGGCCGACGCGCCCGGCAGCGATCCCACGACGCCAACAATCGTTACTTGACGGCTTGCTGCGAGCTCACGGTCAGCTCAACTGGCGCTGCAGGCGTTTCGGCGTCCTGGCCGCCGCCTTGCACGTGCAGGCGCTGGGCGCGGAGCGCGGACCAGTCGCTGATGGCGAGGTCCGGCGAACCCGGCCCGTCGTGCACCTTGAGCAGGTTGTAGCTGTTGTCGCGCTGCGCGGGGAGGAAGCCGGCATCGCGAATGAGCCTGCAAAGCGTCGGCTCGTTGAGGCAATACGTGGTGCCGGCGGAAGAGACGACGTTCTCTTCCATCATCACGCTGCCCATGTCGCTCGCGCCGTAGAGGAGCGCGATCTGGCCGACGTGCGGACCCATCGTCACCCACGATGAGCCGATGGAAAACACGTTGTCGAGATACAGGCGTGAGAGCGCCTGCGTGCGGAGATACTCGCTCGCGCCGGCCATGCGCACGCGCTTGCCGAAGAGCGGATGCTCGGACTTTGTGCCCGTGCCGCCCAGCTTCGCCACCACGTCGCCGGGGAACGGTTGCGAAAGATCATCGCCCTCGCCGCGTCCCCACTCCGGCACTCGGCCGAGCGGCGTGTTCTCGCGCTGAAACGGCCAGGCGATGAACGCCTTGCAGCACCCGCCGCCGTCGGCTGCGAATTCGCGGATGGCGCGGTCCTGCCATTCGCGCACGAGGTGCATGTGGTGGATGCGATCCGCAATGCCTTCGATGTGACCGAACATCATCGTCGCGCTGGTGTTCATGCCGAGTTCGTGCGCGACGTTCATGACGGTGAGCCATTCTTCCGCGGTGCACTTTCCGATGCCGATCTTGCGGCGGACCGCGTCGGCAAAGATTTCGCCGCCGCCGCCGGGGATGGAATCGAGGCCGGCGTCACGAAGCTGCCGCGTGATGTGCAGCAGCTTGTCGCGGAGCGAATCGCCCGGCGGATCAAAGAAGCGCACGAACTCGATGAACTCCGGCGGGCTGAAGGCATGCACGTGCACACTCGGAAATCGCGACTTGATGGCGGCGAGCAGGTCGAGATACCACGAGAACGGCAAGTCCGGGTTCATGCCGCCCTGCATGAGAATCTGCGTGCCGCCGATGTCGACGAGTTCCTGAATCTTCGCCAGCAGCGATTCGAATGACAGCGTGTAGGCGTCGCGCTCGTCGCCATCGCGGCGGAACGCGCAGAACGTGCAACGCGCGGTGCAGACGTTGGTGTAGTTGATGTTGCGATCGATGACGTAGGTGCGGATGTGGTCGCCGTGCAGGCGCCGGCACCGCGCATCCGCCCAACGGCCGAGTTCCGCCAGCGGCATTTCGTGATAGAGACGCAACGCCTGTTCGGGCGTGAGGCGCAATTCGCCCATCGCGACCGCCTCGAGCGCGGCAGAGTCGAGAATGTCGAGTTCGGGCCTGGTCGCGGGTGTCATGGCGAAAAGGAGCGGCGGTGGTGGTGCGGCATGATATGGCCTGTGCGGATTGTGTGGAATGCGCCGTCTGGGGAGGCGGGCGGAGGCGCGATCGCCATGGTTGGGGAGTCCGGGCAATCGTCATGCGGCGTCCGGCAGCCGATTTCTCTGCATGCGCCCGCATTCCGCCGGGCGTCACGCGGAGGGTGCGCACATGGGCGATGCACGGGCATATTCAATCGAGCTGGCCTTTCGCAGGCTTCGCATGGGCGTGCTCGGATGCTGCTGGATCGTCGGCGTGGCGCTGGCGGCCCAGCTTGTGATCTGGTCGCTCACGCGCTTCACGGATGTTCGCTATGAAACCCGCGTGCCGACGGCCCCCGCGGCGCAGATCGTCACCGGCGGCGGCGATGACAACGGCAGGCTGCGGCCGATTCAGATGCTTTCGGAAGCGCAGGCGGCGCATCGCATCGCGCCGGTCGATCTCAATCGCACGTTCAGCAAGTTCGACCAGATTTTTCGCGAAGCGAGCATCCTGGCGGCAGCGATCGGCAAGTTGAGCTATGCCATGCTCATGCCGCTGCTGGCGGTGGGCGTGTTTCTCTCGGCAGGCTCGGGCACGGCGGGTGTGCACAAGTCTGTTTCGGCGTTCACGTGGTCGCTCGTGCTTGCGGTGCTGATGCTGCCGGTGGGCTCGCTCGTGGAGTGGCCGGCGCTCACGGGCGCGTTCTATCACTACGACACGATGATCGCGACGGTGGATGCGGCTTCGCCGGTGCAGCAGGCCGTGGAGGCGGCGGCCGCGGCGGCCGACGATGGCGCAGCCGTTCCGCAATCTCTCACAATGATCTACGCGCGCTACCTGATGCTGCCGGCGGTGTGTTTGGTGAGCGTCATTCTGATCGGTTTCCGGTTCAGCCTTGGCGTGGAAGCGAGCTTGCTGCACCGCGAGACGCGTCAATTTGATCCGGTGCTCGAACGCGAGGCGTCGAATCGCTCGGCGACGAGCTTGATGGGAGGCGGCGGTCGGTCGGCGGGGGCGCTGTCGCGCGTCATCGGTTCGCCGTTGCCGGCTGCGCCGTCCTCACCGGCGGTCGCGCGAGTCAATGGCGCGGCGGATGAGCGCATGCCGGGCGCGACGAAAGTGTCGGCGGGAGAAGCGCCGCGGCGGTTGATCTGATGGGCGCGATTGGTTGATCCGTCCCACGGCGCGGACGCCGTGGGCTTTGGGGCGGTGCGTCAAAGGCGCGCATTGTTTGAGTTGTTGACTGCTACCGCGCTTCGAACATGCGGCGGGTGGTGCCGCCGGGGCCGATGGCGGCGCGGACGCGAGCGCCGCATCGCGGGCAGCAGCCTTCGTACGCCGTGCCTTCCTTGTTGCGGTTCAGCCGGCCGTACGTGTGGCAGCAGCGATACCAGATCGACAGAAACTTTCCCGTCGTCTTCTCGGGTTCCTGCGGCGTTGGCTGTGGTTCAATCCACTCCACGCTGGAGTATCGGCCGAGGCGGGGTCTTCACTTCATTCGCGCGGGCGGCGCAATTGATCTTCCGCGCGGTGCGCTGCGGAGATCGCTCGCTCCAGGCATTCCGACATCTCCAGCTCGGCAGCGTTTCGATCCGCTTCGTCCGCAAGCGAGGGCAGGTTGACGCGGATGTTGAGGCACGCCGACTTCGCTGCGGCTTCCGCATGGATGGCGGCCATCGCGAGATCGCTGTCGAGGGACGGGTTTGTCTTGCCCACCAGAAACTCGACCATCTCCGCCAGTTGCGTGGCGCCGTGAAGCACGTCGAACGGCACTTCGATCGCGGCGCGCACGACGCTTTGGTACGCATCATCCTGCGGGCTCACATCCTTTCGCCGTTGCATGGCGTTGAGCGCTTCGTACGCCTCGGCGTCCTTATCCGCAAGATCCAGGCCGCGAGCAACGAGACCTTGCGTGAGCGCGAGCGCTTCGCCATGCGCTTCATCGTGCGCTTCGAGGCCTTTCCTGGCGAGTGAATACATGAGCACCATGTGCGCGAGCGCGGCGCCGATGGCGAGCGTAATGCCGGCCGCCGCGCCGCCGCCCGGGGCTGGTTGCTTCGCCGCCAGCGAAAGGAGGAACTGTTCAATGGTCTGCCGCCCAATGCTCACGGCTTTGCGGTCTCTTTGATGTTTGCCCCGAGCTCACGTCGCAGGGCGTCTTTGGCGCGTTCGAGCGACGGCTTCACTTCTTCGCCGGAGAGCGTGCGATCAGCCGCGCGGAAGCGCAGGTGCAGCGTCACGGATTTTTTGCCGGCGCCGATCTGCTTGCCGCGGAAGGCGGTGACGAACTCCACGGCTTCGAGGTCGGGCAGCGCGCAGCTTCGCACGCATTCCTCCACGCGCGTCCACGTCACGGCTTCATCAACCGTCGCGGTGATGTCGTAATCCACCGGCGGGAAGGACGGCAATTCGTGAGCCTCGGCGTCCGGCGGATAGCTCGCAAACCACGGCTCAAGCTCCAGCTCCGCGGCGATCACCGGCGTGGCGAGATCAAATTGCTGCACGACGCTCGGCGCAAGCAGTCCGATCACGCCGCACGCCTTGCCTTCCATGTGCACCGTCGCCGCGGGGGAGAGCCAGTTCACGTCGCTCGCGGGTGTGAGCTCGATCGATGCGTTGGGCCCGCAGAGCAGCCTTGCGAGTTGTTCGACAACGCCGCGCAGCGGCCGAATGCCGAGCGCCGGGTCTTCCACGTCCGCCAACAACGCGAAGCGGCTGGCTTCACGCGGCTTGCCGGAATCATCGAGCCAGAACGCCGCGGCGGCTTCGAAGAGGCGAAGACGCTTCACGCCGCGATGGGCGTTGTGACGGCGGACGCGCAGCAGGCTTGGAATGAGCGACGGTCGAAGGATCGGCTCGCCGCGTGACATCGAATGCGCGACGCGCAGCAACCCGCCGCCTGCCGGAACAAACGGCGAGGCTTCGGTGTCGCTGATGAGCGAATGCGTCGTCGTTTCGACGAAACCCATGCCGACGAGCGCGCTGCGCACCGCCCGCCGCGCGAGTTCCGTGGGCTGCGGCGGCATGATGCGAATGCGCACGGCGTCTTCCACGGGGAGATCGTCGTAACCGTGCAGCCGGCAGACTTCTTCGATGAGATCAATCTCGCGCTCGATGTCGAGTCGATGTGCCGGGACGGTGCAGTGGACGATGTCGCCGTCTTGCCGCGGATCGAACCCGAGCACGCCGAGCCAACGCAGAATCCTGGCGTGCGGCACGGGCAAGCCCAGCGTCGCTTCGCACGCGCTCAATCGCATCGTCACGCGGCGAAGTTCCGGAATCGGCTTGCCGGCGACGACTTCGCCTTCGCACAGCTCGCCGCCGCACAGTTCGAGAATAAGCGACGTAAGCCGATCCGCCGCGTTGGTGATCGTGCCGGGCGCGACGCCGCGTTCGAAGCGGAATTGCGAATCGCTGGTGATGCCGAGCCGGCGGCTGGTGTGGCGCACGGTGACGGGGTGGAATGTCGCCGTCTCGATCAGGATGTCGGTGGTCGCGTTCGTGACGGCCGTCTCCGCGCCGCCTTTGACGCCGGCGATAGCCACTGCGCGCTCGGCGTCCGCGATCACGAGATCATCCGCAGAGAGCTTCACCATCGCAGCGCCTTCGCCGATGGGCAGGAACGGCTCATTCGGCTTCGCCATGCGAACGATGATCTCCGGCCCGCGCAACTTCTTGAGATCGAAAACGTGCGTGGGCTGGCCGAGCTCGAAGAGCACGAAGTTGGTGAGGTCGACGAGGTTGTTGCGCGGGATCTGGCCGATGGCGCGGAGCTTGTCAGCAAGCCACGGCGGCGAAGGGGCGACCTTCACGCCGCGGATCACGCGCGCGGTGTAGAGCGGGCAGCGGTCCGGCTCGCGGTTGGTCACGTTGACAACGCTCGAAGCGGGCGTCTTGCCAGCGGGCAGCGTCGCAGCGGGCAGCTTGAGCGTGCGGTCGGCGACGGCAGCGAGTTCGCGGGCAAGGCCAATGTGAGAGAGGCAATCGCCGCGGTTCGACGTGATTTCAACGTCGAGCATTTCGTCGCCGCCATCGAGAAGTTCGCGGGTTTCGATGGGGAAGCCGGCGCGCGTGAGCAGCTCGGCCTGCTCGTCGGCGGAAGCGGGTCGGTCGAGGTAATCGTTGAGCCAGCGTGCGCTGATCTTCATGGGCGGTGGCACAGTATCGCAGGGACGCGGCATCGACAAAGCGGTCGCTTGCGGCTGCGGCGGGCGGCCGTACACTCACCGCATGACGCGACGGATGCGCATGTTCGTTGCCGGGGCGGTGGTCATCGGCCTTGCGATGCTGGCGGGCGGGTGCGCTGCCGCGAAACCTGGCCCCGGCGATCCGCTCGGAGCCGTGCCGACGGACCTCACGCTGGATGTGGCGGTGGTCTCCGGCGGACGTGCGGAGGCGGAGCGCGGCGGCGAAGAGCGCGTGCCTGCCGAGCTTCGGTCCAGCCGATTCGTGCTGCTGCCGAATGGCGATCTGCACTACGCGCCGCAGCGGATGGGCGTGCGCTCCGGCCGTCCGCCGCTTGTTCGCCGACTGTCGCGAGATGAGCTGGCCCGCGTCTGGTCGCTCTGCCGGGAGACTGGTTTGGCGGAGGCAAAGCGCATGGCGATGGACCAGTCGCCCGTGCCCAATCCCGCGACGGGGGAAGTGGCGTACGCGATCGCGTTGCAGGTCGGCGGAGAATATCGCGGCGTGAAGCGCGTCCATGATCGCGACGAAGCGCCGCAATCGCCCGAGGGGACTCTGGTGCGCGAACTGGCACGATTGGCGTGGGCGGACGAAATGCCTGCCGAGCGAGCGATGGTGATGCCGAAGCGATACGACTTCGGGCCCGATCCGTACGAGCGATACCGCAAGCCATGACACCGTCGCGCACGACATCGGCGTGGACGCTCACGGCGCTTCTCGCGCTGCTGATGGCGCTCACCGCGTGCAACAGCGGCCCGATCATTCGCACCATGCCCAACCGCATGGACGGTCTGTTCCTGGACATCACCGTGAAGAAGGCGAAGGACTCGACGGCCGTGTACAGCGTGTCGCAGGACGGCGTGTTTTCCTTCGCGGGCGGCAACGAAGCCAAACGCGGCGAAGCGGAGTGGACGACACAGCTCGATGAGGAGCAGCGCCAGCGCGTTTTAGCGATGGTTCAGGAATTCGGCTGGCTGGAGCGGGAGCCGGCGCCGGGCGCCGAGAACCCCGAGCACGAGTACACCGTCGCCATTCGCCGGAATTCGATGCGACGGACCACCGTGGTGCACGGCGACAACCCTGATGTTGTGAAAATGGTGGAATTTCTCGACGAAATCGCACGCCACCGGTTCGATGACTTTATCGAGCGCCTGCCGCAGCCGGGCCAGCAGACGCGGTGAATCGCGGCGCTGGTCGCACAGCGCGCTAGAGTTCTCCGCCAAATCCGCCGGGAGGTTCACATGCAGTTGCAGCACCGCCGCGCCTATTCGCTCATCGGCATTCTTGTGAGCATGGCGATCATTGTCGTGCTCATGGCGATCAGTCTCACCGCCCTCAACGACGCCATCACCGGCGGCGGCGCGACCAAGGGCGGCACCGTTCGCTCCATGGAAGACAAGATCATCCTGTCACAGATTTATCAAACCTTTGCATTTGCAGCGCAGGAGAACGGCGGCTCGCTCCTTGTTCCCAGCGACGTCAGCGGCCGACACGACGTTTCAGAGAACACCACCGCCAACATCTACTCCGCGTTCATCATGCAGAACCGCATCGCGCCGAAGATGCTGATTTCCGCGAACGAACAGAGCCCGCTCATCTGGCCGGATGATGATTACGACTTCACGCAGTACGCGCCGGCGATGGGGCGGTTCTGGGATCCGAACTTCTCGGCTGATCTTTCAAAGGACGCCAACGTGTCGTTCGCGCATCTGCCGATTTTCGGCAAGCGCGCGAACCAGTGGCGACGGGCCAGCTTCAACGCCACGCAACCCTTCTTCGGCAACCGCGGACCGAAGGACGGCGTCGATGATCCCAACTCCTACACCTACGGCAGGGACGGCTCCTGGGCGGCGCATGTGGTGTTCGGCGACGGGCACGTGGAGTTCATCGAAACCTTCACGCCCGGCAATGTCACCTTCCTGCGAGGCAACGTGCCGACCGCCGACAATCTCTACGCCTTCGACGATGGCAAGGACGGCGGCGACGCGATCCTCACCTACACCAAGTCCATCAGCCAGCGCGACATTGAAGTGCAGCACGACTGATGCGGCGGCTTTTGCGAACCGGTCGAAAAGTGAGCAAGTCGAGGCGTCGCATGACGAACGGCCCCGGCTTTCCGCTATCTTGTTGGCCCCATGCGTCTGCTCACCATTGTTCGCCGTGTGCCAGACTCCCGCGCCGCGCTCAAGGTGCGCGCGGACGGCCGCGGCATTGAGACGGCGGGGCTGAAATACGTCTGCGATCCGTTCGATGAATTCGGCGTCGAGCAGGCCGTGCAGCTCAAGGAGAAACGCGGCGACGTGGAGGAAATTGTCGCGCTCGGCATTGGCGGCGAGGACGTTGCCGAAGCGCTCCGCCATGCGTTGGCGATGGGCGCGGACCGCGCGGCGCTCGTGCCGGCCGGCCCCGAGGTGATGCACGATGAAGTGCTGCTTGCACGCATGCTCGCGGACGGCATTCGCGCGCTCGGCGTGACGTTTGATCTCATCCTGTGCGGCAAGCAGTCGATCGACAACGACGCAGGCGAACTCGGGCCCGCGCTGGCGGAGTGTCTCGGCTTGCCGGATGTCGCGGCGGTGGTGCATCTCGAGATGGCGGCGGACGGGAAATCGCTGTCGCTGCGCCGGCGCATCGAAGGCGCGGAGGAAGTGCTGGACATGCCGCTGCCCGGCGTGGTGACGTGCGAGAAGGGGCTCGTCGAGCCGCGTCATCCGCCGCTGCCCAAGATCATGAAGGTGAAGAAGGCGCCGGTGGAGACCTTGAACGTTTCCGGCGGCGCTGTGCCCGGCGCGACGTTCGTGCGGCTTATGCCGCCTGCAGCCCGGCCGGCGTGCAAGTTCATCGAAGGCGATGCAGCAACGCAGGCGCGCGAACTCGTGCGATTGCTGCGCGAAGAGGCGAAGGTGCTCTGATGCCCGCGAACGTGCTTGTCATCATCGAACAACGCGGCGGGCGCGTGCATCCGGCTTCGCTGCAACTCTTCACGCTGGCGAAAGAGCTCGCGGCAGGTGGTGCAGTCGTCGCCGGCGTGGTGGGGCACGACGTCAGCCCGGCGGTCGAGGCGGCGCAAGGGTTCGGCGCGGCGAAGGTCGTGACGGTCGATCACGCGGAACTGGCGCTGTACCGCGCGCAGCCGTATACGAGCGCGCTCGCTGCGCTCACGCGGCATGCACAGCCGAATGTCGTGCTCATGGCGACGACGTTCATGAGCCGCGATGTCGCGCCGCGCGTGGCGGCGCGGCTCGGGGCCGCGCTCGCGACGGATTGCGTCGAGGTGAAGAGCGACGGCAGCCGCATTGCCATCAAGCGCCCGATGTACAGCGGCAAGTGCGTGGCGGAACTCGCGCTCGATCCCGGCAGGCTCGCCATCATCACCGTCCGGCCGAATGTGTACGCCGCGCCGCCGCGCGACGCCGCTCGCGGCTTGGCACCGGTCGAGCCAATCGACATCCAATTCTCCGCCGACGAGCTGCGCGTCGTCGCCCAAAACCCCGTGCGCACGGCCGGCGCGATCAAGGACCTCAACGAAGCGGACATCATCGTTGCGGGCGGGCGGTCGCTGAAGTCCGAAGAGAACTTTGCGATTCTGTACGAACTGGCCGCGGCGCTGGACGGCGCGGTGGGCGCTTCGCGTGCGGCGGTCGATGCGGGCTATCAGCCGCACAGCCGGCAGGTCGGCCTGACCGGCAAGGTGGTGACGCCGAAGCTGTATATCGCCTGCGGCATCGACGGCGCGATTCAGCATCTCGCTGGCATGCGCGGCAGCAAAGTGATCGTCGCCATCAACACGAAGAAAGATGCGCCGATCTTCGACGTGGCGACCTACGGCTGCGTGGCCGACCTGTTCGAACTGGTGCCGGCGATCACGGCGGAAGTGAAGCGCCAGCGATAAGGCGTTGCGTACCCTCGAGCGACTTGGGGACGGGGGCGGCGTGTACACTCCACGCATGGCTTCGCACAGCCTTGGCCAGTTTTTGCCGCGTGACTACCAGCCGCGTTTTCCGGTTGAGCGGTTCATTGTGAACGAGCCGCCGGGCGAGGACGCTGTGCCGCTGGATGTGCTCATCATCGGCGCGGGGCCGGCGGGGCTGGCGGCGGCGATCGAACTGGCGAAGTTGGCGCGGGCGGACAGCGATCTTGCATCGCTCGAAATCGGCGTGCTCGAGAAGGCGCAGATCGTCGGCGGGCATTGCCTTTCCGGCGCCGTTGTCAATCCCATCGCGCTGCGGCAACTCTTTCCGGAACTCAAAGATGATGATTTTCCGTTTCGCGGCAAGGTGGAGCGCGACCGCGTCTACCTGCTCACGAAGCGCGGCAAAGTTCGTCTGCCCACGCCGCCCACGATGCGGAATCACGGCAACTATGTCTGCTCGATCTGCGAGCTCGTGCGGTGGCTCGGCGAGAAAGCGGAAGAACTCGGCGTCAACATCATGCCGGGCTATCCCGCCGCGGCGCTGCTTGCGGATGAGAACGGCTGCATCATCGGCGCACGCACGGCGGCATCGGGGCTGGAGCGCGATGGCACGCCCGGCAGCGCCTACGTTCCGCCGACCGACATCAGCGCGAAGGTGACGATCATTGCGGAAGGCACGCGCGGCAGCTTGTCTCGCGCATGGCTCAAGCACAACAACGTCGCCTCGCCGAACCCGCAGATTTATGCGCTGGGCGTCAAGGAACTCTGGCGCGTGGGGCGGCCGCTCGATGCGGTGGTTCACACGATGGGATGGCCCTTGCCGCGCGATGTGTTTGGCGGCAGTTTCATTTATCCGATGGGGCAGGACACCGTGTCGCTCGGTATCGTCGCAGGTCTCGACTACCCGCAGCGCACGCTTGATGTGCACGACCTGCTGCAACAACTCAAGACGCATCCGCTCGTGCGCGACCTTCTTGCAGGCGGCGAACTGCTGGAGTGGGGCGCGAAGACGATTCCCGAGGGCGGGTTCCTTTCGCTGCCGGAGCGGTTGAGCGGCGACGGTGTGATCATCATTGGCGACGCGGCCGGGTTCGTCGATGTGCCTTCGCTCAAGGGCATTCATTACGCCATGCAGTCGGGCATGCTTGCCGGTCGGGCGGCGTTCGAGGCGAGAAGGGCCGGGCGGAGCGATGCGGCGCAGCTTGCGTCATATGACCGCGAGGTGCGTGCGAGCGTCATGCATGATGACCTGCACAAACGACGCAACATGCGCCTCGCGTTCAAGAGCGGGTTCTACGTCGGCGGCATCAAGTCGATGTTCATGACGCTCACCGGCGGCAAGTTCCCCGGTGGGAAGATCAGCGCGGCGGATGATGCCGATGTGCCGCGAACTGATGTGCCGCTCGAGCACGCGGCGCCCGACGGCAAGCTGACATTCAGCAAAGTGGAGGCGGTGTACCGCGCGGACAATGGCACGCGCGATGATGTGCCGACGCACGTGATGGTTGCGGAGAACGTGCCAAAGGAAGTGGGGGAGTTCTACGCGGCGATGTGCCCGGCGGGCGTATACGAATGGCAGGACGGCAAGCTCATCATCAACGCGCCGAATTGCGTCGACTGCAAAGCCACCGACGTGCTCGGCCCGCTCTGGACCCCGCGCGAAGGCGGCAGCGGGCCGAACTACAAGCAGATGTAGCAACGCCACGAAAGCCCACGGCGTCCTCGCCGTGGGACCGCGCTCAAACCCGCACCTTCCTCGCGGACTCGTCAGGTGCGGCTTCGGTACACTGTCCCTTCCCATCATCGAGGACATGACGCGATGGATTTCAGTCTCACCGAAGATCAGCAGCAGCTTCAGGATGCGGTCATTGAGTTCGCTCGCAACGAGCTCAACTACGACATGATCGAAGCGGATCGCGAAAGCGCGTTTTCGCGCGAGGCGTGGCAGAAGTGCGCGGACTTCGGCATCCTCGGCCTGCCGATCCCCGAGGAGTACGGCGGCGGCGGTTCCGATTTGATGACCACCATGGCCGTCATGGAAGGCCTCGGCTACGCGTGCCGGGACCAGGGCCTCATCTTCTCCATGAACGCCCACATGTGGACGAACAGCATCCCGATTCTGCTCTACGGCACGGAGGAGCAGAAGAAGAAATATCTGCCCGGCCTGTGCAACGGCGAACTGATCGGCGCCAACGGCGCGAGCGAGCCTGAATCCGGCAGCGACGTGTTCGCCATGCGCACGCGATGCGAGAAGCAGGGCGATGACTACATCTTGAACGGCACCAAGATGTTCGTCACCAACGCGCAGGTGGCGGACGTGATCGCGACGTACGCCACGCTCAACCCGGAGTGGGGGCCGATGGGCGTGTGCGGCTTCATCGTCGAGAAAGATTTCCCCGGCGTGTCCGTGAGCAAGAAGATCGAGAAGATGGGCCTGCGCACAAGCCCGATGGCGGAGATCATTTTTGAAAACTGCAAGGTGCCAAAGGAGAACCTCCTCGGGCGCGAAGGGCGCGGCGTCGATGTCTTCAACTGCTCGATGGAGTGGGAGCGCGGCTCGATCCTCTCGGGTTGCCTTGGCACGATGCGCCGGCAGATCGAAGAATGCGTGCGCTACGCCCGCCAGCGCAAGCAGTTCGGCCAGCCCATCGGCAAGTTCCAGTCGGTCGCCAACCGCATCGTGGACATGAAGGTGCGCTACGACACCGCGCGCATGATGGTCTATCGCATCGGTTGGCTCAAACAGCTTGGCAAGAACGCGGACGGCGAGGCGGCGATCGCCAAGCTCTACACCAGCGAATCATTCGTCAAGAACTGCCTCGACGCGGTGCAAGTGCACGGCGGATACGGCTTCATGACCGAGTTCCCCTTCGAGCGCGAGCTGCGCGATTCCGTGGGCAGCACGCTCTATTCAGGCACGAGCGAGATTCAGCGCAACATCATCGCCCGGCATCTGGGGCTGTAAGTCACGCGAGGCTCTTGATCATCTGCTGATAATCAAGCTTGTCCGTGCTGGTGCGCGGCAGCGCTTCCATGAACACGAAGCGGTCCGGCGTCATGTACGGCGGCAGCGACTTCATCGAGAACTGTTTCATCGCGAGCACCGACAGCTTCGCGCCGTCCTTCGCGCTGGCGAACACGGTGATCATCACGCCTTCCGCGTTTTCCGTCGCCACCGCTGCCGCCTCGCGCACCTGCGGATGCTTGTACATCGCGGCTTCGATCTCGCCGAGCTCGATGCGGTAGCCGCGGCGTTTCACCATGCGATCGCGCCGGCCGACGAAGATGAAGTCGCCATTCGCATCGGTGGTGACCACGTCGCCCGTGCAATACCACCTCTCGCCCCGTGCATCGACGTAAAAGCTCTTGCGCGTGCGTTCTTCATCCGCCCAGTAGCCTTTCATCACAGGGCCGGACTGGTGGATATACAGCACGCCTTCGCCGCCGTCGGTGACCTCCTTGCCGTCCATGTCGAGGACGAGCGGCTTGCAATTGCTGCACGCCTTGCCGATGGGAAACGGTTGCGTGCGCTCGGGATCGATTGTCGAGGGAATCGGATGGAACGTGCAGACGTTCGTTTCCGTGGGGCCGTAGAGGTTGTAGAACTTCTTGTCCGGCCATTTCTCCGCGAGCATGCGAAGGTGTTTCACCGGGAACACTTCGCCGGCGAAATTGACGACGCGCAGCGCTGAACAGTCGTGCTTCTCCAGCTCGCCATATTGCGCAAGCATCGCGAGAATCGACGGCACGGAGTACCACATCGTGATCTTCCGCTCCGCGATAAACGCGCCGAGCGTGTGCGGGTCCTTGCCCTGATCTTCGCTCACCAGCACGATCGCCGCCCCGGCGGTCATCGGCGCGTAGAGATCGAGAATCGAAAGATCGAAGTGGAATGGCGCGTGGCTGGAGAGACGGTCGTGAGCCGTCGGCTGGAACGTCTCATTGCACCACCACACGAAGCTCATCGCGCTGCTGTGCGTGTGCATCACGCCCTTCGGCAAACCCGTGGAACCGGACGTGTACAGGATGTACGCGAGATCATCAGCGGTGACAGGCCGCGACGCCTTTGCTTCGCCGGCGTGCGTGAGCCAATCGGCGCCGATGTGCTCCGTCGCCTCGCCGGGAAAGACGAGCGTGGTTTGCCAGCCGTCGGGGTACAGCGATTGGGCGCGCGGTTCATCGACGCACACCACGCGCGCCTTGCAGTTCTCAAAGATGAAGCGGTTGCGTTCCGCTGGGGAGTCGAACGCGGCGGGCACATATGCGGCGCCGGCCTTGAGGGCGCCGAACACGCTGATCACCGAATTGGCGCTCTTGGGCATGGAGATGCCCACGCGGTCGCCGGGCTCGACGCCCTTGGCGATCAGCGCGGCCGCCATCTGGTTCGCCAATTCGTTGAGCTGGCGATAGGAAAGCTCGCGGCCGAGCGTGTCCACGAGGGCCGTGGCCTCGGGCGTTCGCTGCGCCGCTTGTTCGAGCAGCTCGTGGAGCACCTGGGGTCGCATCGCCATCTCGGCCATCCGCGTTCGGGTTACGACTTGCTCTGCACGAGTTCAGCAATGGACTCGATGGTGTCGAACGACGACGACGCTTCGTGCGGCGCCACGTTGATGTTGTACGTCTCTTCCACGTGCGACACGAGTTTGAGCGTGGACACGCTGTCGAGCACGCCGGACTCCTTCAGGTGAAGATCGTCAGGCAGGTTCGACGGATCTTCGCCCGGCAGGAAGGTGTTGATGATGTATTCACGCACCTGGTTCTTCACATGCTCCACATCATGAGCCATGGGCAGCAGCGTCCTTTCGCGTTTCGGCCCGGATCATCGGCCCGATGACCGGGTGTTCAAGCAAGATTGAATACAGTTCCTCGGCGATCAAGCGATGCCCGAGCGGCACCGGGTGACGATCGGTGGGGGAAGTGTACACCTGTTCGCCGGTGTATCCGACATAGGCGTCAAAGACGCGCACAACCGGCACGCCCGCCCCTTCGCAGATTTCCGCGCCCTGCACAAGATCCTGGTTCGCCTCGCCCGCAAACAGGTTGAGCGCGATGACGACCACCGGCACGCCCGTGCGCTCCTGCAGCCTCCGCAGTTCCTCGGCACAGCCTTTGATGAGCGACGCGCGATACGGACGCAGCCGCTGCTGCAATTTGGTGAGTCGATCGCCCGGGTTCGCGCCGGCTTCGGCAGCCAGCTTCTCGAGGAACTCATAGTGCAGCGGTTCGCTGTTCGACAAACGCTCCGCCACGCGCTGATACACCTGGGCGCGAAGGTCGCGATCGAGCAGCACCACGAAGATGACGTCCGGCTGGAACTGCGGCACCTTTTCCGTCGCGACGAACAGGCGATCGGAAAGGTCATACCCGCCGACGGAAAAGTTCATGAACTCGTAGTTCGCCCACGCCTTGCCGGCGAACTCCGCGTTCAGGCGGTCTTCGATCAGTTCGACGTAGCCGTCTTCCACCGCCACGCCATAGCCCATGGTGTTGGAAGCGCCGACAACCGCCATGCGGAAGGTGTCCGCGGGCTTGTGCAGTTCATAATCGCGGTCGCGCATGCCCCAGCGATTTGTGCTGAAGGGGTGACCGCGGAAGTTGATCGATTCATTCGGCTTGAGTTCCCACGGCAAGTACAGATTCTCGCGGTGAACGATGCTGGTCTCCGCCAGCGCCTGCTCCTGTTCCGGTCCTTCGGGCGCCGTCTCCTTGAGGCCCATTTTGCCGAGAAACTTCCCGAAGCCGGCGAAGCGGCCGATGTCCACGTCCGCCACTTCGCGGTAGTAGTTTCGCGTCTGCACTTCGAGGTCCGCTTCGTTGAAGCCCGCGTTACGAGCGGCTCGGATGACGGCGTCCGCCTTCTCGGGCAGCACATGCGTCTTGAGCAGCAACAGCGCGAGCAGCAGCACGCCGATCGACGCGATCGAACAGGCAAAGGATGAACTGGCAAGTTGCTTGAGATTCATGGCGTGAATGCTCCGCTTACTCCCAGTAGGTGATCGTGTCCCACCAGTCCGCCGGGCTCGTGCTGTACCACAGCGACCAGAGCACGGAAACGGTGACATACACGCCGAGGGTGGAAAGGGCCTTGAGCGCGATCGCCGCGGGCCTTGAGCGCTGCGCCGCCGCTGACGCCGTCGCCGGTTTCTTGCGCGATTCCCACAGCACGTTGAGGAGCACAAGCACGCCAAGGATGCCCCAGAAGGCGTACTCGGTGCTGCGAATTTCGAAATCGCCCTTGATCCAGAACGTCTGATACGCGTGCAGCACGGTGGTGACGACGAACACCGTGAGCGTGGCCACCACGAGCGCGAACGTGTCGTTCATCTTGCGAAAGCGGAAATACACGGGGTAGTACACCACCTTCACCATGAACTCTTTCCAGTAGATGTTGATCCGTCGCCAGAAGTCCGTGAAGCTCGACGCAAGGAAGTACAGCCGGTTCGTCTCCGGCAGCTTGTAGCCGAAGAGGTGCAGCATGCCGATGGCGATGTGGAACTTGCCCGACACCTGCAGATAAAGCCAGAACGTCTGGAAGATGTAGAGCAGCATCGTCGGGAAGTTCTGCACCTCATCCGGCGAGATCACGACATGGTGGTAGATGATGCGGTAGAGGCACAGGTGAATGACGCCGCGCGCGATCCAGTGCAGGCCGCGCTGCGTCGTGGCGTGGATGTCATCCGCAAAGTAGCTCTTCTTGAACGTGGTGTAGTCGATCACCGGGAAGAGCATGAAGTGGAAGTTCGGCAGCAGGAAGAAGTAGTTCAGGAAGTCCATGAAGGATTCGGGCTTCTTCGCTGTCTTCACGTCATAGGCGTAGATAATCATGCGGAACATGAAGAGCGCGCCCAGGATCATCCACAGCGGGCTGATGGCAAAGCCGGTGGCGCGCAGATACGCCAGCCCGGCCGCCACGAGCAACATCGGAATCAGTCGCACCCCGAAGGGCACGGGCAGGCGAAGCAGCAGGTAATACACGACGCCCACCGCAAGCGCGGAGCCGAGGATGAACCCCGTCACGAGCACGCGCGTGAAGCTGAAAATCTCTCCGCCCTCGGGAATCAGCAGCAGGATGGCGCCTCCAGCCATGGAGATGGCGAAGAACGCGAGTTTCTTCAGCTTGAACGGCATGAAATAGTGGAGGACTGAACCGGCGAAACAGACGACCGACAGGCGGAAGAATCGCCCATCCTCAACGTGAAACTGATGAATCACCAGCAGCAGGGCCGCCATCTGCAGGACCAGCGGCAGTAGCTTGCCGATGTTGATGCGAGCGTTGTCCTCCGGCCGGACGACAGGCTTGCGCACGAACCGCGAGACCGGTTTGAGCGTCGCGGTTGTGGCCGCAGGCGCGGCGCTGCCGCTTCCGGCGGCGGGCGTTGGGCTCCGTTGTTCCATGTCTCTCCTCAACCCACGGTTCGGCCGGCGAACCCTTTCACGAGGCTCTCACTATAGCGGACGGGTGTGCAATGCCAGCACGATTCCATCACGGATTTCCTCGCTTCCCCAACAACCGGCGAGCATGCGAGCGACCGGCAGCGAGGAGCCGCGAGGGTACACTTCAGACGAAAACGCCCGGTAAGAACAATCGGCCCCGGTAGCTCAGTTGGACAGAGCAGCGGTCTTCTAAACCGCAGGTCGCAGGTTCGAATCCTGCCCGGGGCGTTGGGGAGGTGAACGGGAGACCCCGCACGGCGCACACTCCAACGAAGCGCCGCGACTCTGTCGCGCCTGGGCGCCAATCACACCCCAGGCCCTACCGCCACCCCGCGCGGCTCCTCAATTAGCGGCAACACGCGCGGCTCCGCGAACGGCGAAAGCTCATACAACACCAGCGATCCAAACTCCCGCCTGTGCCAATTCAACCCCGGCGACTCCGGCGTCGGCATCTCGCGGTCGGACAGTTTGCGATCAGCGAACACAACCACCGGCTGGCCATCCACGTACGTCAAAATCAAAACCGTCCAGCGCGAGATCGTGTTGGCGTACGCAAGGCCGAGCACGCGCACCGCCGGATCGCGAGGGGCGACGATAAACGGCTCGCCGAGCTTGTTGCGCACGTTGTCAAGAAACTCCTGATCGTCCTTGCACACCCACGCGGGCTCATAACCGGCAGCGAAGATCTCGTGATACGCAGCCTCGGGCGAACGACGCGGTCCCGAGTCCGGATACGGCGCCGGTTGCGGACGGATGACTTCCCACGTGCGCCACACGCCGAACGCGCCCAGCATCACCATCGCTGCGACGGCAAACCGGCGCAGCCACAGCGATGCAGGCGACGGCACAACACGCCGGCGCTCGTCACCGCTTTGGCTCGGCGGAACAACCGCGTCATCGCCGTCACGCCGGCGCAGCATGTCAATGTGGTCAGGCGGCATCGCCAGCGAACGCAGCCCGGCGTCGATCCTCTGCTGCAATTCCGCCTGCGCACGCAGTTCCGGCTGGGCGTTGAGCATGGCATCGAACTGCGACCGCTCGTCTGCCGAGAGTTCACCGGCGAGGCTGCCGTCCAGCAATTGCTCGAATTGGGCGCGGTCATGGATCACAGCGCCGGCCCGCCTTTCAAACGATCGCCCTGCACATGATCCGCAAGCATCTCGCGCAGCGCCGCCCGCGCGCGGTGGACGTGGCTCATCGCGGTGCCTTCGGGGATGTCGAGCGCTGCGGCGATGTCGCGATACGGAAGATTGAGCAGCGTTCGCATGAGCAGGCAGGCGCGGGCGGTTTCTTCGAGCGTCGCCAGCGCTCCCGCCAATTGATCGTCGAAACTCTTCTGGTCCGCGCGCAGTTCGCCGCGTCCCGTCACCACGCCGCCTCCGCCGTCGCTTGTGTCGGCGGCCGGCACGCGATCCAGCGCCGCGGCGTCCGAGCCGGCGCCATCGCGCTGCGCCCGCCGCATGCTGTTGAGCGCCACAAAGCGAACGATGCGGCCCATCCACGCGGTGAAGTTTGTGCCCGGCGTGAAGTCATCAAGCTTCGAAAGCGCAATCGCCGCAGCGTCCTGCACCACATCTTCCGCAAGCGTGCGATTGCTGGTGATGGAATAGGCGATGCACCACATGGTGTGCGCGGCTGCGGAAAATTGCTGCGCAAAGGCGTCGCTCGCGGCGTCGGTCGCTGCCGCGCTCATGCCCGCCTTCTCGCCGGCGTCGTGAACATCGAGGCCATCGCGCTGCGTCATCGCCGGCCGCCCGGCGTCCGCGCCGACATCCATGCGGACCGTGCGACGAGGCGGCGACGTCGCGTCAGCGCGCGTTCCCATACCGCCATCTCGCCATGTCGGCGACGTGGACATGCGCTCCAGCCTATCGCACTCGTTCCATGGCGGACGTGCATGCTGCACCGTTCCTGCCGCTGCCAGACTGACCATCGGCCTCCTGCCTTTGCCCACCACGAAAATGAGGCCCTCACGGCGCCCGCGGCGCCCGAGATCAAATGTCCGCCGCCTCGCGCCGCCTTGCAGGAATCGTGCGAGATCGCGCTTCAACGGTCCGAAAACGTCGGCGTTTTCGGCTTGACGAGCAGCGCGGGGTCAAGCGACGTGTCCGTCAGCGTTTCAAGAAACGCCATCACGTCGTCAATCTGGTGAAGCTCCAGCGCCGCGAGGAACGGCTCCTGGTGATGGAGCGCGGTCGAGCCTTCCAGCGTGGCGTAGTACATCAGTACATCGTGCAGCGTGGCGAATTGCCCCTGGTGCATGTACGGCGGCGTGACGGCAACATTCCGCAGGCTCGGCGTCTTGAACTGCCCCCAGAACTCGGGATCGCTGCGCATGAACGACAGTCGCTCCGCAATCGGTCCCGTGCGATCATCGCTGTACGCCTCCGTCGCGCGGAACGGGCTTGAGAGCAGCATCGACAATCCCTCCAGCCGTCCGGGATCGCGCGGCGGGCCGCCATCCAGCGTGGGCACGCCGATGTTGTGAAACTCGCCGTCGGAGAAATTCGGCCCGCTGTGGCACAGCCTGCAATTGGCGTCGCCGACGAACAGTTTGAGGCCGCGCTTCGCGCTTTCGCTGATGGCCTGCTGTTTGCGCTGGTCGCCGGTGCGCAATCCTTCCGCAAATTCATCAAACGCCGAGTGGCGCGACACCAGCTTGCGCTCGTAGGCAGCAATGGCCTTGGCGACGTTCACGAACACGCGCGTCACGGCGTCGCGGTCCGCTTCCGCCATGTTGAGCCATGCGAGGTGGTGCGAATGATGAACATCCTTCGGCAGCGGCCGCGCGTCCGGCGGGAAGCGATGCGCATCGGACATGTCGGGCAGCGGGCCGAAGATGCGCTCGTAGGCGCTTCGAAGCTCGGCGTCCCCGGCGATCAGCCGCGCGATGCGCATGCGGTTGCCGCCGAGTTCATCATCGCTTTCCATGGGCTGGAGCGCCTGTGACCAGAGCGTGTCGGCGCGGCCGTCGAGAAAATACCAGCGGTTGTACGCCACATTCCACAGCGCCGGCGTGTGCCGATTCCCGGTGCGAAGCCCATGCGAAAGTTGCTTGCCGTCGGTGAAGTGCTTGCTTGGCACATGGCACGAAGCGCAGGACAGCTCGCCATTCGCCGAGAGTCGCGTTTCGAAGAACAGGAACTGGCCGAGTCGCGCCGCGGCGGGATCATCGGCAAATCTGTTCGTTGAATCGGCGGGCGGCGGGGGCAGCGGCGAATGCTGAAGGATTCGCCGAACTTCCGTGGCGTCAAACGTGACGCCGGTTCCGGCAGATTGACTGACGAGACCAGATGAAGCGTCCTGCGCCTGCGCGATCGCGCACGCTGCAAGCACAAGCTGCGCAAGAGCAGTCCGGAGCCTCACCCGTCAATCTCCACCGCAAACTGCGCTCGCTCGGTCACGCCGCTGCTGGTGATGTCGAAGTAGATCTCCCAGTAGCCGGGCATGTGAAAGAGCAAGCCCGCCGCTTCAAAGTGATCGCCGCCCAGCGACTGCACCCTGGGCAATCGGTACATGCCATGGTGATGCTGGGGCATGCGCGCGTCGACATCCACGCTGATCTCGCCGAGCGCCTCGCGCTCGCCGGCCGGCTCGATCCAGAACTCAATTTTGAACGGCTCGTTGAGCGGGATCGGCGCCGGGTGCGTGATGTAACTCACTTTGTAATTACCTGCGTTGCTGATCGTGGCGCTGATCTCGGCGGAGGGCGGCGCTGCTTCGTTCGCAGCCGGGTGCGGCGAGGTCTGTGATGTCGGCGAACTCGCGCACGCCGACAACAGCGCGCATGCGGCGCTGCCGACGATCACGATGAGCTGGTTTCGCCGATTCATGCGATCAAGTTTACTCCCGCTTTCGCCACGCTGGTTCGGGCAGCGGCGCGGCGCGATCCGCGCCAAAGGCGCCGAGAAATTGGCCGTCCGCGCTGAAGAACAGCACGCGCTGGTGGCCGATGTCGAGCACCGCCAGTCGATCGCCGGGCAATGGAGCGACGTCGACGGGGTTGGCGAACTCGCCGTCGTCGCCGCCGCGCGAGCCGAATTCTTGTTGTGGTTCGCCGTCTTCGCCGATGCGCCGCACCACACCGCGGCGAGCGTCACACACGTATCGCGGCCCGGCATCAACAAATCGAACAAGGCCCGTCGGCGTTCGCTGCACGTGCTCAAGCGGCTGCGTCCCCTCACTCTCTTCATGGACACTGACGGCCCGAACAAACGTGGCGATCGCGGAACCGAGCGGATCCGACTTCGTGCGGTCGATGCTCACCACGCTGATGCGCCGGGCCGTGTCGTCCACCACCTCAACGAGCAATGTGTGTGCATCGTTCCCCGGCGTGATGCGCATGTCGCCGATGTGCTGGAATTGGCCGAACCGCGCGCCGAACTCGCCGAGCTCGGTGATCAAATGATGTGGCGGGTCCGCGTCGATCACCATCACCTTCTGCTCGGCAGGAAAGTAAAGCGCGATCGCGCCCGCCCCGGCAGCCATGCGATCGCCATACAACTGCGGCACGTCGCGCGGCAACGCAGCAACATCGCTCGGCAGCGCTTCAACATCGGTCAGCGCGAAAATCTGACACCGCTGCTCGATGGCTTCAAGCACCGCCATGAAATGCCCATCGGACGAAACAGCGACATCACTCGGCGCCCGCAGCGCGCCGCGGCCTTCGTGCGCCAGAAGCGATGTCTTCATGTACATCGCCAGCGGCGAGCCGGTCGAATCAAGAAGTTGCAGGCGGTGATTGAACGTGTCCGCGACAACGACCTGCGAGCCGTGCACAGCGAATCCGCCGGGTTGACAGAATTGACCGGGCCGCGAGCCGTGCCTGCGAAGCAATTCATTTGGCGCGAGCCATTCAGGCACGTCACGCGCCGCTGCGTCCGCGTCATTGGTGTCGCGGGGTTCACGCGGCGCTTCGCCGAGAAAGTTGCCCGCAAGATCGAAACGCAGCGCATTCCTGCGGTCACGCTCCGCAATGGAAATGCCTTCGCTGTTCTCGAAGCGCACACAAATCGGCTCGATCAACCCGTCGATCTGCGCGATGAACCGCGCGCGAGGAAACGCCGCCGGATCGATCGCAGCGTCGTCGGGCCCGGCATGCACAGAGCCGCCAAGGGTGAGCGCCAGCGCGGCCGCGGAGCGGATGAATCGCATTGACGGCCAGTATACGAAACACCGTTTTCGTGCCGCCTCGCCGTTTCATCTGAATTCCGAGCAGTTTTCGCAATCGGCGGTCACCGCCCGGACATAGATTGTGGGCAAGGCCCTCACTTGCGCCGTCCGAGACGTATGCCGCGTGGCGTGCGTCCTCGGATTCCCCGGTTGGGGAGGGACGCCGGGGCGCACTGGCCGCGTCGTTTGAAGCGCCGCGGCTGGTGACGCTTGGCGCTCACCGGCAATGCGCGGGCTGGGAGAAAAGACGATGCATCGATTCAGTCGAATTCTCGCGGCGGGGGTTGTCGCGGCGCTCGCAGGTTCCGCGCATGCGACGTTCCACCTCATTCAGATCGAGCAGATCATCGGCGGCGTGAACGGCGACACCACCGCGCAAGCCATTCAAATCCGCTTTCGAGCCGCCGGCCAGCATCTGCAGTCGCAAGGTCGATTCCGCGTGTGGGACGCCAACGGCGCCAACCCCATCGTCATCATCGATCAGGCGTCGAACCTCGCAGGGCCGAGCCAGGCCGGCGATCATGTGCTCTTCGCCAGCGCGAACTTCGTCAGCCATCTCGATGCGCCGATCGCCGTGAACTACACGCTTACGAACTTGATCCCGGAAAGCTATCTCGCCGCGGGTTCGCTGACGTTTGAAACGGACAGCGGTTCGGTGATCTACTGGCGCGTGAGCTGGGGCGGCGCGAGTTACACGGGCTCGAACGCCGGCTCGGTGACGAATGATCCCGATGGCAACTTCGGCCCGCCGTGGCCCGGTCCGCTGCCGTCGGAAGGCGTGCAGGCGCTGAAGTTCCAGGGCATCGCGACCGCCGCCAGCGCGAACAACGCCGCGGATTACGCGCTCACCGCCGGCGCCGCCGTCTTCACCAACTACTCTGAACTCTCCGCCACGCTGCTGGAACCGGAAGTGACCGGCGCGTGCTGCATGACGGATGGAAGCTGCGCGGAAGACAGCACCGCGGACGCATGCGCCACTGCAGGCGGCACGTTCCAGGGCGATGGGAGCGCATGCGCGAAGGTGGAGTGCCCGCAACCGGCGGAGTGCCCAGCCGACACCGTGAGCGCTTCAACGTTCCAGCCGCCGCCGGATGGCGTGGTCGATGGCGCGGATCTGGCCTTCCTGCTGGGCGAGTGGGGGCCGGCGCGAGGATCGCTTGCGGACTTCGTGAGCGCCTCGACGTTCCAGCCGCCGCCCGATGGCATTGTGGACGCCGCTGATCTTGCGTTCCTTCTCGGTTCGTGGGGACCTTGCGACTGACGCGCCGCGCGACTTCGCGTTCGCCACACCGAGCCCCCGCGGCTGCGAATCATCGACGGTTCGCAGCCGCATTTGCAGGGTGGGCGCCGCCCATCGAAACGTGTTCAGCGCGCATGTTGCATCCACGGTGGGCTGCGCTCACCCAACAGCGCGCAGCGCCTTGACGGCGCAGCGCGCTGTTGTGAGGTCGCGCTGATGCGCCGGAACGTCCTCATAACGGTTGGCAGCGCACGCATTGCGCAAAAAACCGCGCGATTCCTCGGCGAAAACGCGCGGTTGCGCCGCCAAAACGCGCAGTTGCGCGGCAAAAACGCGCGGTTGCGCCGCAAAAACGCGCGGTTGCGCCGCAAAAACGCGCAGTTGCGCCGTTAAAACGCGCAGTTGCGCCGTTAAACCTCGCCGTTCTTTGGAAGAAGCGCGCCGTTCCGCGGCGCAACCGCGCCGTTCTGCGGAAGAATCGCGCCGTTATCCGGCCAAAACGCGCAGCGCGCAGGGTGGGCGCCGCCCACCGGCGTGTGCGAAGCGCGCCTGTTGCAATCCATGGTGGGCCGTGTCCTGCCTGCGGTTATCGCGCTGTGGCCATTCCGCTGCCGCGTTTGAGTTCGATAACCTGATTCGCTTCGAACGGGCCGAAGGATTCGCGTGCGCCGCCGGGCCAGCGCACTTCGACGCGGTCAATGCGGTCCGCCGAACCGAGGCCGAGGTGCACGCGCGGATCGTTTGCCGCGAGATAGCTGTATGCGCTCCGCACTTCGCGCATGATCGTTCGGCCGGCGGCACGGATCGTCAGCCGAGCGCCAAACGCATCGCGGCCGTGTTCGCTGGTCACCTTGAACATGCACCAGTTGCCCCGCGCCGGCACGATGTTGCGAAGCAGGTGGGCCGGCCCATCGCGGTTGATGATGACGATGTCGACGCCGCCGTCGTTGTCGATGTCGCCGAACGCCGCCGCGCGACTGTTGGCGATCAACGCCGTCGTCGTCCCGCCGCGCGGCAGCACTTCCTCAAAGCGAGCATTCGCGCCGGGCACGCCGCGCAGCAGCAGATTCGGCTCGGCGTAGGGATCGCTTTCGATGTACGGCTTGAGCGCAATCTCCACGCGGCCGTTCGCTTCGAACAAGTCTTCCACGCCGTCGTTGTCGAAATCGCAGAACGCCACGCCGAATCGCGTGAACGGCCGGCTGACGCGCCCCAGGCCCGCCATCGCCGTCGCGTCCACAAAATAATCGCCGTGGTTGATGTGGAGCGAATCCGCTTCGGCGCCGAGGTTCACGATGAGCACGTCGAGCAGGCCGTCGTCGCCGAAGTCCGTTGCGGTGATGCCCATGCCGGCCTTCGGCGTGCCGTCGTCATCCACCGCGCAGCCGCGCGCCGGCGCTTCGTTGACGAAGTGGGGGACGCCGGTCGATTCGTCCATGCCCATGTTCACCCACAGGTGATTCGGCGTGGCGTCGTTGGCGACGAAGATGTCGACGCGGCCGTCGCCGGTGAAGTCGCCGCAGATCACGCCGAGCCCATTGCCGAAGGCGCCGCTGAAGCCGGCCGGCTCGCTGATGTTCGTGAACGTTCCGTCGCCGTTGTTGCAATAGAGCACATCCGCGGAGGGCGCTTCGTAGCTGCGCGGCCCGCAGTAATCAGGCACGCCGGCGGGGCTGAAGCAATCGCGCTCCGTCTCCTTCGACCACAGCACATAGTTGGTGACGAAGAGATCGAGATCGCCATCGTCATCGATGTCGACGAACGCGGCGCTTGCGCCGAAGCCGCCGTCGCCGACGCCGGCGCTGCTGGTCACATCGGTGAACGTGCCATCGCCGTTGTTGCGCAGCAGCGTGTTTGGGCCGACGTTGGTGATGTAGAGATCAGTGAGCGAATCGTTGTCGAAGTCGCCGGCCGCCACGCCCATGCCGTAGCCCGTGACATCCGCGCCGCTGCCTTTGGAGATGTTCTCAAACGTGCCGTCGCCGCGATTGCGAAAGAGTTGGCTGGCGGGTTTGTTTGGTTCGTCGTCATACAAGCTGCCGGCTTGCACGATGAAGAGATCGAGATCGCCGTCGTTTTCAAGGTCAAACAGCGCTGCGCCGCCCACCATGATTTCGGGCAGAAAAAAGCGATCGCGGTGGCCGGACTGCTGATGGAATTCGGCGCCGCGCGCGATCGCGCATTCTTCAAACCAGGGTTGATGCGGAGTTGGCGACTCTACCGCTTCGCCGGGCTCTTCGCGGCCGCATGCTGCAAGCGCGGTGAGTGCAACGAAGAGCGCCGCGCGGCGCAGGCGGATCATCATGGGCCGACCGCTTTCTTTCTGATGAGGTTGCCGATGACGGCCTGTGCGTCGGCGACGTGGGATGCGGATGGGGCGAGCCGCTGCGCCTGGGCCAGCGCGCGACTGGCTGCATCGCGCTGGCCGAGATGCGCGAGCGTCACGCTGCAATCGCTCCACGCCTCCGCAAACGTGGGCGCTTGCCGCGTCACGACATCGAGGGCGTCCGCCGCCTCCTGCCATTGGTCGAGCGCCATCATGCTTTGTGCGGCGCGGTGCAGCCACACGGGTTGTTCCGGTTGCAGGTGATGCGCTTGCGCGAACGCGGCGATGGCTTCTTTGTGTCTGCCGAGCGCCGCGAGAATGTCGCCGCGGAGACCGTGCGCCGGGGCGTACGAAGAATTGAGCGACAGTGCGGTGTCAAGCGACGCCAGCGCTTCGTTTGCTTTCGCCTCGAACGCTGCGGAGCGGCTGATGGACTGCGCTTCCGCCCACGTCGTCGCCGCCAAGCCGAAGTGGGCGTGCAGGAACGTGGGATTGATTGCCAGCGCCTGCCGGAGCGGTTCGCGGCTGTCTTCCCACGCCCCAAGCGCGCGGTGTGCCATGGCGATGTTGGTAAGCAGCATCGGATCATCGGACCGACGGCGGCGCAGTTGCAGCAGCAGATCGAGCGATTCCTTGGCGCGGCCGAACGCAAGCAGCGATTTCGCCTGGTTGAGCTGCGCGCCGTAGCCGCGTTCCAGCTTGGTGAGTTCGACGTCCCACGGGTCGCGCAAGGTCGGGGCCGCGCCGAGGCCGCGCAGCCGCGCCGTCTCGGCGTCGTCGTCCAAGCCGAGCTGGCGCAGCGCCCCAGCGAGCAGTTGCCACGCATACGGGCCCTGCGGCGGCGGCAGGTTGCACAGTGGTTCGAGAAGCGCGCGAGCGCGATCAGCGTTGCCGCGCGACAGCTCGATCCGTGCGAGGCCGAAGCGCGGCGCGGGATCAGCGGGATCAAGCTCCGCCGCACGTTCCAGCGACTTCATGGCGTCATCAACGCGGCCGGCCTCGAAGAGCCAGTATCCAAGCCGCCAGTGCGATGGCGCGTACGCCGGTTCAAGCTCGATCGCGCGCTGCATCGATGCGATCGCCGTTTCCGTTTCGCCCAGCGCGATGTTGACCTTCGCCAGGCCGAACCAGCCGCGCGAATCACGAGGCGCGAGGTGCGTCACGGCGTCATATGTTTGCAGCGCGAGCATCAACTGGTCGTTGGCTTCGTACGTCATGCCGAGCCGCACCCATGCGCTGGGATCGTTCGGCGAAGCTTCGACCTGCGCGATCATTTGCTCAACGATCGCGGCGATGTCCGGATCAAGCGACGCTGCGTCGGCCGGTTTCGGAATCTCGCGCCGGCTCACGACCTTCGGCCAAATCACAACCGCGCCCGCCGCAGCGACGAGCAGCACACAGCCAGCAGCAAAAATCCAGCGGTTTCGACGCATCCCTTGCCGCGATTCTAGCGGCAAGGCGGCGCCGGCTCGTCATTCGCTGGAAAGCGGCCGGATCTTGATGTTGCGGAACCACACGCGGTCGCCGTGGTCCTGCAGCGCCATGTGGCCGCTGGCGTTGCGGGCGTAATTGGGCATGTCCTTGAACTTGCTTTGGGCCACGCGCTTCAGCCAGTCCTCCGAGCCGATTTCGTACTCGAACAGCTTCATGCCGTTGAGCCAGTGCTCGACGTGATCGCCGCGAACGATGATGCGCGACTGGTTGTACGTGCCGGCGGGGTAGGAGTAATCCGCTTCCGGCGCGTGCAAGCCGTAGTTCGCGCCGGCGGATGTGAGCGGGTCTTCGCCGTCGCGATGGCGTTCGTTGTCGAGAATCTGCATCTCGGGCCCGGTGGCCCATACGGCGTCGTCGTCCTCGCTCACACGGAAGAACACGCCGCTGTTCCCGCCGGGCTCGACTTTCCATTCGAGTGAAAGCTCGAAGTCGCTGAACGTTTCTTCAGTGATGATGTCGCCGCCGCCTGCGGTGCAGACGAGCGCGCCGTCACTCACTTCCCAACCCGTGGCGGGCATGGCGCTCTGTTTGAAACCGCGCCAGCCGCTGGTGGTTGAGCCATCGAAGAGCAACTTCCAGCCGGCCGCTTGCTCCGCATCGGTGAGTTGGTTGTGCTGCGGATGGTGCGCGGCAGGCGCGACGGCGCCGGCGCGATCCCTGGGGATGACGTTCATCGTGTACCACGCCTCCGTGCTCCAGATGGTGCGCCCGGCTTCGCTCGTCCACGGCCCGAGCAGGTGGACATACAGCACGTGCTCCGGAAGCATGTCATCAAGCTCGAGGAACACGCGCGTGCGATCGCTGGACACGCTTGCGGATTTCACGGGCAAGCGGCGCTGATCAAGCTTGGGCCCGCCGTATTGAGGCGTCGGCTCGTAGCGGAACTGCTCGATGTAATATCGCTCCGGGTTCCAGCCTTCGCCCTCCGGCAGCGGCTCGGTGAATTCAATTTCGATGCCGTTGCTCATCGCGCGGATGGCGAGCATTTCGAACGTCGGCTTGCCGTTGTACGTCAGCTTCTGCAGGCCGAATTTCTTCTTGCCTTCCTGTCCCCAGTTGCCGGTTGAGCCGATGCCGCCGACGTAGAGCGCCCCGTCCGGCCCCTGGCGAACGCGGTTGATGCCCGCTTCGAGCCCCTGCGTCATGCGGAACACAGCGCCTTGGTAGTGGCCGTCGATCTTCTCGGCGAAGACGCGCTTGAGCCCGCCATGCGTGACATCGCTGTGGATCATCTGATTCTTGTACGGGCCGAAGTTGAACGGCGTGACTTCGCCGGGCGAGTTGCCGATCTCACCCTGCGGCAGCCATACAACCGGCGGCGTCACGGGCGCCACAACGTTGGGGTCTTCCATCACCGCGCGCGAGCCGTAGAACGCGCCCAGTTCAAGATGCAGCACCTTCGAGACGGGCACCCAGTCGCCCTGGTTGTCGGTGAGAAAGATTTCGCCATCCACGCCAAAGCCGATGCCGTTCGGCGTGCGCAGGCCGGTGGCGATGATCTCATACGTGCCGTCCGGCGAAATTTTGACGACGCTGCCGCGATCGGCGACCTGCGGCTTGGTGCTCGCGCCACCGGGATTGATGGCGATCGCCAGGTTGCCGTAAAAGAACCCGTCGCGGTACACAAGGCCGAACGCGAACTCGTGGAAGTTCGCCGTCACATCCCAGCCGCTGCACACGCAGCGATATTCATCCGCCACGCCGTTCTTGTCGTTGTCGATGAGCTCCGTGAGTTCCTGCTTCTGCAGCACGAAGATGCGGTCATCCACGACGCGCAGGCCGAGCGGCTCCGCAAGGCCGGCAGCGAAACGCGACACCTGAATCTGTTCAGGGTCGTTGCCCTCCGCGCCTTTCAGGAAATACACGCTGCCGTCCGCATCCCACAGGCAGAGCACCATCGTGCCGTCGCTTAGCCAATCGATGCCGCCGACGCGAGGCTCGAACCAGCTCGGCCGGGCTTGCGCGAGATCGAAGCTCGGATGCACGCCGTCGAGCGGCTGGCCATCGCCGGGCTTGCCGCGCTTGAGCGGCATGACGACGTTCTTGCGACCGGGCGACGTGACGCGCACTTCGCCTTTCCGCGCCCGCATCACGCCGGCGGGGATCGGCTCAAACGCTGCGGCTCCGGGCGGCTTCCATTTGAGGGTCAGCACCGCGTCGCCCACGCCCTGGAAGAATTGCACCTCGACGGCGTGGAGCGACTGCGACAGCTCAATTGAGCCGGTCATCGCGCGGGCGCTGTGCTCGAGATCGTTGTCGATCACCTTCTGGCCGTCGATCCACAGCGCCGAGCCGTCGTCGCTGGTGAGTTCAAATTCGTAGGCGCCGGGCGTGTCGATCTGCAGGTAGCCGTCCGCGTGCAGGAGGAAGAAATATTCCAGCGGCGCGAAATCCTTGCGGTCGCTGTTCAGATCAAGCTGCGGCACGACCTTCGACACGTTCGGCGTCTGGCCCGGCACAAGCGGGCGCAGCTTCGTCATGGGCAGACCGATGTCGTAGAGACGAATCGACACGCCGGGCTCGGTGACGAGCGCATCGTCCTGCGCGTCGGCCGCTTCACAAACTGTCATGCACACAAGGCCGGCAAGGCCAGCACGCAACACATCCTTCACGGTCATCTCAAGGTTCCTGCAACGTCGTCGGCTGCGGCTTGGCGTCAGCAGCGCGGGGCACATAGGTGACGATCTTCAGCGGCGCGCTGCTCGCCAGCGGCAAGTCGATCGATCGGCTGGTGTCATTGGGCTTCAGTTTCATCGGGCGATCGTTGATGAACATGCGCAACTCCGCGCCCGATGGATCACGCACGGGAATCATCACGCCCAGGCGGGTCGTCTCGGCCAGTCCTTCCACGCGCAGCTGGCGGACGAAGGTCATTTCCTCTCCGATCATTTCCACTTCGGGCTGCTCGACGATGACGACCGTTTCGCCGCCCACATCGAGGCTGTAGCGGAGGAAGACCTGGTTGTTGATGAATCGATAGCCGAGCCAGCGGGGCGAGGGATATTCGCGCGGTTTCCCGCCGCCGATCAGCGTCCATGGTTTGTCGTCGAACTGGCGAATGAGATCGATGCCCTCGCTGGTGGGCTGCGGGCCGTGCACGGTGGTGTACACGGCGCCGTCAAACTTCACGTCGCCTCGCCACGCCTTCGCGAAGCTGCAGTCGGTAGTGTCATACGCCACGTAGAAATCGTCGTGCAGCGCGATGACGACAATGCGCGGCTGGTTGTCCAGCACGCAACGGAACACCCACGGATCACGCGGCCGCTCCGGGCCGGCCTGTTGCGATGCCGCCGCGGCCATGCACGCGAGCAGCAGAACCATCACACTTGCGAGAAGCGGCTTTCGTCGCATCACGACTCCTCCAGCAATGATTCGCAGTGTAGCGACCGCGCCAGCTCCGCGCCGGCCACGCGGCAGACGCGGCGACTCACACCAACCTTTTGACGTTTTGGCCTTTTGACGTTTTGACGTTTCTGTATGATCCCCCCATGCAGCGACCCGTCACGCTCTTCACCGGCCAGTGGGCCGATCTGCCCCTCGAAGTGATGGTCCGCAAGGCGAAGTCGTTCGGCTACGACGGCCTCGAACTCGCCTGCTGGGGCGATCACTTCGACGTCGCCAAGGCGTGCGAGGACGAGAAATACTGCGAGCAGCAGTTCGAGATGCTCGAGCATCACGGCCTCTCGTGCTACGCCATCTCCAACCACCTCGTCGGCCAGGCGGTGTGCGACCCCATCGGCCCGCGACACAAGCGCATTCTGCCCGAGCGCGTGTGGGGCGATGGCAATCCGGAAGGCGTGCGACAGCGAGCGGCGGAAGAAATGAAGAACACCGCCCGCGCCGCCGCCAACCTTGGCGTGCAGGTGGTGAACGGCTTCACCGGCAGCTCCATCTGGCACAAGTGGTATTTCTTCCCGCCGACGGACATGAGCGAAATCGACGCGGGCTATCACGATTTCGCGCAGCGCTGGAAGCCGATTCTGGATGTCTTTGACGAAGTGGGCGTGAAGTTCGCGCTCGAGGTGCATCCCACAGAAATCGCCTACGACATCTACAGCACGCAGCGCGCGATCGATGCGCTCGATGGCCACCCGGCGTTCTGCTTCAACTTCGATCCCAGCCACCTCCACTGGCAGGGCGTTGACCCCGTGAAGTTCATCGAGCGCTTCGGCGATCGCATCGTGCACGTGCACATGAAGGACGTGATGGTTCGTCGCGATGGCGTAGCGGGCATTCTGGGCTCGCACCTGCCGTTCGGCGATCCGCGCCGGGGCTGGGAGTTCCGCTCGCTCGGACGCGGCCATGTGAATTTCGAAGAGATCATGCGAGCGCTCAATCACATCGGCTACGCCGGCCCGCTCTCCGTGGAGTGGGAAGACGAAGGCATGGACCGCGAACACGGCGCCCGCGAAAGCTGCGAGTTCGTTCGGCGCTTGCAGTTTGCGGTGAACAAGAAGGCGTTTGACCAGGCGTTCCAGAAGGATGGGACTGATCACCCAGTTTGAAAAAGTCGCCGAGGCGCAGAAATGGCAGTGGGGGATGAGATGACGCGCAGCAAGCCAAGCATCAAATCAATTCTTCCTCCGTGCCTCCGTGCCTCCGTGGTTCCAGGGAACGTGCAACAGCAATGACTGAACGCAAGCTGCGCATGGGCATGATCGGCGGTGGGACCGGCGCGTTCATCGGAGCCGTGCACCGCATGGCCGCGCGGCTGGACGGCGAGATCGAATGCATGGCGGGGGCATTGTCATCAACGCCGGAGAAGGCGCTTGAAAGCGGGCGAGCGATGGGGCTGGCGCAGGATCGCAATTACCCCGAATGGCGCACGATGATCGAGCGCGAGCGAACGCGCCAGGACGACCGGCTTGATTTCATCTCGATCGTCACGCCGAACAAATCGCACTTCGAGATCGCCAAGGCGTGCGTGGAAGCCGGCTTCAATGTGGTGATCGACAAGCCAATGGTCGAATCGCCGGCCGAGGCCGATGAGCTCGCGGCTCTTGTCACGAAACAGCGCACGCTTCTTTGCGTCACGTACACCTACACCGGCTACGCGATGGTGAAAGAGGCCCGCGCCATCGCGCGCAGCGGCGAGATCGGCGAGATTCGCAAAATCCACGCCACGTACACCCAAGGCTGGCTCGCGCACGCCATCGAACGCGAAGGCCAGAAGCAGGCGGCATGGCGCGCGGCAGGCGTCGGCGGCGCGATCGCAGACATCGGCTCGCACGCGGAGAACATCGCGCGCTACGTCACCGGCCTCGACATCGAATCGCTCGCGGCCCAGCTCAATATGCTCGTGCCCGGTCGCAAGGTCGATGACGACGCCAACGTGCTCGTCAATTTCAAAGGCGGCGCGAAGGGCGTGTTCATCGCCTCGCAAATCTGCATCGGCAGCGAAAACGATCTGCGCTTGAGCGTTCACGGCTCGAAAGGTTCGCTCCACTGGCGGCAGGAGCAGCCGGGCGAACTGCGCATCATGCTGGACGGCAAGGGCGAGAAGATCCACCGCGCTGCGAATTCGTATGTGCATGCACCCGCACGCACCGCCTCGCGCCTTCCGCCCGGCCACCCCGAAGGCTTCATCGAGGCGTTTGCGAACATCTATCGCAACGTCGCGGCGGCGATTCGCGCGAACTCCGCCGATGGCGAAGCGCATGACTTTCCCGATGTGCACGCTGGCGCACGCGGCGTCAAATTCATCCATGCTGCGATCGAGAGCAGCAGGCGAGGTGGCGCATGGCTCGACGTCTGCTGACGATGCTCGTTCTGCTGATAGTGCTGCCAGGCTGTGCGGGACCGCCGCGCGGCGACGATGTGAGCGTGCTCATCTTCTCGCGCACCGTGGGGTTTTGTCATGACTCCATTCCCGCCGGCGCGAAGACGCTGCAACAACTGTGCTTCGAAGCCGGGTACGCATGCGTCGCCACGGAGAACGCCGAAGTCTTCACGCCGGAATCCCTCGCGAATTTTCGCGTCGTCGTCTTTTTGAGCACCACCGGTGACATCCTTGACGAAGCGCAGCAGCGAGCGTTCGAGACATGGTGGAAGAACGGCAACGGCTTCGTGGGCATCCACAGTGCCGCGGACACGGAATACGACTGGCCGTTTTATCAATCGCTGCTCGGCGCCCACTTCACCGGCCATCCGCCTGTGCAGCCGGCCGTTGTCATGCGCGAGCGATCGAGCCATCCTGCGGTGCGCTTCCTGCCGGCGCGCTGGGAACGTACGGATGAGTGGTACAACTACGACCACGTGCCGGACGCCCCCGGCTCGACCATCCTGCTCACGCTCGACACGGCGTCATACGAAGGCAGCACGATGGCGGACCATCACCCCATCGCGTGGTGCAGGCAGGACGGCAACAGCCGCATGGTCTACACCGGCGGCGGGCACACCACCGAGTGTTACAGCGAGCCGCTCTTCCGCCAGCATCTTCTCGAAGCGCTTCGCTGGGCGGCGCACCACGACGACTGATTTTTTGCGATGATCACACAGCCCCGGCTGCTTCTCCGGGGTGAGCACGGAGCATCTGCATGAGCGATCAACCGAGCGGAGCGATGATGGGTTCGCCCATCCGAGGCGTGATGCTTTCCGTGATGATGTTCCTGCAGTACGCCGTGTGGGGCGTGTGGCTGCCGTATCTGGCGAGCTACCTGCAGGCCCCGAGTGCGGACGGCGGTCTGGGGTTCAGCGGCGCACAAGTGGGCTGGATTCTCGGCCTCGCGGCGTCGATCGGCGCCGTCTCCGCGCCGTTCCTTGCGGGGCAGATTGCGGACCGCTTCATCAACGCGGAGATTTACCTCGGCATCCTGCTCATCGTCGGCGGCGTCATCAAGTTCTGCACCTATTACGTGCACGAATACGAGACGTTTCTCGTCATGTCGATCGGCTACTCCATCGTCTACATGCCGACGCTCGCGCTCACGAACTCCATCGCCTTCGCGCATCTCAAGAAGCCGGAAGCCACGTTCCCGCTCGTGCGCGTGTGGGGAACCATCGGCTGGGTCGTCGCTTCCAACCTCTTCCCGCTGCTCTGGCTGCAGACAGATCTCAAGTTCACGTCGCTGCCGCCGTTCCTCGCCGGCACGGAGAAGGCGAACGCCACGGCGCTCTTCGGCGACTGTCTGCGCGTCTCCGGCGCGCTGGCGGTGGCATACGGTGTGTGGGCGATGCTGATGCTGCCGCGCACGCCGCCCGCGCGCAAGGCCGACAGCCCGCTTGCATTCGCCAAGGCGTTTGTGCTGCTGACGAAGCCGAGCGTGATCGTCGCGGTGATTGCGGCGCTGTTCATCTCGATGATTCACCAGGTGTACTTCATCCACGCCTCGCCGTTCCTCGAAGCGATCGGCTTTTCCAAGGCGCATACCGGGCCGGTGATGTCGATCGGCCAGCTTGCGGAGATCATCGTGCTCGGCTTGCTCGGCATCATCCTTGCGAGTCTCGGCTACCGCTGGACGCTGTTCCTCGGCTGTTTTGCGTACGCCGCGCGCTTTGCCGTCTTCGCCACCGCCACGGAAGAGACGCACGGCTTGGTGATGGCCGCGATGGGGCTGCACGGCTTCTGTTACGCGTGCTTCTTCGCTGCGTCGTACATCTACATCGAACGCATCGCGTCCGCCGACATCCGTCACTCCGCGCAAACGGTCTACGGCATCATCATTCTCGGCGTGGGCCCCGTCCTTGCCGGCTTCTACAACGAATGGCTGGATGCGCTCGCCACCACCAAAATCACCGTTCCTGAAACAGGCGAGATCGTGAAGTCGATCGACTATCAGCCAATCTGGTGGGTGCAGGCGACGATCGGCCTCGTGATGGCGTTCTTTGTCGCGTTTGCGTTCCGCTCGCAGGTCGCGTCGACAGAATCAACAGGCGCCGGACCGCGCGAAGAAGAAGTCCCCGTTTAGCCGCGACCCGAAGCGCAGCGCAGGGGAGCGCGCTCCGCTCGTATGATGCAGGTTGATGCACCTGCCTCTCATCATCCCAGGCCACACCGGCGCGAAGCCGCGCAGTACGGAAATCCGGGCGCCATATGACAACGCGCTGCTCGCGACCGCCGAGCAGGCGGACTGGAACGAATGCGACCGCGCGCTGGGCAACGCTGCCAATCTCTTCGCCAAGCGGGATCAGTGGCTTTCGCCCGCGCAGCGTATCGAGATTCTCACAAAGCTGGCGGAACTGATGCAGGTGGAGCGCGATGCGCTGGCGCTGACCGCCGCGCGGGAAGGCGGCAAGCCGCTCACGGATTCGCTCATCGAAGTTGATCGCGCCGTGGATGGCGTGAAGCTTGCCATCATCGCGCTCCGCACGCAGGCCGGCGAAGAAATCCCGATGAACGTGAACAAGGCGTCCGCCAACCGTCTTGCGTTCACGCGCTTCGAGCCCATCGGCCCCGTGCTTGCGTTCAGCGCGTTCAATCATCCCGTCAATCTCATCGTGCACCAGGTGATTTCCGCCATCGCGGCGGGTTGCCCGGTGATCATCAAGCCCGCCGAGGCGACGCCGATTTCATGCTGGCGCATCGCCGAGTTGCTCCAGAAGGCCGGTTTGCCCGCGGGTTGGTGTCAGGCGCTGCTCACGACGGATCATGATGTCTCCGCGAAGCTGGCGAGCGATGCGCGCATCGCGCTCTTCAGCTTCATCGGCAGCGCGAATGTCGGCTGGAAGCTCCGCTCACAACTCGCGCCCGGCGTGCGCTGCGTGCTTGAACACGGCGGCGCGGCGCCGGCCATCGTGATGCCCGATGCGGACCTCGCCGATGCGCTCCCGCTGGTCGTCAAAGGCGGTTTCTATCACGCCGGGCAGGTGTGCGTCTCCGTGCAGCGCGTGTTCGTCGAAGCGTCGCAGGCACGCGAGGTCGCGCAGCAGATTGCGGAGCGCGCAGGCAAGCTCGTTGTGGGCGATCCAACGAAACTCGAAACCGAAGTCGGCCCGCTTATTCGTGCCGATGTCATCGCGAGGTTGCAGGAGTGGATCAGCGAAGCGGTCGCGGGCGGCGCGCAGCTCCTCACCGGCGGCAAGCCGCTTCCCAATCAGTGCTTCCAGCCGACCGTGCTGCTCAATCCGCCCGATGACGCGAAGGTGTCGAAGCAGGAAATCTTCGGGCCAATCGTGTGTGTCTATTCGTTCAAAACGCTGGGTGAAGCGATTGAGCGAGCCAACGATGTGCCGTTCGCGTTTCAGTCGTCCATCTTCACGCGGGACATCGATTCCGCCATGCGCGCCGCGCATCAGCTCGCGGCGGCCACGGTGCTCATCAACGATCACACGGCGTTTCGCGTGGATTGGATGCCCTTCGCCGGCCTCAAACACTCCGGGCTCGGCACCGGCGGCATTCCATATTCGATCCGCGATTGTCAGGTCGAAAAGCTCATCGTGATGCGCTCGCGCGAAATCTGGTAGTCCACGCGCCTCTCGCTTGCCCGCGAAATGTTCCGCATGAACGCCGCGAAGCCGCAACCCGTGTTCGCCATCTGGTGCGCTTCGGAAGCGCCGGCAGCCGCGACTCGCGCTCACGATCTCGCGCTGCGTACGCAACTGCCGATCACTCGCGAACCCTCGCACGCCGATTGGCTGCTCACGATCACGGACGAGCGACTCGAACTTCGCGAAGCCGCTCGCGCCCATCGCGCCGGCTTCGCGGTCGATTTCACTGAATTTGCCGGCATGCGCAGCGGAGCGCACGCCAGCTCGCGCCAACCGCTTGTTCGCGCCTTCGGCAAGGACGTCGAAACCATCATCGACGCCACCGCCGGCTGGGGGCGCGATGCGTTCATGCTCGCCTCGTTCGGCTTTCGCGTCACCGCCATCGAGCGATCGCCCATCGTCGCCGCGCTGCTCGAAGATGGCATTGCTCGTGCACGCCGCGATCCCGCCATCAGCCGCCTCATTGACGATCGCCTCACCATCACCGCCGGCAATTCGATCGAACTCCTGCAGCAACAGCCCGCGCCGCCCGACGCCGTGTACCTCGACCCCATGTACCCGCCGAAGAAAAAGCAATCCGCGCGCTCGCGCAAATCGATCGAACTGCTCCGCATGCTCGTCGGCAACGATGACGACGCTGCAGAACTCTTCGAAGCTGCGATGCGCAGCTCGCACCAGCGGGTGATCGTCAAACGGGCCGACGACGCCCCGCAGCTGGCGCCCCATCCCGCCGGGGTCCATGCAGGAAACACCGTGCGATACGATGTCTACGTTCCGCTGCTGCACGCTTCGCCGCCACGACCATGACGACGGACTGGTTCTACATGCCGGACATCCCCGCGCCGGGCGAACAGGCGGAGCTTGATCGCGATGAAGCGCGCCACGCGCTCGGATCACGCCGGCTCACGGAAGGCGACGTCATGACGCTCTTCGACGGCCGCGGCACGGTCGCTGCCGCGACCATCGTTTCATCATCGAAGCGCGCCACGCTTCTCGCCATTGTCGAACGCGTCACCGTCGACGTACCACCGTGGCGCATCACGCTCGCCAGCGCCCTCCCCAAAGGTGATCGTCAGGCCGTCATGTTGAACATGGCGACGCAACTCGGCATGACCGCCTTCGTGCCGCTTGTCTGCGAACGCAGCGTCGCGAAGCCGGGGGAGGGCTTCGCGGCCAGAGCGCAGCGGCTGTTCATCGAGGGGTGCAAACAGAGCCGCCGGCCGCATCTGCCGACGCTTCGCCCCGCGCTCGCGCCGGCCGAGGCCGTGAGCGAGGCGGCGCAGCGCGGTGACCTCGTCCTTCTCGCTGATCCAGTGGGCGAGCCTTTTTCCGCATTCAGCGCCCGGTCGATGACGCTGCTCATCGGCCCCGAAGGCGGATTCAGCGACGCCGAGCGCAAGCAATGCGCCACGCGCGGAGCGAGAGCCATCACGTTTGGCGAGACAATCCTGCGCACCGAGACCGCCGCCGTCGCCATGCTCGCGTGCGCCAGCATCTTGGTGCGTGCTTTCGCGAAGTGAGCATTGCCTTGCGCCAACGGCGCGCCTAAACAAAACTTCAGATGGAAGTCACCTTCGATTCATATGGGCCGTCCATGATCCGGTGCCGACGGCCAACTTGAAAGCGATATGCAATTTCCCACTCCATCACAGGAAGAGGGCCGCGAACTCATTATCCTCGCAAATCGCCTGCCCGTCAGCCGTGTGAGCCGGAAGGGCGAGCGTCGATGGGAGCGAAGCGCCGGCGGGCTGGTGTCTGCACTCTCGCCGCTGCTCATGGGTCGCCGCTGCACGTGGATCGGCTGGAACGGCCTTGCGGATTCCAAAGACACGCCGCCCGACGATAACGACATCGCCTACCACGTCGTGCCGATCAGCGCCGGCGAGCGCAAGCATTTTTACGAAGGCTTTTCCAACCGGCTGATCTGGCCGCTCTATCACGATGCCCTGCGCGAGCCGGAGTTCAACGCCGAGTGGTGGGAGACGCACTGCGAGATCAACCAGCGGTTCGCCGCCATCGCCGCGGAGCACGCCTCGCCTGGGGCGACGGTGTGGGTGCACGACTATCACCTGCAATGCGTGCCAAAGATGCTGCGCGAGCTGCGGCCGGATGTGCGCATCGGGTTCTTCCTGCACATCCCGTTTCCGCCGCAGGAACTCTTCATGCAGCTGCCATGGCGGTCGCAGATTCTGGAAGGACTGCTCGGGGCGGATCTGATCGGCTTCCAGACGCGCGGCGGGGCGGAGAACTTCCGCGTGCTCTGCAAGCGCGTGCTCGGGCTGGAAGCGACAGGCGGCGTGTTCGCGCTTGAAACGCACGACGCCCGCTTCGGGGCCTTTCCGATCTCCGTCGATAGCGCGCACATCGCCGACGTCGCCCGCTCGCCCGCCGTGCAGGAGCGCGCTCGGCGCCATCGCAAGCGCATCGGCGCCAATCGCAAGCTGCTGCTTGGCGTTGATCGTCTCGACTACACCAAGGGCATCGATGTTCGCCTCCGCGCGTTCGAGGGCCTGCTTCGCTCCGGCGAGATCAACCCCAATGAAGTCACCTTCGTGCAGGTGGCCGTGCCCACCCGCGAAAAACTGCCCGACTACCAGGAACTCCGCAGCGAAGTGGAGCAGATCGTGGGCGAGATCAACGGCTCCTTCGGCGATCTCGAACACACGCCCGTGCATTACCTCTATCGCAACATCCCGTTCGAGGAACTGATAGCGCTGTACGTCTGTGCTGACGTGATGCTCGTCACGCCGCTGCGCGACGGCATGAACCTCGTCGCCAAGGAATACGTCGCGGCCCGGCCGGATGCGTCGGGTGTGCTCGTCTTGAGCGAGTTCACCGGCGCGGCGCACGAACTGCGCGAGGCGCTCATTGTCAACCCGCACGACGTGCCGGAACTGACGCGCGCCATCGCGAGTGCGCTTCGCATGACCGCTTCCGAGCAGGCGTGCCGGATGCGAGCGCTGCAGCGGCAGGTGCAATCGCACGATGTCTTCCACTGGGCGAGCACCTTCTGGCACGCGCTGCAGGACACGAGAATGGACGCGCCTTCGTACCCCGGCGCCAGCGTGGCGTAAGTCCACAGTTCGCGCGGCATCATGGGCATCTTCGACGACAAGGAACTGCTGGCACGCCTCGATGAACTCGCGCGCACGCCGCAGCTTCTCGTCGCCACGGATTACGACGGCACGATCGCGCCGATCGTCGATGACCCCGCCGAGGCCCATCCACGGCGTGAAACGATTATCGCGCTCAAGCAGCTTGCCTCCCAGCCGTCCACGCACGTCGCCGTCATCTCCGGCCGCGCGCTGCATGAACTGTCGCGTTTGCTCGGGCATCCCGATCACGCCCACCTCGTCGGCTCGCACGGCAGCGAGTTCGACCTGGGCTTCGCCGAGGAACTGCCGGAAGCCGCACGCGAGTTGCGTCGGCGCATTCATACGGACCTGTCGAGCATCGCCTCGCGCTTTCCCGGCACGACGCTCGAAGAGAAGCCGGCCAGCGTCACCGTTCACTATCGCAAGTTGAACGATGAGGACGCCAGCCGCCTGCTCACCGCCGTCGCCGATGGGCCCGCCAAGCTCGACGGCGTGTTCACGCAGCACGGCAAGAAGGTGGTGGAGCTCACCGTCGTCCCCACCAGCAAAGGCGCGGCGCTCAACAACATCCGCCAGCGCGTCGGCGCCACCGCCACGATCTTCATCGGCGACGACATCACCGACGAACGCGCGTTCGAGACGCTCACCGGCCCCGACGTGGGCGTGAAAGTCGGCACGGGCGACACGGTGGCGCATCACCGCGTGAACGACACGGAAGATGTCGCGCAGCTTCTGGCCTATCTCACCGAGCGGCGCGAAGCGTGGATTGTCGGCCAGGCGCCGGTGCCGATTGAGCGCTTGGCGTTTCTGTCCGATCAGCGCACCGCCGCGCTGGTGACGGACGATGCTCGCGTCGTCTGGCTCTGCATGCCGCGGCTCGATTCGCCGGCGATCTTTGCGGAGTTGCTCGGCGGGCCGGCGTTCGGGCGGTTTCACATCAAGCCTGCTGGCGACGCCAAACCGACACGTCAGTACTACCGCGATGGCACGCTCATTCTCGTGACCGAGTGGCCGACGATGCGCGTGACGGACTTTCTCGACTGCTCACGCGGCAGGGCGGCGCAGCGCGCTGGTCGGTCCGATCTCGTGCGCATCATCGAAGGCCGCGGCAAAGCCGTGATCGACTTCTCGCCCCGGCTCGACTACGGCAGGCAGGCCACGCGTTTCATCGTGCGCGATGGCGGGCTCGTGCTGCAGGACACGCACGACCCCATCATTCTGCGAGCGCCGGGAATCCGCTGGACGTTCGAGAGCGAAGGTCAGCACCAGTCCGCACGAGCCGAAATTGAACTCAACGACAAGCCGATCGCGCTTTCGCTTTGCTATGGCACAGCCAACACGCTCGCGCCCGACGACGCGTTTCAGAATGCGGAGCGGCTCACGGAGCACCACTGGAAGCAGTGGTCCAGCCGCCTCGAGTTACCCTCGTTCGCGCCGGACCTCGTGCAAACCAGCGCGCTCGTGCTGAAGGGGTTGTGTTACGGCCCGACGGGCGCGATCGCTGCCGCGTCGACGACGAGCCTGCCCGAGTCGCTGGGCGGCGTGCGCAACTGGGATTACCGCTACTGCTGGATTCGCGACGCGGCGCTCGCGGCCAGCGCGCTCGTCAAACTCGGCTCTGATGAGGAAGCCATGCAGCTGCTCGGCTGGCTTCTCGGCGTGCTGCGCGAGTCCACGCCCGATCGCATTCACCCGCTGTATTCGCTCACCGGCGAGCTCCTTGGCCCGGAAGCGGAAATCAGCGAACTGCCCGGCTACGCGCGCAGCCGACCCGTGCGCGTCGGCAACGCGGCCGCTCGCCAGGTGCAGCTCGACGTCTTCGGCCCCGTGGCGGAACTCATTCGCCTGCTCATCGAGCGAGATGCACCGCTGTCATCCGAACACTGGAGGCTGGTGGTGGCGATGGTGGACGCCGTCGCCGCCCGATGGAACGAACCGGACCACGGCATCTGGGAAGTGCGCACCGCGCCGCAGCACCACGTGCACTCCAAGGTGATGTGCTGGCTCACAGTGGATCGCGCCATCGCCATCGCCAACCGCTTTCAGAACCAGGTGAGCGAGGAGTGGGTCGAGCTGCGCGAGCGCATCGCGCAGGACATCCTCACGCACGGCTATCACAAAAGCCTGCACAGCTTTACGTCGCACTACGACACGGACGCCACAGACGCCGCGGCGCTGGTGGTGGGATTGAGCGGCCTATTGCCGGCCCACGATCCGCGCTTTCAGAACACGGTGGCCGCGGTGGAGCGCGATCTGCTCGACGGCCCGGTGGTGTATCGCTATCGCTACGACGACGGCTTGCCCGGCAAGGAAGGCGGATTCCACCTGTGCACGGCGTGGCTGATTCTGTCGTACCTCATGCTCGGCCGGCGCGATGATGCCGCCAAACTGTTCGCCAGCATGTGCGATACCGCAGGACCGCTCGGACTCTTGCCCGAGCAATACGATCCATCGCTCGGCGTGTCGCTCGGCAACCACCCGCAGGCGTATTCACACGTCGGCATCATCGAATGCGCGCTCGCGCTTTCGGCCACGGGAACGTGATTGAAATCAGGACGGTGCGTGAAGCAATGTGAAGCGAAGCGCGCCCGGGGGGACTCGAACCTCCGACCTGCGGTTTAGGAAACCGCTGCTCTATCCATCTGAGCTACGGGCGCTGCCGGCGTGAGTATATCGCCGCCTCGCGGTGTTTCATTCGCTGCTTATCCGGAGGTGCGCGTCAGCCGCAGCAGATGCTCGCGCTGCTCGCGGCGGAGCGTGATGTCCACGAAGAGCGTGCGGTTCGGCTGGAACACATCGGCAAGCGCGGCGTGCGGGATCGTGATGCCGTCCATGTCGCGGTCACGAAAGGTGCGGAAACCCACGTTGCCGTTGCTTTCGAGATCGGGCTGCGCGGTGAGGCTGACTTTGAGCGATTCGCCCGGCGTATCCAGCAGATCGTCAAGCGTTGTGCAGTCGATGAGCACGCTGCGGATGGCGCGCACGCCGCGATTGATGTGCACGGAGCGGATGGCCCGGCGGTGGAAGAGCTCCGCAAATCGGTCGCGGTCGTCGTGTTCGAGATAGAACTCGAGGAAGTAATCGTGCACCGGCTCGCCGTGCTGATCGTGCACGTAGACCACGGTGTTCTGATAGCCGTGCTTCATCGGGTCGTGCCGGACGCTGTGCATCACGCCAGCGGTATGCGCTGCGAGTTCGCTGCACCAGTCAAAGAATTCGGCGTCGCTGACGCGCAGCGATCGGACGATGAAGTCCGCAGTGCGGTCGGATTTGAAACCGCCCGCTTGCTTGAGCGCGATCGAGCTGTGGTTTTCGCCATCGAGCACAGCAAACGCGGCTTCGCCTGTCGCGCGTTGCATTGAATAGCGCGGCTCGTGCGGTGTTGTGAAATCGGCGTGCAACATCGCGCTGTTCAGGTTGGCGGTGGAACAGCGCACGACGCCGTCGCTGCCCTCGGAATTCGCTGCCGCCGCGATGCCGGTGAAGCCGGTGTTGCCGACGAGCACGGTCGCCAGCACGCGGCCCGCGCCGAAGTAACGATCCACGTCGAAGCAATCGCGCGTCGCGAGTGCCCACGTGTACGGACTTGCAAGTTCGAGGCCGCCAAGCAGCGCGGCGCCGACGTGGAACATCTTGTCGTTCGTGAATCCCTTGATCACCCGGCCGATGAACGACGCGCCCTTGTGCGCGAGCGGCGAGCCGAAGTTCGCGGGCGCGAGCATGACCAGGTGATGAATTGGCACAGCGTCCGGCGGGAAGTGCGACGACATCCAGTCGCGAATGATGAGCGCACCCGCGGAATGCACGACGACATCCACGCTGCGCGGCGAGCGCGGCAGGCCGTGCCGATCCCACGCACGATCAAGCGCGTGCACCAGATCGCGAAACGTCACGGCGTCGTCCATCGACACGTAGTCCGCAAGGCTGATGAGCTGCGCCGGCCTGCCGAGCTTGCTTCGCAGGAACTGCGCGAGTGGGACGAGCGAAGCGCCGGCATCGCTCCAGCCGTGCATGATGACAAGTGGATTCTGGCTCATGCGGCGAGCCTACGAAGCGCGCTCGCCGGGAACTGGCGTTAGTTGCGTTTGGATGGCGCGTCCGCGCGCGGCGCCGGCTCATCGCGAACAATCTGCGCGCCGACGCGAACCACGAGGTCAGCCACGTAAGCGCCCGCCCACGGCCCGCGAATGAACGTGGATCGCTGCTCGAGCTTCGGGCAGGCGCTGAATTCGCTCGGCGAGACGAAATATCCCTGATAATCGCCGTTGAAACTCGTCAATACGGCCGTCATTCCGCGCAATTCCGCCCATGTGATCACGGGCCGCGCGGCGCCGCCCGCAACGTCACACGGCGTGCCAGCAAGAAGCGCGGGGCCGATGCGCAGCACGTGAATGGACGACGTCGCATCGTCGAACAGCCACGGCAAAACCGGACTCGTGCGCAGCGCCGTCGTGAGCGGCACGCGCATCACCGGCAGATCAACCTCCAGCCGCACGCTGGCAAGTTCAGCAACCGCGGACGTCGGCGCGGCGCGAACGGCCGGCGCGATCGCTTCCGCCAGCGCTTCGCCCATCACATACGCCGATTCGCACGACGTGCCTCCGGGCGGAAGCGGCGCCGCATCGCCGACAGCGCCCGCGGCGAAGAGGACATGCTCTGCGCGGGTCAAATCGCGCAAACGAGCCACCAGCGCGCCGGGATAATCCGGCGACAAACGCACATCATCGCGCCCGCTCGCCGTGGCATGCGCCGCGTACGTCACCAGCACCGCAAGCGGCGCATCGCTCAAATCGGCGTCGCCGTTCGCTGGGCGAAAGACGATCGCAACAATGCGATCATCCACTTCATTCACGCCGTCGATGCGCGATCGAATGAATTGCGGCGCGTGCGCCACGGCCACGCCAACTCTCGCTTCGCGCACGTTGCTCCGCGAATCCAGCACCACCTGCGCCAGTTGATCCGCGAGCGTGCCGAAGTACTGCTCGTCATACGCGCCGATCGCCCACTGCTCATACCACGCGCTCGCCCACTGGCCCGGACCGGAATGCGTGTGACTGGCGGTGAAGTACACAGCTTCGGCCGGCAGATCGCAGCGACCCAGCACGGCGGCCGCAAGACGCGGATGCATCATGAGCACGTCGGCGGTGAGAATTGTGACGACAGTTGGGCCGGATTCGATCGTGAGCGCACGGGCGAATACGCGACCGAACACACCGCGTGACCGCTTGTCCGGCTGATTCGTATACCCCGCCAGTTGATGCCCCGGCTTCTCGGGCGTGATGTCCAGCTCCGCAACGCCAATGCGCAGTGCCCCGGGATCAGGCGATGCAAGGCGCATGGCGTCGAGCCGCGCGAGCGTGCGCTGCTGATATCCAGAGCCAACATACGTGCCGTTCCCGCCGGGCCACGGACCAATGAAGATGAGCGCGAGCGCAACGAGAGCGAGAGCGCAGCGCACGAACCTTCGGCCCCAGCGTCGCTTCCTCGGCATGCCGGCAGTCCCATCATTCATGCTGCGGTCCTTGTTCGCTCATGAGCATGCGCCACGCCGGCGGGCCGACGCGCAGTCGCAGCAACGGTCCATCGCCCATCGTGACCATCGCCGCGCTGCCGAGGATCAGGTGACTCAAAAGCAGCGCGGGCAGATTGCGGAACTTGCGAAAGTGCCAGCACCAGAACGCGCTGGCGGGGATCACGCTCACCATCAATCCGGGGTTGGGCGCGTGCAGCAGCGTGAACACGATGACGCACACAATCACCGTCCACCACGTTCGCTTCGGCTCGCGCACGTTGCCCAGGGCCCGGTACACGCGATTGTTGAGAAACCATTGCAGCGCAATCTGCTGGCCGAGGATGCCGTGCGTGTAGGTGAGCAGCCATTCAAAGTTGATGTCGCCTGCGGAGATGCCCATCACCATCGCGCCCACGGCCAGCGCCGCGAGACTGGCCACCGTGAAGATCGCCGCCGACGCCCAGCCATGCCGCAGTGATTCAGCAGTCAGCCCCAATTCCGCTCGCGAATCGCGCATTCGCGCAAAGGACGCCACGAGCACAGCAATGAGCAACACGATGAGCGTGATGCGCACGGCGTGCTCCGCGCTCTTGCTCATCGGCGCCCATTCCCACACAAGCCAGATCTGTGCCGCCAGCAGCAGGGCGACAGCCGTCACTTCCGCCGTGGTGATCCACCGGTCGGCAGGCCGCGCGTCGGGGCTCGCCGCGCTATCGCCGTCAAATGCTGCGTCTTCAGCCGTGCGGTGGACGCCCACGCGCTCTAGGATACCGCTCGTTCCGCAACCCTGTGTGCAAGGTTCCGCGAGGTCATCATGTCCGTATCGCTATTCGACAAGCATCGCAGCACGCTCGAAGCGGCTTTGACCGCCGTGCGCGAGCGAGCGTTCTTTTCCGCCTATCCCGAAGTGCCGAGCGGCAAGATCTACGGCGAGACAGCAAAGGACGACGGCCAGAAGGCGTTCGAGGCGCTGCTGAACCATCCGTTCGAGCTCGATCAACCGGGTTCGGTGGGCACAGTCGGCGAAGAAGTCTCGCCATATGGCTCCGCGCTCGGCGTCACGTACCCCTCGCCGGATTTGAACGTGCTTCTGCCCGCGGCGGAGGCAGCGATGCGCGAATGGTCGAAGGCGAGCGTGGAGACGCGCATCGGCATCGCGCTTGAGATTCTGCATCAACTCAATCGCCAGAGCTTTCTGCTCGCGAACGCCGTGATGCACACGACGGGCCAGGCGTTCATGATGGCGTTCCAGGCCGGCGGACCACACGCGCAGGATCGAGGCCTTGAAGCGATCGCGACGGCGTGGCAGCTCATGCGCGAAGTGCCCGGCGAAGCGACGTGGCAGAAGCCGGTGAGCAAGACGGATGTGGTGACGCTGCGAAAGCGCTATCACATCGCGCCGCGCGGCGTGGCCGTCGTCATCGGGTGTTCAACATTCCCCACGTGGAACAGTTATCCCGGCCTCTTCGCCAGCCTCGTGACGGGCAACGCGGTGGTTGTGAAGCCGCATCCGGGCGCGGTGCTGCCGCTGGCGATCACGGTGAAGATCGCGCGCAGGGTGATTCGTGAGCAGGGGTTCAACCCGAACGTCATCACGCTCGCTGCGGATTCGCGCTCGAAGCCGCTGACGAAACAGCTCGTCACCCGGCCGGAGGTGCGGATTATTGATTACACCGGTTCATCCGCGTTCGGCGAGTGGATCGAGCAGAACGTGCATCACGCGGTGGTGTTCACGGAGAAGGCGGGCGTGAACGCGGTGATGCTCGACAGCGCGGAAGACCTGCGGGCCGTCACCGGCAACATTGCGTTTACGCTCAGTCTCTATTCCGGTCAGATGTGCACGACGTCGAAGAACATCTTCGTGCCGCGCGATGGCATCACGGTGGCGGGCGAGAAGAAGAGCTTTGATGAAGTGGCCGGGGCGATTGTGAAGGCGCTTGACGGCCTGCTTGGCGACACGCAGCGCGCGGTGGACATTCTGGGCGCCATTCAGAACAGTGCGACGTGGGAACGGGTGGAACAGGCGCCGCGCGACGGCGGCAAGCTGCTGCGTGAATCCAAGCCGATTGCGCACCCGCAATTCCCGGAGGCGAAGGTGCGCACGCCGGCCGTCATTGCGGTGGATGCGAAGGACGAACATCTGTACATGCGCGAAGTGTTCGGCCCGGTGACGTACATCGTCGCCACGGATTCGACGGCGCATTCGATCGAACTGGCGAAGCGCGTGGCGGAGCAGCACGGCGCGATCACGTGGTCGCTGTATTCCACCAACGCGGATGTGCAGCGGCAGGCGGAGGATGCGGCGCTCGCGGCTGGCGTGGCGCTGTCCATCAATCTCACCGGCATGATCTGGGTGAACCAGTCGGCGGCGTTCAGCGACTACCACGTCACCGGCCTCAACCCCGCAGGCAACGCGTCGCTCACGGATGCGGCATTCGTCGCGCCGCGCTTCCACGTGGTGCAAAGCCGGGTGCTGGCGCCCGCAGCAGGCGGAGCAGGCGCGGAACCGAAGTCCGCGGCAAAGGTGCCAGCCGGCGCGTGAGGCGTTCGAAGGCCTTGGGCACCAGGCCTTGGACCTTCGTGTCGCGTAACCAAGGCCTAAGGCCCAATGCCTAAGGCCCAATGCCTAAGGCCTTTCGTTTCCATGTTTCGACCTTTCGACTTTTCCAACCATGCCCTGTTACGAATTCGAAGGCCTGCGACCTGTTGTCGATCCCACCGCGTTTGTGCATCCTCTTGCGGTGCTGATCGGTGACGTGATCATCGGCCCGGGATGTCTTGTCGCCCCCGGCGCTTCGCTGCGGGGCGACATCGGCCGCATCACCATGCTCGCCGGCTCGAACGTGCAGGACAATTGCGTTATTCACTGCTTTCCCGGCAAGGGCGTGACGATTGAGGAAGACGGTCACGTCGGCCACGGCGCGATTCTGCACGGCTGCACGGTGAAGCGCAACGCGATGATCGGTATGCACGCGGTGGTGATGGATGACGCGGTCGTGGGCGAAGCGTCGTTCGTCGCGGCGATGGCGTTCGTGAAGGCGGGGATGGAGATTCCGGCTCGTTCGCTCGCGGCGGGCATTCCGGCGAAGATCGTGCGCGAACTGCGCGATGAAGAGATCGCATGGAAGACGGAGGGCACGCGCATCTATCAGCAGCTTGCGCAGCGCTATCTCGCGACGGCGAAGGAAGTTCAGCCGCTGCGCGAGGTGGAGCCGAATCGACCTCCGTTGCCGTTGCATGATTACGCGCCGAAGCACGAGCAGAGATAGCCGCAAAGAGGCGCGAAGAGGTGCAAGAAGGGGGGAGATAGCGATGGGGGCCCGAATTGCGCCGCGGGCTCGAGCTTGGTTCCTTGTCCTCGTGCTTCTCCTGATCTTTCTCTTGGCTCGTTTTGTGCCTCTTTGCGGCCACATCTATCATCACAGCATGGTTGTCGGCGAGTTCACGCAGGAAGCGGATGTGCTGGTGATGGGCGGCGGGCCGGCGGGGTATTCCGCTGCGTTTCGCGCTGCCGAGTTGGGGCTGAATGTCACGCTGGTCGACAATCGCCCGGCGCTCGGCGGCGTGTGTCTGCACGAAGGCTGCATTCCTTCGAAGTCGCTGCTCGGCGTGACGACCACGATTGCGGATGCAACTCGCGCGGCGGCGTTCGGCGTGTCGTTCGGCACGCCGGCGATTGACGTCGCGACGCTGCGAAAACGATGCGGCGAGGTGATTGCTTCACTTTCTCGCGGCCTCGATGCGCTCGCGAAGCAGCACAAGGTCGAGCGGCTGCAAGGCCAGGCGGTGTTTGAGAACAGCAAGCACGTGGCGATTCATGGCGGGTCCGTGCCGCGCGTGAAGTTCCGCAAAGCGATCGTGGCGACGGGATCTTCACCGGCGGCGCATCCGAAGCTGCCGTTTGATTCCAGGCGCGTGCTGACGGCTCGCGAGTTCATGCGTCTCTTTGCTGGTGCGCACGACGCGCTGCAGGCGGAGCTTCCGGCGGCGCTGACGGTGATTGGTGATGGGTACCAGGCGGTGGAGATTGCATCGATCGCCGCGGGGCTTGGCATTCGCACGACGCTGCGCACGGAGCATGACACGCTCTTGCCGCATGCGGATGCCGATCTCGTTCGCCCGCTGGTGCGGAGGCTGAAGGAAACGATCGACATTCGGCTGAAGGACGCTGTGAACGCCGAGGCGCTTGCGAACGAGCCGTGCATCGTCGTGGCGATTGGCGACCGGCCGAACACGCGCGAGCTCGGGCTGGAGCACACGCGCGTGAGCCTTGATGAGAAGGGCGGCGTTGTTGTTGATGAAGCGATGCGCACGAGTGACCCGCGCATTCTTGCGGCGGGCGATGTCACGGGCGGCGCGATGCTGGCGGACCGAGCGATCGCGCATGGTCGCGTGGCGGCGGAGGTGGTTGCGGGCTGGAACAGTGCGCTGGATGTGCGTGCCGTGCCCTTCGCCGTCTTCACCGACCCGCAGGTCGCGTGGTGCGGGCTGTCGGAAGAGCAGGCGAAGCGCGAGGCGATCGATGTGCGCATCGTGAAGATTCCGTGGGGCGCATCCGGCCGGGCGGCGTCGCTTGGCCGAACGGATGGACTCACGAAGCTCATCGTCGATTCCGCGACGGGGCTGGTGCTGGGCGCGGGGATTGTGGGCGCGCAGGCGTGCGAGCTGATCGGCGAGGCGTGTCTTGCAATCGAAATGGGCGCGACGGTGACGGATCTCGCGGCGACGCTCCATCCGCATCCATCCGTGAGCGAGTTGCTCGTCAGCGCCGCGCAGCAGGCCGACCATGATGCGGCCGCCGCCCGGACATGAACGCGCTGCGGGAGCATCGTGCCACGGTCACGCCGCTCATGGCGTCGCTTGTGCTGCTGCTCCTTACGATCGCAGCGTACTGGCCGGCGCTCGGCGCGGGGTACATCTGGGACGATGACGACTACCTCACGCGCAACTCGCTCGTGCAGCAGTGGGACGGCCTTGCGAAGATTTGGCAGCCGCTGCAGACGCGGCAGTACTACCCGCTGGTGTTTACGACGTTCTGGATCGAGCACAAGCTGTGGGGCCTCCAGCCATTCGGCTTTCACCTTGTGAACGTGCTGCTGCACGCGGCGAGTGCGCTCTTGGTGTGGCGCATCGCGCGGTGGCTCAAACTGTCAGGCGCGTGGATGATCGCAGCGGTGTTCGCGCTGCATCCGGTGCACGTGGAATCCGTGGCGTGGGTGACGGAGCGGAAGAACACGCTCTCGGGCGTGCTGTATCTCGCCGCGATGCTGTCGTATCTCAAGTTCGATGCGCGGCGGAGCGACGGCGATGCCGATTGGTGGCGATACGTGCTCGCGCTGGTGAGCTTCGCCGGGGCGATGTTCAGCAAGACGGTGACGGCGTCGCTGCCGGTGGCGATTGTGATCGTGCTTCTGCTGCAGCGCGAGCGGCTTACGGTTCGCCGGCTTTTGCCGCTGGTTCCGATGCTGGCGATCGGCGTGGCGCTGGGCCTGAACACAGCGTATGTGGAGCGCGTGAACGTGGGCGCGGTGGGGCCGGAGTTCGAGTTGTCGCTGGCGGAGCGGTGTCTGATCGCGTCGCGCGCGCTGCTGTTTTACCCCGCGAAGTTGCTCGTGCCATGGCCGCTGTGCTTTTTCTACGAGCGGTGGACGATCGATGCGGCGAGCGCGGCGCAGTGGGTTCCGGTGATCGTGGTGATCGCGGCGATTGGCGCGCTCGCCTGGTTGTGGATGCGCTGCGTGCGCTGGCCGGCGTGCGCAGCGATGTTCTTCGGCGTGACGATCTTCCCCGCGCTTGGCTTCGTGAGCGTCTACCCGATGAGATATTCGTTCGTCGCGGATCACTTCCAGTACCTCGCCAGCCTCGGCGTGATTGCAGGTGTGGTCGGCGCGGCGGCGTGGTGGCTGCGCGAGAAGCAATGGAAGTGGGGGCTCGCCGCGATCCTGCTCGCTGTGCTTGCCGCGCTCACGTTTCGGCAGGCGCGAAACTACCACGACGAAGAAACGCTGTGGCGTGCGACGCTGGCGTGCAATCCGACATCGTGGGCGGCGCTCAACAACCTCGCGGGCGTGCTGCTGCGTGAAGCGAACGACGCGCAAACGCAGGGCGATCACGCCGCATTGCACGAACGCATCACGGAAGCGGAATCGCTCCTTCGCCAGGCGATCGCGCTCAAGCCGGACCACAGCCGCGCACGGTCGCAGCTTTCCGAAGCGCTGCGCATTCAAGGCCGGCTGGAGGAATCGCTCGCCGAGATGCAGCGGTCGCACACGGATCTCATAACGAGCACGCTGCGGATGACGGACCGCCAGCGCGAGCGCGCGTCGTATGAAATTGCCGAGTCGCATTACCAGCTTGCGCGCTTGCACAACCTGCTCGGCCAGCATGATGTCGCGGAGACGCACTATCGCGATGCGATTGCGGCGTTCTCGAACTTTCCGAGCGCGCTCAACGAGCTTGGCGCGATGCTTGCCGCGGATGGTCGCATGGATGATGCCGCGATGGTGTATCGCCAGTTGCTCGCGCTCGCGCCGGACGCCGTGTACGTTCATCAAACGCTCGGAGACTACGAGCGCAACCACGGCAACTGGTCGGCTGCGCTTGACCATTATCAGGCCGTCTCGCGCCACGCTGATCACCCGAGCGAAGCGCTGTGGGCGTATGACCGCATGGCTCGATTGCTCGCCACGTGTCCGGATGATTCCGTGAGAAATGGCCGCGCCGCTGTGGAGCTGGCGCAGCGCGTCGTGAACGCCACGAACGGCCAGGCGGTCTATCCGCTGGCGACGCTCGCCGCCGCGCACGCCGAGCAGGGCGATTTCGCCGCCGCGATCGATGCTGCCGAACGAGCCATCGCGCTGGCGGAACAGCTCGGCTTGACGGACGCCGTGAACGAGATCACGCCGCAACTCGAAAGTTACAAGGCGCGGAAGCCGTGGCGGATGCAATCGGCAGGTGAACGCGAGATCACAGCACCAGACGCGCCGGCTTCTCCAGCAGCGAAATGATGTCCTGCAGGAAGGGAATCGAAGCGCCGCCGTCGATGATGCGGTGATCGAACGACAGACTGAGCGGCATGACGAGCCGCGCTTCCACCTTCGGCGGCTCGACGACCCACGGCATCCACTTGCTTCGGCCGATCGCCAGAACCGCCACCTGCGGGTGATTGATGATCGGCGTGGAATAGCGGCTGCCGCCCATCGCGCCGGCGTTGGAGATGGTGAACGTCCCGCCGCGCGTGTCGTTCACCTGGAAGCGGGCGCTGCGTGCGTTTTCCGCCAGCACGTTCAGCTCTTCCGCAATCGCAGCGATCGAAAGTCGATCCGCATCGCGCAGCACGGGAGCGACGAGGCCGCGCTCCGTGTGCACGCCGACGGCGATGGAGATGTATTCGTGGTAGATGATCTCGCCATGTTCGTCGTCGTAGCTTGCGTTGAAGATCGGATGACGCGCCAGCGCCAGCGCGACGGCACGCACGACGAAGGGCAGCATCGTGAGCTTGCGCGGTTCATCCGGCGACGCATAGCCACGGCGAAGCTGATCGAGTTCGGTGATGTCTGCATCGCCCGTGTCGGTCACATGCGGGATCGTGCGAACGGAATGCGTCATCGCGTCAGCGATCGTTTTGCGAATGCGAGACAGCGGCGAGCGAACGATCGGCCCCCAGTTGTCGCTCCCCGGCTGGCCTTCGATGTCGGCGCGAGCGGGGCGACGAACCGGCGCGGCGGCGCGAGAAGCGTGCGCGAGCTCCTGTCGGGTGACTTCCGTGCCCCCTCGCCCCGAGGGAGAGGGCTGGGGTGAGGGTTCATGGTTCGCAGCGTGCGGCTCGGGATGCGCGGTCGGCGCATGACGCCGCGATGCGTTCTCCACATCGCTGATCGTGATGCGCCCGCCGGGGCCGGTGCCTTCGATGACTTCGATGTCGAGTCCAAGCGTCCGCGCGAGTTTGCGCACGGCAGGCGAAGCGGGCTTGCGCCGATGCGGCGCGTGGATGGTGGGCGCTGACGTTGCTGTGGTTGTCGTTGGTGCGCCTGCGAACACCTGTGAGCGTGCGGGATCCGAACTCCCCCTCCCTACGAGGGAGGGGGTAGGGGGGTGGGTGGGGGCTGGCGCGGTTGCCTGGTCCTCGGCGGTTGAAGCCGCCGAACCGGGGCCAGGCTTGGGGACTTGTGTTCCGGGGGCGCCGAACGTCACCATCACATCGCCCACGTGCACGAGCTCACCTTCGCGCAAGTGCACCTTCTCCACCGCACCCGTGAATGGCGAAGGAATCTCCACCGACGCCTTGTCGGTCTCCACCTCCATCAACGGCTGATCCTCGCGCACCATTTCGCCTTCGCGCACCATCACGCGCACGATCTGCCCTTCGTGCACGCCTTCGCCGAGATCAGGAAGTTTGAAGTCTCGTGTCATCATCGCACCGTGACGCGCTTCCCTCCCGTTGGTCGGGGCGCGGCTCAACGAATCATTTCCATTCCATCAGCTTGCGCGCTTCCTCGACCACCGTGTCGCTGTCCGGCAGGTAGTGCTGTTCCACCTGGAAGTACGGGAAATGGATGTCATACCCCGTGACGCGCTTGATCGGCGCGAGCAGGTATTCGAAGCACGTTTCGTTGAGCCTTGCGATGATTTCCGCGGCCACACTGCACGTGCGCGGCGCTTCGGCGACGATCACGCATCGGCCGGTCTTCGAAACCGACGCAGCGAGCGTTTCCGTGTCCATCGGCTTGATGGAGAGCAGGTCAACGAGCTCGACGTCGATGCCGTGCTCGAGGGCGAGATCATCCATCGCTTCGCGCGCGATGCGCATCATCGCGCCGTAGGAGATGATCGTGAGATCGCTGCCCTGCCGCACGACCTGCGCCTTGCCAATCTCCATCGCTTCGGGCGCTTCCGGCACATCCTCACGAAACGCGCGGTACACCGCCTTCGGCTCATAGAACACGACCGGGTCGGGATCGTTGATCGATGCGTGGAGCAGCGCGCGGGCGTTGCGCGGGCCGGACGGGATGACGACTTTGAGGCCGGGCGTGTGGGCCCAGTACGCTTCGCGTGATTCGCTGTGATGTTCGACCGCGCGGATGCCGCCGCCGTACGGGCAGCGCATCACCATCTGGATGGGATACTTGCCGCGCGACCGGTTGCGGTAGCGGGCCATGTTCTGCTCGATCTGATCGAACGCCTGGAGCGTGAAGCCGGAGAACTGGATTTCCGCGACGGGCACGAGGCCGTAGATCGCCATGCCGACGGCCGTGCCGATGATGCCGTTCTCCGCAAGGGGGGAGTCGATCACGCGCTCCGAGCCGTACTTCTGCTGCAGGCCTTTCGTCACGCGGAACACGCCGCCGTTGACGCCGATGTCCTCGCCCATCAGACACACGCGATCATCCGCCGCCATGTTCTGATCGAGCGCGAGATTCAGCGCTTCCACCATCGTGAGCTGCGCCATTACTCCACCTCCTTCATTCCCCCTCCCTTTGAGGGAGGGGGCTGGGGGGTGGGTGCGGCGCCTGCCTCGTGAAGGATCATCATTCCCACGGCATCGATGTCGCGCCGCACTTCATCATTGGTCACGCGAATGACGCGGTAGCCTTGCTCCTCGAGATCCGCAGTGCGCTTCGCATCGATCGCGCCTTGCCCGACGTGGCTCTCGCCGTCCACTTCGATGACGAGCTTGCGCTGCGGGCAGAGAAAGTCGACGACGTACGGTCCGATGACTGCCTGCCGGCGAAACTTCAAGCCGCCGAGATTCTTGCATCGAAGCAGTTGCCACAGGTCGCGCTCTGATTGCGTCATGTTGCGGCGCAGGTTCGCCGCCCGCTGCGCCATGTGCGGCTGGATGCGGTGACGAGTTGTGCGTTGCTGCGTTTGCATGTTTTCTTGCGTCCCACCCACCCCCTGACCCCTCCCTCATAGGGAGGGGGGATTCACTCCACCCCCTTGCGGTGGAGTTTTTCAAGATACTCGCGCTTCTGCGCTTCAAGCTCCGGCGGGAGTTCGGCGTAGACGAAGTCGAACACTTCCTTCGGGTTCGGTACGGCTTGCTGGCGGAAACGTTCGCGCGCGTCGAGGACTTCCTGTTCGCACTCCTGCGCGATGCGGTCGCAGTCTTCGCGCGTGAGCACGCCGCGTTTCGTGAGAAACGTCTCGAAGCGAGCGATCGGGCACTTCGATTTCCATTGCTCCACTTCGTCATCCCGGCGATAGACCTTCGGGTCGTCAGCGGTGGTGTGCAGACTCATGCGGTAGGTGACGGCTTCGATGAAGTACGGGCCGCGGCCGGCGCGGGCGTGCTCAACCGCCGCCTGCGTGGCGCTGATCATCGCGAGCACATCGTTGCCGTCGACGGTGATCGCAGGAATGCCGAAGCCGGGCGCACGGCGGGAGAGTTCGCGAACCGCATGCTGCTTCTCGACCGGCATGGAGATCGCGTAGCCGTTGTTCTCGCATACGAAGACGCACGGGCTTTTGAAGACCGCTGCGAAGTTCATGGCTTCGGCGACGATGCCCTGCGAGAGCGCGCCATCGCCGAAGTTGCATAGCGCGACGGATTCATCCTTGCGAATGCGCATGCCCATCGCCACGCCCACGGCAAGCGGCACGTGCGAGCCGATGACGATCGAGAAGGGGAGATCGTTGACATCATCGGGCGGCGCGAAACCTTCGAAGAAGCCGTCCCACAGCAGCAGCAATCGTTCAATCGTCCAGCCGCGCCAGAGTTGGGCGCCGAAGCTGCGATAGCTTGGCGAGAACCAGTCGCGTTTCTGCAGCGGGAACACCTGGCCGATCTGCGTCGCTTCCTGGCCGAGCCCCGGCGCGAATGTGCCCATTTCGCCCTGTCGCTGCATCGCGAGCATGCGCTGATCGAGCTTGCGCGTGAGCACCATGGCGCGGTGAACGCGCTTGAGATCCTCGGCCGAAAGGTTCGGCGCGAGGTCGTCGGCGCACGAGCCGTCTTCGGAGAGAACCTGCAGGAACTCGATGGCGCCGAGGTCGATGGTTCGCCGACCGGCAGATCCCGCGTCGCTGCACGCCGAGGCCTGGCGCGAGGCGTCGCCAGCCGCCTTCATCGGAGGCATCGCCGGTCGGCGGTCCTGACCCGCCGAGGTTGACTGGGCTGCGCGTTGTGTCATGCACTGGCATCGTAGGTGAATCCCAAGGAGGCTGCCAGCGCGTGAAATTGCCGCAATTCATGCTGCTTGCGGCGGAAGAACGTGTGAGCGACGATTGCGCTGGGTGAGGTTCTGCATGATGGTGCGGGCAGCATGGCGACAAGGCTGGTGTGCGTGGATCGTGTGCCTGAGCGCCGCGGCGGCGCTGGCGGCTGCGCCAGGATGCCGATCCGCGATCCATGTGATGCAGGCGGCTTTGCGCGATGACCGCACGCTCACGCCGTGGCCCGAAGGCTGCGTGGACGACGCCAGCCGTCTCAACAGCGCGCCGGTGCTGGAATCAATCAATGTGGAGCAGGATGCGGCGAAGGCGGAAGCGCAGATCGCAGCGCTCTTGGAGCGAGCGCGGAACGGCGGCTTGCGCGTGTCGATCGCCGGGGCTCGGCACACGATGGGCGGCCACACGATTTACCCCGGCGGCATCGCGCTCAACATGCAGTCGCTCAACGCGATGCGATTTGATGATGAGAGGAATGTGCTGCACGTGCAGGCGGGAGCGCGGTGGGAGGAGGTTGTGCCGTTTCTTGATGCCCGTGGTCGCAGCGTGGCGGTGATGCAGTCGAACAATTCGTTCACGGTGGGCGGATCGGTGAGCGCGAATTGTCACGGCTGGCAACCGAATCGGCCGCCGATCGCTTCGACCGTGCGGGCGATGCGCGTCATGACCGCCGACGGCGTCGTGCATCGCTGCAGCCGGGACGAGAACGCGGAACTTTTCACCCACGTCCTCGGCGGGTACGGGCTCTTCGGCGTGATCCTGGATGTGGAATTGGACACCGTGCCGAATGTGCGCTACCGAGCCGAGCGTCACCGCGTTGGTTTGGAGGACGTGCCCGAGTTCATGGCGCGCGAGGTGCGCCAGCACGAAGAGGTGGGCATGGCGTACGCGCGCTTGTGCGTGGCGCCGAGCCATTTTCTGAATGAGGCGCTGGTGACGTTGTACGTGATCGATCCATGCGACGCACGCGACATCCCGCCGCTCAAGGGAACGCAGCACGCGACGCTCAAGCGAGCCATCTTTCGCGGATCGGCGAGAAGCGAGTACGGCAAGGAACTTCGCTGGCAGGCGGAACTTGAATTGTCCGATCGACTCTCCGGCCGCTATGTGTCGCGCAATCAGCTGCTCAACGATTCCGTCGCGCTGTACCAGGATTGTTCAGACGATACGACGGACATTCTGCACGAGTACTTTGTGCCGCCGGAGCACTTCGTTTCATTCGTGAAGACAATCCGCGAGCTGATCCCGCAGCATGATGTCGATCTGCTCAATGTCACGGTGCGGCATGTGCTGGAGGATCGCGACACAGTGCTGCGGTATGCGGATGGGGAGATGCTGACGCTGGTGCTTCTGTTCAACCAGCAGCGCACGCCGGAGGCGGAGGCGGCGATGGAAGCGTGTACGCAGGCGCTGATCGATGCAGCGCTTGCGCACGAAGGGCGGTATTACCTCCCGTATCGCCTGCACGCCACGCGGGAACAGTTCGAGCGCGCGTATCCGATGGCGCACGATTTCTTCGAAGCAAAGCGGAAGTACGACCCGCAGGAAATCTTCCAGAACCAGTTCTACGTGAAATACGGCAGCGAGCTGGAAAACCCAATGCCTTGATTCCTCAATGCCTCGATGCCTTGGTGCCTTGATGCCTCGATGCCTTCCCCTACACCTTCTTCATATGCTCAAAGCTGTTCCTGCACGCTTCGCAGTAGTAGATCATGCGGCAGCGCGTGGGGCCGAAGGGGCTGTCGAGATAGGTCGAGCGCGAGCCGCAGTAAGGGCAGGGGATGGCGCTCGTCTGCAGCGTCACGGAATGCGGCGAATCGTGGCCGGGTACATCGAGATGAGCGCCATGTTCGGGCACGGTGACGCCGTGGGCCTGCAGTGAAGCGCGGCCGGCGGGCGTGATGCGATCAACAGACCATCGCGGATCAAAGAGCCAGTTCACCTTGATGTCGTGCACGCCGGGCAGCGCGCCCAGCTTCGCACGCACGTCGCCGGCGATCATGTCCAGCGCGGGGCAGCCGACGAAGGTGGGGAGGAGATCAACTTCGATGTTCGCGGCGCTGTGCCCGTTCTGCGAAATGCGCACCGCTTCCACAAGCCCGAGGTCCACAATGCTGATGGGCATCTCGGGATCAGGAATCGTGCGCAGCACGTCCATGATGGCGTCGCGATCGATGTGCACCACGATTTATCATATTCAGCGATGCTGCGAGACGCGCTTCCCGGCTAGAGGTCTGAAGCACGGCGAAACTTTGACGACAATTCTGTGCCCTCTGTGCCTCTGTGGTGACCTGTCTACCACTTCGCGTTCGGCTCGAGGCGCCAGACTTCGCACATTTCGTCGAGGACGGCGTTGAGATGCTTCGTGTGCACGCCGCGGCGGCCGGCCTTTGTGTCCGGCGATGGCGCTGCGAGCTTCACGGTGAGATTCGCATCGGCGAGCGCGGTGCTGATCCGCTTGCTCCACGCGTCAAACATTGCGCGATCATCGCCGGGGTAGAGATTCGTCTCCGAAAGCGCCGCCAGGCCGTCGAACGGTTCGAACAGCATCGGCGCGAGCGGCGCGAGCGCATCGATCGCGTTCTGCAAACGGTCGTGTGATTCCTGCGTGCCCCGGCCGAGGCGGACGATCCAGCGGTCTGTGTGCTCGATGTGCAGCTTTTCTTCATCGAGGATGCGGGCCGCGAGATCGCGAAGCGGCTTCCATGCGGAGTTCGCCATGCGCTCGAGTCGCAGCAGGTCAAAATGATCGCAGAAGAGTTTGCGCGCGAGCGCCGTGGCCCAGTCGAACTCGTCCGGAACTTCGACGATGTGCGCGCTGCGAAATTCCTCGGACGGGCGGCCGAAGGCGAGTTCATCCGCGGTTTTGCCGACGAGTTCGCCCACAAGTTCGTAGATCGCCTGCGCGTGCGCGATTTCATCCTGCGCGAGGTGCGAGAACGCGATGTCTTCTTCGAGGATCGGGCCGAGTCCGGTCCAGTCGCTGTTCAGGTGGCCGAGCAGGAGCTTGTCGTCGGCGAGCGCGAGGAGGAGCGTGGTGAGCGCGGGCGTGTGTTGGGCGGGGACGTCTTGCATTGGGAATGCGTGGTTGGTGGTTTTGTCCCACGGCGAGGACGCCGTGGGCTTTGGCGCGTTGTGTTTTAGAACGCCTCCTGCAGATCGTCCTTTTCGTACTCGGCCAGTTTCTGCTCATCGCGGAAGGCGACCCATTTGGCGCGGACCTCGCGCCCGTAGCCGCGCGCGAGGCGATAGCTTTGATCGGTGTGCCGCCAGATGAGATCGCCATGCGTCGAGATGATTTTGTCGACGGGCACGACCCAGATGACGTGCGCGGCGGCGGCCTGTTTGATGGTCGTGCGCGCCACTTCCAAAGCCGCTTGCGGCTTCGCACTGTCGACAATTCCGGGGGCAGGCGCACTGATCCACAAGTCACCTGCCCGCTTCTGCGTGTACACCACGAATGATCGAAGCGCATCCGTTGTCTTGCTCCCTCTCCCCGAGGGAGAGGGCTGGGGTGAGGGTTCATCCTCCATCGCCGCATATAACCCATCGCTCGATGTAATGTGCTCGCGGCGAATGACCTGGATGTTCACGCACTCCTGGTCCTGACCGTAGTGCTCCTTCGCGAAATCCATCGCCATCGTGTCATCCGCAGCTTCGAGCCAGCCTGCGTAGATGTACGGCCCGCCCGGCTTGAGCTGCGTGAAGACGACATACGGCCGCAGATCGCCCGTGGGCTCCACCGCAAGCGGCGCCTCCGGCGGTCGCTCAAATTGCTCGCGAATCTTCGACATGGCCCGATCAGTGTACCGCCGCGCACGCCCGACGCGCAAGCTGTGCAAGTTCCTCACACGCCGCATGGCGATCGGCGAGCGCAGCGGGGCGAAGCACAATTGTCTTATCTCGCGCCATTCCGATGAGACGAATCGCCATTCACAATCGGCTCGATTCGCGTGACGTGAACTGGGTTGATGTACACACTGCGACTTGGAACGCCCGTTGGTGCGGGATTGAGGCCGATGATGAGCCGACGCCGCCACAGGAATGCGTGCTCGCGACGCTCAACGTCGTACGCACTTCCGTCGGATACGTACACGCGCAACGGGAGGAACGGATCATTTCGAAAATGCTGCTGGATCTCTTCTGCTCTCATGGCGGCCGAGATACAAGCCTCACGCCGCCGGCGGCACGCTGACTTCACCTGCGAGCACGGCTCGTCGCACCCATTGGCCCTGCTCGTAGCTGAACCGGCGCAGCGCGAGGCGCTTGGCGTTGCATGGCCCGCCGCCGCGGATGACGCGGAAGAACTCGTCCCAGTCCGGCTGCGTGAAACCCCAGTTGCCGGTCTTCTCGTCGAGATTCACGTTCTCATCCGGCCGGGCGCTCGTCACCATGCCGTGCTCGTCCTTTGTTACGACATTGATGACGAGGCCAAGATCAATCGCCGCCGGCGCGAAGCGATTCACAAACCGCTGACGAAGCGAATCGTTCGTCTCCGTTTTCATCCGCCACTTCATCGGCGGCAGGCTCTCCGCGTTCGGCTTGTCGGGCGGGCCGAAGAACATGATCGCCGGTCCCCACCAGCGGTCGAACGCTTCCTGCGTCATCTTCTTCTGGCCGGGCGTGCCGCTCATCAGCGTGAGCACCATGTCCTCGCCGCTCTTGAAGTGGAACGCTTCTTCCATGTTGATGCGCTTCATCGTGCGCACATACGGCCCGTACGCGCCATCAGCGAGCGTCTTCTGGTTCATGATCGCAGCGCCGTCGATCAGCCACTGGATCATGGCGATGTCCGCCCACGTCGGCGCGGGATAGTTGAAGCAGTTGTGGTATTTGGTCTTGCCGGTGATGAGATCGCGCAGCATGTCATCGCGCGTCTTGCCGAGGTCCTGGCTGACGCGGTAAAGCATCTGGCCGTGGCCGACTTCGTCCTGCACTTTCGCGGTGAGCGCGAGCTTGCGCTTGAGCGAAGGGGCGCGGGTGATCCACTCGCCTTCCGGCAGGGCGCCGATGATCTCGCTGTTGGCGTGATGCTCCGCCATCTTCAGCATGCCGGTGCGATACGCATCGGGCATCCAGTCGTCGGCTTCGATCAGCTCGCCGCGCGCGATTTTGGCCTCGAACTCCGCCAGCTTGGCGGGGTCTTCCTTCGTGCAGTGGTCAATGTGCATGCCGACGTTTGAGCTGCCTGACATATTTCGACTCCGTCGAAGGGGCGGATTTTAGCGCCGAAGCGCTGCGCAACGCCGAATTATAGAGCGCTTCCCTCCGCGGACTCCGGGGCGCGGCTCAACAGTACCTCTGCCTTTGCGTCCTCCGCGCCTCGGCGGCGCGTTCATTCCGAATGGAACACCGTCGCCAGTCCCTGGCCGACGCCGATGCAGGCCGTTGCTAAGCCGCGAGCGGCTTTGGTGCGCTGCATCTCGTGGACGAGGCTGGCGGCAATGCGAGCGCCGCTCATGCCGAGCGGATGGCCGATGGCGATCGCGCCGCCCTTTGGGTTGAGGCGCGTGTCGCCCGGCTCCATGCCAAGCTCTTGCATCACCGCAATGCACTGCACCGCGAACGCTTCGTTCAATTCCACAATGCCGATGTCGCGCATCGTGAGGCCGGCCCGCTTGAGCGCTTTCTGCGTGGCCGGCACGGGACCGAGGCCCATGTAGGCGGGATCGACGCCGGCGCTGGCGGACGGGCCAACATAGGCGATCGGTTTGAGCCCAAGCTGCTTCGCTCGCTCGGCTTCAACGAGCAGCAATGCCGCGGCGCCATCGTTCACGCCCGATGAGTTGCCCGCGGTGACCGTGCCCTTGTCGTCTTTCGCAAATGCGGGCCGCAACTTCGCCAACTTTTCGAGCGTGGTGTCCGGACGCGGGTGTTCATCGGTGTCAACTGTCGTCGGCGGCTTCCCTTTGCCCTGCGGCACCTCGACCGGCACGATTTCATCGGCGAACAGGCACATCTCTTTCGCGGCTGCCCATTTCTGCTGACTCCACAACGCGAAGCGGTCCTGCTCCTCGCGCGAGATGTTGTACTTGCGCGCCACGTTTTCCGCAGTCTCGCCCATCGAGTACGGATAGTGCTTCGCCGCGAGCAGCGGGTTGGTGAACCGCCAGCCGATCGTCGTGTCATACACCACAGGCGGTTGGCGATCCCACGCTGATTCCGTCTTCGCAAACACAAACGGCGCCCGCGACATCGATTCCACGCCGCCCGCGATAAATACCTCGCCGTGGCCCGCTTCGATCATCCGCGCCGCGATGTTGACCGCTTCCAGCCCCGAAGCGCACAGCCGATTCACCGTCGCCCCCGGAACGGTCGCGGGCAAACCCGCAAGCAGCGCCGCCATGCGCGCGACGTTGCGATTGTCTTCGCCCGCCTGGTTCGCGGCGCCGAAGTACACATCATCAATCAGCGCGGGATCGATCTTCGTGCGTGCGATGGTTTCCCGGATCACAAGAGCCGCAAGGTCATCCGGCCGAACGGGAGCAAGCGCCCCGCCATACCGGCCGACAGGCGTTCGAATCGCAGAAATGATGGCTGCGCGTGGCATGCCCACAGTCTAGCGGCGAAGCCCCGCTTCGCGATGGCGCAGCGAGGCCGGCGTGGCAAACCGGTTGTCGCTCACCGTCGCATTCAGCGCTTCGAGCAGCGCGACAACCTTCCGGGGGCCGATCTGCTCCGTCCACTCGAACGGTCCCTTGGGATAATTCACGCCGAACTTCATGGCTGTATCGATGTCCTCGGCGCTGGCCACGCCTCGATCCAGCGCGTGATGCGCCTGCGCGATGATGGCGACGAGAATTCGTGCAAGCACATACGCCTGCACATCATCATGAAAGTCCGCTTCGCTCGCGCCGGCGACGAAATCGCGCACCGCCGACCGCAGCGCGTCGTTCCATGGGACATCGCGCGAAGGCGTACGCAGCGAAACTAAGGGCGAAGCGCCGCTGTAGTCGTACACGCCGCGCTTCGTCTTCCGCCCCAGATGCCCTTGCGCGACCAGCGATTCCTGTAGCACGCTCGGCTTCAGCAGCGCCGGCTTCCCAAGCTGCTCCCACACGCTGCGACTCGTTGCCGTGTTGACGTCCTGGCCGATGAGATCCGTAAGCTCGAACGGCCCCATGCGGAACCCGCCGATGGTCTTCATCGTGTCATCAATCTCCAGCGCGCCGGCATACCCGTCTTCGAGAATGCGGAACGCCTCGAGGTAATACGGCCGGGCGACGTGATTCACAATGAACCCCGGCACATCGGCGCACCGCGCGGTGACCTTGCTCCACGATCTGGCGACCGTCTCGACGCGCTCGACGACAGCAGGAGCCGTGCGCTCGCCCGCCACGACTTCGACGAGCTTCATCACCGGCGCGGGGTTGAAGAAGTGCATGCCGACGGTTCTGTCGGCTGCGCCGATCGCCTCGCCGATGGCGCTCACGGAAAGCGATGACGTGTTTGTCGCGATGATGCAGTCGGCCTTCAGCGCGGGCAGCAGTTCGCGCAGTACACGCGTCTTTACATCCAGGTTTTCGACGATGGCTTCGATGAGCAACTCCGCCGCGCGGATGTCCGTCGAATCGTCGCACGGTTGCAATCGGCCCATCGCCTGATCGCGCGCTTCGCTTGCTACTTTCCCCTTGGCGGCGAGCGTATCGAGTTGCGTTCGGATCGAATCCACGCAGCGCTGCGCGGTCGCAAGATCGACATCGCGCAGCAGCACATTCCAGCCATGCATCGCCGCGACCTGGGCAATGCCCGCGCCCATGGTGCCGGCGCCGAGGATGAGAACCTGATCCGAATTCATGGTTCGCAGTTTAGCCGCGACCCGGAGTCCGCGGAGGGGAGCGCGTCACCTCAGCGCGAATGCGCCCGTACAAATCGCCAGCGCTGCGCCTTCAATCCCTCGCGAACTGGATTGTCGTTCACGTACTCGATCGCTCGCTCAATGTCGCCGTCGCCATTCAGATACACCGCCCACTGTCCACGCGCGAACATCTTCGGCATGCGGCCGCCCTTCGTCGGCTGTGACGCCAGCGGATGCATGCCGTCCGCGATGATGCGGCGCGTCGCGGCGCCTTTCAAATGATTCGCAATCAATTCAATCTTCTGCGCGTGCCGCGCGGTGACGAGATGAATGTGATCCGGCATGATGGCACACGCCAAGATCGCCAATTCGGCATGACGAGCGAACGAGGCAAACCCGTTGGCAATCGAACGTGCCTGCAGGCCTGTCCAGCGCACGGCTGGATAACGCAGCGCCTTCTTCGCCTGCAATCGCAGTTTCTGATCGTGAATGCTCGACGCAATCGAGCGCCGTACGCTCACGGTGGTTGCCTTGCCATAACGCCACAGCTCCCACGCGCCGACGAAGTCCGACCATGAGCCGCGAGGATCGTTCGGCAACCAGAACCCGTGTGCGGACAGGATCACGTGATACGCGCGGACCATCGATCGCCATGATATTGGGCGACCGCCGCGCGACGCGCTCCCCTGCGGGTCGCGGCTAAACGGCTACGCGCGCTCGTTTAGCCGCGACCCGGAGTCCGCGGAGGGGAGCGCGTCGGCACGCATTGTCATTGTCCCGTGAAACTCGGCTTGCGCTTCTCGATGAACGCCGTGACGCCTTCGAAATGATCCTTCGTCTGGCCGGCGGTTTCCTGGGCGAACGCCTCCGCTTCGAGTTGTTCGGCGAGCGAGGTTTCGAACGAGCGTGTGAGCAGCCGCTTGGTGAGCGCGAGGCCGCGACCGGGCAGCGATGCGAGCTTCTTCGCAATTGCGTTCGTTTCTTCCATCAGCGCGCTTCCGGCGACGACGCGATTGACGAGTCCGATCCGCAGCGCTTCGTCGGCTTCCACCTTCGCGCCCGTCATGCACATTTCCATCGCCTTGCCGATGCCGACGAGGCGCGGCAGGAACCACGTGCTGCCGGAGTCGGGAATCAGGCCGACGTTGATGAACACCTCGATGAACGACGCTTCCTGCGCCGCGATGCGCATGTCGCAGGCGAGCGCCAGCGAAAGCCCTGCGCCGGCCGCCACGCCGTTGACCGCCGCGATGATCGGCTTCTCCATCAACGCCATGCGCGTGATGATCGGGTTGTAACGCTTGTGCAGGTCCGCGCCGAGATGCGGGACATAACCCGGCACGTATTTCGACTTCAGATCGCCGAGGTCCTGTCCGGAGCAGAACGCCTTGCCGGCGCCGGTGATGACGATGACGCGCACATTCGCATCGCGCTCGGCGCTCTTCAGCGCTTCGCCAAGCTCATGCGAGAGCGCGTCGTTGACCGCGTTGTATTTGTCCGGCCGGTTGAGCGTGATCGTGCAGATGTGATCGATTGTGTTGACGAGGATCGTTTCAGGTTGAGTGGCAGTGGCGGTCGTCATGGTGCATTGTCCTTGCTCGCAGCCGCGCTTGCCTCCCGCTGGTCGGGCCGCGGCGAAACGGTGGCAGTTATTTTCCCTTGAAATTCGGCTTGCGCTTCTCCACGAACGCGCGCATGCCTTCCTTCTGATCCTCGCTGGCGAAGAGCAGGTAGAACAGCTTGCGCTCGTACGCCAGGCCGTCGGAGAGATTCATCTCATGCGCCTGCAGCACGGCGTCCTTGGCGATCTTCAGCGCGAGCGGCGACTTCTTCGCCATCTCGTGCGCCACGCGCAGCGCTTCGCTGAACCAGTGCTCCTTCGGAACGACGCGACTGACGAGGCCGAACTTCAGCGCCTCCTGCGCGGAGAGAAAACGGCCGGAGAGAATGACGTCCATCGCGACCGCCTTGCCGACGGCGCGAATGAGTCGCTGCGTGCCGCCGGCGCCGGGCATCACGCCGATGTTAATTTCCGGTTGGCCGATCTGCGCCGTTTCGCTGGCGACGATGACATCGCAAAGCATCATCAGCTCACATCCGCCGCCGAGTGCATACCCGCTCACCGCGGCGACGATCGGCTTCTTGATGCGCTTGATGCGGTCCCACGTGGCGAACTGATCGCGCTCGTACATGCTGATCGCGCTTTGCTCCGCCATATCGCCGATGTCCGCGCCCGCCGCCCACGCGCGTTCGCTGCCTGCAAGCAGAATCACGTGAATGTTCGGATCGGCGTCGAACGCTTCCATCTGCGCCGCAAGCATCTTCATCAGCTCGGGGTTGAGCGCGTTAAGCACCTTCGGGCGATTCAGGCGAACGACGCCGACGTGGCCATCGGTTTCGTGAAGGATGAGTTGCTCTTCGGTGGTCACGGGTTTGGTTTCCACTGCGGTCATTTCGATGCTCGCTCAATGAGGGCCTTGAGTTTCGCTTTCGGCAAAATGCGCTGCACTTGCTTCCCCTTGCCGATCACGCGGCCACCATCGTACGCGATGCATTCGCAGACGAGCGTGCTCGGCCCAAGCTCGACGGCCTTCGCCACGACGCGCACTGTGTGTCCCAGCGGCGCCGGCGCCACGTGATCGATCGACAGGTGCGATCCGATGCCTTCTTCGTGCTCTTCGAGGTGCGGCGCGAGCACCTTGCGGGCAGCGAGTTCCATGTGGTGCGCCATCGACCACGTGGAATACACGTGGTGCACGATCACGCCGTCGAACGCAGGACACATGTCCTCGGTGACGGTGATGGTGACCTCGGCTGAATTGCCGATCTGCAGCGAGGGTTTCATGCGCCGCAGTGTACCCGGGCGTGCCGTGCGGATTTTCACGCGCTCTCGAACGCGCTCGCCTCCCGTTGGTCGGGTCGCGGCTCAACGGCGGACGCTACACTCACGCCGTGTTTGGTCTCCTGATCCTCTTGGCGATCGCGTTCGCGCTGCTCGTCGCCATCTTCACCGGCGTGCTGGTGTACGAGATGCGTCATCCGCCGCGGCGAACGCTGGCGTACGCCCTCGCGCGCGGCCTGCACGTCGATCCCGCCGCCTCTGGGCTGACGTTTCGTGAGTGGAACGTGGAGGCGAACGGCGTGACGCTACCGGTGTGGGATATCGACGGCGCGGGCGACGGCGACCTGACCGCCGTATTCGTGCACGGCTGGGGGCAGTCGCGCATCGACATGCTCGCGCGCATCGGTCCGTGGCCGGACCTCGCCCGCCGCATCATCATGTTCGACCTGCGCGGCCATGGCGAAGCGACCGGCGTGAGCGACCTCGGTGTGAACGAATCTCGCGATCTCATCGCGTTGCTCGAAGCGCTGGACAATGGGCCGATCGTGCTGGTGGGCTACTCGATGGGCGCCGTCATCGCGATCGAAACGGCCGCGCAGGAATCATCGATCCGCAAACACATCGCCGGCGTCGTCGCCTTCGGGCCGTATGACGACTTTCACACGTCGCTGCGAGGCAGGCTGAAGGTGGCAGGGTATCCCGCAAGGCCGATCACTGATCTCGCGCTCTTCGTGCTGCGATTCGCAGGCGTTCGGCACCGCACGCTCACGCCCATCGCAGCGAAGCTCTCATGCCCGCTGCTCGTCATCCACGGCAAGCGCGACCGCGTCGTGCCGATCGATCACGGAAGGCGCATCGCGGAAGCAGCGCCGCACGGCGAGCTGCGCGTGATCCCCGAGGCGGCGCATCTGGATGTGCATCTTGTTGATGAAGGCGCTGTGCGTGACGCGGTGATGCAATTCATTGGTGATTTGCAGTTGCGCCCGTGTGCGAACGCCCAATGACGCGGGTTTCGGCGCTGTTCACGATCCACGCGCTCGCCTCCCGCTGGTCGGGTCGCGGCGAAACATTAGGGCGCTGTGCATTTTGACGTTTTCACTTTTTGATGTTTTGACGTTTCGCCATGGCCCGCCGCGCGGCCTCTGGATGCCTGCTTGCGCAGGCATGACGAGTCAGAACTTCGCTCGCCAGCATCACCCGCCGCCGGCGCCCTCGCCGCCGGGTTCGGTCATCGACCACGGGTCGAGCAACTGATCGAGCCTCTTCGGCTCAACGAGCTTGTGTTCGAGCACGTATTCTCGCACGGTCTTGCCTTCCGCGAACGCGCCTTTGGCGACCTTTGCCGCGTTGTCGTAGCCGATCGCCGGCGCGAGGCTCGTGCACATCATCAGGCTCTTCTCGACCATGCCCGTGGCGATCGACTTGTTCACTTCGAGCCCGTTGATGCAATTCTCGACGAATATGTTCGTCGCATTGGCGAGCAGCGTGATCTGCGTGATGAGGTTGTCGGCCATCATCGGCATGGCGACGTTGAGTTCGAGCAGCGAGCCGACGCCGCCGAGCCCGCCGGCGGTGATCGCCGCGTCGCAACCGATGACCTGGCATGCGACCTGCATGACGGATTCGCAGATGACCGGATTGACCTTGCCGGGCATGATGGATGAGCCGGGCTGCGTGGCGGGCAGCGAAAGCTCGAACAAGCCGCAGCGCGGACCGGAGCCCAGCCAGCGGATGTCGTTGGCGATCTTCGTGAGCGACACAGCGATGGTTTTGAGTTCGCCGGACGCTTCGACGACGCAATCGCGCGTCGCCTGGGCTTCAAAGTGGTTTGCCGCTTCCGCGAACTTGACGCCGGTCATTTTCGAGAGCGCGCTGCTCACGCGCTTGCCGAATTGCGGATGCGTGTTGATGCCGGTGCCGACGGCCGTCCCGCCGATGGGGAGGTTCTCCGCAAGGCGCATCATAGCCCGCTCGGCACGTGTGACGGCATAGTCCGCCGCCGCCGCGTAGCCGGAGAACTCCTGGCCGAGGCGGATCGGCGTGGCGTCCATCAGATGCGTGCGGCCGATCTTCACAATCTTGTCCCACGCCTTCGCCTTTGCATGCAGCGCCTTGGCGAGCGACGTGAGCGCGGGGATGAGATGCGTGTTGATCGCGACCGCGGCCGCGACCTGCATCGCCGTCGGAAACGTGTCGTTGGAGCTTTGCCCCATGTTGACATGATCATTGGGATGCACGGGCTCCTTCGCGCCGATCGCTTTGCCTTCGTACCTGCACACGAGGTTGGAGATCACCTCGTTGGCGTTCATGTTGGTCGAGGTGCCGGAGCCGGTCTGGAAGATGTCGATGGGGAAGTGCTGCATCATCTCCGCGGCGGCGGGGGATTGATAGCCATCCTTGAACGCGGCGGCGATGTCATCACACGCGCGGGTGATGAGCTTCGCGCGCCTGGCGTCGAGCTTTTTGAGATCGTTGTTCACCTGCGCGCACGCCTTCTTCAGCAGCGCGTACGCATGAATGACCTGCGGCGGGACGGGTCTGCCGGAGACGGGGAAGTTCAGCACCGCACGCTGCGTCGTCGCCCCGTAGAGGACGTGGGCCGGCACGGTCATGTCGCCCATCGAGTCCTTTTCAATCCGCGTGGAACCGCGCGATGCCGCGGCTGGGGAGGCGGATTTCGTCTTGCGCGTTTTCGTGGTGGTAGCCATAGCGGGAAGTGTAGAGCAACGCACCGCGGCGTGGATGCGGATCAGGCGCCCGGTTTCGGCCGCGGAATCGGGTGGCCGGGTTCGCACAAATCTCGTCGACGCCTCACGGCTCGGCGATCGCGCCGCCGGGTGAGCTGGCGTTTGCAGCCGTTTCAGGTTCCGGCGCTTCCGTGATCGGGAACGCGTCGCGCACGAGGTTTTTTGCCGCCTCGAACTCCGCGCGCGTGGCGTCATCCATTTGCGCGAGGAAGCGGTCCTCAATTTCGCTCTGAAGCGCAATCGCGGCGCTGTCGTCAAGTTCCACGAGGCCGCGAAGCAGTTCGATCCACCGGCGGGGATCGTCATCGATCTGCTGGGCGCGGTCGAACTGGCCGGCGAGCACCGCGGCACGCAAACCGAGCGCCTGCGCTTCCTGGTCCGTGCGCTGCGGGCCAAGCTGATCGAGCAGCTCCAGCGCCCGCGTCGGCTCATCGACCGCCAGCGCAAGTTCCGCAGCTCGCAGCATCACCGCGCGGCGCAGCGCTGCGGGAAGCTCGCCTGCTGGCCGTTCGATCGCTCGCTGCAGAAGCTGCAATCGCGCGCGGGCATCGATGCCGGGCAGTCCCGCGATCACGTCGTCCGCCGTGATGACGAGTTCCAGCGGCAGGCGGCTGGCGATGTTGCGCACTTCCGTCGCCCATGCGGCGCGGTGCTGCTCGGGCGGCGTGAGCGCGATCACCTTCTGCAGTGATTCAAGATCAGACTTGCCGTTCGCCGTCGCACGCAGCGCGAAGGGATACATCACGGGGTCCTGCGCCCGCGCGACCAGCGGGGCCGCGCGGCCGATGATCGTGAAGCCGTCGGCGATCGCGCTGCGCAGCTCGATTGGGCCGCCGTCGAGCATGCCTTCCAGCAGCACGAGGTCGCGTTCCTTGCCGATGACCACCAGCAGTCGCGCCTGCGCTGGCGAGAGTGCAGCCGCCGGCGCGTTGGGATCCGTGGGGGGCGTCATGGCGGCACGCACGATTTCCCGCGCCTGCTCCGCAATCGGCTCCGGCAGCAATCCGCTTCCGGCGAGCTGCGCGAGGAGCGCGGCTGCGTTCGCGCCCGCTACGGAGTCTTTCAGCCACTGAACCGCCGGGGCCGCGGCGCTCGCGGTCGGCCGCTTAATGAGCACGCGCAGAAACTCCTGCGCCGTCGCGGGATCGCGCTCTTCCGCCAGCGCCGTCGCCAGCAGTTCGCGCAATCCGTCGTAATTGGATTCGTCGAGCAGCCGCGCCGCCATGCGCCGATGCGCCGGTTCGGCGTCGCCAAGCCGCTTCACCAGTTGCTGCTTCACGTCGTCAGGCAAACGCTCCTGGTCGCGCAGCAATCGGTCCACGCGATCGAGCGCCAGCCGGCGAACCTGCGGCATCTCGTGATCAAGATCGCTCGCCAGCCGATGAAGCTGTTCATCCTTCGGCAGGAGCAGATACACCTCGCGAAGTGAATCGGCGTACAGCTCCGAAAGCTGCGCGTTCTGTTGCTCCAGCGCCTGCACGCGATCGCTCAAGCGCTGCAGCGAAATGCGAAGCACGTCGGCGAACGGCTTCTCGCGGAACTCGCTCCACCATTCGCGCCAGTCCTGCGGGTTGCTGTCCAGCCGCATGCCCGTAAGCGATTGCAACGCGCTGCACGTCGCCACGATGATGTCGCGCGGCTCGTTGCGATTCGGATCGAGCAATCCCATCAGCTTCAGCAATCCTTCGCGGCTGCGGAACGAGCCCAGCGCCTGGATCGCGCGCTTGCGATCGTCCACCGCCGCCTGCTGATCGGCCGCCATCGCCGCCACGCGCTGCAGCGCCGCGTCGCCCTGCGCCACCAATGCGCCAGCGACGACATCGCATAGCTCCGGCGGCGCGGTTTTGAGCGCTTCGACGATGGCGCCAAGAAGCTCCGGGTCGGCCGGCCTTGCCGCCAGCGCGGTGAGCACGGCACGCAACGTCGGCACGTGCGTGGACGCCAGCGCTTTCTTGAGCACGTCGCGCGATTCGGCGGCGCCAAGATCGATGAGCAGCGCCGCCGCGTTCCGCCGGGCTTCATCCGTGATGTCCGCGGACTGGCTGAGCAGCACCTCGCTGGAAAGCTGGAGCTGGCGAAGCTGTTCATCGCTAAGCGTCACCTGCGCGGGAAAGGCGGCAGCGGCCGGGCCGCGCGCGTTCGCTGTGGGGCTGGCGCAGCCGCTGAACGTGAGCGCGAGCGCCGCCAGCGCAGCCATCGCGCCGCGTGATTGCGGAATGAAGAGCCTGGCGACGCGGCGGCCGCCGGCTGACTGGCGGAAGGATTCAGTCATGCCGATGAGTTTCTCGAAGGTCACAGCCTGGGTGAGCCGACTCATCCTACTATCGGGTACACTAGGGCTGTTCGGACAGTCCCTCTAAAGATTCGGACTTTCCTTCGATGAATGACTGGATGGATGCGGAGTCTCACGCGGACCGGGCTCTCGAGTGCTATGAGCGAGGGCTCTGGGCCGAGGCGGAGGCGGAGCTGCGCAAAGCGCTCGCGCTCAATCCAGACCGGGCCGAGTGGCACTTCAATCTCGGCCTCACCCTCGAAGCCGCCGGTCGCGACGAAGAAGCCATCGTTCACTACGAACGAGCCGCCGACCTCATGGAGGACGAGACGGACGGCATCATCGCCGCCGGCATGATCGCCAACCGTTTGGGCCGCTTCGAGCACGCCATCGAACTCTTCAGCCGCGCCCTCAAGCTCGACCCGCGTTGCGAGCAGGCCCTGTGGGGCACGATGGAAAGCTACCTCGGCCTCGGCAATCACGAGGAAGTCGAGACCACCTACTACCTCGCCCAGCACTCGATTGAGCATCACAGCGCCCGCTGCCTCGCCACCATGGGCGAAAGCCTGCTGCAGCGCGGCCAGCACGAGCGAGCCGGCTGGTGCTTCCGCGAAGCCATTCGCATCGATCCCAACCTGCCGCGCGTCCGTGCACGCCTTGGCGAGGTCTACGCCGCCACCGATCAACCGCAGCGCGCGGTGCAGCTTTATCTGCGCGAACTTCGCGATGATCCCGGTTCGATCGAGACGCTGCTCGACTACGGCTGCCTGCTCGCTGAACTCGATCGTCACCACGAATCCGCCGAGAAATTCCGCCGCGTGCTCGAGCTCGAGCCCGGCAACGTGGACGCCCATTACGAACTCGGCCGGCTGGCGATGCGCACGCTGCGCTATGAACAGGCGAAGTTCGAGTTCGAGCTGGTGCTCAAGCTGGATGCGGAATATCCCGCCATCCGCCTGGCCCTGAGCGAAGCGCTCGTGAAGCTTGGCAAGCTCGACGAAGCCCGCGTGCACCTGCGGGAAGAACTGGGGCAGGTTCGTGCCCGCATTTCCGACCAGCGAAGCGGCGACGATCTCGAACTCCTCGGACGGCTGCTCCTCGCGGCCGAACTCCCGGCGGATGCCGCGTCCGTGCTCGAACACGCGGTGAAGGACGACCCGAAGGACGTGGAACTGCTCCGCCAGCTCGCGCTTGCGCGATTTCAGGCGGGGGATCGGGCGGGCGGCGCCGCGGCCAGCCGGCGTGTGCTTCGCATCGACCCCACGTGCTACGTCTCCATGCACAACCTCGCCTTGAGCGCCTATGAGCAGAAGCGCGTGCGCGTCGCCGCCGCATGGGTGAACCGCGGTCTCGCGCTCGGTCGGCGCGATGAAGGCCTCCGCCGCCTGCGCGTGCGGATCTACATTCTCTCGGCCTGGCAATTCACCGGCCGCGCTTCACGCCGCGCCGCCCAGTGGACCCGCCGCATGTACCGCTGGAGCCGCATGGCGATTCGCAAGCTCACCACCCGCCGCGCCCAGCCGGTGTAACAGCGCGTCGCGGTGACACACCGCAACGCGCGCGGAGTGCGTAGGCGCCGCCCACCGTTTGCCCGTCAAACTCATCTGTGGCCAAAAGAAAAAACGCCCCGCGCAAAGCAAGGCGTTCGTTGTTCTTTGAGTTACGAACTGCCGACGAATCAGAGCGTCGCGTCGGTATACGGCAGCAGCGCGAGATAGCGAGCGCGCTTGACGGCGTTGGCGAGCATGCGCTGCTCACGCGCCGTTGTGCCGAGGCGCTTGCGCGAGTAGATCTTGCCGTTGGGCGTCATGGTGCGGCGGAGATCGTCGACCGCCTTGTAGTCCACGTACAGCCCGCCGTCCTTGTCGGTCTTCAGATACCCGGCCCGGCGAGAGCCCCTGCCACCCGAGGAAGCATCGCTGCCTCCACCGAAATTGCCGCCCTGACGAAACTGATCGCTCATTGGAACTCCATGGAAAAAGAGTCCCCCGCAGGTCCGCCGCGAGGGTGCATGAAGCATACCCCGTTTCGCCGTAAACTCAAGCACGCGGGCACGCCAGCCCGTGTCCATGCAGACCGCCTTCGGACCACCCATGCACGTCCCAATCATCGGCATCACCTGCGATTTTGACGGCAAGAACCACCAGGTCGCCAGCGCCTACGTGGCAGCGGTCACGAGAGCGGGGGGCGTGCCCGTGCTGCTTCCCTGCGTGCCGGCGATCGCGGCCCAGGTGATCGAATGCTGCGACGGCGTGCTGTTCACCGGCGGGGCGGACCCGATCATGGAGCAGTGGGGCGAACCAACGCACGCCGAGGCCAGCACCGTTCACCCCGATCGGCAGGCGTTCGAACTCGCGATGTTTGATCTCCTCGCCGTCCGCCCGGAAATGCCCGTGCTTGCCGTGTGCCTTGGCATGCAGTTCATGGGCCTGCACGCCGGCGGTTCGCTCGATCAGCATCTGCCCGAATCGCATCCGGAAGACGCGGCGATGCACCAAGGCGGTCGCCAACATCACGTGACGGGCGAACTCGGCAGCGGTGAAGTTGACTCGCGCCACCACCAGGCGCTGCGCGATGCAGGCTCGCTCGACGTTGTTGCTCGCTCCGCCGACGGCATCATCGAAGCGGTGCAGGACAAATCGCGCCCGCTCTACCTCGGTGTGCAGTGGCACCCGGAACGCACCGACCACGCCCCGCTCGGCTTCGACCTCATCAAGCAACTCGTGGACGCCGCCCGCGCTCACGCCCAAGCCCGCGCGGTGGCAGAAGCCAACGCAGCGCGCTGATCGCCCACAAGGCACGCCGTTTCACCCGCCACCAGTTCGAACCGCAAGCGAGGACGTCTTCGCGCCATTGCACGTCCTCCCCTCGCTCGCGCGTCGGGCTGGTGCGAACCGTCACATCCGCGCCAACGACCCATGAAAGACCCTTTCCGTGGCTCGGTGACTCCGTGGTGAAACGGGAACGAGTTCTTCGTTCAAATTCGGAAAAAAGCCCGTAACGCCCGCCACGCGTTTCCGTAGCACGACTCGGCACGCCGCGAAGAAAGCGGCGGAAGCGAGGAGACGCATTCATGTTCCGCACCAGACTGTCCGCGTTCGCCGCTCCCGTGCTGCTGCTCACCGCCGGCGTTTTCGCAGGCCCGCTCAACATGCAGCACGTGTCGCGCGATGCCATGTGGCTCGTGCACCTTGATGTCGAATCCTTCATGGCGTCGAAGGTGGGCTCGTGCCTGCTCGAAAATCACGACGAGTTGTCCATCGAAGGCCTTCAGGAAATCAAGCAGGCCTTGGGCGTGGATGTGCTCAAGGACGTGCTTGCGATCACGCTCTACGGCGGCGGGAAGGATGACAGCAGCGTCGCGCTTGAAGTCGGCGTGGATGGCGAGGAAGTGCGCGTCGGCGCCGAGGCGGCTGCGGTGAAGGACGCCGTGCTCGTCGCGGTGATGACCGACGCCGCCGACACGATGATCGAACGCTTCAAAAGCGACGACTCATACGCGGAAGTGCGGAAGGACGGCGTGGTGCTGCACTCGTTCGTCGAGCCGCAGTCCGGTGAGCGGCATCACGTGTACATCCAGCAGGGCGCTGCGCCGACGCAGCGCATCGTCGTCGCCGGTCCGCTCATCGAACGCGTGGTGGACACGGCGAAGGTCGTTCGCGGCGACGCGCCGAGCCTCGAAGGATCGGGCGAGCCCCTCGCGGCGGCGCGGCCCCACGCCGGCTCATTCATCTTCGCGTCGGCGCTTGATATCGCCGGCATCCACGGTCACGACCCCGCCTCGCGCATCCTCGACCAATCCAAGCAGGTCACCTTCGACATCGGCGAGCACGCTGACAAGTCGTTCGGCCGGCTGACCGTCGCCACGGAAACCGACCAGGACGCCCTCAACATCGCCCAGATCATGCAAGGCATGGTGGCGCTGGGCAGGATGGCGATCGCCAAAGAGCAGGATGCGGAGCCCGTGCTGGAACTGCTGAACGCGGTCAAAATGGAGGCGACGGGAAACACGTTCGCCGCCACGCTGGTGCTGCCCGCGGATCGCTGCTGCGGCATCATTCGCAAGGCCGCGGAGGAACATCACCGTTTGCATGAAAACCTTCACAACGGCGCTGCCGAAGCGGACGAACATGATCATCATGATGATGGGCATGGCGATGCTGACGAACACCATCATCACCCGCACCCTCATCACCACTGACGCGGAGGAGCGTTTTCACGTGAGATGAATGCACACGCTGGCGCCATCATGAACACGCCCCTTGCCGACGCTGCACACGCGGCACACGCTCCGAGCGACGAACGCCCGATCGTCGCGCAGGCGCATGCCGGTTCGCTGGATGCGTTCGGCAAGCTCGTCACGCGCTTCCAGGGCGGCGTGTTCAACTACCTCCTCCGCCGCTTGGGCAGCCGATGCGACGCGGAAGACCTTACGCAGGAAACGTTCGTTCGCGCGTGGACCAGCATGGCGACCTACGACGACCGCTGGCGATTTTCGACATGGCTCTACGCCATCGCCACGCGCCTCGCCATCGATCACGCCCGCTCGGCGAGGCAGCGCAGCGCCGCGGGCCAGCACGAGTGGTCGGACGCCAGCGCCCGCGCGGTGGCGAAGAACGGCACGCTGGATCCCGCCGCGCCGCTCATGGAACGCGAGGCTCGCCGCAATCTCTGGCTCGTCGCGCAGCAGATGCTCGGCGAAGAAGAACGCTCCGCGCTGTGGCTCAAATATGCCGAGGGATTTTCGTCTGACGAGATCGCGCGCACGCTCGGCCGAAGTTCGATTGCGGTGCGCGTCATGCTCTTTCGCGCCAGGCGTTTGCTCGCGGGCGCGCTGGCGGAGCGCGGCGAGGGCGACGAGGCGATGATCGCGGTACAGGAAGGAGCGGATGTGCCATGACCGCCAACCGCTTTGGTCGTGATGAACTTGGCCGCATGCTGCATGTGCAGTCGCACGTGGTGCGCGAAGCGCTTCCCGACGATTTCGCGGCGAGCACCATGGCGGCGGTGCGGCGTGCGAAAGCGGTGGCAACCCAGCAGAACGCCGTGCGCGCGAGCGCCAGCGGCTCGCGATTCGGATTGGCCGGCGTCGCGCTGGCGTCGCTTGTCGTGCTGGCCTCGCTTGCGGCGCTCGTTCTTCAGCGGCAAGAATCCGAGCAGCGCGGCAGCGGGGCAGGCGAGATCGTCGCCGCGACGCCGACGCAGCCGGCGAACGCTGACACCGTGATCGCCATGGCGACATCGCCTGATGAGACTCCTTCGATCCGCACGGTGACGCTGAAGAGCGCGATCGTCGCGCCAATCCAGCACGAAGCGGAGGCGTTGCTCGAGACCGGCCGCGACGTCGGGCTGACGATTGTTTCCGCGCTGCCCGCGCAGCCCCGCGCATGGACGGAGTATCTCGCCGCAGGTTCCGGCGGCATTGGTGGCGTCGATGGCATCGGTGGAAACGGCGGCGCAGGCGTCTCGCCGGTGGGAACGGGGCATTGATTCAAGATGACTGTGTCGTGCCAACGGCTCGTGCCGCTGATCATCCGCCCCGCATACACTTGCGCGCATGAGCCTTCCCGCGCCCGCGCTCAAATTTGATTCACCGGTGCGAAATCGCATTGAGCAGTTCGCGCGCTCCGGCGCCGCGTTGCCGCCTGCGCCGCACGATTCCGCCGCTCGTCCCGGCGCCGCCACAACCGCGGAGTTGGGCGCGAGCGCCGCGGAGTTCATTCCCTACGGCCCGCCCGAATCCGACGGCGGCCGGCAGTGCGAAATCCTGGCGACGCTCGGCGAAATCGAGCTGGAATACGCCGCCATTCGCCGCGGCGCCGCGCTGTTCGACGCACCGCATCGCGGCACGATCCTCGTCACCGGCAGCGACCGCCGCGACTTCCTCAACCGCATGCTCACGCAGGATCTTCGCAACCTCGCCCCCGGAAGCGCCGCAACCGCCTTCTGGCTCAATCGCAAGGGGCGCATCGAAGCTGACCTGCTGCTCGCGGAACTCGGCGATTCAATCGTCATCGATCTCGACGTCACCAACGCCGAAGCCACGGCGAGCGCGCTCAATAATTTTCTCTTCGCCGACGACGTGCAGCTGCGCGACGCGTCGCACGAACTCCATCGCGTGCAGCTTCACGGCCCGGACGCGCTTGCCGTGCTGCAGCGCGCGATCGGCAAGGCGGAAGCGCCCGCGCTGGAGCACAACCGCGCCGCCGCCACGACGTTCGCCGGCGGCTCCGTCACGATCGTTCGCCACGATCTCGCAGGCGAGCCCGGCTTCCACATCGCCATTGAGCGCGACCGCGCTGCGGACTTCTGGCAAGCGCTGGTGGACGCCGGCGCTCGGCCGATCGGCTGGTACGCGCTCAACATCGCGCGCATCGAAGCCGGCACGCCGATCTTCAACATCGACTTCGGCCCCACGAATCTCCCGCACGAAACCGGCCTCGTCGCGCATCGCGTCAGTTTCAAGAAGGGGTGTTACATCGGCCAGGAGATCGTCGCGCGCATGCAAAACCTGGGAGCGCCGAAGCAGATGCTCACCGGCCTCAAGATGCAAAGCGATCATCTGCCCGTCGCGGGCGCTGCCGTGTTCGAGATCGTGGAGGGCGCGCTGGGGGATCGCGCCGGCGTGGTGACCTCGAGCACCATCAGCCCGATGAACTCCGCGCAACCAATCGCCTTCGCCATGCTGCGCTCGCCGCTCACGCCGCCCGGCACGGTGGTGATGGTTCATGCCGAGGGGGCCGAAGCTCGCGCGGAAACGCATGCGCTCACATTCTGGACGCGCGGAGGCGCCACATGATGTTCCTTGCCGCCATGTTGCAAGAGGGCGAAGGCCTGCGCCCGTATGAAATCATCCTCTTCGCGGTGGGGGGCTTGTTCACGCTCGGGCTCATCATCGGCTTCACGGTGCTCATGCTGCGGCAGCGCGGCAAAGAGTAATTCCGCATCGCCAAGCGGATGGAAGTGCTTGCCAACCGCCCGCACACGCCGCACATCTTCACGCAGGCCGTATCACCCGCGCAAACCGGTGCGCCTGTCGCATGCACGCAGCGCGGCGGAACGCGCCGTTCGCCTGCCAACGACGAATCCGAACGCCATCTTTAGCGCACCATGCTCCACACTATTGCTGCCACACTGCTTGCCATGGCGCCGCTTCCCGCAGCGCCGCCTGCCATTGACTTCTGGTACGGCGACGATCAGGTGTTTGGCAGGCTCGGCAGGCCGCAACGGCAGATCAACATCCTCGGCAACGTGGACGCCGACGCCGCGCTCGTTGAACTGACGTACTCGCTCGACGGCGGACCGGAGTTCGACATCAACTGGGGCCCCGACAATCGCCGCCTCACTTCGCCCGGCGATTTCAACATCGAGCTGTATCTCGAAGATCTCTCGCCCGGTATTCACCAGGTCACCGTGCGCGCCATCGACGCCAACGACGCCGAAGCGTCGCGCAGCATGCGATTTCTGCTGTTTCCCGAACGCGAGTGGCCGCTGCCGTATGACACCGAGTGGAACACGACGGACGACGTCACCGTGCGAGCGCAGCCCGTCGATGGGCTGTGGACTCGGGTGCCCGGCGGCGTGCGCTGCCCCGTCACCGGCTACGACCGCATCCTCGCCATCGGCGACATGCAGTGGACCGATTACGATGTCACCGTTCCAGTCACCATCCACAGCGTCGATGCAAACGTCGTCGTGCCCGGCGTCGGCATCATCATGCGATGGAACGGCCACACCGATTTCTTCAAACCCGGATCGCAGCCCACGCTCGGCTACTGGCCCCTCGGCGCCGCCGCGGAGTACGACTATCACCCCGATCAATGCGGCCCGCGCCTGCAGCTTTACGGTAATCCGTACGTCCTTCGCGATCAGGACGACGGCTGCACCACGCAGCTTGATTTCGACGTGACATATCTCTGGCGCGTGCGCGTGCGCACGCTGCCCAACAACGCATTCGACTATCGCTTCAAGGTCTGGCCGCAGGGTTCGCCCGAGCCGAACAGTTGGATTCTGTCGATGGTCGAGAACGCCGACCAGCCCGCGCACGGCTCGATACTGCTGCTGGCCCATCACGTGGATGTCACGTTCGGCGATGTGGTCGTCAAGCCCGCCAGACGTTACTACCCGGCCGCGGCGAGTGAATCACCCGTTCCGCCTGTGACCGCCGCGCAGCAGAATTGAGTCGAACGACGCGCTCGCGTCCCGCCCGGCTTGCGCAGCGGCGAGATTTATGCGGTTTGTGCGGGCTCATGAACACAGCTTCATGCGGAAGTCATTGCCTCTGCTGATATCGGGCGCACACTCCGTTCATGAGCATTGCTGCGCTCGGAGCGCTGGTTGTCGCGCTGCCTCTCGGACAGGGGCTCGATATCGATTTCTGGTACGGCCCCAACCAGGTGTTCGGGGCCGTCGGCAATCCGCAGGCGCAGATCAATATTCTCGGAACGGCCTACGCACCCGCAGGACTTGCCGAGCTCACCTATGAACTGGATGGCGGGCCGGCGCTGCCGCTCTCGTTCGGCCCCGACACGCGACGCCTGCTCGGGCCCGGCGATTTCAACATCGAACTGTTCCTGGACGACCTCGCGCCCGGCGCGCACCAGGTCACTGTGCGAGCCGTCGATATTGAGGGCGGCGACTGCTCGCGCAATCTGCAGTTCACCGTGTTGCCCGCGAACGTCTGGCCGCTGCCGTTCGCCGCCGATTGGGACACGCTGGACGATGTGACCGATGCCGCACAACCGGTGGACGGCCACTGGTCGCTCGTGCCCGGCGGCGTGCGCTGCGATGACGTCGGTTACGACCGCCTGCTTGCGATCGGCGACACCGCGTGGACCAACTACGAAGTCACGGTGCCGATCACCATTCACGACGTCGATCCGAACGGCTACCAGTTCCCCAGCGTCACGCCCGGCATCGGCATCATCATGCGGTGGAACGGCCACAGCGACCTCCTCGAGCCCGGCTCGCAGCCTTCGATCGGTTACTGGCCCCTCGGCGCCGCCGCGGAATACGTCTTCCATCTCGAGGGATGCGGCGCGCGCCTGCAGCTCTACGGCAACCCGTTCGTGCTGCAGGATGAAGATGCATCGTGCACGCAACTTGAGTTCGACGTTCCGTACATCTGGAAGATGCGCGTGCAGACGCATCAGAACGGCAATCACGCCTACAAGCTGAAAGTCTGGCCGCAGGGGACGGAAGAACCGGCGGCGTGGACGCTTCAAATGATCGAACCGCCGTGGCAGCCCGGCCATGGCTCCATGCTGCTCTTTACCCATCACGTGGACGCAACGTTCGGCAAGGTGGAGATCACGCCGCCCGTGCCCGCCACGCCGCCGGCGAACGACGTGGTGCTCGTGCGCCAGCGCGCTGATCTCTTCGGCCACAACCAGATTCGCGGCAAAGTGATCTACCGCGAGATGATGCGCAGCGGGCAATTCGTGCGGCGCTTCAACGTCACGCTGCAGGGCGCGGCGCCGGGCCAGACGCTCGCGGTGGCGGTGGGCGGCGTCGTGGTCGGCATCGCGCAGGCGAACGGCGGGGGAGAAGCCGTGCTCGAAATGCGCTCGCCGAATTTCATCGATGATCCCGCGACGCAGGAGCCGCTGCCGGGCAATTTCCCGTCTCTCGTCGATCTCGACACCGTGTGCGTCGGCGTGCTCGCCGGCGTGTTCTTCGACGCCCTCTACACGCTGCCCGAGGGCGCGGATCTTCTCGGCCCGCAGTACAAGGTCTCCAACCAGTTCATCGACGGCCTCACAGGTCTTAGCGGTGAAGTGTTCTACCGCGAACGAATCAAGAACGGCTCGCTCGACCGCCGGCTCTCGGTCAAGGTCACGGGCGGCGAGCCCGGCACGTTCCGCTGGTTCCGTTTCGCGGACGGCGAAAAAATCGAGCGCATCTACTTTGATGCGAACGGCGTCGGCGCCCTCGAACTCCGCAGCCCGGCGTTCATGAAGAACCCGCTCGTCGAAATCCCCATGCCCGATTGGTTCCCAACCCTCGTCCCCGGCGAAGTCGTGCGCATCGGCAGTATCGAGATCGAACTCACCCCATGACGCGGCGGCGCGAAAACGGAGTGTGGGCACGGCCCACCAGGTGCGCGTTGGTCGCCATTCATGATTGCCGCTGCATTTGCAAATTGTTTAGCGAGCGGCGCTTCGCCGCGCGTGCGGTGATGTGATTCGCGGATGACGTGGTGGCGGGGCGCCGCCCGCTCAACGATGCGAGGCCGCGCTTTGACCCGCGTCTTCCTCGCGGACTCGTCAGACGCGTCCCACGCCGCTGCCGCCGTACTGCCTTCCGCCTTCCGCCTCCCGCCTTCTGCCCTATGCCTTATGCCTTATGCCTCTTGCCTCTTCCTCAACCCGCCAATTCCCCGCTCCATTTCCCCCTTCCGACGTTTCGCGTCGCCAGTCGCTATAACGCCTTGCGATGACCGCACGGATTCACATCACGGACGTCGGGCCGCGTGACGGGTTGCAGAACGAGCCCGGCGTGGTGGCGGCCGCTGCCAAGGTTCGCTTCATTGAGCAGCTTGCGGCGGCGGGCGTGCGCGAGATTGAGTGCACGAGCTTCGTAAGCCCGAAGTGGGTGCCGCAGCTCGCGGACGCCGAGAGCGTGCTGGCCGGAATCACGCGATCGGCGAACGTCGTCTACTCCGCGCTCGTGCCGAACGAACAGGGGCTGGAGCGGGCGCTCAAGGCGAACGTGAACAAAGTGTGCGTCTTCGCGGCGGCGAGCGAGACGTTCAGCAGGAAGAACACGAACGGCTCGATCGCCGAGGTGCTGGCGCGATTGGCGCCGGTGGTGAAGCGAGCGCTCGCGGCGAACGTGCCGGTGCGTGCGTATGTGAGCTGCGCCGTGGCGTGTCCGTACGAGGGGCCGGTCGCGCCCAGCGCGGTGCGCGACGTGGTGCGGCAGTTCCTCGACATGGGCGACGTGGAGATCGATCTCGGCGAAACCATCGGCGTGGCGGCGCCGACGGACATTGAAGCGCTGTACGCAGGGCTTGATGGCGTGCTCTCGCCGGGCGATTCGGTGCTGCATCTGCACGACACGCACGGCACGGCGCTCGCCTGTGCGTATCGCGCCTACCAGCTCGGCGTGCGATCGTTCGACGCTTCCGCGGGCGGGCTCGGCGGTTGTCCGTACGCTCCCGGCGCGGCGGGCAATCTCGCGACGGAAGATCTTGTCTACATGTTCGAGCGCATGGGCGTGCCGACCGGCATCAACCTTGCGGGCGTGGTCGAAGCGTCGCGCGCCATCAGCGAAGCGCTCGGCAAGCCGCCGCGAAGCCGCACTTACGCCGCCGAGACTTCCACGGCTGGTCGTTGCGGCGACGGCATGAGCACCGGCGCATCCCCCGCCCGCTCCGGATGAAGCTCGAAGCGCGCCTGCGCCCGCGGCGAGAACGCAAACACCTCGCCTTGCTTCTCAATGCGGTGCACGCGCAGCTCGTTGTGCTCGATGATCACGCCCAGCGGTTTGCGATGCATGCCGAAGCCGCCGGTGTTGATGACCGTGACGTTGCCGACCGTGCGCACGGAGCTGTAATGCGTGTGACCGGTGACGACCAGGCGCGCCGCCGGCGCGTGCCTGGCGACGAACGCCGCGGCGAGCTTGGGATACGTGTGCCACCACCGCATGGACGCCGCGAACGCAAACGGGTGCACGATCATCGAAAGCAAGCTCGGCCGGTGCGTGTCGTCGGCGAGCACCTGCCACTCGGCGTGCGATGCGTGCTGCGCCGCTTCGAGATGATGTTCAAGCAAACCGCGTGATTCGGGGTCGAGCGTGGCAATGGCGTTCTTGAACACCTTGTGCATGTGCGCCGCGCGCGGGCTCCACGGCGCGATCGCCGGGTGAAACGCGTCGCCATGCGTGACAAAGATTTCGCCGCCGGCCAGCGTGAGGGCGCGCACGTCGCTGAGGAACGGATCGTGGTTGCCGGAGACGAGCGTGAGGGTGACGTCGTCCGCTTCGCACATGTCGAAGAGCCGGAGCACCTGGCGCGCCGCCTGCGACCATTGCTGCTTGTGATGCACTTCCGCGGTGTCGCCGTTCAGGATGAGCTGCGAAGCGCCCTGCCAGAGCGGACGGAGTTTTTCCGCCGATCCCGCCGAGTGCCGCCGCCGGCCGAGGTGAAGGTCCGAAAGGATGACGACGCGTTCCGCCACGTCGGCATCGTCGGCGTTTCGGGGGCCGATATTCACCGCACGTCGCGGGGCGGCTATGACATCGAAGTTCATCAGTTGATCTGGCTCAATCGTGCAAGGGTTTCTCGCTGGGCTGGCGCTTGCACGCTTCCGCAGCCCCCGGGCCGAAGGTGATGACGTTCTTGCCGCGCCGCTTCGACTGCAGCGCAAGCTGGTCCGCCTTGCGAAGCAGTTCCGCGGGCGTCGTGCCGTCCCACGGATACGTCGCCAGCCCCGCCGAGATGCTCACCGTGCCCGGCGCTTCCGTGCCGAGCTTCGGGAACTTCAGCATCGTGATCTGGTTCTGAAAGCGGCTGGCGATTTCCTCGACAGATTCCGGATGCTGCGAGCCGGGCTCGCGCGGGCCTTCGAGATCCGCAAAGATCACCGCGAACTCGTCGCCGCCGATGCGACACACGCGGTCGCCCTTGCGAATCACCGAGTGCAGCAGCTTCACGGTTTCTTTCAGAATCTCATCGCCCGCGTCGTGGCCGAACTGATCGTTGAAGCGCTTGAAGCTGTCGAGGTCGAACACCATCACGGTGACAGGCCGCCGCCGCTCGCTCGCCATGCGAAGCACCTGCGTGAGGAAGGCGTCGAAGAAGCGGCGGTTCCACGCGCCGGTGAGGTCATCGCGGTAGGTGAGCTGCCGGAAGTCGCGATACGAGCGGTCAAGTGCAAGCCATCGCCCGAGCCACGCCGCCCATTCGCGCAGCGCTGCTGGCGATGCGCCCGGCGCGATGATCGCGCCGAACTTTTCGCCGGCGTATTCCACCGGCTCGCCGCCGCTTGCGTGTTCGCCATCGGAGGGCACGAGCCGCACGTCCGGCCACTTCGTCTGCTGGCGCACCAGTTCCAGCGCGGTGGCGCCGATCGGCTCCGGGCCGAACATGATTTCCTGAATCAAATCGACATCGCCCAGCGGCTCGCGCGATCGCCCTTCATCAATCGCCGCGGGCAGTACGGGCACATCACCGGCCGAATCATCGCGTGCGTCAGGCGCCTTCGCCGTTTGCGGCGAGACGGGATCGGCGCGAAGCATTGGCGCCTCCGGTCTTGGCGCCGCCGGTGTCGTCGCCGTCGTTGGCGGCTCTGCGCGCTGCGCCGCACTCGTCTGCTGCGAGGGATCCGCAATCGCCGGCCCGAGCGCTCGGCGAAGCTCGGCGTCGCTCACCGGCTCAAACAGCAGCGCATCCACCACGCCCGCCAATGGGTGCGGCGCCTTCGGTGAAGCCAGCGGCGCGGCCGGCACGATCACCACGATGTGAAGCTCACTCACCAGCGAGCGCAGCGTCGCTACCGTCGCTTCCGCAGCCGTCTTCAGATGTTCAGCCGAAAGCACGAGCGTCACCGGCCCGCTCGCGACATCCGAAAGCATCAGCGAACCCACGGCATCGAACACGCTGTCGGGGAGCACGGCTTGCCGGCACGCCACGGCTTCCACGCGACGCGCGAGTCGCTGCGGCCCGATCACCACGAGCATGGACCCGCCGTCGCGTGCCATCGCCGCGCCTGCCTCCTGCGATGAACGTGTCGTCAACGCCGATCCTCCGCCCGCGCCCCCGAAGGCCCGTCGCCCAGCCCGCCGGAGAGCAGCATCGCAATCTCATCACGCGACACTTCCACCGTCGGCGTTGCTTTCGGCTCGCTCATCCGCCCCGTGCCGCCGTCATCATCCTGCAGCGCAGCAGCGCGACGCGCCGGCGCGGACGCTGGCGGCATCACGCTCTGGCCATCGCGGCCGATGCGGGCCACCACGGGATTTTCAACGGCTTCCGCGGCGCTTCTGGCTTCCGCTTCGATCTCATGCACGCGCACGCCCGGCAAGTGCTTGCGCACCGCGCGCCCGAGCGCCGCGCGCTCGTCGCTCGCCACCAGGCCGTGCATGAGCAGCATGTGCCTGGCCGCCGGCAATTGCTGGGCACGCGCGTCGCGCTCCAGCGTGCACAGCAGCACCATCGCATCAATCGCCCGCTCGGTGCGCTCAAGCGTCCAGCCGCCCGCCAGCACAGCGTCGGTGACGTGTTTGCCCACCTGCGCATCACGCGGCGCGAGCAGAACGCATGTATTCGCCGCCGGCTGGATTGTGTCTTCGACAGCCATGTCTTCGCCGCAGCTCCGGAATTGCTCGTGGCCCGACCATCCTAGCGGCCTCATGCGACGGACTGCAGCACCAGCTTCGCAATTTCATGCGACGCGTTCGCCGGCCGGTGTCGCTCCACAGCCGCTCGCATCGCCTGCTGCTTCGCCTCATCGCGCAGCAGGTCCGAAATGATGCGGCCAGCCTTCGCCAGATTTCGTTCCGCCTCGATTTCATCCTGCACAATCACCGCGCCGCCGATGCGTTGAAGCGGTTCCGCGTTTCGCCGCTGGTGGTCGTCGGTGTGATAGGGGTATGGCAGGAACACCGCCGGCACTGCGTTCGCCGCCACTTCCGCCACGGAGTTCGCGCCGGCCCGGCTGACCGCCAGCGTCGCCGCGCCCCACGCAAGGCCCATCTCGTGCAGAAACGGCATCACCAACGCCGGCACGCCCGCATCCTGGTACGCACGCTCCAGCGACTGTTTCACCTCGCCCTCGCCGCACAAGTGAAGCACCTGCCAGCCGCGGAAGTTCGCCCGCTCGCTCGCCGCCATCGCGATCATCAGTTGATTGATGCTCGAAGCGCCTTGCGAAGCGCCGGTCACGAGCAGCACGGGCAACTCGGCGTGCAGTCCAAGTCGCCGCCTGCATTCGTGCCCATCCGCCGGCGCGATCGAGCGCTGCCGAATCGGAAAGCCCACACGTTCGTAGCGGAACTTGGCTTCCGCGCGAATATCAATGGCGCTCAACACGTGCGTCGCCATTCGCGCCATCATGCGGTTCGCCTTGCCGGGCGGATCGTCGAGGTTGAGCAAAAAGCGGGGGAGTTTGCGATCGCGCGCCGCCGCCATCACCGGCGCCGCCACGAAACCGCCAAGCGCGACCACTGCATCAGCGCCCTCGCGATCAATGATCTCCCGCGCCATCCGCCGACTGGCTGCATACGAGCGATAGAACCGCAGCAGTTTCGCCGGATGCAGACCGAACGGCTGCGCGGGCAGCGCGAGGAACCGCTCGCCCGTCGGCCCGAGCATCGTCGCGTCAAGCGCGCGCTGCGAACACAGGAAGATCACGCGCACGTCCGAATGCTCGGCCCGCAATCCTTCCGCAAGCGCAAGGCCGGGGCTGATGTGCCCGCCCGACCCTCCGCCGGCGAGGATGATCGTGCGCGTCGTTTGCGACGCCATGCTGTCTTTCGTCGCGGCCGGCATCAGCCGGAAAGTCCGGGGGTTCCGACTGTGCCGGGCGTTCCGGGGATCGCCGCGGGTTGCGCAACCTCCGCATCCGCCGCTTCATCGTCGTCCCAGATCATGTCCGCATCTTCTGCCTTCGCCGCCTGTCTGTCGATCGACGCCAGCAGGCCGATGAAGAACGACGTCATGATCCAGCCCGTGCCGCCGTGCGAGATCAGCGGCAGTGCGATGCCCTTCGTCGGCGCAAGGCCGGTGACCACCGCGAGGTTGATGATCGTCTGGAAGCCGATCGTCGCCATCACGCCGAGCGTAAGAAGCTGCGCGAACGGGTGGCGTGCCCGTTGCAGCACGGACAGGCCGCAGAAGATGAGCGCCGCATAGAGGCTCACGACGACCGCGCAGCCGATGACGCCGAACTCCTCGCAGATCACCGCGAAGATGAAGTCGGTGGTGTCCTCGGGCAGGTAGCCGAACTTGTGAATGCTGTTGCCGAGCCCCTGGCCCGCCAGTCCGCCGCCCGCCACCGCCGCCATCGATTGAATCATGTGATAGCCGGTGCCCTGCGGGTCGGCATATGGATCGAGGAACGCCGTGAGCCGCGCGAGGCGATAGGGCGCGATGATCACCGCGCCCACGAACGCCGCCGCGCCCACCGGCAGCACCATCGCCGCCTGCCAGATTCGCACGCCGCCTGCGATGAGCATGATGATCGCCACCGCGCCGATGAGCACCGCCGTGCCGAGATCTTCGAGCGCGATCAGGGCGCAGAGGAAGCCGACGAACACCATCGGCGGGATGAAGCCCGTGATCAGCTTGTGCATCGCGCCGGCCCGCCGCGTCGCATGCCAGGCGAGAATGATGAGCACGCCCCACTTGGCGACTTCGCTCGGCTGGAAGCTCAAGGGCCCAAGGTTGATCCACCGCGTCGCCCCGTACACCTCCTTGCCAAGCTGCGGTACGTGCACCGCAACAAGGAGCGTCACCGACACAATCGCAATCCACGGCACGGGCGAGGCCAGGCCGCGCGTCCGGTACATCCAGTCCACCGGCACGACCCACCCGGCAAAGAGCGCCGCAATCGCCATCAGCGCCAGCATCGTCGGCCGGCCCGTCAGCACCGCCTCCAGCGTGATCCGGTTCTCCGACGCCACGGAAAGGCCCGCGGAGTTCACCATCACGACGCCCAGCGTGAGCAGACAGATCGCAATCAGAATGAGGCCGTGACCAGCGCGCAGCATCGCGAGAGATATCGGCCGACGCCCGCGTTTCACCGCACGTTTCGCCGCAGCCCGCGTGCAAGGCTCGGCACGTGCAAGAGCGCCAACCCGCTCCCAATGAGGCGCCATTCATGGTTTTTCGCTGCGCTCGCGCTTCGATCATGCATGTTGAGCGAGCGGCGCTTCGCCGCGCGTGTGCCCATGTGATTCGCGGATGACGCGGCGGCGGGGCGCCGCCCGCTAAACGGTGCCTGCGCCCCACGCACCCCCTGACCCCCTCCCGATTAGGGAGGGGGAACCTGGACGACGCCGCGGCGGCGTACGCCGCCCGCTCAACGGTGCGCCGCCCGCTCAACGGTGCGCTGCCCGCTCAACGGTGCGCCCTACGTCAATGTGCGATGGAAGCGCGGTGCCACGACTCGTCCGGCGCAGCGGCGAGTCGTGCGGAGCGTCATTGCTCACCAGACCGCGTCCTCCTCGCGGACTCGTCAGACGCGGTCTCCCTCCATTCGTCATGCCTGCGCATGCGCGAAGCGAGCGCGTCCCAAAGAGCGTCGAACGCGGCTTCGTTCCATTCGTCATGCCTGCGCAAGCAGGCATCCACAGGTCGCGCGGCAGACGCACGAAAGGTCAAAAGGTCAAAACGGCGAAAGGTCGAAACGCGATGAACCTTGAGCCGCCCCGGCGTCGGCGGACGGGAGCGCTTGGCACGCCGCGCGACGCCAATCCCCATGTCGCGCCGGGCGCGATCAACCTTTTGACCTTTTGACCTTTGCCGCGACTTTTCGGCTGCTCGCCGCGCCCTACCATGCACCTGCCATGCACGATGTGCCTGCGAAAACTGGCTTCGGGGGCGGCGGGCCGCGGGTCTATCTCGAGACCTTCGGCTGCCAGATGAACGAGCTCGACAGCGAGCTTGTGCGCGGCCAGCTCACCGCGCTGGGCTATCAGTTCGTCGATGCCCCCGGCGGCGCGGATGTCGTCCTCTACAACACCTGCTCCGTGCGCGAACAGGCGGAAAACAAGGTGCTTTCGCGCGTCGGCATCGTCGGCCTCGAAAAGAAGGCCGGCTCGAACGTCGTGCTCGGCGTCATCGGCTGCATGGCGGAGCGCGAAGGCGCGGGCATGATGACCCGCTATCCGCAGATCGATCTCATGTGCGGCCCCGGCGAGCTCGACAAGCTGCCGATGCTCCTCGAAAACGCGATGAAGACCGGCATGGTGGATCGCGCGGAACGCATCGCCCTGCAGGGCAACAAATCGCGCCGGTCATCCACGCTCGCAGCGGCGCAGGACAGCCTGGAGATGCTGGATCTCTCCCGCGCGTTTGATGCGGAGAAAGCTTCCGCCGGCGGGAAAAGCGCGTACGTTCGCATCACGCGCGGCTGCAACAAGTTCTGCACGTATTGCGTCGTTCCGTACACACGCGGAGCCGAGGTCCATCGCCCGCCGGATGCCATCGTGGAGGAGTGCAAGCGGCTGGCGGATCAGGGCGTCATTGAAGTGACGCTGCTCGGGCAGACGGTCAATCATTATGTCTACGTGCACGGCACGGCGGTGTCAGTGGCCGGCGTGGAACTGCCGCAGATCGGCCCCGGCGCCGCGGCGCACAAACGAACGAACGGCGAGGCGCCGACGAACGGCCACGCGCTCGCTTCCAACGGTTTTTCTCGGGGAAATCGCACCACCAGCTTCGCGGACTTGCTGCGCCGCATTCACGAGGAAGTGCCGGCTATTCGTCGGCTGCGCTTCGTGACAAGCTATGCACGCGACTTCGGCGATGACATCCTGCAGGTGATGCGCGATTCGCCTCGCATCTGCCGGTATCTCCATTTGCCTGCTCAATCCGGCTCCAACCGCATGCTGCGCATGATGAATCGCGGCTACACGGTGGAGGAGTATTTGAGCGTGATCGATCGCGCCCGCGCCATGCTTCCGGGGGTGCAGATTGCGGGCGACATCATCGTTGGGTTTTCAGGCGAAACGGAAGACGATTTCGAGGCGACGCGCGAGTTGCTCAAGCGCGTTCGCGCGAAGAACAACTTCATTTTCAAATACTCGCCGCGTCCCGGAACGACGGCGTTCGATCGTTTGCCTGACGATGTGCCGGATGCCGTGAAGCGCCGCCGCAACAATGAGTTGCTTGCGTTGCAGAGCGAGATCAGTCACGACGTGCATCGCGAGATGATCGGCCAGACGGTTGACGTGTTTGTTGAGAGCGTGTCGCCGCCGCGTCGACAGGAAGTGCAAGCGCCGAACGGCGTTGAGTTGCGCTGGGAGAAGCGCGCGAGCGCAACGCCGCGCATGCAGTTGACGGGACGTACGCCGGGCGATTTGATTTGTGCGTTCGATGCGCCGACGGGTGTGGAGCCGCGAAGCCTTGTGGGTTCGATCGTGCCGGTGGTCGTTCGTGATGCGCACCCGCTGCTCCTGGTGGGCGAGGCGGTGCGCGCGGAGGTCGAGTCGGCGGCGGGCTCGTTTGCATCGGCAACTGTCGATTCGTGACGGTTTGGCGGCGGCGGAATTGGGCGGAAATTGACCGCTGATGGACGGCAAAAGGGCGAAATCGGCCGAATTTGCCGGTTTATTGGACGGCGAGCGGATTCCGGCCGGGAACCGGGGGAAATTCGGGAATTGGGGCGGGATAGTGGGGGAGTCACACGGAGGGGGTGAATGCAGGGGTCAAAGTTTCAAAAACTTCTGAATCTGACTGCGTTGCATCTTGACTCGCCCGAACGTTGAGGTATTTTCGATGCTGAAGTGAGGGTTGGCAGCGGTGCCCCAAGAGGTGCATCCGTTGCGAGTCGGTGTCTACGAGAGCACAAAAGAAGAAAGGTCCAAAGTCCATGAAAGTGAAAATGCTTCCTCTGTTGGCAGGCGCTGCTGGCATGCTGGCTGTTTCCGGCCTTGCGAACGCTGGCATCTCCGGCCTGTACGCCGAGTCGGTCGCTTCGAACACGCTGACGAACACCACGCTCGTCGGCACGACGTACAAGATCTACGTGCAGTTCGATAACCCCGCTGACCGTTTCATCAGCGCGGCGTTCGGCAACCTGCAGTTCATGTCCCCGATTTATCAGGACGCTTCGTTCGGCACGAATCTCGGCCCTCACAGCGCTGGCTTCGATGCCCTCGTCGCCAACCTCGCTGCTGATAGCTATCTCGCCGTCAACGGCGGGACGCCCTCGGGCGACGGCGACTTCAACGCTGGCGTGTTTGCCGCCGGCACCGGCGTTCAGGGTGGCTGGTTCGTCAACCCGCCGACTGATGCCAGCAACACCCCCGACGCGAACGGCCGCGTCCTCGTGATGTTCCTCACCTTCGTCGGTGAAGGTCACCCCGTTGTCAACGGCATGATCACGACGGCTGACGGCGTCGATGAAGGCGGTCTGCAGAAGTACGCCACGTCCGTCCTTGGTGACCTGATCCAGGGCGACATCAAGTTCGCGTACAACCCGAACGGTGGCGCCGCTGGTGCGATTACCGCTGTGACGGTTCACTTCAACCCGGTTCCCGCCCCCGGCGCGCTCGCGCTCCTCGGCGTGGCTGGCCTGGTTGGCAAGCGTCGTCGTCGCTAAAAACCGACCGAAGGCATTCGCCTTCGTGTTCACTGACTCAAACACCCCCGGCGAAAGTCGGGGGTGTTTCTTTCTAATCGCATCGTTTCCTCCGCCTAAAGCGAGAGGTGCAATCAGCGATGGTGTCGCAGGACCCCGCGAATGCACAGGACGAGAACGGCCAGGTGCTCGTGATGTTCTTGACGTTCGCCGGTGCGGTCACCTGCAATTCGGCTGCATCGTCACTCAATGGACGGACGTTGGCGATACTCCCCGCTTTGACACCGCGGCATTTCTGGATTTCATGAGCGGCGGAGTGCTGATCACCTATAGCCACGGAGAGAACGCAGCGGGCCTCGTCTTGTCGGCGGTGAAAGTGGTGACTGGTATTCCCGCCCCTGGCGCCCTCGGTTTCCTTGTCGTCGCTGGCCTCGCAGGCAAGACTCGACGCCGCTCTTGAGACGACGTAGCGTGCAAGCAATCGTGTGAAGACTCTCCGACGCGCCTCGGTGAATCGGCGTGTTATCGGATGGCGGCGCCCGTTCGCTATGCACACGCTCCGAACGCGGAAGGGCGTGCTCGGCGGATTTGCCGCGTCGTTCCGATCAAAATCGGGTATTCGTCATTGACACAGCCCGTGGCTGGGCCACAATCGGGGCAGGTGCAGTCCGGGGCTGCACGAGGACCAACCCGCCGTTCTTGCGCGAATGCAGGCAACCGCACCGCTCCACGACGCGAATGGTGCTGAATCTGGCGGGGTACGTGCCGAAGGGCGATCGAGCTGTCCTCCAGGAAGAAGGGCGGCGATCATTCAGGTCAAGAAAACGGGAAGGTAGAAAGCTGATGCACTGTCGTTCTCCCCTTGCAGTCGCAGGTCTCGCTGTCTGTATCGCTTGGTTTGGTGGCGAAAGCGCGCTGGCGGGGCCTCGCACGCCTGCCAGGGCGCCCGCTCGCCAACCTGCTCCCAAGCTTGCCGAAGACATTCACCTCAACACGCTGGCGGCGTACACCACGCAGGATCTTCGCCTGCCGCTCGATCATGAGCGCCGCCCGTTCGAAGCCGCCATTACGTTCGGCGACGAAGTCAAAGTGCTCGAGCTGCACCCGTATTCGCTTCGCGGCGCCGACTTCATGGTGCTCGTGCAGGACGCGACCGGCCAGCTTGTTCCGTATGACATGCCGGCCCCGACGACATACCGCGGCCACATTCGCGGTGAAGCGGGCAGCATGGTCGCCGCGTCGCTGATCGACGGCCAGTTGTGGGCGACGGTGGCGATGGCTGACGGCCGCACATGGATGGTTCAGCCGCTTGATGAGCTGGCGCCCGGCGCGCCCGCGCCGCGGACCACGCACGCCGTGTACCGCACCGAAGACGTGTTGCCGGTGGACCATCCGGTGAAGTGCGGCGTGGAGACCACGAATCAGCAGAACGCAGCCGGGGCGCAGGGCGCGGAAGGCGGCATCGCCGGCTCGGGGTTCGAGGTGCTTGAAATTGGCTGCGACGCCGACTTCGAATACTTCCAGCTCAACGGCAGCTCGGTGAACAACACCGTCAACGACATTGAAAATCTTCTCAACGCCGTGGAGTTCATTTACGAGCGCGATGTGGATCTCACCTTCGAGATCACGGTCGTCGTGGTCCGTTCGGACGTCAACGATCCATACACCGCAAGCGGCGCGAGCAGCCTGCTGAATCAGTTCGCGAACACGTGGAACTCGTCGCCGGAAAGCGGCATCCGCCGCGACGTGGCGCACCTGTTCACGGGGCGCGAAGTGACCGGCGACACGATCGGCATTGCGGTGACGCCGTCCACGTGCTTCACCTCCAGCGCCTACAGCATGGTGCAGTCGAAATACACGTCGAACTTCTCGCTGCGTCAGTCGCTCTCGGCGCACGAGCTTGGCCACACGTTGAGCGCGGAACACTGCGACGGCAACGGCGATTGCCACATCATGTGCTCGGGCAATGGCGGCTGCAACGGCATCTTCGGCTCGAACCTGCGGTTCGGCGTCCTGGCCGTCAGCCAGATCACGGGCTATGCCAACTCGAGCGCCGGCAACTGCATGGCGGCGCTTCCCGGTCCGCTCACGCCGCCGTTCTTCGACGACTTCGAAGCCGGCGTCTCGCTTGATTCCACCAAGTGGGTGTGGGTCGACGGCGGCACCGTGACCACCGCGGCGTTGAACGAACCCAGCCCGACGCGATCGCTCAATCTTGACGCCACGGGCTCGAACCTCTTCGACGATGATCAGGTGCGCACCAACTTCATCTCGCTCGTCGGCCAGGGCCAGTTGGTGCTGGCGTATTACACGCAGCACATTGGCGTCGAAGAAGGCGAGACGCTGACGGTCGAGTACTGGGCGAACAACCTGCGCTGGACGCAAATCAACCAGGTGGTGTCCGACGGCATCGATCAATCGCAATTCGAATATCACCAGCATCCGCTTCCGCCCAATGCGTTCTGGAGCGAGTTCCGCGTTCGCTTCCGCGTGGATGTGAACAGCGGCGCGGATGACTGGTACATCGACAACGTGTACGTCGGCCCCGATCCCGGCCTCGAGCTCGGCGCCTGCTGTTTGCCTGACTTCTCGTGCGCCGCGGGCGTCACGGAAGAGCAGTGCGTGACGGTGTCCGGCGGCACGTGGCAGGGCGTTGACTCGACGTGCGATGGTCTCGACTGCACGCCTCCCCTCGGCGCGTGCTGCTTCGCGGACCAGACGTGTGCGGCGAACACGACGCAGTTCGGCTGCGAAGTGACGGCCGGCGGCACGTGGCAGGGCGACGGCGTGCCGTGCAGCCCGGGCCAGTGCAGCCCGCCGAGCGGCGCGTGCTGCGCTCGCAACGGCGCCTGCATCGGCAGCGTGCTCGAATCGCTGTGCGACGCGCTCGGCGGAATCTATCAGGGCGACGGCGTGAACTGCGCCGACGTGAGCTGCCCGCAGCCGACTGGCGCGTGCTGTGATCCGAACGGTCAGTGCATCGCGGCGGTCACGGAGGATGCGTGCGTGAACGCGTTCGGCGGCACGTATCAGGGCGACAACGTTGATTGCGGTTCCGTGTCATGCCCGGGCGGCGAGACGTGCCCGGCGGACATGGTGAGCAACGTGACCTTCCAGCCGCCGCCGGATGGCGTCGTGGACGGAGCGGACCTTGCGTTCATGCTCGGCGCGTGGGGCCCGAACCCCGGTTCGCCGGCCGACATCGTGAGCAACGTGACGTTCCAGCCGCCGCCGGATGGCGTCGTGGATGGCGCGGACCTCGCGTACATGCTCGGCTCGTGGGGCACCTGCGAATAAGCCCCGCGACGAACTGACGAAGCCACAAGGCCCACCCGCAAGGGTGGGCCTTTTTCGTTCGCGCGGCGGCGACAGTGCGATGGCGACTGCGCGATGGAGACAGATTCCGTTGATGGGCGCCAAATTCCCCCTCCCTACGAGGGAGGGGGTAAGGGGGTGGGTGGGCCGCAAGGAGTAAATGACGCGCCGGAGCAAGTCTGCGGCCAGAGAACCCTCACCCCGGCCCTCTCCCCGAGGGAGAGGGAGATGATGAAGTTCCCCCTCCCTTTGAGGGAGGGGGTCAGGGGGTGGGTGGGACGTAAGGAGTAAATGACGCGCTGGAGCGAGTCTGCGGCCAGAGAACCCTCACCCCGGCCCTCTCCCCGAGGGAGAGGGAGATGATGAAGTTCCCCCTCCCTTTGAGGGAGGGGGTCAGGGGGTGGGTGGGACGTAAGGAGTAAATGACGCGCTGGAGCGAGTCTGCGGCCAGAGAACCCTCACCCCGGCCCTCTCCCCGAGGGAGAGGG
>JBIQHI010000001.1:55744-567168 GCA_044508635.1 Planctomycetaceae bacterium | reverse complement strand
AAGGACGCGCTAGAGCGAGTCTGCGGCCAGAGAACCCTCACCCCGGCCCTCTCCCCGAGGGAGAGGGAGATCGTGAAGTTCCCCCCTCCCTATGAGGGAGGGGGTCAGGGGGTGGGTGGGACGTGTGGAGTGAATGACGAGTTGGAGCGAGTCTGCGACCAGAGAACCCTCACCGCGGCCCTCTCCCCGAGGGAGAGGGAGATGATGAAGTTTCGCCTCCCTATGAGGGAGGGGGTCAGGGGGTGGGTGGGACGTGGGGAGCGAAGGACGCGCTAGAGCGAGTCTGCGGCCAGAGAACCCTCACCCCGGCCCTCTCCCTCGGGGAGAGGGAGATGATGAAGTGGTCTTTGGCGACGGACTCTGATCGACGGCTTACGCCTTGGCTTCGGCGCTCGCTGAAGCGCTGACGAGCGCTTCGTTGGTGTCGTAGCGCTTGAGGGCGGCGAGGAGTTGTTCGATCTGTCGCGGCGGCGGCATGTTGATGAGCCGGCGGCGGAGCGCGGTCACGGTCTTGAGTTCCGTGGGCGAGAGCAGCAGATGTTCTTTGCGCGTGCCAGACGCCGCGAGGTTGATGGCGGGGAACAAGCGCTGCTCGGCGATGGAGCGATCGAGGATGAGCTCCATGTTGCCGGTGCCTTTGAACTCTTCGAAGATGATCTGATCGGCGCGCGAGCCTGTGTCCACGAGGCAGGTGGCGATGATGGTGAGCGAGCCGCCTTCTTCGACTTTGCGCGCCCCGCCGAAGAGTTGCTTGGGCACTTCGAGCGCTTTGGAGTCGAGGCCGCCGGACATGGTGCGTCCGGACGAGCCGTATTTTCGCGAGTTGTTGAACGCACGGCCGAGTCGCGTGAGGGAGTCGAGGAGCACGACGACGTCCTTGCCGGCTTCGAGCTTGCGCTTGGCGCGTTCAATCGCCATGATGCCGAGGCCGATGTGCGCTTCGACGTCCTGATCGTTCGACGATGCGAGCACTTCGGCGGGCACATTGCGTTTGAAGTCGGTGACTTCTTCGGGTCGCTCGTCGATGAGGAGCGCGATGAGGTCGACGTCGGGGTGGTTGTGCTTGACGCCGTAGGCGATGTTCTGGAGGAGGATGGTCTTGCCGGCTTTGGGCGGGGCGACGATGAGGCCGCGTGTACCGTAGCCGATGGGGCAGAAAAGGTCGATCAATCGACACGCCGGGGGGCAGCCCTTGTATTCGAGGGTCATGCGCGGCTGGGGGTCGATGGGCGTGAGTTGATCGAAGGGCTTGCGGACGGCGTACTGCTCCGGCGGGAGGCCTTCGATTTCGAGGATCTGCTCAACGACGGGGCGCGGCTTGCCGCCGCGGCGTCCGCGTCGGCGGCGTGGTTTGCGATTGGTGACGTGCACGGTGAGATGTTGACCTTGTCGCAGGGGGTAGCGCTCCGCGAGCGCGAGGGGAACGAAGGGATCCTCCGGCCGATCGATGAGGCAGTTGTCGAGCTGCCTGATCCGGCCGTCGGCGCCTTGACGCCACTCGAGGATTCCGCGCAGCGTGGCCGCTTGTTGCTGTTCGCCGTTGATGGGTTGCATGATTGCACGCACTGCGGCGCGGACAGGGCTCCGCTGCATGGTGCGAATGAGCTTGGTTTTTGCCGGTCGGTACGTGGCGGCCCGGAACAAACGCGGACAGCCATCCTTTCAGCACCGGAACGATCCGTAGAAACGAATATCGGATCAATCTGGTCTTTGAATTAAAACGGCGGGCGCGGTTCCGGTCAAGCGGAGAGGGCATGAACCTCAATTCATGTTTGCCAATGCCGCCGCAACATGGCCGGCCAAGCGGGCGTTGGCGACGAGCAGGCTGATGTTGGCGTCGAGGGATTTTCCGCCTGTCAGCCGGGCGATGTCGCGAAGTAATGCGGGGGTGACGTCGGCGCCGGTGGCCGCGGTCTGGGACGTGGCGGCTCGAATGGCAGCGCCGAAGTCGTTCGCATCGAGCGCGACGGCTTCGGTGACAGGTTGTGCGATCACGATGCCGGCGGAGCTGGCGGCATCGGTCCAATGCGCGCGGCACATGGCGGCGAGTTCGCTCGGCGAGTCGAAGCTCGACTGGCAGCGGAGGTCGCCGAACTCGCGCAGGTAGAACGCGGGGAGCCGGTCGGTCTGGAAGCCGACGACGGGGACGCTGAAGGTTTCGAGCATCTCCATGGTGGCGCGGAGGTTGAGCACGGATTTCGCCCCGCTGCAGACGACGGCGATGGGCGTGCGTGCAAGCTCGAGGAGGTCAGCGGAGACATCGGGCACGCTGGGCCACGTGTGATGCACGCCGCCGATGCCGCCGGTGGCCATGACGCGGATGCGATTGGGGCCGAGGAGCGAGCAGGCGCGAAGCGTGCCGGCGACGGTGGTGCCCGCGGCGCCGCGTTTGGCGATGAGCACGCCGAAGTCGCGCACGGTGGCTTTGGCGCCGCCAGCTTTGTCGGCGAGCGCGGGCAGTTCGCTTTCGGGCAGGCCGATGTGCACGTGGCCGTCCATGATGGCGGTGATCGCGGGGACGGCGCCGCTTTCGCGCACGGCGTGCATCATCGCGCGAGCGGCTTCGATGTTGGTGGGCGCGGCGGCGTTCCAATTCGTCACGCCAGCCACCGGCGCGAGCGCGTGCGGTGTGCTCGGCAGCCCGGCGGTGATGACGGCGCTTTCGAGCGCGACGACCGGCTGATGATCGCGAAGGGCGTGCTCGAGTTCTGGATGAACGACGACGTGCGACACGCGAATCGCTTTCGTGAGTGATGGCGTGCGGTCAGCCGCGGCGAGAGCGGATGCGGCCGCCCAGGCGCTTGGGCGGAAGGGCGGTCGGCACGATCCCGCCGGGGAAACGGCTGGCGTCCTGCGCGTCTTCTTTCCGCGGCGGGGCGAGCAATGCGCGGCTGCGCTGAATGCGCAGATCTTCCGCTCGCTTTGCCGCCAACTGTTCCTTCTCCAGAATCTCGGGCGGCGGCGGCGAGGCTTTGAAGTCCGGGTACTCCATCTTCTCGATTTCGACGTTCGTCAGTTGCTCGATCGCGGAGAGCAGCGCGCCTTGCTCCGGCGCGACGAACGACCACGCTTCGCCGGTGCGGCCGATGCGAGCCGTGCGGCCGATGCGGTGCACGTAGATTTCCGGATCTTCGGGGAGATCGAAGTTGATGACATGCGTGATGCCTTCAACGTCGAGCCCGCGTGCCGCAAGGTCGGAGCAGATAAGCACCTTCAGCACGCCGGAGCGCAGTTTTTCCATCACCTTGTTGCGCTTGCCCTGGTACATGTCGCCGTGGATCGCCTGCGTGTCGATGCCCTTGCGCTGCAGGTACTGGGCGAGGGCGTCCACGGTGTGCTTCGTGCGGCAGAAAACGAGCGTGACGGCCGGCTCCTCATGCGTGAGCAGGTGGAGGAGCAGCGCCTTTTTGTCCCATGGCTGGACGAAGAAGTAATGCTGCCGCACCTGCGAAACGGTGAGGCTGGCGGACGAGGTGGCGTCCACGCGCAGCGGATCTTTCTGATATTGGCTGGCGAGCTTTTCGATCTCCGGCGAGATGGTGGCGGAGACCATCACCGTCTGGTGCGGCGCCTTCACCTGGCCAAGGATGCGGCGGATGTCATCGCGGAAGCCGATGTCGAGCATGCGGTCGACTTCATCGAGCACGACGAAGCGGAGGTTGTCGAAAGGCAGTTCGCCGCGTTCGTGAAGATCCTGGATGCGGCCGGGCGTGCCGACCACGATGGGCGGGTTCTTGCCAAGGGCGATGACCTGTTTGCGGATCGGCTGCCCGCCGTACACCGCGGTGACCTTCGCCTGCGTGAACTCGCCGACCCATCGCAGCTCTTCGGTCACCTGCACGGCGAGTTCGCGGGTGGGGACGATGATGAGGGCCTGGATGGGGAGCTTCGGTTCGACCTTCTGCAGGATGGGCAGACCGAAGGCGAGCGTCTTGCCGGTGCCGGTTTTCGACTGGCCGAGGATGTCGCGTCCGGAGAGGACGGCGGGGATGAGGTCGGCCTGGACGCGGGTGGGGTGCTGGAATTTCTCTTTCTCGAGGGCGCGGACAATTTCCGGGCCGAGGCCGAGATCGGCGAAGGTGCGGTCGGTGACAAAGATGCTTTCGTTTGCTGATGCGGTCATAGAGATCGGGCGCTCATGGCGGGCACGGCATGCACGGAATTGGAGCCGTCTTCCACAAATCTTCCCCGCCGCCGGAAGGTGATGGTAGGATCAGGCGCGAGTCGATACAAATGTCGGGCCCGGGATTGGCCCTCAAGACGAAAGCGCACGGAAGCCATGCAGACCACCAGCGTCTTGCGCATCGACCTCTCGGCGGTCGCTCATAACATGGGCGTCATCCGCCAGATCATCGGGCCGGATTGCGCCATTCTCCCCGTCATCAAGGCAAACGCGTACGGCCTGGGAGCCGCCCGCATCGGCAAACAGCTTGTCGCCAGCGGCGCGTCGATGCTCGCTGTCTACACCATGCAGCAGGCGACGGCGATCGTGCGCTCGGCGCTCAACATTCCCATTCTCGTGCTCATGCCGGTGCGCGACGTCGCGCGCACGGATGAACTCTATCGCTGGCTGATGACGGGCCGGTTGCACCTTTCCGTACACGACGCCGAGCACTTTGCGGATTTGCTGCGCCTTGCGGAGCGATATGCGGTGCGCATTCCGGTGCACGTGGAAGTGGACACGGGCATGGGCCGCGGTGGGTGCTCGCCGGATGCGGTGGGCGAGGTGCTGCGCGCGATTCGCGCCAGCCGATGGTTCGAACTTGCGGGCGTGTATACGCACTTCGCTTCGCCGGAGAGTGATCTCGCGCGCACCGACAAACAACTCGCGGCGTTTGACGACATGGTGGGGCGCCATCACGACCTTATCCCGTCATCGTGCCTCATTCACGCGGCGGCGACGTATGCAGCGCTGCGCAGCGCGAAATATCACAAGACGGCGGTGCGCACCGGCCTTGCGTGGGCGGGCTATGGATCAGAGTGGCTGGCGGGCGGATCGTACAACCCGCTCGCAGCAAACCTGCGGCCGGCGCTCACGTGGGAAAGCTCGATCGTGCAGATGAAGACGCTCGAACCCGGCGCGAGCGCCGGCTACGGCGCGCTGTGGACCGCCAAGCGCCGCACGACCGTCGGCCTCGTCCCCGTTGGATATGCGGACGGCTATCCGATGGGCCTCGGCAGCACGGATCAATCGCCCAAGCCCGCATGCGTCGGCGTGGTGATCGGCGAGGGCGAAGACGCGGACCGCGCGTACGTGCCGGTGATCGGCCAGGTGAGCATGGATCAGATTATGGTCGATCTCACGGATGTCGTCAGCGCTTCGCCGGAGTGCGTGCACGTCGGCACGGTGGTGGAATTAATTTCACCTCACACCGACGCGCCCAATCATCTCCCCAATCTCGCCGCGACATGCGGCACGATTCCGCATCTATTGCTCACGCAACTCGGCGCGCACCTGCACCGGCAGTACGAAACCGCAAGCCCGCACGTCGTCGTTCCGGCGCACGCCCCGGCGCTCGCGGGGTGAAGCAAACACTTGCACGCATGCGAAGTTGTCCACAATCGCGCGATCGCGCGTGCAGCGCAATCGGAGTTTTCGTACGTTCGTTTCCGGAGTGCAACGCAGCACGCACAACGTGTCCGTGATGTCGGCCGGTTCAGATTGGTCGCGCTTCGATGGACGAACAGGCGCCAGTTTGCCGATGGCGCTCGTGGCTGGGCCGAAGGAGTTCGGGAGGTAAGCCAAAATCAAACGCGGGACCGCCGCAAGCCGTCCCACCTTCCCAATGTGCCCCCGGACTCCTTCGCTTCAGCCCGAGCAACGCGGCGACGATCACAAGGGGTCACGACCGAATCCGTCGTGGCCCCTTTTCGTTTTTTTGACTCCGCGGCCTCGTGGCGTTTCGATAGTGCCATGGTTGTCGCCGCTCCTGTTTCGTCCGCAAGCCGTCCCGTTGTTCCGCGTCAGCGCGCAGCGCGCGTGGGGGCTGTGAGTTTCCTCAACACGCTGCCGCTGATCGAAGGGCTCGGCCAGTTGCGAGACCTGGAGATTCGCTACTCCGTGCCGAGTCTGCTGTACGGCATGTTGTGCGCGGGCGAAGTGGATGTCGCGCTGTGCTCGTCGATCGACTACCAGAAGGGCGAGGAACTTGTGATCGTGCCGTGCGGCTTGCTCGGCTGCGAGGGCGAAACGCTCACGGTGCGGCTGTATTCGCATGTGCCGATCGCGAATGTTCGCCGGGTGTATTGCGACACCGACAGCCACACGTCGGTCGTGCTGATGCAGATTCTGCTGCGCGAGATGCATGGCGTGGAAGCGGAGCTTGTGGAGTTCGATGCGCGCGAGCACGTGGCCGGGAACCGCGCGATCGACTGGCCGGAGACGATGCTGCTCATCGGCGACAAGGTGGTGACCGACTCGCCGCCCGCGGTCCGCTATCCGCACCAGCTTGATCTTGGCAAAGCGTGGTGGGACCACACGGGCCTGCCGTTCGTTTTTGCCATCTGGATGGCCCGCGCGTCGATCGATCCGGCGCTCGCCCGGCTGGCGGCCGCGGCGCTCGATTATCAGCGGCGGCACAACGAAGAGCGATTGGAAGGCATCGCGCACCGGGCGGCGAGCCGAACAAAGTGGCCGGTTGACCTGGCGCGAACGTACCTGCGCGATCATCTTGTCTACGACGTCACGCCCCGGCGGCTCGAAGGCCTGGAACTGTTTTATCGCAAGGCGCACCAGCACGGCTTGATCCCGCCGCCGCGTCCGTTGCAGTTGATGTAGAAGATTCACCACAGAGGCACAGAGGGCATAGAGCGAGATTGGGGAGTCGTCCTCTTTCGACACTATCCTTGTGCTCGTGCTCATTCACTTTGCGCCGTTGCGGTGAACCCGTATGTCCCGCCCAGTTCGATTCAAGACCGCGGCGATCGGCGAGTTGCTCAAGCAGCTGCGCTTTGCATCGCCTGACGTGCGATTGAAGCAGATGCGGGCGGCGGAGCAGCTTGCGCGCGAGATCGACCCGGAGCGCACGTATCCGGATGAGTTCATCATGTATCGCGTGACGGGCTACCGGCCGGACAGCGCCGACACCGGCGCGATCCTGTTCGGCGCGGCGCTTGTCGGCGATCTTGCGCAGCTTGTGACGGAATTGAGCAAGGATCTCTCGATTGGGGCGGACGACGCGCGGCCGGCGATTTCGCTGGACGAACTGGCGAAACGGTGGGGCGTGTCGCTCAAATCGGTGAGTCGCTATCGCCACCGCGGTCTTGTGTGCCACATGCTGATGCTGGACGGCTCGCCGCAGATGGCGTGCTACGTGGATGAGGCGGAGCGATTCGCGGCCGCGCATCCGCATCTCCTGCGCAAGGCGTCGGCGTTTCGGCGGATCGATGCCGCCACGGTGCAGGCGATCGTGGACGAGGCTCGCGCGCTGCGAAAGTCGCATGGCATGTCGCTCAACCGAGCGGCTCGCGTGCTGGCGGCGAAACATCATCGCTCGCTGGAAGCGGTGCGCGGCGTGCTGCGGCGGCATGATGCGCAGGCGGATTCGCCGATCTTCACCGATCCCGGGCCGCTCACGGAGCGGCAGCGCCGCGTGGCGTATCGCGCGTGGCGGATGGGCATGACGCCGCGGGCGCTTGGCAAGCGGTTCGGCAAGTCGATGCAGACGATTCACCGCGCGGTGTACGCGCAGCGGCTGGCGCAGCTCGCGGCCATGCCGATCACGTTCGTGGCGCTGCCGACGTTCGATCATGCGGATGCGGAAGATGTGATTCTTTCGCCAGCAAGCGTTCGCACGGGATTGCAGGCGGATGAGCGGTTTCACGATGCGCTCACGCTGATCGCGGCGTGTAAGGCGGCGGGCGCGAGCGAACTCGATGAAATGGTGCTCGACCAGCGCGTGGCGGCGTACCACTGGCTGAAGCGCCGCGCGGTGCAACGGATGTCGCCGCGCGGGACGTGGCCGACGGCGGGCGTGGTGGACGACATCGAAACATCGCTGCGTTGGGCGACGCGACTGAAGCGCACGCTGGTCGATGCCGCGTTGCCCGCTGCGATTCGCGCGGTGGAACTCGCGCTTCATCGGCCGCTGACGGAGTTGCCCTCGCAGGCGATGCGATCGCTGGTTGATGTGGCAGTGCGGACGACGGCGGAGGCGATCGAGTCGTTTGATCCGGTGCGCGGCACATCGCTTGTTCGCGTGGTCGGCTTTGCTGTGGGCCGCGCGATGGCGCGGCAGCGCGTGTCTGATCGCGCAGGCCGAGCGGCGGCGCGGCATGCCGGCGAGAAGATCAGCACGGCGGAACTGTTCGAGCAATTGAATCCGTGGCAGGCGTTGCTGGACGTGCCGTGGCGATGGCGGGGTCACGTGGCGAACGTTCGGCCGGAGGCGCGGGCGGTGGTGGAGTTGGCGTACGGGCTGGCGGGCGAAGCGCCGGTGACGTTGTCGGTCGCAGCGAAGCGACTTGGGATGACGCGATCGCGCGCGGCGCAGGTTGCGCACGCGGCGGTGGTGGAGCTGCGCCGGTTGGCGGCGGCGCGCGGGTGATGGGTGGCAAGATCGGCGCGGCGTGCCGATCCCTGTGGGCATGCGATTGCTGGTGCAAAGAAAAACCCACGGATGGAATCCGTGGGCTTCGGAGTCTGCGTGGTGTTTGCTGATTGGTTCAGCGCTTGGAGAACTGGAAGCGACGGCGGGCGCCGGCCTGGCCGTACTTCTTGCGTTCCACTTCGCGGGCATCGCGGGTGAGCAGGCCGTGGTCACGGAGGATCGGCTCGAGCGATGCGTCGTAGTTCTTGAGAGCGCGGGCAAGGCCGAGCACGACGGCGCCGGCCTGGCCGGTGAAGCCGCCGCCGTGAATGTTCACGCGGATTTCCAGTTTGCCGGCGGTGTTGGTGACCTTGAGCACGTTGGCGATGTCGTTGCGATCGCGCAGGTGATCGAAGAACTCATCCACGGGCCGATCGTTGACGAGGAAGGATTCGGTGGAATCCTTGCTGGGACGAATGCGGACGCGGGCCACGGCGGTCTTGCGGCGGCCGGTGCCCCAGTGCCATCCGCCAGCGGAGGTCATGGCGCGCCGCTTCTGCTGTGGCTTGGTGGCGGGTGCGGAGGGCGCGGCGGCGTTGGTTGCGGATGCGGTTGGAATGTCGAGCTGCGTCATGGGCGATCAATCTCTCAATGTGATCATGTGATCTCGAGCGGCTTCTGGTTGGCGTGCGGGTGCTCGGCGCCGCGATAGACCTTGAGCTTCTTGATCATGTTGCGCCCCAGCGGCGTCTTGGGGAGCATGCGCTTGACGGCGTCCTCGACGATGCGCTCGGGATAGGTGTCGAGAATCTCGCGGTAGGTTTTCACCTTGAGACCGCCGGGATAGTTGGAGTAGCTGGTCTTGACTTTCTGCGCCGCTTTGTCGCCGGTGAGCACAATCTTGCTGGCGTTCGTGACGATGACGTAGTCGCCGCAGTCGACGTGCGGGGTGTAATCCGGGCGATGTTTGCCCATAAGGAGGACGGCGACGCGGGAGGCGAGCCGGCCCAGGACTTTGTCGGTGGCGTCCACGTGGCGCCACTCGCGCGTGATCTCCTGGGACTTCCTGAACGTAGTTTGACGAGGCATGGCAAGCGTCCGGCCACGAGGGCGAAGCGGAAGAACAGAAATTGGACAAAAATCCCGCCGAGGGCCGACCCCAGCGGGCAAGCGTGTGAGGATAACGGCGACGGGCGATGTGTCAACTTTTTTGCGGTCCGGATCGCCCGCTTCGGGACGCCCAGCCGGTCCGCCGCCGCAGCCAGTCCCGGTGGCGATCCACGCGGCGAGGCGAATAGTGGATATCTTTCAGCCGTGACCTACCAGCCACATGAACAGCAGCCGCCGGGATGGCCTCCCTACGGGCCCGGGCAGCCATATGGCCCATATGGGGGGCCGCAGTCGCCGATGCACCAGCCGGGGGCGTATGGCTGGCAGGAGCCGCCGAGAAAGCCGCGGCGTGGTTTTCCCCTCATAGCGTGGGCCGTGATCCTTGCGGTGGTGGCGGCTGTGGTCGCCACCGGCATGATGGGATCCCGCGAGCCGCAGCAGAATGCGCCGGGGTCGCAATCGCTCGATGTGTTCATCATGAACCTGCAGGCGCAGTACCTCGTGGGCGCCTTCAAGATGTTGCCGCAGGACGGGGAGATGGCGCTGCAGCAGGCGGAAGGCGCGCTGGACGCGGGCACCGTGCAGCAGCGGGTCGGCTTCGTGGCGCTTGCGGCGGAAGTGGGCGGCGCGGAGGAGGGCAAGGCGGCGATGCTCGACCTCCTCTCGCTCGTCAACGAACATCAGCCCGACCTCACGCCGCAGCAGGAACAACTGCTCGATGTCGCGACGCGCATTTACGTGCGGCTCGATGACGAGACGACCGGCAGCGACATGCTCACCGGCGACGAAGAAGATTTGCTGAAGTCCGAGCTCGGCTGGCTTGGCGAACTTGCGATCACGCATGCGGAGCCGGACCAGCAGGCGCTGCGCGACCATGTGCTGGCGAAGGCGCAGTCGGTGGCGATCGCGTTCATCGTGGCGGTGATTGCGGCGGCGACGGTCGCCTTTGGCGGGTTCATCGGCTTGTGCGTGCTGATCGTGCTGCTCGCGATGCGCATGACGAGCCTGCGACTTCACCGTGCGTACCCGGATGGCGGGATCTACGCCGAGACCTTTGCGCTGTGGATCGTGGCGTTTCTGGGCATGCAGCTCCTTGCGGATCTTGTGCCGTTTCCTCCGAGCGTGCCGCCGCTGCTGGTGCCGCTCATTCTGTTTTTCATCAGTTTGCTCGCGCTGCTGTGGCCGGTGCTGCGCGGGATTTCGTGGAGCGATGTTCGAAAGGACATTGGCTGGACGAGCGGGCGCGGCGTGTTTGCCGAGGTCGGCGCGGGGCTGGCGAGTTACGCCATGACGCTGCCGCTGGTGTGCATCGGGCTGATCGGCACGCTGGTCCTGATGGGCGTGGCGAACGCGATTTCCCCGCCGGACCCGAATGCCAATCCGTTCGGCCCGTCAGGGTTCCCGGCTCACCCGGTGATTGTCGAAGCGGCGCGAGCGGGGGTGACGAGCAAGGTGCTGCTCATTCTGCTCGCGGCGGTGGCGGCGCCGATCGTGGAGGAGACGATGTTCCGCGGCGTGCTGTATCGCACGCTGCGCAATTCGACGGGGCGCTGGGCGCGATTCTTGAGCGTGGTGGTGAGCGTGGCGATCGTGAGCCTCATCTTCGCGATGATTCACCCGCAGGGGATTTTCGCGGTGCCCGTGCTGGCGGCGCTGGCGGCGGGAATCAACCTGACGCGCGAGTGGCGCGATTCGCTCATCGCCTCGATGGTGGTGCATGGCACGAGCAACGGGTTGGTGATGACGTTGCTGCTTGTGCTTGCGGCGCCGTAGCGCGGCGGAGCCGCGTCGCTTCGTGTCGGCGCTCAACGTGTCACCGTGTCAACGTTTCAGCGTTTCGGCGTTTCGGCGTTTCGGCGTTTTTTACGTCACGCTCAACGTGGGTTGCACGTATTGCGTGGCGTGCTCGGCGATTGACACCTGCTGCGCGAGGCGTGTGCAGAGCTGGTCGAGCGATTGCGAGATGCTGTCGCTGATGTTCCAGTTTTTGAGCGGTGTGCCGGCGTCGCTGTTGATGCGCATCTGCATGTGGAGCGGCACCGCGCCGAGGAACGGCAGCCCGAGCGTCTGGGCCATGTATTCCGCGCCGCCGCGGCCGAAGATGTCGTATTCCTTGCCGTCGTCGCCGACGAAATAGCTCATGTTCTCCACCACGCCGAGGATCGGCACGCCAAGCTGCTCGAACATGCGTGCGGCCCGGCGCGCGTCGTCCTGCGCCACCTTCTGCGGCGTGCACACGACGACGGCCCCGGTGAGCGGAATGAGCTGCGCGAGCGTGAGCGGCACATCGCCCGTGCCCGGCGGCAGATCGACGATCAGATAGTCGAGGTCGCCCCAATCGGTTTGCGTGGCGAGCTGCTTGAACGCGCCGTGCGCCATGGGGCCGCGCCAGATGAGGGCTTTGTCGGGTTCCACGAGCTTGCCGAGCGTCATTGCGCGCGTGCCGTGCACTTCAAAGGGCATCAGCGTGTTGCCGCGTGCGCGAACGGGAACGTCTTCGAGCCCGAGCAGCGTGGGAATGGAGGGGCCGTAGATGTCGCCATCAAGTATGCCGGTCTTCGCGCCGAGTCGCGCCAGGCCCACGGCGAGCGTCACGGCCACGGTGGACTTCCCGACGCCGCCCTTGCCCGCGCCCACGGCAATCACATGCTGCACGTTCGGCAGCGGGCTGCCCTTGTCGCGCAGTTTCTCGTTGGTCTTGCGCACGTCGGCGGTGAATTCGACCTCAATTTCGCCAAGCGGAGCGCGGACGTCGCGGGCGGCTTCCTTCACCGCGGCGATGATGTCATCGCGAATGCGGTCCTTCATGGGACACGCCGGGGTGGTGAGTTCGATGGTGATGGCGACGTCGCCGGCCTCGACGTTCACATCCTTCACCATGCCGAGCGTCACAAGGTCCTTGTGCAGGTCGGGATCCTGCACGGTGCGCAGGGCTTGTTCGATTCGCTCGCGGGTGAGGGCCATGCCGTCGGTGCTCCAGTTCAAAAAAGGCGGTTGCGTTGGGTGAACGGCATCATAGGGCGTTCGGCGGCGGCGTTCGGAGGCAATAGCGGGGCCATCCGCCGCGTTCAATTGGTGACTTTTCGGGGGCGGTTTTTGGCAGGAGCCTTCCCATGCGAACGAGCAGCGCGTGCGTGATTCTGATGGCGATGGTGGGGTGGGTGGCAGCGCCCGGCGTGATGGCCGCGCCGGATGACGGCGCGAAGAGCGATGCGCCGCCGCGCGAAGCCGCGCCTGCGGACAATGGCGGTGAAGGCGGGCTGCTCGCCGGTCCGAAGGTTGCGGACGAGCCGGGCACGCCGGACAACCCCGCGTTCGCTGGTGAAGACCGCTATCGCCAGCCGGTGGAAATTCCGCCGCGTCGATGGTTCCACGAACTTGAGAAGCTTGAGCTGCGCGAGAATCAACGCGAGAAGGTGAACGCGATCGTCCATGAGTTCCAGGACGCATCGCGGCGATTCCAGCAGGAGAACCGCGAGGCGATGCGCGAGCTGCAGGCGGAGATCAAGCAGGCGCGCGAAAGCGCACGGCCGGACCCATCATTGCGAGAGCGCTATCGCGAGCTCCAGCGCAAGGCGCCGCAGGCGAAGGAATATCAGGATCGCATCTGGAACCTGCTCGACGAAGCGCAGCAGACGGAACTCAAAGCGCGGCTGGAAGCGGTGCGCGGCGAGATCGCGGCGCGCCGCGCGGATCAGCGATCGAGTCGCATCGACGCCGCACGTCGCAAGCCTGCCGGCGATGATCCGATGAGCATGGAAGAAACCGGACCAGCGGGGGGCGACATGATGTCCGGCCGCGTGGGAGCGCGAGGCGAACGCTCGCGCTGGGGCGCAGCGCTCGACGCCAGGAGCCAGAAGCGTCTTGCGTTTCTGTTGTCCAGGCGCTCGAAGGACGCGCCGGCTCGTCCGGGATTTGATCGGTTGCGCGAGCGCCGCGGCGCTGCCGGGAACGCGCCAGATGAAAAGCCCATCACACCGCGCGAAGACACGCCCGATTCGCCGCTGGAGTGAGCGGCGACTGCGTATCATCGTCGCATGACGCTGAAGGCACGAGCACGCCATGCGCAGGCGATGATGGCGTCGTGGATTCACGATCCGCGCAAGCGCGGCGTGCCGCTTATCTTCGTCGAGCCGTGTTACTGGGTGGTCGATCGACTCGGCACACATTCCGTGCTGCTTGATTTCGGGCTTGGCTTTAACGCCGACTTCTCCCAGGCGATGATTGCGAAATATGGCTTGCGCTCCGTGGGGTTCGATCCGACGCGCAAGCATCAGTCAGCGCTGCGGGCGATTGAATCCACGGCGGGCGGGCGGTTTCGCTACGAGCCGGCGGCGATCGGCGGCGCAAGCGGCACCGTCGAATTTCACGAGAGCGTCGAGAACGTCTCCGGTTCGTTGCTGGCGAATCACTGCAATGTGCGGCACGACACCATTCGCCGCTATCCCGTGGAATTGATCACGATTGCGCAGGCGTTCGAGCGTGCCGGCGCCGCGCAGCCGGATGTTGTGAAGATGGATATCGAAGGGCCGGAGTACGACGCGCTGGACGCGGCGAGCGACGACACAATCAGGGGAGCGTCGCAGTGGGTGATCGAGTTCCATCACGACGTGATCGATGACATCCCGTTCTCGCGCACGCGGAAGCAGATCGAGCGATTCGAGCGACTCGGCTTCCGAGCGTTTACGCGCGACAGCGTGAATTTTCTGTTCTATCGGTGAAGTCGTCCGAAGCCGCACGCGGATTCAGACGTAGCGCTTGTAGAGTTCGATGGTGCGCTCGGCGACCTTCGGCCATGTGAAGCGCGAACGAACGAGCGCGGCGCCGGCGGCGCCCATGCGCTCGCGCAGCGATGCATCGCGAAGCAGTTCGACGAGCCGGGCCGCGATGTCCTTCGGTTCCAGCGGCGTGATAAATCCAGCGCCCGCTTCGCCGACTTCCGGGAAGTGGCATTGATCCGAGATGACGACGGGCAAGCCGCACGCCAGCGCTTCGGTGATCGCAATCGAAAACCCTTCCTGCCGGCTGGGCAGGCAGAAGATCGCGGCGTCGGTCAGCGCGGCGAGCTTGTCCGGTCCATACAGCGGCCCGACGAGGTGCACATGCTTCACGCCGTGACTGGCCACCTGACGCTCGAACTCCGCGCGAGCGCCTTCATCCGGGCCCGCCACGACAAGCTGCGCATCAGGAATGTGCCGCTGCACGATCGCGAACGCGTCGGCGAGGTAGTCCAACCCCTTCTTGTAGTGCAAGCGGCTCAAGAAGAGCACGAACGGATCATTCCCGAGCCCGGCGTGAGCTGCGCGAAACGTGCCGCGGGCGGGCGGGTTCGCCAGTTCTTCGAGGAAGATGCCGTTGGGAACGACTTCGCGCGGCGCGGCGAGTTTGAGCGGATCGAGCAGCCGGCGTTCATCGTCGTTGAGGGTGTGAATGAAGGCGGCGCGGTTGAGCATGGCGCGATAGCCGAGCGCGAGGGCCAGGCGTTTCTTCAGCGGGCGCTGCGCGAGCGACCATGGATCGAGCGTGCCGTGCGGCGTGATGGCGAAGGGAATGCGGTTCGCGATGGCGGCGCGAGCGGCGGCGCGGATGATGGGGTTCCACACGCCGTGCATATGGAAGAAGTCGAACCGCGGCATGCGGCGAAGCTCGCGCGCGGCGCTGGCGGCGGTGATGCGGCTAAGCCCGCGCGGCCGCTGCAGTTCGATGATGGACACCGCGTCCGCGTGGGGCACGCCCGCCATGGCGCGTTTGATCGTTTCGCGCACCGCCGGCGTCGGCGCGTAGGCCACCAGCGCGACTTCATGGCCGAGCGCCGCCTGGGCCGCGGCGAGCCGCGTGGCGACCATCGGCGGACCGCCCGCAGCGGGATCGAGCGACGAAATGATGTGCGCGAGGCGCATGGGCAGGCGTGAAACTCGAAAAGTCCAAACGTCGAAAGGTCGAAAAGTGAGGTGGCTCGATTCGTCGTCGTTGGCCTGATGGCGAGAGGCGTCCGAGAACGCATCGAGTGTGGCGGTCCAGCCGCGGCGCGTCAACAGCGATACGATGCGTGCTCCTCAACGTTCGAAGGTTTGACTTTTCCGGTTTGCGTTATGGGCACTCTCCGATTTCTCAAAGACCAGTACAGGCTCGCACGGGCGATTCCCGGAAGCGAGGCGTTCCGCAAGGTGTGTGCCGCATCGCTGATCGGCGGACACAAGCGGGTGTATCACTATCACGTGCGGAAAACCGCGGGCACGAGCATCAATCAGGCGTTTCTTTCCATTGGCGGCGAGCCGGGGAAAGCCGTCTATGAGCGGATGGCGAAGGATCCCAATCACCGCACCATCAGCGGCAACCGTGCGTTCGTCGGCTGGTCGAAGGCGCTGATCGAGCAGGGGCTGTATCACTACGCCTTTTCCCACGCCGCGGCGCATGAACTTGATCTGCCGGAAGGCACGTTCACGATCACGTGTCTGCGCGATCCGCTCAAACGCCTGATCTCGCATTACCAGATGCTGCGCGAGCTGATCGACACGAACACGCCGCACCCGTGCCTGAAGGTGGAAGGGCCGTGGGTGGGAAGGTCGTTCAGTGATTTTCTCGAGCGGACGCCGCGTGAGCACGCGCTGCGGCAACTGTACATGTTCTCGCGCGAGTTCAACGTGCAGGAAGCGGTGGAGAAAGTGCAAAGCTGCGGCTTCTATTTCTTCACCGAGCAATTTGCGGACGGCATGCGGTCGCTGGGCGATATGCTGTCGATCGACCTGCCGGTGATGCACGCGCGTCCGACCGGCCGGCAATATGACATCACCGATTCGGAGCGGCAGCGGGCGCGCGATGTGCTGGCGGACGAGTATGCGATGATGGCTGCGCTGCGCGGCGCGTGAGCGATTATCGCGTTCGCACAAGATCGATGGCGCTCATAAAGCCCGCGACCATGCGATCAATCGTGAAGCCTTCCGGCCCGGAAACGGTGGCGCGGGCGGCGTCGCTCATGCGTTCCAATTCGCTCGGATTGCTGAAGATGCGCTCGATGGCGGCGGCGAACTCGGCGGGGTCGCCGTGGCGATAGAGCAGGCCATTTTCGCCGGGGCGGAGCGCTTCGATTTCGGGGTTGTGCGCAGGCATGTCGTCCGAGGTGACGACCGGCACGCCGTAGCCGAATGCGTGCAGGATGCTAAGGCCAATGGCTCTCGGATAGGCGAACACGCTGGCGGAAAGGAACCACGGCGCGAGCTGGTCTTCGTCGTAGAGAGCGCCGGTGAAGCGCACCGCGTCCGCGATGCCAAGTTGCTGCGCCAGCGCTTCGAGGCGCGGCTGCTCGGGTCCGCGGCCGATGATGACGAGCCGTGCGGTGGGACGCGTGTGCACGACGCGCGCGAATGCGCTGATGAGCAGATCGACGCCCTTGTCCGGTTCGAGTCGCGAGACGAAAAGCGCGAGTTCGCCGCGATGGCCGGCGCCGATCGGCGTGATGCCGTACTCGTGCTGGAAGCGTGCGAGTTGTTCGGGCTTTGCCAACCACTGTTCGCGCGCGGCGGTGATCGGCGCTTGATCGATGGCGTTGAGCGCGACGAAGATTTTTTCTTGCGGATGGCCGCGCGCGATGAGCTGCTTTGCGGCGGTGTGGTTGTAGAGCAGGCAGGCATCGGCCTTGGCGAGAAGTCGTTCGCGGTTCCAGCGGCGGATCGCCGATTCCTGCTTGGAGTACCCGTGGCCCCAGAGGATGGTGCGCACGTTCCTGCGGCGGGCGGCGCGAAGCGCTTTGCCGATCTGCAGGTAGCGCGCGTTCCAGCTCAAGATGACGACGTCGAATTTGCCGCTGGCGACGGCTTCGATCTGCAAGGGCTGTGAGATGAACGGGCCGAGGCGCCTTTGCGGCGCGGGGCGGAAGCGGAAGCCTTCCGGTCGGGCGGCTTCGAGGCTTGAGCCCTTTTCGCCCACGCCGGCCCAGACTTCGAGATCGATGCCCGGCTGCCGGGCCAGGCGTTCGAACACCGGCACGCGGTAATGCGGCACAAGCGGCTGAACGATGCAGACACGGATCGCGCGCAGGGGCTTTCCTCTTCTGGCCACGGCTTGATCGGGGTTCGCCTCGCAGGCGCGGGCTACGATACGGGTCCATCGGCCGAACTTCAAACGAACTTCAGCCGGCCGGGGTGTCGATGTCCTTTGCTCACCATGCCGATGAATGGTTGTGCGTCCGCGGCGAGGCGGAACCTGATCATTCGTCCTGCCGTAGCAATGGGGCTCCTGGGGCGAAGGGATGACGACGGTGACCACGCAACCACCATTGGCGGCTGAAAGACGGGCACTCCCATGCTAAGCGTTTTTGCCGCCGCTCTTGCTGTCTTCGTCTGCTCCGGCGTGATCCTGCTGCTGCGCAAGCCGCAGTACACGATCATCCTGCTGATGCTCAGCTTTCTGATCGAGCAGACGCTGCAGTCGTACTTCCCGATTCTCGTCGGCGGGCTGGGCTTCGTGACGAACGTGGCGATCGGCACGCTCGCGCTGGTGGCGGTGGGCAATCGCTACATGCAGGGACGACAATTGACGGGCGGCTATTTCAACGCCGCCTTCATCGCGCTCATTCTGCTGTACATCGTGGGCTGGGTGAACGGCTTCCGCTCGCCGAGCGAAGAAACGGCGTGGCGCATGAACGTCGCCGGCTTCCCGTATTGGGTGCTGCTGATCGGCATTGCGCCGCTGCTGCTTGGCGACATCGGCGAGTTCCGGCGCGTGGTGATTGCGTTCATGGTGGTCGGCATCATCGTGACGCTGTTCCTCACGCTCAATCCCGCAGCGTCGTATGCCGGCACGGGCCGGTTTCGCGTCGAACTCGAAGGCATGGAGAAGCGCAGCAATCCGCTGGCGCTGGGCACGGCGGGCGGCATGCTGCTCATCTGCGCCGTGCTGTTCCGACCTGACCGTGTCAACATCTGGATGACGATCGTGCGCGGCGTGGCGTTCGCGCTTGGCCTTGGCCTGGCGGTCGCCAGCGGTTCGCGCGGCCAGGTGATGGTGGCGGTGGCCACGGTCGTCGTGCTGTTCCCGATGGCGTACCCGGTGCGCAACATCATCCAGTTCTTCGCCACCGTGGCGGGCATCTGCGTGGTGCTCGTGGGCGTGATGCTCGTCTTTGACGCGGTGACAACGTCGGACACCATCGCCCGCTGGGAAGGCGACAGCATGGAAGAGGGGTTGAGCGCGCGCTTCGACAACGTGATGCTCATCACCAAGGCGTATCTCTCATCGCCCGGCGACTGGCTGATGGGGCTGGGAAGCAACGCGTTCACTTCACTCTCAACCAGCGAGCAGCCGTACGTCCACAATCAGTTCGTTGAGATCTGCACGGAGCAGGGCCTCATCGGCGCCATTCTGCTCACCATCATCCTGTGGACGTCGTTCAAGGTCTCTCGCCGGATGTACCGGACGTACAAGGACGACCCGATGATGCGGCCGGCGGTGGCGACGCTCATCGCGCTCACGATGTTCCAGATGGGCCTCGCGCTCAAGCAGGGCTCGTTCCTCGGCGCGCCGGGTTTCATGTTCTGGATCGTCCTCCTCACGAAGGTCGGTACGTATGAATCGCAGCTCGCCGACGCGGAAGAACAGGCGTGGCTGGAAGAGCAGGAGTGGTACGACCAACTCGAAGAGGAAGAACTGCTGGCGCTGGAGCAGACGTGAGGTGAAACCGGCTCGCAGGGGCGAGCCTTCGCCTTCGAGCGCATCCGGTTGAACTTTTCAGCGCCCTGCATTTCACTGCGTCCATGCTTCCGAATCTCATCGTCATTGGCGGGCAGAAAGCAGGCTCGACGTGGGTGGCCGAAGTGCTCGCGCGCCATCCCGACGTGTACATGTATCCCACCGAGATTCCGTTTTTCGAGGATCCGGATTACGGCCAGCATTCGCTCGCTGATCTCGAAACGTTCTTTCGCCGCGCCGGCAGCCACCCTGTCGTCGGCATGAAGCGACCGAACTTGCTGACACGTACCGAATGCCCGGCGAGAATCGCGCATGATCTTCCGGGCGCGAAGCTCATCGCCATGCTGCGCAATCCTGTGGAGCGCGCTGTTTCGTCATATTTCCATCTGATGCGGTCGGGATTTCTGCCCATCGCACCGGTGGATGTCGGCATGCAGCGCGTGCTGTCCGGCGCGTATGACCGCGACTGGCCGGCGGGGCGCGAGCGCATGATCGGCTACGGGTTCTACCACGCGGGCATCATGCGATATCTTGAGCACGTGCCGCGCGAACAGCTTCTCATCGTGCTCTACGACCGCATTCGTCAGAACGCCGCGGTACTGTTTCGCGAGATGTGCCGGTTCCTCGGCGTGCGCGAATTGGATCAGCCGGCGGCGCTCGAACGCCGAGTGATGGAAGGCAACTATTCGATCACGCGCCAGCGATTGGCGGCCCCATTGCGATCGCTTCATCGGCGCGTGTCGCCCGACAAGCTGCGCAATTATGAACGCAAAGGCCCGCTGGCGGCGGCGGGGCGAACGGTCGCGCAGGCCATTGATCACGTGATCCTCGCGCGGCTCTTCCCGGCGAAACGTCCGACGCCGAGCGTGGCGATTCAGCAGCAACTCATCGATCTCTACCGCGATGACGTGACCGCGCTGGGGCAATTTCTGGGCGAAGACCTGTCGCACTGGCTGCGCGTGCGCGAGCCGAAGCCGTCATGAGCGCCGCCGCGGAACAGTTCGACTGGCATCTGGAACGGTGCGGCGATCCGGTGATGATCGCCACGCACCGCCGCTCGGGAACGCATCTGCTTATCGATTTCATCCGCAGGCAGTTCCGCGAATGTCAGTCATGGAAGCTGCCGGGCGAGAATACGAATCGGCTGTATCTGCCCATGGGCGGACTGGCGATGGGGCGGCTCAAAAAGACGACGGCGAGGCGCATCATCGCGCGGCCGAAGCGTCCCATTCTGAAAACGCACAGCTTGCCGACGTTTGATCTCCAGCAGGGCGGCTATGAGGCGCTGGTGCAGTGGGCGCATGCGCGCGGGCGCATTCTGTATTGCCTGCGCGATTGCCGGGCCGTGATGGCGTCGCTGTATGCGTACATGCAGTCGTACAACGTCAAAGCGCGCGTGAGCCCCGGCGAGTTCCTTCGCCAGACCGATCCGCTGCCGGAGTTCAAGGACGAATCGCACGCGCGCTTGAGCCGGCCGGCGCAGTGGGCGCATCACGTGCGCGAGTGGCTGAAGCAGCCGGACGTGCTGGTGGTGCGTTACGAGGACGTGCTCAAGAAGCCGCGCGAAACGCTGGAGGCGATCAGCGCTCACATCGGCCTTACGCCGCTGATGCGCCAGCCGCTCGTCCCCGCGAAGTTCAGCCGATCGCTCACAGCGCGAATCGGCAGGCGGATGCAGTTCCGTCCAGCGAGCACAGCGATCATTTCGCCTCGCGCCGCGGGCGTGGAGCATTCGTGGAAGAAGCTGTTCAGCGCGGACGATCTCGATTTCATCTGGCACGAGGCAGGGGACGTGATGCGCGAGCGCGGCTACTCGCCGGAAGGTTGACGCCGCTGCATGATGCGCGCGGCGAGCATGTCCGGACGCGCCGCGGCGAACGGCCGAATTGACTGGCGCGAAGTGCGAATACCGCCATTTTGAGGGTTTTTGTGCTGCGCCGCCGCTTTCAGGACGCCTGCCGAAATCTCTCCATGTTCACGGCTGCAACGATGAAGCAGATGCTGTACGCTTTGTTGCTCGCTCCCGCGGCACTGGCTACGATCAGCCTTTCCCGGGGTCATCCAATGTTTCCAGCTACGCAGTGATCGGCTTTGGCGGTGGTCGCCTCCGACGCTTGCAAAGGGGAGGCGCATGACGTCAACGCATCTCGTATCACCACACGGCGGCACGCTCGTCAATCGATTCGTGGACTCCTCCAAGGCCGACGCGGTTCGCAAGGAAGCCGCTTCGCTGCCCGTGATCACGCTGTCGAACAAGCAGGCGTGCGATCTGGAAATGATCGCCATCGGCGCGTTCAGCCCGCTCACCGGCTTCGTCGGCAAGGCGGATTTTGAATCCATTTGCCGGAACTGCCGGCTGGCGAACGGCACGGTGTGGTCCATCCCCATCACGCTCGCGGTGGATGACGCCACCAAGGCGAAGCTGTCCGTCGGCGGAAAGGCGGCGCTCAAGCACCACGACGGCACGCTGATGGGCGTGATTGACATCACCGAGATTTATCCGCACGACAAGAAGCTGGAATGCCCCAACGTGTTCCGCACCGAGGAACTTGCGCACCCGGGCGTGAAGGCGGTGATGGAAGAAGGCGACTGGCTTGTCGCGGGTCCGATTCACGTGCTCACCGTGACGCCGGAGCGCGAGCCGGGCGAGCAGTTCACGTCCTATCGCCTGACGCCGGCGCAAACCCGCGCGGAATTCCAGAAACGCGGGTGGAAGACCATCTGCGCGTTCCAGACGCGTAACCCGATCCACCGTGCGCACGAATACCTCACGAAGGTCGCCCAGGAAATCTGTGATGGCCTGCTCGTTCACCCGCTCGTGGGTGAAACGAAGCCCGGCGACATTCCCGCCGAGGTGCGCATGAAGTGCTACGAGGCGCTCATCAACAAGTATTACGTGAAGGATCGCACCATGCTGTGCGTGATGCCGGCGGCGATGCGCTATGCCGGCCCGCGCGAGGCGATCATTCACGCCATGGTGCGCAAGAACTATGGCTGCTCGCATTTCATCGTCGGCCGCGATCACGCCGGCGTCGGCAATTACTACGGCACGTACGACGCCCAGCTCATCTTCGACCAGTTCAAGCCCGAAGAAGTCGGCATGACGCTGCTCAAGTTCGAGCACACCGCGTGGTGCAACGTCTGTGAAGGCATGACAAGCCCGAAGACCTGCCCGCACGGCAACGAGCACAAGGTGGCGCTCTCGGGCACGAAGGTGCGCGACATGCTCGCCGCCGGTCAGCGCCCCCCGCAGGAGTTCTCGCGCCCCGAAGTGGCGGACGAATTGATCAAGTGGGCGACGAGCAAGGTGCCGGCGGGCGCGTAAAGCAGCACATGGGGCCTTGGGCCGTGGGCATTGAGCCTTGGGCGCGGACGGGAAACGAAAGAAGTAAGCAAAGTTCCAAGGCCCAGGGCCCAATGCCCAAGGCCTAATCGCTGGAGAAGGACACACATGACCAAGCAGGTCGCAACGAACATCACCTGGCACGAAGGCGAAGTGACGCGCGAGGAGCGGTGGAAGGCGCTCGGGCACAAGGGCTGCACCGTGTGGTTCACCGGTCTCTCCGGCTCCGGCAAGAGCACGATCGCCGTGGCGCTGGAACAAGTGCTCATGCAGCGCGGCAAGATCGCCTACCGGCTGGATGGCGACAACATCCGCATGGGTCTCAACAAGAACCTCGGCTTCTCCGCTGAAGATCGCGCGGAAAACATCCGCCGCATCGGCGAAGTGGCCAAGCTCTTTGCGGACGCCTCGATCATCTCGCTCACCAGCTTCATCAGCCCGTATCGCAACGACCGCGACATGGTGCGCAAGCTGCATGACGATGCGAAGCTGCCGTTCATCGAGGTGTACGTCGATGCGCCGCTGGAAGTGGCCGAGCAGCGCGATCCGAAGGGGCTGTACAAGAAGGCCCGCGCCGGCCAGATCAAGGGCTTCACGGGCATTGACGACCCGTACGAAGCGCCGACCAAGCCGGAACTGCACATCAAGACGCACGAGCTTTCCGTCGAGCAGTCCGTCGAACAGGTGCTTCGCTACCTCGACAGCCACGGCTTGCTCTCGGCGTGAGATTCACCACAGAGGCGCAGAGGCACAGAGACAAGACAACGGAACAAGGAAAAGGGGTTCGGAATTGCGCAAGAGCGCCGTTCCGAACCCCTTTAAATTTCTCTCTGCGCTCTCTGTGCCTCTGTGGTGAACCCTAGTCGACGTACATGCCCTTGGCCTTGGGCGACCAGCGAGTCATGTCGCTAACGATTGAGGTGTAGGTTTCGTTGGTCGTGCTGCCGTCGAGATTGCCGACGGGGAAGGTCGTGCCGCCCCAGCGTGCGATGGGCAGTCCGCCGCCTTCGGCGAACGCCGGGTTGTCCGTCACCTGCAGCGTTGATCCATCGCCGGCCAGGCTCCATTGCTGATCGCCCCACGTGCCGTCCGCGAGCAGTTCGAGATACGGCGGCCGCAGTTCGGGGCATCCGAAGACGATGTCGCGAAACTCGCTCACGCTGGGGTTGAACGCGTCGTTGGCTTGCGCGGTGGGCGCGAAGACGATCATCTTGGCAGGCGATTTCACTTCCGAAAAGCGCGTGGCGGCGATGGGGTCGTTGCCCGCTGTGTTCCACGGGCTGAAGTCGGTCATCGGGCCGCCGTGCACCGAATCGCCGCCAAGGAAGATGCAGTTGAGCCCGAACGACGGGATGCGCGAAATGCCGTATTGCTTGGCCGCGTCGGTGATGGTGCCGGGACCGTACACGCCGATCCTGTATTCGTCCGAGAGCTTGCTGTTCACGCGCTCGCTGCCGTAGTCGACGAACATCGTTTGCCAGTTGTTGTTGAGATACGGCGCGAGCCTCCAGACGTAGCTCTGCGAGTCCTCGTCGTCATGCAGGGTGTCGTCTTCGCGCTTGGGGAGGATGTCGAGGGAGATGGTTTCCGCGGCGGTCACGTAGCCGGGCATGAGGCGCTTGTTGTGATCCGTGGAGTAGGCGTCGTAGGCGACGACCATCTGGCGAATGGCGTTGCTGGATTCGAGGCGCCGCGTGCTGCTGCGCACGCCGCCCATGGCGATGAGCAGGATGCCGATGATCAGCGCGATGAGCGCGAGGACGACGAGCAGTTCGATGAGCGTGAAGGCGCGATCAAAGCCACGCGAAGCGCGGCGGCGCGAATTAGCGCCGCGCCGGGATCGCGCGGGGCATGTGTGATTGGTGAATGCGGTCGTCATGCGTGGCGTGTCCTCGTGTGGCGCGACAAGTCGCGGCGCTTCGTGCGGGCAGTTTGGCGTTGCTGTTCGCGACAAGTCGCGGCGCTTCATGTTCTCCCTCGATGCCTCGATGCCTGGGTGCCTCGATGCCTCTCTTCTTTACCCGCCGCCCACGACGACGATGTCGTCATACTCTTTCACGACGTTCGGCGTGCCATACTGACCTGTGACGATGTTGGTGACGGGGGCGGTCTTGGTGCCAGGGCCGTCTTCTTGCGAGAAGTAGATGCCGTCGGGACCGGCGGAGATCAGCACGTACCTGCCGCGGGGCGTGGAGTAGAGCGGCTTGTCGGGCGGGCCCTGCGCCGGCGAGCGGATGATCTGCGCGAATGTGGCGTCCGGATCGGGAGCGGATCTGAACAGGCTCTTCGCCTGGTTCTCGCGCCCTTCGCCGAGGTAGATCGAATCGACATATGGATCGGCGGTCGCCGTGATGAACTGCGGCAGCACGGCGACGTTCGCCGCATCGCGCGCGATCGGCCCGGTGCTGCGCGACGCGCGGAAGTACAGAATCGGCTGGCCCCAGCGGTCCACGAGGTCGGGAATGTTGAACTCGTCCGTCGTCGGATCGTCCGTGTTCGTCGTCGAGTCCTGGCCCATGGCGCGACGAACTTCGTTTCCGCTCGGGCTGAAGTAGGGCGAATACGGCTTCATGTTGACGAGCGGGCCCTGGCCCATGTCGCCGACATTCACCGCCAGCGACCAGCCGTTCGGCTCGCTGAACACTTCGACCGCACCGGCGGCGACGAAATTGTCGTATTCGACATCTTCGGCGCTGTTGTCGATGGTGAATGGAGTCTTGACGCGGTAGCCGCCCATCAGCGCGAGCAGCGCGTTTTCCGTGCCGCTGATACGGCGCGGTGCGGTCATGCGTGCCACGACGTCATCCGGCAACACGCCGGGGTAGACGCTGTGATCGCCGTAGTAGATGTCGCACGCTTTGGAGAACTCCTGCATGGTCGCCGTGGTGCTGGTGACGAGCGATTTCTCGCGCACGCCCGCCAGCGCCGGCAGGAGGATGCCCACAAGCACGACGATGATGCCGATCACCACCAGAAGCTCGGTGATGGTAAAGGCAGCGCGCGATCGCGTGGCGGCGAAACGTGGTGCAAGGGTCGAAGTTGGAAGACGGCGAAGGTTCATGAGCGCGGTCCCTGGGATGGTTTCCGCCGGTTGCGCACGCCACGAAGGCATGGCGCCGCCGGACAGACGGCGAAAATTCGCCCCGTCACGCTCACGGTGTCCGGTCACACTATACGCGAGATCGGCAGAGGCGGTTGTGGGCCGTATTCGGTTTTCAGACGGTGGCGGTGGGTGGTCCGATGCGGGCGTCAATCGTCCGTTGCCGGAAGCAGATGCACGCTTTGCATGAATGCGGCGAGGTAGCGATCGGCAAAGAGATCGCAGGCGTTGACGGTGGCGTTTTCGTGCCGCCCCCAGATGCACGCCGACGGCTCGACGAACTCGGGATCGAAATGCATGTGCACGAAGTCCGCCACGGCGAACGATGCGGGCAGCCGGTTGGCGAGGTAGGCGGACGCGGCGTTGATCCCCGGTCGGCCCACGGCGATCGTCGGCCGGCCCATCATGTCCGCGTCGTTGAGATACCAGAGATCTGTGCACAGCACGACGTGCATGGGCTCGATCATGTCGTCGTGCGCGGCTTGCCAGTTCTCCAGGCGCTGTTGCAGTCGCGCGGCGGCGGCGCGATCGAAGAGCTCTGCATGGGGATGCGCGCCGACCACCAGAATGACGGATTGGTCAAGATCAAAGCCCAAATCGTCGGGAAGATGTGGCGTTGCCATAATGAAATCTGTTATCGGCCGCGCAGACATATCAACTACGGCTTTTCTTCGGTTCAAAGTTCTTTCATCTCTCCGCCGAACTTTCACCCCGCTTCGGCCGATCGACAGGACTATGCCGGGTTGCCGTACAGGCCGCGCACGACGCCAGGGATGCTGCGAAGCGCCCCGGGGCCGCCGCGCCTTCACGCTGATCGAACTGCTCATCGTGGTGGCGATCCTTGGCATTCTTGCAGCCATCGTCATTCCCAAGTTCCAGGAAAGCGACGACTTGAGCCGGACGCGCGTGATGGCCGCCGGCGTTCGCCACATTCGCGAACTGGTGGCGTACCACCACGCCAAGCGCGACACGGCGCTGGCCGCAAGCGGCTACCCCGCGGGGCTCGACACGGACTGGTTCCGCAACAGCACGCTGCCGTTGCACACGTGGACCAACCAGCCGCTGGTGGTGAGCGTTGTGGCGGGTGGCGCGAACAACATTTATCCGGCCGTGAAGACCTTCGATCTCACGACGCCCGGCGCCAATAACGCGTGGTACAACACGGACAACGGCGCCTTTTGCGTGCTCGTGCCGCCGCAGGAAAACGATGCGGCGACGCTGCAGGTGTTCAACGACGCCAACATGACGCAGTGCACGACGCTGACGCAGACGAACTGACAACCGGCGAAATGATGCGCTGACAGCGCGGGCGAAGCGGCGGCAGGTGGTTACATCGCCGCGAGTCGCTGCGCCATGTCGTGCGCGCTTAGCGCCTCAACAAGCGGGCCGAGCTTTCCTGCCATGACCTCATCGAGGCGGAAGCTCTGGCCGCTGCCGAGCCGGTGATCGACGACGTTGTTTTCCTTGGCGCGGTACGTGCGGATTTTCTCGGCGCGGCTGCCCGAACCGATCATGCTGCGGCGTTCGCCCTGGCGCTTGGCGTCCTGCTCGGCCCGCTGGCGTTCGAACAGCCGAGCGCGCAGCAGCTTCCACGCCTTCTCGCGGTTCTGGGCCTGGCTCTTGGTTTCCTGCATGCGGACTTCGATGCCGGTCGGCAGGTGGATGAGGTGTACGGCGGTGGCGACCTTGTTCACATTCTGCCCGCCCGGACCCTGCGCGGTGGTGATCATCTCCTTCACGTCCGCGGGGTCGAGATCAAGCTCGAGTTCCTCCGGCTCGCTCATCACCGCGACGGTGGCGGTGGAGGTGTGCACGCGGCCCTGCGCTTCCGTGGCCGGCACGCGCTTCACCTGGTGCGTGCCGCCTTCGTAGCCGAGTTCGGACCACACGTTTTCGCCGTGGATCGCAAGGATGGCTTGCTTGAACCCGCCGTGCTCGCCCGGGCTTGATTGCATTTCTTCCACGCGCCAGCCGCGAAGGTTGGCGTAGCGCGTGTACATCGCCACGAGATCGCCGGCCCACAGCGCCGCTTCATCGCCGCCCACGCCGGCTCGTACTTCCAGAATGATCGAAGACACCTTGCGGTCGTCCGCCGAGAGGAGCAGCTTCTGTGCCGAAGCACGGAGCGAAGCGGCTTGTTCCTCGGCGGCCGTGAGTTCTTCCTTGGCAAGCGCGACGAGTTCCGCGTCGGCGCCTTCCGCAATAATCTTTTGCAAATCGCGTTTCTGGGCTTCGGCGCGCTGGAGCGCTTCAAACGCCTCCACGGTCGGCCGCAGCGCCGCCTGCTCCCGCGCGATCGACGTCGCCTTGCGGTGATCGGCCGCAATTGAAGGGTCCGCAAGTTGCTCGCCGAGCTCGCGGGAGCGGGCCGCAATCGCTTCGAGTTTTTGCAGGAGGATGTCGGCGTTCTCCGTCATGCGGCGGGCAGTATCGCGAATTCGCGGCTGGTGTGCCTGCGCGGGCAAAGGCGCCGAAATCTGACGCTCCCGCGCCTATGATGATCAATGGCGCTTTCGGGCTTTCACCCCACAATTCAGCAGTGGTTTCGCAGCCGGTTCGGCGAGCCGACGGAGCCGCAAAAGCAGGGCTGGCCGCTTATCCGCGCGGGCCGGCACACGCTGATCGCTGCGCCCACCGGCACCGGCAAAACGCTCACCGCGTTCCTCTGGGCGATCAACGACCTGCTCGCGCCGGAAGAGCCGCTGCCGAATGAAACGCGCGTGCTGTACGTCTCGCCGCTCAAGGCCTTGAGCAACGACGTGCAGAAGAATCTCGATGCGCCGCTGCGCGAGATCGAGGCGATGAATTCGTCGCTGCCCGAAGTGCGCGTGCAGGTTCGCACGGGTGACACGTTGCCGCGCGACCGGGCCGCAATGGTGCGACGGCCGCCGCACATTCTCGTCACCACGCCGGAGTCGCTCTACATCCTGCTCACGAGCGCCGGCGGGCGGGCCATGCTCACAACGGTGCGCACGGTGATCGTGGATGAAATTCACGCGCTGGCGCGCGATAAACGCGGCTCGCATCTCGCGCTCACGCTCGAACGATTGGATGCGCTGTGCAACAGGCCGGGCGGCGTACAGCGCGTCGGGCTCTCCGCCACGCAGAAGCCGCTGGAAGATGTGGCGCGATTTCTCGCCGGGGTTGATCGCGAGTGCGCGCTGGTGGACGTTGGGCACCGCCGCGAAATGGACGTGGCGATCGAAGTCCCGCCTTCGCCGCTGGAGCACGTATGCTCGCACGAACAATGGGATGAGATTTATGAATCGATCGCGTCGCTGATTCGTGAGCATCGCACCACGCTTGTCTTCGTCAACACGCGCAAGATGGCTGAACGCATCGCGGCCCGGCTCACCGATGTGCTCGGCGAGGACCAGGTGACGTGCCACCACAGCAGCCTGTCGCGCGAGCGGCGGCTGGATGCAGAACAGCGACTCAAAGCCGGCAGCCTTCGCGCGCTTGTGGCGACAGCCTCGCTCGAACTGGGCATCGACATCGGTGACGTGGATCTCGTCATCCAGGTCGGCGGCACGCGCTCGATCGCCACGTTCCTGCAGCGCGTCGGACGTTCCGGTCACGCGGTGCGTCGCACGCCGAAAGGACGGCTGTTCCCGCTCACGATCGATGAACTGGTGGAAAGCGCCGCGCTTCTGCGAGCCGTGGCACGCGGCGAGCTTGATGTGACGCCGCAACCGCTTGCGCCGCTCGACATTCTCTCGCAGCAGATCGTGGCGTCATGCGTGGAAGCGGGGGAGGAAGGCGTCTTTGAAGACAAGCTTTTTGCGCGGATGAAGCGAGCGTGGCCGTATCGCCATCTTGCGCGCGAGCAGTTCGATGCCGTGGTCGCCATGCACACGAACGGCCGGCATGGCTTGCTCCATCGCGACGGCGTCGGCAAGCGGCTGATGGCTCGCAAGCGCGCCCGCATCACGGCGGTCACCAGCGGCGGCGCGATTCCCGATGTCGCGGACTTCCAGGTGCTGCAGGAACCGGACGGCACGTTCATCGGCACGGTCAACGAAGACTTTGCGATCGAGTCCAACGTCGGCGACGTCTTTCAGCTTGGCAACACGTCATGGCGCGTGCTGAAGGTGGAGCGCGGCATCATGCGCGTCGCCGATGCCCGGGGCGAGCTGCCAAGCGTGCCGTTCTGGCTTGGCGAAGGGCCATCACGCACGCCGGAGCTGTCGCGCGAAATCGGCGTGCTGCGCGAAGTGGCGGAAGACCCGCAGGTGCTGCAGCGCGAGATCGGCTTGTCGCCGGAGGCCGCCACGCAGATCGCGGATTTCATCAAAGACGGCAAGCGCGTGCTCGGAACCGTGCCGACGCAGGATCGTTTGATCCTCGAACGCTTCTTCGACGAAAGCGGCGGCATGCAGATGGTGCTGCACACGCCCTACGGCGGGCGCATCAATCGCGCGTGGGGGCTTGCGCTGCGCAAGCGATTCTGCCGCGGGTTTGGCTTCGAGTTGCAAGCGGCGGCGAATGAGGAAGCGCTCGTCATTTCGCTTGGCCTGCAGCACAGCTTCCCGCTCGCGGATGTGTTCAATTATCTGCATCCTGACAGCGTGGAAGAGATCCTGACGCAAGCCGTGCTTGACCAGCCGATGTTCGAATCGCGCTGGAAGTGGAACGCCACGCGCTCGCTGGTGCTGGAGAAGTTCCAGCAGGGCAAGCCCGTTCCGCCGCAGGTGATGCGCATGCGTGCAGGCGACTTGCTCGCGCTGACGTTCCCCGCTGCGGTGGCGTGTCCGGAAAACATGCCGGCCGGCGATTTGCCGATTCCGATCGACCATCCGCTGGTGTTTCAGACCATTCACGATTGCCTGCACGAAGCGACGGACGTGGACGGCCTGATCGCGGTGCTGAAGCGGTTGCGCGCGGGCGAGATTGAACGGGTGGCGGTCGATACGCCGGAGCCGTCGGCGTTCGCGCGTGGCATTCTGTCCTCGCAGCCGTACACGTTCCTTGATGATGCGCCGCTTGAGGAACGCCGCACGCAGGCGGTGTTGTCGCGTCGCACGCTGGATGATCGCTCGCTCGATGGCATCGGCGCGCTTGATCCCGCGGCGGTTGAGCGCGTGCAGCAGGAAGCCTGGCCGCAACCCGAAAGCGCCGAGGAAGTCCACGAAGCGCTGCTGTGGATGGGATTCGTCACCGACGAGGAAGCGGCTCCGTGGCTCGCGTGGATGACGCAGCTCGCGGGGCAGGGGCGTGTGCGGCGGGATGGCGGTCGCTGGTTCGCCGTGGACGGTCTGACGGACGAGAAGAAGATTCTGCTCGGTCGCCTCGAAGCGCTGGGGCCTGTGGCGGAAGACGACTCGCGCATTGTGATCGGCGCCGAGACGACGCAACTGCTCATGGCGCTCGAACACGAAGGCGCGATCCTGCGCACGCGCATTGGCGGGCAAAGCATGTGGTGCGAACGGCGATTGCTCGCGCGCATTCATCGCTACACGCTCGACACGCTGCGGCGAGAAATCGAGCCCGTCACCGCCGCCCAGTACTTGCAATTCCTCGCATGCTGGCAGCACGTGGATGAGGAGCACCGGTTGGAAGGGCCGCGCGGCGTGGCGACAGTGTTGCGTCAGCTTGCGGGCTTTGAAGCGCCGGCGTGGGCGTGGGAAAGCAGCATGCTTCCGCTGCGCGTGCGCGATTATCGCCGCGAGTGGCTCGATGAACTCACGCTTTCCGGCGAGTTTGCGTGGGGACGGTTGTGGGGCGGAGCGCGCACGCCGGTGCGCGTGACGCCGCTGGCGTTCGTGCCGCGTGAGCATCTCGAAACGTGGCTTGGCTTCGCGGAGTCGCCGCATGTGGAGGCGGTGACGGGGCCGGCTGCCGATTTGCTTGCCGCGTTTCGCGGTCGCGGCGCGATGTTCCCGCAGGATTTGCAGCGATGCGCGGAGCTGGTGCCGGCGCATGTGGAAATGGGACTTGCGGATTTGATCGCGCACGGCCTGGTGACGTGCGATTCCTTCGCGGCGCTGCGGCAGATGATCCTCCCGCCTTCGAAGCGACGACGGCGCGTGCATTCCGTGGGCCGCTGGAGCCAGTTCCGCACGGAGGTGACGAGCCAGCCGGTGGATGACGCGGCAGCGGAGTTCGTGGCGAAGCAATTGCTGCAGCGCACGGGCGTGGTGTTCCGCCGGGTGATCATGCGCGAGAAGTTGCCCGTCAACTGGGCGGCGCTGTTCCGCGTGTACCGGCGCATGGAGCTTCGCGGCGAGGTGCGCGGCGGGCGTTTCGTCAGCGGCTTCGCAGGCGAGCAGTTCGCGCTGCCGGAAGCCGTGGAGATGCTGCGAAAGCTGCGGCGAAGCGGCGGTCGCGCGCCAGTGTCCGTTTCGCCGGCCGATCCGCTCAACCTGCAAGGCATCCTGACGCCGGACGAGCGCGTGTCGTCCACATCGCGCGGCGCTGTGCTGGTTGGTTGAATGATCGCAGCGCCAGCGCCGCACGGATCAATTCTTGTTGAGTTCTTCCTGCTGCGCCTTACCCGCCTCCATGCGCTGCGAAAGCGAGTAGATGGTGGCGAGCAGTTCCGCCGCTTCGACGGGTTTGGCGATGTGCGACTGGAAGCCGGCGAGCAGCGCCCGCGTGCGATCTTCCGAGCGCGCGAACGCCGTGAGCGCGATGGCGGGCATGGTGCGAGACGAGTTCGGCCATCGCTTGCGCACTTCACGCATGAACGTGTACCCATCCATGCCCGGCATGCCGAGGTCGCTCACGATGAGATCGGGCTGGCTCGCGGCGAGCGCCTGCAGCGCTTCATCGCCGGAGGCGCAGGCCTTCACCACGGCGCCGTGATCGCGAAGGATGTGGCTGATCAGATGGCGTGCGTCCTCCTCGTCTTCCACGACGAGCACGGAGATTTCGCCCAGCTTGGGCGTTTCAGGGCTCTTTTCGCCTGCCGTTGGCGTGCGCGGGTGCGGACCCTCGGCCGCGGCGTGCACCTCGGCGGCGCGAACGGGAAGCAGCACGGAGAACGATGCGCCTTTGCCCTTGCCATCGCTGCGAGCGTGGATCGATCCGCCGTGCAGTTCCACAAGATGCTTCGCAATCGCAAGCCCGAGGCCGAGCCCGCCGTGCCGCTTGGCCGTGGCGCCTTCCTGCCGAAAACGCTCAAAGAGACTGGGCAGCAGGTCAGGATCAATGCCTTCGCCGGTGTCGCTCACGGTGATCTGCACGTAGGAGGCGACGCGCGACACGATCACCTGCACGCGGCCGTCACGCGGCGTGTGGCGGATGGCGTTCGTGAGCAGGTTCCAGATCACCTGTTGCAGGCGGTTGGGATCGCCGGTGACGGCGCGATCGATCGTTTCAATCAAGCGTTCCAACCGCACGCCCTTCGCTTCTGCGGCAAGACGCACGGAATCAAGCGCGCTCTCGATGATCAGCGGCAGATCGACGGTCTGCACATCGAGGCGAATCTTGCCTGCGGTGATGCGGCTGATGTCGAGCAGGTCGGAAATGAGCTGGCTCTGGCTGCGCGCGTTGCGCTCGATGACTTCCACGCCGCGCCGCGTTTCTTCGATATTCGAGCAGTCGTTCTTGCGAAGCAGCGACGCCCAGCCGAGCACGGCGGTGAGCGGCGTACGCAGTTCGTGGGACAGTGTGGCGACGAATTCGTCCTTGGCGCGATTGGCGCGTTCCGCATCCGCGCGGGCGGCGCGCTCGGACGCCAGCAGTTGTTCGCGTTCCTGCTCGTGGCGAAATTGCGCGGTGGCGTCGCGCACTTCGACGACGCACCCGGCCGGCTCGCCGTTGCGATCGATCGGCGTGGCGTTGATCTGCACGGGCACGCGCTCGCCGTCCTTGCGGATGATCGCGTCGAGCGCGGTGGGATCGCTGGCGCCGACGGCGCCAAGGCCGAAGGGGAGGCGGGCGCCGGATGCGTCCGGAGCGCGGATCACGGCGTGCAGCGGCGCGTTCTGCAAATCCTTCAATGCGTAGCCGGTGAGATGCTGGGCGGCGGGATTGAGATACGTGCACGTGCCCGACTCGTCGAGCAGGAAAAGGGCGACCGACGAAGCGCCCGTCACCGTCGCGAGCAATCGCCGCTGGACATCGAGTTCTTCGCGCAGGCGAGCCGTGGTCCACATGCGGCCGCACTGATCGGCGAGCCACTGCGTGACGCGCAGCTCGTGTTCGGACCAGTCGGAAGGCTCGTCGCTGTAGACCTCCAGGACGGCACTGATGTGGTCTTCCACGCGCATCGGCGCCGCTGCGACCGAACGCGGTCGCTCGCCGCTGCGAAGGCGCGGCGGTTCGAGGTCAGCGCGATCGCGCGTATCGGGAAGGAAGCCGGCGCGATCGCTCTGCATGATGAGGTCGGCGAACGTTCGAGTGCGGCGAATCCGCTGCGTTTCATCATTCATGCCGAAGAGCGGCCGAACGCGCATATCCGCGCCCTGCGGTTCGAGCACGGCGGCGGCGACGGCGCGATGGCCGAGCAGCCGCTCCACGGTCTCGCCGATCCGGGCGAGCGTTTCCGTTTCGCCGGCGCTGGTGGTGGAGGTTTCGAGCAGATCGCTCAAGCTGCGCTCCCTCGCCGCGAGCTGTTCGTTGACGGTCTGGAGTTCTTCGGTCTGCGCGTTGAGCTCTTCCGTCTGCTGCTCGAGTTCCTCCGCCTGCATCTGCAGTTCTTCATTTTGCCGCGAGATTTCCTCTTCGCGCGCGGCGAGTTCCTCGTTGCTGGCTTCCAGTTCCGCGTTCGTGCGTTCGAGTTGGGTGACGGTGTGCTCCAGCGTGCCCGTCAAACGGATCACGGAATGAATGACTGCGGCGGCGATCCCGATGTTCGCCAACTGCATGATCCCGTACACCCACGGGCCTTTGTATGAAAACGCGGCGTCGGGCATGGCGAGAACGAACTTCGCCGCGACCATGGCGAAAAACAGTGCGGTCATGCCCCAGAGCAGGCGCACGCTTCGGTTCCACAGGCAGACAAGGAGCGGGAGCGCGTAGGTCAGCGGGATGAACTCTTCGTTGTAAACGACGAAGCGCAGATAACCCATGCCGAGCACGAGGGCGGCGCAGACGAGATACCACCACCACGCCGAATGCATGGTCCGCGTGGACGTGGCGATGGCCGAAGTGGAGGCAGGTTTGCTGCCGGCAGCGGATGGCGTCACGAATCAGTTCTCCGTCGAAACAGGCAAGGTGCAACACGCTCAAGGGCGCGGCCGACGTTGCACGGGCGCTCGGCTTTGCCCACGACGAGCAGGCCGCCGGGTCGGAGCCGCGACGCCAGCGTGGTCCAGAGCGTCGCCGCGGCATCAGCAGCGAGATAAATCGCAAGGTTGCGGCACATGATGATGTCCTGTTGAGGCACCTCGTCATATGGCGCGGTGAACACGTCCGCCACGATCCAGCGACACGCGGATCGCACGTCATCGCGCACCCGCAGCATCGGCTCGCTTTGGCGAATCGCGCGCAGCGGGGGCGCAGCGACGGTCGTGAAATAACGGGCGCGAAGCGGGGCAGGAATCGTCTGCGCGCTCGCGGCGCTGAACATGCCGGCGCGAGCCGCGTCAATCGCGCCTCGCCTGCAGTCCATGCCCGTCAGCTTCGCGCCACCCAGCATGTCTTCTTCCGCCAGCAGCATCGCCAGCGAGTACAGCTCGGAACCATCGGAGCACGCCACGCTCATGGCGCGGAGCCGGCCGGCGCGTGCGCGGAGCGAAGTAAGATTCTGGCGGAGGGCGTCAAAGACGTGCGAGTCACGGAAGAACCCCGTCACGCCGATCATGAGCGCGCCGAGCGCGCGATCGGCGTCCGCCTCGCTCCGTTCAATTGCGTGCGCTCCGTCAACAGCCGTGCTGGCGCGAAGGGCGCGCAGACAAGCGGAAAGACGTCGCTGCAAAATGCTCGCGCGGTAATGCGAAGCGCGCAGGCCATGCATCGCGCACAATCGCTCGAAGAACGCAGTGACATCCGGCGAAAGCGAACCATCGGCCGCACGCGCCGCCAAGCGTCGATTGACGCGCACGGCAGGCAACGGCGGGACGACCGCCGAGCGCGAACCGTAAAACACGATGCCCCGGAACGCGTCCTCGCGCACAGTCAGCAAGGCGTCACCGCCCGCGCCGGCTGGCGTGTCAGCAACTTTCACCACATCATCAGCCATTCGCTCTTCATCATAGTGAGAGCGATACTGCTGACCCGTGAAGAATCATTCATCTTTGCATCATGAAGCAGCCGCTTGCTCGAGTGCTTTCAGCAGGCGCAGCGCGGTGATCATGCCGAGCGGAACGCGGTTGTGGTCGACCACCACGACACGTCGTTGCCGGCCGAGCGTCATCGCGCGCATCACATCGAGCGCGGTAGCGTCGGGCGGCAGCGTGATCGCCTCTTCCATCAGATCTTCCACGAAGTTCACGTGGCGTCCATGCGGATCGTCACTTTGCGACTCCGGCTCATTCACCGCGCGAAGCAGCGCTTCGATCGGAAAGCGCGGCGAGCGCTCAAGAAAGCGGCGCATCACCGTCACCGTCGTGATTATGCCAACCACGCTGCCGCTCCGATCGATCACCGGCGCCCCGCCGATATCGTTCTCACGAAACAGCCGCACCACATGCGCGAGGCTCGCGGAGCGCGGCACGCAAATGGGTTCCGCAACCATGATGTCCCGGGCCAGGATGGAAAAGGGATCGGCGGACATCGAGGCCCTTATGGGGCGCTATGCGCCATCGCGCCGTAGCGCCGTATGCCGACTGACTCAAAAATTTCAGCGCGCAACGCCAATCGCTGGGCCGCGCGAAGAAGATCCTGGGGCGAGCAGGCAAAGGTATGTTCGATCACGGCAAGGCCGCGCAGCGAACTGACGTGCACGCAGCGCGTTCCGGGCACAGCTTCCAGGCTTTCCACGAGTTGCTGCCAGCATCTGTTCACGCGTATGCCGGCGATGAGCAACGTCGTCTTCTGACGGTCCTGCACGGGCAATCTCGGTGGCCGAGTCATTCATGGACCGGGCCCGTTGAGGTCGGCTCGCGATCACGGCGAGCACTGACCTATGTTCATCACAAATCGTCTACAAGTGTTTCCAAACTTGCTGATTAATCTTGGGATTTTGCCAGCCCACCGGCGATTTTGCCCATCCACCTCGCCAAAACATCACACCGGGGCCATGCGGAAACTTCCCCAAATTGCTCGCCTCCCGCAACGCAAGTTCAACATATCGATGAAGTTAGAGCGATATTTCCTACGTGTCCGAGCCAGGTTCACGTCGGCACCAACGCCCCGACGCGCTGCGTTCGACCCCACCGAACCGGCCTCGTGCGGATCAGCCGCCTTCGCGCGGCAAGGCTGTCGCGCCGCCTGCAGTCATCCCGCCGACGCAACACAAGCCGCCCGCTTCGGACGATGACGCCGCCGACGCCCGCCTGTGGGAGTCCGACCGCCTCGCGTCCATCGGCACCCTTGCGGTCGGCCTCGGCCACGACATGAACAACGTCCTGCTCCCCATCCGCGCTCACCTGAACGCTCTCGCCGCCCTCCACCACGAGCAGCACAGCGAAGCCGACACGCACATCGAACGCATCCTCCGCGGCGTGCAGTACCTCCAGCAACTGGCGGACGGCCTGCATTACCTCGCCCTCGACCCCTCCGGCTCGCCCGCCGCCACCGGCTCCACCAACCTGCACGACTGGTGGCAGGAAACCGGCCCGCTGCTTTCCCGAGCCGTGCCGGAGCACGTGTGCGTCACGGCGTCGATCGACCGGTCCCTGCCCGCCGTGGCGCTGAGTCGGCATGCGCTGACGCAGATCGCGCTCAACCTGATCGTGAACGCTGGCGAATCGATTCCCCCCGGACGCAAACGCCGACAGGGCTGGGTGCGTATCTCGGCGATGTTCAGCGAGCCTGGCCGCGAGATTCAACTGTGCGTGTCGGACAACGGCCGGGGGATGGACGAGGCGACGCGCAGCCGCGCGTTCGACATGTTCTTCACGACGAAGCCGCGCGGACTCGGCACCGGGCTTGGTTTGGCGCTCGTCCGCCGAATTGTGGAGCAAGCGGGCGCCGAGGTGGCGGTCGAATCGGCGCCGGGCAAAGGGACCGTTGTTCGCGTGATGTTGCCAATCGCGCCGCAAGCGCTGGAGCGCGTCAGCAACACGTGCGCGGTGGTGACGCTCGCCGATCGCCGCGCGGCAGCGCTCACCATGGGGCTCATCTCGGCGACCGGCGCGCGTGCGGAAGCCGGCACGCATCCCGGCTCCGCGGACATCTGGGTGCTCGAACCAAAAATCAACTACCTGGACATTGCGAAGCAGTGGCACGACGGCGCGCGACGATCACTCGTCCTCTTCGGTCTGCCGAAACCTCCGCAGCGCCGCGCGTGGGAGGCGCTTGGGCCGGTCACCGTGCAGCGACCTGATGACGTTCGTGAATTGCGGACCGTGTTAGGGCAAACGATCGCGTCCATTTCCGGAGGAATTTTCTGATGGCCAAAGCGGCTGTCCGTTCCGCATCGCTTGCCCCGCCCAACATTCCACCCAATGCGGTGCGCGTGTTGTGTGTTGACGATCATGTGGTGCTTGTCGAAGGGTTGAAGGCCCATTTTGCGGTGGATCACGGCATTGTGTGCGTGGGTTCGCTGCAATCGGCGGATCGGCTGTGCGAAGAGTTCCATCGCCTGCAACCGGATGTCGCGCTGCTTGACATCGAAATGCCCGGCGCGGATGTGTTCGAGGCGGCGCACCGTCTTCGACGCATGCAGCCCGATGCACGGTTCCTGTTCTTGAGCGCGCACGTGCGATCGGGCTATCTCGCGGCGGCGTACAAATGCGGCGCTTCGGGATACTTCGCCAAAAGCGATTCGCTTGACGTCATCGCCGCCGGCATCAAGGAAGTGGCCCGCAGCGCCGACGGAACGTTCGTGATGGGCTCGCATGTTCGCGATGAATGCCAACCGGTGGCGGGCGGCGCGCTTGAGGAGCGAAACGTGGAACGACGTCGCCGGCGAACGGGACCGGCGACCGTGCTGGATTCCCTCACGCCGCGCGAACTCGATGTCCTGCGGCTGATCGGCAAGGGGTTGTCGCGGCTGGAGATCGCGCACGAGCTTGCGCGCAGCGCCAAGACGATTGATCGGCACCAGGACCGGCTGATGAAGAAGCTGCAACTCCACACGCGCGCGGATCTCGTGCGCCTCGCCATTCGCGAAGGGCTTGCCGAAGCGTGATGGAAAGGGCGGCGTGCGTCGCTCGCCGTCGCAAATTGAAGCGACACGCCAAGCGCCCGCCGGCGGCGCGGACGATCTATCGGACGCTCTTCGTCACGGCTGGCGTCACGCGCAAAGATTTCGCTCGTCGCGGCCGATGCGCCGCCCATGCAGAACGAAGCGACATCAGCAACGTTGCCCAGCAGCGGGAACGGCACACCGATTCGCCCAGCGCCGGCGAATCCGCTCGTGCTCGTCGTCGAAGATTCCGCGCCGTTTCGCGAGAGCCTCGCGATTCGGCTGCGCACCATGGGATTTCAAACCTTGAGCGCCGCCAACGGCGACGAGGCGCTGCGACTCCTTGACATGTACCAGCCGGCGCTGATCCTGCTCGATTTGCACATGCCCGTCAAAGACGGCTTTGCGTTCCTCGATGCGCGGCGGCGCAAAGGCGATGGCGTCGAATGTCCGGTGATGGTGCTCACGGCACATCATCAGCGGCGCGATGTCACGATGGCCGCCTCGCGCGGCATCCGGCATTACGTGCTCAAGTCGCGAGAAAACCTCGCCACGCTCAAAGGCAAAATCGAGCAGGTGCTGCAAAGCGCCGCGGCGGAGCGATCGGTGGCGGAAGCGCAGCGCGTTCATGCGGCGGCAAAACGTGACGCGGAAAAAGATGTCTCGACCGCGAACGCAACCGCTTTACCGTCAGACGATGCCGGTGCGCCCGCGGCGACGGAGCGCGATCCATCGAACGCCGATTCAGGGGCCCCGGCGTCACGCTGCGAATATCTTCTCCTCACGGAAGCGCGGCAGCAGCTGCGCGAAATGGTCCCGCTGTGCGATGAGGCGGAAGCGCTGCGCCAGGTGGCCGAGGCGGCGCCTGCGGCGCTTTCCGCATCGATCGTCGAAGTGATGCACGCCGCGGAATCACCGCACGCCACCGCCGCCACCATCGCCAAGCAGTTGCAGAAGGATCCCGGTCTCACGGCACAGGTGCTGCGAGCCGCCAATTCCTCCGTCTACGCCCGGCGAAGCGCCACCACGGATCTCACCGAAGCCGTCGTGCGGCTCGGTGTGCGCGGCGTCGTTGATCTCGCCATGGCGATTCGCCTGATGGACTGCTTCTCCGACGGCATGATCGGGCCCAACGTGCCGATCACCGGCTTCTGGAAACATTCCCTTGCGTGCGGCGCGATCGCCACCACGCTGGCGCGAACCGCGGGGCTTGAGAATCCGGAAGAGCATTTCGTCTGCGGCCTGCTGCACGATGTCGGCCGGGCTGTGCTCGCCACCCAGATGCCGGCGGTGTACGCGCAGGTGCTGGCCGCCGCGGCGAAGCTGGCGCTGCCCGTGCATGAAGTGGAAACGCAACTGCTCGGCGTCACCCATGCGCAGCTCATTCGTGCGCTCGGCAAGGAATGGAACCTGCCGGCGCCCATGATCGCGCCGATCGCGGTCCATCACCTCCCGGCGAGCGAGCTCCTTGCGCTCCCCATGCCGAATCGCATCAGCGCCGTCGTGCTCGCGCTCGCTGATCGGCTGTGTCACTGCTGGTGCATCGGCGTGAGCGGCAACGAGATGGTTGAAGAAATCAGCGAACTCGCCGCGGCTGCGGGCCTGTCGCCGGATGCGCTGGCGTCGGTGAAGAGCGCAGCGCTTTCGCAGGTGCGCGGGCTCGAGACCGCGCTGCGCCGGCCTGCGGACCGAACTCGCCCCGAGCCCGCTGGACGCATTGGTCCGAATGTCGCCTGGCAAGCCGTTGCGACCGGAGAAGACGTCAATACCGCAGCGGCGCTGGCCGCCAACGGAACGGCACGCGGCCAGGTGGCGCTGGTGGCCAGCGTGCTCGCGCAGGACGACGTGACGAACGCCCTGCAAGCGTGCGCGGCCCACGATGAGATGAGCGGCAAGCCGCTGCCGCTTGTGCTGCTGATGGATCGACCTGTGGAACTTCGCGACGAACTGCTGCGCAGCCGGCGCGTGATCGCTGCGGAGCTTCCCGTCAGTCTTCAAAGGTTGCACGATGCGCTGACGACGCCGGCGCAAAGCGCCGCGGCATAGCCGGCATCATCACGCCGACTTCCGGTCGGCCGGCGCGTCGCCATTCGTCATGCTGTAATACGTCTGAAACGTGCGGGCAAGCAAACCGGCCCGCGTTTTCACATTCAACTTGCGAAAGAGGCGCACGAGATGCGTGCGCACGGTATGAATGGAAATGCCGAGTTCGCACGCAATCGCCTGATCTTTCAGGTCAAGCAGAATGCCCGCCAGGATTTCCGATTCCCGCACCGAAAGCTGCAGCCTGCGGCAGAGCAGCGCAAATTGCTGCGGGTGTAAAAAGAGATGCTCCGTGAGCTTGAGCGAAGCCGGCGATCCATTACGTTGCGGTTGCTCGCCGTGGAGCATGCCATCGTCCGGGCTCATGACGTTCCCCCAAGATGCGGCGCCGTGTCGTTGGTGGCTGTGAAGTCAGCGAACATGACATCACGCGCTGTGACAAAAGGTATCGAATAAAGCATCTCCTTCACACGCTCGAAAATTTCCCCAATTGCGGCGCATCGACAGAGTTGGCAGCATTCGGAAAGCTGGCGAAGGCCCTTGATGGCACGCAGGGCTCATGCGGCGTGCATTGTGATAAAGCACACAATGTTGGAAAGATGCGCCGTCGCATTTCTGGAAAAAGTTCCGCAATCGCCGACGCATCGCCGACGCGCTCTGTCGCCGCAAATGATGACAGAGCGAGCGACGACGCCGGGTTGCATCGAACATAAGTGCATGCGCACGTTCGCCGATTTCACGTAGAGGTCGGAGAAAGATGTGGCCGCACGTCGGTACACGGCTCTTGACCGCAAGCTCCAGACGGTTGACGTGAGATGCGGACGAGCGCGACGTTCCATCATGGACCAATTGGCTGTCAGGTGCGAGACGGCGCCGTGCGCATGGCGCAATGGCAGCGCCGGCACGGCCGGATCGAGCACGTGTTCGGAAGCGCGCCGCTCCCGGCGAACGCGGACAAGAGCGCCGCGATCGCTGCCATGAAGCAAGCCCTCGCCGGGGCGGCGTTTGCTGGGACGGCGGTCGTCACGAATCTGCCCGCGGAGTCGGTCTGTTACAGGCATGTGCGGCTGGGCCGCGTTCCTGATGGGGAGCTCGGCTCCGCGCTCGCCTTTCAGCTCGCCGGGGATCTGCAGTGGTCGCGCGGCGAGTTTTCGTGCTCCTTCTATGACATGGACCCTGCAACCGGGCGGCGCGGCAACGGACGTGATGTTTTCGCCGTTGCCGCTTCGTTCCAGTGTCTCTCGCCCTGCGTTCAGGCGCTACGCGAGGCGGGCCTCTCTCCGCTGGCGGTGGAAGATGAAGCCGGGTCGATCGTGCGAAGTCTGATCAGTTCGGACCCGGAGTCGCCGCTGCGTCAGCCTCACATGCTGATCGTGCTGGGGGAAGCGAGGAGCGTGCTGATTGCTGTGCAGGCCGGCGTGCCGTGCCTCGTGCGGCTGGTGCATCATCGGTGGGATCGTTCGTGGTCGCCGGCCCCATCGTCATGTGACCTCACAGGCGAGGTCGCGGGGGAGGGCGTGGGCGGGCAATCGGATGGGTCGATCACGCCGGGCGCGATCTGTGCGTCGGAGATTGCGCGTGAAGCGGTGATGTGCATGCACTATTTGTCCGAGCGGTTGCCGGAGGAGATGCAGCCACGCTTCGGTGTGCCGATCGGCAGCGGGAGCGATGAGGAAATTCGCAGGGTGTTTGCGGCCCATGCGGGGCTGGAGTGCAGGACGCTGGCGGAATGTTTGTCTGGCGAGGTGCGCGAGCGCTTCGCGCCGCTGTTGGCGGGTGCGTCGTTGGGCGGGTCGGCATTAGTTCAGGATGAAAGACGCAACACAGGCGAGACGCCTGTGCCACCCGTCGCGTGGCTGCCGGCGATCGGGCTGGCGCATTACGACGTGGCGGCGAGTGTGCAAAGCGAGCGCAGCGCGATGTCCATCAACTTGATGCCAGCGAACGAGGGCCGGCCGGCGGCGACCGGGCGACGGCGCGTGCTGCGCCGCCGAGCGCCGTCACCGACGCTGGTCCTGCTTGGTGTGGCGGTGGCGTGGTATGTGGTGGCGCGGGCGCAGATCAGTCGGCTGGATTCGCACATTGCGGACGCCGAGGTCGCCTTGCATCAGCTGCGCGGATTGGAGCGTGACCGCGAGCTGGAAGCCCAGGAACAGATTGAGCTGACGCAGCAGCTCGCAGCGATCACCGGCATTCGCAATCCGCTCTCCGCAGTGCGCGTGCTGGCGTTGCTCTCGCACGTGGCGCCGGAGGATGTGACGATTTCCATGCTGGCGGTCGATGTGCCGGCGGCGCGCGGCGGGGGGAGCGTGGGGCCCAAGCGCAGCGGTGACGACGGGGCCGCGTTCGCCGTGATGCTGCAAGGGCAGGCGGGCAGTCATGCAAGTCTCGCGCATGTGGTCCGCGCGCTGGCGGAGCATGGCGTGACGAACGTGTCGATCGATCAAAGCAAGGAAGTGGAGCGGGTGGGAGCGTCCGGATCATCGGCGGTCGAGTTCCGCATGACCATGCGCGTCCCGATGCACGATGCAGCCGTGCTGCTGGCGGCGGGGGTGACGCCATGAAGCGCCAGCCTTCCACTTCGTCTCTGCGGCGCGGCTTGCTCGTTCTTGCAGCGGCGCTCGGCGTGTGGCTGCACGTTGACGCGTGGAACGGGCGGCGTGAGCAGCTTCACGGCGTGCAGTACGAAACGCAGGTGGTCGAAGCGTCGCTCACCAGCGGCATGTCGCGGGACGAGCTTGCGCAGCTTCGCCGCGATGTCGAAGAAGCCGCGCAAGCGGTGGGAAGCGATGTCACGGCCCTCATCGACACTGTCACGCTCGAACTGGCGGCGCTCGATGTCTCGCAGCGCTCGCTTGCGGTGGAGCGCACGGAGAGAGCTGGTCCGCTGTCGCGCACGTCGGTGCTGGTCAATTTCCGCGGCGGGCTGGCCGAGACGTGCGCGTTCCTGCAGCAGATCGATTCACGGGGTGCATCGCTGCGTTTGCGCCGACTGCGCGTTACGCCCGATCGTGTGAGCGACGGCGAGCTCGAAGTCGCCTGCGTGCTCGACGCCTTTGCGCGAACGGATGGAGGTGAGCCGTGAACGCCCCGGCCCGGCCGAGCAGCGCATGGCTCGGACCATCACCCCACCAGACCGGCGCCGCCGTGGCCCTCTGCCTCCTTGCGGGCGCGATGTGGATCGGCCACATCGTGAGCGGCACGCGCAGCGCCGCGGCCGAACTGAAGGCCGTCACCCCGAGCACGCAACTGACGCCGGCGCCAGACGCGCACGCTGCGAACGAAAGGAAGTTCGCGCCTTGGCCGCGCGGCATTGCGCGCGATGTCTTCGCCGTGCCGTTCGAACCCGCAGCGGTTTCGCCAGGTGTGCCAGCCGAAGCGCCGGTGACGTTGCCGCCGCAGCCCGATGCGCTTTCGTTGCTGCGCGTGCAGGCCATTCTCTATTCGCCGGGCCATTCGCAGGCGGTGATCAATGGCCGCCCGGTGCGTGAAGGCGACGAGATCGAAGGCTTCCGCGTTCTTGCCATTGAGCCGAAGCGCGTTCTCGTGGTGACGGGAGACGCGCCGCCCGTCGCCATCACTATGGAGCCGCCTCGATTCTGAACGGAATGCCAACGATGGTTCCCTCACTCGCGATGTCGAATGAACGCGCAGCGACGCGAATGCCGCCCAGGCGACTCGGCCAGTTGCTCATCGAGAAGCGGCTGATCACCGAAGCGCAGCTCGCGCACGCGCTTGATCGCCAGCGCGCTCAAGACTTTGCCCAGCCGCTGGGCGTCATCCTCACGGAGCTCGGCCTCGTCACGCAGCAACAGGTGTGCGAGACGCTGGCGGCATCCATCGGCATTCCGTTCATTCACCTTGCGCCCGAGATCGTGCAGCGCGCCGCGTTTGGATGCCTGCCGCTCGAGTTTCTCGAAAAGCACAACCTGCTGCCGATGGCGGTCACTGGATCGTATCTCACGATCGCGATTGATCATTTCACCGATGTGTTCCTCATCGAAGAGATCGGCAGGCGGAGCGGGTTGCACGTGCACGCCATCGCTGCAACGCCAGACAACATTCGCGCGGTTCGGCAAGCGGTGGCGGAGAAGCTGGAAGCGAGCGGAAGCGACGACCCCGCGCCGCGCCCTGCGGGTTCCGCCGACGGCCTGCGCGACATCCTCGCCCAGATCGATGTCAACGAACTGAAAGTGGTGCAAAGCGAAGAGCGCGTGAGCGAGGCGGACCTCATCTCCAGCGCTGCAGAATCCCCAGTAGTCCGGCTGGTGAATTACATCATCAAAACCGGGGTGGACCTGCGCGCCAGCGACATTCACATTGAGCCCGATGACGCCAGCTTCCTCGTTCGCTTCCGCGTGGATGGCGAGCTGCAGGAATCCGTGCGTCCGAGCGCCCAGTTGCTCCCGTCCGTCGTCAGTCGCATCAAAATCATGGCGCAAATGGACATCTCCGAACGACGCCTCCCGCAGGACGGCGGCATGACGGTGACGCTCGGTGAACGCTCCGTCGATTTGCGCGTGTCGACCATGCCGACGAAGCTTGGCGAGAAAGTCGTGCTTCGCATCCTCGACCGCACCGGACACGTGCGGCGCATCGATGCGCTCGGCATGAACGCCCAGATGGCGGCGGAGTTTCGTGAGGCCATCGAAGCGCCCTTCGGCATGATCCTCGTCACCGGTCCGACAGGCAGCGGCAAGACGACCACGCTCTACGCCGCTCTCGCCGAGATCACATCAAGCACATACAACGTGAGCACGATTGAGGATCCCGTGGAAATCCGCCTGCGCGGGGCGAACCAGTCACAGGTCCAGCCGCAGGCGGGCTTCACCTTTGCCCGGGCGTTGCGATCGCTGCTGCGCCAGGATCCGGATGTCATCATGGTGGGCGAAATCCGCGACCCCGAGACAGCGACGCTGGCGACGGAAGCGGCGCTCACGGGACATCTTGTGCTCTCGACGTTGCACACGAACGATGCGCCCACCGCCGTGCCGCGACTGATCAACATGGGCGTGCAGCCGTATCTCGTGGCGGCGTCGCTGCGGTGCGTGCTCGCGCAGCGGTTGGTGCGCAGGCTGTGCCAACATTGCGCCAAGCCAGGGGCGCCGACGCCGGTGGAGCGCGCGATGCTCACGAGCTTGCGGCAGGATGTGTCAATCGACACGGTGCGCTCGCCCGTCGGCTGCGCGCGATGCGGACAGGCGGGGTTCATCGGCCGCGTCGGCATCTTCGAACTGTTGCGGCTGGATGAAGAGATGCTTTCCGCGGTGGCGCGCGATCCCACCACGCAGTCGTTCTACGCCATCATTCGATCGCAAAACGCGCCCACGCTGCTTGATGACGGTCTTGCGAAATTACGCGACGGGGTGATCACTGTCGCCGGCCTTGCGGAAGTGGTGGCGCGGCGCGGCGGCGCGGCGAGTGGCGCACGCGAAGCCGGCGACGGCATCGATCAAGCGCCCGACGGCGCCGCCGGCGGGGCACATGAAGCGGCGGAACGTTCAGATTATCAAGGATGAATGCAGGCGAGGGAGGATTCTGTCATGCCGACATTTGCATTTGAAGCGCGCGACGAGGCGGGCACGCTGACCGCGGGATCGATCGTGGCGGAAAACATGGAAGACGCCGGCGAGCTGCTCAGCCAGCGTCACCTGTTCGTCGTTCGCATGGGCGCTCACGAGCAGGACGCATCGGCGACGCATTCCACGCCAAGCGAAGTCGCGCGCGTGGGGCGAAGCGACGTCGCGTGGCAGTTCTCACAGCTGGCGATCATGATGCGAACGGGCATTCGTCTCTCCGACGCGCTCGAATGCTTGAGCCGTCACACCAGCAAGCCCGCGCTGCGCAGGCTGAACGAAGAGGTGTGCCGACTGGTGAGCGAAGGTCGGCCGTTCTCGGATGCGCTCAGCATGTTTCCGCGTTCGTATCCGCCATCGCTGGTGGCGCTCATCCGCGCGAGCGAATTGAGCGGCACAATGAGCGTGGTGCTTGATCGCGCCGCCGCGTACCTTCGCAGCGAGTTGCGGACCTTGCGGCGGGTGCGTGCGGCGCTCCTGTACCCGGCGTTCATGATGCTGGCGTGCGTTGGGGTGACGGTGTTTCTGCTCATGGTGATCTTGCCACGGTTCGCGGCGGTGTTCGCAGCGCGCGGGGCCACCTTGCCGCTGCCGACTCGCATGCTCATGGCGGCCAGCGAAGCGCTCGTCCATTCCTGGCATCTCTGGCTGGGTGGCGCGGCGGCGCTCGTGCTGGCCATCACGTGGTGGCTGCGCACGGAACAGGGCATGCGCACGCGCGATCACGTGATGGTGTTTGCGCCGCTTGTCTCGCGATTGTTCAACCCGCTCTATCAAGGCCGCGCGTTCCGCACGCTTGCGGTGCTGCTGCAGGCCGGCGTCCCGCTGATGGACACCATGCGCGTGGTGCGCGGCGTCGTGAGCAACACGTATTACCAGGACCTCTGGAGCAGCGTGGAATCCAACCTGCAGCGCGGCGGAAGCGTGGCGGCGCCCATGTTCGAATCGCCCGTCATTCCTGAACCTGTCGCGCTGATGGTGGAATGCGGCGATCGATCCGCTCGTCTCGGCTTCGTGTTCGATCAGCTCGCCGAAGCCGTGGAGGATGAGTATGAGCAGGTGATCAAGGCGGCGACGCAGTTCATCGAGCCAGCAATGATCATGGTGATGGGCAGCATCGTCGGCTTCGTCGCTGCGTCCGTCATGTTGCCGCTCTTCCGCTCCAGCATGCTGTTTGCGTCGTGAGCGGAGCGTCGCTCAAGGCGCTCACGCGGGCATTCGTGCCATGAGCGCGCGGATGTCTGCGTGAGCGATCGTGGCAGGGCGAAAGCGATTCACTCGATCGACGGCTCGCCGGTTGCTCCATCAACGCGAATGGTGATGGTCTCGGCGCCGGCGCGAAGCGTGATGACCGCATCACTGGCCTGGTCCGGAGCGCCGGTGGAGGTGAAGGCAAGCTGTTTGTCGCCGCCCACGTTGATGGCGTCGAACGAGACGCGCGACAGGCCGGCGGCGCGGCCTTCGCCGAACGTTGTTCGCATGGGCAAGCCGGTGCCGGGGTCGTCAATCGGCGTGTTGGCGTCGGACAGGCGAGCGAGGTAATAGGAGGAGTTTGCGTCGCCAAAGACGATGACGCATGGATCGCTGCCGTTGCCCACGGATTGCATCTGGGCGTATTCGAGGTCAGCGACGAGCAAGCGGGCCGCGGCGCGGAGTTGCGTGCGGTCGGGTCGGCTGTCGCCGGTGATCGCCAGCGAGGCCACGATCGCAAGGATGGCCACCACGATGAGGACCTCGGCGAACGTGAAGCCGCGGCGTTGGCGCGGCACGGTGAAGTGTGTCGTCTTCATGCATGCGCTATCGGCTTGCTGCCGCCGGGATTTCATGGCGTGAGTGTGCTGTCGCAGCGCATGACGACAGCGGGATTTGCGACGGGTTGTCAGCGAATGCGTGGCGAAGTTCGAGCGAACCCACGCCGATAGGCCCGACATGAGGTTCCCAGCCGTGACAGGATGCGACTCGTCCCAGCTCCGCGACGCCCCTCCGTCGCGGCGGCTGGGCCTCACGCTCATCGAAAGCGTAATGGCGATGGCGATCCTCTCCACCGTGGTGCTGGCGATGTGCTTCGTCAGTTCGAGCGGGCATGCGCATCTGGCTTACGGCGAAACGAGTCTGCGCGCCACGCGGCTGGCGGAAGAATTGCTCGAGGAAATCGAGAGCCGCCCGTATGACGGCAGCGGGGCGGTGCGAGCCCAGTTTCACGTGGATGACTATCACGGCATGGTCGAGACGCCAGGCAACGTGCGCGACCATGCCGGCGAGCTTTGTGATGCGGAGGCGCAGGCATTCAGCCGTGCGGTCACGGTCACGCCGATCACGCGCACGATCGCGCAATTGAGCGGAGCCGTTCTCCAGGGGAAAGATGTGGCAGTGACCGTGACCGACGGCGAAGGGCAATCGTGGACGCTGTCACGATTCATTCCGGAGCCGGTGACGCCATGACACCGCGGCATGTGCAGAGACATCATGGCGGCCGCCGCGCGTTTACGATCGCCGAGATTCTCGTGGCGCTGACGATCAGTTCGCTCGTTGGGCTGGTGGTGACGACGATGCTCTCGGCGCTTGAATCGACGGTGCGCGAGGAGCGCGATGTTCGCCGGGCAAACGTGCAGGAGCAGATGGCCGTGATGCGGCTGGGCGCGCTTGTGCGTTCCTCCGCGCGGCTGCTTGCGCTGGATGCGGATGATGTCGTGCTGTGGAGAGGCGATGCGAATGGCGACGGCCAGGTGAATGTGTCGGAGCTGCGCGTACTGCGGCTGGAATCGAGCGGGGAAGTGTGGACATTCGAAGTACCGGGTGACGAGGAGCCGGCGCTCGACACCGCGTATGCGATCGATGCCGATTTTGCCGCGGTGGCCAGCGCGCTGATCGCCGGGGGCGATTTGCCCGGCACGCTCGCGCTGCGGCATGTGAAATCGTGGAGCGTGGAAGCGGACCAGCCGGAGCCGCGTGATGCGACCTTGCTCGCGGCGGAGCTGGCGCTGGAAACAACGCAGGGCGTGGTGAGCACAAAGGTGGTGGCCGGGTTCCGCGCCACGCCGGTTGAGCTTGCGTTCTGAACAGGCCGCCAAGGGGGGACGGTAATGCTGCATCGCATGGCGCCATGCACAATTTCGCGCCGACCCGCGCAGGGGCGACGACGTCGCGGCGCTGCGATTGTGCTCGCGCTCGTCGCGGTGGCGATCGGCTTCGCCATGGGGTTCATGTTCGTCGCCAGCGCCGCCACACTCACTGGCACGGCGACGCTCATGAACAGTCACGCGCAGGCGCGGCAGATTGCAGAGTCCGGCGTCATGATGGCGCTGCGCTACATCGAGGCCAACGACAACTGGCGCGATGCGCGGACCAGCGGCACGTGGGTGAGCGATCTCGATGTGCTCGGCGGGAACGTGACCATCTCCGCCGAGTACGACGACTCGCTCATGACAGGCACGATTGCGGTTCCCAACGCCAGCTTTGAAGCAGCGACCGGCCAACTTGCGAACCCGCTCCTCAACCCGCCGATGTCTGGAGCCGTGGGCGGCTGGACGCTCACGCGCACCGCGCTGCTGCCGACTAACCTCACCGTTCCGAGCGTCGGCGTGCGCGCGTCCGGCACGGCGAGCGACGGGGCGCGCGAAGCGTTCATCTCGTTCAATCTTTCAGTGGTCGGCGGGGCCACGATCTCGCGCGAGCTGGCGCCGTCGGTGCAGCCGGAGACGCAATACGACGTGACGGTCGACATTGCTGTGACTGGCTTCGTGATGCTGCAGCGCGATTACGGCTTCCGCATCAAGGCGGGCTCGACGGTGATCGCCGCCACCGAGCATGCGTGGACGCTGCAGCTTCCCGCGCTGCCGCAGATCGATTTGCAAGCGCCGGAAATTCCGCCGCTTGAGCCCGAACTGAACGCGCTGCTGGAAACGCTCATTCTGAACAACGGCTACGCGCAATATCACATGCAGTTCACCACGACGGACGATCCGCCCGCTGGTCCGCTCACGCTGGAACTGTTCGCCAACTCCATCGGCCTCATCGCGCAGGCAGCGTTCGACAACGTGCGGCTGGAGATGACGGCGGACGGCCCGCTGCTGCTCACGGCGGTCGCTCATCACGGTGATGCGTCGTCGCGCGTGAGCGCGACTGTGCGGCCGGCGGATGGCACGATCGTGGCGTGGAGCGAGGAATGAACGCGGACAGGGCGTCCGGGGGAGTGAAACAATGCGTCCCGATGTGATCGATTGGAACCGCAAGAGCCAGGCCGTGGCTGTGGATTTCATTCCGCGCATGGCGCGGCGGAGCATGATGCCGTGGCTGCTGGCGCTCGCGGCGGTGAACGTTGGCGCGGGCGTGCTCGCGATTGCTCTCTTGCAGTCGCCGTGGCGTTTTTCCATTCCGGGATATCCCGCGCCGATCAACATCGAAGGGCGCGTGTTCGCGGACGGCATTGCGGCGTTCGTGGTCAGCGCAGCCATCACGTCGCTCGTCGCGTTGCTTATCGCGCGTTGGCGCATGCGAAAATGGTCGCGGCGTGTTGATGCGCTGCACGAAGCGCTGCGGCACATGGCGCGCGGCGTGGACCCCAAACCCGTCGCCGTCGCCGGCAAGGACGAACTCGCCTACCTCGCGGTGGCGTTCAACGACATGGCGGGTCGTCTGCAAGCCAGCAGGCATGAACTGGTCGAAGCCAACGAACGGCTGGAGAGCTGCGTCGCGCTGCGCACCCGGCAGCTTGCGGAATCGAACGAGGAACTGGATCGCAAAAACGCGGCGCTCGACGAATTGGCGGAAACCGCTTTGCGTTTCACCGATGACGTGGCGCATGAGCTTCGCACGCCGCTTGCTGTAATTTCCGAATTCGCCTCGATCATCAGCGACGGGATCAGCGGCGAGGTTTCACCGGAGCAGGTGCGGTATCTGGGGTTCATCATCGAGGCGTCGCGTGATCTCGCCGGCCTCGTGGATGACTTCCTCGACAGCAGCAAGCTTCGCGCTGGATCGCTGCGCGTCGATCGCCAGGTGCACGAGGTGCGTGCGCTGATTGACTCGGTGCAGGCGATGATCGAAAGCCGTGCGGCGCACAAGGATGTGGCGGTGACGATCGACGTGGCCGGCGATTTGCCGAGTGTGTACGTCGATGGCGACAAGGTGCGGCGGACGGTGATCAACCTGGCCATCAACGCCATCAAGTTCTCGCGGCAAGGCGATTCGATTGCGCTTCGCGCCAAGGCGACGGACGACGGCGGCGTGCAGATCAGCGTGCAGGATCACGGCTCCGGCATGTCGCCGGCGGAGCTGGAGTCCGTGTTCGAGCGCTTTCAGCAATGCGCGGAAGGGCGCGTGAACACTACCAAGGGGTTCGGTCTCGGCCTTGCGATCGTGCACGAACTGGTGCAGCTCAACATGGGCCGCGTGAGCGTCGAAAGTCAGCCGCGGCTGGGCAGCACGTTTTCGTTCACGCTGCCTGGCGCGGATGTGGAGACGGTGCTGGCGTGGTACGGGCGCCTCACTCGCGAGCGCAATTCGTCCGCTGACGTGACGGCGCTGCGCGTGCGCTTTGCGGATGGCCGGGAGGCGAGCGACGAACTGGATATATTCCTCTCCGCGTCGCTGCGCCCGCATGACCTCAAGCTGCCCGCGACTGACGAAGACGGCGGCGTGACGGTGATGACGGATGCATCGTCCGCGCACGAGTGGATCGATCGCCTGCGCGGTCTGTGGGCCGAGCAGGGCGATGACATGCACGAATCGGATCTCGACGTCGCGGTGCTCGGGCGTTGGCCCGCCATTGACTTCAAGCCGGGCGATCTGCTCATCACCGCCGTGCCCGCTGCGTCCAGCATGGAGGTGATGACCAGTGTCTAACCGCATCCTCATGATCGAAGACGACCACCGCATCGCTCGCGCGCTGGAAGCGCGGCTGGGCGCGCTTGGCTATCAGACGCGCTGGGCGGAGAACGCGTCCACAGGCATCGCGCTCGCGGAAGAACTGAACCCGGATCTCCTGGTGGTGGACATCGAGCTGCCGGACCACGACGGGTTGCTCGTGTGCACGAGGCTGCGCGCGGTCGCACAATTGAGTCAGACGCCGATCATTATTTATTCATCGAAGTACGACGTGGCGACGCAGAAGCGCGCTGCGCAAGCGGGCGCCTCGGCGTTCGCGCCGAAGACGCCGTTCACGCAAGCCGTGGTCGACATGGTGATGGCGTTCCTGCCGCCGCCGCGCGTACCCATCAGCAACGGAGCCGCTCATGACACACAACCAGCGCACCATTCTGCTCATTGAAAACGATGAACCGCTTTCCACGGCGCTCGCCACACGGCTTGGGCATGAAGGCTATCGCGTGCTCGTCGCGCACAGCGGCGCGCAAGGCGTCACGACGTTCCAGGAGCATCACATCGAGCTCATCATCACCGATCTCAACATGCCGGCCGGCGACGGGGCGGAGGTCGCTCGCTCCATTCGCCGGCAGAGCGATGTGCCGATCATTGTGATCACCGGTTTTCGATCCGCATACGCACGGAAACTGCGCGCCATTCCCAACGTGTCCATCCTCGAGAAACCGTTCCAATGGCAAAGCCTTGCGGAACTGATCGAGGCGCACATGGTGCTCGGCGCGCGGACGTTTTGATGGGGCGAATTTTTTCGGGGGGTCCATCATGGACAGACACACCATTCTGATCGCGGACGACGACATCGCCATGGTGACCGCGCTTCGCACGCGGCTGATGGCGACGGGGTTCGACGTGGTGACGTGCAACGACGCCTACCAGGCGCTGGAGTTCGCGCGGAAAAGCCTGCCGGATGTCTTGCTGCTCGACATCAACATGCCGGCCGGCAGCGGCTTGAGCGTGCGCGAGCGCTTGAGCAACATTCCGGAACTGGCGAAGACGCCGGTGATTTACATCACGGGCGACGGGCGGGCCGAGCTTCGCCAGAAAGCGCGCGATCTGGGCGCCTACGCCGTGGTGGTAAAGCCGTTCGTGTTCGAATCACTGCTCGCCACGATTCACGCCGCCATCGCGCGCGAGGACGCCGAGGAACCTGCCGAGCCGACGGAATACATCATCGATTGAGCGAAGGAGGAGGCAGCGGAGAGGGAGCCCATGCCCTGCGTGCTGATTGTGGATGACGATGCAATTGTGCGTGAGCCGATGGCGGCGGCGCTGCGCGAAGCGGGGTTCGAAACAGCGACCGCTGCCACCGGCGCGGAAGCGATTGCGTGCATCCTGCGACAGCGGCCGGACCTCGTGCTGCTTGATCTCGCCATGCCGGTGATGGACGGATTCGGCACGCTGCGGCGCATTCGCCACATGTTTGATTCGCAGCAGGTGCCTGTGATCGTGCTCACCAGCGCCGCGGACTCGACATCCGCTCTCGCCGCGGCTGCGTTCGGCGTCACAGGCTACATGTCCAAGCGGTCCTTCACCTTGAGCGAACTGCTGGCCAACGTGACCGCCGCCCTGCAGAACCGCACGAGAACGACGGCAACCGGGTCGCTCGCGCCGGGTCGCTGAACTGCCCCCGCCGGCCTTACAAACGCGGTCCTGCGTTGCTCCTGCGAAAAATTCCCAAAAAACGCGTAACCAACGCAGCGCCAGCGGCTCCATTGTTGAGACAGGAGACGCTGCTATGAACCACTCACTGGACCGGATTTACCTTCCACTTCGCTTGTGCTACGGCCTCGTGCCCATCGCCGCCGGCGCGGACAAGTTCACGAACCTGCTCACAGATTGGTCGAAGTACCTGCCGAGTTACTTCGCGGACATGCTGCCGATGAGCGCCGAGGCGTTCATGATGATCGTCGGCGTGATTGAAATCATCGCCGGCATCGCGGTGCTCACGGTGTTGCCGCGATTGGGCGCCTACGTGGTGGCGGCATGGCTGGTGCTGATTGCAATCGTCGTGACCACCGCGGGCTACTATGACATTGCGGTGCGTGATCTGGTGATGGCGCTTGGCGCCTACGTGCTTGGCGCCGTGGCCGCGATGCGAGGCGAGAGCCTTGTGCCCGGCCAGGCCCATGCGGTGCGGCCGGCGTGAGCGTCGCCTCTCGCTTCAGATCTCGCACGAGGACGCAGCGCTGACATGCAGAACTCGCCCACGCTGCTGGAATCGTTTGCGCCGCTTACAGACGAAGAGCTGGTGCCGCGTATTCTGCGCGGCAGCGGACCGGCGTTCGAACTGCTGATGCGGCGACACAACCAGCGATTGTTCCGGCTTGCCCGCGCTGTTCTCCGCAACGACAGCGAAGCCGAGGACGTTGTGCAGGAAGCCTATGTGCGGGCGTACGCCAACCTGGCGTCGTTTCAGGGGCGGTCGAGGCTGTCCACGTGGCTGACGCGAATCCTGCTTCACGAAGCGCTGCGTCGGCGGCGTCAGAAATTGCGTGCCCAATCGATGGAGCCCGAGCGCTTGGACCGTTTTCACGAATCACAGCATGAGACCGAACCGGCGGGGACGGAATCCCGCCGCGAGACCAGCGCCGTGCTGTGCGAGGCGCTCGATGCGCTGCCGACAAAGCTCCGTGCCGTCGTGATGCTTCGGCTCGTGGAAGGGTTGAGCACGCGCGAGACGGCTTCGTGCCTGCGAATATCGGAATCAGACGTCAAGGTGAGCCTGCACCGCGCACGCGGCATGCTCGCCGAGGCCATCCAGCAACGCGCGGTTGACGCCTTCCGCAAGCAGTTCGCCTTCGCCAACGAGCGGTGCGATCGCATCGTCGCGCGAGTGTTCGAGCGCATTGTGGAGCGGGAAGGTCTTCATCGAGTCGAATGATCGCGTGATCGACGCGCGGCGTACTGGTGTCGCATCACGTAAGGGGGGCCGCTCGCCATTGGCACGTCCGACATCACCACGTCACATAATTTCGCCGCTGACAGGCAATCAGGCGATTCCGCGGCGCATCGCGTGACGATTGTGCGAGTTTCGCTTGCAAATCGTCCTGTGCGGTCTAGTTTGAATGTACGGCTCCCGTGATCGGAGCCACCCGGGGCGCCCGCCGCGTTCCAGCGGGAGCGTCGGCATTCCAGCAAGGCGAAGAGGCTGTTCACGTTCCCGACCGGGCATGCGCTGTCGCGCGCAATGCGGGTGGCGACATGCCGGGCGGAATCGTCATCGTCCATCGTTTCGCGAGGCAAGGCATTGGTTCACGTTCACACAAAGGAGAAGCAGATGTCAGCGCTCTCGTTGCGCATCAGGCAGTTCATGGTGGATGAGCGCGGCCTTGAGACCGTGGAGTACGCCATTGTCACGGGCCTCATCGTCGCCGGCACGATCACCGCGATTGCGGCCATCGGCTCGTGGGTCTCCACCCAGTTCGCAACGCTCGAAAGCACCCTCGGCGCGTGACCACTCGCCGCCGGCGATGATCAAGCGTGACCGTCGGGAGCGGCCTGGCGGTCGCTCGGAAGGCGGCATCCGGGGGGTCCATTGGCCCGGCCGACGTATCCACAGCTACAATGCGGCCACCGATTGACCGGCTGCGATTTGCCGATATTCTCACCGGTCCGCCCGGCCCAGCGCCGGCGCCAATTTGCGTCCTGGCCCCTGTAGCTCAATGGTAGAGCGGCCGGCTGTTAACCGGCAGGTTCTTGGTTCGAGCCCAAGCGGGGGCGCTTTCACGACCGCCGCGAACTTGCGGCGGTCGTGTGGTTTACAGGTCGGGCCGCCACGGCCGCATTGACCCGACCTCGCCAAACCCGCGAGGAACACGGGGTGGCCCCGGACATCCAGGAGGCGATCCTTCGGCTTCCCCGCGTAGAGGCAGGCCGCGATCCGATCACCGAGCGGGAACTGCGGCCGATCGCGGCCATCCCAGACTGGCGGAAGCAGCGGGCGGCGTGGCGCGCAGGGATGATCGGAGCGGCTGGCCGGTCGGCTGGCGGAACGGAGTAGGCCTACGCCGCTGCTGGATGACGCCGTAAACATCTGTGCGACAACAAGATATGGGTCCCATCGGGGGTCAGCCGGCGGCTTCGATGGCCATCGCGCGGTGGAAGCTTGACATCGCCTCATCGATGGTTTAACCTATGGGTTAAAGACGATGCGGGCACTTGCCGATGAACAGGTTGTCGTTAAGGGCCCAGCGAAGACTGTGGCCTACGCGATCGATTCCAACGGAGACATGCCCGCGAAGGAGTTTCTCGAGCAAGAGGCCGGCAAGAACGCCCCGACGAAGGTCGAACTCGCAGGACTCCGGCACCTGTTCAAGCTCATGGCGGATCAAGGCAAGATCAACAACGACGAGCAGTTCACAAAGGAGCGTGGCGCGATCTTCGGCTTCAAGAAGTACCAGGCCCGAATCGCCGCGTTCCAAGAGGGTGACGTTTGGTATCTGACCCACGGCTTCAAGAAGAAGAAGAACAAGTGGCCTGCATCGGAGTTGGATCGAGCAGAACGGATTCGCGGGGCGCATCTACGTTCAGGAGGAAGGCAGTGATGACCGCGAATTGGATCAAGAAGCTCGAACATGACAGGGAGGGGCGCCGCATCCTCGAGCAGGAGCGCCTCATCCTTGAAGTGACGGAAGCGATCGCAACGCTTCTGGCGGATCAGAAGGTGTCGCGATCTGAACTCGCCAGTCGCATCGGCACGAGTCCCGCGTTCGTGACGAAGCTGCTGCGTGGCGACAACAACTTCACCCTGCGAACGCTGAGCGATGTGTTCTTCGCGATGGACCGAGCCGCCCATCTGTCGATCGGAGACATCGGCGGCAGCGCGGTCTTGTGCGCGGGTCCGGCGCCAAAGCCGCTTCGTCTCGACAGCACGGCTTGGGGGCGCACCCGCGGAGCGTGGGCCGAAGGAGCACATCGTCCCTCGCCAGTGTCTCGTGATTCAGAAGGGATTGCCGCTTGACGCAGAGCGCCTCCAGTCCGACGGGCTCGCCCCGCACGATCGACGCCGTGATGAAACGGGTCGGAGCTGCTTCGCGGCTCTTCGAACTCCACGAGATCCGCTTCGTGGACTGCAGCTTCTCGTACGCCGCGAAGAAGAATGGCCCTGACGGCGATCTCCGCATCGGTATCGCGGAGCAGGAAGTTGCACTCGACGAGAAGTTGCTTCATGTCTCGATGCGGTTCGAGTTCCGTGCTCCGTCGCCTTACAAGGATGATCCCGTCGACGGCGAGAAGCGCGTCTCGATCCGAGCCAAGCTGGAGGTCGAGTACGTGCCCCAGCCAGATCGTGGGGCGATCGACAAGGACGAAGCTGAGGTCTTCGGTCGTGTGAACGGGATTTACAACTCGTGGCCGTACCTTCGAGAGTACGTTCAGTCGTCGCTCGTTCGCCTCGGACTTCCTCCGTTTGAACTGCCACTCCTCCGCGCGGGCGCAGCGGCCCACCTTGCGGGATTGGTGGATCTGCCGGACGAGGTTCCCTCCGCCAAGCCAAGTTCTTCGTAGTCCGAATCGATGACCCCGGCGCAGTGCGGTGGACAGCGTCGTCCACGCACGGCTGCGCATCAACTCGGGAGAATGCAGACCCCGTGGCAGCACTGAACCTTCGCCCCTTCACGTCGCCCGAGAACCTTCGCGGGATCACGCCCATCTATCTCTCGCGGCTGCTCGAGCCGCATCGATCCTACTTCGATGCGCGCGGGCTCCGGCTTCCTGCGGAGGAATCGCGGGAAGAGCCCGACTACGAGCTCCTCGCGGAGATCTTGGCGACACCTGACAAGGACACGCCTCCAAGCCTGATCGACGCGCTCTTCTTTGTCACCGAGCTCGCCACGCACGATGGCATGGACTCGCTGCTCGATGAGCTGCTTGCGCACGGGCATCGGCCGCGGCGGCGACGGTCGCGGCAACGCAGGCGCAGGCCGTCAACGACTTCATGCGCATGGTCCTCACGAGCGTCGGCCCCGAGCGCAATGGCGCTGATGTCCGCCTTGTGGACGTGATGGACGACGCCTCAAGCGCCGCCGGGCAGCGCTTTGTAGATCATCCACTCCTTGAAGCGGAAGTCCGCGATCTTCTCGGCAGCGTCTACGCCGAGTTGTCCATGTGGAACAAGGCGAAGGTGGAATATCAGCGGGCAATGACGCTGTGGCAAACGCACGCCGGCCCCGACGATCCGCGCGCGCTCACCAGCGAGCGGCTGTACGTCGGCAGCGCGATCAACAACCAGCAGACGATCGAAGTGGGCCGGCGACTTCCGAATCTGCTCGAACGCACCGCGCGCGTGTTCGGGCCTGATGCGCTGCCCACGCTCGATGTTCGCCGCACCATCGGCCTGGCGGCAATGTTCAGCGGCCGCCACGACGAAGCCGAGCGCATCTTTCTCGACATTCGAGCGTCGCTGAACGCGCATGACGACAACGATGATCTGCACATGCGCGTGCTCCGCAACCTCGTTCGCATCGCCCGGAGCAAGGCGATCGCAGCAACGGGCGATGCGCGATCGCGCATTCTGGAGGAAGCTGAAGCGCTGGCTCGCGAGCGCGTGGAGCGGGCGCTGTGCACGCTTGGCCCGGAAGCGCCGACCACGCTGGATGCGCAAGTTGGCGTCGCACAGGTGCTCGTTGACCAACAGCGGTTTCACGCCGCGGCGGAAATCTGCAACGAGGTGCTGGCTCTCGTGGAGGGGCGATTCGCGGCGTGTCACCACATCGCGATCGGCGCGAAGGAATCGCTCTCGACATGCTTGCACCGGCTCGGCGATTCCGAGGCCGCCGCCGCGTTCGCGCTTGATCTGGTCGAATGCGCCCAGCAAAGCGAAAGTTCGCTCAACGTCATTGTCGCCATCGGCGATGCGCTGCCGATTCTCGATCGCGGCGGTCGCTGGGCCCAAGGCGAAACGCTGGCAAAGGAGTACGCCGATCGACTTGCGCTCGCAGGCGGAGGCCACGGCGACATGGCGTTTCTTGCGGAAGTCTGGATCGCGCGATTCACTTCGCTGCAGGGCCGATGGCACGAAGCGGAAGCGATGTTCGCTTCACTTGCGGAGCAGACAGACGCCGCGCGGCTGCAGGGTTCGTCGCTCGCGCGCCTTCGCCTCTTCCACGGCAGCAACCTTCGGCGACTCGGATTGCTCGAGGACGCCGAAGCCGAATTGCTCGCCGCCGCCCAGGCGCTCCCGGATGACCGCCAAGGCACCAACCGCCTGTCGCCCGATGATGTCACGCTCGAACTCATCACGCTCTACCGCGAATGGAACAAACCGGATGCAGCCGCGGCGTATGCAGCGGAGTGGGAGCGGCCAGAGTCAAGCGAGTAGCAACGCGATCGTTCGCTACCGGTTGCTGTTCTGGCTCGCAAGACGATCGCGGGCTCTCTGCACCTCGGGATCGTTCGGCGAGAGCTGCTGCGCCATCGCCAGCGCGGACTGCGCCTGGTCCCGATCGCCAAGTTCCATGCACACTTCCGCAAGCATGGCGAAATGCACGCCATTCGTCGGGTTGTATGTGGTCGCCGCGATCCAGTGCTCCCGCGCTTCCTGATATCGCCGCAGCGCGCTCAACATCGAAGCGAGCTTGGCGCGGTAACTGGCATCCGTCGGCGCCAGCTCCACCGCCGTGCGCATCGCTTCCACCGCGTGGGCCGTGTCGTTCGATTCATGGAACCATGTCGCAAGGTTCGACCAGCTCTGATGATGCCGGGGGTGCGCTGCGAGCGATTGCTGCAGCAGCGCCAGCGCTTCGGCTGGCTGGCCTTGCCGCTGGCGCACGATGGAGAGATTGTTGAGCAGGTCGGGGTCATCGGGGTGATGGCGGAGGGCGTCGAGGTAGACCTGGGCCGCTTCGTCGAGCTTGCCGGCGTTCAGGAGGGCGAGGCCGCGTGCATTCTGCCGGGCGATGCCCCTGGCGTGGCGGGGGAGCTGCGCGGTCCATGGATCGAGCATGCGCTGCGCGGGGGCGTTGAGGCCGAGCGCCAGTTCGCGGTTGCCGGCTTCCGTCTCGCCGAGGGCATTGAGCGCCCGGCCGAGCAGGTGATGGGCGGTGCGGTGGGATGGATCGTTCGAGAGGGCGATCGTGAGCGATTGCCTGGCGCCTTCGAAGTCCTGGGCGCGGAGGCGAAGTTCAGCGAGGCCGATGTATCCCTCCGGCGCGTTCGGGTTCAAGTTCGCCACGCGCTGGAAGGCCGCTTCCGCCGTGTCGAGATCGCCTGCCATGGTTGCGGTGAGGCCGAGGATGTGCTGGCCGTAGACGAAGTTCGGGAAGCGAGCGGCAAGGTCACGAGCGGTGGCGAGAGCGGCGAGTGTGTCGCCGGCGTCATGCTGCACGATCGCAAGGTGCAGTCGCGGCAACGGGTCGTTGGGCGCGAGCATCACCGCGTTCTGGAAGCACGCGCGAGCCTCGGGCCAGAGCTGGTTCGCTTCGTACACCAGACCGAGCGCGGCGTGGCGGGCGGCGTCACGCGGCTTCGCGTCCACCGCAGCGATGAACGGCTCAAGGTGGTTGAGCAGGCGAGGACCAAGATCGAGGTTGGCGGAGGGGCGGACGGCTGCCGGCCCGGGTTGCGATGCGTCCCACCATGCATAGCCCACTGCGAAGCCGAGGGCGAGCAGCGCGATGGCGATCACGGCCCGGATGGCGCGCGTGCGGCCCTTGGCGGGCGCAGCGCTGGCCCGCGCTCGCTTCGAACCCTTCGCCCGTCGATCGTTCGCACGTCGTCCCATCGGCGACCTCCCACAAGCCGCTCGAACTCGCGCAAATGCCGGGGTTTTGGGGCCCACGGCACTGGACGTATCATAAACCACGGCGGCCGTTCTGAGCCTTGCCGAGCTGCGAATTGGCCTCTATGATGCTGGCCCTCGATCCGGGACCCGACGACCTTTTTTGACGCGAGCGCTTGCCATGAAGTCCGACATTCACCCGAAGTATTACCCCGAAGCCAAGGTGTTTTTCCGCGGCGAGCAGGTGATGACCGTCGGCGCCACCGTGCCGGAAATGCACGTGGAAGTGTGGTCCGGTTCGCACCCGTTCTTCACCGGGCAGAAGACGTTTGTGGACACCGCCGGCCGCGTGGAGAAGTTCCGCAAACGCTTCCAGGGCGAGTATTTCAAAGGCAAGAAGAAGAGCTGATCCGCGGGGTGGCGGGGGCAGGCCGGCGGATGATCGGCTGGATCTTCGCCGCGGCCGTGCAATGGGGGCTTAAGTTCGGACGTTCTGCGAACCGATGCGGTATGCAGCCGCGCCCGCTGGATGTGCGTTCATGAAGAGCCGCGTTCCCCAGTTCCTGCTGCTTTGGCTGGCCTGTGTGAGCTACATCGCGCAGGCGTCGATGGGCGCCGGCCGGGTGGTGTGCATCGACCAGCTTCAGACGTTCGCTGCGCATGCGGAACAGGCGGCGGAGGCGGGCAGCGCGGAGCGCGATCGCGGCTGCTGCTCGCATGACGAAGCGCCGCCGCTCGTGCCGGTGGATCGGCATGACAGCGAAAGCGGCTGCCCGTGCACCGATGTGAGCCTGTATTCCGACCCCGGCCGCGTTGATCATCACACGCTTGAAGTGCCGCCGCTGTCGCAAGCCACCGCGCTGTTTGCGGCCATCGCCTTCGGTGCGATGAGTGAGCAGCATCAGTTCGACGATGGCAGCGCTCGCGCTCATTGGCAGGATGTCGCGCTGGCGGCGCCTGATGCGCCGCGCCTGCGCTGCGTGATCCTCATCATCTGAATCCAACTCCACGCCGTGTTCTCGTGCTCGCGCTTGTCTTTGCAGTGCGGGCGATTGGTTGTGCACCGCCCTTGAGAGGCGTGCGCCTTCGTGGAGTTCGCGATGGGTTTCAGATCAGTGTGTTGCGCTCTTGCGGTGGCGGTACTGGCCGGCTGCAAGCATTACGAAGCGAAGCCGCTCGACTTCGCGGCTCATCGCGCGCTGTGGGAAGCGCGCTCGCCGGAGTCCGCGGAAGTGGCTGCGTTCGCGCAGAAGCTGGCGGAGTCGGGGCCCATGACGGCGCCGTACGACGTTGCGGATGGTCTCCATCTCGCCGAGGCGGAAGTGGTGACGCTGGTGTTCAACCCGGAGCTTCGCCGAGCGCGTGCCGAAGCGGGCGTGGCCGCGGCGTCAGCGAATTTCGCGGGCTTGCTCGACGACCCCGTCATCGATGTCAACGTGCTGCGCATTCTGTCGAGCGTGCCGGACCCGTGGATCATCGGCTCGAGCGTCGGCTTCACGTTGCCGCTTTCGGGAAGATTGCAATCGGAGAAGGATCAGGCGTCGGCGGAACTCGCAGCGGCGCAGGCGCGGGCGGCGCAGCGTGAGTGGGAAGTTGTGAACGAGCTTCGCCGGGCGTGGATCGACTGGTCCGCCGCGAAGTTGCAGGCGGAAGTCGCGGGCGCGCTGCTGGATGACCTCGATCGCGTGGTCGCTGCCGTCAGCAAACTTGAAGCAGCGGGCGAGCGGTCGACGATCGAAGGCCGGCTGTTCCGCATTGAAGCCGCCTCTCGCCAGGCCGCGCTCAAACAGATCGAACTGCGGGCTGCGGATCTCGAACGATCGCTTCTCGAATTGATGGGATTGCGGCCGGGAGCGCCGCTTGCGCTCGTGCCGCAGCTTGATGTTTCCGTGTCCGAAGCGTCACTCGGCGATGAACCCATGGCGCTCGAAAACAATCCCGCCATCGTCGTGGCCCGCGCGGAATACACCGTGGCGGAGCGCGAGCTCGAGCGCGAAATCCGCAAGCAGTTCCCCGATCTTTTCATCGGACCGGCGTACGAAAACGAAGATGACCAGTCACGCATCGGCTTCGTCGGCTCCATTCCCATCCCGATGTTCAATCGCAATCAACGCGGCATTGCGGAAGCGGAAGCCAGGCGCGAAGCGGCGCGGGCGGCAGCGGAGCAGGCGGTCGAAAGCGTGATGCACCAGCTTGATCGCGCGCGTGAGCAACTTCACCGGCAGCGAGACATTCGTGCGTTTGTCGAAACCACGCTCGTGCCCCTCGTGGATGAACAAGTGGAAGGAACCCGCAAGATGATGGAGATCGGCGAGCTCGACACGCTCGTGCAGCTCGAAAGCCTCGTGCGCGCTGCCGACGCGAAGCTGGAGTTGATCGACGTGCGCCAGGCGGAAGCGCAAGCGGCGGCGCGGGTGCGGGAAATTCTCGGCCCCGAGACGAGCCTGCCGCTGGTGGATGACAACGAAGGAGCGTCGCCATGAAGCTGCGCATGATGTTCATGTTCGGCGCAGCGATCGCTGTGCTGGTTTCGCTCCCCGCATGCCGGCAGGAAGCGGCGCCGACCGAGTCGCATGATCACGAAACGCCGCGCGTCAGCAACCGCATTGATGTGCCGCTCGCCGTGCGCGACAACCTCGGCATCACGTTCGCCACCGTGGAGAACCGTGCCGTGCGGGCGACGATCCGCATGCCCGGCGAGTTCGAACTTCGCCCTGAAGCGATGCGTGAGTATCGCGCCATGATTCCCGGCCGCGTGCGGCTGCACGTGCGGCAGTTCGATCGCGTCACGCCGGATACGCCGCTGTTCTCCATCGATTCGCCGGCATGGCGTGAGATGCAGCACGATGCTGTGGAAGCGGCGGGAGCGATCAAACTTGCCGAAGCCGCGCTCCACGTGGCGGTGGCGACGCGCGACGAGGCGATCAAATCCGCTGCGTTCCTGCGCGAGCGCGTGCAACGCCTCGCCGAAGCCGGCACGCGCAACATCGAACTGGAATCACAACTCGCGGAACTCGACAACAGTCTGCCTCGACTGGAAGCGGAAATCAAAGCCCGCGAAGTCGATCTCGCCGAGTCACGTGAGCACTACGAATCGCGCCTGCGCACGCTGGCGTCGGTGACGGGCATTTCGCCCCAAGAACTCGCCCGCCCCGCGCAGGGTGATGCAAGCGAAGTTGTGGATTCCGTGCATCCGCCGCGCTGGCTGGCGATCGAGACCATCGCCGTCACGGCCGGAATCGAAGGCGTCGTCGCCAGCATCAACTTGACCGAAGGCGGCTGGGTGGAAACGGGCGACCTCATCATGACCGCCGCCGATCCCACCGCGATCCGCTTCCGCGCCCACGCGTTGCAGAGCGATATCGACCGTGTGCGCGAAGGGCAGTCGGCCACGATCGTGCCGCCGCAAGGCAGCGCCGCCGTTCAGGAATCAATCGCCGCGACGCTCTCGCTTGGGTTTTTCGGCCAGTCGGACGATCGCACGCTGCCGGTGTTCGCCATTCCGGCGCACACCACGTGGTGGAGCAGGCCGGGCGTCTCGGCGTTTCTGGAAGTTGTCATCGAAGGCGGCGCGGAGCCGGAGCTTGCGATCCCCGCCTCGGCGGTCGTGCGCGATGGTCTCTCGCCCGTCATCTTCCGACGCGATCCCAACAACCCGAACCAGGTGATTCGCCTCGAAGCGGACCTCGGCACGAGCGACGGCCGGTGGATCGTCATCAAAAGCGGCGTGAAAGCGGGCGACGAAGTGGTGCTCGACGGCGCGTATCAGCTCATGCTCGCCAGTTCCGCGAGTTCCCCCAAGGGCGGTCACTTCCACGCGGACGGCACGTTCCACGAAGGCAACGATCACTAGGAAAGCACCGCATGTTGCAGGCGCTCATTCGATTTTCGCTCCGTCACGCGTCGCTGGTGCTCGTCGCCGCCGTGCTGCTCACTGCGCTCGCGGCGTATCGCCTGCCGAGCATGAGCGTGGACGTCTTCCCCGAGCTCAACGCGCCCACGGTCGCGATCATGACCGAAGCCGGCGGTCTCGCTGCGGACGAAGTGGAGCAGTTCATCACGTTTCCGATCGAAACGGCGATGAACGGCATGCCTGGCGTTCGCCGCGTGCGCAGCGCCAGCGCCATCGGCCTTTCGATCGTGTGGGTGGATCTCGATTGGGGCGCCGATCTCTACCGCGCTCGCCAGCTCGTTTCGGAGCGATTGTCCACCGTGCGCGAAGCGCTGCCCGCCGACGCACATGCGGAGATCACGCCCGTCACGTCGATCGCCGGCGAGATCATGCTCATCGCGCTTTCATCGCCCGATGGACGCGTGAGCCCGCTGGAATTGCGATCCTTCGCCGAGTTCGAGCTTCGCAACCGGTTGCTTGCAGTGCCCGGCGTGGCGCAGGTCGTCGCGCTCGGCGGCGAGCTGCCGGAATATCAGGTGAACGTCGACCAGGAACGTTTGCGGCTGTACGGCCTCACCATCTCCGATGTTGTTGAAGCCGCGCGCGGCGCGCAGAGCACCGCCAGCGCCGGGTATCTGCCGAGCGTTGATCGCCAGGAAATTCCCATTCGCCAGCAAAGCCGCGTGCGCTCGCCGCAGGATGTCGCCGACACGCTCATCAAGTATGAAGGCGGCGTGCCGGTCACCATCGGCCAGGTGGCGGACGTCGCGCTCGGCCCCGCGCTCAAACGCGGCACAGCGTCGGAGCGCGGCGTGCCGGCCGTCGTGCTCTCCATCCAGAAGTCGCCCGGCACGAACACGCTCAATCTCACGCAAGCCGTCGATGAAGCGCTCGACCAGGCGGAATCCATTCTCCCGCCCGGCGCCGTGCTGAATCGCGATGTGATGCGCCAGGCGCACTTCATCAATCGCTCCGTGGACAACGTCACCTCCGTGCTGCGCGACGCCATCATCATCGTCGCCATCGTGCTCGTGCTGTTTTTGATGAACGTGCGCACGACGATCATCACGCTCACCGCGCTTCCTGTGTCGATCGCTGCGGGCGTTCTGCTGATGGATTATTTCGGCCTCGGCCTCAACGTGATGACGCTGGGCGGGCTCGCGGTCGCCATCGGCGTGCTGGTGGATGACGCAATCATCGACGTGGAAAACGTCTTCCGCCGGTTGCGACAGAACAGCGCCTTGCCGGAGCGCGATCGTAAGCCGATGGTGGATGTCATCTTCCACGCCAGCAACGAGATTCGCCCCGCGATGGTGTTCGCCACCATCATCATCGTGATGGTGTTCATCCCGCTGCTCTTTCTGCAGGGACTTGAAGGCCGCTTCTTCCGCCCGCTTGGGCTTACCTATGTCGTTTCGATTCTGGCGTCTCTCGTCGTCGCGCTCACCGTCACGCCGGCAATGTGCAAATATCTCCTCCGCGGAAAGCTGCGCGGCGGACACGCGGGCGACAGCTTCGTGGTGCGGCGCCTGAAAGCGTGGTACGAGCCGCTGCTGCGCGGATCGATTCGCCATCGCGGCGTGGTGCTTGCGGCGGCGCTGATCGCCACAGCGCTCGCGCTGCTCCTCGGTCGCACGTTCGGCACGAGCTTCCTGCCTACGTTCAACGAAGGTACGTTCACGGTGTTCCTCTTCGCGCCGCCCGGCACATCGCTCGAAGAAAGCGATCGCGTGGCGGTGAACGTCGAAAAGCGGCTGGCCGCGATCGACGGCGTGCAAAGTGTGGTGCGGCGCACCGGCCGCGCCGAACGCGATGAGCATGCGGAACCGGTGAGCAACTCGGAGATTGAAGTGACGGTGGAAACCGGTCACCGCCGCGAAGAGATTCGCGGGGCGATCGACGCCATTCTCGCCGCGGTCCCGGGCGTCACCACGATGGTCGGCCAGCCGATCGAGCACCGGCTTTCGCACATTCTTTCCGGCACGCCTGCCGCGATTGCCATCAACGTGTTCGGCGATGATCTCGATGTCCTCCGCCGCGTGGCGAAGTCAATCGAAACGGAGCTGCGCGAACTGCCGGGAGCGCGCGATGTCGCCGCCAACCGCGAAGTGATGATCACCTCGCTGCCGATCATGTATCGCCATCACGATCTCGCCGCCTACGGCCTCACGCCCGCGTCTGCCGCCGAGCAGGTGCAACAGGCGATGTACGGCGAAGTGGTTGCGGAGGTGAACCAGGGCGTGCGCCGCTTCGATCTTGTCGTTCGCCTCGCGCCGGAGCAGCGCGAATCGCTCGAGCAGGTCGAAAACCTCATGCTGCGCGGCATGGACGGCAAGCTCGTCCGGCTCCGCGAAGTCGCTGACATCGGCCCGCAGCGCACAAGCAATCTCATCGCGCGAGAGAACGCGCAGCGCAAGGCGGTCATCTCGCTCAACGTCGCCAAGGGACACAACTTGGGCGACCTCGTTCAGCAAGTGCAGCAGCGTGTTGACCCCGTCGTGCGCGGCGCCGGCTGCACCGTGACCTACGGCGGGCAGTTCGAGGCGCAGCAATCCGCCAGCCGCACGCTTCTCTTCGCGGGGCTCGGCGTGCTCGCGATCATGCTGATGTTGCTCAACCTGTCCACCGGCTCCATCCGCGCCGCGCTGCTCGTGATGGTGAACCTGCCGCTGGCGATGATCGGCGGCATCGTGGCGATCTTCTTTACCGAAGCCGAGCATCCCATTCGCAATTTGCTCGCCATGTTCGGCGCGGGGGCGTACGAGCCGCCCGTCATCTCCATCGCCAGCCTCGTGGGTTTCATTACGCTCTTCGGCATCGCGGTGCGCAACGGCATTCTGCTCATCAACCACTATCAGCATGTGATGCGCGTGGAGGGCAAACCGTTGGCGGACGCCATCGTGCAGGGCTCGATGGAGCGCCTCGTGCCGATTCTGATGACCGCGCTCTGCGCCGCGCTCGGCCTTCTTCCGCTCGCGCTGGCGTCAGGCGAACCGGGCAGCGAACTCCTCGCGCCGCTGGCGATCGTCGTGCTCGGCGGGCTCATCACCTCCACGTTTCTCAACCTCATCGTCGTTCCCGCAGGCTATTCGCTCATCTTCCGCTCGGCCCATGTGGCGCCGGCGGAGCAACTGGACACCGCGGCGTCGCAAGCTCCAGCGTCGCCACTCTCGTGAAAGGTCTCACCGATGCGTCAACTTGTGCTCGTGTGCTTCGTGTGCCTTGTGTACTTCATCGCCGCCGGCTGCAAACCCGCCACGCCCGGCACGACAACCACATCAAACGGCGATGCGCATTCGCACGACGACCACGACCATGATCACGATCACGACCACGACCATGATCATGATCACGACCATGCAGGCGAATCAGCCGACGAGCACGGCGAGCCGCACGCGCTCGGCGCCGCCATCGCCGGCGGCATCGAAGCGCGTGGCACGCAGCGTGGCGACATTATTCCCGGTTTTGAGGCGACGATCGAAGTCGAGCTCATCAAGCTGCCGCCGAACGTGAAGGCCGCTGACGTTGCGCTGCGCGTGTGGATCGGCACGGAAACGGGTACGGAGTCGCTGAAGTCGCTCGCTTCGTTCGACGCCGCGCACAATCACTTCCACGCCCACGCCGAGGCGCCGCACGACTTGCCGGCCGATGCGAAGTGGTGGGTGGAAGTCGAAGCGGCCGGCGAGACGACACGTTTGTCGTTCGAGTTGCAGTGACGCGCAGCGCGATTCGTTCGCTGCCCGCGCCGCCGATTAGCTCGTCTGCTGTTCCGCGCCCGCGCCGGCCGGGTTGACGTTCGGCGTGCGCACGCGCCCCACCAGCCGGGCAAAGTCATCCATCAGCGAATACGCCACCGGCGTGACAAGCAGCGTGAGCACGAGGCACAGCGATTGCCCGCCGATGACGACCACCGCCACCGCACGCCGCTCCTCTGCGCCGGGCCCAACGCCCAGCGCCAGCGGCAACATGCCCGCCACCAGCGCGAGCGTCGTCATCAGAATCGGCCGCAACCGGTCGCGGTTCGCCTGCATGATCGCCTGCGCCCGCGGCACCCCCGAACGCCGAAGCTGGTTCATGTGATCGATCTGCAAAATCGCGTTCTTCTTCACCACGCCGAAGAGCACCAGAATGCCGAGCGCGGAATACAAGTTCAGCGTGCCGCCCGTGACCCAGATGGAAAAAAGCGCGAAGGGAATCGCAATGGGCAGCGAAAGCAAAATTGTGAACGGGTGCACGATGCTCTCGAACTGCGACGCCAGAATGAGATACATGAACACGATCGACAGCAGGAACGCCCACGCAAATTCGTTGAACGTGCGCTCCAGCTCGCGGCTGCGGCCGGCCAGCGACGTCGTGTACGCCGCGGGCATGTTGAGATCATCCGCAATCTTCTGCAGCACTTCGATGCGGTCGCCCAGCGCGTAACCCGGCGCCACGCCGCCGCGCACAGACACCATGCGCTGCCTGTCCAGCCGATCGATGCGCGAAGGCGCCGGCGTTGGCACGATCGACGCCACGTTGCTCAATTCCACCAGCCCGCCATTCGTGCTCGGAATCTTCAGCTCGTTGATGATCGACGGCCGGTTGCGATCACCCGGCGCAAGACGAAGCTGCACTTCATATTGCTCGTTGGTGGCGGGATCAGTGAACCGCGTCACTTCTTCGTCGCCGCCCACCATCAAGCGCAAGGCCGTGCCGATATCGCGAGCCGAAGCGCCGAGGTCCGCCGCCCGGTCGCGGTCGATCTCCACGCGCAGCTCCGGCTTGTCGAGGCGAAGCGTGGTGTCGAGCCCGCGGAACCCGCCGACTTCCAACGCCTTCGCGCGGATCGCTTCGCCGAACTCGTGCAACTTCTCAAGGTCAGGCCCGCGCACCACGAAGTCGATGTCAAACGGCGCGCCGCCCAGGTTGAATGACGGGAAGTTCCGCACCGAGCATCGCACATCCGGCAGGGCTTTGAGGCGCTCGTCGATCGCCGTCATCACCTCCTGCTGCGTGTAGTTGCCGCGAAAGGCATCGAGCGGTCGGCCCTTCAGCGTCTCGCGCACCAGCCTGCCGAAGGAGAACAGCCGTTCTTCATGCGGCGCGATGCGGACATAAAACCTCGCCTGGTTCACCTGCCCGAGGAATCCGCCGCCTGCCGTGGAGATCACATCCACCACGCCCGGCACTTCGCGAATTTCGTCTTCAATTCGCGCCGTGACCTGCAGCATGGCGGCCACGCTCGCGCCTTCAGGACCGGTCACGTTGATGCCGAACTCCGCTTCATCCACATCCGCAGGCACAAACTCGCGCTTTACAACGCCCAGCAGCGGAATGGACGAGAGCGACACAAGCACAGCAATCAGCGAGATGACGATGCGCCGCCGCATCGACCAGCCGAGCATCGCCATGTACAGGCGTTCGAGGCCGGCGTAGATGCCGCGGCGCGACGCCGCTTCTTCGCCATGCTCGCGGCCCGGTTCCTTGCGCAGCATGCGCGAGGCCATCATGGGGGTGAGCGAGAAGGAGACGAAGAGGCTGACGAGCACAGCGACGGCGGCGGTGAGGCCGAACTGATAGAGAAAACGCCCCGACACGCTCGACATGAACGAAACGGGGACGAAGATGATGACGAGACTCAACGTGGTGGCGAGCACGGCGAGACCGATTTCACGCGTCGCCGCCACTGCCGCCTCCATCGGCGACATCGCCTTCTCCTCCACGAAGCGGAAGATGTTTTCCAGCACGACGATGGCGTCGTCGATCACCACGCCGACCATCAGCACCAGCGCGAGCATCGTCACGCTGTTGAGCGTGAAATCCATGATCCACATCATGCCGAAGGTGGCGATGACGGAGGTGGGAATGGCGACGGCGGCGATGACTGTCGAGCGCCAGTTGCGCATGAAGGCCAGCACGACGAGCGTGGCGAAGATGCTGCCCAGCACCAGGTGCAATGTGATTTCGTGCAGCGCCGCGTAAATGAACCGCGACTGATCGCGCGTGATGGTGAGCGCCACGTCGGCCGGCAGTTGCCCCCGGATGCGATCGAGGCTCGCCTTCGCCCCTTCGATGACGTCGATCGTGTTCGCGCCGCTCTGGCGAATCACTTCGAGCGTGACGGTCGGCGTGCCGTTGAACCGCGCGATGCGGCGCTGCTCGGCGGTGCCGTCGTCCGCCCAGCCAATGTCCTGAATGCGGATCGGCACGCCGTCAACGTTCGCAATGATGAGCTTGTTGAACGATTCCTCGTCCATCAGCCGGCCCATGGTGCGCAGCGTCTGCTCGCGCTCTTCGGCGGTGACGTTGCCACCCGGGACGTCGGCGTTCTGCGCCAGCAGCGCATCGCGCACGGCAGTGATGGGAATGTTGAGCGCGTCGAGCCGATCCGCACGCACCCAGATGTTCATCGTGCGCAGCAGGTCGCCGGACACCTGCACCTCGCCGACGCCCGGCGATCGCTCCAGCGCCACGCGAACCACTTTGTCCGCAAGCTCCGTGAGTTCGCGAATCGTCCGCTCACCGGAGAGCGCGATCGTCAGCACCGGCTCGCTGTCGTTGTTCACCTTCGACACCTGCGGCGGGTCGGCGTCATCGGGCAGGTTGCGCACGACGGACGAAACGCGATCGCGAATGTCCTGCGCGGCGACGTCGATGTCGCGATTGAGGCCGAACGTGGCGATCACGAACGACGAGCCCGGCCCCGACACGGAGCGCAGCTCTTCGATGCCTTCCACCGTGTTCACCGCTTCCTCGATGAGGTCGGTGACTTCGGTTTCCACTTCTTCCGGCGCCGCGCCGGGCAGCGAGGTGCGAACGCGAACGGTGGGGAGGTCCACGGACGGAACGCGATCAACGCCGAGATTGCTGTAGCTCACGAGGCCGACGATGATGAGCGCGAGACTCATCATGCTGGCGAACACCGGCCGGCGAATGCAGATTTCAGCGAGCCGTTGCATCAGTGTTCTCCCGTTCCTCGCCCCACGGAATCGTCGTGCGCGGCAAGCCGACAAGCTCGTGCAGCGTGCCGGTCGCGCGTTTGAGTTCGAGGTAATTCGTCTTGCGATCAAGCTCCGCCGTCACCAGTTGGAGCTGCGCGGAGAGCAGGCGGTCCTGCGCTTCAACCTGTTCGAGGTTCGTCGCAAGGCCGACGCTGTAGAGGCCCGTCGCCTGCTCGAGCGCATCGCTTGCCGCTTTCACCTGCACTTTGAGTTGTTCAACGCGGCTGGTTGCTTCCGCGAGGTTCGCGATCGCAACTTCCACCTGCTGCTGAATGATGCGCGCCAGCTCGGAGCGCAGGAGCTTCGCGGCGCGCAGCTCGGAGAGCGCGATGCGCACATCCGCTTCGATCACCCCCGCGCTGAAGAGCGGAATGTTGAGCTGGATGAGCGAGGTCCAGTCGAGCTCGGTGGGTTCTGTTTCGCGGAGCAGAAACATCTGTAAATCGGCGGAAATTCGCGGAAAATACTCGCCATATGCCGCTTTGACCCGCTCGCCGGCGGCGTCAATTGTGCGATCCGCGGCCGCCAGGTCCGGCCGGCTGCGCATGGCGATGGCCAGCTGCTCGTCCGCACTCGGCACCACCGCGGGCACGTCGAGTTCATCCGCCAGCGGCTGCGCGGTCATGTCAGTGGCTGTGTAGAACGCCAGCAGCTTCCGGCCGGTGACGACATCGCGACGCGCGGCGAGCAGATCAACCGCCGTCTGCGCCGCCTGCGATTCACTCAACGCGAGATCGAGCGGGCGAATCGTGCCGGCTTCAAGTCGTCCGCGCGCATCATCCACGCGCTGCTGCTGCACCGCGAGCGAATTCTCCAACACCGTCGCCGCTCGTTCCGCCAGCAACACGGCGTAGTGCGCCCGTGCCGCATCGAGCAGCAACGTGTCCTGCGCATCGAGCACAAGCGCGAGCCTCGCCACCGCGGCAACTTCCGCGGCTTCGATGCGTGCCGGATCGCTCACAAGGTTGAACGAGAACCCCGCATTCATCGGCACGTTGAACGCGCGCGTCGGCTGGTTGCCCGCGCGATCGCGCAGCGTCCAGCCCGGGGCGAGCGCGAGCGTGGGGAGCAGTGTTGACGCCGCCTTGCGATGTTCGAGCAGCGCCTGCAGGTATTCTTCGCCCTCGATCGACAGCCGCTCGTTGAGTGAATTGGTGAGCAACATCGTGCCGCGCACGTCGAGCGGGCCGGCGGCGAGATCGGGCGCGGCGGGCGCGCCTTCGTCGAGGAAATCACGATACGTCCGCACTTCCGCGGCTTCGTCAACCTTGCAACCACCGATGATGGACAGCGCGAGCAGCGCTGCTGAACCCCAGCGCATGCCACTCATGATGAGCGATCCGCCACAGCTTCGCGCACCGGCGTGCCGGGCAGCAGGTCCGCCGGCGGACGCCGCACCACGCGCTCTTCGCCGGTCAACCCCTGCTTCACTTCAACGAACTCGCCCTGACTGTCGCCCATTTCAATTCGCACCGGCTCCACCTTGCCGTCGCGAACTACGTACACCTTGCTCACGCCGGCGAACGTGGTGATGGCGTCACGCGGTACGGCCACCACGGTCACGGTGCCGATGGCGATTTCCGCGGTGGCGAACGCGCCGGGCTTGAGCGCGTGGTCGTCGTTTGGAATCGTGATTTCGACCATGTTGGTCCGCGTGCGTTCGCTGACGGCAGGACTGATGCGCGTCACCACGCCTTGCACCGTTCCATCAAACGATTCCACTCGCACGCTTGCCGGCTGGCCGATCTTCACCGAGCCGATCATGCGTTCCGGAATCGTGGCTCGCAACTTCACGGGATTGGTGTCAATCAGCTCCGCGAGCGGCGTGCCGACCTGCACAAAGTCGCCCACAGCGACAAGCCGGCGAGCGACCACGTATTCGCGATTCGGCGCGTTCACATCTTCCGGAGCGCGGTGCACAGTGTCGGCCACGCGTTGTTCGGCGATGCGGCGCTGCGCATCGAGCACTCGCGCCTCGGCGAGGCCGGCCTTGGCTTCCAGTTCCTGCACGCGCAGGTCGCTCTGCGCCACTTCCCACGTGGTGCGCAGGTCTTCAAAGTCCTGCTCGCTGATGAGCGGGGGATTGCGATCCGCCAACCGCTTGCCGCGCTCATACCGAACGCGGGCGTTCTCCGCTTCGAGGCGGGCGCGCTCGATGGTCGGCAGCGACGCGAGATCGAAATCTTCACCCGGGAGTTCGGTGAGGCCGAGCCGCGCGAGCGCCTGCTGGAAGGCCATGGTGCGCTCATCGCGCGCGAGTTCGTAATCCAGGGGATCGATGGTGACGATCGGTTGGCCGGGCAGCGCCTTATCGCCGAAGTCGACATGCACCTGCAGCACGCGGCCGGAGACTTTGGCGGCAATGGTGGTCTGCTCATCGCCGAAGATCGTGCCCGTGGCGCGGACGGTCCGCTGCATGTCCACGTGCTGGGCGGTGACGACGGCGAGATCGCGCGGCGCGATGGCGACGGGCTCGATTGCCGCCTTCGGCGTCTCGTGCTCACTGCACGCTGCGGCAAACAACAGCGCCGATGCACAGCACATGGGCATCGCCCGCCGCAGGACGACGGGCAACTTCGATCGAATTTGCTTTCGGTGCGTCAGCATGACAGCGGAAGCGGCGTCGAAAGGCACGGTCTTGGAACCATCGGACCGCCGGGGATCATTCCCTTGAATTGATGCTTTGCTTCGCAGACCAGCATGATATCCCGGCGGATGTCAACGGCCCGCCAAAGTGCGAAGGGAACGAAAAAGGCGCGCTCGCTTGAGCGCGCCTTGAGCGAAGACTGGTTGAGCGAACCGGCTCACTCCCCCGTGCGGATGCGCATGGCGTAGAAGCTGCGCCAGACGAACACCAGCGAGATGAGGAAGAACACGGCGGCGAGGACTTCCGCCATGCCGATGCCGCCTTCCGGACCTTCCCGATGCTGCATCGCCACCGCCAGCTCCACCGCGAGCAGGCCGAAGAGCGTGGTGAATTTGATGATCGGGTTCATCGCCACCGAGCTCGTGTCCTTGAACGGGTCGCCGACCGTGTCGCCAACGACCGCGGCGGCGTGGAGCGGCGTGCCTTTCTCCTTCAGGTCCACTTCGACGAGCTTCTTGGCGTTGTCCCACGCGCCGCCGGCGTTCGCCATGAAGATGGCCTGGAACAAGCCGAAGAACGCGATGCCGATCAGGTAGCCGATGAAGAAGTACTCCTCGATGAACGCGTAGGCGAGCGTGCCGAAGAACACGGCGAAGAAGATGTTGACCATGCCTTTCTGGGCATAGACGGTGCAGATCTCGACGACCTTCTTGGAATCGGAGGTGGAGGCCTTCGCGCCGCCTTCAAGCTTGATGTTGCGCTTGATGAATTCCACGGCCCGGTAGGCGCCGGTGACGACGGCCTGCGTGGAGGCGCCGGTGAACCAGTAGATCACCGCGCCGCCGGTCAGGATGCCGAGAAGGAAGGGGGCGTGGAGGAGCGAGAGCTTGTCCACGTTCGCCGTGAGCGATTGCGTGAGCACGACGATGATGGCGAAGATCATCGTGGTGGCGCCGACGACCGCGGTGCCGATGAGCACGGGCTTGGCGGTCGCCTTGAACGTGTTGCCGGCGCCGTCGTTGTCTTCGAGGATGTGTTTGGCGCGGCCGAAGTCCACGGGCTTGCCAAAGTCCTTCTGCACCTGCTCCTTCACGCCGGATTGCGTTTCGATGAGCGAGAGTTCGTAGACGCTCTGGGCGTTGTCGGTCACGGGGCCGTAGCTGTCGACCGCGATGGTGACGGGGCCCATGCCGAGGAAGCCGAACGCGACAAGACCGAAGGCGAAGACGGCCTCGGCCTGCATGACGTTGTGCGGGAACGTCTGGCTCACGATGTAGGCGATGGCCATCAGGAAGATGATGGCGAGGCCCATCCAGAAGGCGCTGAAGTTGCCGGCCGTGAGACCGGAAAGGATGTTGAGCGACGCGCCACCTTCGCGGGAACTGGTGACGACTTCGCGCACGTGCTTGGACTTCGTGGAAGTGAAGATTTTGACAAGCTCGGGGATGACGGCGCCGGCGATGGTGCCGCAGCTGATGATGATGGAGAGCTTCCACCAGAGCGTGGTGTCGCCGTGCACGTTCGGAATCATGAGCCATGAGACGAGGAAGGTGAGGGCGATCGACACGCACGAGGTGAGCCACACGAGGATGGTGAGCGGATGCTCGAAGTCCATCTTGTCGGCATTGGCGTACTTGCCCTTGGTGAGCATGGCGTTGAGGAGGTAGGACCCGCCGGACGCGATGATCATCATGATGCGCATCGCGAAGATCCAGACGAGAAGCTGAACCTGCACGGTGGCGTAATCCTGTTCTCCGGTGATGCCGGGGTTGACGGCGAGGAGAATGAAGGAGATGAGCGCGACGCCGGTGACGCCGTAGGTTTCGAAGCCGTCCGCGGTGGGGCCGACGGAGTCGCCAGCGTTGTCGCCGGTGCAGTCGGCGATCACGCCGGGGTTGCGGGCATCGTCTTCCTTGATGCCGAGCACGATCTTCATGAGGTCGGAGCCGATGTCAGCGATCTTGGTGAAGATGCCGCCGGCGATACGCAGCGCCGAAGCGCCGAGCGATTCGCCGATCGCAAAGCCGATGAAGCACGGGCCTGCGTAGTCGCCGGGGATCCACAGCAGGATGATGAGCATCACGGTGAGCTCGATCGAAATCAGCGCCATGCCGATCGACATGCCGGCCTTGAGCGGAATGGCGTGCGCGGGATACGGCTTGCCGGGGAGGGTGGCGTAGGCAGTGCGGCTGTTGGCGAAAGTGTTGATGCGAATGCCGAACCACGCCACGCCGTAGCTGCCTGCGATGCCGACAAGGCTGCAGACGAGGATGATGAGCACCTTGCCGAAATCCATGCCGCTGTGAAGTTCGCCCGAGGCGTCCTCATGCGGCGCGAGCCAGCCGAAGTACCAGCCCATGATGACCGCGATGAACGCCCAGAGGATGAGCAGGAAGCGGCCCTGCGTGAGGAGGTAGGTCTTGCAGGTTTCGTAGATGAGCTCGGAGATCTCGCGCATCGATTGATGCACGGGCATGTTCTTGAGCTGCATGAAAATGGTGAGGCCGAAGATCAGGCCGAGGATGCACACGCCGATGCCGATGGTGAGCAGCGTGTCGCCGGGCATGCCGAGAAATTTCTGCGAGCCCAGATCAGGCACGACGAGGCTGGCTTCGCTGGCAAGTGCGGCGGGCGCCATGAAGAGCGCCGCCATCGCGGCGACGAGCATCATGACGACGGGACGGCCGACGCGGGGCAGTCGCAACCGCCTTGTCGGTCGAATGGAGAAAAGAGGAGCGCTGTACATGCCGGTGCTCATTCGAGTTCCTTTGGACTGATAGCCATTGAGGCGATCGGGGCCTGTCAAAAATCGTCCTGGGGGCCGGTTCGGCGTCCCCCCACGAGGACGCCTCCAGGCCAAATCGAGGCGGCAATATGACAGGCATTGCAGCACTGTTCAAGCCGCTTCACCGGCCGCCGCGCCTGAATCCGCCAAATGACCGCAAAATGCGGCGGTGACACGCGAAAATTGAACGCATTGCGGCGGCGTGATTATCGGGCGTCCGCCGAGCCGTGCCCCCGTGGCCGTGCCGTTGGCGTGCGCGGCGTCTTGTGCCGCCAGCGCCGGAGCCACTCCGCCCGCGCCCGCGGCGTCGGCCCGCCGCGACGGATATGACTGGCGATCCACCTCGCCGCCGCGCCGCCCACCACGATGATCACGCCGATGGCCACCAGCCACAGCACCAGTTCCGCCTTGTCACGCGTGCCGATGCCGTGCGAAATCAGGTAGCCCAAGCCGAGTTGCAGCGTGACGGACACCGGCGCCGCGAGCATGTTTGCCAGCATGTATTTCCACACGGGCATGTGCAGCATGCCGGCCATGATGAGGCAGGTGGTTCGGCTGCCGGGGACAAATCTCGCCGTCACCACCACCCACGCGCCGCGTTTTTCGATCTGGTGTTTCGCCTGCAGCATCCGCCGCGGGTGAGCCAAACGTTTGAACCATCGCTTGTGCAGCAGGGGCGCGCCGTAATACCGAGCGAGAAAGAACCACACGCCGTCGGAAAACACCACCCCCAGGAACGCACACAACCACGTGGTCACCGCCGGCAGCGAATGGTTGCCAATCAGGATTCCGGCCGGGATGAGAATCAGTTCCTCGCCCAGCGGCAGCATCAGCAGCACGAGGATCGTCAGCGGGCCGAACTGTGCGATCGGGCCGGCGAGATCATCAAGATGATGGGCGATGGATTCAAACACAACGGAAGCAGAAGTCTAAGCGGCTGCAGCAACGGGGTGCAATGTGGGTCCGCTCACGCATTGTCAGCCGGCGCTTTCGATGATTGAGGCACGAGCAACGACGTGAGCACGCCGGTGGCCAGCGTTCCGAGCACCACGCCCAGGGCCACCTCTGTCGAGATCTTCCATTCCGTGTGCACCAGCAACATCTTGACAGCGACAAACATCAGCACCAGCACGAGCGCTGGTTTCAGATAGCGAAACGCCGACATCGCCGCCGCGAGGCAGAAGTAGAGCGAACGCAAGCCGAGGATGGCGAAGATGTTGCTCGTGAGCACAAGGAACGGGTCCGCGGTGATGGCGAAGATCGCGGGGATCGAATCCACCGCAAACAGCACATCTGTGAATTCCACCAGCACGAGCGCGAGCAGCAGTGGAGTTGCATAGCGCTTGCCGTCGATGCGCGTGAAAAAGCGCTGGCCCTCGATGGTGTCTGACAGCGGCACAAAGCGTTTCACCGTGCGGACGATGAAGCCCGCCGCCGGGTCCTGCGATTCCTCCCTCGTCAGGGCCATTTTGATCGCGGTAAAGAGCAGCACCGCGCCGAAGACGTATGAAATCCACGCAAAGCGCGCGACCAGCGCCGCGCCAAGAAAAATCATCAGCCCGCGAAAGACGATGGCGCCCAGAATGCCCCAGAACAGCACGCGATGCTGGAACTGCGCCGGAATGCGGAGCGATGTGAACACGACCGCAATCACGAACACATTGTCGAGCGAGAGCGATTCTTCGATGATGTACCCGGTCAAAAACTGTTTGATCGCTTCCGCGCCGGTCACGGTTTCCGTGACGCCCGGCTTGCCCAGCACGGGAACATCGAGGCCCAGGCCGAACACGTGGTTCTGGTACAGGAAGTACACGCCGGCGCTGAAGATGAGCGCGCACGTCACCCAGATCGCTGTCCACGTCGTGGCTTCCCGAAGCGAGACGACATGCGCGTGGCGGTGAAAGATGCCGAGGTCGAGCGCGAGGAAGATGGCGATCAGCGCCAGGAACCCGCCGTAGGCCAGCAGTTGCATCGGGTGATGCTCCACTGTCCCGGCAGTCGCGAGCGTGGCGAAGGACCAGAAGCTGGTGAGAAGGTTCATGACGGCACGATGGTAGGGCGAGACGCCCTGGCATGCTTTGCCGCCGGTGAAGAAGTTCGGCGCGGAACCTCACGCTGCACCTATCATGCGCTCCGTGGAGCCCGACGACGCAGCTTCTCGATCGGCTCGCCTTGCGGGCGCACGCGCTCGCGCCGGCACTGCTGGGGCAAAGTCGGCGTCACTTCATTGGCATCTTCTTCTGGCTGCGGCGCGATTCGCCTTCGGTGCGGCGGCTGCTGCGTTTGCCGCGTGGAGCGCAGCGCAGGCGCGGGCCGAGGCGGCGGTGTTTGCCATGCTGATCGCGGCGGTCGCTCTGTCGTTTCCGGAGGCGGCAGCGAAACGGCGTTGGCAACGGTGGGCGGAATGGAGTGTGCGCGGCGCTGCGTTCGGCATCGCGTCAGCGCTCCTCGTTGCGGTTGATCGTCAGCATTGGGCGGTGACCACGGCGGCGTGCGCGTACGCCATCGCAGCCCTCGGTTCATCCGCGCGGCACGCTTGGCGAACGACGTCGGCAGACGAAACGATGAGCGCATCGCCGCCGCTGCCGCTCGCCGCCGGCGCCATTCTCATGCCGATGCTCCACGGCGCGTATGCCAGCTTCAGCGAGACGTCCGCGTCGTGGCTCACGGTCATCGTGCTCCTTCTCGCGTCGGCCGGCGTCATCGCGCCCTCGCGCTGGCCGGCGGTGTTGTGGCAAGTCAGCGTGCGCCAGCCGAATATTTTCGTCCTCGGCGCGATCGCGGCGATCATCGGCGTGCTGGAGCACAACGTCTGGAGCGCGATCGGTTGGCTCCCGCCGGTGTACGTCGCCATGGCGGCGATCGGCGCTCTCGCGCATGCCGCTCAACCTCAACTTCCGCAGCCGCCATCATCGCCAGCGCATCGCAAAACAGGCCGCGTCGTTGGCCACTTTGCCATTCTGCTCGCGTGCGCGCTGCCGTTCGCGCCGCTCGCTTGGCCGCATCAACAACACCACGCCATCGCCCAGCCCGCGGCGCTGGCGCAAGAAACAACCGAATCATCCGCCCCCGCGCCGCCGCCCGCAGCGTCGCCTTCGCCCGCCGCCATCCGCGTCGGCTTCACCGGCCCGCTCGGATCAGAACGCCTTCCCGCGCCGTGGCGCCTCTTTCACAATCCGCTCGTGCTCGGCGGCCGCACGGAAGCCACCGCGCTCCCCGATCCTTCCGAACCCGGCGCGTGGATCATCCGCCTCGCCACCGCGCGAAGCTCCTTCGCCATCGACATGAACTGCAACCCCGATCCCGCCATCCACTGGGATCTCGCATGGCAGTGGCGCGCCGAAACGCTTCCAACCCACGGCGACATCCGCGACGCCAATCGCGCCGACTGCGCCATCCAGGTCGGCGTGTACTTTGACACCAAACCGTGGGATCCCGCCAAGCCCGATCTCACGCCCGACGGCTACAGCCTTCTCTACTCGTGGGACGCCGCCGCGCCCGAACACACCGTCGCCACGCGCGATTTCACCTTCGGCACGTTCCACTACGAATACAAAGTCCACGTGCTGCGCACTGGCGAACCGACAACCGACGGCTGGTGCAGCGAACGACGCAACCTGCATGATGATTTCGTCAGCGCCTATGGCTTCGAGCCTCCGCCCATTCGCGGCGTGCGCATCCAGTCCGCCAGTTCGCACACCAAAACCAAATCCGCAGGCCAGGTGCGCAGCGTCTGGATCCTCCCGCCGGATGCGCCGAAGTCGTGATTCATTTTGAACGCGGGGGCGCGATGCCAGGCTCGATTTCCGGCTTGCCGAAAATGCGCAGCGTGCGCGTGCAATATTGACACGCCGCGGTCCACAGCGCTTCGCCATCAATGTGCATGCCGTGGATCGTCTCCTCCTCCGCCGGGCAGATGGTCGCAATGTTCACGCCGCGCGGCACATCCATCTTCCCCAGCGCGAGCTGACGCACTTCGTCATCCACCGCGGGATAGTTGCGAATCAGCCGCCCGAGATCGCGCCGGCCGCGAGCGCACAGCACATCAAACGCCAGCCGCGCGAACCACGGCACATGCTGGCGTGCATACGTCGCCGGCTGCGTCATCAGCACGAGGATGTCCGTGCAACCATCTGCAATCGCGTCCTTCAGCGGCAGCGGTTTGAGCAGCCCGCCGTCGATGCACGGCTTGTCGCCCACCATCACCGCGCGGTTGTAGAGCACGGGAATCGCCGTCGCTGCCTTCAGGCATGTGAGCGTCGGCGCCGGCCCGTGCACCGCGTCCACCAGCAGCCCGCTGGCCGTGTTCTTGTCAATCATCGTCACGCTGAACTTCGTCGTTGAGCGGCGCAGCGCCTCCAGATCGAGCGGCTTGAGCTTCACCACGACTTCATCGAACACGTAATCCAGGTCGAGAATCTTCCACAATCGGCGGGCATTGATGAACAGCGTGCTTGCCAGCTCTTCGAAGTAAATCGTGATGCCAAGGTCGGGCTGGCCGGAGAGAAAATACGCGCCGTTCATCACACCGGCGGAGGTGGCGAGCACGTGATCGAACACGCGGTCCATGCCCATGCGGCAGAGCGCCATCAGCCCGCCCGCCGACATCACGCCGCGCAGCGATCCGCCCTCGATCACCAGCCCGACGCGCCGGCCGTCACCGAGCCGCTCACTCGCTGGTCGCTCCGCGCGATCGCGCAGCAACTCGATCACGCGCTGCGGGTTCACGCCGAAGAGCGTGGCGTCGCCAGCCGCGCGGGATGCCGGCAGGCCGCTCATGTGATGTTCGTCTTGGGCGCGATGGCGAGCCCCCGGCGAAGGATCACGATGCCCACGCCCAAGCCGACGATCGCCGCCACGCTTCCCACCAGCTGCGTGGACGCGTCGCCGACGAGCCCCGGGATCACGTTCATCTTCACCGGGTTGTTGGGCGCCGGGTTGCTGATCAGGCACACGATGACGGAGCCGACGAGGAGCGCGACGGGAATGGGCCACGCGTGGCGGATGACGATCCTCGCGATGTCGCGCACCAGCTTCGTCATGCCGCGCAGGGTGGAAGGCGCCTCGACGCCGGCGAGATAGCGGTCCCACTGCCCGCGCGCTCGCAGGGCGTTGGTGGTCATGGCCATGCCGACGCCCATGGCGAGTCCGAGCACGATGTGCGCCCACCCCATGCGCGTGTGGAGGAAGGCGTCCGCAAGAAAGGTGGCGGAGGCCCGCTCCGTGGTGGCTGCTGAAATCCAGTCCATCGCCTTGAGAGAATTGAGTGAGTAGACGGAAAGGATGATCGCGACAATGATCGCGCTCGACACCGCCGCTCCAAGAAGACCCCAGACAATGTTGCCCACCGGCCGCAACACCGACGCACGCCCTCGCGCGTTCCAGAACACAAGCCGATGGATGGCGAGGAACATCGGGATGATGCCGCCCCACAGAAACCCCGCCGTCACGCCGTGAAAGAACCCCATGCCCGCGCCGGGCCCTTCCTGCACAAGCGCCAGGTTGAAGCTGCCGGGAATCCACTTGTAAAGCCCCGCCGCGATCGCGCCGAACACGCCGGTGGGAATGAGCGTGTAGGGCAGCAGCGGCAAGGCGTCGACAAACCTCGTGCGCCACGCCTGTCTGCGGATCGATCGCCGCTGCCCGCTGGGAAGCCCGCGAAAGCTGCGATCAAAACGCGAAGCCGGCCGCACATCCGCCATCGCCAGCATCAGCGCCGCCAGTCGCTGCGCTCGCTTGCCGTCGGTAGGCGACTCAATCGCATCGAGCACCATCGCGAAGAGGCCGGGGTCATCGAGTTCGAGCAGCGCCGCCGCCGCGGCACGCCGAACCGACGCCTCCGGATCACCGAGCCCGACGCGCACCAGCAATTGATGGAGCTCGCGATCATCATCCGCAGAAATCAGCCCAATGGCGTTGGCGCGAACATCCGCATCCTTCGAGCCCAGCGCATCGATAATCACCGCGCGGTGAACCGCCGCATGATCCGCTCGCACCCGCGCCGACCACGCCGCCAGTTCGAACCCGCACGCCACGCAACTGCGAAACAGAAACTCCGCCTCGCCCGCATACAGCCCCGTGCTCTGCTGAAACGGTCGGCACGCCTCCAGCAACTCGCGCCGGCCCTCGAAATAGCCGTCCAGCGTGTCGCCGCGCTTCTCGCGCAACCGGCGAAGTTCCTTCTCCAGCCGATCGGACGCAAAGAGCAGTTCGCTCACGCGCGGATTCATGTCGCGCACCACCGCGCAGGCGAGCAGATCATGCGACAGCTCGAACCAGCGATCTACGCCCACCGTCTCCGTCCGCAGCAGGTAATGATCCGCAAGCTGCTTGACGATCCAGTTCGGCAATCGCCCGGTCAATTCCTTGCCTTCCTGCATCGGCTGGCGCGTGCCTTCCTGCGACACGAACTTCATGCAGCCAAGCTTGATGAGTTCCGCCGAGAACCCGCCGTGCCGCGCCGTCTCCGCGCTGCCTGACACACGGGTGACGACGTCGTTGTAGAACACGTCGAGCGCGTTCTTGACGAAGCTGCCGAAGTCCTGGCCGGACACATCAGCCGCCGCCCGAGCCAGGTGCGTGGTCTCGATGCGGGTGAGGCCCGCGGGCAGCGAGTTCCACAGCCTGCTGCACACGATCTGCAGGTGCACGAGCTCCACGAACTCGCCGGGCTTTTCGATGAACGAGCCATCGGGCTGCTGAACGCGGATGGTGGTGAGCTGGCCGAGGATGGCGTCCACGGTCTCATCGCTGAACTCGGCGAAGGCCTCGGCGGGTCGGCGGATCACGTCCGTGAGCGCCTCGCGCTGCATGCGACGAAGTTGAAACCTGGCGGGCCGGAAGTCGGTGGGAGTGCGCTCGACAAGAATCTGAAAATCCGCGAGATACTCCTGCCGCATCGCATACACAATTCGCAGGTTCGGATCGGCCTTCAGCGCTTCCGAAAGCTGCGCCATGAACGGCTCGCGCTCTTCCCAGCGATCGGTGTGCTGGGTGAAGACTTCTTCGAATTGATCGAGCACGAGCACGCGCAGCTTGCCGGGGTCGGGCGGAGGAAGCGCCGCCAGCGCGTCCGCCACCGTCATGTCCCGGCGTGCCGGCATTGCAAGCCCTTCGAGTTCATGAATGAGGGAGAACGCGAAGGCGTTGCGGATCGGGCCGGCGTCGGCGCCCAATCCCGCTGGCAAGCTTCGGCCGATGCGCACTTTCGAAAGCACCTGGTGACCGGCCCGGCGAAGCACGGGAACCAATCCCGCCGCGAGCAACGAGCTTTTCCCCGCGCCCGATGGCGACGTGAGCAGCACCGAAGAATCGCTCAAGAGTTCAATCAGATGGCGAAGCTCATCTTCCCGGCCGAAGAAGCGGGTCTCCATGCCTTCGGGGAACGGTTGCGGGCCGACGTACACAAGGCTGCGCGGGTCAACGCCGCGCGCCTGCACCTTTTCGCGCGTGGTCGGTTCGCCCAGCAGCGTTGCGGCGCTCGCCGGCGCGAGACGCTTGCTGATGAGCTTGGCGAGCCGCGCGAGGTCGGCGTCGGTCAGCATCGGACCGGCGGAATCCCACTGCGTGTCCGTGAGCATGAGCTGCCACTTCGGCGTGAGCGCGACCTCGCCGAGTCGCACCGCGAACACGCTGATCTGCTGCGAGATTCCCATCACCGCTTCGCGCACCACCCAAGGCGAGTGAATCGAATGTTCCGAAAGCAGGAACACCATCACGCGCACCTGCGGGATGGCTTCCGCAATCGCGCTCAAGAAACTTTCGCTGGGCTGAATCTGCACGGGCGCGAGCCAGAAGCCGATGCCGCGCTGCGCCAGCGTGCGCGCGAGCGCCGTGGTGGATTCGAGGTCCGCGGTGCTGTAGCTGATGAAGACATCGCGACCGTCGCGCCCGGGAAGCATTGCGCTGCAGACGGTGCATCGCACATGGTCGTCATCCGCCGGCGTGGTCTGCACGATCGTGCCGCAGGCAGCGCAGTACCCGGGCGTGCAGTCGAGAATGTCGTTGATGCTGGTATGCACAATGGGGGACCGGCATTATCGTTCATTGCGAAGCGCCATTCAACACGCGGCGCTGCGTTTCATAAGGACGATCGCGTGAGGCCGTTTCATGTCTTTGATTCCGCCGCGGCGGCGCGGGGGAAGAGGTGTTCCAGTTTCACCTGGGCCGCACACTCACGTCCAAGACGGCAAAGATCGCCCATGCGCGAGACGGCGTCGATGCCGATGTCGACCGGCAGCGTGGCGTTGTAACGCGCATATGTAAATTTCTGCTCGTCGGGCGGAAGCAGCGTGTGCGTGCGCAGGTCGCCAAGCTCCAGATCGATCACGTCGCCATGCACGCAGCGGCCGAGGATGCGGCAGATGGCATCCTGATTCTCGCCCATGGAACTAAGGAGCGCGAGCGGCATGTACGTGAGGTAATCAATGAGGTGCAGGCGATTGACGGGCTTGTGTGAGAACTTCACGCGACCGCCGGCCGTGCCGATCGACACCAGCAGCAGGCGATCCCATCCGGTCGGCCACTTCAGACCGTATTGCGGCAGCGTGGCGGTGAGCACAGCGATGAGCGCGGGGTTGTTGTACGGCGTGATCGCGCCATCCACGAAGGCGAACGTATGCTCGCCCATGTGAATCTGTTCCGGCGGGAAGAACGTCGGCGCCGCGGTGCTCGCGCGCAGGATCTGCCAGATCGGCACGTTGAGATTGCAATCGGGATGCGTGCGCTGGTTGAACAACGCCGCGGGATTGTTGGTGAGCGGCCACGCGGACCCCGTGCTGGCGTTGCGCATGACGACGAGCAGCATGCGCTTCAGGCGTGATGATCCGAGCAGCGCCGGCTCGCCGTTTGATTCGCAGAACGTTTCGCGGAGCACTCTCGCAATCTGCTTCGATTGATAGCGCGCATAAATGCGCCGCCACCACGGCGCGGGCGAAAACATCGATGGTCCGGAGTCGAGATACAGCCGCTCGATGTCGGCGACGGGCATGCCCCATGCAAGGCACGTGGCGATGATCGCGCCGGTGCTCGTGCCGGCGAACATGTGGAATTCATCCGCGAGCACGAGATCGGGCCGGCCGGTCGATTCGCGAAGCAACTGTTCGATGCGGGCTGCAATCTGCAGGGAGAACAAGCCGCGGATGCCGCCGCCGTCGAAACTCAAAATCCGTCGAAGTTCGGGCGCATCGCCAGCGGAGCGCGGATTGGCTCCCGCCGCGCCCATCAATGCGGCCTGCCCGCGAATCGCATCATGGCATGCCATTCGCCGAGTTCGTTGAGGAGCAGCGCTTCAGTTTCCGCGACGACGCGCCCGAGCGTGGGCCACGTGCGGCTGATCGCGAGGCGGCGCTGAAGTTGCGTGAGCTGGTGCGCGAGTTCGCTGTAGCGATCCGATCGCCGGGCGAAGTCGTTCGACACAATGAACGAAAAAATCGCCGCCGACGCGAGGGGAAGGATCATCGCGCTTCCCTTGAGCCAGTATTTCACCGACTCGTCCAATCCCAGGGCGCTCACCGCAAGCACGCCGGCGCTGCACAGGATCGCGATGATCGTCGTGAGCACGCCCACGCGGTGAAGCGTGTGCTTGATGCGGGCCGCCTGCGAACCTTTTTCTGACATCCAGTCGCGCTGCGACTTCAGCCGATGCGTTTCGTAATGCGCGCGAGCGTCGTCAAGCGAACCGGCGTCGGCAGCGCACAACCGCCAATGCAGTTCGAGATCACGATGGAACGATTCCATGTCGCCGCTTGTGGAAGGATGCGGCAGCTTGGTGAGCGCATCACGCCGCATGGGCCAGAGCGAAAGGAAGCTGCGGCAAAGTTCCGCGCGGTAACGGGCGTCGAGCCAGGCGTGGCTCCGCCGATGCTGCGCCGTCGCCAGCAGCAGCGCCCAGACAAGCGCCGCCGCCTTGAACGCGCCGATCGCAAGTTCGCCGGCGTGACTGACGTGCGCGAGCATCGCCCCAATCGCCACCGCCGACGCAAGGAGGTGCAGCGCGATCACGCGAAACAGCAGCAGACGCGCCATGGGCGCATGGCGCTTTGCTTCTTTGTCCAGCGCGTCGTGCAGCGCCTTCACGCGCGGCTGGCCGAGCCGTGGTTCAGGATTTGATGAAAATGGTGGATCCGCTTCATCGCGGGGAGAGGCGGGCTCGGCGGGCGGGCGGAAGCTTTCGGGCCAGGTGATTTCGCCGGTGTGCGCGTGGATGTGCACGACGGGCACGCCAACGCCATGCGCGGCATGGATGATTTCGGCGGTGCCGCCTGTGCCACGAGAAGCCTCGCCATTCCACACGGCGAGCAGGACATCCGCAGGTTCGAGCGTCTGCAGGCCGGCTTCGAGATACGCCTCGTCGTCGGTCAGGCCGGGCGGCGCATATTCCACCGCCGTGGACTCTCGCACCAGGCGTTCGAGCTTGGCGCGGAGGGCGGGCGGGGCGGCGAGCTCGAAGCGGTCCAGCGCGAAGGGGAGCTTGAGCAGGTTCGGGTGAGACCGGCGCTGCGCGGCTTCGAGAATGATCACGTCGGCGCCCTTCGCTGCGGATCCGACGAGCACGATGGTACTTCCGCGCCGGGCGGCGACGGCTTCGAGCCCATCGAGCGCCGCCTGGGCGGCGTTGGCGACGAGGCGTTCATTCGCCAGCGAGCGGTGACCCGTGTAGGCCACGACGAGGAATCGCTGCGTGTTCGCCGGCTGCATGAGCGACCACTATCCCAGCGCGGCGGCGTTGCCACAAGCGGATTCGTTCTACAGCCAGCGTCGGAAGGTGAGAACGGCGGCCTGGATGACGCGGTCGAGGAACGGTCGCCGGCGCCACTGGGCGGAAACGATGCGGCGGGAGAAGGTGATGTCGTGCTCGAACAACTTCCGCAGTTGGTCCGCAAAATGCTGGGAATTCACGGCGACGGAGAGCTCGGCGTTGCCTTCCATGCTGCGCTCGTCCAGGTTCGCGGAGCCGACGATGGAGATCACGCCGTCCACGCAGAGTGTTTTGGCGTGGAGGACGGCATGCTGGCGTTCGTACACCTCGACGCCGGCGGCGAGCAGACGTTCGTAAAACGCCCGGGCGGCGGTGACAAGGATGGGGACATCAGAGCGCGACGGGAGCATGAGCCGCACCTTGACGCCGGCGGCGGCGGAATTGCAGAGCTGCTGGACGAGGACCTCGGGCGGGGCGAAGTAGGCCATGGAGAGGTCGATGGATCGCTGGGCGTCGCGGAGAAGTTTGCGGAGGGCGTGCTGGAGCTTGCCGCGCTTGGTGGGAGCGGAGGCGAGGAGCTGGAGGGAGTCGTTTGGGCCGGCGAGTTCGGAAGGGCCGGGACCGGGCGGCCGTTTGCGCCAGCCGCGGGTGCGGGGTGGCTCGGCGAACTCGATGGTGAGACATTCTTGCGTGGGGTCGGCAGCGGAGCAGAAGAGTTCCGCGGATTGCAGTTTCCCGCCGCGCGTGACGTAGTTCCACATTCGTTCAAAGGCGATGGCGAGAACGCGCGCGGAGGGGCCCTGGATGGCGACGCCGGTGTCGCGCCATTCATCGCGGGGTCGTTTGCGTGTGATCCACGAGCTGCCGTATTCATCGCCGAGGTTCTGTCCACCGAGCACGCCGATGGTTCGATCGACAACGAGAAGCTTGCGGTGATCGCGGGTGAAGACGCGGCCGGAAAGAATGACGCCGAGTTTGGGCGGGTGGAACTCACGAACGACAACGCCGGCGGCGAGCATGTCGCGGAACATCTTGCGCTTGGCGCCGAGGGAGCCGATGGAATCGAAGAGCACGCGGACGTTGATGCCTTCCTTGGCGCGGCGGATGAGGAGGTCGGCGAACTCGCGGCCGGTGTCATCGGATTTGAAGATGTAGGTTTCGAGATCGACGCTGTGTTGGGCGTCTTCGATGGCGCGGTAGGCGACGTGGAGCGCTTCGCCGTCTTTGAGCAGTTGCACCAGCGTGCCGTCGGCGAGCGTGGCGGGCGGCGGGGTGACCCAGCCGTCGGGATGTTTGATTTCGGGCGGGCGGTGGGAAGCGGGGATGGCGAGCGTGACGCCGCGGGCATCAGGCGGGGTGGTGGTGCGCGGGCGGCGGAAGAGGGTTTTTGTGCGTCTGGGCATGCGTGAAGCGGTCGCGGTCGGCGTGGGCGCGCTGCCTTATGCCTCGCGGAGCACCACCTCGCCGTGACCGACGCGGCGGATCGCCGACAGCAGTTCATCGAACTGGCCATGCTTGGAGACGAGGCCCCACGCGCCGGCGGCGATGACTTCGTCAACGGTTTCCGGCATGTCATATCCGCTGTACACGAGGACGCGCGATTCGGGGAAATCACGCGAGATGGTGCGGATGAGTTCGAGCGTATCGATGCCGGGCATGGTGAGATCGAGCAGCACGACGTTGGGGCGGAGACGTCGGAGGGCATCGAGCACGTCGTCGCCGTTGTCCACGCAGCCCAGGTTGCGCATGTCGCTCTGCGAATCAACAAGCGTGGAAAGCATGTTGACGACGTCGGCGTTGTCATCGACGCAGAGGACGGTGACTCGATCTGGAACGCGTTGCGTCATAACAGAAGTGTACTCAAGGGCCATTCCGATGACGGGGGAAATCCGAGTCCTGGTTCTTTGATGGTTCCGTTGCCGCCCCGCCGGTGGCGCCCGCCAGTGTCGCGACGCTCGCCAGCAGTTCCGCCGGTTCGACGGGCTTGGCGACATGAAGTTGATATCCCGCAAGCAGCGAGCGGGTTCGATCTTGTGAGCGAGCAAATGCGGTAAGCGCGATGGCGGGGATCGCGCCGCCTTCCGCCATCGGCCGGGCGCGGACCCTGCGTATGAGATCGTAACCATCCACGTTCGGCATGCCGATGTCGCTCACAATGACCGAGGGCCCGAAACCGATGAGCACATCGAGCGCTTCTTCCGCGGAGGAGGCGCGCAGCACCTCCGCGCCGCGATCTTCGAGCAGCCTGCCGATCAAATCCCGAGCATCTGGTTCGTCATCGACAACCAACACTTTGACGCCCTGGAGCGAGAACTCGTCGATCGCCGCCCCCGATGGCCGTGCCACCCGGGGATGCACTTCGTCGTCGGTTCGCGGCGCATGCACCACGGAGAGCGGGAGGTGGAGGACGAACGTGGAACCCTGGCCTTCGCCGGCGCTGTGTGCGTGGACCGACCCGCCGTGGAGTTCCACCAGCTGTTTCACGATCGCAAGGCCAAGCCCGAGGCCGCCGTGCCGCCGTGTGCTGGACGAATCAGCTTGGCGGAATCGCTCAAAGACATACGGCAAGAACTCGGTCGCAATCCCCTGGCCGGTGTCGCTGACGGTGATCTCAACGTGCGAATTGATCCGCTCAAGGGACACCTGCACGCGCCCGCCGCGCGGCGTGAACTTGATCGCGTTCGAGAGCAGGTTCCACACCACCTGCTGAAGGCGGCTGCTGTCGCCCTTCACCATGCCGATGTTGGGATCAAGCACCGCCTGGAGGCGAATGTCCTTGGCGTCGGCTGCGGGGCGAACGGTGGTGAGCGCGGACTCGATCACGTCGTGAAGATCAACTTGCTGGACATCCAGTCGCACCTTGCCGGAGATGATGCGGCTCATGTCGAGCAGATCTTCGATGATCTGCGACTGCGTGCGGGCGTTGCGCTCGATGATCTCCAATCCGCGAGCGAGATCCTCCGAATCCTGCGTGGTGGTATGCAGGATGCGCGCCCAGCCGAGAATGGCGGTCATCGGGGTGCGCAGCTCGTGGGAAAGCGTGGCGAGGAATTCGTCTTTCATGCGGTTCGCGCGCTCGGCTTCAGCACGCGCGGTGCGTTCGCGATCGAGTAGCTTGGCGCGTTCTTCCTCGGCCCGCTTGCGCTCGGTGATGTCCACGATTGAACTGAGCACGCGGATGCCTTCGTCCGTGCGGATCGGGTTGAGACCGATTTCAACGGGGAATTCCGAGCCGTCGCGGCGTCGGGCATACAACTCGCGCCGCGCGCCCATCGGCCGCGCGCTTGGCGCATCAAAGAACCCGTCGCGCAAATTCGGATGGAATTCGCGGTAGCGCGCCGGCACGAGAATTTCGATGGGCTGGCCGATCAGCGCCTCACGCGCGTAGTCGAACATCTGCTCCGTTTGCCGGTTGACGAGCAGAATGCGGCCGTGGTCGTCCACCATGACCATGGCGTTCGGCGCCGCTTCAACGGCGGTGCGAAAGCGCTCGTGCGCCGCCTGCAACCGCTCATCCTGGTGCTGCAGCTTGGCGAGCATGTCATTGAACTCGTCGGTGAACGTGCCCAGCTCATCCTGCGAAAGCTTGCGGGCGCGCAGCGAGAAGTCGCGGCTCTGGGACACTTGCCGCGCCGTCGCCACAAGTTCGCCCACCGGCCGCGTCACGATGCCTTGCAGTCGGAAAGCGACCGCGAGACCGACGAGCATGACAACCAGTCCCGCCGCAAGCGAGACGAGAATGTTCTGCTCCAGCACCGCCGTGATCGACGACATGTCATAGACGAGTTGCAGCGTGCCGTAACGCCTTCCTTCGTCGAGCACGGGGCTGGTGTAGACGAGCCAGCCGTCCACAACGTGCTCGCCCGATTCGTCAAGCGGAAATTGCGGGGGGTTGTCCCCTTCCACGCGGCGAAAGATCGCGAACAACTCGCCGTGGTCGTCGTACAGCGTCGCGGCCGCCACATCCGGCACGGCGCGAAGCGCATCGAGCGTTTCCTGCCCGGTGGTGGGATCGCCAAACCGCAGCGACGCGGCGCTGTGAATCGCCAGCGTCTCCGTGAGCGCGTGGACCTTGTCCACCGCCACGGCCCGCATGCGCGTGTCGTGCAGCGCGACGAGCACGACGCACACAATCGCCGCCATCGCGCCGCTCGTGATCGTCACGAGCAGTTGCAGCTTGGCGCCAAATTTCTGCGGCATCAGCGTCACGGCGCTTCGCGCTCCTTCGTCTTGACGATATTGGCCAGACGGAGCAGTTTCGAACTGACTTCCAGATCGCTGCGTTCAATCACCTCCGCGTTGGCGTCGAAGGCGACGCGACCCTGCCGCACCGCGAGGCCGAGCATACCGCCTTCTCGGGCGAAATCTTGAATGTCGCTCGTCGTGAGCACGTTGTCTTCCGCGATCGCTTCCAGCACGTCGAGGTACCGCTTTTCTTCCGAACGCGCGATGAAGAGCAGGTGCGATTCCCGGAGCGACGCGTAGAACTCGTCCATCTTTTCCTTGTCCACTTTGCGCGTGCGCGGGTCGGGTTCCGGTCGCTTCACGCGGCGGACCTCGATCCTTCGGCCGCGCGCCTTTTCCTCATGCATCAGATCGTGCAGGTCATCTTCCATCTCGTCTTCGCCGAGCAGCGTGATCACGACGGGGGCGAGGCCGTCATCGTTGTCTTCAAAGCGGTCCGCCGGCCACGTCGTGTAGCGCACGAAGTTGAGAATCATCGCCGCCTTGACCTTGGCGTATTTTGCCGGGTCGATCGTCTCCTGCATGCGCGTCATAGCGCCGGCCAGCATCGCCGCGGCCAGCACCAGTCCCATTGCGTTGAGCCAGACGCGCGTGCTCATGCCTTCAGCGTGTTCTCCGTCAGAACCGAAACGAGGCTTGGACAAAAACGCTGCGCTCAATTTCCGACGTCGTGAATTCCCGGTGCGCGCGATCAAGCAGGTTGAGTCCCCAAACGGAGAGATCGACGTTCTCATTCACATGCCACGTCACGCCGAGGTCCAGCCTCTCATAGCTGTTCTCACGTGCGGCCCTGACGTTGTCCACGTAGTAGATCGCCGTGTTGAGTTCCAGATCGCGCGTGAGATCAAGCTCGCATCGAAGCTGCGCCTGATGCTGCGGCGTGTTGAACTCATCCAGCCCGAAGATCGGCCCGTGCACCTGCACGTCGACGTATGAATATGAGCCGCGCAGCCGGCAACTTTCGGAAAGCGTCCACAAGCCGGAGATTTCGCCGCCATACGTTTCCGCAAACCCGGCGTTGTTGAACGCGCCGATGACCGTGGGCGGGAGGTAAATGAGCCGGTCGTAATCGTTGTAAAACACCGCGGCGTCGAGCGTGATGTCGTCCGTCACACGCACGCGGTAGCCCGCTTCATAGGCCAGCAGTGTTTCCGGCTTTATCGCCGGGCTTCCCGCGATGCTCGTCGGCTCAATGACGCCCGATGGCGGCCCGCCGCCCAGCAGCCCGGTGTCCGCGTAGAAGATGACGATGTTGCCGTCGTGCTCGATGCGCGAAGGCACGCGCACCGGCCGCGAGATCGCCGCCCACAGCGTGTGCCGATCATTCGGCGTCCACCACACGCGAGCGCTGGGCTGAAGCTGCACGTCGCCGAACGTGTCGTACGTGAACTTCGAGCCGATCATCGCAAACCAGCGATCCGGCACCAGCGTGATGGTGTCCTGAACGAACGCGCTGTATCGCTCCAGCGTTTCCGAAGCCGGCGTGAAGAACGTGTTCGGCCCGGCATGCGTGCGGTCCGATGAATTTCGCGCTTCCAGTCCCCACAGGATGTCGTGCTGGTCGCCGATCGGGAACTGATGGCGAAACTCGAGGTCAAAGGTGTCACGATGGACGCGGAAGCCGGCGTTCGTCGTGCGCTCCGTGCGATCGTAATAGCCCTGCAGCGACCAGCTTCGGTCTTCGTCGATGCGCTGCGCCAGCCGGAAGAGCATGTTGCCGCCGCTGTTGCGCGAATCGCGAATGTCGTTCATGAACACCATGTGCTGATCCGGCAAGGGCACGTTGAAGAACGCCTCGCCGATGCGATCGCTGTGATAGATGTCGCCCTGCAGCGTGAAGGTGAAGCCGTCATCGCCTTCGGTGTCGAGTCGGAACCCGCCGCGCCCCATCGCCCAGTCGTCGTGCGTGCTGGCGCCGGCGGAGGTCTCGAGGTGATCACGCTCGAACCACTTGCCATACACGCGGAACCACGCATTGTCGGAAATGGCGGCCCCGTATCGCGCTTCCGCGAACCCGCGCTCATAGGTGCCGGCGCCGGCGCTGAAATATGTTCCCACGGTGTCTCGCACGCTGCGTGTGATGACGTTGATGACGCCGTTCACCGCGTTCTCGCCCCACAGCGTCGGCCCGGGCCCGCGGATCACCTCGATGCGATCGACATCTTCCAGCAGCACGTCCTGCACATTCCAGTAGGTGCCGCCGATGAGCGGGTCGTAGACGCTGCGGCCGTCAATGAGCACGAGCGTCTTGGCGGAAAGGCTGCCGTTGAAGCCCCGCATGCCGATGGAGAACGTGTGCGAGCTCGCTTGCCCGACGAACACGCCGGGCGCGAGTCGCAGCGCGTCAGCGAGCGATCGAGCGCCGCTCCGACGCAGCTCGTCATGCGTGATGACATACACCGCCGCGGGCGACCGGAACCATTCAGTCGGCGTGCCTTGCACCGAGGTGATGTTCAGCCGCAGCAGTTCCTCGATGGGCAGGTCTGCCAGCTCTTCGACGCCGAAGGGATCATCCGCGTGAACCGGCATCGCTGTGCCGGTGGCGAGCAATGCAGCCGCGCACAAAAGCCGCGCCGCACCGCTCGAACGACCTCTGGAATTTTCGCAACGGCTCATCACGTCGGCGCGACGTGAGCGCCACCGATGCGACATCACAGCGCGGCGGGTCCACCGTCGCGCGGCGCCGAGCTCGCTGTCAGGTGCCGATCCCACCTTCACCACAGCGCCCGAGAATAGCTGCCGCCAACGCTGTGCGAAAGGGTGACAGGCTGCTCAAGCGATGCAAGGCGCATTGTGAAGACTTTCTCATGTGCCAATGATGCGGTGAGCGCCTGCAAACGTCGGCGAAGCGACTTTGCCATCGACATCCAGGTGCGCGGTGGTATCCTCGGGGCTGGCCGCGTGGGGAGGCGAAATGAATGTTTCGCAGTTCGAGCTTGCGGAAGCGCTCTTTCACCGCGCGATGGAAGCGCCGCCCGCCGACCGCGAGGCATTGATCGAAGCGGGATCACAAGGCGATGGCGCGCTTGCCGCACGCGTTCACCGGCTCGTTCGGCTCGCCGCTCACCCGGCACGCACGGTCGCCTTTGCCTCGCCAATCGTTCAAATTGATCTCACCACGGAACCCAGCGCCGTCGATCCGCTCCTCGGCGCAACCATCGGCCGGTACCGCGTGCTGCGAAGCATCGGCGAAGGCGGCTTCGGCGTGGTGTACGAAGCGGAACAGGTCGAGCCCGTGCAACGCCGCGTCGCGCTCAAGGTGCTTCGCGCCGGCATGGATTCGCGCCGCGTCATTTCCCGATTCAGCGCTGAACGACAGGCGCTCGCGGTGATGGATCATCCCGGCATCGCGCGAATCTTCGACGCCGGCCAGACCGCGCCCGCGCTCGGCGCCCGGCCGTACTTCGTCATGGAGCTGGTCAGCGGCGAGCCGATCACCACCTATGCCGACGGCAAGCGGCTGGATTGGCGAGCGCGCATCGAGCTCTTCGTCGCCGTCTGTCACGCCGTGCAGCACGCGCATCAGAAGGGCATCATTCACCGCGACATCAAACCGTCCAACATCCTCATCGCCGAGGTGGACGGCATCGCCACGCCCAAGATCATCGACTTCGGCATTGCCAAAGCGCTCGAGCGTCATCCCGCCACCGGCCGCACGCTGGTGACGGAAGCCCAGCAACTGCTCGGCACGCCCGACTACATGAGCCCCGAACAGGTGGACGGCGAAGCCGGCGCGATCGACACGCGCAGCGACATCTATTCGCTCGGCGTCGTGCTCTACGAACTGCTCATCGGCGCCACGCCGCGCTCACTGCGCGATCTGCCGTCCACGTCGTTCACGCGCATGCAGGAGGTGATTCGCAATCAGCAGATTGAGCGACCGTCGACGCGGATGGGCCAGCCAGGGCTTGACTTCGCAGCGATCGCGCGGCTGCGGAACGCCGACGTCGCCTCGCTCCGCCGCAAGCTTCGCGGCGATCTCGACTGGATCATCATGAAGGCGCTGGAGCCCGAGCGCGAACGCCGGTACAGCAGCGCTTCGGCGCTGGCCGACGATTTGCGGCGTTTCCTTCGGAACGAGCCGGTGTCCGCCGGCCCGCCCAGCGCGGCCTACCGCGTGCGCAAGTTCATTCGCCGGCATCGCGTGGGAACGGTGGCGACGGCGCTGATTTCCGTGGCGCTCATCGCAGGTATGGTGGGCGTGGTGACGGGCCTGCTGCGCGTGCGACGCGCCGCGGAGCAGACGGTGGCGGTGAGCGACTTCATGCGCGACATCCTCACCAGCGCCGCGCCGGAAAAACTCGGCGCCGATGTTCGTCTCGTGGATGTTCTCGAACGCGGGTCAGCCGCGGCGTCGCAACGGTTCGATGGCTATCCCGCCACGGAAGCGCAGGCGCGATTGCTGCTCGGCGAGGTGTACTTGACGCTCGACATGTGCACGGAGTCCGAGCGCGAGTTCGCCGCGGCGCAGGCGCTGTGGACCGAAGTCGCCGGCGCCACTGATCGGCGTACGGTTCTGGCGGCGCTGTCCCGCGTGCGGGCGCTGCTCAACGGCTTGCGAGCGCGCGAAGCGGAGGATGTGCTCGCCGACGTGTTGCCGCCGTTGCTTGCCAACGCTCCCGATCGCGATCCGCTTCGCCTTGATGCGGAGCGACTAGGCGCATGTGTGGATCGCCTGCGCGGGCGCATGGACGTCGCCGAAGCGAGGCTGAATGATCTTCGCCGGCGCTATCCGCAGGACGACGATGCGACACAGCTCGATGTGCTCACCAATCTCATCCAGGTGCAGGTGGCGAAGGCGGGGGAAGGCACGCGCGCGGACGCCTTCAGGACGTATCAGGAGGTGTACCGGTTGGCGAGCGAAGCCACCGAGCGCGCCACGCGCCTGTGTGGGCCTCACGCCATTCCCACGCTGCGCGTCATGACTTCGCTGGCGGACGCCAAGCTGCGAACGGGCGAAGTGCGCGAAGCCGTCGCGCTTGCCCGAGAGATCGTGGCCCGCGCGGAAGGCCGGCTTGATCCCTGTCACGCCAACTTCCTCAACGCCAAAGTGATGCTGGCACGAGCGCTGCACCGCGATGGCGATACGGCCGCCGCTGTCGCGCTTGTGCTCGAGCGCATCGATTGCCTGCGCAGCAAATCGTTGCCGCTGATGGTTGCCGGCGCGATCAGCGACGCGTTGCCGATGCTCGAACGCGCCGGGAGGTGGAAGGAGGGCGAAGCCCTCGCGCGGGAATATGAAGCGCTGCTCGTGGAGATGGGCGGCGGGCACGGCTCGATGCTCCTTAGCGCACGCCTCGCCATCGCCAATTTCACCGCGCTGCAAGGTCGGGTGGACGAAGCGGAGGCGGAATTCACGGAGTTGCTCGAAATCGCGGCGGACCCCGACGCCGCCATCGATTGCTCGACGTTCGCGCGCCTGCACACCAATTACGCCTCGCTGCTGACGGCGCGCGGCGACCTCGAAAACGCCGAGAAACATCTTCTCACCGCAGCCGGCGCGCTCCCGGATGTTCGCCTCGGCACGACGTACGCCAACCCCGATGATGTGGTGACGGCGTTTCTCACGCTGTATGCGAAGATGGGCCGGGCGGACGAAGTTGAAAGATACGAGAAGCTCCGCCAGGATTCGCACGAGATTGCGGCGGGGCGGCTGAATCCTGATGTTTGAGCGGGCCGGCGCGGTACGATGCGTGCGTCTGTGGTCGAGTCAAATGACATCACGCGCCTTCTTCAGCGCATCGATGCGCATGACAGCAGCGCGATGGATGAACTGATGCACATCGTGTATCAGGATCTTGAGCGCATGGCGGCAGCGCATCTCCGCCGCCAATTCGGCGACCGCGTGCAGCAATTGACGCTCGAACCCGCGGCGCTCGTCAACGAGTCGTTTCTTCGCATCATCAAGCAGCGGAAGAAGTTCGACAATCGCGGCCAGTTCTTCGCGCTGGCGACGCGCATCATGCTTCGTGTGCTTTGCGATTACCGCCGTGAGAAGCTGGCGGCGAAACGTGGCGGGGGCGCGGGTCGGCTCACGCTCTCCATGCGGCCGGATGAACCGGGCGCCGCGCCGGAGCAGAGCGCTGTGGATGTCGAGGCGCTCTCACAGGCGATCGACCGGCTGGAAACGCTCGATCAGCGCAAGGCGGACATCGTGAAGATGCGCGTCGTGTGGAACATGACCGTGCCGGAGGTGGCGGCGGCGCTGGAGATTTCGCCCAGCGCTGTGGATCGGGATTGGCGCTTTGCCAAGGCGTGGATTGCGGACGAGGTGGGCCTGGAGCCGGCGTGACCACCGCGCGCCGGCGACATGATCCGCGATTCACAGCCGCTTCAGCACGCCATCATTGACGCAGCGACGTTGAAGAAGAGAGCAGAATGCAAAGGAAGTCGCGCGATGCGCGCGATCGTCTTCCCGTCGTTCCTGCGCAAGCAGGAATGTGGCGCAGCCGCCAATGCCTCTGGATTCCCGCGTGCGCGGGAATGACTGGGGAAATGTCGGCCGCATGTCGGGGACCACATCCACGTTCGCTGACCACATCCACGTTCGCTGACCACATCCACGTTCGCTGACCACAGATCGCAGGCAACACATGCTGAAAGGACGAACCATGAAGGAGTTTTCTCGCTTGCGTCATCAGTTACCCGTGCAGCGGCGAGGGCGCACGTTGCTCGTCGCAATCTTCGGCTGCGGCGTGCTGCTTGCGGGCGGCGCAATCGCGCAGCAGGTGGATGACGACATCTGGTTCGATCCAAAGGACTGGTTCGTCACGCCGGGCGATACGCACATTCAGCGCGATCGCAAGGATTACGACCACGCGGCCGGCCAGGATGTCACGCTGGAAGGCCGTCACGCCTCGCCGGGTGAGCCGTATGCCGCCGATCCCAACTTCGAGCGGCGCACGGTCGCGCTGGCGCCGGCCGACTACACCTTCGACGCCGTGCACACCGGTCGGCACTTCACATGGAACGACCACAAGAAGCAGTGGGACAACGAAGAGCCCAGCTTCTGGGACAAGATGCACTACTACACCGTGGACTTCGCAGGCGATCGCAACGACGGCAGCGCTGACAACGGCGCGATGCTGGCGAGCGAGTATCTCTTCCACGGGCGTGTCGCGGCGACGGAGCGCGTTCCCATTCGCGGCGAAAAGGATCACATGGTGGCGAAGGTCGTGTCGCGCGATGGCCGCACGATTGTCGCGGATCTCGGTCCCGACCTCGATTCCCCCGTGCTCAACATCAAGCCCGGCGACGACGTCACCATCCGCGGGCGCAAGGGAACCATCGACAACAAGCTCGTGATCCTCGCCACGCACATTTCCGCGGACGATGTGTTCCAGGTCATGCGAGCGCCCGATTCGCTCGACTGGTTCCAGATCGAGGAACATGTGGCGCACGAGCACGATCACGCCGCGAGTGCCAGCGAGTGGTCGCGGGACGAATGGCTGCGCGATCAGCAATGGCTGCGCGGCAGCGATCTCGATGCACGCCCGTCGCCCGAAGCCGTGCAGACCCTGACGGGGACGATCGGGGAATCGCGCCAGGTGTCGATCGACGGCGACGACATTCACACGTTCGTCCGTCTCAATCTCGCGAACGGCGAAGTGCGCACGCTGGATCTCGGCCCGTGGCTCACGCCGGAAGATCTTCGCCTCACGCCGGGCGAGAGCGTGAGCGTGCATGCCGTGCCGCGCACCGTCAGCGGCGCGCCTGTGTACGTCGTGCGCAACGTGTACGCCAAGGGCAGCACGATCCGCGTGAGTTCGCCGATGCGCTGACGCGCGAACGCCAAGCCACCACATCGGGCCGGTGAGAGAGTCTGGAAGCGCTCTCACCGGCCTTTCTGTTTGCCGTGCGCTCGCGGCAAGCGGCGATGTGGAGCGCTCAAGCGCGCGTGCAAACCATGAGCACAGTTTCATGTGAAGTTCACATGCACTCACTTGGCTGAATTGGATGGTCTCCTGCTCCGTCGTGCGGCCAGTGCGATCGTGCGCGGCGCGGTCGGAGTGAACGCAGACTTCGAGGAGAACCGCGATGTTTCGAGCCTCATCCTTGGTGGCCGCGATTGCCGCCCTTCCATGCTCTCTTCTGATGGCGGGCGATCCTGTGCCCTTCGACCAGGTGGTCATTGATCCTTCGCAGATTGCGTATCAGCGCGTGATCGTTGATCTCGACGGCGATTCGCTTGCCGACGTCGTCGCCATCACCGACACCCAGCTTCGCTGGTACCGCGCGCCCAATTTCAATGCCGTCAACCTCGTCACGCTGAATTCCGGCACGCATGGCTACCCGCTCTTCCGCGCCGATGATCTCGAGTTTGCGGATATGGACGGCGATGGCGACGCGGACATCATCACGCGCATCGGCGATTCCGGCGTGGCCAACGGCAACATGGTCTGGTTCCGCAATCCGCGGCCATCCCAGTCCGTCACCTCAACGTGGCAGATGTTTGTCATCGGCGGCAACCAGTACGTGAAGGACATTGAGATCGCAGACTTCGACAACGACGGCAAGCTCGACGTCGTCTCGCGCGAACACGCCGCCACCCAGGTGTGGTTCCAGAACAGCGCCTCGAGCTGGACGAAGAAATCGATGTCGCACGCCGACCTCGAAGGCATGGACGTGGGGGATCTCGACAACGACGGCGATCCGGACATCGTGCTCAACGGCTTCTGGCTCCGCACGCCGTCCAGCCCGCGCACGGGAAACTATGACTCGTTCACCATTGACGCCATGTGGTTCACGCAGGGCAGCGGTTTCCCGTACGACTGCAGCAAAGTCGTCGTGGCGGATGTGGACGGCAACGGCAAGCTCGATGTCGTCTTCAGCAACTCCGAACGCACCGGCTTTCCCGTGGCGTGGTACTCGGCGTCCAGTCCCACGGGCTCGTGGCAGAAGCACATCGTCGCGTCGCAAGTTGATTACTGTCACACGCTGCACGCGGCGGATTTCAACGGCGACGGGCTGGTCGACATTCTCGCCGGCGGCATGCCGCAATCCGCACAGGGCGGGCTCATCCTCTATCTCCGCAACGCCAATGGAAGCTGGACGACGGAAGTCGTGCAGACGCTCGGGGCCTACAGCGCCGAAATCGGCGACCTGCAGAACGATGGCGATCTAGATGTGATCAACGTTCGCAACTGGAACCAGGCGCCCACGGAAATCTGGGAAAACCATCTGGACGCCGGCGGTGTGACGTGTGCCGGCGACGCGGTGTCCGGCGCCACGCTGCAGCCGCCGGGCGATGGCGTGGTGGACGGCGCTGATCTTGCCTACATGCTTGGCGAGTGGGGGTTCAGTCCCGGTTCGCCTGCCGACCTCGTCGACAACGACACGCTGCAACCTCCGCCTGATGGCGTCGTCGATGGCGCTGACCTCGCGGTGCTGCTCGGCGCGTGGGGCAGTTGCGATTAGTCGCTCGTTCGTGCTCGCGGGCATGAGCATCGTTTCACGCCGGCGTTCGGCTCCGATTCACCACTCGTTCGTCTATCCAAATGAACAATCGCTGGAAAAACGCACACACAACTGGAGGACCATGATGTCACTCGAAACGATTGAGAAGCCCAGCGACGAGCATGTGGTGATCGTGGTGCCGCCGCCGGCGCGACCGATCACGCAGCGACTGGCGCCGGTGCTCGCGCTCATCGCCTTGTCGTTCCTTTCGTCGGCAGGATGCGCCGCGCTGGTCGGCGGGGCGGCGGGCGGCGCAGCGGGGTACGTCGCGGGCCACGAAGCCGGTGAAGACGAGGCGCGAGAGGAAATCGCCGCGGATCGGGCGGCTGACCACGACAACGACTGAATCCTTCTGTTGCCTGCTTCGAGCGCGGCGCGTCGTTCCTGAATCGCATTCTCACCTAGAGCGCTTTCCTCGCTCCGTAGCCCTCGGGGTCATCCATGCGAACAGGCGGCGCGCCGCGCCACTTTCACGCAACGCCGTCGCCAGGAAGGCACTCGTCCCATGGCTCGCTCGCCGGAACACGCTCATGACCACGCGCACCAGCCGCGCACACGTCGGCGGTGGTTGCGGCGCACTGCGAAGATTCTGGGCATCGCCCTCGTGGTGCTCATCATCGCGCTGGTTGCGGTGCGATTGATGCTGCCGTCCTATCTCGAGCGTTACGTGAACCGTGTGCTGGATCAGAGCACGAATTACGACGGCCGCATCGGCGCTGTGGAGGTGCACCTGTGGCGCGGCGCGTATTCGATCCACGACGTGAACATCGTGAAAACGACGCAGGCGGTGCCCGTGCCGTTTTTCGAAGCTCGCCAGGTTGATCTCGCCCTCGACTGGAACGCGCTGATGCACGGCGAGCTGCGCGGCAAGGTGACAATGGACCAGCCGAGCCTCAACTTCGTTCACGGCCCGACGCCTGAAGCTACCCAGACCGGCGCGAACGAGCCCTGGCTCGCCATCATGGACGATCTCTACCCGTTTCGCATCGATCGCGCGGAAGTGCATGGCGGCGAGATCCACTTTCTGGCGTTTCATACCGACCCGCCCGTCGATCTTTACCTCTCGCAGGTCGAGGGGCTTATCACCAATTTGACGAACGTGCGTGACGACATCGATCCGCTGATGGCCGAGATCACGGCGAGCGGCGTGGCGATGGATCCCGAAGCGCATCGGCACGACGGCGCGCTCGTGGGCGCGAAGAACGTGGAAGGAGCCGGCACGTTTGAGTTTGAAATGAGCCTCGATCCCAACGCCTACCGGCCGACGTTCGTGCTCGCCGCCCGGCTGCTCGATCTCGACGTCACGCAGCTCAATGCGCTCACGCAGGCGTACGGCGAGTTTGACTTCGAAAGCGGCCGATCCGATTTCGTCATCGAACTCTCGGCACGCAACGGCATGATCGAAGGCTACGCCAAGCCGCTTTTCCGCAACCTCGTCGTGATCAGCATGCGCGACCTGGAAACCGATGACCCACTGCGCATTTTCTGGGAAGCGCTGGTGGGCGCGGCGCAGGAAGTGTTTCAGAACCAGAAGCGCGAACAGTTCGGCACGCGCTTCGCGATCGAAGGCGACCTCATGAACCCGCGCACGAACCTGCTGGAAGTCGTCGGCAACGTGCTGCGCAACGCGTTCGTGCAGGCCTACTTGCCGAAGTACGACCAGCCGGTGACGGCAGCGCTGCACGACGAGCGCCAATCGCGGTCGCCAGGTGATTGAAGGAGGTGACGCATGATCACGTTGCGAGGCTGCCAATACATTGTGATGACTGCGATCGCGGCGGCGCTCATGGTGACGATCGGCTGCGCATCCACAGACGCGCCGAAACCCGCGACGTCGGGCAATCCGGCCGCGGACATGCGGGCGCAGCAGCGCGTGGATGATGACGGTGACAGCGGCGAGCGGGAGCGCGGCGCCACGCTGTTCCAGCGCATCGGCGGCGAATCCACCATTCGCCAGATCGTCAACGACGTGACGGACCGTGTCCTCGCCGACCCGCGCGTCAACTTCACCCGCAAGGACGTCAAGACGAGCTGGCTCGGCACGAAGTATGACGAGTGGAAGCCGACGGAAGAGCGGCTGCGCGTCTTCAAGAAGAACCTGTCGGACTTCCTCACCCTCGCCTCCGGCGGGCCGGCGGAATACCGCGGCCGAACGATGGAGGAAGCGCACGATGGCATGCGCATCACCAACACGGAGTTCGACGCTTTCGTCGGCGACCTCACCGCCTCCATGCAGCGCCTCGGCATCGGCACGGAGGAACAGCGCGACTTGCTCGCCATCGTCGAAAGCACGCGCAAGCAGATCGTTGAGGAACCATGAGCGGGGCGGCGACGCGGTGAAAAGTCAACAAGTGGACACGTCAACAAGTCAAAAGTCCATCCCCACGAGCATGTCATAAGAAAAACGCCCCGCACATGGCGAGGCGTTTCGTTTGTGTTTCAGCAGAATCTGCGTATCAGCGAGGCGACGGCGAACCTTCGCCCGACTTCACTTCTTTGCGAAGCTCCTGCACCACGAACTCCATCATCTTCCTGCGGCTGGGGTCCATCTGGTCGATGCTGGCTTCAAGAAATGGAAGCGTCTGCGCCACCTGGCCGGAGCGCTTCGCGCCTTCGATCAGCTTCTGCGCTTCGGCCTGCTGATCGGCGGGCAGATCCTGCAGCTTGATTTCCGGCGAAGCGCCGTTGTCTGCGGGCGTGGACGTGGGAGCGTCCTCATCGGCCTTCGGTTGATCGGCAACCAGCTTCTTCACTTCGGCGGGCAGCTCGAAGAAATTGTCAGCGAGCGCGTTGACCTCGATGGTGCTGAACTTGATCTCGCCGCGAATCTTCCCGTCGGGATCAGTCATGCCGCTCATCTGCGAGTTCTCGCCGGGCACGATTTCCATCGTGACGAGGTGGAAGAACTTGACGCCGCTGATGTCCTTCCAGTCGCTAAGGAGCATGGTGGCGGTGTCGGTGGAGCCGGCGTCTTCGTCGGACATGGTGTGCATGATGCCCTCGGGCAAGCCGGACTCCACGTCGAAGTACACGCTGCCCTTTTCGTTCTCGTCCTCGCCGGCGAAGTTCACCTTGTAGCACTTCTTGCCGTGGAACTCTTCCTCGCCGACGACTTCGAGGTTCTTCATGTCCTTGGCGAAGTTCTTGAAGTCCATCATGAACATGTGCATGCCGGTGTGCATTTCGAGCTGCTCGGCCTGGTCTTCGGGCGCGAGCATGTAGCCCATGGGCGACTTCATCCACGCGGTTTTGCCGTCGGTGGCGAGGATGCTCTCGCCGCCCATGTTCATCTTCATCATCCGGCCGCCGTCGCGCGACCAGCACTGCTCGGCCTGCATCGACATGCCCATCATGCTCATCGTCGACTTGGCCCGCAGCGTCTTCACCTTGTCGAGCGCTTCGTGCCCGCCCACGGCCTTGACGCAGTGTTCGTAGATGGCGTCAACGGTGGGCAACTCCGCGGCGGCTCGCGGCGAGGCGGAAACGACGGGCGTGATCGCAGGCAGCGCGATCGTCGCGCCGGCGACGGCCGCCAGCAGCGCAAGTGAACGCAGCGATATCGTGTCTCGGGTCAGCATCTGATGTGTTCTCCTGGTGTTGGTGTGGAACGGCGAGCGCGGCGGGGCAGGTATTGAGCGCATGCAAGACATGCCGTGGACGGCTTCGCGCAACCAAGAAGAATACTCCAATTTCACATTCGCTTCTGCAAACGCACGCCAAAGGATTAAAGGGCTGGTTTTTTGGAGCCTGCTGGTAGCATGCCGCCATGCGAACGATCAGAGTTTGGCTGCCCGCCGTTGCCTCGTTGGCGCTCTTCGGAACCGGCGCGCATGGCCAGCCCGTCACCACCATCATCACCCATGGGTATTCGCTCGACGCCACCAAAGGCGCGTGGGTCGAAGGCATGGCCGACGCCATCATCGCGCGGGCGATTGATGAAGGCGCGCCCGGCGGCGCGGTGTGCCGCTATGACGCCGCAACCGGCGCGTGGCGACTGGTGAGCGGCGAACTCATCCCCGGCGAACCCGTGTGCCTGATCTTCCGCTGGCTGCAGGATTTCGCGAAGCCCGGCGAAGACTGGGGCTTTGCCGAAGCCGCGGCGGATGCGCTCTACGCCGCGCTGCGCGATGCGACATTCATCGATGCGAGCGGTGAGCCGATCGAAGGCTTCGATCTTGTCGCAAATCGGCAACTGCACTTTCTCGGCCACAGCCGCGGCGTGGTCGTCAACAGCGAAGCGGTGCAGCGATTGGGAGCCGCGGGCATCGGCGTGGATCATGTCACCGGCTTCGATCCGCATCCGATGGACGGCACGCTCGACTTTCCCATCAACTTCGATTGGGGCGATCCCACGCCGCAGCGCTGGAGCAACATCACCTTCCACGACAACTACTGGCGAGCTGACGGCGGCATCTTGAACGCGGCCGATCCCGACGGCATTTCAATCCCGGGCGCGTTCAACGTGCAGCTCAACGAAAGCACGCTCAACTGCTGCGGCTACTCCATCGCGCATTCGGATGTGCATCTGTGGTACCACGGCACGATTGATTTCGCGCCGAACGCATGCGACGGCGAGCAGTGCATCACAGCGACCATGCGCAACACGTGGTGGCCCGGCGGCTTCACCGAAGTCGGCTTTTATTACTCCATCATCGGCGGCGGATCGGCGTTTCGTCCCGCCAACGGCGCCGGCGTCGATCCCGGCAGCGTGCCTGCGATCTACGGCGGAACGTTCGACCACGCTTCGCAAGCCGGCTGGCTCTTCCACGGCGGCGATCTCGCGGCTGCCATCGTCAACGAAAGCGGCCGCACGTTTCTCAAGCTCGGCCCCGCGCAGGGTCTGTCCGCCACGCACAACAGGTTCCATCTGCCGGAGCACGCCGCCGCGATCACGTGCAGCTATCGCATCATCACCGCTGACGCCGTGGGCCTCGACGACACGCTCCGCATGGAGTTGATCGACGCCGAGGGCAACGTGACGCCGCTGGGTGGCGCGATTGATCTCACGCAGCCAGCCGGCGGATGGATCAAAGGCGCCGCGGCGTTCACCATTCCCCCGAGCGTAGAGCGCAAGCGCAGGTATCGACTGCGCATCGTGCTGAACAGCGGCGCCGCGGTGCATGCGACCGTCGGCGTGGACGACATCGACATCGAAATTGGCGAGCCGCCGATTCCGTGTCCGGGCGACGCCGTGTCGAACGTGACATTCGCGCCGCCGGGCGACGGCGTGATCGACGGCGCGGACCTCGCGTTCCTGCTCGGCGAGTGGGGGAGAAGTCCGGGCTCGCCGGCGGATCTGGTGTCAAACGTCACCTTCGCGCCGCCGCCGGATGGCGTCGTCGATGCGGCGGACTTGGCGTTCCTCCTCGGCGCGTGGGGGCCGTGCCGATGAACGACGATGTCACCAATCTCGCGCACGCGTGATTTCAGGGTCATTGCACGCGCCTCTGGATTCCTGCTTGCGCAGGAATGACGTAGGGTGGTCACCCGTGCTGTCGAATGCGGTCGCCCACCGGAACGTGCTCATGCGCTGATCTGCGACTCGGTGCGCAATGCCCATCGCTTATGAACAGTGGCGCAGGTAAGGACAGTGGCACAGGCGAAACGTCTGTGCTACCGGCGGTGAGCGGTGTCCACCCTGCGGTCAATCTTCCAGCGTGGGCACGCTCGTGATGTGAATGCTGGAATCCGTCGGCTGGGCGGTCCATTCGCGCGCCAGGCGCTCCGCGCGGCGCACCTGCGAGAGCGAGAGATCGCGCCCCAGCATGCTCTGGTATACGATCGCCGGCTCGTAGCCTTGCGCTGCCGCGAGGCTGTACCACATGTACGCCGCCACGGTGTCGGTCGGCACGCCATCGCCGCTTTCGTAGATCATGCCGAGCTTGTGCTGCGCTTCGGCGAGTCCTTGCGCCGCCGCGAGACCAAACCACTGCGCCGCTTCCGCGTGATCTTCACGCACGCCGCGCCCCTGCAGGTACATCAAGCCAAGCTGCGCCTGCGCCTCCGCGAGGCCATGATCCGCCGCTCGCCCAATCCACGTTGCGGCAGATCGGTCGTCACGCGGCACGCCGTCGCCGTTCAGATACAGTTGCCCAAGCGCAAGCTGCGACTCCGGCACGCCAAGCTCCGCGGCGCGGCCGAGATAATTCGCCGCCTGGCGCGGATCGCGCGGGACGTCGCCGCCTTCGAGACACAGCATGCCCAGTTCGTTGAGCGACGGCGCGTGATCCTGCGCCGCGGCCGCCATGTACCAGCGGATCGCTTCGTCCGTGCTGCGCTCCACGCCTGCGCCGCGTGCATACATCTCCGCAAGCGCGTGCTGGGCCGGCGCGAAGCCTTGCTCCGCCGCCTGCCGATACCACGCCGCCGCCTTGTGCGCGATGCGGGGCATGCCCTGGCCGCGTTCGCACATCACGCCAAGGGCGTACTGCGCCTGCGCGTAGCCTTGGGAAGCGCTCTTGCGATACCACTTCGCGGCTTCGCTGAAATTCTGCTCCACGCCGAGCCCGTCCGCGTACATGCTGCCGAGGTAATACTCGCCGGCCGCGTCGCCCTGCATCGCTGACTTGCGAAACCACTTGAGCGCCCCGGCATCGCTCTGTTCCACGCCGTGGCCGCGAAGATGGATCACGCCAAGATTGTTCTGCGCATAGGCGAGGTTTTGACCGGCCGCGACAAAGAACCACCGCGCCGCTTCCTCGCGATCCTGCCGCACGCCTTCGCCGGCGTAATACAGCACGCCAAGGTTGTTCTGCGCGGTGGCGTGACCGTTGAGGGCGGCAAGCTTGTACCAGTGCGCCGCTTCGCGCGCATCGCGCTCCACGCCCCGGCCGTAGTCATACACCATGCCCATCAGGAACTGCGCGTCCGGATCGCCGGATTCCGCAAGCGGGCGCCACTGCGCGATCGCGGCGGCGTCATCGCCCTGCGCATGCGCGCGAAGGCCCGTACGCAGCGAAGATTGACAGCCCGCAAGCAGGCCGAGTGCGAGAACGGCGCATGCGCCACGGTAGAACCATGTTCTTTGCATGTGATGGGGCTCCAGAGAATGCATCGGAGCCGCCGAAGCGCGAGTTGAGGTGAAAATGCGCGGGTTATGCAGGAGCATCGCGGCGCGGAAATTGCGCTTCGCTCGTCGATTGCTCCGCGCGCTCGGCTTCCACGCGCTGGCGCCGTCCAAGCGCCGCGGCGACGATCAGCCACGCCAGCGCCAGCGGGGCAGCGATCCACGCGATGGCGATGTGAGCCGCCGCCAATGCCGCGCTGCTCCACGCGCCCGCCATGTCGCCGGCGCGATAGACAAAGGTGTCGATGAAACTCTTGCTCTTGTACCGCGCGTTCTGATCGACGACGGTGTAGAGCACCTCGCGCGCGGGCTGATCGATGGCGTAATGCAAGCCGCGTCGCGTCACCTGCACGAGCAGGATCATCGCAAACCCCGGCGCTGCGATAAGCCCGATGACGCCGGCGAACGTGAGCGCAGGAACGATGCTCAGCGTCGCGCCCACGCCGATCGCGCGCATCAGCCGCCCGGTGATGAAAAGTTGCGTCGCCAGCGTGAGCACGTTGACCCAGAGGTCGATGGTGGCAAAGGCCTGTGTGCGTTCCGCAGGCACGGGAAACGTGATCTGAACGATGCGGCCTTGCTCCAGGTAGAGATACGTGCTCGTCATCGAGAAAAGCAGCATGTAGCCGCAGATCAGCGCGAGATACGGCGAGCGTGCGATGAGCGCCAAGCCTTGCCACGCGCCCGGCCCAGGTTCCGCGCTGCGCAGCATCGGCGCGTTTTCAAACCGTTCAAGATCCGATTGCGATCGCCTCATCAGCCGCCGTACACACTGCACCGCAAGTTCGAGCGGCACGATCGCCATCAGCAGCGCGACGACCGGCGTGGCCTGCAGCCACTGCGCGAGCCATCCCGCGACCGCCGCGCCGACGATCGCGCCCAGCGTGCCGCCCACGCCGATCGCGCCAAACAGCCTCGCCGCTTGCTCACGCGTCCACAAGTCCGACATGAACGCGCGGAAGATCGAGACGACGAACAGGTTGAACACGCTCAGCCAGATATAAAAGACGTAGCCGACGATCACGCGCCGCTCGGCGGGCACGAACAGAAACGCTGCATAGAACAGCAGCATGTTCGCCATGAAGAAGCGGTACGTGGCCGGGATGAACTTGCGCCGCGCCGTGCGCGAAACCAGCCACGCATACAGCGGGTTCGCGAGCAGCATGGCGAAAAGCGTGCCCGTCATCAGCCACGGCAACTTCTCCCAGCCCGCTTCGATGCCGAACGTCTCGCGCACGGGACGCAGCAGATAGAAGCTCAAGAGGACGCAGAAGAAATACGTAGCCGAGAGCGTGAGCGCCGCGCCTTCGCCCGGCCGCAGGAGCAGCAGCCGGTGCAGCGGGTTGGGTGTGCGGGCGGGCGCGATGTGAGCACTCCAGCGAAACAAAATGGACCGCGTGACGGCGAAATGACGGTTGTTGCGTCAATCCTAATCGGCGCGGCGGCCCATGGTTGCAACAGTTTGCAAAGCCATCGGTAGAATCGGACACGCCGGGTGAGGGAGGCCATCATGTCCGTATCACGCCGCAATTTTCTGCAGTCGTCGCTCGCCGTGGGCGCCATGCTTTCGCTCGGCCGCGCCGCGAAGCTGCACGCGTTCGACACGCAGCCCGCGGCGGGCAAGCGCATCCTGATCCTCGGCGGGACCATGTTCGTCGGCCCGGCGGTCATGAACGCCGCCTTGGCCCGCGGTCATCACGTCACGCTCTTCACCCGCGGCCGCGTCGAAGATCGCCGCGATCTCACGTTTCCCGACAACGTCGTCTCGCTGCACGGCAATCGCGATCCCGAAAAAACCGCCGACGACTGGAAGCCCGCCGATCAGCGCGACCCCGACAGCCCGAAGGGACTCTCGCAGCTTGAAGGCAAGAAGTGGGACGCCGTGGTGGACACCTCCGGCTATTACCCGCGCATCGTGAAAGCGTCCGCCGAACTGCTCGCGCCCAACGTGAAGCAATACATCTTCATCTCCAGCGTCTCCGTGTACGCCAACAACGACACGAAGAACGCGGACGAATCCGACACGCTCGCCACGATGGATGATCCGACGATCGAATCCATGGGCGAGCAATTCCAGTACTACGGCCCGCTCAAGGCGCTGTGCGAGAAGGCTGCGGAAGATGCGATGCCGGGACGCGTGGCGAACGTTCGCCCCGGCCTCATCGTCGGACCGATGGATCCGACCGATCGCTTTACCTACTGGCCGGTGCGCGTGCAGAAGGGCGGCGAGGTGCTCGCGCCCGGCACGCCGAAGGACCCGGTGCAGTTCATCGACGTGCGCGATCTGGCCGAGTGGATCGTGCTGATGATCGAGCAGAACACCACAGGCGTGTTCAACGCGATCAACCCCGGGCCGGGCGAACTCACGATGGGCGAAACGCTCGAAGCGTGCAAGAAGGCCGCGGGCAGCGACGCCACGTTCACATGGTGCAGCGCCGAGTTTCTTGAGAAGCAGCACGTCTCGCCGTGGGGCGACATGCCGCTGTGGGTTCCGTCGAGCGGGGAATCCGCCAACTTCCATCTTCGCAGCAACGCCGCCGCGATGAAGGCGGGCCTCAAGATGCGCCCGGTGGAAGTGACGGCAAAGGACATCCAGACATGGTGGCCGAAGGAAGTGGAACGCCGCCGGCAGGCGTTTGAACGCGCTCGCGCCGAAGCGGTCGCCGCGGGCAAACCCGAACCGCGATTGCCCGATCCCGCCCAACTGCAAGCCGGCATTTCGCCCGAGCGCGAGGCGGAAGTGCTGAAGGCGTGGCACGAAGAGGTCGCCGCGGGATGAGTGCGCTCGCACGGTTGCTGCTCGCGCTCATACAGTGATGGATGCCTGAATCGCCAAGGCCAGCGCGTCCCGTGACCAACTCGCCGCCCACGCGCGGGCTTCATCATGTGACGGCTCTCACGGCGGACGGCCAGAAGAACATCGACTTCTACACCGGCGTGCTCGGCTTGCGGCTGGCGAAAGTCACCGTCAACTTTGACGACCCGCGCAGCTACCACCTGTATTACGGCAACGAAACAGGTTCGCCCGGCAGCGCCATCACGTTCTTCGTCTGGCCCGGTGTGCGAACGGGAAGACACGGCGCCGGACAGGTGACCGCGACCGCGTTCTCCGTGCCGGCGGCGTCGATGACGTTCTGGCGAACGCGACTCCAAGATTTTGGCGTCACCTATTCACACGAAGCGCCGTGCTTCAGCGCGGAGGTCCTCGCCGCAACCGACCCCGACGGCTTGCGTTTCGAACTGGTGGGGGACGCCGACGACTCGCGCACGCCTTGGCGGAATGGCCCGGTTGACGCCCAGCACGCCATCCGCGGCTTTCACTCCGTCACCATCACTGCGATTGACGACAAGCCAACGGCAGCCATGCTCACCGCCATGCTCGGCTTCCGCGCGATCGACGAAGACGGCGATCGCCTTCGCTTCGCGTCCGGCAACGAACCCGGCGGCTTCGTCGATGTGCTCCGCAGCCCGGATGCGCAGCGAGGTTCCTACGGGGCCGGCATCGTTCACCACGTCGCCTTCCGCACGCCGGACGACGCCACGCAAACGATGCTGCGCGCCGCGCTCCTCGCCAACGAGTTCAACGTTTCGCCGGTCATGGAGCGGCTGTACTTCCGGTCGATCTATTTCCGCGAGCCGGGCGGCGTGCTGTTTGAAGTCGCAACCGAGCAGCCCGGATTCACCGCGGATGAACCGGCCGCGGCGCTCGGCACATCGCTGCGACTGCCACCTCAACACGAACCCAATCGAATGGCGATCGAAGCGGCGCTGCCGAAGCTGAAGCTGCCCTCGGGCGACATCGTTCCGTGAGCCGGCGCGAGCAGCGAGCTACGATGACGGCCGATGTCCACGTTGCTCACGGCCCGCGATCTTTCGAAGTCGTTCATCCTCGACACGCTCTTTCAGGGCGTGAGCGTGATGCTTACGGAGGGTGATCGCTTGGGCATCATCGGCCCCAACGGCGCGGGCAAATCGACGCTGCTCAAGATTCTCGCCGGCATCGAACACGCAGACGATGGCGAGATCATTCGCCGCCGCGGCCTCACGCAGGTGTACGTGCCGCAGGACGATCACTTCGAAGCGGACGCCACGCCGATGTCCGCCGTCACCGCCGCGCTCGAGCGCGAACCGGATGAATTTCGCATCGATCCCGAAGCGCAGGCCGCGAAAACGCTCACCCGGCTCGGCTTTCAGGATTTGCACCAAAAGGTGAGCACGCTCTCCGGCGGGTGGCGCAAGCGGCTGGCGATCGCGCGAGCGCTGGCGCAGGAGCCGGATGTGCTGCTGCTCGACGAGCCGACGAATCATCTCGATCTCGAAGGCATCCTCTGGCTGGAGTCGTTTCTGCAGACTGCTGCCGTGACGGTGGCGTTCATCACGCACGATCGGCGCTTCCTTGAAAACGTCGCCACGCGCATTCTCGAAATCTCGCCGCAGTACCCCGGCGGGACGTTTGAAGTGCGCGGCAATTACACCGAATTCGTCCGCCGCAAAGGCGAATTTCTCGATGGCCAGCTCGCCGCCCAATCCGTGCTGGCGAACAAAGTTCGGCGAGACACCGCGTGGCTGCAGCAGGGCGTCCAAGCGCGGCGAACGCGCAACAAGACGCAACTTGAAGACACCATCGAACGCCGGGCTGAACTCGAAGCCATCACGTTCCGCAACGAAGTCGGCGATCGCCGCACCGCGATCGACTTCCAGGCCACCGAACGCCGCACGAAGAAACTGCTCACGCTGCACGGCGTGTCGAAGTCGATCGCGGGCAAACAGCTTTTCGACGGCCTCGATCTCACGCTCTCCACCGGCAAGCGCGTTGGTCTGCTCGGCCCCAACGGCTCCGGCAAGACGACGCTCGTTCGCATCCTCGGCGGGGAACTTGCCCCCGACGCCGGCGTGATCAAAACCGCACCCGCTCTCCGCGTCGTCACGTTCGCGCAGAACCGCGCCACCCTCAACCCCGAAGACACGCTGCAGCAGGCGCTGTGTCCGATCGGCGAGATGGTCGAATACCGCGGCCGGCAGATTCACGTCACCGGCTGGGCGCGGCGGTTCCTCTTTGAAGTCAGCCAGTTGCGCACGCTCGTCAAAGCGCTCTCCGGCGGCGAACGGGCACGCGTGCTCATGGCGCGGCTGATGCTCGAGCCCGCCGATGTGCTCCTTCTCGACGAACCCACGAACGACCTCGACATCCCCTCGCTTGAAGTGCTCGAAGAGGCGCTCATGGAATTTCCCGGCGCCATTGTGCTCATCACGCACGACCGCTTCATGATGGAACGCATCGCCACGGATTTTGTGGCGCTCGATGGCAGAGGTGGCGCGAAGGAGTTCGCTTCGATCGAGCAGTGGCAAGCCCACATGGCGAAGCTCGGCAGCGATGAACCGCGCAGCCCCGCGAAAAAGACCGAAGCAGCGGGGGAGAAGCCGGCAGCCGATCGCACGCGGCAGCGACCGCGCAAGCTGTCGTACAAGGAACAGCGCGAGCTGGAGAGCATCGAGCAGCTCGTGCTCGAGGCGGAAGAGCGCGTGGCCGCGCTGGAAGCGAAAACGCAGGATCCGGCTGTGGTCGCCGATCATCAGGCGCTCGCCGCCGCGTTCCAGGAACTCGACGAAGCGCAGCGACGCGTGCAGCAGCTCTACGACCGCTGGCAGCAGCTGGAACTCATTCGCCAGGGATCAGCGTAATCGCCATCAACCAGTCCGAAGCGCAAGCGAGGAAGAGCGCGGCGCACGGCGTGAAAGCTTCCTCGCTTGCGCGTCGGGCTGGTGGCGTATGTGGCCCCGTCGTTACGCCGCCGCCGGCGCGGGGATGGATTCGTTGACGAGATACGCTTCCACCTCTTCCGCCGAGATCGGTTCGGTGAAGCGAAAGCCCTGCGCCTGATCGCAATCGAGCGCTTGCAGCAGCGCGAGTTGTTCGATCGTCTCCACACCCTTGGCGATCACCGTGAGATCGAGATTGTGCGCCAGCGTCACGATGGCGTTCAGGATCGCGGCATACGGCCGATTGTCGCTCAAGCGCTTCACGAACTCCCGGTCAATCTTCATCACATCGATCGGGAAGCGGTGCAGCGACACGAGCGACGAGAACCCCGTGCCGAAGTCGTCCATCGCCAGTCGCACGCCCAGATCGTGCAGACGATTCAGCGCCGGCACGACGACGCGCGATTCATGCACCAGAATGTAATCTTTCACTTCCAGCATCAGCTGCGATGGACTGACGCCCGATTCGTGCAGCATCTGCGCGAGATCGACGACGAACGTATCCGTTGTCAATTCCAGCCGCGAAATGTTCACGCTCACCTGGATGTCGCGCCGGAACCGGCGGCTCCACGTGCGAGCGTCCTGGCACGCCTGGCGAATCACCCACCGGCCGATCGCCAGGATGTCGCCGCTCTCCTCCGCCACGGGCAGAAAATCATTCGGCTCGACGTGGCCAAGCTCCGGATGGTTCCACCGCACCAGCGCTTCGAGCGACACCGTCTTGCGCGTCCGCAGATCGAGCACAGGCTGGTAATGAACGCACAGCTCGCGATTGAGCAGCGCGCCGCGAATGCCTTCCTCCAGTTTCAGCCGGCTCACCACGCGCTCGTGCATGTGTCCTTCAAAGATCGAGCAGCGACCCTTGCCGGCGTGCTTGGCGTGGTACATGGCGGTGTCGCTGTCGCGGAGAAGTTCATCCACGCTCATCGCGCTGCCGTCCGCCATCCGCACGCCGATGCTCGCGCTGCAGGGAACATGATGGCCCTCCAGTTCGTGCGGCTGCGACATGGCGTGCTGAATCTGCTCGGCGATCGACGAAATGGTCTCGTGCTCGGCGTCGTGGAGGAGAATGGCGAATTCATCGCCGCCCAGCCGCGCCACCACATCCGCAAAGCGTCCGCGCGTGGCCGAGCGGGCGCTGAACACGCACTGGTACAGCCTGTTCGCCACGCCCACGAGCAGGTCGTCGCCCGCCGCGTGGCCCAGGCTGTCGTTGATGTTCTTGAAGCGGTCGAGATCGAGGAACATGAGCGCGAACTTGAAGCCGGGATGCTGCCGAGCGTATTCGATGCACCGCGCCACCGACCGCCGAAACGCCTCGCGATTGGGCAGGCCGGTCAGATGATCGCTCATCGCCTGAACTTCCAGCGCTTCGAGCAGGGATTGCGTGCGCAGCGCCGCGCGCACACGGGCGCGAAGCTCCGCGGGATTGAACGGCTTGGTGACGTAATCCACGGCGCCCATCTCGAACGCCCGCACCTTTTCCTCCGCTTCATCCGTGCCGGTGAGGAAGATGATGGGAATTTCGCGCGTGAGCGGATCATCGCGCAGCCGCGAACACACGCTGAAGCCCGTCATGTCCGGCAGGCCCACGTCGAGAAGAATCAGATGCGGATGCTGCGAATGCGCCAGCGCGATCCCGGAGGCCCCGTCGCTGGCGTTGATGATCGACACATTGAGATCGCGGATGCGGACCTCGATCAGCTTGTGGATCATGGGATCGTCATCAACGATGAGAATTCGCTGCGTGCGCGACATCATGCGGCCCTCCCGGTCGTGCGGCCGGCGCACGCGCGAATGCAAAGTTGTTTCAGTTCCACGGCGGCGTGGTGGACCGCGGCGGCGTCATGCGCCCGCGCGCGTTGCTCCAGCGTGCGCGCCGCTTCCGTAATCGGGCCGTAACCGTAACCGCCTGCCGCGCCTTTCAGCTTGTGCGCCAGCGAAGCGAGCACCGCAAGATTTCGCTCGCTCTCCGCCGCCTCGATCTCACGCAGCCGCTCGGGCAGCTCGGCAAGGAAGCAATCGATCAATTCAAGCATGTCCGACTCGTGGCTGAACTCGCTGTAGAGCGGTGTGATCGCTCCGTCGCCGGTGGCGGCGCGCTCACGTTCGTGAGGTGCGCGGCGCGGCTGCATCGCGCTGCCCGCCGCGCCAAACTTGAGCGACTGGTCGTCACCGGGGGCCGTGTAGCGTCTCGCCGTTTGCAGGAGCACGCTGCGCGAGACCGGTTTGCTCAAATAGTCGTCGCAACCAGCGTGCAGGCAGCGTTCGCGATCGCCGGATATGGCGTGAGCCGTGAGCGCAACGATCGGCGCGCGGTAGCCCTGCTCGCGCAATGTGCGCGTCGCGGTGTAGCCGTCCATCTCCGGCATCTGCATGTCCATGAAGATGAGATCAAACGGCCGGCCGCTGCGCTGGGCGTTCATCGCCTCTTCGCACGCCAGCTTGCCGTTCTCAACCACGATCACCTCGGCGCCGGCGCTGTGCAGGAAATGGCGAAGCAGTCGCTGGTTGTCAATCCCGTCTTCCGCAAGCAGGATGCGAGCGTTGAGCGCCGGCATGGCTTCGTGCTGCGGCGGAAGCAGCACGTGATGAGAGCCTTCAAGCTCCGTCGGCTTCGCCAGCATCGGCACGCCGGTGAGGTCGCCGGTCGCCACCATCGCGCTGAAGATCGAGCCGCGGCCGGGTTCGCTTTCCAGCGTGACGTCGCCGCCCAGGAGCTGCGCGAGCTTGCGCGAGATGGCGAGTCCAAGCCCCGTTCCGCCGAACTTCCGCGTCACGCCTTCGTCCGCCTGCGAGAACGGCTGGAAGAGCTTGGCGCGCTGCTGATCGCTCACGCCGATGCCCGTGTCGCGCACGTCGAAGCGCAGTTGCGGCTCGCCGTCCTGCGGTTTGACAAGCTGCACGGTCATTGTCACGCCGCCAACCTGCGTGAACTTGATCGCATTCGCCAGCAGGTTGAGCAGAATCTGGCGAAGGCGCACCGCGTCGGTCTCGATGGTGGACGGCACCGGGCCGCGATACTCGACGGTGAACGAAAGCCCCTTATCGCCGGCTCGCATGCGCATTGACGACGCCAGCTCGCTCACCAGCTCCACCAGCGAGGTGCGGCGAAGCTCCACCGTCATGCGGCCCGCTTCGATCTTCGAGATGTCGAGAATGTCGTTGACGATGCCGATCAGATGCTGGCCGTTGCGGCGAATCGTCTGGATGCATTCCAGCTTCTGGCTGGCGGCGAGTTCGGGATCCTGCAGCAGTTCGCTGTAACCGAGGATGGCGGTCATCGGCGTGCGAAGCTCGTGGCTCATGTTGGCGAGGAATTCACTCTTGGCGCGGTTGGCGGCCTCGGCGTCCTGCTTCGCCTGCTCCACCTGGCGCGTGCGCTCGATCACGATGTCTTCAATGTGCTCCTTGGTCACTTCCACCTGCGCCTGGCGAAACGCCATCATGCGCATTTCGCGTTCGCTGCGCACGCAGGACGCCACGAGGAAGATGTCGATGAAGACGATCCAGCCGACGTGCTCGATCCATCGCCATGGACTTGCCTCGGCGGCGCCGAACACAGCTTGGGGCCAGAGCGAGCCGCGCACGAGGTGATCGACGGTCACGATGGCGCTCGCCGTCACGAGCACGCGCCAATCGCGATAGAACGCCAGCAGCGCCAGCGAGCCGAAGACGTGGAAGTGCGTTTCAATGCGCCCGCCGGTGAGATCGATGAGCAGCAGGCCGTAGAGCATCTGCGCTATGGCGAGCACGTGCCGCGTGACCGGTTTGCCCGCGTGGCGCGTGGCCATGTACACGGGAATCGCAGCGAGCGCGCCGCCGAAGAGCACCGCGCCGATCACATGAATGTTGGCCTGCTCGAGGGCGCCGATCCACGTGCCCGGCGAGACCCACAGCGCCAGCGCGACGCACACCGCCCATTGCACGATCATCAGCGAGCCGAAGACGCAATCCGTCCACTTCGTCACGCTGCCGTGGTGCGCGTGGTAGAGCTCGACCGCGCGGCGCTGCATCAGCGCGGCAGTGTCCAACGGGGTGGCGGCGGCGCTGGTCACGACCTCGCGCCTCCCGGAGCTGCGACCGCAATATTGGGGAGCGCATTGCACGCCGCAGCGCCATGCCTGGCCATCCTGCCGGCCGCCCGCGCGATCATGCGCAAGGCTCGAACTGACCTCATGGGGCTTCTCCAGGCAGCGACGCGAGTTGGTGCAACGTCCCGGCCGTGCCGGTCACCAGATCATCGGCATTGACGGCGTTGCACTTGCGTCCGAGAAGCGTCGACGCGGTTGGTGCATGCACGCAACGCTGCCTCGAGGTTTGCCTCGTTTGACGCCCGCCCCGCGCGCCGCCGCCGCGGATGGAAAACGTCGCCAACTTTTCGCAGTTTGTGGTGCGACACCCCCGGCATTCACGCTATGCTTGGACCACGCCCCATCAGAGGAGAAGGACCCCCATGCTGACCAGAGGACTTGTGTCGGCCCGGATTTCGCCGACACCGCAAGTGACCACGACGTCCTGCCTCGCTGCATTGATGACGCTTGCCTTGGGCTCGCTGGCGAGCGCCGGGGGCCCGCAGTTCGTCGATCAGACCTTTACCCGGTTCCCCACGCCCGCGCTGAGCGAATACACCAACCAGCTCACCGTGGGCGACCTCGATGGCGATGACGATCTCGACATCGTGTTCGCCAACGGCGCCGGCTTCAGCTCCGCGTCCACGCCGCTCAAGCTTCGCATCTTTATTAACGATGGCACGGGCGTGTTCACTGATCAGACCGATGCGCGAACCGGCGGCATGACGTTCATTGCCCGCGGCGCCGAGCTTGGCGATGTCGATCGCGACGGCGATCTCGACATCATCGTCGCGCAGGATTTCAACCGACAGCCCACGTTGCTCATCAACGACGGCAACGGCTTCTTCACCAACGGCACCGTCGGCCGCCTGCCCATCGGAACCTTCTCCTCCACGCGGGCGCAATTTGCGGATGTCGACAACGACGGCGACCTCGATCTTTATCTCACCAACGGCGGCGCCGTCAGTCGCTTCGGCGCCGGCGTCGGCAAACTCTGGCTCAACAACGGCAGCGGTGTGTTCACCGACGTCACAGCAACGAACATGCCGCCGCAGGCCATCTCCGAGCCGCAGGACTGCATCTTTGGCGATCTCGACGGCGACCTCGATCTCGACCTTCGCATCGGATCCACCGCCACCAACCAGGGCAAGATTTATTTCAACAACGGCTCCGGCGTGTTCTCCATCGGCGCCGCGCCGGCTGACAACAACTGCTATTCCTACGACCTCGGCGACATGGACGGCAACGGCTCGCTCGACATGATCGGCGCCAACGCCCATCCCACGTCCATCAACTCCGAATTGCAGCTCTTCAACAACGGCGCCGGCGTGTTCAGCCAAGGCGCTTTCACCGGCGCCAGCACCGACGACAACGACAGCAAGTTCATCGATATCGACAACGACGGCGATCTCGACATCGTCATCGCCTCGCTCGGATCGACGGAACGCATCTATGTCAACAACGGCTCGGGCGGCTATTCGCTCTTGAACGGCGCCATCACCGCCGTGGCCGATTCCAGCCTCGACGTGAAAGTGGCGGACGTGAACGCCGACGGCCGCTATGACATCATCACCGCGCAGGGCGAATCCGGCTCGTTCACCAATCGCATCTACATGAATGTCGATGGTCCGGTGGACACGATTCCCCCGCGCATCGTGAAGGTTGAGCAGATCAGCGCCGACGACGCGCCCGGTCCGTTCGTCGTGCGGGCCGTTATCTATGACGCCCATTCCTCCGATCGCGGCTTCCACGCACGCGGCGTCTCCGTGTGGTGGCGTCACGGCGGCACAGGGCCGTTCTTTCGAGTCGCTATGGACTGGTCCGGCAACTCGCTGTGGCGCGGGGTGATCCCGGCGCAGGGGTCCGCGGGCCTCATCGAGTACTACGTCACCGCGCGCGACTTCAACTTCAACCAGGCGCAAAGCGACACCTACTCGCTCTGCTTCGGCATCGCCGCGGATTGCAACCTCAACTGCGTTGAAGACGCCGACGACATCGCCTCGGGCGAAAGCCTCGACTGCAACCTCAACGGCATTCCCGATGACTGCGAAGTCGACGTGCCGCCGTGCCCGGAAAGCTGCGCCGGCGACATCGTGGACAGCTCGACGTTCGCACCGCCGCCGGACGGAACGGTGGATGGCGCCGACCTCGCCTATCTCCTCGGCGCGTGGGGGCGTCACCCCGGTTCGCCCGCGGATATCGTCTCCAACCGCACGTTCCAGCCGCCGCCTGATGGCATGGTGGACGCAGCCGATCTTGCGTACATGCTCGGCGCCTGGGGCGCGTGCGACTGATCGTTCGTGAGACAACGCTTGGCCACTGCAAAGGCTTCACGGGCTCTGCCTGTGGAGCCTTTTCTCTTGCGCCTTGCATCGCCGGGCTCGCCTATCATCAGGGCTTATGACGCCGACCGCGAACCCGTTCCTCCGCAACGTCGCCATCATCGCGCACGTTGACCATGGCAAGACCACGCTGGTGGACGCGCTGCTCTCTCAATCCGGCTCGCTGCGGGCTGCAGAGCAGGGCCAGGAATGCGTGCTCGACAGCAACCCGCTGGAGCGCGAGCGCGGCATCACCATTCTCGCCAAGAATTGCGCCGTCTCGTATCAGGGCCGCAGTGAGGGCGAATATCGCATCAACATCATCGACACGCCGGGCCACGCGGATTTCGGCGGCGAGGTCGAGCGCGTGCTGCGCATGGCCGACGGCGCGCTGCTGCTCGTCGACGCCTTCGAAGGCCCCATGCCCCAGACGCGCTTCGTGCTTAGCAAGGCGCTGGAGCTCAAGCTTCGCCTCATCGTCGTCATCAACAAGTGCGATCGCCCCGAAGCGCGGCCGCAGCAGGTGATCAACGAACTGTTCGACCTGCTCATCGATCTGGGCGCGGACGAAACGCTGCTCGAATTCCCGGTCATCTACGCCTCCGGCCGCGATGGCTGGGCGGTGAGCGACCTCAACAAGCCGCGTGAAAGCGTGCGCGATCTGTTTGATGCCATCATCGATCACGTGCCGCCGCCGCAGGGTGATGCCGAAGCGCCGCTGCAGATGCTCGTCACCACGCTGGATTATTCGGAGTACACCGGGCGCATCGCCATCGGCCGTGTGTTCGCCGGTCACATCGACGCCGGCCAGCAGGTGGCGGTGTGCAAAGCGGATGGCGCGATCGAGCGCCGTCGCGCGCTGAAGGTGATGCAGTTCTCCGGCCTCGGGCGCGTGAACGCCGCGCGGGTGGAATGCGGCGACATCTGCGCCATCGAAGGCTTGGATGACGTTTTCATCGGCGACACCATCGCCGATCCCGACAACCCCATTCCCATGAAGCGCGTGGCGGTCGATGAGCCCACGATGCACATGGTCTTCCGCATCAATGATTCGCCGTTCGCCGGCCGCGAAGGTCAGTTCGTCACCTCGCGCCAGCTCGGCGAGCGCCTGCAGCGCGAATTGCGGAGCAACGTGGCGCTGCGCGTCGCGCCGGGCGATTCGGCGGACGAGTTCCACGTCTCCGGCCGCGGCCTGCTTCACCTCGGCGTGCTCCTCGAAACCATGCGGCGCGAGGGCTACGAGCTTTCCGTCGGCCGGCCCGAGGTCATCGAAAAAATGATTGACGGCGTGCGCTGCGAACCCATCGAGCTGCTCACGGTGGACACCGCCAGCGACGCCATCGGTCCCGTCATCGAACTGCTCGGCCAGCGCGGCGGCGAAGTGAAGAAAATGGACCCGCGCGGCAGCCGCATGCACATTGAATGCGAAATCCCCGCGCGCGGCATGATCGGCCTGCGCTCGCGCCTGCTCAACGCAACAGGCGGCGAGGCGGTGATGTACTACACGTTCCTCAAGTATGCGCCCGTCAGTTCATCGCCCCGCAAACGCACCGCCGGCGTGATGATCGCCACCGAGTCCGGCGCGTGCACCACCTTCGCGCTGCTCAATCTCTCCGACCGCGGCGTGATGTTCGTCCAGCCGGGCGACAAGGTGTACGCCGGCCAGATCGTCGGCGAGCACTGTCGCGACAACGACCTGCCCACCAACGTCGCCAAGCTCAAGCAGTTGAGCAACGTGCGTGAAAGCAACAAAGAGCAGACAGTCACGCTCAAAGCCGCGCGGCTGATGTCGCTCGAACAATGCCTCGAATACATCGAGGACGACGAACTGGTGGAAATCACGCCGAAGTCCGTGCGCATGCGCAAGCGCGTGCTCGATGAAGGCGAGCGCAAGCGCCTCATGCGCCGCGACCGAGACCGCGAACGCGACGCCGCCATGGCATAAGCAGCCCGAAGCGCGAGCGAGGAAGTCGTAAGGCGGGCATCGCCCACCAGGAACGTGCAAAGCGCGCTCGTTGCAATCCGCGGTGGGCGGTGCCCCGCCTACGTCATTCCTGCGCAAGCAGGAATCCAGGGGCAGATGCAACAACCCTCTGGAATCCCGCGTGCGCGGGATTGACGAAGTGCGCGATCGCACCAGCCCGAAGCGCGAGCGAGGAAGTCGTAAGGCGGGCATCGCCCACCAGGAACGTGCAAAGCGCGCTCGTTGCAATCCGCGGTGGGCGGTGCCCCGCCTACGTCATTCCTGCGCAAGCAGGAATCCAGGGGTCAACGCAACAACCCTCTGGAATCCCGCGTGCGCGGGATTGACGAAATGCGCGATCGCAACAGCCCGAAGCGCGAGCGAGGAAATCGTAAGGCGGGCATCGCCCACCATGAACGTGCAAAGCGCGCTTGTTGCAATCCGCGGTGGGCGGTGCCCCGCCTACGTCATTCCTGCGCAAGCAGGAATCCAGGGGTCAACGCAACAACCCTCTGGAATCCCGCGTGCGCGGGATTGACGGAGAGCTCGCGCGTCGGGCTGGTTTCCTGCTTCACCACGCTGATTCTCAAAGAAAACGCTTGGCAGCACGCCCGCGACCGGCGCATACTTGCTTTGCCGCGCATTCGCGTTCCAGCGCGCCCTGCGCTGAACGCTCGCTCGTGCGGCGCTGCACGCCCCAAAGGAGCGGAGGAGAACCGTGATGACCAACGTGCTTCGGATGCGGCACGCCGCCGCGGCGCTGTTCGCAGGCTGTTTCCTGATCGCCGCCTCGCCATGTCATGCCGTGACGCTGCCGCGCGGCTTCAACCTGTTTCCCATCACCGGACCGATCACCAACGGCACGGCCATGGAGTTCGCGCCGGACGGCAAGCTGTTCATCCTCGAGCAGGGCGGCACGTGCGAGGTCTACGAAGGCAGCGGCTCCACCCGCTGGACGCGGCTTCAGGCTGACTTCTTCGCCAACGATCCGCTTTCCGTCGACGACTTCTTCGAACGCGGCTTGCTCGGCATTGCGTTCGATCCCGACTACATGACCAACCGCTATGTGTACGTCTACTACACCACGACGCAAACGCCGCCGCACAATCGCATCGAGCGATGGACCGCCAACGAAACCGGCGACCTCGCCATCGTCGACAGCCACGTGCTTCTCATGGAGCTCGATGCGCTTTCCGCAGGCAATCACAACGGCGGCGCCATCCACTTCGGCCCCGACGGCAAGCTCTACGTCGGCGTCGGCGAGAACGCGCAGAGCAGCAACGCGCAGTCCCTCGCCAATCGACTTGGCAAGATTCTTCGGCTGAATCCCGATCCGGACAATCCGATCCCCGACGACAACCCCACGACATTCGACGGTCTCACCGGCTCGCCCGTCGGCGACAACCGCGCGATCTGGGCGGTCGGCCTGCGCAATCCGTTCACCTTCGCATTCAGGCCCGGCACCACGCAGATGTACATCAACGACGTCGGCGCCGGCACATACGAGGAAATCAACGTCGCCGAGGCCGGCGCGAACTACGGCTGGCCGACGACCGAAGGACCGTTCAACCAGACGACGTTCCCGAACTTCACGCACCCGATCGTGTACTACCACCACTTCAACGCATCGTTGAGTTTCCCGCCGCTGCCGGCGTTCACCGGCACGGTCATTACGGGCGGCGCGTTCTATATCACGCCGAACTTCATCTTCCCGCTCGATTACGCCGGCGATTACTTCTTCGGCGATCTCAACGGCAACTGGATTCGCCGCTACGACAGCGTGAACAAGTCTGTGCAGGATTTCGCGCTGAGCGCCGGCGGGCCGGTGGATATGCGCGTGGGCGACGACGGCGCGCTGTATTACCTCGCGCGGTTCACCGGGTGCGTGTTCCGCGTCGTGCCCGATGAACCGGCGTGCTTTGCGGATTTCGTCGATGCCACCAGCTTCGCGCCGCCGCCGGATGGACAGGTGGACGCCGCCGACCTCGCATTCCTGCTGGGCGAGTGGGGCGCGAACCCGCAGTCCGCGGCGGACATCGTCACCAGCGACACGTTCCAGCCGCCGCCCGATGGCGCGGTCAATGCCGCCGATCTTGCGTATCTGCTCGGCGCGTGGGGCACGTGCAAGTAACGCCGGCGTGAAAACGAATCGCGATCACGACGACAGCTTGTCGTGAATGAGCCCCAGCGTGTGCCGAACGCTTTGCGTGCGCGGGTTGTCCTCGCCGTAGAGCTTGAGGAACTGCTGTTCCGCGTGCTGGGCGTGCGTGAGCGCTTCTTCGGCTCGGCCGCCGTCCACAAGCGTTCGAGCCAGGAACGCGTGGCATTGCGTGGTGAACCAGTGCCCCTCGCCGAACGTCTGCTCGGAATCGCGAAGCAGGTCCGTGAAGCCGGTGATGGATTCGTCGATCCTGCCTTGCTTCCAGATGGCGTTCCAGTAGCCGAAGCGCGCGGTGAGCGTGTCGCCCGCCTCGAATCCGAAGAGAAAGGTGCGCTCCTTCACGATTCGGTCGTACAGTTCCGCGCCGCGCACGGGATCGCCGAGCGACGTTTCCAGCCCCGCCAGGTTCCCCATGATCGTGAGCGTGTCGGGATGGCCGCGACCAAGGAAGTCGTTCGCAAGTTCCGCCGCGGCGCGAAGATACGGCGCGGCTTCGGCGTCGCGATCGAGATCCTGCAGCGTGGCGCCGATGTTGTTGTTGAGGCCGAGGATGGCCAGCTGCGGCGGCTCGTCCAGCGCTTCCGCGCGGCCCAGCGCTTCCTGCATCATCGCCAGTGAGCGGTCGGTCTGGCCGAGGTGGTCGTACGCCAGCGCGAGGTTGTTGACCGTCATGAACGTCTGTGGATGACGCGGATCAAGCAACCGCTTTCGTCCTTCGAGCGCGCGTTCCAGCGCATCGACTGCTTCCGAGTGCCTTCCGAGCGTGTCGAGCAGCACGCCGAGGTCGTTGAGCGCCGAGTAACGCTGCGGATCATCTGGATGCAAAAAGCGCTCGGCCCGGCGATTGGCCTCAACAAGCGCCGGCTCCGCTTCGTCAAGCTTGCCCCAATTGAGCAGCAAGCTGGCCAGCGCGATTTCGGAATGCACGCATTCGATTGAATCGCCGCCCACATACTGCCGGCGGAGTTCAACCGCGCGCGTCAGGTGATGATGCGCTTCTTCAAACGCGCCCAGGCTGGCGAAGGCATCGCCCAGCGTGTGGTGCAGCGCCGCCGCGATGATCGGCCGCGTGGTGAATCGCTCATCGACGCGCTTGCTCGCGCGCTGCAGCAGTTCCAGCGCCGTCACGTTCTTGCCGAGCTCAACGGGCGAGCCGGCGGCGAGCAGATCGTCCGTGAGAAACTTGTTGATCTCCACCTGTGCGTCGTATTGATCCACCGCCACGCTGCGCTGCCGCTGCGATTCCATGACGCTCGCGGTGATGAGCACGGTGGCCGCCACGCTGATGATCGCCACCACGGCGGCGGCGCCCACCAGCAGCCGATTGCGCTGCACGAACCGCGCGGCGCGATAGCGCAGCGTTGGCGGGCGCGCGGCGATCGGGTCGTGACGAAGCATCCGGCCAATGTCGTCAGCGAACGCAGCGACGGTGGGGTAACGTCGAGACGGCGATTTCTCCAGCGCGCAGGCGAGAATGCAATCAAGATCAGCAAGCTGCGATCGCGAAAGATCCGACGGCCCCGTGCGACACTTGCTCGCCGGCGGCGGAACATCGTTGCGAATGCGCTGCAGCACGTCCAGCGGATCGCCCGCGGCGTGAATCGGCGGCTTGCCGGTGACAAGCTCATACACCACTGCCGCCAGCGCGTACACATCCGCTCGCGTGTCCACCGGCGCCAGGCCAGTCTGCTCCGGCGCCATGTACGATGGCGTGCCGAGCGGCAAACCGGCGGTGGGGGGCGACTCCATGCCGATCACCCCCGCGCTCCCGGCAATCGGCTTCGCTATGCCGAAGTCGAGCACGCGCGGCACCGCCTTGCCGTTCGCTTCCGTCACGAGCATGTTCGCCGGCTTGATGTCGCGGTGAATCACGCCGCGCTGATGCACATGCTGCAGCGCGTCGGCGACGTCGAGCATCAGCCGAATGCGCTGCGAGAGCGCCAGTTGCCGCCGCTCGCAATACGCCGTGATCGGCTCGCCCTCGATGTAATCCATCACCAGGTACGGCAATCCGTCGGCGGTGCGGCCGGCGTCGAGCACGCGCGCGATGTTCGGATGATCCGTCCGCTCCAGCGCCCGGCGTTCCACTTCAAAGCGAGCCGCAAGCTCATCATTGATCGCCGCCTGCGGAACCACCTTGATCGCCACGCGACGGTGAATCGGCTTTTCCTGCTCGGCGAGGAACACATGCCCCGAGCTGCCGCGACCGATGCGACCGATGATTGTGTACGGCCCGATCATCCCCGGACCGGGAAACGCCGCGGGCATGCCGTCCGCGTGCGTCGCCGCGCCATTCCACGGCGTGGTCGCGTCGTCCACATCGTGCGCCAGCAAGTCCGCAACTTCCGCCTGCAGTTCCGCGTCGCCGTCCGTCAGTTGCAGGAGCGCCGCATCGCGCTGCTCGCGCGGCAGCGCGCGAAGCTGCAGGAAGAGCGCGCTGGCTTGTTCATGTCGCAGCCGCTCGCTCATGGAGACTTCCGATTCCGTTTCGAAAGCGCTCGCCGCAGCCACGCACGCGCCACGGTCCAGTCGTCTTCCACGGTGCGCTTGGCGACGCCGAGCACGGTGGCGATCTGCTGCATGGTGAGCCCGCCGAAGATGCGCAGCGTGACGACTTCCGCTTGGCGTTCGTGCAGCGTGCGCAACTTCTCCAGCGCGCTATGCATCTCGGAGAAATCAACGAACGTGTCAGACGCCGCCCACATGGCGGGATCAAGCTCGATGCGCAGCAACCCGCCGCCGCGCTTGTCCGCCGAGCGCGACCGCGCGTGATCGATCAGCACCTGCTTGAGCACGCGCCCCGCCAGCGCCAGCCGCTCTTCTTTCGGCACATCGGGCAGCGGCGAGGTGGTGAGCATGCGCACGCACGCCTCGTTCACCACCGCCGTGGGCTGCAGCGTGTGGCCCAGGTGCTCGCTTGCAAAAATCCGCTCCGCGATCGCGTGCAGTTCGGAATAGAACCGCTGCGTCAGAATGGCTTCGTCGTCGGGGCCCGGCATGAGACCAATCCTCGACCGTCCGGCGGGCGAAATCAAGCGTCAGCGCGGCGAAGCGGCCCGCCAGATCTGCCCGCGCCAGCTCGGCCGGCGATCGGTCTGGATTTTCAGCCACGGCGGGAGGTCGCCGTTATAGGCCGTCAGAATCGCCTTCACCTCGTCCTCGTTCAGCGGGAAGTTGAACGCATCACGGCCGATGGCGTTCTCCGCCTCGCCGTACAGCGAGCGCGCCGCGTTCGCAATCTTCTCGCCGTCCGACAGATCGATAGCAATGGGGAAGTAGAGCGCTCCGCCCGGCGCGAGCCACCGCCGCGCGTTGTGCAGGAACTCAATGATCACATCCGTGCCGTCTTCGCCGCCGGTGGGCACAGCGTCCGAATACCAGCCAAGCGCGTACGAAACGGCTTCCGCAATGCCGGACACGTCGCCGATGATCACGTCCGCGCGCAGGTTGCGCAGCCCGGGGTCGCTTTCAATCGGCTCGAAGAAGTCGCCATGCAGAATGGTGACGACCTCATCCATCGCATACTTGCTCACGTTCATCCGCGCGAGTTCGCAGTGCAGCGCCACGGGATCAACGCCGACGACCTGCCGCGCGCCGTCAACAGCACACTTCAGCGCCAGCGGACCGATGCCCGTGCCGATGTCGAACACAAGATCGCCCGGCTTCATCTGCACGGTTCGCGCGAAGCGCACCGTCACTGGGTTGGGACGAAATGCTTTGTCAGTGATAAACAGCTCGAGGGGCGGATCGGTGACTCGAGTGTCGATGGTTGAGGTGGCGAGCCCCGAGCTGGTGGTTGGCAAAGGATGACTCCGATTTTGTTCAGTCATCATAGGAAGTCGCCGAACTTGCAAGCAACTTTCTTCATCCCGATTCCCCGCTTTCCCGCGGCCGAGCCGCCCTCGCCGATACCATCCGTCAGCGCCTTTGCCGCGTATGAGAATCCCTATGGAAGCCGCCAAAAACCCAAACGATCGGCAGACGCACTGGGAAAACGTCTACCGCTCAAAAGACGATTCGCAATTGAGCTGGCGGCAAGATGACCCAGCAACGTCGCTTCGGCTCATTCAAACCTGCGCCGACGGCGCATCACACGTGCTCGACGTCGGCGGCGGCAACGCCATCCTCGCTCGGCGGCTCGTTGAACGCGGTTTCGAGCACATCACCGTCATGGACATCGCCGCCAGCGCGATCGAACGCGCCAAGGTTCGCGCCGGCCCGGCAAAGGACCGCATCCGCTGGCTCGTCGGCGACGTGACATCCATGCCGGACGTCGGCCCCGTTGATCTCTGGCACGACCGCGCGGTCTTTCATTTCCTCACTGATCCAGCCGACCGCGCCGCGTATGGCCGGTCGCTCCGCCAAACGCTGAAGCCCGGCGGGTTCGCCATCATCGCCACGTTCGCGCTTGCCGGCCCGGATCGTTGCAGCGACCTGCCCGTGATGCGATACGACGCGGCATCGCTGACACGCGAGATCGGCGACGATTTCACGCTCGTGACCGCAAGCGAAGAAACGCACGTCACGCCGTGGGGCAAACCGCAGGCATTCACATATGCGGTTCTTCGCCGCGACGATACGATTTCGCGCACGCATGACGACAACCCGCGCCAACTCCGCGGTCGCTGAACGCATCGAACCGGGCGAAGAACTCTCGGCCGGCGCTCCTTCCCCCGGCCAATTCGCGTCGGAATCGCCATCGCGCCCGCTGTCGTGGGATGTCGTCAGCTACCTGCGCGGCCAGTTCACCGCGAGTCAGCTTGCGATCGCCTGCGTGTTCGCCACGCTCATCTTCATGATCACCGGCCGCGTGCTGCAGGGAGCGGAGCTGACCGCGTGGTCGTGGGCCGCGTACACCGCGGCCTACATCGCCGGCGGGTGGTTTGCCGTGCGGGCCGCGTGGGAGTCGCTGCGCGAACTGCACATTGATGTCGATCTGCTCATGGTGCTCGCGGCGCTCGGGGCGGCGTTCATCGGCAACCCGTTCGAAGGCGCGCTGCTGCTCTTCCTCTTCGCCCTCTCCAACGCGCTGCAGGCCTTCGCCATGCGGCGCACGCGCGATGCCATTCGCGCCGTGATGAAGCTGCGCCCCAACACGGCACTCGCCCGCCGCGGCGATCAACTCGTCACCATGGCCATCGACGAACTCGCCGTCGGCGATCGCGTCGTGGTCCGTCCCGGCGAGAGCATTCCGCTCGACGGCACCGTGGCCGAGGGCGAAAGCGCCGTCGATGAATCCACCATCACAGGCGAATCCATTCCCGTCATGCGCAGCGCCGGCCAGCAGGTGTTCGCAGGCACGATCAACCAGACCGGCGGGCTTGAAATTGAAGTCAGCCGCCTGGCGCGCGATTCGACGATCTCGCGCATGATCCGCCTCGTCGAACAGGCGCAAAGCGAGAAAGCGCACACGCAGCGGTTCCTCGATCGCTTCAGCCAGTGGTACGCCATCAGCGTGATCGCGCTCACGGCGGCGCTCATCGCTGTGCCGACGCTCGCGCTGGGGCACGAGTTTGGACCGACTCTCTACCGCGCCATCACCGTGATGGTCGTCGCCTCGCCGTGCGCGCTCATCATCTCCACGCCGGCCACGATCCTCGCAGCCATCGGGGGGGCGGCCCGGCGCGGCGTCCTGTTCAAAGGCGGCGTGCATCTCGAACAGACCGCGGATGTCTCGATCGTCGCCATCGACAAAACCGGCACGCTCACCGCCGGCAAGCCGCGCGTCACCGATCTCGTGCCCGCCCCCGGCGTCGATGCCGCCACGCTGCTGCAGCTCGCCGCCTCCGTGGAAATGAAATCCGAGCACGCGCTCGCCCGCGCCGTCGTCGATCACGCTCGCCGGCTCGACCTCGAAATCAGACCCTGCGCGAACTTCCAGTCCATCACCGGCAAAGGCGCGACCGGCGAAGTGGACGGCGTTCGCATCACCATCGGCAGCCCGCGCTCCTTCACCGATTCCGTCGGCGAGCAATTCCTTGAGCCCATCTCCGCGCTCGCCGCGCTGCAGGACCAGGGCAAAACCAGCGTGGTCGTCGCGTCCGAATCAGCGGCGGGCGAACCGCGCCTGCTCGGCGTCATTGCGATCGCCGATGTGCTTCGCGCCGATGCGCCCGACGTCGTGAAGCGGCTGCGCGATCTCGGCGTGTCGCGCGTCGTCATGCTCACCGGCGATCACGATCGCGTGGCCCGCGCCATCGCGCGCCAGGCAGGCATTGAAGAAGTCTTCGCCAGCCTCATGCCCGAAGACAAAGTCCGCATCGTGCGCGAACTGGAGCAGAGCGGGCGCGTGGCGATGGTGGGCGACGGCGTGAACGATGCGCCGGCCCTCGCGGCGGCGACGGTCGGCATGGCCATGGGCGCCGCGGGCACCGATGTCGCGATGGAAACCGCCGACGTCGTGCTCATGGGCGATCAGCTTGACCGCATCCCGTTCGCCATCAGCTTGAGCCGCCGCGCACGCCGCGTCATCGTGCAGAACATTGCGTTCGCCGTGGCGGTGATCGTGGTGCTGGTGATCGGCGCGCTCGGCTTTCACCTGCCGCTGCCGCTGGGCGTCATCGGTCACGAGGGCAGCACGGTGATCGTGGTCTTGAGCGGCTTGCGCTTGCTCGTGCACCGGCCGCCATCGCGATCGTGAGCGCGCCGGCCGCAAGCTACACTGCGTGCATGACCGCCATCTTTCTCGTGCTCGCCATCGTGTTTGAAGTCGGCTGGGCGATCGCCATGAAAATCTCGGACGGCATGTCCAGGCCGCTGCCGACCGTGGCGATGATTGTGATGTACCTCTTGAGCGTCGTGTTCCTCGCGCTGGCGACGAAGAAAATGGACGTCGGCGTGGCGTATGCGATGTGGGCGGGAAGCGGCGCCGCGATCATTGCGGTCGCGGGGCTTATCTACTTCAAAGAACCCGCCAGCGCGCTCAAGATCATCTCGCTCGCGCTGATCGTGCTCGGCATTGCGGGCGTGCAGTTGAGCTCGCCGCATGCGCCGGCGAAGAACGCGCACACCGCGCCGGCCGAGTGAGCGCGTTCAATCCACCCGAATCGGCTTGCCGAAGAGCAGATGATCGAGCGAAATGCGGCCGGGACCGAGGAGCGCGATCGAAAGAAACGCAAGCAGGTACAGCAGCGCGGGCTCCTTCGACGAGGTGACGCCCATGCCCATGAAGAGCGGATCGTTCTTGTGCACGATGAACGCCGCCACGGCAAAGTTGAACACCAGCACCAGCGACGCCAGGCGCGTGCCGAGGCCGACGATGACGAGCGAAGTGCATACGACTTCAGCGAAGATCGCGCCGAGCACGCTCATGCGGTTGCCGATGCCGAGCGGGTCGGGGAATTGCTCCACAATGCCGGGATACGCCTGCAATTTGGCCCAGCCGTGGCCCGCCAGCAGCATGCCGGCAAAGGCCAGCCGTGCAATCAGCATGCCCGTGTCCGTGAGCGCGGGCTGAATGGACCGAACCGAAGCAGCAAGAAAACTCATCGCGCACTCCCTTCATGGCATCGCGAACACCCGCGGCATCCGCGCAGCAGTCTCGCAGGAAGCTTAGCGCATCGGCTTGGTTCGCTTCGCCGCCGCAAAAACAAGCAATGCCCCGCTAGGAACCGTCCTCGCTTCCTTGCGAAGCGTGAGAAGAGACAGTTCGTTCGGTCCATTCCGGCGCGTTTTTTTTGTGTTGCCGGGCGGTGGAGTCTTGCTCTCACTCTTCGGCGAGGTATGGTGGAGGGCGGCTAAAGAGAGTTCCGGGAGGCATGATGCAGAAGATGAGCAAGGTCCGAGAACTGCAGAGAGCGACGAGCGCCATAACGCTTCTGGGTGCTGCTTCGGTGCTTGTCTTCGTGACATGCGCGTACACGGCGAACGCGCAGTGCGCCTACGAAATCTCAGCCATCATCGAAGGGCCGGACTGCGGAATCTTCGGGAATGCGCCCCTTGAGCCGACGGCGATGAATGACAACGGCGTGGTGGTCGGCACCTTCTTCTGTGGCGCAGGTCTTGAGCAACCATTCATGTGGTCGGAAGAAATGGGCTTCGTCATCATCCCACTGCCTCCAGGTGGGCTATCGGCAACCCCGATGGACATCAACAATCACAACGAGATTGCGGGCCTCATGCGCCAGACTGGGGTGAGCGGAGAGCGTGCGTTTCATTGGAAAGACGGGGTATGGACTGACCTCGGATTGCTGCCGGGTTCGACACAATCACGAGCCTTCGCAATCAATGACGCAGGTGAAGTTGTTGGAGAATCCACGAATATTTTTGTTGGTCCAGTGTCCGCCTTCATTTGGCGCGATGGCGTGATGGAGCCATTGAAACTACCGCTTGGCCCAAACAGCATTGCTCTTGACATCAACTCTTCAGCAACGATTGCTGGCTGGATGGGAAGCGGTGGTGCCGGTTTTGCACTTGGGTTTCTTCAGAATGACGGCGTGACAACGGATATCCCGCCGCTGTCGCCGACTGAGTGGAATTACGTTGTAGCGATCAACAACAAGGGAGTCGCCGCGGGAGTGTCGCTAATTGCTGTGAAGAGCGGGTCCGTGCCCCGCCGCTCGTGGTTATTTGAGGATGGAATCCTGACAGACCTTGGAATGCTGCCGACTGTCAATCATCGTACGATCGCTAGTGATATCAACGATGTGAATCAGGTTGTTGGGATGGCATCGAATCCATCACCATCGACGCAGGCAGCGTTCCTATGGCAAAGTGGTGAGACCTACGACATCAATACTTTGATTGAACCGTTCGACCGGACATTGGGGATTGGCTCTGCTGATGCAATAAACAATCAAGGAATTATCGTATGCCACGAAGATGGTCTAATGTATGTGCTGACCCCATCGAATCGGCCCCTCGGCGATGTGAACATTGACTGCACCGTGGACGAGCATGATCTCATCGCTGTTCTTGAGGATTGGGGACCAGACAAGTCCGGCCATCCCGCAGACATCGTGACTAGCGCAACTTTTGCGCCTCCAAGCGACGGAACAGTGGATGGTGCTGACCTCGCTGTTGTCCTTGGCAACTGGGCACCGCAACCGCCACCTCGCCCCCGTGGTGGGAGCGCGACCACTTCTGCGCGCTAAATTCCGGCTTTTCCGAATCTCCTTGTTCGTGAAGGTTTGCAATGGGGGAAGATTCCCCGTAGCTTTCTCCTCGCATCCATGTCTTGATGCGCATCACAGGTACCGCTTTCCGGGATTGTGGTTGATGTGCAACTGAATCCGGGCGGCGCAGAACAGACAAGGAGATCCGAAATGGAGTTTGGTCAACGAATGAAGTGCTGTTTGTCCAGTGCGATGGCGACTGGTGCGATGTTCTTTGCCAGCGCGGCACAAGCTACTGACTGGCTTGTGGATCAGGTGAACGGGAACGATGGCAATCTGGGAGCCGGCGTGTGGACCCAAGCATTCGCGACGATTCAGAAGGCGATCGATGAGGCGAGTTCCGGCGACTCGATCTTCGTAGCAGAGGGCGTTTATACGCCCTACGAGGCAACTCCGGGAGATCCCTTGAGTACATTTGTAATCGATTCAGGCGTGTAGTTCTACGGCGGCTTCCCCGAAGGCGGCGCAGACTTCCTGGATCGCGATCCGGTTGCGTATGAAACAGTTCTCAGTGGCCAACTCTCGTCCGGCAACGCATACCACGTCGTTACGGTCACCGGCGCAACCGCCACCAATACCCGCCTCGAAGGCTTCATCATCAAGGACGGCAATGCGACGGGAAGCTCCGGCAGCTATCACGACATCGGCGGCGGTTTGCGTGTATACGCAGACACGTCGCCCTCAAACGTGACGAACCTGCTGGTCGTCAATTGTCGCTTCGAGAACAACGAGGCCACGAATGGCGGGGCTGTCGCACTGCGAATCGGGCACCAAGCCAATCAGGTCAATGTCGACTTCGTGAATTGTGAATTCTATGACAATTCCAGTGATGGGGATGGTGGCGCTGTATGGAACTGCGGCGGTACCGTCAGATTGACAAATTGCGTCGTGGCAAGGAACAACTGCGACGATGATGGCGCTGGCGTGTTTCTTGCCAACCCGAATGCTCGCTTCTTCCCAGGCAGCGTGTCCAGGGGCGATTTGCTGAACTGCACAATCACGAAGAACGAAGCCGTAAGTGACGGCGGAGGCGTCTTTTTTGACAATAACAGCCAGTTCATCGCAAAGAACAGCATCTTCTGGGGGAACAAGGATACGATCACGCAGGACGGCGCGGCGACAGACGAGGAGGCGCAAATTTCACACGGAAGCAGTCCCAATTATGACATTGACTACTGCTGCATTCGCCTCTTGAGCAGTTTTGGCGGGACGGGGAACATTTCAACGAACCCGATGTTCATTGATGCGAGTACGGACAACTATCGATTGGATGTTGGTTCCTCATGCGCTGATAAAGGAAGCAACGCTGATATCCCGCTTGATGTGGCGGACCTGGATGGGGATGCAATATCTATGGAGCCGACGCCGTATGACCTCGACCGGTTGACGCGGCGGTCGAAAGACGGCGCCATCTCATTAATCTGCGAGCCCAACTTTGTGGACATGGGTGCGTATGAAACGCACGATTGTGATGGCGATGGTGTTCCGGACGCTGAGGAGACGGATGGGAACGCTGATGGCGTGCCGGATGACTGCCAGGATTGTAATGGCAACAGCATTCCGGATTGGGTGGAGCTGGCGGAGTGCGCGGTCAGCGAGACGGGCTGCAAGGATTGCAACGGCAATGGGGTCCTCGACGAATGCGATATCGACATGGGGTGCAGCGCTGATGACAATGATGACGGTCGGCCGGACGATTGCGGTTGCGGACTTGATATTGTGATTATCGTCGACAACTCCGGTTCGATGGGCGGCACGAACGAGCCGACGCCAAGTGGCTGTGAGAACGAGTTCGATAACATCTGCAACATGGTCTCGGGTCTATCGTCGACGCTTCAGGCGGCAAACTTGCCATCGCTTCGAATTACAGTCTTGGACATATCGCCGACAAAAGAGAGCCTTCCGTGCGCCGACGATAATGTCGTCAATTTGACAGGCGTTTACGACGAGGCGAGCAACACATGCTCCGGCACAATACAAGACAGTGCAGAGTCGTGGGTGTCTGCTGTCGAAATCATCGTGATGAACTTTGATTGGAACCCGGGCGCAAAGCGAATCATTGTGCCGATCAGTGATGAGGGGCCCTGTCATGGCGATTCTCCACCGATCTGTGGCACGAGTGACGATGACTCGGTCGATGCAGCGATCGCGGCAGCAATTGATAATGATTGCATTGTGTATTCAATCCTTGGAGTAACGTGTCAGACAGCCCCCAACTGGCTGGGCTGCGTGCCGGCGTACTACGAGGACATCGCGCTTAGTACTGGCGGTGCCTATTTTGAGGTGGGCGGGGCTGGTTTGCAGGCGAACTACGAGAACATCGTCGGCCCTGATCTTGCGTCGCTTCTGATGGATCGCATTCAAAGCTGCCTTTGCGCGGGCGATTGTGTCACCTCAACAACTTTTGCACCGCCCCCTGATGGAGAGGTGAATGCCGCGGACTTGGCGTACCTGCTTGGGAGTTGGGGATCATGTCCGGGCTGCTGCAGTGATACGGTGTCAAGCGCTACGTTCACACCACCCCCCGATGGGGTGGTTGACGCGGCAGACCTCGCAATGCTACTTGGCAATTGGGGCAGCTGCGGCGGTGAGAGCTTCATGAGCATGAGCATGGGAAGTCCATCGCCCAACTCAATGGCTGACGCTGTGGCGATTCTTAATCAGTTGTTGCTGACAGACGACCCAGAGGCCATCGCATCGCTCATACAAGACCTGCTCACCCTGCTTGCCGAATAATTGTCAGCTGCTAACAAATTAGAAGCAGCCGCGCGGCGGGGGCCATTGCGCGGCTGCTGTCCATGTCGCTTCGCCGGATTGACGTCTTGGTTCCAGCGGCTCTCACGGCGTCACGGACGGGGAACTCACTTGATGGCGCGAGCGCATGGATTCGCGCACGCCGTCACGCGGCGCGTCGCCGCCGACTTCTCACAAGTGCGATGCCGAGCAGCGCTGCCGCGCCAGGCGCGGGGACAACGACGAAATCAAACTGATACGTCGCGGGGCTCGTGCCCGTCTGCTGAATCCAGAACGTGTATGTTCCCTCGCCGAGCGGCGGCGTGAAGCCGATGGCGCCGGGGCCGCCGCCGATGTCCGGCAGGATGTCGAGGCCGACGTTGCCCATGCCCGTGCCGAAATGCGTCCAGCCGAGCAGGTTGGCGACGTCCGTGCCCGTCGGCGGTTCGGTGAACTGTGCGCCCGCCTGAACACCGATGAACGCCGTCTCGTCGAGGCCGTCGTACGACACGAGAATGATCTTCGACAGACTCATGCCGACGGGAATGGTGAGCGCGACATATTCGCGATCGCCCTGCACGGATGTCGCAAGCAGCGAGTTCTTGCCGAGCGTCAGCGCGAACGCGGTGGGCGCGAGGCCGTCGTTGGAAAGATCGCCGTCGACGGACTCATCGTGGAACACGTCAGCGGATGCGGGGGCGGAGAGCGCGATCGCGATGACGCTCACAGTAAGCGCGCTCATGCGCGATGACCGCAAGCGACGCGCCGCAAGCAGGCAGGTTGCACATCTCATCTTCTTCTCCATGAGTTGAAGGCCACGTTGGCAGTGCGGCGTGCGGCTCGGTGAGAGCGCGCGGCGCCGGCCGCTCCATCTCCTCTTTGAGCACATGTCGAAGCCGCGGAGGGTTCTTGCGGCGAGTTCTGGCGTTCAAAGGAAAAAGCCGCGGAATTCGCGCCGCGGCGGGGAAATGGGCCGAAATTCAGTGGAAATTCGCTGCTTATGCGTGCAGCGCGAGCACGTCATCGCTGATGCGCGCCAATGCGTCAAATGTGCGGCACGCAGCTTCCACGGCATCGTTCACGTCCTCCGGCGTCACATGGAGCGCATCCATCGCCTCGCGGAAGCGTTGCCACGCGGGTTGCTGACCATCGCCGTAGGGATCGAGGTATCGCAGGCCTTCACTGCCGCTCAACCGCCACGACTTGCGGAGGGCGCGGGCGATGAAGCGGTTGCCGTTCATGCTGCCTTCGAGGACGTAGAGTGAGCCGAGCAGCGCGAGGATTTGTCGCCGGGATGCCGCGTCCATGATGAATTGCACGAGCTCGCGCCGGGCTGCCGTGCCGCCGTCGATCGCCGCACACGCTTCGGGCTGGCCGCCCGCGAGCGTCGCAAGATCATGCGCGATGTTCGCGCTGTGCCGCAGTGCTCCATCGCGAAGAAACGCCAGCGCGGGCTGCTCATCGGCGAGCGGAGCGAGAGCCGCTTCCAGCGCAGCGTGAAGCGCGTGGAGTTCGATGAGATACGCGCGGTACGTCGCAGGCGGCAGCACGCCGGTGACGAGCGACCGCTGCAACGTTCGCGTCTCGGCATGGCGATGGAGGTCGGCGGTGGCTTCCTTCAGGCGAGCCATCAGGCTCGGGGCGGTGGCGGCAAGGCTCATGGTGATGCTCTCCTGGATTGGGGCGTTCAGAACACCTGCATCGCGACGACAATGCCAAGGCCGACCCAGACAAGGCCCTTGACGAGGAAAAACAGAAAACCAACGGCGGCCACGCGTCGAGCCCACATCCAGGCCCGGCTTCGCGGTGCGGCCGTTGATTGCAATTGCGACTCATTCTCAATCATGCGCGGAAAGGTACGGCCCGCGTCAACCGTCGTCAAGCGGTTCAACATCGCTCGCGCTTTGTGCAACAGCGTGCACCGAGGCGGTATCGCGAGCCGTATACACTGGCACCTATGGAATCACACGCCAACACCGGCGGGACGCCCGGCGCGATCCCGGACCACATCGCTCGCCCGCACCTTCGCCCGCTTCAGCCGGTGCCGGTGCGAAATCAGCAGGGCCAGCCCTTCGTCGCCCTTCGCGACCCGGCCATGTTGAGCGAAAAAACCATGGTCATCCCCGCCTCCCACATGCTGATCCTGCAGCAATTCCAGGGCGAACGCACCCTCGAAGAAATCGCGGCCCACATCCGCGCTCCGCTGCAGCACATCACCGAACTCGCCAGGGGACTCGATTCCCTCGGCCTGCTTTGGGGCCCGACCTTCGAAGAGCTGGAAGCGAAACTCAAGGAGCGCATCGAGGCCGCCGGCGCGTTCGGCATCGGGGCCAGCGGCATGATGGGGAAGACCGCGGAAGAATGCCGGGCGAAGATCGAGGAGCACTTTGCGAACACCGAGGATCCGGAAGTCGAAGCCTCGCCGCGTGCCATTGTCGCCCCGCACCTCGATTACGACCGCGGTTGGCCCAACTACGCCGCGGCGTACCACACCCTGCGGCAACTCGAACGGCCTGATCGCGTTGTCATCCTCGGCACGAATCACTTCGGCATCGGTGACGGCGTCGTGCTCACGGAATACGGCTTCGATTCGCCAATGGGCCGTTCGCCCGCGGATCGCGCCGTCGTCGACAAGCTCGTCGAGCGCTTCGGCCGGCCGGTGATCGTCGATCAACTCGACCACGTGGCGGAGCATTCGATCCAGCTCCATTTGCCGTGGCTGCAATATTGGTACCCCGGCATTCCGGTGGTCGCGGCGCTGATGCCCGACCCGCTCACGCCGATGGTGGAAGAGGATGGCGAGCGCGTCAGCGGCGAAGCGTTCACCACGGCGCTCGAGGAAGTGCTGCACGACGTCGGCGGGCGCACGCTCTTCGTGGCGTCATGCGATTTGAGTCATGTCGGCCCGCAATTCGGCGAGCCGCGCGCCGTCGATGATCAACGCCGCATCGAAGTGGAGCGGCATGATCGCGACATGATGGCGAAGTTCATCGCCGGCGACGTGGATGATTTCCTCGCGGCGATGCGGTGGAACAGCAACCCCACGCGCTGGTGCAGCATCGGCTCCATGACGGCGACGCTGCGGCTGATCAAGCCGGAGCAGATCGAATTGCTCGACTATCGACAGGCGTGCGATGAAAAGGGCTTCGGCCTCGTGAGCAGCGCCGCGATGGCGCTGCTGTAATCGCCATGATCGCGGTGGTGCAGCGAGTGAGCGAGGCGGCGGTGGAGGTGGCCGCGGAAGGCTATCGCGCCTCCATTGGTCACGGGCTGTGCGTGCTGCTGTGCGCCGAAGCGGGCGATGGGGAAGCGAACGCGAAGTGGATGGCGGGCAAACTCGCGCGCTTGCGAATCTTCAGCGATGACGCTGGAAAGATGAACCGCTCCGTGCAGGACGTCGGCGGGGCGGTGCTGCTCATCAGTCAGTTCACGCTTGCGGGTGACGTGCGCCAGGGAAACCGGCCGAGCTTCATCGCCGCAGCGCCGCCGGAATTGGGCCGGCAGTTGGTTGACCGCGTTGTGGACCTCCTGCGGAGCGAGCACCAGCTTGAAGTGCAAACGGGCAGGTTCGGCGCCGCAATGAAGGTGAGCCTCACCAACGACGGCCCGGTGACGATCATCGTGAAGACGGAACGCGCGTGAAGGAATGATGCGCCGTCATGCCTGCGCAAGCTGGCAACCAGGGGAACGTGAACCCTCGACCCGCGTCTTCCTCGCGGACTCGTCAGACGCGGCTTCCTCTGTTTTCTGCCTTATGCCTTGTGCCTCTTGCCTCTTGCCTACCGAATAAAAAAAGAACCCGTCGAGCAGTGGCAGCACCGCGACGGGCTCCTCGTGGGGGGCACAATGAGAACCTAAGCGGGGGCCGGGCTTTCGCCTCTCAGCGCCCAGGCGTCGGCACAAATGACCGAGGCTCAATTCACTCTTCGATTCGCACACCCTGCCGGTTCCGGTTCTGGTGAAAAATTTTTCCGTCTTGGCTCATCGTCCGGGCGAGCACTCACAAACGCCGTTCCCTCGAGGGCGCCGGCTTGCCGATCCGCTCGAGAACGCGCTTCATGTCGGACCAGATTTCCATGCGCGTTTCCCGGGTGTAGTTCCGCAGCAGGTACGCCGGGTGGAACGTGGGCATCACGGGAATTTCGCAATCGTCCACGCGGTAGACGTGCCAGGAACCGCGCAGGCGCGTGATGCCGATGTCGGTGTTCAGCAGCGTCTTTGCCGACGGCCCGCCCAGCGCGACGATCACCTTCGGCTGGATAATTCGAATTTGCTCGATGAGAAACGGCGAGCAGCGCGCGATCTCATCCGGCAGCGGCGTGCGGTTGTTCGGCGGCCGGGCCTTGAGGATGTTGGCGATGTACACGTCCTCCCGCCGCAGCCCCATCGCCTGAATGATCTCATCGAGCTTCTTGCCTGCACGCCCGACGAATGGCCGGCCCTGGATGTCTTCGTCCTCGCCCGGCGCTTCGCCGATGAACATGATCTCCGCGTTCGCGCTGCCTTCACCGAAGACCGTCTGCGTGTGCGTCGTCACGCTTGTGCAGTGCGGGCAGCTCGCATCGTGACGCTGGCGAAGTTCCTCGAGGGCCGCAAGTTTGTCGATCGACGGTGCGGCGGGTCGAAGCGGCTCTCCGAACATGCCCTCCTCATCATCGCTTCGAGCATCCTCCGCGTGATTCGGCGCGGAACGGTGCAGCGGCACGAAGTCCACGCCAAAGCACTGCGTGGCCCGCAGGTGCTGGCGCGCGATGCGTGCAATCGTCTGGCTGTCAGGCTGCATGAAGCGCAGTGTACACGCGCGGTCACGTTGCCGGCGTCATCACGGCGCTGGCATCGAACACGCGGCGGCGAAGCTGCGAAACCCATCGCCGGTCGCCCGGCACCGCGGCACGAACCAGCGCGTTCTCAAACGCCCCGCGGCTGATGAGAAGCACGGCCGGCGAAGCAATCCCCGCCTGGCCCGCCAGCCGCCGCAATCGCCAGCGTTCCAGTCGCGACACGCCGAGCCCGTCGCACAGGCGCACGAACGCCGGCCCCTGCATGGCGTGGAACCGCTTTCGGCTGCTTCGCCAGACGAGCACGGCCAGCGCGAGACCGGCAAGCCCCATCACAAGGCCGCCGACAATCGGCACGAGTGGATTCATCGCCGCGGCAAGGCTCATGCGGTGAACACCTCCGTCGGGGCGGTGGCCGTGCGATCGGCCGCGAAGCGCCGCAGCGCGGTGGCGGCACGGCGCCGCACTTCAAGCCGTGCATCGCGCTCCGCGAGCATGCGAAGGTCGCCCTTGGCGAACGCGGAACCGGTTCGCATCGTTACCCAGATGCCGCTCACGCGGTGCATCGGATCCGCATCGGCGAGCATGGCGCGAAGAGCGTGGGCCCCGAGGGGTTGACGCCTGCGCAGGAGGCCGAGCACGGAGTTCGCGCGAAGGCGGTTGTGGCGATGTTCGCTCAAGGCCGCCATGGTTTCGATGGCCCCAGCGTGGTCCTGCCGCGCCAGCGCTTCGACGGCGTTGGCGCGAACGCGGACATCCGCATGACGAAGCGCGACGCGCACGGCTTCGCGCGATCGCACGCCGTCGTGTTCGCCGAGCGCGGAGACGGCCGCGGAGGCAATGTGCGGGTCGTTGCCGCCCGCCAGCACGATGAGTTCGTTTTCAACGTGAGCCGAGAGGCGCAGGCGATGGGCGAGCGCGATGGCGGCAATCCGCTGGGCCCGCCCGCCGGTGTCGAGCGCTGCGGAGAGCAGCCGCAGGAAGTTGCGTTCATCCGACGCGATCACGGCCATCGCCGCGCTCATGCGCTCCGCGGGCTCAAGATCAAGCCAATGCGTGAAGAACAGCGACGCGGAGCATCGGCTAAGAACGGTCCGCGCTCGCTTGACGACGGCGGCGTGCGGCGATGCGAGGAGACCGGCGGCAATGTCCGCGTTCTGTTGATCGCAGGCCAAGCCGCGCAGCGCCGCGTTGGCGGCACACCGCGCCACCCACGGCGAGCGATCGAGCGTCAGCGGCTTGAGCGCGCCGACCACCTGTTCCGGTTCAAAGCGATTGAGCGCCATCACGGCTCGGATCCGCCCGAGCGTGGACGGCACGGCGACGAGGTCCGCAAGGTGCTCGATGCGGCGTGACGTCGGCAAGCCGAGCGCCTCGATCAGCGTGGGAAGACTCGACTGCGATGCTTCGCTCATCGCCAGCGCTTCGGGCATCGTCGGCACGCACCGCATGGGGCGATCGACCGACCGCATGAGCCGCTTCCGGGCCGGCGATCGCAGCAGGTGGGCGGCGGACAGCAGGTCGTCGAACGCGGCGCTGCCTGAAACGCGGTGAAGGTTGCGCTGAATGACCGGCGTGAGCGATTCCGTGCCGATGAGCCGCAGGAGCTGCCGGCGAAGTTCAGGACGTTCCGGCCGACCGACAGCGTGGCGGAGCGCGAACATCGCCGGGTGGCCGGCGTCGGCGAGGATGGCGGCGAGCTTCGCACCGGGATGGCGGGCCATGAGCGCGAGAGCGTGGAGCACGGCGTCGCCGCGATGATCGGGATAGGTGTCCACGGCTTCCGCAAGCGCTTCATCGAGATGCCGGGCGAGCGAAGCCGGAAGCGAAGCCGCATTGAGCGTGGGGCCGAGCGCCGCGGAGAGGCGTGACAAAACCGCTTCGGCGGCGGGCGCACGCACGGATGGCCATGGCGCCAGCGCGACCAATCGCGCCAGCATCACGGCGGCATCCGGGTGACGCCTTCGCGCAAGTAGTGTTGCGCATGCAGCGGTGGTCTCCTCACCGGCCGCGATGATTGAACGAAGCGAGGGCTCGGACAGCGGCAGCCGATCCGCAAGCGTCTGTCGCGCTTCATCATTCAGTTTCGATGCGTGGGCGACGGCGGCGACGATCGCTCGCTCCACGCCAGTTTCCGCCAGCGCGGTGCAGATGGAGGCAAGCTCATCGGGCGCGACGAGCGGCAAGGCGAGCAGGAGCACGGCAGCGGTTGTGTCGCTCGGACCCGCCGTGAGCAGATGCAGCCGCTCGGGAAGCGTTGGCATTGCGGAGGAATCCTGCGATCGCCGGGAGCGAAGCCGCCGGCCGGGCGGATCATTGAAAACGGCCCGGAATGGCGGCGAAAATTGCGCACCGCCGGAACATCCCCGCGGCGCTGTTCGTACCAACCCGGTTATCGGATCACGGCCCGTTTTCGCTTCAAAGTCAAGTTTTCTGCGAAGCGAACTCTTGCCTTTCGGGGCAAGTCCGCAACAATGCACACTTCAGTTTGAGGGGAGGAAGACTTGAGCTTCAGAAACCATCAGCATCCGCTTAGGAAGGTACGACACTGATGAGCTTTGGATCGAAAGCTTCGAGTCTCCAGACGTACACCATGTTCCTTGTCCGCAACGCGATTCATCCGGAATTTTTCCGGATTGAAGCCCGCCAGCGGGTCAAACACGGTGAGTATGACTACGAAGGTTGGATTTTCCGCGGTGGCCACGTGCTGCGCTTCCAGCACGGCGATCTGTGCGTCACAGAAGTGATCACCGATCAGCCGCAGACGATGCCTGACCGCAACATCGTGGCCACGTTCCCTTGCGCCGGCGAGCGCGATCACGAGGCGGAGTTGAGCGAGCGCGTGCTCTACGTCACGTCGATTCAGACGGAGACGCTCTCGGATCACCTCTACCTCGGCACGTACAACGAGATGATCGAGCACGGCCGCACGTGCGAGGGCGCGATGAGCATCTGGTCTGACGAGATGGGCCGGCCGAATCTCTCGCTGATCGACACGCAGCGGTACGGCGAGGAGTTCCACGTGCAGGGCTACCACATCCGCAGCGATTGCGGGCTCGTCCTTCGCACGCAGACGATCTTCCAGATTCGGAGTTGATCGAGCGCCTCGCTGGTGCGCGGGTGGAATTTTGGATCAAATTGGTTCGGCCGCTTAGGCGGCCGAACTCTTTTTTACCCGCCCTGGAGGAACTGTTCGCCGGCTTCGCCGACGCTCGTGACGTCGCGACCGAAGCCCTGAACGGTCTGACATCCCACGGCCGCGAGCATCCATGCGCTGAGCACGGCAACAGCGAACACGATGCGTGCCCGGCTGACATTTCGCTTGATTCGCCTCTTCACGGTGCAATCTCCGCAATGGGCGCCGCAGGCTGCCGTCCATCCATAACGGTTCCTGCGTCGCAACCACCGGGTTATCGGTCCGCCCCGCGCCGAAGCTTCAATTCCTTGATCCCGCGAGGGGGTCCGCCGCCATTCGAGGCCACAACGAAAAGAGCCCATGGCACGCAACCACGGGCTCTCGAAGATGCCGAAAATGTCGTGCGTTTCACGCGCGGCGACGGCGACGCGCGAGGGCGCCGATGCCGAGCAGCGCGAGGGCGCCGGGGGCAGGGATCACGTTGAACCCGACAATGAGCTTGTACCCGCCGGTCACAGAGTGATCGCCGGTGAACAGCGTGTCAGGCGCGCCCGTGATGCCGAGGTAATACGTGCCCGGCGTGAGCTGCACTTCGAGGAATGAAAAATCACCGGGGCCCGAGTCGTCGTCGGACGCGATGAGCGTGCCGACGCTGTCGAACACGCCCAGGATCGTGTCCACGCTTGCGAAGTCCGGCGGGACGGAGACCGTCAATGCCGTCAGCGCGATGGCGTCCGGGATGGTGATCGTGATGTAGTCAACGTCGCCCGGCGTCAGAGTTCCGTCGAACGCAAACGCGTTGGCGGGATAGCTTGCCGGGTTGATGAATTGCGCTGTGCCGATTGAGTCGTTGGGCTCAACCTCCACAATCGCGTCAGCGTTCGCCACGCCCGCAGTCAAGGCAAGCGCGGACAAAACGACAATGGTTGCTTTCATGTTCTCTCTTCTCCTTGGCGTCCAAGTTTCCCGATCCATGCATCCCGTTGCGTGTACGGGACGTCGGCTGTCCGGCAGAGCCGGAACGGTGCCGCCTTCGAGTCAAGACTCAACCACTAAGATAACGCCGTCTTTCGGCTCTACAAGCGCAATTCCAAGAATCTTCGACGTGCCGAACGGCCACCGATCATCGCGCGCTTGATCGTTCGCGCTTCACGTTCATCTTTACTTTGCGTTCGCAAACCGCTGCGCGACTGCGTTCCAGTTCACGACGCCCCACCACGCGGAAACGTAATCCGGGCGACGATTCTGGTACTTCAAGTAGTACGCGTGCTCCCAGACATCGAGCCCGAGCACAGGCGTGCACTCGCACTCTGAAATTCCTTTCATCAGCGGGTTGTCCTGGTTCGGCGTGGAGCAGACGACGAGCTTGCCGTCCTTCTTGCCGAGCCACGCCCAGCCGGAGCCGAAGCGGTTGGCCGCCGCTTCCGCAAATTTCGTTTTGAAACCATCGAAGCTGCCGAACGCGCTGTCGATGGCCTTGGCGAGTTCGCCGGTGGGTTGCCCGCCGCCGCCTTTTCCCGGAGGCGACATGATCGTCCAGAACAAGCTGTGATTGAAGTGCCCGCCGCCGTTGTTCCGCACGGCGCCGCGAATGTTTTCGGGCACGGACGAAAGGCTCGCCATCAGTTCTTCGATGGACTTCGAGGCGAGTTGCGGCTGGCCTTCCAGCGCCTTGTTGAGCTTGTCCACGTACGTGCCGTGATGCTTGCCATGGTGAATTTCCATGGTCTTGGCATCGATGACCGGCTCGAGTGCGTCGGCGGGGTAGGGCAGCGGCGGCAGTTGGAATGCCATGGGTCGTCTCCTCTCGTTCTTCAAAGGTGCTTGAGCGGATTATGCCGCGATCGTGGCGGCGCGTCCTCAGATGAGGGTACGGAAGTGTAACACTGCCGGTGCGCCGGCGTGGTCCAGCAACATTGGCACGCAAATTTCGCGGCTCACAGTATCATGCACCGAACAGAAACCGTGGGCGGGCGCGAGATGACGTCGCCGCCGACGGTGCGGAACGGAGATGCCGACGTGGCCGAGCCGAGCAGACGCATCATCGTTGACGGCGTTGACTTCGCGAACGTATTCCAGTTCCAGCGGGTGCTCCGCGCCATCGCGATGGCGATGCAGCCCGGGCGGCTGTTCATCGCGCTGCTGATGGTCTTCTCGCTGATCGTCGCGGGACAACTGTGGGATCGCATCGCGCCGCCGCGCATCAACCCCGAAGGTTTCCTCCGCAAAGCTGTTACCGACGAGCAACTCGACCGGGCGCAGTTTGTCTACCACGTCGCGCTCAACAGTTGGGGCGTCGAAACGCCGGCTGATCTCGATGAAAAGCTCGACGGTCTCGCTGTGCTCTCACAAGTGGAGAAGGCCTACTTCGAAAAGACCGCCGAGGTGAATCGCTCCGACCGCACGGAAGCTGAAAAGCGCGACCAACTGGCGGCGCTCGGGGCGAAGTATCGCGAGACGTTTGGCGACATCGAGGCGGTGCGTCCGCCGGGCACGTTCGAAGCGACCTCGGCGTTCGTCTCACGAACGTTCATGCGGACCATTCGCGGCGTGCTTGACCTGCGCCCCGCGGAAGTGCGGGCCGGCGTCTTCACGCTGTTCGTGCGCACTCCGGTCGCGCTCTGGCTCCGCGACAAGCCGTTCGCCATCGTGTACGGCATTTTCTTCCTCATCGTGGTATCGATTGGCGGCGGGGCGATTGCTCGAATGGCCGCGGCGGAAATGGCGACCGGCGAGCGCCTGCGCATCCGCGACGCCATCGATTTCGCGCTGGAAAGCTCGATTCGCCTCATCATTACGCCGCTGCTGCCGCTGCTCATCATGGCGGTGTTGTGCGTGGTGCTCGCGGGCGCCGGCGCCGTGGCGTTTTTGCCGTGGCTCGACGTGGCGGGCGGCGTCTTGTACGGCCTCGCGCTGCTGGTCGGCTTCGTGATTGCGGTGCTGCTCATCGGCTATGCGGCGGGCTTCTCGCTGCTCCTCCCGGCCATCGCGGTTGAGAACTGCGATGCCGCCGACGCCCAGCACCGGGCCTACGCATATGTGCTGTCACGGCCGTTTCACCTGCTCGGCTACGCGCTGGTCGCGCTCATCGGCCTCACCATCGGGTTTCTGCTCGTGTCGTTCGTGGCGTGGGTGGTGCTGACGGTGACGTCGGCGATGGTGGGGATGTGGACGGGCAATCCCGCGGTCGGCGTGGCGGGGGAAATCGGCATTTTCAATCTCATGCCGAACGAGCCGATCGTTCCGCCGCCGGTGACGCATGAACGATGGGCCGCGGCGGGCGTGCTGTTCTGGCACGGGTTCGTCGTGAACCTGGTGGTGGCGTACGTGATCGCGTATTACTTCGCCGCCTCGACGATCGTGTACCTGCTGATTCGCCGAAAATGCGACGGCCAGGACATCACGGAAATCTGGCGGCCGGGGATGATCCCGGGCACGGTGACGCCGGTTCCGGAGCCGGAGACGCCGGCCTCGGGGACGTGAGCCCGCGGCCGTTATTGCCTCGTCAATGGAGCGCTTTCCATATTCTCCTTCGCGCCGAGGGCGGCGGCGGCGCACTTCTCGGACGACCGAAAAAGCGCACGCGGCGTCAACCGTTCCAGAAGAGCGTCTGGGGGCCGTGAAAACGCAATTTTCTCTCGAAGTGCCGAGCATCCTGCGCAGCCGGCTGCAATAGGCGGCCGAAGGACTCGTTAGCCTCACTCCGAGGGCGGTACGGTGGAGGGACCGCTGCCGAAGCTGGCGCCCAAGCCGGCTGCGTGGACATCGAGCAAACAACTAGTCACTTGAGCGGGAGTCAACATGAAACGCGTGTCGAAAGCCATCCCGGCCCTTCTGTGTTCTACTTCCTTGTTGTTCGTGGTGGGTTGCAGCCAGGAGCCGGCGGCGTCCACCAAGGCCGCGACCGCCGACGTTCAGCCGGCGAAGAATGCGGGCACCGACGTCGCGCTGGCCGCCGCGCCAGCCGCCGCCAAGCCGGCAGACGTCAAGGCCGCGCCCGATCGCAAGCCGGCGCGGGACATGGCGGAATCCGCCGTGGCCGTGCCTGCTGATGAGCAGACGGTGGCGTCGAATTCCACGTCGAACCGGACGCGCGAGGTTCAGCGCGTCAAGCCCAGCAACATCCGCGTGGAAGATCGCGTGAAGCTGAACCCGGACGGGTCGCCCATCAAGGATCCCGCGGTGCGTGATCGCGCCGCGCGCACGGACAATCCCAAGAGCTCCAAGCCGGACAACTCGAAGTACATCAATCCGGATGCGCCCGTCGTGGTGCATGCCGAGCCGGCGCAGCTCTTCCTTGGCGAAGTGTCCACCGGCGACGTCGGCACGGGTGTGATCAAGCTCGTCAACACCGGCGACAAGCCGATGCGGCTCATCGAATGCAAGAGCTCGTGCGGCTGCACGACCACCAATTGCCCGACGGGTGAGGAGATTCCGCCCGGCGGGTTCGTCGAACTGCCCGTGCGCATGAACGCCGGCGCTGTTCCGCAGGAGAGCATGTCGAAGACGCTCACCTACATCATCGAAGATCACCCGATGATCTCGGTGCCGGTGTCCGCGAAGATCGTCAGCTACATCGCGCTCGATCCCGAAGTGCTCGACACGGATGTGAGCCTCGACGGCAAGATCACGCTGCGTGCGATCGACAATCAGCCGTTCGTCATCACGTCGATGATCCCGCCGATCATCACCGAGTTCGATACCGAGCCGAAGGCCGAGCAGACGGTGACCATCGACTGGGACAAGTTCGTGAACTCCGGTTATCGCGGCGGCAGCAAGCTGATCTTCTACACGAACCATCCCAAGTGCCGCGCTGCCTACGGCACGGTGAAGGGCATCAAGGCCCGCGAGGCGATGGCGAAGTACAGCGAAATGCGCAACCGCAACCGCGGCCAGACCGCGCCCGATCTCGGGGCCATCGCACCGTCCGAGCCAGTGTCGCCCGACCAGTTCCACCCCTTCCAGGCGACGCTCACGGCGGTTGACCTTCGACTGCATGCGTTCACGAAGGTGGAAGACGTCGCCGGCATGAAGCAGGCCATTGCGGACGGCGCGAACGTGAAGGCGCCGGACGCGAACGGCAAGGCGCCGCTCCACATCGCCGCGGCCGAAGGCAAGGTGCAGGCGATCAACACGCTCGTGGAGGCCGGCGCTGACCTCGAAGCTCGCGATCGCGGCGGACGCACGCCGCTGATGTGGGCTGTTGAAGCGCACAGCGCCGACGCCGTGAAGCGGCTCATCGAGCTGGGCGCCGATCTCACGGCTCGCGATGACACGGGCGGCACGGCGCTCATGTGGGCGGCCGGCTTCGGCAACCCCGCCACGCTCCGCGCGATCATCGACGCCAAGGCCGATCTCAAGGTGACCGACGATCACGGCATGACGGCGCTGATGTGGGCCGCCAGCTTCGGCGACGGCGAGCGCGTGAAGATGCTCATCGACGCCGGCCTCGATGTGAACCTCGTGGACGGCACCCGCGGCTGCTCGGCGCTCATGTATGCGGCTCGTTCCTCGGGCCCGATTGAATCCGTCAAGGCGCTCATCAACGCCGGCGCGAACGTGTCGCTCGTCGACGTCACCGGTCGCTCCGCGTTGTCGTGGGCGGCCCTTCTCGGCACGCCGGAGAAGGTGCAGCTTCTGCTCGACGCCGGCGCTGACGCGACGAAGGAAGATTTCCGCGGCTGGACGCCCCTGCGTTACGCGGAGAACCGCCGCGATCGCAACGGCCCGATGATCGTCTCGCTGCTCAAGGACGCCACGGCGAAGGTAGGCGGCGAGGTGGAGAAGTCCGCCTCGGACACCGACGACGGCCCGATCGATCCGCAGGCCCGGAAGTAACGAATCTCCTGCTTCAAGTCTGTTCCCAAGTTGACTCTTGCTCGAGTCCGCCCCCGAGATCACCGTCTCGGGGGCTTTTTTTCATCGCTGCGCGCACGACATTTCGGTCTCGCCGCGCTGCTTTGGGGGCTGTTGCCCTATCATCGGGTTGCCAATTGGCTTCCCCAATCAACGAGGTGCATCGATGACTGATCCCGGAACCGCCGCCGCGTCCAGCAGCGCCCCCCGCACGACGTCCAGCAAGCCCTATGAAGCGCTCCTCAAGCTCGTCCGCGAGGCGCACCTCATCGGCGCGACCGGCGCGCTCTTGAGCTGGGACCAGGAAGTCATGATGCCGAAGCGGGGGGTGAAGTTCCGCTCCGAGCAGATGGCCTTGCTCGCGCGGCTGCACCATGAGCGGGACACCGATCCTCGCATCGGCGATTTGATCGGCGAATGCGAAGGCATCAAGTCGCTCGTGGCGGATCCGCTCAGCCCGTCGGCCGTCAACATCCGCGAACTTCGCCGGCAGTATGACCGCAAGACGAAGCTGCCTGCTGACCTTGTGGAAGAGGAAGCGCGGCTGGCGAGTCTGGCGCAGCATGAATGGGCCGAGGCGCGGAAGGATTCCGACTTCAGTCGCTTCCGTCCCTGGCTGGAGAAGATTGTGGATTTGCTTCGCCGGAAGGCGGAGTGTTACGGCTGGGCGCAAGGTGGCGAGCCGTGGGACGCGCTGGCGGAAGATTACGAGCCCGGGTGCACGGCCAAGAAGGTGGAAGCGGTCTTCACGCCGCTGCGAGATCGACTGTCGAAGTTCCTTGCGGAGTTGATGGACAGCCCGCGCAAGCCTGCCAACATCTTCAGCACGCTGGAGTTGCCGATCGAGCAGCAGGAAGCGTTCGTGCGCTACGTGGCGCAGCAGATTTGCTTCGACTTCACGCGCGGCCGGCTCGATCGCTCCGTGCATCCATTCTGCATCGGCACGCATTGCAACGACGTGCGCCTGACGACGCGCTTCCGCACGACCGATGCGCACGATTCGCTCGGCTCGACGATGCATGAATGCGGCCACGGCATCTACGAACAGGGCCTGCTCGAAGAACACATCGGCACGCCGATGGGCATGGCGGTGTCGCTCGGCATTCATGAGAGCCAGAGCCGCATGTGGGAGAACCAGGTCGGACGCAGCAAGGCGTTCTGGCAGTGGTGCTATCCGAAGCTGAAGGATTTCTTCGGCGACAAGGTCTCGAAGTTCTCGATGGAGGACGTGTACGGCGCGATCAATTACGTCGAGCCGGGCTTCATTCGCGTTGAGGCCGACGAAGCGACGTACAACATGCACATCATGGTGCGCTTCGAGCTGGAACGCGCCCTTCTTGCGGGCGATCTGGATGTGGCGTCGATTCCCGAAGCGTGGAACGCGCGGTACAAGAAGTATCTCGGCATCGCCGTGCCGGATGATCGCCGCGGATGCTTGCAGGACGTGCATTGGTCCACCGCCGCAATGGGGTACTTCCCGACGTACACGCTCGGCAATCTCTACTGCGCGCAGTTCTTCGAGAAGGCGCTCGAGGAGATTCCCGGTTTGTACGACCAATTCGCACGCGGCGAGTTCAGCACGCTCAAGAAGTGGCTCAACGAGAAGATTCACCAGCACGGCATGCGGTATCACGCCGATGAGCTGTGCAAGGTGGTCACCGGCAAGCCATTGAGCGCCGACCCGCTGCTGCGGCATCTTGAAGGCAAGCTCCGGCCGATCTACGGCATCTGAACGGGCGCGAAAGCACGCAGGGCGTTCGCCAATAAGTGCGCTGGTGGACAGGCAGCAGGAACAAGCCGGCGTTGTGGCGGCGCGACCATTCGCCCCGCCGCTGCTTGCGCTCGTGCTGCTCGTGCCAGCACCGTCAATCGGCGTGTTTCTGGCGATGAACTTCGGGCCCACGGCGGGCACGGCGCTCGGCAGCGCGGCGTATGCGCTGGCGAAGGTGTGGCTCTTCGTGTTCCCCGCGGCGTGGTGGCTGTGGGTGGAGCGCGGTGCGATCAGTTTGTCGCCGGCGAAGCGCGGCGGGTTCGGCGTGGCGATCGCGCTGGGCGTGGTGATCTCGGCGATCATCCTCGGCGTTGAAGCGCTCTTCGGCGACAAGCTTGTTGATGTCGCCAGCGTCCGCGCGCAGGCCGCCGCGAACGGGCTTGATTCGCTGCCGAAGTTTGTCGGGCTGGCGATCTATCTCGCGTTCATCAATTCCGTGCTCGAAGAATACGTCTGGCGGTGGTTCGTCTTCCGCCAGTGCGAGAAGCTGCTGGGCGCGGGGAGGCAGTGGATCGCCGTGGCGCTTTCGGCGCTTCTGTTCACCGTGCATCACACGATCGCGCTCAAGGTGCAGCTCGATTGGCCCGCGACGCTGCTCGCTTCGCTCGGCGTGTTCATCGGCGGCGCAGCGTGGTCGTGGTGCTATCTGAAGTACCGCTCCATCTGGCCGGGCTACGCGAGCCACCTCATCGTGGACGTCGCCATCCTGTACCTGGCGTGGACGTACATCTTCAGTTGAGCAGCGGGTTGAGAGAAACCAGAGGCGCGAAAAAAGCCCACGGCGTGCACGCCGTGGGACGAAACGACAAACCGCGCAAACAAATCTTTCCATCCCAACCAAACAACACCGCCACCAACCAGCGCCAGTGCGCAAGCGGCATCACTTCTTCTTCGCATCCCCCTCGCCGCGCACCCACGGCACCTTGACGGAGCCGTTCAGCTTCGCGCCGTCCTCAACGATGAGCGAACCGCTGCAGAGCAGCGTGCCTTTCCATGTTGAGCCCGCTGCGAGCGTGACCTTCGTCGGCGTTTCGATCGAGCCTTCGAGCGTGCCCTCGCATTCGATGCCCTCGCCGGATTGAATGCGCTTCGCCGCCACGCGACCTTTCGGCGTGATGGTGATCTTGCCGCACGTCTGCAGATCGTTGACGGGGACGTATGACTTGACGACGACATCCTCGACCTTGAGCGCCTTGTTGCACGAAGGGCAAGGCACGCTCATCGTCTTGGTGGAGACCTCGAACGATCGGCCGCAGTAATAGCAGATGACGGTTCGTTTGGCGGACGTCTTTGCCATGGGTCAGGTCATTTCGCGCAGAGCAGCAACGCCCGCGGCGAGTTCGCCATGGGCCGGCCGCGCTGCAAACGGTTGTCCATCACCGCCGATTCGCCTGCTGCTGTTGCGCTTGTGATGCCTGTGCCTTCTCCGCGGTGGCGGCGGCGGGCTTGACTTCGGTGGCGCCGCGTGCGCCGCGACCGGCCTGACCGTTGACGCCGATGCGCACATGACCATCGAGCGAAGCGCCGTCGGCCATCGTCATGCGAGCCGCCACGATGTCGCCCTGGATCTGGCCCGTCGGCTTGATCTCGAGACGATCGCTCGCCTCGATGTTGCCTTCGACGTTGCCCTCAACCGCGATTTCCTTCGCTTCGACGTTCGCCTTGCACTGCGAGCCGTCGGCGATAAACACTTTGCCCTTCGATTTGATCGATCCTTCGAACTTGCCGAGCACCTTGGCGGCGGAATCGAACGAGATTTCGCCCTTGAAGTTCGCGTCCGCTCCAATGATGGTGCCGTACTCCTGGCTGTCGGCCATGGCAATCGCCTCCTGTCGATTTTCGTGCGCTGGCCAACATTCCGTTCGACGCCGCTGCGTCGTCCCACCGGCCAGCAAGGGGGACAGCTTAGCGACTTTTGCGCCCGGCGCGACGGGGAAAATTCGAGGTGGAGAGGGCAGAAGCCGTCAGCTTTCAGCATCGGCGTACGGTTTGCCGTCATGCGGCATGTGAGCAAGTTGTCAATTGGGCAAAGCGACTCTCGAAGCCGCGTCTGACGAGTCCGCGACGAAGACGCGGGTGAGGTGCGCGCGTTCCCCCTCCCTCATAGGGAGGGGGTCAGGGGGTCGGTGAGAAGCCAATTGCATTGACGCGCCTTCGACCCACCTGCGCCCCACCCACCCCTTGCCCCTCCCTCATAGGGAGGGGAATGTGGCCCGCTCCGCTCACGGCTGATCGCTGAAAGCTCACAGCTCACAGCTGACACCAGCCCTCCACCTTGCAAATCTTCCGGCGGCGGCCACAATCGCGGGTATGGCAGCACACGCAGAAACGCCGCTGGTCGGCATCGTGATGGGCAGTGCGTCCGACTGGGACGGCGCCATGCGGTTCGCCCATGAAACGCTCGATCGCTTCGGCGTGCCGCATGAGTGTCGCGTGCTGTCGGCCCATCGCACGCCGGGCGAGACGATCGAATGGGCGAGTTCCGCCGAGTCGCGCGGCATGCGGGTGATCATCGCCGGGGCGGGCGGGGCGGCTCACCTTGCGGGCGTCGTCGCGGCCCACGTCACCATTCCCGTGCTCGGCGTGCCGATGGACAGCGTGCTGAATGGCCTCGATTCGCTGCTCTCAACCGTCCAGATGCCGGGCGGCATTCCGGTGGCCACGTTCGCGGTGGGGAAGGCGGGAGCGGTCAACGCGGCGCTGTTCGCCATCAGCATCCTCGCGCAAACCGATGAGCGACTGAAAGCGGGCCTCGAAAAGTTCCGAGCCGACAAAGCCCGCGACGTGCTGGCGACGAAGTTGCCGTTGTAAAGTTGTAAAGCATCCCGTCACCCGTCGAGACGGCCGCCACAATTCCCCCTCCCTACGAGGGAGGGGGCCAGGGGGTGGGTGGGGCGCTCACCCGCTCAAGCGGCTTGTTTCGCACAAGCGCTCTCAACTCACAACGCAATCAGCGCGATTCACCGCACGCTCACCGTGCTCCGCCGCCGATCTTCTCTTCAAGGAACGCTTCCACCTTGTCGATCGCAATGCGCTCCTGCTGCGCCGTGTCGCGGTGGCGGACGGTGACAGTTTGCGTGGTGAGCGTCTCGCCGTCGATCGTGAAGCAGAACGGCGTGCCGGCCTCGTCCATGCGGGCGTACCGCTTGCCAATTGACTGCTTCACGTCGAACTCAACATTCCATCGCTTGCGCAGCTGCTTATACAACTTCTCCGCGACCTCCGGCATGCCATCCTTTGCGACAAGCGGAAACACCGCCGCCTTGATCGGCGCCATGCGCGGATGGAACTTCATCACGAACGCGCTGCCCTGTCGCTCCGGCGTCGGCGTGAAGGCTTCGCAGATGAGCGCGAGCGTGCCGCGGTCCGCGCCCGCGCTCGGCTCGATGACGTGCGGGAAATAGCGCGACCGCTCGTTGATCTCGTCCTTGCTCTTGCCTTCGTTCTGCAGCTTGACCTGCAATTCCTGATCGAAGTATTTGAGCTTGTCGCCCTTGCCGGTGGCGTTGGCGTGTGCTTTGAGATCGAAGTCCGCGCGGTGCGCGACGCCTTCAAGCTCGCCAAATCCGGGGGCGGTGAAGGGGAACTTATATTCAATGTCGCTCGTGCCTGCGCCTTCCTTGGCGTAATGCGCGAGTTCATCTTTCTCGTGTTCGCGCAGTTGCAGATTGCTGCTGGTGAGGCCGATCGATTGCCACCACTGGTAGCGCATGTCGCGCCAGTAGGCGTACCACTCCTTCGCGCTGTCCGGGTGGATGAAGAACTCGATCTCCATCTGCTCGAACTCGCGCGAGCGGAAGGTGAAGTTGCGGGGGGTGACTTCGTTGCGGAACGCCTTGCCCTGCTGCGCGATGCCGAAAGGCACCTTGACGCGAGACGTGTCGACGATGTTCCAGAAGTTAATGAAGATGCCCTGCGCGGTTTCGGGGCGGAGGTAGCTCTTGTTTTCTTCGTCTCTGATCGCGCCGACGTACGTCTCGAACATCAGATTGAACTGGCGCGGCTCGGTGAGCTGAGGCAAGTTACAATTCGGGCACGGCGGTGGGGGAAACACAATCCTTCCCAACTTTCGATAAGTCGAAAGAGGCGTTACCATTGTCGGATTCACATCCGCAAAAATTCGCCGCTCGCGACTTGTGAGGGCCCCTAGAACTTCAGCCTCTGCTTCATTCGAAGCTACGACTGCCTTAAGAAACTCTGGAGCGATGTCACTTATTATGGCTGCCTTGATCAGCGCCTGGATGCTTGGATGCCGTTCAACGTCGTCAGCTGGGAAGCCCTTTTCAACCAGATCACGACACGCCTCGTTAATCTGACCAAATCTTTCCCACAACCTTGCCTCGTAGTCGGCCGGCAAGGGATTCTTTCTGAACAGCAAGACAAATACTTGGTCATCCCGAAATCGCGCCTTGCACGCCTTGCAATCCACCATCGGATCGTTGAATCCCGCGACGTGTCCGCTCGCTTCCCACACCTTGGGATGCATGATGATCGTGGTATCGACACCCACCATGTCGATCGGCTGGCCATCGGGGCCGGTGAGCTCGCGCTCGACCATGTCTTCCCACCACGCGTTCTTGAGGTTGCGCTTGAGGAGCGTGCCGAGCGGGCCGTAATCCCAGAAGCCGTTGATCCCGCCGTAGATCTCGGAGGACTGGAAGATGAAGCCGCGGCGCCGGCAGAGGGCGACGATGTCGTCCATCGATTTCGCAGCAGGCGCAGCGTTCGCGGGTGATGTATTCACGGCAGCATCAGTCGAATGGTGTTCCGGGGACGGGGGCGCGGGCATGGCGAAGATCGTAGCGGGGGAGTTTCGGTGATGCCACGAATCGATGCGGCCGCAGGATTGACGCCGCGTGGCGATGCATCCGGCGCCACGCCTTGACCGGCGAAGCGGCGAGTCGTGCAGGCGGTTCAATGTGTCACCCGGTCACCGTGTCAGCCTGCTAAGCCGCAAGCGGCTTGAGGAAAGCGCTGCTGCCCGCGTGTTCACCCTGTCACCGTGTTCACCCTGTCACCGTGTCACCTCACCACCCGGTCACCGTGTCAGCCTGCGAAGCCGCGAGCGGCTTGCGCTACGCCGCCGGTTCCGCTTTCGCGCCTTCCGCGCTGGCGGCGTGTTTGCGCACCTCGGCGAGTTTGATGGCGAGTTCGATCGCGGCGGTCATCGAGCCGGCGCTGGCGCGGTTCTGGCCTGCGATGTTGAACGCGGTGCCGTGGTCCGGGCTGGTGCGGATGATCGGCAGGCCGACGGTCACGTTCACCGCCTTGTCCCAGCCGAGCAGCTTGACGGGAATGAGCCCCTGGTCGTGGTACATCGCGACCACGAGGTCGTACTCGCCGGCGGCGGCATTGATGAAAATCGTGTCGCCGGGGAACGGACCTTCGACATCGATGCCGTTGCTTTGCGCGACGCCGATCGCGGGGCGGATGAGTCGGTCTTCTTCGTCGCCGAACTGGCCGTTTTCCCCGGCGTGCGGGTTGAGGCCGGTGACAGCGATCTTCGGCCGGGTGATGTCAAGCTCGATGCACGCCTGGTTGCCGAGCTCGATCGCGTCGATGATGCGGCCAATCGTGAGCACGTTGCGCACCTGCATGAGCGGCACGTGCGTGGTGGCGAGCGTGACGCGCAAACGCGGCGAGACGAACATCATCGCGTGACGTTTCGCCTTCGTTCGCGCTGCGAGCAGTTCCGTGTGGCCGGGCCAGTTGAAGCCCGCCATCTGCCAGGCGAGTTTCGAGATCGGGCCGGTGACGATCGCATCGAGATGACGTGGATGATCGGCGGGGCGAAGCGCATCGGTAATCGCGGCCTCGACGAACGCGCGGCTGGTCAGTCCGCCGATTTTGGTCGGCTCATGCTTGAGCTGCGCGACGTAGCCGGAGAGTTCGCTGTCATCGAAATCGAGCACGACGACGTCATCGATCATCGGCTGCGATGCGCGGCGGGAATCGTGCTGCACGCGGTACCAGAACGGCTCAATCTCCAGTTGGTCGGCGGCGTAGGCGAGTACTTCGTTGAGGCCGTAGATCATGAAGCGCGCGCGACGGCGCAGCGCGTGGTCCGCCAGCGCTTTGAGCACGATCTCGGGCCCGATGCCGGCGGGATCGCCAAGCGTGATGCCGATGACCGGGCGTGAAGTTTGGGCGTCAGCAATCGCCATGGAACACGATCATAGGCGGCCCCGGCGGCGACTTGCGGCTTAGCGCGCGGCCATCGCGGCCACCGCGCTCTTCAGTTCCGCCACCTCGCGTTCCAGCGCTTCGATGCGGGCCACGAGTGAAGAATCGCCGGTCGGCGACTCGCTGCGAACGCTTGATTCCGCTTGCGGTTCCGCGCCGAGTTTGGCGAGGGCCGGGCAGAGCAGTTGCGTCCACTTGCTTGCACGGCTGCCCGGTTCCGGCGCAAGCTCTTTCACCAGCGGCTGTTCGCGGTCACGCATGCTCGCCAGCACGTTTTCGACGACTTCGAGCGATTCCAGCGGGTGCATGCGCGAAGCCCGGCCGCGGATCTCGCCGACGGTCTGGGCGCCGCGGAGGAGGAGCTCCGTGAGTACGACAAGCTCGCTGGTCGAGACGTTCAGCGTTTCGCGCGCCACGTGGCGGAACTTCGGCACGCGCGAGCCGGACATCACCACCTCGCGCATGAGTTCCTTCATTTTGAGCCCATCGATCGCTTCGAGCGCTTCGTCTTCGGAGATATTCGTGACGGGGTAGCGGTTGGACCGCTGATTCGAGCCGGTGACGATGCTGTTGAGCGTGAGCGGGTACTGACCGGGCGTGGTCTGCGCCTTCTCGACGAGCACGCCAAGCACGCGAGCTTCGGTGGGGGTGAGCTGGAGCATGGGAGGAGTGTAGCCCGGCTGCAATCCCCTTCCCTTTGAGGGAGGGGTGAGGGGGTGGGTGCAGCGCTTGTTCCTTCGTGCGCGTCATGTTCAATTTGCGACCCACCCTCCCCTTGCCCCTCCCTCGTAGGGAGGGGGATGCGCGCACTCGACCGGCATCATCCTCGCGAACTCGTCATCCTCGCGAACTCGTCAGACTCGCGGACTCGTCAAACACGGACTCGTCAGATGCGGCTTCTATGCTCAAACACTGCGAGTTTTCGCGTCGTCGTGCCGATATTTGGGGCATGGCAGGATCGCCCAAGATCGTGACCCTGAAGGACGCCGCGCGCCTCGTGCGCGAAGCCCAGTTTCGCGGCGACGTCGTCGTGCTGTGCCACGGCTGCTTCGACATCGTGCACCCCGGCCACGTTCGACATCTCCAGCATGCGGCGCAGCATGGCGACAAGCTCATCGTCACCATCACCAGCGATGCGCATGTCGGCAAAGGCGCCGGCCGGCCGCTGATTCCCCAGGAGCTGCGAGCGGAAAACCTGGCGGCGCTTGATTGCGTCGACTGGGTGTGCGCGAACAACTATGTCACCGCTGCGGAATTGCTCGACGAGATTCGGCCGGACGTGTACGTGAAAGGCCGCGAGTATGAGCACAATCGCGACCCGCGCTTTGAACTTGAGAAGCAGGTGGTGCAGCGCTACGGCGGGCGAATCATTTACTCCTCCGGCGACGTCATCTTTTCGTCCACGGCCCTCATCGCGGCGCTCGAAGATGCCGCCAACCCGTTCCACGCGTCGCTGCGTCAACTGCGCGAGGCGTATGACATCACGAGCGAGCGGCTGGAGCGTTTGATTGATTCGTTTGCCGGCCTGCGCGTGCTCGTTGTGGGCGAGCCGATTGTTGACACGTACGTGATGTGCGATCGGCCGGATGTCGCTGCCGAAGGGCCGATCATGACGCTGCGGCCGGTGGAGTATCGCAGCTTCGATGGCGGGGCGGCGATCATCGCGCGGCACATCGCGGCGATGGGCGGGCATCCGGTGTTCGTGTCCGCCGCCACCCCGGGCGAAGCGCGCGAAGCGATGCGGCATCGGCTGGAACTCGAAGGCGTGGACGTGCACTTCATCGATTGCTCGGGCGGGATTCCCGAGAAGCAGCGATTTCTCGTCGGCACGAACAAGGTGATGAAGCTCGACGTCGGCGGCACGATTTCGTGCGATGCGCAGCAGCGGCGCGATGTCGCAGCGCGCGTGAGCGAAGTGAGCACGGGCTGCCGCGGCGCGATCCTGGCGGATTTCGGCCTGGGATTGTTCACCTCCTCGATGCTCGGCGACGTGTGCGCCGGGCTGCGCGATGTGGTTGATGTGCTTGTGGGCGATGTGAGCGGGCGGCGGTCGAGCCTGCTCGCGATGCGCAACCTCGATGTGATGTGCCCGAGCGAATCGGAAATTCGCGATGCGCTGCACGAACATAATGAAGGGCTAAGTTCTGTGGCATGGCGGGCGCTGCACGAGACGCAATCGCGGGCGGCGGTCGTGACGCTCGGGGCGGATGGGCTTATCGCGTTTTCCACGGAAGACAACCAGCCGCCGGGCGGGCCGTGGTCGTCGCGTCTGCGGGCGGATCACGTGCCGGCGCTCGCGCCGTTTGCCGTCGATCAGCTTGGATGCGGCGATGCGCTGCTCGCGGCGGTGACGATGACGCTGGCGGCGGGCGCGGAGTTGCCCGTGGCCTCGCTCATGGGCGCGATCGCCGCGGCGGCGGAAGCGCAGCGACTTGGGAACGCCGTCATCGGAGCCGCCGATTTGCGACGCGGCGCTCGACGATTGAGCACTGCACAACTGACCTATCACGCCGAGCCACTTTCGCATGCACGCGTCAGCTCCATCGGTCAGCCTGCTGCTGCCCACGCGCAACCGGCCTGACGTGCTGCAGCGCACGCTCGCCCGCATTGCAGCGCTGCCGCTTGCGCCGATGTCGCGCGGCGGCGATGGCGACGGTGGATGCGAACTCGTCATCGTCGATAACGCGTCGGAGCCGGCGATCGACGCCCCGCGCACGCTTCGCAATGGCATCGAGGTGACCACCGTCCGGCTTTGCGACAACCGCGGCGCGGCGGGGAGGAACAGCGGCGCATGCGCGGCTCGCGGCGAGTGGCTGCTGATGCTCGATGATGATTCCTATCCGCTCGACGACGCGTTTTTCGCGGTCGCAGCGAATGCCCCGGCGGACGTGGCGGCGATCGGTCTCAACATCAGGTTGCCGCACGGCGAGCGAGAGCACGGCGGATTGCCGGAGGTGATCATCGGATGCGGCGCGCTTGTTCGCCGCGATGCGTTTCTTGACGCCGGCGGTTATGACCCTGCATTTCAATATTATGTTGAAGAATATGATCTCTGCGCCAGATTGATTGCAGCCGGGTGGCGCATCGTGCACGACATGCGGGCGAGCGTCAGGCATGAGAAGGTGACCGCCGGCCGCGACATGAATCACATTCTGCACCGACTCGTGCGGAACAACGGCTGGACGCTGGCGAGGTACGCGCCGGACGCTGTGCGCGATCGCGCGCTCGCCGGCACGATCGAGCGCTACCGCCAGATCGCGGCGAAGGAACACGCGATGGCGGGATTTCTCGCGGGGCTCAAGGAACTGGAAGACACGATGAGCGCGCAGCCGCGTTCGCCGCTGTCGACACCGCAATATGATCGGCTCACTGGCCTCGCCGCAGCGCGAGCGACGCTCCATCACCATGCGGAACTCGCCTCGCCAGTGCGCGTCGCCATCGTTCGGCCGGGGAAGCACATGTGGGCGGTGCGCGAAGCGCTTCGGGAGATGGACACGGTGGAGCTGGTTGCGAGCGAAGACGAAGCGGATGTGCTCGTCATCGGCACGCTGTCCCCGGGCCCGATGCTGGACGCTGCGGATGATTGGCGTGATTGCGGCAAGACGGTGCTGATGCCGTGGCGGCCCGCGGGTTGCGGCGCGGAAATTGCTGAACCTTCGTCGCCACGCAGAGCGCCGGTCCGCCTACCATCCACTGCATGAGCGGCGATCGGGAGCACGACAGCGAGCGCGAGCGGGAGCGGACCGAGCGCGTCGCGCAGCAAGCCGCACGTCTGTACCACGACGGCAAGGCGGCGTCGATCCATGAATCCATCCGCAAAGCGCAGCAGCAGGCTGGCGTGCACGGCGAAGGGCCGTCGCCCGGCCGCGTTCGTCGACACGTGCAGGCGATGTCAATGGAAGCGATGGGCAGCGACGCGTACGCCGCGGTGATGAAAAATCGGCTGCGCGCCGCGGAGCAGTTGATGGCGGCGCTCGATGAACATTACGCCGGCGTGCCGATGTTTCTCGTCGGTCGCGGCGCTCGCGGCGAGCTGGATGCTGACCTCGTGCTGCAGGTTCGCATGTACACGAAGGCGCCGATCGAAGAGCTCGCGCAGTTCGTCGTGGATTCCGGTTACGACGAGCCGGAGTTCCGCACGGCGAACACGCGACTCGGCAAGGTCAATCGCCTGCTCATCCGCGATGACGACGTGCAGCTCATGCTCACGCGTTGCCTGCCGGAGATGCTCAAGACAGCGCACGAGGATCTATTTACCGGCGCTCCGATCGCCACGCTCACGCTCAAACAGCTTCGCGCCAAGCTGGTGGAATAAGTTTGCAGGACGCCATCAAGGAAGGAGACATTGATGAATCGTGTCATATCTGCCGTTGTGATGATCGCCGCGTTGATGCTCGCCTGGCCCTGCGCGGCGCAGACGCCCGCGGCCCCGGCGACAGGGGCGACCAAGGCGCCGGCGAAGCAGGCCAAGCCGCGCGTGTACGACGAAAGGGCCGACGGCAAGCAGCAGATTGCGGACGCGCTGGCGCGGGCGAAGAAAGAGAACCGCCGCGTGCTCATTCAGTGGGGCGCGAACTGGTGCGGCTGGTGCATCAAGCTCCACGAAACGATGAAGTCGGAGAAGGAGGTCGCTCGCAAGCTGCAATATGAATACGACCTCGTGCACATCGACATCGGCAACTGGGACAAGCACAAGGATCTCGCCGCGCACTACGGCGCGGATCTTAAGAAGCACGGCGTGCCGTTTCTCACCATTCTCGATGCGGACGGCAACGTGCTCGCCAACCAGGACAGCGGCTCGCTGGAGCGCGAAGGCTATGAATTCGGCGGCGAAGGTCCGAGCCACGACCCAAAGAAACTGATGGACTTCCTGACCAAGCACCAGGCGCCGTATCTGAACGCGGATGATGTGCTCAAGCAGGGGCTGGCGCGTGCGAAGGAAGAGGACAAGACGGTGCTGCTGCACTTCGGAGCGCCATGGTGCGGCTGGTGCCGGCGATTCGAAGCATGGCTTGGCGATGAGGAAGTCGCGAAGGCGCTCGCCGAGGATTTCATCGATATCAAGATCGACACGGATCGCACCGTCGGCGGCAAGGCGATGCTGCTGCATTACGCCGAGAGCGATCGCACCGGCATCCCGTGGTACTGCCTGCTGGATGCGGAAGGCAAGGTGCTCGCCACCAGCTTTGATGACAAAGGTCAGAACATCGGCTGCCCGGTGAAGGAGGAAGAGGTGTCGCGGTTCCGCTCCATGCTGACCAAAGCGGCGAAGCGACTGAAGGCGGAGGATCTCGAGCGGATCACCGCGAAGCTTCAGGAGCAGAAGTCAGCCGCGCGCTGACGGCTTTCGGGCAGAACATCCAGAAGCGTTGCGGCGCGTACGTCCTTGCGGGAAAGGGTTTCCGCAATCCAGGCGCGAGCATGCTCAATCCCTTGGAGGGCGTCAAGGGTTCAGCCAATCCCGCCCTTCAGGTTGTCGCTGAACTTCTTGGAGAGCGCGGCGCGGAGCTTGGCCATGTGGGCGTCGGCTTCGCGCTGCGTGCCGCCGGGGGTTTGGTCGTCGTAGCCGCGGAACATGTTGCTGCCGCGCCCGCCGCGACCGCGTCCGCCAGCGGATGGCCCGCCTTGCGCCGCGTGCTGCGGTTGTTGCGGCCGATCCTGCGTTGCCTTGATGGACAGGCTGATGCGGCGTTCATCCTTGTTGACGTTCAAAATCTTGACGGAGACGACCTGGTCCTGCTTGAGCACCTGCGCGGGCGTCTTGATGCGCTCCCACGCAATTTCGCTCACATGCACGAGGCCCTCGACGCCGGGCGCAAGTTCGACGAACGCGCCGAAGTCCAGGAGCTTCGTCACGCGGCCGGTGACGACTTCGCCTTCCTTGATCTCTTCGATGCGAGCCGCATACGGATCGGCCGAAAGTTGCTTGAGACCGAGGCTGATCTTGGGCGGCTTCTGCGAACCGTCGATCTTGAGCACCTTGGCCTGCACGGTGTCGCCGACTTTCACAACATCCTGCGGGTGCTTGATTCGATCGTGCGAAAGGTCGGAAACGTGAATGAGGCCGTCGAGCCCGCCGATGTCCGCAAAGGCGCCGTAGGGCTGGAGCGAAACAATGGTGGCTTCCACGGTGTCGCCGGGCTGCAGCTTGTCGAGCAGCTCACGCACCTTCTGCTTGCGTTCGCGCGCGAGCACCTTGCGGCGGCTCAAGACCATCCTGCCGCGCTTGCGGTCGAGCTGAACGACTTCGCAGGGGAATTTTTCGTTGAGGAAGATCGAAACGTCTTTGACGTGGCGCACGTCGGCGTGGCTTGCGGGCATGAACGCCTTGTGGCCGGCCACTTCCATTTCGAGGCCGCCGCGAATCACGCCGACGCAGCGCGCTTCAACAACTTGGCCGACGTCGAGCGCGCCCCATTCCGCTTTGCGCACCGCGCCGGGGAGCGACAGCACCAGCACGTTGTCCTTGGGATCCACGCGATCGATGAGGAAGTCGTGTTGCGAGCCGATTTCGGGCGGCGTGGGGAACTGCGAGAGCGGGCAGATGCCTTGCGAGCGCGGGCCGAGTTCGACCATCACGTCGTCGCCGCGCAGCGCCACGACAGTGCCGGCATGCGTGCGAAGGCGAACGCCACGACGAGGTCGGCTGGAGGATCCCGTCGCCCGTCGCTTCTTGGCGCCTGTCGCCGCGTTGGTTGACGCGGCGTTCGGCGCTGCGGCGTCGGAAGAGTCGCTCTGCGCTGCGGCGCCATGCTCATCGCCGCTCGACGCGTCGCCGGCGGAATCGTCCTCGCCTTCCTCGTGCGCCGCGCCGCTTTCTATGGGCGGAGCAGCGTCCTCGAGTGCGGACTCGAAGTCGATTTCTTCCAGGGCTTCATTGATCTCTGCCTCGAGCTTGGCGTCGAGGTCGAGCTTGGGATTCGTTGGCTCGCCAGACATGATGCAAATTCTCGCCGCTTAGGATGCCGCGGGAGTGGTCCACCGCAAAGTTCACAGAGTAGCACGACAGCGGGTGGGTGGCACGTTTGGGCTTCACAATTGTGCAATCCGCTTTGCCGCGGGTGCAAGCGGGTTGTGCAAACAGAATAGGGACGCAGGCGGTTTCCTGCCCGTGAGCACGGCAAGGCGTGGGGGGAAGCTCCGGGGGAACAGGGGCCAAGGGTTCCGCGTATGTGTACGCTGGAGCGTGAGGGTCGCTTGGGCGACCTCGGATCGCCGCGCGCTGCGGCGGCAGCCTTCGCCTTGCCATGGCGATGGGGCAGCCGGCATGCAGCTTCCCCGGCAGCCAGTATGATCCTCGCGCCTCGGCCTGCCGTGCACCGTCGATCCAGTTGGGCGGATCGGGTGCCGCGGCGACGTTCAACCAGAAGCGGAGCGAATACGCATGGCCGGTCAGAAAGCTGCTTGGGGCGTCGAAGTCGGAGCGTATGCAATCAAGGCGATCCGCCTCGAACGCGACGGCGACAACGTGACGGTCTCCGATTTCGCCGTCATCCCGCACAAGAAAGTCCTCTCCACGCCGGACCTCGACCAGGACGAAATGATCCGCCTCGGCATGGGGCAGTTCATCAGCCAGAAAAATCTCGAAGGCGAGCATCTGGTGATGAGCGTGCCGGGCCACAGCGCCTTCGCGCGCTTTGCCAAGCTGCCGCCGGTCGAACTGAAGAAAGTGCCGGATATCGTCAAATTCGAGGCGGTGCAGCAGATTCCCTTCCCGATCGATCAGGTCGAGTGGGATTACGAAACGTTCCAGAGCGACGACTCGCCGGAAATCGAAGTCGGCATCTTCGCCATCACGCGCGAGCGGGTGCAGCAGCGGCTGGGGCTTTACGGCGAGCTTGGCATCAGCCCCGAGCGTCTCACGCTCAGCCCCGTCGCTGTGTACAACGCGGTGCTGTACGACCAGGATTTGCAGAAGGCGTCGAAGCCCGTCGTGCTGCTCGACATCGGCACGAACGCCACCGACCTCATCATCCTCCACGAAGGCCGCTGCTGGATTCGCACCTTCCCGCTGGGCGGCACGCATTTCACCGAAGCGATCGCCAACAGCTTCAAATTGAGCTACTCGAAGGCGGAGAAGCTGAAGCACGAAGCGGCGACGAACAAGTACGCCAAGCAGATCATGCAGGCGATGCGGCCGGTCTTCAGCGACCTGCTGCAGGATGTGCAGCGTTCGATCGGCTACTACCAGTCCCTGCACCGCGATGCCGACCTCACCGACATCGTCGGCCTCGGCTCCACGTTCAAGATTCCCGGCCTCCGCAAGTTCCTCGGCCAGCAACTTCAGGTCGAGATGCGCCGGCTGGATGAATACAAGAAGATCAGCGTCACCGGCCGCGAGGCGGCGTCGTTCCACGAGAACGCGGTGAACATGGCCACGGCGTACGGCCTCGCGCTGCAGGGCGTCGGCCTCGGCGCGATTGACGTCAACCTCGTGCCCACCAAGACGCTCCGCACCCAGATGTGGCAGAGCAAGACGAAGTGGTTTGCGGCGGCGGCGGCGATTGTCATCGTCGGCGCGGGCCTCACGTTCTACCGTCCGATCGTCGAAAAGGGCCAGCTCAATCCCGGCGGCGTGCCTCCCGTCGTCACGCAGGTCATCAGCACGCACGATCGCCTCACTAAGCAGTTCAACGAGATTCGCGATCGCAGCAACATTGGCTTCGCGGTGGAGAACTTCCGCCGATTGACGGAAGATCGCGAAGTCTGGCCGTACCTCGTGGCCGACGCCGCCGCGGCGTTGCGTGCCGCCGATCCGCAGCCCGAGTTGCTCGGCTCGGATCTCGACGCGGTGAAGGCCATTCCGCCCGGCGAGCGGCAACTGGTGCAGCTCATCAATCTGAATGGCCAGTACACGTACTCGCCCGAGACGAAGCGGCGCATTCGTGTGCAGATGGATGTGGAATTGAGCCACGCGGAGCACGTGGAGTTTCTCAAGCGCACCGTGGCGAAGTGGCTCGAAGAGAACGCCGAGCGGCCGGACGTGCCGTATCGCATTCTCAAGAACACGATCAGCTGCAATCCCAATTTGCGAGCGACCATCACGGTGAACAATGACGGCACGCTGGCCGACGCCCGTTCGCCCAGCGGCGGCGTGCTGCCTCCGCCAACGACCTCGTCCACGCAACCGGCTGCACCGCCCGTCATGACGCGCGGCAACGGCGGCGGCGGGTTCTCAGCGCCCACCGGACCGGTTCAACCGACGGCGACGCCAGGCTCCGGCCTTCGCAAGACCGGCGGCGGCGGCACCGGCATGACGCCTCCACCCGAAGATGTATCGCCCGTTGAACCCGGTGCGACGTCATCTGATTCTGGCATGACGGCGCCCGATCTCTCCGACGTCGGCGGGACGAAGGCGCAGCGCCTCATCGACATCGCGAGCGAAGCGCCGCTGCCCAAGCGACCGCAGGTCTATCCGCCCGGTTCGCAGTTCTTCCGCATTCCCATCACGTTCGAGATTGAGATTCTTGACGAACCCGCGCAGCCGGAACAGGCGGCCGACGCTGGCGCGAAGTCGGAGGTGGCCTCGTGAATCCGTACGTTGCCTGGCTGAAGAGCAATATCCCGATCGTCGTGCTCGTCGTCGTGATGCTGGCGGCCGCGATCGTGCTGCCCATCCTTGCGAGCGGCATGAACAAGGGCGTGCGCGATGAAGTGCAGAAGCGAGCCGCGAACGATGGAGCGCTTACCCGCATTTTGACCGCCAAGCTTGATGTCAGCCAGCCCGGCATGCCGGCCATCTCCGGACCCGGGCCGGTGAACCCCAAGACGCTCGAACTGCTCACCGAGTACGAGAAGCGATTGAGCGGCGACGCCTCCTCGGTGCGCGATCTCATCCTTTCGCGCAACCGCAACGATCGAAAGCTGCTCGTGCCTGCGTTGTTCCCCAATCCGCCCGGCGATTGGCGCGACAGCCTCCAGTTCCAGATGTGGCGGTCGTTGAGCGATGCGTACGATGCGCTGCTTCGCGAAATTGACGCCGGCCAGCCCACCAGCGCCAACGATCTGCAGGCCGAACTTAGCCGCGCGGACGAGATGTTCCGCACGGAAAAACTGGCGAAATCCGCCAACGCGGACCTGACGCCTGATGAAGAAAAGGAACTTCGCGAGACGCTCCGCACCACGCGCATGACGAAGTACATGGAGCGTGCCCAGCAGATCGGCATGTATGCGTCGCGCAGCGCCATCTTCGCGCCACATTGGGACGAGCGCTCGCCCGTGGACCTCGGCCAGTGGTTCGACTGGGAATGGCAGCTCTGGATCAAGCAGGATGTCCTGCGAGCGCTGCGCCAGGCGAACGAAGGCTATGAATCGCTCGTCGCGGCCCCGGTGAAGCGCGTGCGGGTGCTGAGCGTTGAACCGCTCGGCATCGACAAACGCGACAGTGGCGGCGGAGGAACTGGCGGCTCCGGGATGTCGAGTCCCTTCGGCCAGCCGCAGCCGCCAACGCCGCCGCCGGCTGATGCGCAAGCGCCGGCAGCGCCGCCCGCGCCGCCGGATGCTCGCCTTGAAGCGCAGCGCGATTTCAACGCTTCGTTCACCGGCCGAGTGTCGAACGCGCTCTACGACGTTCGCCGCGTCAACTTGCAGCTTGTCGTCGATTCCGCTCGCATCCCGCAGGTGCTCGACGCCATCGCGCGCCAGAACCTGATGACGGTGATCGATCTCAAGATGCGGCCGACCGACACGTACGCTGACCTCGAACAGGGCTACATCTACGGCACGGACACCACCGCCGACCTCGATCTCACCATCGAGACCATCTGGCTTCGCGAGTGGACCGCGCCGCTGATGCCCGCGGCGATCAAAACCGCTTTGACGCCGCCGGTCGGCTGAGTCGTTGCATTGCTTCCGGCGATCTCTCGCACCGCCCGCTTACGCCACGCAGGACTGAATGACATGAAGAACAAAGGCATCACCATCTGGGAGCAGCACGTCGAGAAGCTGGTGCTCCTGCTTGCGATTCTTGCCGCGGGGTATTTCGTCTCCACGCAGTTCATCGGCAACCCCAACGCGGCGACGATCGGCGGCAAACAGGTCGCGCCCGGCGAGGTCGATGCCATCCTCGAAGCCAAGGCCCGCGAGATCAGCCAGAAGTTGAGCGATGACGCGCCGCCCACGCTTGAGTTCCCCGAAGTGAAGCCCGTGGTGGATGTGATGGTCGCCTCGCTGGAGGATTCCGTCTCGCCGGTGAACGAGATCATGATCCCGAGCTATGACACGGTGCCGCGAGGCGGCGTGATCGGCTTGGGCCCCAAGGCGTATCACGTGCCGCAACTGCTCGCCGCGGCGCCCACCTTTGCGAAGCAGTATCACGATGCGCTCACGCAGGAAGCGGTGAGCGCGCACAACCTTGGCGATCGCTTCGAAACCGGTCAGCCGCTCGACATCACGTTCGTGAGTTTCTTCGGCAAGATTGACGTCAAGCAGGTGCGCGAGCAGCTTGAACTCTTCGACGCCGAGCACGCCCAGATCCCCAGCGTGTGGTACAGCGGCAAGCCGCTCTGGGTTGATCTTGTCATCGAGCGCGAAGAACAGATGGGCGAAAACGTCTGGGGCAATCGCACCGTGCTCCCGCCTCTGCCCGGCCAGTATTCATTCCGCAGCCAGCTCTCCGCGAAGATGTCGATCGACCAGCGCAACCGCGTCGTCGATGAGCTGCTGAAGCCGGAGGTGCAAAGCGCCATCATCCAGCCGGAGTTCCTTCCCACGCGCCGCGGAAGCTGGCAGCCGATGTCGGTGAGCGATCTCGAAACAGCAATGACCGAGCCGACGAACGTCGCCAGCGATGCGGATAACGAGGTGGCCACGCTTGATCGCGTGATCCGCCGGCTGTCGCAGGAGCGCGATCGCGTTTCCAAGGCGCTCGATGAACTCGGCGGACCGTTGATTGACGAAGAGACCGAGCCCGCAGGCCGTCCCGGTGGAACCAAGCCGCCTCGTGGCAGCGGCGGCGGCAACGCGCCTCCAGGCGCCGGGCCCGGCAAGGGCGGCGGCGGCATGTCGAACACGAAGGGAACCGACGCGGCTGCAGACGCCCGCAGCAAGGAGCGTCGCCTCCAGCTTTCCAAGCGACTGCGCCAGCTTGAAAATCAGATTGCAGCCAAGCAGCAGGAGCGCGAGAAGCTTGCGGGCGCTTTGGTTGTGGAAACGGTGGAAGACGACGGGCCCGCTGACCAGATCATGGTGTGGGGTCATGACATCGATGTCGAGCCCGGCAAGGTCTATCGCTATCGCATGACGCTGCGGCTCATCAATCCGTTCTTTGCTCGCCGGCTGAACCTCGTGCCCGAGCAGCAGCAGCTTGCGGATCAGATCGCGCTCGACACGCCGCCCAGCGAGTGGTCCGAGCCGATTTCCGTCGATCCTTCGGTGCGCATCTTCCTGACGAGCGCGCGTCCCGCTTCCGACGGCCGCGATGTGATCGGCGGCGGGTTCGGATCCGCCACGTTCCAGGTGTTCCGCTTTTACGACGGACTCACGTGGCAGGAGGAGTTTGTTGTTGAGCCCGGCGAGCGCATTGGTGATCGACGCCGCATTTCCATTCAGAGCGGCAGTCCCGATACGCCCGGCCGCAGCGAGGATATCGATTTCCGCACGCAGTGGATGGTGGTGGACATCATTCCCGATGCGGAACCTGTTCCCTCCGGCCGGTTGACGCAAGGTCAGGGCCTGCAGGCGAAAGTTGTGCTGCTCGACTTGCAGACAGGCAAGACGCTCGAGCTGCGCGATCCGCGGAGCGACCGCTTCAGCCTCGTGCGACAGGAATTGCTCGAGGAAGTGGAGCTTTCCGAACTCGCGGCGCTGAACACACCCTGAATCCACCACGCCCGAACCGTTCACGCCCGAAGCGCGAGTCGCTCCGCGAGTATTCGAGGATAAAACCGGCGGCCATCGTCAGCAACGAGAACATCGTGACGATTGTTGCCGCACTGCGTCACGTGATGCGCGACCTCCGGAGCAACAATGCGAGCTCCGCGAGGCGTCCCTCCACCGTACACCGCCGGCTTCGCTCCCGTTAGGAAATAGGTGACTGTCCCGGTTTTCCACGGTCGGTTCGGCGAAGCTTGCCGTGGTGACAAGGTCGCCCACCGGAATGCCGAAGGGCACGCCGTAGGGCGAGTACATCACGCGCTCGACGAGCGTCGTGCTTTCGTGAATCACCACAGCCACGTCCGCCCGCCAGTTCTGACAGCTATAATGCCTTGTGTCCAGCGCATCGGCTCGGGCGTTTCATGCTGTTTTGATTTCAGCACTGTGCAGAATCATCGGTGCATTCTATCTGGCGTATCAACACATCGACGCCTGCACCATGGGCAGGTGAGTAATTAACAGGTGCCTGTCCCGCATTTCTTAGAGGTCGCGCACACCAATTCTGAGAAGTCCGCCGCTGTTTTAGACTTGCGCACGACAACATCCACTATCCGTGTCAACTTGTTTTTGCAGTATAGTCAGGTGCACTATGGATCAAAATGCTGAGCCCTCTTTTTCCGACTGGGTCGAGTACTGCTTTACGCTTGGGGTCATCGATTCGAAAGAAGAACTCAATGGTGATGATGAGGTTGAGTATCGCCGTAGCTGCTATGTTTACAACCTCAACACTTCAACGCTTGTTGAATACATTGTCCGGTTGTTCGATGCGCCCGAATTCATTGCGGGTAGGTACTCAAGAGACCAAATCGCAAGCGGAATCCAGTTCCTTTTTGGGCATGATTCGGACTACTTCCCCACGATACATGAAGCTCAACTAGAACGTGGTGCACGAGCGGATTGCATGCGCGCAGTAGAAACCCTCTACCTACGCTTACTGGACCGTGTCTGCTGCAATGGAAGGAGAGATTTGTGGGCCGAATTCATCGAATCCGAACCGCTCGACCGCGCTGTGTTCATGATTTGGGACATGGGTGGTATTGAAACTTTTGTGATGTCAGCGGACGACCGGTCACCACTAGTTCAAACTGGCTTCGGCGTCCTGGAGTCTATTCTGCGTTCGTGTGATACTAGCACCTGTATGTCGAGTGCCCTCCACGGATTGGGGCACATGCACAATCGACACCCACAGAGATGCAAGAGAATCATTGATGCGTTCCTGGCGAGTCGCGAAATACCGCCTTGGCTTCGAGAGTATGCGGGTGAGGCTCAAGCTGGACGAGTCCTTTAGTTCGCGTTCCACAATTCACGAGTTTGGGCTCATTGGCAACGAGTCGATGGTGTCACATATGATCGTATTCTCGCATGTTGCCAAAATCCTTTATTGCGATTGCTTAAGGCTCTCTCAAATGCCCTGGCCGAAGTCTATTGAGGCAAGCTTCGCACCGAGGTATTACTTGCGTATCAATTCGTTGCGCCTCATCCCAATGCTCTTGCCAGCCCTTTGCTGCGGGAGTAAAACAGATTCGCTGCCTCATCCGGCGATAATGTGCGCATAATTCTGCGAGATGTTTCTTAGTCAGGCAGCTTTCATATGTTTCACCGATGCCACTTGGATTACAACCGATCTTGGGACCGTGGCAGTAGGCGTCTACCAACTCAGTCCAACGCTGCAACACCCGATTAGAGCATTTCTGGCCTTTTCGCGGATTTCGTGGCGAAATCGGACGAATCCGAGCTGTCGCTTTTTCAATTACTTTACAAGCGACATCTCTCATTGCTATATGGATGTCGGCCGCCAGATCGCCATACCAATCTGTGAATGTCTCGCCGGCAGGTGACGCAGCAATTGCTGCGCCGGCGCAGTATCCGACGTATCCGACGCTAACAACTGCAGCAGCTCCAGCCGCTGGCGCAAGTACCGCGGTCGCCGCGCCTCCGGTGGCGCATGCACCTCCGCTGCCCGCTCCAACTCCAATGGGTGCCGCTAGACCGCCGAAGGTGTCGACATACGCAATTGGACCTCCGTGCGCATATCCGTAGAGTAGGGTGCCATCGATGTAGTCCAAAGGATCCCTGCTCACCCACCGCCCCAGCACACTCTCCAGAACCCGGAACCGCACATGCCACTTCGTCCCCGCCAGGGCGCCGTCGTGGACGTAGCCCGCGTAGCCGAAGCGGTTGTGGGCGTACGACATCGCGCCCCAGCCGAGCGTGATGCCCCAGTTGGTGTTGAGGTTGGCGAGATCCGTGCCGTCCACGTCGCCATCGTTGTCGAGGTCGGCGATGGTGTGCGATGAACCCCAGTCGCTGAGCAGCTTCGACAGGTCTGCCCCGTCCACGGTCCCATCTGCCGGTTCTGCGACGGTGGCGTTGGTGACGAGGTCGCCACAGGGGATGCCGAAGGGGACGCCGTAGGGCGAGTACATCACGCGCTCGACGAGCGTCGTGCTTTCGTGAATCACCACAGCCACGTCCGCCCGCCAGTTCTGGCAGTAATAATGCCGTGCGTCGAGACCATCTGAAGGGTCGTCCCAATCGGCGCTGTGGTCCGCATCGCGCAGGATCACGCAGACATTGTAGCTCCATCTTCGACGGCGCAAATAGATGGTAACGGTGGGATTCGCTAAGCCTCATCGCCACCCTACACAGGCGACCCCATGCTACTTGCTCATCACCACTCTACGATAGCTACCCCATGCTACTTGCTGCAGTGGCCCATGACCTACAAACATGACCCATGCTACTTGCTTCTCATGAAAGCCCTTGTAGTAGTGCTGCAATGCGACTTATCTCATCTGACCCATAATAACATTGCATCATCAGGATGTCGGTGACGCTATGGTGCTCGGCATTCACAATCTCTTTATCGGCGCCATACGACAACAACAAACTCACAATGGCGCATGAATCTTCAAAGCTGCAAGACGTCTGATCTAAGGCCACAGAATACATCAGAGCAGTCCACCCTCTGCTATCCTGCAAATTCGGGGATGCTCCAGATCGCAACAGCAGCCTAACAGTGCCCGGGTCTGAGTAACTCGCACGCATCAAAAGCGTAACGCGGTTTTCTTTACACAGCAGAATATCAGGCGGCAAGCCAGCCTTCAGAAGAGCCACCAGTGTCCTTGGTTTCTTCTCGTCGCAGGCTTCTATCATTACGCTGGAAATCAAGGGCACACCACACACGCTCTCATACAACGAGCCTTCCCCATTATTCAAGAACTGGTAGAGAGCGCCTTGGAATTGTTCGCGGGAACTCATAGGTTAACCGATGGATGTAAAGTATGGACTGCTGCGGATCTGCTTGTCGCGTAGCGTCTTAATCTTATTAAGTTGTTTGTTGCATATATTCCTCATGGCTTCGTAGAACTTTCTTCTGCGATTCGCTGCATCCTGCGTGGCTTGAAAGTGATTGCCATACGAAAGTCCATGTTCATTGTGGCAATGATCGGACCACCAGCGATGCCGCCACAAATCAGTCATCTTCCTATAGTTGAATATCGCCTCTTCACAATCAATCGCGTCGAATGGATCAACTTGTTGCAGCTCCCCCTCTAGCTGCTTATATACCTTAACGAGATGTCCGCATGGATTCTTGCCTTTCTTGCAATTCGGATCTGGATTTGAAGGATACTGCCCCGCTTGAACACCGCGTTCGGCATATGGGAGTGGTTCAGATATCTCGTCAGGTATTGCATACGGTTCGGAGACTGGGATTGTATACGGGGGAGCATAAGGAGTGTATGGTGTTATTGCTATTGGACCTGGCTTTGGAATCACGATTGGCCGAGGTGTTATGACAGGTGCCACTGGTCGTGGCGCTACAACCGGCCGCGGGATAATGACCGGCTCAATGAGTCGAGGCAATGTTACAATTGGCCGAGGTGCTACAACAGGAGTGGAAAAGATGATGATTAGCCCACTTGGATCAACATAAGAGATCGGGTGATTCGACGCATATATAAGTAGACTAACGCTGTCAATATAGCCCCATGGATCCCGACTCACCCACCTCCCCAGCACGGATTCCAATACCCGATGCCTGACATGCCACTTCGTTCCCGCGAGGGCGTCGTCGAAGACGTACCCTGCATACCCGAGGCGGTTGTGGTTGAGGGAGAGCGCACCCCAGCCCAGCGTCGCGCCCCAGTTGCCTAAGAGGATCGTCTGGTCGGCGCTGTCCACGTCGCCGTCGTTGTCGAGGTCTGCGATGTTATAACTTGATCCCCAGTAGGTGCCGAGGAGCGCAGAGTTGTCCGCGCTGCCGGTTGTTCCGTCCGCCGGTTCGGCGAAGCTCGAACTCACAAGGTCGCCGACGGGAATGCCGAAGGGCACGCCATACGGCGAGTACATGATGCGCTCGACCAGCACCGCGCTGTCATCGATGATCACGCTGACATCGGCACGCCAGTTCTGGCAGTAATAATGACGCGTGTCGAGCAACTGCAAACTCTCTTCGATCTCCGGCTCCTCGTCCCAATCGAAGTCGGTATCGAGATCGCGCAGGATCACGGCGTCGATGTAACTCGATGAGCCGTACCCCGAGTCGCCGGCGTTGTGATAGACGTACACGTCCTTAGGATCAGCGTCGTCCTCACGATACGTCGCCACGATGCGCCAACTGTCGTCATAGACCATGTGATGCGTGGTCGTGCTCGCCTCGACGTATTCCGTAATGCGGAAGCCCAGGCCGTTGTAACGGTACTCCGCGACGAGGGCGTCGTTGGAGCGGTTCTTCACTTGCCGCAACCTGCCCCAGGCGTCCCAGACGTACTTGTAGTTCTCGCCGTCGTTCTTGAGGGCGCCGTTCTTGAAGCACGTCAGAGTAAAGTCATCCGTGCCGTTGTCATCCGTATCCCGCGCCGTCAGCTCGTTGACATCGTTGTGCGTGCGGTCGTCGTTGTAGTCGCAGGCGTCGGAATTGACGAAGTCCATGTCGCCATGTCGGGTTCGATGCTGGTTGAAACGCTGCATGTGCAGAGCTTTCGAGGGTTGCGTCTCCATTCACGGTATCACCACAAACCGCAGATTCGCATGCTTTTCCTTCACCGGCGCTCTCCGATCAACAAGTTAGCATGCACAAGTTTGCGGCGGCGAAATGTGGAATGTGGACAATTCCGGGGGTGGGTCCGATAAAACCATGCGGAAAATCTTTGCTGAGGGGAAGAAATCGGCTGGGCAATCGAGTTGACAACCCTGCTGGACTGGCTATCCTGTCTCGCTTCCCGCATGACGTCGGCAACCGGCTGAAGCGGGGCTGTTTACAACGCGTAAACGGATTTCTGACGCTCTTTGACAAGTTCATGAAGCGTGTGTCGCGTCTGGCGCGTGTCGAAGCCAAGGGTTTGACTTTCCGTCTTCCCGGGGCTGAGCGTGCCAGAAGCAACCGAGTAATCAAGATAGAGCGAGCGGCCTGACCTCTCACGGCTGCTGCCGGAACGTGTCCCGCCTAGGGCACGGGATGGTGGTGGATTGGTGAGGGCGCTGGGTGTGAAGTTTCATATGCAACCCAGCGGTGAGCTTGCTGACCAGATGTTCGGACCAACGGAGCCGTTTCGGTTTCCGCGGGATCGGGCACGGGTCGGCGGGATCAAGTCACGAAGGGCACACGGCGGATGTCTTGGCGTTGAGAGGCGACGAAGGACGCGGGAACCTGCGAAAAGCCCTGGGGAGTTGGTAACCAAGCATTGATCCAGGGATATCCGAATGGGGAAACCCGTCCCGCTACTAAATGGTTTTGATCCGCGGCGCGAGAATCGTGCGGCGGCGAAGGAGCCATTTAGTAGCGGGACATCGTGCACTGAATGCATAGGTGTACGAAGCAAACCCAGGGAACTGAAACATCTCAGTACCTGGCGGAAGAGAAAGCAAACGCGATTCCGTTAGTAGCGGCGAGCGAACGCGGAACAGCCCAAACCGGTCTTCGGGCCGGGGTTGCGGGCACCAATATGGCACATTCAACCTGACTTCGAACCATCTGGAACGTTGGACCACAGAAGGTGACAGTCCTGTACGGGTTGGTGCGAATGGCCTCGGTGTACCAGAGTAGTGCGGAGCTCGTGGAACTCTGCATGAAGCTGGGGGGACCACCCTCCAAGGCTAAATACTCCTCAACGACCGATAGTGGACCAGTAAGGCGACTGAACGATGAAAAGAACCCCGACAAGGGGAGTCAAAAGAACCTGAAACCGTGTGCTTACACAGCGGTCGGAGTCTCCGAAAGGGGATGACGGCGTGCCTTTTGCATAATGAGCCGACGAGTTACTCTTTGCGGCAAGGCGAAGTTGTTCCGCAACCAAGCCGAAGGGAAACCGAGTCTGAAACGGGCGTCAAGTCGCAGGGAGTAGACGCGAAACCAGTTGATCTACCCATGGCCAGGTTGAAGGGAAGGTAATGCTTCCTGGAGGACCGAAGTCGTGAACGTTGAAAAGTTCTGGCATGAGCTGTGGGGAGGCGTGAAAGTCGAATCATAACTGGAGATATCTCGTTCTCCTCGAAATAGTTTTTGGGCTAGCCTCATGAGTCGTCGCACGGAGGTAGAGCGACTGGATGGGGACGAGGGGCCACAAGCCTACTCGCCTCAACCAAACTCCGAATACCGTGTTGATTTGTCATGGGAGTGAGTCGGCGGGTGATAATATCCGCTGTCAAAAGGGGAACAACCCAGACCACCAGCTAAGGTCCCGAAACGATTCTAAGTTCGAAAGGTAGTTGGATTGCCGTGACAACCAGGATGTTGGCTTAGAAGCAGCCACCATTTAAAGAGTGCGTAACAGCTCACTGGTCGAGGAATCCAGCGCCGATAATGATCGGGAATAAGAATCGTGCCGAAGCTGTGGATCCCGTAAGGGATGGTAGAGGAGCGTTCCTGTCAGCGTCGAAGGGGTTCCGGAAGGGGCTCTGGAGCGGCAGGAAGTGAATATGTCGGCTTGAGTAACGATAAACGGAGTGAGAATCTCCGTCGCCGCAAACCTAAGGTTTCCTGGGCAAGGTAAATCCGCCCAGGGTCAGGCGGATCCTAAGGCGAGGCCGAAAGGCGTAGTCGATGGACAACCGGTTAATATTCCGGTCCTTTCATGGAAGGTTGATCCGGCGTGACGGATGATGAGGCTCAGCGGGACAGTGAAGCGTCCAGGCCCTTGAGGCCGATGCTGGGAATAGTCGTCCCTCGAAAAGCCGTCCGGTGACGACCATGGAATCCGTACTAAAACTGACACAGGTAGGTGAGGCGAATAGCCTCAGGCGCTCGAGAGAATGGTTGTGAAGGAACTAGGCAATCTAACCCCGTACGTTCGCAAGAAGGGGGCCCTCCTGGAAACAGAGGGCGCAGAGAAAAGGCTCTGGCGACTGTTTATCAAAAACACAGCTCTGTGCTAACTCGCAAGAGGACGTATACAGAGTGACGCTTGCCCGGTGCTGGAATGTCAAGGAAGTCGGTTAGCCGCAAGGCGAAGCTGGCGACCGAAGCACCAGTAAACGGCGGCCGTAACTATGACGGTCCTAAGGTAGCGAAGTTCCTTGTCGGGTAAGTTCCGACGCGCATGAATAGCGTAACGACTGGAGCACTGTCTCCACGACCAACTCGGTGAAATAGTAGTGGCGGTGAAGATGCCGCCTACCCGCGGCAAGACGGAAAGACCCCGTGAACCTTCACTGCAGGCTTATATTGATCACGAGCCTGTTCTGCGTAGGATAGGTGGGAGGCTTTGAAGTTCCGGTTCCGGCCGGGATGGAGCCATCGTTGAAATACCACCCTGAATATGTTTGTGGTCTAACCCCGATTCCCATGAAGCTGGGCGGGGGACAATGTATGCCGGGCAGTTTGACTGGGGCGGTCTCCTCCTAAAAGGTAACGGAGGAGCGCAAAGGTCGGCTCAATACGGTTGGAAACCGTATGTTGAGTGCAAGAGCACAAGCCGGCTTTACTGCGAGTCGTACAGGACGAGCAGTCTCGAAAGAGGGCTCTAGTGATCCAGCGATCCCGTGTGGAAGGGTCGTTGCTCAACGGATAAAAGGTACTCTGGGGATAACAGGCTGATCGCTCCCGAGCGTCCATAGCGGCGGAGCGGTTTGGCACCTCGATGTCGGCTCATCACATCCTGGGGCTGAAGGCGGTCCCAAGGGTTCGGCTGTTCGCCGATTAAAGTGGTACGCGAGCTGGGTTCAGACCGGCGTGAGCCAGGTCGGTCCCTATCTGCCGTGGGCGCCGCAATATTGACAGGACTCTTCCATAGTACGAGAGGATTTGGAAGGACCCACCCCTGGTGTGCCAGTTGGACCGCTCGGTCCACAGCTGGGTAGCTAAGTGGGGCAGTGATAACCGCTGAAAGCATCTAAGCGGGAAGCACCCCTGAAGACCAGTATTGCATGTCGTAAGACGAGAGACCCCTGCGAGACGAGCAGGTTGATAGGCCGCACGTGTGAGGGCCGAAATGCCTTTAGCGAAGCGGTACTAACGGTCAATGACTTTGTCCCGCCGACCGGTTCCCGATTTCCTCCGAAATCATCGAACCAGTCGAGCCGGTCAGGTCTCGCTCTATCAAAACACCTCGTTTCCTCCCGCCCAGGGAGTGAACGAATCAACGCGTTCCCGGATTCATGAGATCCGGGGGCACACGCAACATGATCTTTGTTCACCCCGCGCTGGCGACGAAACGTCGCCCAGCCGGGATTCAACTGATGATCAGCGAAAGCTGGTCATCAGGTTTGTCGGTGACCAGAGGTCCGGGGCAACACCTGTTCCCATCCCGAACACAGCCGTTAAGCCCGGGCCGCCGATGATACTGCACCGCGGGAAAGTAGGTCATCGCCGACGCTTTCGCCCTCGCAAGGTAAACCTCGCGAGGGCGTTTTCATTTTTGGGCCTTGGGCCTTGGGCCTTGGGCCTTGGGTGTTGGGCCTTGGGTGTTGGGCCTTGGGCTTTGGGCCTTGGGTGTTGGGCGTTGGGCCTTGGGCCTTGGGCGTTTTGCGTTTTGGTTCTCGGCGGGTGAAGCCGCCGCACCGGGGTCGGGGGTGACGGGGGCGCCGGGGGCGCCGGGGGCTTGGCTTCGCCTCGCGGTGGGATTTTGGCGCGCCGTGAGAGGCGCGGCATTTCGCTTGAAGACCTATTCCATCCACGTGCGAGGTACGACATTCGAGCGTGATCGCTTCGACGACGCGTGGAAACTGGCGGCGCAGACGTTGCCATCGTCCGCGATCGCGCCCGGCCGCCAGGCGTCGGCTCCGCGATCATTCACCAGGGCGCCACGGCGGGCTACTTCCTGCTCTCGTGGTGGGATAACGACAACGAGCTGCCGATGCGGGTGTTCGTGCGCGAAGGCGAACGCTGGCGGCCCGCGCGCGATTCCGAATTGTTCTGCGTCTGGGATCTCGAGATCATCTGGCACGAGCGTGAAGCCTTTGTGCGATCCATGCTCACGCGCGGCGGAGGCGGCGTTGAGGCATATTTGATTGATGTCGCTCTTGAGGTGCGCTGATGGGTGGGTCGTCGGCGGCTGAAGCCGCCGAGCCGGGGCGCTCGCGTTCTGTGGGGGAATTGTGGGTGGGTACGCGCGTGTTTAGGTTTGATCGCGTTTGTTCTCGTACCTCTTATACGGGATGTCGGGCATGAAGCCTTTGCGCTCATGTGCGAGCGTCAGCGCATCTGCATATGCGATTGTCGCGCGGGTGTGCGGGTACGTGCGCCAATCGCGCACGATGCCGTGCCGGTGGGACTGGATTTGAATGTAGCGCCAGGTTCTGCGGAATTGCGTTTCGTCGCGCAGGCAGCCGTCGAAGTATTCGTGGCCGCGCTGGTCGCGCCAGAAGTCAGTGAGGCGCGGCTTGCCTTGTGATTCCAGCACGTCGTTGACAAGCTTGGCGACCGAGCCGTGCAGACGCTGCATGAGCGTCTTGAGCGCCTCGCCTTCGCGCAGGAAGCCGAGTGCGTGGTAGTGGTTGTCGAGGAGGCTCGTGATCCAGGGCTCGAAAGCGAACTCGCGCGTGTAATGCTCGAAGCGATTCCAGAAAACCGCCTTCGCTTGCTCAGAGGCGAATGCAGGATACTGGTCCCTGCAGCGCGCGGTGATGAAGTAGACCTGGTTGTCGACGCACCAGTGTTCGAAGCGGTGGGCGCCGGGATCAGTGACGTGTTCATCATTCCAGCGCGCGTGCTTGTTGATGCGCTTGGGCATTTTTGAAATTGTAACGGTTGGTTCGGCCGCTTAAGCGGCCGAACCGGTGGAATCGGCGCGCGCGTGGACGGGCGCGGCGGGATCTGCGGAGGCGCTCCATGGATTCCATTGACCTCGCCCTGTTTGATGAGCATGAAAAACTTCTCGCCGATCCGCGCAAGCGGGCGAAGCGGGCGGCGATTCTGGCGGGTTCGACGTACACGCGGCCGCTGCGGTCGTGGTGCCTGGCGCTGCGGGCGAATGACAAGCGGATCGATGCGCTGTGTCCGGCGCGCGCGCTGGACGACATGGATTGGGGCGACGATCAACCGCTGTGCGCCGTTGATGAGTTTCTTGTGACGGCTGAGGCGGTGCGCATGCTGTGCGGACCGGTGAAGATTCCGTGGCCGGGCGTCTCGGTGGATGAGGCGGCGGCGCGATTCGGCGTGAACCGCACGACGATCCTGCGGTGGGCGAAGGAATCAGCCGGAACGAGGGCGGCGGAAGCGCTCACCGCGGCTCTTTCCCCGAAGGAGAGGGAGGAAGAGGCGGAAGCGCTCACCCCGGCCCTCTCCCCGACGGAGAGGGAGTGGAAGATGGAGGAAGGGCTGCGGAGGCCTGAAGTCCGGGATGCTTGGAGGTCGGACTGTTTGAATTTGAACGCTACGGCTTCGCTGCGGCGGCCTGAAGTCCGCGAGGCTCGGAGGTCTGAAACCGGCGATTCGAAGAAGCGAGACGTCGCGCGGCGCACGAGTACGGGGCGCCACGGCGCCGGCGTGCGGCAGGTGGGCGCGTACGTGTATCGCAGCGTAGGCCGCGTGGCGATTGATTATTACTGCAAGGGGAACGGGCGCGATTTGCACCGAGCGAAGAAGCTGGTGTGGACGCCTTCGCCTGTTGATGCTTCGGGCAACGTCTGGAGCGCGGATTGGGGCAGTGTGACGCGAGATCTGACGCGGCGTGTGCCGGAGGGCTGGTCGCAGCGCGTGGCGAGGACGCACCGCATCTTGTCGCCGGGCACGTACACGAGTTTGCTCAAGTGTCCGACGTGCGCGCGATGGTGTTTGAAGCTGCTGTGGGCGCAGCGCGTCTGGACGGTTGCGGAATACCTGGGAACCGCGAAGGGTGGCGGCGAGAGCGCGACGGGGTTTGCGTGCTGGAAGTGCTCGCGCGTGATTTATGAATCGGCGGAGCGTGGGAGCAGCCCCGCGCCTGGGCGGCGCGTGAATGTGTGGGGCCGATTTGTGAAGCGCGCGGTGGGGCGAGTGGGAGGTGAGGGGTAAAACGGCGGTGTGCCGCGCGAGGGCGTTGTTTGGTTTGGTTTGGTTTGGTTTGATTCGGTCTGGTTTTGGGCTTTGGGTTCCGTTTATTTGTTTGTTTTGGGTTCTCGGCGGCTGAAGCCGCCGAACCGCGGGGTGGGGCTTAGCGCGGGGGCCTGTTTTTTTCGTACCGCTTATATGGGATCTCGGGCATGAAGCCTTTGCGCTCGTGAGCGAGTTTGAGCGCTTGCTCGTACGAAATCATCGGTGACGACTTCGCTGTGCCAGCGCGCGTGTTTGGCGATGCGCTTGGGCATTGGGGCATTGTAACGTCCCTGGTTCGGCCGCTTAAGCGGCCGAACCACCTTAGAGTAAGGCCCGGTGCATATGGCCTCGCGCGAGGGACTCGATCATTTCGCGCTCAAGGCGCGTGAGTTTCGGGAACACGAGGCCGACGTCGGCGCGGAAGCCTTCGCCGGTGGCGCGGGCCCATGCGACCTTCGCGCGGATCGTGATCGACTTGTTCATGGCGTAGAACTGCACATCAATCGGCGAGCGCAAGTTTGAATTCGCGCGGATGCGTGCGCCGCTGATCGAAAGATCGACGACTTCGCCGAGGTTGCAGCGCACGGCTCGGGTGGCGTGGCGCTGCATGAGGCGCGTACACGGTTCATTCACGCGCGGGCTGGCCGCGAACTGGACGGCTGGACTGGTCTGCGGTTGCGTATTCATGGGGAGGACAACGTGCGCCCGAAACGCGATGCGGGCGCGGAGTTGTCGCTCGATCCATCGTGCGGCAGTCCGGATGCGCGGGCGGTGGTGATAAGAGCTGGCGTTGGGTTGGGGCGCGGGGTTTTTTTGAGGGGTTATCGCGCGTTTTGGGGTGGGTGGTCTTTTGGGGTTTAGGTTTGGCCGCTGAAGCGGGCCGAACCGGTGGGGGCCGGCTTGGGGTCGCGTTCATTTGAAAGTGGGTTGTTTCGGTATACTCGGCGTCCGGCTTCGCCTCATTTCTCTTTTCACGGAGAGCGTCCATGGGCTTCATCCAGGAGTTTCGTGAATTCGCGATCAAGGGAAACGCGATGGACATGGCGGTCGGCATCATCCTCGGCGCCGCGTTCAACAAGATCGTCAACTCGATCGTGAACGACCTCATCATGCCGCCCGTGGGCATGGCGATCGGCGGGGTGGATTTCAAGGACTTGAGCTTCGTCCTGAAGGACGCGGCGACCGGGCCCGCAGGCGAGGAGATTCCCGCGGTGGCGATCCGCTACGGCATGTTCCTGAACACCGTGATCGAATTCCTGATTGTGGCGTTCAGCGTGTTCGTCATGGTGAAGGTGATGAACCGCATTTTGAAGTTCCGCGTGCCGATCCCGGGTCGCACGCCCACGGCGTAAGGACGCGGCGCGGACGAAGGCAGGGAAGCTGACCTATGCCGGTCATTGTGCAAACGGCGCTGCTGCTGGTGGCGTCGAACGTGTTCATGACGTTCGCGTGGTACGCGCATCTCAAAGATCTCAACCACAAGCCGTGGTACATCGCCGCACTCGTGAGCTGGGGCGTCGCGCTGTTCGAGTATCTGATCCAGGTGCCGGCGAACCGCATCGGCTACACGGAGTTGTCGCTCGGCCAGCTCAAGATCATGCAGGAAGTGATCACGCTGTCGGTGTTCGTGCCCTTTGCGCTGCTCTACATGAAGGAAGAATGGCGGTGGGACTTTCTGTGGGCGGCGCTGTGTCTCTGCGGGGCGGCGTACTTCATGTTCCGATCGGTGGGAAAGGCGCCGTGAGCGCGGCGGCGCTTTCGTCTTGTGACTCGCCCGGTGTGATGGGGCGAGCTATTGTCGTGGTGAGGTGAAGACATGAGCGATGCAGCGATGACCAGTCAACGTCCGCCGCGGTTGTATGACGAGGAGGGCGATCAGCTCGTGCAGGCGGATCGCCGCGCCGATCGCATCATTCTCCTGCCGCAGGGCGACCCGAAACAGGCGAGCACGGAGCGCGACCGCATTCGCATTCAGTGGGGTCAGCATCTGCTTACCGATATTCTCGCCGGCCGGTATCGCACGGTGATCTGCGGCGTGAACGCGGAAGACAACTCGCATGGCCTCATTGCGCAGCTCGTGGAGACGGTGCGTACCAGCCAGTGGACGCCGAACGCCGTGACGAGTTATGCGCGGATGTTCTCGGAATCCGTGGCGGTGCACGCGGCGAAGGATCGCGAGCCGTACGTGCTGAAGTATGACCTCGACACGTTGCTTATTCTGGCGCTGCTTCGGCCGAAGGGTCGCGACCATTTCACGCTTGAAGATTTGTCGCACGGCTTCCAGACGGTGAACAAGATGCTGCGTGAGCGGCGCGACCGCTGGCCGAGCGCGACGGTGAGCTTCCTTGGCGCGAAGTCGAACAGGCTCATCGGGCCGGACGGCGAGGAGCCGAGCTTCGAATCCGTGCTGCGCACCATGTTCGAGGCGGGGTATCGCGGCGACGTGTATCCGTCGCTCGGCATGTGGGAAGTGGCGCCCACCGGCGTGTTTGCGAATTACCCATTCCCCAGCAGCTTGGACGACATGCGCACCGGCGGGTTCTGATCGCTCGCCGTGGATTCCGTTTCAAGTTCCGCAAGGCGCTGCTGCGCCACTCGCACGGCGTCCGCGCTGATATCGATGCCGATGGAGCGACGTCCGAGCTTTCGGGCGGCGACGCATGTGGTGCCGCTGCCGCAGAATGGATCGAGCACGATGCCGTTCGGCGGTGAACACGCGCGAATGAGCAGTTCGAGCAGCGCGAGCGGTTTTTGCGTGGGATAGCCGGTGCGTTCCTTCGCCTGGTTGTTGATGGCGGGGATGGCGAGCACGTCGGTGGCTTTTTTGAGCTGGCCGCGCATGCGGTTGCTGGTGGCGGGGACGCGCGGCGGGTCGAAGTGATAGCGCTCGCTGCGTGCGTAGAAGAGAATGTCATCGTGCTTGCGGGCGAAGCGGCGAGGCGATGAACCGCCGAGGCCGTACCACCAGATGAGGTGATTGACGAAGCGGTCTTCGCCGAAGATGTCATCGAGCATCAGGCGGATGTGGTGCGACGCGCGCCAATCGCAGTGGACGAGGATGGAGCCGGTGTCGGCGAGCGCGCGATGGATGAGCGCGATGCGGGTGCGGAGGAAATCGAGATAGGCGGCGAGCGTGGGCCAGCGATCGTCGAACTTCGCGGCGGCGCGGCCGGTGCGCACGCTGGGCGTGGCGTGCGTGCGGTTCGTCATGAACGGCGGGTCGAGGTAGGCGAGATCGATCGAGGCGGGCGGCAGTTGCGCGAGGATGTCGGCGCAGTCGCCATGGTGGATCTGGTTGATGAGCGAGAGCACGCGGGAAGGATAACAGGCGGCGCAATGAACAGGAGCGGGATTGTGGCCCGCTCCTATTCACCAAAGAGAACTGAGGATGGTGGCCTTGATGTCGAGGCGGCGTTGTCGTCGCAGCGGCAGAAGCAGTTGCGCGCCGTGCACGCATGGTGCGAAGGGCCGTGTCTTGCCGGTGCGATTGGCAAAGCCGTCTGGACCCAACATGCGCGAAGAAGTGGCGGTGAGCAAGGAATTTCCGCCGAATTCGCGCGTGTTGCGGTTCTCGGACGCGCGGGCCTTTCGCGCGGAGACGGGCGCCCGCGCCGCGTTACAGCAACGGGCTCAACATGCCGGCCGCGTTTTGCGAGAGCCGCTTGAGCGACGATCGGCGGCGCCAACGCTCGCGATCAATCCCGTCGGACTGTTCCAAGTACGACATCTGCATAAAGCGAAGCTGGCTCGCGAAATCGCTGTCGTAGACCACCATGCTCACTTCGAAATTGAGCTCGAAGCTGCGGCGATCGAGGTTGGCGCTCGTCACCAGCGCGATGTCGCGGTCCACCGTCATCGTCTTCGAATGCAGCAGACCGCTGCGGAACTCCGCGATCTTCACGCCGGATTCCAGCAGCGGCTCGTAGTTGCTGCGACTGGCGGCGGCGACGAGGCGGGAGTCATTTCGCGCCGGCACGATGAGCGTGGTGTCCACGCCGCGCCGCGCCGCGGTGCGCAGCGCGCTTTGCGTCGCTTCGTCGGGCACGAAATACGGCGTCGTGAGAATGATCTCCTCACGGGCCGCGTGAATCGACGCCTGCAGCAATTCGTGCATCGCGTCGTTGTAGGTCGTCGGTCCTGTGCCGATGATCTGGGCCGTCATGCCGTCCTGCACGACGATCGGTTCGATGGCGAGATCGTCGACGAGCAGTTCGTCGGTATCGAGGTTCCAGTCTTCGACGAAAATCTGGTGGAGATCGCGCACCACGGGCCCCTGCATGCGGACCATGCAATCCACCCACGGCGCGTAGCGCCTCTTCGGCGCGAATTCCGCATCGGCGATGTTCTGACTGCCCGCGTACGCCGTCACGCCGTCGATCACAGCGATTTTGCGGTGATTGCGAATGTCGATGCGCGCGACCGCCATGCGGATGATGTTGGCGGGCAGGGCTTCGACGACCTTCACGCCCGCGGCGCGCATTCGTTCGCACAGATCGGATTTGAGGAAGCGATACGACCCCACGCCGTCCACGAGCAGCCGGCAGCGCACGCCGCGCTGTGTTGCCGCCATGAGCGCGCGAGCGACGCGCTGGCCGTTGTGATCGGTGAGGTAGATGTAGAACTCAAGGTGACAGAGCCGCTGCGCCGCCTCAATGTCTTCGACGAGCTGTTGCACGAAGACATCGGTATCGCCCACGAGTTCCAGCCGATTCCCGCCGCGTGCTGGATATTGGCCCACGGCCTCGGCAAGGTTCGCAAGCTGCACATATTGATGCGGCGTCTCGGGAAGCTCGGCCATGGTGACGGGGAGTTCGCTGACGCGAGCCGACACGTGCCGCGCCGCATCGCGATAGCGATCGACGCGCCGCCAGCCCAGCCGCGCCTCGCCGACGAGGAGATACGCCACCACGCCGAACACCGGCAGCGCGAGCACGACGGCGATCCACGCGGGTGTGGACACGGGGCGCGCCGAGCGTCGCAGCAACAGAAACACCGTGAAGCCAAGTCGAACACACAGTTCGAAGAGGAGAATGACGAACGGCCAGAAGCCTTGCCCCATGGCGACAGTCTGACCGGAATGCTGGCACGTGCAAGCGTCCGCGCCGGTGATGTTCTGCATAGCTCGAGCCGAGGTCCGAGAACGCGCAAAAGTGCCGGTGAATCGCGAGTTTTTTGCCTTTGCTGTTCCTTTCTCTCGGACGTCGAGTATGCTGGCGGGCGAGTGGAGGGGAGTACCTGCATGCCCACTGATGGCGCTGGTCCATCGATGTCACGCCGGCAAGAGGCGGCCGCGATTCCTGCCAACGTTTTTTCGTTGGCCGGACGCCGCGAGAAGTCTGCTGCGCCTGTTCGCCCGCGCCGTGAACAACGCTTCAAAGAAGCGCAAGCGCGCCTTCATGAGCGGGTGACGAACTGGCTCGAGCAGAACGACCCCGACGTCTATTTCGGGCACGTCACGCACACACGCCGCATTCAGCGCATGCTCGAGATGCTCGAAGACGTGTCCGGCAAGGTGATCGACATCGGGCCCTTTGCCGGCGTGCTCTCCGAGAAGATCATCGCGCAGGGCAACAAAGAGGTGTACGGCGTGGATGCGCACGAAGACGCGCTGCGGATGGCCGCAAGGCGCGGCGTGCTGCCGGTCGTGGCGGACGTGGAGGATGAAGGCATCGGCTGCGAGGATGAAACCTTCGACGCCGCCGTGATGGGCGACGTGCTGGGCTACATCCTCGATCCGGATTTCGTGCTTGGTGAGATCCGCCGCGTGCTCAAGCCGGGCGCAAAGTTCGTGCTCTCGGTGCCGAACCTGGTGTCGCTGGGCAATCGACTGCTCGCGCTCCTGGGCTCGGGGCCGTATGACGTGGACGTGCGGCCGTACGGGGGCGGGTATCAGCGCAGCTACACCAGGGGATCGCTCCAACTCATTCTGGAAGCCAACGGGTTCATCGTTGAGCGGCTGGAAGCGAACCACGTGCACTTGCCGCTCTATCGCATGCCGCTCACGGCAAGGTTCTTCGGGGCCCCATCGGGCATCTCGCGGCCGCGCTGGCTCTACTGCCACTGGCTGGCGCGCATCCTCCCGCAACTGGGGGAAGACTTCATTGTTCTGGCCAGAAAGCCTGCGAGGGCATGACGGCGAGCGTAGAGTGTGCGCTGGTGTGTGGGCAACGCGCGGCCTCTCCTGTTCAAATCCTGGATGATCCAATCAAGAAACCTTCCGACGTTGTGGCCGTAGGCCGCGCGCGTGTTTGCATTCCTGATCTGCGCGGTGAAGAAGTCGATGAACGCCCGTCCGGCGTCGTCGCCCATTTCAGCGATCACGGGGGGCAGTAGGAAAGAGAGATCGCGACGTTTCGCGAGTGCCTTGTCGGTCATGCTGGCAGCCTCCATGCTGACCCCCTACCGTCTCACATAAACGACGTTATGGGATACAGTCATCCTCGGCAGGGGGCGCATGGCGACGCCGCATTTTGCATTCACCGGATGAGATTTGGGGAACCGGATCAGAACGGCCCTTCTGGGGCTGGGCCTTTGATCTTTTCAAGCTCATCGACATGGACGTACTTGCGCGCTTCCTGATCTTTGGGGCTGTAGTCCCAGCCGTCACCCTTGAATTCTGCGATCATCTCGTTGAGGTCCGCCTCTGTATGGATTGGACGCCGCCAAGAGTCTGCACCTGTAACGCAATAGAGCAAAGGTTCAGTGCTGTCGGGATGCCACCATTCAGGAGATACTCGCATTTCGTGGTATCGCAAATGCGGGTAAAATACGATGTCATTCATCTCTGGCATGAATCGATGCCATGTGTGTCTTTCGGAATAGTTCGGCTGGCCTATATGGCCGATGGCGCGACTCTCGTGTTGAAACCCGAGTTCAGATAGTCGCGGCCAAGCCCCCCCAATTAGTGTGCATGACGGCGTATCGGGGTTGACCTTGCTGGCAAGCAACCATTCACCCCGCCATCGACACAGCACCATGCCTACTCCTAATCAGTCAATGTAGGGAATCCAAACGAACTGTTCCGGATTCTGTGGATTCGGAGTCAACTTCCAACTCGCTGCTGTCACCTGCTGTCCATTGATCACCACGGTTTGTGGATATGGCGTCCCATCAGCGCACTTGAACCGCAGAGCACAAGCGGTCGCCGCGTACCTGACGAGCGACGTGAAGACCCTCGCTCGCTGCGTCTCAGAATGGACGAGCGACCGGTGTCACACGATCAATTGCCAAACGGCAAGTCATGCTTCAAAACTCGCCTTCTGGTGGCGGGCCTTCAATCTTTTCGATCTCGCTAACGTGTAGTGCTTTTACATACTCCGCACGACTCTTCCTCTCCCAGCCGTCCGCAATGAGTACGTCGCCGGGATATCGCGCATTGATGCGCTTCGCCATTGTGCGAAAGTAGTCCGAGTTGAGTTCGTCAAAGTTCGCCGGCATGGCGAGACATTGCAGAATTGGGTCTTCGGACTCTCGATCCCATGCCTGCGGCCAAATCTTTAGGCCGTGATAGAAGACGCTTGGGTAGAATGCAATGCCGCTCGTCGATGGGAAGTACTTGTGCCAGAACGTATTTGTGCTAATCGGTTCAAAACCTTCGTCGGCAAGTTGAGGTCCAACGCAATTTGGCGCTCGTAGGGCGCAGCCGGTTGAGTTTCCTCTCAGTCTTGAGGCGATTGCCCAGACTCCATTCCACTGCGCGAGAATCATGGCGCTGGCACCCATAAACCAAGGTCGGGGTTCGAGGGGTGCGGAGTAAGCACCCACCGATCGCTTGCCCCTGCTCCGCCGATGCTCACCACGCGCGGCGAGCCGTCCGCGTTCTTGAACGCAATGAAAGTAGTATTCGGCTGCATTGGTGCGCCCGTCGGGCCGGGTATGCGCCACTCGGGAGTGAGATGTCCATGGCGCGATGCCGCAAAACCGTTTCCGACGAACGGGTAATCGTTAGTTGCTGGACTTCAAAATGCACCTTCCGAAGGCGGACCTTCGACCTTCTCCAGATCGTCTACGTGAATGTACTTCGTGCCGCCATCTTTCATATCCCATTGCCAACCTTCTTCTGTTACACGCCGGTGGAAATCAGGGTAGCTGCTAGTGTAATCCGGCATGTGCTGCAACAAGCTGGGTCTCAAGTCATGTGTTTCAAGACGGCAGTTGACAAGAGGTTCTGATGAATCCGGATGCCAATGCTCTGGTGATACGCGGCATCCCCGATAAAACAGACTTGAGTAAAACACAACCTCAGAAACTGGCGACACGGCTCCATAAACTGCGATCCCAATCGGCGGTAGTGGAATAAAACGTTCGGGATGTGGCATCAATGCGCCGCATCGGACAGCACAGAAGTCCTTGGCGCGGTTGATGCCGGTGCTCAGGAACCAGTAGCCATGCCAGTTGCACAGCATCATGGCGCTGGTTCCCATACGAATCCAAACGATGGATCGCCGGGGTCGATCTGTCTCAACACCCACCGATCGCTTGCCCCTGCTCCGCCGATGCTCACCACGCGCGGCGAGCCGTCCGCGTTCTTGAACGCCATCACTGTCACATCAGGCTGCATGGTCGTCGCACCAGTCAGAACACGCCCTCCGGCGGCGGACCTTCAATCTTTTCGAGGTCATCAACATGAAAAAACTTCACATACTCGCCACGGGCAATTTGCTCCCAACCGTCCGCCCGCAAAACATCACCAGGATAGATTGCACCGATTCCCTTCCCGATCTTGCGGAAATAGTCGGAGGTTATATCTTCAAAATTGTTAGGCATAGCAAGGCAGCGCAGAATCGGTTCCTCGGACTCCCGATCCCACGCCTCCGGCCAAACCCGGCAACCGCGATAATAGACATATGGAAAGAATTGCAGTCCTGCAGTTGATTCAAGTTGCTTAACTAGGTAAAGACCAACACCAGGTGGTGGGCCAAAGCCGCCCTCATTTGGCATGTTTGCACCAACTCTAATTGCGCACCCAGAGCTCTGCGGATTGGCGCGTTCGGCAATGTACCAGTATGTGTTCTTTCTTGCCAAGATCATAGGATTTTAGTTCGACAAGGGCTCCCAGAAGAATGCGTTGCCATTCGCCCGCAGAACCCACTTGTCTCCCGACAATTCTCCAATCTGAACCGTTTGTGGCGAACCATCTGCATTCCTGAACGACATCACAGTCACATCAGGTTCCATAACCGTCGCGCTATTCACCTTCCATTCCGGGGTCAGGTGACCATCAAGTGAAGCAGCGAATCCATTTCCGATGTAAGGGTATTCACCCGGAACATCGCCACCGAAACCACTGCTGCGAGGCACGGTTGCATTATTAGCGATCCCGGCCCCTTTCGTCTCAATGACGGCGAACGCTTCGCCCTCAAAGAACGGCGACCCACTATATTCAGGACGGACACGTGCAATCACTTCACCAGCGCTGTTCGCGTCTGCAAGATCCTGCTTTCGTGTGAAGAACCCTGTCAGATTCGGGTTGCCGTTCTGCAATCTGGTCATCGCGTCACTCAACGACACCGCCTTGGCGATCTCCGTATTCGGCCCGAGGTCAATGACATTGTTGCGAATGGAGTTAATCGCAGCGATTTGATCGGGCCTTAAGCTGCCCGCGTCCATGAACCGCAGCGCTTCAAACTCCTCCATCGACTTGAACGCTTGGTTCGCGTGCCACCAGCCGAAGCGGCGGATGGTCAGCAGACTTTCACGATCTCGAAACGCCGATCGCCGCGCGGCAACGACACGCGCACGACTTCGCCAACGCGAGCCTTCATGAGCGCTTCGCCCATCGGCGAGCCGGAGGTCACCTCGATGACATCGTCGGCGGGATCGTCGCTCATCTGGCCGACGAGCTTGTATTGATCCTCGTGGCCGCTGTCCACATCACGCAGGACCACTGTGGCGCCGACGAACACGACGCCCTCGGGGACGACGGAGCTGTCTGCGACTTTTGCGTTGGCTAACCGCTGCTCAAGCTGGCGGATGGTCGCCTCGTTGAGGCCCTGATCTTCGCGGGCGGCATGGTACTCCGCGTTCTCGCTCAAATCGCCCAGGGCGCGGGCTTCGGCAATGCGGTTGGTGATCTCCTTCCGCTTGCGGATGCACGCAGCCAGCTTTTCCTCGAGCTGTGCACGGTCTTCAGCAGTCATGTAGTCCATGTCGCCATGTCCCTGTGAAGTAACGACGCAGCCCCTTTTCCGGGGGCTGCGTCAAACCTGAAGCTGGTTCAGCCATCAGCGTATGGCGTCAGAGGCCAGAAGGCCAGTCGAGCGGCTGCGAAGGCCGGTGCAGACGCCGAGGCCCGCCCATGCGAGGCCGTCCGCGGCGGCGAGGAGCGCGACGCTGGGCCATAGCTGTGCCGCGGGTGGCGCGGCGGGGTCGGTGATGGCCGAGATGGTGAGCAGCGGGCTCACATGCGCGAGAGCCATCCAGTCGCGACCGGCAATCGCCGCCAGCCATGCAAGGCCGGGTCCGAGAAGCACCAGGCCGACACACGCGAACATGCACAGAATCCGCGGCCCGGATCGGCTGGCCATGCTTCCCGCCGCCACGAACGCGCCGGCGAGGATCGCCCACCCGGCGATCGTGGCGTCGATCACCAGCGTGCGGCTGGGGGACCATGTCGTTACCAGTCGCAGCGGCCAGAGCACGATCTGCACGAGCGAGAGCAGCACGATCACATCCAGCAGGACTTGCCGCAGCGGAAACCGCGGCACGCTCTGACTCAAGCGAAGCAGCGGCCACGCAATGGTGATGCCGATGACGATGCAGATGAGCATCATGCGCACGCCCGGCGTGTAGCTGGCGCTGGAAGGCTGCAGCGGCGTGCGCAGGCCCATGGAGGCGATCCACGACGCGACCAGCCACAGCGACGCCGCGAGAATGAGACCGCGAGGAAGCTCAATGGTCGTGCTGCGGTGCATGCGGAAAGTGTAGCGGGGGGCGGGCGTGGACCGCGCGGCTCGCGCTGACGTCATGGCCGGGGCTTGCGGGGCGTAGCGCGGGCGCTTCGTGTTGCGTTGTTCGGAGGCGGCCGCTTGAGGGCGGCGCCTGCGTTTTACCGGCGGCTGTAGAGTGCGCCGCCGCTGAAGCGCAGATCGGCGGGGTAGCTGCCGCCGATGTGGCCGTGCGTGCGGAAGTTGTGGGCGAGGAGCTGCATCTTCTGGTCGGCGGAGAGTTCGAGCGGCTGCTCTTCGCCGGGCGGATGTTCGAAGTTGATGACGCTTTCGCGGTCGGTGACGATGCCGACGGTGCGCACGCTGTTGTAGTTGGACACGTCGATCGCCGCGACCTGGTGGCGCCAGGGCACGATGTCGATGAGGCGCACGAGTCGCAGGCCGGCGATGATGTCGGAGCCGGGCCAGACTTCTCCCACGCGAGGCGGCGTGGTGATGGCGGCGCCGGAGACGACGAGGAACTGGCGCTGCGGCTTGTCGGAATCGATCTGCAGCGGCAGGCGACGCGCGTGCGGATCGACGAGATAGTCGGCGTCGACGCCGCGGATCATGGCGAACGGGCGAACGAACACGGCATCGACTTCGATGATGTTCGGCGGCACGCGTCGCACCTGGTTGATGTGCTCGAACCAGCCGCTCTCCGCCAGCGTTTGGGCGATGATCGCAAGATGCTGCTGATCGAACGGATCGTCGGTGGCGATGTTCTGGATGGTGAGCGTGAGCGAGAGCGCGATATCGCCCTGGAACCACGCGGGCGGGTTGAGGAACTGGACGGTGACGGGCTCGTGCGGAGCCGTCGCGGCGGCGCGATCTTCAAGCTTCGGCACGCCGTAGTGCCACGCGGCGCCCAAGCCGGCAAGCAGACAGAGCCACCCGGCAACGCGCGCAGCGTTCCAGAGCCAGCCCCATTCGAACTTCGGGCCCTTTTTCTTCCAACTCGTTTTGATCTTGCCGGACTTCGCCATGGCTCACCGAACATCGGCGAGCGGCGGACGCAGGCTTTGAGAATAGGGAGGCGGAAGGGATCGAGGCATCAAGGCATCGAGGCAGAAAAAGTCGAAAGGTCGAAAAGTCGAAAGGTCGAAACCACACGAAGCGCCGGGGCTTCGCCCCGTGGAGCGGGCAACGACTCGATGTTCAAACGCGCACCGAATGCACCGCACCCGCGGTGGCCTTCGATCGCACAAGCGCCGCACTCACAAGCGCCGCGCACAAATCCGGCATTGGCGTCCCCATGCGCGCCGCCGCCATGGGCACGAGCGAGTGTGTCGTGAAGCCCGGCATCGTGTTGATTTCGAGGAACCACGGGCCGGCGTCGTTCACCATGATGTCGACGCGCGCGAGATCGCGGCAGCCGATGGCGCTGAACGCCGTCTCCGCGATCCACCGGCATTTCTCCGCGACACCCGGCGCGAGCGTGGGATCGAACGTGTACTGCGTGTCATCGCGGTCGTACTTCGCGTCGTAGTCATAGAACTCGACCGCCGGGATGATCTCGATGAGCGGCAGCGTCTTGCCGAGCACGATGCCGACGGTGATTTCGCGACCGCGGATGTAGGACTCCGCCATGATCTTGCTGCGCTTGGGCAGCAGTTCATCGCAACCGCGCAGCACATCGGCGCGCGAGCGGCAGATGCGAAGATCGACGCTTGACCCGTCATCGACAGGTTTGAGCACCAGCGGCGGTTCGATCGTGCACGTGTCGCCGACGGTGAGAATCTGTGCTTGGGGCGTCGGCACGCCGAGCGCGGCGAGCGTGTTCTTGGTGGCGATCTTGTCCATCGCGTGCGCGGCTGGCCCGGGCTGGGAGCCGACATACGGCACGCCGAGCGCTTCAAGCTCGCGCTGCAAGCCGCCGCCTTCGCCCCACGAGCCGTGCAGCGCGGGGAAAATGACGTCGCATTCGAATTGTGCAAGGTCGGCGGCCGTGATGCGATCGATCACTTGCTCGGTGACGATGAATTGGTTTGAGGCGCGGAGCGCGGCTGCGATTTCTTGTCCGGAATGCAGGCTCACGTCGCGTTCAGCGTCTGGCCCGCCCATGAGCACGAGCACGTGCGGCTTCGAGTCCGTTCGAGTGCGCATGGGGGAAGAATAGCCGCAAAGAGGCGCGAAGAGGCGCACGAAGAAGTGGGAAGATGAAGAAGCAGAGGAGTGAAGCTCCACTGCGTTTCGTTCTTCCATTCTCGAGCTTTTTGTGCCTCTTAGCGGCTATCCCTCCTCACCGCGTTTCCAGATGGCGACTTCGGGTTCGAGCTCGATGCCGGTGGACTCGAAGACGCGTTTCTGGATGCGCTGGAGGAGGGCAAGGACGTCGGTGGCGGTGGCGCCGGGGACGGTGGTGATGAAGTTGGCATGATGGCGGCTGACGGTGGCGCCGCCGATGGTTTCGCCCTTGAGGCCCGCGAGGTCGATGAGTTTGCCGGCGGAGACGCGCTCGCCGGTTTCGGGATCGATGGGGTTGCGGAACGTGCAGCCGGCGGAGTGCTCGGCAAGGGGCTGCGTGGACTTCTTGTAGGCGAAGATTTCCTTCACGCGATCGCGCAGTTTCACCGGATCGCTCTGCTCGAGGCGGAACGTGGTGGCGAGAATAACGGGATCGGGAATGTTGGTGGAGCGGTATTCGAATTTGAGTTGATCGCGCGGATAGGTGACGACGTCGCCTGCGCTTGTGATGGTGGTGACGGAGTCCACGGCGTCGCCGAGGCAGCCATACGCGCCGCCGGCGTTCATGCGCGTCGCGCCGCCGACGCTTGCGGGAATGCCGGCGAGCTGACTCAAGCCTTCGAGCCCGCGCCGCGTGGAATCCATGAGCGCGCGGGCAAGATCAGCGCCGGCCATGCAGCGCATGAGCTGGATTTCGCCCTGGCGGTTGTAGCGCATTTCGCGGAAGGTTTCGTGATCGAGCCGCACGACCACGCCGTCCACGCCTTCGTCAGCGACGAGCAGGTTCGCGCCCTCGCCGAGCACGCGCACCGGCGTGTTCTCGCGCCGGCATCGTTTGACGAGCGTGGCGAGCGCGTCGACAGAGCGCGGGCGGATGAGGAGATCAGCCTTGCCGCCGATGCCGTACCACGTGAGCGTGGCCAGCGGCGCGTCGTGCATGACGTCGACATCAAGATCGCTGAACAGGCTGGAGGCGGAGCGCAGCATGTGGGGGATGATAGAGTGTTGTCAGTTTGTGGGGAATGAGATCGATCAGTGGGAAAGCTGTTTGAACGTATCAAGTTGTGCGTGGCTTCGCAGCGCTATCTCATCAGCGAGCATGCTGTTGAGCGGCTTGACGAACGGCGCATTCTGGAATGGCAAGTGGTTGACGGAATTCAGGCCGGCAAACTCATATCCGAGCGAGAACGCGACACGCCGAATCCAACAGTCGAAGTCCTCCAAATTCTCGCTGATGGCACGGATGTGAAGGCCGTTTGGGCTTGGCTGAAAACCATTGACGTGGCAAAACTGGTCACCGTACACTTCATGGACAACTAGCCATGCAAATTCCAGGCAAGCGAATTCGGCGCACTCGATTGGTTCGCACGGATCAATTCGTGGTGGCGGTGGAGGTGGACGCAGTCATTCCGGACGCGGACCCTTCGGATATCTGCTACGAACCCGAAGTCGTCGAATTGCTGCGGCAGGTTGAGGCACATGCTGACCGCGGTGATGTTGAGTGGCTCATGAAGCACGGCAAGGTGTACCGCGCGATGGATGCTGCTTAGACTTTGCGACGCTCGGGGGACCGCAAAAACTGCTTCGCCACTTTCCACACCGGGCCCGCGCCCATGATGACGACGAGGTCGCCGTCGCGGCAGATGATCTCGAGTTGTTCGACGATGGCCTCGAAGGGGTAGAGGTGCATCGCGGTGACGCCGCGTTGGCGGAGTTTGTCGACGAGGTCGGCGGCGCTCACCTTCGTTTTCTCAATCTCGCTGTCGCGCACGAAGTAAATGTGCGGCACGATGACGACATCCGCGCTGGAAAAACTTTGTGCGAACTGGTCGAGCAGAAAACGCGTGCGTGAATGCTGGTGCGGCTGGAAGACGCAAATGAGACGCTTGGGGTTCTCGGCGGCGCGGAGGGCGCGCAGGGTGGTTTCGACTTCGGTGGGGTGGTGGCCGTAGTCGTCGTAGACGATCACTTCGCCTTTCGGTTCGCCCGTCCACGATTTGAGCTTTCGCACGCCGAGCTTCTGCATGCGACGCTCGATGCCGCGGAAGCCGGTGAGGGCGGCGGCGATGCCTTGCCACGGTGCGCCGACTCGATGCGCGAGAATGGCGGCGGCGGCGCTGTTGAGCGCGTTGTGCTCGCCGGGCATGTTGATGGTCCACGACGCGACGGGCGTCCGCTCATGGAGAAGCGTGACGTCGCTGCGGCTTGGATCGAAGGAGACTTGCCAGTCCGCGGCGGGATTGAAGCCGAAGGTTTCGACCTTGCATTTGACGGACGCCGTGACATCGCGGCGGTGTGCGCCGTCGTGCGCGATGAGGAGGTAGCCGTGCAACGTGGCGGGGGCGCTCACCCGCGCGTTCCTCGCGGAGTCGTCAGGTGCGGCTTCTGGAACCTGGTAAGCGCCGGGGATGAGCTCCGCGAATTCTTTGAAGGCCTGCACGACGCCGGCGAGGTCGCTGTAGATGTCGAGATGGTCTTCCTCAATGTTGAGAATCGCGGCGAGCTTCGGGCGGTGGTGGTGGAAGGAGCGATTGAACTCGCAGGCTTCGCAGATGAGGAGGCCGGGGGCGTTTTGGTAGGGGTTTGTCTCGGCCGCGGAAGCGGCCGAACCGGGGGGCGGCGCTTTGCTTGCGCAGGGGATCGTTTCGCTTCCGGTGCGGGAGCCGCCGCCGATTTGAGGGCATGTGGCGCCCACGATGAAGCTGGGGTCGAGACCCGTTTCGATGAGCACGTGCGCGAGCATGGCGGTCGTCGTGCTCTTGCCGTGCGTGCCTGCGATGCAGATGCCGGTGCGATCAAGCTGCGCCTTGCCGAGCGCTTCCGCGTAGGTCCACACCTCGATGCCGCGCGACAGCGCTGCGAGCATTTCCGGGTGATCGTGCTTGATCGCCGCGGAAGCGATGACGAGATCGATGTCTTCGGGAATCACGCCCTCCGCCTGGTTGAACGACACGCCAATGCCGTCGCTGGCCAGCGCATCGGTGAGTTCGCTCGGCGTGGAATCCGAGCCGCTGCATTTTGCGCCGCGCTGGGCGAGCATGCGAGCAAGGCCGGACATGCCGCACCCGCCGATGCCGATGAAATAGATCGAGCGGTGGGCGAAGGGCGAGGTTGCGTGATGTGCGGAGCGGGCGGCGAGATCGGGAGCGAGCGTCTTCGTGGTGGCATCCGTGCGCGTCATGACGGAATTGTATCGGCGGGGGAACAGGCAATTGAACACAATCCGCGCGTGCATGAAAAACCCCGGCGAAAACCGGGGTTTGTTCATCGCTCACGCATCTCCGCGCTCGGTCAGTCCGGCTTGGTTTCCGCACTCTCCGTGCTCTCCGTGCGGATCACGCGGACAGGCTCGAACTTCCCGCCTTCGCCCACCACGCGCCGCAAGGTTGGCATGCGTCGACGCGGCAGCCGTTCCACCTGCTCTTCCGTGAGCATGTTGCACAGTTGGTCCATCACGGTGCGATTGAGCGACCGACGCTCCTCCATGAGCTTCATGGTCGCATCGCCTTCCATGTTGAACTCCATGGGCGGCGGCGCGCCGTCCTCGCCGGGCGCCGTCACTTCTTGAACCTTGCTCATCGATTCCATCATCGTCCGATGGCGTCGAGGCTCCTCGGCCCGGGTGAGCTTCTCCCAGCGCTCGTTGATGGCCTGATTGCGGGCGTCGAAATCCGCCTTGAGCTGCGCGATCGCATCGCGCGTCTCGGTGGTCAGCTCTTCAAACTCCAGCGCTGCGTTCAGGCATTGCCGGGTTTGCGAGCCGCGATAGATGAACGGGTACGCTTCGCGGCGCACAGCTTCGCGGAACGCGGCGCGATCGTCCGCCGCGAGCAGTGGCTCAAGAACATCGGCGGCGTCGAGATTAGCGTCGCGCACCGCGGCCCGGGCATCGGCCATTCGGTCCATCAGCTTCAGATACGTCTCGTCGTCCCCGCCCTCGCTCTTCATCATCCGATCGATCGCCAGCAGCAAGTCGATTTCATGCTCGGGCAGCATCGCGTTGCGCTTTTGCAACGCTTCCTCGAGCGCGAGTTCATAGTGCAGCCGGGCCGCCTCGAACTTCGCCTTGTCTTCGATCTTCGGCTGAAGCTGGTTGACGATGCGGACCAGATCGACGGATTCGCCGGCGAATTCGCCTGCTCGCATGGTGCTGATGCGCCGATGCGTGCGCTCGAATTCCGGCCAGTGGATCTTCTGTTCTTCGTTGAGCAGCAGCGTCACGTCCGTTTCAAGCTCGTCGCGAAGGCGGTTGCGCTCCGCAATGAGGGCGCGGCCAGCCTGCGCCACTTCCTCGGCTGTCGCTGCGGGTTCGGAGTCCTGCGCGTTGGGGTCACCTTCGGCGGCGGCAGCGGCGGCCGCGGTGCGCTCGGCGACCAATGCCTGGCGTTTCGCTTCCACCTCGGCAAGGCGTTCCTTGATCTGCTCGCTGATGCGGTCGGTGATCTCCTTCATTTGCTCCTCGGAGAGGATCGACTCGCCGTTCTCATCCTGCATGTCGATCGCGACGATCACCGCCGGCTCGCCTTCCACCGCGACGGGCGCGCCAGAGCCGGAGCCGTCGTCCGACACGGTGATGGAGTTGGTGACGTTGATTGACACCTGCCCCGGCCCGCCGAGGTCGAGGTCGAAGGCCATGGCGCCGATGTCAAAGATCGGCGACCCGCCCTCGTCATCGTGGAAGTTGAACACGCTCCCCAGCAGCGCGCCTTCGCTGGCGTCGTCCAACAGCGCGGGGTCGAGGCCGGGAATCTCGAAGTGATATCGCCTCTGCACGGCGCGGAAGTCATCCACCGCCGCCTGGAACTGCTCGGTGTAGCTGTCGATGAGCACTTCGAGCACATACATCTGCGTCTCGTCGAGGTGAAGGTGCTCGCGGAAGAGCGGCACATCGCGGCGGGAGAACTCCGGGCGGAGGAGCGCATCAAAGCGGCCCGGGAAGGCGGGCAGCACGAACATCTGGCTGGTTTCACCGGGCTTGTCGCTGACGGCGGCGACGAACGCCTGCTGCGCCCACGCCGGCGTCATCTCCGAACATGTGAACGCCGCGCCCAGCACGAGCGTGGCCAGCGAACCGGTGAACATGGTGCAAGCAAATCCAGCGCGATTCGGCGTGACGTCAGATGACATGGCGGTTCTCCTCGCGTTTTCCCACATGAGCCCCGGCGACTAAGGATATGGATGCGCGCCCCGCGGCAGACCGTCAGCCCGCCGTAATTTTGGCTGTCCGCACGCCTCTCGCAGGCCAATCTACAATGCCGGCCCATGAACGACGTGTCCTCTACCGCCCGGCATCCGTCCGACCAGAAGGCCGCCCTGCGTGCCCAGGTGCTGATCGTTGATGATGAACGGGACCACGCGGACGTGATGGCGGACGCGCTGCGCAAGCCGGGCCACGTGTGCACGATTGTCAACAGCCTCGCCGCCGCCGAGGAAGAGCTCAAGCACGGGCAGTTCGACGTCATCGTCACCGACCTCGTGATGGAGACGGAAACGGCAGGGCTGGACGTGCTCAAACTGGCCCAGCAGCACCAGACGGACGCCGAGACCATCATGGTGACGGCGCATGGCGACGTGCCCACGGCCAAGGCGGCGCTGCAGGGCGGCGCGTATGACTTCATCGAGAAGCCGCTGGACCTCGATGTCTTCCGCAACCTCGTCAACCGGGCGGCGGAAACCGTGCTGCTGCGGCATCAGAATTCGTCACTGCGCGGCCAGCTCAACGCGGCGTATGGGTTTGAAGGCATCGTCGGCGAGTCAGCCGCCATTCGAGCCGTGATCACCGCCATCAAGCAGGCGGCGCCGAGCGACATCCCCGTGCTCATCACCGGCGAATCGGGAACCGGCAAGGAACTCGTGGCGCGGGCGGTCCACAATCACTCGAAGCGCGCGAAGAACCGCTATGTCACGTTCAACGCGGCGGGACAGAGCGAAACGCTGATTGAAGATCAACTCTTCGGCCACGTGCGCGGCGCGTTCACCGGCGCGGATCGTGATCGTGAAGGCGTGTTCGAGTACGCGGACAAAGGCACGCTCTTCCTCGATGAAATCGGCGACATGCCGATGACCATGCAGGCGAAGCTGCTGCGCGTGCTCGAAACGGGGGAAGTGGTGCGGCTGGGTTCGAACGAGCCGCGCCGGACGGATGTGCGCTTCATCAGCGCCACGAATCGTGATTTGAAAGAACTCGTCGAGAAGCAGCAATTCCGCAGCGATCTGTATTTCCGCATCCGCGGCACGGAGATCATGATCCCGCCGCTGCGCGAGCGGCGCGAGGACATCCGCCTGCTTGTGAATCACTACATCGGCCAGTTCGCGGCGGAGAAGGGCGGGGCGATCCCGACGGTGAGCGATCCCGCGATGTTGCGGCTCATCAACTACCACTGGCCGGGCAACGTGCGCGAGCTCATCAACGTGGTGCGGCAGATGATTCTGCGATGCGAAGGCGATTGCATCGAAGTGCGGCACGTGCCGGATGATGTGCGGGCGCACGACGGCGACGACGAGCGACTGGTGGTCGGCAGCCTCGCGGGCATTGGGCTCGACAAACTCGAAAAGGAAGCGATCCGTCAAACGCTGGCGATGACGGGGGGCAACCGCGAGCAAACCGCGGCGCTGCTGGGCATCGGCGAGCGCACGCTGTATCGCAAGCTGCGGGAATATGGATTGCGGTAAAAACGCCGAAACGCCGAAACGCGGAAGCGCGGAAGCGCCGAAACGTCGAAACGCGGAAAGGGGGGCGGGGCGATTGAGGTGTTCTTGCGTTTGCTGGCTTACTTCGTGTCCGGGGGGTTGCCGGTGCCGCTGGCTTCGGTGATGGAGCCGGTGGCGGGGCTGATGGTGAGCGTGAACCACTCTTGGCCCGCGGTGATGGTGATGACCGGCGTCTGGGTGAAGTCGACGAGCCCGCCGTGGGAGTCGAACGCAATGGCGTCATCGTCCGCGCCGGTGATGCTGATGCTCACGCCGTCGCCGGCCACCGCGCGGCCGTAGCCGAACCGGACTTCGTACACCTCGCCGTTGTCCGCGCGGGTGATGGGCGTGTCGGGATCGCTCGCATAGGCGACGAAGTACGACGCATCGTCGGCGTTGAACTTCACGACCGCCGGGTTGTTCGGCTGGCTGATGGAGATCGACTGCGCGAACTCGATGTCGGAACGCACGAGCGACGCCATGGCGATCACGTTGATGCGCTCGTCGTTGCGCATCATCGGCAGGACCATGGTGGCGAGCACGGCGGCGATCGCCAGCACGACCATGAGCTCGATGAGCGTGAACCCGTCGCGCCGCGCGAACGCACGTTCAAGAAATGCGAACCTCAATGCGCGTGCACGCGGCATGATCAATCCTCAACGGCGATCATCGTCGCCTTCGACTCCCAGTTCGGCACATCGTTGGCGAAGTTGACGATTTCGTACTCCACCTTGACGGTGCGCGGCGTGGGATCGCTCGCACCCACGGTCGCTTGACCCGAGCCGTTCCCCACGCCGAGAAGCAGATCGAGCACCGCGAGGACGGTTCGGTCCAGCGTATTGACGGTGGTTTTGATGAGGGATTTGATCTTGCCGTCGTTCCCGTACACCGGGCTGGCGAGCTGCGTGTAGCCCGTGCCGATGTCGAGCGTGTGGTCGTAATAGACGGCGGCGCCGCTGGCGAGTTCGACTTCATCGCCGACGACGGCTCCATAGATGGCGCTGGACTTGTCGAACTTGATTTTCTTGTTGGGCGCGTAGATGAGCCCCTTGATGGTGCTGCCGTCGGTGAACGTCCAGTTCTTGCTGGCGGAATCGACTTCGTAGAGGCGGAAGCGCGTGGGATCCATCCAGTCCGCCTCGCCGGATGTATCGCGCACGGTTCCCGCGCCGACTTCGTTGATCGAAGCGGTGTCGAGCGTGACATCGTCGCCGGCGTAGAGTTCGAGCGTGGCGCCGGGCTCGAGGTCAATCGACGCGTTGTCGCCCATGTCGAACTTGCCGAAGACGACGAGTTTCACGTCGCCCTGAATGACGAGCTTGGCGCCGGTATTTATGGTGAGCCCTTCGGCGACGGTGACCGTCACGGGGCCGCGAATCGTGACCACCGCGTTCGTTGTAAGCGTTGACGATTTGATGTCGCGATTGTTGGTGATCGTGAAGGCGGCGCCGTTGTTGCGGTTGAAGTTCGACCAGAGGGCCGAGACAAGCGCGAGCGGGCGCAGCACGCCGGGGGAGGGGGCCTGCGGCACGAGAATGTCGTCGGGCAGGTCGACCGTCTGCACGGAGCGCGGGCCCGAGTTCGAAACGAGAATCGTCGAGGCGCCGGCGACGCGGTAGACGACGCCATCGACCGCCACGCCGTAGTCCGCCAGTTCAATTGAGCCGGCGCTCTTGCTCGCGGTGCCGATGGCGATGCTCTTGCCAAGACGGCCCTTGGGGGATTTCGACCAGCGTCCGATGAGCGAGGTGTCCTTCACCTTCACTTTGCTGCGGGCGAACACGGCGAACTCGCTCAAGTCGAGGTCCGGTCGCTTTTCGAGCAGCGGCACATGCGCGTGGGCGACGACAGTTTCTTCCATGCCGTTCAGCCGCGCGGTGGCGGTGATTTCGATGTCGGTGGTTGTGGCGGTGGGGGGCGAGCCGGTGGCGAGGTCCATGAACTTGAGATCAACGGACGCGCCGGCGAGGGACGCGTTGGCGAACACGACGCCGGCGGTGTGGTTGGCGCGCCAATCTGTTTCGGTTTCCAGCGTGGCGATGCCGGCGTTGAGGGCGGTGAGCGCGGCCCAGCGCGCGGACGTTCCCGCGGCAACGTTCTGGCCGATCATCGCCGAGTTGTCGCGGCTGGCCAGGTAGGCGGTCGCCAGAATGGTGGCAATCGCCAAACTAATGAGAACCAACAGCATGGCAAATGCTCGCCGCGTCGTGGGGGCTTGTGGTTTCATTGGAAGGACCTCCTGCGATCCTGCATGCGCGCGATCATGGCGCGCGTTTACTCTTCCATGGCGATCAACGAAGCTTTGCTCTCCCAGTTCGCCGTATCCCTGGAGAGGGAAACAATTTCGTACGTCACGTGCACGGTGCGCGGCGTGGGTTCGTTGGGGCCGGGCGGCGGCTGTAACGCTTCCAGCGCTCGGATGACGCCATTGACGGTGTCGATCAGATCGTTGTCGAGCGAGGTGAGCGTTTTGATGGCGGGCCGCACCTTGCCGTTGCTGTCGTACACGGGGCTCGTGAAGACGGTGAAGCCATTGCCGGTGTCGAGCGTGTGGTCGTAGTAGAGCGCACTGCCGTGCTCGATGCTCACCTCCTGGGCGGCGATGCGGCCGAACACCGCGCTGTTCTGATCAACGCGCACTCGGCCGGCGGGCGAGTACAGCATGCCTTTGACGATGGCGTCGTTCTTGATCGTCCACGTTTTGCCGCTGCTGCTGGGGAGCGCGTAGATGGTGGCGCGGGCGGGGTTCATCCACGCGGCGTCGCCGCTGGCGTTGCGCTGGGCGCCGGCCTGAACAATCGCGGCGTCATCGATCTCGAGATCATCTTTCACGAAGAACGTGAGCGAAGCGCCGTTCTGCAATTCGATGAGCGCGTCGTCCTTGAAGCGGGCGTCCTTGTACGCGACGATTTTCACGTCGCCTTCCACGCTGATCTTCGAACCTTTCTCGATGGTGATGGTGTCGTCGGCGATGAGCGTGAGCGGGCCGCGCAGCGTGAGCACGGCGCCGTTCTTGAAGTTCAGCTTGCGCACGCGGCGGTCGTTGGTGACGGTGAAGCTGTTGGCGCTGCCGTCACGACTGAAATCCGTGGACAGGCCGATGGCGAGCGTGCCGGGGTTGGGCGGGTTCGGCATCACGATCGTATCGGGCAGCACCATCACGGGCAACCCGGCGGGGCCGTCGTTGGACACGAGCAGCGACGACGAACCGGGCAGCACATACGCAATGCCGTCCACGGCGACGGCGTAATCGCTCAGCGCAATCGCGGCGGCGTCCTTGCTCAACGTGCCGAGCGCCAGCGGCTTGCGAAGCACGCTTCGCGGCGAGGTGTTCCAGCGCGCGATCAGCGACGTGTCCTTGATCGTCAGCTTGTCCTTCACGAAGATCGCGAACTCGCTCAAATCGAGGTCGGGCTCGTCATCGGGAGGCGGCACGAAGGCATGCGCCACCACGCGTTCTTCCACGTCGGCGACGCGCGCCACCGCGGTGAGTTCGATGTCCGTTGAACTGCTCGTGGGCGGCGCGCCGGTGACGAGATCCTTGAGGATGAGGTCGACGCTGGCGCCGGCAAAGGGCACGTTGCTGAAGACGACGCCGGCGCTGTGGTTGGTGCGCCAGTCGGTTTCGGTTTCGAGGATCGCAATGCCCGAATTGATGGTGGCCAGGGCGGCGGCGCGGGCGGAAGCGCCGGCGGTGGCGTTGGCGCCGATCACCGCGGAGTTGTCGCGGCTGGCGAGGTAGGCGGTCGCCAGAATCGTTCCGATCGCCAGGGTGATGAGAATCAGCAGCATGGCGAAGCCGCGGGAAGTGGAATGTTGGCAGCGCAGTGCGTTCATGCGTCGGTCCTTACCGCACGGGCGGCTGGTGGTGAGCGATGGTGCAGGGAACGGTGACGACGAGCGGCGCCTCCTGTGTGGTGAAGCTGATGGTGAACGTGACGCGGCGGGCTTCGAGCGGCGTGGGGTTGTCGAGCGCGATGGAAAAATCTTCCACGCCGTCGAGCAGCCGAAGCGTCGCCATGTAGCCTTGCGAGAGGTACTTCTCGTACATCAACTGGTCCGACTGGGTCTTGAGGTATTCGACGTCGGCAAGATCCTTGCTGGTTTGCGACCAGTCGTCGGGGAACTTGATGAAGCGCACTTCGACGACGTCGTTGTCGGGGTCGTAGACGATCCAGCGCACTTCCGTCGAGTGAATGCCGCCGCCCTGGCGATAGTCGTTGAACCAGATCGCGATGGAGTGGTCGTCCACGGCCCAGATGGCGCGTGCGGGATTGATGTACGCGGCGAGCTTGGCGTGCGCGGCGGTGGAGCGCACCATGACGCTGCGCGTGTCCTGCCGGCTCGCGACGCCGGTGCTGACCGCGGTGAGCATGCCAGACATCGCGCCGGCGACCATGACGCTGATCGACAGCGCGAGCATCAGTTCAATAAGCGTAAGACCGCGGCGCGGTGAGCCGCGCGGCGGTGCGTGAGCCCGGCACGATGCCCAGTGGTTGCGCATCATGACATGGGCTCCGGAATGAACTGCTGCACGGTGGCGACGACGCGATTGTCGCGATCGAAGCACTCCACCGTCACGTTGCGGCCACGCACCTTGACGCCGTTGGGAAGCGTGACGAGCGTGGTGGTGATGTCGACGCGGCGGCCAAGCATCACGAACATGCTCGGCAGCGGGTCTCCTTCAGCATCCACCATGTTGCCCACGCTTTCCGAGTGGTTATCCCACTTGGCCAGGGCGGAATACTCCTCGGCGGAGAGGCGGCCCATCAGCTCCTCGGCGGCAAGCGTTCCTGCGATGCGGACATGCGCCTCGTAGGCGTGCTGCTGACCCGCGGTAATGGCGGAGAGGACGGCCACGGTGATGACAAAGAGCAGGCTGGCGGCGAGCATGGATTCAAGCAGAGTGAACCCACGCTGGGTGTGGTGCGTGCGCCGGGTTTTGAACCGCCTGGTCATCTCGCCTCTCCACCTGCTGCCGGCATGCGGGGGCGGCTCTTGCAGGACGCATACACTCATCCGATTCACGCGGCCTCGGCCGAAGTCCGGCGTCCGAGTTTGGCGGCGCGAGCCGGGGCTGGATTCATCCCACGTGCGAAATCCGGCCCAAGTTGCCAGCGATGTGCCGATAACGGGAGAACGCCGGGCGCAGCGCGAGTCCACGCCAGCTTCGTTCCGCAGTTGCGAGAATGGCGTGAGCACTCGACCATGCCGGCGCCCGGAGCGTTTCATTCGGGTTTGTTATCGCCCTTGGTTGCCGACGACTTGATCACCGTCCCGCTGGTTCCATGCTCTTTCATCTCTCTCGATATTTCGTCGTCGAAGTGCTGCGTGTGTTCCTGCTCACGACGGCCGTGCTCACGACGGTGATCGCCTTCGGCGCCGCGATCAAGCCGCTGGCGCAGGATGACCTGTTCTCCGCCGGGCAGATCATGCGCTATGTGTTCGCGGCGATGGTGCCCATGCTGCAGTACGCCATGCCGGTGGCGGCCGCCTTCGCCGTCACGCTCGTCATTCACCGCATGGCGAGCGACAATGAGATCATCGCGGCTGCGGTGAGCGGCATCAGCTACACGCGCATGCTGGCGCCGATCGCAGCGTTCGCCCTTGCGCTGGTCATCGTGATGTCGTTATTCACGCACTGGATCACGCCGCGGTTCCTGCGGCTTCTCGAACGCATGATCACGCATGACGTGACGCTGTTGTTCCAGGCGGCGATCGAGCGCGACCAGGCGTTTCAGGTGGGCGACCTGCAAATCTACGCCGACGATCTCGTCATTCTGCAGAATCCGCCCGACACGGAAGCCAAGTTCCGCATGGTGCTGCAGCGCATGGCGGCGGTGGAGACGGACAGCGTCGGCCGCACGAAAACAGATGTGACAGCACGGCAGGCGGTCATCGATGTCTTCGAGCGGAACGACCAGACGTATCTGAAAGTGCTCTTCACCGATCTGGTGGGCTACAAGTCGCCGAGCGGCCAGGTGTTCGCGGCCCCGGATCTCTCGCCGGACCGGGCGCTGCTGGTGCCGACGGCGTTCAAAGATTCGCTCGACACGCGCACCACGCCGCAGATGCACGCCATCCGCGCACATCCGGACACGTACGGCCCGATCGCACGCATGAAGGAAGATCTCGTCGAAGCGCTGCGCGACCACGAACTGGCTCGGGCCATTCGCGAACGGCTTGAGGCGACCGGCGAACTGCGGCTGCGCGAGGGGCCGATGGCGGAATATGTGGTGAAAGCGGCGACGTTCGACGGCCAGCGCCTGTACGGCGCGGGCCAGCCGGTGGAGATCACGCAATTTCAGAACGGGAAGCCGATCTATCGCTTCCTCTGCGACAGCGCCGCCGTGACGCGGTCGCAATCGGCGCTCATCGAGCAACCAAGCCTCGAACTGACGCTCACGCGATACGAGATCATCGACCCGGTGACGGGCGTGCGGAACATGCGTGAGCATCACCAGTTTCAGGAACTGTCGCTCGAGGGTTTCGCGCCGGTGGGGCTTGAGGGCGCGACGGCGCACGTGCTGCTCGAGCGCGTGGCGGCGCTGCAGGCGGAGCAGCGGGAGAACGCGGCGCAGAACCAGGCGATTCTGCAGGCGGCGGGCGGGTTGCGGTGGAAGCTTGAAGAATTGGATGCCGACGTCACCGGCCGCACGGCGCAGCGCATTGCGCTGTCATTCGTGGTGCTGCTCTACGCGCTGGCGGGAATGATTCTTTCCATGCTGATGCGCGGCGCGCCGCCGCTGACGATCTATTCCATCGTGTTCGTTCCGGCGATCTTGTGTTTGATGCTGATCTTCGGCGGGACGGAAGTGATGCGCGACGGCAACATCGTGGCGGGGGCGTGCATCATGTGGTCGGGCCATGTGATCATGCTGGCGATGTGCGCCGAAGGCCTTCGCCGGCTGCTGCGGAACTAGCGTGGGAACCAGGGCGAATTCATGCTGCTGCTAAGCAAATACGTCATCACCCGGTTCATCGCCAACTTCGTGCTGCTGATGGCGCTGCTGTTCGTGTTCGCCATTTCCATCGACGTGTTCATTCAACTTCACCGCTTCGTTGAGGCGGCGAAGGGGATTCTTGGCGACGACGCCGGCACGCTGAAACTGGTTGGCGAAGTGATCGCGCTGATCGTGGATTTTCAGGCGCCGCGGCTGTTCCAGTTTTATGCGTACATGCACGGGCTTGTGGCCATCGGGGCGATCGGCTTTACGCTGGGCACGATGCACACTCGCCGGGAACTCGTCGCGGTGCTGGCGGCCGGCGTGAGCATGCACCGCGTGGCCCAGCCGCTGCTCATCGCCGTGTTTGCGCTTTCGGTGCTGCAGGTGCTGAACCAGGAGTTCATCATCCCGCGTGTGGCGCCGCTGCTCATTCGCGATCAGGGCGCGATCGGCCGGCGCGGCGCTGCGGAATTCCCGGTCAATCTCACGCGCGATGGTCGCGGCAACCTGCTGCAGGCCGCGTCGTTCGATGCGACCACGGCGACGCTGGAGTGGCCGCTGATCATCGAGCGCGACCGCGAAGGTCGCACGGTGCGGCGCATCGTTGCCGACCGCGCGATCTTCAACGATCGTGAAGACGCGTGGATGCTCGTCAACGGCAAGGCCACGTGGCTGACGGCGCCGCCGCCTGATGCCGCGATGGATTCCACTGGCGACGACGCATTCGGCGCGTCATCGATGGATGCGCCGGGCGCTCATCCGATTGAAAGTTACCGCACGGATCTCACGCCCGAAGCGCTCACGATCCGCCGCTACGGCCAGTTCGCGACGATGCTTAGCCTGAAGCAGATCGGCGAACTGGCGGCCACGCCCGGCGTGGTCGATGCCGACGCGCTGGCGCGATATAAGTATTCGCGCTTTTCCTCGGTGCTGATCAATCTGCTGGTGGCCACCATCGCGCTGCCGTTTTTCCTGCTGCGCGAGCCGATGGGATTGATGCGTCAGAGTTTGTTGTGCGCCGGCGTGACGATACCCGCCATGCTCGGCGCGACGGTGGGCGTGACGATGCCGCTGCCGGGCATTCCCCCAGCCGCGGGCGTGTTTATTCCCGTCATCATCCTGCTGCCTGTCGCCATCGGCCGTATCGCTTATATTAAAACGTAAGCGACGGGAGGTGTGCGATGATTGGGAACGTGCTTGCGGCGCTGCTGATGATCGTTTCGCTGCAGTCGGAAGGCGATATTGCACGGCTGCGAGATGTGCAGCTTCCCAAGCAGCCGAACACGGAATACACCCCGAAGCCCATGGTGGGTTACATCGGGCTCAATATTCCCCCGTGGATTTCCAGCGAAGACATCGGGCTTTATGCGCGGCTGCTGAATCTGGACGCGAACCAGGAACAGGCGCTGCGCGAGTTGCACGCGTCGTATGTCGAACGGTGCAGCGCGGCTCGCCGGGGCCGGGAGCAATCGCTCTGGGACCGGTCCGCGGAACTGGCGGCGAACCGAACCGAGCCGCCCACTGTGGAACACGCAGATCTCGTGCTGCAACTGCAGGCCGAAGCGGACGCGTTCAGTGACGAACTATGGAAGATCGACGAGTGGTTCTTCGGCGAGGCGGCGGTCGTGCTGGACCTGCCAAGCGAAACCGTGAACCGAGCGCGCATGCTGCGCCGGCGTGATGTTCGGATGATCCAGCACATCAAGTATCCCGGGGCCGGAGCCGACCTCTGCCGCATGGCGCTTGAGATGGATCTGTCGTTCGAGCCGGACGCGGTGGATATGGAGGCGCTGCTCGCCGCGCAGCTTGAATATGAGCAAACGCGCACGAATCTCATTGAACAATTGAACAGGGCGATCATCGCATCGCGAGGCTTGGACCGCGAGACGATTCTGCTGAACGAAGAGGCGAGGTCGCTGATGGAGCAGGATCCGAACGCCGACCGCTCGCATCTGGCGGAAGCGATGGCGCACGTTCGCGGCGAGAAGCGCAAGCCGGTTGTCGAACTCGGCAAGCGGCTCAATGAGCTGAATGAGCGTCATCTTGCGGCGCTCGCCACGCTCGCGCCGGGCAAGGCGGTTGAGCAAATGCGCGAGAAGTACCTGCGGCTGGCCTACAAGCCGATCTATCCCGACAAAGCCCGCCTGCACGATCTGCTCGATTCAGTGCTCGCCATGGATGGATTGCCCGAGACGATTCGTGACGCGGTGGCATCGATCAGCGAGAATTATCGCGCCGAACATGCGGGACACAGCGAGCGTTTGGCGAAGTTCTATCTCGCGTGGTTTGAGCCGTTCTGGACGCTGATGATGACGGGACCGGAGTTTGACGCGAAGGGTGACGAGTACTACGCGCTCTGGAAGCAGCGAATTCAGCTTTCGGAGGACACGTGGACGCGCGTGCGCGACGTGCTTCCGCCGGCGGCGCTTTCCGCCATTGCTGAAGAGGAAAAGACGTGGCGCGAGCGCGTCGCCAAGGTGCGCGATGACGGTCCGCCCAACGTGTCGCCGTATTGGACGCCGGAGCAGAAGCGGCGCTATGAAGAGAAGGGCATTTTTCCTCACGTCACCAACGACTGACGTGATGATCGTGTGACGTCGAGCACCGCGATGACGGTGATGACGAGCGCGAAGCCGCACGCCATGAGCATCGGCAGGGCCGACGGTTCGCCGACGAGCGGGGCGCGGATCGCCTGCGTGCACCACGACAGCGGGTTGACCGCGACGATCGCAGCGAACCACGGCGCGGCGCCGGTCACTGGCATGAAGGCGCCGGAGAGCAGCCACATCGGCATGAACAGCAGGTTCATCACCGCGTGAAAACCGGCGGAGCTGCTGACGCGCCAGGCGAAGATGATGCCGAGCGCGGCCATGGCGAGTGAGGTGACGAACACGGCCGCGAGCGAGGCAACGAGTTCGAGCGTGCCGGGCCAGACGCGGAGCACCGGCAGCGCGAACATCAGCAACGCGGCTTGCAGGAACGCAATCACGCCGGCGCCGATCACTTCGCCCAGCGCGAGGCTCCAGCGCGGCGCGGGCGAGGCGAGCGCGGCCTGCAGCCAGCCCGCTTGTCGATCTTCAATCACCGACATGGCCGAGAGCACGGCGGCGAAGGTGGCTGTGAGCGACATCATGCCGGGCAGCAGGAAGAGGGCGTAATCCGCGCCGGCCACGTGCTCGCTGCGCAGCGAATCCGCAAAGCCGCTGGCGAGGAAGATCCATAGCAGCACGGGCGTGCCGATCGCGCCGGCGATGCGTGCCGGCTGGCGCACGAAGCGCACCAGCTCGCGCTTTGCGATCACACGCGCCACGCGCATGCCCGAAATGCGTGCCGGGTCTTCAGCCATCGTGCCGATCTCCGTGAAGCGACGCCCCTGTCAGTGACTCGAATGCATCGGCGAGCGTCGGCGGCGCGACCGTGAACGCAAGCCCGGCGGTGGTGAGCGCTTCGATGATCGCAGCGCGCTGCTCGGCGTCTTCCACCGATCCCGCGCTCCAGCCCTGCGAGGTTCGCTTCCACTCCACCCACGGGATAATCGGCTTGAGCGGCGACATCACCGTGAGCGTGCGCTCGCCGAGCCGGCTGCGAAGGGCGGCGGGCGCGTCGTCTGCCACGATCGCGCCCTCGTGCATGAACACCACGCGGTCGGCGCGGTCCGCTTCGTCAATCAGGTGCGTGCTGATCACAATGGTGGCGCCATCGCGCTCACGCCGCGCTTCGATCGCTTCGAGAAAGCTGCGACGGGAGGGCGGGTCGAGGCCCACCGTGGGTTCATCGAGCAGCAGCACGCGCGGCCGGTGGAGCACGGCGCGAATGAGATCCGCCCGGCGCCGGAGCCCGCCCGAGAGTCGTTTGACGAGCGCCCCTGCGTGAATCGTCATCGCCGCGGAGGACAGCTCTTCACTCATGCGCTGCTGGATGATTTCCCGGGAGAGGCCGTATAGCGCTGCGACGTCGCGCAGGTTCTCGCGCACGGTCATGTTGGGGTCGAGGCTCGGCGACTGCAGCACGACACCGAGTTGCCGGCGGATCGCGCCGAGATCGCGCTCGCCGTGCACGCTGACGGAACCTTCAAACGGCACGAGCCCGGCGACCGCGCGGATGAGCGAACTCTTCCCCGAACCATTCGGCCCGAGCAGCGCCACGAATTGCCCCGGCTCGATCACGAGATCAAGCGAGCGCACCGCTTCGCGTGCCGGCTGCTTGCGCCGGGCGCGATAGGTGACGCGAAGCGCCTTGACGTCGATCGCAGGAGTCGTGGTGGCATCGTCCATAGCGAATTGCAATCACGGCAGCGGGCCGCCGTCTCGCTGCCAACTGTCGCTCAACGCCGCATCGATCACGGTCACATTCGCGCCGCGCAGGATGGTGCGGGCAAGCTGGTCCATGAGCGTGCGCTCCTGGTTGATTTTCACCAGCCGCTCCATTTCCGCTCGCACGTCGGCAAGCTGCACATCGTCCGCGGCGAACTTCCTTTCGAGCTTAACGATCGCGTACCCGGTGTCGAGCAGAATGGGGTTCGACACGTTGCCGGGCGAACTGCCGGGTGAATCGGCGGGCACAAGCTCAAGCTGCCAGAGCGCTTCGCGCACCGCCGCGGGATACGTTTCATCGTTCCGGCTGATGGGTTCGAGGAGTCCGCCACGCGCGGCGCTGGCGTCGGTGGACACTTCCACGGCGATATCGCTGAACGCCTCGCCGATCTCGACGCGCGCCAGCACGCGCTCCGCTTCCGCAAGGTTCGGCACCATGATGAGCCTCGCCTGCCGCTTCGGTCCGTGCACGAGATCGAACATGCGCTGGACGGCGTCATCCGTCACCTGCACGCGATCGGCCACGAGGGCCCGCAACGCCGCGTTCTGCCAGAGCAGTTTGCGGAAGCGCGTCGCGCCCAATCCCTGACGCTTGCGGAGCTCATCGAGCAGGCGAAGCGCCACGTTGGGATCGGCATCGAGCGACGTGATGAACAGCGTGCGTTCCGCGGCGATGGCGTCCTCGCTGATGGCGATGCCGCGATCGGCGAGCAGCGTGCCAAGGCCGCGTTCAAGGATGACTTCGCGCAGCGCCTGGGCGCCGGCGGCTTCCGTCAGACTTTCGCGAAGCTCGCCCCATGTGACCGGCCGGGCATCGATGAGCGCCACGGGGCGGGCATCGACGATGGTCGTCGCCGCGTCACCGCCGCCCGCATCCGCGGTCGAGATGATCTGAATGGACGGCACGGGCTGCTGCGCGGTGTGGAGCGCGGGTTGATCCGAGGCGGCGTCGAGAGCCGACTCATCATTGGATGTGGCAACGCGCTGGGCATCCGTGGAGCGTCCGCAGCCGTACAGAAGCATAGAGACCAGCACGAACGGCACGGCCAGCCGGCATACGATGCTGTTCCGCCGGAGCGGAGCGTTGGCAAAGCACATGAACTGCATGCGCGACAGCGAAACGCCGATTGAACGGGATGTCAACCGGGAGCCGGGCTGATGGCCAAAGCGCAGATGCTGATATGCCCATATTGCGGGGAGGCGCAGCCGCTTTCGGAGCGTTGCCGGGCGTGCCGGGGGTTCTTCGAGCCGCTTTCCCGCCAGGCCACGCACAATTCGATGGGCCCGTGGTTCATTCGCGACGTGAAGCGTCCGCACCGGCCGGGATGCAGCTATGAAACGCTGGTGCGGCTGATTGAGCGGGGGCTCGTTGACCGGTTTTCGATCATCCGAGGGCCGACGACGCGGCAGTTCTGGGCGGTGGCGAAGCGCGTGCCGGGCGTGGCGCATCTGCTCGGCTATTGCCACAATTGCGATGCGCACGTCGAGCCGACGCACCACGGTTGCCCGAAATGCGGCGTGCCGTTCGGGGCGTACATCAATCGCAACTATCTCGGCCTGCCGGATATCCGCCCGCTGCCATGGGAAGCGGAGCTTGATCTGTCCGATCGCAGCCAGGTGAGCGGCAACGGCGCCGATCATGGCGGATCCGCCACGGAAATGACGCACACGCAAAGCTCGGCGGCGCCGCGCAACGTCGGCATCTCCAGCTTTGCGACGGATGAAGAGCTGACGAGCACGCCGGCGCCGGCGGTGACAGCGACATCGACCGCAGGCAGTGCCAATCGCGGCGGCGCAAGTCGAACGGCGACGGGCGGCGCGGACGAGCCGGAATTCATCGACGTGCCCGGCGAAGAGCCCGGACTGCGCGAGGAAGCCAAGGCGATCGCGCAAGCGCCGGAGCCTGGCGCCGTGGCGGGACCGCGAGCCGTGGATGGTCGCGGCGATCCCATTCCTCGAGCTGACGATCGCACCACGCGTTCGCTCCGCACAATGGTCATGCGCCAGCAGCGCACCATCCGCGTGCTCTCGTTCGTGCTTGCGGGCATCGCGCTGCTCTCGGGCGTGCTTGGGATCGCGCTGGCTCGAGCGCTTGCGGCGAAGGAGCCGCAGACGCCGGCAACGCAGCATGCGGACGATTCGGCGACATCGCCAAAGGGTTCGACCGTTGACGACGAGCAACGAAACGCCGCGGCGAGGACCGGCGGGGCGGCCGCGCCGAATGAGCGTGATGAAGCGTCGCCGACGCAAAAGGACGCCGATGCGACCGATGCGCCCGCCGCCGCGCCCGCCGACGAATCAAAGGCCGCGATCATCGCCGAGGTTCTCAAGAAGGTGGATGAAGCTCGCGCGCTGCTCGAAGCCGCCGCTGATAATGCCCGCCCGCTTGATGATCGCATTGCGGACGCCGAGCAGGCGGTGACGCTCCTCGAAACGGCGGAAAGTGATGCGCCGCCCGGCGCGCTGCCGGCGGATTTTGGCGATGTGCTGCACGACGCGCGCACCACGCGCGAGCGGCTGCGTTTGAGCAAGTTCTTCCCTTAGCGCACGGCGTACAGCACGCCGGCCGGCGTCACCTGCTCGCGCTGCCCGCAAGCCTCCGCGAATGCGCGAGCGCTTTCCGCGGTGATGAGCGGGTCGTTCCAGCCCGCCGCCTCCCAGCGCTTGAGCATGTCCTCGTTCACAAACAGGTGCGTCAAGCCCAGTGACTTGAGCGCCGCGCGCCACGCCGCTGGATCGTCCGGATGATCGCGAAGGATGCGCGACAGCGGCCCGCGGTCCCACGTGGTCTGGTAGATGACGGGTCGATCAAGATAGAACGGCGCCGCCTCGCCGATGAGGAGCGTGAGCGAATCCGGCGGCAGCAGATTGATCGCAAGAATGTGCGAGACGCCGGCGAGTTCAGCTCGCTGCTCACGTGAAAGCGCGCTGCCGGTGAAGTAGTCGATGCGGCCGACGCGCGATGCCGGCGCGGCGTCATTCAACCGCGGTTCGAACGCAAAGATCGCCACAGGCACGAGGCACCACGCAATCGCCAGCACACCGCCGATCGCGGCATTGGCTCGGCCAAATCTCCGTGGTGATCGATCAGCCAGCGGCTGCAGCAATGCCGCCGCGCCGAGGCCGGCGCCGATCGCACACGGCACAACGGTCGGCAGGAGAAAGCGCGACTTGAGGTGCGTGAAGAACAGCCAGAAAGCAACTTGCGCAAAGAGCAGCGCGGCCATTTGCCACGCAATCGGAGAGCGGCGCCGCCGCGCCATGGCGACAATGAGGCCCGCCGCTCCGAGCCACGGCAACATCGACCACTGCGGCACCCACGGCTCGCCGGGTTGCGGATTCGCGCCGATGCCGTAGCGCATGAACTGGCTCCACAGCGCGGCGAGTTTCGCGTCAACTCCGCCGGGGCCGGCATGTCCTGCGGACCAGATGTGCGCCTGCTCGGCTGTGAAATGACCAAGGCCAAAGAGGCCTGTCGCAAACGGAAAGAGCGGGTTGCCGGTTTCAAGGAAATTCCGCGCGAAGTATGGCAAGAGCGCGATCGTGAACGCGACGCATCCGATGACAGCGGCTCGCCAGTTGGGCCGCTGCGCTCGCGCGAGCAAGGCGGCGATCGCGACGGGGGCGGCGACGAGTCCGATGGAAGTGAGCTTCGCCGCGCACGCGATGCCGAGCAGGAAGCCGATGAGCGCCCACCGTTTGGTTGGCGCCGCTGCGCGTTCGTGCATCACCAGCAGAGCGCCGGCGAGCATCAGCGCCGTGGTCATTTCGTTGTACGCAAGCGAGCCGGTGACAATCACCCACGGCGTGCCGATCGCCGCCACGAAAGCGCAGAATCCAGCAATTTTGCCTGCAAAGTGATGCGCCGTGTGCCCGATCGCCCAAGCCGCGAGCAGCGCTACGCCGGCGTGCAAGAGCTGGCACGCATACGCCGCGTGCACCGCATCGCGCTGCATTGCCGCGAGGTGGTAATACGCCGCCTCCATCGCGCCGGGGAAAAAGCTGTAGACGTTGTGCGTCAGCCCGTGCATCCGGCCGTCCGCAAGCCACTCCTTGGGAAGCTGCAGGTGATAGCTCAAGGCGTCGTACCCGCCGAACTCCGTGCTCCACAACCAGCCGGGCGCGGAGCACGCCGCGAGCAGCAGCACGGCCATTGCGGGCGCGGCGCAAACTGCCCCAAGCGTCATCCACCATGATGGTCCATGCGGGCGTGCCTGTTTTTCGATCGCCCCTCGAACAATGAGCAGCGCGAGTCCGACAACCGTCGTGACCCACGCGCCGATGCCGCCTGCAAGCTGCAGCACACCGAGGGGCGCGAGGGCGAGATCGAGAAAGAGGGCGCACGCCACGCCGGCCGTCACTTCGATGGCCAGCGAGCCGGGCGAGCGTTGCGGCTCGTTCCAGCGCACGATCCATCGCATTGTCGCCCAGCCGTAGCCCCATGCGGACGCAAGCCATGCGGCGGCAAACGGGCCGGACGTCAGCAACGCCCACAGAAAGTCCAGGTGAGCCGTCGGCATCGGCTGGCCATCGGCATCGCGCCCGGTCCATCCCGCCATCCACAGCGCAAGCAGCACCGGCGGGAGCGCAAGACCAGCGAAGAGCCAGCGAGGCGGCGGGTTCGCTGGGTTCGTGGTGGCGTCGGGGCTCGGCTGCACGCCGCGATTCTACCGGGCGCTTGGGGCACGCCGGGGTCGTGATCCGGCATGGCAGCGGCAGGTCAATCCGCTTTGGCCCGCGTTTTGCGTGTTCTCTTCGTGAACGCAGCTCAAAGGACAGGAGGTCCACGATGATTCGAGAGCGCTGGGTTTGGGCCATACTTTCGTGCGCGGCGATTCTTGCGCTTTGCGCAGATCACGCCTGCGCCACCGCTGTGCAGGATCTCGTGCGCATCAAGGGGCACGAGCGAAATGTGCTCACGGGGCTCGGCATCGTCATCGGCCTGCCGGGCACGGGCGACCAGAGCAAGGACTCCGCGGTCGCGGCCCGGCCGTATGCCCAGCTTCTTTCCAACCTTGGCAACCCGGTTGCGTCGTTCGAGGAACTGATCAAGGCGGATGCGTACGCGCTGGTGGCGGTGACCATGGAGGTGCCGGCGACGGGGGCACGCGAGGGCGATCGGCTGGATGTGTCCGTCGAGGCGCTGTTCAACGCGAAAAGTCTTGAGGGCGGGCGGCTGGTGGTTTCCATGCTGCGTCCGCCGCTGCCGGATTCACCGACGCTGCGGCCGATGGCGTTCGCTGAGGGGCCGCTGGTGGTAGAGGGGACGAACCCTCGCAGCGCGGTTGTTCGCCGGGGCGGGCAGATGATCGCCGACTTGCGTGCCTATCCGGTGACGCCCGGCGGCACGATGACCCTCGTGCTCAAGGATTCGTATGCCGGCTACCCCGTCGCCTCCATGCTGGCGGCGGCCATCAATGATGAGTTCGGCATTTCGACGACGCACGACATCGCGCGCGTCGAGGACGCCAAGAACATTCTTATTACCGTGCCGGACGCGGACCGCCAGGATCCCGCCAGCTTCATTGCAACATTAATGACGATTTCCGTCGATCCGTCGCTGATTCAGACGGAAGCGCGAATCGTTGTGAACGAGAAGCAAGGCACGATCGCGGTGACGGGCAACGTGGAAATCGGGCCGGTGGGTCTGACGCACCGCGGGTTAAGTATTACAACGATCACGCCGGAGCCGGTGCCGACCTCGGATTCGCCGCAAATTAAGACGCGCCAGTGGGCGAACGTCGACATGTCGGATCGGCGAAGTCGCAGCTCGACGCGGCTGGTGGAATTGCTCAAAGCGCTGGATCAATTGCAGGTGCCGGTGGAGGACCAGATCGGCATTCTGTACGAACTCCAGAAAACGGGCGCTCTTCACGCGGAGATCATTCGCCAATGAGCGGCTTCGCAGCGGCCAACATGAGTCGTGAGTCGATCGGCGCCAGCCTCGCGCACGGCGTGCTGCGCAAGGACGCCGGCCGACTTCGAATGAACAACATGAGCGACGGATCGTTCTACCGCGCGCTCATGAACGCCAGCACGGGGGAGCGGCGCGAGGCGGCGGAATCCGCGGCGAAGCAACTTGTGTCCAGCGCGCTGGTGATGCCGGTGCTCGAATCCATGCGCGAAAGCAATTTCGGCGAAGACGGCCCGTTCTCGCCGGGCATGGTGGAGCAGCGCTTCGCGCCCATGCTCGATCAACAGCTTGCGGATCGCATCACCGGGGCGGCGAACTTCGGCCTCGTGCAGCAGATCGTGGAGCGATACCTCGGCACGGACAGCGCACGGAGCGATAGCGCGGAAGCGCAGCGAGGGACGTATGCCTGACGTGCCGGTGACACGATCGCACCTGACGGACGAGCAGCGCGGGCTGGTCGATCAGTCGCTCGAAGCGCTGGAGCGAGTGCTGCAGGCGGAGCTCGGCGATCATCACGCGCTGCTCAATGATCTGGACAGCAAGCGCGATGCAATCCGCCACGCCGACCTCGGCCGCATCAGCGAAATCACGCAGCGCGAGGAGCAGATGCTTCGTCGCATGACCGAGCGCGCCAACTTGCGGAAACAGCTCGGCGAGCGGGTCGCCACGCTCTCGAAGCTCGACGCGGCGCCGTTCTCTGTGCTGGTGGCGCTGGCGGGGGAAGAGCGCGGCCAGCGACTCACGGCCATCAAGAGCGAACTGGAAGCGGCGGGCAAGGAAGTTCGCAGGCGTTCGACGATCGTGCGGTCCGCGGCGGAGGCACTCAGCCTGCACATGGCGGGCGTGCTGCAGACGGTGACGGGCGCGCTGTCTCGCGCCGGCGTGTACGGGCGGCGAGGCACGATGCAGCTTGGACAGGCGGCGGTTTCGAGCATCGACGTGCGAAGTTGAGGAGCATGCCATGAGTATCAACGGAGCATTGCAGATCGGTCGCTCGGCGCTCGCCAGCAGCCAGGCGGCGCTGCAGACGGCGGGCAACAACATGGCGAACGCCGCGACGGTGGGCTACACGCGGCGAAGCGTGCAGCTTGCGCCGGCCCGCGATGAGATGATCACCCGCGGCGCGTTCGTCGGCACGGGCGTGGATCTCGTGACCATCCGGCGCGAAGTCGATCTCGCGCTGCAATCCCGGCTGCGCGACGCCATTTCCGATGAACATGCCGCCGTGATCGATCAGCGGTTTCTCACGCAAATCGAAACGCTGCAGAACGAACTGACGGACAACGACCTCTCCACGCTGCTGTCCGATTTCTTCAACAGCTTTTCCGAGGCGGCGAACAACCCGCAGGATTCCGCGATTCGCTCGCTCGTCGTGCAGCAGGGCGAAGCGGTCGCCTCGCGCATTGCGGAACTGCGCACCGGCTACATCAACATGCGCAACCAGGTGGATCGCACGCTCGGACAATCCGTGCAGGCGGCGAATGATCTGCTTGATTCCATCGCGGCGCTGAACAGCCAGATCGCCAACACGGAGCACGACGGCACGCAAGCGGCGGGGCTGCGCGACCAGCGCGATGTGCTGCTCAATCAACTGTCCGGCATCGTGGATATCAGCATTGTCGAGCAGTCCAACGGCGCGGTGGATGTGTTCATCGGCTCGACGCCCATCGTGCTCGGGGCCGTGTCGCGCGGTCTTGAGGTGCGCACGTCGACCGTGAACGGCTCGCCGGCGGTGAAGCTGCGGGTGAAGGCGGACGGCACGATTCTCGAACCGCAAACGGGCGAGATCGGCGCGCTCATGCGGCAACGCGATGAAACGGTGGACCCCGCGCTCGATGCGCTCGATCAATTCGCCGGCTCGCTCATTCACGAAGTGAACAAGCTGCACGCGCAGGGGCAGGGGCTCATCGGCCAGAAGAACGTGGCGGGCTTCACCGGCGTGCAGGATACGACCGTCAACCTGAACAGCACGGAGGCGGGCCTGCCGTTTCGCATTGAGAACGGCAGCTTCTTCATTCACGTCACGAACGCGCAGACGGGGCTGCGCACGAGCCACCGCATTGATGTGAACGGCGACGCGATGTCGCTCGATGATCTCGTGGCGCAGATCAACACGGTGGTCGGCGTGCCGAACGTCACGGCGGCGGTTGGCGCGAAGAGGGAACTGACGCTCACGGCGGCGCCGGGGTACGAAATCTCGTTCTCGGATGACACGAGCGGCGCGCTCGCCACGCTCGGCATCAACACGTTCTTCACCGGCAGCACGGGCGGCGACATCGGCGTGGCGTCCACCATCAAGGACGACCCGCGCTTGCTCGCGCTGGGGGCCGGCCACGTGGCGGGTTCGAACGACACGGCGATCGCGATCGCGAACTTGCAGGAAGCGGGCGTGGATTCGCTCGGCGGGAAGTCGCTGCGCAGCTTCTGGCAGGAATCGGTCGGGCAAACGGCGGTGAAACTGACGGCGGCAAACGCGGCGGCCGAGGCGACCAAGCTCGTGCGCGAGAGCATCAGTGCGCAATCGCAGGCGGTCTCCGGCGTGTCGCTCGATGAAGAAGCGATCAACATGATGATGTTCCAGCGCCAATTCCAGGCGGCGGCGCGGTTCATCAGCGTGATCGATGAGACGCTGCAGACGCTGCTGTCGATCGCTTAAAAAGAGTCGAAAGGTCGAAACGTCGAAATTGGGCCGGCAATCGGGGAAGTTAGAAACGTTCGAATGACATTATGAGCACGATACCTTCCAATCTGGCTCGCGTTCCGACGATGTTGTCGTCGAACATCATGTTAAGTTCGCTGCAGCTCGGTCAGCAGCGGCTTCTGAATGCGCAGGTGCAGCTGGCGACGGGGAAGACGGTGAACCGTCCGAGCGATGACGCAGTGGCGTCGAGCACGATCACCGTGCTGGACGACATTCTCGAACGCCGGTCGCAGCGGCTGCGCAACCTGTCGCACGCGGATTCGATGCTCGGCACGCTCGATGAGGCGCTGGCGGACACGTCGGACCTGCTCCTCGAGGCCAAGGGCATCGGCGCCAGCCAGGTCGGCATCGGCAGCGATGCGCAAACGCGCGCCAACCAGGCTGAAGTCGTCGATGCGATGATCAACCAGCTCTACAGCATCGCCAACCGCAAATATCAGATGACGCACATCCTCGGCGGGTCGGCCACGGCTGAACCTCCGATGTCGTCGCTGCTTGGCGGGCTTCGCTACGGCGGCAGCGGCGACGGCATGGTGACTGATCTCGGCTTCGAGCGCAGCGTGCCGGTGACGATGTCCGGCGAGGCGGCGTTCGGCTCACTTAGCTCGCGCGTCAAGGGCGACACGGACCTCGATCCGCTCCTCACGCTCGACACGCGGCTGGCGGACCTTGATGGCGGCCTCGGAAAGGGCGTCGCACGCGGCTCGTTCAACGTGGACATCGACGGGTCGGACGTGACCGTCGATATTTCCGCGGCGCACACGGTGCAGGACGTGATCGATGCGCTGGAGGCGGCGATTCAGACGGTGGATGCGGGCGCGAGCGTGACGATCGACGCGGCGAGCGGCAACAGCTTGCGCGTGACGCCAAGCGCAGGCGTGACGGTGACGATCAGCGACCTCGGCACGGATGGCACGGCGGCGGACCTCGGCCTTGCCGGCGTGTTCACGGGTCCGGGCGGCGGGGCGGGCAGCGATCTCAATCCGCGGCTCACCGAGAACACGAGCCTGGCGGCGCTGCGAAATGTGACCTATCCGCTCGGCACGATTCGGCTGCAGAACGCTGGCCAATCGCGCGATCTGGACTTGTCCGGCGCCGAGACGGTGCGCGACGTGATCAACGCCGTGGCCGGGCTGAACATCGGCATTCGCGTGGAGATCGCCGAGTCGGGCGACCGGCTGAACTTCATCAACGAGTTGTCCGGCGGCGAGATGTCGATCGGCGAAGTGGGCGGGGTGACCGCGACCGAGCTGGGCGTCCGTTCGCTCAACGGCAGCACGCGCTTGAGCGACTTCAACGACGGCCGTGGCGTCAGCATGAAGACCGGCAGCGTGGACCCCATCACGGGCCTGCCGGACCCCGCGGCGGACTTCGACTTCCGCGTCACGCTGAAGGACGGCCGCTCGTTCGACGTGGACCTGGAAGGCGTCGAAACGGTGGACGACGTGCTGGCGAACATCAACGCCGCGGCGACGGCGGCGGGCATCACCGTGCCGGCCGAGTTCTCGGCAGGGCTCGTGGCGACCGGCAACGGCATCGAGCTCACGGACAACACGGTGGGCACAACGACGTCCGTCACAGCCCTCAACGGCTCATTTGCGGCGCAGGATTTGGGCATTCTTGGATCAACCACCAGCGCAACTTTGACGGGCGAGGACCGCGCAAAGGTTGCGGTGGACAGCGTGTTTTCGCACTTGATCAGCCTTCGCGACGCGTTGCGGGCCAATGACGAGCGTGGCATCACGCTTGCAACAGAGAAATTGGACGCTGACATCGCTCGTGCGGCGGAAGCGCGGGCCACGGTTGGTGTTCGCAGTCGGCGCGTGTCTGACGGCGTCGACCGCGAGGAGGAACTGCAGCTTCAGGATCTGTCTCTGAAGAGCCAACTGCAGGACCTTGATTACACGGAAGCCGCGGTGCGCTTCGCATCGCTGCAGCAGCAGCTGCAGGCGGGTCTGATGACGACGAGCCAGATTTCGAGATTGAGCCTGCTTGATTACCTGTGAATGAGCGCCGGGATCGGACGATCGCGGCTTCGGATTGGAGCGACGAGAGAGAACGCAGAGATCGTTTGGTGAGCGAATCGTTCATCGGCCGGACGGATCGCTCACAAGGACAGGAGGTCCAGTCACTCTTGGAGTGAGCGTGACTTCAGGCCAGGGAAAACAGGGCCGTGCAGGAATTGGAGCGTTTCACATGGATGTGCAAACCACTCGCTTCGGGACGGTTGAGGTGGATGACGCGCGTGTCATCACCTTTGCGGCAGGGCTGCTGGGATTCGCCAATCATCGTCACTTCGTGCTGTTGCAGCCGGATGACGAAGGGGTGTTCTTCTGGCTGCAGTCGACGGAGTCGCCGGATCTCGCGTTCATCGTCACGGATCCCACGCTGTGGGTGAAGGACTATGTGGTGCCGATCCGCCGTGAGCAGATGGATGAGCTCCAGCTCGCGTCGACGGAAGATTCGCAGGTTTTCGTGATCGTGAACAAGTACGGCAGGACGCTGACGGCGAATCTGCAGGGGCCGCTGGTGGTCAACGTGCAGAAGCGTCAGGCGATGCAGCTCGTGCTCGCGGAGAAACGATGGACGACGCGGAACGAGCTCATCAAGCTGCCGGAGCCGGCGGAAGCATTGAGCGCCTGATGGCGGCGGTGCAGTCGGCGCGCCCAAGGATGTGCTTGCGGCATCGTTCGGCGTGAACGGATGGAACGCGAACACGATCCGAGGCAAGGACGCCTCGGTGGGAATCGGCTGCCAGAACGCGCAGTGGTTCCCGTGCAGGAAGGAGCCTGTCCATGCTCGTACTTTCACGGCAGCGCGATGAAACGATCATGATCGGTGACGACATCGAGCTGACGATTGTGGATATTCGCGGCGACAAAGTTCGCATCGGCATCAAAGCCCCAGCGAGCGTCGCTGTGCATCGAAAAGAGGTCTACGACGCGATCAAGCGCGAGAACGAGCAGGCCGCTCGGCTCGGCGCGATCGATCTGCCGGCCGTTCGCGCCGGTCTTGGACGTCGCAAACCTCGCCCAGGCGTGCCCGGCGCCGGCGCTTCCATGCCGCCGGCCACACGGATTTCGGACGAACCAGGTACTTCGCAGCGGGAGACGGCGTAACTCACGGATGAGCGGACGCACCGCTGCTTCAAGAGAAGGCACACGGCCCATGGCGAACTGCAGAAGGGACAGCATGCGTGGTGAGGCGGGCGCTCGAGCAGGTTTCGAGCGCGCGGTTCGCTGCGATTCCCTTCACCCCAGCGCCAGCCGGCCCCAGCCTTCGTCAGTCCAACCCCTCCAGCCATAGTCAAGGAGGATTGTCATGGCGCGGATCAACACGAACCTTCCATCACTCATCGCCCAGCGTCAGCTCACCAAGAGCACGGACGAGCTTTCGCTGCGCCTGCAACGCCTGTCGACGGGCCTGCGCATCAACCGCGGCGCCGACGACCCCGCAGGTCTCATCGTCTCCGAGCGCTTGCGCAGCGAGATCAAGGGCCTCGACCAGGCGATCTCGAACTCCGAACGCGCAAGCTCGGTGATCGCCACCACGGAAGGTTACCTTGCGGAGATCAGCGACCTGCTCAACTCCATCAAGTCGCTGGTGGTTGAAGCCGCGAACACGGCCGGCCTTTCCAAGGAAGAGATCAAGGCCAATCAGCTTCAGATCGACAGCGCGATCGAATCGATCACGCGCATCAGCAACACCGCCAGCTTCGCGGGATTGCAGCTCCTCAACGGCTCGCTTGAGTATCTCACCTCGGGCGTGGCCACCAGCGCGATCTCCGGCGTCAAGATCTTCGGCGCCCAGTTCGGCAACCAGTCCACGCTTCCCGTGCAGGTGGAAGTGATCAGTTCAGCGCAGACGGCGTCGCTCTTCCTCTCCGGCAACACCACCGGAGCCGCGGGCGCGCTCTTGAGCAGCGTGACGGTGGAAATCGCAGGCAACCTCGGCGTGCAGTCGCTGTCGTTCGTCTCGGGCACGGCGTTGAGCGCGGTCGTCGCGGCCGTCAACACGCTCAAGGAATCGACCGGCGTGAGCGCCGCGCTCGTCAATGCTGCTGATCAGACCAGCGGTCTGACGTTCAACTCCACGGGCTACGGCTCGGATCAGTTCGTGTCGGTGCGCCGGGTCGGTTCGGGCGGCGACTTCTTCGCGGTGCATCTGGCGAAGGGCGGCGCCGAGGCGCAGCGCGATGAAGGCCGCGATGTTGTGGCCATCGTCAACGGCGCGTTGGCGACCGGCGAAGGCCAGACGGTGTCGCTCAACACGCCGGCCCTGTCGCTCGAGTTGCTGCTCACGGAGGAATTCGCGCAGACGACCGGCTCGCCGAAGACATTCCATATCACCGGCGGCGGCGCGACGTTCCAGCTTGGCCCGAGCATCACGGCGTCGCAACAGGTGGGCTTCGGCATCCACTCGGTGGCGGCCAGCCGATTGGGCGGCGAAACGATCAATGGCGTGCGGTACTTCCTCGATTCGCTGAAGACCGGACAGGCGAACTCGCTGGTGTCCGGCCGCGCGTCGAGCGCTGCTCGTGTGCTGGAGAAGGCGATCACGGACATCTCCGTGCTCCGCGGCCGACTCGGCGCCTTCGAACGCAACACGCTGCAGACGAACATTGCGTCGCTGCAGGTCGGCCTCGAGAACATCACCGCCAGCGAGTCGCAGATTCGTGATGCGGACTTCGCAACGGAGACGACGGCCCTCACGCGGGCGCAAATTCTCCAGCAGGCCGGCACAAGCGTGCTCGCCACCGCGAACGTGAGCAGCCAGAACGTGCTGGCGCTGCTCGGAGGTTGATGCTCTCGCCATAAAATGATGCGCGCGGCCTGAAGAAAGTTTCACAGCGGCCGCGAAACCCGATCAAAGCCACCGGAAAGCGCCCGTGCCCGCTCTTGAGCGCGCACGGGCGTTTTTATCGCGCGCTGCGTGCCCGATAACGCGCATGTGCGATCGGCGCGAGGCTGGGGCGACTGACAAAGCGTGGGAAGGTTTGCGAGCGGGACTGAAGTGGCCACTCGTGCGCGACGATAGCGAACGAGGCCGCCCGGAGTGTTATGCATCCGCGGGCGACTGGGAATGGAAGCTTGCCCCCAAGGCAGGGTTCATGGGCTCCCAGCCGCAGAGCGGGTCCAGGGCATGGAAAGAGAATCACGGGGTGGATGACCACCCCAGTCAGACACGAAGGATCGTTCCAGTGAATGGAATCCACTGATCGCGGCCAAGCGATCCACGAGTCTTCACGGAGGAACCAATGAGTCGCATCAACACCAACGTTTCGTCAATGCTCGCGCAGCGGGTGCTCGGCACGCAGAACCGCGGCCTGGTCACCAGCCTCGAGCGCCTCAGCACCGGTTTGCGCATCAACCGTGGCCAGGACAATCCCGCAGGCTTGATCGCCAGCGAGAACCTGCGCTCGGAGAAGGCCGGCATCAACGCGGCCATCGGCAACGCCCAGCGTGCCGAACAAGTCATCAACGTCGCGGAAGGTGGTCTGCTTGAGATCACCAACCTGCTCGTTGAACTGCAGTCGCTCGTCGGCCAGACGGCCAACGAAGCAGGCGTTTCCTCGGAGGAACGCGAAGCGAATCAGCTGCAGATCGACTCGATCCTGCAGACGATCGATCGTCTCGCCAACTCCACCAGCTTCCAGGGCACCAAGCTGCTCAACGGCAACTTTGACTACACGACCTCGGGCGTGTCGACGGACATCGCCGGCGTGACGGTCAATTCGGCCCGTTTGAGCGACGCTTCGGGCTCCAACATCGCGGTGACGATGGACGTGCTGACGTCGGCCCAGACGGCGGCCGTGTTCCTTTCGACGGCGGCGACGCTGTCCAACGGCGGCAACGGCTCGATCACCATCGAAGTGACCGGCAACCAGGGTGTGCAGCAGTTCACCTTCGCGTCGGGCACGTCGCAGGCCAACATCATCTCCGCCATCAACTCCTTCGGTTCGGCGATCGGCATCAGCGCCGCGCAGGACACGACGGATACGGACCGCATCGCGATCAAGTCGACGGGTTACGGCTCGTCGCAGTTCGCTCGCGTCAAGATTCTCGAAGGCACGACCGACACGCTCGTGTTCTCCTCCGCCGCCGCCACGACGGGCACGACGGACTACAAAGACCTGGGACGAAACGCAGTTGTGCTGATCAACGGCAACCAGGCCACTACGGACGGCCTGACGGCTCGAATCTCGACCGACGGCCTCGACGTGAGCATCTCGCTCGACGGCACGGGCGCGCTCAACACCACGAACGCCACCTCGACGTTCTACATCACGGGCGGCGGCGCCGACTTCAACCTCTCGCCCACCGTCAATCTCGCCGGCAAGGTTTCGCTCGGCGTGCAGACGGTGACGACGGGCAACCTCGGCGATCAGACCAACGGCTTCCTGTCGTCGCTCAAGTCGGGCGGCACGGCCAACGTGGTCAACGGTGATCTCACCAAGGCCCAGTCGGTCGTCAACTCCGCCATCAAGCAGGTCGCTTCGCTCCGCGGTCGTCTCGGCGCCTTCCAGCGCAACACCGTCGGCGCGACCATCAGCAGCCTCGGCGTCTCGCTCGAGAACACCGCTGCCGCTGAATCCGTCATCCGCGACACCGACTTCGCGAATGAAACGGCGACCCTCACCCGCCAGCAGATCATGGCACAGGCCGCCACGCAGGCTCTGGCAATCGCCAACAGCCAGCCCCAGGCCGTGCTCGCCCTGCTCGGGTAAGTCTTCGCGGTAGATTCCCCCTCCGTGAACCAATGAAGGCGGTGACCGAAAGGTCACCGCCTTTTTCGTGCACCGACGTGTTGACAGACCTGCCGGGGGGGGGGTAGCATTCATACGAACTCATAAGTGGGAGGGCACGTGATGCAACGATGCGGTCTGCTGATGCGCTATGGGGCCATATTGTGCGTCGCTATGCTCGCTGTTCTTGCTGGTCATCCCATCGTCATTGGTCAGGAGCAGCCGCCGCTCGGGACTACGCTCCAGGATTATTGGTGCTGGAAGAAACACATTTGCCGCGGCGCCTCGCTGACAGGGCAATGTGTGGGCGCTGGGTTCTTCTGCCTTGAGGGCGAGCCTTCAGGCTGCATCTCGAAGCCAGGTGACGGCTGCCATTGGAGCTATCTCTGGGCCTGCTACCCGTCCTGCAACGAGCTCTGCACGCATGTTCGGGTTGAGGAGGTTGGGCAGGACTGCGGATCAGCATGCACGTGGCTTTCCTACAATCAATGCGCCTGTTCGTGCCAGGTGCTCGGCGTGAACACAATCGAAGCAGGCCTTTATCCGCAGTGTCGATGACTGTGCGAGGAATCGCCGGGCCAATCCATGAGGAGATAACGATGCACTCAAACACGATGCGTTGTGCATTCCTGGGGATGGTGGCTGCGACTTGTGCGCTTTGCCTGACATTGAAGCTCGCAGGGGTAACGCCAGAGCCCTCCCTCGACTATCGTGACCTGGCATCCCATCTCGTCACGCGCGGCGCGATGTCGACGCAGGGGCAGGTGCACTACCAGACGTATCATTTTCGATTGCCGACCGTTTCCGTTGATGCGCTTTATGCGCTCCTCGCTCAATCTCAGGTGGCGCCAGACCCGGAACTGATCAGTTCCGTCGAAGAATGGCTCGGCGAAAACCTGCCGGCTTCGCGCGAGGTCTGGACAGGGACCTGTTCATACATGGACGGCGAATGGCTTGACCGAAAAGGCAGGTTGAGCCAGGTCGATACGGCAAAGGCGCAGCTTGAGCACTACGCGCATGACAGCGGCATCGCCGCGACTCCGCTGGTGCAGGAGATCGTGCATCATGCAGACGCTTTCGTGACCACCATCGTCGAAGACGGCAATGTTGTGACGCAGAAGCCCACGACGATCCACCAACACCCGCTTGTTCCGCTCGACATCAGCCTGGCATCGTGGCAAGATGCGATCGATCTCGGGGCGAACGTCCCCGGCCAGTCGATTGAAGCCAGTGAAGATGGAGATTACCGTACAATTACATACGTGAATACGATGGCAGATGAGAGCTGGCACGCTGTGGCCTACATGTTCTGCAGCGACCTCGATTGGGCGCCGGCAGAGTTGCGCTCTTATGACGCATCAGGGACTGACACTCGCATCGTGTACGGGTACGTGCCATCAGTGGCGCAAGCAATGTATCGTCCCGCGGTTGTCGTCAAGGCGCACATTGTCGGAGATGATGAAGTCGATGTGACCCTGTGGATCATCGAGAACTGGACGAATACCTGCGACCTCTCCGATCTGGCGTTGCGGTTGCCGCCAATCCATCTGTCGATTGATTTCATGGATTCCATTGACGATCCATCCGTCGAGATTCGTGAACCCGCGTACTTGGCCGAAGTGCAAGGATGTGAGAAGATGCCTGTGACGCTTCTCAACGTGTCGCTTTCACTTGGGACCGAGGACATCGAAGCGGACTTCGACACTGACGGATACGTGACATTTGACGATTTCGAAGCAGCGTCGGATGTCTTTGCAGGGAATGCACACGAATGACACGTCACCGCGCCAGCCGTGTCATCGGCGCCTGCGGCATTGTCGCGCTACTGGCCAGCGGGGCGTGCCGACAGTCCAGGACCGCGACGCCCGCTGAAACCCAGCGGTTTGAAATTGCAATTGGATCACCAGAGCAAGGCGAGGAATTCCGGGTTCCGCGCACGTCTCCGAACGGTGATTCCGTGTTCGTGTCGCCCCAAGTCCTGGTGACGGAAGAGGACATTGCGGGCGTTGAGCCGTCGCAACTGGAGGGCGGCGGCGCAGCAATCAAGCTTGTCCTGACGGAGCAGGCGGCAAAGCGCGTGACGGCGCGCTCGTCGGAGTACGTTGACAAAATGATGGTGTTTCTGTGGGACGATCGAGTCATCGCCGCGCCGTACGTGCGAACGCCACTTGGCCGCCTGCTTATGTTCGGCGTATCAGGCTCGCTCTCGGAAAAAGAGCTCAACGCGATTGCTGATTATCTTCGAGATCGATCGCATCACGCAGTCGACTGAACAGTGGCCTCCGCGAGCCGTCACACCACGAATTCGCTCTTCGCCAGCGTGCTTTCCACCTTCTGCTTCCACTCGCCGTAGCCGCCGCGGCCCATGAGGCCGAAGGTGGCGACCTTGCCGGTTTCGACAGCGGGCTGGTCGTAAGCGTCAATGCCGAGCATCAGGCCGGCGTACGCCGTGATGATTTCCCAGAGCTGGATGAATTCGCCGACGTGGTAGGCGTTGAGCTGTGGGAACGTAATCGTGAAATTCGGCCGCTGCGATTCGACGAGCGCAAACTCCGTCGCGCGCTTCTCCGCCGCGAGCAACTGGGCGAGCGTCTTGCCGTGCAGGTATTTCAGGTTCTCGACGCTCAAATCACTCGGAATCGTGACGTCCGAAGCGAACTTCTCAACGTCGAGCAGCGCGAAGACTTTGTCGTTCGGGCCTTCGCGGTAGAGCTGCACCTGGCTGTGCTGATCGGTGGTGCCGAGCGCTTTGACGGGCGTGGCGCCGGCGAACACTTCCTGGCCTTGTGTATTCACGCGCTTGCCGAGCGACTCGGCCCAGAGCTGGCGGAACCAGTCCGCCATGCCGTAGAGCGCGTTGCAGTAGGGCATCATCACGTGAATGTTCTTGCCCTTCGCCGCGTGCTGCATGAGGAGCCACGCGACGATCGCCGCGGGATTCTTCAAACGAAGGCGGTGACCGAAAGGTCACCGCCTTTTTCATTTTTTTGTTTTCATTGGCTACAATGGTGGGGTATTCTAGGGGGGTCGGGAGGGTCTGTACGTGTACGTGTACGTGTACGCCATCTTCCTATCCGCTGCCGTGGCAGGAGTTGCCGACGTCAGCTCCACGACAGTTGAATCAGTGTTGAGTTATCGATTCGTCGCCGTGCGCGCTTTGCTGGCGACGACGGACGAGCGCGAACTACTTGAGTTTCAGATTGACCCGGGCTGGGTAGCGCCAGCCTCAGAGTTTTCCGATGCGCAATCGGTCCGCAATGGAGAAGACGGCAGCCGCGCTTCGCCAGAGTTTGCTACAAGCCACGCGGGTCTCGTTTGGGGGTTGGATCAAGCCAACTATTGTGCGCAATGGGTCGAAAACCACAGGACTGATCTAAAGGGCGTTGAACAACTCACGTATTCAGCTTCCACGCGAGTGTTGGGGCGAACTGAGCTGTTCGGCTGGCATGGCTTCTGTGACAACGCTCTTGAGATACGTCGGAGCACGGATTTTGAGCAGCCTGGTTTTTCAACGAGCTTGCGATTGGTTGATACGTTGTTCTTGATGACTTCTGATCCTGACGAAGGATTCAGGCGACTTGCCGTCCGAGGTCGCGACGTAGAAGTCAGCATCGATCACTTGAAGTCGAAGCTGGGTGGCACGATTGTCGTGCGATCGATCGAGTCGGGTGTTGCAGAATCTCGTGTTTTCAATCGTTTGTGGTCGATCTACGCGGACGACATCGAAACTGTTCCTAGGCGGTGGATATATGTCTCAGGGGCTGCTCTAACGAATGAAACATACCTCTGGGACGTATGCGTCGAGCCGGGACTCGCCCGAAGTGTGCCGATCGATAGGTACGGCATCTTGAAGGCGCATCATGACGTTGATCGAATCGAAGGTGTTGGAATCCGTGACTACTCGGGACTTGGACCTTGGAGTCATCCAACCGTTAGATACTTTGAGGAAGGCAGCTTTGGAGTCCAATCGCGAGCCGGCCTTCCGGTAGCGTCAATCATCATGTTTGTTGCGTTCGCATGGCTCTTTCGGAATTGGCACAAATCTTTCGGAGAAAGGAAACAACATGACCAGCTTGGATCGACTCGGTAACTTATTCCCCGTCTTTCTCATTGCAATTGCCTCCATGCTCGCGTGCGAAAATATTCAGCACGGAGGCGACTGCGGCTCATTCCAGCAGATTGGCACACTGGAGTGCACCGACAGCCAGGGGCACGCCTGTCAGGCAACTTATCCCGCCGCGATCGTTTACCCGGCAAGCTATAATACGTGTCTGTTCAACGTTTCTCAAGGGTCCATGAACTGCAATTCATGTGGAGCAATGGTGACAACATATCAACATAACTATCGGTGCATTCCCAATGAATGCGATGTGGAGGAAATCGGCGTTAATGACGTGCAGGAATGTTGCACAGCGACGCTGACGGGGGGTGCGTGCGGTCCGTGATCCGCGTAATGCCATTATTGGCCAGACTTTCACTTGTCGGCATCGGGCTCATCTTTGTAGTCGCGGCAGTCAGTAAGTTCGGATCAACATCGGCGACTGCAGAAGTCCTTCGCTTGGCTGGATTCTCGGCGGGCGCGAGTGCTGGTGTCGCCAAGGCGGTTATTGGGTTGGAAGCTGCCATTGGAACGGCTCTGGTCGTGGGCTGGATATCGAGGCGCCTGATGGTTGTTGTCACGATCTTGTTGCTGTCTTTTACGGTTGTGCTTATTCGGCTTGGCACGATTGACTGGAGCATGCAATGCGCCTGCTTCGGGAAGGTCATCGCGGGTTGGTCTGGGGGCGGCATCGGATTCGGCATCGCACGCAATGTGGTCATGCTGGCCGTGCTGCTGGCTGCGTGGAAATACTCACCGAGCTTGCGTCGAGGTGAATCATGTATCGATCCAATTGGATCCTGAAATGTTTCGTAGCTATTACGGCGCTTCTGACCGCTGGGAGTTCATCATTCGCACAGTATGCAACGATGCCGTGGGCGCCGGAGTGCGAGAGGCCGCTGCAGTCTCGCATCAGCAAGGAGACGATCGACACCATCGCCGAGGTCCTGGCATGCGACGAGGCGCAGCGGCGCGTTCTCGATGAGCGATTGGCAGAGCATGCAGCGCGATTCGCCATGTTTGTTGAGGAAAGCGCTCCAGTGCAGGACGCCCTGAACACTGAGTTTCAACGAGCCCGAACAGGAACGGTCGAGCATCTCGAGGTTGCGCTCCGCCGCGAGGAAGAACTGGCGAAGGTCGCCGACGCGCAGGCTCAATTGGACGAAGAGTTCCTGCTCGCTGTGCCATCCATGCTGACCAAGAAACAAATGGAGGGCTGGCCCCGCGTGCTCGAGCGGCTGCACCGTGAACAGTTATTGCGCGGCGCGAGCCTCTATCTTGGAGGCGACATCGATCTGGTGGCGCTGGCGGAAGAGGCATGCGCGAGCGCAGACGTCGAACTTGCGGATTTGAAAGAGGTGAACGAGGTGCTGGACGGCTACAGCACTGAGCTCGATCGCATGCTTCTCGATCTTGCGGCGGAGCAGATCGAATATTCACGACAGTTCTTTCGACTTCACGAGAAGCGAGGTCATTGGAAAGTCACTGGCGATCGCTATGCGCTCGACACGCTGGCAGACCCGACATGGAAGGAGACGTTCCGTCGCGATCGGGAGCGAGTCCAGAGGCTGCATCAGTCGATTCGCGATCTCAATCGCGGAACGAAGGCGGCCATTGAGGGCGTGATCCCCGCAGCCGCGCTGCCGGCGTTCAGCGACGCATATCAGATCATGCTCTTCCGCAATGCGTACAGAGTCGACAAGATGCCAGGCGCGAAATTCCTCGACAGCGTGCGACAGGTTGAGGACCTTACGCCGCGCCAGCGCAAGGATATTGACGACCTTGCCGCGGCGCACGAGGCCGCCGTGATGCAGGTGAACGAGCAGATCGTCCGCGCCAGCGACGACTGGGTGGATGCGAGAACCGTTCCCGGCCAGAGTCAGGAAGTCGACGGGCTCGAAGCGCGATACCAAGATGCGCTCAGCGCCCGCCTGCGCGAAGAACAGAGCTTCATCTCGTACCTCTGGGATTCGCTATCTGAGTCACAGCAGCGTGCGATCGAGAAGCCATCGATTGACAAGCTGCCGTGACGGCGTGAACGACATCGCCAATGGCTCGCTTCACACGACGAACTCACTTTTCGCCAGCGTGCTTTCCACCTTCTGCTTCCACTCGCCGTAGCCGCCGCGGCCCATGAGGCCGAAGGTGGCGACCTTGCCGGTTTCGACAGCGGGCTGGTCGTAAGCGTCAATGCCGAGCATCAGGCCGGCGTACGCCGTGATGATTTCCCAGAGCTGGATGAATTCGCCGACGTGGTAGGCGTTGAGCTGTGGGAACGTAATCGTGAAATTCGGCCGCTGCGATTCGACGAGCGCAAACTCCGTCGCGCGCTTCTCCGCCGCGAGCAACTGGGCGAGCGTCTTGCCGTGCAGGTATTTCAGGTTCTCGACGCTCAAATCACTCGGAATCGTGACGTCCGAAGCGAACTTCTCAACGTCGAGCAGCGCGAAGACTTTGTCGTTCGGGCCTTCGCGGTAGAGCTGCACCTGGCTGTGCTGATCGGTGGTGCCGAGCGCTTTGACGGGCGTGGCGCCGGCGAACACTTCCTGGCCTTGTGTATTCACGCGCTTGCCGAGCGACTCGGCCCAGAGCTGGCGGAACCAGTCCGCCATGCCGTAGAGCGCGTTGCAGTAGGGCATCATCACGTGAATGTTCTTGCCCTTCGCCGCGTGCTGCATGAGGAGCCATGCGACGATCGCCGCAGGATTCTTCAGTGGCTCATCAGCGTTGCTGCAGCGTTTGTCCATGTCGGCAGCGCCGTCGAGCAGCGCGTCAATGTCGATGCCGCACATCGCAGCGCTGAAGAGCCCGACGGGGGAGAGCACGCTGAATCGGCCGCCGACGCCATCAGGCACGGGCAACGTGGCGTACCCCTCGGCGTCGCAGATCGATCGCATCGTTCCCTTGGCGGGATCGGTGATGGCGATGATGTTTTTGGCGTAGTCCGCGCCGAGATGTTCCTTCAGCAGCGAGCGCGCGAACATGAACTGTGCCGCGGTCTCGGCGGTCTCGCCGGATTTGCTGATCACGTTGACGACGGTGCGCTTGAGATCGGGATCAAATCGGCGAGCTTCCTCGAACACCTGGCTGACGAGCAGGGGATCAACGTTGTCGAGCACGAAGAGGCGCGGCCCCTTGCGCGCGGGTTGCGGCAAGAGATTCCACGTGACCGGGTTGAGGGCGCATTGCAGGGCGATGTTGCCGAGCGCGCTTCCGCCGATGCCGAGCACGATGAGGTTTCGCGTCTTCCTGCGAATCGGCCGGACGATCTGCTTCACGGCGCGCACGTGCTCCTTGCGCATGGGGTTGAAGGGGAGCAGCCGCCATCGCTCCCAGCCCGTGCCTTTGGTTTTGCCAAGCGATCGCGTGAAGTCCGTGAGCTGCGAAGCGGCGCCGCGCAGCGCATCCGGCGAGAGGCCGTGCGAACCGACGCGGGAGGAAAGGCAATTGGCGTAATCAATGCGAAGGGTGCTCATGGCCGCGCAGGATATCTGATCGCCCGTCCATGCGTCTTGCCAGCGCCAACTCACACATTGCCCTTCGGGACAATGTGTGGCACCCGCCACGTCTGCCTTCCGCCCTTTGCCTTCCGCCCTTTGCCTTATGCCTGTTGCCTTTTGCCTCGATGCCTGGATGCCTCGATGCCTCGATCCCTTCCCGCTCTCTCACTCCCGCGGCAAATGCGCATGCTTCAGCGGCACCGGCTTGCCAACTTTGCGCAGCCGCATGTTGAGCAGCTCGACAAAGAGCGAGAACGCCATCGCGAAGTAGATGTAGCCCTTGGGGATGTGGGCGTCGAAGCCCTCGGCGACCAGCATCACGCCGATGAGCAGCAGGAACGAGAGCGCGAGCATCTTCACGGTGGGGTGGCGCTCCACGAAGTCGCTGATCGGCCTGGCGAAGATGAGCATCACGCCGATCGCGATCATCACCGCCGTGATCATGATCGCGAGCGGCAGCCAGTCGGGTTGTCCCTCTTTCGCCCGCACCATGCCCACGGCCGTGATGACGGAATCGAGCGAAAAGATGATGTCCATCATCATGATCATGACGACCACGTTCAACATGCTGGCGTACGTCTTCGGCCGGCTCGCGTCGTCGTCATCGCCTTCAAGCTTGTGATGGATCTCGTGCGTCGCCTTGGCGATGAGGAACAGCCCGCCCACAACGAGGATGATGTCCTTCCACGAGAGCGACACCTCGGCTCCGACGACGTTGAAGTGCAGCCAGTCGCCTTCCAGCCGCATGATCCACGTGATGGTGAGCAGCAGCAGGATGCGCGTGAGCATCGCGCCCACGAGGCCGATCCGCCGGGCCTTGTTCTGCTGCTCTTTCGGAAGCTTGTTGGAGAGGATGGCGATGAAGACGATGTTGTCGATGCCGAGCACGATCTCCAGCGCGGTGAGCGTGACGAGCGCGATCAGGGCTTCCCACACCATGGCCATGTCTCCAGGGCTTTTGGCGTAAATGTAGCGGAAATGGTGGGGGGATGAAGGGCGAAGGGAAAGGCAAAAGGCAAAGGGCAACAGGCATGAGGCGGAGTGCGCTCGGCGTGCTGCGCGTTTCGTGTTGTTGCTGATGCCGCGTTGAATTCACACCTTTGCCAGCGCCTGCTCAAGGTCGGCGACGAGATCGTTGGCGTGCTCGATGCCGATGGACAGGCGGACCATCGAGTCGCTGATGCCGAGCGCTTCGCGCTGTTTGGGCGGCACGGAGGCGTGCGTCATGATCGCGGGGTGTTCGATCAAGCTCTCGACGCCGCCCAATGATTCCGCGAGCGTGAAGACGTTGAGCGACTCCAGGAAGGTGCGTGACTTGGCCAGATCCGCCTTGAGCCACGCGGTGATCATGCCGCCCCCGGAAGGTTTTCCGTCGAGTTGCATCTGTTTCGCCGCGAGTGCGTGATGCGGGTGGGATGCGAGACACGGATACGCCACGCGCTGAATTTTCGGATGCTTCTCCAGCCACGCCGCGATGTGTGATGCGTTCGCGCAGTGCTGCCGCATGCGGAGCGCGAGCGTCTTGATGCCGCGAAGCGTGAGATAGCTGTCGAACGGCCCAAGCACGGAGCCGATGGATTTCTGCAGGAAGCGCAGCTTGTCCGCAAGGTCCGCTCGACTCGTGGCCACCACGCCGCCCACGACGTCGCTGTGCCCGCCGAGGTACTTCGTGGCCGAGTGGAGCACGAGGTCGAAGCCGAGCGTGAGCGGTCGCTGGAGCATCGGCGTGGCGAACGTGTTGTCGCACACGGTGAGAATGCCGCGCGGCTTGGCCAACTCCACGATGCCCTTCAAATCCGCAATCTTGAGCAGCGGGTTGGTCGGCGACTCCACCCAGATCATGCGCGTCTTGTCCGTGATCGCGCCGCGCACAGCGTCAAGATTGGACATGTCCACGTACTTGACCTTGAGGCCCTGCGAGCGCTCGCGCACGTTGGTGAGCAGGCGATAGGTGCCGCCGTAGATGTCGTCCATTGCGACGAGTTCATCGCCGGCGTCGATGAGTTCGAGCACGGTGGCCGTCGCCGCCATGCCGGACGAAAACGCAAACCCGCCCAGGGTGACGTCCTGTTTCTCGGTGAGCGTGGAGCCTTCGAGCACGGCGATGGCGCGTTCGAGCGCGAAGCGCGTCGGGTTGTGCGTGCGCGAATACACGAAGCCGGTGTGCTCGCCGGGCGACTTCTGCGCGTACGTGGACGCCACGCTGATGGGCGGCATCACCGCGCCGGTGCTGGGGTCAGGCGACTGCCCGCCGTGGACGACGAGCGACTCAATGTGAAGGGCGTTGGTGGACATGGGAGGAAGCAAAACGTCAAAAAGCCAAAAAGCCAAAAAGCCAAAACGTCAAAACGCCAAAGGGTTCAGGCCGTGCGAACGCAGAGGTTGGGTGAAGTGTCGATACATCTTTTCGCGTTTTGGCTTTTCGGCGTTTTGACGTTTCCCAGTTACTTCGGCATGCGCTTGCGCAGGTAGTTGATGAGATCGATCTTCGTCACGAGGCCGTAGAAGTGGTCCTTGTCGGCCACGATGGCGACGCGGTCGGCGCGGAAGATCGGCAGCAGGTCGTTGATCGACGCTGTGGGCCTGATCGTCTCCAGCCGGCTGGTCATGAAGTCGCGCACGGGGCGGCCCCAGTTCTCGTTGCTGTGCGTCATCGCCATGAGCACATCGGATTCATCGATGATGCCGATCACCTTGTCGTTCTCGTCGAGCACTGCCATCTGGCTGATGTCGTACAGCCGCATGGTCTTGACGGCCTGGCTCAAGGGCATTTCGGGTGAGACGGTGTAATCCTCGCGATCGGAGTGACGACGGGCGATGAGGTCGCGCAGGTCGCCGAAGCTCTTGCGTTCGGTGAAGCCCTGGTCGGTCATCCAGTAGTCGTTGAACATCTTGGAGAGATACTTTGAGCCGTGATCGCACACGAACGTGACGACGCGCTTGGGCGATGTCTGCTCGCGGCAGTAGCGCAGCGCCGCGGCCACGAGGACGCCGGTCGATGATCCGCCGAACACGCCTTCCTTGTGCAGCAGCTCGCGCGCGGTGGCGAACGCCTCGGCGTCCGTGATCGAGTATCCCTTGTTGATGAGATCGAGATCCGCAATGATCGGCACGAAATCCTCGCCCACGCCTTCAACGAGCCACGAGCCGGCTTCGACCTTTTTTCCTTCGTTGACGAGCGGCGCAATGACGGAGCCCGCCGGGTCCGCGACGATGACCTCAATGTCCGGATTCTGCTCGCGGAGATAGCGACCCGCGCCGGTGATGGTGCCGCCGGAACCGACGCCCGCCACGAAGGCGTCAATCTTGCCTTCCGTCTGCTCCCAGATTTCCGGCCCGGTGGTCTCGTAATGGGCGCGGACGTTCGCTTCGTTCTCGAACTGGTTGGTGTAGAAGACGTCGGGGTTCTCGCGCGCGATGCGCTGGGCCATGTCGGCGTAGTACTCGGGGTGGCCCTTGGTGACGTCGGTGCGCGTGAGAATGACTTCGGCGCCGAGCGCTCGCAGATGCGAAATTTTCTCGGGGCTCATCTTGTCGGGGACGACGACGGTGAGCTTGTAGCCGCGCTGCGCCGCGACGACGGCGAGCGCGATGCCGGTGTTGCCTGCGGTGGCTTCGATGATGCGGCCGCCGGGCTTGAGCAGGCCATCGCGCTCGGCCTGGTTGATCATGTAGAGCGCGATGCGGTCTTTGATCGAGTTGCCGGGGTTGAGCGATTCGAATTTGACGAACAGCTGGCAGGGTCCGGTGTCGATATGGGTGAGCTCGAGCAACGGCGTGTTGCCGATCATGTCGAGCACATTGGTAAAGACGGGCGCGACAGCGCGCGTGGCATGTTCAGCCGACCGTGGCATCCGTTCCTCCTTGGTCAAACGTCCGCAGACAGCCGCAGCCCCGGCACGCCATCGCTCGAAGCTGCACGCTCATCGTATGCGCCGCTGGCCGATTCCGCGAGCGATGAAAAAACGCTGCGCCGAGGCGGCGCAGCGCTGGGTGACGGGTATGTGGATGTCTCCACGGTCCCGGAAGGGCCCTTGCCGGTTCGCGGCTGAATTCAGGTGATTTCGAGCAGCGAAGCGGGCGTTGTGTCCCGGCGTTACGTGCCGCCCAGGTGGTCGCGGCCGTAGATGCCGTCGGTCGTGAGGATGTGGAAGCTGGTCTGGGCCAGGAAGTTGAACCACTGGCTCTGATTCATGAAATAGCCGCCCGGTCCCATGGCGCCGCGGTGCCAGAGGCCCGGTTCGGCAAGCCCCGATCCCATCTGCTTGACGCGGCGATCAGCGACGAACGCGGACTGCACGCCGAGCCCTTGCACGTGGCCGTCATAGAACGCGCACATTGGCACGGACTCGTGGCCGCCGTTGAAGTAATACGGCTCGCATCCGTTGTAGGTGCCGTTCGGGAACGCCGGGTTGCATTGGGCCGGCCGCGTGTTCTGCAGCCAGTGATGCTCGATGATGTGCGTCTTGAGCTCCGCATATTTCGCGGCGCCCATCGGCGGGCAGCGGAACCCTGCGGGCAGCGACCACGGGTCCGCGTTCGCGCGCTTCGCTGACATCACATCCGGGTTGAGCAGCGCCGCGGGGGAGAGGCAGTAGCTGGACCACCACTCTTCCTCGCCGGCGGTGTCGATGAGGTCGTACTCGCCCGGGTTGTCGATCAGTTGCGCGACGAGGTCCGTCACCACGCGATCTTTCGGCGCGAAGTACGTCCAGTCGTAAAACTGACCGTTGATGTACTGGCTCAACTGCTTCGCGTTGGGCACGCGGAAGAAGCCGAAGCCCGTGTTGAAGTTGATCGGCTCATTGAGGCCCTCGTAGACCCAGATGGCGCCGTCGGCCCATCCAAGAATGAGGAAGGGCAGCGCGGGGTCCTGGTTGCTCGTGCCGGGGTTGTGATCGATGTAGCCCTGCAGGCTCCCCCAGGCCGCGAGGTTGTCCGGCGCCATCGACCATTGGCGGTCGTTCCACTCGGCGGCGTACAGCGTGGTGGAGGTTGAAATCTGGCGCAGGTTGTTCTGGGAGATGGTGACACGCGCGGTGTCACGGGCCTTGCCGATCGCCGGCAGCAGGATGCCGACAAGCAGCGCGATGATCGAGATGACAACGAGCAGCTCGATCACGGTGAAAGCGCGAGCGCGCTTTCGCAGAAGTGTGGTGGTCATGAGACCACTCCTTTCTCCGCGCAGAGTGCGGGCGCGGATTGTTCGCCAGACACGTCGCGTGCTGGCGATTTACCGAGTCGCGCGTCAAAAAGACATGGCGAACCTCGCGCGAGGCGCTCAAAGTCCGCTGAACGACGCCGACCCAATGACGCAGGCGGAAGAAATGTCACCCGATGCCTGCGAGCGGGCTGCATCGCGGCCCACTGCCGCATGCCCCGCTTGAAGGAATGTTAGCACAACGGGCGCCGGCGGATGCACGCAGCGACAGAAATTGATTGTGACGCGATGCACGAAGCGACCGCCGACCGGCTGGGCGAAAAAAGAGACGCTGCGCCGTGGCGCAGCGTCTCCATTGGGGGTATGTAATCAGCAGCCCGCGGGCTGTGGGAAGGTTTCAAGGATTCACGTACCGCCCAAGTGATCGCGGCCGAAAATGCCGTCCGTTGTGAGCACGTGGAAGCTGGTCTGGGCCAGGAAGTTGAACCACTGGCTCTGATTCATGAAGTAGCCGTTGGGCCCCATGGCGCCGCGGTGCCAGAGACCTTTTTGCGCCAGCGGCGAACCTTGGTTCATCTGGTTGACGCGTCGGTCAGCGACGAAGGCCGACTGCACGCCGAGGCCCTGCACGTGCCCGTCGTAGAACGCGCACATCGGCACGGATTCATTGCCGCCGTTGAAGTAGTAGGGCTCGCATCCGTTGTACGTGCCGTTCGGGAACGCGGGGTTGCACTGCGCGGGCCGCGCGTTCTGCAGCCAGTGGTGCTCGATGATGTGCGTCTTGAGGTCAGCGAACTTCGCCGAGCCCATGGTGGGGCAACGGAACGCGGCAGGCATGGACCACACGTTGACGGTCGCCGTCTTCGCCGACATCACATCGGGGTTGAAGAGCGCCGCGGGGGAGAGGCAGTAGCTGGACCACCACTCTTCCTGGCCGGCCGTGTCAACAAGGTCGTATTCGCCCGGGTTGTCGGTCAGATTCTGGACGAGATCGGTGACCACGCGGTCCTTCGGCGCGTAATACGTCCAGTCGTAGAACTGGCCGTTGACATACTGGCTCAACGCCTTGCAGTTCGGCACGCGGAAGAACCCGAATCCGTTGCTGAAGTCGATGGGCTGATTGAGTCCCGAGTAGCCCCAGATGGCGCCGTCGGCCCAACCGAGGAAGAGCTGCGGGAGGGCAGGATCCTGCGTGCCGCTCCCCGGGTTCGCGGTGACGTAGCCTTGCAGGCTTCCCCACGCGGCGAGGTTGTCTGGCGCGTTGGAGAACTGGCGATCGTTCCATTCGCTGGCGTAGAGGTTCGTTGACGTTGAGATTTGCCGCAGGTTGTTCTGCGAGATGGTGACACGTGCGGTGTCACGCGCCTTGCCGATAGCCGGCAGGAGGATGCCGACCAGCAGCGCGATGATCGAAATCACGACCAGCAGTTCGATCACCGTGAAGCCGGTCCTTGGTCGTAGCCTGCTCATCAGTCCGTCCTTTCTCCGCGCGGGGGGTATGCGCGACCCATCGTGGGCGACGATCGTGCGATCGGAGCCTCGGCTGCTTGCGAACGACATGCGGCAGTGCCTGGGGAGCATCGCCGTCGATTCAACAGGGACAGCCGAAGAACATGCAGGCCCGAGACGTGTCAATGGCCTGCCGACGCAGCAATGCTCGCCCATTGATGCATACCTGCGTCACCAAGTGGATACCAGCAGGCGGCGGGCCGGATGCAGCGATTTTCAATTTCATGCGCGGCTGCCGGGCGAGCGCGCGGCGCAAAAAAAAACGCTGCGCCGAAGCGCAGCGTTGTTGAATGCAAGTTTGCAGGGCGGGATTACGTGCCGCCCAGGTGATCGCGGCCGTAGATGCCGTCGGTCGTCAGGATGTGGAAGCTGGTCTGGGCCAGGAAGTTGAACCACTGGCTCTGGCTCATGAAGTAGCCGTTGGGACCCATGGCGCCGCGGTGCCAGAGACCCTTTTGCGGCAGCGGTGAACCCTGGTTCATCTGGTTGACGCGGCGGTCAGCAACGAACGCCGACTGAACGCCAAGCGCCTGCACGTGGCCGTCGTAGAACGCGCACATCGGGACGGATTCATGGCCGCCGTTGAAGTAGTACGGCTCGCATCCGTTGTAGGTGCCGTTCGGGAACGCCGGGTTGCACTGGGCCGGACGGGTGTTCTGCAGCCAGTGGTGCTCGATGATGTGGGTCTTGAGGTCAGCAAACTTCGCGGCGCCCATGGTGGGGCAACGGAACGCTGCGGGCATGGACCACACGTCGACCGTGGCGTTCTTCGCGGACATCACGTCAGGATTGAACATGGCCGCGGGGGAGAGGCAGTAGCTCGACCACCACTCTTCCGTGCCAGCGTTGTCGACGAGGTCATATTCACCGGGATTGTCGAGCAACTGACCGACGAGGTCCGTCACGACGCGATCCTTCGGCGCGAAGTAGGTCCAGTCATAGAACTGGCCGTTGACGTACTGGCTCAAGGGCTTCGCGTTGGGCACGCGGAAAGTGCCGAAGCCGGTGCCGAAGTCAATCGGCTCATTGAGGCCGGTATAGACCCAGATGGCGCCATCGGCCCAGCCGAGAATGAGGAACGGCAGTGAGGGATCCTGGTCGCCGGTGCCGGGGTTGGCTGCCATATACCCGGCAAGGCTGCCCCACGCGGCGAGGTTGTCCGGCGCGTTCGACCACTGCCGGTCGTTCCATTCGCTGGCGTAGAGGTTGGTTGATGTTGAGATCTGGCGCAGATTGTTCTGCGAGATTGTGACACGGGCGGTGTCACGCGCCTTTCCGATTGCCGGCAGGAGGATGCCGACGAGCAACGCGATGATCGAAATTACGACCAGCAGTTCGATCACCGTGAAGCCCTTGCGAGTTCGATTCATGGGTGATGACCCTTCTTTCCTTGCCGCGGCCGTTCTGCGGTGGGCGCGCCTCGATGAGCACTCTCTAGCCCTGTACACCGACTAGATAGTCACTCTCACCTCGGCCCGCGGAACGCGTTTTCCGCAAGCGGTTAGAGCAGGCTCAAGAAATGTTGGTCGAGGCCTGCAAGACGTGTCACGGACAAGGCCCCGTCGTGTGCCAAGCCCGTGTTGACCACAAGAAAGTGTAAACGCGCGGCCAGCCGGGTGCAACCGCTTTCGTGCGAAACACTACAAGGTTTCTTGGCCTTCGCCGGCCTCACTTGACCATGAAATCCGGCTTTTGCCGCGGGGGGAGAGCTCCTCGACGCCCGCACGCCGGTTACTGGCTGAACAAGGGCGACCCCGCTTCGCCGCTTTCCAGTCCCGCCGGCCGGCCGCTCCGACCCTTTCGACGGCCGCTGCCATCCACCGGCACGCCCAGATATCGCAGCGCCTGCTCCGTGAGCTGACGCCCCAGCCGCGTCCGGGCCAGAAAGCCGATCTGCAGCAGGTACGGCTCAACCACGTCCTCGAGCGTGCCGGAGTCTTCCCCCATCGATGCCGACACCGCCTCCAAGCCGACCGGCCCGCCGTCGTATGTCTCGAGGATCGTGCGGAGGTATGTGCGGTCAAGCTCGTCCAGCCCGAGGTCATCGATGCCTTCCAGCCGCAGCGCATCGTCAACGATGGCCGCATCGAGTTTGCCGGCCGCGCGCACCTGCGCGAAGTCACGCACCCGCCGCAGCAAGCGCAGCGCCACGCGCGGCGTGCCGCGACTGCGCCGCGCAATCGCGTCCACGGCTTCCGTCGGTACGGTCTGCATGCCGAGCCTGGCTGCGCCGCGTTCAAGAATCGTCGCCAGCTCATCGAGTTCGTAAAACCGCAGGTGATTCACCAGCCCGAAGCGGTCGCGCAGCGGCTTGGAAAGATTGCCCGCCCGCGTCGTCGCGCCCACGAGCGTGAACGGCTTGAGCTGGTACGTGAGCACGCGCCCGGTCAAGCCGGTATCCAGTTTGAAATCGATGCGGAACTCTTCCATCGCGCGGTAGAGGAACTCTTCGACCGTGGCCGGCATGCGGTGGATCTCATCGATGAACAGCACATCGCGCGGCTGCATTTTCGTCAGCGTGCCGATGAGATCGGCGCCCTTCGTGAGCGCCGGCCCGGATGTCACGAGCACCTGCGATCCCATTTCAGATGCAATGACGTGCGCGAGCGTCGTCTTGCCGAGCCCCGGCGGGCCATGCAGCAGCACGTGCTCCATCGGCTCGCCGCGCTGCTTCGCCGCTTCGAGCGCGATCGAGAGTTTTTCGATCAGTTCGCGCTGGCCAATGAACTCCGAAAGCGCGTGCGGGCGAAGCTTGAGCGCCGCCGCTTCATCATCCTGCGATTGCACCTGGGCCGAGATGATGCGCTTCCGTGCCATGAGGAGCATGGTAGCGACCGCGGCGCGCCCGACACCAATCCACAGCGCAAGCGACGAATTCTCTGCTGGCGCCACCGTGAGCGCCGGCGAGCTTGTCGAAGACGCCCTCCGGCCGGATCAACAGCTCGGGCACGTTGCGAAACGGGTGGTCGACGATCACGTAACTGAAGCGGTATGTCGTGGTGCGCCGGATCTTCCCCGACCCCGAGGTGACTTTGTACGTGAAGTCGCCCATGCGCACCGGGCACATCGTGTCCAGCAATCGCATGCTTCCTTCAAGCGTGTTGTACGCGGCCCGGCTGTGGCCGCGACGGAAGATTTCGAACTGCGCGAACTTCTCGTCGTGATACGTATCGTGGCCGGGATCAAACGACCAACCGAGCTCCCGCGCGAGCGCCGCAAGTTCTTCCCGGCGCTTCTTCTGCCCCAGCCACGCGGCGTAGGCAGCGAAGCCCACGACCACAAACCCGATCACCGCGAGAAAGATCATCGGTGCAGGCATCGCGCGTCACCACTCCCGAATGAGCGCTTTCAGCCGCTGGATGCGATCGTGCAGCGGCGGATGCGTCTGAAACATGCTGGAACGTTCCTGCCCGCCTTCACGCATGGCGCTCTTGAGCGGGTTGACGATGAACAGGTGCGCGGTGGCCTTGTTCGCGGTGTCGAGCGGGATTTGGCTGCCGCCCAGCTTCTCAAGCGCGCCGATGAGGCCCTGCGGATATCGCGTCAGTTCCACGGCCCCGGCGTCGGCGAGATATTCGCGCTGCCGGCTCATGGCGAACCGAATGATCGATGCGAGCAGCGGGGCGATGAGCGCGAGCAGCAGCGCGATCACGATGACGACAATCATCACCGGGTTCCCGCCGCCTTTCCCGCTCCGCCTTGACCCGCCGCTGAAGCGCGCGTGCCGCAGCGATCGCCAGAACATTTCGCTCATCAGCACGATGAGGCCGACCATCGTCGCCATGAGCATCGCAAAGCGGATGTCGTAGTGACGGATGTGGCTCATTTCGTGGGCCATGACGCCCGCCAGTTCATCGCGCGACAATTGCTCGCGCAGGCCGCGCGTGATGGCGACAGCGCCGTGGGCGGGATCGCGGCCGGTGGCGAAGGCGTTGAGCGCGGGGCTGTCAATGAGATAAATCTTCGGCTTGGGCACGCCGGCGGCGATTGCAAGTTCTTCGACCACGTTGTGCAATTGCGGATCGGCTTCGCGCGGCAGTTCGGCGGCCCCGCTCATGTTGAGGATGGCGCTCGCGCCGCCGAAGTAACTCCACAGCGACGCGCCGCCGCCCAGCACGCCGGCCCCGATGCCGCCGAGCGCCAGCGCGGGAACGAGCGCATCCGTGTCCGCTCCGCCGTACGCCGCGAAACCGGCTGCGATCGCCGCGCCGATCACGACCGCCAGCAGCATCATCAGCGTAATGAGCATGGCGCTCTTGCGCTTGTTGCTGCGAATGAGGTCGCGAAACGTGACGTGCCGCGGATAGGCGCGGACGGCCGGCTGTTCGTCGTGGATCACTCCCGCCAAGGTGGTTGTCCAAGTCAGAACTGCACGACGGGCGCGTTGCGGTGCGATGGATCATCGACTCCGAAGTACGCACGCGGCTTGAAGCCGAACATGCCGCCGATGATGTTCTTGGGAAAGACGGCAAGCGCTTCGTTGAGCTGGGCCGCGCTGCTGTTGTAATGCTGGCGCGCGAAGCCGATCTTGTTCTCCGTGCTCGTCAGCTCTTCCTGCAGCTGCGCGAAGTTCTGATTCGCCTTGAGATCAGGATACGCCTCGGCGAGCGCGAACAGCCTGCCGAGCGCCTGGGTGAGCACGTTCTCCGCGCCGGCCTGCGCTTCCACGCCCTTGGCCGACACCGCCTGGTTCCGCGCCTGGATGACCGCCTCGAGCGTGCCCTTTTCGTGTGCGGCGTAGCCCTTCACGGTGTTGACGAGGTTGGGGATGAGGTCGTGGCGACGCTTGAGTTGCACGTCGATGTCCGACCATGCGTTCTCGGCGGCGACCTTCTTCCGCGCGAGGTCGTTGTACATCACGATGACGACGACGGCGAGCACGATGAGCACGCCGATGGTGACAAGCGTTGCGATCATGGCGTCAAAACCTCCCACTACGATTTGGAGAAGCGCCGGAGCGGTTTCCGCGTCCGCTTTCATTCTCGCCGATTTGCCGCCGCCCGTCACGTGTGCACGCAAGTTTCGCTACCTTGGTGGCCATGACCACGGACGGCTCGCCGCAACCCGCTTCGCCCTCACGCGCCAGTCGCGGCGCGGTCCTCATCACCGGCGGGTCCACGGGCATCGGCAAGGCGTGCGTAGCAGAGCTGCTCAAGCGGGGCTATCACGTGTTCGCCGGCGTGCGCGATGAGCACAATCTTGCCGTCATGGCGGAGATGGCCTCGCCCGCCCTTCACCCCGTGATCATCGACATCACCCGCCAGGATTCCATCGACGCGGCGGTCAAGGAAATTCGCGCCGCGCTGGGCGACATGCCGCTCGTCGGGCTCATCAACAATGCGGGCCTCGTGGTGAGCGGGCCGCTGGAGTTTCTGCCGCTCGACGATCTCCGCATGCAGTTCGAGGTGAACGTGTTCGGCCACATCGCGGTGACGCAGGCGTTCGCGCCGCTGCTTCGGGCCGCGCGCGGAAGAATCATCAATATCAGTTCGATCACCGGTCGGTTCACGGCGCCGTTCATCGGGCCGTACTCGTCGTCCAAGTTTGCGCTCGAAGCGCTCTCGGACGCGCTGCGCATGGAGATGCGCGGCAGCGGCGTGAAAGTGGTGATCATCGAGCCCGGTTCGATCGCCACGCCGATCTGGGAAAAGGCCATCATCGCCGGCGATCAGCGCATGCTCAAAATGTCGCGTGAAGCGCTCGACATTTATGCCGAGCGCATGCTGGCGTTTCGCGCCATCGCCAAGAACACGGGTGAGCACGGCGCGAGCCCGCAACTTGTGAGCAATGTGGTGTGCAAGGCGCTTTCGGTGGCGAAGCCGAAGGCGCGATACGTCGTGGGCCGCGATGCGCAGCTGGCAAGGTTTTTCCTTCGCCCGCTGCCGGACCGCATCAAGGACAAGGTGATCCTTCGCCACATGGCCCGCGTGATCGCCAAACGGCGGGCCGAGCGCGAGAGCCGCAAGAAGAAGCGCACCGGGGCGGCGTGACGGCGCTCACAGCGCGAAACGCGCCTTGCGCTCGAGTTCGCTTACATCCGCAGCGCCCAGCCTGTCGATCTCCTCGCCGGATTCCGAATACAGCGTGCCGCACGAGACGCAATGCCAGCGTGAATCGATCGCGAGATCGGAGCCGACCACGAACTCGCCGCAGCGGGGGCAGACGCCCTTGGAGAGCTTATGTCTCGCAAGCAGCTTCTGCGGGGCCATCATGATGGTCCGCCCGAGGAAGACGATCGGCACGCTCAATGCCGCGAAGATGACGAGAAAGAGCGACAGCGGCGGGAAGATGAACATGAACGGCAGGGCCAGCACGAACAGCGCAACGTACGTCCACAGCATGACGAATGGGTACACGCGGTTCACGATGCGCAGAAGGCGATACAGCATTTCTTCATCCTAGCCCGTTCGTGCCCGCCGCGCTTGTCAGCATGTGCCGGTCGGCATAGGAATCGAACATGATCTCGCACACCAACATCCTGACATCAATGTGGACAGTGGTCGCCGCCGCGGCGCTCGCGCTCTCACCGATGGCCGACGACGCCGCGAAAGAGAACGCCGGCGAGACGATTCCGCCGGGCGAACAGGGCGCGAAGGACGCGCTGGCAAAATCGCCGCGACATGGCGAGTGGGTGGACATCGACATCCCGGGCGAAGAGACGAAGCTGCACACGTGGGTCGTGTATCCCGAGCGCAGCGACAAAGCGCCGGTGGTGATCGTGATTCACGAAATCTTCGGCATGACGGATTGGGTGCGCAGCGTGACCGATCAGCTCGCGGCGGACGGGTTCATCGCCGTGGCCCCGGATCTGCTGTCGGGCATGGGACCGGACGGCGGCGGCACGGAGTCGCTTGGCGAACAGGCGCGCGATGTGATTCGCAAACTTTCGCCCGAAGACACCGCGAAGCGCTTGAACGCAGCGCGGCAGTACGCCCTCGCGCTTCCATCGGCGTCGGGGAAGTCCGCGTGCATCGGCTTCTGCTGGGGCGGCAGCGCCAGCTTCCAATACGCCACGCAGCAGCCGGAGCTTGACGCCGCCGTGGTGTACTACGGCACGGCGCCCAGGGAAGCGAGCGAACTGGAGAAGATCGCCTGCCCGGTGATGGGGTTTTACGGCGAAGACGATTCGCGCGTCACCTCCACGGTGGAAGCGACGAAGGAACACATGACGAAGCTCAAGAAGGAATTCGCAGCGCACGTGTACGACGGCGCCGGCCACGGATTCCTTCGCCAGCAGAACGGCCGCGGCGGCGCCAATGCCAAGGCGGCGAAAGACGCGTGGCGCGACACGGTCGCCTTCCTGCGCAAGCACACGAGCTGAAGTCGAGCGCGAAATAAACGCGAAGAAAATTTCACACGCGCGCCCGCAGATCGCAATGAGATACGCGGCGCGCATGTTCGTTTTCGATCACTCAAAATTGAGTGCGCGCATGAGCGCGTTTTCAGGTCAATCGCTGCGAAACACCGTACGTTCGTGATGGGTTTACACCGACGAAATACAAGGAGTATCCAGCCATGCGCAAATCACTTTGGAGCGTGCTCGCATTGACCGGCGCGCTCGCCCTTCCGCTTGTGACGATTGGATGTCAGACCGGCCAGCCCGGCGTGAAGACGACAGGCGTCGTGCAATACACAACCGTGCCGGCGACGCTTGAAGAGACGACGAAAGTCGCCGCCGAGGTGCTCGAAGACATGAACATGCAGAACGTGTCGTCTGACGCCGGCGTGTCCGAAGGCTGGGCCAAGGGATATCTGGCGGACGGCAAGGAAATTGAAGTTGAGCTGACGAGCGCTGGCAAGGATGTGACCGACGTCTCCGTGCAGGTCGGCACGTTCGGCGACACGTCGCTCGGCAAGGAAATCATCGCGCGGATTCGCAAAGAGCTCACGGGCGAAGAAGTCGCTTCCCGATGACGCGTTCGCACCGCGCTTCCTGAACCCACAGCGAGAGGAAACCGGCGGACACATCAGCACCCACACACCCCGTCGGTCTTCCTCCAAACCATCCGGCCGCTGCAACATGTTCGGCGCTCGTCCTCTTCCACCAAAGGGCGAGCGCTGATCGTTTGGGGGCACAAAGAAATCGGGCGCATCGATTTTGCCACCCAAAGCCCACGGCGTGCACAGCGTGAGGCGGGAAACTGTGGCGCGAAGTTTTCTTCTCGGCGGGATTTGTAATCGCCATCAACGTGCTCGCGGTGATGGCGGGTGCGCTAACATCGCGGATCGCCTCGTAACCACGTGCCATACGTCGTGCCGCTGCAGTGGTACCAGTCATTCCAGCATCGCAACACATTCCCAAGGCCCATGGCGTGCACGCCATGGGACGGAACCACCAGCCGCGCTAATCAGCTCAACAATCGACACATTGGCTGCGGCGATGTTCTAGTGCACCCAGGGGTGCCAGGCGAGGATGAGGAGGCCGGCGAAGACGACAGTCGCGCCGACGGCGGCGATGCGCGTCCATTTGCGCACACGAAGCAAGCGGGGCACGTTGACGTAGTAGCGGCCGTCGCCGGTGTGAATGAGCGCGCCGCGCTTCTCGGCTCGCTGCACGAAGTACACATCCTTGACGCCCACGCTCGCCGGCTTGCGCGCGGTCTCTGGCGCGGTCGCGCCAGCTTTGACAAACTTCTGCACGGTGCCGGCGCTCTTGCCGAACACCAGCACCAGGATGAAGAGGGGATAGGCGAGAAGACCAATACGAAGCGGCATGGCAGGATTCCTTGGACCTGATTCTAGGACGCAGCGTGGTGCACCCCGGTTCAGCCACGTGATGCAATTGGCGTGCCTGCGGCGGAAGTGGCCACGCCCCGAAAACGCCGCAAATCATGCCGGTTTGGCATGCCGATATGCCAGAGACGGAGGTGGCCCATGTTCGACCTCGACCCCGCGCAGCTCTTCTCCGGCATGGCGATCTCCACCGTCGGCCTCGGCATGTTCATCTACGGCAAGAAGCGGCCGGAGCCCAAGTGCATCCTCATCGGCCTCGCGATGTGCATCTATCCGATGTTCGTCAGCTCACTCCTCGTGATGTGGGGCCTCGCGGCGGCAGGTGTCGCCGGCGCGGTGGCGCTGCCGAGTGCGGATTGAAGGGCTGCAGCGCTCAAAGCCCACACCGTCCGCGGTGTGGGACGAACCTACCTCGGCGTCGGATCACGAAACGTCCAGACATACGCGCCGCGAGCTGCGTGGGCCGCGTCATATTGCACGCTGCGCACCTGATGCGCACGCGATGTGATCGGCCGACAGAGACATCGCTTGGCCCAGATTGGAGCCGAAAGGCCACAGCGTACTTTCAGTTGCGCCGTTGCTTTCAGCTTCGCCAGGCCGATGAAATGTCTCGGATTGTGATCCGGGAAGCGCGCCACGAGGTGGTAATGATGGTCATCCAGCGCCAGCGACAGCAGTTCAATGTTCGCATCAAGGAGCCGCTGGACCATTGCCGGCCCCGCGACCTGGATCTGCTCCGCGGTCAACACGACGGGCGGCGCGATCATGAGCGATTTTGATTGTCTCCACTTCGGCGATTCGTCTGACGTGGGCGGCGACGTGTAATCGCCTTCAACATGCTCGCGATGATGACGAGCGCGCCATCCACGAGGATCGCCGCGTAACCACGTGCCGTAGGTGTTGCCGTTGCAGTGGTACCAGTCGTGCCACGGCGCGGTCATTTGGGCAAAAATATGGTGAGGGTGGTCGTGCGCCAAGAGTCCCACACCGCAGACGGTGTGGGCTTTCCGCAGGCATTGGCAAATTCGGCGAAATCTGCCCACAGCAACCGCGGTTTCGCGCTCGCCCCAAAGCCCACACCGTCCGCGGTGTGGGACAGCGCCCAGCAAGCGCGACCCGCACTCAATGTCGCAAAAAAACACCCGGACGCCTTTCGGCGTCCGGGTGCGTTGTTCAACGTTGTCTGATCAATAGTCGTAATCATCCATGCCCGCGCCGGCGGCGGCGGGGGCCTTCTTCTTTTCCTTCACCTCAACGATCGCGCAGTCCGTGGTGAGGAGCAGGCCGGAGATGGATGACGCGTTCTGCAGGGCGACGCGCTCGACCTTCGTCGGCACGATGACGCCTTGCTTCACGAGGTCGCCGTATTCCTGCGTCACGGCGTTGAAGCCGAAGTTGGGATCGCTGGCTTCCTCGACCTTCTGCGCGACGATCGAGCCGTCGAGGCCGGTGTTCTCCGCGATCTGCTTCACCGGCGCCGCGAGCGCACGCCAGACGATGTCGACGCCGAGTTTCTCGTCGTCGGTCGCCTTCTTGCGGAGCGAGTCGAGGGCCTTGCGAGCGCGGAGCACCGCGGTGCCGCCGCCGGGCAGGATGCCTTCTTCCACGGCAGCGCGGCACGCGTGCAGCGCATCCTCGACGCGGGCCTTCTTCTCCTTCATTTCGCTTTCGGTCGCAGCGCCGACGTTGATCTGCGCCACGCCGCCGGAGAGCTTCGCAAGACGCTCCTGCAGCTTCTCGGTGTCGTACTCGCTGGTTGAGTTCTCGATCTGGGCCTTGATCTGCTCGATGCGGCCCTTGATGTCGCTGGTCTTGCCGGCGCCTTCGACGAGGGTGGTGTTGTCCTTGTCGATGGTGATCTTCTTGCACCGGCCGAGGTCAGCGAGCGAGATGTTCTCGAGCGTGATGCCGAGCTCTTCCATGATGGGCTTGCCGCCGGTGAGGATGGCGATGTCCTGCAGCATTTCCTTGCGGCGATCGCCGAAGCCGGGAGCTTTCACGGCGCACACCTTGAGCACGCCGCGGAGCTTGTTCACGACGAGCGTCGCGAGCGCTTCGCCTTCGATGTCCTCGGCGATGATGAGCAGCGCCTTGCCGGACTCCGCAATCTTGCCGAGGATCGGCAGCAGGTCCTTCGCGCTGGTGATCTTCTTCTCGTGGATCAGCACATAGGCGTCCTCGAGCTCGCACACCATTTCAGCCGGATCGGTGACGAAGTGCGGCGAGAGGTAGCCCTTGTCGAACTGCATGCCTTCGAGGAGTTCGACTTCGGTCGTGAGGCTCTTGCCTTCTTCGACGGTGATCACGCCGTCCTTGCCGACCTTGTCCATCGCCTTGGCGATGATCTCGCCGATTTCCTTGTCCTGGTTGGCGGCGCAGGTGCCGACTTGCGCGATTTCGGTGGACGAGGAGATCTTGCGCGAGAGCTTCTTGAGCTCATCGACGACGGTCTCGACGGCCTTCTCGATGCCGCGCTTGACCTGCGTGGCGTTGGCGCCGGCGGTGATGTTGCGCAGGCCTTCGCTGAAGATGGCCTCGGCGTAGACGGTGGCGGTGGTGGTGCCGTCGCCTGCGTCCTTCGACGCCTTTTGCGCGACTTCCTTCACCATCTGCGCGCCCATGTTCTCATACGGATCATCAAGCTCGATTTCCTTGGCGACGGTCACGCCGTCCTTGGTGACGGTGGGGGAGCCGAAGGACTTTTCGAGGATGACGACGCGGCCGGTGGGTCCAAGCGTGACCTTGACGGCACGCGCGAGCTTCTGAATGCCGCGAAGAATCCGTTCGCGGGCGTCGTTGTCATAGGCAATCTGTTTTGCGGCCATTGTTCGTAGCTTCCTTTATCTCGGGGATGAGTGATTTCAGTGTTGCGAAATCGGGTGGGGCGAAAAGTCAACAAGTCGGAAAGAGCATTCGCCTTTTGCCTTTTGCCTTCTGCCTCTTCGCCTCCGCGATTTCTGTTGCTTGTTGCAATTACTCGATGACGCCGAGGATGTCGTCCTCGGTCATGATGAGGAGTTCTTCGCCGTCGAGTTTGATTTCGGTGCCGGCGTAGGAGGTGAAGATGACGCGATCGCCCTTCTTGACGGTGAAGGGGATGTACTTGCCGGTTTCCTTGTTGAGGATGCCGTCGCCGAGCGCGATGACCTTGCCTTCCTTGGGCTTGTCCTTGGCGGACTCGGGGAGGTAGATGCCGGATTCGGTCTTGGTCTGCGCCTCGGCGCGCTTCACAAGAATCTTGTCGCCGAGCGGTCGAACCTTCGTTGCCATTGCATGCTTCTCCTGGACGAAACGGGTTGACGAAATTGAACGTGCGATTGAAAGAGGGTGGCCATTGCCGCTCGCTCATGTCGCGAGCATGACTATGCGGCGGGCCAGTGGTCTCGGTAATGACGACGGATGATGCGGCGCATCACTTCGAGCATCGTTTCGATGCGCAGCGGGCGATCGATCACAGCGAACGCCCCTTCGCGCAGCGCGTCGCCAAGCAAACGCGACTGATCACGGCTGGGGCCATGCGGCGGACGCAGCACCACGGTCGGCGGGGGTTGATCCAGTCGGCGGAGCAGTTGCAGCACGCGCGATCCGCCTGCCTGGCCTGCGTTGTGACGCGCGAGCGGCATGGCGAGATCGACGAACGCCATGTGAATCGGTTCTCGGCCGATCACGTGGGCCGCCTCTTCGCCGGTGGACACGACGATGGAGCGGATGCCCAGCGGGCCGACGAGGATGTGAAGCTGGTCAATTGCCGCCCGGTCCGTGTTCAGCCGCTCATCGCGCGAGAGCAGCAGCGTCAGCCGGTGCTTCGGCGAACAGTCGGATTCACACGGGTTGGAGGGCGTTTGAACCATGGCGCAGGCACATCCTCGGCGCTTCAGAGAGGCAAGAGGCGTGCCGGAGCGGGTGCGGCGTGAAGGGGACAGAAATGCCGTAAGTCCGTGCGCCACAAGGGTTTATGACCGATGCGACGCCGGCATCGAGGCCCACTGGCTGACACGCGGCATCGGCGATTCCCTCATGCCTGCCAAATTGGCAACCACCGCCAACCTGCCCGCAAGCCGGCCGGTGCTCCTCCTCACTTTCGCCTCTTGCCTTATGCGTTATGCCTTATGCCTTCCCCCTCGAACGCACGGCCCAATGCCCAAAGCCTCCCACCCTCGTTTCAGGTTCGCTGCGCCCAATCGCCGATCGCTGTCTGGGCGACGGGAGGCGATCAAGCCCGAAGGGAATTGCCCGGCGGGCCGCGGTGATCTACCGTCCGCCTTGGTCATTTGAGGAGACAGCATGTCGGCAAGCAGCAAGGTGGCGACGAAGTGGGTGTCGGTGAACTCGGTGCTCAAGGGCGAGCACGCGGTGGGGGCCGAGGTGGAAGTGCGGGGTTGGGTGCGCACCCGCCGCGATTCCAAGGCGGGCATGTCGTTCGTTCACGTGTCGGACGGCTCGTGCTTCGATGCGCTGCAAGTTGTCGCGCCGGCGTCGCTGCCCAATTACGAATCCGACGTGCTGCGTCTCACCACCGGCTGCGCGGTCATCGTGTCCGGCAAGCTCGTCAAGAGCGAGGGCAAAGGCCAGTCGCTTGAGATGCACGCGGAGTCGATCGAAGTGGTGGGCTGGGTGGAAGATCCGGATTCGTATCCCGTCGCCGCCAAGCGTCACACATTTGAATACCTGCGCGAAGTCGCGCACCTTCGGCCGCGTACGAACACGTTCGGCGCGATCGCGCGCGTGCGGCATTGTCTTGCGATGGCGGTGCACCGTTTCTTCCATGAGCGCGGCTTCGTGTGGGTGCACACGCCGATCATCACGGCGAGCGATGCGGAGGGCGCGGGCGCGATGTTCCGCGTCTCGACGCTCGATCTCGCCAACTTGCCGATGAAGCCAGGCAACGCGCCAGCCGGCGATGATGCCAGGTCGCGCGTGGATTTCGACAAGGATTTCTTCGGCAGGGAAGCGTTCCTCACCGTCAGCGGCCAGCTGAACGTGGAGGCGTATTGCCTCGCGCTCTCCAAGGTGTACACGTTCGGCCCGACGTTCCGAGCCGAGAACAGCAACACGTCGCGGCACCTGGCGGAGTTCTGGATGATCGAGCCGGAGATTGCGTTCGCTGATCTGCAGGCGGATGCCGATCTCGCGGAGGCGTTTTTGAAATCGATCTTCACGGCGTTGCTCAACGAGCGCGCTGACGACATGAGGTTTTTCGCGGAGCGCATCGACAAGGATTGCATCACCCGCCTCGAGAAGTTCATCAGCGCGAGCTTCGAGCGCATGGAGTACAGCGAGGCAATCGAGATTCTTGAGCAGGCGACGGCGAAGGGCGTGAAGTTCGAGTTCCCCGTGACGTGGGGCGTTGATCTGCAGAGCGAGCACGAGCGCTATCTCACGGAGCAGCACGTCGGCCGACCGGTCGTGGTGATGAACTATCCCAAGAAGATCAAGGCGTTCTACATGCGCGTGAACGACGATGGCAAGACTGTCGCCGCGATGGACGTGCTCGCGCCCGGCATCGGCGAAATCATCGGCGGGAGCCAGCGCGAGGAGCGGCTTGATGTGCTCGACGCGCGACTTGCGGAAATGCACCTCAACAAGGATGCATACTGGTGGTATCGCGATCTCCGCCGCTTCGGCACGGTGCCGCACGCCGGCTTCGGCCTCGGCTTCGAGCGAACGATTCAATACGCCACGGGCATGACAAACATCCGCGACGTCATTCCCTACCCGCGCACGCCGCGGAACGCGGATTTCTGATTGACGACCGACAATTCTGCATTGCAAGGAATGCCGCTGCGCTGAGCGCTGTCTCTCTGCATGGCTCCGGGGGTTGGTGTCGCTTTTGTTGCACCTTCGCGGAGAGCGGAACATGAAGACTGAACTGAATCGGAGCGGCGCATCGGTGATGCGAATTGCCGGGGCGGGCGCGCTGGGGTTCGCGGCATACCTGCTCGGCACGCAGGGCGGGCTCGAACGAGAAGCGGCGGCGCTGCCGGGTGCGGCGGACGCGGGGCAGGTGGTCATCAATCAGATCACGCCGCCCGCGATCGTCATCTCGGAGAACCAGCGTGCGGTCGTCGGCGCCGCGGATGGGCTGTTTTATCTCGTGGACTACACCGGGCATGCCGTCGAAGTGCAGACCGGGCGGCGCGAGCGACGCGATCCCGATGCGCTGTTCTGGCACCCCGGGCCGCTCAAGTATTGAGCGTCAAACCAGTCGCTTGCCGTCGTCCCCGGGTTCGAAGAAATGGAGCGCGTCGTGCGGCAGCGCGACGCGCAGGGCGCCATGCGGCTTGATGTCAGCGCGATTGGTCTTGATGGCGATCAACTGGCCGTCCCCCAACTTTGCGTGCGCCACGCTGTGGTCGCCGAGCCGCTCCACGAACGCGATGTCCACCGACAGCAGCGTGGCGGAGGGTCGTTCGTCCGATGCGAACTGAATTGACTCCGGCCGCACGCCGAGCACAACGGCGCCAGCTCGCACGCCACACGTCGCCGGCAGCGGCACGCGCACGGCTTCGCCCGCGGTGAACCAGCGCTCGCCGTTCGCTTCTTCCACCCGGCCGAGAACAAGATTCATGCCCGGCGAGCCGATGAACGTCGCCACGAACGCATTCGCGGGATGGTGATACAGCTCCTCCGGCGTACCGACTTGCGCAACCGCGCCATCGCGCATGAGCGCCACACGATCCGCCAGCGCAAACGCTTCCTGCTGGTCGTGCGTTACGAAGATCGAGGTCAGCTTCAGCCGCTCGTGCGCGGAGCGAATTTCGCGGCGAACTTCGGCCCGGAGCGCGGGGTCCAATCCGGTCAGCGGCTCATCCATGAGCAGCACGCTCGGCTCGCGCAGCACCGCACGCGCCAGCGCCGTTCGCTGCTGTTCGCCCACGCTGATCTGGCCGGGCTTTCGATCGAGCAGCGTGTTCACGTGGAAGATGCACGCCGCACGCTCGATGCGCTCCTCGCGCTCGCTCGCTGTGAGACGCCGCTTGCGGAGCACGAACGCAAGGTTCTGCTTGACGGTGAGATGCGGATACAGCACCGGCTGCTGGAACACGAAGCCGACGTTGCGCTTCGCGGGCGCTGCACGGGTCATGCGCTGGCCGCCGAAGAGCACATCGCCGGCGGACGGCCTTTCCAGCCCAGCGACCAGCCGGAGCAATGTCGTCTTGCCGCAACCCGATGGGCCGAGGATGACGAACAGCTCGCCGCTCGCAATTTCAAGCGACACATCGCGCACGGCTTTGACGCCGCCGCGAAAGGTCTTGCTGATGTGCGCGAGCGCGAGGCCCATGGCGGGCATCGTAACGGCCGCCGCCGCAGCGTTCGGATTTGACGCTTCTCGCGACGTGCGATTCACTTCTTCGCCGCGGTTTTCTTCTTCGCGGTTTTCGCCGTCCTCGCGGTTTTCTGCTTGCGAAGATGGCGCACGCCTTCCTGGGCCGTCGGCGCCTTGGCGATCTCCTTCAGGCACGCGGCGCTGTTCTTGAGCAGCCGCTTGAGCACGCGCTGATCGACATCCGCAAGCCGCTTGATGTAGAGACAACCCTTGCCGCAGGCGTGCTTGCCGAGGGCATCAAGATCATCCTTCGTGAACTCAAAGCCGGCGCAGAGATACAGCGTGATGTTCGACTTCCGCGGCGAGAAGCCCATTATGAACCAGTCATTCTCGCGCCCGGAGTCGTACACGTAATGCCAGTCGCCGAAGCCGACGATGGATGGGCCCCACATCACGGGTTTCGCCTTCGTGACCTCGCTCATCATCGCCGCAAGCGCTTTGCAATCCGCGCGCAGCTCATCGCTGGGAAGCGATTTGAGGAACTCGTCGAAGCTGACTTTTGTGGCCTTTGTCTTGAGATTTGCCTTCGCCATCCATCACACCCCTTGCAAGATGTCCGCCGACCAGCCCGAAGCGCGAACGAGACGCGTTGATCCTGCCTTGCGCTTCGGACTGGTGGCCGCGTCCAGCGTTTTACTGCCTGATCGTCGCCATGTCGATCACGAAACGATACTTTACATCGCCTTTCAGCATGCGCTCGTACGCCGTGTTGATGTCGCGCATGGCGATGAGCTCGATGTCGCAGGTGATGTTGTGCTTGCCGCAGAAGTCGAGCATTTCCTGCGTTTCCGGCAGGCCGCCGATGAGCGAGCCGGAAAGCTGCTTGCGCGGGAAGAGCAGGCTCATCGCTGAAATCTGCTGCGGGTTGGGCGGCGCGCCCACGAGCACGAGCGTGCCATCCAGTTTGAGCATGCCGAGCAGGGCGTTGAGATCGTGATCCGCTGACACCGTGTCGAGGATGAAATCAAAGCTGCCCTTGTGCTTCTCCATCTCGTCGGCGTTCTTCGAGATGATCACCTCGTCGGCCCCCAGCCGCTTGCCGTCTGCGATTTTCTCCGGCGAGGTGGTGAAGAGCACGGTGTGGGCGCCGAAGGCGTGGGCGAACTTCACGCCCATGTGCCCGAGCCCGCCCAAGCCGACCACGCCGACCTTCTGGCCCTTGCTCACCTTCCAGTTGCGCAGCGGTGAATACGTCGTGATGCCGGCGCACAGCAGCGGGGCGGCGGCCGCGGGGTTGAGGTTCGCGGGAACCTTGAGCGTGAACGCTTCGTCCACCACGATTGATTCGGAGTACCCGCCGTAGGTCATCCCGCCCAGGTGCTTGTCTTCGCTGTTGTAGGTAAACGTCGGCGCGTTGAGACAGAACTGCTCGAGCCCACGCTTGCAGCAGGCGCACGTGCGGCAGGAATCGACGAGGCAGCCGACCGCCGCAATGTCGCCGACTTTGAACTTCGTCACCTTGCTGCCGACGTTCGACACGCGGCCGAGAATTTCATGGCCGGGCACGCAGGGGTATTGCGTGCCGCCCCATTCGTTGCGGGCGATGTGGAGATCGGAATGGCACACGCCGCAGTAAAGGATGTCGATGGCGACGTCGGTCGGCGTGGGCTCGCGCCGCATGATCGTGTGCGGCCCGAGCGGGCTTGTTGCGGACGGCGCAGCGTATGCGGCGATCGACGTCGCCTTGACATTGCGGGACGGCACAGCAGTCGTGGTGGTCGTCGATGTCATGGTGATGCTCGCTTTCGTTGATGTGGAATGCGTGTGTGCTCGACAAGCGTAGCGCGTGCCGGCCGCTTGCGGCTTAGCGTTTGGCCAAAGCCCGAACCTGCTTCCGGCGGAAACACTCCGGCGCGTGATCGTTCACCATGCCCACGGCCTGCATCCAAGCGTAGACGATGGTGGGGCCGACGAAACTGAAGCCGCGTGACTTGAGCGCCTTGGAAATTTCCGCGGAGAGCGGCGTCTTGGCCGGGACTTTGCCGGTCTCGTTCACGAGCGGCTGGTGGTCCACGAACGCCCAGCAGAATTCCGCAAAGTCCTCGCCGGCTTCGCGCATGTCGAGAAACGCGCGGGCGCCGCGAATCGTGGCTTCAATCTTCGCGCGCGATCGCACGATGCCATCGTTCTTCAGCAGCCGCTGCACATCGCGCTCGGTGAACTTCGCCACGCGCTGCGGCTCGAACCCGGCAAACGCGTCGCGGAACGCATCGCGCTTTTTCAGTATGGTGAGCCATGACAAGCCGGCCTGAAAGCCGTCGAGCATGAGCTTCTCCCACAGCGCCCGGCTGCCAAACTCCGGCACGCCCCATTCCTCATCGTGATAACGCTCGAGCAGCGGGTGACTCGTCGCCCATGAACATCGATGCATCTTCGCCATCGCTGAAGGATACCAGCGAAAACGCTTGACGGGCGCGATTTGTTAGGATAATGTTCGCACATGGCCGGGGATGATTTCGAGTACCGCGATGCGTTGATGAACGGGCCGGCGCATCGGCGGGGAGCCGGCATCAACCCGGGCAACCGCTTCGAGCGCGTTCGCCTGCACGTGCTCGGCGAGGAACTCGATCGCCAGCTCGTTGAACACGAACGCGAGGACGGCTCGCTGCAGCGCGTCGAACGCAAGGTCTACTTCGATCGCACGCAGCGCATCATCAACCGCGTCGCTCGAACGTCGGACGTTCCGTTCGATTGGACCATCAATCCATACCGCGGCTGCGAGCATGGCTGCATCTATTGCTTCGCTCGCCAGTACCACGAATACCTCGGCTTCAGTTGCGGGCTCGATTTTGAAACCAAGCTCGTCGCCAAGCCCGACGCCGCGAAACTGCTGCGCGAGGAACTCGCTTCGCCAGGCTGGAAGCCCGAGCCGATTGTGATGTCGGCGAGCACGGACATCTACCAGCCGATCGAGCACAGCATGCGCATCGCGCGGCAATGCCTTGAAGTGCTCGCGGAGTGCGGCCAGCCGGCGTCCACGATGACGAAGAGCGCGCTTGTGCTGCGCGATCTCGATCTGTGGCAACAGATGGCCCAGCGCAACATCGGTCACGTCACCATCACACTCGTCACGCTGGATGCGGAATTGGCGAAGAAGCTCGAACCGCGTGCATCGTCGCCCGCCGGTCGGCTCCGCGCGATTCGTGAACTGACGAGAGCGGGGGTGCCGGTGAGCGTGAACGTGGCGCCGATCATTCCGGGACTGACCGACGTCGAACTGCCTGCAATTCTCGAAGCGGTCGCGGAGGCGGGCGCGATGCGTGCCGCGTGGGTGTTGCTGCGATTGCCGTATCAGATCAAGGATCTCTTCCTCGATTGGCTGCAGCGCAATGTGCACCCGGACCGTGCCCGCAAAGTGGAATCGCTGCTGCGACAGGCACGCGGCGGGAAGCTGTACGACGCTTCGCGCAATCGCCACCGCGGGCAGGGGCCGTTTGTGGCGCAGATCGCGCAGACGTTTGATGTGTTCACGCGAAAATACGGCCTGAACCGGAACATCAAGCCGCTCTCCACGGCTCATTTCCGCCGGCCGGAGCGCGGCAGCCAGTTGCGTCTGTTCTGACCTCGCGCGGACTTCATCTGACCAGAAACGGCGGCGCAACCTTGACTTGCGGCGATGGCGGTTTGATACTTTACAGCACAAAGCCGTGCAACCATGTCGCCTGTTCGCGGCCCACGGGAGGATTCCGCATCATGCAGCTTGATGAAGCGCTTCAGCAGATTGCGGTCATTCGCCAGCAGATGGCGCGAAGCGAACTCTTTCGCGGCTACCGGGCGCTTACTGTCGCGTTCTCCGGCGTCGTCGGCATCGCGGCGGCGCTGATGCAATCGACGTGGGTGAGTTCGCCGCAAGCGGAACTCGGCCGGTATCTCGCGCTGTGGATGGGGGCCGCGGGCATCAGCGTGGCGGCGGCGGGCGCGGAGATCGCATGGCGCGCGTGGCGAGCGGGGCCAAGTCTTGCGCGGCAGCAGACGCTTTTGGCGGTGAGCCAGTTCGTGCCGTCGCTCGTCATTGGCGCGGTGATCACGGCATGCATCGCAGGCGCAGCGCCGCACGTGGCATGGATGCTGCCGGGCTTGTGGTCGTTGCTCTTTGCGCTTGGATTGTTCGCATCGTGCCGTTCGCTGCCTCGCGCGGTGTTCTGGGTGGCGTCGTTTTATGCGCTGTGCGGCTGCGCGTGGCTGCTGTGGGGGCAGGGTGAGCGAGCGTTCTCGCCGTGGATGATGGGAACGAGTTTCGGCGGCGGGCAGTTGTTCGGCGCCGCGGTGTTGTACTGGACGTTGGAGCGAAATGATGGCGCGTCGTCGTGCGAATGAGAATGCTGCGGGGGAGCGCGCTGCCGCTCGCGCCGGGCGATTTTCCTATGAAGGGCTCGACCGCATCCTGCACGAGAAGGCCCGGCTCAGCATCCTCGCATCGCTCGCCGCCAACAGCGACGGATTGCTTTTCAATGACTTGAAGAAGCTCTGCGCGCTGACGGACGGCAACTTGAGCAGGCATCTCGCGGTGCTCACCGATGCGGGGCTGGTTGAAGTCGCGCCGCACAAAGGCGGCAAGACCGCCCGGCCGCAAACGCAGTATCGCCTGACCACATCCGGCAAGCGGCGCTTCGCGGAATACATCGGCGTGCTGGAAAAAGTGGTGGCCGACGCCCAGGCGGATGCGCGAACCGAAGCCCGCCACCGCCGCGTGCGCGACGCGTGGTCGACGACGTAAGATTCGTTGTGAATGACCCGTGACAACCGCGGGCACATGCCCGCCGCTGAACCCAGGAATCGGGGCGATAGGATTTGAACCTACGGCCTTCTGGTCCCAAACCAGACGCTCTGCCAAGCTGAGCTACGCCCCGTGGCGAGGGCAGTATATGCGGCGTCGGATGCGGGCATCGGGTTTCGACGATTCCAGCGATCGAGAATCATCGTGTTGCGTGCGCTCGCCGCTTCGCTTTGCGCGAGCTCGCGCTGCCGCCGATGATGCCGAGGTCCATGAGCACGGCGATGATCAACACGACAAGGCCGAGGCCGTGCACCGAGCCGCCGCCCGAATGCCATGCGAAGGCGTAGGCGAGCGTGGTGAGCGGCATGAAGAGGAAGCCGAGCACGGGCCAGAGGACGGTCTGGTAGGCCGTCTGCAGATACGAGCTGAACAGCCAGACGAGAAGAATCGCCAGGCGGGGGAAGAAGAGCGCGAGAATTCCGACGAGACACGGCATGGAGACGCCTCCCACGGCGGTTTGCTGCATCTTCACCGCTGCCTTATTCTTCGGAGGTCGCCGCACCTGTTTCCGCGTCGGCGGAGCCGGCGGGCGGCGACGGAGACCTTGCGCAGGGATTGTCGATGCAGCTTCTGGCCCTCGATCTCAACGCATATATACCGATCGGCATCCTTGTGCTGATGGTGATCATCTTTGGCGTGGTCAACCTCATCGGCACGCACATCCTGGGCCCGCGCAAGGACACCGCCGAGAAGCACGTGCCCTACGAATCCGGCATGAACCCGGTCGGTTCGGCCCGCAAGCGGTTCAACGTGCGTTTCTACATCCTGGCGATGACGTTTCTCGTCTTCGATGTGGAGATCATTTTCCTCTACCCGTGGGCGGTGTCGTTCACGCAGCTCCAGCCGCGCAGTGCCGAGGCGGGGCTGTTCCTCGCGCGCATCGCGTTCTTCGTGGGGACATCGGTGATCGCGTACATCTACGCCTGGCGCAAGGGCGTCTTCCGCTGGGATTGAAGCGCGAGTTCACGGCGTCCACTGCGTGCTGCCATAGCGCAAGACTTACTACCAAAGCCCACGGCGGCCGCACATCCCACGGCGTCGTGTCAAGGCCGACGGCGTCGCGCGAAAGCACCCGGAGTCGTGTGAAAGCCCACGGCGCCGCACATCCCGGGGAGTCGTGCGAAAGCCCACGGCGTCTTCGCCGTGGGACGGAACGTGTTCAATCGCGTTTGTTCTTCGCCCCGTCCCACACCGCGGACGGTGTGGGCTTTCGCATGGCGTTTGGCGAGGTAGATATCGCAGTAAGTCCCGTTCCACACCGCGGACGGTGTGGGCTTTCGCATGAGGAGCGCGAAAGAGATCCATTGGGCGCAAAGGAAATCATTCGGTGCGCGAGGAGAGCCACTGGGAGCGCGAAAAATCATCGAGTGCGCGAAAAAATCCCCCGAAGTGGTGGTGGGGACCACTCCAGGGGGGAGGGAAGAGAAGAAACCCATTGAGCCGGTCCTCGTCTCGGGCTTCTCAAAACCGGTTGCATCCTTGAACCGGTGACCGGGCATTGGCGATGGGAGCCGCACAGGGGAGTGTGATCAATCCGCGGGGCCTTGGGGCGGCTCGGGGTCCTGTCAGTCCGAGCCGCGGTTGTTGGCGTTTCCTTCAGACCGGCGTCGTGAGGGTTCCATCCACTCGCCGCCCGCGTTCTTGTCAATGCTGTGCGTCGCCCCCATCGCCGGTGTGCCGACCAGCCTTCGGAGCAGAAGCTGATCAGCGTCGGGAAAGAGACTGTGTCTGTGCCTCCTGTGAATTCATGTGTCTCTGAACGAACATCAAAATTCGACGCCGCGGCGAATGCTTAGCTGCAGCCAAGCGAGTTGCCGCAGTTCATGCACTTGTAACACGCGCCGTTGCGCACGGTGATCGATCCGCACCCGTCACAGACCGGCGCGTCACTCATGAGCTGCGCGTTCGACTGATCGAGCGCGCTCACCACCGCCAGCACGCGAACGCTGGAAGCGGTCGTCAACTCGGAGCCATCGCGCTCTCGTGCGGACGATGACGTCTCGACAATGGCGAGCGAAGCGGATGAAGATGCCCGGACGCTCGAGGATGGTGACGTCGCGTCGATCCTCGCCTGGCCGAGTTCCTCGCGCGTGCCGTGGCTGCTCGCCGGCGCTCCAGCGTTCGTTGCCGGGGCCATCGTCGTCCGTCGATCGCTGCCAGCTTCGGGCAAGTTCCGATCGCCATCCATCCATGGTCGGTCCTCCTTGACGTTGCGCCGAGACGCCCAGTCTTCGGCGGGGCGCTCCGGCCCAGATCGCTTCGGTGCGTTTGCTTCGCGGTACCCCGGAATGAACTCCATGCCCAGCCAGCGGAAGATGTAATCCACCAGGCTCTTGGCGAATGGAATGTCCTTGTTCGTCGTCATGCCCATCGGCTCGAAGCGCTGATGAGCGAACTTGTTGACGAGGCTTTCGATCGGCACGCCGTATTGCAGCGCCACGCTGATCGCCGTGCCCAGCGAATCCATCAGCCCGCCGATCGTCGAGCCTTCCTTGCTCATCGTGATGAACAGTTCCCCCGGCGCGCCGTTGTCATACAGGCCGACGGTGAGATACCCCTCGTGCCCGCCCACGTTGAAGCGGTGCGTGAGGCTGCGGCGCGTATCGGCAAGGCGGCGACGCAGCGGACGCTCCACGATGCGCTCCACCACGCGCTCAATCGTGGCGAGGGCGTCGTCGGCCGACTCGGAGGACATCGACGACATCGATGTCGCAGACGTCGCGGCAGACCTGGTTGATGATTTTCCCAGCGATTCTTCCACCACCTTGGCGTGCTCTTCGCCATCCTTGGACGTTTCGGAATCGCTGCGCGTCGCCAGCGGCTGGCTCAACTTGCAGCCATCGCGATAGAGCGCGTTCGCCTTCAGGCCAAGCTCCCAGCTCAAGCGATAGGCCGAGGAAATGTCCTCCACCGTCGCGTGGTTCGGCAGGTTGATCGTCTTGCTGATGGCGCCGGAGATGAACGGCTGGGCGGCGGCCATCATGCGAATGTGGCCTTCCGTCGGGATGAACCGCGTGCCGAGCTTGCCGCACGTGCTCGCGCAATCGAACACGGGCAGATGTTCCGGCTTCAGGTGCGGGGCGCCTTCAACGGTCTGCGTGCCGCACACCACCATGTTGAGCTCTTCGATCTGCGCGTTCGTGAGACCGAGCAGTCGCAGGCCGTCGAACGTGGGATCCTTGCGGGCCGCATCGACATTGACGCCGAGATTCTCGAGCACATGCTTCGGCATTGACCACGCGTTGAACGCAAACCGCAGTTCGAACACGGTGGGCAGCGCGTTTTCGAGCTCGATCAAATCCTCCACCTCGTACCCGGCGTTCGTGAGGAAATCACGCAGCGTCTTGCCGCTGCTTCGCGCGCTCTCGGGCATCGGCGTGTCCACGCTCAACGTGCCCATCACGTAGCGCAGGATGTCGTCAATCTGCTCCTGCCGATAGCCAAGCGTCTTGAGCGCCGGCCGAATCGAGCGGTTGGCGATCTTGAAGTAGCCGCCGCCCGCGAGCTTCTTGAACTTCGTCAGCGCGAAGTCGGGCTCTACGCCTGTGGTGTCGCAATCCATCAGCAGTCCGATGGTGCCGGTGGGCGCGATCACGGTGACCTGCGCGTTGCGGTAGCCGTGTTGCTCGCCGAGGTGCAGCGCATCATCCCACGACTTCGTCGCCGCGAGCAGAATCTCATCCGCGTTGGCGATGTAGATGGAATGCTTGCGGTACAAATCGTGATCGATCGGCACGGGCGCCACGGAGAGCTTCTCATACTCGCCGCTGGTGCGCGACACGCCGTGCGCCGCTCGCCGGTGATTGCGAATCACGCGCAGCATGTGCTCGCGGTTGCGATCGAAGTCGGCGAACGGGCCGAGTTCCTTCGCCATCTCGGCGCTCGCGGCATAGGAGCGGCCGGTGAGGATCGCCGTGAGCGCGCCGCAGATCGCGCGGCCTTCCTCGCTGTCATATGGAATGCCCGCCTGCATCAGCATCGCGCCGAGGTTGGCATAACCGAGGCCGAGCGTGCGATACCGCCAGCTCTGCTCCGCAATTTCGCGCGACGGGAACGACGCCATCAGCACCGAAATCTCGAGCACGATCGTCCACACGCGAATGGCGTGCTCGTAGCTCTCGATGTCGAAGCGCCGGCTGTCCGCGTCGTAGAACTTCATCAGGTTCAGCGACGCCAGGTTGCACGCCGTATTGTCGAGGAACATGTACTCGCTGCACGGATTGCTCGCGTTGATGCGGCCGCTCTCCGGGCACGTGTGCCAGTCGTTGATCGTCGTGTCGTACTGCAAACCGGGGTCGGCGCATCGCCACGCCGCGAAGCAGATCTGCGCCCACAGATCGCGAGCCTTGATCGTCTTCGCCACCGCGCCGTCCGTGCGGCGGGTGAGTTGCCAGTCGCCGTCCGCTTCGAGCGCCGCGAAGAAGTCATCCGACAGGCGCACGGAGTTGTTCGAGTTCTGGCCCGAGACGGTGTAGTACGCCTCGCCGTTGAAGTCGTAGTTCAGTTCCAGGCCGAGCTTCTTCGCCAGCGCCTGCTGGTCTTCGGGCAGGTGCTTCATGCCTTCGACCATCGCGGCGACTTTCAGCTCCTCGCGCACTTTCCAGTTGACGAACTGCTCGATGTCCGGGTGATCGGCGTCAAGGCAGACCATCTTGGCGGCTCGTCGCGTGGTGCCGCCGCTCTTGATCGCGCCGGCCGCGCGGTCGCCGATCTTGAGGAAGCTCATCAGGCCGCTGCTCTTGCCGCCGCCGGAGAGTTTTTCGTTCTCGCCGCGGAGGGAAGAGAAGTTCGTGCCCGTGCCGCTGCCGTATTTGAACAGGCGCGCTTCACGCGTCCACAGGTCCATGATGCCGCCTTCGTTGACGAGATCATCGGACACGGACTGAATGAAGCACGCATGGGGCTGCGGGTGCGTGTACGCGTCGCCCGCCTGGCGCACTTCGCCTGTCACGGGATCCGCAATCCAGTGGCCCTGCGCGGGGCCAGTGATGCCGTACGCCCAGTTGAGGCCGGTGTTGAACCACTGCGGCGAGTTCGGCGCCGCCATCTGGTGCAGCATCATGTAACAAAGTTCGTCATAGAACGCCTGCGCATCTTCGGGCGTGTCGAAGTAACCATGCGCTTCGCCCCAATGACGCCAGCATCCCGCCAGCCGGTGAATCACCTGCTTGGCCGATTTCTCCGGGCCCTTCGACCCGTCACCCTGCGGCACGCCGGCCTTGCGGAAATACTTGCTCACCATGATGTCCGTGGCGAGCTGGCTCCAGGATTCGGGCACCTCGGCGTCAAGCATTTCAAAGACGACCGAGCCGTCTGAATTCGTGATCCGGCTGTCGCGCTTCACCCAGCGCACCTGGGCGAATACGTCTTGGCCAGCTTGCGTGAATTGTCGTGTAACTTTCATTGGCCCACCTTGGCTTTCTCGCGACGCCGACGGAATGAGGCCTTAGGCCTTGGGCCTTGGGCCTTGGTCTGAGCAATGCGGCACCCATTCCATGGTTGAACCGGGGTGTGCATTGCCGCTCCGCTACTGCCGACGTTGCAAACTTCGCAAAAGACCACTAATCAACCTTCCGCATTCATCGATCTGCATTTGCAGTTGTGCGTGTGTTCGCTCATCGAGGAACGAAAGACGACGAGCGAATGACAGTTGCGAATCAATTTCGTACAGCCCTCCTCGCGACACCCGCACGAAACGCTCATAGTCCTTCAAACTTCCTCGCCCGAATCCTTCAGCGATGTTGCTCATTACTGAAACGCTGCCGCGCCGCAACTGCATTGTGAGGCCGAACCGTTCGTCTGCGGGAAAGGATCGGGTTACCTCGTAAATTGCAAGACCGAGTTCGAACGACTTCTTCCATGCTTCGAGGTCTCGGGATGTCTTGATCTCACCCATGCTGGACATCCTCACAAAAGACGCCAGCCTCTAAGGCCTCACGCCCAAGGCCTAAGGCCTCCACTCAATCCACCCGCGGCAACGTCAACCCACTCTGATCCTGATACTTCCCGGCTTTATCCGCATACGACACGGCGCACGTCCGGCTCGCCTTGATGAACACCATTTGCGCAATCCCTTCACCCGCGTAGATCTTGGCCGGCAGGGGCGTAGTGTTGCTGATTTCGATCGTCACCTTGCCGCGCCACTCGGGCTCGAGCGGCGTGACGTTCACGATGATGCCGCAGCGGGCGTAGGTGCTTTTGCCGACGCAGATGGCGAGCACATCGCGCGGGATCGTGAAGACTTCGACGGTTTCGCACAGCGCGAAGGAGTTCGGCGGGATGACGATGTGGTCCTTGCCGGTGTTGCGCGTGTCCACCGTGACGAAGAGTTCATCGCTGAAGGCTTTGGGATCGACGATCGCCTGGCCGCCGTTGCGCGAGACGTTGGTGAAGATTTTGAAGAGCGTGCCGACGCGGACGTCGTAGCCGTAACTCGAGACGCCGTAGCTGACCTTGCCGGGTCGCTTGACGTTGTCCTCGAACGGCTCGATGCCGATCAGTTCGCGGATTTGCGTGTCACACAGGACGCCCATGATTCACTCCCTGCCAAACTCGACGCAGACCGATGCAACGGGAAGGTCCGCCGCAGATTCGAGGCCTCGCCGCTCTTGCCCTTGTGTCCCCCCGGAGGTTGTCGCTCCGTCCCACGCTTGCCCAGTCGCCCGTTTTTGCCCCGTATTTGGGGGTTTGGGTCGTCCTCGGGCCAACGCGGCGTATCGTACTACCACATCTGGTGGCCGCAAGATGCCTTTCGCCCAGAATGTTGGGTTTTCTTGAAGATGCGCCGTAAGTCTAGGCGTGGCAAGACTTTAGCGTCACTTTTGGCCCTCACAATCCGCCACGAATTGTGTGGAGTATCTGTCAACTGCTGTGGGGAACACAAGATGTCGTGGGGGCCGCTATCGTGTCGCTCCCGAACGCTCGCAGCGTGTTCTCTGCGCCGGGTTTCGGGGGGCTCATGACTAGGATCACGCGGTGGCGCTCGCTGAAACAGACATCCTGAACGGCCTTACCGACCCGCAGCGGGAGGCGGTGACGCATGTGGACGGGCCAGTGCTCGTGCTCGCGGGGCCGGGCTCGGGGAAAACCACGGTCATCACCCGGCGAATTGCGTATCTGATCGCGCAAGGCATCCCGCCGTGGCAGATTCTCGCGCTCACGTTCACCAACAAGGCGGCGGGCGAGATGCGTCAGCGGGCGGAGGCGATGTTGCCGGAGGATCTTCCGGGTCGCCGCGGGCTTACGGTGTCCACGTTTCACGCCTTCTGCGCGCGGCTCTTGCGGCGGTGGGGCGATCGCGCCAACATCGCGCCGGGCTATTCCATCTACGACTCCGCCGATCAGCGCGATGCCGTGAAGCAGGCGCTGAAAAATGTGGGCCTCGACCCGAAGAACTTCACGCCCGGCAGCGTGCACGAAGCGATCAGCCGCGCGAAGAACCAGCTGATGGATGCGGACGCCTTCGCCGCGCAGGCGGATGACTTCTATTCAAAGTCAATTGCCAAGGCGTATCGCAGCTACGAGCGCATCCTGCGCGACAACGCTGCGCTGGATTTTGACGACCTGCTCATGCGTACGGCTCACCTCTTGCGCAAGGATGACGTCGTGCGCGGCGAGCTGGAATCGCGATTCCAGTACGTGATGATCGACGAATATCAGGACACCAACCACGCGCAGTTCGTCATCGCCCACGCGCTCGCCAGGAACCATCAGAACATGTTCGTCGTCGGCGATCCAGACCAGTCGATCTACGGCTGGCGCGGCGCGGACATCCGCAACATCCTCGAATTCGAGACGCACTTCCCCAAGGCGAAGGTGATCCCGCTCGGCCAGAACTTCCGCTCCACCGGCTTCATCGTTTCCTCGGCGGATGCGCTCATTCGCAACAACCGGTTTCGCCGGGATAAACGGCTGCACACGGAGCTTGGCGAAGGCGAGAAGCCAATCGTGCTGACCGCGGCGGATGAGCACGACGAAGCGCGAGCGGTTGTTGAACGCATGAAGGCGCATTACGAAGCGGGCGTGCCGTGGAAGGACATGGCGGTGCTGTATCGCATGAACGCCTTGAGCCGCGTGATGGAAGAAGCGCTGCGGGCGGCGCAGGTGCCGTACACCATCGCGCGCGGCACGGCGTTCTACGATCGCAAGGAAATCAAGGACGCGCTGGCGTATCTGCGTTTGCTCGCCAACCCGCATGATGAAGTGTCGCTCCGCCGCATTATCAACACGCCGACGCGGGGCATCGGCAACGCGGCAATCGAAGCGCTCGAGAAGGCGGCAGCCGAGCGCGGCGAACGCTTCGTGGACGCCTTGCAGCGTGCGGGCGGGATCACGGCGCTGAGCGCACGAGCGCGCAAGAGCGTGCAGGCGTTCGTGGCGATGGTGATGGCTTGGCGCGCGGAAGCCGAGGGGGGCGCGAACGCGGCGGCGTTTGCACCGTCCAACGATGTGGGCGGCGACATGCTCGCTGACGAGAACGCGCAGGCTGCTTCGTTTTCGGTGAGCGAAGTTCAGGAAGTGGATGGGCCGTCATTGCGCGAAGTTGCCGCGTCCGATTTCGGCGGCCTCTTTGCGGATCAGCGCGCCACCCACCCCCCGGTTCCGCTGGAAGGAAGGGTGGAAGATGACGCACTTCCCGTCGTTCCGCATCCGCATGACATCGATATCGACGAGAATTCGCCCAGCGCGCTCGGCCGGCTCGTTGAGCGCGTCATCCGCGAATCCGGTCTTGAATCGATGTTCGCGAAGAGCAAGGGCGAGGAAGACATCGAGCGGCTGGAGAACCTTGAAGAACTCGTGAGCGCCGCGGCGCAGTTCGCGCCGCCGCCGGAGGTGCTGGAGGAAACCGACGGCCGGCCATCCACCCTTCGCGTGCTGCAGGCGTTTCTTGAAGGCGTGGCGCTTGTGAGCGATGCCGATGCGGTGGACGCGGCGAGCGGCGCGGTGACGCTGATGACGCTGCACACCGCCAAGGGGCTTGAGTTCGACGTCGTGGCGATGATCGGGCTCGAAGACGGCCTGCTTCCGCACTCACGGGCAGCGATGGACGAGCGCGAACTCGAAGAAGAGCGGCGGCTGTGTTTCGTCGGCATGACGCGAGCGCGCAAGCATCTCATGATGTCGCGCGCGTTCGTTCGCACCCACCGCGGCCTGCGCGAACGCAGCGTGCCCAGCCAGTTCCTGCGCGAGCTGCCCGAACACGCGGTGGTGGAAACGCAGACGGAGTTCGCGCGCGATCCCTTCGGCGATTTTGCCGACGAATTCAGCCGGCGCGGCGAAGGCAGCGATCTTGAAGGCGATTGGGGACGCAGCAGTTGGAACGCAGCGGCGGGGGCGGCGCGTCGGACGACTTCATCGTCGTCAGCCGGCGGCAGCGAATCGTTCCCGGTGGGCTGCCTCGTGCGCCATCCGCGCTTCGGCGTCGGCCGCGTGGAATCCATTGGCAGGCAAGGCCAGGGCACTCGCGCCCGCATCGCCTTCACTGGCCTCGGCGTCAAGACCCTCATCGTCGAATACGCGAACCTGGAGCGCGTGTAACTCACCACCACAGGGGCACAGAGAGCACAGAGGGGGCCATGTGTGCGGGCATTTCTGCGCAGAACAAACCGGTCCGATCTCTGTGTCCTCTGCGCCTCTGTGGTGAATAATGGAACCCGTGGATATTGCGTCCGCCATCTTCGCGCAGTGCAAGTCCCTCGGCTTCGCGCTGGCGGGAATTGCGCCGGCTGAACCGACGCGGTGGGAAGCCGAGCTTCGCGCCTGGCTTGCAGCGGGGAAACACGGCGAGATGGCGTATCTCGAACAGAATTTCGAAGCGCTGCTCGACCCAACAAAGATTCTTCCGGGCGTCAAATCCATCATCTGTGTGGCGGACCGTTATCACGACGGCAAGAAGCATGATGCGCCGCCACCGGGAACGGGGCGCATCGCGCGCTATGCACGCGGCGAGGACTATCACAAGGTGATCAAACGCCGCCTGCACGCCCTGTGCGATTCGCTGCAGCGCGATTTCCCCAGCGAGCAATTCCGCGCCTGCGTCGACACCGCGCCGCTGCTTGAGCGTGAATACGCCGCCCGCGCCGGCCTTGGCGCCATCGGCAAGCATACGCTGCTCATCGGCAGGCCCACCGGCATGGGCAGCTATCTCCTGCTCGGCGAAGTGCTCACCACGCTGGACCTACCCGAGACCGCCGCGGCGGAGCACGTGGACGATCCATGCGGTTCATGCACGCGGTGTATTGATGCGTGCCCGACCGGCGCAATCTCGCCGTGGTCCGTCGATGCCCGCAAATGCATCAGCTATCTCACGATCGAACACCGCAGCACGATCGATGCATCGCTGCACGGCGCGATGGGCGACTGGATCTTCGGGTGCGACATCTGCCAGGAGGTCTGCCCGCACAACCAGCCGACCAAGCGTGCGATCGCGCAGCCGACGCACTCGGCGTACGCGCCGCAGCGCGATGCCTTCAATTTGCTCGACGTGCTCGGCTGGACGGAAGACGATCGCCGGCTGGCGTTCACGCGCTCGGCCATGAAGCGCGCCCGTCTCACCATGATGAAGCGCAACGCGCTCATCGCGGCCGGCAACACGCTGCGGTCACTGCCTGCCGATGCGCCGATGCGGAGCGCCTTGGCCGCGCGAATCGAAATGATCGCCGCCGATCAACGTGAAGACGAACTCGTGCGAGAGACCGCAACCACCGTGCTGCACGACGTTCGAGCAGACAGCCTGCTGCCGGAAGACGATCGTCCCGCGGCGTAATCCAATTCACAGTGGAGACGGCGAGTCGCACGCCACCGCGTCCAGCACCAGCCCGACGCGCAAGCGAGGACGTGTCGGACGCCGCTTTCGACAACGCGAGAAACGAAAACCGCGTTCAGCGACCGGCGGGCATCATCGCGCCCATGGCGTCCTGCGCCGCCTTCTGGATCGCGGCGGTCACTTCCTCCGGCGACGCGAACTCGCCGGCCGCAACGCGCTGCGCGATCGAGCGCGTCGAATCCGTGCTCATCTTCATCGTGGCAAGAATCGTCGGCGCGATCTGCTCCAACTGCTGCGGGTTGCCGACCGCCAGCATCGAGCCGAGGACGTCCACGTACCACCGGCCGTCAATCTGCTGCGCGGTGAGCGTCTGCGTCTGACCGTTGCCGAGCGTGACGGAAAGCTGGGCCGTGTCGCCGCTGGCGCTCGCGACGGACGCCTGCGAGATCGTGCCGCCCATGTTCTGCACGCCGGCCATGACTTGACCGAGAATGGCGTCGGCTGCCGCGGCGCCGAACTTCGCATCGATCGCGGCGAGCAATTCCTGCGAAGCACGCAGCGAATCCGCAAATGCCACGGCGAGATCGCGTGCCGCGCCGGTCGACGTCATGTGTTCCGCGGGAGTCTGATAGCGAGCGAGATCGATCATGCCGCGCGGCGTGCCGGCGTTCTGCAGCGCCGCCGCAAGCGCTTCAGGCGAGTCCGCGCCCGCCGTTCCATCCGAAGCGGTGTCGCTCGATGGGGCCATGCCCGCATCAGGCATCGGCGCAGCGTCGCTGGTCGAATCCGCTGGCACGGGCTGGCCGGTGAGCGACGCCACGCGCGCTTCCACGCCTTTGCGAAGCGACTCCATCGTGGCCGCCGTGTTGCCGCCGGTGATGCGGCTGTAGTTTGACGCCGCCTTGTTGAACGCATCAACCGCCGCCACCGTCGCCTCGGCCTTCGCCTGCTGCGCCGTCTCGCGCTGGGCGCGGTAGCTGTCGCCGAGCCCCGGCACGCTGGAATTGGCGAAACGTTCAAGCAGCGCCGCGAGTTGCTCGTGCTCCACGGCCCACGACGCCTGCAACTGGCCGAGGGACGTGCTCGCCGCCGCCGCGGTCAGACGGGCGTTGTTGCCGCCGGTTGGCGCGGAGCCCGCCGCCTGTTCCGCCTTGGTGGCCGCCGCCGCAAGGTCCTGCGCCGCGGCATCGACCGCGGATTTGAGTTCGTTCTGCATCTGGCTCGTCAGCTCATCCATCTCCTTGCGGATGCGATCGACGAGCGTGTCCAGATCCTGCCGCGTCTTTCGCGCGAGATCTGACGACGAGGCCGCGTTCTCACGCAATTCTTCCGCCGCGATGTCGATGGCTTCGATCGCCTTCTCCGTCTGCTCGATGCGCTGTTCGTGCAGGGTGCGCGTCGGCATGTACTGGTAATCGCGCTCGAGCGCATCAAACGACGAGCTGGTCTCAATCTGATCGGCCTGCTGGCGGATGGCGATTGCCTGCTCGTATTTCGGGAAGCCGGCGGAATGGCCGAGCTCCGCAGCCTCGCGGCGCAGCTCGTTCTCTTCGTTCCGCAGCGAGGTGATCTGCTGACGCGCCTCGCCGATCTTCGATTCCAGCTGCGCCAGCGGGGAGTTCACCTCGGCCACCTTCGACTGCTCATTGCGCAGCGCTTCCTCGGCAAGCGAACGCTGCTGCGACAGGGCCGCAAGCTGATCTTCCACGCTGCCCGTTTCCAGCGCCTGCGCCACGACGTTGATGCGCTCCGCGGCGCTCAACATGCTGTGAATGGCGAGCCGGCGGGCGTGCTGCTCATCGCGCAGCGAATCAATGAGGCTCATCTGCGAATCCGCCAGCGCCCGATGGATGTCCGAAGCCAGCAGGTTGGCGGCTGACTTCTGGCCGCTGCCGGCGTGCGCGTTGCTGGTGGCGGAGGTGAGCTTGTTGAGGATGGAGCGAAGCTCGCCGCGGCCCTTGTCGTCCAGCGGACCGGCCTGCGCCTGCACGATTCTTTCAAAGGCGTCCGCGGCGCTGGTGAGTTCAGCCTGCACTTCCGCGCGGGCCTTCGCCGCCGGGTCCTCGCAGCCCGGGACCATCACCAGGGCGGAAGCGGCAAGAGCGAAGCACGCGATCACAGTTGGACGAAACATGTTCATGAATCAAAACCTCAAGGTGGCAGCAGCGGGCGGAATCTCACAGTGTAGCGGAAAAAACAGGCGGCAGCCTTGCCGGACGGCGCTCGCGCCAGGCCATGCGCGAAGGTCGAACGAGCCGCCGCAACGCCTCATCGCGGCACGCGCCCCGGGCGATCGTCCCGCGTCGTCGTCGGCTCCACGGCCGGCTCGCTCGGCGCCGCCGCGGGCATCGGGTCCGTCGGCGTGGGCGGCTCGAACGCCACCGGATATTCCGGGTGCGGGTACATCATCGCCTTGATCCAATCCACCGTGGCGTTGACGCCCTTCCGGCTGCCGGGCGTGAAGGCCGGCGACCAGTTCGGCACCTCCGGATGCGGATACCGCGCTTCCTCGCGCGGCAGGCCGTATTGAATCAGCAGCGAGTTCATCGGCTGGTCGTAATCGATCAGCGGTGGAAGCTCGGGGTCGAGCTTGAGACGATCGAGGATGAGGAAGTTCGTGTACCGCACCCGCGCATCGCGATAGCCGGAGCGGTGCAGCATCAGCCGCCCGCCGAACTTCCCGCCGTGACAATCCGTCGATGCGCAGTTGTTCATCAGCCAGGTGTTGTGCACGTGGATGCGGAACTGGTTGAGCGCGTACGGCTCGGTGATCACCTTGATCTCGGGATACAGCTCGCGCGCTTTGAGCTCGAAAAACAGGTGCTCGACGAGATCCAGCGGGTCCGCGTTGAAGAGCGCGTTGCGCTCGGCGCGTGAGCCGGGAATCAGCTTGTTGTCGGAATACGTCTCGATCAGCTTCTGGATCGTCGGCGCCTCGATCAAGACGCGCGGCGGGCGATCAAAATCGATCTCGTAGACGCGGATGAGGTTGACTTCTTCGTGCGTGAGGATGCCGGGCCGATTGGCGATCGGGCCGTCGCTCGACGATTCGCTGTCCGATTCATCGTCCGCCGGTTGCCGAGCCGGCGCCTTCGGCTCGCCCTTCGCCGGACCGATCAACGCGAGCTGCGCATCGACGAGGCGCATGAGGCGCCGCGCTTCCACAAGCTCGGACTTCGCCAGCAGCGCGTCCAACTCCTCTTTGCACAGTTCGTACTTCCGCTCCTGGAAGAGCCACCTGCAGAGTTCGAGGTGCTGATACGGGTGATCGGGGAGCAACGCCGCTTTGAACCGGCGATACGTCTGCTCGAACGTCGGCGTGAGCACCACGTGATCCACGGTCTCGCGCAGCAGGCGGGCGCGAATGCCTTCGATCTCGATGAGCACGTGCTCGAACGTGTCTTCAATGATCACGCCTTCGCGCGACTGGCCGTTGCGGAGGAAAACGACGCCGGTCTGCCCGGGCACGGGGTCGACAAGGCGGATGATGCGAATGATGCGGTTCTTGGGATAGCTCTCAACTTCGCCCCGGCGGTTGCGGAGGACGACCATGTCGTCGTCTTCCATTTCGAGCGTGCCCATCGCCGTTTCGAACCGGCCGACTTCCACGATGATCCGCTGCGGCGTGGCGGGAGCCTCGGCTTCGTCCTCCTGTGCCGGTCGCGACCCGGGCATGGCCGTGGCCACGAAGAGCAGCATGGAAGCGAGCGTGGTGAGGATGACGAGCGCGGACGCCGATCGCATCGTGTCATTCTCGCGTGAAGGCGGCGGTGGGGTCAATGTGGCGAAACAGGGCGGTGCAACGCGGCGGCAGGGCAGCAGCGGCTCCGCGCCCGCCTTCTGTTCGCATCATGGAGGGAAAGAGTTGCGAAAAGCCGGTTCTCGCGTCGAAAAGCGGTCACAAACCGCTCGTCGCCGCCGCTTGGGCCGCCTCGCGCAGCTTCGCCAGCCCGAACCGCACCGAGCACATCTCGCTGTACCGCCGCATGTCCGCCAGCACGTCCGCGATGTCGTATTCGGCGTACGGCAGCCGGGATCGCTCGCGAATCCGCCGGCGCAGGTCCGCCCGAGCGCCACGAATGAGCACTTCCATCGCGTGGAACGTTTCGCCCATGTAGAGCGAGTCGTTCATCTCATCGACCGCCGAGCCGAGCGCCAGCCCGCCGAGGCCGATGACGGACGACAGCGGCGAGCCCGCGCCGGCAAGACCGCTGGTCGCGCCGAGCGAGAGATCGCGAAGCACGTTGCGGCTGGTGGTGAGCGCCGCGCGGTTGGCGAACGCACGTGACAGGTACGTCTCGGCGTTGTGGTCGGACACGATGAGCAGCACATCAATGATCTTGTTGCGTCGCTCGGCAAGCCTCGCATCGAACGTCGCTGCAGGTTCTGCCGGCACGCCGAGATGCGGCTGCGCGATCAGGCCGCTCACATCGACGGAGAGATACAGCGCCCGCCCGGACGGCTCGCCGTGAAAGCTCGCATCACGCACCCGGCCGTGCATGTCGATCGTCTCGACGCACAGCAGTCCCGCAAGCTCGGCATCAATCGGCATCTCGCCGCCGGTCGCATGCGGCGAAACGTGCACGCCCGGATCGGCCCCGAGATACACGGACGTCGAAGCGCAGCCGAATTGAACGAGACAAATCGCCAGCAGAACGTGAACGCAGCGCGGCATAGGAAGCTCCATGAAAGTCGGCACGCATCATGCCGCCCCACGCGCTTCATCCCGCGAGGACATCGTGGCGTGAAGGAAATGGAAGTCAACGCCGCCAGCGCCGCGCCGGTGCGCGAATTCGCTGCGCATTCCGTGTGGTCAAACCGCCGCGACGCCGAGGCGCGGTCAAGAATTCACATAGAATTTCAGCCTCTTGGCGCCTCCGCGCCTCGGCGGTTTCCGCGAGCCTCACTCCGGCAGCGGGGTCATCGTCACATCCTTGGCGCGATTGATTTCCACGCCGTAGGTGATACGGGCCGCGTTTGCGCCGGTGGCGGAAGCGGGCACGGAGAGCAGCCACTTGAGCAAGCCGCGCGGCCGGTCTTCGTTCACGTACTTCGCATCCGTCGCCAGCGCCACGCTCAAGTTCGTCACGTCCACCTGAATCTGATCGCTGCGCGAGGCGGGCACGCGGTCCCACAGTTCGAGCTTGATGGCCTTGCCCGTGCCGTTGTCAATTGTGATGCGATAGGAGTACTGCGTCTTGCGTCCGCCGCTGAAGAGGCCTGTGCGCTCCGTGTTCTTCTCGACGAGCAATCGCTTGGCGGTGATGGCGGGATCAATGCCGAAGTGCACTTCGAACTTGCCGTTCGGCGGGACGGAAGTCAGCGACGTCGGCCCGACGTAATCCTGGCCGAGGAAGATCGCCACCGGACCGGGGAGCAGTTGATAGGCGCTGCTGTTGACGAGATCGCCGCGGAGATACACGGCTTCGGTGTAAATCGGTACGGCGACGTACACAAAGCTCGCGCTCGCCTGGAATGAACCAATGCGCGTGCGCTGCTGCTTCTGTGCGTTCGTCAGCACCGTCACTTTGCGCGGAATCTCAAACGCCACGGCGGGGCCGGAGCCGGTGACCGAAGCATCGCTTGCGAATTTCTCAATCGCCTTGGCCTGCATGGCGCCACCGGCTCCCCCAGCCGCTGATGGGGGTGGGGCGGACGCAGCCACACCTTCATACGCCCGGCCGGCAGGCTGCGGCGTGGCCACATCCACATACCACGGGTCGAGCGTCGGCGGGTTCGCCGCCAGGCGCGGCTGCGCGGTGGACAGCGTCAGCGCCACGTTCTTCCAGTCTTCGCCCGTTTGCTGCACGAGCACGGCGTCATATTCCACCGAAGCGCCGGACAAGTCGCCCGCAGCGCGGATGTTGTACGACGGGTGCCACGTTGCGTTGGAAACGAGGTACACCAGCTCGATGGTCACATCGCCTGATGTCGGGGCGGCGGCGGTGACGATGGCGCTGCGGCTTTCCTTCGTGCCCGCGCCAAGGGCCGCTCGCTCCGCCTCGGCGATGCGCAGCTCTTCACGACGGTCGCGCTCCGCGTCATCCAGCTTCTGACGTTCGCCAAGCAGGCGCACACGCTCCGCGGCAACAAAGTCAAGCTGCTGCTTCACCTTGTCCATGTTCAGCTCTTCCGAGCCCGACCTATTACTCGCGTCACTTGTCACGCGGAAGCCGAGTTGCTTGAGCATTTCTTCCTGCGCGGCGATGAGGCTGCGGTCCTGATCGATGTGCGCGAGTGCGCGGCGTAGATCCTCGATCTTCGCGTCCAGCGCTGCCGCTTCCGGCGACGTCGCTTCGGTGCGCTGGGCCACGGAAAAATCCACGCTCACCACCTTCACGTCGCCGGTGGCGCGGGCCTGCAGCGAATCCGGCTGCACGCTGGCGGGAAGGTCGGGGAACGCCAGTTCATAGATGCCGGCGGAAAGGTTCACGGTCGCGCGGCGCGTCACCGCGGCCCGGCCGAGGTAGAGCGTCACCGCCTCGATCGGCGCATCAAGTTCCAGTTGCTCCGGCTCAACCGGCGCCTCCTGCGCAAAGACCGGGAACGAGAGAAACGTAGCGGCTGTCCAGACGACGCCAACGGAAAGACAGAAACGACGCATGGGAGAAGGCTCCGAAAAACCGCTTGCGGCTTCGCAATGATTGGCGCCAGGCTCGACGCCGCACACATATGGCCAACGACGTACGCCCCGTCTCGCATGCATCACAAAACGGTAAAAAAACAGCGCATGCGCTCAAGGAACGCATGCGCTGGATCGGCATTGTGATGCGGATTGCTTCGAGGATTACGCCCGGCCCATCAGCGAAAGAAAGCTCGATTGCGCCAGCACTTCGTTGATGCGGTCGCGGTCGGCGATGTTCGAGTTCGCCACCGCCGCGATGAGTTTCTCGCGCTCCTGCTCCATCTGCAGATAGCGCAGGGCGAATTCCGCAATCGAGCCCATCGGCATCATTTCCAGGGCCTCGAAGCTCTCCCGGTACACGATGCGGGCCGCCAGCGACTTCGCCATGATCGACCGCAGATACGCCTCCGGCACCTTCTCCCACAGCCGGTTGCCCGCGGTCTTGACGAGAATCGGCGGCAGGTGGTCGATCACCAGCTTGCGCATCAGCTCCGGCGCCTGCTCCAGCATTCGGTCGAGCGCGGCGTGAATGGCGTCGCCCGTGCGGATCATCACGTGGCTCAAGCGAGCGCTCATGTCCGGCAGCGGAATGTGCGGATGGTGACGATGCACGCGCAGCAGCAGTTCCGCCTCCAGCCGCGCCAGCGCGCGAAGCTTCTCCAGCACCTCGGCGACGAACTTCTCCTTGATGGAAAGGAATTCCGCTTCGTCGAGCATCATGCAGGCGGAAATCTCGAAGCTGGAGCAGATCACGCCGCACTTGTTCGCCGAGCTGTCCTTGATGATCAGCACGCCGCGTTCGGAAAGGTTGCGCCGCGCGTCTGGCGTGAGGAAGATGTTGGCGCCTTCCACGATGAGCCGACTGCTCGGTGTGCCGTCCTTCGTGAGGAACTGCTTCCAGTTCCCGCCGTGAATGACGTTGGGCCGACCGCCGGCGGGAATGAACGCGTCGGAAATCACGCGGTTGTGCAGCGTGTTGCGCAGCGTGACGCCGTCCGGATCGTCGAGCGTCACAATGCGGCCCGCGGGCGACAGCTTCGTGCGATCGAAGTGTTTGATCGGAAGCCCGGCCTGAAAGAGGCGGAGCAATTCCTGGTGATCGAGGCCCGCGGGGTCTTCGCCGCATCCGCTGCCGTCCGCAATGCCGACGATGCGCGCGTTGTTGCCATATTCACGGTGCAGAATGCGGATTTCATTGCCCGCCACGTCGCCGTCCGGCCCGCCAGTGAGCTTGACGGTGAACGTTTGCGCCCGCGGATCGATGCCGATGTGCTTGAGCGCGGAGTCGAGGAACACGGTGACGCCTTCGCTGGTCACGCCGTATTCCTTGTGATTGATGCCGGCGCCCGGCTTCGAGCTCATGAGCGCGTTGGGCATGGGGTAGCCGCGACGGCGAGCGCGATCGACGATCCAATTAATAAGTTCCGGCGTGATGTTCTCGTCCGGCCCGAGGTAGAGAAGTTCGTCGTGACCCAGCCGATCGATGATGCGGCTGCGCGTCGTTTCTTCCGGCGTGACGAGATCGATGAGCGCATCAACGAACCCCTTCACGCTGCGACCGACGAGCGAACCGGGCTCGACGAGCACGATCGCCTTCGCGCCGCCTTCGGGAATGTCCTTGTTCTTGAGCTGCTGCGCGGAGGCGAGATTGAACACCTCGTCGTACAGTCGCTCGCATTCAAGCGAATGCTGGTCGAGGCTGCGCGGGAGGACGGCTCGAACGCCGCCGCGGGCGATATCGCGGAAGCGCACGTGGAAGCCGGTGAACGCGCGGCCGTTCACGAAGAACACGCCGTAGGGCAAATCCTGCCGCTCGGGCGTGGCGAGGAACGCGGGATCAATCCGCAGCGCGAACGCATAACGACCTTCCAGGTGGACGTTCGTGCGCAGCGTCGCTTCCACCGCGGCGAGCAGCGTGTGCAGAATCGTGCGCGCGTCTTCGAGATCAACTTCGCTGTTGATCGACTGACGAACTTGCGTGGCGCGCTCCTCGAACTCGGCGTCGTTCAGCGGCGCGTCGGGATCGAAGCGATCGAGCAGCAGGTCCGCAATGCGGCGCACGATCGGCAAGTGCTTTTCCGCCTGGCGTCGAATGCGGCTGCGATCGAACGCGTACGGATTCACCTTCACGAGCTTCTGGTGAATGAGATTGCACAGGCCGATGATCACCTCGGCGTCGACAAGCTCGAGATCGGGATGCCGGCGGGTGAGGTCGATCATGTCGTCGCCGACCCACTTGAGCCGCTCGAGGTCGCTCTTCACGCGCCGCCAGAGTTCGCTTTCGGGATCGATCGCCGTGCCGCCCGGGGTCTGCACCACGAAGCCGAGCAAGCTGATCGTGCCGTTCGTGCCGTCTTCGATGATGTCGAGATACGCGCGGTTGATGCTGATGAGCGATTGGCTCAACCGGCGGGCGATGCGTTCCAGCATGGTGCGCGTCGTCGAGTTGCCGATCGCCACCGTGATGCGGCTCATCGACGGATCCGCTTCGGGCTCGAGCGTCGCCATCGCGCTGTCCGTGCCCGTGATCTGCTGGAACAGCTGCCAGTGCTTGTGCATGCGCAGCGGCGTGAGCGTGAGCACGCATTCTTCCGTGCAGCGCTTGAAGAAGTCGGTGATCGCAGCCGCGTTCCATTCCGGCGCGTTTTCGTTGGCGTACGCGATCGTCTGTCGCAGCTTCTCGGCCTGCGCAGGATCAGCGGGGTTGAAGTGCTCGCCTTGGCCGAAGACGAACGTGTCGAGCACGAGCTGGCCGTCGTTGGCGGTGTGAATCTTCGCGGCGCGGAGCAGGCGATCGGTGGGAAGTTCGCTCACAAGTTCCGCAAGCACGCCCGGCGCGTTGCGCGGCCGCATCGCTGTCCACTCCGAACCATCTTTGCTGCGAATGGTGAGTTCAAGCGGCCGTCCCGACGCCTTGGCCGCAAGGATCGCGCGCAGGTGCGTGAGCTGCGCCTCGCGGCTCGTGTCCTGAAAATACATCTGCGGCATCTGCTCGAAGAACCACGGCACGACTTCCTGCGCCGTCTCGCGCAGCGACTCCGTCAACTCTTCGATGACAGTGGTTGGATCGAGGGGAGGTTCCGATTCGGTAGGGGGGGCCTGGACGCGCATGGGATCGTCATATCTCCGTCTATGGTGCCGGGCAAGCCGAGAGACGGAGCGGTGATTTGGACCTCACCCGGCCCCCGTCTATCGTGACTGCCTATGAGTCGGCACTTGGCTGTGACGATAGGCAGCTTCGACGGCGTACACCTAGGCCACCAGGCGTTGCTCCGCGCGGCCCGGCGAAAAGTCGGCCCCGAAGGGCGCGTCGTCGCACTCACCTTCGATCCCCACCCGGCGACGGTGCTCGTCCCCGGCATGGTCGTCGAGCGGCTCAGCGACTTTCCCCGGCGTTCGCGCTGGCTCGCCGACGCCGGCGCTGACGAAGTCGTCCAGCTTCGCCCCACGCCGGAGTTCCTTGCCCAGTCGCCTTCCCAGTTTGCCAACGACCTCGTCAATCGCTTCCACCCGGCGGCGATTGTGGAAGGTACGGGTTTTCGCTTTGGAAAAGGCCGCGCCGGGTCGCTCGAGACGCTGCGGGAGCTCGGCCGAAGCCTCGGGTTCGAGGTGATTGAAGTGCCCACCGTGGAAACCGTGCTGACCGATCACACCATCGTGCCCGTGAGCAGCACGCTCACGCGCTGGATGCTCCGCCACGGCCGCGTGCGCGATGCCGCCAAGCTGCTCGGCCGGCCGTACGCCGTCGCCGGGCCCGTCGTGCAGGGCGAGCAGCGCGGCCGCGACATCGGCATTCCCACTGCCAACATCGACGTCGGCGAACTGATGCTCCCGGCCGACGGCGTGTACGTCGGCGAAGCAATGCTCGAAGACGGCCGCGTGTTCCGAGCCGCGATCAGCGTCGGCACGAATCCGACGTTTTCGAGCGATTCCATCCGCACCTGCGAAGCGCACCTGCTCGATTTCGACGGCCCCGTCGGCGAATATGGCTGGCGCCTCGAACTCTTCTTCCACGATTGGCTGCGCGATCAGGTCGCCTTTGCCAATCTGTCGCTGCTCGTTGAGCAAATTCATCGCGACATCGAGCGAGCACGGAACTGGTCGATGGCGCTGGAGGCCGTGTCGTGAACAAGTCACCAGCATTTGTGTACCAGTCGAACGCCAGCATCGCCGCGATCGCCGATCGCATCCGCGGCGCGGCGTCCGTGCTGCTCACCACGCACGCGCGGCCGGACGGCGACGCCATCGGCTCGGCTTACGCCTTGGCGCGCGGCTTCAAAGCAAGCGGCGTTCTCCCGGAAATTGCGTTCATGGGCCCGATCGAGCCGCCGCTCAAGCCGCTGATGAGCGACATCCCGTTCAAGCTCGTCGAGAACACGCCGATCACCAGTGAGCCGGATCTGATCATCATTGTGGACACCGGTTCGTGGGCGCAGGTGCGTTCGATCGCGGATTACCTTCGGCAGCGCAAGGACCGCATCATCGGCATTGATCATCACATGGCGGGCGACGACATTGCATCGCAGCGATGGGTGGAGCCTCGCGCTGCATCAACGACGGAAATCGTCGCCGACCTCTTTCCTGCGATCGGCTGGGAAATCACTGGCGGGCCGCATTCCGTTGCCGAGGCGCTCTTCATCGGACTTGCTACGGACACCGGCTGGTTCCGCTACGGCAACGCCACGTCGCACACATTTGAAGTGGCCGCAAAGCTCATCGCCGCCGGCGTCGATCGCATGGCGTTGTACGCGCAAATCGAGCAGATGTATCGCCCGCAACGTTTGCAGCTCGAGGCGCGGGCGCTGTCGTCATTGCAATATCTCGCTGGCGGCCAAGTGGCGGTGCAGACGCTGCGCATGCGCGACTTTGCGGAGATCGGCGCCAAGACGGAAGACATGACGGGGCTCGTCAACTCGCCGCTGGTGGTGGGAAGCGTGTGCGTGTCGATTCTGATCGCGCAGTACGAAAAGGGACGCACGAAGATCAGTTTCAGGTCGAAAGTGCCGCCCGCCGGGCGCAAGCCGAACGCGCTGGAGAACGTGAACATGCTCGCCCAGCGTTTCGGCGGAGGCGGTCACGTGCACGCCGCCGGCGCGACCGTCGACATGGACATCGAACGCGCGACCGAGGAAGTCGCGAGGGCGGTGAGCGATCTGGCGCGAGTGTCGTAGCGAGAAACGCCAAAGCGCGAAAACGCCGAAACGCCGAAACGCCGAAACGCCGAAACGCGAAAACACGGAGCGCGAACCACGAAGCGCCGGGCGTTCCGCCCGAAAAACGGGGACGGACACATCCTCTGGATACCTGCGTGCGAGGTATGACGAAGCGTTACGTCGCGACGACGCTGCGGCGCCACCTGCACGCATTCGTGTGGCTTCGATGCTTGCAGCGGCTCGCGCCACAGCGTAAAAAACTCGCGCGCTCCCGCGCCACCGCGCTCGATCACTTATCCGGATCGCTTCGCCGCGGGTTTGGCGTCGGGTCTTTGTTCTCGCTCGTGCCCTGGCCTTCGCGTCGCGGCGGCGACTGCTTTGGCTTCTCGATCGGCGTCAGGCTGCGGACCTGCACTTCCATTGCGTATTCCGCAAACGGGCCGATGAAGCGCGGGCTGTCGAACGCGCCGCGGTCCGGGCGTTCAAGGTTGACGCGAATATGCGGCACGACCACGCCGCCGAGCTTCATCTTGTCGAGATCGCCGCGCTCATACACCGGACCGATGCGGCGAACGATAATGCTGTCGATCATGATGTCGAACGGATCGCCAAGCTGCGCATCGGTCTTGGGATCCACGGCAACCACCGTCGCCTTCGCCGAACCATCGCGGTTGACGAGCAAATCGCCCACCATCTTCACATGCCATTCGACCGGAAGCTTGAATTCGCGTTGGGCGGCATTGACCCACCGTTCAAGCGCCCGCATGTACGCCGTGCGCTGCCGGCTGTTCGGCCGGTCCATGTCCACGTCGTTCATCGCTTCGTCGTGGCTGGCGACGATCGCGTTGAAGAGCGCGCGCGGGCTGGCGTCGGGCTTGCTCTCGTCGATCGTCACTTCGGGTTCATTGCTCTGGTCGCTGCTCGTCGCGGATGATTCGCCCTTCATCCGGTCGAGCATGCGCTCCAGCCGGGCGATCTGCGCCTTGGCGTCATCGAGTTCCTTCTGCAGGTCACGAACCTGCCGGCGGAGGGTCTCGTTCTCGCGTCGCAGGTCGTCCGGGGCGTTCTGCGCGAGCGCCGGGCCCGCAAGGAACGCCGCCACGATGACCGAGAAAAGCACCTGTTTCCACAGCTTGAAGGACGTCATGGAAGAACTCCAGCGCCGGCCGGGGCGTCACACCGGTGGCTGCGATCCGTCGCGTCCGCCGGCTGAAAGTGGCCTTGCGAGATTTCCGAACCATACTATACGACGGCGACGGTTGGCGGAAACAAACCCGCCCGCCGGTGTGTTTGAATGACGGCAGGCATGCGCCCCCAATGCCGCGCACTCGGCCGGGGGGCAACGCGACGGAAGGGGAAACCCATGAACGAGCTCAAGGCTCTGCTGGCGCTGGCGCGAAGGCGGCTGGAATTCAGCAGGTTGCTGTCGATCCTGTGCGCCGTGGGCATCGGCGTGTTCGGCATCGCGCTGGTCCTGGTGATCGTCGATCGCCTGCCCGCCGCGTCGTTCGTGCCGTGGATGTGGGTGGCCGCCGCGCTGCTCGGCGCTGGAGCGATCGTGAGCGTGACGCTGTGGATGCGCCGCCGGCCGAGCGACATGCACGTCGCTGTGTGCGTGGATGACCGCCTCGACCTCCGCGAGAAGATTTCCACCGCGCTGCACATCTATCAACGTGACGACGCCTTCGCGCAGGCCGCGGTGGAAGACGCCGTGAGGGTGGCGCGTGATCCAAAGAGCCGCGAACTGTTGCGCAAGCGCTTTACCATCGCGCCTCCGCCGCAGTGGTGGATCGCGCCCGCGCTGGCGGTGGTGGCGGCCGGCGCGTGGTTCCTGCCGCAGGCGAATCTCTTTGCCGGCGAAGACGAGCAGAAGGAGGAAGTGATCGCCGCGAAGGAAGCGGTGGAGGAATCGATCGACGCCATCGTTCGCGCGATTGAAGAGCAGCCGGAATTGAGCAGCGAGCTCAAGGACATGCTCGAAGAAATGACCAAGGCGTCGAACCTCGAAACGCCGCGCACGGCCGAGCAGATTCGCCGCGACGCCATCAAGAAAGTCACCGACCTCAACCGCAAGCTCAACGAGCTTCTTTCGGGCGAGAAGGCGATCGCCAACGAGCAGGTGGAGAAGGCGCTCAAGCAGGTGACGCCGACGGAAGGCCCGGCGCTGGAACTCACGAAGGCGCTCGCCAACGCCGATTTCAAAGGCGCGCAGGATGCGCTGAACAAGTTGCAGGAAGCCCTCGCCAAGGGCGAACTGAACGAAGAGCAGAAGGAGCAGCTTGCCAAAGCGCTGGAGCAGGCAGCGCAGCAGCTTCAGCAAGCCGCCCAGCAACAGAATCAGTTGCAGCAGGCGCTCCAGAACGCAGGGCTCGATGCGCAGCTGGCGAACAACCCGCAGGCATTGCAGCAGGCCATTCAGAACAACCCCAATCTCAACGAGCAACAGAAGCAGCAGCTTCAGCAAATGGTGCAGGCGCAGCAGCAGGCCCAGCAGATGTGCCAGGGCATGTGCCAGGCGCTTGGCGACATGGCGCAGGCGGTGCAGCAAGGCCAGGGGCAGGCTGGTCAGCAACTCGCAGATCAACTGAACCAGATGGAGATGGCGCAGCAGATGCTCCAGCAGGCGCAGGCCGCGGCGAATGCCTGCCAGGGGCAGTGCGAAGGCTTAGGCCAGGGGCTCGGCATGCAGAACATGCAGCAACTCGCGCAAGGCCAGGGCGGCGCGTTCGGCAATCGAGCCCAAGGTGGCGGCGGCCAGGCGCCGAAGGCTGCCACGCCGTTCAGCACGAAGCTTGAAAAGGTGGACTCGAAGCTCCAGCAGGGCGACATCATCGGCCGGCAACTCGTGCAAGGCCCGCTGGTCGTCGGCGAGTCGCACGCCAAGCTCCAGCAGGTTGCGGCGCTCATCGAGAACACCTACGAAGAAGCGCTCAACGAAGAACAGCTTCCGCCGAAGTATCACGACATCAATCAGGTGTACTTCGGCGAGCTGCAGAAGCTCACGCAGGCCAAGGCGCGCGAGGCTGCGGCAGGCGAGGGCGGCGCCAGCAAAAGCGGCGGCGGCGACACCAAGCCGTCAGAGTCCTCCGGCAGCCCATCAAGCGGTTCCTCCGAATCCAAGCCATAATGCCCCGCGTGACAACGCGCGAGCGAACTTCTGCATGGACCGCGCTGCGCCTGGCGGCGCTGTTCGTCCTCGCGTGCAGCGCGCTCGTCTCGTGTTCGAGCCGTGATGAACCCTCTGTAACGCTCTACGTCTCCGCTGACGAGCACCTCGCGCGAGAGATCGTTCACGTCTTCGAAAAGGAAACCGGCATCCGCGTCGATCTCGTCACCGACACGGAAGTCAAGAAGACGACCGGCCTCGTCGAGCGCATCCGCGCGGAAAAGGCGAACCCGCTGGCGGACGTCTTCTGGTCGTCTGAAGTGTTCATGACGATCGAACTGGCAAAAGACGCGCTGCTCGCGCCGCACATTTCCGAGACAACAAAGGATTGGCCCGCTGCGTATCGCGACAAGGATCACCGCTGGCACGGCTTCGCATCGCGGGCGCGCGTGATCGTGTATTCCACCGAGCGCGTCCCGGCCGAGGCCGTGCCAACAACGTGGATGCAGCTCACGCAGGGGCGCTTCCGCGGCCGCATTGTCATGGCCGATCCGCGCTTCGGCACGACAGGCGGCCACCTTGCGGCGATGAAGGCGTACTGGATTTCGCTCGGCATTCCCGGCTACTACGAAGCCTTCCTCGAAGGACTGCGCGACAACGAAATTCGTCTGCTCGCCTCCGGCAACGCGGGCGTCGTCGAAGCGATTGTGCGCGGCGAAGCGGACATCGGCATGACCGACACCGATGACGTGTGGGCGGCACGGAAGCGCGGCGCTCGCATCGATCTCGTCTACGCACGCCACAACACGAGCGACGGTCCCGGCACAGGCACGCTGCTCATTCCCAACACGGTCGCGCTGGTCACCGGCGCTCCGCATCCTGAAACGGCGGCCCGGCTCATCGACTTCCTGCTCTCCGAGCGTGTCGAGCGCATGCTGGCGGAGTCGGACAGCCGCAACGTGCCGCTGCGGCCGGAACTCGCGGCGTCGTTCCCGGACATCGCCGTGCCGAACCCGCTTGACGTGTCATTCGAGAAGGCGGCGGCGCTGCGGCGCGAAGCGGTTGGTCAGGCGATGCACGTGCTCACCGAGACGAAGCGCGAAGTCAGCCCCGGCCGCGATGAAGAAGCGGCGCGGCGGGAAGACGAAGCGCTGGAACTGGACCATGCGCCGTAGCGCGTGGTTGATCCCGGCGGCGGGCGCGGCTGTTTGGCTGCTTGCGGTCGCATTGCCGGCGGTGTTCGGCGCTGCGGCGCTGCTCCACGGACCGGAACATCCTGTCGAAGTGCGCCCGCTTGGTTCGCTGGTGGCGACGAGCGCGGTGTGGGCGGCGGGCATTGCGTTGGCGTCGATGATCATCGGCTGGTGGCCGGGACGAGCGGTGGGGGCGCTGCAATCGCGGCGTGCGTTCGCGCCGGCGATGGCGATGCTGCTCGCGCCGGTGTGCGTGCCGGCGTATGTCGTGTTCTGGTGCTGGTGGCAATTCTGGCCGCCCGAGTCCGCCATCTTCAACTTCGCCGTGGAGCACGATCTCGTGCGATTGGTGCGAAGCGGCACGCTCGCGCTTGGGCTGGTGTGCTGGTCGTGGCCGATCGTCGCGTGGTGCGTGGCGAGTTCCGCGGACGCCTTTTCGCCCCGGCACGAGGAGCTGCTGGCGCTTGATGGCGCGACGCTGCGCGAACGGCTTGCGGAGCGATGGCGGCGTGATCGGCGCGGGCTCATCATCGGAGGCATCGTCGTCGCGTTGGCCACCGTGATGAACACGACGTGTTTCGATCTTGCGGAAGTCTACACGTTCAGCAACGAGCTTCGTGCGATCCAGGCGTCGGGCGCGGAGCCGGCGCAGGTGATGGCGGTGGCGCTGCCGACGGTCGTGCCTGCGATCTTCGCGGCGATGCTCGTGTGGTTCTGGTTCCGGCCGCGCGGCTCATCGCACCGAAGCGCCGATCACGCGCCGTCGCGGGTGAGCGTGCCGGGAATTGCGGTCACCATTGTGTTGTGGTGCGCAGCGCTGCTCGCGCCGATGGGATTCTTTATCAGCGCGATCGATTGGCCGGGCGAACCGCGTGACTTTCTCATGTTTTATGACCGCACGGTCGCGCACACGGTGACGATTGGCGTGCTGGTCGGCGCCGGCGCGGCGCTGATCGCCGCGGGGTTCGTGCTGCTCGCGCTCGCCCGATCGCGTGTCGCCGGCGCTGTGGCCGCTGTTCTCGCGATGGGCTGGATCATCGCGGCCGCCATGCCCGCCATTGCAGTCGCTTCAGCGTTTACGGCCGCCTATAACCAGCCTGCGGTGCTGTTCGGCGAACAAACGGTTGCGGACGTGATGTACGCCACGCCGGCGGCGCTCGTGCTTGCGCAGCTGGCGCGATTTGCGTTCGTGGCGGCACTGATCGGCCGGGCCGCGGCGATGACGGAGCCCGGCGCGCTCGCGGACCTTCGCAAACTTGATGACGCCGTTTCGCTGCGCGATCTGGTGCGAACAGCAAGACCACGTTTCGTCGCCGCGATCATCGCCTCGTTTCTGCTCGTCGCCGCGCTTAGCATGAGCGAGATCGCCGTCACGGCTCATCTGTACCCGCCGGGGTTTGATCCGCTCGCGCCGGTGATTCTCAACGCCATGCATTATCAGCAGCCGGAGACGGTGATGGTCGCGGCGATCGGCATTGTGACCGTGGCGCTCGTCGCGACGCTCGCGGTCGGCCTGTTGTGGCTCAAATTCGCGCCGCGTGCCGTGTCGGCTTCGGTGAGATTGGCGCTGCCGCTCGCGCTTCTCGCCGCCGTGCTCGCTGGTTGCGAACACGATCCCGCGCGGCTGGGCCAAGTTGTTGATGCGGAGCGAATCTTCGGCTCGCCCGGCACGTCGCTCGGTCAGTTCACGTACCCTCGCGCCATCGCTTCCGATTGCGATCACGGCTGGATTTACGTCATCGACAAGACCGCTCGCGTGCAGCGCTTTGGTCTCGATGGCGAGCCGCAACTCTTCTGGCGCATGCCGCGGTACGAAAACGGCAAGCCGACGGGCGTGAGCGTCGCGCCGGACGGGCGCGTCTTCGTCGCCGACACGCACGAATTCCGCGTCATGATCTTCGACAGCGAAGGCCACGAGCTTGGCCACTTCGGCGGGTACGGCACCGAGCTCGGCAAATTCATCTACACGACGGACATCGCCTTTGCGCCGAACGGGCGAATGTATGTTTCCGAATACGGCGGCAACGATCGCATCCAGGTGTTCGACGCCGAGTTCAATGTGCTGTTCCAGATCGGTGGGCCGGGCGACGAGCCGGGACGCTTCAGCCGGCCGCAGTCGATGTGCTTCAGCGCCGACGGCAGTGAGCTTTTCGTTGCGGATTCCTGCAATCACCGCATCCAGGTCTTTACGCCGAACGGAGAGCTCAAGCGAATCCTCGGCCGGCCGGGGCGCGAGGCGGGCGAACTGGCGTATCCATACGGCATCGTCATGCTCGACGACGGCTCGCTGCTTGTCACCGAGTTCGGCAACAACCGCGTGCAGCGTTTGAGCGCGGTGGACGGCTCGTCCCTGGGCGTCTGGGGAACCATCGGGCGCAAGCCGGGGCAGCTACAGTATCCTTGGGCCACGACGCTCTGTGACGGTGAGTTGTTCATTCTCGATTCGGGCAACAATCGCGTGCAAGTCATGACGATCGATTCGCTGTGATGCGCAACGCGCGCAGGTGAGCGCCGCATGCTCGAGCTCCTTCCCATTCAATTCGACAAACCGCTCTGGCTCCTGCTCATTCTGCTCCTCGTGCCGGTGTTTTTGATCGGCCGGCGCAGCATCGGCGGCCTGTCGCGCCTCAAGGCCACGCTCGTTTTCGCGCTGCGTTCGCTGGTGATCGTGATGCTCGCGGTGGCGCTGGCGGAGCCGGTGTGGGCGCGGCGAGGCGAAGGCGTGACGGTGACCCTTCTGCTCGATCGCAGCAACTCCGTGCCGCATCCGCTCAAGCGCAGCAGCGCCGAATTTCTCCGCCGCGCGGTCGCCGCGAAGGATGATCCTGCCGATCGCGTCGCCGTGGTGTCGATCGGGCGTGAATCCGCGATTGCGGCGCTGCCCGACAGACTTTCCACGGTGCCGGATGATCAGGCGCTTGACCCCGCCGATCTCACCGCCACCAACCTTGCCGACGCCGTGCGCATCGCGCTCGCCCTCGTGCCCGACGACACCGCCAACCGCCTCGTGCTCGTGTCCGATGGCAACGAAACCATCGGCAACATTCTTGAAGCCGCGGAAATCGCCAAGGCCAACGACATTCCCATCGACGTGCTCGCGCTCGAATACGAGCACGAGAACGAAGTGATCTTTGAACGCATCAACGCGCCGGCGCGAGCGCGCGAAGGTCAGTCGCTTCCCATCAAGCTCGTGCTCCGCAGCCAGGGCGAAGCAAGCGGCACCGTGCAGCTCACGATGAACGGCATCCCGCAGGATCTTGATCCCGAAGCGCCGGGCACGGGTCTCGCGATCACCCTCAAGCCGGGCACGGAAGTGATTCCGCTCACGGTGGCGGTGCAGGATCCCGGCCCCGTGCGCTTCGCCGCGACGTTCGAGCCCGACGTCGGCACCAGCGACACGCCGCAGAACAACACGGCGGTGGCGGTCACATTCGTCGGCGGGCAGGGGCGCGTGCTCATCATCGACGACGGCAACGTGGAATCCGGTCCGCTTGCGCAAGCGCTGCACGAAGCCGGCGTCGCGTACCAGGTGTCGCCGCCCGACGTGCTCAGCGGCGGGCTGGTGCTCTTGAGCGGGTTCGACGCCATCGTGCTCGCCAATATCCCGCGCTATGCCGTCACGAGCGAAAGCGATCGCTCGCTGCACGCGTATGTGCACGACCTCGGCGGCGGGCTCATCATGCTGGGCGGGCCGGACAGCTTCGGCGCCGGCGGGTGGAACGATTCCGAAGTCGCCAAGACGTTGCCGGTGAAGCTCGATCCTCCGCAAACGCGGCAAATTCAGCGCGGCGCGCTCGCGCTCATCATGCACTCATGCGAAATGCCGCAGGGCAATTACTGGGGCGAGCAGGTGGCGATCGCGGCGATCAAAGCGCTCAGCCGCCTCGATTACGCCGGCATCATTGAATACAACTGGCGCGCGGGCGGGATCAACGGCTGCAGTTGGGCCTATCCGCTGCAGATCGTCGGCGACAAGTCCGGAGCGCTCGCCGCCATCAAGCAGATGGTCGTGGGCGACATGCCGGATTTCGGCTCGTCGCTGAAGCTTGCCTACGACGGACTGCTTCCCTTGAGCGCCGGCGCGAAGCACGTCGTCATCATTTCCGACGGCGACCCCGCCGCGCCGCCGCAATCGCTCCTCAACAGCTTCAAGGCGGCAGGCATCACGATCACGACCGTCATGGTCGCCGGCCACGGCACGCCGAGCGACTTGATGACGATGAACCACATTGCGAGCTTCACCGGCGGTCGCTTCTGGAACGTCACCAACCCGAAGAACCTGCCGCAGATCTTCATCCAGGAAGCGCAGCTCGTGTCGCGCTCGCTCATTGTGGAAGGCGACACCTACCGGCCGCAGGTCGTGAGTCAGTTGCCCGGCCCGGTGGAAGGCTTCTCGCAAGTGCCGTCGATCACCGGCTACGTGCTCACGGCGCTGCGCGAAGGCGTCGCCAACGTGCCCATCATCAGCCGCACCACCGAAGGCGATGACCCGATTTTCGCCTATTGGAACTACGGCATCGGCAAGACGATCGCGTACACCAGCGACATCACCGGCCGATGGGGCCAGCAGTGGGTGAGCTGGTCGCAGTTTCGCGCGTTCTGGGAGCAGGCCATCCGCTGGGTGATGCGGCCAAGCTCGCCGGCCAACGTGCTGGTGACGACGCGGCAGGAAGGCGACCGCGCGATTGTTGAAGTGGAAGCCGTCGATCTCGACGCCGCATTTCTCAATTTCCTTCGCACCAGCGCCGTCGTGCTGCGGCCTGATTCGTCCCCGGAGCCGTTCTCGCTCCAGCAGGTTGGGCCCGGCCGTTACCGCGGCGAGTTCCGTACGCAGGAAGAGGGGCCGTATCTCGTCAACGTGACGTACGCCGCGGGCGGCGGCGAGAACGCGCTGCAGGGAAGCGTGCAGGCGGCGGTGACCGTTTCGTACCCGCCGGAGTTCGCGGCGGTGCGCGACAATCGCGCGCTCCTTGAGAAGGTGGCGCACGAAACGAACGGCCGCACGCTGAACGCGACTTCGCCCGAAGCGCTCGCGCTGTTTGACCGCACCGATCTCGAAGTGCCGCGCAGCAACAAACCGGTGTGGGATTTAATCGTCATCATCGCGGCGTCGATCTTTCTGATTGACGTCGCCTCCCGCCGCATCGCGGTCGACGTTCAGCAGGTTGCGGGCTTCGTGCGTCGCGGGTTCGGCAAGCGCGCGGACACCAGCGGGGCGGCGGTGGCGGCGTGGAAGCGCGCTCGCGCCGGCGTGAGCGAGCAGCGCGCCCCAGCGCAGCGAGCCCCGGGCATTCCGGTTCAGCCGACCGCGCCAACCGTGCGCAGCGCACGTTACGAAGCCACGGAAGACGACTTGAAGTCCGCGATCGACGTCTCCGGCGAACAGGCCCCCGGCGCCAGGCAGGCGAAGCCAGCGCCCGCGCCGCCGCCCGCCGCCGGCACGCAGCAACAGGCCGCGGAGGAAGAGGATTACACCTCGCGCCTGCTCAAGGCCAAGCGCCGAGCGCGCGGCGACTCGCCGGATGACGACAAAAAGAACGAGCCGGGTGGAGGCGAGCGTGGCTGAAACCGCACACCTGCCTCCGCTTCCCGACCTGACGGCGACGCTTGAAGACGTGGAGTCCGTGCGCCGTCGCTGCGCCGCGTTTCGCGAAGTCTTTTCCGCGCTGATGAAACAGGTGAAGCAGGTGATCGTCGGCCACGACGAGGCCGTCTCACAGGTGCTCATCGCGCTCTTTGCGGATGGTCACGTGCTGCTCGAAGGCGTGCCCGGCCTCGGCAAGACGCTGCTCATTCGCACGCTCTCGCAGGCGCTCACGTTGCCGTTCGCGCGCATTCAGTTCACGCCGGACGTCATGCCCGCGGACATCCTCGGCACGAACATTTTCATCGAGGACGAAAGAACAGGCAGGCGTTCCTTCCGGTTCCGCCCCGGTCCGGTGTTTTCGCAGCTTCTGCTCGCTGATGAGATCAACCGCGCCACGCCCAAGAGCCAGAGCGCGCTGCTCGAAGCGATGCAGGAGCGAAGCGTCACCGTGGCGGGTGTGACGCACAAGCTCGAGCGACCGTTCCTCGTGATGGCGACGCAGAACCCCATCGAACAGGAAGGCACGTATCCGCTGCCGGAGGCGCAGCTTGATCGCTTCTTCTTCAAAGTGCACGTGAAGATGAGCGGCCGCGACGAAATGCAGGAAGTGGTCAGCCGCACGACGCGCACTGCCGTGCCGGAGGTGAAGCCAATTCTCGACGCCCGGCGAATCCTCGAAGCGCAGGCGCTCGCCCTTCGCATTGTCGTCGCGCCGCACGTGCAGGATTACGCTGTGCGCCTTGTGCTCGCCACGCATCCGACGAGCGAACATTGCCCCGAGCACATCAAGCGCTACATTCGCGTCGGCGTTTCCCCGCGCGGCGCGCAGACGCTCATTCGAGCCGCAAAGGTCCGAGCCCTCATCGGCGGCCGCTACAACGTCGGCTTCAAAGACCTCATGGAAATCGCCCTCCCGTCCCTCCGCCACCGCATCGTCCGCAGCTTCGAAGCGGAAGCGGACGGAGTCACCACTGACCGGATTGTTGCGGAGTTGATGCGCACCATTCAGCGAGACGACGGTCAAATCAGCCAATGAAAAGTCGAAAGGTCGAAAAGTCGAAAAGTCGAAATGCGGAGGCGCTTGTGGGGCCAGCGTTCGCGGGACGATTCCGCGGCAATTTGCCTCAGCGGACATTCGATTTTGGCTGCGCCGTTATTGACCTCGTCGATTCGTTGCCATCGAATATCAAAGGTTGGACCGTCGGTCGACAATTGATCCGCTGCGGCACTTCCGTGGGCGCGAACATCGCCGAGGCGGAGCACGCGATCAGCGATGCCGAGTTCATTCAGCGCTGCAGCATTGCACGAAAAGAGGCTGCTGAAACACGGTACTGGCTTCGACTGTGTTTGGCGCGGAATCTCATACCGGAAACCACCGCGAGCGCCGCCATTGTTGAGGCGGATCAACTCGTTCGCATTCTCGCCACGATCGTACGAAAATCACAGCAACACCCGTCGCCATAGCGCAGTCATTTTCGTCACCCCGCGACTTTCGACCTTTCGACCTTTCGACTTTTCGACTTTTTGACTTTTTGACTTTTCGATCTTTCAGCACCGCCCTAAACGTTTCGGTCTTGAGCACCACCTCGCCCCATGTCCACCTTCCAATCAACTCCCTTCAAACGCCCCGCCCGTGTTGACGAGCTCATCGACAGCAAGCTCATGGCTCGGCTTGATGTGCTCGATGTCGTCTCGCGCAAGGTTTTTCTTGGCAAAGTGCAGGGTGAGCGGCGGAGTCGGCGGCGGGGTGTGAGCGTGGAGTTTGCTGACTATCGCCATTACGCGCACGGCGATGATCTGCGCTTCGTCGACTGGAATGTGTACGCGCGACTCGATCGCCTCTTCCTCAAGATCTTTCTCGAAGAAGAAGACCTTTCGCTCGTGATCGCGATCGACAGCAGCGCTTCGATGAACTGGGGCAACCCCAACAAGTTCCTCTTTTGCCTGAAGCTCGCCATGGCGCTGGGGTACATCGGCCTCGTCAATCACAACCGCGTGTCGCTCTATTGCTTCGACAGCGAAGGCGTGCGGCCGAACACGAACTTGCGGGGCCGGCGGCGCACGCAGGACATGGGGCGATGGCTCATTCAGCAGCAACCCGCGGGCGGCAGCAATTTCAATGACGCCATGCGCGCCATCGCGCTTGGGCGACAGGGCAAGGGCGTCATGGTCATCCTCTCCGACTTCCTCTACAAGGACGGCTACGAGAAAGGCCTGCGCTACATCGCTGGAGGCGGCTTCGACACGTTCTGCATCCAGGTGTTGAGCCCCGATGAAGTCGATCCCGCCAGGCACGGCCTCGCCGGCGACTTGCGACTGGTTGACGTTGAAGATGAGGACACCGCGGAGGTGACGGTGAGCGCGCCGCTGCTCAAGCGATACAAGGAGAACCTGTCCGCGTACTGCGGCAAGCTGCGCGAGTTCTGCGTCCGCCGCGGCATGACGCATCTCACCATCGAGTCGTCCGTCGACATGTCCACGTTGCTGATGGATTATCTGCGTAAGCGCGGCTTGCTGAAGTGATGATGACGCGCTGGGGCCAACTCCTTCTTTGGTGGCACAGGCGTCTCGCCTGTGTGCCTGCTGCATGCTCGATGCATGCAACAGGCATCGGCGAGCGAGGGTCGTCGTCGCCCGTTCAGTTGGCCAAGTCGCCCATTGAGGATGTCTTGGCCAACACAGGCGAGACGCCTGTGCCACCGGATGTGCTGACGGGAGCGAGCGCATGACGTGGCTCACTCCGCTTGCTGGTCTCTTTCTCGCGCTGGCGGTCATTCCGCCGCTGATTCTGCTGTATTTCCTCAAGCTGCGTCGCCGGCCGCAACCGATCGCGTCCACCTTCCTGTGGAAGCGCGCGATTGAAGATCTTCGCGCCAATGCGCCGTTCCAGCGCTTGCGCAAGAGCATTCTGCTGTTACTCCAACTCATCGCGCTCGTGCTGCTGGCGATTTCGCTCATGCAGCCGCAGCTTCAGGGCGGAAGCGTGGATCGCGGCAAGGTCGTGATCCTCATCGACAACTCGGCGTCAATGTCCGCCAAGGATGCGGAGAAGGGCGCGACGCGACTGGATGAGGCGAAGGATCGCGCCCGGGCGTTCATCGAATCGCTCTGGGGCGGCGGCCTCTTCGCCTCCACCTCCGCGGAGGGCATGGTGATCGCCTTCAGCGACCGAGCCGAGATCATGTGCCGCTTCACCGGCTCGCGAGCGCTGTTGCTGGACGCGGTCGATCGCATCGAGCCCACGCATGGCGAGTCGAGCATCGCCGAGGCCCTCAAGCTGGCGCGGGCGTACACCACGAATGTTGATCCCGAAGTGCAGCGGCCTGTGGCCGAGGGCGCGCACTTCGAGCTGTTCAGCGACGGGCGCATTGCGGATTTGCAGGACCAGGTGCTGCGCGACGAGGAAATGCGCTATCACCCGATCGGCTCGCCGGAGTCGCGCAACGTCGCTTTCTCCGCCCTCGCCATTGATCGGCCGTACGACCGCCCGACGGCGGTGCAGGTCTTCGCGGGCCTCGTCAATTTCAGCAGCGAACCGGTGACGTGCGACGTCCAGCTTTCCGTCGACGGCGCGGCGCGGGGCATTGAGACCATCGAAATCGGCCCGGCGGAGCTTGATCCCGCCTCCGGCAAGATGCTGCCCGGGCGCAACAACGTCGTGTTCAATCCATTCGAGCAGCCGCACGGCGCGGTGATCGAACTCGCGAATCTGCGCGAAGACGATCTGCCAGTGGACAACATCGCCTCGATCGTCGTCGCGCCCACGAAGAGTCTGCGCGTCGGCGTCGCGATGGCGCAGCACGATCCGTTCCTCGTCACGGCGCTCGAAGGCATCAAGCTGGAGCGGCTGGAAATCCTTTCGCCCGCGCAGGTCAAGGCGCTGGCGGACACAGGTTCGATTGAACCGTATGACGTCGTCGTGCTGTCGGACATTCAGATCGAGCGTCTGCCGCGCGGCCGCTATCTCACCTTCGGCGAGCCGCCGCCGTTTGAAGGCCTCAACCCGTTCGGCGACGGCAAAGAGCAAATTCCGCTCGATGCTCGCAGCGATCACCCCGCGCTGCGCTTCGTGCAGTTTGAGTCGCTGTTCATTCAGCGATCGAAGCTTATCCAGCCGGCGGATTTCATCGATGTGCTCGTCGAAGGCAGCCGCGGCCCGCTGGTGGTCACGGCATCGCGAGCCGGCACGTCGTTCATTCACGTCACGTTCAATCCGCTCGACAGCAACTGGTTCCGGCTGCGCAGCTTCCCGAACTTCGTGCTCAACGCCATCGAGTACCTCGGTCACCTCGGCGACGCCATCAGCGCGCAAGGCTTCAAGCCGGGTGAGGCGATCACCGCGCGGCTGCCGGCGTCGGCAACGAACGTTGAGATCACGACGCCCGACGGTCGCACGCAGCCGGTCGTGACCATCGATCCCGAGACGTTCAGTTGGGGTCCGGCGCGGCTGGCGGGTTTGCACATCGTGTCGTTTGACACGGCCGAAGCCGCGGTGCGCCAGACACGCCCGCTTGCGGTGAACCTGATCAGCGAAACGGAAGGCGACATCGCCCCGGTGCCCGAGGTGGTGCTTAGCCAGGACCGCGTCGAAGGTCTCCGAGCCGGCAGCGACGCGTACATCCCGCTGTGGCCCTGGGCCGTCGGCGCATGCCTCGCCGTCGTGCTCCTCGAGTGGTGGACGTATCACCGGAAGGCGTTTGTGTAGAAGACAGAAGGCAATAGGCACAAGGCATAAGGCAAAAGGCATAAGGCATACGTGGGGAAGCGGCACCTTTGCGAATTTCACGATCAGCCCCAACCGCGCGTCACCAAGGCCCAGCACTCAACGCTTCAACGCCAATCGCTTTGCCCTCTGCCTTGTGCCTTATGCCTCCTGTCCGATTTCTCACTCCCTTGATACCTCCACGCCTCCCGTTCTACAGTGACCCCCTATGAGTGCTGTCACGACGCCGACTGATCCTGTTCTCCCCGACGCGAAGATGAACCTGGTGACCCCGAAGTCGCCGGTGGTCGGCCGCGTGGTGGCGAGCGAGCTTTGCATGAAGGGGAAGAGCGCGAGCTTCGTTCGCCACGTGGCGATTGACGTGTCCGGCACGCCGCTCGCCGGCAACTTCCTTGCGGGGCAGTCCTTCGGCGTGATTCCGCCGGGCCTCGATGAACGCGGCAAGCCCCATGCCGTGCGCCTCTATTCCATCGCCTGCCCCAGCCGCGGCGAGGACGGCCACGGCAATGTCGTCTCCACCACGCCCAAGCGCGTCATCGACGAGCGCAAGCCGCAGGACGAGGGCGACGATCCCAACGACCACCGACTGTTCCTCGGCGTGTGCAGCAACTACCTTTGCGATCTCCGCGTCGGGGACGAAGTGCAGCTCACCGGCCCGAGCGGCAAGCGATTCCTCCTGCCCGCCGACCCCTCGCAGCACGATTATCTGTTCATCGCCACCGGCACGGGCATCGCGCCGTTCCGCGGCATGCTGATGGAATTGCTCGGCAACCCCGCCGGTCCGTGTCAGAGCGCCATGCACCTCGTGATGGGCGTGCCCTACACGACCGACCTGCTCTACGACGACTTGTTGACGCGGTACGCCCGTGAGCACAGCAACTTCAAATATTCGACGGCGATCAGTCGCGAGCGCCGGCCTGACGGTCGCCGGGGCTTGTACGTGGATGCGCTCATCGAGGAGCGCATCGACGAGTTCCGCGAGTTCATCGCCAACCCGCGCACGCTCATTTACGTGTGCGGCCTCATTGGCATGCAGATCGGCCTCTATCAGCTCCTCGGCCGGCACGGTCTCGCGGACGGTTATCTGACCGTCGGCGAGGAACTGGCCGGCATCGATCCAGCCGAGTGGACCGAAGAGCAGATCAAGCGCCGCATCCGCCCGACGCGCCGCCTCATGCTCGAGGTGTATTGACCATCGCGAAATGATTCGGGCCGCCGTTCGAGCTGGGACGCTGCGCGTTCCCGGCGGGCGCGCGATGCGCGCGGTTATCGGACGCATTTTTCCGCGGCGAATCATCGCCAAAGTTGAAAAGCAATCTGAACCGACAACACGCTCGCGAAACCACGCACTTGCTGCGATTCACTCACCACGGACGGCGAGTGTCGCACCCGAAGCCAGCGGACCGCCAAGGACGGCTGCCCCCGGCTTCTTTCTTTTTTTGCTGCATTTCAAGGCTTGGCGCGGCCAATTGGCGGCGCCGGTCACCGGCTGTCGCCCGCGCCTGCCCCCGGTTTTGGCGCCGCGCCGGAAGGCGGTGTCGGCCTCGCGTCCGGCTCATCGTCGAACTTCGGCAACTCCTGCGCATTGACCAGTCGCCACGTGATCCATCCGACGGCTGCCATACCGATGATCGCAACGATGGCTTTGATGATCATGCGCATTTCGCCTCGTCTCCCGATGATATCGGAATCTCGAATGATCCCGTCCGATCACGCCGAATTACCCATTTTTACAGCAGAAAAATGAATGGACGATTTTTCTTTTTCGCAACTTGAGGCTAGCGGAATCCGTGGCACACTTGCTACGATGGGCCCGTCCGCTCATGGAGGTCTGTCGCACCGTGTGGGGCGACAGGGAGAGAGCCTCCAAGCAATGTGAGCAGACGCCTGGTGTGTTGCGCAACAACGACCAGGTGAGAAGAGAAGGGAGATGCACATGCGCCTTACGCCTGCGGTGTCCGGGAGCGCGCTCGCGCTGACGATTGTCTCAACTTCATTTGCAGGCCCCGACTGGGTCGAGGACGGTGATGCCGGCTCGTCGCTTCAAAGCGCGCAGGTCGTCACCAATGTCGTCGGCGGTCAGGTGCGCCGCATCGTCGGTCAGTTGAGCGGCAACCCCACGGTGGCCGGCGGCGGCGGTGACTACGAGGATGTCTACCTCATCAACATCGTCGACCCCGAGAAGTTCATGATCTCCACGGCGCCGGAGTACGGCGGCAACGCCACCTTCCAGACGTCGCTCTGGCTCTTCGACTACGAAGGCTTCGGTCAGCTCGCCAACGTCTATTCGCCGCAGAGCCCGGTCTCTCCGCCCGGCGGCGACGTGCTCGGCGGCACGCCCATTCTCGGCTCCACCCTTCTCAATTTCGCAACCGACGGCACGGGTTTCGTCATCACCAAGCCCGGCCTCTATTACCTCGCCATCACCGGCGTGCCGAACCATCCGCTTGCGTCCGGTCCGACGGAAGGCCAGGACATCTTCCTGTTCGACCAGTTCGATGAGATCTCCGGTCCCGACGGCCCCGGCGCTGCGTTCCCGTTCATCAAGTGGTGGTGGGGCGAAGGTCAAACGGGCTCGTACAGCATCGTCCTCGAAGGCGTGGGTGAAGTTCCGGCTCCCGGCGCGTTTGGTCTGCTGCTCCTCGCTGGCATGCGTGGACGCGGCCGCCGCCGCTCACGAGCCTGAACAAATCGTTGTTCGACGGCGCGGTCACGCCGACGCAGCGTGATCGCGATTGGGTACAAGCAACAGCCGCGGCGTGGAGAGAAGAGAGAGCCGCCGGCAAACGGCTGCGGGGGAGAAGAGAGATCCTCCGTGTTCATGTCGCATCGCGCCCTTGTCCTTGCAGCAATCGGTTTCGCCTGCCTTTCAACCCCCGCGGCCGTCGCAGGCCCGGACTGGGTTGAGGAAGTTGACGCAGGAAGTTAGATCAACAGCGCCCAGGTGATCGTCAACGTTGGCACCGGCAACGTGCTTACGCGCATTCGCGGTCGGCTCGACGGCTCCGCCATCGCCGCCGGCGCGACCGACGACTTTGAGGACATGTATCAGATCCTCATCGCGCAGCCCTCGAAGCTCGTGATCTCCACGCTGGATACCGAGACGAACTTCCAGAGTTCGCTGTGGCTCTTCGACAGCGCCGGCTTCGGGTTGATGGCGAACATTGTCGGTCAGACCCCTGTGGCGGGCGAGGAGCCGCAGGGCTCGCTGCTCCTGCCGTTCACCACGGATGACACTGGCGTCGTCATCGACAAGCCCGGCATTTACTACGTCTGCATCAGCAGCGCCAACCGCTTTGCGATCAGCGCCTCGAAGAGCGGCGGCGGCCCCATTTTCAACTTCGATACGCCCACGGAAATCTCCGGTCCCGACGGCCTCGGCGGCGGGTTGCCTCTTGTCGCGTGGGGCGGCGACGGCGAGGGTGGCGATTACGAAATTCTCCTGACGGGCGTCGGCTTCATTCCGGCCCCCGGCGTGCTGCCGATGCTCGCGCTCGGCCTGCTCGGCGTGAGCCGCCGCCGGCGCTGAACCAGCGAAAGAATCTTCCGAACAGAACACGCAGCTTCGCGCGAGCTGCGTGTTTTTCTTTGCCGTCAGAACGCTACTTGCTGCGCGTCGCGAGTTGCGATTCATACCCCGGCACGAGTTCGGGTTTGAACTGCTTGTACATCGCGATCACCTGGTGCAGCACCTCATCGCGATGTTCCGCCCGGCCGTTCTTCACGCTGTCGAACACGGTCAGCAGCAGCGGCTCGGCCTCTTCCGGACGCTTGAGCGATGAAAGCTGCACGCCGAGCAGTTCGATGTTGTCGGGATTCTGCCACGTTCGCATGCGCGCGTGGCAGCCGGCGACCACTTCATCGATCAGCGGCTGCGCTTCCTGCGATCGACCAAGTTTGAGCTGCACGTACGCCAGCAGCGCCGCGGACTCGACGACGCTCTGATGATTGGGACGCGCCTTGAACGCCTCGCGGCGGATTTTCAGCGCCTCGTTGCACAGCGGGAGCACATCTTCCAGCGATGCGCTGTCCGCCATGATTTTCGCGTACGCCAGTTTGTCGATGCTCGTCGCCAGCGATGGATTGCCGGCCGGGAACTTGTCGCGCTTGATCTTGATTGCATGTTCGAGCAGTTGCTCGGCCTCATCGAGCTTGCCGAGTTCGATGAGACACGTGGCGAGCGTGTGCATGGCGAGGGCGCAGATGGCGTGATCCGGACCGCGCACCTCCTCGCGCTGAATGATGGCGAGCGCTTCGCGGAAATACGGCTCGGCTTCCTCGTATTTCCCCTGCGATCGCAGGCACGTGGCGTAGTTATTCAGGCTCGCGGCGACGTCTTCGTGCACGTTGCCGAAGAGCTTGCGGCGCATGTCGAGCGCCCGCTTGTAATAATTCTGCGCCTCGGTGTGCCGCTCCAGCTTGTCCACGCACGCGGCAAGATGGTTGAGGCTGTCGGCGATTGATTCGTGCTCGGCGCCGAAGAGCCGCTCGCGCATCGCCAGCGCTTCCTTGTACATCGTCTCCGCCCGCGCATAGTCCTGCATGTCGTAATGCCATGCCGCCAGCTCGAAGATGCTCTCCGCCACGTCGGGATGATCGCCCGGGTAGAGCGCCTTGCGCAGTTCGAGCGCGCGTTCCAGATGCGGCCTCGCGTCCACGATCTGGCTGCGCTTGCGCAGGATGCGGCCGATGGTGGCGCGAAGCTCGGCTTCGATCTCCGGCCGGTCCTTGAATTCATTGTGCTCATCCAGTCGTGCCGCGGCCTTGCGCACCACCTCGACGATCGTCGCGCCCTCCGGCGAACCTTCGAGGAAGTCCGCCTCCGCCATCGTCTCGTTCATGAACTCGTTGACTTCGTCGGTCGTCGCTTCGGCGGTTTCCGCGCGGAGACGCATCCGGCGTTCGTGCGCGATCGCGCTGATGGCAAGCACGAGCAGCACGGTGAGGAGCACGCTGCCGTACGCCGTGACGCGGGTGACGCGCTTGCGCCGCCGGGCCTTGCGACGCTGCGGAAGCGAACGCAGCCGGTCCGCCAGCTCCTTTGCGCTGTCCAGACGATCCTGCTCATTGCCTTGAACGCACCGGCTGATGTCTTCGCGAAGAAGCGGATCGGTGACTTCGCGCTCCCAGCCCTGCGCGAGCGGCTTCTCGAAGTTGCCGACGACGATCTGATAGAGCATCACGCCGAGCGAGTAGATGTCGCCCTGGATGGTGTACGGCCGGCCGGCGAGCAGTTCGGGCGGGGAGTACATGCGCGTGCCCGCCGCTGTCATGCTTTCCGTGAGCACGGAGACGTTGAGGTCGGCGATCGACATCGTGCCGGTGTTGAAGCGAGCGAGGTCGGTCAGCACGCCGATGCCGAAGTCGGTGAGCCGCGGCCGGAACGAGCCGTCTTCCGCGCGATACACAAGGATGTTGCCGGGCTTGATGTCCTTGTGCAGCACACCGACGGAGTGCGCCGCCGCCACCGCGTCCGCCACACGGGCCATGACGTCCAGCCGCGTCGCCAGCGGCACCTTTTCAAGCCCGCCCTGGTTTTTCGCCCACTCCGAAAGGCTGCCGTCTTCCGTGAATTCGCTTTCGAGGAAGAACGGCGGCTCATCGAGCTGTACCTCGTAGAGCTTCGCGATGTCCTGCCGGTCGCCAAGCACCTGTCGCAGCAGGCGGAAGAGCACGAGCTCGCGTTTGAGTGAGCGGAGCTTCTCGGCGTCGAAGCAGAACTTGAAGACGCGGCGTTCGCCGGTGCGATCGTGCACGCCCAGCCACACTTCGCCGAACCCGCCTTCGCCGAGTTTCGATTCAAGCGACCAGTGCGCTCGCATCGGAATGGGAAGGCCGGCTGCGGGACGCCAACCGAGCGTTTCTTCGTCTTCCGCCGCGACGCTTCGCCGGGCCTTTTCGCTGTCCGGCGGCGCGAGCAGGGGAGCGATGCCTTCCGGTCCGACTTCGAACACTTCCATCGGCTCGTCGGAACCCTGGAAGATGTACGAGCCGTGGGCCATCCACTTGAGCGCGAGCTCCTTGTGCTCCGCTTCGCCTTCTTCTGCAAGCGGGTGCAGGCGGATGTACTGGCGGGCGCCGTCGAACGCGGCGCGCGTGAGCAGAATCTGGTTGGGCGCCGCGAGGCCCATCACGCGCGCGGTGAGATCCACCGCAAGGCCCGACAGTTTGCTCAAGCCCGTGCGCTCTTCGCGATCGAGTTCCGACACTTCGCCGAGGTGCACGCCCACACGCACCTTGAGCGGCACGTTGCCCCAAGGCTCCTTGGCGACGGCGTACTGAAACTTCAGCGCGAAGCGGACAGCGTCGCTGGTGGTGGGGAACTCGGCGAGAAAGCCGTCGCCCGTGTCCTTGATCGTGCGGGCGCCGATGAACGTCTTGATGAGCTGCTTGAAGATGTTGTCATGCCGGTTGATCAGCGAGGCGGCGGCGGCATCGCCCAGCTTCTGCTTGAGATCCACCGACCGGACAATGTCGGTGAAGACAAGCACCATCAGCCGTGATGTTTGTGTCGCGACTGGCATGCGGAAGAACGAACCGGCGGTGTCGTCCCCAACACCGGCAACAATTTTGACGCCGACCCCGACTACAAGCGTACTTACGAAGCATCGCGAGAGCCAGTGCGATCCGCAAAGGGCCGAAAATACAGCCGCTTCTGCTGCCGCGACGCGACCGCCCTCGGCGCAATTTTCTTTGCCGGACCTTATTCTTGATCGCAACATGTCGGACCAGGCGCGGCTGGAAAATCTTCTCGGCGCTCACCACGCGTGCATCACCATTGCCACGCTCGAAGAGCATTACGCCACCGAACTCGTGCAGGCGGCGTCGCTCGGGCGCCCCATCTGGTACTGGACCGCCACGCGCGGCTTGTGGCCCGGACCATTTGAAGGCGGCGAGCCGGCCCCGGGCACCGAGAACCCCGCCGCGGCGCTGTACGGCGTGGCGCACGAAATCCGAGGCAACCTCGGCGCCCGGCCCGTCTGCGTGTTCTTCGACCTTGCCGGTCACTTGAGCGATGAACGCACTCTGCGAGCGCTGCGCGAAGCGATCGATTCCATGCGCGGCGTGCAGGGGTGTCTCGTGCTCATCGATCACGAAGCGCGCTGGCCCGCGATCATCGCGGCGGAATCAACGCGTCTCGAGCTTTCACTTCCAGACGAAACGGAGCTCGAACGCATCGTGCGCAACGCGCTGCGCAGATTGGCGCGCGAGTGCCCCTTCGAAGCGCGGATTTCCAAGCGCGACCTCCGCATCATGCTGCGCAACTTGAGCGGGCTGACGCGCCGGCAGGCGGAACAGATCATCATTGATGCCGTGGTGGAGGACCGCCTGCTCGACGCATCCGACATGAACGCCATCCTTGCGCAGAAGCGAAAGCGCATGCAGCACGACGGCGTGCTCGAATACGTCGAAGCGCCGGTCGAGCTCCAGGAGGTCGGCGGCCTCACGGCGCTCAAGCACTGGCTCGCGCAGCGGCGCGATTCATTCAGCGAGGAAGCAGCGGCGTTCGGCCTGTGCGCCCCGCGCGGCGTGCTGCTCCTCGGCGTGCAAGGCTCTGGAAAGAGCATGGCCGCCAAGGCGATCGCCACCGCGTGGAAGCGACCGCTGCTCCGGCTTGACCCCGGCGCGCTTTACGACCGGTACATCGGCGAGTCGGAACGCCGCCTCCGACAGGCGCTCAAGCAAGCCGAGATGATGGCCCCGATCGTGCTGTGGATCGATGAGATCGAAAAAGGCTTCGCCTCCGCGGCCAGCCATTCCACCGACGGCGGACTCTCGCAGCGCATGTTCGGCACGCTGCTGACGTGGATGCAGGAACACACCGCGCCCGCCTTCCTCGTGGCGACAGCGAACGACATCGAAGCGTTGCCGCCTGAACTGCTTCGCAAGGGCCGCTTTGATGAGATCTTCTTCGTCGATCTGCCGTCGCAGCCCGTGCGGAAACAGATCTTCGCCATCCACCTCGCGAGGCGCAAGCGCGATCCGAAGCAGTTCCAGCTCGAAGAACTGGCCCGCGCTTCGAATGGCTACAGCGGCGCGGAGATCGAGCAGGCCGTGATCAGCGCGCTTCACGCAGCCTTTGCAGCGAAGACGGAACTCGACACCGCGTGCGTTCTGGATGCGCTGCGCCGCTCGCCGCCGCTCTCCGTCACGATGGCGGAGCGCATCATCGCGCTGCGCGAATGGTCCCGCGGCCGGTGCGTGCCGGCGGATTGAGCGCGCGCGCGGCGCTGTCCAAGCCTGCGCAGCGTTATTCGCAAGGTCCCCACGCGCCGAGCATGAACGCAAGGTCAGCGCTGTCCACGCGCCCGTCGCCCGGCGGAAGGAAGGTGATGTTGCTCACCAGATCAGCGGGCGAATCATCGCTTGCGCCCCATTCGCCCAGCAGGATCGCAAGGTCGGCGCTGTTGATGTTGCCATCGCCCGGCGGCGCGAAATCATTGCCCACAATGTCAGCGATGCACGGCGCCGATTCCGGCCGCGGCTTCGGCACCACCGCCGGCACCTTGACGCTGGCGTGCGGGCTTGCCGGCGTGGGCGGGCGGAACAGCCCCAGCGTCACGCTTCCGGCGATCGGCGGCATGTCGGCCGTGAAGCGGAAATTGTACAGCGTGCCCCAGCGAATCGCGTTCGCGTTGAAGTCGCTCTCGAACGGGCGCGTCGCCCACTCCAGCACGTTGTGATAGCGCCGCGACGGCCAATCCGTGGGATCGATGACCTCGCCCGAGTGGTAGTCCACATCGTGGAAGCCGATGTTCATCACCTCCACGCCTGCGGAAACCGGCAGGCGGAACATTGAAACCGCGCGGTGGCTGTTGAGATTGTGGACGGCGTATTCATACGTCCACGTGCCGTCGCCGTTGTCCGTGACTTTCGAGCCGACATACACCCGGCCGTCGCCCTTGATGTCAACCGCATGCAGGTGCACGGTCGGGTCAAGCTCCGCCCACGCCGTGATGGCGGGAACCATCTGGCGCGTCGTTGACCAACCCGGCCCGCCGAGGTTGTTCACCGTCATCTGATACTGCATGTTGAACCACACCTGGCGATACGAGGCGTTGTTGTTCGCATTGCCCGCCAGCGCATCATCCGGCGAGACATACTGCGCTTCGAGGAAGTACAGCGCCCCGGTGCCGAGCGCGTGCCGATCAATGTCGCTCTCGCGCACCAGCAGGCGGCCGCAGAGTGGCGTGATGCCGCAGCTCGTGCGCCCGTGCGGGAAACGGAAGTCGCCCGTGACGGGATTCACCTCGCTCTTGGGCCCCAGACCCTGGCCGGAGTTGTCGCCGTTCAGCGATCCCCAATAGGGATCAGAGCACCCGACAGCGAGGCATTTGCCCTGGCACGTCTGCATGCTGGCGGCGCATTCGTCGCAGAGTGATTCCCACAGCGCGAAGAAGCCGTGCTTGAGCCAGCTTTGTCCAACCTGCTCGAAGCGGCCGTTCTTCAGGCGATACAGTTGCTGCGCGATCACTGGATGCTGGTTCGTGTCCGCAATCCAGTTGAGGTTTTCCGTGCCGATGTTGCACGAACGCGTGCCGGCGATGAAGGAGCGATAGCCGTCGATCGCAGCGTTGGGCGTGTAGTTGCGGAGATCGAAGATGTCGCCCACGATGACGTCGGGCCCGATGCCGCCGCTGGACGGCCCGCCATGACGGCCTTCGAGCGCCGAGTCGCCCAAGTCAGCGTCGATGAATCCATGCGGATCATCCGGGGCCGCCGTCTTCGACGAGTCGGCGGTCACGCGAATCATGCTCATCGCCGCACATGTCAGCGCCAAAGCGCCCATGGCGAGGTGGCCAGACTTCATCGGGCTCTCTCCCAGCTCGATTCTTGCTCGGGCCCGTGACAACATGGTCCCGGAAGCCGGCCGCGAACGCGTGCGCAGCCATGTCCAAGGTAACCGGAACCGGAGCCCGGTGCACCTGCCAAGGTGGAGATTTCCGGAGGTCCCACGGATGGAATCCGTGGGCTTCCAGCGCCCCCGGTTCGAAGCCCACGGATTCCATCCGTGGGAATTGGCAAAAAAGGAGAAGCCCATGGACTCCATCCATGGGAATGGCAAAAAAAGAAGCCCACGGATTCGATCCGTGGGCTCCGTTTGCGATCAATTCGGGCCTTGCGGCGCGTCGACGATCAGTCGCACGTGCCCCAGTGGCCGAGCATGTACGCGAGGTCGGCCCCGTCCACGACGCCATCGCCCGGCGGCTGGAACGTGACGTTGCTCACCATGTCCGCCGTCGAGCCGGGGTTGTTGCCCCACGCGCCGAGGACGTACGCAAGGTCCGCGCCGTCGATGACGCCGTCACCGGGCGGCTGGAACGTGACGTTGTTCACCGTGTCGCCGGCGCACGTCTCGATCGCCACCTCGCCGGGAACCAGCGTGTTGACCTGGATGCGGCTGGGCTGGCCGTCTTCACCCGGGCGGAAAAGCCCGAGGCCGATCGCGCCGCTGACCGGCGGCGCGTTCGCCGTGAACCGGAAGTTGTACAGCGTGCCCCAGAGCAGCGCGTTCGCATTGGGGTTCGCGGCATACGTCGCGGTTTCCCACACGAGGTTGTTGCTGGCGTCCACGCCTGCGAGCCAATCGGTGCCGTCGCGCGTCACGTAGTTCTCGCCGTCACCCGAGTGGTAATCGACGTCGTGGAAGCCGATGTTGGAGACATCGAGCCCGGCTGACACGGGCACGCTGAAGGACCGTGCGCCGCGATACGAGTTCAAGTTGTGCACCGCGTACTCGTAATCCCACGTGCCGTCGCCGTTGTCATACACGCGAACGCCGACGTGGAAACGACCGGCGGGGGACAGGTCATTGCCGATGCTGATCTGCACCGAATTGTCCATGGCCTTCCACGCGAAGATGCCGGCTTTGCCAAACGCCACCGACGCCTGGCCGGAGTTCACGCCCGACATCGAAGTCTGCGAGAGGTTCACGAGCCGGTATGACGCGTTGTTGTAGCGGTTCTCATACGGTTCATCATGCGTCACGTACTGAATTTCCGCGACGTACTGTGAGCCGGCGATGATGTCGCTGTCCTTCACCTGCAGGCGGCCGCGAATCGTGCTCGGGCCGGTGGGCAGGTTGTAAATGTCGTTGTGCACAGCGTCCGGGCCAAGACCCTGCGGGTTGATGTTCCAGCGCGGGCCGAGATCGCTGTTGTCGCCGTTCAGCGTCGCCCAGTACGTGTCAGCGCATCCGACGCCGAGCGAGGAGCATGGCGTGGAGGAACACGTGCCGCAGGTGGACTCATTGACGGCGCAGAAGCTGTGCTTGAGCCAGCTCATGCTGATCTGCTCGAATTTGCCGTCGAGATAGCGATACAGGTTCTGCGCGATCACGGGGTTGCGGCCGCCGGGCATCCACTCCGCGGGCTGGTTGCCGATGTTGCACGACGTCGAGGCGAGCGCGAACGCGCGGATGTTCTCTCCGTTGACGTTCGACACGCCGTAGTACCAGATGTCATCACTGCTGCCGCTTGACGCAAGTCCAACGCGACTGACGGTGACGTCCGGTTGGGTGCCGCCGCCCGCAATGCCGCCTTCGTGGGCTGCGGCTTGGTTCGTCGGAGTCGCCCGCCGACTTGCAGCGGCCTCGCGCTGCGCCTGCGGCGCCGCGCTGACCTCAAGGATGCCAAGCGCGCCGACGCCAAGGACCGTCAGCGATGCAATGACAACGCGTCCTCGCTTCATCATGTCTTCTCCGTTTTTTCTGTTCGCGCTTCGTGGCGAACCCGCTCGTGCGGAATCGTGGGGAATTGGGACCCTCGAGCAGCGTCCGCCACGTCCCGGTGGCCTCGCCGCAAGATCCTCGAAGCCTTAGCGTAAGGCGCACTTGGGCATCAGGGAAGAACTCTCCCGGATCTTTGCGGAAAATTGCCGCTTATCAGGCGAGGATGCGGCCGCCGCGAGGGCGAGAGCGGGGCTGGGAAATCACTCTGCGCCGGCTGGGCAGAGGAGCGAAGCCGCCTCCGCGCGGCTTTGGCCTGCGAGCGCGTCGTGCTGAAAGCTGTCGAGGGCTGCTGCGGCCCGATCGCGCGTGGCTCGCCGTCAGTCATCACTTTCCATCGCGGGGCGCCGTCGAGCGCGGTTGCGGCTGCTGCGGTCGCGGCTCTCGCGGCGCACGCGGCACGCGCCCCGCCTTCGGGCCGATCGTCCGCGCCGCGTTGCTTCGCTCCACGCGCTCGGCCGACGCGGGAAGCACCGTTCGGCATGTCTTGCTCACAGGGTTCTCGGGGTCGAACACTTTGAGCAGCGCGCAGAGGTAGCACTCTTCAACGGCGGCCTTCCACGCATCGTCGCTCAACACCTCCGGCTTGCCGTCCGCAGCAAAATCACCAATGCGGCGCCACGGCGGCTGCCAGTACACCACGTGGTTCACGCCCTGCGCCTTGACGTACCGCATCATCTCGATGAACTGATCCAGCGGAATCAGCGTCTGATCGGCGAAGCGCGGGTTCACATGCGCGACAAGCTCCAGGTTGTGGCGTTCCGCAACCTGCTTCGAGATGGCGAAGTTCTCATCGATGCGGCGGCGATACTGCTCCATCGTTCCGTCACGGCCGGCGTACGCGCTGGCGTTGATGTAATCCACCTTCGCAAAGACGGGATCGAACAGCTTCAGATCGAAGGAGCTCCAGTTGCGGTTCGGAATGCCGTAGACCATCACGGGCTCGTCCGGCCGGGCGCGTTTGGCAGCGTCAACCGCCTGCTCGTACAGCGCGATGGTCTTTTGAACGGTGCCGTCGTCGCCGCGCCGCAGCGCCTGGTAATAGTCGCCTTCAAGATCCACGATGAAGAGGCAGCCGGCTTGCCGCGAGGGCGCACGCCGCGCGATGTGGTTGCGCACCGAGCTTTCGTCGAACGTAAACGTCTTCGTCGGGTCGATGGCGGAGGAGAGGTACACGCGCGTGGCGATGCGGTTGCCGGCAGCGCGTTCGATGAGTTCGCGGGCCGACGGTGTGAGTTCGCCGCGCTCGCCTACAGCGGTGATGACCGCCGCCAGCGGCCGCGTCATGCCGGGCGTGAGAACGTAGCCATCGTTGTGGCTGCTCGTGCTGACGCCGGTGCCGGCCGTCGTGCTCGTGCCCGCGCTCGCGCCTGTGCCGGCGTGGTTCGCGCCGTGCGTGCTGGCGGTGGTCGTGGTTGCCGGGTCGCTTTTCCGGGCGGCGTCATCGCGGCGGCTGCGCGGTTGGCTGTCGCCGCGGCTGCCGTCGCTTTTCGCCTGCGGCCCGCGAGGGCCGTCATCCGTCCGGTGAACCGCGGCGCATGCGCAGGGGAGCATGAGGCACACGCCAAGAATCACGCTGGCGATCCGAACACGGGTCATCACATGATCCTTGCACGCGTCAATGTACGGTCCAGCCCTTTCGCGTGTTATCGGCAAGACCCGGCCGGCGATCAAGCCTTGCCGCCCGCGGAGCACTTTTCTCCACGCCGTCACTATGCTATTCTTCCGTCCCCACGCGGGCGTAGCTCAGTGGTAGAGCGTCACGTTGCCAACGTGAATGTCGAGGGTTCAAATCCCTTCGCCCGCTTTCGACGCCGGTGCTCCGAGCCCGGCGTTTTTGCTGCGCAGCCGTTCGAAGTGAGCGGGGGGCCGATATCCTGCGCGGCCATGCGTTCGCCTTCCCACGCCAAGCTGGCCGCGGCGCTGTGCGAATGGTTTCGCGATCGCGCGCGAGACCTCCCATGGCGACGTCGCCGCTATCGCACCGGATATGGCGCGCTGGTCGCCGAAGCGATGCTGCAGCAGACGCAGGTGTCGCGGGTGATGGAGCGCTACGGCGATTTCCTTCGCCGCTTCCCCACGGTCGCCGCGCTGGCCAGCGCAAACGAGCAGGATGTGCTCGAACTCTGGCAGGGGATGGGCTACTACCGCCGCGCTCGCCACCTTCACGAAGCCGCGCGGCTGGTCATGCGCGATTACCGAGGCCGCGTGCCGCGCACCGCCGATCAACTTCGTACGCTCCCGGGCGTCGGCCGCTACACCGCCGGCGCGATCGCATCGATCGTCTTCGGCGAGCGAACCCCCATCGTGGACGGCAACGTCGAACGCGTCCTCGCGCGGCTGTTCGCGCGAACCGAGCCGCCCGGTAAGGACCACGCGTGGACGTGGCGCACCGCTGAAGAACTCGTGAACGTCGCCGAAGCGCCCGGCGTGTTCAACGAAGCGATGATGGAACTCGGGGCCACCATCTGCACGCCGCGCTCGCCGAATTGCGGCGCCTGCCCGCTTGCCGCGATGTGCGAAGCGAAGCGGCGGGGGATGCAGCACGAGATTCCGCCGGCGGAAGCGCGTTCCAATCGGCGCGAGGCGCATCATCACGCCGTGGTCGTCACGCGCGGCAAGCGGCGAACCGTGCTCGTGGAACAGCGGCCGGAAGGCGGCATGTGGGCCGGCATGTGGCAGGTGCCGACGATCGAAGGCGACCAGAAGCTGGAGGCCGACCACATCGCGCCCGCGCTGCCGATCACTGTGCAGAGCGTCACGCCGCGCGGCTCGTTCGAGCATCACACCACGCACCGCGCCATCACGTTCCACGTCTTCGCCGCGACCTCGCGCTCGCGCAAGGGAACCTGGCTGGATGCGGAGTCAGATGCAATCAGGCGATTGCCGATGAGCGCCGCCCAGCGACGCGTGCTCGCGCTGGCGATGGATTGAAATCAGAAACTGTGAATCGCTGCGGCCGCGCGGGTTACGACACCATCGTGCGGATGTCGCGTGCGCCCTGCTGCAAGGCTTCGCGCTGCACCGCGTCGCCGAGGCTGGTGGGATAGCTGATGCGGCTGTGGTACACGGCGCACATCGACTTGATGATCGAATCTTCGATGATGCGAAGTTCGCGGAAGGTGAGATCGCATTCGTCGAACTGGCCGTCCATCAGCCGCTTCTTGGAAAGCTGGCGCACAAGGTTTTCGATTCGCGCCGGGTTGGGCTCGGCCATCGCGCGCGTCGCCGACTCCACCGCATCGCACAGCATGACGATCGCCACTTCCTTCGTGTGCGGCTTGGGGCCCGGGTAGCGATACTCAATTTCCTGCACCGTCGTCTGTGCTTCGGCGGCCTGCGTTTTCGCGGCGTGGAAGAAGTATTCAACCAGCGTTGTGCCATGGTGCGCTTCGATGAAGTGCTGCAGCGAGCGCGGCAGGCCGTATTCGCGGGCCAGTTCCATACCGTCCTTCACGTGCCCCACGATCACGAGCAGACTCATCGCCGGCCGCAGCTTGGCGTGACGGTTCTGCCCGGGCGACTGGTTCTCGACGAAGTAGTCGGGCTTCGACATCTTGCCGATGTCGTGATACAGCGCGCCGACGTACACGAGCAGGCTGTTCGCGCCGATCGCGTCCGCGGCTGTCTCGGCGATGTTCGCCACCTGCAGCGAGTGGTTGTATGTGCCGGGAGCGCGCTGCTGAAGTTGACGCAAGAGCGGCTGCTTGGGATCGCGCAGCTCGGCGAGCGTCATGCCCGTTGTGATTTCGAACGTGCGTTCAATCGTGGGCAGGATGCCAAGCACGATGAAGCCCACGGAGAAGCTCGCGACGCCCGACCACATGCCGTTGCCGAACACCTGCTGCATCGAGCCGTCGATGTTGGGAATGCGAAGCAAGCCAAGCAGCACCGCGCCGAGGAACGCGACGAACGCTGTGACCGCCGAGGCGCGAATGAGCGTGTGACGGTGACGAACTTCGCGAAGCTGAATGATCATCGTGCCGCACGCCGCGAACGTCAGCACCAGCATGCCCACGCTCTCATCCACCGCCAGCGTGACGAGCAGGCATTGGTACAGACTCAAGAACATCGCCAGCCGCTGCTCATACGCCAGCAGCACCACAATCGAAACAAGCAGCGCCGGCGCGATCGCGAGCGGGTAGAGCAGCGTCGGCGCTTCGCGCGAAAGGAACGCGCTCGTCGCCAGCATGCCCGCCATCAGCGAGCACACCGCCAGCACGCGCAGCCAGTTGCGCGTCACCCGCGGGTAGAACATTGCGAGATAACCCGCAAGACACGTCGTGATCACCGTGAACAAACCGAGCACCGCCGCACGCGGCGTCCATCGCTCCACCCACGGCGTGAGCGCGTTGTAGCTTGCAATCTCCGTGTGCAGCTCATCAAGCTGCTTTTCCGTCAGCACGTCACCCCGGCGGTAAATGATCTCGCCCGCGCTGTGCACCAGACGCACCGTCTGCACCTGCGACGCCATTTCGTTCGCCAGCGCGTTCGTGGAAGATTCGCTGAACACGTACGTCGGCTGCGGATCCCAGATGATGCGGCTGGTGACGTACTTCGCCACCTGCTCCGGGAACCCCGCCGCGAGCACCACGCGGTGAACGTCCTCGCGCATGCGCTCGGCGTCCGACGAGTAGCGAATCGTCGAATCCACCCACTCCGCCTGCGCACGCCCGCTGGGGTCGCGAAGGATGGGTTTCGTCGGCATCGTGAGCTTGAGCTGCCATTCCTTGCTGTCGATCAGCGGATGCTTGAGCAACTGATCATCCACGAGCGCCGTCACCCACGATTTCCACTCGGTCTTGGGCGCTTCCTGGAACGCAAACGGCCGAAGCGCGTCGATCGCCGCCTCGTCAAGGTTGAACGCCACACGCACCTTTTCAACGACGTCTTCCACCGTGCTCTGCGGGGCGACGATGATCGGCAGATTGAGCAGCGCCGAGCGCAGGGTCTCCAGCGCTTCGACGTTCGGCGTGTACACCAGCGGAGAGGCCGCCCGCGCCGCTTCGCGGTTGCGCTCCGTCTGCTCAAGGTCCGGCACTTCGAAATTCAGCCGCTTCACCCGGGTCTCGGCCATGATCTCGCCGGGGTAGAGCCGCACCTGCTCGCGCGACCAGACGATCAGCCCGCCCGCCACGGCGACGAACACCGCCGCCACGACGACGGCCCGGAAGAGATGCGGTTGCACGAAGAGCGAGCGCAAGGAGAACGCCGCACGCTTCATTTCGCGCCGCATCTCGTCACGCCGGCGACTCGCACGCCCGCCGGTCTTGCTCGCCTTGGAATTTCTCGCCATATGGATTGCAGCGGGGCCAGCGTCCCGGCCGGCCCGGTTTGGCTCGGAGTATTGAAGCTACCACACTATCGCCCATGCCGCGGCCGAGAACCACTGGCAAAGGATCGCATCGGCGAAGGTTGATGGATTATTCGCATGCCGGGCCGGGAAGGTTCGGGGGGCCTTGGGCGGCAGGCCTTGCGCATTAGGCCTTGGGCCTTGGGAGGCAGGCCTTGGGCATCAGGCCTTGGGCCTTGGGAGTCAGGCCTTGGTTGCGCCCGCCCCAGGGCCCAAGGCCCAGCGCCTAGGGCCTCTCCCGGCCTTGGGCGTCAGGCCTTGGTGGAGGGAATTAAGCCCGCCCCAGGGCCCAAGGCCCAGCGCCTAGGGCCTCTCCCGGTCTTGGGCGTCAGACCTTGATGGAGGGAATTGGGCCCGCCCCAAGGCCTAAGGCCCAGTGCCTAGGGCCCCTCCCGGTCTTGCGCGTCAGGCCTTGGTGGAGGGAAAGGCCCCTCGCCAAGGCCCAAGGCCCAATGCCTAAGGCCTCTCCCCGGTATTCTGCCCAAATGCCCACGCGGCGTTCCAGCCCGGCCACCCTCGGCTTCACCGCCTTGCTCGCTGCTGCCCTCGCCGGCTGCCGGTCCGAGCCCAACGCCGCGGCCCGCCTCGCCCGGGTCGAGGGGGAGCCGCCGATCGATCTCGAGCTCTCGCCGGACGAGCAGGCCGAGGTCATCGACGCGATGCAGTCGGTGGCTGTCGATCACGCCGCGCCCGCCGAGCGGTCCATCGTTCGCGAGATGCGCTGGTCGGACCTCCCCGGCGCGGTCGCCACGGCATGCGACGAGGAAGGCGTCGAGATGGTTGTCATCGCCCACCACCGGCACGAGTGGGGCGACACGTTCGAACTCCGCACCGCCGACGATCAGCCCGCCCGCCTCGAAGTCCGCCGCACCGGTGACGATCGCCTCTACACCGCCGCCGCCACCGTCGGCAGATTCCAATCGCCAGCCGACCGCGAACGCGCTCAACGACTCCTGCGCGAATTAGACCGGGCGATGGTCAAGATGAGCCACAAGCGCCGCTTGCGCGAGTGAGACTCACCAAAAGTCAACAAGTCGACAAGTCAAAGTTGAACGCGCCCAGTGCTGTGAGTGGCGCTGACGGTGCCACGACTCGTCCGGCCGCAGGCGGCGAGTCGTGCGGAACAGCGCCGCGTGCATTTCGCGCGCTCCCCTCCGCGGACTCCGGGTCGCGGCTCAACATGCGAACGCCTGCCTGTTGACTTGTCGACGTGTCGACGTTTCAGCGCAGCGCCCCCGTCCGCGCCAGCATTGCGGCGCCGAGCACGCCTGCGTTGTCCGCGAGCGTCGTCATGCGCAGCTCGCACACTTTGTTGCGCTGCGGGAACACATCGCGCTCGAAGCTCGCACGCACCATGTCGAGGTACGGCGTGCCGAGCGCTTCCGTGACGCCGCCGCCGAGCACCACCGTGTCCAGCGCGAGCAGCGTGATCCACCCCGCGATCGCGCAGCCGAGCAGTTTCGCCCCGGTTTCAATCACATCCACCGCGAGCGGATCGCGAGCTTCGTACGCCTGCGCCAGCTGCTTGGAGCCTGTGATCTGTCCCGTGCCGTTCGTGATTTCGTGGATGACTGAATCGGGATACAGCGGCAAGCGCATGAGAACCTGCCGCGCCATGCCGGATCGGCTGCACATGTCTTCCACGGTGCGCTCGCCGCGCGGCCGATGCGGATCGATGATCACATGCCCGCATTCGCCCGCCGTCTGCAATGTGCCGTTGTACAGCTTGCCGCCGATCACCAGCCCGCCGCCCACGCCGGTGCCGACCCATACGCCGAGCACATCCTTGCGCCCGCGCGCCGCGCCGCACATGTATTCGCCCCACACCGCGCCGTTCACATCATTCTCAACGACAACATTCGTGCCGAGCGCATCCATCAATCGCTGCCGCAGCGGGAAGTTGCGCCAGCGAAGGTTGGGCGCTTCGAGCACGACGCCGGTTGCGATGTCGATGGCGCCCGCCGCCGCGATGCCGACGCCCGCAAGATCCTTCAGCTTGAGGTCCGCTTCTTCGCAGACCTCGTGCACGCCCTTGACGAGGCGATCGACAACTTCATCTTCGCCGCGGTCCGCATGCGTCTTCTTGCCATGCCGCGCGATGACGTTGGCCTCGGCATCGACGACGCCGAACTGAATGTTCGTGCCGCCCAGGTCAATGCCGACGACCGGCGCGCTGCTGTCACGCTCTTTAGGCATGTGCTCTCTCGATGGCGTCGCGTGCAGTGAAGAAGTCATGCTCTCAAAATCGGCTGCGCCGCGCCGTGGCGTGAGCGAAGCCGACCCGATTCCGCGTTCCGAGGGGCAGTCTACAGCAGGGCCACGGGATCAACATCCACCACAAGCGCCGCGCCGGCATTGAGCAATCCCTGGTTTCGTCCCTGCGTCAGAAGCTGCTGCAACACGCTGGCTGCCGGAGCGAGAATCTCGATTTGCCAGCGGTGTTTGCCTGCAATGCGCGAGATCGGGCACGGCGCCGGACCGCGGATGCGCAGGCGCTTGTCCGCCATGGCGCGAAGCTGTTCCGCCAGGGCGCGAGCGCGCTGCTGACACTGGGCTGAATCCTCGTCGCGCACCACCAGTCGCGCCATGCGCGTCGCCGGCGGCAAGCCGAACCGTTCGCGCGATGCCAACTCCTGCCGTGCGAACTCCTCGTAGCGATTCGCCGCCGCGAGCTGAATCGCCGGGATCGACGGCTCGAACGATTGCACGATCACGCGTCCCGGGTGGATGCCGCGCCCGCTGCGACCGGCCACCTGATTCACAAGCTGGAACGTGCGCTCCGCCGCGCGGAAATCCGGCAGGTTGATCGCCGTGTCCGCATTGATCACGCCCACCAGTCGCACGTTGGGGAAGTCCAGCCCCTTCGCGATCATCTGCGTGCCGAGCAGCACTTTGATCTCGCCCGAAGCGAAGCGCGACAGCGCCTTGTGATAATCCGCCGACCGCTGCATCGCGTCGCTGTCCAGCCGCAGCATCGTCGTGCCTTCGACAAGCTCGGGGAACGTGGCGCTCAACTCCTCTTCCACGCGCTGCGTGCCGAGGCCGAACACGCTCACGTGCCTGCCGCATGATGGACACACGCGCGGCAACTGCTGCTCGGCGGCGCAGTGATGGCAACGCACAAAACCGCCCGCCTTCAGTTGGCGACTCTTGTGATACACCATCGTGGCGTCGCAATCATCGCAGTGCAGCATCCAGCCGCAGTGGTGATCCGGACACGCGATGTAATTCGCATACCCCCGGCGATTGAGCAGAATGAGCGCCTGTCCGCCAGACGCGAGCGTGTCGCGCAACGCGCCCTCAAGCAGCGGGCCCATCAGATGCACTTTGCGATCGTGGTGCTGCTTCATCTGCTCGTGGAAATCGACGACCGTGACGCTCGGCGTGTTCATGCCGGGGATGCGCTCATCGAGGCGATGCAGCGTGAACGCTCGCCGCACCGTCGCGTTGTGCCAGCTTTCGAGCGAAGGCGTCGCGCTGCCGAGCACGATCGGGCAGTTCGCAAGCTGCGCCCGGCGAATGGCGACATCACGCCCGTGATACCGCGGCATCTGGTCCTGCTTGTACGAGCCGTCGTGCTCTTCATCGATCACGATGAGACCGAGTGAATCGTCCGGCAGTGGCGCGAACACCGCTGATCGCGCGCCGAGCACGATGTCCGCCTTGCCCTCCGCCGCGAGCGTCCACTGCTGATGTCGCTGCGCCTGCGTGAGGCCGGAATGCAGCACCGCCACGCGCGCGTTGGGAAAGCGGCCGATCAACCGCCCGCCCGTCTGCGGCGTGAGCGAAATCTCCGGCACGAGCATCAGCGCTCGTTTGCCCATCGCCAGCGTCTGCTCGATCAGCCGGAAGTACACCTCGGTTTTGCCCGAACCCGTCACGCCGAAGATGAGATGCGTGGAGAAGCCGCGCGCGAGCGCGTTGGAAAGCGGCTCAAGAATGCGGCGCTGCGCCGGCGTGAGATCGGGCGGCACGCTCGGTTCGATCGCCTGCGCCGCCCACGACGCTTCCACTTCCGTTCGGTGCACCGCGCGAAGCACGCGGGCGTCGATCATGCGGCGAATCGGCGCGGTCGTGCGAAGTTCAGCGATCGTCGCCAGTTCGCGTATCTCAATCGGCGGCAACTTCGGCGAGCGGGCGCGGAGAATTTCGATCACGCGCTGCTGCTTGGCGGAAACCCGGGGCTTTCTCGCGGCCTCGTCAGCCGCGGCTTCGGCGTTGTCGTGATCGTGCTCGACGTTGAGTTCAACGAGCACGCGGCGCACGCTGCCGATGTTCTTCTTCACCGCGGCCGGCATCATCGTCGCCAGCGTCATGCCGATGGGGCAGACGTAATAGCTGCTGATCCACTTCGCGAGTGCCATGAGCTGCGGCGGAAGCTTGATGCCGGCGGGATCGGGCTTGAGGATCGTTTTGACGTGCTCGGGATCGAGGTCCGTGCTGGTCGCGATGTCGATCACATACCCCGCGGCGGGCCGATTGCCCCTTCCCAGCGGCACGAACACGCGATCGCCCGGTTGCAGCGACGCAAGCTCCGGCGGGATGGCGTAGGTGAGGCCCTCCGGGTAGCGATCCACGCTGCGTTCCACCGCGACACGCGCGTAGCCGACGGCCTGATCCTTCGCGAACAGCGTGGACATGCGTGAGCTAGTGTAGGTGGACTTGCCGCCGGTCGCGGATCGCGCAATCGGCGTCTACACTTCCCGCGCATGCCAGCACACGATCAGAGCCACGTTCCCGCCCGCCTCGCGCTTGAGGACGGCTCGGTGTTCCACGGCCGCGCTTTCGGCGCGTGCGGCGCCGGCGAATCGTCCGGCGAAGTCGTGTTCAACACCGCGATGACCGGCTATCAGGAAGCCATCACCGACCCCAGCTACGCCGGCCAGATCATCACGTTCACCGCCCCGCAGATCGGGAACTACGGCGTGACCGAGGAAGACGCGGAATCCGCCGGCCCGAGCGTGAAGGGCGTCGTCGTTCGCGAACTCGCCCGTCGCTATTCCAACCACCGCGCCACGCAAGGCTTGCACGAATGGCTGGCCAGGCACGGCGTTGTCGGCATCGAAGGCATCGACACCCGCGCGCTCGTTCGCAAGCTGCGCATCGATGGCTCCATGCGCGGCGTCATCTCGTGCGACCCGCGGAAGTCGGATGCGGAACTTGTCGAGCTGGCGCGATCCATTCCTTCGATGGCGGGGCAGAACCTTGCGTGCGGCGTGAGCCCGAGCGAGCCCGGCGTCTGGGAGGAGCGATTGCATCCGCTTGCACGCCGCCGCGAAGATGAGCCTGTGCTCCGCCACCAGTTCCGCGTGCTCGCGCTGGATTGCGGCGCGAAGCACAACATCTACCGCCATCTCACGGAGCGCGGCTGCGATGTCGAGTTCGTGCCGTGGGACGTGAGCGCGGATGAGATCCTCGCACGCAAGCCAGACGGTCTGTTCATCTCCAACGGCCCCGGCGATCCCGCTGCGGTTGAAACGACGATCGAAACACTGCGCCGCGTGGCCGGCACGGTTCCGACGTTCGGCATCTGCCTTGGCCATCAACTGCTCGCGCTGGCGATGGGGGCGAAGACCTACAAGCTGCCGTTCGGTCATCGCGGCGCCAATCAGCCCGTGCGCAACATGCTCACCGGCAATGTCGAGATCACCAGCCAGAACCACGGCTTCTGCGTCGAAGCGGATTCGCTCGGCGAGGCATGCGAGGTGACGCACATCAACCTGAACGACGGCACGCTCGCCGGCTTCCGCCATCGCACGCTGCCTGTCTTCTGCGTGCAGTATCACCCGGAAGCGTCGCCCGGCCCGCACGACTCGGCGTATCTGTTCGACTGCTTCGTCGAGATGATGCGCACCGGCAAATCCCCCAACGCGGCGACGATGGAACGTCTGCAGGACGCGAGCAGGGGAGCGGTCGCGGCGGCAGCTCCGCAAGGCTGAAAAATCGCTCATCAGGCAGATGCATGGTCAAGGCGACGCAATCGCCAGTCGCCCGGTCACTTCGCAGCCCCGATGAGCGCCCCACGCGCGTCCGTGCCTGCTTCGAGCCGCTGTGAATGCGCAAGCAATGGCGGGGCGGCTGGAACCGGGACCCCAAGTGGTGCGGAACGGCTTGCAACGGTGCGCCCCCGCAAGTAGTCTTGTAATTGTGGATGGATGAGTGCGGGAGGTTGAGGCATCGCCGCGCTTGCCTGGCTTGATGATGCCGGCGCGCCGTCAACGCCCCGCGAAAGTGAATACACGCGTCTTGGCCGACGCCCGGCCGCGCCATAGGGAGGTTCGCATGAGCTTTATTGTCGGTCAGAGTGCAAGGGTGGCTACGGTCGCCGCGGCGGCATGGGTTCTCACCGCCGCGATCCCGTCCACAGCGCTCGCCGTGCCACAGGACGGAGGCGAAACGCCGATCCAGGACGTTCAGGAAACGCTGGAAGCAATGCGGCAGAAGACGCTCGTCGAGTTCGACGAAGCCGTCCGCCGGGCGAACGACTTGCTGGCCCAGGGCAGTTTCAGCGATGCCGAAAACGCCATCGCCACGGGCATGGTGCTGCTGCGTGAACGCCGGCAGTACCTCTCCGAAGAAGAGTTCGCCCGCCGCGAAGAACAGGCCAACAACATCCGCGCCACCATCGACGCTCGCCGCGAGCAGTACCGCCTCGAAGAGCAGCGTCGCACGGAGCAGGCCGCCATCGAAGCCCAGAAGGCCCGCGAGCAAGCCGAGCTCGAAGCGCGTCGCCAGCAGATCGATGGTCTGCTCCGCCGCGTGCGCGACTTGCAGGCTGAACTCAAATACAGCGAGGCGCTGCAGGTCGTCGACCAGATTCTCTTCCTCGATGAACACAACCCCGCGGCGCTCGCGCTGCGCGACTTCATCCAGTCGTCGCAGATTTATATCGAGTATTCCGCGCTGCAGCGGCAGAAGGAACTCGGCCTTGCCGAGCAGACCGTGGAAGGTCAGCGCATCACCGTTCCGCCGCGGCGCAACATCGGCGGGCCGGGCATGCAGTCCACCACCGGCATCATGGAATATCCGGAAGATTGGCCGGAAAGCTCCATCCGCCGCACCGCCGACAGCGGGTTCGACGAGTCTGATGCCGACCGCGCGACCTACCGCGTCCTCCAGGACACCACGGTTCCCATCGACTTCAACAACAACACCTTCGAGCAGGTGGTCGAGTTCCTGAAGAGCGTCACCGGTCTCAACATCTACGTGGACTGGCGCGCCCTCGACCTCATCGGCGTGACCCGTGATGAGGAAGTGACCATCCGCCTCGACAACGTCTCTGTCAACACCGCGCTCGATCGCATCCTCGACCAGGTCGGCGACGAACTCGATCGTCCCCGCTGGACCGTGCTTGACGGCGTGCTCACCATCTCCAGCGATCAGCAGCTTCGTCAGCGCAAGCGCGTCGTCGTCTATGACATTCGCGACCTGCTCTTCGAAGTGCCGCAATTCGGCAACGCGCCCGCGCTCAACCTCGACACCGCGCTCAACCAGGGCGGCGGTTTCGGCGGCGGCGGCGCTGGCGGCGGCGGTGGCGGCGGCTTCGGCGGTGGTGGTGGCGGCGGCGGTGGTGGCGGTGGCGGCGGCGGCACCATCTTCGATGATCCCGAAGAAGGTCCCGAGCGTCTCACCCGCGCCGAGCTCGTCGAGCAGATCGTCTCCATCATTCAGGAAAACGTCGACCCCGAAGGCTGGCGCGAATTCGGCGGCGAGACCGGCAGCCTCCAGGAACTCAACGGCAACCTCATCGTCACCAATACGCCCGGCAATCACCGCGCGATCAACGGCCTCCTCTCGCAGCTTCGCGAGATTCGAGCCCTGCAGATCAACGTGGAAAGCCGCTTCCTCGACGTGTCGAGCAACTGGTTCGAGTTCATCGGCCTCGACCTCGACCTCTACTTCAACACCAACGACACGATGTTCGATCTGGCCAAGGCCAACGATCCGAACTTCCACTTGAGCGATTTCTTCGATCAGAGCCAGAACGGCCGCGGCCGGCTCCGCGATCCGCTCATCTTCGACAGCCTCGGCGGCAACAACATGTTTGACCCCGAGACCGGCGACGGCTTCGCCAACTTCATCGGCACCGGCAACAGCGTCGGCATTCCCATCGACACCAATAACGACGGCATCCCCGACAGCGTTCAGTATGCCGCTCCGCCGTTCGGCCCGCCCGTTCGCAACACGCAGGGCTTCTCGCCGCTCGGCATCGTGCAGGACAGCTTCGGCCTCGTGAGCACGCTCGGCCAGTTCGATACGGCGTCCTTCGCCGGCTTGGCCCTCGCGAGCAACCCGGCCCTGTCGCTCGGCGTGCAGTTCATCGATGACGTGCAGGTCGACCTGCTCATCGAAGCCACGCAGGCCGACCGCCGCAGCGTCGTTCTCACCGCCCCGCGCCTCACGTTCTTCAACGGTCAGCGCGCGTGGGTCGCCGTGGCCCGTCAGGAAATCTTCGTCACCGGCCTGCAGGTCGTGACGGGTGACAGCTCGGGCGCTTTCCAGCCGCAGCTCACGCCCATCACCGAAGGCGCCGTGCTCGACGTCGAAGGCGTGATCTCCTCCGATCGTCGCTATGTCACCCTCACGGTGGACGTTGGCCTTTCGACCATCGTTGACCGCAAGGTGCTTGGTCCGTTCGGCGGTTCGACGGGCGGCACCGGCCTGGGCGGCGGCATCGGCACGTTCTCCTCGGGTCAGTTCGAAGTGCCCATCATGGACGTCAAGCTCGTCAACACCACCGTCTCCGTGCCCGATCGCGGCACCGTCGTCCTCGGCGGTCAGCGCGGCGTGCGCGAGATCGAAGTGGAGACCGGCGTGCCCGTGCTGTCCAAGATCCCCTTCATCAACCGCTTCTTCACCAACCGCATCACGTCCAAGGATGAGACCACGCTGCTCATCCTCATCCGCCCCGAAGTCATCATTCAGCAGGAGAACGAGGACATCCTCTTCCCCGGCTTGAGCGACAACCTCGGCTCGGCGGCCTCGTACCTGCGCTGATCGCGGCAGCGCGACATTGCTGTGAAGTTCACGGCGGCGATCCGATTCGGGTCGCCGCCGCTTCTTTTTTTTGGCTCGCGCGCTCGCCGCATTTCGTGGCCAGTTTTGCCGCGAATTGCAAGGTTTGGTTGCCTCCGCGCGCGTCAGCGAGTAGGCTATCCCGGCCTTCGCGGCTTAGGAGATTTTGCACCATGACCTCAACCGCTTCCCGTCTCCGGGTCACCGACGTGGATGGCGTCACGCGCATCGAGTTCATCGATCGCAACATTCTTGACGAGGCCAGCATTCAGCAGATCGGCGAGGAAATCACCCGGCTGATCGACGCCCAGGCCAATCCCCGGGTTCTCATCAGCTTCAGCAACGTCGATCATCTCTCTTCCGCCGCACTCGGCACGCTGATCACGATCAACAACAAGATCCGCAGCAAGGACGGCCAGCTTCGGCTCGCCAACATCGACCCGCAGATCTACGAGATCTTCGTGATCACCAAGCTCAACAAGCTGTTCCAGATTCACGAAACGACCGACGAAGCCATGGCCAGCTTCGCCTGAACACGCGTTCCGGCCGGTCGCCGCCACGAGCAGCAGAGGCGAAGGTGAACGACGAGTCTTCCAATGCGCCTGTGATCGAACGCCGCTTGATCCTGCGCGATCGCTTCGCTGACGTCAGCCGGGCGCAAACCGAGCTCGAAGCCGCCGCTCGCGAAAAGCAATACGACCGCACCAGCGTCTTCGCCATCAAACTGGCGCTGGAAGAAGCGCTCTCCAACGCGTTCAAGCACGGCAATCGCAACGATCCCGCCAAGTCCGTCACGCTTCGCTTCGAGGTCTCGCCGCAAACGATCGTCATCGAAGTGGAAGACCAGGGCGAAGGCTTCGACCTCGCCGCCGTGCCCGATCCCACCGCCTCCGAGAACCTCGAAATCCCCTGCGGCCGCGGCATCACGCTCATGCGAGCCTACATGGCGGAAGTCTCCTTCCAGCCGCCCGGCAACAAGGTCCGCCTCGTCTACACCCGCCCGGCCGCAAGAAAACACAACAAAACCGCCGCGGGCTGAATCGCGCCAACCGTTTGGCCGCGACCCGACCAACGCAGGCGAGCGCGGCGCTGCGCGCGAAAAGTCGAAACGTCGAAAGGTCGAAAAGTCGAAATTGCCACGCGCGTTGAGCCGCGACCCGACGGGGAGCGCTCGGAACGTCGTGCGGCGCTGGCTCGTCGTAACGGGCCGAACGTCACCCATTGCCAAACGCGCGAACACCGCACACGCCCCGAGTGCGCGTCATACCTGCGAAAGCAGGTATCCAGAAGCCGCGCCGTGAGCGCTGGAACGAGCACACGAGCCCAGCGTGCATCGCGTGTTCGGCGCATGGGCGCGTGAGACTCGCCGGTGGATCGCCCTTCACGCTGGAGTGCGAACTCGCCCGTTCACGTCCCGCACGACTCGCCGCTGCGCCGGACGAGTCGTGGCGCCGGCAAGCGGCCTTCGTGCAAAGTCGCAAGGTCGAAAAATCGAAACATCGAAATGCGGAGCGTTCTTCACCGCGTGCAATTTCCGGTTGCGCGGTCCAAGCGCTCCCCGTTGGGTCGCGGCTAAACACCAGCGCTTCATTCCGACGTTTCGACCTTTCGACCTTTCGACTTTTCGACTTTTCGCGCGCACCGCCGCGCTCGCCTCCCGTTGGTCGGGTCGCGGCAAAAGTCGGCGCGCTCCCCCTTTTGACTTGTTGACTTGTTGACTTTTTTACCGGCTGCGCCGCTCGCGGCTGATCGTGTGGGCGCCGACGAACGCCGCGAGTCGTTCGCACGCGTCATCGAACCGTTCGCGCCGCCGTCTTGCGGCCCCGGCGACCGCCCGGCCGTTCTTCTCCCACCACACGCCTTTGATTTCGAGCAATGTGCGGTCGCGATGATGCTTGGCGTCGCATCGGCCGATGAGCGTATCGCCATCGAGGAGCGGCATCACGTAGTAGCCGAACTTCCGCTTCGGCGTCGGCGTGAACGCCTCGAATCGATAATCAAAATTGAACAGCCGCAGCGCGCGAGCGCGGTCGCGGATAATCGGATCGAACGGGTTGATGAAGCGCATGCCCTCCGGCGCGGGCGCCTGCTCCGCTTCAGCGACGCGGCGCTCCCAATCCGGCATCGCGTACATCGGCGTCGCGCGCGAACCGTCCGCGGCCTGCACGCGCACCACATCCACGTCGCCAACCGCATGTGCACGCTTCAGCCACGAAGCCGCGGCCGCGATGTCGATCGCCGCCCAGAACCGTGACACCTCGGCGGGCGTTGCGAACACCAATCGCTCAAGCGCGCTTCGGCACGCCCATTCCACGTGCTCGTCAATATCCGGCGCCGGCTGGGCGTGGTGCTCCGGAAACACGCGATGCGTGAGGTCGTATACCTTCTGAAAGTTGATGCGCTTCGTCACCGCAAGTTCGCCCGTGCGCCACAGGAACTCCAGCGCCGCTTTCTGCGGCTTCCACATCCACCATGGGTCAGCGCTCTTCTTCTGCTTCGCGTCCTGATCGCGCTCGAACTCGCGCGACATCATCGGCCCCGCCTCTTCGACGGCCCGGCGAACGGACTCGATCACCTCGAAGGGCTTCGGCCCCAGCCGCGCTTTCCACCACGCGTTCTGCGGGTCGCGACGCCGATATCGCTCGAAGCGCGGCTTCCAGTGATGAAACCACGTGAGGGGAATGATTGACGCGTCGTGCGTCCAGTGTTCGAAGTGCGTGCGAAGTTCATCGACGAGCGAACGCAGCATGGCGGGTCGGTAGCCGCAAAGGCGCGTGGCGAGAATGAGGTCGTGCGCCCGCTCCACCACGCAGATGGTGTCCACCTGCACGAAGCCCATCTGCTCGATGATGCGCGCGACCTCCGCCGTGCTCGCGGGCCGATCCGGCGGCGCGAAGAGACCTTGCGCTGCGAGCAGCGCACGCCGGGCGCTGGCCGCGGGTACTTCGGCGACGGCAGCGTGCTTCACAGCGCTCGCTCGCGCTTTGACAGTCGCCGTCTTCGCCGCGTTGCGCTTCCTTCGCTCCGCCATGGTGCTGAACAGTAACGCAGCGGCCGCGAGGGTGGGGCGGGCGAGGCTCACACGAATTCGTGACGCCGAACGCAATCGCGCTGACGGTCGTTGTGCTGGCCTCGCAGCGCCGCCGGCGTTGCCGCAAAAGGCCGCGAGCGCGAGGCCAGATCGTAAAGAAAAAGGGGAGGCCTCGAATGAAGCCTCCCCTCGTGGTGAGCAAGGTTGAATGTTGGCTGGGCCGGATCAGCGGCCGGTGGTCGTGTCGCCGCCGTGGCCGGCGCCAGCGCCGCCGGACCCACCGAGGCCGCCATGGCCCGTGCCGCCGGAGCCGCCCGAACCGCCAGCCCCGCCGGTGCCCGTGTGGCCACCGCCGCCCGTGCCACCAGCGCCGCCGGTGGAGCCCATGCCGCCGCCGCCGCCGGTTGTGCCGAAGTCACCGCCGGGGTTCGGGCCGATGTCGTTCGACCCGCCGACGCTGATGAGGTCATAGAGCACGCGGTAGGGCGTTCCGCCCGTGAACCCGAGCGTCCACAACCGAACCTCGACGCGGCCATCCGACGGCCGGACATACGAGCCGCGGAACGGCGTGACGAACGGGGCTGCGTTGAACGGCCCGCCGCCGGTCGCAAAGACTTCGACGCCCGTGCGATCGAACTTGCCCGTGTTCCAGTTGAAGAACTCGATGAACAGAATCACGGGGCCCGTGGCCTGCAGCTGAAGCGAGCCGGTCACGGCCACTGTGGCGTTCGGCTGCGGGTTCTCCGACTTGCCGCCGACGACGATGTCCGTCACCTGGCCGGAGCCAAGATACGTCACCGTGTAGCCGTGCAGACCGGAGGACGTGCCGCCGTTCCGACGATTGGACTCAATGATGTAGAAGTTGTTGTCCGCGCCCTTCACCGAGAACAGGTTGCCGAAGATGTGCGTGCCGGTGATGACCGTGATGTCACGCACGCTCGGGCCTTGATCAAAGAACGGCGTGGCGAACACGTTCACCGCAGTGGCGATGACATCGGGGTAACCCTGGATGACGTTCGGATCTTCCTGGAAGTCGAAGTCGCCACCGCAAGGCGGATCCTGGCTGGAGCCGGGCGCGTTTTCGGTCACCGGCGGCGCCACGCTGCACTGCGTCTTGAGCGACAGCGTGGAGCGAATCTGCTCCGGCGTCAGCGGGATGCCGTGGAACTGCACCGAAAGGCCCTGGAGGCACGCCACGAGCGCCGCGATCTGCGGGCAGGCGGCGCTGGTGCCGTTGAACGTGTTCGTGTACTGCGTGTTGAGGTCGTTCGGCGTGCCGTGCAGGTTGCCGTACCCGCAGGTGGTCACCGCCGTGCCCCACGCAGCGCAGTGCACCGCGCCTTCGCCATCCGCGCACTCCCGGCAGAAGTTGCTGAAGCCAAGGCGGCAATAGTGCGGCGGAATGCCGCCGCCGTTCTGCGAGCCGGGCCAGCACGCGCCGACGATGATCGCGCCGCAGTCTTCACCGCCGAACTGGCCGGCGTCGTCAAGGTTGCAGCAACTGTTGCCCGCCGCAATGCACGACGTGATGCCGAGATCCGACGCGAGGCGGATGAGCGTCCACTCCGCGGCGCTCGAGACGAGTATGCCGCAGCCGCTCGGTCCGATGGAGAAGCTCATCACATCGCCGGCCTCGAAGGTTTCCAAGCAGCTCAAGATCGCGGCCTGAAGGCGTCCGCCGGCTTCCTGGCTGACGATCGGGAAGAAGTAGCCCTGCGCGTGGCGAGCGATGCCGGTCACGCCGAAGCCGTTCTCCTCCGCGACGGCAATGCCGAGGCACGCCGTGCCGTGATGCGGGCTCAAGACGCCGGCGTTCAGCAGAAGGGGCGTCTGGCCGGGCTCACAGATGACGTTCGCAAGATCCTCGTGGCCGGGGTCATTGCGGGAATGGCCGGTGGCCGTGGACACGGGGACCGCGGCGGAATGCTCGATGATGGCGATTCGGCGGCCCATGCCGTGCGTCAGGTTCTGCGTGCCGACGCCGAGATCCAGCAGGAACTCGCCGATATCCCACAGGCCCTGCATGTCGAAGCCTTCGCCGGAGTAGCCGGTGGTGGCGAAGAAGTCCGCGGACGCCCCGACGGTGCGATACTTCTGAAGCCGCATCGTCGAATCGGGGTTCGCTTCCGTGAAGTCAGGCGTGGGTCCGGGTTGATTCACTTCGCAGAATTCCTGTGCGATCGAAACGCACAGGTTGTCCCACACGCCGACGCAGCAGAAGGGCTCTTCGGCGCACACGAGACTGCAGCACGCGTTGTCACTGCATCCGCCGAAGGGGTGGTTCTCGAAGCAACCGCCGCCAAGAACCGGCGCGTTGCAGCGGTCAGGCGGCGTGCCGGTGCAGGGCGGCGTGCAGTCGCAGAACAGGTTGGCGAGGTCAGCACAGATGTCGTCCCACTCGCCGAACGCATCATTGCAGCAGAAGGGACGAATGCCGCACACAAGCTGGCAGCACGTGGTGTCGCCGGGATCGGCGCCGCAGTATGGGCCGGAGTTGCCCGAGGCGTCGAAGCAATCGTTCGTCGTGGCGCCGCACGCGGGATCCATGCCGCCCGACGGAACCCACTGCTGGTCATACTCCACGAACTCAACGATGTTGAGCGCGTTGAGTCGGCGAGCGATCTCGTCGAGCTTGTCCTGCGGGCCGTCGACATACATCATGCCCGCAAGGTCCGGCTGCGCTTTGCCGCTGTAGGCCGCGGCCCGCATTTCGACCAGACGCAGCGCCATCTCCGGCTTGTCGCCGAACAGCGGCTTGAACTGCAGGTTCATGGTCTGCGTCAGGTTGTCGATGCTGCGCAAGTCCGCGCCGACGATCGACTTCACCTTGCCTTGACGAATGCGCGCCTGCGCTTCGTCTTTGAACTTCACAATCAGCCGGCCGGTCGGGATCGCGGGCTTCTCAACCACAGCCGGTTTCTTGAGCGGCTGCCTGGGCTGGAAGTCAGGCGCTGCCTGGCCCAGGGTGGGGATGGCCAGCGACAGAGCGCTGACACATACAGCTCGGAACAAGTTCATGCGTAAATTCTCCGCGGAAGAGAGGATAGTCAGGCGCTTGGGCGTCAAAGGGCGCGAAGCATCTGGTCCGCCGGCCTTGCGGAGGCCCGGCCACCTTCTCACTGCACACCCCATTGCAGTCTTAATCGTACCGCATGCTCGCCAGGTTGCAATGTCTTTCGCAACCTGTCCCCTTGCACGACGTCGGTTTTCTCCCGTCCCGCGCATGAAAACGGCCCGTCCAGAGGACGAGCCGTCGTCATTCCTGCGATGATCGCGCTGAATCAGGCGTCCGAAACCGGATGACCCGAGGTCTGCGGAACCACCTCCACCACGGTCGGCAAGGGCTCGGCGCCCAACGCTTCCGCGGCCTCGGCGGCGTCGCGCAGCATGTCTTCCTCGTTGTAGATCTCCGTCGGCGGCGGCTCCACCAGCTTCTTCACCTTCATCTTCTGATACGGCTCGAAGCCCGTGCCCGCCGGGATCAGGTGGCCAAGCAGCACGTTCTCCTTGAGGCCGCGAAGCTCGTCCACCGCGCCGCGAAGCGCCGCTTCCGTGAGCACCTTCGTCGTCTCCTGGAACGAAGCGCCCGAGAGGAACGACTCCGCCTGCAGCGACGCCTTGGTGATGCCCAGCAGCAACGTCTGCGCCCGCGCGGGCTTCAGCTTCTTCGTCTTCGCGCCCTGCTTGCCTTCCGCTTCCGCCAGCGCGTTCGCTTCCTTCACCTTCTGCTTGTCAACGATTTCGTTGAGCTCCAGATCGGTGTCGCCCGGGTCCGCGATGCGAACCTTCTCGTTCAGTTCATCATTGATGCGCTTGAACTCGAAGCGATCGACCACTTCGTTGGGCAGCAGCGCCGTGTCGCCCGGCGAGAGCACGCGGAACTTGCCGAGCATCTGCCGCAGGATGCACTCGATGTGCTTGTCCGAAATCGGCACGCCCTGGGCGCGGTACACGTTCTGCACTTCGTCGAGCATGTACGTGTACAGCGACTCTTCGCCCTTGATGCGGAGAATGTCCGCCGGGATCAGCGGGCCTTCCGTCAGCGGGTCGCCGGCGTTCACGAAGTCGCCGGTGTGCACCAGCAGGTGCTTGCCCTGCGGCACGTGGTGATCGTGCTCGATGCCGGAGTCGGAGACGACGCGAATGGTCATCTTGCCGCGACGCTTGTCGGAGTGCAGCTCCACGCGGCCGGAGATTTCCGCCGTCACGGCGGGGTCCTTCGGCACGCGAGCCTCGAAGATCTCCGTGACGCGCGGCAGACCGCCGACGATGTCCGCCGAGCCCATGACTTCCTTCGGCTGACGCGCGAGCATCTGGCCGATGGAAATCTGCTGGCCTTCCGCCACTTCGATGCGAGCCTTCGCCGGCAGGTGGTGGAAGTCGAGAATGTTGCCCTTCTCGTCTTCGATGATGATCTGCGGGTTCTTTTCGCCCGTGTGCTCGATGACGATGAGTTCTCTCGCGCGATCGCCGGACGCCGCCTCTTCGCGCACCGTCTCGCCGATCTCGATGTCCTTGAAGCGGACAATGCCGGACTTCTCGGCGAGAATCGGCGTGCGGTGGGGGTCCCACTCGACGAGCAACTGACCGCGCTTCACCTTCTCGCCGTGCTTGGCGCGAATGATGGCGCCGTACGGAACCTTGTACTTCTCGAGTTCGCGGCCCTTGTCGTCCATGACCGCGATCTCGCCGTTGCGCTTGAGCGCCGTAAGCAGCTTGCCGTCCGGCGTCTCCACTTCGACTTCGTTCATGTCGCGCAGCTCAACGGTGCCGCCGTGCGCTGACTTGTAGCTCGTCTCGACGAGACCGCGAGCCGCGATGCCGCCCGTGTGGAACGTGCGCATCGTGAGCTGCGTGCCGGGCTCGCCGATCGACTGGGCCGCGATCGTGCCGACCGCGAGGCCTTCTTCCGCCAGCTGGCCGGTGGACATGTCCATGCCGTAGCAGAAGGCACAGATGCCGCGCGGCGCTTCGCACGTCAGCGGGCTTCGCACCTGCACGGAGTCGATGCGCAGGGCTTCGATCTTCGAAGCGATCTCGGTGGTGATGATGCCGTTCTCCTCGACGATCACCTCGTCGGTGAGCGGATTGATGATCGTCTGCCGCGCGGTGCGGCCGATGATGGCCTCGCGGAGCGGGACGTCGATCTCTTCGCCCTTGTAGATGGCGCGCTTGCCGATGCCGCGCTTGCTGCCGCAGTCGCGCAGGTTGATGACGACGGACTGGGCCACGTCATACAGCTTGCGCGTCAGGTAGCCGGAGTCGGCGGTCTTGAGCGCGGTGTCGGCCAGACCCTTGCGGGCGCCGTGCGTGGAGGAGAAGTACTCGAGCACGTTGAGGCCTTCGCGGAAGTTGGCGCGAATCGGCGTCTCGATGATTTCGCCGCTCGGCTTCGCCATCAGGCCGCGCATGCCTGCAAGCTGCTGCATCTGGCTGATGTTGCCGCGGGCGCCTGATGTGGACATCAGGAACACCGGGTTCAAATATCGCTTGCCTTCCTTCGATTCGATCGGCTTCTCGGCCGCCGTCTCGGGGTCGCGGCGATCGCGCTTCAGCGTCTCCACAAGCTGCTTGGTGATCTGCTCGCGGCAGTGCGCCCAGAGGTCGAGCAACTGGTTGTGACGCTCGCGCTCCGTGATGGCGCCGGCCTGATAGTTGCGGTCGACGCGATCGACTTTCTTCTGCGTCTCCGCGATCAGGTCCTGCTTGCTGCTCGGGATGCGCATGTCGGTGATGCCGATCGACAGGCCGGACACCGTGGACGTCTTGAAGCCCGTTTCCTTGAGCGCGTCGAGCAGTTCCAGCGTGGCGGGGCGGCCGAGGCGCTGGTACGTGTCGTCAATCACGCGGCTGCACCCCTTCTTGCCGAGCGCGCAGTTGTAGAACGGCATGCCGTTGGCAAGGATGTCGCTGAACATCACGCGACCGACGGTGGTGATGATGCGGCGATGTGCCGGCATGTTCTCCGGCGCGCCCGTCTCCGAATTCACCACCTTCTCGAAGCGCGGCAGGCGCACCACGATGCGGTCGTGCAGGTTGATGCGCTTCATGTCAAAGGCCAGGATCGCTTCGTGCGCGTCACGGAACTTGGGAAGCTGCTCCGCGGGGCGCTGATCCTCATCATCGCAGTGCGTGAGGAAGTACACGCCCATGACGATGTCCTGCGACGGCGAAACGATCGGCTTGCCGTTGGCCGGCGAGAAGATGTTGTGCGTCGAGAGCATCAGCACGTGCGCTTCCGCCTGCGCCTCGACGGAGAGCGGCAGGTGGACCGCCATCTGGTCGCCGTCGAAGTCAGCGTTGTAGCCCGTGCACACGAGCGGGTGGATCATGATGGCGTTGCCTTCGACGAGCACCGGCTCAAACGCCTGGATGCCCATGCGGTGCAGCGTCGGCGCCCGGTTGAGAAGCACCGGGTGCTGATAGATCACCTGCTCGAGAATGTCCCACACCTCCGGATCGCGCCGTTCAAGCATGCGCTTGGCGCTCTTGATCGTGTCCGCGAGGCCGTGCTCCTTGAGCTTGCGGATGATGAACGGCTGGTAAAGCTCGAGCGCGATCTTCTTGGGCAGACCGCACTGGTGCAGCTTGAGTTCAGGACCGACGACGATCACCGAACGCGCGGAGTAATCGACGCGCTTGCCGAGCAGGTTCTCGCGGAAGCGGCCCTGCTTGCCCTTGATCATGTCGGTGAGCGACTTGAGCGGGCGGTTCGACGAGCCGAGCACGGGGCGACGGCAGCGGCCGTTGTCGAAGAGCGCATCCACCGCCTGCTGCAGCATGCGCTTCTCGTTGCGGATGATGACCTCGGGCGCGTTGAGGTCCATCAGCTTCTTGAGGCGGTTGTTGCGGTTGATGATGCGGCGATAGAGATCGTTGAGGTCGCTGGTGGCGAAGTTGCCGGATTCCAGCAGCACGAGCGGGCGCAGGTCGGGCGGAATGACGGGGATGACGTCCATCACCATCCACGCGGGATCGTTGCCGGATTCCTGAATCTGCTGGATGAGCTTCAGCCGCTTGGAGAGATCCTTCATCTTTTGCTTGGAGCGCGTGGTGTTCAGCTCCTCGCGAAGCGCAGCGGCTTCCTTGTCGAGATCAAGGCGCGTGAGCAGTTCGCGCACGGCGTCGGCGCCCATCATGGCGGTGAACGCGCTGCCGTGCTTCTCCAGCGCGGCGCGATACTCGTCTTCCGTCAGGATCTGCTGGAAGGTCATGTCCGTCGAGCCCGGGTCGAGCACGACGTAATCCTGGAAGTAGATGATCTTTTCGAGGTCGCTGGTCTTCATGCCGAGCAGCGTGCCGAGGCGGCTGGGGAGCGCCTTGAAGAACCAGATGTGGACGATGGGGGCGGCGAGGTTGATGTGGCCCATGCGCTTGCGGCGGACGCGCGAGTGGGTGACCTTGACGCCGCAGCGATCGCAGATGATGCCTTTGTATTTCGTGCCCTTGTACTTGCCGCAGGCGCACTCGTAGTCGCGCTCCGGGCCGAAGATGCGTTCGCAGAACAGACCGTCCTTCTCGGGGCGGTAGGTGCGATAATTAATCGTCTCGGGTTTCTTGACCTCGCCGAAGCTCCACGACCGAATATCGTTCGGGGACGCGAGCGTGATCTTCACCGAGCCGAAGTCATTGACGCGATCGTAAACGGTTTCCACCATTGCTTGAGTCACTCTTTCGCGTAAAGGAACAAGTGGGACCAAAGCACGAAACGAATGAAGTCGCGCGGCGCATGGAATCGCCGCGACGTGCGCGTGAGGTCGTTCAGTTCATCGCTTCCTGCGAGCCAACCAGAATCTCCAGCCGTCAGCCTGCACACGAAACCTTTTCACCACGGTGCGGCGTGAACGTTGACGAGTGAAGTGTTGCGACAATGGGTGCGCATCACGGCCGGATGAGCGCCGCGATCGTGCCTTGGATCACGCTCCCGTTCGTCGCATACTCCTCAAATGCAAAGTCGCCTGCGTCCGCGCACACCTGCCTCAAGGTCAAGCCCGAGCTATCGAATCGCGCATAGTAGCGTAGGCCGGCGGGTCAAGCAAACGCCGTACCCTCGCCGCCCAGCCTCGTGCCTGACCTGTGCGCCAAATCGATGCCCGGCCGGCAATTGTTCCGCTTCTCCTCGAAATTCAGCGAAATTCACCCCCAAAGGGGCGAATTGATGCCTTCATTTGAGGCTTGTAAATTAGCGAACACTTTATCAAATTCGGGGGTCAGCCGGCTTGCCCGAGCTCTTCGAGACCATACTGCTTGATCTTCTTGTAGAGCGTCGTGCGGTTGATATCGAGCTGGTCGGCGGTCTTCTGGCGGTTCCAGCCGTTGGCTTCGAGGGCCGCGAGGATGATCTGCTTCTCCGGCTCCTCCAGTGCCTTGCTTAGCGGCACCGGGTTGGCGGGATCGAACTGCCATCGCTTCGCTTCATCGCCTCGGATCGCAAGCGACGTGCCGAACGCAGTGGAGATGGCATCGACGTCGCCGCGCACGCTTGGCGGGAGGTCGTCGAGTTGAATGCGTGTGGAGCGCGTGAGCACGACGGCGCGTTCGATGATGTTTTCAAGCTCGCGCACGTTGCCCGGGAACGTGTAGCCGCGCAGCGCTGACAACGCTTCGTTCGTGAAGCCGGTGATCTGCTTGCCCGCGTCCTTCGCCTTCGCTTCGAGGAAGTGCTCGGCCAGCAGCGGGATGTCGCTCACGCGCTCGCGCAGCGGCGGAAGGTGGATCGACACGACATTGATGCGGTAGTAAAGATCCTGCCTGAACGTGCCGGCCGCGACGAGCTGTTCGAGCGGCTGATTGCTCGCCAGCACGATGCGCACATCCACTTCAACCGGCTGCGAAGAGCCCACGGGTTCGAACGTTCGCTCCTGCAGCACGCGCAGCAGTTTGAGCTGCATGCCGGCCGAGGCGGAGTTGATTTCATCGAGGAAAATCGTGCCATTTTGAGCGGCGAGGAAGCGGCCAACCTTGTCCGCATGCGCTCCCGTGAAGGCGCCGCGCACGTGGCCGAAGAGTTCTGATTCGAGCAATGTTTCGGGAATCGAGCCGCACGAAAGTTCAACGAACGGCTTGTCCGCGCGGGGGCTGTGGCGATGAATCGCGCGTGCGATCAGGCTCTTGCCTGTGCCCGACTCGCCGCACATCAGCACGGTCGTCTTCGTTGGCGCGACAGCTTCGATGATGTCGTAGATGCGCGACATGCGCCGATCGGCGCCGATGATGTTGTCCAGGCCGTAGCGCTGATCGAGCTGACTCTTCAGCGATGAGTTCTCCGCAAGCAGCGCGTGCTGGCGAACGGCTTTGTCGACGGCGATGCGCAGCTCTTCATCGACGAGCGGCTTAGTGAGATAGTCCATCGCGCCAAGACGAATGGATTGCACCGCGGCTTCCACCGTGCCGAAGCCGGTGATGGCGATGGGAACGATGGATGGGTGCGTGCGTTTGAGCGTGCGAACGAGTTCGAGCCCTTCGCCGCCCGGCATGGAGACATCGAGCACGATGACGGAGAAGGGGCGAGGCGGTTTCTCCGGCGACCCGTGCGCGGCGGCATCGAGCATCTCGATCGCCTCGGCCGGTCGGTTGGCGACGGACGTCTCGTAGCCGTGGGCCAGAAGCGATTCCGCCAGCGAGTCGGCCGCGATCGGGTCTTCATCCAGAATGAGGACTCGCGGTCGTTCTTGAGCCATGATGTTGATTTCAATCGACACCGCAGGGGGCGTGCTGAAGGCGCGGGTTGCGGAAAGTCAACGCCGCCGCGGTGGCATGAAGGATGCCCCGATCGCTCGCCAAACTGCCCAGATTAACAGGTGGTGAATGAAGGAATTTTGTCCACACTGCGGACAAAATTGCGAAATGGCTTGGCGATCCGGCAGACTGAAGGTAGCTTTGGTGGAACGAACGCGGTTTGCGGATGCGCGGCCCCGGAGGAGAGGCCGATCCCGCAAGCCGTTTTCGTTTGCGCCTCGTGTCGCGTCCGATCAACACCCGCACATTCCGTCCGCCGGGCGCGATGTCGCCTACCCGCGGTACATCACCGGCCGGGCGACGAGCGTGGTCATCTCCTTGAGGATCGTCATCCCCGCGAAGCCGAGGAACGCGACGATGCCGATGATCATCGCCTCGCGGAGCAATCCCAGCGCCAGCAGCCACGAGGCCCCGTAGAGACACTGCCACATCGCGCCATATCGCCGGAGCTTCTCCGCAGCCACGCGCGGCGGCACCGTCGTCGTCTTCCACCATGCGACGGACACAAAGCCCACGATCGCCATCACCGGCCAGACCACATGCCACACGGGCACATCCGGCGGCCACGGCGCTTCACGCGCCAGCAGCCACGGCGCCGCGAGGATGATCGTGGACCACACCGCCCAGCCGATCGCTATGCCGATGATCGTCTTCACCGTCAGACGCGGCCGTTTCTCTTCGAGCACGTGAATCGCCGCCGCGATCACGATGGCATGCGTCATCACCAGCCAGATGGGCAGCGTGAAGGTGAGCTGCACGTTGGGAATCAGCATGTGCGCGGCGTGAATGAGGCCGATGGTCACGAGCCCCACGCTCGGAATGAATCGCCCGGCGGCGTTGAAAAACAGGATGCCCGCTGCGATGAGCACCGTCACGTGCAGCGCCGGTTCGCCCATGAACGCGCTGCCGAACACGGCGACGAGCAGCGAACTGATGGTGACGACAATTGCCTGGCCGAGGCGGATTCGGCCGGCGGGAATTGGCCGCTCGGGGCTGAACGCGCTGTCATGCCGCGCATCGAGGACATCGTTGAGTGCGGCTCCATAGGCGAAGAGGCCGATGGCGACGACCGCGCCCGCCAGCAGCCCGCCCCACAACGGCATCTTGTACACCTCGATGTACGAGTAATCGTTGTTCGCGCGCGACAGCAGGATGACGAACCACAGATCGCTCACGGCGGCGAACGCCATGGAGAGCCGCGTGAGCTGAATGGCCGTGATGGCGCGATGCGCGAACCGCTGCACGGGGCAATCGTACCACGGAGCCACCGCGCCATATCGCCTTCCCTTCGTGCGGATGCATTGAACGCCCGGCGCGAGGCTCATACGATTCGCCTCGCCTTGCCGGCGGCAGGGGAATTTTTCGAAGATGACGCACCGTCCGGACAACCTGTCGCACGCTGTCACCGCTTCCGGTCTTCGCATTGGAATCGCGGTGAGCCGCTATCACGCGGAAATCACGAGCGAACTGAAGCGCGGGGCGGAAACAGCGTTCGCGCGAGCCGGCGGAAGGCGAGAGGATCTCGTCGTCGTGGAAACGCCCGGCGCGTTTGAATTGATCGCCATCTGCCGGGCGCTGGCGCAGCGCGATGACATTGACGCCGTGGTCGCGCTGGGGTGCGTGATTCGCGGCGAGACCACGCACGATCAGGCGATCGTCCAGGCGGTGACGCACGGGCTGTCCGCGATCATCGTGGAGACGGGCGTGCCGATCGGCTTCGGCGTGCTGACGTGCGATTCGCTGGAGCAGGCGAGACAGCGCGCCGGCGGCGACAAAGGTAACAAGGGCGAGGAAGCGATGCTCGCCGCGATTGCCACCGTGCGAGCTGTGGAACACATTGCACAGAAAGAAAGCGAGCTGGCCTGAATGAGCGCTGCACGCGACACACGCCGATGCGCTCTGCAGGCGCTGTATCAATTTGACGCCGGGAACACGGAAGAAGCAGCGGTGCTGCGTTCGCTCGAAGAAGCGCCGGGCGACGCGGACGCGCACCAGCGCGGCTACGAGCTGGCGGTGAGCGCGTGGAAGCATTGCAAAGAGGCGGACACCGAGCTTGCGGTGTATGCCGCGGACTGGCCGACGTATCGCCAACCAGCGGTGGATCGCAGCTTGCTTCGCCTTGCGTACTACGAAATCGTGCACGGCGACACGCCGCCCAAGGTGGCGATCAACGAAGCGGTGGAACTGGCCAAGGAGTTCAGCACCGAGCACAGCGCATCCTTCATCAACGGCGTGCTCGACAAGGTGTATCGCAAGTTGCGGGAAACGAACGCGATCGATGCGGCCGGCGATGCCGATGATCATGATTCGCCCGAAGCGCACGATGACGCATCCACCAACGCCGAGGGTCCGACGCCCAAGGCCTGATTTCGCCATGAAGTTCTTCAAGTCCACCATCTCGGCGCTGCGCAAGGGGCTGACGAAAACGCGCGACATGCTGGCGGGCGGGCTTCGCACGATTCTGCATGGCCGGGCGCTTAGCGACGACGTCATTGATGACGTGGAGACGTATCTCATCAAGGCGGATGTGGGCGTGAAGGCGACGACGGCGCTGATCACCGCGCTGCGTGCGGCGTACAAGGCGCGCGAGATCACCAAGGGCGATGAAGCGCTGCAATGGCTGTGTCAACAGCTCAAGGCGCGCTGGCCGGCGGGGGAACGAAATCTCGCGGTCGCGAATTCGCCGCCCACGGTCATTCTTGTGGTGGGCGCGAACGGCGTGGGCAAGACGACGAGCGTGGCGAAGATTGCGAAGGTGCTGCGCGATGCGGGCAACAGCGTGGTGCTCGCGGCGGCGGATACGTATCGGGCCGGCGCGGTGGAACAGCTTGCGATCTGGGCCGAGCGATTGGGCGTGCAGCTTGTGCGCGGCACGACGGGCGCGGACCCGGCGTCCGTCGCGTTCGATGCAGCGCAGGCGGCGGTGGCGCGAAAAGCAGATGTGCTGCTCATCGACACCGCCGGTCGTTTGCAGACCAACCAGGGTTTGATGCGCCAGCTCACGAAGATTCGCGACGTGGTGCGCAAGCACATTCCCGAAGCGCCGCATGAAGTCCTGCTCGTGCTTGACGCCACCGCGGGTCAGAACGCCATCGTGCAGGCGCAGCAGTTCAGCCAGGCCGCGAGCGTGACGGGGATTTTTCTCGCCAAGCTTGACGGCACGGCGAAGGGCGGCATCGTGGTGGCGATCCGCGATGAGCTCGGCATCCCCGTGAAGCTCGTCGGCGTGGGCGAACGCGTGGAGGACGTGGAGCCGTTTGATCCGGAAGCGTTCGTCGACGCCATCTTCGCCGAGGAACCGCAGCGCGTCTCCTAGCCGCTTGCGGCTTCGCAAAGTGCATCTCACGAGCTCGGCCAAGACACCCATTGACAGCGCTTCGGCCGCCCGGGCGAGACGCCTGTGCCACCAGCCAGTATCATCCGCCACGTGGCAGGGAGTCGCCAGAACTTGAGCGCAGCGCGGCGCGGCACCATCGGCGCTTGGCTTGTCGTTCTCGTCGCATTGTTCGCATGCACTGCGAAACTCGCGGCGCAGCCGGAGACGGAAACAACAAGGGTTCGCATCACTGGCGATCGCTTGAGCGGGTTCGTGCTGCCCGTCGAACCGATTGCGGGCGACATCGTGCTCGAATCGATGAACGCCAGCGCATGGACGGTGGATGACACCAAGCGCATCGTTCTCTCGGGCGATGCGCGGGTGCAGATCGGACAGTACGAGTTCACCGCGGATCACATCGTCGTCTGGCTGAATCGCATCCCTTCGGCCGAGGGGCTTATCAATCAGATTGCGATCTACGCGAATCAGCTGAATGATCCGAAGCGTCGCGCGGGCGCCGGGATCTCGGGCGAACAGCCGCTGATCACCGCCAGCACGCGCGGCGAAGTGAAGCTTCGCGTCACGCTCATGCGGCAGGGCCGGCCGGCGGGGAGCCAGCTGCTTGCGGATGGCGAGCGGCGGTTGGCGGAGCACTTGAAGATGCTGCTGGCGCGCGAGGAGCGATTGCGCCGCACGCCGCGAATTGAGCAGCCGGCGCCGAAGGTTTCGCCGCGCCCGGTGCCGGGCGGGCCGGTTGATCGTTCGGAGCTGTTCCTGCCGGAGGAAGTGGAGTTGCCGCCGGTGGAGAGTCCGCTGCCGCCGCTCATCGTGCCGGAGGGCCAGCTTCGCTTCCAGGCGGGCAATGTTGAGGTGACGACAGGCGAAGATGAGAACGTTGCGATCATCACCGGCGGCGTGACGGTGGAGTACATCAGCGGCGCGGCGGAGGATCGCTACTCGCGGCTGACGCTTTCGGCGGAGAAGGGCGTCGTGTTCAGCGACCCCGGGCCGCTGGAAGACATGATGAGCGGCGAGCTCGATGCCGAGAACGTGCGCGGCGTGTATCTCGAAGGCGACGTGGTGGCGACGGTGAACGGCGATGAGTACGTCATTCGCACGCCTCGCGCGTTTTATGACTTCCGCACCGGGCAGGCGGTGATGGTTGATGCGGTCCTGCGCACGTATCGCAGGCAGGACAATCGGCTCATCTACGTTCGCGCGAAAGAGCTCCGGCAGGTGGCGGCGAACCAGTGGGAGGGCAAAGGCATCGTCGCTTCCACGAGCGAATTCTTCCGGCCGACGATCGCGCTCGGCGCCGGTGAAGTGGTCGTGACGCAGCAGCCGGCCGAGGGCGATGAAGGCCGCACGTACATTGAGAGCCGGCACAACACGCTGAATCTCGTTGGCGTGCCGGTGGCGTACTGGCCGAAGTTCGCGGGCACGATGGATGATGTGGCGCTGCGCAGCGTCAATTTCAGCGGCGAAAGCACGAACGGCGTGGGCATCGAAACGCGGTGGGATCTGTACACGCTGCTCGGCATTGAGCGGCCGGCGGGCACGGATCTCGAACTGCGGGCGGACGGCTACACGAAGCGCGGCGGCGGCGCGGGGCTCAATTTCAAATACGCCCTCGACAACATGAACGGGGCCGTGGAACTCTACGGGCTCTTCGACCTCGGCGACGAAGATCGCACAAGCTCCGGCATTCTCGTGAAGCCCGAACAGGAAGTGCGCGGCGTCGTGCTCGTGGAGCACACCCAGCGGCTCACGCCTTCGTGGTGGCTGCAGACGCAAGGAGCGTACATCAGCGATCCTTCGTTCATCACCACGTGGCGCGAGACGGATTTCGCGCAGCGGCGTGAATACGAGACGAGCGGCTATCTGAAATATCAATCCGGCAATCACGCCTTCACGCTGCTGGCCAAGAGTTCGCTCAACGACTTCATCTCCAACAGCTATCTGCTGGCGAGCCAGGGGTATGTCGTCGAGAAGTTGCCGGAGGTCGGGTATTACCGCTACGGCGATTCGTTCTTCGGCGACAGCGTGACGTATTCGACGCAATCGCGCGTGTCGTACATGCGGATGCTGTTTGAAGAAAGCACGCCGCGAGATCTTGGCGTGCCGGGCGCCGCGTTCGGCATTGGGCCGCTGACGCCGGTGAGCACGATGCTTGAAGCGGCGGGTCTGCACGAGGATTACGTGGGCCGGCTGGATTCGCGGCACGAACTGGCGATGCCGATGCAGCTTGGCGCGCTGAAGGTCGTGCCGTTCGTGGTGGGGCGGTTCACGGCGTACGACCAGACGTTCGAGAATTTCTCGTCGGATGACGACGACTTCCGCGTGTTCGCTTCGGCGGGCGTGCGCTTGAGCACGGAGATTCAGCGTGTGTACAACAACGTGCAGAGTGCGCTGTTTGATGTGCACCGCCTGCGTCACATCATCGAACCGCGCGTGACGGCGTGGGTGGCGCACTCCTCGATCGACGAGCGCGACTTGCCGGTGTATGACCAGTTTGTGGAAGGCGTGGGCGCGACGGAAGCGGTGGAGTTCGCGCTGCGAAACACGTTCCAGACGCAGCGCGGCGGGCCGGGCATGTGGCGCAGCGTGGATGTGCTGGTGTTTGAGCCCGCGATCGTGCTCACGGGGACGGACGAACGCACGAAGAGTCCCGTGCCGCAGTTTTATGAGTTCTGGCCGGAGTATTCGCAATTCGGCAACCACGCGAAGGGCAGCGCATCGTGGCTGATCAGCGACAGCCTGACGCTGGGCGGCACGGTGATTTACGACCTTGATGAAGAGGTGTTCGCGCGCAGCTCGATCGGCCTCGAGATGCGGCATTCGCCCGATCTCACGACGTACATCGAGTATCGCGCGCTGGATGTGAGCGACACGGAACTGCTCGAAGCGGGTGTGAATTACAGGTTGACGCGGCAGTATCGGTTCATCGTGATCCCGCAATGGGATTTCAACGCCGACCAGTTCCGCTCGATGACGCTGCGCGTCGTGCGCTCGTTCCCGGATTTCGATGTGCTGCTGACGTTCAACTACGACTCGATCCGCGATGAGACGTCGTACGGCGCGTCGATCCGCCTGCAGGAGTTCTAAAGCCGCTCGCGGCTTAGCAGGGTGACACAACCAAGCGCGAACGCTTCGGCGTCGTGATTCTCACCGACTCACCACCCGCCACAACGTCGTCATCTGCGCAACAGACAGCGCTTCCGGCCGTAAATCCGGCGTGATGCTGTTGACGGCGAGGGCGGGCCAAACATCGCGGTTGCGGCCGAAGATGGTGCCGAGCTGTTTGCGGCGTTTCATGAACGTGGTGACGACGAATTCAGCGAAAGCGCGGCGATCCTCGATGTTCAGCGCATCAGCGGGGCGCGGCGTGACGGCGACGAGGGCGCTTTCCACTTTGGGGGCCGGCCAGAAACACGCGGCGGGCGCTTTGGCGATCAGTTCCACGTGCGCGAAAGCCTGCGTAATGATCGTGAGCGGGCCGTAGTCTTTTCCGCTCCCGGAATTGGCGAGCAGCCGTTCTGCGACTTCGAGCTGCACGGTGACGAACTGGCCGATGCACGTGGGATGATCGATGAGCAGCGTGGTGATGAGCGACGACGCGACCTGGTAGGGGAGGTTGGCGACGAGCTTGAACCGCCGGGAGCTGCCCCCAGCGCGCCGCTGCAGCGCTTCCACAATCTGCGGGTTGAGCGCTCGCCCGCGCTCGAGTGCATCGCCTTCGATGAGCGTGATTTTGTCGCCCAGCCGTTCGCGCAGCAGGGCGGCAAGATCACGATCAAGCTCGCACGCCACGACCTCCGCGCCGGCTTCCAGCAGCGCTTCCGTGAGCGATCCCGTGCCCGGGCCGACTTCGAGCACAAGCTCCCCCGGCCGCACGCCCGCCGCCTCGATGAGCTTGCGCATCACGTTGAGATCATGCAGAAAGTTCTGCCCGAAGCGATGCTTGGGGCGCAGGCCGCGCTCGGCGAGAAGCTGCTTGATTGTCGCGAGGGTTTGCATGCCTGCTAAGCCGCGAGCGGCTTTACCGCGCCGTCGCTTCCGCTCGCACTTCGCGCAGCACCGTCACCTTGATCTCGCCGGGGAAGGTCATTTCCTCTTCGACGCGCTTGGCGATGGAACGGGCGATGTTGAACGCGTCTTCATCGCTGGCTTTCTTCGCGTCGACGATCACGCGCACCTCGCGGCCGGCCTGGATGGCGTGCGCTTCGCTGACGAACGGCTGCTCCTTCGCGATCGCTTCGAGCGTTTCCAGTCGCTTGATGTACATCTCCATGGATTCGCGCCGGGCGCCGGGGCGTGCGCCGCTGATGGCGTCCGCCGCCATGACGATGGGGGTGTAGGGCGTGGTGGCGGGGATGTCGCTGTGGTGTCCGCCGATGGCGTTGAGCACGGCTTCGGACTTCTCGCCGTATTTGCGAACAAACTCCATGCCGATCGCCGGGTGACCGCCTTCCACTTCGTGGTCCATCGCCTTGCCGATGTCGTGCAGGAAGCCGGCGCGGCGAGCGATCGAGCCGTTGAGGCCCAACTGATCCGCAATGATCTGGCAGAGGTACGCGACTTCGATTGAGTGGCGAAGCACGTTCTGGCCGTAGCTCGTGCGGAAGTGCAGCTTGCCCATGGCTTCGACGATCTTGGGGTGCAGGCCGCGGATGTTGGCCTCGATGATCGCGTCCTGGCCGCACTTCAAGATGCGTTCCTGCATCTCCTTGCGCACCGTTTCGACGATCTCTTCAATGCGCGTCGGGTGCACGCGCCCGTCGGCGACGAGCTTCTGCAACGACTCGGCGGCGATGGCGCGGCGGATGGGATCGAAGCACGACACGGCAATCACGCCCGGCGTGTCGTCGACGAGGATGTCCACGCCCGTCGCGCGTTCCAGCGTGCGGATGTTGCGACCTTCGCGGCCAATGATCCTGCCCTTGAGTTCGTCGGACGGGATGCGGATCGAGCGGACTGTTGAATCCGCCACGTGCTCGGCGGCGAAGCGCTGGATCGCCATCAGCGTGATTTCGCGGCTGCGCGATCGCGCCTGTAACTCCGCTTCTTCGAGCAATTTCTGCTGCAGTTGCACGGCTTCGTGCTGGCTCTCGCGGCTGACGATGGCGAGAAACTCGTCCTTCGCCTGCTGTTCCGTCAGGCCGGACATCTGCTGCAGGCGCGTCTTCACTTCGGCGAGCCGGGCGTCGAGCTCCTCGCGAGCTTCGTTGGCTTCGCGCAGGCGCTCCTTGAGCTCGGTTTCCTGGGCGTCCAGCTTGCGTTCGCGCTCGGTGATCTGCTCGAGCTTCTTGTCGAGGTTGTCTTCGCGCTTGGTGAGGCGGGCCTGGTTCCGCTTGATCTCTTCGGTGGCCTCGGCGATCTCGCGGTCGAGCTCCTCGCGGCGGTGGTTGGCGCGTTTCTCGGCTTCAAGTTCGATTTCCTGCTTGCGGGCCTGGCCTTCGGTCTGGGCGTTCTGAATGATCTGCTCGGCGTCGCGGCGTGCGCGGCGGAGCGTGTTGCCCGGAATCATGCCGAAGATCACGTAGCCGAGGAGAACGCCCGCGACGACGGCAGCCACGGTGGCGAGCGTGGCGGGCAGTGCGTGGATTTCAAAGGCAAAGGTGTGCGTCACAATCTCATCCCACTTTGCGGCCTATCGGACCGCACGATGCGGGCATGGCGCCCCGACCGATCTCAAGAGATCGGTGTCACGACACGCACGAGGGATGGATGAACCACGGTCAGCCGGACGCAGCACGCTCCACGACCGCGCGCGGAACGCGTCGTGGCGGCGGCCACGCGGTCTCAAGCTCAACTCGGATTGGATTATTGACGCACAGCATCACGGAAGTTGGTGGCCATCACTCAATGTATGAATCGCCGACTCCAGCCGACGACCGCCGGAACTCGCTTCGAGCGCCGGCGTGAACGGAACTCGCCTCGTGTCGTCCAGGCGAGCCGTCAGGAACAACCAGTGCAATCGCGGGAGCGTCTCCTCCAGCAGAGGCGGGGCAATCGTGGCCGCGCCGCCGGCGTGATTATTCCCGGCAGCAGTGCGCAGTGTCAAGCGAACACAAACGCAACACGGAAACCCTAGAATTGTCGCCATGCCTGCCATCCTCAACTGGCTGCTGCGACTTCTGCCCACCAACCCCATCTGTATGCGGCTGGTCCAAGGCGGATCACGGCGGATGCGGCATCTCTATATCCGGTCCGGCTATCTCGCTGTGATGATCGTCGTGCTGCTGTTCGTGATCCTCGGCGAGGTGACGAGCGGGCCGGCTTCGTTCCGCTCGCTGGCGGCGGCCGGCGCGACGACGTTTCTCGGCGTCAGCTACCTGCAGCTCGGGCTCATCTGCCTGCTCACGCCCATTTTCATGGCGGGTGCGATCGCGCAGGAAGCCAACCCGCAGACGTGGGACATTCTGCTCACCACGCCCCTCAACAACCTGCAGGTGGTGCTCGGCAACCTGTTCGGCCGGCTCTTCTTCGTGCTCGCGCTGCTGTTCTCGACGTTGCCGCTCTTCATGGTGACGCAGTACTTCGGCGGCGTGCCGGGCGAAGCGATCTTCGCCAGTTACGCCATTGCGGGGTTCAGCTCGCTGGTGGTGGCGGCGATCGCGGTGACGTTGAGCGTGACGCGGACAGCGGGGCGGCGGGCCGTGTTCATCTTTTATCTGGCGGTTGTGGCGTACATCGCGATCACCTATGCGATTGACTACGGCATGCGCACGCCGGTCGCGCCCGGCGCGGCGGCGATGTACACGACGTGGATCACGCCGGTGAACCCGTTCCTCGCGATGGAAGTGCTGCTCTCCTCGAACCGCTATGTGCCGCACATCACCGCGGGGGCGGAATCGTCGTGGTTTGAGAAGTTGTGGCTCGGCCGGCCGATCATGGCGTTCTGTCTGCAATGCGCGGCGACGAGCCTGGTGCTCATCGGGTTCTCGACTCTGCGTTTGCGCGTGATCGGGGCGCAGCTCGGCAAGACGCCGTGGTATCGTAAGATGTTCGGCCTGTCGGCGAAGGGCGCGACGGAGCGCCCGCCGCGACGCGTTGGGCACAACCCGATTGCATGGCGAGAGGCGACGGCGCGCGGTGGTTCGCTTGCCGCGATGTTCGGCCGTTGGGGGTTCGTGGCGATCGGCGTGCTCGCGGCGATCATCAGCCTCACGCTGTATCACACCGGATCATTCAACGGCTCAACGTTCCGGTTGGCGATCGGCACCGTGCTGCTCGCGCAGGTGCTCATCGTGGCGCTGACGGCGCTGAACCAGAGCGCGACGGCGGTGAGCCGCGAGCGCGAGGACGGCACGCTGGACATTATTCTCACGACGCCGATCCAGCCCGGGCCCTATCTCTACGGCAAGCTGCGCGGGCTCATCACCTATCTCCTGCCGATGCTGCTCGCGCCGACGCTCACGATCGTGATGGTGGCGGTGTACGTGCTCGCCGGCGGGTTCGGGCGCGAAGGCGGCGTGCTGGAGACGGATGCGGTGGGGACGGGGACGGCGCAGATTCCCGTGGTCCTGCCGGTGGGCGCGATCGCGCTGCCGCTGGTGCTGCTGGCGTTCGTCGCGTTCTGCGTGATGGTCGGCTTGCAGTGGTCGATCAAGACGAAGGGAACGATCGGTTCCGTGATCGCGGCGGTGGGCGTGGTGATCATGGTCGCCGGCGTGATCGGTCTGTGCGGCATGTCGACGCGCGGCATGACGTTCGGCCAGTTCGGCGCGGTGACGAACGCGCTGGGGCCGGTGAACCTCGTGCTGGCGATCGTGAACCCGGCGATGATGATCCAGGGCGCGATGACGAACCCGTTCGCGGCAAGCATTTCAATGCTCATCGGCGCGGTGATCGCCGCCGGCGCGTATGCAGCGGTCGTCTATGGCATGCACTCGAACATGAAGCGCACGTTCATGATGACGGTGCGCAAGCTGGCGGGGGTGAATTAGCGGGGAAGGCATTGAGGCAACAAGGCAACAAGGCAACAAGGCAACAAGGCAACAAGGCAAAATAATTGGGTGTTGGTCTTCTTGAAGAATTTCGATGGGCAATGGCGCAGTGGGGGAAGAGAACTGTTGAACGAATGGAATGAAAAGCCCACGGATGAGATCCGTGGGTTTTTTGCATGCTGGATGTCACGGCTTCGATTCTCGCTGCCTCGCTGCCTCGCTGCCTCGATGCCTTCCGCTTACAAATTCAGCATCAACCGCTCGGGCGCTTCGATGCCGTTCTTGATTGCGACGAGGAAGCTGACGGCTTCGGCGCCGTCGATGATGCGGTGGTCGTAGCTCAATGCGAGGTACATCATCGGCCGCAGCGCGATCTGGCCCGGGTTGTCGGGATCTTCAACGGGGCGCTTCTTGATGGCGTGCATGCCGAGGATGGCGGACTGCGGCGGGTTGAGGATGGGCGTGGAGTTGAGCGAGCCGTACACGCCGCCGTTGCTGATGGTGAACGTACCGCCGGTCATTTCATCGACGGACAGCTTGCCGGCCTTGGCGCGTGTGCCGAAATCCTTGATGGCGAGTTCGATCTCGGCGAACGTCATCGTGTCGGCGCTGCGCAACACGGGGACGACGAGGCCCTTCTCCGTGCCGACGGCGATGGAAACGTCGCAGAAATCGTGATATTCGATCTCGTCGCCGACGATGGAGGCGTTGACGCGCGGGAACTTGAACAGCGCTTCGACCGCCGCCTTGACGAAGAAGGACATGAAGCCGAGGCCCACGCCGAAGCGCTTCTCGAACTCGTCCTTGTATTTGCTGCGCAGCGCCATGACGCGCGACATGTCGCATTCATTGAAGGTCGTGAGCATCGCCGCGTTGTGCTGGGCGCTGACGAGGCGTTCGGCGATCTTCTGGCGAAGCTTGGTCATCTTTTCGCGGCGGACGGTGCGCTCGCCGATGACGCGCGGCGCAGCCGGCTCGATTTGAGAAGCGGCTCGCACAGGCGCAACGCTCGTGCTGCTGGCGCCGGCGGCGGCTTTGCCACTTGCTGATGATCCGCTCGTGGCGGCGAGCACATCCGCCTTCGTGATGCGGCCTGATGGCCCAGTGCCTGCGACGGCGGCGAGATCGACGGCTTTATCCGCTGCAACCTTGCGCGCGAGCGGCGTGGCGCGGCGCTGACCATCGTTCTTCGCGGCGCCGTTCTGCTGCGAGGATTCACGCTGCGGTTCGGCGGCGGGCTTTGCTGCGGCAGGTTCGCTCTTCGCGGCGGCTGGTTGGCCGGCGGGCTTCGCGCTGGGATCGATCTCGCCGATCGTGTCGCCCACGGCCATTTCCTTGCCGGACTCCGCTTTCACCTTGAGCACGCCGGACTCGGGCGCGGGCACTTCGAGCGTGACCTTGTCGGATTCGATCTCGACGATGGTCTCGTCCTTCTCGACCCAGTCGCCATCGCGCTTGTGCCATGTGCCGATGGTGACTTCGGAAACCGATTCGCCCGGGCTGGGAATGGTGATCGCAACTGGCATCAGTGGTGATTCCGTAGCTTAGCCGGTGTGTGCGGCGCTGGGGATGGTCTTCGGCCGGGGCTGCGATGTCGAGCCCGCGGTTTTGGTATTGGCGGCGTCATCAGCAGCTTTTGCGTTTCCGTCGGCGGTTGAGCTTTCCGTGTCAAGCCCGATCGCGCTCACGAGGATCGACTTCTGTTGTTGCTCGTGCATCTTGTGCGACGCGACGGCGGGGGAGGCGTTCTCGTCCCGGCCGATGTACTGCACGTTGAGATCGAACGCATCGATGAGTTTCTCACGCATGAAGCGATACGCGCCCATGTTGCGCGGCTCTTCCTGCACCCACACGATCTCCGCGTTTGCCGGATATCGCCGAAGCACTTCGCGAAGCTGCGCCTCGGGGAAGGGATACAGCTCTTCGACGCGAACAACCGCCACGTCGCCGTCTTTCACATTGCGGCGGTGCGCGATGAGGTCGTAGTAAATCTTGCCGGTGCACAGCAGCACGCGGCGGATTTTCTTCGGCTGGGGCACGAACGGGTCATCGATCACGCGCTGGAACGCGCCGGCGGTCAGATCCGCCACGCGGCTCGTCGCTTCCGGCAAGCGCAGCAGGCTCTTCGGCGTGAGCACGACGAGCGGCTTGCGGAAGTTGCGCTTCATCTGCCGGCGAAGCAGGTGGAACATCTGCGCGGGTGTGGTGGGGTAGACCACCGACATGTTGTTGTGCGCACACGACGTGAGGAATCGCTCAAGCCGCGCCGAGGAGTGCTCCGGTCCCTGGCCTTCGTAGGCATGCGGCAGGAAAAGCGTGAGGCCGCTGGATCGCTTCCATTTCACTTCCGCAGAGGCGATGAACTGGTCGAAGTAGACCTGTGCGCCGTTGGCGAAGTCGCCGAACTGCGCTTCCCAGATGACGAGCATCTTCGGGTCGCCGAGCGAGTAGCCGTATTCAAAGCCGACGCACGCGGATTCCGTGAGCGGGCTGTTGTGCACGCAGAACTTCGCCTGGGCCGGGTCGATGGCGTTGAGCGGTTCGTAGCCCTGGCCGGTTTCCTGATCAAAGAGCACGGCGTGGCGATGGCTGAACGTGCCGCGTTCAACGTCCTGGCCGGTCAAGCGCACGGCGTAGCCATCGAGCAGCAGCGTGCCGTAGGCGAGCATTTCGCCCATCGCCCAGTCGAGCGGTTCATCCTTCTCCACGCACGAGCCGCGATACTCCATCAGCTTTGCGAGTTTCTTGTGCAAGTGGAAGTCGCCGGGCACCTTCGCCAGCGCCTTGCTGACGGCGACAAGTTGCTCCTTCGGCGCGGTGGTGTTCACCGGCTCGTCGGAGTATTCCATCTTGAGGCCGGCCCACGCGCTGCCGAGGGCGCGAACAGTCGGTTCGACCGGGTGATCCTTTGTGCGCGTCTGCGCTTCATCGAGCGCCGCACGCTGCTTCTCGTACTGCTTGTCGAACTCGTCCTGCGTGATCGCGCCTTCCGCCACAAGCTGCGAGACGTACTTCTTCAGCACCGGCTCCTGCTTGCGCACGCGCTCATACAGCAGCGGCTGCGTGTAGGTCGGCTCGTCGCCTTCGTTGTGACCGTGCTTCCGGTAGCACCAGAAGTCGATGACGATGTCGTGTTTGAACGTCTGGCGATAGTCGAGCGCGAGCTGCGCGACATAGGCGCACGCCTCCACGTCGTCGCCGTTCACGTGGAAGATCGGCGCCTCGATCATCTTCGCGATCTCGGTGCAATATCGCCCGCTGTGCGCGTCCTTGGGATCGGTGGTGAAGCCGACCTGGTTGTTGATGATGATGTGGATCGTGCCGCCGACGGTGTAGCCGTCGAGGTGCACCAAGTTGAGGCACTCGGCGACGACGCCTTGCGCGGGGAACGACGCATCGCCGTGAATCAGCACCGGCACGCACTGCTCGCGCTGCGTGTCCTTGCGCTGGCGCTGCTTCGCTCGCGCTCGGCCGAGCACCACCGCGTTCACATATTCAAGGTGCGACGGGTTGGGCGAAAGCGTCAGCCGCACCGGTTCGCCGGAGGACGTGACGTGGTCCGCCGAGTACCCGCGGTGATACTTCACGTCGCCGCCGGATTCGATGAAGTCTTCAACCCACGCTTCTTCGAATTCCGTGAAGAGCTGGTCGTAGGTCTTGTGCAGGATGTTGACGAGCACGTTGAGCCGGCCGCGGTGCGCCATGCCCATCGCGAACTCCTTCACGTTGCGTGAAGGCCCGCGATCGATCAGCGCATCGAGCATGGGGATCAGCGCCTCGCCGCCGTCGAGCCCGAAGCGCTTCTTTCCCATGTAGCGGCGGTGGAGGAACGATTCGAGCGCATCCGCTTCGATAAGCTCGCGCAGCAGGTGCATCTTCTGCTCGTGCGTGAACTGCGGGCGATTGCGCACCGGCTCCATGTACTCTTGCAGCCAGCGACGCTGCTCGCGGCTCTGCATGTGCATGTATTCCACGCCGATGTGCCCGCAGTATGTCTGCTGCAGCATGTCGATGACGGCGCGCAAGCTGCTCGGCCGTTTGAGCGGCAGAAGCTCCACGTCGAACAGTTCATCGAGATCGCTTTCGGAGAGACCGAAGGATTCAAGCGCGAGCGATGGCGGGAACGGCCGGCGCGTGCCGAGCGGATCGAGGTCCGCGGCAAGGTGGCCGATGTCGCGATACTGATAGATCAGCGCATCGACCTTGCCCTGCTTGCGAAGCGCTGCGGTGAGCTTGTCCGCCGCAGCGCCGTGAAGCGTCGCAGCGCCTTCACCAGCCGGGGCGCTCTGCACGCCGAGGTCAAACCCGCGGAAGAACTGCTGCCATGAAGGATCCACGCTGCCGGGATCAGCCAGCCACTGCTGATACATCTGATCGATGAAGGCGGGGTTCCAGCTGTTGATCGATGATTCTGGGGTGGAGGCCATGTCGTTGAGGAGAAGAGCCGAAGAGCCGAAACGCGGACACGTGGAGACGCCGATTGCCGAACGCCGGTCGATCCGTCCCTTGTGGCCGCCGAGCCGGGGTGAGAATTCCCCGCACCGCCGACGCTCCCGCCGACGGCTTGTCGCTGATGCTGACGGCTTCCTTGGGCCGAGCATTCTAGCCGACCACCGGCCCGGTTTGTGAGCCAGCCGCCAAGGCCCAGCCCCCGGGGAATGGGACCGTCGGGATCGCTCACGGGTTATCGACCAGTTCCGTCGCCCGTTTGAGCGCCCCGCCAGCATTCGCCGGCCGCACGGCGCGCGGCCCGTGATGTGACGCTACGCCGTGTTCGGCGCCCACGTCACGCAAGCCACACTCGGCGCCCTTGAACCGGCGAAGGCCGCTGCGCGCGGCTTCACTGCCGCATCGTGGCCAACCGACCCCGGCCACCCGCCCGAACCAATCCCCGTTTTCCTCTATACTGCCCCTGCCCGGCAGCCCCCGAAGTGGTTGGTTGGATGGCATGCTCGAGCGTTCGAGCCGGCGGCAGCCCTGGCGACAGTTCGCATGGACGTCATCAAAGGCATCCCGGTTTCACCCGGCGTGGTGATCGGCCCGGCGTTTGTGTTCGACACCGTTGTCGAGCGTCAGCCGCACCGGACCGTCCCGCCCAGCGATGTGCCGCGCCAGGTGGAGCGGCTGGATCAGGCGTTCAAAGCGGCGATCGCAGACCTGCAGGCGGATCGCGACCAGGCGGCGGCGAAGCTCGGCCCGGAGCCCGCCAAGATTTTCGAGTTTCACCTCGGCCTGCTCCACGATCGCACGCTCATCGATCCGATTCGCGAGCACATCACCAAGTCGAACGTCACAGCCGAGTACGCAGTGTGGACGGCGTTCCGCTCGCTTGCTGACAAGTTCCGCAAGATGGGCTCGGAAGTCTTCCGTCAGAAGGCGGCGGACGTGATGGATCTTGACCACCGCTTGTTGAGCAAGCTGCTGGGCGGGTCGGAGGATCGCCTTGCGAAGGTGACCGGGCCGGTGGTGGTGGTGTCGCATGAATTGACGCCGGCGCAGGCGTGGGCGCTGCGCGATCGGCCGGTGATCGGCGTGGCGACGGACGCGGGCGGACGCACCAGCCACAGCTCGATCGTCGCGCGCACGCTCAACATTCCCGTCGTCGTCGGCCTGCAGCGCGTTCGCCAATTCGTGGACAACGGCGACGAGATCATCATCGACGGCAAAACCGGCGTGGTGATCGTGCGGCCGGATGCGGAAACCGTCGCGCAGTACCGCACGATGGTGGCGCGGATGCAGAGCGAAGCGCAGGAGCTTTCGGAGCTGGCGAAGCTTGAGCCGGTGACGAAGGACGGCACGCGCATCAGCCTGATGGGCAACATCGAGTTCCCGCATGAGATCGACGCGGTGCTCGCGAACGGCGGCGACGGCGTGGGCCTCTATCGCACGGAGTTCCTCTATCTCGCCAACCAGCACGAGCCGAGCGAGGAGGAGCATTTCGAGGCGTACGTGGAGTCGCTGCGATTGCTGAAAGGCAAGCCGCTGACCATCCGCACGCTCGATCTCGGCGCGGACAAATACACGCAGATGCGAGCGGACGAACCGGAGCGGAACCCGTTCCTCGGGCTGCGAAGCATTCGCTATTGCCTGCAGAATCTGCCGGTGTTCAAGCGACAGTTGCGGGCGATTCTGCGGGCCAGCGCCCACGGCAAGCTGAAGATCATGTTCCCGCTCGTCGCCACCGCGAATGAGTTGCGGCAGGCGAAGATGATCTTGAGCGATGTGATGGAAGAGTGTGAGGAAGAGGGCGTTGAGTTCGATCGCAACATTCCCGTGGGCATGATGGTGGAGGTGCCGAGCGCGGCGCTGATGGCGCCTTCGCTGGCGCGGGAAGTGAGCTTCTTCTCGATCGGCACGAACGATCTGATTCAGTACACGCTGGCGGTGGATCGCGGCAACGAGCGCGTGGCGAACTTATATACGGGCGCGAGCCCCGCGGTGCTGCAGCTCGTGAAGGCGGTGGTGCGCGCCGCCCGGCGATTCAACGTGGACACAAGCATCTGCGGCGAGATTGCAGGCGAAACGCTGTACACCATGCTGCTCATCGGCATCGGCCTGCGCACGCTGTCGCTGGTGCCGTCGCAAATTCCTCACGTCAAGCGCGTGATCCGCGCGGTGGACCGCGAGCAGTGCGAGCGCCTCGCGCGCAAGGTGGGCTCGTTCGATTCCGAACGCCAGGTGCTCAACTCCCTGCGCGATGAGCTGCGCAAGGTGCTGCCCGAAGCGGATGGCGGGTGAGCGAATCCGCTGCTTTTCATCGCATTTGCCGCGCCATTTGGCGATCCGCTCCGCCGGGCCTAAGCTTTAGGAAGTGGCTGATGTCGAATCGCCCCCGTCAAGAGCGTTGCGGGAGTGGTCGATAAAGTGCCTGTGGGCGGCTGGCTGGAAGGCTGGCGCGTTCGATTCGGAGTGTGAACTCCGGCAGTCATTCCGGAGCTGGACGGCGGATGGTCCGCTGGTCGCCGGCTTCGGAGCAAGAACACTGGCCGCGTGGGCCGACCTTCGCATGGGCGCTGCACTCCCGGCAATGAGCCGGAACAGGTGCGCGGCCCGCAGGTTGGAGCCCGGAGCGGCCGCCTGATGAGCCTCTCGTGCGCCGCGCATTTCCCGCCGGCCAATTTGCAGAGTTTTCACACGAGCGCCGACCGCCGCGTTGTTGGTTGTCGGCCACCTTTCGCATGGGCGTTGCGAGCGCGACATTGTCACGCAGCAGCCCGGGCGGTGTGACGCCATCTGCACGTACAAAGACAGCTCTTCGGGTCATCAATGGAGTGAGGCCCAGTGGCCAAGGAACGAAGCAAGAAGGATTCAGCCGACGTCGTCGAGCTGATGGTTGTCAATGAGTCGCCCGGCGAGGAGTGCCGGATTGCCATTCTCCAGGATCATCACCTGGAGGAGCTGTATTCGGAGCGAGCCAGCAGCGCGACGGATGTCGGCAACATCTACAAAGGCCGTGTGACGAACGTGGAGCCTGCGATCCAGGCGGCGTTCATCGACTACGGCAAGGGGCAAAGCGGCTTTCTGCACATCTCGGATCTTCACCCGCGCTACTTCCCGCGCGGCGATCGCACGGAATCCGTGGGTCGCAAGATTCCGCGTCGCGACCGGCCGCTGATGCAGGAAGCGCTGCGGCGCGGCGATGAAGTGCTCGTGCAGGTCTTGAAGCAGGGCATCGGCACGAAGGGGCCGACGCTCACGAGCTATCTCTCCGTGCCGGGCCGATTGCTCGTGATGATGCCGGGCATGGACCGCGTGGGCGTGTCGCGGCGCGTCGAGGACGAAGAGCAGCGGCGGGCGATGCGAGAGATTCTCGATCAGCTCGACCTGCCGGACGGCTTCGGGTTCATTCTCCGCACGGCAGGGTTCGGCGCGACGAAAACGGATCTCAAGCGCGACGTCGCGTACCTCATGCGCTTGTGGAAGCTGATGGAGAAGCGGCGGACGACGCAGCCGGCGCCGTGCGAGTTGTACGCCGAGAGCGACTTGCTGACGCGCACGGTGCGCGATGTGCTCCGGCCGACGATCAAGGCGATCATCGTGGACTCCCGCACGGCGGCGCGGCGGGTGGAAGCGTTTCTGAACGTGGTCACGCCGCGTTCGGCCCCGCAGGTGATTTATTACACCGATCCCACGCCGATCTTCCACGCCTTCGACATCGAGCGGCAGATTGATCAGATTCACTCGCGCCGCGTGCCGCTGCCGTCGGGCGGTGAACTGGTGATCGATCAGACCGAAGCGCTGGTGGCGATTGACGTGAACTCCGGCCGCAGCCGCAGCGCGCGAGACAGCGAGACGAACGCCTATCAGACGAACTGCGAAGCGGTGGACGAGATTTGCAGGCAACTGCGGTTGCGCGACCTCGGCGGATTGATCATCAACGACCTGATCGACATGCGTTCGCCGGCCCATCGGCGCGACATTGAGGAACGGTTCCGCAACAACCTGAAGCGTGATCGCGCCAAGACGACGGTGCTGCGCATCAGCGAATTCGGCATCGTGGAGATGACGCGGCAGCGCATGCGGCCGAGCTTGCGAAAGACGCACTTCATGCCGTGCCCGCATTGCGACGGCCGCGGCGAGATCAAGACGCCCGAAAGCGTGGCGAGCGGCGCGGTGCGGCACGTGGCGTTCCTGCTGCAGTACGACCGCGTGAAGCGCGTGGAGATTGTGTGCTCGCTGCAGGTGGCGAGCGTGATGCTCTCCTCCAAGCGGCGCGAGCTTGTGCGATTGGAAGATCAATCGGGCAAGAAGGTGCAGGTGCGCGTGAGCGAAGCGTTCGCGGCGGATCGCGTGGATTACTACGCCTACGACGATCGCAACGCAGACATCGATATTTCGCGACTTCCCGCGCTCGGCACGCCTTCGCTTGAACAACTGGCGCGTGCCAGCGAAGCGGCAAAGGCGGCGGCGGACAAACGTACGCACGCGCAGCCGGAGCCGGAGAGCGAAGGACGCGGCGATGCGCTGGCGGCGCTGGAGTTTGAAGACGAAGACTTCCTGGCGGATGACGAGGAATTCGCTGACGAGGAGACGGCGAAGGGCGGTGCGGCGCAGGATGGTCAGCGCAAGCGACGTCGCCGCGGTCGGCGCGGTGGTCGCGGCCGGCGACGCGATCGCCAGGGCGCAGCGCCGCAGCCGCAACAGCAGCAACAGGTTGGCGGCGATGCGAATGAGCCGGCGCCAACGGTCGAAGCGGAGGCCAACGAGTCACTGGTTGTCGATCACGCCAGCGCGCCTGCGGAGCCGGTCTCGGCAACAACGCCGGCTGCTCACGAGTCCGCGCAGCACGCCGAGGCCATGCGCGTGCATGAACTCGCGAAGGAGCTTGGCGTCACATCGCGCGAGATCGTCGAGAAGTGCCAGGACGACGGCATGGCGAAGGTGCGAAGCCCGATGTCGTCGGTGGCGTCAGCCGTGGCGGATCGCGTGCGTCGATGGTTCGGCATGGGCAAGGCGGCGGACGAAACCGTGGAAGTCGAGCAGCCCGAGCGCGAACCGGCGGTAGCGAGCGACGATCACGAAGACGCGGCGGAGTTCCGCTCGTTTGAGAGCGACGCCGCCGTGGAGGAGCCGCAGTTTGCGGATGCCGAGGACGATCGCGATGAGGGCGGCGAAGATGCGGACCTCGCGATGGATCGCATGACGAACGCAGAAGCCGCGGGCGAAGGGCAAGGCGGCGACGGCGAGGGCCAGCGGCGGCGACGCCGGCGCCGGCGCGGTCGTGGCAGGCGCGGCGGCAACGGCGGTCAGTCGGGCGACGAACGCGCGAGCGAACCCGCGATGGTCGAAGCCGCAGCGACAAACGGCGATCGAAACGGCATGGCCGATGAAGCGCCGTCGCGCGGTGACGACGAAGGGCGTCGGTCTCGTCGCGGTCGGCGCGGCGGACGTGGTCGGCGTCGCGGTCGGGATGGTCAGGGCGGCGCGGCGCAGCAGAGTCCAAAGACTTCGCTCGGTGCGCCAGCGCCGGCTGGAACGTCAGTCGCAGCCCCGTCAAAGGGGCCGGCGGTTGCGACGGTGACCGCGAACGAACGTCCCGCGGTGCAAGTGGTGAAGCCCCGCCGTCTGTATGGCTCGCGCGGCAAGCTGTCGGCGACGGACCGGGCGCGTAGCGACCGAGGCGATGAGTGATCATGACGAAGCGCTCGCGTCGCATCATCATTCTCGGCGCAACGGGTTCGATCGGCACGAACACGCTTGCGGTCATCGAACACCTGCGAGCCACCGGCGCTTTGCACTACGACATAGTGGGCCTCGCCGCGGGCACGAATGCCAACGTGCTGCGCGAACAGGCGGAGCGTTTCGGCGTGCGGCACATTGCTGTGGCTGATGCGTCGCGAGCGGGAGAGCTGGCAGGCCTGGCGGCGAATCCGCGCATCTTCGCAGGCGAACGCGCGGCGGAAGAATTGATCGACGAAGTGGCCCAGCCGGGCGATCTCGTCGTCGGCGCGATGGTCGGATCATCCGGCGTGCCGGCGACGATTAAGGCGATCGAGCGCGGATGCGACATTGCGCTCGCCAACAAGGAAACGCTTGTCGCGGCTGGTGAAATCGTCATGCCGGCAGCGAAGAAGCATGGCGTCAAGATCCTGCCGGTGGATTCAGAGCACAGCGCGATCTTTCAATGCCTGCTCGCACGTGGAGGCGCAGCGACTCAAGCCTCAACCTCCGTCGCCCGTCTCGTCATCACGGCGTCCGGCGGTCCGTTCCGCACCGCGAGCGCGGAGGCAATCGCCGGCGCCACGCCCGAGCAGGCGCTCAAGCATCCCACATGGTCGATGGGGCCGAAGGTGACGATTGATTCGGCAAGCATGATGAACAAAGCGCTGGAGGTGATCGAAGCGCACTGGCTCTTCGGCCTGCCCGCGGAGCAGATTGATGTGATCGTGCATCCGCAGTCGATCGTGCACAGCTTCGTGGAGTTCGTGGACGGCTCGGTGCTCGCGCAGCTTGGCCCGCCGGACATGCGCACGCCGATTCAATTCGCGCTGACGTACCCGGACCGCGGCGACGGTTGTTCGCGGCGCATGGCGTGGGAAGAAATGCGGCGGCTGGATTTCGAGCCGGTGGATCACACGCGCTTCCCGGCGGTGGGGCTGGCGTATCGCGTGATCGCAGCAGGCGGCACGAGCGGCGCGGTGCTCAACGCAGCGAATGAAATTGCGGTTGAAGCGTTTCTCGCGGGCCGGATTCGGTTCGGCCGCATCAGCGAGCTGGTGGCTCATGCCATGGATGCCATCCCGTCAACGGGGGCCAAAAGCCTTGCGGATGTGATGCGTGCGGACGAAAAGGCACGGCAACTGGTTCGCGAGCTGGTGAATGCGGATTCCGCCTCGGCGGCGCGTGCGGCGGGGCATCACGGCCGGGCGGCGCTTGCGGACAGGTCCTGAAATCTGCGGACGGCGATGCCGATAGGATCAATCATGGACGCACTGGTCTCCATCTTCCATCTGCTGCTCATCGTGCTCGGCTTCGGGTTTTTGATTTTCGTGCACGAGCTTGGACATTTCCTGGCCGCGAAGTGGGCGGGCATTCGCGCCGAGGCGTTCGCGGTCGGGATGGGGCCGGTTGCGCTGGCGTGGCGCAAGGGCATCGGGCTGCGATTCGGTTCGACGGCGAAAGAGTATGAACAGCGCGTGCGCGATCATCTCGCAGCGCAGCCGCAGGGCGCTCCGAGCAAGCTGTCGCTCGAAGAGGCGTACCGCATCGGCGACAAGCTGGGCATCGGCGAAACGGAATATTCGCTGCGCTGGCTTCCGCTCGGCGGCTTCGTGAAGATGCTGGGCCAGGAGGACGCGAATCCGAATTACGTGTCGCAGGATCCGCGCAGCTATCAGAATTGCCCGATCGGCAAGCGGATGGTCGTCGTCTCCGCCGGCGTGATCATGAACATTCTGCTGGCGATCGTGCTGTTCGTCATTGCGTTCATGGTGGGCGTGCGGTTTGAGGCGCCGGTCGTGGGCGAGACGATGGATACGATGCCCGCGGCGCAAGCGCTGCCGGAGAACGCGGATCGGCTTGGCATCACCACGGCGGGTTTGCAGCCCGGCGATGAGGTGCTCGCCATCGACGGCCAGCCCGCCCGCACGTTCGCGGATATTCAGATCGCGTCCGCCATGAGCAAGCCCGGCGTGCCGGTGAAGCTGGCGGTGGCGCGCGAAGGGTTCGATGAGCCGTTGCAATTCAGCCTGCTGCCGAAGCCGGATTCCATGACGCGGCTTTTGAGCATCGGCATTCTGCCCGGTTCGTCGTCGCAGCTGAGTGAAACGAATCTCGGCGCAGTGAACGTAGCCGCGACGCTGGAAGAACTCGGTCTCGCGCAGGCAGGCGTGAAGCCGGGCATGGCGATGGTGGCGGCGGAAGGCGAACACGTTCGCACGTTCGAGCAGTTCCAGCGCGTGCTCAAAGCAAAGGACGGCGAGCCGGTCCGCACGCAGTGGCAGGCGCTGGATGAGAACGGCGAACCGACGGGGCCGGCGGTCGAGGCGGAGATCGCGGCGAAGCCCGAGTTCCAGGTGCTGCTCTATCCCGAGCTGGTCGAAGGGAACGTGCGCGAAATCGAGCTGGGCCTCATCGGCCTCGCGCCGCTGGTGAAGATCGAAGGCACGCTTGCCGGCAGCGCGAATGAAGGCGTGCTCAAGGAGGGCGATGTCGTGCTGCGCGTCGGCAATCTTGTCGCGCCGCTCATGCAGCAGTTCATGCGGTTTGTGCGCGAGCGGCCGGGCGAGACGTTCGACATGCTCGTGCTGCGCGACGGCGAGCAGCAGTCGGTGACGGTGCGCGTGAACAAGTCGGGCCAGGTGGGCGTGGAGCTGGCGTACGCGTGGGACATGCCGAATATCGCGGCGCCAATGACGCGACTGGGCGTGGCATCGACGGACGCCAACGGCGAGGCGACGGGGCCGAAGTACAAGGAATCGCCCGTGGCGTCGCTCAATCTGATGCCGGGCGATCGCATTCTCGAAGCTGCCGGTCGCAGCGTGAAAGACTGGACGGACATTCGCGAAGCGCTTCGCCGGGCGGTGCGAGATTATGACCCCGAGGCGGGGGCGCAGGTGGAATTGGTGGTGCAGCGGCTCTTCTGGGACAGCGAGCCGGAATATCACCTGCTCACGCTGGGCCCGGACGATTGCGCGAAGATCAGCTCGCTCGGTTGGGACAGCACGTTGCCGCGGTACGTGTTCAAACCGCTGCAGACGACCCTCTCGGCAGGCGGCAATCCGTTCACGGCGGTCGCGATGGGCGTGCGCGAAACGCACAAGCTCGTGCTGCTCGTGTACCTGACGATCGATCGGCTGGTGCGCGGCAGCGTGGGCGTGGAGCAGCTTCGCGGGCCGGTGGGCATCGTTGATCTCGGCGCGAAGATCATCCCGCAGGGTGCGATGTACTTCCTGTTCTTCCTCGGGATGATCAGCGTGAACCTGGCGGTGATCAATTTCCTGCCGCTGCCGATTGTGGACGGCGGGCTGTTCCTCTTCCTGGTGTACGAGAAGATCAAGGGCCAGCCGCCGCCGCTCGCGTTCCAGAGCGCGGCGACGTTTGTGGGCATCGCGCTGATCGGCACGCTGTTCCTCGTGACGTTCTACAACGACGTGATGCGGCTGATCACCTGACCGGCGGCGTCGGGTCGCGGTCCCGGCTGCATTCCCCAACTTATCAGACATCCCGGCGAGCGGAGGCCCGAATTCGGGTCTCCGCGTTTGCTCGGTGGACGTTTGTAACGCATGGTTCAGGGCAGGATGGCCCGGTAGGGAGCTGGCGTTCACTCTCTCTGCACGACCCGCGTGGAACGGCCGACCAATTGGAGCGGGAGGCGCTGACGGACGTGCCCAACGGACAGAAGGCAGAACGACCTCGCGTGCTGCTGCTCGAGCCCGACGAGACGGTGGCATGGCAAATGCTGCAAGCGCTCGGCCGGCCGTGCTGCAACGTCAAGTTCGTCTCCGTGCCCGGCCACGAAGGCGAGTTCGCGGCTCACTGCACCTGCGGCCTCACCGATCCGGATGCGTTGTGCACGGTGGTGGTGAGTTCGCTGCGGCAGCTTCACCTTGAGGCCGTCGAAAACTTCGACATCGTCATCGGCGCGGTGAACCTGTCAGACGGCACGGGGCTCGATGCACTGGCGTATGTGCGCGGCGTGGCGCCGGATGTGCCGGTGGTGCTCACGGGTTCGCCCTCGGACGCCGCGATGGCGGTGGAATCGATTCGCGCGGGCGCCATGGACTTTCTCGTGCTGACAGGCACGGAGATTCGCACGCTGCCGCTGGCGATTGAGAAGAGCTTCGCGCTGCAGCGCGTGAAGCAGGAGAACGACCGCCTGCAGCGAGATTTGAGTCGCTCGCTTGCAGAGCTTGAGGTGAAGAACCGTCAGCTCTCGGCGGTGGTGCAGCAGCTTGAAGCGATGGCGCGAACCGATGCGCTGACGGGCCTGTGCAATCGCCGGTGGCTCAACGAAGTGCTGGAACGCGCGTGGAACGAAGCGACACGCCACGATCGCCCGCTGGCGTTCATGATGATCGATCTCGACGGCTTCAAGGATCTGAACGACAAATGCGGCCATCAGCGCGGCGATGAACTGCTCAAGCTGTCGGCGAACGTGATTGCGGCGAACTGCAGGCAAGTCGATGTGCCGGCCCGATACGGCGGCGACGAGTTCTGCGTATTGATGCCGCAGACCGAAGCGCACGAGGCGGTGCGCGTGGCCGAGCGCATTCGCAAGGAGTTTGCGCACGCGCTGCGTGATGTGTCGCCGGACGAGCCGCCGGTAACGATGTCGATCGGCGTGGCGCATGTCGATTTGAGCAAGCCGATCAACGCGGAGCAGCTCATTCATCACGCGGACGAGGCGATGTACGCCGCCAAGCAGGCGGGCAAGCAGCGCGTGATGGTGCGCGACGCCTCGGGCGTCTATTGCCCAATCGGCCCGGCGTGATCGCGCTTGCCCGTTGATAGGAATCGAGTGCAGGGAAGCCGTGTCTGACGAGTCTTCGAGGAAGACGCGGGTGGTCATGGTTGACGGCGCCGGCGCAGCGCGCGACTGACGCGCACCTTCCTCGCGGACTCGTCAGGTGCGGCTTCTGCACATCAGTTCACATCTTGCGTGACATGGCGCGGCTGATGTCGCGCTTGGCTTCCTTCGCGGCGATCGCGCGGCGCTGATCGTGCTGCTTCTTGCCTTGCGCGAGGCCGATGAGCACCTTCGCCCGGCCCTTGGAAAAATACATCTTCAGCGGCACGAGCGTGAGGCCCTTTTGCTGCGTGGCGCGTGCGAGTTTCTTGATCTCGCGCTTGTGGGCGAGCAAAACGCGGGGCCGGGTGGGCTCGTGCTGGGCGGCCTTGCCGGCGGGCGGGTACTCGGCGATGTGCACGCCATGCAGGACGAGTTCAACAGGCTCCTCGACGGCGCGAACGAAGCCCTCGGCGAGGCTCACCTTGCCATCGCGCACCGACTTCACTTCCGAGCCGGTCAGGCGGATGCCGCACTCGAGCGTGTCGGTGATGAAGTAGTCGTGGCGTGCCCTGCGGTTTTCGATGGAGGGCTCGCGGGCCGCGTTGGGCTTTTTCGACGCCATGGGGAAGTGCTACGCCGCAAGCGGCAGCCGCCTCCGGAAACGGAATGCCCAGGAGAGGACTCGAACCTCCAAGGGATTTAACTCCCACCAGCACCTCAAGCTGGCGCGTCTGCCAATTTCGCCACCTGGGCAGTGCGAGGACGAGCGGAAGTATAGTCGGAGCACGGCGGCTGTCGAGCGGGGGGATTCACCACAGAGGCGCCGAGGACGCAGAGGGGAGGACAATTGGATGGAGCAAGCTGGCAGAGGCTCTGCCCGGCGGCCTGCTGCTTCTTCAACCGCTCCCAACTCTGTGCTCTCTGCGCCTCCGTGGTGAACCACCTCCTACGATCACGCCTATGCCGGGCGAGACGCTTCGCATCAATGAGATCTTTTTCTCGATCCAGGGGGAGAGCACCTGGGCCGGCTTGCCGTGCGTCTTTGTGCGGCTGACGGGGTGCCACTTGCGCTGCGCGTATTGCGACACCGAGTACAGCTTCAAGGAAGGCGGCACGCGGACGATCGAATCGATCATCCAAGAAGTTCAGCGGCACCCCACGCGGCGGGTGGAGATCACCGGCGGCGAACCCTTGTTGCAGAAGCGCGTGCACACGCTCATCAGCCGATTGTGCGACCTCGGCTACACCGTGCTCATCGAAACGTCTGGCGCGTGCGACATCTCCGCGTGCGACCCGCGCAGCATTCGCATCATGGACATCAAGACGCCTGGCAGCGGTGAGGCGGAACGCAATCTGTGGACGAACATTGAGCACCTGACGCCGCGCGACGAGGTGAAGTTTGTGATCACGGGGCGCGAGGATTACGAGTGGGCGCGCGATGTCGTGCGAACGCATCGCCTGGAAGAGCGCGTCAAGAGCGTGCTGTTTTCGCCAGTGTTCGAGCAACCGGCGGGCGCGGAAATTCCCGGCATGGAAGCGCTGCCGATGCGCGAACTCGCAGCATGGATGCTCGCCGACGGGCTCAACGTGCGGCTGCAACCACAACTGCACAAGTTCATCTGGGATCCGCAGACACGCGGCGTGTGACCAACTCCCCTCTGGCAGGGAGGGGGAACGTGAGCGGCGCCACGACTCGTCCGGCGATGCGGCGAGTCGTGCAGGCGCGGGCGACGGTTCTCTGTTCGGCGCACGCCATGTTCACAACGCACCTGCACGTCCTCACGATTCGCCGGCTGCGCCCGGACGAATCGTGGCACCGTTGAAGTGACCGCGTTCGTGGCGTCGGGGTGCCGTGGTCTGAGCGACGAAAGGAGCGAAGGCCACGAGAACGGGAGCGCGCGACATTTCTTTTCGGTGCGCACATGGCGACGCCGCGTGGCTTTTCGCTGCGCTCCGGACGACGGCACCCAAGTGAGCGCTTGCGGCCCACCCACCCCCTGACCCCCTCCCTCGGAGGGAGGGGGATGTTGAGCCCGGCACGGGAATCGCTGCCCGGCGCGGGAATCGCTGCCCGGCGCTGGAACGCCGCGCGGTGCAGGACGTGCTGCGCTGCGCCACTATGATGCCTCGCATGCGTGTTCGACTTGTCAAGACCTTCACCTTTGAAGCCGCCCACTTTCTGCCTTCGTTCCCCGAAGGACACAAGTGCAGGCGGATGCATGGTCATTCATTCAAAGTCGATGTGATCGTCGAGGGCGATGTGCCGGCGGGGCAGTATCACCTGCTCGATTACGGCGACCTCGCGCGCGTGATCGAGCCGCTCCGCCTGCAGCTTGACCACTACTGCCTGAACGACATCGCGGGCCTGGAAAACCCGACGAGCGAGATGCTCGCCAAGTGGCTGTGGGACCGCATCAAGCCGGCGCTCCCGATGCTTGCGCAAATCAACGTGGCGGAGACGTGCGCCAGCTCGTGTGAATATCGCGGCGAATGACGGGCGGACAGCCGGCGGTGGGTGGCATGCGGCCAAACCCGGCGCTCCCCGTATAATCCACGCCCATGGCCAAGGCACCCAATCTCGACCACCCCACGCTGCCGCTCGTCAAGAAGGCGTTTCCCGATGTGAAGTTTCACGCGGCGGAGTTTCGCGGGCAGACGACGCTCATCGTGCCGGCGGAATCCGTGCACCAGGTGCTGCGCTTTCTGCGTGACGATGCGGCGTGCGATTATGCGTTCTTGAGCGACGTGGTCGGACTGGATTATCTCGACTATCCCGCGCCGATGCCGGGCCGATTCGCCGTGGCGTACCTGCTCGTCAGCTTCACGCACAACCGCCGGCTGACGGTGAAGACATTCCTGAATCCGTCGCTGCCGACGGACGGCATCACGCCCGATCCGGCGCTTCACCTCGATTCCGTGACGGACATCTGGCCCGGCGCCGAATGGCCGGAGCGCGAGGTGTTCGACATGTTCGGCATCCGCTTCCGCAATCACCCCGACCTTCGCCGCATCCTGCTGTGGAAGGATTACCCCGCGCACCCGCTGCGAAAGGATTACCCGCTCCGCGGCCGGGGCGAACGCGAGAACTTCCGCGTGGTGACGCGCGAGAGTGACGCCGCGGCGGAGTAAGCGCAGCGACGATCGCGAGACATCGGCGATTCGCCGAACGACGCGTTGACCTGCGTCTTCCTCGCGGACTCGTCAGACGCAGCTTCCCATTTGAGATGCAACGCTCGGGTGCTGGTTTCAGCGGTCCATGCCGCCGTGGACGATGCGCATGGTGTCGGCGTTCATGTCCCAGCGGATGCGCTCGGCGTGGAAGGGGCGGGGGGCATCCTTCGCGAGCACGGCGACTGTTTTTCCGGGCTTGGCGGCGAGCTCCGCAATGCCTGTCGCCGGGTCGTACATGAACTCCTCGCATTCGACGTAGTCGTATGCCGTGGAGCGGATGATGACGGCCCCCTTGCCGGTGATGCGCTGCAGCTCCGCGGCGCCGCCGAAGTCCATGTCCACATCCTCGCCGGGCTCGCTGCGACGGGCGATCACAGCTTCAAGCTGCTGGCCGGTCATCGTGGCGGTGCGGCCGTCGATGGCTTTGTGCATCCACTCCACGTCGCCCTTGAAGGTGGCGATGAAGCGGTTCTCCATCTGCTGCGTCATGCGCATGCCTTCGGTGAAGCGAAAAAGCGTCGTGCCGCGCGAGCCGAAGGAATGATCGTCAAACGGCGTGGGCTTCGACGTTCCGCCGGCGTCCGGGGCAGGCGCTTCGTTGCCGTCCTCATCTTTCGGTCGCTCATCGAGAATGAGCAGCGTGCCCTTGCCCGTCACCGCGGCGTTGAGCGCCACGTCGTCGTATTCAATCTCATCGCCTGCAATGTAGAACACGCGCGGCGTGTCGCTGCGATCATCGTTCAGCCATGTGCGGCTTTCGATCTTTGCGTCGCCGGCTGCGTAGAGCGAGCGAAGCGTGCGATTGCCGGCGAGCATGTCCTGCTGGCCATCCGCCGCGTTGGCGTTCGCCGCGTTCGCCGGCTGATCCGCCTTCGGTTCTTCGGTTTCGATCATGTCGAAACGCAGCGTGTCGGCGGTGACGGTGGAAAGTTCCTTCGAGTTCGGCTCGCTGCGGCCGTCCACCTGGCCGTGGAACTCGATGGTGCTCGTCTTGTCCTGCGTGTTCTCCGCATATTCCATGCGCTCGGTCCATCGCACGCTGACTTGCGGCTGGTCCTTGATGACCGGGCGCTCGATGCGGCGGCGCTCAATGCGCGGCAGCACGGGGCCGCTCATCTGCACAAACACGCCGGGGCTGTCCATCGTCACCTCGCGGCGCCACTCGTCGATCTCCTGCAGCTTGATGTGCTTGCCTTTGTCCACGATGTGATTGCCGCTGGCGATGAGCACCTGCTCGCCGGTGAGCGTGACGGAGCGTGACACGCCGTCCACGTCGAGCTTGTCAGCCCAGACGCGCGTGCCGCCTTCGAGCAGAAGCTGCACGTCGTCGGACGCCGTGAGCGTCTCGAGCTCGGTCTCGCCCATGCGGTCATTGCCCCAGTTGAGGCCGGCGATTCCTGCGTCGTCGTCGCCCGCGTCGTCACCGCGCTCGGCAAGCGAGGCCTTCGCCTTGGCCTGTTCCTCCGCCGTGCGTTCGCGAAGGACGACGTCGATGAAGTCCGCCCACATCGTTTCCGTCTTTTCCATCGCTTCCACGTTGCCGGTGGCGCGCACATGCCGCGGGTACGCTTCCTTCTCGCCATTGAGCGCGAACTCGACGAGCAATTCCTGTGCGGTGAGCTGGCTGTCTTCATCGGGGCTCCCGCCGGGCCTCACGGCTTTGATATTGCCGGTGGCGAGCACGGTCTTGATGGCGTCGCGCTCGGTTTCCTCGCCGAAGAACTCGACGACCATCGTGTCGCCGCGGAACTTGAGATCAGGCGAAATGACATTCACGTCCTGCGTGAACTTCGCGCGGCGGAGGCGATTGGAATCCGAACCGTCAGCCGTCTTGAAGAAATCCAGCTTGAGTGCTTTGCCCCACGTGATGCGCAGCTCTTCGGTGAGCGGCGCAGCGGTTGTGGGCGGCGCTTCCGCATCATTGCCTGCCGCTGCGGTTTGCCGCACGAGCAGGCCGGGATACTCCGCGCTGGCGACGAGGATCGGCTTGCGCTCCAGCGTGTGGTAGGCGAGGGAGGCGCAGGAGACCGTGGTGGCGCCTTCGTCATACGCAAGCTGCAGCGGCGAGCCGAAGAGCTCCATGCGCGCATCATCGGGCGACGCGAGTCGCTGCGCGGGATCGGTGACGGGTTCCATCGTCAGCGGGCCGTCCCAGTAGATGTAAATGTCATCGTCCGACGGCGGTGGGGCGAGCGCGAGATCGCGGTCCTGCCACGACGCCAAAGCGGCCGCGGCGAGATGTTGCGGCACGTTCATCGCCACGGATGCGCCCGGCACGCTCCAGCCATGTTCACGATGCGGCAGACACGCGATCATGTCACCACGGCTGCGGAACGAGAACGTCACCACGAGCGAATCGCCGCGCGCCAGTTCTTCACTGCCCTGCGCGATCGACACGTTCTCGTGCAGCGTCAAGCGGTAGAACGGCTCCGGCTTCCGCGCGCTTGGCGGCGCAGTTGTGCTGTTTTGCGGTGCGGAGCTTGACGGCGGTGGCGTGGGCTCATCCCCGGCGGACGCGAGATCGGGCGATGGTTCACGTTGCTCATCGCGCGCTTCGCGCGCCTTCTGGCCGGCGATGCGGATGAACTCGCCTTGCTCCACGGTCATCGATTGCACCATCTGATCGCGATCGTTGATCAGCATGTGCAGATTGCGCCCGGGGAACTCGGCGTCGGGCGTTTCAACATGCACATCAGCGGGGCAGCGCAATTCGCCCAAAATGTTGTTGAACGACGCTTCGCCGGTGCGGACCACGAGGCTCGGCCGATCCGTCGCGGGGTTGACGCGCGCGCCCGGTTTCGTTTCGTAGAGGCGAATGGTGACGTTGCCGGTCATCGTGCCGGATTCGAGCGCCTGCCGCGGCACGAACGCAATCGCTTCGTCAGCTTCGAGGAGCAGCAGTCGATCGCTGGCGACGTAAATCTCGGCGACTGGCTTTTCCATCTGCACCCAGCCGGCGGAATAGCCGGGGGGATCGGGTTCGAGGCGAGCGAACTTGTATTGCTGCGCCACGCCGCCGGTGTCGTTCGGCACCTGGATCCATCCGCCGGCGTCGAGCGAGAGACGCGTGTTGGGATCGATGCGCTCGCCGCTCGCCGCGAGGTCTTCGTCGGTGAGTCCGCTCGGCTTGCCGAACACTTCAATGTCGGTGGGCGGCACGTCGGCCTGTTCATTCGAAGCGGCGTTCGGCGAACTGCTGATGTTGAAGACGACGATGAGCAGGAGGATCGCCGCGACGACGCCGCTGCCGACGACGATGTACGGCCGGGCGGGAGCGTGTCGGACGGGTCGCGGCGGGCCGGCGCTCGGCGTGGGCGAAAATCGTGTCATCGTTCCTCACTTCCACGGAGCCGATGCTTCATCGAGTCGGCCCTTGGCACGGAGCAGATGTTCAATGGCTTCGCGCACCGCGCCGCGTCCGCCGGGCAGCTCGGTCGTGAATTTGGCCAGCCGCCTGACGGGCAGGGATGCATCGGCAACCGCCATAGGATAGCCGACGGCGCGCATCGCCGGGATGTCCGGCAAGTCGTCGCCCAGCATCGCCGCCTTTTCGCGCTTGAGGTTCAGCGTCTCCATCAGCGAAAGCACGGCGGTCGCTTTGTCGTCGCACCCCTGGATTACGAATTTCACGCCAAGTTCGCTGGCGCGATGACGCACCGCCATGCCGCTTCGCCCGGTGATGATCGCGAGGTGAAACCCCAGCCGCATCCACATGCGCATGCCCGTGCCGTCGCGCACGTGGAAGCGCTTTGTCTCCACGCCGAGGTCGTCGATCGCAATGACACCGTCCGTCATCACGCCGTCCACGTCGAGGCACAGCAGCTCAACTTCCTGGGCAAGGCCAACGGAGCTCATGGCTGCTCACAACGCCCCGCGATGTGTTGACGCAGGCGGATCACTCGCTCACCACCTTCATGGCAATCAGATCCTGCACGTCAACGAGACCGACGGGCTTGCCGTCGTGATCCAGCACGGGAATTTCATCAACGCGCCGCTCGCGCACCAGCCGCACGGCGTCGCGCACGAGATCGTCCACCGTGAGATGCTGCGGCCGGCGCGTCATCACCGAGCTGATGGGCTGGTCAAAGAGCGAGCCGGTGGGATCGCTGGCGAAAAGGCGGCGGAGATCGCCATCCGTGAAGATGCCGGAGAGCTTGCCGGCGGCGTCAACGAGCATGATCGCGCCGGCGCGGCGAGGCGTGCCCGCGGTTTCAGCCGCTTCGCGAATGGCCTGGCGCACCGGCACGTGGTCGCGCACGACGGAAAGGTTGTGACCCACGCGGAAGCGCAGCGCTTCGGTGATCGGGCGCAAGCCGGCCCCGAGCATGCCGCCGGGATGATGCTTGTGGAAGTCGTCGGCTTTGATGCCGCGTCGGCGGGCCAGCGCGAGCGCGAGCGCATCGCCCAGCGCGAGCATGGCGGTGGTGGACGCCGTGGGCGCCAAGTTGAGCGGGCACGCTTCAGTGAGATCGCCAAGCGCGAGATGCACATCGCACAACCGGGCGAGCGAGGTGCGATCCGACTGCGACATGCCGATGCGCGGCACGCCGTCGGCGCGGAGAATGGAAGCAAGGTTCACGACTTCTTCCGTTTCGCCGGAGTAGCTCAAGAGCAGCACCGTGTCGCCGCGGCGAATGCGGCCGAGGTCGCCGTGCACCGCTTCCGCCGGATGCAGCACGTTGGACGGCTGGCCGAGGCTGGAGAACGTGGCGGAGATTTTGGCGCCGATGAGACCGGACTTGCCCATGCCCGCAACGACGAGGTGGCCATGGCAGTGTTCCAGCACGTCGAGGGCCTGCACCCACGCGCCCGCCTCGCCATTGCGGAGCCGCTCGGCAATGCCAAGCACAGCGCTCGCCTCGGCGGCCAGGGCCTCGGCGAGGAACGCGATCTCATCAGTCTGCGTGAGCGCGGAATTCGTCACGGAAAGATTGTACGGCAGGGACGGCGCGGACCTCACGACAACCTCACACTGCTGCGAGCGGACCTCGGCATTTCCCAGAGCAACACAGGCGAGACGCCCGTGCCACCGAATCGGTGAAATGGCCACCGCCGCCCCTCTCTCCGAAGGCGGCGGCCGGGGTGAGGGTTCGATCGATCACTGTTTGCCGCACATCAGCTTCATCAACGCACCCTGGCCCGAACCCTCTCCCTCGGGGAGAGGGGATTGGACAGGGCGAAGGAGCGGGTTCGTTCGATGAGCGCGGCGGGTTCCTCGGCTACCCCCCGCGGGCCCGGGCCTATATGCTGCTCGCATGCCTGTCACGGATGATTATCAGGTTTCGCTGGACGCGTTTCACGGGCCGCTGGATCTACTGCTGTATCTCATCCGGCGGGCGGAAGTGGACATCCATGACATCCCGATCGCGGCGATCACCGAGCAATACCTCGCGTTCCTAAGCCAGGTCGATGACATCGACGTGGATACGGCGGGCGAGTTCCTCGTCATGGCGGCGACGCTGGTGGAAATCAAGTCGCGCACGCTCATGCCGCCGGGCAAAGCCGCGGAGGGCGAAGGCGGCGACGGGTCGGGCAAGGCGGATGGCGCGGCGCCGGTGCTGAATGTCGCTGACCCGCGAGCCGAGCTCGTCCAGCAACTGCTGGCGTATCAGCGCGTGCGCATCGCCGCGGAGGAGTTGGAGTCTCGCCGGGAAAGCTTCGCGCGGCGGTATCCGTGGCAGGCGTACATTCACGAATCCATGTTCGAGAAGCCTGCGGAAGTCGAACTCGAACTGGAAGACGTGCACGTGCTCGACATCGCGCAGGCATACGAGCGCATCTGTTCAACGATTGACTTCACGCGCATCGGCGATCACCGCGTGCAGATTGATGACACGCCGATCGCGCTGCACCAGGAAGATCTGCTCGATCGCCTGACGCGATCAACGGAGCACGTGCTGCGGCTTCAGGATATTTTCGAAGGCTACACGTCGGGCCAGCGCGTCGGTTTGTTCCTCGCCACGCTGGAACTGACACGACTGCGGCGCGTGCGCGTGCGGCAGGATGATCTCGATTCGCCGATTGAAGTCACGCTCGTCACCGATTCAAGCGGCGAAGCGCCGAACGACGCGCCGAGCGAAGCCCCGTAGGATGGGCACGGAGCGTGCTGCACGCTTGAGACGTTCGAATGTTCAGCCCGCCCATCGAGGGCGGCCTGAACATCACGGGCGAGACGCCTATGCCACCGTTTGCATTGTTCTATGCGTTTCAGCGCGACTTTTTCCGCCGGAACACGCTCACCCCGGCTCTCTCCCTCGGGGAGAGGGAGGTTGAGCGCTTATCACGGGTTCGCTTTGCCGCGCGACCTGTGGCGGACGAACGTTCCGCGCTTGATGTCTTGCTCGCGCGTTGAGGCGAAGTTGCTTTCGTTGCCCGCCGCGCACGTGGCGTTTTGCCCGCGCGCTTGCCGCCTTGCTTCTCGACCGCTCGCTTGAGCGCTGCGACTTCCGCCGGCGTGAGATCGCGCCACTGGCCCGGTTGCAGGCCCGTGAGTTTCAGCGGGCCAAGTTGCACGCGGCGGAGCTTCTTCACCGGGTGGCCGACGGTGAGCATCATTCGCCGAATCTGTCGGTTGCGGCCTTCGTGCAATTCCATGCGGAGCAGTGTGCGATCGCGATCGCGTTTGATGACATCGAGTTTCGACTTCTGCGTGCGCGAGCCGCGTTCTTTCGTGCGGTCGTAGAGAAACACGCCGCGCTCCAATCGACGCAGGTCGCTGTCTTCAAGCTGGCCGGCGACGGTGACTTCATACACCTTCGGTACGCCGTGGCGCGGATGTGTGAGCTTGTTCGCCAGCTCGCCGTCGTTGGTCAGAAGAATGAGTCCGGAGGAATCGAGATCAAGCCTCCCCACGGGGAACAGTCGCGCGCCGCTCGGGTGATTGACAAGATCAATGAGCCGCCTGCGTTCTTCATCCTCGGCGTTCGTGGACACCGTGCCTTTCGGCTTGAAGAGCATCACGTACACCGGCGCTGCGTGAAACTTGAGCTTGCGGCCGGCCACGCGGATGTGATCGCGCGCGGGATCGACCCACGCGGGGAGTTCATCAACGAGCATGCCGTTGACCGTCACGTCGCCCGCTTCGATCAGTTCTTCGCATGCCCGGCGAGAGCCGACGCCGGCCTCGGCAAGGACTTTCTGCAACCGCGGCCCGCGCGAGGCGTCGGTAAATTCATGGCGTGGCATGGCCGGTATCGTACGCGCAAAGTGCGCAGCCGCCGGCTTCGTGGGGCCTCAATAGATGCCCGGACCGCCGCCCGCGCGACCGGGTGAAACAACGTTTCGCTCATCCCACGGCCGTTCCCAGCGATCACCTAGCGACCCGGCCGCCGGTCATGCCGATAATTGTGGCATGCCCCTGATCAGCGACCTCGAAAAGCGCATCGGCAACTATCTCAAGAAGCTCGTGGTGCACCCGGGCGAGGAGTTCACGCGTTGGCACTCCGTGCTGCGGTTCTCCAATGAGCTCGTGCGCCATGGCTGGCGGCAATTGAGCCAGGACCGCGCCCCGCAGATGGCGGCAGCGCTGGCGTATCGCACGCTCTTCTCGCTGATCCCCGTGCTCGTGCTCGGCACCATTCTCATCCGCGCGTTGGGCGGCTTCGATGACCTCCGCGCACGCCTCGAACAGTTCTTCATCTCGATGCAGCTCGATCAATACGCCATGCAGCCGCCGGCGGAAGCGGAGCAGGCGAGCGAAGGCATCCAGAGCTTGAGCGACTGGCTGCTCCAAATGATTTCGCAGGTCGAGAAGATCGACCTTCGCGTCATCGGATGGATCGGAACCGCCGTGCTGATTTACTCCGGCGTCGGTTTGATGGTGACGATCGAAAACAGCTTCAACCTCGTTTGCCGTGCCCCCGAAGGGCGTGCGTGGTCGCGGCGACTGCCGATCTACTGGACGGTGCTGACCCTCGGCCCGACCGCCATTGCGCTCACGATGTACTTGAGTTCGAAGTTCAACGCACTCATCGAGCAGCATGACGAAGGCTGGCTTTTCTTCCTGAAAATCCTGCCGCTCATGTGGACATTGCTGGTTTCGTGGCTGGTGATGCTGGTGCTCTACAAGTGGGTGCCGAACACGTATGTGGCAATGCGCCCGGCGATGATCGGGGCGGCGGTTTCGGTGGTCATCATTGAAATCGGCAAGCGCTCGATGGGCGCGTATCTCACCAACGCCATGAGCGTGAAACAGCTTTACGGTTCGCTCGGTCTGGTGCCGCTCTTCATGTTCTGGGTGTATCTCATGTGGCTCGTGGTCCTCTTCGGGCTTGAGGTCACTTCCACGCTGCAGAAGCTTGGCGGTCGCCGACCGGATCAGATTGAAGAGAAGAAGGAGTACTGCGGCCTGATGGAGCCGGGGTCGGTGGTCGCCGTGACGCAGGTGATTGCGGAAGCGTTTGCGGAGGGTCGGGCGGTAGGCTCGCGCGAGATCGCTGACTATCTCAATCTGCCGGAATCGCTCGTCCAAAAGATGATCGATCGGCTGGCGGCGGAAGGGATCGTCCACCGGCTGGAGCGCGAAGACAACGCTGTGAGCCTCGCGCGCTTGCCGGACAAGATTCCTGCGGATCAGCTCATGGTGATCGGCTTCTCGCTGGCGGACGACGAGGTGGCGGCGGAGCGCACGCCCATCTTGCGGAAGCTTCGCGAGGTGCAGCGATCGATCGCGGCGGAGGTGACGCTGGCCGGGCTGCTGGAGTCGGCGCCGACGACGCTGGCCGGGGCCGGCGGGCAGGAAGTGAGCCTTCGGGGCGAGAAGCGGTCAAGCCGCGCCTGATGAGTGGCCGATAAGTCACAGTGGCCGATAACCCGCGGCGCCGTGATGCGCGGGGTGCGTGGGCCATTGGAGACGGAACGGAGGCCAGTCATGCGGGCACGTCGCACACCAGCGCGGCGAGGGAACACCAGGCGGAACGGCGCCGCGGCAGGCGACGTGAAGGCCGCCGGTGGTGTTGCGCCTATCGATTCCTCCGCCGCCGCGACCGGCTCCGAGCAGGCATCGCTTTCCACCTCGCGCACCGTCAGCGTGTCGCCGCACCGGCTGATTGAAGAGCCACGAATTTCACCCATGCCTTCTCACGACATCGTCCTCACCCCGCGCGTTCTCGACCAGCGCGCGTTTGATGAACTTTCCACCACGCTTCAACAGCTCATCAGCCAGTCGCAGGAACTGTCGGTGGAGCTGTCGCGCCACATTGAGGCGGCAAGCGCGCTGGATGCCCAGGCGACGCGCGCTTCCACGCGATTGCAGGATCGCCTTCATCTCTCCGCTCGCATGCTCAAAGCGCTGCAGGTGCAGATCGACAAGCTGCAGAGCATGCAGGACGAGTGGGCGGCTCGCACGAGCGCCGCCGAGGCGGCGCATCAGAACCAGGTTGCGGCGCTGAACGAGCACCGTATCGCGCTCGCCGCGCAGCTCGATGCGCTGGCGACGCAACTTGGCGACGCCATGCGCACGCGCGAGCAGGAAGCTGCGCAGGCGATGGACGAACAGGCGGCGGGGTTGACGCGCCGTGTCGGCGCCGCCGAGAGCAAGGTGACCGATCTCGACGCCACGGCGTCGCGCCTGACGGACCTCGTCGTGCAGGCGGAGAAGAGCATCACCAGCGTGGCGTACCGAGCGGCGCAATCCGCGCAGCGGGCCGAGCACGTGGTGGAAGACGCCAAGCGCACGCTTCGCCAATGCGAGGAAGCCCGCCAGCACCTCGGCAAGGACTTGATGGAAGCCGAGGAGCGTCTCACCGCGTCCGCCCGTCGTGCGGATGAGCTGACGGCGCAGGTGGAACAGGCGGTCGCGCGATGCGAGGCGGCGGAGAAACAGTTCAGCCGAATTGCGGAAGCCGCCGGGCCGTTCTTCGATCAACTTGATCGCCTCGAGCGTGCGGTGACGGACATCAACGCGCTGATGCCGCAGCTCGCCCCGTGGGAGCCGCTGCTGTTGCAATCGCGTACCGATCCGGCTTCGCTTCCCGCTCCGCTTCGTGCGCTGGTTGATCTTGTGCGAGCGGGGATGCGCGGCGAGATGCGCGATCTCGCCGGCTCCATGCGCGAGCTTGCCGCACGCATGGAAACAATGTCCGCCGGCACGCTCGCGCCGGCGGAAGAACCGCCTGCTCACAATGTCGAATCCGCTCACTCCGAAGGCGAGTCGGTGGAAGAGCGTGCGGCGGAGATCGTGACGTTGCCCGGCGCGGCGCTGTCGGCGCTGGCGCGAAGGTCGGCCGATTCATCCGCTGAAGTCACCGCGGCGGCGAGCGCCAACTGCTGACCGATCAGCCCGTTGAAAATCGGCACGCCGGCGAACGCGAGTTGTTCCATCCCCGGCGGGTCGGCAAGCGCGATGAGCGGATCAGCGGCGGCGAGGCGACGATGCCATGGCACCGCGGCGGCGAACTCCGGCCGATTGAGCTCATAGCGAATCCACGCACGCTCCAGCCGATCCACGTCGCCGAACACCTGCTGGAAGATTTCGAGATGCCGCTGCGGCGTTGACTTGCCCGGCGGCTCGCGGCGCATGCGCTCGAAGTAATCGCGCACCTCGGCGGCGCGGAAGCGGCACATCCACGTGACCAGCGCGTAGCTGCCGTGGTACACCGCGCTGATCGTGTCCGGGTCGGCGTTCGGCATGGCAGTCAGCGTCACCAGCTCGCGCAGCGGAATGAGCTTGTCTTCTTTGAGAAGGCGGATGAACTCATCGCGGCGGGGCTTGAACTCGTGATCCGGCCCGAACGCGGCATTGGGTTGATCCGTCTCGAACGCGGTCGCCATGCCTTCGCTGATCCACAGCGGATATTCCACGGTGCGAAGCTGCACGTGCGAGTGGAACATGAGGTGGTGCACCGCTTCGTGCACGGTGGTGGCGATGCTCGCCCGCTCGGTGAAATCCGTCAGTTTCTTCTTCTCGACGGCGAAATGCTGGTGATAGCGGAAGAGCGCGCTGCGCATCGCTTCCGCCGCCGCGGTCTGGCCCAGGTGCTCGGCTCGCTCGGCGCGGACCATCCACGAGGTGAGATCGTCCTGCATGCGATCGAGCTTGGCGCTCGCGTGCTTCACATCCTCGTTGGAATTGATGTCGTAGAAGACGATCCAGTCGTGGCGCGGCGAGTAATAGCCGGCCACCCAGCCCGCGGTGACATTGTCCTGGGCGCGAGCGAATTCCGCGTAATCGTCCTGCCGGCTGAAGAGCACGCAAACGAGCTTGTGCTGCAATGGGAGCGGCCGCAGGTCGAGACGATTGGCGAGGCGCATGAACTGATGATGAGCGCGCTCGATGCGCTCGATCTGCGTGCGCGTCCAGTTCGGATCAGCATCCGACAGCACGACGTAGCGCTTCGTTTCCGTGACCACGAATCGAGGCGGAAGCAGGTTGCGCGCGGCGCGGAACACCGGCGACTCCACGCGCAGCGGAATCTTGCTGGCGATGTCGATGAGCGCGCCGTACGCCCGCACATTCTCGGGATCGATCGCAAGCACTTGACGCAGGATGCGATCGGCGGGCGCGGGCTGTCCATGCGCCGCGGCCCACTGCGCGAGTTCGACGCGAGCATCGAAATCGCCGGCGGGCAAGGCGGCGAGCTTGGCGTCCACGTCGGCGGCACGCACCAGTTCGTCGGGCGCATCGCTCTGAAGGACGTCGGTGGGGAGGAGCACCGCCGCGGCGATGCAGACGGCGCGGCTCCAGCGGGCAAGCTTGATCGAAGGAAAGGGCCTCACGCCGCTCGAATCGGTCAGCCGGCGGGCCGATGTGAGGGGCAGGGCAGCGTTTCCCGGCCGCGTGCGGTGGCTGGCTCATGTGCATAACTCGGGCCCGTGCTTTCAGCTTCGGAAGCGCCCGATAACATGGAAGCACGCATCCGGGCGGGTGTCTCAATTTGTGTCGGAGGTGACCATGATGGTCCTCGTCCTGCATGCCTTTGTGCTGGCGATCATCCTTGTGGCGTTGCTGCAGGCGGGCTGCGCGACGTCCCACGTTCCCGCGTCGTCGTACCAGTATGTTTCGCATCAGCCGAAACGAACCAGCGTGCACATTGAGCGTGTGTACGACTCGCCAACCGGGCCCGATCTGTACCGCATCGAGACGCCGCACGGCACGACGTATCACCGGCAGGGCTACGTCAGCCCGCTCAATCGCGACGTGGCATGCGAGCACAGCCGTCCCTAGAATGAAGCGTTGACGGCGTCACCAGCCCGCGGCGCACGCGAGGGCCGCCTGCCGCCGAACTTCATCGCAGGGAAGCACTTCATGGGTCTCGAAGCCGCACTGCCAACCGACAATCTGCTGACGACGCGCCTGGATCATGTGATTAACTGGGCCCGCCGTTCAAGCATCTGGCCGATGCCCTTCGCCACCGCGTGCTGCGGAATCGAACTGATGGCGACGGCGTGCAGCCGGTATGACATCGCGCGCTTCGGCGCCGAGGTGATGCGCTTCAGCCCGCGACAGGCGGATCTCATGCTCGTCGCCGGCCGGGTGGCGATCAAGATGATGCCGGTGCTGCAGCGCATTTACGCCCAGATGTGCGAGCCGAAGTGGGTGATTTCGATGGGCGCGTGCGCCTCGACCGGCGGTGTGTTCGACACCTATGCCGTGGTGCAGGGCGTGGACCAGTTCATCCCGGTGGACGTGTATGTGCCCGGCTGCCCGCCGCGACCGGAAATGCTCATCGAAGGCGTGATGGCGATCCAGAAAATCATCGACCGCGAGCGCATCCCGTACGACGACTACGGCCGCCGCATCCCGCTCAAGGTGGCGGTGACGCCGAACTACGAGCCCAAAGGCCAGCCGGTGGAAGTGTCGATCGGCGCGACGTAATGACGCGCAGGGCGAAATGAAGTGGGCCGGGGATTCCTGCGAAGCCGCAAGCGGCGTCGCGCGGCGTTGCCGCTTGCGGCTTCGCAATTCGCGATTATTTTGAATGCATGGCCGCACGGCAACCGATCGTCATCGCCTACCACCTCATCTGGACGGCGTACGGCTGGTGGCTTCCCAACGACCCGCGTGGCAGCACTTCAAAAACCGTCGCCAGTTCTGGTATCGCAGCACTTGGCGATGTGCACTTTGGCCGCAGGAAAATGCAACCCGCGGGCCATGTTGTGCGCGAGTTCTACGATCGCGCGAGCCAGACGCTCAAACACGAATTGCTGGAAGTGCGAAACGAAGCGGTTGTCGTGGTCGGCGAAGCGTTCGCGCAAGTCATCGCGGCACGGCAATACACGTGCTACGCGTGCGCGATCATGCCTGATCACGTGCACATTCTCATCCGCAAACACCGGGACACAGCGGAAGAAATGATTGGTGCGCTGCAGATCGCCAGTCGCAATGCGCTCGTGTCGCAGGGTATCCGTCCAAGCGAGCACCCAGTTTGGACATCCGGCAGCGGATGGAAAGTGTTTCTCGATCACCCCGATGTCGTCGAACGAACAATTCGCTACGTTGAGAAAAACCCGCTCGAGATTGGATTACCAAAACAACACTGGCCGTTCGTGACGAAATACGACCGCTGGCCGCTTCACAAAGGACACAGCCTGAATTCACCCTATGTAAAAGCGCTGCGTGCGGCGGGGCGATATCCGTGAGATTGCTAAGCCGCAAGCGGCTTCGCCGCGCCAGGCCGCTTGCGGCTTAGCAGGATCGTGACAGGGGCCTAATCCTTCAACTCCACCGTCCAGTACGCCTCGTCGAGGAACGCTTTCCACGACTGGTACTTCGGGCTGCCGAGGCGCATCGAGATGACGGGGTTGCGCTTCGGGCGGACGGGGAGGCGGATCAGCTTCATGTTCGCTTCGTGCGGTCGCCGGCCGCCTTTGCGTGCGTTGCATTTCACGCAGGCGCACACGAGGTTTTCCCACGTGTGAGCGCCGCCCTGCACGCGCGGAATCACGTGATCGAGCGTGAGTTCCTTGGTGGGGAAGTGCTTGCCGCAGTACTGGCAGCGGTTGTGATCGCGCGCGTAGATGTTGCGGCGATTGAGCTTCACGTGCTGCAGCGGCAGGCGGTCGTAGCCGAGCAGGCGGATGATCTTCGGCACGGCCATCGTCGCACGCGGCGTCTTGATCCACGTGTGCTTGTCCGCTTCGAACTGACGCTGCAGCGCAGCGACATCCTGCCAGCTTTCGAGGTCGTAATTGACGTAGCGGCCGTCCTCGATCGAAATGACTTCCGCCATCTGCTTGCACAACATGCGGAAGGCACGACGTGCATCGACGACCCGAATAGCGGTGTAGAGGCGATTGAGAACCAGCACTTTCTCGTCAAGCGCGAGGGCGACGGCTGGCATGGTTCTCTCCGGATGGAATTCGCGTACACATGTTCGGACGATGGTATTCGACCATGTGTGCCATCGGCAAGAGCGGCGCGAGAGTTTGCTTCTGGCTGCGTAGAACGGCGTTCAGCACGCAGAAACGCGGTTGCGAGCGCCGCGCTAATGGCGGAAATGGCGAACGTCGGTCATCAGCAGCGTCACGCCGCGAGCCTGGCAGAGGTCGATGGTGTCCTGATCGCGCTTCGACCCGCCGGGGTGGATGATCACGCTCACGCCGGCGTCAATCAGCTTCTGCGGCCCGTCGGCGAAGGGAAAGAAGGCGTCAGAAGCGGCGACGGCTCGGCCCGAGGTGATGCGCCCCGCGCTCTTCTCGATCGCAACCTGACACGCCATCACGCGGTCCACGCATCCGCAGCCAGCGCCAAGGAGCATGCCGTCCTGCGCAATCGCAATCGCATTCGACTTCAGATGCTTCACAGCGACCACCGCGAGCACCGCATCCACTTCCGCAACATCCGTCAGCGCCGGCCCCGCCGCGTGCCTCCAATGCGAAGGGCTTGGCAAGGCCGCATCCGGCTCCTGCACAAGCAAACCGCCCGCGATGGAGCGGAACTCAAAGATTTCTTCCGCCGGACGATTGCTCGCGCCCGCCGCCGCGAGAAGGCGGACGTTTGCCCACCGGCGGCGCAGCAGTTCCAGCGCATCGGGTTCATAGCCCGGCGCGATGATCACTTCCAGGAACTTGTCGCCCTCGCAAATTGCGCTCGCCGTCGCGCGATCAATGGTGCGATTGACTGCAAGGATGCCGCCGAACGCCGCCAGCGTGTCGCCGCGATACGCGCTCGCGAACGCCTCGGCAGGCGACGACGCCACCGCCGCGCCGCAGGGGTTCATGTGCTTGATGATCGCAGCCCCGGCGTGGTCCGGCAGAGCGCGAGCGAGATCGGTCACCAGTTCGAGCGCGGCGGCGGCGTCGGCGAGATTGTTGTAGCTCAATTCCTTGCCGTGCAGTTGCTCCGCGGTGGCGGCGCTCGGCGCGAACCATGCGGGGTCGATGTAGAGCGCCGCTTCCTGGTGCGGATTCTCGCCATAGCGAAGTTCGCGCGACAGCGAATAGTTCAGCCGCAACATCGGCGGGAAGGTCTGCGAGCGGCGGCGCGCGAGGTACGCCGCGATGGCGGCGTCATACTCGGCGGTGCGGCTGAACGCAGCGGCGGCAAGCTCGCGGCGCATCGGCAGATCGCACGCGCCGCCGTGACGCTCCATTTCACTGATGACGCGGTCATATTGCGCCGCGCTCGTCACCACGGCGACAAACTCATGATTCTTCGCCGCGGAGCGGATCATCGCCGGCCCGCCGATGTCGATGTGCTCGATGGCGCGGTCGAGATCGGTGGGGTCTTCCGCGATGGTCTTTTCAAACGGGTACAAATTGACGCACACGAGATCGATGGGCGCGATGTTGTGCTTCGCCATTTGCGCCTGGTGCGCGGAGTTGTCGCGCCGGGCGAGCAGCGCGCCGTGCACCGAGGGGTGAAGCGTCTTGACGCGGCCGTCGAACAGCTCCGGCATGCCGGTGACGTGCTCGATGTGCGTGACGTCAAGGCCGGCCTGCACAAGCGCCGCCGCCGTGCCGCCTGTGGAAATGAGCTCAACGCCGAAGCCGCGCAGCGCGCGGGCGAACGGAATGAGATCCGTCTTGTCGCTCACGGAGAGCAAAGCGCGGCGAATCTTGACGAGCGAGGGCATCGGGTGCGCATCCATGCTGGGGTTCGATCGACCCGTGGTCGCCGACGTCGTCACGGACTTCACCGCAGGCCCTCAATTCTTCCACACGAGGTGGATGATCCGGCCGTCGTCGCCTGCTGCGAACAGTTCGCCATTGTCGAGGCTGGTCGATTCGAGATGGCGAACGCCGGGCAGCGCGACGGACTTCATCAGATGCCCGCTTCCTGCCGCGACGGTTGTGAGCGTGCGCTTCGCCGCATCCCACACGAGCAACGTTTCGCGGTGCTTCGTGATGACGCGGCCGGAGACGTCGGCGGCCTTCCAGATCACGCGACCGGCGGGGAGATCGAGCGGAACGGCTTCGAGGCACACAAGCCCCTGGCCGGGGACGAACTGATACACCTGATCGCCGAGCTTCGTTGGCGGTTCGGTGAGCGGGCTTTCGGTGCGATATCGCCAGATGCCACGACCGTTGCCGAGTTCAAACGCCCACAGGCTTTGATCGGTGCCGGCGACGAACACGGCGCCATCGCCAACCACCGGCGGTGCGACGATTTCATCCAGCAGTTTCTTCGACCACAGTTGCGTCGCGGATTCGGCGTTGAGCGCCATGACCATGCCGTTCGATCCCGTCACGATCACGAGGCTGCCTTCAACGACAGGCGTGGTGCTGATGGAATCCGCCACCTGGTAGGCGCGCCACTGCGTGCCGACGTTGTAGTTGTGCCACACGAGCTGGCCGTTGAGCGAGCCGTACACGAGGCTGTTGCCGACAATGACGGGCGCTGTGTTGGCGACGCGTTCAAATCGTTGCCGGCCGACAAGCGAACCAACGGTGGAATCCAGCACGAGCAGCGCATCGCTCACCGCGACGTAGAGACGCTCCGACTCCGGCATCGCGACAAAGCCGAGCACGGCATCGACGGGGCCGGCGACGGGCAACGTCCACATGCGATTGCCGTCCTGCCGGCGAAGCTGCGTGAGCATGTTGCGCCCGTCGAGGACGAGCACGGCATCTTTGGTGACGGCCAGCCGCTTGATCCCGGAATTGGCGGCGGGGACGACTCGCTTCTGCCAGTCGATGCGAAGGTCGAGATCGCGCGCGGCGGTCGGGCCGACGAGATAGCTGGCGTCGAGTTCGGCGGGATAGCGAAGGTCGGCCTCGCTCGATCCCGTGCCGCCGGCGCGAGCGGTGCTGGCGCCGGTCGATGCCGACGTGCCCGCGCCGGGCTTCTGCTCGCTCGCACAACCGGCAAGCAGCGCGAGAATGAGCAGGGGCGCCGAGCAGGCGCCGTGCATCCGGCGCCGAAGCGCGACATTGTGAGACTGGTTGCCTCGGCGGGGGCCGCTGCACGTCATAAGCTGGGTTCTCCCTGTCAAAATCAGCGGGTGGGCTTGTTCTGGCATGAACGACGCAGTATCCGGCGAGCCCCGGATGGCGTCAAGAACAGAGCACGGCACGCGGCCGCCGCCCTGGGCCTCGCGCCGAGACTCTTTCGCACGATCGCTCACGCCTGTTGCCTCGTTCCGCATCCTCTATGCTGCAGGCGATGTTCACGGGAATCGTTCAGTGCGTCGGCGAGGTGAGGGAGCGAACGCCGGAGCCGTCCGGCGCTCGGCTGGTGGTCGAGGCGTCAGGCCTGCCGGGCAATCTCGCGCATGGCGAGTCGATCAGCGTCAGCGGATGCTGCCTCACGCTGGTGGAGGCGAAGTCGGCTGGCGCGAACGGGCAGCGAATGGCGTTTGACGTGGTGCCGCAGACGCTGCGTCTCACCACGCTGGGCTCGCTTCAATCCGGCTCGCGCGTCAACCTTGAACGGGCCGCCACTCCCAGCACGCTGCTCGGCGGGCACATCGTGCAAGGCCATGTCGATGGCGTCGGCGAGATTGCGCAAGTCACCACATCCGGCGGCGAGCACCGCGTGCGCATTGCGCCTCCGCGCGAACTTATGCGATACATCGTGGACAAGGGCTCGGTGGCCATCGACGGCGTCTCGCTCACCGTGGCAGCGGCAGGGGATGAGAACTTCGATGTCGTGCTCATTCCCACAACGCTTGCGCACACGACGCTCGGCGAACTCAAGCCCGGCAGCCGCGTGAACATCGAAGCGGACGCACTGGCGAAGATGGTGGAGCGATTGATCGCGCACCGTGCGCCGTGATCTTCAACGGTTCACGAAATCACACGCGCAGCGTCGCGCCGTTGGCGGCGTCGGAACTGCGCTTGGCCGCCGGCCCCGCAAGCAGGCAAATGAGCGTGAGATCGTCCACCTGGTGGAGCGAACCCATCTCGGCATCGAGCCGTGAGGACAGCGTGTCCACGACTTCCGTCGGCGTGTCGAGCGAGCGCAGCTCATCGAACTCACGCAGGTAGCGATCGTTCGGCAGGCGGCGCTGATAGTGCTGTGCTGCCGCGCCATTCCCGCCGGCGCTGGCGCCGGGGAACGCCTGCTCAAAGCCGTCGGAGTAGATCATGATGCGGTCGCCCATTTCGAAGGGAACTTCGATCTGGTCGTAGGTTTCGTCGGGGAAAATGCCAAGCAAGCCGCCCGTGGTCTTGAGCTCTTCGCTCGTGCCGTCGGCGTGCAGAAGAATCGGCGGCGGGTGGCCGGCCCCGGCGAGCGTCATGATGCGCTTGCGGCAATTGATGATCGCGTAAATGCCGGTGGCGAAGCGCGCGTGGTGATCCTGTCGGTCGATCATCTCGGCGTTGATGCGCGCGAGCACCTCGCTCGGCTTCATGTGCACGGGCTTGCGGCCGCTGCGTGTGGTCATGCTAAGCGACTGCGTGATCGCCATAGTCATGAGCGCCGCAGGCACGCCGTGGCCGACGGCATCCGCAAGGAAGATGCCCACGTGATCGTCATCAAGGCGATCGATCTGGTAGATGTCGCCCGCGATGTAGTTGGCCGGTCGCCACAGCACGGCGAACTCGATGCCGTGCATCTTCGGAAGCTGATGCGGGAGGAACTGCCGCTGCACGAGCGCCGCAAGCTGCAGTTCTTCGTGAATCTTGTTGATCTCGCCGCGCAGGCCGCCCTGGAACTTGCTGATGACGTCGAGATCGTGGCGGATGCGGTTCATCGCGGCCTGTCGGTGCAGCATGCCGTAGAGGATGGCGGCGACGGTGGCGGGAGGCGTGGTGTGATCGAGCAGCATCGCGCCGGCGTGTTCCGCGACATCATGCTGACCTTGCGTGGCCTCCCCCATGATGACGACGGGCATGGCGGCGTCGTCGGCGCCGGCTAGCACGGTGGCGAGCAGTGACGGCGAAATGCCCTCATCGAGCACGATCACCATCGCGCTGTGAGTGCTGGACGATTCCGGTGAGAGATCGAGCTCATCGGCGCGGCACGTATCGATGACGGGCACCTGTTCGCCCGGCCAGCCGGCTCCAAGCGAGACGCGCAGCCGCGACAGCCCGTCCACGGCGGCGCTGCTGGCAGCAAGCATGATGGGACCCGTCTGCATCGACTGGCCTCGCTCCTCCCCGGAGGCGCGCGGCCGCCGGATGTCGGTTATTCGGCGAGTTTTCGCAATCGATGAAGATCAAGCTCGATCTTGTCGCCCGGCTCGAGTTTGAGTCTGTCGAGTGTGCCGGGTGCGAACTCCAGCGCATATTGGGCCCGCAGTCGGCTGGAGTAGCGTCGCAGCCGTCGCTCGTAGTCGCCTTCCGTCTCGCGGTTCTTGTTCCACGGCTCCTCCATGGTCATTTCGTGGGCGGCGACGATTCGGCCGGTGGCGTCGAGGAAGATGATGTCCATGTCCGTTTCGCAGTTCTTCATCCAGAAGGAGCGAACCTGAACGTCCGGAAACACAAACAGCATGCCGCCGTGCGGATCGATGGACTGGCGGAACATCAGGCCCTGCTCGCGCGCGTCGTCATCCAGCGCGAGTTCCATGCAGAAGGTCTCGCCGGCGATGGTCACGGCTTCCGCGCCGTCCGGGCACGGATGCTTCGTGCAGCCCGAGAGCATCGCCATGGAGATCAGTGCGCGCGCGAGGAGCGTGACAAAAGCCATGCGTGGTCGTCCGGCGTGAAGGTGACGGGGCACCGTGGAAGCGTATCGAGTTGAAAGCGCGCGAGAAAGTCGCGCGCCGACATTTCCTCCCGGTCAGGCGCCGCGCCGGACCAATGGGCGATGAGACCGATGACGCGCTCCGCCGGCACGCCAAGCTCGCGGTAATGCTCCACGCGCGTGTCGCCGTGACGCTTGGCAAGCCGGCGGCCGTCTTCGCCCAGCACGAGCGGCACATGCGCCCACGCAGGCGGCTGGTCGCCCAGCGCACGATAGATCAACGTCTGCCGTGCCGCGGAGGGGAGGAGGTCATCGCCGCGGATGACGTGGGTGATTCCCTGACGCGCATCATCGACGACGACGGCAAGCTGGTAGGCCGGCACGCCGCGCTTCGTCCAGACCACAAAGTCGCCGACCTCATGAAAAGGATTTGAGACGATACGGCCGGCAATCTCGTCGTGAATTGTGATTGATTCTTCGGGCACGCAGAAACGGTAATTCGTATGTTCCTCTGTGAAGGTCCACAGGCTTGTTGCTGCCTTGTTCGGACCTGTTCCGGAGTCGGGTGCGGCGAGGGCTCCGGTCGTGGGCGTGGTGGCGTCCGGGCGCAGCTCGGGCGGAAATCGAGTCTCGTGGTCACCGGCGTGGGGCGCCGTGACGGCTTGTTCAATCTGCGTGCGCGTCAGATCGCAGCGATAGATCAGCCCCTGCGCGGCGAGTGCGCGCATCGCATTCCGGTAAGGATCAAGGTCATGACTCTGGATGAACTCCGCACCATCGTGGTCGATGCCCAGCCAAGCCAGCGTGTCTACGACTTGCTTCGCCGCGCCGGGTTTGATGCGAGGCCCATCAAGATCCTCGATGCGCATGAGAAGTTCCATGCCGCGCTGACGGGCCAGGGCCCAGGTGATCAGAAACGTACGAGCGTTGCCCAGATGAAGAGCGCCAGTGGGGCTGGGCGCCAGTCGTGAACGCAGCTTGGTCACCGGATCACCCGTCGGTATAGTGGAAAGGAGCCGCACATGATCGCGCCCACGCAAGGAGGCCGCCGGATGGACAAGCTATCGCAGGAGCAGATCAGTGCCCAGCTTGCGGAGTTCGCGGAGTGGAGCCAGTCCGGCGAAGCGCTCCAGCGTACCTTCCGCTTCGACAACTTCAGGCACGCCATGGAGTTCGTTGGCCGCGTCGCCGATCTCGCCGAGCGCCTTCAGCACCACCCCGACATCATGATCCGCTACAACAAGGTGACGCTCACGCTCTCCACCCACGAAGCGGGCGGCATCACCAGCCGCGACTTCGCGTTCGTCGAAGCCATCGACCAGATGGTCGGCGATTCGCGCCCCGCCAATTCCGCGGCCCCGCGGCAACCGACACGCTGACCCCCGCCGCGCCTCCGGCCACCAGCCGAAGGGCAACAAAGAGAACGCGTTCAGCCGAGCGATTTGCGGATGAGCGTGGCGCGGGCTTCGCGGAGTTCGTCCGGCGAAAGGTGGGAGCCCAGTTCCTGCCGGAGGTGTGCCGGCTGGATGCGCTGGAACAGCGTGTTGACCACGTCCATCGAAGGCTCACTCAATCGGCCGGTGACGATGCCAAGCCGCACACGGCTAAGCAGCTTCATCGCCTCGTCGGAGCTCAAGAGGCGAGCGCTGCGCAGGATCCCCATGGCGCGGTGCACGCGGTCTTCGAGCACATTCGCGCTGTTCTTGATGAGCATTCGCCTCGCCGCGATCTCGTAGTCAATGATCTGCGGCATCACACGGTCCTGGAACTCCTGGAGCAGGTCGGACTCGGTGAAGCCAAGCGTCTGCTGGTTGCTGATCTGGTAGAAGTCGCCGGCGGAATCGGAGCCTTCGCCGTAGTAGCCGCGCACCGCGAGATTGAGCTCGCGCGCCGCCCGGCGCACACGTTCAATTTCGTTCGTGAGATTGAGCGCCGGCAAATGCAGCATCATCGAGAAGCGGATGCCCGTGCCGAGGTTGGTCGGACACGCGGTGAGATAGCCCCAGCGCGGCGAGAACGCGTAATCGAGAATGGCTTCCACGCGGTCATCGACCTGGTTCAGCCGATCGAACGCGCCGCGCAGCCGTCCGCCGGGCGCGATCACCTGCATGCGCAGATGATCTTCCTCGTTCACCATAATGCTGAGCGCTTCATCACCGGAGATGGCGACGCCGCGCGGCACGGACGCCTCGGCGAACTGCTTGGAGATCAGATGTCGCTCGACGAGCAGTTTGCGGTGCTGATCTGACGCTTCGTGCAGATCGATCCACGTCATGCGGTCGGCAAGCCCGGCGGTGAGCAGCGCGTTGCGAACGAGATTGAGCAGTTCAGTCCGCTGCGTGGCGGTGGCTTTGCCTGTGAACGGGAAGCCCGCGACATTGCGTGCAAGTCGGACACGGGAACTGATGATGATTTCGTCGCCGGGTTTCGCGCCGGCGCCGGCGTGGGGTCGAGGTGAGCTGCCCATGTCGCGTTCGCTCATGCGATGTCCGCTCCGCCTCGTTCCGCGGGCGTCGTGGGCGCGGCGGCCTGCATGGTGCGCAGCCGGTCGCGAAGCTGGGCCGCCCGCTCATATTGCTCCGCCGCCACCGCCTCATCGAGTTCCTTCAGCAGCGTGCGCACGACGTGCTGACGATCGACGGAAATGCCCTTGCGAGCCGGCGACTTGCCGCAGTGGTGCGTCGAACCGCGCTGCGCCCGCTCAATCAGCGGCGCCAGGTGACGGACGAACGACTCGTAACAATCCGCGCAGCCGAGCGTGCCCGTCTGCCGGAACTCGCGAAAGTTCATCCCGCACGATCGGCAAATCGACGACGGCGTGACCGCGCGCTTCGCCTGCGCCGCAAGCGCTTCCTGCGCCTTCACCACCGAAAGATCAGTTGTAATCAGAATGCCGGCAATCTGCGCGTGTGTCTCGCACAGGTGCACTTCCTTGCGCACACCGTTCTTGACGCGCACTTCGTGAACAACCGCTGCCTTGTCGCACAGGTCGCATTTGTTGCTCATGGCCTGATCCTAGCGTGACCCTGTGGAGGCGACTACAGCGTTTTCGAGACCGTTTGCGCTTCGCCGGCGAGCACCGCCTGCCTGATCGCCGCGAGCGTTTCGAGCAGCGGGGGGACATCGGCAAGCTTCATCATTGTGCTGCGGTCCGAGAGCGCCTTGTCCGGCTCGGGGTGGCACTCAATGAAAACCGCAGGCACGCCCGCCGCCACCGCCGCCCGCGCAAGAAGCGGAGCGCGTTCCGGCCGGCCGCCGCTCGCGCTGCCTTCCGCGCCGGGAAGCTGCGTGGAGTGCGTGGCGTCGAAGCACACCGGCACGCCGAGATCCATCAAGTCGCCCACGCCGATGAAATCGTTGACTAACCTGTGATAGCCGAAGAACGTGCCGCGCTCCGTCACGATGACATCGCGGCTGCCGGCCTGTCGCACCTTCTCAATCGGGTGCCGCATTTCGCCCGGCGAAAGGAACTGGCCCTTCTTGATATTGACGGGCAACCCGGTGCGGCCGCACGCCTGGAGCAGATCGGTCTGCCGGCAGAGGAACGCAGGCACCTGCAGCACGTCCACCGACTGTGCCGCCAGCGCCGGTTGATCGGGCAGATGCACGTCGGTGGTCACGGGCACGCCGAGCGCATCGCGCAGCCGCGCCAGCTCCGCAAGGCCGTCGCGCACGCCGGGGCCGCGGGGGGATGATCCGCTGGAGCGGTTCGCCTTGTCGAAGCTCGCCTTGAAGATGTAGCCGATGCCCAACGCGCTGCAGGCGTCGCGCAGCGTGGAGCCGATGTGCATGTTGATCTCGCGCGATTCGAGCGCGCACGGTCCCGCAATGAGTGCGAGCGGCGCGCCTTCGCCGATGACCACGGAGCCGATGGTGCAGCGTTGCGTCATGTGGTGAAGCGTAGCGCGGCGCGGGCGTGTGAGAAGCCGATGAGGCCGGCGGTGATTCCGCGTTCACACCCCTTACCGATAACCGGTGACAAGAGCCATTTCATCGAACATTACGGGCCAAAAGCACGAATTATAAATGCATGGCCCAACAGGTGCCCGGTGTCCCGTGCCGATTGGTGGACGACATGGCGCGCATGCCGCGAGAACCCGAAGCGTTTGGTGAACAAGTCGCACGAATCCTGCGACGCCAGGATCCCTCGCGCTCCGTCGAACTCGCCGGCCCGCTGGACATGGTGATCAACGGCAAGCACCTCGGCCTCGAGAACCTCTATCGCATGGTGATGCAGGACCCGGACCGCGGCGTGGAGATCGTCGAGAACTACCTCGATCGGCTGCACGAGGGCGACTCGCTCATGTCCATGCCGCTGCCGTTGTCGATCGCCAAGCCGCGCATCATGCCGCGCATCCAGCCGGAGACGATCTTTCAGCACCTCGACCGCGAGCAGGTGGCCCACGTGCCGTTCGTGAACGACACCGTCGTCGTGTACGTGATCGACCTGCCGCAGATGACGGTGAGCATCACGCTCGAGCAGATGATCCGCTGGGGTTTGCAGTTGGAAGACATCGAGACGATCGCGCGCGAGAACCTCGATCGCTACGCCCCCGATCTCGAAATCAAGCTCGTCGAATCCAGCGAAGGCGGCAAGGCGGCGATTCTCTCGCGACAGGACGGCTACGACGCCGCTCGCATTCTGCTCTCGTCACTCCACGAACGCCTCGCACCGGAACTGCATGGCGATTTCTACGTCGCCACGCCGGCACGCGACATGCTGCTGGCGATGAGCATCGATCCGCAGCCGTTTGTTGATCGCCTGAAGCAGCGCGTGCTCCGCGAGTACCGCCGGTTGCCGTATCCAATCACCAGCGAGCTCTTCGTGGTCACGCGCGACGGCGTGGCGGGCACGAAGGAAGCGGCGTGATGCACAACCGTTGATGCGGCGCGGCGTTGTTTACCGCAGATGATGATGTGGCGAAGCTGCCGCGTCCTCACTCGACACGACTCGGTGCCGTCTGCGCCCCTGTGGTGACCATAGAATCCCGCCGTGCTGTTGCTGATTGACAACTACGATTCGTTCACGTTCAACCTGGTGCAGCGGATGGGCGAGGTGGACCGCGATTTGCCCGTGCGCGTCGCGCGCCATGATGCGATCACAATCGAAGACGTTGAACGCTTGCAGCCATCGCACATTGTGATTTCGCCCGGCCCCGGCGCTCCGAGCGAGACGGGTATCTGCAGCGCGCTGCTGGCGCGGTTTCGCGGCCGCGTGCCGATTCTGGGCGTGTGCCTTGGCCACCAGGTGATTGCGGAAGCGCATGGCATGCTGGTGAAGCGGCACCATCGGCCGATGCACGGCAAGACGTCGCTCGTGCATCACGATGGCCGCGGCATCTTTCGCGGGCTTCCGAATCCATTCGCGGCCGCACGCTATCACTCGCTGGTGGTGGATCGCCGTGCCGTTCGCGCGGAGTTCGAGATCAGCGCGTGGACGGACGAGAACGAAGTGATGGGGCTGCGCTGGCGCGGCGGGGTCGATGCCCAGCCCATGGACGGCGTGCAGTTCCACCCTGAAAGCTACCTCACCGAAGTCGGCCCGCAGCTTCTCGCCAACTTTCTGCGTGGCGACCGGATATGCTCGTGCGACGCCGGCGGGGTGGGAGCGTTCGGCCACGCGAAGTGACGCAAGAACAGGTTGGCGGTCCGCGTTGGCACACTCGAAGGAGCCGATCATGCGAATCACGACAAAGGCGCCAGCGATGTTCACAATGTCGGCAGCGATCGCGCTCACCGCGAGCGTGCTCACCGCCCAGGCACCGCCGCAGCAGCCCGGCGCGAAGCCGGGCGCACCGCCCGCTGCGCGAGCGCCGAGGCCCGATGCGCCGCCGCCAGCGCCGCCCGATCGCCCTGCAGCCGAGGCGACGAAGTGGCTCGAGAACATCGAGATCGTGCGCGATGTCGTCTACGCGACGATTGATGGCGAGCACGGCCAGCGCGAACTCCTTCTCGACGCTGCATTTCCCAGGCAAGCGGGCGACAAGCCGCTTCCGGCCATCATCTACATCCACGGCGGCGGCTGGAACGGAGGCTCGCGCGACGCCGGCCTGCCGTTCACCATCGCTTTCGCCAACGGCGGCTACGTCGCGGTCACCATCAGCTATCGATTGTCAGGCGAAGCGACGTATCCCGCAGCGGTGCACGATTGCAAAGCTGCGGTGCGCTTTCTGCGCGCTCACGCCGATGAACTGGGCATCGATCCCGATCGCATCGGCGTATGGGGTCACTCCGCCGGCGGGCACTTGAGCGCGCTCATCGGCCTCACCGGCGACGACAAGGCGCTCGAAGGCAGCGTCGGCGAAACGGGCGTGAGCAGCCGCGTCGCGTGTTTCGTCAGCGTGAGCGGGCCGAGCGATCTGTCCGGCTTCGAATACAACAACATCGTGGCGTCATTCCTGGGCGGCGACGAGAAAGAAAGAGCCACGCGCGCCACCGAAGCAAGTCCAGTCTCGCACATCGACGCCAACGATCCGCCCGCGCTTATCGTGCACGGCACGGCCGACGACCTCGTCAACATCCGACAAGGCCAACTGCTCCACGACAAGCTCACGGCCGCCGGCGTCAAGAACGAGTTCGTCAAGGTGGAAGGAGCAGGCCACGCCATCCGCGACAAGGCGACGTACGAGAAGATCGCAGCATTTTTCGATGCGCAGCTCGGCGGGCACGCAGCGAAGGTATTGGCGGAAGTGGACATGGAGCGGTTGAACGATGCGCCGCCGCCGCCTTCGGATCGTCCGGATCGTCCGCGCCGCCGCACGCCGGGCGCCGCAGGCGATCGCTGAACCGCATTTCGCTATCATCCACGCGCGAAATCGGCGAGGAGTGAGGTTCCATGAGCAGCAATCAGCAGGGAAGCACGGCCGAGGCGGGTGACGCCGTGGATGCAAGCCCCACGTTCAGCGCGGTGGTGGAGTCGAGCGGCGAGGGGCAAATCGTGCTGCGCCTGCCGAAGTCGAACTACCAGTTGCACCTGGCGACGGACCGCACGTTCGCCGCAGGCCAGCGCGTTCGCGGCATTGTGCGCGGCGAGTCGCTTCGCATGTACCCGGCGCACGGCGGCGGGAAGTACATCGAACCCGTTTGGGGTCACCCGCGCATCGTCTCCGGCGTGGTGCTCGGCGCTGATCCGCAATCGCGCACAGCGATCATCGACGCGGTGGCGATCTTTCACCTCGCCGTGCCCGCTCATCAGAACTTCGACGTGCTCGCGCCGGGCGCGCTCGTGAACTTCTATATCAAGAGCGGCGCACGGTTCGAACCCGTCGAGTGACCACGCCGCGTCGCTCACTCCGGCCGCAGCGACTTCACCATTTGGATGAACGCGTCCCGGTTGGGGCCGACGGTCATTTCATCGCCCACGAAGCGGATGAAGAGCAGGCCGTTTCCGGTATCAACGACCGCCATCAGGAAAAGCTGGCCGTTGGTGTAGGACGCGGCGCCCATCTTCTGCCAGTCGCCGAGGATTTCGACGAGCGTGACCTCCATGCCGCCGGTGGTGGTGAAGTTCGAAATGTCGGGGTTGACCGGCGTGCCGTCGTCGTGCGGGCGGAACTGGCCGCGCCAGCGTTCGATGTTGGCCTCGAGCGTGCCGCCGATGTTCTTGAAGACGACGATTTCCGCCGCGTTCGATTCACCCCGGCCGGGAACGGTGAAACGCGTCGCTTCCATCTCGCGCGTGGCGGGATGCTCGATCCACGTGACGGGCTTGTCCGCCACCAGGCCGAGGAAATGCGATTGTTTCGGATCGGTTGGAGGCGTCCACGTCGTATCGGCATTTGCTGATTTCGAATCATTCGTGCCGAGCTTCGCGCTCTCTGCCGGCGCGGCGGTCTCCGGCGAGGTGCGGTCGCTGGCGCTCGTCGTGCTGCCGGCGCCGGTGTCGTTGTCGGAGCCTTTGGTCTCACCGGCATCGCACGCGGCCAGCAGGGCGACTGCAAGAATCGCCGCGAGAAACGGGAAACGGGAGAGTGCGCGCGTCAGCATGATCGGTTCCTTTCGCTTCGCAGGTCTGCGTTTGCCGCCGCTATCGTAGCGTCGCGCGCGAGGCTGCGCCGGCTGGAGCTTCGCATACACTGCGAAACGTGTCCGGCGTGCTGCACATCACGAACGCCCGGCGGTGGACCGGCGAGCACGATCGCCGCGAATTGCAGCGCGGCGACATCGCGATCGCAGGCGGCCGGATTGCTGCGATCGGCCCCACCAACGCGCTGCCCGGCGCGACCATCATCGACGCCGCCGATTGCGTCGTGACGCCCGGCTTGGTTGATGCCCACATGCATCTCGTCATGGGCGCCAAGGCGCGAGCCGAGCTCAATCTCGCCGGCATCACGTCGCGCGAAGCGTTCGAAGCCGCCATTGCGGAGCGACATCGTGCGCTGCCTGCCGGCGCGTGGCTCATCGCGCGCGGCTGGTCGAGCGAGAACTGGCAGCCAAGCGTCGATCCCGACAAATCCTGGCTGCGAACGGCGGGCGATCGGCCGTGCGTCTGTCATCGCATGGATCATCACGCAGCGCTCGTCAACGACGCGGTGATGCAGATGTGTGGCCCGCTGACGAACGATCCGCCCGGCGGACGCATCCTGCGCGATGCCGCCGGGGAGCCGACCGGCCTCTTCGTCGAAGCCGCCGCGTGGAAACTCATCAATCCGCGCATTCCCGAACCGCCCGCTGAAGAGTTGCAGCGCGCGACGCTCGATGCGGCCCGCTGGCTGGCGTCGCTCGGCATCACGGCGGTCGGCTCAATGGAATATCAGAGCACCGTGGAGCGCGTGCTGTTGCCGATTGCGGAGAAACTGCCGATCCGCGTGCAGGTGACGCTGCTCGACCGCGACTGGCCGCTGGACTTCTCCTTCGCGCACGCCTTCAAACCGACGGGCCAACTGAACATCATCGGTTTCAAGACGTTCATCGACGGCACGCTCGGCTCGCGCACCGCACGCATGCTCCAGAATTACGCCGACGACCCCGGCAACCGCGGGATGCTTGTGGAACTCGCCGGCGAAGGGCGATTGATCGACTGGATTCGCCTCGTCGCGGCGGAAGGCTTTTCACCCAGCATGCACGCGATCGGCGACGAAGCGGCGCGACTCGCGCTCGATGCGATTGATCAGATTGATGAGACGTTCCGGGCGCGGGTGCAGCCGCGCATCGAGCACGCGCAGCAGATCGATAGAAGTGACATCCCACGCTTCCGGGGGCGGATCGCCAGCATGCAGCCGCTGCACAAAGCGGATGATGGTCGCTATGTCGAGAAGCGCGTGGGCACGCATCGGCTCGCAGGCAGCTTTGCGTTTCGTTCGCTCAAAGAAGCGGGGGCGGTGCTGGCGTTTGGCTCCGACTGGCCGATCGTCTCGCCTGACCCGATCGCCGGCATGCAGGTCGCGATCACCGGCAAGCTCGCAGACGGCAACATCTTCGCGCCGGAGCAGAATCTCACAGTCGAAGAAACGCTCGCTGCGTACACGAAGAACGCCGCGTTCGCCTTGCAGCTTGATGACGGCGTCCCGTCCCTCCGCACCGGCAGCCACGCCGACATCGTCATCTGGGACCGCGATCCATTCGCAGCGGATTGGCTGAACGACCCGCCGCGCGTTGAACTCACCATCTGCGATGGCAAGATCACCTTCGACGGAAGGGGAAACCGCGGAGGCGCCGAGGCGCAGAGAAGTGAGATAGTTACGAAATGACCGATTCCGAAACTGTTGACTTGTTGATTTGTTGACTTGTTGACTTGTTGACTTTTCTCCCCTCTCCGCCTCTGCGGTAAAATCTTCTTCGAATGAGTGAGAAACTCAGTCATCTCGACGAGCAGGGCCGGATCAGGATGGTTGACGTCGGCCACAAGCCCGCGCAGCGGCGTGAAGCGGTCGCCGAAGCGATCCTCGTCGCCGCTCCCGCAACGCTCGATGCAATCATGCAGGGCAACCTGCCCAAAGGCGAAGCGCTCGCCGCGGCGCGCATCGCAGGCATCCAGGCCGCGAAGAAATGCGACGAGCTGATCCCGCTCTGCCACACGCTCCCGCTCGATGCAGTCGCAGTCGACTTCGAACGTCTCGACGCAACGCGGGCTTCCGCGCCTGACTCCCTCTCCCCCGGGGTGAGGGCCGGGGTGAGGGCCTCTGATTCTGAAGCTCGCCTGCGCATCACCGCCACCGCCACAACCACCGCCAAGACCGGCGTCGAAATGGAAGCCCTCGTCGCCGCATCGATCGCAGCGCTCACGATCTACGACATGGCGAAAGCGATCGACAAACAGATGCGCATCGAGCACGTCGTACTGATTTCAAAGAAAAAGGAATGAAGACAAGTCAGTGATGCACACCATGAAAGCAGCCGCGCGGCGGCAGCCCGCGGGGAAAATACAACAGCGAGCCGGGCTCTGTGAGCCCGCGTGCAAGAACGTCATTGCAGGCGCGGTGATCATTCGCAGAAGCATGGGGCTGCCGCCCCCTGCAACCCCCGCAGAATGAACTCGCACCCAATGACTGACTCAGCGCCTCTGTGCCTCGGCGGTTCCTACCCTTCCGCGCGCTTCCCTCCGCGGACTCCGGGGCGCGGCTAAACGTGAGCGATCGTTTCGACTTTTCGACCTTTCGACCTTTCGCGACTCCGTCGCGTCAGTGCCACAACCCCTCATACAACGGCGTCGAAAGATACCGCTCGCCGAAGCTGGGGATGATCGTCACGATCGTCTTGCCCTTGTTCTCCGGCTTCATCGCCACGCGCACCGCGGCGCACACATTCGCGCCGGAGGAAATCCCGCCGAGGATGCCTTCTTCCTTCGCCAGTCGCCGCGCCCACGACATCGCTTCTTCGTTCGTCACCGTCTCCACGCCATTGAGCAGCGACACATCGAGGTTGCGCGGGATGAACCCCGCGCCCAGGCCCTGAATCTTATGTGGCGCCGGCTTGCCTCCGGAAATGACAGGCGAAGCGCTCGGCTCAACCGCAATCGCCTCGAAGCTCGCCTTGCGCGGGCGGATGTAACGCGTCACGCCCGTGATTGTGCCGCCCGTGCCGACGCCTGCAACAAGCATGTCCACCTTGCCCTGCGTGTCCTCCCAGATCTCCGGCCCGGTCGTCTTCTCGTGAATCTCGGGGTTCGCAGGATTATCAAACTGCTGCGGCATCCACCCCCGGAAGTTGCCCTTCTGATTTTCAGCGTCAACGAGTTCCTGCGCCTTCGCCATCGCGCCGGGCATGCCTTCCGCCGCCGGCGTGAGCACAAGGTTCGCATTGAGCGCCCGCAGCAGCACACGCCGCTCAATCGACATCGACTCCGGCATGACGAGCGTGAGCTTGTAGCCGCGCTCGGCGCACACGAACGCCAGCGCGATCCCCGTGTTGCCGCTCGTCGGCTCGATGATGTGCGTGTCCTTCGTCACCACGCCATCGCGCTCGCCGGCGCTGATCATCGCCTCGGCAATGCGATCCTTCACGCTCGCCATCGGGTTGAAAAACTCGAGCTTCGCCAGCACCGTCGCTTCGCACTCCGGCGGAACGACGCGCTTGAGGCGCACCAGCGGCGTATTGAAAACCGTGTCCGTGATCGAGTTGTACGTGCGTCCATGCGGCATAGGGGAGTTCCCGTTTCCTCATTCCCGCGCACGCGGGAATCCAGGGGATCGTTCGTGCCAACGCGGCTCGGCCTGGACTCCCGCTTTCAGAGGAATGACCCGAGCAGGTGAGCCGTCCGTTCAGCCAACAGCCTTCAGCCAGAGGCGACGAGTCAACGACTCAAACCCAAGGCCGAGCGCCAAAGGCCGAATGCCCAAGGCCCAAGGCCTCTTCCCCTAAGATACCCGCATGCCGTACGCACCGCCCCCGGAATCGACGGATGCGCCCATTGATCCCGTCCGGCTCGCTGATTCCGCCCAGCGTCTGGTCGAATCGATCCGCAGCGATCCTCGCACGCATCACCTCGCCGGCACGCTGTTGCCGGATCGCGCCCAGGTCATCCACGCGCTCGACCTGCTGCACGAAATCCTCTTCCCCGGCTTCTTCGGCCCGCGCGATATCGATGACAACTCGCTGCCCGCGCACATCAAGGCAACGCTCGATCGCGTCAGCCGCATCCTCTTCGAGCAGATCACCGCAGCCCTGCGATACTCGCGCGATGCGGACCACGCACAGGCCAGCGGCGGCAGCGGCGGCCCATCCATCGACGACATCCGCCAGCAATGCGAAGCCCGCGCCCGCACCGTGCTGGCGTCGTTCATCAGTCGACTCGCGCCCGTTCGCCGGTTGCTCGCGCTCGATGTGCAAGCCGCGTACGACGGCGACCCCGCAGCCCATCACACCGATGAAGTCATCTTCTGCTACCCCGGCATGCGAGCGCTCTCCACGCACCGCATCGCGCATGAGCTGTATCGCCTGAACGTGCCGCTCATCCCGCGCATGATGGCCGAGCACGCCCACAGCCAGACCGGCATCGACATCCACCCCGGCGCCCGCATCGGCAAATCATTCTTCATCGACCACGGCACAGGCGTCGTCATCGGCGAGACCACCATCATCGGCGACCACTGCCGCATCTACCAGGGCGTCACCCTCGGCGCCAAGAGCTTCCCCAAAGATGAGCAAGGCAAGCTCATCCGCAGCGCCAAGCGCCACCCGACGCTCGAAGATCACGTGACGGTCTTCGCAGGCGCGACCATCCTCGGCGGCGACACCACCATCGGGGCCGGCTCCGTCATCAACGGCGGCGTGTTTTTGACCAGCTCCGTCCCGCCAGGGCATATCGTCCGCGCGCCGAAGGCGGAACTGACGATGAGGAATAACCCTGATTTACCACCAGGGAGCTGGCAGATATGACCAAGGCCCAAAGCCCATGGCCCAAGGCCCACACAGCGAATAATCCCGATCTGCCGCCGGGGAGTTGGCAGATATGATCAGATGATCACGGGGTGTCACCGAGCCATGACGCTTCAGTTTCAGCGCGGGAGCAGCTCGCACCACATTCTGGGCAGGTGCAAGTCTCACTTAGACCTTCGAGGGAGTAACCGCAGGAATTACATACTCTGAAGTTCGCGGTGATTAGTCTCTTGTGCGCCAAGTGCACTTGGCGCGCGATCACGTAGAATCCAATTCCCCCAGTGGCTATGATAATGCTGAGACCGATTGCAGCAATAATGGAATCTATTGCCCGCGTCCATTGCAGTACCAAGACCGCAAGCAACGCAGCGAACTCAAGCGCAATCCAAACGATCCATCGACGGCGGAAGCGTCGCGTTGCCGACGTTAGACTATATTGATCCCGTGCGATCACTTCTATTCTCAAACACAGTCCGATCGCTCCCCGTCGCCGAGCCGATCGGACTGTCCATTGACGCGATGATCATCCAGGAGGAGTGATTCCACATGCTTCCATCATAGCTGCCTGAAGTGCTGCTTGATAGTCGGCCCAGCAATTCCAATGCATGATGGCAAGTTGTGCCATGATCGCGACGGCCGTTAGCAGAAATGTCAAGAATGCAGCAAGTAGCATGGGGTCGCCAACGTAGGGTGGGATAAGCGATAGCGCATCCCACCTTTGACGCGCGGCAGCGCTGGCCGGTTCGACGTCGCGTGCGTCGGCGGCATGGAAAAATTGGATGCAGATACCTTCAGTGCCGCCCGAGCCTCATCCCACCCTACAATGGCGGTCATGCCGAGGTATCGACGGTGGCGCGTGGAGGGCGGCAGCTACTTCTTCACCGTCAACCTGCTCAATCGGCACACGACGCTTCTCACGGATCACATCGACCTGCTGCGGTCGGCCTTTCGGCACGTTCGCACGCGCCATCCGTTTCGCATTGATGCGATCGTGATCCTGCCGGAGCACTTGCATTGCATCTGGACGCTGCCCGCTGGCGATGACCGGTTCTCGATGCGCTGGGCGGAGATCAAGAAGACGTTTTCGCGCGGCTTACCTGCTGTCGAGAACCGTTCGCGCAGTCGACGTCGAGCCGGCGAACGGGGAATCTGGCAGAGGCGCTTCTGGGAGCACGTCATCCGTGACGACGACGACTTTGCTCGCCACGTTGATTACATTCACTTCAATCCGGTCAAGCACGGCTTGTGCAAGCGACCTGTCAATTGGCCGCATTCGTCGATTCATGACTGGATCGCCAAGGGCTGGTTGACTGCGGAATGGGGAACAGCAGGCCCGCCGAATGATTTGGAGCTTGAATGAAGTGGAACGACGCAATGTCGAGTTCCGACGGGAGTGGTGGGATGCGCCAAGCCTTATCCGACCCTACAATGCTACAATGCAACGGTGCGGACCCGAGCTACTTGCTTTCGTGCTTCAGCCATTCCTTCAATTCAGAAACACTGCACACCGAGGGCAACCCCCACGTTGTTTCGCCCTTCTCATGAGCAGCGCACCACTCAGGCATAGGAGTGCAAACCACGCCCTGAATCTCATCGAATCGAGAACGGTCGAAGTTGCTGATGTTGCCATTGCGCAGACGCTCGATCTGTCGGTCTAGTTTGCTGCGGTAGCCGTCAAGCGCTTGCTCGATGTTCCTCTTCTCGTCGAAGCCACGATTGATGTATTCGGGTGCTTTCCAGAATGTCTTGCAGCTGATTATCAACAGTTTTCGCTCCCGCTCCCCGATCGCATCTAGATTGGTGATGTCGCCCTTTTCATCTTTGAGTACTCTGCCAATATACTCTCTCGCCTCATTTGGCCGCCAAGCTGAATCATCAATTAGACTTTGTGTAGCATTCTCGAAGAGTCGAGTAAATGTCTCTCGCTCCTCATTGCTAGGATCTGTCTTCAGTTCTGCCATGAGTCGGTAATTGCTCATAAGAAGGTCAAACACGAGAATGTCAGTCGCTCGACGAATCAGAGGGCCAGCATGAAATGGTAGCGACGAGAACGGCAGTCCTTCAATAGACGCGAGCAATTCACCCGCCGATATCGGAAGATCATGCGCCGGGAACAGCTCCGTAAACAGATCTCGCGCTTCACTATATCGCAACTGAAATGCCGGAAGATCGCTGAGTTTCAGCGTAGAGACCCCGCTGGTCAGGAAGAGTATCCACTCGTATGGACATGTTTGCGCGGCTCGGGTGGCCAGATACTGAAACACGAGGACATGGATTGCCGTGTTCGACCAAGGCATTGAAGATGTTGATCTGGCGACGCGCGCAATCTCGCGTACATCCAAAACCAAGGCACCATACCTGGCCAGTACACCTGAGCACGCTGAGAGTTCAATGGGGATCTTCTGCCAGGGAAGAAACGGAATCTCACGCCGACCATTGATGAATCCCGGAAGTAAAAGAAGGTACTTCATTGAGTCTTCTGAGAGACCCATGGTCACTATTGTTCCTAGGTCAGGAAATGGATTCCGAGATGCCGTAATCCGCCGGTCAAATCTGTCGAGAGCGTCCTGAAGCTTCGCGCGATCAACAGCTTCAAAGCACATATTCTTGTGAAGCCGAAATCTAAATCCGCGATGCGCCATGTTCTGGACAGCACGATGATCGTGTAGCAGATCGGCGAAGCTGGCGAACGCAACAGCTTTCTTGGCTTTGTCCTCGTCGAAAGGGAAAGAGATCGATCCATTCAGTTGCCGGTCCAAAATCGGCGCTGGATGGTCTTCCGCCGATAGCGTCATTGCGAGAAACTGGCTGAACCCTGCTTTACCGTAATCGTCATTGAAGAGTCGGTTCGCGTCGAGCTGTCGTAGATGCCAAATCCACTCTATCGGCGAGAGTTTGGCGGCAAAGCGGCGGCTCTCTTTGATCAGAAGCCTGCATTCTGAATCCAGGAACTCCATAACGGGTTCCGCTTCATAATCCTCTGTCAGATTGAAGCCCCGTTCCTGCGCGCGGCGATAGAACATGAGCCGCAAATGAAAACGCCATTCGTTCAGGCGCTTCTGGATCGATTCGGTATACAGCAACTCATTGGATTGCAATTCTTGGATTCCAACAAAGGATGGCATAGGCGACTGATTCTAGCGAGTAGCTTGGGGGTGGCTATACCGCCGGGTGCCACACATGATCCCGAAGGGTCATGTGTGCGGAGTGTCGTTGGGCATCGAGGAGCGGTGAGAGTTGCGGGCGGTCTGTTGCGCGCTCGCACACATCACCGCCGAGAGCGGCGGCTGATGTGTGGCACCCAACGTAGGGCGGGACAGGCGACGCGCATCCCACCGTACACCATTGCTCCCTCACGGTCGCGGCTTGTCAATCCGCACGCACCCTCTGCGTCCTCTGCGCCTCTGCGGTGAACCCGATCGCCATCCCGCTGCGCCGATATGATTCGCTGCCATGCCGACCGCCAAGCGAACCACGAAGAAAACCGCCAGGAATGCGACATCGAAACGTGCTGCGAGTTCCGCCGCACGAACAAGCGCTGCGTCGCCGATTCGCTTCACCGCCATACTTCTCAAGCCGAAGGGCGAAGTCGGCGGATGGCTGTTTCTCAAGCTGCCCAAGCAGGCGAGCGCCAAGTTGCCGTCGCGTGGCCAGGTGTCTGTCGAGGGCACGTTTGCAGGCTTGCCGTTTTGCGCGACGCTTGAGCCCGACGGCGCGGGCGGGCACTGGATGAAAGTCGATCGCGATGTGCTCCCTCGCCCTCGGGGAGAGGGCCGGGGTGAGGGCGCTGGCGGTCGTTCCTCGCGGTCAGCCGCTTCGCTTGCGTTCAAAGCGGGCGACGAGGTGGAACTGGAGGTCACGCCGCTGCCGCCGGAGCGGGCGTTGGAGCCGGATGTGCCTGCGGACATTCAGAAGATGCTGGCGACGGCGCCGGCGAAGGTGCGCGAGATGTGGGCGGACATCACGCCGATCGCGCGGCGGGACTGGATTCAGTGGATGACCTCCGGCAAGAAAGCCGAGACGCGCACGAAGCGCATCGCCACCGCATGCGACATGATGCTCAAAGGCAAACGCCGGCCGTGCTGCTTCGATCGCACCGGCGGCATGTACTCCAGCGGCGGCAAGTCAGTGTGCTGTCCCGTTGCGGATGAGTAGCACGAGCAAGTGGTTCGACGCCGCATGGACATCGAAGAACCCTCACTCCGGCCCTCTCTCTTGGGGGAAAGAGGATGAGATTGCCGCAAAGGGGCGCAAAGAAGACGAGGAAGAGAAGCGCGAGAAGGGCGGGAAGCGCAGCAAGCCCAGGAAGTGCGGGAGGCGCAAGAAAGCGAGAAGCGGGCAAGCGCACGAAGCGCGAAGACGAAGAGCGTCACGAACAGCAAGAAGACGAAGCGACTCGCATGGAGTCTCCTGCTCATGACTCCTCTTCTTTGCTCCTCTTCGCTCCTCTTTGCGGCCATTCCTCTTCTCTATGCCTCGGCGTCGCTGCGGTTAGTCCTCGCCGCTGCACCGCTATAATCGCGCACCATGGCCACCATCTCGGATATTGCGAAACAGTCACGCCAGACCATTGACACGCCCTTCGGCAAGCGAACCATCTATCGCCTGGACGCCCTGGAGGCGATCGGCAACGTGGAGCGCCTGCCGTATTCCATCAAGGTGCTGCTCGAAGCGTGCCTGCGGAACTTCGACGGCCACGTCGTCACGGAAGAGCACCTGAAGGCGCTGGCGAACTACGACGCGAAGAACCCGAAGGCGTGGGCGGAGACGGAGATTCCGTTCATGCCCGGCCGCGTGGTGCTGCAGGATTTCACGGGCGTGCCGGCCGTGGTGGACCTCGCCGCGATGCGTGCCGCCATGCAGCGGATGACCGGCGACCCGAGCAAGGTGCAGAAGGTGAACCCGCTCGTGCCGTGCGATCTTGTCATCGATCACTCGGTGCAGGTGGATGCGTTCAACTCCGGCGTGGCGCTGACGATCAATTCCAAGTTCGAGTTCGATCGCAACCGAGAGCGGTACGAACTGCTCAAATGGGCGCAGACGGCGTTCAACAACTTCCGCGTCGTGCCGCCGGCGACGGGCATCGTTCACCAGGTGAATCTCGAATATCTCGCCAGGGTGGTGTGGGAAAAGGACGGCGTGCTGTATCCCGATTCGCTCGTCGGCACCGATTCGCACACCACGATGATCAACGGTCTCGGCGTTGTGGGTTGGGGCGTGGGCGGCATCGAAGCCGAGGCGGTGATGCTCGGCCAGCCGATTTACATGCTCATTCCCGAAGTCGTCGGGTTCCGGCTCTCCGGCCGATTGCCCGAAGGTTCGACAGCCACCGATCTCGTGCTTTACGTCACGCAGATGCTGCGCAAGCACGGCGTGGTCAACAAGTTTGTCGAGTTCTACGGCCCGGGCTTGAGCGAGATGCCCGTCGCCAACCGCGCGACGATTGCGAACATGGCCCCCGAGTACGGCGCGACGATCGGCTTCTTCCCCGTCGATGATCTCACGCTTCAATACATGCGGCTCACGGGGCGCGATGAGAAGCTCATCGAAGCGACGGAGCAATATTACAAAGCGCAGGGCATGTGGCGCGATGATTCACGCAAGATCACGTATGCGTCGGAACTGTCGCTTGATCTCGGCACGGTGGAGCCATCGCTTGCCGGTCCGCGCCGGCCGCAGGATCGCATTCTGCTCTCGCAGATGAAGACGCAATGGCGCAGCGATCTCGAAAAGACGTTCGGCAAGCCCAGCGAAGTGAACACGACGCTCGTTGACAATCCTGCCGGCGGCTGGGTGCAGGAGGGCGGCGCGCCTGCTGGTCAGGCGGGGAACATGCCGGGTGACCGTGCGACATTGGTGGCGGAAAAGCAGGCGTGTCGTGGTCATAAGGTTGAATGTGACGGCCAGACGTGTCATCTCGACCATGGCAGCGTCGTCATCGCCGCGATCACCTCGTGCACGAACACCTCGAATCCCAGCGTGATGCTGGCTGCGGGATTGGTGGCGCGCAATGCACGCAGGAAGGGCCTGACGCGCAAGCCGTGGGTGAAGACGTCGCTCGCGCCGGGCAGCAAGGTCGTGACCGAATATCTCACGAAGGCCGGCTTGATGGAGGATCTCGAAGCTGTTGGGTTCTACCTCGTCGGCTACGGCTGCACGACGTGCATCGGCAACTCGGGCCCGCTGCCGGAATCGATCAGCAAGGCGATCAACGAACATGATCTTGTCGCCGCGAGCGTGCTGTCGGGCAATCGCAACTTTGAAGGCCGCATTCATCCGGACTGCAAGGCGAACTATCTCGCCTCGCCGCCGCTGGTCGTGGCGTACGCGCTTGTCGGCTCCGTCGATCACGATTTGATGAACGAGCCGATCGGCAAGGATCAGCAGGGGAACGACGTTTTCCTGCGCGACATCTGGCCGAGCCAGCAGGACATTGCGGACGCAGTGGCGTCGGCGGTGACGCGCGAGCAGTTCATCGAACAGTATTCGCATGTGTTCGACGGCTCGGAGGAATGGCAGGCGATCAAGCCGAGCGGCGGCGCTTCGTATGAATGGGACGAGAAGAGCACGTACATCCAGGAGCCGCCGTTTTTCCTGAATATGCCGCCGGAGGCCATGCCGATTTCGTCGATCCGCGGCGCGCGTTGCCTCGTGAAAGTCGGCGATTCGGTGACGACGGACCACATCAGCCCCGCCGGTTCCATCAAGAAGGATTCACCCGCCGGCAAATACTTGGTCGAGCACGGCGTGCCGGTGAGCGAGTTCAACAGCTACGGCTCGCGCCGCGGCAACGATCGCGTGATGACGCGCGGCACGTTCGCCAACATCCGCGTGAAGAATCAGCTCGCGCCCGGCACCGAAGGCGGTTTCACCACGTACCTCGGCGCCCCGCATGGTTCGCTCAAGCCCGGCACGGTGACGACGATTTACGAAGCGTCGGTCGCGTACCAGGAGCAGAAGACGCCGCTCATCGTGCTGGCCGGCAAGGACTACGGCATGGGCTCGTCGCGCGACTGGGCAGCGAAGGGCACATTGCTCCTCGGCGTGCGGGCGGTAATTGCGGAGAGCTACGAGCGCATCCATCGCAGCAATTTGGTCGGCATGGGTGTGCTGCCGCTGACGTATAAGGATGGGCAGACGGCTCAATCGCTCGGCCTCACCGGCACGGAAATTTTCGACATCGACGTGCCGAACGACCTCAAGCCGAAGCAGGAGATCAAGGTGAAGGCCACGCCGGCGCCGGGCAGCGCGGGCAAGCCGATCGAGTTCACCACGATCTGCCGCATCGACACGCCGATCGAAGTGGACTACTACCGCAACGGCGGCATCCTCCACACGGTGCTGCGCCGCATGGCGAAGAGTTGAGGCGTAGAATTAAGTATGCGAACGTTCACGGCAGTCATCGAACGATGTGCGGATACGGGCCTTTATGTTGGCTTCGTTCCCGGATTTCCCGGCGCCCATTCGCAAGGCGAGACGCTTGAGGAGCTCCGGCACAATCTCCGTGAAGTGATTCAGATGCTGCTCGAAGATGGCGAGCCGGATCTCGAATCAGAGTTTGTCGGCACGCAAAGCATTGACATCGCAGCGTAGCGCATGGCGAAGCCGCCCATCCTCAAACCGCGAGAGGTGTGCAAAGTCCTTGAGGCAATGGGATTTGTGTTGGTAAGGCAGCGCGGGTCGCATCTGCAATACCGTCATCCCGATGGGCGAGGCACAACCGTCCCCAATCACGCTGGTCGTGACATCGCGCCGCCCCTTCTGCGCCAGATCATCAAGGACATCGGCATCACGCTCGACGAGTTTCTGAAGCAGCTTTGAGTGAGGGTTCATCATGCACCCCGATCGCCTCATCGCGTCGCTTGAGCACTTCGGCATCGCGCTTCCCGTGCTGCTTGAGGGCGTGACCGACAGCGACGCGCGGTGGAAGCCGCCGGACAATGCGTGGTCGATTCTCGAAGTCGTGCGCCATCTCATCGATGAGGAAGTGGAAGACTTTCGCGCTCGCCTCGAGTCCACGCTGCGCGATCCCACCGCGGAGTGGGCCAAGATCAATCCCGAGCAGGCCGCCATCGACCGCAAGTACAACGAGGCCGACTTCCGCGCGTCCATCCAGCAGTTCGTCAGCGAGCGGCAAAGAACCGTCGCGTGGCTGAAGTCGCTGGCGAACCCCGACTGGTCGAAAACGTATCGACACCCGAAGCGCGACTGCCCGGCCGGCGACCTGCTCGCATCGTGGGCGGCGCACGATCACCTGCACCTCAAGCAGATCGCCAAGCGACGGTTCCAACTCGCAGCTCGCGACGGCTCGCCGTACTCCACCGACTACGCAGGCCAGTGGGGGCCGTAACGCCGGCCGCGCCCGCGACTGTGCCGTGCGCCAGCCGGCAACCAACGACGCGCCGCGACGTGTTGAACGCCATTTCCGAGGGTGCTACACTCCCGCCCAAGCCCTCTTAGCTCAGTTGGTAGAGCAGCTGACTCTTAATCAGCGGGTCCAAGGTTCGAGTCCTTGAGAGGGCATTCGCGACATTGCGTGCCATGCGATGTCCAGACGCGCCAGAATGGCTCAATTTCCTGGGTTTTTGGCGACTCTCAGTTTCATCACCGATTCGTCCGGCGATGGCCGTCGATGCCAGCGGTTGGCATGTCGGGCGTTCTGCGCGCTGCGCCAGGCGCTGCGCGCTTTCGCCGCGTGCGTCGGCCGTACCGGTCGCCTGCATGGCGTCGGGCATGATGGCGGCAAGCTCCGCGACGGTCGCCGCTTCCTGTCCCGGCAGCAGGTGTCCGTAGGTGTCCATCGTCAGCGTGATAGATGAATGGCGCATCACCGCCTTGATGGCGTTCGGATGAATGCCGGCGATGGCCAGCCACGCGCCGCAGGTGTGCCGCAGTGCATGGAAGTCGAGCGCCTCGCCGTCGTGATTGATCGCCTTCAGAAAGTCGCTCTGGCTTCGCCTAGCGTGTTCCGCCGGGTCGCTCGCGGTTGATTGCAGCCACGCCGCACGCGCGTCCGCGAGGTCATCGCGAAGCATGTCGGCCACCTGCCAGTCGGCGGGCATGTTGAACAATGGCGCAGCCATGGCCTTGGTGGCAACATGCTCGCGCAACTGGTCCGCAAGCGACAGTTGGATGAATTGCCGCGCCGGCTTGCGATTCTTTGTCGAGCCGGCGGAGCAAGTGATAAACGGCTGATCGCTGTCGAGAAACAGCCGGGCGCGCGTCAGACTGCGCAGCTCGGATGCGCGCAAGCCGGTCTGGATCGCGGTCGCATACAGCAGCGCGCGCTCGGTCGCCGGCATGCCGTAGCGCTCAATCTGCCGGCTTATCACCGTGTCCAGCAGCCAGCCCCATTCATCGGGTAGCAGCATTCGCCGGCGTCGCTTGCGATCCGCCTTCGGATTCGGCTTGGCGACGGATGCCAGCGGATCGCGCGGCAGCTTGCAATTTACGGTCAGCCATCGCGTGAATCCCTTGGCTGCCGTGAGCATCGCTTGAATCGTGCGAGCCGATTGGCCTTGCTCGCGCAGGTTACTCGCATAGCGTGCCGCGCCGTCAGCCGTGATATCCGCTGCCGTGCGCCATTCCGCCGCATTGGCGAGTTCGCGGATGTAGCGCACGGTGGAAGCAATGTGTTTCTCGCTGCGATCCGCCGCCTGCATCTTCGCTTCGTAGTCGGCAAGGTGCGATTCAATGGTGCGCTGCGATTGATCGGCGATCGCTTCCAGCGCCGCATCAATCACGCCTTCGCGCCGAAGTGCGGCGGCGGCTTCCCATTGCTTCGCGATGCGCTGCGCGACAGCCATATCCGACGTGCGCGTGCATCGAGTTTGCCGCCTGCCGGCGTGATCGGTGTACGCCGCGTAATACCACCCGTTCCGGTTGCTTCGTCCGCCACGCTTGAACACACTTGCCATGGTTAGCGTGCCTTCCGCGCCCGGCGCTTCGGGCGCAATTCAAGTCCCAGGTACTCGCACAGCTTGTCGATGTTTGCTGATCGCAGTCCGTGCCCGCTGGCGACGAATCGCGACAGCACAGCTTGCGGGATGCCGGTCGCTTTGCTGATCGCATATCGCGTCTGCCCGCACGTTTCGACTGCCTTGCGCAGCGTGTCTGTCACCGATGCCATGCTCACGACTCTACTCCATTGCTTTGAGTATTGCAAGTATTGGCGGATGAATTGTTAGCACCGCCGGCGGGTTCGATGGCCGTGCATCGCAGCCCGTAAAGCCGCAGGCAGGTCTTGAGAAGCAGGCGCAGGCGGATCGCCGGCTCGCGTCCGAATCGGTCGGCTCCCGCCGGTTCGGGTCGCAAGGTGAGCGTCCAAGTTGGTGGCTTTGTTGGGGTCGGCGTCGTCACGCCGCGTCCCCTTCATCGCGCCATAGATTGTCACGCTCCCCATAGATTGTCACGTCCCTTTGCTGGCAATCTATGGGGCCGGCTGGCCATCTATGGTCCGGCAGCATCCAGTACCAGGTCGAACCGGGGCCGAAGCCATCGCGCTTCGTCACGACGCCGGTGACGCGCTTCGCTCGATTCAACGTGCTTTCTTTGATGCCGGCCTCTCGCGCTTGCTTCTGCGCGTCGGTCGATTTCACCGGGCCACCGGCCAGCAGTTCGCGCAGCCACTCCGCCGCTTCCTCGCGTGCGCTGCGCTCTTCGTCGTGCCCTTGCAACGCGAGCACTTCGTCCGCCGATACGTTCACCGGCCGGGCGTCCCATGCCAGCGTCGGCATGCCGTTCTCGGCTTGGCGCAGCGTGAACGCCAGCCCGCCCGTATTGGGAGCCAGATTGTTCTTCACGGGCAGCAACAGCCGGCGGGTGTGATCGTCCCGATCGCATGCCACGACCCAAGCCGCACGCGCTGCCGCGACAAATGCCAGACTGCCCATCGTGCGATACATGGCCGACCCGGCTCCGCCCTTGTTCAGGTGCGAAACGCCGACAATCGCAACACGATGCTTTGCGGCCAGCTCCCCCAACGGGGCCAGCAAGGCTCGCACGTCAGCGTTCTTGTGCGAGTCGGTTTTGCCCATGTATGCCGTGATCGGATCAATCACCACCAGTCGGCAGCCATCGCATTGCCGGATGGCTGCATCGAGCGCCGGCAGGTCCAAGGCCAGATTGAACATGCGCGCCGCGCCGTTGCCATGTCGCACCGCTTGCATTGCGATGATGCGCGACACGTCTGCGCCGGCCGCATCGAGTCGCGGCCGAATCGTGTCAGCAAGATCATCTTCGGCAGTGAGCAGTACCGTACCGCCCGCTGAATTGTGCTCGCTTGTCGCATCAGGCCACGGCGTCTCTCGCGACAGCCGCGCTGCGATATCAATGGTCAGAGACGATTTCCCCAGCCCCGGATCGCCGGCGAGCATCGTCAGCTTGCCCAGCGCAATTCGGCCAGGCCACAGCCAACGTAGCGGCTCCGGCTTCACGTCGGCCAGCCTCACGATGATCGGCACGCACGCGCCGCCGCCTTCGTCTGCTGGCGGTTGCCAGGTCGGCGCACTCGCCGCCAGCGTCTCAATCTGCGATCGGATCGTTTCCGATTCGACGCACTCCCGCGCCGCAATGTAGTCGGCGATATCCTCGCCACTGCCCGGCGTCAGGTCAGGCAGGCGCACGATGCGCACCGCACAGCCAAGACGATGCAGAATGGCTGCAACGCTTTCCGCGTAGTGCTCGCCGGCTTCATCCGCATCAGGCAGAATCACTACGTCCTTGCCTGCCAGCGGTTGCCAGTCGGCTTTCGCGGCGCTCTTCGAGCCGTGCGCCGATGCGGTCGCGATCAATCCGATGGAGTGCGCCGCATCCGCTGCTTTTTCGCCTTCGCAGACATACACGCGCGAAGCGCCTTGCAGCTCCGGCAGGCGGTACAGCGGCAGCAGCCCAGGTGGATCGCCCAGCACGAATCCCCCGCCATCGTGATGAATCGGCCGAAACTGCTTGGAGCCGTCCGGCAGGTTGAACCGTGCGACGTGCATCAGGTCGCGGGTGTCGCTGCCGTCGCGGTAGGTCCAAGTTGCGACGTGCTCGCCGCCAGCCGAACGCGCAGCCGCCGCGATCGCTTCATCCAGCGTCGGCCACCGTTTCGCCGGCGTCGGCTTCGCGCTGCCGCTGGCCTTGCGCCGTTGCGTCGGCATTGGCTGGCCGTCAGGTCGATAGACGGTCCCGCCGTCATCGCAGCGCTTCACAACGCGCCAGCCCGGTCGCGGATCAGCGGAGCGCATGCACCGAGCCGCGCCATCGTCCGATCGTCCGCACCAGTGCGGCTTGCCGCAAATCGGGCAAGGCGCTGCCTTCGTCACTTGTCGCCAATGTTCATTCGTCATTGCGCACCGCCTTCCATGCCGGCGTTGCGTTGCAGCGCGATGGCAATCGTGTGAAGGTCCCGGCGACACTGATCGCGATGGAATCGTGCCATGGCGCGCTTCCAACATCGCTCGCGTTCGGTAAAATGGGGTTGCACAGATTCGCTTGAGCGCCGCCCCGCGTGCCAGCGGGGCCGCTCGTTTTTGGAACAGGCAATCATGGCTTCGCCCCCTCGATGTGCGCCACAAGGTCGGCAAGCCGCCAGCGGACCACCTTCGGCCCAATGCGGATCGGCTTGGGAATGTCGCCGGCAGACGCCGCCCGCCAGACGGATCGCGGATGCACACGCAGCAGCTCGGCGACTTCGCGCACCGTGAGCAACTGCGCTTCCGCCCAACGCGGATCGGTCGCTTTCGACGCAATCATCGCGCAGCCCCCTTTTGGCTGAAGACGCCGGCGGCACGCTTGCGCAATTCGCGTTCGACGGCGTTCGGATCGAACAGCAGGACGTTCTCGGCTCGCAGGTGCGGTATGCGACCGGCGTCGGCTTCAGCGCGAAGCCATCGCACGGGGACCCCAAGCCTGCGTGCCATCGGTCCGATGCACATCAACTTTGGTGTGGATTCGTCACGCATGCGGCCCATGGTGGACCACAGTGCGATTCATTGCGCGTAATTAACGGTCAATCAGCGCGCAATCTTTGGTCAATTCGTAGCTGACGCCAAGAGGCGCTCGCCCGCGTCGGTGAGTGCCCATCCGCGCCGTTGACCATGCGGTCGATGGACAAGCCCCCTCTTTTCCAAGTTTTGAAGGCACTTCTGCACTGTGCCAGACGACAGTCTTGTAGCGGATTGGATATCGACTCTTTTCAGCGTCGAAGGCGACTTCCCCAGCGCCTTGAGAATCAATAAGTCATTCGACGTTGGCACGACGTGAGCGGGGCCAGCGTTGGCTTCCTTGACCGCATGTTTCGCCGGCTGCGTGCTGCCGTCCGCGTATATGGCAATTGCGCCAACTCCACCATCGGGCGCAGGCATCACCATGCTTGCTGCCGTGTGCGCTATGCCGCCGACACTCTCTCGCGCGATCCCCGGCGAGTTGCGTTCGAAGTGTGCCGCCATCCATTCGCAGAAACTAGCCGACTTGCGATACTCGCTTTCTTGATGCAGCGGGATGAAATCGGTCCCATCTTCGGCCAGCGCAATTTCCGCTAGATACGTTGGGTGCGACAAGATGCCATCGCGCAGGCGAAAGAACACGTTTACGGGGTCGCGCACAAGGTTTGGTGGCACCGGTTCTGGGGCATCCGCCCCAGCGGTCGCCCATTGCAGCCACGCGACTTCAGTCGGATACTCATTCAGAAAGCCGAGTTCTGCCATTGCGGCGAGCAGCGTGCCAGCGTCTTTGTCGCATTGCATCGCGCGGGCCGCTTCAGCTCGCGTGGATTCGCGCCCTGCAATGATCGGAAGTTCTCTGTACCGCTTGGCAAGCTCGCGAGCCTGCAAGGCAAGTCGCAATGGGTCGCGGTCAACGCCATTCAACTTCGATGGCATCAGTTCCCCTTTTACCGGCCGGATGGGTGACGCGAAGCAGGGAAGGGGATCGCCCGCTTCGCGGTCACCCGCCAAGCGGGGGATCAATCCGCCGTTGCCGGTGCGTGCATTATCGCATCAGCGAGTCCGCGATGGGCGCAATTGACAGGCTTGTGATTTCAGCGCCCGAGCCGCCGGCGTTCGCTCAAAAGGATTTCGGCAGGCTTCCACGCAAAATGGGGTTGCCGCGTGTGGTGTATGCGCGCCGATCGCAGGGAGGACCCAAAGCCGCCCCCCCCGGCTCGGCTCGATTCGTGAGAAAGTGTGCGCCCTTGGGCGTCGCGTTTCAAAACGCGAGCCGGTGCGGGTCCGCTGCCATCGGCCGATAGAGCGCTTGCACCACGCCGGTTTGAGTGAGCACGACGCCGGCAACGTATGCGGCGCGCGTCGCCGATGCGGGGAGCAGTGTTTCGACTCCCGCGAGCGGTCCATCGTCAAACGTGACGCGCGCGACGGGGCCGGCGATTGCCCGTCGCTTCCATGATGCCACGTTGGCGCGCATTGTCGCCAGGTCCGTTTCGGTGAGCATGGGCCTTCCCTCCGCGCGGCATGGTAGGGCGCAGCAGGGGAGCGCCAGCCAGCGCCGGCAGGCGAGCCAATCAGCGACGTAGGATCGCGTGCGCGGCCCGCCACGCGTTCGCCGGCGAGCCGGTTTGGCGACGGCTCGCGCCTCATGGATTGGTGCGGCCCGCGACGGGCCATGGGGGCCTTCGCCTGCACGTCGCCGCCGTGCCCTAGCCGGCCGGGTCCTTTTCGCCCGATGGTCTATGCGGCTCGCAGCGTCGCCCATCCGCCTGCCAGACTGAATACTCACACGCCGGGCGGCGCATTGCCTGCCGCGTTCACCATCGCCACGATGCCCGCACGGATGGCCGGCGGCAGGTGCGGCCAGCGGTCAATCACCGCCTGCAATTCGGGGTCCATTGCTGCGCTGCGCGCTGCGCCATGCGCTGCGCATTCAGCCGATTGTGCGTCTTTCTCGATGGATTCCGCAAGCGCCGGTTGACTCTTAATCAGCGGGTCCAAGGTTCGAGTCCTTGAGAGGGCATTTCGTGCCGCACGGGCGCGTCCTTTCCTTCCGAACAGCCGGCCGGGCTGCGGCTCACTGAATTCACAACAGGACCATTGGCATGGCGCCCGTCCGCTTGCGCTACCTTTGCGTACTTGCTGCTCACTTCCCATCCCCGCGCCCCCGTTCCGCAGCCAAAAACGCTTTCATTCCGAACTGCCAGCGAATCATGGCATATTCAACGAGAGGGCGTGTGCGCCCGCGCCGTTGAACAGGAGTGATGTCATGGCACGTTGGCGAACGGTGCTTGCGGTCGGCTTGGTGATCATCCTCGCCGCGGTTGCCGGCCGCGCCGTACCGCGATCCGCTGCAGCCGATGACGGAGCCGCGGGCGGAGCGGAATTCAAAATGCTGGCCACGCTCTTCGGCTCGCCAGCCATCACCGGCAAGGTCACCTACCGTGAGCGGCCGCGTGACGGCGTCATGGAGCGCCGCTTCCGCGTTGTCATCGACAACGGCACGCCCGGCCAGTTCCTCGTCGTCGCGGTGGGCAACTACGTCGCCGGCGTCATGCAACTTGATGCCCTCGGCAAAGGCGAGTTCACCATGCTCACGCCTGTCTTCATCGAAGACCCGCAGGACGCGGCGCCCATGCCCATCAATTTCCCCATCGTCATCGATGAAGACGTCGCCACCGTCGGCCCGTTGAGCGGCATCTTCTTCGACCGCGAATTCACTCGCCCCGGCAACGAACACCTCGTGAGTTCGAAGTACCGCTTGCACGCGGATCTGTTCAGCGGCGTCGCCACGATTGGTTCGGCTGTGTACCGCGAGCGCATCAAGCAGGGAGCGCTCGAACGCCGCTTCCTCGTGCTGATCCAGAACGCCACACCCAACTCGACATTCGACGTCGGCGTCAACGGTCTCGTCGTCGGACAGATCACGACGAACGTGTTTGGCGCCGGCAAGTTCGAGCTTCGCACAGCTGAATTTATCGATCACCCCGACGAAGGTCAGCCCATGCCCGATGCCTTTCCGTCGCTTGTTGCAGGCGATTTCGTGCAGGCCGGCCCGGTCAGCGGCACATTGCTGGTGGATTGACGCCCGCCGCGCGAAGTTGCGGGAACGCGCCGCGCTGCGAGAATAGCCCAGTGCCCGACGCGAAAGCCCCAGCCTTGCAGCGCGTGGTCTATCAGGCACGCGGCGTGACCAAGGTCTATCACATGGGTGATGTCGAGGTGCACGCGCTGCGCGGCATCGACCTCGATCTTTACGCCGGCGAATTCGTCGTGCTGCTCGGCCCCAGCGGCAGCGGCAAGAGCACGCTGCTCAACATTCTCGGCGGGCTCGACGTGCCCACGGCTGGCACGGTGCGCTATCTCGATCAGGATCTCACGCGATGGGACGAACGCGCGCTCACGAACTATCGCCGCGACCACGTCGGCTTCGTGTTCCAGTTCTACAACCTGATTCCCAGCCTCACCGCGGCGGAAAACGTCGCGCTCGTGACGGACATCGCCAGGAACCCGCTGCCGCCTCGCGATGCGCTGGAGATCGTGGGCCTCAAATCGCGCGCGAACCATTTTCCCTCGCAGCTCTCCGGCGGCGAGCAGCAGCGCGTCGCCATTGCCCGCGCCATCGCCAAGCGGCCGGACGTGCTGCTCTGCGACGAACCGACCGGCGCGCTGGATGTGAACACCGGCGTGCTCGTGCTCGAGGCGCTCGAACGCGTCAACCGCGAGCTGGGCACCGCGACCGTCGTCATCACGCACAACGCCGTCATCGCCTCAATCGCTGACCGCGTCATCCACCTCTCCAACGGCGCCATCACAAGCGCCGAGCGCAACGCCAGCAAAGCGAGCCCCAAGACGCTCACGTGGTGATGAATGAGAGCACTCAACCGCAAGCTGCTCCGCGACGTTCGGCGACTGTGGGCGCAGCTTCTCGCCGCTGCGCTGGTGATGTCATGCGGCGTCGCGACGCTCACGATGTCGTTGAGCACGCTTTCATCGCTCCAGGCGGCGCAGCAGCAGTACTACGAGCGTTACCGCTTTCCGCATGTCTTCACGCATGTCAAACGGGCGCCGATGGCGCTGGTGGACCGGATCGAGCAGATTCCCGGTGTGGCGCGTGTGCAGCCGCGCGTCGTCGTGGAAGTGAACCTGGATGTCGAAGGTCTTGCCGAGCCGGCGGTGGGCCGCATCATTTCCATTCCGGATCGCGCGCCGTTCGGCGTTTCGGAGCTTCATCTTCGCCGCGGCCGTCTGCCCGAACGCGGGCGCGGCAACGAAGTCGTGGCCAGCGAGGCGTTTGTGGAAGCGCACGGCTTCACGCTCGGCACGACCATTCGCGCCGTCATCAACGGCACACTGGAAGAGCTGCGCATTGTGGGCGTCGCGCTCTCGCCGGAGTACATCTACCAGGTGCGGCCGGGCGAAGCGCTGCCGGACGACAAGCACTTCGGCGTATTCTGGATGAACAACCACGAACTCGCCCCGGCGTTCGACCTCGACGGCGCGTTCAACGATCTCGCCATCGTCCTCACGCCGCATGCCAACGAGAGCGATGTGCTCGCGCGGCTGGATCGACTGACCGCGCCGTATGGAGGCGAGGGCGCGTACGGCCGCAGCGAACAGCTTTCGCACAAGTTCTTGAGCAACGAACTGGACCAGCTGCGCGCGATGTCCATCCTGCCGCCGTCGATCTTCCTCTCCGCCACGGCGTTCATTCTGAACATCATCTTTTCGCGCGTGGTGCGCACCCAGCGCGAGCAGGTGGCGGCGCTCAAGGCGTTTGGATACGGCCGCGGCGCGATCGCGATGCATTATCTCGGCATGGCGCTGGTGACGACCGCGGTGGGCAGCGCGATGGGCGTGACGGCCGGCTGGTTGCTCGGCGGCGAAATGACGCGGATGTACGCGCGCTTCTTCCGCTTTCCCGTCTTTGACTTCGCGCTCGATGAACGGGCCGTGCTGATGGCGCTTTCGATCGCGGGCGGCGCCGCGGTCGTCGGCACGCTGGCCGCGGTGCGAATGGCGGCGAACCTGCCTCCCGCGGAAGCCATGCGCCCGGAAGCGCCGCCTGATTATCGAGCCAGCATCGTCGAGCGCCTGCGCGTGCAGCGCCTGCTCACGCCCGTCGGCCGCATGGTGCTTCGCCATATCGAGCGCCGGCCGATGCGTGCGCTGATGACCAGCTTCGGCATCAGTCTGTCGATCGCCGTGCTCATCGTCGGCAGCTTCATGCACGGCGCGCTCGATCACCTGATTGAGTTCATGTTCTCCGTCACGCAGCGGCAGGACATCACGGTGACGCTGTTTGAATCCGCCTCGCCGGAAGCCGCGTTCGACTTCGAGCGCCTGCCGGGCGTGCTGGTGAGCGAGCCGTTCCGCGCTGTGCCGGCGAGAATTCGCGCGGGGCCGATTTCACGGTTGCAGGGCATCATCGGCGTGCAGCAGAACCCGCAGCTCAACCGCGTTGTCGATGAGAACAGCGTGCCGGTGGAAGTGCCGACGGAAGGCCTGCTCTTGAGCGACATCCTCGCCGACGTGCTGGACGTGCAGGCGGGCGACGTGGTGACGGTGGAGATTCTCACCGGCCAGCGTCCCGTGACGGAGGTTCCCGTGACGGCCGTGGTGAGCACGTATATCGGCACGGCGGCGTACATGGACGCGCGGGCGCTGCACCGCCTCATGCGCGAGGGCGATGTCGTCTCCGGGGCGTATTTCGACGTCGATGAAGCCGCGCTGCCCGTGCTGTATCACTTGCTCAAGACCACGCCCGCCGTGGCGACGGTGACGGTGAAGCAAGCCGCCCTCGAATCATTCAAGGACACAATCGCCGAGAACATTCTGCGCATGCGCCTGTTCAATACGATCTTCGCCACCATCATTGCCTTTGGCGTGATCTTCAACAGCGCTCGCATCGCGCTGGCGGAACGCGCTCACGAACTGGCCACCATGCGCGTGCTCGGTTTTACGCGCGTGGAGTGCTCCGTCATCCTCTTGAGCGAGCTCGGCGTGCTCACGGTGGCCGCCATTCCGCTGGGGTTGCTCCTCGGCCGAACGCTGGCGTTCATCCTGGTGTCCACGCTGGGCGGCGAAACGGTGCGCATTCCCTTCGAGATTCACGCCAGCACGTACGGCTTCGCGATCGGGGTCGTCTTGCTCGCGGCGTTTGTTTCCGGCATGATCGTTCGCCGTGGCGTGGATAGGCTCGACCTGATCGAAGTGCTCAAGACGAAAGCATGACCCTGCCGTGACAACGCTGTTGCGACGCCTGCCTGTTGCTCTGGTTGCTGCCGCGCTGCTTGGCTTCATCGTCTACGCGCTCTGGCCGCGGCCGGTGAATGTGGACATGGCGGAGGTGGTGCGCGGCCCGCTGGAAGTGACGGTGGACGAAGACGGCGTGACGCGCATCAAGGAGAAGTATGTCGTGTCCGCGCCGCTCGCCGGGCGCATGGCGCGCGTCACCCTGAAGGAAGGCGATCCAGTGACGGCGGGCGAAACAGTGCTTGCTGCGATCTACGCCACGCCGCCTTCGCTGCTCGACCCTCGCACGCGTGCCGAGGCGGAAGCACGCATCAGGGCTGCGGAGGCGGCGCTCGATCGTGCTCGCGCCGAGGTCGCCGCCACCAGCGCTGCATACGAACTCGCGCAAAGCGAACTCGCGCGCGTTCGCGCCGCCGCCGAGCGCCAAGCCGCCACCGAGAAGGAACTGGAGCAGGCGGTCGCCGCCGAGATGATGCGCCGCCAGGAGCTTCGCGCCGCCGAATTCGCGCGCGACATCGCCACGTTTGAAGTCGAACTCGCCAAGGCGGCGTTGATGCACGCCGACGAGGAGCAGCCGGACGTCCGCTTTGAGATTCACGCCCCGGTGAGCGGCCGCGTGCTTCGGGTGTTGCAGGAAAGCGCCGCGGTGGTGCAGCCCGGCACGCCGCTTATTGAAGTGGGCGATCCCTCGGATCTTGAGATCGTCGTGGATGTGCTTTCGCGCGATGCCGTCGCCATTCGCCCCGGCGCGCCGGTGATCATTGAGCAGTGGGGCGGCGATCAACCGCTGCACGGCCGCGTGCGCGTCATCGAGCCCGCGGCGTTCCTCAAGATCTCGGCGCTCGGCGTGGAGGAGCAGCGCGTCAACGTCATCGTCGATTTCACCGACCTGCCCGCTCCAGGCAATGACGAAGGCGATGGCGAAGGCGATGGCGACCCGGCAGCGTCGCATTCCGGTCTTGGCGACGCCTACCGCATCGAGGCGCGGATTCTCGTGTGGTCCGAGCCGGATGTGCTCAAGGTGCCGACGGGCGCGCTGTTCCGGCATGCGGAGTCGTGGGCGGTGTACGTGGTGGAGGACGGCAAAGCGCGGCGGCGCGACGTGACGCTCGGTCGACGCAGCGGCACGGAAGCGCAGGTGGTTTCCGGCCTCTCCGCAGGCGAGCGCGTGATTCTGTATCCGAGCGATCAAGTGAGCGATGGTGCGAGCGTCGCGCCGCGCGCTCGGTGAATCGCTTTTTACATCGCATTCAGCGACACGTCACTCCTGCTCCCCAAGCTCCTTGCGAACGGGCCGCGCGGCCCGTGACTTCCAACACCGAAGGAGCGAATGTCATGCCACAGAATCAAGGTGGTTCCAATTCCGGCCGTTCCAGCAGCAAGTCCAAGAGCGGCGGTTCGAATCGCGGCGGATCCAACCGGACGAACAAAGGCAACAGCGGCAGCTCGCGCGGCCAGCGCAGCTCGGGCAATTCCAATCGCTGATGTCGCCTGAAGGGGCGCGCCGGTCGCTGGCCGCGCGCCGCCTTTTTTCGCAAGCAGTCGCCAACACGTACGACATTCGCAACGCTCGCGCTGCCAAAGTCTGGTCAGCGCGCGTGGTCAACGAAAAATCTTCCAGGGCCAGCGCCGCGGCGAGCGGCGCGGCGCATATTCAAAACTCCGACAGCCATGACAAACAAAGGACGACACCAATGAAACTCAACGATCTGCAGGACGTGCTCACCCACGAGCTTCGCGACCTGTATCACGCCGAGAAGCAGCTCGTCGCCGCGCTGCCCCGCATGGCGAAGGGCGCCCACGCGCCGGAACTCCAGGACGCCATTCAGGAGCATCTGGAAATCACGAAGGGCCAGGTGGAGCGCCTCGAGACGATCTTTGATGAGCTCGACATGGCGGCCCGCGGCATCACGTGCCACGGCATGAAGGGCCTCGTCGAAGAAGGCAAGGAAATCCTTGATGTCAGCGAGGAAAGCGACCCCGACGCGGTGGACGCCGCCATCATCGGCGCGGCCCAGAAGGTGGAGCATTACGAGATCAGCGCCTACGGCACGTGCCGCTCGCATGCCGAAACGCTCGGCCTGTCGCGCATCGCTGAACTGCTGCAGGAAACGCTCGACGAAGAAGTCGAGGCCGATGAAAAGCTCTCGCAGATCGCCATGTCGCTCAACAGCGCCGCGAAGAACGGCAAGATGATGGATGGCGAGGACAACGAGTGATGCCGAACGAGCAGGACGACAACAGCCGCGAACGCGTCAAGCCGAAGGGCGAGGAACGTTTCGTCCGCCGCGACGCCGAGGGCCACTTCACGAACGAAGCGGAAGCGCAGAAGCCGGTCGATCACGATCGCGCCAGCGCCACGCCCAAGGCCGTGAAGCCGCCCGAGGAGCGCAAAGGGGAGCGGCGTGTCGATCGCGGCCCATCCTCGCGCACGCACTAATCCCTTCGCGCGATCGCCGGAACTTCATTCCAGCCAAGATTCGATGAATCACGCTCCGAGCAGCCTGGCGCTTCACACAGCGCCAGGCTGCAGGAGCGAAAAGCGTTTTTGCGCCGGCCGCGCCTGTTTGTAAGCACGCTCGCAAATGATGTCGCGCGCGGAACGCCCCATATGAACCGCAATTTACTGCCCGTTTCATGCGCAGCGCGCTCCATGCGGTCATGGTTGAGTAACTCGCCGGCGACTCATGTTGAAGCGAACGGCGAGCACAAAAAACCAACCAGGAGTTCCATCCAATGGCTCAGCAGCACGATGCATCGCGGCAGCAGCAACAGCAGCAAAGAGATCGCCAGCAAGGCAACAACCCGCAGGGCGGCCAGCAGGGCAATCGCAACCCGGGACAGGAAAACCAGCAGGGCGCCGGCATGCAGGGCGCTGGCCAGCGGGAAGGCCAGGGCAATCCCATGCGTAAGGAAGATGAGGATCGCAACCAGTCCAACCAGCCGGGCCAGGGCCGCGGTCGTCAGGAAGAGCGGCAGGATCGCGATCGCAACGAGTAATCGTCGTCGCTCCTGAACACCGGGCGGCAACCTGTTTCTTCCACCCCCGAACGAGCAGGCGCCGCCCGATTTCTTCTTTCTTCGACATCGGCGCCGACTCGCCCCTCCACAACCTTTGCCGCTGAAGCTTCGCTACCTTCGGCGAAATCTCCTCCACATTTTGCAGCAACGCGCTCCGTGCTCCGAGCGCGTTGTTGCTGTGGCGGTGGCACAGGCGTCTCGCATGTGAGGAACGTCTTTGCGGATCGCCCTCGCATTGCCTTGGGCGCCGTGGCCTGAAGCGCAGCGAAAGGCCGCGCAGCGCGAGCTATGCTTCTCCCACATGTGTGGACGCTTCGCGCTCAAAGTCAGCCAGCACGCCCTCGTCGCGGCGCTCAAGCAGCTTTTCCTCCGCTACGAGCTGGACAAGCCGCGATACAACATCGCGCCCACGCAGATCGTGCCCGTGGCCCGCGCCGCCGACGGTGCGCCTAATCAGCGCGAACTCGTGCCAATGCGCTGGGGCCTCATCCCGTCGTGGGCGAAGGATCCCGCCATCGGCTCCACGCTCATCAACGCTCGCGGCGAAACCGTCGCCGAAAAACCCGCCTTCCGCCAAGCGTTCAAGTCCCGCCGCTGCGTCATCCCGGCCGACGGGTTCTATGAATGGAAAAAACTCGCCGGCAAGCGCAAGCAGCCGTATTACATCTACCTTGCCGACGGCTCGCTCATGTTCTTCGCCGGCCTGTGGGAGCAGTGGGTGAACAAGGACACCGGCGAGTGCATTGAAACATGCGCCATCGTGACCACCGAAGCCAATGACGCGGTGGCGGACTTGCACAATCGCATGCCCGTGGTGCTGCGCGAGCGCGACATCGACACATGGCTTTCACCGAACAGCGACCACGAAACGCTGCGATCGCTGCTCAAACCGGCGCCGGCGGAGTGGTTCGCGCGCCACCCGGTGAGCGACCGCGTCAACTCGCCGCGCCACACGGACGCCAGCCTGCTCGAACCCGTGCCCGCATTGCCGGAAACCGAGAACGACGACGGCATGCTGTTTTGAGCGATCAACTGTCAGCAGTCAGCGAGGAATGAACAGGCAATAGCGTTCACTCGATCGGCGCCAATCGTACGTTGCGAAAGTGGATCTCCGCGCCTTCGGATTGCAGCGCGATGAAACCCGCCGCCACTTCCGCGCCGCGTGCGACATTCACCGTCTCGCCGTTGACGATGATCGTCAGCTGTTCGCCGTCGCAGATGATCTCGTACTCGTTCCACTCGCCGACCGGCCGCTCCGCCATCTTGGAGTGGGCCGTGAAGCGGCCGTTGGTGCGCGAGGGATCGGGCGACAGCGCGAAGTCGCCGATGGTCAAAATGTCGCCCGCATGCTCGCTCAAAAGCTGGGCTTCAATGCTCTTGGGCCAGACCTTGTCTTCCAGCACGCGCAGCAGAACGCCGCTGTTCCCCGGCTCCTTTGTCACGGGGTTGAAGCGCCATTCCACCTTGAGCACATAGTTCGTGAACCGCTCGTTCGTGCGGAGAAAACCCACCGGCTCGCCGTCCGTCATCAGCACGCCATCTTCCACCGACCACGCTGATTCCGCAGGCGATCCATCCGCAATGAACGTCCAGCCCGCGAAATCCTTTCCGTTGAACAGCGCCACTTCGCCGGGCATCGGCTTGTCGAGATGCCGCACGCGAATGTTGCGGAACTCCATGGCGCTGCCATGCGACTGCAGCGCGATGTGGCCGCGCTCGCTTCTGCCGAAGTTCTTGAAGTTGCTGAACTTGCTGCCAAGCACGTTCTTCGCCCAAACGCCGTCGCCGATGTTGCATTCGAGCATCTTCGCGCCGTTGAGCCAGTGCTGAACTTTGCCGTCCTTCAGACGAATGCGCGCGTGATTCCACTCGCCCGCTGGTTTGAGCGTCTTCTCCGCGCTCGGCCGCACAATGCCGTACAGCGCGCCGCTTGAACCGATGTCATCCGCCGCCGCGTCCCACGATGCGTCATCGAGAATCTGATACTCCGGCCCGCTCATCCACGTGGCGTCAAAATCTTCGGTCACGCGGTAGATGATGCCGCTGTTGCCTTTCTCGGGGCTTTTCCATTCGAGCGAAAGTTCGAAATCGCCGAACTGCTCGCGGGTGATGAGATCGGCCCCGTCGCCGGAGGTGGCGAGTCCGCCGTTCGGCTGGAACGTCCAGTTCGCGGGCACGCCGTCCTGCCGGTAGCCGCGCCACGCCGATGGATCAGTGTCCAGCACCATCCAGCCGGCAGCGCGTTCCGCAGGCGTCAACTCCGGCGCCGGCGCTGCAACAAGTGCCTCCGACCACAGCGACATGAGCACGGCGAAAATAACGACATTGCGAACCATGGCGGCCTCCACAAAGGACCACCGCCAGCATCCCGCGCCGAAGTGATTCCTTCAATTCGCGGCGCGAACTTCACGAAAGGACTACCGTTGCGAAGCCGCAAGCGGCTTGACGATCCCCGAGGGAAATGGCCGGGGTGAGGGTTCAGACCGAGTCATCCCGCCAATCCTCGTGCCGCCCGCGAGTGATTGCGGTATTCTGATGGCCCGCTCGGCTCATGCGACGAACGCACTCCCACATTCATCGCCTACAGCGAGGTTTTTCGATGCTACGACGTTCCTGGACGACAACGCTCACTGGTCTTGCCGCGATCCTCGCCTCCGTCGCGTGGCTCGCAGGATGCAACAACTCCGGCAACAGCGGCGGCGGCAATGGCAGCGACGGCGCCGGCGCGAGCGGCAACGAAATCCCCGTCGGCCACTACGCCTCGCTCACCGGTTCCGAAGCCACGTTCGGCGTCTCCACCGACAACGGCATCAAGCTTGCCGTGGATGAGTTCAACGCCGCGGGCGGTCTGAACGGCAAGAAGATTCGCCTCATCACCTACGACAACCAGGGCAAGGCGCAGGAATCCGTCACCGCCGTCACGCGGCTCATTCAACAGGATCACGTCGTCGCGGTGCTCGGCGAAGTGGCGAGCTCGCGCAGTCTCGCCGGCGGCCCCATCGCGCAGCGGTTGGGCGTGCCCATGATCAGCCCGTCGAGCACGAACCCGGACGTCACCGCGATCGGCGACATGATCTTCCGCGTGTGCTTCATCGATCCATTCCAGGGCTACGTCGGGGCCAAGTTCGCGCGCGAGAATCTCAAGCTCACCCGCGCCGCCACGCTCTTCAACCGCGCGCAGGCCTACTCCGCCGGCCTCAACGACAACTTCAAAGAATCCTTCACCCAGATGGGCGGCACGATCGTCACCGAGCAGGCCTACGGCGATGGCGACAACGACTTCTCCGCGCAGCTCACCGCCATCCGCGAAGCGAACGCCGAGTTCATTTACGTGCCCGGCTATTACACCGAGGTCGTCAACATCGCCCGCCAGGCTCGCCGCCTCGGCATGGATCTGCCGCTCATCGGCGGTGACGGCTGGGATTCCGAGGAACTCAAGAACGCAGGCGACGCGCTCAACGGATGCTACTTCAGCAACCATTACTCGCACGAGGACACCCGGCCGGAAGTGCAGGAATTCGTGCACAAGTACGAAGAGCGTTTCGGCAAGATTCCCGACGGTCTTGCCGCCCTCGGCTACGACGCGGCTCGCCTGCTCTTCGACGCCATGAAGCGAGCGCCTTCGCTCTCGGGCAAGGATCTCGCCGCCGCCATCGCAGCCACGAAGAATTTCCCGGGCGTCACCGGCAACATCTCCATCGATGAGAATCGCAATCCCACGAAGGACGCCGTGGTGCTCGAAGTCGTCAACGGCGTGCCCAAGTACGTCGCCACCATCTCGCCCGAGTAATCACCACCCGCTCCGTAAGGTGGGCGCCGCCCACCGGATCGCGCAGCGGGCGCCAAACTCAAATCCCGGTGGGCGATGCCCACCCCACGACAATCGACACCGTCACCAGCCGGACGTGCAAGCGAGGAAGCACCCGCTCATGCGCCTGCACCTTTCTCGCACGCATTTCGGACTGCTTCACGCCGCATGATTCGCGACTTCCCATGTAGCCGCTCCCGGCTGGTATTCTCATGACGCCAAGCGAGCGATCCGCCGCTACACTCCGAATTCTGCATGGATTTCGACCTGCACATCCTCGACACGCTGGCGCTCGCGGCGCAGTCGGACCTCTTCTCACCTCGCCGCGCCGTGCAGACGCTGATGGACGGCACGACGGTGGGGGCGCTGTACGCCCTGATCGCCCTCGGCTACACGATGGTGTACGGCATCCTGAAGTTCATCAACTTCGCGCACAGCGACGTCTTCGCCCTCGGCGTGCACCTGACAATTTCCATTGCCGCGCTGTTCGGCGTGCAAAGCGTGATGCCGGAAACGCCGCCGTGGTACCTCGCCCCCATCGTGCTCGCGCTCACAATGATCGCCTGTGGCGTGGCGGGGTACGCCATCGAACGACTCGCCTACAAACCGCTTCGCGAAGCGCCGCGCCTCAATGTGCTCATCACCGCCATCGGCGTGTCGCTCTTCCTGCAGAACCTCGGCCAGCAGGACTTCGGCAACCAGTATTACCCGTTCGGCCCGTATCCGCGCCCCACGCCCTCGCTTCTGCCGGACATCGTGCTCTTTCATGTCGCGGATGTGAGCATTCGCCTTGTTGACGTCGCGGTCATCGGCACCTCGGTCGTGCTGATGATGGCGCTGCAGTATCTGATCTACTCAACGAAGCTCGGCATGGCGATGCGCGCTGTGAGCTTCAGCCCGCGCAATGCGAGTTTGATGGGCATCAACGTGGATCGCGTGATTTCGATCACGTTTGTCATCGGCGCGATGCTCGCCGCCGCCGCCGGCTTCCTCTACACGCTCAAATATCCCGGCCAGGCGAAGCAGACGGCGGACGCCATGTGGGTGATGCTCGGCCTCAAGGCGTTCGTCGCCGCGGTGGTGGGGGGCATCGGCAATGTGCGCGGCGCCGTGCTGGGCGGGCTGCTCATCGGCTTGATCGAGTTCTTCGGCGTGCAGTATGTGTCCAGCCATTATCGCGATGCGTACGTGTTCGCCATTCTCATTGTTGTGCTGCTCGTGCGGCCGGAAGGCGTGCTTGGCCGCGCCACCGTGGAAAAGGTGTGACGGCTGATGAGCAACGCAATGCGCATGAACAATCTGCTCGTCGATGCCGGCCGCATGAAGCCGCCGATGACGCAGGCGCTGGTGCAGGCGCTGTGGCCGATCGTTGCGGCCATCGCGTTCGGGCTGCTGATGTTCTTCGTCGTCGGCCCGGCGTTGGGCGGCTACCAGGCCGGCATCGCGGTGTTCATCGGCATCAACATCATCCTCGCCGTGTCGCTCACGCTGGTGAACGGCTTCACGGGCCAGTTCTCGATGGGCCACGCGGGCTTCATGGCCCTCGGCGGATACGCGGCGGCGGCGGTGGTGTACTACGGCTCGATGAAGTTGTGGGGCGGCGCGGAGTTCGTCGGCGGCGCGCTCTCGCACACCAGCTCGACGGATTTCGATGGCCCGTTCGTCGGCAAAGGTGACTTCCTCTTCATCATCGCGTGCCTCGTCGGCGGCGTCATCGCAGCGGCGGCGGGGTACATCGTCGGCCTGCCCAGCCTGCGCCTGCGCGGCGACTATCTCGCCATCGTCACGCTCGGCTTCGGCGAGATCGTGCGCGTCTTCCTGCAGGACACGCCGGACCAGATCCAGCCGTGGAAAGCGAACACGGTGGGCGAGTATTCCGTGCTCAAGCTGCCGTTCATGCTCGGCGGGCCGAAAGGGTTCAACCTGTTGCCGACGTACGCCACGCTGTTCTGGGTGTACGCCGGCGTGGTGCTCACGCTGATCATCGTGTATCGGCTGAAGATGAGTTCCTCCGGCCGTGCGTTTCTTTCGATTCGTGAGGACGAAGTTGCCGCACAGGCGATGGGCGTCAACATCACGCGCTACAAGGTGCGAGCCTTCGTGCTGGCGAGCTTCCTCGCAGGCGTGGCGGGCGGACTCTACGCGATGTACATCGGCGCCATCAGCGCGACCGAGCTTGGCTTCCAGAAGTCGTTCGACATCATCATCATGGTGGTGCTCGGCGGGATGGGCTCGATCTCTGGCGCGACGCTGGCAGCGATCATTCTCACGATTCTTCCTGAAGTGCTGCGCGACCCGCCGCATGTCTGGCCGTTCGGTCTTGCATTGCTCGCGGTGATGGCGATTGTGCAGGGCCTGCGCGGGCGGTGGAACGTGAAGTCGTTCATCGTGGCGGCTGTCGTCACCGCGCTGCTCGAAGGCGGCATCTGGTATTGCGATTACAAGGATCTCAACCCCGCCGATTACCGCCTCATTCTCTACGCGCTCGCCCTCGTCGTGATGATGATCGTCCGGCCGGAAGGGCTCTTCGGCGTGAATGAAATCTGGGATCTGCTCGGCGTGCGCAGTCGGCTCGCTTCCAAGAAGCAGCGCCGCGCGAAAGGGGAGCCCACGCTGTGAGCGACGCACCCGCCGCCAACTCCCGCGCCATGCTGCTCGATGTCGACGACATCAGTATTGCTTTCGGCGGTCTCAAGGCCGTGCAGGGTTTCTCGCTCAAGATGCCGCGCGGCGCGCTCTACGGCCTCATCGGCCCCAACGGCGCCGGCAAGACGACGATCTTCAACTTGCTCACCGGCGTGTATCGCACGCAATCCGGCTCCATCACGCTCGACGGCGTGCGCCTCGACGGCCTCAAGCCGCACCAGATCGCCGCCGCCGGCCTCTCGCGCACGTTCCAGAACATCCGCCTGTTCGGCGAGCTCTCCGTCATCGACAACGTCCGCCTCGCCTGCCACGTACGCGGCAAGCACTCGCTCGCGGGCACGCTCCTCCGCCTGCCGAAATACACCGGCCAGGAACGCGCGATGACCGCCCGGGCGCGCCAACTGCTCAAACTTTTCAAACTCGACGATCGCGAGAACGCGCAGGCCAAGAACCTGCCGTATGGCGATCAGCGCCGCCTCGAAATCGTCCGCGCGATGGCCACGGAGCCAAAGATTCTCCTGCTCGATGAACCCGCGGCCGGCATGAACCCGCACGAAAAGAAAGTGCTCGCGGAATCCATCGAACACATCCGCACCGATTTCGGACTCACCATCCTCCTCATCGAGCACGACATGGGCCTCGTCATGGATATCTGCGAGCGCATCACCGTGCTCGACTACGGCAAGATCATCGCCGAGGGCGTGCCAGCGGAAATTCAGGACAACCCCAAGGTGATCGAGGCGTACCTCGGCGCGCCCGTCGACCCCAAGGAGTTTCGCCGGCATTCGGCGTAGAGTGGTCCCATGGCTGCCCCCATGCTCGAAATCCGGAACCTCGCGGTGCGCTACGGCGCGATTCAAGCGCTGCACAAGGTGGACCTGCGCGTCGAGCTGGGCCAGATCGTCACGCTCATCGGCTGCAACGGCGCCGGCAAGACGACGACGCTTCGCGCCATCGCCGGCATGGTGAAGCCCGCAGCGGGGGACATCCTTTTCGAAGGCCAATCTATTGTCGGCTGCAAGCCGCACGAAATCGTCGAGCGCGGCATCAGCATGTCGCCCGAAGGTCGCGGCATCTTTTCCAATCTCACCGTCGCCGAGAATTTGCAGATCGGCGCCTACACGCGCCGCGACCCTGTGGAGATCGCCAGAGACCGCGAGCGCATGCTTGAAACGTTCCCGCGATTGCGCGAGCGCTTGAAGCAGAACGCCGGCACGCTTTCCGGCGGCGAACAGCAGATGCTCGCCATCGCCCGCGCGCTCCTCTCACGCCCGCGCCTGCTGCTCCTCGACGAACCTTCGCTCGGCCTCGCCCCGCAGGTCGTACAGACCATCTTCAAGATCATCTGCGAGATCAACAAAGCCGGCACGACCATCCTGCTCGTCGAACAGAACGCGCACATGGCGCTGCACACCGCCGACGACGCCTACGTCATGGAAGTCGGCGAGATCGTCATGCACGACAAGGCCAGCGTGCTCGCCGAAAGCGACGACGTCCGCAAGGCCTACCTCGGCGTGGCGTAAGCACACAAACGTCAAAACGTCAAAAGGTCAAAACGTCAGAACCAAATCTGGAAGCCGCGTCTGACGAGTCCGCGAGGAAGACGCGGGTCGGTTCATTCATTTTGACCCTTTGCCCCTTTGCCCCTTTGACGTTTCAAACAAACTTCGTCACCCCCGGCACAGGCACCGGCGCAACCGGCAGCTCGCCGAACTTCATCGCGTCTTCCGCCGGCATCAGGCTTTCCTGCGAGTTCATGGCCTGTTCCCACGAGATCGTCTGCCCCGTGTACGCCGCCATGCGCCCCATCAGCGCCATCATCGTGCTGTGCGCCATCCACTCACCGTCGCCGATCGGCTGGCCGCTGCGAATCGACGCAAACAGCTCGTTGTGCTCCGTCTGGTACATGTCGTTGTACGGCCCGGCGTAGCGCCACGTCTCCTTGCCCGCGGCGTCCTTCATCACGTGCAGCGGCTTGAACCCACACACTTCCATAGACCCGTTGCGGCCATAGATGTAATCCGTGTTGTCCGCCGGCGTGTTGTCGATCTGCGTGCACGTCAGAAACGCGCGCCGGCCGTCGTCGTATTCATAAATCACCGTGAAGTGATCGAACACGTTGCCGTGCTCCGGCCCGCTTCTCGCCGCGCGTCCGCCCAGCGCCACGCAACGTGCCGGCGTCTGGTCGCCCATGGCCCACGACAACCGATCAACGCTGTGCACCGCCTGCTCCACAAGGTGATCGCCCGAGAGCCACGCAAAGTGCCACCAGTTCTTGAGCTGGAACTCCATGTCGCTCCACTCGGGCTTCCGTGGGCGCTTGCCGAGCGTGCTGGTGTGATACGTGGAGTGCACGGTGACGACGTCGCCGATCTCGCCGTCACGCACTTTGCGAAACGCCCTGCGCTCCGCCTCGCTGTATCGCCAGCAGAAGCCGCACACGATGGCGAGCTGTTTCTCCTTTGCCTGCCGCGCGGATTCGAGCACGCTGCGAATGCCCGGCGCATCGACCGCCACGGGCTTCTCGCAGAACACATGCTTGCCGGCTTCAACCGCCGCGCGCAGGTGCATCGGCCGGAACGCGGGCGGCGTCGTCAGAATCACCACATCAACGCCGCTGTCGATCACCTTCTGAAACGCATCAAAGCCGACGAACCGTCGTGAAGGCTCCACGCGAATCTTTGTCGCCGCGGTTTCGCCGAAGTGCTGCGTCAATCCGCCCAGGCTGCTCTCAATGCGCTCGGCGAACACATCGCCCATGGCGGTGAGCACGGCTGCCTCATCCGCCGCCAGCGCTTGCGCCGCCGCGCCGGTGCCGCGACCGCCGCAACCGATCAGCCCGACGGAAAGCTGCGAATCCGCCCGGCGCGTGGCAGCGCTCACCAGCGAAGGCAGCACGCCGCCGCCCAGCATCGCAATCGCCGCGGTGGACTGCACAAACCGCCGCCGCGAAATCGCGCTCTCAAACACGCCGCCACGTCCTGCATCACCCATTCGCGCACCCTCCGGCACCATGCCGTGTCTCACAACTCTTCGCTTCCAAGTTTCCGCGTTTCAGCTTTTCGGCTTTTCGGCTTTTCGGCGTTTCGGCGTTTCTCTTCGCATACCACCCGAAACCCGACAAACGGCGCATCCGAAAGCCACCACTGGCTCTTTGGAATCTGCGGGTCCGTGGCGTTCCACGCGCTCGTCGGCGCCTGCCGCGCGGTTGCCGCGAGCATCGCCGCATCATCGCGATATGAACCGCCTTTGACCACCGGCGAGCCATCGCGCCCGTTCACCCACTCCGCCACGTTGCCGCGCATGTCGTGCAGTCCCCATGCGTTCGGCTGCTTCGTCCCCACGGGATGCGGCGTGCCGCCTGCGTTCGCCTGGAACCACGCAAGTTCATGCAGCGCCGCCGCGTCAATCACATCCTCGCCGCCCGCCATGCACGCGCGTTCCCACTCCGCTTCTGTCGGCAGGCGGTACGTCCGGCCGCTCACCGCCGAAAGCCATTCGCAAAACGCTTCCGCGTTCTTGTGCGACAGGCAGATTGCAGCGTACCCCTCGTGGCCGAACCCGCGGTCAGGCGGCAAATAGGGCTTCGACGGCCGCGTGATCGCATCAGCGCCGACCGCCGCCGCATCCGCGCCGCCGCTGGGCGGATACACGAACGCGTCGAACGTTTCCCACGTGATCTCACACTTCGAAATCCAGAACGGCGCCGCGCCGCTCGCTTCATCGCCCGGCACGGCAACCATCTCAAACCGGTACGCCGCCTCCGGAATGTCCTGCCAGAACGAAGCCGGCAAAACAGTTTCGGCATTGGCGCCGCGAGCGTCCGACGGCTGACCGCTCGCATCCATCGCGCCAGTGTTCGCACAACCGCCCAGCGCCACGATTGCAAGGACGCAGAAGCCGACCAGCCCGACGCGCAAGCGAGGAAGAACTGATTGAGCAGGCGAACGGGCGCCGTGGTTGGAACGGGCGCCGTGGTCGGAGCGGGTGCCGTGGTCGGAGCGACGCAAGGAGCGACGGCCACGAGATTGGAACAGGGATCGCGAGATGTTCATCATCCGCGTCCATGCTGCGCCCGCGTGGCCTTCCGCTGCGCTCCAGACCACGACACCCGAATGCGCTGCGCTGCAGATTACGGAACTCAAGTCGCGGCGCTCCTGGAAGTGGCCGGCGCTTTTGGTGCGCCTTCCTCGCTGGCGCGTCGGGCTGGTTTGTGCATGCCGGCGAGCCGCGGGAAGTCCAAATGCAAGCACGCGCATGATCTGGCACAATGCCGAGCCATGCCCGGGCCAGGTCCGCCAATCAAGCAATGCTGCCAGCGCCTTGCATTCTTGGCGCTGCTGATGGTCGCGCTGACAGCGACGGGCTGCGCGTCTTCGCTTCATCGGTTCGAGTATACAAGGGTGGCGATGGGCGTCGAAGCGCGAATCGTGCTCTACGCGCCAAGCGAACAGCAGGCGCAGCGAGCCGCCGGCGCCGCCTTTGATCGCATCGCGCAGCTTGACGCCGTGATGAGCGACTACCGCGCCGGCAGCGAGCTCAATCAACTGACGGATCACCCCGTCGGCACATCCATCCGCGTGAGCGATGATCTCTATCACGTGCTCGCCACGGGCCAGCGCGTTGCCGAAGCGTCCGGCGGCGCGTTCGACGTCACCATCGGTCCGCTCGTTGCGCTGTGGCGCGAAGCGCGCCGCACCGGCAGGCTGCCGTATGACGACGAGCTTGCCCGCGCCCGCCAGCGCGTCGGCTTTGCAAGCGTGCATCTCCATCCCAATGACCGCTCCGTCACCTTCGACATCCCGAAGATGCAGCTTGACCTCGGCGGCGTGGCGAAAGGCTATGCGGCGGAACAGGCGGTGAGCACGTTGCGTGCTCACGAGATTCGCAGCGCCCTCGTTTCCTTGGCCGGCGATGTCGCCGTGAGCGATGCTCCGCCCGGTACGCCCGGCTGGATGATCGCGATTGATCACGGCGAGCCATCGCGCGTGCCGCGCGTTCTGCTCCTCGCCAACGCGGCGGTTTCCACCTCCGGCTCCACCGAACAGTTCGTCGACATCGCCGGCAAGCGATACTCGCATCTCATCGACCCGCGCACCGGTGTCGGCTTGACGTCACTGACCGCGGCCACCGTGATCGCGCGCGATGGCGACGGCGCGCTGGCCGATGCGCTCAGCTCCGCCGCGTGCGTGCTCGGTCCTCACGCCGGCGAAGCCATGGTCGCGCAGTTCCCGGAATGCACGGTCATTTTCAGCGACTCGATGGCCGGCGTCAGATCAGATACAGAAGCGGGAACAGAAAGATCCAGATGATGTCCACGACGTGCCAGTACAGGCCCACAAGGTCCACCGGCGTGAAGTGTCGCGGACCAAACGCGCCGAACGCAGCACGCACGGCAAGCGTGGTGATCAGAATCATGCCCACCAGCACGTGAATGCCGTGCAATCCCGTCATCAGGAAATACACCGCAAAGAACAGATGCAGATTCGCGGGGCGGTTGGGGTCGTGGCGAAGATCAATGTCTTCAAGCCGAATCGCAGGCGGCGCCGCGCCGGGGAAGAACTCGCGCACCAGCCCGGAAGGCGGTTCGCCCGCAAGCGGCACGACGGATTTCTCCGGCTGCGCCGGGCTTGATGTCGGTTCAGATTGCGAGTCCGTTTCCGTGTCTGATGTTGCCTGCTGTTGCGCCGTCGCTTGCGCCGGCGCGCCACTGCCGCTCGTGCCGGGGAACGTGCGGAGGTACGCGACAATGTCCGCAAGGTCCTGGTCGGAGAGCAACGGGTTGCCGCCCATGCTCGGCATCTGCAGGCCGGTGGTGTTGAGCGGATCGGTGGGGGAGCGGCCTTCCTTGATGAACGCAATCAGTTCGACATCGCTCCGGCCGGCGATGAACGTGCTGCCGCGCATCGATTTGCCCTGACCCGGAATGCCTTCGCCGCGCATACCGTGGCACTTGCGGCACGTGTCGTTCCACAGCGCCCTGCCGCGCGTCGCGTCAGCGCTGGCGACGGCGTGCGACACGAGCGCGGTGCCGAAGCCGTGCGTCCCGGGCGGCGCTTCGCCGTGCGGTTCTTCGTACAGCTTCAATCCCCACACGAGGTTCTCGTGGAATTTGTGCGCGTACTCGATGTACTTGATGCCCATGAACACCGCGCCGCCGAGCACCGTGAGCGAGAGACAGGACACCAGCCAGAATCGCCGGCCGAGCTGGGCGCAGCGCACCGCCATTGCCATCGTGAAGCTGCTCATGATCAGCACGACGGTGTTCGTCGCGCCGAGCCGCGTATCGAGAAATCGGCTGCCGTAATCAAACAACTCCGGCTGGCGCGAGCGCAGCACGGCATACGCGCAGAACAACCCGCCAAAGAGCAGGAACTCCGTGGCGAGAAAGAGCCACATGCCGAGCTTGGCCGCGTCGAACTGCTGCTGTCTGGTTTCAAAGTGGTGCGCGAGCAGAGGGTCATGCGCATCGCCGGCGTGATCCAATGCATGACCCTCTTGCGACAATTCTGGTGCTCCGGCCGTTCGTCACCGCGCAATCGCGCTTGATGCCAATAGCGTATGGCCGACAGCGTGAGCCGTCAGCCGCCAGCGATCAGCGGTCAGCGAAGCGTGGAAAACGAACGGCTATCGCACCGCCGCGCCGGATCGTGCATGTTTGCCTTCGCGGATTTCTTCGATCGTCTTGTCGATGAACGCGGGCAGATCGTTGGGATCGCGGCTGGTGGTGAGGCCGTTGTCCGTGACGACTTCCTTGTCCACCCAGTTCGCGCCGGCATTCTTGAGGTCGGTCTTGATCGACGCGTAGCTCGTCATGGTGCGCCCCTTCACCACGCCGGCTTCGATGAGCGTCCACGGCCCGTGACAGATGGCGGAGATCGGCTTGCCGTCTTTGAAGAACGCCGCGACGAATCGCACCGCGCTGGGATTCATGCGCAGCTTGTCGGGGTTCATCACGCCGCCGGGCAGCACGAGCGCGTCGTACTCCGCCGGGTCCGCTTCGTTCAGCGTGCGATCGACTTCGATCTCGCGGCCCCAGTCGTCCTTGTTCCACGCGCGGATCGAGCCGGATTCCGGGCTTACGATGTGCACCGTCGCGCCGGCGTTGCGCAGCGCTTCCACGGGCTCGAACAATTCGCTTTCCTCAAAGCCGTGCGTGGCCAGCACCGCGACTTTCTTGCCGTGCAATTGTTGTTCATTCCGAACCATGCGTGACCTCCTTGTGCAGTTGAGATGACTCAACGTAGCGCGGCGGAAGTTGGTTGCCGCTAGGAAATCTTCTGCTGCGACCCTTGCGGGACATCCGAGCGAGATATCAGGAAAATTCTTATTGAAAGGGGCGGCGCAACCGCGCATGTTCTGCGAAAGGGGCCGAAATGCCGCAGCAGGTGGACGACAACAACCGTTTGCGCACGCCGCCGAGGATTCGTTTTCAGGGCAACGAACGGCTGATCGATCTCCGTGAGGCCTTTGCTCGCTTGCCGGCCGAGAGCGTCGCGCGCGATGGCCACATGCAGAAGGCGCTCTATCGCTGGGGGCCAATGACCACGGCGATCTTCGCCTTTGACGTCGGCGGCGAGGTGCCATGCCACGATTGGGACGGCGGAGCGATGATCCACATCCTCTCCGGCCGCATGCAGGTGGAGACGGAGTCTGGCGCCTACGAAGCCGGGCCGGATCACCTCCTGCTGCTCGATCCCAGCGTGAAGCGGCGACTCACCGCGCTCGAACCCACGCGGCTGCTGCTCACCGTGGTGCTTCCCGACCAGCAAGGCGGCGACGATGAATCGAGCGGGTGATGCCGTGAGCCGCGTATTGCGAAGCAGTTCGGATGAGGTGCGGATCTCGGGCGGCGAGAAGGAGTCTCTTGTGGGTAGTGCCGACGCCGCGCCGCCGTTGATGGATCATGGCTCGCCCAACCAGAAGGCCCGTTCCCGGAAGCGCGTGGCGCGCGTGCTCATCGTGGACGATCACCCGATGGTCCGCCGCGGATTCGCCGAGCTCATTTCGCACGAGCGCGATCTCATGGTGTGCGGCGAAGCGGACGGTTTCGCCGATGCCGTCGAAGCCGCGCGGGGTTCCAACCCCGACCTCGCCATCGTCGACATCGCGCTCAAGGACTGCAGCGGCCTCGAACTCGTGAAGCAACTTCGCAGCCAGCATCCCGAACTCAAGATGCTCGTCTGCTCCATGCACGACGAAACCGTCTACGCCGAGCGAGCGCTGCACGCCGGCGCGATGGGCTATGTGAGCAAGGAGCAGGGGGCCGGCGACGTCGTCGAAGCCATCCGCCAGGTGCTCGCCGACCGCGTCTATTTGAGCGCCGACATGGCCGAGCGAATCCTGCACCGGGCGCGAGGCGGCGAAGCAGCCCTGCACGTCTCGCCCGTCAGCAATCTCACCGACCGCGAGCTCGAAATCTTCGAACTCTTCGGCAAGGGCTTGAGCGCCGGCGACATCAGCGCCCGCCTGCACATCAGCACAAAGACCGTGGACGCCCACCGCCAGAAGATCAAACGCAAGCTCGATTTCAAATCCAGCAGCGAGCTCGTGCAGCACGCCGTGCAATGGGTGCTCGAGGAAACCGGGGCCGCCAGTCCAGCCCCGCGACCGCAGCCGGAATGAGCGTCGCCGCGTCGGCCATCCGCTATCGTCCGCCCATGGCCACCCAAAACGACACCACCTACATCGCGCTCCTGCGCGGCATCAACGTCGGCGGCAAGAACAAACTCCCGATGAAACAGCTCGCGAAGCTGTGCGAAGACATCGGGTGCGACAACGTCCGCACGTACATCCAAAGCGGCAACGTGCTCCTTCGCGCTCCCGCACGGCTGGCGGACGCCTTCGCGGACCAGCTCACCGACCGCATCCAAGCATCGCTGAACTTGAGCGTGCCGGTCGTCGTCCGCTCCGCACGTGAACTCCGCAACGTCGTCGCCGGCAACCCGTTCATCAAAGCCGGCGCGGATGAATCGGCGCTGCACGTCGTCTTTCTGGCGGACAAACCCCCGAAGCAGCAGGTGGCGGCGCTCGATCCCAACCGCTCGCCCGGCGACGAATTCATCGTCAAAGGCCGCGAAATCTATCTCCGCCTCCCGAACGGCGCCGGCAACTCCAAGCTCACCAACGCGTACTTCGATTCGAAGCTCGGCGCCGTCAGCACCGCCCGCAACTGGCGCACCGTGCTAAAGCTGCTCGAACTCGCGGAAGAATGACAACACCCGCCCCAGTCCGGCCCTTGCGGCCTCGCCGCGCTGCGCGTAGCTTTCCCGACATGCAGATCACGAACTTCCTCACGCACCACTTCCGTCATTTCAACGGCGCCGCGCTCGTGGATGCCGGCAACGCCTACCGCGCTCACCTCGCCGCCGGCGGAAAGATGTTCGTCACCCTCGCCGGCGCCATGAGCACGGCTGAACTCGGCATCTCGCTCGCGGAAATGATCCGCCAGGGCAAGATCCACGGCATCTCGTGCACCGGCGCCAACCTTGAGGAAGATGTCTACAACCTCGTGGCCCACGATCACTACGAGCGCATCCCCAACTGGCGCGAACTCTCGCCGCAGGAGGAAGCCGCGCTCCACGATCGTCACCTCAACCGCGTCACAGACACCTGCATCCCCGAAGAGGAAGCGATCCGACGCATCGAAGACGCCGTGCTTGACGAATGGAGAGCCGCCGAGCGCGAAGGGCGGCGTCATTTCCCGCACGAGTTCTTCTACCGCGTGCTGCTCTCCGGCAAGCTGAAGCCGCATTACCAGATCGACCCCAGGCACTCGTGGCTCCTCGCCGCTGCGGAGAAGAACCTGCCGATGGTCGTGCCCGGCTGGGAGGATTCAACACTCGGCAACATCTTCGCCGCGCACTGCATCGAGGGCGATGTCAAAAACGTTCACGTCGTCCGCACCGGCATCGAGTACATGATGTCGCTCGCCGAGTGGTACACGAACACCGCCACCACGATCACGCTTCCGGATGGCAACGCCGTGGGCTCGATCGGCTTCTTCCAGATCGGCGGCGGCATCGCGGGCGACTTCCCCATCTGCGTCGTGCCCATGCTCCACCAGGATCTCCGCCGCGAAGGCGTGCCGCTCTGGGGCTATTTCTGCCAGATCAGCGAAGCGGTGACGAGCTACGGCGGATACAGCGGCGCCACGCCCAACGAGAAAATCACATGGGGCAAACTCGCCGCCAACACGCCCAAGTTCATCGTCGAAAGCGACGCCACCATCTGCGCCCCGCTCATCTTCGCCATGGTCTTAGGCTGGTAACGACGACGCCCATCGCCTCGCGCTGAACCTCAACGCGAAAAGCCCACGGCGTGCACGCCGTGGGACAGCTCACAGCGCAAGCCACGGCGCCCAACACGCCGCGACCCACCCTCACCGCGTCGAAAACACCACGCTCAAAAACCGGTACACCAGCTTCGCCGCGAAGAACGCGCTCGCCCAATGCGCTTCATGCGGCAGCAGTTCCACCACGTCAAACCCCACGACGTTGCGCTTCTCGCACAGCCGTTCGATCAGCATGTTGACGTCGTTCCACGACATGCCGCCCGGTTCCGGCGTGCCCGTCGCCGGCACATAGGCCGGATCGAACGCGTCGAGGTCGATCGTCACGTACACGTTCTCCGCCTGCTGCTCGACGACGCTGTCGATCCAATATCGCTCGCCGCGCCCGGTAATCTCATGCGCCCAGAACACGCGGTCTTCGTTCATCCCCGCGATTTCTTCCACGTCGATGGCGCGAAGGCCCACCTGCGTAATCGGGCATAGCTCCCGCGCCCGCGCCATCACGCACGCATGATTGCACTTCGAGCCGTGGTAGCTTTCGCGCGTGTCGCCGTGCGCATCGATCTGCAGGATTGAGAAGTTCTTGTACACGCCGGCCATGGCGCGGAAGGCGCCGATCGACACCGAATGTTCGCCGCCAAGCAGCACGGGGAAGCGGCCGATCTCCAGCTCACGCCGCACCGCCTTTTCCACCAGCTCCGCCAGCTTCTCCGGCGGGCCGGAACACTCCACCGGCTCCACCGTCACGATGCCGCGCTGGTAGACCTCGCTGCGCGTCGGGATATCGAAGAGCTCCATGTTGGCCGAGGCTTCAATGATCGCCTGCGGCCCCTTATCCGCGCCCTTTTTCCATGTGCTCGTCAGGTCATACGGCACGGGGAGGACGACGATTTGAGCCGTGGCTGGATCGCGAAACTCGTCAGGCAAGCCGCCAAAGCCCAGCGGCGGTGGGGGAGGTGCTGCACTCATGGCGAGAATCATAACGCCGCGCGAAAAAAGCAAACGGCGCCAGCCGAACTCCCCGCGCAACGTTTCCGCGTTTCCCTTTTCCGCGTTTCAGCGTTTCAGCGTTTCAGCGTTTCGGCGTTTCGGCTTTTCGGCGTTTCGGCTTTTCGGCTTTTCGGCGTTTCTATTCGAGATACGTATACCCCGCCAACCCCGCCTCGTACGCCCGAAGAAGCTGCTGGCTCTCCGCCACGCTCATCCGCTTCTTGCGCACCGCGTTCTCGCACTCCTTGCGCACTTCCTGGAAAAGCTTCGTCACTTCGTACTGCGTGTACGAGAGCACCTCGCGCACCGAGTCGCCCTCGACGATCTGATCGATGAACCACTGGCCGTTCTCATCGAGCTTGATGAGCACGACGTGCGTGTCGCCGAAGAGATTGTGCAGATCGCCGAGCGTTTCCTGATAGGCGCCCACCAGGAACGCCGCAAGGTAATACTCCTCGCCCGGCCGGGTGGGATGCAGCATGAGCACGCGCTTGATGTCGCGCCGATCGACGAAGCGGTCGATCTTGCCGTCCGAATCGCACGTGATGTCGGCCAGCGACGCCGCCCGCGCCGGGCGCTCGTCCAGCCGGTGAATCGGCATGATCGGGAAGATCTGGTTGATCGCCCAGATGTCCGGCAGCGACTGGAACACCGACAGATTGATGAAGTACACGTCGCTCAAGGAGCTTTCGAGGTCTTCAAGCTCCTCCGGCACGTTCGCCAGTTCCTTGCACTTGTCGCGAATCTTCGCGCAAGTGGCCCAGAACAGCCGCTCCACCTGGCCGCGCTGCTCCAGCGTGATCTGCCCGACGTTGAACAGGTTCATCGCCGCGTCGCGCGCTTCCATGGCGTCGTGATAGCACTCAAGCAGGCGCCGCTCGGACACGCCCCGGTACGCTTCGAGCAAGTCGGCAAGCGGGCGGGGCATCTCCGCGGCATCGCTGCCGTACGTCTTGTTCAGCGATTCCAACTCCTGTTCGACGTGGTTGCGGTCCACGCCCGTCGAACCGAGCACGTTGAACACGAGCACGCTGTGATGCGCGACCATCGCGCGGCCGGACTCCGTGATGATCGTCGGGTGCGCCACTTCCGCCTCATCGCACACGATGCCGATGCGGTACACGATGTTCGAGGCGTATTCGTTGAGCGAGTAGTTCGTCGAGAACTCGAAGTTTGTCTGACTGCCGTCGTAATCCACGCCGAGCCCGCCGCCCACGTCGAGGTATTGCAGACCCGCGCCCATGCGGACAAGCTCGCAGTAGATGCGGGCCAGCTCGTGAGCGCCGGCGTTGATCGAACGGATGTCGTGAATCTGACTGCCAAGGTGGCAATGCAGAAGCTGCAGGCAGTCGAGCATGTCGCGCTCGCGCAGGAACTCCACGACTTCCAGCACTTCCGACACGGACAGGCCGAACTTCGCTTTCGCGCCGCTGGAGTGCTTCCACCGGCTGGCGCCCTGCGCGTTGGTGTTCATGCGCACGCCGATCCGGGGCCGCACGCCGTAACGCTGCGAGAGATCGACGATCAGCTTGAGTTCGCTGATGTTTTCAATCACGGGGAAGATGCGCCGGCCGAGCTTCGCTGCGAGCATCACGTGCTCGATGTAGCGTTCTTCCTTGAATCCGTTGCAGACGATCGGCCGGCTGTCCGCCTCGCCGCACGTCATGCCGAGCACCGCGAGCAGTTCCGGCTTGGAGCCCACTTCGAGGCCGAAGCCGAACTGGCGATTGAAGTTGTTCATCTCCTCCACGAGATGGCGCTGCTGGTTCACCTTGATGGGGTACACCGCGCAGTACGAGCCTTTGTATTCGTTCTCGCGGATGGCGCGGGCGAAGGCGTCGTGAAGATCCTGCACGCGCTGCTGCAGCACGTCGGCGAACCCGACAATGATCGGCGCCTGCAAGCCGCGCTCGCGCAGCTCGCAGACAACTTCATACATGTCGATCTCGGCGTCGGCGCTGCGCTTCGGGCGCACCACCACGTGGCCTGCCTGGTTGATCGCAAAGAAGCCTTGACCCCAGCCCGCAATCTGAAAATGCTCGGCGGCGTCTTCGACCGTCCACGGCGGATCAAGCGGCGTGCGCCGAGGTCGCGGCGGGGACGTGGGCGCTGTCGATGATGACGCCGCGGGAGAACCAGCGGCGACAGGCTTCGCCGGCACGTCGGTATTGGTGATCGAACTGGGTGCTCTGCTCATCGTGATCGGTAGTGTATGCGCACCACGCATCCCGTTCATCAATTGACAGCTCGTCACCACCCAAGACCGGAAGGCGGCGCCGTGGTCTGCATCGCGCCGGTGCCGTAGTTCTGAAGCACAGCGAAAGGCCACGCAGCAGAAAATGAGACTGTGATGATGCTCGTTTCACCGACCGTTCTGTACCATGCGTGGCATGACCGCGCCGTCCAATGGTGCGCCGCCGCCCGTCGACTGGATGAAATCCGTGCGCGCGCTCGCCGCCGAAGTGGATCAACTGGTGCGTGACACGGTCGGCTTGGCGTTTCCACCTGTTGATGAGGCGCTGGCGCAGGCTGGCCGGGAATCGATGGAGCGCCTGGCGTACTGCCCGAAATGTGGCGATTCCATCGGCGAAGGCGAACACGCAGAGTCTGGCTGCGCCACATGCCGCGCTGAACCGGCGCTTGCGGACCGAGTGGTGCGGCTGGGCACGTACGACGGTCCGCTTCGCGAACTTATTCTTGCGGTGAAGTTCAAGCGGTGGTGGGAGATGGGCCACACGCTCGGCCGACTGCTTGGTGATTGCGTGGCGAGCGAACTTGGCGGTGAGACGTCGAACGTGATCGTGGTGCCGGTGCCGATGCCGTGGCAACGCCGCATGTTCCGCGGGATTGATCATGCCCGCGTGATCGCATCGGGCGTGGCGGAATCACTTCGCGCGGAGACGTGGCACGTGCTGCGAAAGTTGAACGGCGACCCGCAACTTGCCATGACATCGACGGACCGCAAGAGAGCCGGTGGTCGAGGATTGCGGATTCGGCCGCGCCTGGGCGGCTGGCCGCTGCAGGGCCGCCGGGTGGTGCTGGTGGATGATGTGCGAACGACGGGGGCGACGATTCGCCGGGCCGTGCGGCTGCTGCGGCGACTTGGCCCGGCGGAGGTGACGGCAGCGGTGGTGGCCGTGGCGGACCATGCGTCGAGGCGAAAACGAACGGACCAGTCCCGGCCGATGGGGGAAGCTGTGGACAACCCGGCTGAATCGTCCACGCCAGCCGCGAGTGGGAATTGAAATCAGCGTATTTGGCCTGTTTTCCGGTGTTTTTTGAGGATTTGCTCATTGCGGGAAGTGGTGGAATAATGGCTTGGGCAGGGAGGTTCTCTTCCCTGCATCGCCGGGTTTGACACGATGAGAAGTCGTGGTACAATCCCGCGTTCCGGATGAGACAAGTGCTTGTCCGAGGCTGGTCTGTCCGGCCGAACCGCTCATTGGAAAGTGAACAGTTGGGTACGCCGCGAGGATGTGCCCGGGAAGATCGCTGTCTTCGGATGGCGGTTGGAACGGGAAAACGATCAGGCGTTCGCACTCACAGCGCGGACGCCTTCAGTACATCCTTGTGACGCCAAATCGTCTATTCATCGCGTCGCGTTCGTGAACCCACGGCGTGGCGCGAGATTTGATGTACTGAGAACACCGACGGGAATTGCCACCCGTTGGCATCGGGCTTCGGCTCGATGAGACCACCGGCGACAGCCTTCGGGCCGTTGCCGGTCATCAGGGCAAACCTTCATGTCGAAGCAAGGCAGTCAGAAATGGCTGCAGCAGAGATAAATCAATTGAAGAGTTTGATCCTGGCTCAGATTGAACGCTGGCGGCATGGCTAAGACATGCAAGTCGAACGGTTAAAGCCCCTTCGGGGGTGTATAAAGTGGCGAAAGGGCGAGTAATGCATTCCTACGTGCCCCGAGGTCAGGGATAGCCCAGGGAAACTTGGAGTAATACCTGATGTGATCTCCGGATCAAAGATTTATCGCCTCGGGAGCGGGGAATGTCCTATCAGCTAGTTGGTGAGGTAACGGCTCACCAAGGCAAAGACGGGTAGCGGGTGTGAGAGCACGACCCGCCGCATCGGAACTGAGACACTGTCCGGACTCCTACGGGAGGCTGCAGTAACGAATCTTCCGCAATGCACGAAAGTGTGACGGAGCAATGCCGCGTGCAGGATGAAGCCTTTCGGGGTGTAAACTGCTGTCAGGGGTCACCAACACAATGAGGAGCCCCAAAGGAAGAGGCGACTAACTCTGTGCCAGCAGTCGCGGTAATACAGAGGCCTCGAGCGTTAATCGGAATCACTGGGCTTAAAGCGTACGTAGGCGGGCGCGCAGGCATCTTGTGAAATCCCACGGCTCAACCGTGGAATTGCTTGGTGAACCGCGCGTCTAGAGTCAGGTAGGGGCCGCCGGAACGATAGGTGGAGCGGTGAAATGCGTTGATATCTATCGGAACGCCAAAGGTGAAGACAGGCGGCTGGGCCTGCACTGACGCTGAGGTACGAAAGCGTGGGGAGCAAACGGGATTAGATACCCCGGTAGTCCACGCCGTAAACGATGTGCACTGGATCGAGGGGGTTCTGACGCCGCCCTTGGTCGAAGCGAAAGCGTTGAGTGCACCGCCTGGGGAGTACGGTCGCAAGGCTAAAACTCAAAGGAATTGACGGGGGCTCACACAAGCGGTGGAGCATGTGGTTCAATTCGAAGCAACGCGAAGAACCTTACCTGGGTTTGACATGCACGGATTAACTCCTGGAAACAGGAGCCACGCCCGCAAGGGTGGAACGTGCACAGGTGCTGCATGGCTGTCGTCAGCTCGTGCTGTGAAGTGTCGGGTTAAGTCCCTTAACGAGCGCAACCCCTATCACTAGTTGCCAGCGCGTCATGGCGGGGACTCTAGTGAGACTGCCGGCGTCAAGTCGGACGAAGGTGGGGATGACGTCAAGTCCGCATGGCCTTTATGCCCAGGGCTACACACGTGCTACAATGGCGACCACAAAGCGACGCAATACCGCAAGGTGGAGCAAATCGCAAAAAAGTCGCCCCAGTTCAGATTGCAGGCTGCAACCCGCCTGCATGAAGTTGGAATCGCTAGTAATCGGGGATCAGCTACGCCCCGGTGAATACGTTCCTGAGCCTTGTACACACCGCCCGTCAAGTCATGGAAGCCGGCAGCGCCTGAAGTCGCCGAAATTCATCGGTGCCCACGGCGAGGCTGGTGACTGGGACTAAGTCGTAACAAGGTAGCCGTAGGGGAACCTGCGGCTGGATCACCTCCTTTCTAAGGGATTTCCTTAGACGTGGCCCAAGCTGCATTCTCCAATTTCAGTTTGAGATTGGAGATTGCAGCGCGGAGCGATCCGCACCACGATAAGGTCAGCACAACCTCGTCCTGCAAAAGAGGACAATCATGCGGCAACGCATGACCAACGGCCGTACCCAACTGTTCACGCGCCAACGAGCGCATTCGGAAAAACTTCAACCCCGTCTCATTTGAGACGGGGTTGTTGTTTTTTTTTTTTTTTGTGAGAAATTTTTTGATCCTTGATCTTGTGCCCTACATTAGTATGCACCCAACCAATTGTGCTCCTTTGGCGCCAATTGCAGCTATTCGCGACGGTGCACCCGCACGCCAGCTTGCGTGCCTGTATTGTCGTGGTAAGATACTCCCATGGATACAGTAGAGAAAGCAATGTCTGTTGTTCGGGATGCAGAATTGAAGTTGCGCGAGATGATTGAGCAGGCGACGCGAGAACAGCGCTATGCCGACATCGCGGCGGTTGCTGCGATCGCTGAAGGATTGTCTCGCGTATCGCCAAGGCGGCGCGAAATCGAGCGCCCGGCTGCCGTGCGGGCTGACAACTCCAGATTGTTGAACGGTTCTCGCGGCTCGGTGGCGAAGGCATCGACAGGAAGTAAGAAGCAGTTTCCACGCTTTGAACGCGAAGGTGATCGCCTCATTAAGATCGGTTGGTCCAAAAAGGGCAAGACTGAATACGAACATCGCGCGCCGCGAGAGGCGGTCGTTGCGTTCGTTCGGCACCTTACGTCGCGGGTGAAGTTGGGACAGGTCTTCGCCGTCGAGGACTTGCTTCCGTCGCCAGATGCTGGCGGAGGCGAGCTTCCTGCGTATCAGGTGTACTTGACTCTAGCATGGCTGCGCCGAAGTGGAGCAATTGAGAAAAAGGGACGCAATGGATATGTACTTCGGAGCGACTTGTTGATGGATGGAGATTTGAATGAACTATGGGACGCCTTGCCAACGCGCTCGGCGTAGCTACGAGCTATCGACAATGATGACAAATGAGCAAATAAAGAGATTTGCGCTTGAACTCCTTCATGCAGACTCTGAGGAGGAGGTCGTCAAGATCCTCAAAGACAGCGGCTTTTGGAACTCGCCCGGCATGTGGCGACTATATGGGGATAAGGAGGGAAATTTTGCTCAAGCTGGGAATCAGCAAGCCCTTCCAGAGGCGGCATTGGTTGAGAAGCTTGTGAATTGCTGTGATGCGCGGCTCATGTGCGAATGCGCGATCCAGGGCATCGATCCGGAATCCGGTGAGGCGCCGCACAGCGTCCGCGATGCTGTGGCGATGTTTTTCGAAAATAGCCGTGTCGAGGGCGATGAAGGAGGCACATTGATAAATTGGCCGCGAGCAAAGCGAACCGAGCAATCCCGTTTCATCACGGTCGCTGCAACGGGCGATCGTCCCGCGCGAGGCAGGACCTCGCGAAAGATGTGTTTAACTATCGTAGATCAAGCCGAGGGACAAAGCGCGGCGCGGCTGCCTAGGACGATCCTGTCACTTAATGAGAAGAATAAACAGCGCATTCGCTTTGTGCAGGGCAAGTTTAACATGGGCGGGTCCGGTGCCTTACGCTTTTGCGGCAGCATGGGACTCCAATTGGTCATATCTCGCCGTCATCCGACGCTTGCAAAGCGAGAAGCTGTCGTGGACTCGACCGTAGGCGATTGGGCAGTAACTGTGGTGCGCCGCGAAGAGCCAAGTACTCGGAGCGGTGATCCCATTCACTCGGAGTTCACCTATTTGGCACCAATCGGCTGCGATGAGCACCCGCGCCGGGGTGAAGTCATGAGATTTGGGTCCGACACTATGCCGCTGATGCCCGAACACGACGAAGCATACAAGCGCGACATCGAGTGGGGTACAGCTATAAAGCTCTACGAGTACGAGACAAGCGTCGGTCAAAGCAATATTCTGCTAAAAGATGGGCTGCTTTTTGCCCTTGAGAGGCTTTTGCCTGAGATCGCGCTGCCTGTGCGGCTGCATGAGTGCCGCGGATATGAAGGCGTGAAAGAGCGCAGCTTCGAGACGCCTCTTGCGGGATTAGTCGTTCGCTTGGAGGACGGTAAGGGAGACAATTTGGAGGCCGGGTTTCCTCTGTCCGCGCAGCTGCAAGTATCCGGGATGCATATGACTGCGCGCATTTACGCCTTTAAAGAGGACAGGGCTGCCACTTACTTGCGCGATGAGGGCGTGATCTTCACGATCAACGGTCAGGCACATGGATATCTTCCGAAATCAATGTTTAGCCGTCCGAAGGCTGTAGGACTGCCACGACTAAAGGATTCGTTGCTGGTCTTGGTTGATTGCTCCAATCTCAAGGCAACGCATCGTGAAGACTTGTTTATGAGCAGTCGTGATCGCCTGAGCAAAAAACCAATCCGATATGCCGTCGAAGAGGAGATCGAGGAGTTATTGCGTAGCAACAAAGAACTTCGCCGACTACAACAGGAGCGACGAGAACACGATGTTGAGTCGAAGCTAAGCGAAGAGAAGCCATTGGAAGAGGTGCTGTCGAAGATCTTTACGGCGTCTCCTGCGCTGAAGGCGCTTTTTATGCGTGGCCAGCGTCTGACTCGTCCCTTTGCAAACGGTAGTGGAAGCAACAACGATGATGGCAACGGTGTGAGAGACGGCGACACGCGCTTTCATGGCAAGCGGCACCCTACGTACTTTCGTATCCCGGGCCTTGGTGCTGGTGAAGAGTATCGGCGCAATTGTGAAGTAGGTCGTCGTTGCCACATTGAGTTCGAGACGGATGTGGAGAACGGCTATTTTGATCGAGCGACGGATTGCGGAATATTTGAACTTGAGATAGTCGAGTCGCCTCGTGAAGTCGCTGATCCGAGTTTTTCGTTAGGGCTCGAAGATGGCATCGCGCACCTCAACATGGTCTTGCCTGCTGGGATCGAAGTTGGCGACAGAATTGTCTTGCAGGCTACAGTGCGCGACATCACACTGGTCGACCCATTCATCAACATAATCAGGCTCACGGTTCACGCGAAGCAGGAGCGCCAACCGGGCCCGCCACGACCGTCGCGGTCGCGACATCGATCTGGCGGTGGCGACGCGCCATCCTCTCAAGGGATTAAGCTCCCGCCTGTAATTGAAGTGCACGAAAACGATGAGCATTGGCTACGACACAAGTTTAGTCCTACGACCGGATGCCTTGTCATTTCAGATCCGGTGGTCATAGGCGGGAAAGAGCGTCTTGAACACACCTTTTACATCAACATGGATAATGTGTCGCTCAAGACCGAGATGAAGTACGCCAAGCAAGATTCACGTCTCCTTGGCGCTAAATTCAAGTACGGCAACGTGCTTCTCGGATTGGCGATCCTCCATGATGCTGAACGAGCTGGCGAATTGCATGCGGATGAGAACCAAGAGGATGGCGAGAGCGGAGTAGCGGATCGGGACTATCAAGTCCATGACACGATACGGCGAGTTACAGCGGCGGTTTCACCGGTGCTTTTGCCAATCATTGACCAGCTCTCCGGGCTGAGCGATGAACACTTGGAAGAGCTTAGCAGCGTTGGTGACGATGCCTAAAGAATCAGACAGCTTCGTGCACCAAGACTACCTCACGTGCGGCTGCAAGAGAACCTTTTGCCGTCGCATGCCAGCGTCGGTTGGGAACCTGACGCCAGATTCGATTCCTTGAGCCGCGACATTCTTTGAAACCAGCCTCGTTCATGTTCTCGAGGTACCTAGATAAGAATCTGCTGGGATCACTAAACGCAACTAATTGCACAAAGATCCCTCCTTGTCGCATCACATTACGAATCGCATAAAGCGTTCGCAACAAAGTATCGAAATAATCGCTCGCAACGGGATCGTGTCGATCACCGAAATTATAGAATGATGCACCCTGACCGTCACTGGTTCCGGTGATCCAATACGGTGCAGGGGTTTCGCGCCTCCCGTCAACCTGCCAACGATGATAGAGAACGTGCACACCCGGGTAAGGCGGACTTGTGACTACAAGATTGGCTCGTTGACCACCCGCGAAAATCGGCAGAATCGCAAGCTGCTCGGCATCGATGTTGGCGATGATAGCGCGATCATGGCGGCGGCAATCAGTGAGCGCCATTAATTCCGCCATTCCGTAGAGCATGCGCTCCGTATCCTCGACAAGTTGCCTGCGAAAGGCGCTGAGCGAGGTGTGCGACTTCTTACCGTCCAATGCCCACTGACTGACGCGGAGCAAGACGCATTTGGCGAAATCCTGCGCGTTTGTCGTGGGAAGTGTGGATATCGACGCGAGCGTCAGTGCTATCACTTTGCGAATGAATCGAGCGCAGACGAGGTTCAAGTTCCGCATCTTAGACCCGTCAATGAACCGGGCAAGATCACACGGCGCAGCCCGGTAATTCAATGATGGGATGAGTTCGCACCACTGTCGTATCGCTTGTATCTCGCGTGGTCGCAGCGCGGTTGTCTTGACTTTGGCCACGAACGCAGCGAGTGAATTCAGATCATTGCCAATGACACGGCGTTCTGCGGCTATCGCCTCGACAACCGTCGTTCCGCCACCCATGTAGGGATCGAGAACGAGATCGCCGGGCCGCGAGAAGAGTCGAATCGCCGTCGCTGCAAACTTCGGAGAAAACCTTGCGGGATATCTATAGAAATTGTGCGTCAAGCCGCTGACTGGGCTCTTATCAAGTGCAGCGACCCGTAAGTCGCGCCAATGCTGCCTTGCGATCGCCTGCATCGTTGTAAACTATCGGCACAAAGACGCCTGGCACATTACCAGGTACCTGGTAAAATACCAGGCATGAGGCTCACAGGCAAGACTATTAGCGATCAACTACGATCAGCACTCTGTTCATGCGGGCAGTCGACGTACTACGTCAGTCAGGAGACAGGCATTGATCAGGGCACACTCAGCAAGTTCAAGAAGGGTAGCGTGGGCTTGGGCCTAGCGAACGTCGACAAGCTCGCAGCGTTTCTTCGGCTTAGGCTAATTGAGACGACTTGAACTCGCAGGGTGGCACCTTCGCGCTGCACCATGTCAGGGTAGGAAATGATTTCTCGGAAGCGATGCATGTGAGCGTGATGATATCGGGCCGTTTGGGACGCGTGAGTGTGTGTTCTCGATGTCCTTGCCCGCGGGTTGCCACCCGCGGCTGGTGGGGATGTGCGAAATGCTTATCGAGCACAATGCGGCGACGGTTTTGGAGCCGTGCTTTGCGGTTTTGTGTTTGCGACGTCCTTTCCCGCGGGTTGCCACCCGCGGCTGGTGGGGATGTGCGAAATGCTTATTGAGCACAATGTGGTGACTGTTTGGGAGCCGTGCTTTGCGGTGTTGTGTTTGTGATGTCCTTGCCCGCGGGTTGCTACCCGCGGCTGGTAGTGAGGTTTTGCGGGTTGGCGTCCTTTTCCGCGGGTTGCCACCCGCGGCTGGTGGGGGATGTGCAAGCGTGTCATCGCGCGCATTGTGTCAGCCGCGAGTGGGAACTCGCGGGGGTGGCGCTTGGTGCGATGAGGTACGCGGGCACGTGATGCGATGCGTGATGTTTGCGAGGGTCGCCATGCGAGTTGCGGCAGCGCGAGTTGTGCGACGGGGCGTCACTGCGTGTGGTGCTGACGTTCCGACCAGAAGCGGCCGCGGTGGTTGGGGAGGTACGTCGTCATGAGATAGTCGAAATGAGCGCGGTCGCGGACGCGTTTGCGGCTGCCTTTGCGGGCGAACCAGCGGGTTCGTCGCGCGCTCGGTTTGAAGTGTTGTGTGAGCATCATGCCGAGGAGGCGCTTGAAGGTGTCGTGGACGAACTTCCACGTGGTGCGTTGATCGCTGTGGCGCCAACTGACGAGGATGTGGATGTGCGTGGGCTCGTTGCCGATGGCGTGGATGCGCCAGCGGCGGCGCGATGCGATGTCGAGAGCGCCTTGAATCAGGATGTGCTGGTGCTCGTCGGTGAAGCGCACGGGCGGCTGCGCGGCGGCGGCATCATAATGTTTGGCCATCTTGGAGTCGGGAGGAAGAATGCCCTGGCCGCGTCGTACATAACCTCGCGGGTGGTCAGGGCGCCACGAGCGATAGGCGTGCAGCGTGAACAGATAGACGGGCATTGGGCGAGTGTAATGGGGGTGAGGGTGGGGGTGGAAGGGTGGATTGGAAATTGGCGCGGTTTTGCGGGCTACTGTCTTTTCCCGCGGGTTGCCACCCGCGGCTAGTGGTGTGGTTTTGCGGGTTGGCTCCGCGGGTTGCCACCCGCGGCTATTGGTTTGGTTTTGCGGGTTGGCTCTGCGGGTTGCCACCCGCGGCTATTGGTTTGGTTTTGCGGGTTGGCGTCCTTTCCCGCGGGTTGCCACCCGCGGCTGGTGGTGTGGTTTTGCGGGTTGGCGCTCTTTCCCGCGGGTTGCCACCCGCGGCTGGTGGGGGCTTTTCGAGACGTGCTGGGAGCGCTTTGCTTCGCCGTAACGCAGGTGCAGGCATTTGCGGCAGGCGAGGGTGCGGGGGTGGAACAGTGTTGCGTAGCGATCGATGATTTGCGTTCGGAGTGCGTGCATGCGCGTCATGTGCGGGCGGATGTGCGCTTCGTAGTGCGTGAGCCAGGTGTGCGCGAGCGCGGCATCGCATGCCTCGGCTTCCGTGCACAGCGGCAGAAATAAGGTGCGCACGCGAGCGCTGCACACTGGGCAGAGCATGAACCAATGGTTGGCGGTCGGCGTCGGCGTGTGATGACTGTTCCGTGCGGCTTGCGTGCGCTGCTGGGTGTTCGGGCCGAGGAGGGTGATCGTTTGCGACCAGTGGTGGGGCACGCCGAGGATCTTGGTTCTGCATGCGCCGGCGTTGGAGTTGATCTGCAGGTCGTGCCGGGGCTGTTTTCGCGGCGGCTTCATAACATTTGACTTGCCCGTGCGGCGATCGCCTTGGAGCACGAACGGGTTGCGGGCGCTGTGCAGTTGATGCAGGTCGAGCGCCGCGATGGTGATGTTGTGTTTGCATCCGGTATTGGCGGCGACGAATCCCACGGCGCGCCTTCGCGCATCACGCACGGAAAATTCGCAGCACGCGGAGCGGTCGGTGCGGCCGGCGCGATTCTGCCAGGACGGTTGCTGCGCCAGCGTCTGCAGCGGCGGAATCGGGATATCGAACATGAAATGAGCGTAGAGTGCGGCTGCGTGAAGGCGAGGATCGGCGGCGCGCACGTTTGGGGCTCGCTTATGCGATAGAATGCTTTCGCAACCTTTCGTCGTTCGCGGCGGACTATTGTGGTTGCGTCGCGCGATGCCGGTTGCAACTGAAGCGCGTGCCGATGACGCACGCGCTGATGATGGAGCCGGCGAGGGCGAGGGCCATGTCTTTTTGCGGGTCGAAGACGTCGCCCTGCTGGCCGTTGTATTGCTCGGCGTTTTCCTCGGACATCAATTCCGCCAGCATCCATTCGCCAAGTTCGTAGAGCTTGCTGAAGACAGCGAGGAACGCGACGGCGGCGACGAGGCCGGAGACGTGGCCGAAGCGGAAGTGGCGCGCGAGCACCTCGCGCATGGGGTACACCATCAGCACGCCGAAGCAGAAGTGCACGAAGCGGTCGTAATGATTGCGCCGGAAGTTGAACAGCGTTTCGAGATCGGTGCCCGTCACCGCGCGGAGCCAGCGGTCATAGGGCACGTTGCTGTAGAGGTAATGAGCGCCGACCGCGTGCAGCATGAGAAAGATAAAGATGAGCGTGGCGCTGGCGTTCGAGATCTTCTTTGAGCGGTCGATGATCACCAGGTAGAGCAGGAACGCAGCGGTGAGCGAGTGTTCGAGGAGATAGTCGGATTGGTCGTGCGGGTGAATGCCGAGCGCGATGACGGTCGCCACGATGATGAGGAGGAGCCAGGCGCGATATGGGATGGCGCGCAGGATGGACATTCGGGCGAGTTCTCGTCGTGTTGAGCGAATGCGACGTTGAGCGCGGCGGTTGGTTTGGTCAGGCGTATTCCCACGTGTCGCCGGGCTTCATGATCTGTACGGTGACGCCGCTCGGTTTGAAGTTGGCGGGATCCTGCTGGATGACGGGGAAGGTGTTGTAGTGGATGGGGATGGCGACCTTGGGCCTGACCATTTCGGCGGCGAGCGACGCGTGCTGGGGGCCCATGGTGTAGCGGTCGCCGATCGGGAACATGGCGACTTGGGGTTTGTACAGCTCGCCAATGAGCTTCATGTCGCCGAAGAGGCAGGTGTCGCCGGTGTGATAGATGGTGACGCCTTCGAAGTGGACGACGATGCCGCACGGGTTGCCGGTGAACGTGCCGGAGTATGAGGACGAGTGGAACGCCTGGGTGAAGGCGACCCAGCCGAAGTCAGCGTTGATGCGTCCGCCGGGGTTGCCGTCTTCTATTTTCTTCACGCCTTTTTTGTCGCGAAGGTGCTCGGCGAGTTCGAAGGGGGCGAAGACGGTGGCGTCATTGTACTGGGCGATGGCGGGCGCGTCGCCGACATGGTCATCGTGGCCGTGCGTCAGCAGGATGGCGGAGACCCTGATGTCCTCGGGTTTGTGTTTGGCCAGCGGGTTGCCGGTGAGGAAGGGGTCGATGGCGATCGCTGTGTTCTTGCCGGTGATGACGAAGCCGGAGTGGCCGAGGTAGGTAAAGCGAAGGGACATTGGTGAGACCTCCGAACAAGCAAACGTTGCGCTGGAATTTGCCACGATAGGGCGGCGCGTGGAGGGGTTGCAACTCGGCAATGGTTGCGCGGCGCCCCAGAGGTTGTGGCCTGCCGCGCGGGTGGGCGCAGCGTCTTGAGGAAGGCGGCGCGCTGGTCCGATAAGCGAACGAAGGGCGGCTGCGTGGGCAAAAAACTGGCGTTCGCGCAAGGTGCTGTCCGATAAACGCTACGTTCGGAACGTCCACACGCGTTTGCACGGATGCGAGGGCTTCGCTTTGACCATGGCGCGAACAACACGAGAAACGGCGGCGACACCTTCGCCGGCTCTCGGCGCGCTCATGTTCAGCGGGGCCATGCGTGTCTGCACGTTCGAGCACGAGGCAGCGGCTGCGCGTTCGGGCACAGTCGATGGAAAGGGACTTCTGGAGTGAGCCGGAGGCAGGCGCCGGGTGCGGCGCAATCTGTCATGTTCATCATCGGCCGCCGGCTTTCGATGAGGAGTGCGCGACATGGGTGGCATGGACGCCGTGACGATGAAGCAATTCGTGCGTGGTCTTTCGATTCGTGATCGGCAATTGCTGATGCTCCACTGGGCGGAGCAACTGACGCCCACGGAGATTGAGCTGGTGCTCGACCTGCCGGAAGGCTTTGCCCGCCGGGCGATCGAGGACATCAAGCGCCGGGCTCGCCGGCTTCTCGCGGCTCATGGTCTGCTGCGTGAAGCGGAGCCGACGGTCGCCTGAACGATTCGGCTCGTTCGAACAATCAATGCGCAGTCGCGCCGGCGCTTCGGTGCTGAAGATGTGACTGCTGACATGCAAGCCAATGAAAAAGCGTGCACGGCTCCGCGTTCGGGGTCCGTGCACGCTTGAGGTTTTGGCGTCGGCGATCGAGCGGCGTCAGCGCTTCGGCGCCGCGCCGGCGCTCGACTTCTTCGCCGGGCGATCGAGGCCGAGGAACTCGAGATACGGCTCCATGTCCGGTTCACGGCCGAGGTAGCCGCGCAGGAGATCAAGGCCGTCGAGCGTGCCGCCCTTCGCCAGGATCTTCTCGCGGTAGTACTGCCCGGCTTCGGGGCTCAACATGCCGATTTCCTTGAACCGCTGGAACATGTCGCAGGCGAAGACGCGGGAGTACTGATAGCCGTAGTAGCCAGCGACATAGCCGGGGTTGACGAGGTGGCCGAAGCTCGCCTGGTAGAAGGTGTTCGCCACCGGCTCATAGAGCTCGATCGCATCGAAGAGGTCGAGCGCCACCTTGGTGGTGTCCACCTTGCCGTCGTCATCCATGTGATAGGCGAGGTCGGTGAGGGCGTAATAGAACTGATGCTCGGCAAGCAGGCCGGAGCCGACGTTGCGTGCCGCGATCATGCCGCTCACGATGTCCGCGGGGATTGGCTCGCCGGTCTTGTAATGGCGGGCGAAGGTCTGCAGCACGTCGGCGTTCCACACCCATTCCTCGAACATCTGCGACGGCGCTTCGACGAAGTCGCCTTCCACGCTCGTTCCCGCAAAGCGGCCGACGGTCGCCTTGGTGAGGATTGTGTGCAGGCAGTGGCCGAACTCGTGGAAGAACGTCTCGACTTCATCATGTGCGAGCAGCGAGGGCTCGGTGGCGGTGGGCTTGGTGAAGTTGCACACGAGCGCGGCGAGCGGCTTCTGCACCGTGCCGTCGGGCCACACCTTGCGAGCGCGCAGGCCCCACTGGGCGGCATGTGAGAACTTGTTGTCGCGCGGGTGGAGGTCGAGATAGAACTCGCCGAGCATCTCGCCCGACTTCTTGTCCCACACTTCATACAGCTTCACGTCCGGATGCCAGACCGGCCGCCCCTCGGATTGCGCCTTCTCCGTGATGTCCTTGTACTCCAGGCCATAGAGCGACTGCGTGATGGAGAACAGGCCGTCCATCACCTTGTCCAGCGGGAAGTACTCGCGCACCTTTTCGGAATCGACGGCGTACTCCGTCTGCAGCACGCGCTGAATGTAATACGACTGGTCCCACGGCTGGAGCGTCGCCTTCGGGTCGCCGGTCTCCGCACGCTTGAGCGCCTGCAACTTGTCGTAATCCTGCTGCGCCTTGACGCGCACCAGCGGGCGCAGCTCGTCGAAGAATTTCTGCACGGCGTCGGCGTTCTTCGCCATGCGGATTTCGGTCTGATAGTCCGCCTGCGACGGATAGCCGAGCAGATCAGCTTCGCGCGCCCGCAGTTCGAGGATCTTCTCGAGCAGCTCAACATTCTTCTCGCCGCCGCGCCGCTTGTAGGCGATCCACATCTTCTTGCGCGTCTCTTCCTTCTTCGCGTAGTCCATCACGGGCAGGAAGTCAGGGTAGTCCATGCCCACGAGATAGATGTCAGCGGCTTTGGGCTGGCGGCTGATCACGGCCTCCGGCACGCCCGCCAGTTCTTCCTTCGTGAAGGGGACGCGCGTTTCGTCGCCGGCGATGTTCTTCTGGAACTCGATCGAGAGCTTGCTGATCTCTTTCTGGATCGCGGTGAGCTCGGCGCGCTTCTCGGGCGTCAGGTCCATGCCGGCCCGGCGGAAATCGCGCTCGATGAACTTGAGCAATCGCGCCTGCTCGGGGCCGAGCGTGGGCGCTTTCGTCTTGTAGTTGTCCGAGGCGACGTATTCCTTGATGGCGTTATAGAGATCGTCGCGTTTGTACAGTTCGATGAGCCAGTTGGTGTAATGCTCTTCTGCGATGCCGCCCGCTTCGCGCTCCTGGGCATCGGTGGAGACGTGGAACATGAACTGCGTCATGCTCGTGTCGTTGTCGAGCGTGACGAGCAGGTCGTCGATCGCGCCGATGGTGTTCTGAAACGTGCGCGCTTCGGGCGATTGCGCGACGATGGCGTTCACCGACGCTTCGGCTTTGCGCAGCGCTTCGGCAATGGGGGAATCAGCGGGAATGTCCGCGGCGGCGGCCAGGCCGCAGCAGAACGCAGCTGCAAGCATGCCAGCAAAACGAGTCTTCATGGGGCGAGTTCCTTTCTGACAAGGTTGTACCACCGCGAGCGCATCCCGGTTCCGACAGCCTCCTGCGCCCAGCCCGGCAATTCGTGGCCGGCGTTCTGGCAAGCGTACCGCCTCCGCGCAAAGGCGTGGCAGGCACGAAGGCCGCAATTGCGGCGAATCCAGCATGGCTGCCGAGGCCCGCAGCGAACGGCATGCTACACTTTCGACGAGGAGGCTGTTATGCCCAGATTCTCACTACTTCCGGCTGTCGCGCTCGGCGCACTGCTCATGACGGGGTGCGAGGAGACGATCTCGCCCGAAACGCCGCAGGCCGCGCAGAGCTCAAGCAGCGAGTCGGCGTTCGAAATGAATCGCGGCAACTCCGTGCTCGGCGGCGCCATCCGCGCCGCGGACCGCACCCAGGACAAGATCAACGCGCAGCAGGAACGCCTCAACAAAATGATGGACGAGCAGAACGGCAACTGATCACGCTGGGCCACGCCGCAATGTGAGCGTCACCGCACGCCGATCCAAAGCGCTCGCTCGCAACGGACGGTGGCACAGCGGATGATCGCGCAGCCGACGGTCGCGCACCGGATGGTTTCACAGAATTGCACGCTCGCGCAGGAGCGAAATCGTCGCGCACGACCGCAATCGTCGCGCACGACCGCAATCGTCGCGCACGACCGCAATGGTCGCGCAGGATCGGATGATCGCGCAGGATCGCATCATCGCGCAGAGCGCTCCTTTCCCTCTCCCCGAGGGAGAGGGCCAGGGTGAGGGTTTTCTGATCGTCGTGTGCAGCGAGTCTCGCCGCGCTTGGCCTCACGCGGGATGTGCCTTACAATCATCGAACGACGGCGCGGTGGTGGGCCGCGCCCGCTTGGATTGATCTTTCTGGTCAGGAGTGAAAACCAATGCGACCTCACATCATGATGGGACTTTTTGCGGTGACTGGCCTGCTGGCCTTCCTTGCCTTGGGCGGCTGCAGCGGCGGCGAAGTTGCGGAGCGACCTGCCGACGAGCCCGTTCGCTCGGAAGCCGATGTGAAGCAGACCCTGACGGAAGAAGAGATGCGAGCGGCGGAAGAAGCGTCGCAGAACCCGAATTGACCGCTGCTCGGCCGGTTTTGCCCGGCTGATGGGTCAATTTGACGACATGGGGCTCGGCGTGCCGCGGCCGCCCGCGCTGATGAGCGAGCGGATGCGTGGCGCGTCGAGTTCGTCCATTGATGTGACGACCAGGTCGGCGTCAGCGAGGTCGCGCGCGTTCCGACCGGTCGACACGAAGCCGATGGCTTTCATGCCAGCGCGGTGCGCCGCCTCGATGCCGGCGGGCGCATCTTCCACGACGGCGCAGTTCGCCGGCGAAACGGCCATGCGCTCGGCGGCGAGCTGAAAGACTTCCGGATCCGGCTTGCCGCGTGACACGTCGCGCCCGGTGATGCAGGCGCTGAAAAGATGATCGCGGTCCAGCGCCCGGCGAACCAGCTCAATGTTTGCCGGCGGCGCGGACGAGCCGAGCGCGAGACGGAAGCCTGCATTCGCAAGCGCATCAAGCAACGCTGGAGCGCCGGGCATGATCGGCACGTGCTGCTCAATGAGCGCGCGAAAGATCGCTTCCTTGCGGTCGTCGAGCGCCGCCACGCCGTGCGTCTTGATGATGTTCGCCGGCCAGCATTCGCGGATGACTTCGCGGCTGGTTCTGCCGAAGGTGCGTGTGAACGCCTCGCGCGAGAATGCAGCGCCGGCTTCCTTCGCCAGCGCGGCCCAGCTTTCGTAGTGCGCTTCGTAGGAATCAACGAGCACGCCATCGACGTCGAAGATGACGCCGAGCGCGCTGGCGCCGGGCGCGTGCGCGAGTTGCTGCGTGTGCGATGCCAATGTTTGCCCTCGCTTCTCCAAATTCGCGGACTTTACTCTTGCGTCGCGCGGTGGTTCCGATAAAATGCCCGGCATTAAAGCAAATTCAGATCCATGATCTTGGGCTGAAGCAAGCTTTGAACGCAAGCGGTAGGGGATTGGACGGGTTTGCGCAAGGTGGGTGATGAAGAGGTGGGGGCTCTCGGTTCAGGGATGACGCGGGGGCGCAGCGCGAGTGGAGTTCGCGCTGGCGGGTAGTGCTGCAAGAGCATCGTCTTATGGAGGAGAGGCATGCGTTCCACGCCCATGACAGGCGGCGCTCGCAGGACGGGGGCGAGCAGGGAAGCAGCCGGGGGGCTGGATGTCGGACCGACGGCGCTGGTGCGCGAGCTGGCGGCGTGCGCGGCGCAGGCCGAGTGCCCGGTGCTGATCACTGGCGAGACGGGCGTAGGCAAAGGCGTGCTCGCGCGGTGGATTCACGAGAACTCACGCCGGGCAAGGAAGCCGTTTGTGCCCGTGAACGGCGCGGCGTTGCCTGAATCGCTCATCGACAGCCAACTGTTTGGTCATGCGCGGGGCGCGTTCAGCGGCGCGGCGAGCGATCACATGGGCATGGTGCGCGCGGCGGACACCGGCACGCTGTTTCTCGATGAAGTCGGCGATCTTCCGCTTTCCGTGCAGGCGCGCTTCTTGCGATTGCTGCAGGAGCGCGAGATACAGCCGGTGGGCTATTGCGCGCCGCTGGCCGTGGATGTGCGGATCATTGCGGCGACGAACGCGAGCCTGGCGACGGCGGTGAAGGAAGGCCGCTTCCGCGAGGATTTGCTCTATCGCATGGATGTGGTGCGGATTGAGATTCCGCCGCTGCGCGAATGCGCGGAGCAGGTGGTGCAGCTTGCGGAGCGATTCAACGACGAGTTTGCGGCTGTGTACGAGAAGCCGCGGCTGGAGTTTGATGCGCGAGCGCGGGCGCTTTTGAAGTCATCGGCGTGGCCCGGCAATGTGCGCGAGCTTCGCGCCGTGATCGAGCGCATGCACCTTTTTGCGAAATCGCCCAGGGTGTCGGCGGAGATGCTGCGGCAGATCGGCCGTGTGGGCGCCAGCGAGCACGCAGGCATGATGTCGGCGCCGGCGGCGATCAAGTCCGCGCGGCAGGATGCGACGCGCACGGCGCTGCGGGCGACAGGCGGGCGGGTCAGCCGGGCGGCGGATTGCCTTGGCGTGCATCGCTCGACGGTGTATCGCTGGCTGGCGCGCGAAGGTCGTCGGCCGGATTGATGGCGCGGCGAAACGGTTACGCTTTGCTGCGTGCACACGGACGCTGATTCAATGCATCACGCCGGCGGTCGCTGGGAATTGTTCGTTGACACCGGCGGCACGTTCACCGATTGCATCGCGCTCGCGCCGAGTGGCGATGCGCACCGGCTGAAGGTGTTGAGCAGCGGCGTGGTTCGCGCGGTGGTGCGGCGGGTGCTCGCGCGTGATGTGGTGGAGACGCATCCGCTGCGCGGCGTGGCGGCGGAGCTGCTTCCCGGTTGGCGCGCGTCGCTGGCGATCGGCGGCCCGAAACGGACGGTGACGCACGCCGATGGCCGAACGTGGCGGTTCACGTTTGATGCAGCGTTGGCGCATGGTGAGCTGCGCGCGGGCGACGTGCTCGATTTCTCCACAGGCGAAGAAGCGCCGGTGCTCGCGGCGCGGCTCTTGACGAAGACGCGATTGGGCGAAGCGCTGCCGGCGATGGCGATGCGGTTGGCGACGACGCGCGGGACGAACGCTTTGCTGGAGAAGCGCGGGGCGCCGGCGGCGCTGTTCGTGACGAAAGGGTTCCGCGATCTGCTCCGCGTTGGTGACCAATCCCGGCTGGATTTGTTTGCGATCGACATCGTGAAGCGCGAGCCGGTGACGGAGCTCGTGGTTGAAGTTGATGAGCGGCTGGATGCGGAGGGGCGCGTGCTGCGGCCGCTGGATGGCGAGGCGGCGGTGCGTGAGGCGAAGCGGTTGCTGGCGAGCGGCGTAAGGTCGGCGGCGATCGCGCTGCTGCACAGTTATCTCAATCCAGCGCATGAGCAAATGCTGGCGCGATTGCTGCGCGAGGCGGGGTTTGAGCATGTGTCGATGTCGAGCGAGCTTGCGCCGCTGATTCGCATCTTGCCGCGTGCGCAGACGTCGGCGGTGGATGCGGCGCTCTCGCCGATTGTGAGCGCGTATGTGGGGCGTGTGCAGGAGGCGCTGGGGGCGGGCGAGGTGCGATTGCTCACGAGCGCGGGCGGCTTGGCGCGAGCGCCGGAGTTTCGCGCGAAGGATGGACTCTTGAGCGGACCGGCGGGCGGCGTGGTGGGCGCGATGGCGGCGGCGCGATGGTGCGGGTTCAGCAGGATCATCGGCTTCGACATGGGTGGCACGAGCACGGACGTGGCGCGGATCGACGGCGAGCCGATGTACCGCAGCGAGCACGAGGTGGCGGGCGTGCGGGTGTTCGCGCCGGCGCTGGCGATCGAAACGGTGGCGGCGGGCGGCGGATCGATTTGCGATTTTCTCCAGGATGTGCTGACGGTCGGGCCGGCGAGCGCGGGAGCCAACCCGGGTCCGGCGTGTTATGGCGCGGGCGGACCGCTCACGCTCACCGATGTCAATTTGCTGCTCGGCAAGCTCGAGCCCGCGATGTTCGAGATTCCCATTTCGCTGGAAGCGGCGGAGCGGGCGCTGGATGTGGTGCGCGAGCGCATTGGGGAGCGCACGGGAACGAAGCCGGAGCGGCGTGCGCTGCTGGAGGGATTTCTGGCGATCGCGAATCAGCGCATGGCGAACGGCATTTCGCGCGTGAGCGTTCGAGATGGGTACGACCCGGCGGCGTATGCGCTGGTGGCGTTCGGCGGGGCGGGGGCGCAGCATGCGTGCGCGGTGGCGGACTTGCTGGGGATGCGCACGATCATCATGCCGGCGGAGGCGTCGCTGTTGAGCGCGGTGGGGCTTGCGCATGCGGCGGCGGAGCGGTTCGCGCAGCGGCAGGCGCTTGAACGGCTTGAGGCGTGCGCGGCGAAGCTGGAAGCGATGTTCGCGGAATTGCTGGATGACGCGTCGGCGCAGCTTGCGAGCGAGATGCACGGCGATGGCGGCGTGACCGCGCGGCGATTTGCTGATCTGCGCCTCGCGGGGCAGGAGACGGCGATCACCATCGAGCTTGCGGAATCGGAACTGCGCGAGAGTGCGGCGGCAGCGATCGCATCGAAATTCGCGGACGCCTACGCAGCGATGTACGGCCACGCGCCGGCGGGGAAGCCGATCGAAGTGGCGGCGCTGCGCGTGACGGTGGCGTCGCATGCGGAAGCGGGCGAGCAGATGGCGAGCGGTCTTGCGCGCGAGCCGGCGAAGCGGTTCGTGAAGCAGCGCGAGCTGCGCGGCGGCGACCGCGTGACGGGCGGCGACGTGATCACCGGCGCGAGCACGTGCTGCGTCGTCGGCGAAGGTTGGTCCGGCGTGGTGGATGCGGCGGGCACGATCGTGCTGACGCGCGAGGCGGAGATCGCAGCGCGGGCGGCGCTCACGCCGGCGATCGCGCAGGATGCCCTCATCGCGCAGCGGCTGGTGGCGATTGCGGAGTCGATGGGCGAGCAACTGCGGCGCACGGCGGTGTCGACGAACGTGAAGGAGCGGCTGGATTTTTCCTGCGCGGTGCTCGATGCGGACGGGGCGCTCGTCGCGAGCGCGGCGCACATTCCCGTGCACCTGGGAGCGCTCGGGCATTGCGTGCGGGCGGTGATGTCGCTGTGGCGGGAGCGCGGGCTGGCGTTTCGAGCCGGCGACGTGGTGGTGACGAATCATCCGGCGTTCGGCGGATCGCATTTGCCGGATGTGACGGTGGTGACGCCGGTGTTCGCGGCGGGCGGCGAACGGATCGGTTTCGCGGCGAGCCGGGCGCATCATGCGGACATCGGCGGAAGGCGGCCGGGCTCAATGCCGGCGGATGCGACTCGGCTTGCCGAAGAGGGCGTGGTGATCGAGCCGACGCTGCTCGTCGATGCGGGCGCGGAGCGGTTTGACGCGATCGAAGCGATGCTGCGCGGCGGGGCGTTTCCTTCGCGCGCGGTGAGCGACAACGTGGCGGACCTGCGGGCGGCGGTGGCGGCGAACCATCGCGGAGCCTCGCTGCTCAAAGCGCTGGCCGAGGAAATCGGCATCCCATCGCTGCGTTCGCACATGCGTGCGGTGCTCGAACGATCCGAGCGATTGGTGCGCGAAGCGCTCGAGCGAACCTGCGACGCGGAGCACCAGCACGCGGCGATGGAGCGCACGGCGAGCGATGCGATGGACGACGGCTCGGCGATCTGCGTGCGCGTGGCGATGCAGCGAAACGGCGGCGCGAGGGGCGAAGGCGCGATGCTCACAATCGATTTCACGGGCACGGCGGCGGCGCATGCGGGCAATCTCAACGCCACGCCCGCGATCGTGCACAGCGCGGTGATGTACGTGATGCGGCTCATCGTGGCGGAAGCCGTGCCGCTCAACGATGGTTTGCTTCGCCCGGTGAACATCGTGCTGCCGCCGTGCATGCTGAACCCGGCGTTCGCGAAGGATGCGGCGCATTCGCCCGCGGTGGTCGGCGGGAACACGGAGACGAGCCAGCGCGTCGTCGATGTGCTGCTCCGCGCCTTTGGCGTCGCTGCCGCCAGCCAGGGCACGATGAACAACGTGCTCTTCGGCACGGACACGTGGGCGTATTACGAAACGATCTGCGGCGGAGCGGGCGCGTCGGCGCGAGCGCCCGGCGCGGATGCCGTGCACACGCACATGACCAACACGCGGATGACGGACGCCGAGCTGCTCGAGAAGCGATATCCCGTGCGGCTGGAGCGATTTGCCATTCGTCGCGGCTCGGGCGGCCGCGGAGCGCATCACGGCGGCGACGGCGTCATTCGCGAGTTCACGTTCCTCGCGCCGATGCAGCTTTCGGTGCTGACGCAGCGGCGCACGGTCGCGCCGCGCGGAGTCGCCGGCGGAGGTGGCGGCTTGCCGGGCGCACAGCGCGTGGTGCGTGCGAGCGGCGACATTGTGCCGCTTCAATCCGTGGATCAATGCGATGTCGGCGCGGGCGACCGGCTGATCATCGAGACGCCGGGCGGCGGCGCGTGGGGCGCGGACGCAGGCTGAACAGGCGTGCTGCCCGCATGGTGCGTGATTGAGGCAGAAAACACACGCCGCGGACACACATCCGCGGCGTGTTGAAGTGTGAGTCGGTGACTCGCCAGAGCGAATCGTTCAATTACGCGGAACGACGACGGCGACGAGCCGTCAGACCAGCGAGACCCAGCAGCGCCATGGCGCCGGGGGCCGGGACGTTGTGGATGACGAGCGTGAACCCGCCGAGTGAACCGGTGTCGCCACCGGCGTTGTCGGTGATGGTGAGGGTCCACAGGCCGAACTTATCCTGACCGACGAAGTTGGCCAGCGCGTTGCCGGCGGCGGGGTCGGGCCCGTAGATGCCGGAGGCAAGATTGGAGTCGCCGGCGCCGGGGAACTCGTCCGGGATGGGCGCGAAGCCGTCCTGGAAGGAGTAGTTGCCGTTGTAGTTCTCCGACTCGCCGAAGGCGCCAGCCGGGAAGCCCGGGCGATCGACGAGCGTGACGGAGGTGGCGCCGTGCGTGATGGTGATGAGGAGGTCACCAGCCCACGAGTGAACGAGACCGGAGAGGAGCACTTCCTGCACGGCCTTGATTTCGCCGTGCTCGGTGACGTTGATGGTGAAGTTGGTCACGCCGGGAATAGCCGGCGAGCCGGTCGCATCATTCAGCGCTCCGCCGTTGACTGAATACGACTTGACTTCGTTGCCCAGCGCGGCGCTCGAAAGCGCGAGAGCGCCGACCGCTGCGAGCAAAACTGTTGCTTTCATGTTCCAGATCCTTCTCTGACCTTTTTCTCCCCCTGGTCAATGGCAACACACCGCTGACCGTGTCCGCGGACCTGACGTCCTGACCCGCGGACGGGGTGAATCCCACGTTGCCAGAATCGCTGATGTGAAGCAGCGTCCCAGCCGTTCGAGAAGTTGCGTTGCGCGAAGAAGAGCTCTGACGGCACTCCGCCCCGACCCCACGCTTCCTCTCGTGTGCCGCCGCCATCGAAGACAGCGTCACAACACGATCGAGGTGCCTTGCGGCAACTCAAGCGTCACTCCGGCGCCGAAGCGCCAGCCTCTCTCTTCGCAGTTGATCGGGCGAGGAGGAACGCGCGAGGTTCACTCCATTTTGCAGGGCTTTTACGCTGCATGACGCAGCGCGCAGAAGCGCCAATCAACAGCGATAGCATACCACCGCGCGATGAAAAGCAAACACAAAATCCGAGCGGATTGTCAGGGCTTGTTTGGTGTCGTGCGCGGATCTTTCCCGCGTGTGAAGATGGTGAAGATGCCATCGCGAGAGGTGCAAAAAAAATCCACGCCGCACTCGCCAGCGCGGCATGGAGAGAAGAGAGAGAGCTCGTTCCCGAAGCTCGGTCCTGAGCTTCGCCCGGTCGGTCCGGAGTTTGTTGGGCCGGCCTTGGAGACCTGCCCGATGGTCGCCCCCGGTTGCCGGGGAAAATCCACGCCGCACTCGCCAGCGCGGCATGGAGAGAAGAGAGAGAGACTATGCAGGGGGTTCTTCGCCCCTTCTCGTGCCGGCCGAACTGACGGCGCGGGCACGTGATGCTCGAATTCGGCCACCGACAGACGCTGTCGCTGCGGTGGAGGTGGAAACAGCGAGCGGTGCGGCGCTGTCCGACGTCGCCCCGCGAACCACGGGCTGCCGAAGAAGGTGCTGCGCGGGCATGGCGGCCACCGCGCGGCCGCTTTCCGCCACGGCGCGAAGCACATCAACAGCGCTGCGTGCATCGGCCACGTAGGCGTCGCATCCCAGCGAAGCCCAGCGAGCGAAATCTTCCGACTCGCCGAGCACGCCGACGCAGAACACTCGCGTCGCGAATCCCTGGCGATCCGCAAGCAGGCGGCCGATGTGCTGCCGGTCCTGCGTCGTGAGGTCATCGACGCTCAAGAGGACGCACAGCACGAGCGACGCGTCTTCGCCGAGCACGAGGTGCCGACGAAGCTGGCCGACGGAACGCGCGAGCGAGACGAACCGCACGCCGCGGCGATGGAGATCGTCGCGGAAGGTGGTCGCCCGGTCGGCGCTGCCGAGGACGACGCAAGGTTGAGTGACGGTTCGCTTCACGCCGCACATAGATGCAACGGGCGTGCCAGAGCGAGCGCGAGGAAATCGGCGTTCTTCGGCTGGAAAGCGGGGCCCAAGCTCGCCGAAAACGAGCGCGCCGCGGCGCTTGCGACAGGAACGCGCTGCGGCGCTGCGACAGGCAATCGGCGTTCCCGCGGCGCTGTCGCACGCCATGCGACAACGTGTCGCAAGCGTGCGACACAATGCAACGCAGGCGCGGCAGCGGCGACAGCCATCTCACACGAGCGACAAAAATTTTTGCGGGATGCGGCGCTGCGAGCTGCGAATTGCGGCCCCGAGCGGTGATTTGCAGCCATGGGCCGAAGGACGACCAGGCCGAAGCGCAAGCGGGGAAGACATCCAGATTGAACTCCCTCGCTGGCGCTTCGGGCTGGTATGCGCGGGCGCTGCAGGGAACGCGCTGCGGCTTACTTCGTCTTGCCGAGCCATCGGTAGATGGTGGAGCGGTGGACGCCGAAGACGCTTGCGGCTCGGGTGACGGATCCGCCGGCCTCGGCGATGGCGCGCTGCACGGCTTCGCGGCGGACGGTGGTCATGGAGACCGGGGCCGCTTCGCCGAGCGTGTCGCCGAGCTGGCCCACGTCGAGCAGTCGGCTGACGGTCACGCGCTCATCGGGCAGGAGCACGTAGAGGCGTTCGATCACGGTGCGAAGCTGCCGCACGTTGCCGGGCCAGTGGTACGAGCGCATGAGGTTCATCGCCGCGGCGTCGAAGGCGAGTTGCGGGCGGTCATACAGCTCGGCGAATTCCGCGGTAAAGGCGTCGAGCAGGATGGGGAAGTCCTTCGGCCGTTCGCGCAGCGGGCGGATGCGGAGCTGGATTACATCGAGGCGGAAGAGCAGGTCTTCGCGGAACTTGTGGTTGCCGACGAGCTCGGCGAGGCTGCGGTTGGTGGCGGCGATCACGCGCACATCGACGCGCACGGGGTGCGTGCAGCCGACGGGCTGAACTTCGCGTTCCTGGAGCAGGCGAAGCAATCGCGTTTGCGCGGAGGGCGGCAGCTCGCTGACTTCATCGAGGAAGAGCGTGCCGCGTTCGGCGGCGCGAATGAAACCGAGGTGATCGGCATGAGCGCCGGTGAAGGCGCCGCGCACGTGGCCGAAGAGCTGACTGTCGATGACGGATTCCGGAATGGCGCCGCAGTTGACGGGGATGAACGGCATCTGGACGCGGGGACTGCGAGCGTGGAGCCAGAGGGCAAGACGGCCCTTGCCCACGCCGGTTTCGCCCGTGATGAGTATGGTGCAGTTGCTCTGCGCGGCGCGCAGGGCGAGATCGGGCCATCGTTCGACAGCGCCGACAATGCCCAGCATGTCAGCGCTGGTGTCATCAACGTCGCAGCGTGTGCGCGACGCCGATCGTGATCCTTGCATCATCCCACGCCTCTCTCTCTTCTCTCCATGCCGGCTGGAACGGTGCCTTCAGAACGCCTTGTCCTGGCGCTCCCTCATTGCACGTGTTTGTGTTGCCTGCGCGACAAATCTCCTTCGAAGAGTGAGCGGTTCGCGGCAGCGTAGCGGTGCGCGGTCGCGCCATGGGCAAGCGTTCGGCGGGTGCGTCTTCCGCGAAAGCAAGCATGACGGATGCGAGGCCGACGCAACACGACGGCTGGCGCCAAGCTGAATGTGCGAACCTCTCCCTTCTTCAACCACTTCTCGCCGCCCCTGCGTTTGGAGCAAGCGTGGCCCGCAGCGCGTTCGCCGCGGAGCTTGCGCTATCGCACATCATTCCGAGGCTGGAGTCAAGAGAGAAGGGGCCAAGTTTGCGGCAAAATGTGTGCGAGATGTGCATGGCGCACGAAGCGGGAGGCGCCGCGCGATCGAGCGATGATGAGGTGGGGGAGATCGTGAAACGGGGGAATTGGCAGGCGCGTGATGGGGCGCGACGTTGCGAGAGGGCGGTGCGACGCGGCAAGCGGCTTGTTGGGCGTATACTTGCTCAAGCAATGCTGGTATATTCGGCGTGCCTGGCCGGATCGCCCATGTCGGCGAGCAGCAGGTCGTGTTGGGGCTTGTGTCCGGCATTGATGTTTTCAGTCTGGATGGCGGAGGTCGCGGCCGGGAGCGCAGCGGCGCTGGTGCGCGTTGCGGGAGCCCGCCGCAAGTGACGCCTTCCTTGCCGCATGGCACGGCGAGGGCGAGACACAGCCCACGCCTTCCGCGGCGTACATGGTTGAGACAAGGACATGTCGCAAACAGCACTCAAGCTTGGTGACCGGGTGCGTCACTCGACGCGGCCGGAGTGGGGCGTGGGGACGATCATCAAAGTGGAGCAGAACGTGGCGAACGGCGCGATGACGCCGCGCGTCACGGTGCGTTTTCCCACCACGGGGATCAAAGTGCTGGCCGCTTTGCCGATTCCGCTCGAACTCGCCAACGAGGGCGGCGCGAGCCCGGACGGCGCGAGCGAAGAGGATTCGGATCGCACGACGGCGTTTGATTCGCCCGACTGGCTCGCGCCGGTGGCGCAGAAGAAAGCGCTGCAGGTGATGACCAGTTTGCCGCCCGCGGTGCGTGATCCGTTTTTGAGCGTGCGGGATCGCGTGAAGCACACGCTCGATCTGTACCGGTTCGATCGAGCGGGCAAGCTGGTGGATTGGGCGGTGGCGCAGACGCGGCTGAATGATCCGCTTAGCCGCTTCACGCGTCACGAGCTGGAGCAGTTCTTCGATCGCTGGGCAATTGAGCGCGATCAGCACTTGGCGAAATTGATCGAGGAGTGCAAGCGCGAACCGGAGCAGGCGGAGGAAGTCGAGGCGCTGATGCGATCGGCTCCGCCGGCGGCGCGCCAGGCGCTGCGTTCGCGCAACGCCGGGCGTTGACGCCACGCAACATCCGGCATCACCCTTTCGAGCGTTCCATGGCACGTCCGGGAAAACCCCCGCGCACGGCAGCGCGATCACCATCTCCACCCCTTGGCACGCCAGCAGCGCGGTGCGGCGCGGCGGTTGTGTGTCTTCCCCGCGAGGCATCACGCCGCTGCACGCGGACACAACTTGAGACAAGGGGGTTCTCCATGGACGAGAAGGCGTTTGAAAACAAGTTCGAGGAGTTGATGAAGCTGATTCACGAACTGCCCGAGGGCCAGCGCGGCAGCCTCGAGAAGCTGGCGCAGGAGACGCGCGATCGCCGGAGCAAGATCCAGGCGTCGATCGGCGAACTCCAGGAAGCGCTCGATTACCTCCGCTTGAGCGTGAAGTATCTCGTGTTCGATCTCGAAGCCACGCGGCGGGAAAACGCCTATCTCCGCCGACTGGTTGAGCAGGCGAACCGCGATCGCAACCGCCAGCAGCAGGATGGGGATGACGACAATTTCTTGAGCGGCGACGAAGGCTCGGACTGAATCCCACCGCAGCCGCAGGGCCGCGTCAACGCTCAATGAACACGCGACTCCGGGGGCGGCGGAACCCGTCACCCCGCTCTCGGACCCGCTTTCGGACCTCGGGTGGAGCATAGAGGCCGATCCAGCACCTATTTCAACACCGAACCTCTTCGCCCAGTCGATGCGCCGCCGTGCAGGCGGCGTATCGCTTTTTGGAGTGAAAGGAGGAAGGCGGTGGGGTGGCCGCCGTACCGAGGGAGCGGAGGCGGGTTGCAAGAAAGCGAGAATTTTCTGGCAACCGTGCGGGTGGCTGGTTAGGCTGGGCGGCGAGGAGCAAGTCGACGGGAATCGGCAGGCGGATTGCGCCGTGCTCCTGCGCGCCGGCTGCCACATCGATTGGAGTCTTCAAAATGGGACAGGTTCAACATGCTTCGGGCTGGCGCCGTGCGCGCGCGCTCGGTGTGTTGGGCGTGACTGGGGCCGCGGCGGCAGCCGTCGTCCTTGGTCTGCCGAACACGGCAGTGTCTGGTGAGCTTGATGCGCCCTGCAATGAGGCGGCCGCGAATTGCCAGGTTGGCGATCTCGCCGGCTCGGTGCTCGCGCTGGGCAGCAACGGCTCAACCATTTTCGCGTCGGACAACTTCTCGGCCAGTGCGAGTGGTCCGCTGACGCACTTCTGCTTCTGGGGCATTTACAACTCAAATGTGCCGGGCACGGACAACATCGTGATCTCGTTCTACAACGACACGATGGCGACGTCGTTCTCGCCGGGCTATCCGGTTGGTCCGTCGCTGGCGAGCTATTCGGGCGCGAATCTCTCGGTGACGCGCGCGGATTCCGGTCTCGATTTCGCCGGCCTCGACGTGTACGAGTATTCCGTGACGTGGAACGGCACGCCGTTCAACGCCACCGCCGGCACGTGCTACTGGATTGAAATCAGCAACGCGGTGACGCCGGCTGACGCGTGGTTCATCCTCAACGCGGACAACGCGGCGGGCCTCGGCGATCAGCGCGCCATGCAGCGCGATGCGAACGTTGCGTGGCCGTACAACTCCGCGCAGGTCGGCTCCGATCTCGCCATCTGCATCAACGGCGGTCTTGATCTTCCTGCGGCAAGCTGCGCGATCCCCGGCGCCTGCACCACCGGCGCCCAGGACTGCAACGCCACGTCGCTTGACGGCGGCTGCGCCGACTCCGAATGCTGCACGATCGTCTGCACCCTCGAGCCGCTGTGCTGCTCGGGCGCGTGGGACGAACTGTGCGTGGACTTCGCCATCAACGGCGCGGCGTGCGCGGTGGCGCCGTACAACTGCCCCGGCGGCGGTCCGCCCAACGATTGCGCAAGCAACCCCACGCCGATCACGGCGGACAGCGGCCCGGTCAACTTTGACCTCACGAACGCCAACACCGACGGCGCGTCGATCAACGTGACGTGCAACGACGGTCAGAGCCCCGCGACCTTTGACGTGTGGTACATCGTCGAAGCGCCCGCGGACGGCCAGCTCACCATCGACACCTGCGCCACGGCGTCCACGACCGACCTGGTCATGAACATCTACAACGTCGGCAACGGCACGTACGACCCGCAGGACGTTCTCGATGAATCCAACTTCTATGCGTGCGATGACGACGGCTGCTGCCCCGAAAGCTTCGGCTGCCCGTCCAAGGCGGTCATCGATGTCACGGCCGGCACGAACTATCTGATTCGCGTCGGCACGTGGAGCAACTCCACGCCCGGCCCCGGCGTCATTGAAGTGACGTACAGCCCCGAAGTGGCGATCTGGAACACCGGCGTGACGGCGGCGGTGAACAACAACGGCACGCCGAACCAGCTCGGCTATTCGTCTGGCAACCTCGGCGGCACCACGCCCGAGCGGTGGATGGCGCAGCCGTTCACGCTTCCGGCCGTCTCCGGCGGCGGCACGGCGTGGCACATCACGAAGTTGAGCGCGCAGGGCTTCGTGCCTGCCGGCGCGACGAATGAAACGCTCGACTACATCGTGTGGTCGCGCGATGGCATCGGCCAGGTGGCTGGCCCGCCGGTGTATCCCGGCGATCAGTTGGTCTCCGGCTCGGCGGCGTTCCCGGTGCCTCTTGGCGATGAGCACCTCATCGACGTGGACTTCGAGCTTCCGCCCGGCGATTACTGGCTCACCATCTACGCCGGCGGCAACATCTCGCCGCCCAACAACTTCGCGTGGTTCTGCAATGCGCAGAATGGCCCGGACGGCATTCCGAACCTGCAGACGAACGGCCAGCCGTTCATGTGGCGTTCGAGCTGCGTCACCACGACGTGTGCGCCGAACCCGCAGGGCTTCCAGGTGTACACGGCCGCGGGTGTGACGGTGCAGGACGGCCAGAACCCCGCCCTGCTCTACACGGCGTGCTTCAAGATCATCGGCGAGCCGGTGACCGGTGGCCCGTCGTGCGCCCAGGACTGCGTGACGAGCTCAACGTTCGCGCCTCCGCCGGACGGCGTGGTTGACGCGGCTGACCTTGCGTTCCTCCTCGGCGCGTGGGGTCCGGGCGCTGGTTGCGCCGACACCGTCACGAGCTCGACGTTCGCGCCGCCTCCGGACGGCGTGGTTGACGCGGCTGACCTCGCGGCCCTTCTCGGCGCGTGGGGCAACCCGGGCTGCAATTGATCGCAACCAGTGACAGACACGCTTGCGTGTCGACAACCTTGAAGGAGAAAGCCCCCGGCTTCGTGCCGGGGGCTTTTTTCTGCGCTTGATGTGATGAGGCGTATGGTCGCGCAGAGCGAATGCTGCGCTGCCGCACCAGAGCGAATTACGTCGATGGAATCGCGAGCGGGGCGACGATGTAGTTGAGTTTTCCAAGCTTGCCGCGTGTGGAGGCGGCGGCGGCGCGCGTGGGGAACGAGCCGAACTGAACGAGGAAAAGCGTCTGGCCGCGATCGTCCTGCGAGGGGATGATGCGCATGGGGCCGAGACCGAATTTTTCGACGTCGCGTGCGGCGAGTGCGGCCGCGCTTTCCGCATGCTGCCGGCTCTTGAACGCGCCGACCTGCAGCGCGAAGAGATCGGCGCTCACCTGGTGGCTGCGCGTTTCGGACTCCGTGATGTGGCTGTTGGGCGGGGCGGTTGCTTTCTGTTGCCAGCGCTGCGCGTCATTGATGTTGCCGGCCTTCTGATTGGCGTAGGCGAGTTCTTTCGCGGCTTGCTGGGCGTCGTTGCCAGTGAGCAGCGGCTGGGCGCGTTCGAGGAGCGTGACCGCTTCGCGATAGCGATTCTGATCGATACGAATGACGCCGAGCTGGGCGCTGGCGCGGGCGGCGAGCGCGGCATCCGTTGATGAGGCGGCGACGAGCAGATGGCGCTCGGCGTTGTCGCGATCACCCGTTCGATACGCGCTCAAGCCGGCGATGTACGACGCTTCGGCACGCACCGCGGGATCGGTTGACGTCGTGAGCGGCGCGGCGGCGCTGTAGGCCTGCGCGAAGCGCGATGCGTCATATTCCTGAACCGCGAGCGCGATGCCTCTCGCGCCGCCGGTGGTGCTTGCGCAGCCGGGGAGCGCCATGATGGTCGCGAGCAGCGCGGGAGCCAGACGTTGTGAAGCGATGCGTCGTTGCATGATCGACCTCCGTGTCGAAGCCCGGGCGTGAGCAATGGGGTCCGGGCGTTGGTATCGTACATCGCGCGGTTGGGATGCCAAGAGTGGTGGTGTTTCTGGGCCGCTGAAGCGGCCGAACCGGTGGTTGTGTGATGCGTGTGCTTGCTCCCATTCTTCGTCAGCTAGTGACGCACCCGTTTCGGGAACTGGTGACGGACGACCAGCGTTCGTGGAAAGCGATTCACCTGCTCGTGGGCGCGCTGCACCTGGCGCAGAAAATCGAAGAGACGACGGACAAGCCGCACGTCGGCCTGATGCTGCCCACCTCCGGCCTTTTCCCGATGGCGCTGATCGCCACATGGATGCTCGGGCGCACCGCCGTGCCGCTCAACTATCTGCTCAAGCGCGAGGAGATCGAATACGTCATCGAGGACGCGGAGCTGGACACGGTGGTGACGGTGGGGCCGATGGTGGAGTTCACGCACGGTCTGCCGGGGCACGTGCACCAGCTTCGGCTGGAGTCGATGAACTTCAAGGGCATGCCGAAGCTGCGCTGGCCGGTGAGCCGGGCGGACGATTTCACGGCGGTGTTGCTCTACACCTCGGGCACGAGCGGCAAGCCGAAGGGCGTGATGCTCACGAACACGAACCTGTCGTCGAACGTGAAGCAGACGACGTCGTGGGCGCGCTTCACGCGCGATAGTGTGCTGATGGGCGTGTTGCCGCAGTTCCACAGCTTCGGCCTCACGGTGCTCACGCTGCTGCCGCTCTCGATTGGATGCAAGGTGGTGTACACGGCGAGGTTCATGCCGAAGCGCATGGTGGATCTGATGCGAGAGCATCGGCCAATGGCGCTGATTGCGATTCCGTCGATGTACGGCGCGCTGCTCAATCTCAAGAGTGCGAAGGCGGACGATTTTTCGTCGCTCGTGTACTGCGTGTCCGGCGGCGAGCCGCTCCCCGATGCGGTGGCTGACGGATTCAAGAATCGCTTCGGCGTGACGATCAACGAAGGCTACGGCTTGACGGAAACCGCGCCGTGCACGAACTGGTGCCGGCCGCATGAATACAAACGCAAGAGCGTGGGCAAGGCGATCACCGGCGTGGAGGAGCGCATCGTCGGGCCGGACGGTCAGGTGCTTGGGGTGAACGTGGACGGCGAGGTGCAGATTCGCGGCCCCAACATCATGAAGGGCTACTACAAGCTGCCCGAACTCACCGCGCAGGTGCTCACGCCCGACGGCTGGTTCAAGACCGGCGACATGGGCCGCATCGACGAGGACGGCCACCTCTATATCACCGGCCGCATCAAGGAAATGCTCATCATCGGCGGGGAAAACGTGTTCCCGCGCGAGATCGAGGAAGTGCTCGACCAGCATCCGACGGTGAAAGCCTCGGCAGTGATCGGCGTGATGGACGAATCACGCGGCGAGGTGCCGGTGGCATTCGTGGAGATGAAGGAAGGCGCCGAATTCGATGAAAGGGCGCTGCGTTCGCATTGCCGGAACTTCCTTGCCCAGTTCAAGGTGCCGCGGGACATCCGGCTGATCGACGAGCTGCCGCGCAACCCCACGGGCAAGATCATGCGGCGGGAGCTGAAGGCGATGGCGGCGGCGGAAGAAGCAAAGAACTGACATTGCGACGTGACCGGCGCGCGGAATCCGCGTGTGTTGATACGGCATGGCATCGGCGCACCCGGGCGGGTGCGGGCGGTCTGCCATGGTTTCAGCGCCGGGGCGAGGAGGAGTCGCAATGCGAAGGATTCAAGGGACGGGATGGATGCACGGGGTGGCGGCGCCGCTCGCGATCGGGCTGGGACTTGCGCTGGCGCCGAACGTGGACGCCGGCGAGTGTCCGAATCCGAACAACAGTTGCTTCGCCAACAACGGCACGCCGGGGTGCAATGACCCGACGTGCTGTGCGTTCGTGTGCTCGATCGATCCGTTCTGCTGCAATGATCACTGGGACAACTTCTGCGCCGGCTCGGCGCTGATCTACTGCGCTCAATGCGGCGCCGAGGGGACATCGAGCTGTTTCATCGTTCACCTCACCAGCCGCGCGTGCAACGATCCGGAGTGCTGCGATCTCGTGTGCTCTCTGGACTCGTTCTGCTGCACCAACCAGTGGGATCAACTCTGCGTCAACCTCGCCAACGCGAACTGCTGCGGCGGCGGCGGGCAGAGCAGTTGCCTGACGTTCGACGACACCCCCGGATGCGAAGATCCCGAATGCTGCGCGACGGTGTGCGCGGTTGACCCCTTCTGCTGCGAGCAGTGGTGGGACTTCAACTGCGCGAACGAGGCGGCGGAGCTTTGCACCAACTGCGGTTCCACGAGCGCAGGAAGCTGCTTCTCGGTCCATAACAATCCGTCGTGCAACAACCAGCCGTGCTGCATCACCGTGTGCCTGGTGGACTTCTTCTGCTGCGATTCGCATTGGGACGACATTTGCGTGGACGAGGCGAATCGCCTCTGTTCGGACACGTGCGGCAGCAATGAGTCGGGCAACTGTTACACGGCCGATCCTGACCCGTCATGTTCCTACTCGCCGTGCTGCCTGACGGTGTGCGCGGATGATCCCTACTGCTGCGACGTCCAATGGGATTCGCTCTGCGTGGCAGAGGCGCTCGAGTGGTGCGGCGGGTGCGGCCAGCCCGGCGCTGGAAGCTGCACGGAGGCGCACGCGTCGAGTGGTTGCAACAACTCCGAGTGCTGCGCGATCGTGTGCGCGATCGACACGTTCTGCTGCAACTTCAGCTGGGACAGCATCTGTGTGGACGAGGCGGTCCAACTGTGCGCGAGCTGCGCGCAGGACTGCGTGACGAGCGACACGTTCTCGCCGCCGGCGGACGGCAAGGTGGACGCCGCGGATCTTGCGTATCTGCTTGGCGACTGGGGCGTGTGCGCCGGGTGCTGCGGCGACACGGTGACGAGTGACACATTCGCGCCGCCGCCCGACGGCAAGGTGGACGCCGCCGATCTCGCAGCCATGCTTGGCGCATGGGGAAATCCTGGCTGCAACTGACCCGTCGGCGTTGAATCACGATTCGTTCGGCGTTCATCATGCCGCGAACGCTCCCCGTACCAGCGGGGAGCGTTTTTTATGGACCGAGAAGCATGGAAGAGCCGGCATGCACTGGGACGCTGGGCGGAGGTGGAAATTCGGGTAAAGAACGGATGGAAGAGGCTGCAAATGGGCAGGTGAGCGTTTATTGCACAATCGCGCACAAATCCGCAACTTGGGTCTTGGCAGTCAACTCAATTGGGGTATTCTGGAAGCCGTGAAGTTCCCCGGGTGTGGTGCCATTGCCGTGTCAGCATGGCCCGTTGTGCACGCGGGGATTACGAGTGGGACGGAACAAAGGAGAAGTCTCGATGGAAAACGGCTGTATCTGTACGACCGGCGGAGCGTCGGTTCGTGCTCTCGGAGCCGCGGCGAGTCTGCTGTGCACCGCACTGGTGGCAGCGACGAACCCGAACTGCGGCGCCCCGAACACGAATGACTGCTTCGCCCCGAATGCATCGCCGGGCTGCTCGGACGCGGATTGCTGCCGCACGGTGTGCGCGTGCGATCCCTTCTGCTGCTCGACACAGTGGGACGGGTATTGCGCCAGCACGGGTTATGTCCCGGGCTGCGGCGCGCAGCTTTTGTGCGACCTTCCTGCCGCGGCATGCTGCGTGAACGGCGCTTGCCAGACGCTCAACTCGGGCGACTGCGAAGCGGCCGGCGGCGTGTACATGGGCACCGGCACCACGTGTGCTTCGACGGTCTGCCAGGCCCCGCCTGCGAACGACAATTGCGACAACGCAATTACGCTCAACTGCGGTCAGTCGGTGACTGTTGACAACACGTTCGCCACGACGCAGTTCGAAGAAACTGTTTCGCCCTTGAGCTGCCACTTCGGTGGTCCGGCCCCGATGGTCGGCTCCGTGTGGTACGTGATCAACGGCACCGGCGACACGGTTGAAATCAGCACCTGCAACTCGACGGGCTCCCAGGACACGCTCATCGTCGTGTACTCGGACGGCGGCCCGTTCGCGGACTGCAGCGTGGTCGGTCTTGAAGTCGCGTGCAGCGAAGACGCTGGCTGCGGCCCGACCGGTCTGCTCTCGCGCGTCTGCATCGACACCGAAGTCGGCGTGGCCTACCTCGTCGGCGTCGGCTCGTTCGATGACGCGTCTCGCGGCGAGATCACCGTCAGCGTGACCTGCCCGTGCCCCGTCGGCGCGTGCTGCTTCTCGGCTGACGGCTCCTGCATCGACATCGCCCAGTCCCTCTGCCAGGCGCAGGGCGGCATCTATCAGGGCGATGGCACCGCGTGCGGCAGCACCGAATGCCCGATCTTCCCTGACGAGTGCACCAGCCCGCAGACGATCGAGTGCGGCGAATCCGTCACCTTCGATCAGTCCGTCGGCACGACCAATCCGACTGACCCGGCGTTCAGCTGCCACTTCGGCGGCGCGGCGCCCGGCACCAACTCGGCCTGGTTCGAGTTTGAAGCGACCGGCAACGGCGCGTTCCTGACGACCTGCAACAGCCCGACCACCACGGACACCCTCATCGCGGTGTACGACGGCTCGTGCGGCAGCCTCGTTGAAATCGCCTGCAATGAAGACGCCGGCTGCGGCGTCACCGGCTTCCTGTCTGAAATGACCGTCTGCGGCCTGACGCCGGGTAACACCTACCTGGTCCAGGTGGCGGCGTTCTCGGAAGCTGACGCTGGCATGACCACGCTCGAGATCAACTGCGACGTGTTCTGCCCTGACTGCGACGTCGCTGGCGTCTGCCCGCCCGGTGGCACGCCGGAAGGCGAAGCCAACTGCGGTCTCCCGACCGATACCGTCAACGGCGGCTGCAACTCCACGCCCGCACTGCTCACTTCGGTGGAATGCGGCGACGTGATCTGCGGCAGCGGTGCGTTTGACGACATCGCCGGCCTCCGTGACACGGACTGGTACGAGCTCACGCTCGCTTCCGAATCCAGCGTCACGATCTCGGTGACCACCAACGGCGCCGCCTACGTGTTCGGTCTGATCTCCGACGCGAACGGCGCTCCGTCCAACAGCTGCGCGACGGCTGCCGTGATTGCTCCGCTTGCAATCTCCAATTGCGGCGCGGTCACGGTCTGCTTGCCGCCGGGCACCTATTGGTGGTTCGTTGGTCCGACGTTCGATGTGCCCATCGCTTGCGGTACGTCGACGTACGTGGCCGAGTGGATTTGCGAGCCTGCGACCTGCCCGACCGGCGCCTGCTGCTTCGCTGATGGAAGCTGCACGGACGGCCTGACGGGTGGCGAGTGCGGCACGAACGGTGGCACCTACCAGGGTGACAACACCACGTGCGCCACGGTCGAGTGCCCCGCGGTCTGCGGTGCGTCCAACCCCAATGATTGCTTCGTGTCTTCGCCGACCGGCACCCCCGGTTGCAGCGACGCATCTTGCTGCTCGACCGTCTGCGCGGTGGATCCGTTCTGCTGCGATACGGCTTGGGACAGCATCTGCGCCGGTGAAGCCGCGACCATGTGCGGCGTGACCGCTCCCGATAACGACAATTGCGCCGATCGGATCGATGTGACCGATGGCGTGACGCCGTTCTCGACGATCGGTGCGACGACTGACGGCGTTGCTGATCCGCTCTGCGATGGCTTCGGTTCGGCCCAGATCTTCAATGACATCTGGTTCAACTATGAAGCCACGTGCGACGGCACGGTGACGATCAACACCTGCGGCGCCAACTTCGACACGCGTCTCGCTGTGTACGAAGGCACCGCGTGCCCGACGGGCGCAGCCCTTGTCTGCAACGACGACGCTCCGGAAGTCTGCGGCGCTAACCAGCTGCAGAGTGCCGTGTCGTTCGAAGCGACCTGCGGTTCGGTGTACAAGATCCGCGTCGGTGCGTTCGGTTCGACGCAGTTCGGTACGGGTAACCTGACCATCGCGTGCAGCGGTACGCCCTGCCCGACTGGTCCGTGCCCCGACTGCGTGACCAGCGCCACCTTCGCTCCGCCGCCGGACGGCAACGTCGACGCGGCTGACCTTGCGTTCCTCCTCGGTTCGTGGGGTCCGTGCCCGGGCTGCTGCTCTGACACGGTCACCAGCGCGACGTTCGCCCCGCCGCCGGACGGCCAGGTCGACGCCGCTGACCTCGCGTTCCTCCTGGGCGCGTGGGGCACCCCGACCAACGCCTGCAACTAATGCATGCGTTCTGGCGACCTTGAGTCGCTGACAACTCTGATTGCAAAGCCCCCGGCTGGTTCAGCCGGGGGCTTTCTTTTTTTCTTTCTTTTTTTGTTTCTTTCGAGTGGGTTTGGGCGTGGCGCGGTGGTCGGTCCCACGGCGAGGACGCCGTGGGCTTTGTGGCGGTGTTGCACGCCGTGGGGTTTGTGCGGCGAGGACGCCGTGGGCTTTGTGCGGCGAGGACGCCGTGGGCTTTGTGGCGGTGTTGCACGCCGTGGGCTTTGTGGCGGTGTTGGACGCCGGTGGGCTTTGTGCGGCGAGGACGCCGTGGGCTTTGGGGGCGTTATCATCGCGCGCATGGTTGATGCCGGCGGTCAGTGTGCGTGTGATCCATTGCGTGCGGCGTCTGTGCCCGCCATTGAGCTTTCGCTCGGGTTCAGCCCGGATGCGGACGATGTCGCCATGTGGTGGCCGCTGCTGGGCGATCCCGCGGCGGGGGCGATCATCAACGCGCATCCGTATCGCTTTCGGCCGGTGCGCGAAGACATCGAATCGCTCAACCGCCGGAGCCTTGCCGGCGAACTCGACGTCACCGCGATGAGCTGCGCGCAGTTTGCGTTCGTCGCGGAAACGTACGCCATCACCTCATGCGGCGTTTCGATGGGCGATCGCTTCGGGCCGAAGCTGGTGTCGCGGCCGGGCGTCACGCTGGACGACGTTCGCGCGGGCCAGGCTGTGGTCGCCGTGCCGGGCGAGCGCACCACGGCGTTCGCGGCGCTGCGCGTGCTGCTCGCGCCCGATGAGGTGGCGTTTGTCACCGCGCCGTTCGATGAGATCATCACGATGGTGGAGCGCGGCGACGTGCCGGCGGGCCTGCTCATTCACGAAACGCAACTGTCGTTTCAGCGACGCGGCCTCGTGGCGCTCGCCGACGTCGCGCAGCTCTGGGGAAAGCGTTTCGGCCTGCCGCTCCCGCTCGGCATCAACACGATTCGCAAGGATCTTGACGATCGCTTCGGCGAAGGCACGACATCGCGCGTCACCGCGCTGCTGACGGAATCCGTCCGCTGCGCGATGACGCGCCGGCGCGATTCGCTGGCGGTTGCGCGGCGAGTATCCGGCGCGCTGCTGAACGACGCGGCGCTTGAGGAATATCTCGCGCGCTATGTCAACGCGTGGACGCTCTCGCTCGGCGCGGTCGGCCGGCTGGCGGTGCGACGACTGCTGACCGAGATGGCGAGGATTGGTCTCGCGCCCAGCCCGGCGAGCATCGACTTTGTCGATCCTGCGGGCGAGCGCTGCTGACGCCGCGGGCAATGATGGGAAGATGGGGGATTCTCCTTGCCGACCGTGCGTTCCAGTCGATATTCTGACGGTATGGTGAGCGTTCGCATCGACGGCGTGTGCGCGGGCACGCGGTTCAGGAGTCATTGTGGAGCGGCTGCATGAGCCAGGCGGTTCCGCCGGAAACAGTGGAGGGCTACGGGGCGCCGTGCGTCCGGCAATTCAGCGTGTTCCTCGACAACCGCGTGGGAAAGCTGTACGAGCTGGTGCGGCTGTTCGACGAGGCGCCGAACGTGCACCTGGTTGCGTTCAGCGTGCATGAGTCGTCGGACCACGCGGTGGTGCGCATCATCCCCAACAACGCGGACATGGCCCGCATGCTGCTCAAGGAGAACAAGCTGCCGTTCTCCGAAGTGGATTTGCTGGTGGTGGAGCTGTGCAACGATCACACGCTCACCAGCATGTGCCTCCATCTGCTCGCCGCGGAGCTGAACATCCGCTTTGCGTATCCGCTCATGCTGCGGCCGGACGGCACGCCGACGATCGCGCTGGCGATCGACGATCACACCTTGGCGGGGCAGATCCTGCGGCGGAAGGGCTATCGATTGCTGGGCGAGGGCGATTTGCCTTAGGAAACGCCGAAACGCCGAAACGCTGAAACGCCAAAACGCCGAAACGCTGAAACGTGGAAGCGTCGAAACGCGGAAATGCGAGCAGGCGGACATTGGGAAAAGAAACACGCCGGCGCGATTGGCCGGCGTGCGTGGGGAGAACACAAGGTGTTCTGGTCGATTACGCGGCCTGACGATACTTGCGGGTCGTGCTGGTGCTGCTCTTCTTCGTCTTGAAGGAGGGGAAGCGATACGACTTCGTCGCCGTGCGGCCGGGCTTGCGGCTCTTCTTGGTGCGCGGCTTGGAGTTCGACTTGCTGGGCGAGCTCCAGCGGCTGCTCGGGGTGCTCTTCGAGAAGCTCGACGGCTTGCCGAAGTTCTTGCTCCAGCAGTTGCAGAGGAAGTTGAAGAAGCGGCTGGGATTGGAGCTGTTGCTCTTGAGCTGCTTCGGGGTGCAGCAACCGGAAGCGAGGCACCAGTCGATGAAGCACTGCCAGGTGGCGTTCTGCGTGGGCTTGGAGAAGGAAGGCGACTTCTTGCCGGTGGCGGGCCAATAGCACCACTGGCCGTTCACCTTCTGACGGAAGCAGCAGCCGGCGTTGAAGAGCGACTGGAAGATGACGCTCGGACTCTTGCCGGTGCGCTTGGAGATCTGCTGCACCGCGGTGAAGCAGGGCACGCCGCGCTTGATGGCGGAGTTGAAGCTGGTGGCGAACGGCGACTTGGGATTCTTCGGCATTTCAGTGACTCCATGAAGTGAAGGATGAAACCCGGCACGCATGGAGAAACGGGGAACACCCAAGTCTCTTCCTGGTGCTGGTCGCGCCATCGTTCCTTGAGGCGCATGCGGAAAATCGGCCGATCATGCGCGTCGAATCAGTCGAAGTGCAAAATTCAAAACAATTTCAGCGAGCGCGACTGAAGTTGGCCGGTGGTGAAGCAGGGCGCGCCGCGCGCGATTTGGCCAAGCGCATGCACGAAAAAACGCGGCGAGCCGGGCTCACCGCGTTCGAACATTCATTATCAGATGTCGGCTCGATTACCGCTCCGGCGCCGGCGCGGGCTCGTCGGCGCTCGGCATTTCGGCCGGCGTCTCCGCGGGCGGCGGCGGCTGGAACTGCGGCACGGTCGCCGGGTCAACCGGGCGAATGTTCGGCGTGGCCGGCGGCATCTGCCCCGCAAGCTTCTCGAAGGTGTACTCGTGGTCGCGCTTGCGCTCCACCTTGGCGCTGATGAGCTTGTCGCCAAGCTTCATGGCGCGGGCGATTTCAAGGCCTTCGACGACGCGGCCGAACACGGTGTACTTGCCGTTGAGGTCGGGCTTCGGCTCGTGGCAGATGTAGAACTGCGATCCGCCGCTGTTGGGGGCCGCGGAGTGGGCCATGCCGAGGCTGCCGGAGAAGTGGGCGCGGGCGTCGGGCTTGGTGAATTCATCAGCGATCGTGTAGCCGGGGCCGCCTTCGCCGATGACGCCGGTGCCGCCGGGTTTGGTGTTGGGATCGCCGCCCTGCGTGACGTGATTGGGCACGACGCGGTGGAAGGTGGTGTTGTCGTAGAAGCCGTTCTCGACGAGCGTGACGAAGTTGGCGACGGTGATGGGGGCCTCGTTCTCGAAGAGCTCGAGCTTGATGGTGCCGCGTTCCGTTTCCAGCGTGACGATCGGCAGATCATCGGCGGAGGCTTCCTTGGCGCGAAGCTCCTGCTCCTTCTGCCAGAGCTTCACATACTCCGGCGCGGCGCGGCGAAGCGTGGCGAGTTCGAGCAGGTGCGGGGCCTTGAGCTGCGGGCTTTCCGGCAGCAGCGCGAGCGTTTCCACGGCTTCCTGGAAGCGATGCTCCGCAAAGAGGCTCTTGGCCTTGAGGAACGCAAGCTGCGGCACGTTCTTGGGCGAGTGGCGAGCGCCGTCGATGATGTCGAGCACGCGGCTGTACTCGTTGCGGCCGTAGAGATCCTCGGCCCAGACGATGAGCATCGCCGGGGTGTCGGGGTTCATGTCGACGAGCTGGCCGAAGAGCTGATCAACGCGGTCGCGATCGCCGAGCCAGCGCGAGCACTGGAGTTCGAGCGCGAGCATGCGCTGGTCGTCGGGCCAGCGGAGATTGAACATTTCGAGGTCGGCGCGGAGGCGTTCGACGGCGATCATTTCGCTTTCGCTGATCCCGCCGAGCGAGTTCTGCGCGACATTGAGGAGGTTGCCGAAGGCCGTGATGAGGCGGTTCATTTCCTTATCACGGGTGGCGTCGTCGGCGGCGGGAGGCGGATTGACGGGCTGGCCCTGGGCAGGTGGGGTCTGCGCGGGGGCGGAATCCTGCGCAAGCAGGTTGCTGGAGCCCAGCGCCATGGCCAAGCACGCCGTCGCGATGATGAACAGTTTTTGCATGGTCAGATCAGCCTTTCGTTCAGGCGAAAATAGCGGATGGCGGCAAGGCCGCCCAGAGGGGGAGATGGTACACGGGGGCTCGGATGGATTCCTGCCGGCGGGCGTCCGGGACGAGTCAAACGTATGGCCAGCCGTCGAAATTGCACGGCGGGCTGGGGGGATATCGGCATGGCAGGGAGGCCGGTCCATATGTGGGGCATCCACTTTTGTTGTCCACCGGCTTGACAAAGGGGATGGGACCGTGCCACCATATGGTCGTTGGCCTTCGGGCTGACCTTCAATTGCCCCCGGAAGGGCTCGGTATGGTGCTCGCACCTGCCGGGCCTTTTTTCTTTGCGAGCGCGGGGGCGGGGTACGATCAAATCGTGATGCGACGATGGCGAATCGCGTGGCCGGTGGCGCTGCTCGCGGCGGCGGCAGCACTGGCGCTGGGGTGTGCGCCGCGCGCGGGGGATGCGGGGCGCGATGCGAAGACGCAAGCGTTGCCTGAAACGCAAACGCAGGCTGAAGAAGCGCAGCAGCCCGCGATTGCTGGCGAGGAGCAGGCCGCGACGCCTGTGGTGGAGGAGCCGGCGGCGACATCAGCGCCCGGCGAGGGAACAACGTTCGTCTCGCCATTTCCGGGCGTTCGCGTTCGCCTCACGCCGCCGACGGTGGAAGTGGAAGCCGTGCGCTGTCTCGACGAAGGCTGGCTGGAGCAGATCGCCTGCTCGCCCGGCACGCGCGAGCATGAATCGCTCGTGGTCGTGAGCGCGAAACCGAGCCACATTCACGCGGCGCTGCTGATGGCGGGCTTCAACCCGGGGAACCCCGGCGCGTGGATCTATCACGACGACGAGCAGCACATCGAAGTGCGCCCGCCGAGCGGCGACAAGTTGCAGATCGCGATGCGCTATTCGACGAACGGCTCGGCCACCGAAGAGCCGGTGCGTGCGTGGATTCGCGATCACCTGGGCGAGCGTCAATTCCCGGACGTGCCGTGGATTTTCGCCGGTTCGCGCATTGAGCCGAATCCGAAATTCATGGGGCCGGGCGAGCATTACGTCGCCGATCAAACCGGCTCGATCATCGGGCTTGTGACGTTTGGCGACGAACTGATCGGCTGCAGCGCCGTGATCGCGGACCAGGTGGACGTGCAGCCGGCGGAATGGGAAGTGAACACGGATGCCGTGCCGCCGGTGGACACGAAGGTGACGATCGTCATCACGCCGTGGCGCGAATGAGCGATGCACGCGAGTTGCGTTCAGCGGTGCGCCGGCTCGATCGACGGCGCGGGTTCGCAATCACGCGCATGCGCGAGACGCCGTGAAGCGCACAGCGCGATGGCCAGCGCATCGGCAACATCCGGCGGGCTCGGCGGCTCCGCAAGGCCGCATTGCATCGCGATGGCGGCTTGCATGATCTGCTTCGACGCGTGGCCGTTGCCGGTGATGGCTTTTTTCACTTCCGTCGGCAGGAGTTCATCGAGCGCGATGGAGCGCTGGGCGGCCGCGAGGAGCACCACGCCGCGTGCGTGGCCCATGAGGATGCCGGTGCGCACGTGTTTGTAGTGGGTGAAGAGTTGCTCGACGACGACGAGGCCGGGCTCGAGTTCTTCGAACAGGCGAGCGAGCTCGGCGTGCAGTTCCGTGAGTCGTTTGGGAAGGCTCTTGCGCGGGCTTAGACGGATGACGCCCGCTTCGATGACGCGCGGCTCGTGCCCGCCGATGGGCAGCTCCAGGCAGCCATAGCCCGTGAGCTGCAGGCCGGGATCGATGCCGATGATGCGCATGGGTGCAAGGGTAGTGATCGGCTTGCGGCGTGCAATGGTGTGAGGGAAATGCGGGGCACGCGGCGGCTGAAGCCGCCGAACCGGGGATGGGGAGCGCGGGTGGATTAGCGCAGGCGCTTGTCGAATTCCACGAGGCCGTCGCGGAGGCGGATGATGCGCTGGCATCGCTCGGCGATGCGGTCGTCGTGGGTGACCATGATGATCGTGAGCCCCTGCTGGTGCAGATCGTCGATCAGGTTGAGAATCGCCGTGCCGGTTTTGGAATCGAGATTTCCGGTGGGTTCGTCGGCGAGGATGATCGACGGATCGGTGACAAGCGCGCGGGCGATGGCGACGCGCTGCTGCTGGCCGCCGGAGAGTTCGCGCGGCCGGTGATACATGCGATCGCCGAGGCCGACCTGCTCCAGCCGCGCCTTCGCGCGTTCCTTGCGTTCGTGCGGGGGCACCTTCTGATAGAACAGCGGCACCTCGGCGTTTTCGATGCAATTGAGTTCGCTGATCAGGTTGAACGCCTGGAAGATGAAGCCGACGCGCGTGCCGCGCACACGGCTCAACTCATCATCATCCATCGTGGAAACGTCTTTGCCGTCGAGCACATACGTGCCGGCGGTGGGGCGGTCGAGGCACCCGATGATGTTCATGAAGGTGGACTTGCCGGAGCCGGAAGCGCCCATGATGGCGACGTACTCGCCTTCGCAGATGGTGGCGTTGATGCCGCGCAGCGCTTCGACGAGCACGGAGCCGTCGGGCTTGTAGTAGGTCTTGCAGACGTTGGTGAATTCCGCGATGGGGACCGCGCCGCCCTGCGGCCGGGAGAGGTCGGGAGTGTGCGCGGCGGCGGTGGTCATGTGAGGCGATTGTAGGCGGACCCGCGTCTTCCGAAGCCGCTTGCGGCTTAGCACGGTATTCACTCGTCGCGCGGGATCTCACATCCGCGCGATCAATTCTTCCAGGTGCGCGCGAATCCCCGCGTGCCCGCGCTCCAGCCGCACGCCAAGCGACTGCGCCGCGTCCTTCGTGAACTCGTTCTTCGGCGTCGGCGAGCTTGATGTGTCCACCGGGTTGGAGAGGCCGAGGATTTCGCGAGCCATGAGCGCCCAGTCCGCCCAGCGCGCGTAGCAATCGACGAGATTGAACGGCCGGCCGGCGGCGTCCGGATTGCCAAGCGACGCGACGACGGCGTCGGCCACGTCTTCCACATGCACGAACTTCCCGCCGCCGAGTTTCGTGATCGGCTCGCCGCGCTTGAGTTTCCTCACGAGGTCGTAGCCGTGCGAGCGTTCGATGTTGGGATCGATGCCGTAGACGCCGCACGGCCGCAGCGCGCAGGTGTGTCGTCCGCTGCCGAAGTGCTCCGCCCAGAGATGCGCTTCGACCGCGGCTTTGTACGCGCCGTACAGATTCGCCGGCCGCAGCGGATGGTCCTCATCAATGACGCCGTGCCAGCGCGGGCGCATGTCGTGATGCACAGCGATGGTGCTGATGAACACAAATTGCCGGGGCGCGGAGAATCGCAGCAGTTCGAGCGAAGCGAGCAGGTTGGAGCGGAAGTGCGTCGCGTCGTCGCCGCTGCGGATCGGCGTCCAGTCCACGCTGTTGTGAACAACGGCGTCCGCGCCGTCGAGGAGCTTCGGCCAGACGGATTTGTCATCGTGCGCGCCTTCGACAAACCGGCTGACGTAGGGCTGGATGTGGTCGCGGCGGCTGGAAGCGCGAACAAGAGCCGAAACGGTGTGGCCGGCCTCATGCGCCTTGCGGGCGATGAACGAGCCGATGAATCCACTGGCGCCGGTCAGGGCAATGTGCATCGAAATCCTCCGAAGATCGAATCAGCGGGTTGATCGTCAGGTTCCGCGTCACCTGGTCCGATAGAAAACATAGGTCAACTGGCGAGGCTGCCCATGCGAACTGTACGGGCAGCCCACGATCTTCCGCGATTCCGGGGCGGCGGCGCTGCGCAGCGTGAATAGAATGCTGACCTGTTGCGACGCCTGGAGGCATGATCTGACTGTATGGCCGACCGCGCCGCGGACCATCATGATGGCCTGACCGAACCGGGGAACGCTGCGCCGACGGTGAGCGTGGACGGTGAAGGGCCGCCTGCCAGTGCGTCGGCAGACGGCGCGATCGAACGCCATCACGCCAGACGAGGATTGTTCGGACGGCGCCGTCCGCCGCGTCGCCGCCGTGTGCTCCGCAGCGCGCTCTTTCTGCTGGCGATGGTGCCGGTGCTGGCGATCGGGCTGTACTGGGTCGGCACGCGGTCGTGGTTCATCATCGCGGCTTGCAGACCGGCGCTGGAAGATCGATTGGGCGGCGAAGTGGGCGTTGCGTCGGCGCGGTACGACGGCGACGGCGTGTTCGTGTTCCACGATCTGGTGGTGCGGGCGCGCGGCATGCGCGGGCTTGCCGCGGAAGTCCTTCGCGCCGCCGAAGTGGTGGTGGATGTCGATGTCGACAAATTGCTCCACGGCGAGGTGGAGATCTTGAGCGCCCGCGTCGACGGGCTGCTCATTCGATCGAGCGAAAACGCCAAGCGGCCGGGCGAATACAACTTCATGTTCCTGCAGCACGACTGGGACCGCGATGAGCACACATCCACGCACGTGCCGCGCGTGGAAATCACAAGCGCGATCATCGAGACGGGCATTCACGATGGCGCTGAATATGCGGTGGTCGGCCGCCGCCGCGTCGCGGGCCAGATGCACCGCTCGAAGGAAGACGATTCCATTTTCTCGTTCGAACTCGGCGAGATCGACGAACGCGGCAACGGGCTGGGCGAGAACGGCGTCGTGATTCACGGCCAGTGGAACGTGGAGACGTTCGAGTACGTCGGCCGCGTCGATGGGCTGAAGTTCGATGAGCAGTCGCGGCGGATGTGCCCGCAGACCGCGCGCTTCTACTGGGACCGCATGCAGCTTTCGGGCGTGGTCGGCAGCGCTTCGATTGAATATCGCAAGGGCAAGCCGATCGTCGCGGAACTCACCGCCAAGAACGTCGGCGTCACGATGCCGGTGCATGTGGAAGGTTTGTGGTCGATCTACCGCGCGCCGGAAGTGCTCGACACGGAAGGCCGGCCGCGCGTGCAGGCGGATGAATGCTCGATTCGGCTGGACGGCGATCGGCTGGAACTGAAGCTTGCGGGGCTGCTCGTAGGCTCGGAGCCGGATCACGTCACCGCGGGCGTGCCGTATCGCCTGAATCTCGTCGTGCCGGAGCTGCCGGCGTTGTCGTGGAGCGACCGCAGCCAGTGGTTTGATCACATGCTCGCGACGCTGCCGTTCGACATGCAGCTCACGATGGACAACTTCCGTTTCGATCCGAAGGAATCGAACGGCGAGACATGGCTGGAGCTGCCGACCGCGGTGGCGAAGATGTTTGCGCTGTTCGAGATGACCGGCTGGCAGTTGAGCACGCAGATTGATGTCAGCCGCGGGCCGGCGACGGTGAACGCGGACGGCTCGCTCGATGCGGCGAAGATCGAATCGCACGGCAGGGCGTTCATTCGTCATGCGGCCGGGCGGTATCGCCGCTTCCCGTACCAACTCACGGATGTCGAGGCGTACATCGAATTCAGCAACGACCGATGCGACGTGCATTATCTGAACGGCCGCGGCGCGGGCGATTCCACGGTGCGGCTGGCGGGCACGATCACGCCGCCGACGCGACAGGGCGCGGTGAACCTGCGCATCGATGCGACGAACGTACCGCTGGATGACCGCTTGCGCGTCGCGCTTTCGGGTCAGGGCGCGGAGGTGTTCGATTCGCTCTTCCACGAGCCGTCGCTGCAGAAACTGGCGGCTGCGCCGGCGGCGAATGTTGGCGAAGGCGATGCAGCCGCGAACGATGCGCCGCCTGCCGCGGAGCCGTTCAAGCTTGGCGGCGTTGTTGATCTTGATCTCGACGTGACGCGCGAAGTGGGGCCCGGCAAACGTGCGATCATCACGGGCGCCGTTGATGTGCGGAAGATCGGCATCCTCTACGAGAAGTTCCCGTATCCGATCACGATCACCGCCGGCACGCTCGATTGGCGCGAGGACGCGGTCACGATCAAGTCGGATGGCGAGACACGCGGCCTGACGCTGGAAACAGCGGGCGGCGGGCGCGGCGTGCTCTCCGGCAAAATCGCGCTGGTGCGCAATGCGGACGGCGGCGTGGAAGCGCGGCCGGAGCTCAAGCTGGCGCTGGTGGGCGACCACATCAACCCCGCGCTCCTCGCGGCAATCCCGTCCGATGACGCTGGTGATGATCGCAGTGAATCGCAGCCGACGAGCGCTGCGCATGGTGAAGCTGGCAACGCCGGCTCGCCACTGATGTCGCGCGGGCTTGCCACGCGGTTGCTCAAGGGCATCGGGCTTTCCGGCGGACTCGAGTGCACCGGCGACATCGTCAGCAAACCCGGCGGCGCGTTGCATTACGACTTCGTGGTGGGCATCAAGGATGGCGCTGCGCTTCCGGAGCCGAACATTTCGGAGATCATGGCCGAGCTGGGCCTGCGCTGGCCGGAGGGATTTTCGCTCGATCACGTGGAAGGCGTGGTGCACATCGAGCCGGGCAAGCTCGGGCTGGTGACGCTCACGGGTCGGCGCGGCGAAGGCACGGTGACGGCGAGCGGTGAGCTTGATTTCGCAGGCGACAAGCCGGGGAGCGCGGAACTGAACGTGGCGTTCAAGTCGCTGGCGCTGGAGCAGTATCTCGTCGACCTCGCGCCGGCGGAGGGCGTGGAACGGGCGCAGGAACTGTGGCAGCGGTATCGGCCGCAAGGCGCCTTTGACGCCGAGCTTCATTACCGCGCGGAGCCGGGCCAACCGGGCGCCGCGGAGCTTGTCGTGCAGCCGAACGTGCTGCGGATCACGGCGGCGGGCCAGCCGGTGTCGATGTTCCGCAAGGGCGGGGAAGTCGTGCTGCACGACAACGAAGTGCGCCTCGAGCAGCTTGAGCTTGAAGTGTTCACGAGATCGCGCGAGGACGGCACGCTCGTGCTCGACGGTTCGTACGGCGCTTCGGCGGAAGGCGATGCGCTTTCGGTCGCCGGCGCGTGGCGGCAGGGCATGTTCGAGTGCCCGCTGATTCCGGAGATGATGCAGCTCGTGGGCGCGACGAATGAATCGGCGCGATATCAGACGCTTGTGCCGGCCGGCCAGTTCGACGCGAAGTTCTCGTATCGCTCGCCGCGCGGCGACGCACCGCTGGATTACAAGTTTGAGATCAAGCCAAGCGCGGTGGCGATGGTGCTCGACGGCATGGTGTTGAGCACCACGCTGGAGCCGTCGTCCACGATCACGATCACGCCGGGGCTCATCACGTTTGATGACGTGGAAGGCGAGCACACGGGCGGCACGTTCCGCGCGGAAGGGCACATGTCGCTGGGCGAGGCGCCGACGATTGATCTGTCGCTGGGCTACCGCGGCGATCTCGTCAGCCAGCAGGTGTGGATCATGCTGCCGGAGGAAGTGCGCAGCGCGCTGGAGGACATTCATTTTCAGTCGAACCAGGCCGGGCTTGTGCGCGACGCGAAGCTGCACATGGCGAAAGCGGCGGCAAGCGACGACTGGTCGATGGATTTCACGGGCGTGATTGAGACGGGAAGCTGCGCGTTCGACGTGGGCATCCCGTTCTCGGAGGTGGACGGCCGGTTTGAAGTGACGGCGCAGCGGCCGGCGGGCGGACCGGCGGATGTGACGGTGACGGCGGAGGCGAACCGCGTGCGCGTGCTGGAACGCGAGATGACGAACCTCTCCGCGCGGCTGCATTACAGTCAGGCGGAAGAGGCGCTGTCCATCAGCGAACTGCGCGGCGAGCTGTACGGCGGCGTGATTTCCGCGGAGGCGAAGCTCGGGCTGGGGGGCGACCGGCGCGATTACGCCATGAACATCGTGAGCGCCGGCGTGCATCTCGATGAGATCGCCCGCGCGGAATCGCTTTCGGCGAGCGAAGAGGAAGTGCGGCAGCTCGCGGCGACGCGCGACCGGCGGCATATGAAAGCCGAGGAACCGCGCCAGCCGGCGGCGAGCGGGCAGTTGTTCGCCAGTCTCGATCTCGCAGGCGAGCGCGGCCGGCCGTACACGCGCACCGGTCGTGGGACGCTGAAAGTGGTCGGCGGCGAAGTGGCGAACCTGTCGCTGACGCTGCGCGTGCTGCAACTCATGCAATTCATCCCGCCGTTCGCCGATCGCATGGATTACGCCGACGTGGACTACTATGTGGCGGGCGATCGCGTGGTCTTCGAGCGGATTCTGCTGGAAATCCCGTTCATGGACCGCGCGGCGCTGCAGCTCCACGGAGAGGGTGAAATGGATTTCAACACGTTTGAGCTCGACACGCGCTTCCGCAGCCGGGGCACCATCCCGATGTTGAGTGACATCGTGGGCGGGTTGAGCGACCGGCTGTATCAGATTGAAGTGACGGGCCCGATCAGCGACCCCGTGGCGCGCGTGCTTGCGCTGCCTGATTTTTCCTCGCGGCGCGGCGCGAGCAACAGCGTTCGGCTGCCTGCTCCGGCGCAATATGTTCAGGAGCCGGTGAATTGAACGGCGTGCCGAAGGGACAGCGGATGGCGGCGGATTCGAAGTTGCCGGCCGTCGAGGGCGATGGCGCGGTGGAGACGCCGATCGCGGAGAACGGCGCGGCGCGTGTCAGCGATCCCGAACTTGTGGCGATGATCCGCACGCTCGTGTCAAAGGCCGGCGGGAAGCCTGATTCATTCGAAGGCCGCATGATCGTCGAGCTTGTGCAGACGAGCCTCAAGCTCACGCAAACGGGGTATGACAGCGGCCAGCTCAAGCTGCTCAATCGCGCGATGAAGGAGATGCGGTATGCGTATCGCGTCTTCAACCGCTACCGGGCGACGAAGAAGATCAGCATTTTTGGCTCGGCGCGCACGCCGGCCGATGCGCCCGATTACCACGCAGCGCGGGAGTTCAGCGCCGCCATCGCGCGGCACGGCTGGATGGTGATCACCGGCGCGGGCGACGGCATCATGAAGGCCGGCCACGAAGGCCCCGAACGTGAAGCAAGCTTCGGCCTTTCCATTCGCCTGCCGTTCGAGACGACCGCCAACACGGTGATCGAGGGCGATCCCAAGCTCATCAACTTCCGCTATTTCTTCACGCGCAAGCTGATGTTCATCTCGCACGCGCACGCCGTGGCGGTGTTCCCCGGCGGGTTCGGCACGCATGATGAGCTCTTCGAAGCGCTTACGCTCGTGCAGACCGGCAAGAGCAATCTGTTCCCCATCGTGCTCATCGAGCACCCGGCGGGCGACTACTGGAAGTATTGGGAGCAGTACATCAAGAACCACCTGCTGGGCGACAAGTACATCAGCCCGGAAGATCTCGGCATCTATCACATCACGACGGATGTGCAGGACGCGGTGGAATATGTCGTGAGCTTCTACAGGCTCTATCACTCCAGCCGGTATGTCGGCGATACGTTTGTGGTGCGGCTGAACCGCGCGCTCAAGGACGAAGAGCTGGCGAACCTGAACGATGAGTTCGCGGTGCTGCTGAAGTCCGGGCGGATTGAGCAGACGACCGCGCTGCCGGGCGAGAGCGACCACCTGGAGCTGCCGAGGCTGGCGTTCCATCACACGAGGCGGAACTTTGCGATGCTGCTGGCGATGGTGCGTCGCATCAACAGCTTCGCGGCGGCGGGCGCGTGAAACGCTCGGTGGCGTGTTCGCTGGAAGCACGAAAACGCGGCGGAAGGCGGCGATGGGGGCGCTGGGCTGGCGGAATGTGCAATCGTTTCGCGCGCCCACCGGTAGAATGTCGTTGTGAACGTCGCCCGATTCATGCGAATGCTGGTTGTGCTGCTGGCGGCTGCGTCGGTGGCGGGGTGTGAAGCGCCGCCGGAGGGTGATGCCGCCGCGCCCGGCACGCTTTTTTCCGAGCAGCAGCGCGATGTAAGTTCGCTGTTCAACGCTGGCGAGAACGGGCTTGAAGTTCGCCAATGGGTGCTGGAAGCGACGCCCGAAGCCGTCGCCTCCGTGCTCATGCGGTTTCGCGACGGCGAGGCGATGGATCAGCCGACGCGCGAGGCGCTGGAGCGCAACGGTTTGCGCGTTGTGCGCGTGCCGCTCGAGGAACTGGAATCAATGCTTGGCGAGCTTGGCGTGCCGTCGCGGCATATTCGCACGTGGTTCGGCCAGGTGACGACGTGGCGCGATGTGCTCACGAGTCCTGTTGATGAAACATCGCGAGCGCTGGTGGTGAGCGGGCGCGTGCGGCGATTTGCGGACGGCAACTACAGCCTCATGCTGCGCTCGTGGACGCTCATGATGGAAGACGGGCCGCGCATGGAACTGGAAATGATTCCGCGCCACGATCGGCCGGAGGTGAGCAACACGGTGCCGCTGCTCGGTGCGAAACGCACGGCGGAGACGTGGCTGCACGCGGTGCGAGCGGAGATGTTGCTTGAGAGCGGCTATGCGTATGTGATGGTGTACGAATCACCCTCGGTGGTATGGCGCGAGCCGGGCGAAGGCGAGTCGGTTCGCGTGGCGCCGGGCTCGGATGGCGGGGGACGCGGGCCGGGCGTGGGGCCGGACGATGTTGGGCCGTATCACGCCACGGGGTTGAGCTCGATCGCGCCGCCGACGGTGGGGGAAGTGCTGCTGGGACGGGAATCGGGCAAGCCGCGAAGGCATCTGCTGGCATTCGTGCCGAAGATTCCCGAGCGGTTCCAGCCGACGGATGGCGCGCTGGCGAATCGGTAATGCGTTTCGCGGGCGGCGCCCCGCCGCCAGGTTTTCCGGTTCTGACGCGTTGGCCGCCGCGGTCAATAGAATGGTCACGATGATTTCCGACGGCAATCGCCTGGCTCGACGTCACCGTGCCGTTCGCATGCGCATGCGGCGTCAGCGCGATCGCGCGATTTCCGTTTTGCCCACGCTGTTCACGCTTGGAAACCTTGTCGCGGGATTTGCCGCCATTCATTACGCATCGCGCGATCCTTCGGCGAAGGTGATCTGGGGATGGACGCCGCTCACGCTCGCCGGCACGCTGATTTTCGTTGGCATGTTCCTCGACGCCGTGGACGGCTCCATCGCGCGGCTGACGCGATCGTTCTCCGAAATCGGGAAGCAACTTGATTCGCTCGCGGACATGGTGACGTTCGGCATGGCGCCGGCGATACTGATGCTTCGCGTGGTGCAGGCGCCGGCGGGATCGCAGGATGTGACGATCATCGGGCCGGAGGCGGATGACGTGTTCGGCCGCTTCATCTGGGCGGCGGCGGCGCTGTTTGTGTGCTGCGCGGCGTTGCGGCTCGCGCGCTACAACGCGGAAGCGTCGCTCAAGGGCGGCGCGGAGAACACGATGATCTTCCGCGGCTTGCCGTCACCCGGCGCGGCGGGCGCGGTGGCGAGCCTCGTCATTCTTCATCAGCACCTGGTGGCGCACTTCGGCGTGGGGTTGCCGATGAGCGTGGTGCGGACGACGGCGTTCGGCTTGCCGTTCGTGGGATTGCTTTGCGCGTTCGCGATGGTGTCGTCGATTCCGTACATCCATTTCACGAACCGCTACGTGCGCGGCCGGCGGCCGTTTGACTACATCTTCCGCGTCGCGCTCGTGCTGGTGGCGGCGATCACGGCGTTTCAGTTCACCATGGCGCTGGCGTTCACGGTCTATGCGCTTTCGGGCCCGGTGCGGCTGCTGATGAAACGGCTTCGCGCCGGAACGCCGTTCCCGGCAACGGAGAAATCCGCCTCGCCGCCGGCGTCCAGCAGCGCCGGTCACGCCGATCACCCCGGCCATTCGATTCACTGACGCCGGCACGCTACGCTTTGCGTTCCATGAACGAAACGAACGTTCAACGCATGGTGCGCACGCGGTTCGCGCCAAGTCCGTCCGGCCATCTGCACGTCGGCGGAGCGCGCACGGCGCTCTTCAACTGGGCGTTCGCCAAGCGTCACGGCGGGAAGTTCATTCTGCGCATTGAGGACACGGATCAGAAGCGGTCAAGCGGCGCAGCGAGCGTCGGCTTCCTCAACGACCTCAAGTGGCTCGGCATTCTGTGGGACGAAGGGCCGGAGTTCGAAGGCGCGGGCGGCAAGCTGCCGGGCATCAATTCGTATTTCCAGAGCGAACGCATTGAGATTTACGCCGAACACGCCGAGCGTTTGATCCGCGAAGGCAGGGCGTACCGCGCGTACGACACGGCGGAAGAGCTGGACGCCATGCGCGACGCCGCGCGCAAGGCGGGGAAGAACTTCCGGTACACGAGCGGGCCGGTGGATGCGGCGCTGGAGGCGAAATATCGCAGCGAAGGCCGTCCGTTCGTCGTGCGGTTTCGTTTGCCGCCTGTGGATGCGCTTGCCGCGAAGCTGAAGTTCCACGATGAAGTGCTCGGCGAGATCACGACGGAGCCGGAGCTGATCGACGACTTCGTGATTATCAAGGCGGACGGCTATCCGACCTATCACTTCGCGGTGGTGATCGATGATGCGCTCATGCAGGTGACGCACGTCATCCGCGCCCAGGAGCATCTCAACAACACGTTCAAGCACATTCTGCTGCAGGAAGCGATGGGCTTCGAACGGCCGAGCTACGCGCACGTGTCGATCATCTTCAACCCGGATGGCTCAAAGATGAGCAAGCGCGACAAGGACAAAGCGCTGCGGGCGGCGGTGAAGCAGCGGGGCATCACCACGCAAAGCGTGATTGATGAATCGCGATGGACGTGGTGGCTTGCCAAGTCCGATCACCAGTTGGAGCTTGACGAAGCGGAGCGGCTTGCCGCGATGCTGGATCTGCAACTCCCCGAAATCAACATTGACGATTTCCGCAAGGCCGGTTACCTGCCGAGCGTGCTCGTCAACTATCTCGCGCTGCTCGGCTGGAACCCGGGGAACGACATCGAGAAGTTCGATGCGAAGTTTCTCATCGAGCATTTCTCGATGGAGCGCATCATCAAGAGCCCGGCGAAGTTCGATCGCGCGAAGCTGCTGGCGTTCAACCTCGATGCGATTCAGGCGTTGGCGGCGGGTGAGTTCGCGGCGCTGCTGCGCGAGCATGGCGAGCGGTATCACCCCGAGTTCATCGCGCGGTTCCCGGACGAGCAGTTCACGCTGTTTGCGACGTGCAATCAATCGCGGTCGAAGACGCTGGAAGATCCGTTTCGCAGTTGCCGGTTCATGCTCGCGGATGACGAGGCGATCGTGTACGAGGATTCGAAGCCGGTGCGCAAGGCGATGGATGGCGGCGAGCCGGCCGGAAGGGCGCTGCTTGAATTGGCCGCGCCGGCACTGGCGTCGCTCGATGACTGGTCGCCCGCGGCGATTGAAGCGGCGCTCAAGCGATTTGCGGATGAGCACTGCGGCGGGAACATGGGACGCATCGCGCAGCCGCTGCGGATTGCGGTCTCCGGCGGCGTGGTGAGCCCGGCGATTGCGGAGACGCTGTCGCTCATCGGGCGCGATCACGTGCTTCGCCGGATCGAGCGATGTCTTGCATGGCGGGCGGCAAGCGTGTGATGCGGGGCCGAGCTACCATCTCACTCCCATGAACGAGAAGGAATCCAGGCCGCTCGACTTCATTCGCCAGATCGTGGCGGACGACGTTGCGAACAAGAAGCACGGCGGTCGCGTGGCGACGCGCTTTCCCCCCGAGCCCAACGCGTACCTCCACATCGGTCACGCCAAGGCGATCGGCATCGACTTCGGCATCGCGGCGGAGTTCGGCGGCACCTGCAACCTGCGCTTCGATGACACGAACCCGATGCGCGAAGAGCAGGAATACATCGACGCCATCAAGGAAGATGTGCGCTGGCTTGGCTACCAGTGGACCAACGAGTTCTACGCCTCGGATTACTTCGATCAGCTGTACGAATGGGCGATCAAGCTGATTCGCGACGGCAAGGCGTATGTGGACGATCAGACAGCCGAGGAAATCCGCAAGACGCGCGGCACGCTGACGGCGCCGGGCACGCCCAGCCCGTATCGCGATCGCAGCGTGGAAGAGAATCTTGATCTCTTCGAGCGGATGAAAGCGGGCGAGTTCCCGAACGGCTCGCGCGTGCTGCGCGCGAAGATCGACATGGCCTCGCCGAACATCAACATGCGCGATCCCGTGATGTACCGCATCCTGCACGCGGAGCATCATCGCACCGGCAAGAAGTGGTGCATCTATCCGACGTACGACTACGCGCACGGTCAGAGCGATTCGATCGAGAAGATCACGCACTCGCTCTGTTCGCTGGAGTTCGAAGACCATCGCCCGCTGTACAACTGGTTCATCGAGCAGCTCGGCATCTTCCCATCGCGACAGATTGAATTCGCGCGCGGCAACATCACGTACATGGTGACGAGCAAGCGGCGACTGCTTGAGCTGGTCGAAGGCGGCTTTGTGGAAGGCATGGATGATCCGCGCATGCCGACGCTTCGCGGGATGCGGCGCCGCGGCTACACGCCGGACGCCATTCGCCGCTTCTGGGAAGAGGCCGGCGTCGCCAAGCGGCCGATCAACATCAATTACAGCAAGCTCGAAAGCACCCTGCGCGATGATCTCAACGCGAAAGCGCTGCGGCGCATGGCGGTGCTTGATCCGCTCAAGGTGGTCATCACGAATCTGCCCGCGGACCACAAGGAGATGGTCGAGGCGATCAACAACCACGAAGACCCTTCGGCGGGGACGCGCATGGTGCCGTTCTCGAACGAGATTTACATCGAGCGCGAGGACTTCATGGAGAACCCGCCCAGGAAGTTCTTCCGCCTTTCGCCGGGCGCGGAGGTGCGGCTGCGCTATGCGTATCTCGCCACGTGCAACGAAGTGATTAAGGATGCGGCGGGCAGGGTGACGGAGCTTCGCTGCACGATTGATCTTGCGAGCCGGGGCGGCAACGCGCCGGATGGCCGCAAGGTGAAGGGCACGATTCACTGGGTGTGCGCGAAGAGCGCCGTTGAAGCTGAAGTGCGGCTGTACGAGCATCTGTTCACGGCGGAAGATCCCACCGTTCCGCCGCCGGGCTCGAACAACTGGCTGGACAACGTGAACCCCAACTCGCTCAAGACGATCCCGCAGGCGAAGGTGGAGCCGGCGCTCAAGGACGCGAAGGTCGGCGAGCCGCTGCAGTTCGAGCGACTCGGCTATTTCTGCCTGGACAAGGAAAGCACTGCGGCGCAGCTCGTGTTCAACCGCACGGTGACGCTGCGCGACACGTGGGCGAAGGTGGAGGCGAAGGGCGCGGACGCGGCGGCAGGGGCGGCTCATGGCTGAATCGCGCAGCCTGCGGGCGCTCATGACGAACCTGATCGACTACGCCGGCCTCTTTCCGCCTGCGAAGCTCGACATGCAGCCGACGGTGCGGAACTACGCGGCGTATCTGCACGGTGAGGATGAGTGGATGCTCGGCCGGCTCATTGTGCCGGTGTCGCGATTGGATGAGTTCGAGCGCGAAGCGGGGGCGCTGCTTTCGAAAGACGGCGATGCGGAACCGTGGCTCATCAGCGCGCTCACGGCGCCCGCGGGTGACGCGGCGTTCGCGGCTGATCTCGACCGCATTGCATCGTTCAACGATCGACACGCGGTGGACGGCGCTGCGCTGATTGATGTCATCGAAGTGAAAGCGGCGTCGGCGGGGGCGATCGACGCGGCCCTCGATGTGATTCCCGACGATCTGTTTGCGTTCTTCGAGTTGCCCGTGACGAACGACCCGCGCGGGCTCATTGCGGTATTGCCCGGTTCCGATGCCGGCGCGAAGATTCGCACCGGCGGGGTGACGGCGGACGCGTATCCGTCGCCGGAGCGTGTGGCTCGCTTCATTCGCGCATGCGCCGCGGCCGGCGTGCCGTTCAAAGCGACGGCGGGGCTGCATCATCCGCTTCGCCACCGGAACGAAGCGGTGGGGACGGACGAGTTCGGCTTCCTCGGCGTGTTCCTCGGCGCATGCTTCGCGGCGGCGAGTGATTTCGAGGAGCGCGATCTGATCGCGTTGCTCTGCGAAGAAGATGCTGGGGCGTTCAAGTTTGATGACGGCGGCGTGACGTGGCGAGGTCGGCCGATCACGACGGAACACATCGAGAAGGCGCGCGAGCGCAGCGCGATCGCCTTCGGGTCGTGCAGCTTTGATGAGCCGCTTGAGGACTTGCGGGCACTGAAGTTGCTTTGAACGGGCGGCCGTTCGGGGCATGCTCGCCGATGCGGTATCATCCGCCGCATGAGCCTTCCCATTGATGAAACGCACGACCCGGCGCTCACGAGCTGGGTGGAATCCGCCAACGCGCCAGGCAGCGACTTTCCCATTCAGAACCTGCCCTTCGGCGTGTTCACGCGCGATGATCTTGATGAATCGTTCGCGCCGCACATCGGCGTGGCGATCGGCGACGAGATTCTGGACATCACCGAAGCGATCGATGCGGGCGTGCTGACGCTTGACGACGGCGTGGCGGCAGATTTTTTCACGGGCGCGCTCAACGATTTCATGGCGCAGGGGCGCGAGGCGTGGCGCGAGGTTCGCCTTTCCGTGCAGCAGTTGCTGCGCGCGGATCATGGGGGGCTGCGCGATGACGAATCGCTGCGATCGCGCGTGATGGTGAAGCAGAGCGATGTGACGATGGAGCTGCCGGCGCACGTCGGCGATTACACGGATTTTTACGCGTCGATCCATCACGCCACGAACGTGGGTTCGATGTTCCGGCCGGACAATCCGCTGCTGCCGAATTACAAGCATTTGCCGGTGGGGTACCACGGGCGCGCGAGCTCGATCATTGTGAGCGGCACGCCGGTGAAGCGGCCGATGGGTCAGACGGTGGCGAGCGACGCGGGGCCGCCGACGTTCGGGCCGTGCAAGTTGCTGGATTACGAGATGGAGATGGGCTTCTTCGTCGGGCCGGGCAATGAACTTGGCACGCGCATCGACATGCGCGATGCGCCGGCGAACATCTTCGGCATGGTGATTGTGAACGACTGGTCGGCGCGTGATGTGCAGAAGTGGGAATATCAGCCGCTCGGTCCATTCAATGCGAAAAATTTTGCGACGTCGATCAGTCCGTGGGTGGTGACGCTGGAAGCGCTGACGCCGTTTCGGATTGCGGGGCCGATGCGCGGCGAGGGCGATCCGGCGATGCTCGATTACCTCCACCCGGCAGATGACATGGGGCTCGACATCACGGTCGAGGTGTGGTTGTCGTCGGCGCCAATGCGGAGTGCGAAGCCGCAAGCGGCGGCGCTTCTTGTGAGCCGCGGCAACATGCGCGAGATGTACTGGACGATCGCGCAGATGCTCGTGCATCACACGTCAACGGGCTGCAATCTCCAGCCGGGCGACCTCATGGCGACGGGCACGATCTCCGGGCCCACCGAAGATTCACGCGGCTGTTTGCTCGAACGCACGTGGCGCGGCACGCAGCCGATCAAACTGCCCGACGGCAGCGAACGCAAGTTCCTGCAGGACGGCGATGAAGTGGTCATGCGCGCGTACTGCGAAGCTCCCGGAAAGCGCCGCATCGGGTTCGGCGAATGCCGCGGCGTCATTCTGCCGGCGGAGTGAGTTGAGACTCGTCGGTGAGCGGCGGGACGTTGACGACATAGTCATAGCCGGGCGCCGCATGGGGCGCCAGCGAGGAATCAGGCGCGTGCATTGATGCGCGCCCGCCATCGTCGATGCAATCGCGGCCGAGCGCGTAGAGCACATATGGCACATCAAGCTCTTGATTCTGCTCGGGGCGATAGCGGAACGGCTCATCGCACAGGCAATCGACGGGAAGTTCAGGAAGGAAAGCAGGCACGAGGGCGGTGAGCGTCGGCGGCAGTTCGCCGTGGGCGGCGCGGTAGCACTCGATCGCCAGCATCACCACGATCGCGTTTCGTTTCATCATCGCGACCGAATAGTTTTCGACCGTCCTGGCCATCGCCGGCGCGATCATCTTGAGAAGGATTTCGCGGCTGTGTTCTGCATCGGCTGCCATCGCGTCCAAAGCAAGTGTCCGTTCGGGGCCGGGAAGCGCCGCGGCGGTCTTGAGACGCTCAAAAACGCTGCCAGCTTGAGCGATCGCTTCGCGCCGGGTGGGCAGGAAGATCGCCTCCAGGTTTCGCATCTTGTCGACGAAGCTCGGGCCGGAGAGCGACGCAGCGCCGCCCATTGCGAGAACGGGATCGGCCGCGGTCACGACGAGGTAGCCATCGCCATGGCCGTCGTCGCTGTACACCCACTGCACCGTATCCTGAAACACCACAAGTTCGCCGTCGATGGCACGCGAGAGATCGGGCGGCGGCGGATTTTGCAGGTACGCGTCGAGCATGGCGCGCAACGACGCTTCGCTCAATCGCCCGCTCCGCACGCCTTCGCGGATCACGGATTCCGGCAGCATGACGATCGACTGGCCGACGAGCGAACCGATCGTCCACGGTTGCATGAACGCAGTGCGGCTCAACGTGAACAAGTCGCGCAGCGATTCGGCGATGCCGGCGGCGTCGTCGGCTTCGATCGCCAGATGTAGCGTGGCCAGCCGGGCACGAGCGAGTTGTCGAAGGGAACTTATGCCGGAGATGGCGTATTCAGCGAGCATGGCGCCGCGCGAATCGATCGGCGCGACGATGTTCGGCTTGGAAGCCGCGGCCGCGAGAGCAGTCCACGCTCCATGATCGCCAAGCCACTCGATCGCTTTGCGCGCCTCTTCTCGCGCGGGGATGAGCGTCGAAGGATCATGGATGAAATGCGTATTGATGAGATCGACGTCGCTCGAGTAGATGCAATCGAACTTGAAGCCCGATGCGTGCACCGTTGTCCGGGATTCGCGCGGGAAGGCGGATTCGAGCTCATCAAGAAGATCGAGCGCGAGCTGTACATCCGGCCAGCCGTTGTCGCCCGGCGGTTGAGCACGGCGCGCGACTTGTTCGAGCTGCTCGCTGAAGTTGATTGAGGGCTTCGGCTCGGCGGTGAGCGCCCAGTAGACCCACGAGCCGGCCCAGCAGATGACAATCAGGAATATTGCCAGCACGCCAAGCGCGATGTTCCGCGGGCGATACCAGGGTTTTCTCGCGGTGTCGGACATGACGTAATACGATATCAGGCGGCGAGACGCCTGTGCTGCCAATGTTCCGTCACTACACGCGGCTTTGATACAGCTTGGCGAAATCTTTCCAGAACGTGGGGTAGCTCTTGCGGACGCACGCGGGGTTGCGAATGGAGATGCCCGGGCGCGCGAGGCCGAGCACGGCGAACGCCATCGCCATGCGGTGATCGTTATAAGTTTCGATGACGATGGGGCCGGCGGGAAGGTATCCGGCTGCGTCGCGCGGCATCGGCGTGATCTTGATCCAATCCTCGCCGGTCTCGACTTCGCAGCCGACCTTGCGCAGTTCTGTTTCCAGCGCCGCGAGACGGTCGGTTTCCTTGTGGCGGAGGGTGGAGAGGCCGGTGATAAACGATGTTCCGGTCGCTATCGAGGCCGTGGTCGCAATTGCCACGGCGCCGTCTGGATAGGAACTTGCTCGCGCAAGGAGTTCCGCAAGCTGAGGCTCGCGATGAAGGGATTGCACTCGAATGCCACCTGAATCAAACGCCTGCAGATTCACGCGCGGCAGAAGATTTGCTGCTCTGCACAGCCCCAGGATCGCACCACGATCAGGTTGATCGGATTGCCATGACAGTTCTGGAAGTGCGAGCATCGAGCCGGGGGCGATCGCACATGCTTCAACAAAGTACACCGCAGCGCTCGCATCCGGCTCAATCACGCAATCAAAACCACGCCGTTGTCTGTCACAATTGGGCACAATTCGAATCCAATAGGATTGCGCATCACGATTGGAGACTGTCGTAAATCCGCACTTACGCAGCGTCTCCGTTGTCAATGCGACGTACCCCTCGCTCGTCATGGAGTCAGTGAAATGCATCGTCAGCGGTTCTTGAAGGAACGCGCCTATCAGCATTACTGCCGAAATGAACTGACTGCTCGCGGTCTTGCCGACTGTGAGCGTGCCGCCCTTGAACTCCGCGCTGGGCGTAACCCGCACCGGCAATCTTCCCTCTTCCTCGACGTACTCAATTTTCGCACCGAGCGCCCGCAGCATCTCCACGCCTTCCGCGATCGGCCGCTCGCGCATCCTCGGCGAGGCGTCGATCGTCACCGGTTCCGCCGCAAGACACGCGCAGGCGATCATGAAGCGCGTCGGCGCGCCGCCTTCACCCATGAACAATTCGCCGCCGCGCGGAAAGCGCCCGTTCACGCCGGTGATGAGCACGTCATCGGGGTAGTCGTCGCCCGGCCGGTCCGTCGCGCGCACCCACTCTGCCTTGGCGCCGAGCGTGCACAGCGCCTTGAGCAGCGTGTCGGTGTCATCCGCGCGCAGCGGCCGCACGATCCGCGAGGTGCCCTTCGCCAGCGCCGCCAGCACATACGCCCGGCACGTGATCGACTTGCTTCCGGGGGGCGTGATCGACACATCGAACGGCCCCGGAAGCGGCTCGATCGGCAGCGGGTCAGGCAACTGATCGAGGGGCAGCGTGTAGTCGATCATTGGGGCGATGATAGCGGTGAGTTGCTGCCGTCTGACGAGCCGCGACCGTCAGGGAGCGATGGGTGAGCGCGGCATTGGGCGGCCTGTCCTGTGCAGATTCGCCAGGCGTTTGTCGCTCCCTTACGGTCGCGGCTCGCTAAAGCGCATCCGATATCATTCCGCCATGACCCGCGTCTTCCTCGCGGACTCGTCAGACGCGGCTTCCTCTATCATGGACGCCATGCCGACGCGACTGCAGCCGCTTATTCGCGAGATTCCCGACTTCCCGAAGCCGGGCGTTCTGTTCAAGGACATCACGCCGCTGCTGGCGGACCCTGCCGGCCTCGCACTGGCGGTGGAGTTCATGGCCAACCCGTTCCGCAAGAGCGACATCGACATCGTCGTCGGGGCGGAGTCGCGCGGCTTCATCTTCGGCACGGCAATCGCCCAAGCCCTCTCATGCGGCTTCGTGCCCGTTCGCAAGCCCGGCAAGCTGCCTTCCAAGACCCACCGCGTGACCTACGAGCTTGAATACGGCACGGACACGCTGGAAATCCACGCCGATTCGCTGCTCAAGGATCATCGCGTGCTGATGGTGGATGATCTGCTGGCCACCGGCGGCACGATGAAGGCTTGCTGCGAACTGGTGGAGCGATGCGGGGCGACGATCGTCGGCATATCGGTGCTGATTGAACTGACGTTCCTGCGCGGCCGGGAAAAGCTTGCGCCGCACAACGTCGCCGCCGTGCTGAAGTATTGAAGTCGGCGCCACCGCAAGGAAATCTTTGACTCGCCACCTCGGCGTGCTTGAGTTGCGCGCTGCCCCTGCCGACGTATGTGTCACACGGACGGCGGGAGAGAGCAGGACGCTCGAATCGAATCTCAAACGCAGGCAGCTCGACGCTTGCGGCAACTGTGCAATTCATCCACCCGTGGGCGAAGCGGACATCGCTTCGCCTGCGCCTTTTTGGCCGGTCGGGTACGCGTCGCCAGAAGCGGTTGTTGGTGCGCTTTCGTCGTGGGTGCAGCACGCCTCGCCAGAAGCGCCACCGCGCCACGGGCCGTCGATCGCGATGACATGCGCCCAATTCGCAAGAACGATCACGACGGCGGCGGCCAGGACCCACCGTTTGACTGGCGGGCTCACGTGAACCCGCAGCGATCGCCCGGTCACGATTCGCACCAGCAGCCACGCGGGGACGGCAAGTTCCAGCGCGAGCATGAGCGGATTCTGCCAGGCGGCTGCTGCGAGGTCGCCGCGGAGCAGATGCATGGCGGTTCGCGTTCCGCCGCAGGCCGCGCAGGGGAACCCGCCGGTGGCGAGCTTGACGATGCACGGCGAGGCGCCGGGAACGCGCGGCACGATCACGATGTCGAACGCGGCGATCACGGCCGCCCACAGCGCGATGGCGATGACAGCGAACTTCGGCGGCCTTGGCAGGCGCGTCGTCCGTTCCATGGTGAGCGCGATTTTCGCCATGCGTTGCACGTTGCCGGCCGTTCACCCCGCGGGCGGTTCAGGGCATAAACTACACGAACCAGCATGCCGCGACGCATGCCGATTTCGCTCAACGTCTGGAGGTTTTCGATGACTACTGCTCACACTTCGCCGAAGGCCGTCGCTGACACGTCGGTGGATCCGCTGCAGCTTCACGATGTCGATCACGTGCAGTTCTACGTCGGCAACGCCAAGCAGGCCGCGTTCTTTTATGCCTACACCTTCGGCTTCACGATCCAGCAGTACAGCGACCTCACCACCGGCTCGCGGCAGCAGGCGCATTACCTCCTGACGCAGGGCAATATCCGCCTCATTCTTTCGACCGGCCTCACGCCCGACGATCCGGCGAACGCGGAAGTGGCGCGGTATGGCGACGGCGTGAAGGACATTGCCTTCACCGTGAAGGACGCGGTGGCGGCGTACGAGCAGGCGATCCGCAACGGCGGCGAGTCGGCCTACGAGCCGCGCGAATATACGGATGAGACGGGCACCGTCGTCATGGCCGGCATCAAGGCGTTCGGCCGCTTCAACCACAGCTTTGTGTCGCGCTCCGAGGGATACGACATCAGGAAGGTGCGCCAAGGCGGCAAGTTCATGCCGAAGTTCAAGGACATGAAGAACCTCGGCGTGAACGAATACAACAGGGAAAACCCCTGCGGGCTCAAGTTCGTCGACCACTGCGTCGGCAACGTCGAGCTCGGCAAGATGAACTACTGGGTGAAGTGGTACGAGGACGTGCTCGGCTTCAAGCTCTTCAAGCACTTCGATGACAAGGACATTTCAACAGACTACTCGGCGCTGATGAGCAAGGTGATGTCGAGCGGCTTCGGCGTGATCAAGATTCCGATCAACGAGCCGGCGGAAGGCAAGCGCAAGAGCCAGATTCAGGAGTACCTCGACTGGCACGACAACACGCCCGGCATCCAGCATCTCGCGCTGCGCACGGATGACGAGATTCAGAGCGTGGCGCAGCTCCGCAAGCGCGGCGTGGACTTCCTCAAGGTGCCCGATGCGTATTACGACGGCGTGTGGGAACGCGTGAAGGGGATGGGCTGGGAAGTGAAGGAGGATCACGAGAAGATTCGCGACCTCGGCATCCTCGTGGACGCAGACGACGAGGGCTACCTGCTGCAACTCTTCACGAAGCCATTGCAGGACCGGCCGACGCTGTTCTTCGAGATCATCTGCCGGCGCGGCAGCCAGAGCTTCGGCAAGGGCAACTTCAAGGCGCTGTTCGAAGCGCTGGAACTGGAGCAGGAGCGCCGCGGGAATTTGTGATCTGTTGAGGGGACAGCGCTTTGAAGGTGCGGGATGAGTTCGCTTCATCGAGCGCGACGGCTGGTATCTCGTTGTCACGCGAGGCAGTCATCGCCAGTTCAAGCATTCGCGAAAGCCCGGTCGAGTGACGATTGCAGGCCACCTCAATGATGACTTGGCGCCGGGTACATGGAATAGCATCCTGAAGCAGGCTGGACTTCGAAGGGGCGGACGATGAACCGATCAAAGAGTCTTTTGCGATACGCGGTCGTGATCGAAAAGGCAAAGTCAAACTACTCCGCCTACGTGCCCGATTTGCCGGGCTGCGTCGCGACGGGGAAGACGAAGGCGATCGTTCGGCGGCGAATTGCGCAGGCGATCGAGATGCACGTGCAGGGCATGCGCGAGGATGGATTGCGCGTGCCGCGTCCGACGTCGGAAGCTGAATACATCGAAACCGCAGCGTGATCGCCAAGCATGTCCTGGATCACACCCACGACGCTCGACGGCGCGACGATTCGACTTGAGCCGCTGCGCGAGGCGCATGCGGGCGACTTGTTTGTTGCTGCGCAGTCGGAGGAGACGTTTCAGTATTTCTCGCGCTCGCCGCGGCCGTGGAGCGTGGACGGCTTCCGCGCATTCATTCGATTTCTGCTCGATCAGCCCGACGTTGTCGCGTTCTGCGTGATTGCGAAGGCGACCGGTACGCCGGTGGGCGCCACGACGTATCTCGACATCCGGCCGGCGCACGAAGCGTGCGAAATCGGCTGGACGTGGTACGCGCCGTCGCATCGGGGCGGGCGCACCAATCCCGAAGCGAAACGCCTGCTGCTCGGCCACGCCTTTGATGCGCTTCGCGCGCACCGCGTGCAGCTTCGCACCGATCTTCGAAACCTGCACTCACAGCGGGCGATTGAAAAACTCGGCGCGAAGAAGGAAGGCGTCTTTCGCGAGAACACGCTGATGATGGACGGCTACCGGCGAAGCACGGTGTATTACTCGATCCTCGCGCCCGAGTGGCCGGCGGTGCGCGATGCGCTCGATCGTCGCCTTGCCGCGCTGGAGCATGCGCCCCAGCGCGCATGACGCACCGTTACTTGTTTGGCGAATGCTTCTTCCGGCAGGAACAGCGTTTGTGCTTGAGCGCGCGCTTCGCCTGCTGGGCGAATTCATCGGGCAGCGCGACGAGTTCATGCTGGCGCACATCGAGCATGCGGGCGCCGCGGATCGGCGACGTCACCAGCACGAAGGGCAAGCACACGGCCTTCACCTTGAGCGGCTCCAGTTCGCCGAGCGGCAAGAGGCGCACCCGCGCGACCACGGCATGCGGCGAACCGGCAGGGGCGTCGTGCTGCGTGACGACCCATTCGTCGAGCACGCTGGCAATGGCGACGTACATCGAAGCGCGAATGTCCTCCGGGGCGATTGTTCGCGAGGAGGAAATGTTGGTCGTGTCCTGCGTTTCCATGGCAATCTCCCTTGCTGCGCGAGGTCATGGCGCAGCGCTCCCTGAACAGCGTGATGGCCGGCGCGGACAAACGCGCCGGGCGGGCCGATGCTGGCGAAACCGGCTCGCTCGGCCGGCTGCCTTTCACTGGTTGTGGCTTCCCGCAGCGACGACGGTCGGAGATGCGGATCGTCGTTGGAAGGAGCGGGATTATGACTTCCTCATCCCGCGAGTCAAGAATTCGCCGCGACTTTCGCCGGAATCCAGCTGATCACATGTGAGCGGCGACTACCACGGCGGATTGCACTGAATCTGGAGGCCTTCAATCGCCACGCTCCATGCGTGAAGATGGAGCATGCGGTCGCCAGTCGCCGGGCCGCCGTACAAGTTATCGCCGGCGATGGGGAAGCCGAGGTGGGCGAGCCCGGCGCGGATCTGGTGTCGCCGTCCGGGCCCGATGAGCTTCACTTCGATGCGCGACAGTCCATTGCCGAGCGCGCGCACGACGCGCCACGCGCATCGCCCTTCGTGCGCCGCTTCGCCGCGCGATTCCACAGTCACTTTCTTTGATCGCTTGTAGCGCGAGGAGAAGTAAAGCTGAAACGTGCCGTGCGGCGCGATGTCGCCGGCGACGTCGGCGAGATATGTCTTTTCAACGCCATCGGCGCGGAACGCGGCGGACAGGCGCGCGTGAGCGCTCGCTGTGGTGGCGGCGACGAGACAACCGCTGGTTTCGAAATCGAGCCGATGCACGAGTCCGGCGTCCGTGAGTTCGCGTGCCCATTCGAAGCGTTCGCGCAGCCAGTCTTGAACATTCGGCTCGATCTGCCCGCCGCGCTGTTTGATCTGCGCCGCGCGCCGCTTTCCCGGTGAAACGGAATGCCAGCCGGCCGGCTTGTTCAGTACGAGCCAGTCGCGCGATTCGTGGATGATCACCGGCTCGCTCAAACTCGCTCGCTTTCCCGCGG
>JBIQHI010000001.1:3860-55644 GCA_044508635.1 Planctomycetaceae bacterium | reverse complement strand
CTCGCTCAAACTCGCTCGCTTTCCCGCGGGTTGCCACCCGCGGCTTTCGCGCCTTCGCGCGATTCGTGGATGATCACCGGCTCGCTCAAACTCGCTCGCTTTCCCGCGGGTTGCCACCCGCGGCTTTCGCGCCTTTGTACCTGCGTGCCCTCGTGCCTCCCAGGGCCTTTCCTCCTACAATTTCGCGAGGAGTTCCGATCATGCCGTACTACACCAAGCTTGGCCAACTTCCGCCCAAGCGGCACATTCAGTTCCGCCGGCCCGATGGCGCACTGTACAGCGAGGAAGTCTTCGGCACCGAGGGCTTCGTCGGGCCCACCTCCACGCTCTATCACATCCATCCGCCCACGCAGGTGACGGGCTGGAAGACGCTCTACTCCACGAAGCCCGAATACGTCGAAACGTCGGTGATGCGCATGCGGCATCTCAAGTCCGGCGGCCGAAAGCCCAAGGGCGACCCGATCACCGGCCGCGTCGTGCTCTTCGGCAACGCCGATTGCGAGATGTCCATTTGCGTGCCCGCCGAGCCCATGAACTACCACTACAAGAACGCGATGGGCGACGAGTGCATCTTCATTCACTTCGGCTCGGGCACGATGTGGACGCAGTTCGGCACGCTCAAGTTCGGGCCGAAGGATTACATCATCGTCCCCAAGGGCACGATCTACCGCATGGAGTTCAACCCGCGCACGGACGCCAACGGCGCGGCGGATCGCTTCATCGTGATCGAGACGGTGAACGGCTCGCACATTCTTCCGCCGCCGCGTTACATCTCAAAGAAGACGGCGCAGTTTCTTGAGCACGCGCCGTATTGCGAACGCGATCTTCGCCTGCCCGAGCTTCCGCTCACGTTTGATGAAGCCGGCAACTTTGAAGTGCGCATCAAGGCGCGCGATCAGGTGCACAGCTACATCTACAATTATCACCCGCTGGATGTCGTCGGCTGGGACGGCTGCTACTACCCGTACATCTTCAACATCGATGACTTCAGCCCGATCGTCGGCAAGCATCACATGCCGCCGCCCACGCATCAGACGTTCGAAGCGCACAACTTCGTCATCTGCTCGTTCTGCCCGCGGCCGCTCGATTTCCATCCGCAGGCGATTCCGATTCCGTACAACCATTCCAACCTCGACAGCGACGAAGTGCTGTACTACGTCGAGGGCGATTACAAAGCGCGAAAGGGCATTGAGATCGGTTCCTTCACGCTGCACCCGCAGGGCATTCCGCACGGCCCGCACCCCGGCACCATCGAGAAGTCGCTCGGCAAGACGTACACGAACGAGCTGGCGGTGATGTGCGACACGTTTCGGCCGCTCTTCCCCACGAAAGCGGCGCTGGAGATGGATGACATGGCGTATCCCGACAGCTGGAAGGACGACCACTTCCCATCCATCAGCGGGGCGCATCATCCTTCGGGCGAAGCGAAGTCCACGTCGTCAAACGGCGATCCTGCCGCGGCAGGCGTCCGCAAAGAAGCGATCGACACGTGGACGTAACGCCGCATGAAACATGCCTTCAACGTGGTGCACGCCGCGCTGTGATCGTCGGCGGCGCGATCGCCATCGCGCCGAACGCACCAAGGTTGAGTTCCGCCAGCTTCTTCCCATACGCTCATCACTCATGAACGCCTTCTGGCACTTCATCCGGCTCATGCTTCGCCAGCGCGCTCGCGTGGCGGTCATTCTCGTGTTCGCATCGCTTTCCGCGGGCGGCATCGGCGCGAGCCTGGTGGGTCTCGGCCCGCTGCTGCAGATGGTGCTCGACAAAGACGAAGGCAAGAGCCTCGTCACGATGGCGCACGAGTTCAATGCGAAGGATCAGTGGTTCAAGATTCCCGAGTGGGCGGTCGCGCAGTTGCCGGAGGATCGCTTCGGCGGTGTGGTGTTCATCATCGGCGGGCTGCTCATCGCCACGACCATCGCGTCGTTCTGCAACTTCATGCATCTTTATTTGAGCGGCTCGCTGTCGATTTCGATGACGGCGCGCATTCGCCAGCAGGCGTTCCGCACGGTGATCAACCTGCCGCTGATGACGGTCGTGAGCCGCGGGCCGACGGAGTTCGTGGCCCGCATCGTGCGCGACACGGTGGAGCTGCAGCGCGGCTTCATCGCGCTGACGAGCAAGGCGGTGTCGCATATCGCCAAGGGCGCGGCGGCGATGGGGGCGGCGCTGGTGTTCGATTGGCGGCTGACGCTCGGCGCCTGCGTGGCCGGTCCGCTGCTCGCCATCGTGCTGCGAAAAATCGGCAAGAAGGTGCGGCGCGGCACGCGCGGCTCGCTCAAGGCGCAGGAAGGTCTGCTCCGCATCTCCACCGAATCGCTGCAAGGGCTGCGCTCGGTCAAGGCGAACACCGGCGAGCGGGCGGCGGCGAGGCAATTCCGCAAGATCAACAAGGAAGTGGTGGCGCAGGAACTCAAAGTGCGCACCGGCCGCGCGATGTCCACGCCAGCCGTCGAGGGACTCGTGATTCTGGCGACGGGCCTGCTCGCCATCATCGCTGCGGGGCTGATCATCGAAGGCTCGATGTCGCTGCCGAATTTCGTGCTGACGATTGGCGCGCTGACGGTCGCCGGCGCTTCGTTCCGTCCGCTGGCGGGATTGATCACCGAAATGCAGGCCGCCGCGGCGCCGGCCCAGCGCCTGCTTGAGATCCTCGATGAGAAGCCGGAGCAGCCCGGCGAAGCGATGCTCCCGGCGTTGCCGCGACACTCAAAGTCGATCGAGTTCGAGAACATTTCGCTCACGTACCCCGGCGCGGAGCAGCAGACGCTGCGCGACATCACGCTGCGGATTCCGTGGGGCGAGCGCGTGGCGATCGTGGGTCCGAACGGCGCCGGCAAAACGACATTGGCAAGCCTCGTGCCGCGATTGGTGGTGCCGAACGCAGGACGCGTGCGCATTGACGGCGTGGACGTTGCGGGTGTGAGTCTTCGCAGCCTTCGCCGGCAGATCGGCCTCGTGGCGCAGGAAACGGTGCTGTTCCGCGGCTCGATTGCCGACAACATCGCCTACGGCATGGGCGGCCACGTGACGCGAGAGCAGATCATCGACGCGGCCAAGCGAGCGCGGGCGGATGAATTCATTCGCCGAATTCCCGGCGGGTACGACGCGGACATCGCCGAGCAGGGCGCTTCGCTCTCCGGCGGACAGCGGCAGCGACTGGCAATCGCGCGCGCGATCCTGCGCGATCCTTCGATTCTCATTCTCGACGAAGCGACAAGCCAGATCGACGCGGAGTCGGAAGCGCAGATTGCCGCTGCTCTGGAAGAGTTCTGCAAGGGCCGCACGGCGATCATCATCGCGCATCGCCTGGCGACGGTGGTGAACGCGGACCGCATCGTGGTGATGGACGCCGGCCGCATCGTGGACCAGGGCCCGCACGCGGCGCTGCTTGGACGATGCGAGCTCTACCGGCGGCTCACGCACACGCAGCTCATCGCGACGGGATGACCGCCGAGACATCAAGTGATGATGACAATGACGCTCGCGATTCAACCAACAGCCGTGGTCGGCAGGACAGCGTGGAACTCGCCTCGAAACGTCAACAAGTCAACACGTCAACAAGTCAAGACTTCGGAATCAGCAACCAAGGGCTCGAAAGGGCACATGCGGTCCCGTCTTCTCCTTCCATCCCTCCGTGCCTCCGCGCCTCCGTGGTTCATCTTCCTCCTGCTGTTCGCGCTCGTCGGATGCGAACGCGCTCAACCGTCCGCGTCGCACAGCACTGGCGAGCTGCGCATCGTTTCGTTGAGCCCCGCCATTTCGCGCACGTTGGTTGATTTCGGTTTGGAAGAGCACATCGTCGGTCGCACGCCGTTCTGCGCGTCGATCGACCAGTCCATCCCCGTCGTCGGCTCGCTGCTCGATCTCGATTACGAGCGGCTGATCAAGCTGGAGCCCACGCACGTGCTGGTGCAGCCGAGCCTCGCCCAAGGCGTGGATCCGAAGCTGCGAAGTCTTGCGGAAACGCACGGCTGGATGCTCGGCGAGTTCCCCGGCCTCAACACGATCGACGACGTGGAACACATGATTCTGGCGCTGCCGGCCGTGCTGTACGGCGACGACGCTGGAGCGCTGCAATCGGCTGCATCACGTGCCGCGGAATTGACGACGCAGATCGCCAGCGCGCTCAAACCCGCAGGCGACAGCGCGTTCAAAGGCAGCGTGCTGCTCGTGGCGGGTGTGGAACCGGTGTTTGTCTACGGCGACGACACCTACCTCGATGACATCCTCGCAGCGCTCGGCGGGACGAATGCTGCACACGCGACGGGCTGGGCGGAACTGTCGCTGGAAGACGTTGTGCGGCTCGATCCCGAAGCCATTGTGCTCGTGCGCGAGCGGCCGGTGAATGACGGCGATGTTGAACGCGCCCTCGGCCCGCTCGCGGCGCTGCCGATTCGCGCGGTGAAAGACGGGCGGCTGGCGGCGCTCGTGCATCCTGACGCGGAACTGCCCAGCAGCGGCGTCATCGGTGTGGCTGGCGCGCTGCGCGATGTGCTCGTTGATCTTGCTCGCAAGGAGGCGGGCGAATGATCCGCCGCGACGTGCCCATCATCGGCCTCGTGGTGCTTGCGGTGATCGCCATGGCGGCGATGGCGCTGCGGCTGTTCATTGATCGCGGGCTTGATGCATCGGTGTCGCTCGCGTGGCCCGGCGCGGATGTGCTCAACCTGCGCGCGATGGCGATGCTGGCGGGCGCGGTCGTCGGCGTGTCGCTGGCGGTGTCGGGCGTGATGCTGCAGGCGCTCCTTCGCAATCCGCTTGCCTCGCCGTTCATCCTCGGCGTGTCGGCAGGCGCGGGGCTCGGCGTGATGACGGCGCTGTATGTCAACTTCAAGGCCGGTCGCGAGGTGATCCCCGAAGGCGGTCACATGCTGCCGGCGATGGCGGGGGCGGTGCTCACGCTGCTGATCGTGTGGATGCTCGGCAGGCGTCGCGGCTGGCTTGATCCCGTGTCGCTCGTGCTGGTGGGCGTCATCATTTCAAGCATGTGCGGGGCGCTGATGATGGCGCTGCAGCATCTCGTGCCCGCCGGCCTGCACAAGGACATTTCGCGGTGGATGATGGGGCATATCTCCGAAGCGCCGTCGAGCACCGCGCTCATGGCCTCCGGCGCGTGCGCGCTCATTGGCACGGTGGTCGGCGTGCTGCTCGGCCGCGCGATGGATGCGGCGACGCTGGGTGATGATGAAGCGCGGAGCGTGGGCGTGTCGATCGGCGCGCTGCGGCTGTGGCTCTTTCTGCTTTCCGGCGTGCTGGCGGCGGGCGCGGTGGTGCTCGCCGGTCCGATTGCGTTTGTCGGACTCGTCGCGCCGCATGCGGCGCGGTTGGTGCTCGGACCTCGACATGGGCCGCTCGTCATCGGGGCCGCGCTGTTCGGCATCGCGCTCGTGGTCGGGGCCGACGTCGCACGCCAGGTGATCGGGTTTGGCACCGGCCGCCTGCCCATCGGCATTTTGACCGCGCTCATCGGCGGGCCCACGTTCATCTGGCTCCTGCGCACGGGAAGAGGACAGGCGTGACGCTCCACGTGCGCAACCTGTCGCATCGCTATCCCCACAGCGGCTGGGTGCTGCGCGAAATTTCCGCTCGCGCGCAGGGCGGCCGCGTCACGGCGATCATCGGTCCGAACGCTGCGGGCAAGAGCACGCTCCTTCGCTGCGCGATCGGCGCCATTCGGCCGAAGCGCGGCAGCGTGCAGATCGGCGGCAGTTCGGCGCATCGCATGTCGCCCGCGCGGCTGGCGCAAACCGTGGCGTATGTGCCGCAGCGCTCGCACGTCGCAGCCGATTTCACTGTGCGGCAGATCGTCGAACTCGGCCGCTTCGCGCTGACGCCTGATGACGCCAAGATTGAAAACGCGCTGCGCCGGCTGGAACTCGAAGATCTTGCGGCGCGGCGCTACCACGAACTCTCCGTCGGCCAGCAGCAGCGCGTCACGCTCGCCCGCGCGGTAGCGCAGCTTGCGCCGGATGGCCATTTGATCGCGGATGAACCGACGTCGGCGATGGACCTCCGCCACGTCCATGACACGATGACGCTTCTGCGCGAACTGGCGGACGGCGGCGCGACGGTGCTGGTGGCGATGCACGACCTCACGATCGCGGCGGCGAGCGCGGACGACATCTGGCTGCTCGATGGCGGGCGGTTGCGTGCCGCGGGGCCAGTGAGCGAAGTGATGCAGGTGGCGAAGCTCGAGCACACGTTCAACGTCATGTTCGAACGCGTGAGTCTCTCGAACGGGCGAACCGTGCTTGTCTCTATTGCGCCTGGCGCTCGTGACGCTTCTACAATGCCGGAGTCGGCGCAGCCGTTGGAAACGCCGGAGGCTGCTGATGATGAGGTCGTGTCCATCGCGCCGGCGGATGATGAGGTGGATGCAGCGCCGGCTGGCATTGATAAAGTGGCGTTTCGCGAGCCGGCGCACGATGATCTTCCGCAGGATGAACCGCTGCTTGGCGAAGCGCCGGCGGACGATTCGGTTGATGAGCGTGTGACGGGCAGCGAAGAAGCAGACGATTGGCTGGATTCGCCGGCCGAAGACAGCGAACGAAGCGAACGCGACGAGACGTGACATGGGCGGAACGCTTGGCACCATCATTGTGATCGTGATCGCCTTGTGGGGCGTGATCTCGCAGGTGCTTGAGGCCGCCGCGCGCAAGGCGAAGGAAAAGCGCCGGCTGGAAGAAGCGCAGGAGCGAGCGGCACGCGAGCTCGGCGTGACGGTGCAGCAGCCGGAACAGGCTTCGCCGACGTTCAAGATGGGAACGGGCACGGCAACGGTCGCCCGCCAGGGGCCCGCACCGATCCCGACGCCGATGTCGCCGCACGGTCATCCGGCGCGTCCGACGGGCGCCACGCTCGGCCAGCCGCCTGCATTCCCGCAGCGACCCCATGGCCCGGCCCGCACGCCCAGCCGCGGCCAGCGCATCACGGATGCGGAACTCGCCGCTCGTCGCCGGGAGCAGATCGAACAGCTTCGACAACGCCGGGCCGCCAGCGGGGGACGCGCTGGCCTGCCGCCCAGTCCTGTCGGCACGCCTCCGCAGCAGGCTGCTCAACCGCAGAAGCGCCGCTCAAAGCAAGCTGGCGCAGCCTCGCGGCGGATTCAAGCCGCGGAGCGCGATGTCCAAACCAGCGCCGTCCCGCCAGCTTCCGTGGCACGGCCGAACCCGTACGCGCAAGGCCAGGCTCGGGCCGCCGCGCAGCCGGAAGCCAGGGATGCCTACAGCCTTCCGCGGAACGCAGGGGCTCCCGGAGTCTCCGCCGCGCAATCGCAGCCGCAGGGCGTCAATGCCGCGGCCGTTGCGAAGCTCCTGGGCGACCCCGCCAGCCTTCGCCAAGTGTTCCTCGCTGCCGAGCTCCTCGGCCCCCCGGTCGCCATGAGGCCGGAACGCGAGCTCGGCGAGCTTGGGGGGTGATCTCCGCAATTTCGCAGCAGATAGCAGCATGATCGGCTCGCGGGTATACTGCCCGCCCTATGAACGCCGACGCCACGCGAACGCTCCAGCCGGACGCCATCGCCGCCTGCCGCCACCGGCTGGATCGGCTGCGTGCCGCTTTGTCGGCCCACGCCGCTGACGCGTTCCTGGTGACCAACGAGAAGGACATCCGCTATTTCACCGGCTTCGTCGGCCACGACAGCCTGCTTTTTGTCGGGCCGGATTGGGCGGCCATCATCTCCGACCCGCGGTACGACGAATTCCTCGACCCGTGGCGCGGCGCCGGCATCGCGGACGTCGTGATGGGCGTGCGGCATCGCTTGTGGGCGACGGTGCAGGAACTCGGCTCCGCCCGCCGCGTGCGGTCCATGGCGCTGCCGGCCGAGCACGTCTCGATCGCGCAGCAGAAGGCGATCGAATCCGCACTCTCGTTCGCCGCGCTGAAACCCGTCGCCGGCGTCGTCACCGCGCTGCGCATGCGAAAAGACGACACAGAGATCAAGGCGATCGAACGCGCGATCGACATTCAGCAGAAGGCGCTCACCGCGGCGCTCGATGAACTTCGCCTCGGCATGACGGAGCTCGAACTCTCGGGCCTGATCGACTACCACATGAAATCGCGCGGCGCAACGGGCGAAAGCTTTGAGCCGATCATCGGCGCCGGCGCAAACAGCTCCATCATCCATCACGCCACGTCAACCGCGGCGATCCGCGAAGGCGTGCTGCTCGTTGACTGGGGCGCGATGTACGACGGGTACTGCGGCGACCTCACGCGCACGTTCGCCATCGGCGCAATGCCTGCGAAGCTGCGCGAGATCTACGCCATCGTGCTCGAAGCGCAGCTTGCCGCGATCGCGGCGATCAAGCCCGGCATGGTGTGCGCGGCGATCGACAAGATCGCGCGCGACGTCATCACGAAAGCGGGCTACGGCGAGCGATTCAGTCATGGGCTTGGGCACGGGCTTGGCATGGATGTGCACGAGTCGCCGTATTTCAACGACCTCGCCACCGACATCGCGCTGGAGCCGGGCATGGTGATGACGGTGGAGCCCGGCGTGTACATTCCGGGTTTGGGCGGCGTGCGCATCGAGGACGATGTGCTCATCACCGACACGGGCTGCCGCGTGCTCAGCAGTTTTCCCAAGGATTTTGATTCCAGCGTGCTCGAGCCTGCTCGCGGCAAGAAACCCGCAAGCGCGGCACACCATTGAGAGACAGGCCAGGCCTTCGCGCCTGATTGGACCGGAGTGATCCATGATCGACATTCGCAAGCTCAAAGAGCTGGTCCGGCTGATGGTGCAGAACGATCTCACCGAGCTTGACCTGCGCGACGCGGAGGAGCAGGTGCTCGTTCGTCGCGGACCGGGTCAGCAGCCGCAGGTGATTCAGCCGCATTACGCCGCGCCGCCGGCCGTGATGCACGCGCCGCACGCCGCTGCGCCGGTGATGCAAGCGGCGCCGCCTGCGTCCGGTTCCGCCGCCGGCGTTGACGACGCCGAAGCGGAAGGGCTGCTCAAGATCACGAGTCCGATGGTGGGGACGTTCTACGCCTCGCCGAATCCGGATTCGCCGCCCTTCGTCACGCCGGGCGCGAATGTGCAGCCGAACACCACGGTATGCATCATCGAAGCGATGAAGATCTTCAACGAGATCAAGGCGGAAGTGGCGGGGACGATCGAGCGCGTGCTCGTCAAGAACGCGGAAGCCGTCGAGTTTGGCCAGCCGCTTTTCCTCGTCAGGCCGGCGTGAGATTGAGCCGTCAGCTTTCAGCGATCAGCGTTCAGCGGAGTTTCGCGATCACCAGGGCCCGGGGCCTGATGCCCGAGGCCTCAACCACCAGGCCCAGCGCCACTTCAGCACCACATGTTCAGCCGAATCCTGATTGCCAATCGAGGTGAGATCGCGTTGCGGATCATTCGAGCCGCGCGCGAGCTCGGCGTGGAGACGGTGTGCGTCTATTCCACCGCCGACGCCGACGGGCCGTGGCTCGATCACGCTGACGAAAAAATCTGCATCGGTCCCGGGCCGGCGAGCGAGTCGTACCTGCGCATTGATCGCATCATCTCCGCGGCGGAAGTGGCGAACGTGGACGCGATTCACCCCGGCTACGGCTTCCTCGCGGAAAACGCGCACTTTGCGGAAGTCTGCCGGGCGTGCCACATCGAGTTCATCGGCCCCTCGCCCGAAGCGATGGCGCTGCTCGGCGACAAGATCTCGTGCAAGAAGATGGCGAAGCAGTCGAAGACGCCGGTCTTCCCCGGCAGTGACGGCGCCATCGAGGACATCGACGAAGCGGCGAAGGTGGCGAGCGAGATCGGCTACCCCGTCATCATCAAGGCGTCGGCTGGCGGCGGCGGACGCGGCATGCGCATCGTGCACAACGAAGCCACGCTCCGCAGCGCCATTTCCTCCGCGCAGCAGGAAGCCAAGGCGAGCTTCGGCAACGGCGCGGTGTACATCGAGAAGTTCCTCGAGCACGCACGCCACGTCGAAATCCAGGTGCTCGGCGACAAGCACGGCAACGCGGTCTATCTCTACGAGCGCGACTGCACCAGCCAGCGGCGTCATCAGAAGCTGATTGAAGAGGCGCCCGCCCCCGGCATTGATCCGAAGAAGCGCGACGCCGTGGCCAAATCCGCGGCGGAGATGGTGCGGGCCGCCAATTACGCCGGGGCCGCGACCGTCGAGTTCCTCATGGACGAGAAGGGCGACTTCTACATGCTCGAAGTCAACACCCGCGTGCAGGTGGAACACCCGGTGACGGAAATGATCACGGGCATCGACATCGTGCAGCAGTCCATTCGCATCGCGGCGGGCGAGAAGCTGCCGTTCACGCAGAAGGACATTACGATTGATGGTCACGCGATCGAATGCCGCATCAACGCGGAAGATCCGGACCGCAACTTCGCGCCGTGTCCCGGGCCGGTGCTGCGCTATGACGCGCCGGGCGGTCTTGGCGTGCGGCTCGATTCGCACGTGCGAGCCGGCTACCGCGTCCCGCCGAATTACGATTCGATGCTCGGCAAACTGATCGTCCACGCGCCGACGCGCGACGAAGCGATCACGCGCATGGTGGGCGCGCTGCGCGAATTCCGCATCGAGCCGATCAAGACGACGATTCCGCTCCACATGCGTCTGCTCGAAAGCCCGCAATTCGTCGACGCGGACTTTGACATCCATTACGTCGAACGCATGCTCAAGTCGGAGTGATGCCGGCGGTACTGGCCGCGGCGCACGTGCGATTCAATACAGGGTTGGCATCGCCCGCCTTGGCGCGGTCGGTTGTCTCGCACGCTTGCACGTTCCGTTGGTGGGCGGCGCCGACCCCGCGCGCGACTGGCAATTCTTACGGCGCCCATGCGGCGAGGACGGCGGCGAGATCGGCGGCGTCCACCTTGCCGTCGCCGGGCGGCGCGAATGTGGAGCTGCTCACGACGTCGGAGCGGCAGAAACTTGCCGTGATGCATGGGCCCCAGTTTTCGATGACGTCGACGACGTCGTAGAAATCAACCGAGCAATCGATATTCACGTCGCCCGCGGCTGACCCGCCCGGCGCCAGCACGAGGCCGACTTGCTCGCCGTTCTCCCAGCCGGTGGTCACGATCTCGCCGCGGTTGTTGATCGCCTCCGCCGCTTCACCGACGACAATGCCCGCCGGCGGCTGCACGAGGCTGGAGAGCGGCGTCGCCGCGCCGTTCTGCCAGAGGTAGGTGCGAAACGTAATGGTGGCGCCGAGCGTGAAGCATCGCATCAGCACCTGGCCCGCGTCGTTGACATCAACGCCCACGGACGAATCGCACCCTTCGGGAATGCCAAGGTCGATCGGCGGCTGGCCCGGCGGGATGAGAAAGGCGTGGAGCCGCGGCGTGCCGGTGATTTCATCGTTGATCATCGCGCCGCCGGTGACGTAGCCGGTGTCGCTCAAGGCCCGAGCGAAGGCGCTGGTCCCGCCGAAGACCGTGCCGAGATCCTGCACGCACAGGCCGTCCCACAGCGAGGCGTGCGATCGGCTGACGAGTTCGCCTGCGATCTTGCCGCTGGAATTGATGTCGAGCGCGAGCATGTTCTCGCCGCGATTGGTGAAGAGGTGCGTGAACTCGCCGCCGTGCCAGCAGAACCCGACCAGTCCGCTCGAGGTCATTCGCGAGCCGGCGATGGCGCCCGTGTCATTGATGCCGCGTGCCAAGCTCAATGTGAGGCCGGATTCAGGCGGCAACTGCGTCCAGTTGCCGTCGTCGTAGCGATAGGCGCGATCGCCTTGGGTGCCGAGCAGCGTGAGCGTGGCGGCGACGACGCCGACGCCGTCAAACCCGGGCACGTTGTTGATCGCCACCGCTTTGCCCTCGATCGCTTCGCTGGGCAGGATGAGCAGCTTGACGCCGAGTTCGTCAGCCCAGACGAACGGCTTGGTGGTTTCGTTGCTTCCCGGACACGGTTCGGCAAATCCGGTGGCGTGGCCGATTTCGTTGATGTCGACCGCGGTGACGCGCATGCGTCCGCCTTCCGCGCAGGACGGACCGCGCATCACGCCGACGACTTCATAGTTGCACTGCGCGCCCGCCGATGGCGCGATCGTGAGCGCCAAGCCGGCGGCGATGGCGGTGACGGCTGACATCGAAAAAGCGGTGGCGCAAAGGACGCGAGCGCCGGCCGTGCGGCACATGGGTGCTGACAAAGGTGTTCTCCCGGAACAGTGGGTGGCCATGCGTGGCTCGCGACTGCGTTGTCCTCGCTTCAAAGGTACATCATGGGACGAAAGCGACAAGCAAAAACCCTCGCCCCACGCGGGTGGGGGTGATGTTGTCGCCGCAATTGCGAGCGTCTGCGCCCCGATAACTCGGGGCGGACGTAAAAAACTGAACCGAAGCCGGAGTTAGCGCTGCGTCGTCGTGCGGACGTTGCAGTTTCCGACGGTGACGTCATTCAGCCGGAAGCTGACGATGTTGACGCCTTCGGTGACATAGAACAGCAGCCGAATGTTGGTGTCGCCGCCGCGCAGGAGGGTGCGCAGCTCGTCCAGTGTTCGGATGTTGTCCTTGGGGTTGAGATAGATTTCGACCTGCCCGTCCGGCCACTCGTAGATGAAGCCGAAGGGGACGTATGACCCGCCGTTCTGATCGATCAGGTACGGCGTGGCCTGGTCGCCGGCCTTCTGTGCCGCGAGGCCGAAGATTGAAGCGCTGCTGCGCTTGCCGACATGCAACTGGACGACCTTCGTTCCGGCGGGTTCGAGGATGCCGTCGATCATCAGGTTGCGGCCGACGCGCTCGCCGCGCGACGGGAACACGCCGTGACCGTCGGACAGTTTGCCTTCCACGTGTGTCATCGACCCGGCCTGGTTAATGCTGATGGTGAGCGGGCGCAGGGTGTCGGTGACCTGAATATCGGCGGGGAGGATGGCGAGCGCGGTCTTGTCGAGGTCCACCTGGCCGGCGGGCGGCGCGAAATCGCGCTTCACCGTTTCGAACTCCGGACCGGTGACCTTCTTCGTCGCCGGCGGCAGGTCATAGCGAACGTTCTTGATCTGCATGAAGAGCGGGCGCGGCATGTTCGTGCTGAACACGAAGAGCACATCCGCCTGCTGCTGCGCCGGCACATTGGTGGCGTACTGCCCCGGCGTGTTGAACGCGTAATACGTGGCGGACTGCGGCGATTCTTTCGTGTACTGCGCCCAGCCCACGGGATGCGCGACCGGCGGTTCCTGGGAGCCGTTCGCCTCGCCAATGATGCGAACCTGCGAAGCGCCGATGATGAGGCTGCGGCCTTCGTCGTCGAACGCGCCGCTGTCGAAGTGCACCCGGATGGCGTACAGGTTCAAATCCGGGCAGTGAATCACTTCCTTCACCGACGCGGACTTCGGCGGCATCGCGACGTGGCCCTGTCCGCCGCGCCACGTGTCACGGAACGACGTCGCCTGCACGTGCAGATCCGGGCTGTAATGACGCAGCGGCCGACCGGTCCACAGCGCGCCCACGCTCAAGAAGTCGTAGAACTCCGACGCGATCTGGTGATAGGGAACCCACAGGTCATTCGTGCGCGCGATCTGACCGTTGGACGTGCGCTGATGGCCCTGCCAGCCCATGATCGCGTTGCTCGACTGAATGAAGCTGGCGCCGATCAGGAAGATGCCGACCGTGAGCACGCCCGCCGCAGCGCCGGCGAGCCCGCCCAAGCCGAGGTTGAAGCCGTGGGGGAGATCAACATTCGCCGGCGCGAGCTTGTCCATGGCCACGCGCAGCACGAACAGACTGATCGAGAACAGGCCGATGAGCGAGACGCCCCACGCGTAGTTGTCGAACATGTTGCCGCGGAGCAGCAGGCCGATGGTGAGCGGCTCCCAGAACGCCAGCGCGATCGCGCCGGCGATGATCACGCAGAGCAGATGCAGCATCGCGCTGAAGAAGCCCTGGTTGGCCCACCAGTAGGCGATGAGCAGCACGATGAGAATCAGAATGACATTGAAAACTGTGAGCATGAGAACGTGTTCCTACGCCGCGGCCGGTCCTGCCTGCGCGGAGGCGGGCTTCGCTTCTTTCCTGGCGGCGGTGACGCGAATGACCTCTTCGAGGCTCGTCTCGCCGGCGATCATCTTGCTCAAAGCCGCTTCCTGCAGGAAGAGCATCTTGTTCCGGCGAGCGGCGGCCAACGCCGACTTGACATCGCTCATTTCGAGCTGCTTGCGCACCTCGTCGGTCACGATCATCACTTCGTACACGCCGGTCTGGCCGAGGAACCCGGTGCCCTGACATACGGGGCACGGCTCGATCTTGTTCTTCACTTGCACTTTTCCGCCGGCCTGGAACAGTTGCTTCGCGTTTGCCGGGAGATTCAGCCGCTTGATCTGTTCGGCGGACGGCTGGTACGCCTGCTTGCACTTGGGGCACAGCTTGCGCAAGAGCCTGCCATTGATGACCACGCGCAGCGCCCGCGACGCTTGCTTGGCGTCACCAACTTTGGCGAGCCAGTCACGAAGCTGATCGTTGAGCGACGGCATGCGCTGCGGCAGGTAGAGCAACGGACCCTGCATGCCTGGCGCCGCGGCGACGACCGCAGTCTCCTTGTCGCGAAGTTCATCAATGAGCACGATGTCCGGATCGCGCCGCAGCATGGATTGCAGGTTGGTGGCGAAATCCACGGCGGGGTTGTTGGGATCCCACACCACGTGGTCCACGCCTTCGATGTGCGTCAGGCTCTCGCGTTCCAGAATCTTGATGTTCGAGGTGTACGCGTCGTGCCGGTTGACGAAGCTGTAGGCGAGCGTCGTGAGCCCCTGGCCGGGCGGCGTGCCCAGCAGCACGATGCCATGCCGATCGTGAACCTCCGCCAGCGATCGAAGCTGTTCAAGCTGCGACGGCAGGAAGCCAAGCTGATCGAACGGCATCACGAGCCGCGACGAGAGATCGATGTCGATGCGGAGCCGCTGCGTCGTCGATGATCCTTCAAACGTCAACGTGAGTTCGTGCGAACCCGCGGCGCCGGCGATGCGGCAACGGCCCATCTGTCGCCGGCGACGGTCCTTCACGTCCATGCCCGCAATGTCGCGGAGATAATCGATCACGGCGGCGGCGCGCTCGACGGGAATCGGATCGCGCTTGTAATGCACGCCGTCCACCGTCTGCACCACCTGCGTGCCGTTCGCCGTCACCACGAAGTCAACGCGCGAAGCGCGCGCCTGCACCGCGGGAGCGATGAGATCCTCCGCGTGCATGTGAATGGGCAGCAGGGGATCATCTTTGAGCGGAACCTTGCGGCTGGCCTTCGTGCTGTCGACGAAGGTGATGATGGCTTCGCGCGCGGCCTTGGCGATGCGGCGCTGCTCCATCTTCTGCTTCAGGTTCATGCTGAAGAGCGTTTGGCGCTCGGATTCAGGCACAGCGTTGTTGCGCACGTGCATGTAGGCGAAGATGGGCGCCGCGAGGATGATCGCCGCCGCCACCACGTTCACGCCGATCACCGGAATGCCGAACATCGCGCCCAGCGCGAGCACGAGGCATCCCATGTAGATCATGTTCCACTTGCGGCGAGGCAGGTGGAAGTACGCCGCGTCCTTGTCGAGCTTCGTGGAGACCAGCCGCGCCCAGGCGACGACGATGGCAAAGCCGACGATGGCGATCCAAGGGTTGATGAGGATCGCCGTGGTCGCTTCGGCCAGGAAATGTGGTGAAGTCATGTCGTGCAACGCTCGTGCCCTGGGCCCCGCGATCGGATTCAGGAGATGCCCTTGAGCCGCATTTTCAGCTCTTCAGGCTTCGGTGTCGCTTCCAACGCGACCCGGTGATGAATGTATTCCTTCTCCACCAGTTCCACAAGCGAACTGGTGAAGTCGATCATGCCCTCTTCCCGGCTCTGCTTGATCACGTCCAGAAGCTCGCCTTCGCGGCCTTCCAGGATGTATTTGGTGACGATCGGCGTGTTCAGCAGGATTTCAATCGCCGGGATGCGCGCGATCTCCGGCTTGAGCGTGGGCAGCAGCTTCTGATAGATGATCGCCCGCAGGTTGTAGGCCAGCAGCTTGCGAATCTGCTCGCGCTCGTCCGGGGGGAAGAGGTCGTAAATGCGGCCGAAGGTCTGCCATGCCGACGAGGCGTGAATGGTGCCGAACACCAGGTGGCCCGTCTCGGCGGCGCGAATGGCGGCTTCGAAGGTTTCGTAGTCGCGCATTTCGCCGACGAGCACCACGTCCGGGTTCTCACGCACCAGGGCGCGCAGCGCTTCGTTGAAGTTCACGCAGTCGATGCCGACTTCGCGCTGATTGATCGTCGCCTTGGCGTCCTTGAAGATGTATTCGATCGGGTCTTCGATGGTGACGATGTGCACGCGCTTCCGCTCGTTGATGTACTGCAGCATCGACGCGATCGACGTGCTCTTGCCGGAGCCGGTGACGCCTGAAAAGAGAATGAGCCCCTGCGCGCTGAGCGCCACTTCGCCAAGAATCGCCGGCACGTGCAACTCTTCAAACGTCTTGACGTTGGAGGTGATGAGACGCGCCGCGACGGACGGCTTGCCGCGCGCCATGAACAGATTCACGCGGAAGCGATGGTCGTCATCGAAGTCGTAGGCGAAGTCGATCGAGCCGTGCTTCTGGAAGTGCTTGTACTGCCGCTCGTCCAGCACGTCCTTGGCGATCTGGAACATCTGGTCGGTGGTGCAGGTGTCGGTCTCAAGGCTCTTGAGCACGCCGCGCACGCGGATGCGTGGCGGAAGGTCGACTTTGACGATGAGATCGGAAGCGCCGTAGCGGATGGTGGCCTCGAGGAACTTGAGCCACATGCGCTTGCCTTCGCCCGCCCGGGTGCCACGATCATGGTGCACCGGGTCCGCCATCAGGCCTTCAGACTGCATCGTTTGCTGATTCACACACGTCTCCTGCGCCGCGCCGGGCGGCGAAACTCGAGGCTCACGGGTCATGGAAGCCGGCCCAAGCCGCTTGTCGACAAGGCCCCGCCGGCGAGCGAGATGGCCCCATTCCATTCGCACGCGGCCCGGAGCTGTTTCCCCGGCTTCAGATTCGCACGCCAACAGGCCAGCGCCCAGCGCCGCCCAAGGGCGAGAATCACCATTTTAGCAGCCCAGAACCGCTTTGCGAGGGGTGACGTGGGGATTCGGAGGGGGGTGGGGTTTGGCTTGGGGACGGGGGAAGAGCTGCGGGGGTGTGGAGTTGGGGCGAAAACGCCGCCGACATGTGCGGATGCGGGCGGCTATCTCCGTTGTTTGGGCACAGCGAGGCTAGCTTCTTAGGGCGTGCTCGTCTCCGTCAGTTTGTCGATCCACTTCTGAATCGCTTCGGCTTCTTTTGCATTGCCGAGTTTCGCTTAGGCATCACGGGCCTTGATCCACATGGCGCGCGCTTCGAAGAGGTCGCCCTTCTGCTTTATGAGAATGCCGGGTGCCACACATCAGCCGCCGCGCGGGGCGGTGATGTGTGAGATTCCGGTGCGAACGGTCGAGTCTCTCTCTCAGTCGTCCATTCATCAATGATGCCCCGCACACGTCACCCTTCGGGATGATGTGTGGCACCCGGCGGTGATGTGTGAGATTCCGGTGCGAACGGTCGAGTGTCTCTCTCAGTCGTCCATTCATCAATGACGCCCCGCACACATCACCCTTCGGGATGATGTGTGGCACCCCGGTGCATCCGGTTTCGGCCCCGTCGCCCTCCACGCGGCGTCGCAAATGCGGCTTGCGGTGGCCACCCGGCGTGGATTGACACCCCGCGCCCACCCTGCGACAATCGCCCAATGGAGCACCGCATCATTCTGGACGGCATCACCTTCGATGATGTCCTGCTGATCCCCAGGCGCAGCTCGGTTGTCCCGGCCAATGCCGACACCACCACGCGCCTCACCAAGAACATCGAGCTTCGCATCCCCATCGTCTCCGCGCCGATGGACACTGTCACCGAGTCCGCGCTTGCCATTGCGCTGGCGCAGGAGGGCGGCATCGGCATCATTCACAAGAATCTCTCCGCCGAGGACCAGGCCCGCGAGGTCACCAAGGTCAAGCGCAGCGAGAACGGCGTCATCTCCGATCCCGTCACGCTCGCCCCGGACCAGACCATCGCCGACGCCATGGCGCTCATGGACACGCACAACGTCTCCGGCTTTCCGGTGACGGCGGACGGCACCAGCCGGTCGAAGGTGGTGGGCATCCTCACGCGGCGTGACATGAAGTTCCTCGATGACACGACGGCGAAGGTGAGCGAGGTGATGACGAGCCGGAATCTCGTCACCGCGCCGCCGGAGACGACGATCACCGAGGCCGAGCAGATTCTGCACCGCTCGAAAGTGGAGAAGCTGCTGCTCGTCGATTCAAACGGCGTGCTTGCCGGCCTCATCACGATGCGCGACATCGACAACATTCAGAAGCACCCGAACGCATGCCGGGATGGTCGGGGCCGGCTGCGCGTCGGGGCGGCGGTGGGCGTGCTGCAGTTCGAGCGCATCGATGCGCTTGTCGAGGCGGAGGTGGATGTCATCGTCGTGGACACGGCGCACGGCCACTCCGACAACGTCATCCGCACCGTCGAAGCCATTTTGAAGAAGCACGAGATTGAAGTGATCGCAGGCAACGTGGCGACGATGGACGGGGCGCGCGATCTCATCAGCGCGGGCGTGGCGGCGGTGAAGGTCGGCATCGGTCCCGGCTCCATCTGCACCACGCGCGTCGTCACCGGCGTGGGCGTGCCGCAGATCACCGCGGTCGGAGAAGCGTGCAAGGCGGCGGACAAGTTCAACATCCCCGTGATCGCGGACGGCGGCATTCGCCAGAGCGGCGACGTCGCCAAGGCCATCGCGGCGGGCGCAAGCTGCGTGATGCTCGGCTCGCTCCTGGCGGGTCTCGATGAAAGCCCCGGCGAACTCGTGCTGCACGCCGGGCGGCGATACAAGACGTATCGCGGCATGGGCAGCGAAGGCGCGATGGGCGCGGGCTCGGCAGATCGCTACGGCCAGCGCGTCGGCGCGGCGAAGTTCGTGCCCGAGGGCGTCGAAGGCCGCGTGCCGTACCGCGGTTCGCTTGCGGATGTGACGTATCAGATCGTCGGCGGCCTCCGCGCGGCGATGGGGTACTGCGGCTGCCGCACCATCGAAGAGCTGCGCACACAAACAAGGTTCGCACGAGTGAGCGGCGCGAGCGTCGTCGAAAGCCACCCGCACGACATTCAGATCACCAAGGAAGCGCCGAACTACACCTCGCCATGGACGGAATCAGCGACGCCGAGGTGAGAAAAGGCATAAGGCATAAGGCATAAGGCAAAAGGGGGGAACGTGTTCGCGCCCGCGCCTCTTCCCTTATGCCTTTTGCCTTTTGCCCTTTGCCTCTCTCTCATTCCGGCAGCGCCCACATTCTTCGGAGCGCTGTGAGCAATCGTGCCGCGGTGGCTTCGTCGACGTGCTGATGCTTCATGACGAGTTTGGCGAGCGCGAGGCCGGCTTCGCCTTCTTCAAGCACCATCGCCGTGACGCCCGCTTCGCGCAGCGTGTCGCGTTCCTGCAAGTATCGAGCGCGCACGGCAACTTCGATCGTGGGATTGAGCTGCCGCGCCGCCATCACGATCGGCTCCCAATTGCTCGAATGCGGCAGGCAGACGACGAGATAGACCGCTCGCCGCACGCCCGCCTGTTCGAGAATGTCCATGCGCGTCGCGTCGCCGTAGATCGCAATGCGGCCGCGGTCGTTGAGCGAGCGCACGGTGTCCATGTTGAAGTCGATGATTGACGTCTCCAGCCCGGTGTCGCGGAGCAGAGCATCGACGACGCGGCCGACCGGTCCATAACCCACGATCACCGCGAGCGGCGCTTCGGCTTTTTCGACGCGCTGCGTGGCGCCGGCGTTGATCAGCGCCATGCGTTTGTCCGCGCGGCCGCTGATCGCCTTCCACAGGCGCGGGCGCGACTTCAACCACGCTTCGATTCGATCAATTGAACGGAAAAGGATCGGGTTGAGCGTGATGGTGATCATCGCCGTGGCCACCAGCACGTGATGTCCTTCTTCGGGAAGCAGGCCGTGATCGGTGGCGACCTGCGAGAGAATGAACGAGAACTCGCCGATCTGCGCCAGCCCCAGCGCGACGACGAGCGCCGTGCGCACCGAGTATCGCAGCATGATCACGATGATGAGGGCGGCGAGCGGCTTGACGAGCAGCACGATGCCAAGCCCCGTCGCCACCATGAGCGGGTGTTCGACGAGGAACGCCGGGTCAAACAGCATGCCCACCGACACGAAGAACAGCACGGAGAACGCGTCGCGCAGCGGCAGGGCGTCGGCGGCGGCCTGGTGACTGACCGGCGACTGGCCCACGACCATGCCTGCGAGGAACGCGCCCAGCGCGACGGAGGCGCCGAAGAGATACGCCGAGCCCACCGCCACGGTGATCGACAGCATCAGAATCGTGAGCGTGAAGAGTTCGCGGGAGCGCAGACGCGCCACCTGCACGAGAATCCACGGAACGACGCGCGAGCCGGCGAGCAGCACGATGAACACGAGGGCCGCCAGTTTCGCCGCCGCCCACAGGATGGTGAGCAGCGGGCTGCCCGCCACTTCCTGCTCCTGCGCCGCCGCGCCGCCCGCCATCATCGGCACGAAGACGAGCGCGAGGACGGTGAAGATGTCTTCGACGATGAGCCAGCCCACCGCCGCCTTGCCCTGCACCGTCTTGACCATGTTGCGGTCCATGAGGACGCGCATGAGCACGACGGTGCTCGCCACCGCCATCGACATGCCGAGCACGAGTCCGGCTTTGATCGGCCAGCCGAACGCGCGAAAGATCAGGAACGTGATGATGGTGGCGACGAGGCTCTGACCGACGGCGCCGGGAATGGCGATGCCGCGTGCGTCGAGCAGGTCTTTGAGGTGGAAGTGCACGCCGACGCCGAACATCAGCAGGATGACGCCGATCTCGGCGAGCTGCATGGCGATTTCCGGGTCGCCCGCGATGCCCGGCGTGTACGGGCCGATGACAACGCCGGCTAGCAGATAGCCCACGATGGGGGAAAGCCCCAGCCGCTGGGTGATCAGACCGAGCACCCACGCGGCCGCGAAACCGGCAGCGATGGTCGTCAGCAGTGAAGTATCGTGCATGGTGGGAACGCTGTGGAAAGCGCCGTAGCGCTATCGCACACTGTACTCGCATTTCGCCCTTTGATGTTGGCGGCTGCGTCAGTGGAAGTCGCGTGGGCGGACGATGAGGTCGCGGATCGTTTCGTCGAGCGATTCGATCGCGGTGACCACGATGTGCACCACCTTTCCCTGGCGTTCCACCGTGCCGCGTGCGATCACCGCCACGCCGTGCCGAGCCGCCCGGCGATAGCGTTCAAAGATATGCGGGCGAATGATGAGGTTGGCCGTGCCGGTTTCGTCTTCGATGGTCATGAAGATGAGCCCGGACGCGGTGCCCGGCCGCTGACGCACAAGCACAAGGCCGGCAACGCTCGCTTTCAATCCGTGCGGGCAGGCGCGTTCGTCCGCCAGCGTTTGGTTGCGAAGCACGCGGCGCTTGTCCAGCATCTCGCGGAGGAACGTCATGGGGTGCGCCTTGAGCGACAGGCCGATCGAGCCGTAATCCTGAATCACCCGGCGCGGCGCGGACACGGCAGGCAAACGCGGCGGCGGTTCGGCGGGCGCATCCACACCCTCGAACATCGGCAGCGTTTCATCGCGCAGCGCTCGCACATGCCACAATGCCGCCTGGCGCGTGAGGCCCATGGAGCCGAAGCCGTCCGCGGATGCAAGACGCCGCAAGGCGCTGGCGCGCACGCCGGACGCGCGGTACAAGCCGGCGATGGAACGGAACGGACCATGCGCCGCCGCCGCGCTCGCCACCAATTCCGCATCCTTCTGCGAAAGACCGCGCACCAGCCGCATGCCGAGCCGCAGCGCGGGCGCGCGGTCGGGATCAATCTCAATCGTGCAATCCCACGCGCTGTGATTGACATCCACCGGCCGGACTTCCACGCCATGCTGCTGCGCGTCACGCACGATCTGCGCCGGCGCGTAGAACCCCATCGGCTGACTGTTGAGCAGCGCCGCGGCGAAAACAGCGGGGTGGTGACGCTTCAGCCACGATGACACGTACACGAGCAGCGCGAAGCTGGCCGCGTGCGATTCGGGAAAGCCGTATTCGCTGAACCCCTGCAACTGCTGGAAGCATCGCTCGGCGTACTCGCGCTGATAGCCGCGCTCCAGCATGCCGCCGATGAAGCGACTCTCGAAGCGGCGCAGCTTGTTGCCATCGCGTTTCCACGCCGCCATCGCCCGGCGAAGTTGATCCGCTTCGCCCGCTGAAAATCCCGCCGCCACGATCGCCAGCGCCATCGCCTGTTCCTGGAACAGCGGCACGCCGAGCGTGCGCTGCAGCACGCGCTTCACTTCCTCGGACGGATAGTCCACAGGCTCCTCGCCGCACCTTCGGCGGAGATACGGATGCACCATGTCGCCCTGGATTGGCCCCGGCCGCACGATCGCCACCTCGATGACGAGGTCGTAGTACGTGCGCGGCTTGAGTCGCGGCAGCATCGACATCTGCGCACGCGATTCCACCTGGAACACGCCCACGGTGTCCGCTTCGCAGATCATGTCGTACACCGCCGGATCCTCCGCGGGCACGGTGGCGAGCGTGAGATCGTGTTCCTGTTGCCGCAGAAAGTCGAAGCTCTTGCGGATGCACGTGAGCATGCCGAGGCCGAGGCAATCCACCTTGAGCATGCCCATGGCGTCGACGTCGTCCTTGTCCCATTCGATGATCGTGCGGTCGGGCATGGCGGCGTTTTCGATCGGCACCATCTCGCACAGCGGCCCGCGCGTGATGACGAAGCCGCCCACGTGCTGCGAGCGGTGACGCGGAAAGCCCATGATTTCGCCGGCCAGTTGCGTGGCGAGTTTGAGCGTCGGCTCGCGCGGGTCGAGCCCCATCGCGCGCAAGCTGGCGTCGCGGTTCACCTGGTCCGACCACCAGTCGATGTCCTTCGCCAGTCGATCGACGCAATCCAGCGACAGCCCCAGCGCCTTGCCGACGTCGCGCATCGCCGACCGGCCGCGATAGGTGATGACCTCGGCGGTGAGCGCGGCGCGGTCGCGCCCGTACTTGCGATAGATGTACTGAATCACTTCCTCACGCCGCTCGTGCTCGAAATCAATGTCGATGTCCGGCGGCTCGTTGCGCTCCTTGCTGATGAACCGCTCGAAGAGCAGGTCAATGCGGTCGGGATCAACCGCCGTCACGCCCAGCGCGTAGCACACGGCGCTGTTGGCGGCGGCTCCGCGGCCCTGGCAGAGAATGCCCGCCGAGCGCGCGAAGCGCACGAGATCGTGCACGGTCAGAAAGTACGGCGCGTAGTTGAGTTCATCGATCAGCTTGAGCTCGTGCTCGATGCGGGCGCGAACATCCGCAGGCACGCCGCCGGGATATCGCTCCAAGGCGCCGCGATGCGTGAGTTGCGTCAGGTATGCCATTGGCGTGACGCCGGGCGGGCACACCTCGTCGGGATACTGGTAGCGAAGCTGATCGAGATTGAAGCCCGACGCCCGCTGTGCGATCTCTACCGTGCGCGCGAGCGCCTGCGGATGATCAGCAAACAGACGGGCCATTTCGCCCGGCGATTTGAGACATCGCTCCGCATTCGGAAACAGCCGCAATCCCGCCTGCTCGATCGTGCAGCCGTGACGAATGCATGTGAGCACGTCCTGCAGCGGGCGGCGTGCGGGCGTGTGATAGTGCACGTCGTTCGTCACCACGAGCGGAATGCCGGTGTGCTCCGCCAGCGATGCGAGCTGCTGCACGCGCTCGCGATCATCACCGCCGTACAGCCGCGACACCGCCAGCGACAAGCGATCGTCATCGAATGCGCTTCGCAGCCCGGCCAGCGTTTCGAGCGCCACGTGATCCAGCGCCGCGGGCGGAAGGACAATTGCGAGCAGTCCTTCGTTCGCGGCCAGAACATCGTGCAGCGTGAGCGTGCATTCGCCTTTGGGGGCCCGTCGCTTGCCGAGCGTGAGCAGGCGGCTCAATCGGCCGTACGCCGCGGCGTCGGTGGGATAGACGAGCAGTGAAAGCTCGCGCGGCGTGTCCGGGTATTCGATCGCCGCCGTCAATCGGCAACCAATGACGAGCGGCATGCCGCATTCCTTCGCCGCGAGATGCGCCCGCACGATCCCGCCGAGCGTGTTGGTGTCCGTGATCGCCACGGCTTCGTGCCCCAGCGCCGCCGCCGCTTCCACGAGTTCCTCGGGATGGCTCGCGCCGGTGAGGAAGGTGTAGTTGCTCGTCACGTGCAATTCGGCGTAGCGATGCGAAGCCGGCGCGCGGCGCACGGGCGGCGCGGGCGCTTCCTCCTTGCCGTGCATCGCGCGCAGCATCGGCTCGCGGTAGAACTCCGCGTATGGATGCGGGCGAACTTTGGGCTCGGGAAGATCCGGCATCGCTTACGCCCATTCCCCGTGTACGAACCACTGCGCCGCCTGCTGCGCGCGGAAAATCCACAACCACCGGCCGGCGTGATCCTGCACCTTGTAGTAATCGCGCCACTGGCCTTCGGAGCCGTCCTTCCCGCGACGCCACCATTCCGAATGCACGCGCTCCGGGCCGATCGAATCCACGATGCGATGCTCGCGCTCACGCCAGCGCAGCCAGATCGGCGGACCGTCCGGCGTCACCGCCATCACTTCAATGGGCTCGGGCGGCGTGAAGAGCCGCGATGGTCGATCGCTCTCCACCAACCCCGCGGATTCCATCGCCGCCGCCGTCGCCTCCAGCGCCGGGCGATGCACTTTCGTCCGCTCCGGGCAATGCGATTCCGCAGCGTGCATTCGCAGCGTGCGCTCCGGGCCAAGCCGCTGCGTGAGCGTGTCCACCAGTTCGCCGGCGGCGCGGTCCAGCGAACCATCGCGATCATGCGAACCAAACTCCGCATGTTGCACGTGCGGAGTGCGCTTCTGGCTCATCACCCGCAGCGACAATTGCTCCACGCCGTACCCCATGTGCAGCGTTTCCACCTTCGGCCGCAGCAGTGAAAACAGGTGCGCGGCATCACGACTGGGCCTTGCGAGGCGCACGCGCAGGCGAATCGGCGTGGCGTCGAGTCGCGTGGCGGTGAGCTCAACATGCGTGGCGCCCGCTTCCTGCTTGATGAGCGCGCTGCGCACGTCATCAATCAACTCGCGCGTCACGATCAGCAGCGATTCCACGTTCGTCACCGCGCCGTCGAACAGGCGTTCCGCCACGATCGGCTCGCGATCATGAAGGGCCTCGATCACCTCCGCGGCGTCGCCCATCGCTTCATCGATTCGCCGCAGCAGCGCCGGGCCGAAGCGTGCCGCCAGCTCCAGCCGCGGTATCTCCAGCACCTGGCCCACGAGATCGACATTCACTTCGCGCAGCGCCTCGGCGGTTTCCGCATCAACGCGCAGCGCATCGATCGGCAGCGGCGCCAGCGCAGCTCGCTCCTCGCCGGGCGCAATGACCGCGCGAACAGGCTGGCCGAAGTGCGCCACCGCCCACGCGCACCCGACGGTGTTCGCGCAGCACACGCGGTTCGCGAAGCCGAGCTGCTCAAGCCCGTTGCCGATGGCGTTCACCATCCGCCGCTCGCCGTGATGCAGACGCTCGCAGCCGGTGACGTCGAGGAGCAAGCCGTCATCGTGATCCGGCGCCACCAGCGGCGAGAAACGCATCGCCCACGACGCAAGCCGCGCAAGCGCCGCGCGATCCTGCTCCGGCTCATGCGGCGCTTCCAGCGCCGGCCGGCCGCCGAGCAAGGCTCGCGCTTGCGCCAGCGTCATGCCCGCCTGCACGCCGAGCTTCTGACTCAATGGACAGCAGCTCGCGACGAGTTGCCGGCCGCCGTGCGTGTGAACCAGCAGAATCGCCGGCTCACCCCGCCCGCCGCGCGGATGCTGATTCAGCCGCCGTTTGCGTTTCAACCGATCGATCGGCCACATCCCCAGGAACACGCATACAACCCGTCGCACGATGACGCTCCAGCACAAGTGATTTCTTCGCTTCCATGTCATGACAGCGCTGCACGCCTTTGCAGCGCACCAGTTCAACTCGCCAGCGAGGCCGTGTGGTGGGAGAGGGCACGCACGCAACGCGCCAGCGCATCGCCGCCGCGCTCAACGTCGTGTGTTCGCGATGAGGCCGGGCCAGCAGCGCCAGCGCGCCGCCTGCTTCCGCCGCAAGCTGAAGCCGGCGCGAGTGCGCAAGCTGCATCCCCGAAGCGTCCGCAATCACCACTGATGTCGCGGGACTTCGCGCGCAGAGATCGATCGCCCACAACCGATCCGCCAGCGTGCTCGGATCAAGCAGCAGCGAATCGCGCAGCAGATTGCGCCCGACATGAGCGCCCGCGCGCATGAGCGCATGCGGCGTCGGCCACAGCGATCGCCCGATCCAGACGATCAGCCCCGCATCGCTTCCGCACGCGTGCGCCGCCAGATGCACAAAGAGCGAAACCGGCGGCGACCCGTCACTCGCGCTCTTGCGAACGCGCTCGCTGTTGCCATCGCAGCCGCGCTCGCGCTTGCCGTGACCGACGCCATCGTTGAGGTCATAGCCAGCGCCATCGCGCTTGCCATCGCCATCGCCATCGTCCGCGCACAGCCATTCATGCAACACCCCGCGCGGCAGCACATCCACCGGCCCCGGCAACCCCGTCGCCACACTGGCCGCCCGCTCCACCTCGCCCGCTTGGCGATGACACAGCTCGACCGCCTCGATGCGCTTGGCCAGCTCATCGACAACCCAATGCCCCACCAACCGGCGAATGGACCGGATTCCCTCCATGCCGGTATGATAGGCATTTGTTAGGTATTCTCGCAGGGACGAGATTGCAGGAATTTGGCTTGGAAAAGCCGGATTCCAGCCTGAATGTGCATCTGTGCCTGATGCCGGTACAATGTGGCTCTCTTGGGCCATTGGCGCAGTTGGCTAGCGCGCTTGCATGACACGCAAGAGGTCACTGGTTCGAGTCCAGTATGGCCCACTTTCAGTTCGGGGGATGGCCGCTGCGGGGCGGCACGCGGCCGGGCTTGGTGGGGGTCATCTCCGCCCGGGGGCGTCCAGGCGATAGAGCGCGACGGCGTACCACTGCTTGGGGTCCAGCCAGGACGCGGCGCGGTGGAAGCCGGCTTCGGCGGCCTCGTGATCCATCGCGGCGAGCGTGAACTTGTGCGAACGCTCCGTGCGGATGACTTCGCCCAGCGCGAGGTGGAATGACCGGTCCGCCACCGAGATCATCTGGTCCCTCGTGCTGCGCTGTCCCATCTCGATGCACGCCAGCTCCTCGTTCCACCGGCAGTCGTAGACGAAGGCGCCAAGATCGAGATTGCCCGCCAGCTCTTCGTTGATGCGGCGCAGCAGGTTGGCGTTGAACGCTGCGGTGATGCCTTGCGCATCGTTGTACGCCGGCAGAAGAATGCTCACCGGCTTGATGAGATCGAAGCCGACGAGCGCCATGCCGTCGTGCGTGCTGCCGAGCATGCGTGCGAAACGTTGCCACAGTTGAACGCGTTGCCGGCGTCCGAAGTTGCCGATCGTCGAGCCGGGGAAGAAGATCAGCTTGCGACCGTGGTGCTGCATGGCGAGCGGCATGCGGGCGGTGAAGTCGGCGCGCACGGGCTGCATGAACAATCGCGGGAACCTGTGACCAATGCGCCGGTGCGCCGCATGCAGGGCCGCATCGGAGATTTCGATCGGCACATAGCCACGCGGCCGATTGAGCGCTCCCAGCAGCATCGCCGCCTTGCTGCCGGAACCGGCGCCGGGCTCGATGACCGTCACCTCGGGCCCGATCGCGCCGGCCATCTCACGCACGTGCCTGCGAAAGATGAGCAGTTCGGTGCGCGTGAGGTAATACTCGTCAAGCTCGCAGATCTTCTCGAAGAGCGCGCTGCCGCGCGCGTCATACAGATGCTTCGCGGGAATCGACTTGCGAGGCTTCGCCAGACCGGCAAGCACATCATGCAGAAAACTGGATCGCAGCGTCAGATCGTGGCACGGCGAAGGTTCGGACCATTGGCGTGCAAAACTCACCATCAGCGTGACCTCGCGAGTCGGATGCCCATGAATTGCCAGCGTGCCGCAGGCTCGAAGAAGTTGCGATACGTTCTGCGGATGTGCGATTCACCGGTGACGCACGATCCGCCGCGCAGCACGTAGCAGCCGTTCATGAATTTCCCGTTGTATTCGCCGATCGCGCCTTCCGGCGGCGTGTAGCCGGGATACGGCTCGTGAGCGGAGCGCGTCCACTCCCACACGTCGCCGAACATCTGCTGCAGGTCGCTGGAATCACGCTGCAGGCGGCCATCGGCATCCGCATCGCCGCCTTCGCGCAGCGGCGCCGGGTGCAGGCGATTGTTCTCGAGAAAATTGCCCTCGACATCCACAGTTTCGGCGGCGTGTTCCCATTCCGCCTCCGTCGGCAGGCGAGCGCCGCGCCACCGCGCGAACGCATCCGCTTCGAAGAAACTGATGTGACACGCCGGCGTGCTGGGATCAAGCTGCCGCCAGCCGTGTAGCGTGAACTCCTGCCAGCCGTGGTCGTCGTGATGGCGCCAGTATTGCGGGTGTTTCCAATGCTCGCGCTGCACGCGCGTCCAGCCGTCGTCCAGCCAGTGACGCGGTTCGTCGTATCCGCCATCGCGCACGAATTCCATGAATTCGCTGTTGGTGATGAGGCGGTGGCTGATGTCGTACGGCTCAAGAAATTCCCGATGGCGCGGGCCTTCATTGTCATATGCAAACGCGCCGCCTTCGTGACCGATCTCCACCACACCGCCGCTGAACGACACCCACCGCAGCGGCGCGACGTTCTCGCCCGGCGCGTGCAGCGACAACGATTTGCGGTACGCCGGCCCGAGCGGGTTCGTGAACAGCAGCAGCTTGATGTCGGTGAGCAGGAGTTCCTGGTGCTGCTGTTCGTGATTGAGGCCGAGCTCGATCGTGGGCATGATGTGCGACAGCGTGGCGTCGTCGCATCGGTTAATGAGCCGCATCACGCGTGCGTCCACGTCGTTGCGATAGCCGAGCACGTCTTCGAGGGATGGGCGGGTGACGAGACCGCGCTTGGCCCTCGGCAGCATCTCGCCGACGCCGTGGTAATAGGAGTTGTAGAGGAACGGGAACGCGTCATCGTGCCAGGCGAAGTGTTCCTCGTGCTCCTGCAGGACGAACGTTTCAAAGAACCATGTCGTGTGCGCCAGATGCCACTTCGTCGGGCTCGCGCACGGCTCCACCTGCACGACCATGTCCTCGCTCGAGAGCGGCTGGCAGAGTCGCAGCGTCGTGGCACGCGTGGCGCAATAGGCATCAGCGAGGCGGGCTCGGAGGAGGGCGCGGTTACTGGCGGTTGAGGCGGTCGGCATGGCGAGAGGGCTCTTCCATACCCGACGATGTACAGAGCCACGTCGCCGCAGCGGTGAACGCCTCGTGAAGGCTGGCTCATTGGACGCCGCCACACGGCCGAAACGGGAGATTTGGGGCATCAGGCTGTTCGTTTGCTCGCGGCGTCATTACGCTATGAGAGGATGCAGGTAGGGGTACGTGTATCGACACCATGCACGGTGTGCCGCGCGCTCCTTGCAGCGGCGTGGGCGCTATGGCTTTGCGGATGCGAACAGGAGACGCCGACCGCCGCGGAACCGGTCGCCGGCGCGGTGGCCATACGCGAAGAAACGACCGTCGCCGCGCCCGCCTTGCGCTCCGCGAATCATCGCCGCGCGCCGATTGCGTTCACCGAACACATCGATGACGCGCTGGCCTCGTTCCAGCACGATTGCGGTTTCGCCGGCGAATACCGGCTGCAAGAGATCATGGGCTCCGGCGCGGCGCTGTTCGATTTCGACGGCGACGGTCTGCTCGACATCTATCTCGTGAACGGCGATCGCGAACGCGCCGCGCGCGACAACCCCGCACGTGGCGATCGACTGCTGCGCCAGCGCGAGGATGGGACCTTCGAAGATGTCACCGCACAATCCGGCATACGGCCGCATGGTTTCGGCATGGGCGTCGCCGTGGCGGATTACGACAACGATCGCGATCTTGATCTTCTCCTCACCGGCGTCGGGCAGCTTCAGCTCTTTCGCAACGAGGGCGACGGCACGTTCGTCGACGTCTCCGCGTCGGCAGGCATCGCTGACCAGCCGTGGTGCGTCGGCGCTGCGTTCGCCGATTTCGATCGCGACGGCTGGCTCGATCTCATCGTGGTGAACTACCTGCAGCCGGATGCAAGGCGGCGCTGCTTCGACGCACTGGGTCGCCGCGAGTATTGCGGCCCGCAGCATTATCAACCACTCGCCGATGTGCTGTACCACAACGAAGGCGGCACGTTCCGCGATGTATCGCGCGAATCGGGCATCGGCAGCAAGCCCGGCCCCGGTCTCGGCGTCGTGTGCGTCGATTTCAACAACGACGGCCGGCTCGACATCTATGTCGCCAACGACGCCGCCGCGAACTTTCTCTGGCTGAACCACGGCGACGGCACGTTCACCGAGCGTGCGACGCCACTCGGCTGCGCCTACAACCGCGAAGGAGCGCCGGAAGCGAGCATGGGCGTCACCGTGGGAGACGTGAATGGCGACGGCGATCTCGAACTGTTCATGACGCACCTGTTCGGCGAGACCAACACCATGTACCGCCGACTTCGCGATGGATCATTCATGGACATCACGCCGACCACCGGCCTGGGTCCGCCAAGCTTGCCGTTCACCGGTTTCGGCGACGCGATGTTCGACGCCGATCTTGATGGCGATCTCGACATCGTGGTCGTCAACGGCGGGATTCGCCGGCGGCAGAAGCCGTTTGCGGGTGCGGTCGGAAACGAGAATCTGTACGACTACGCCGAGCCGTGTCATCTCTATCTCAACAACGGCAGCGGCCGTTTCGACGTGTACGAAGGCGCGGAGTTCGGCATCCCGGCGATCGAGGTGTCACGCGGGCTCGCGGTGGGCGATGTCAATCGCGACGGAGCGCTGGACCTGCTGACGACGACGGCAGGCGGGGGAGCGCGGCTGTGGCTGGGCGAATTGCCGCGCGGCCGGCGCTGGCTGGAGGTCCGCGCGTTTGATGCGCTGCACGGGCGTGACGCGCTGGGGGCGCTGGTGATCGTTCGCGCCGACGGCCGTGAATTTCGCAGGCACCTGCTGACGTCGTACAGTTACGCGTGCAGCAACGAAGCGGCGGCGCATTTCGGCCTCGGCGCCGCGCGCGAGGTGGATGAGATTCTCGTGCAATGGCCGGATGGCGCGGTGGAGCGTTATCCCGGCGTGCGAGCCGACAGTCGCGTCACGGTCCTCCGCGGCGACGGCGAAAACATCAGCAAATGACGGGTTTGCAAACGCCATGAAGCGAATTCGATACACGTGGTGCCAACCCGCGGCGACCTTGCCGTTGCTTGTGCTTCTCATCATGCCGGCCTGTTCGCGTTCCGCGCCGCCGCCCCCGTTGCCGTCGCTCGAAGGCGTCGAGCCGCAGGTGGAATTTGCGATTCGCGAAGCGCACCACGATCTGACGCAGAACACGGGCTCCGCCGAAGCGTGGGGCCATTATGCGATGGTGCTCGACGTGCACGACCTCGGCGAGCCGGCGCTGGCCGCCTACGCCTCCGCGTGCGAGCTGGAGCCGGGCGATTTCCGCTGGTGGTATTGCCGGGCTGTGCGGCTCGCGCGCACGGACCCGCAGGGCTCGCTCCCGTTCTTCGAGACCGCCAAGCGGCTGCGCCCCGATTATCCGGCGCTCTATGTCCGCTACGGCAGGACACTTGAACAACTTGGCCGTTTTGATGATGCGCTCGCGGCGTTCCAGCGCGGCGTCGAGCTTGATGATCGCAGCGCGCTCGCGCATGCCGGCCTCGGCCGCTACCACCTGCAGGCGGGCCACATCGACGACGCGAAACAGCATCTTGAGAAGGCGATCGCGCTTGATCCGCAATGCGCCGTGGCCCTTTCATCGCTCGCGCAGCTCTACGCCAAGACAGGCGACGCCGCACTCGCCGAAACGATGACGGCCAGAGCGAACGCGGCGGCGCCGCAGGATTATCTCGACGACCCGGTGATGGGGGAGCTCGCGGCGCTCGGCATGAGTACGGGGCAGATCATCAGTCGCGCCCAGGCGATGGCCGAAGCGGGCGCCGGCCAGCAGGCGCTTGATGCGTTGAGCGCGCTCGTGCGGGCCAACCCCGGCCGCATAGAAGCGCACATCGCAAAAGGCGAACAGGAAACGAAGCTCTTCCGCTTCGAAGCTGCTATCGCCAGCTTTCGCCAGGCGCTGGCCATCGATCCCAGGTCGGTTCCCGCTCATCTCGGCCTTGCGGAGGCGCTGCAGTTCTCGCGCCAGCTTGATGACGCCATCGCCGAGTATCGCCGCGTGCTCGAACTCGATGACAAGGCCGGCCGTGCCTACCGCGGCTTGGCGATCTGTCTGTTGCAGCAGGAAAAGATTGGCCCGGCGCTGCAGCAGTTCCGCAAAGCCGTGGAGCTGTTGCCGGAGGATCGCACGGTACGGACAGCGCTCGGCCGGCTGGAATTCCTCGAACTGAACGACAAGGCGGTGATCGACACGCTCGCGCCGGTGCTGGCGTCGCGCGATCCGGGCGAGCCCGCGGACCGCATTGTCATTGATGCGCTGCTCTATACCGGCCTTGCGCACATGCGCCTTGGCGACGAAGCGGCGGGGCAGGCGCTCCTCAACGAAGCGCTCGCCGGCGGCGCTGATCTGCCATCGGCGGCCCGCGAGCTTGGTGAAATCGGCAAGGCGGAGCTCGCGATCAGTCTGCTCCGCAACGCCGTCACGAAGAACCCGAACGACGCCAACGCCAAAATGGCCCTGGCGTATGAGCTCGCCACCACGCCGCAGGACGATGTGCGCGATTCAGAAGAAGCGCTGCACCTCATCGATTCGATCATTCAGCAGCAGCTCGGCGGCTTCCACGCGCAGGAGATTCGCGCCTTCGCGCTGGCCGACAAGGGCCTCTTCACGGAAGCGGTGCAGACGCTGGAACAGGCGCTGAGCGCAGCGCGAGGAAGCGCCCCGCCCATGATTCTTTCGCAATACCAGCAGCACATCGAACAGTTCAAGCGTGAACAGCCGTTCCGTCACGAAGTTCGCACGCACCGCGAGGAATCTTCGCCGTGAGCTGCGCCGCTCACGCGCCTTCGCGCAGCGCCGGCAACATTCGTCGATCGGCGTCATCCGCCATCGCCAGCGCATCCGGCTGCGTTTGCAGCATGACCATCTTCTGATACTTGCCGCTCCGCGCGAGCAGTTCCTCGTGTCGGCCTTGCTCGACGATGCGCCCGTCCTCCACCACGACGATCAGATCCGCCTGGCGAATCGTGCTCAAACGGTGCGCGATGACGAAGCTCGTGCGGCCTTTCATGAGCGACGCAAGGCTCTGCTGAATGAACCGCTCGCTCGCGGTGTCGAGGTTGCTCGTGGCTTCGTCGAGGATGAGGATGCGCGGGTCCGCGAGAATGGCCCGCGCGATCGCCAGGCGCTGCCGCTGACCGCCCGAAAGCTTGACGCCGCGCTCGCCGATCAGCGTGTCGTATTTCTCCGGCAGTTCGTCGATGAACTCATGCGCATGCGCCAGCCGGGCTGCACGCTCGATGTCCTCCTTCGTGGCGTCCCGCCGCGCGTAGCCGATGTTTTCCGCCACGGAGCCGTCGAAGAGGAAGATGTCCTGCTCCACGATGCCGAGCAATCGGCGGAAGCTGCCAAGCTTGATGGAGCGAAGATCGAACCCGTCGAGCGTGATGACGCCGGAGGTGGGATCGTAAAACCGCGCGATGAGGTTGCACAGCGTCGTCTTGCCCGCGCCGCTCGGTCCGACGAACGCAATCGTTTGCCCCGCGCCCACTTCGAGATTGATGTGCTCGACCGCCGGCCGATTCGCGCCCGGATAACTGAACGTGACGTCGCTGAACACGATCCTGCCGCGCACCTGCGACGGCGTGAGCGCGATCGCGCCAGCAAGATCCGGCATTTCCACCGGCTCCTCGAGCAGATCCAGCACGCGATCAAGCCCCGCAAGGCCCGACTGAAACTCCGTCGCGCTGGTCGCCAGCGTCGCCAGCGGATCGAGCAGCATGGCGAGATACGCCAGGAACATGACGAGATCGCCGACGCTCAATCGCCCCGCGAGAACTTCGCGCCCGCCGTACCACAGCAGCGCCGCCGATGCGAGCGGAATAAGCAGCGCCCACGCCAGGTCCACGCCACGTGCCCACCACCACACGTGCACTTCCTGGCGAGCGCGGTAGTGATCCGCGCGCAGGTAGCGCAGCGCTTCGCTTCGCGTCCTGCCGAAGCTGCGCACAATGCGGATGCCGCCGATCGCTTCCGTCACCTGGCTGTCAATGTTCTGCCGGTTGGCGTGGATGTCCTTGTACAGCGGGCGGATGCGGTTGATCCACGTGCGGTGCGTGAGGAACACCGTGGGCACGAGCACCAGCGAGCCGAGCAGCAATCGCCAGTCCACCCACGCGAGGATGCACAGGCTGCCGATGAGCTGAATGACGGCTCGCCACGGGTTGTAGACCATGGCGAAGATGAGGTTGCCGACGTTCCCCGCGTCATCGCGCAGCAGGCTCGCCGCGCCGCCCGTTTTCAGTTCCTGCACGCGGTGCAGCGGCAGTCGCATCGTGCGCTCGAAGAGCCGGCGGCGCAGAAGCGGCTTCATGTGCACTGTCGTCTTCGTCGCCTGCCAGCGCCCGAGCATGCTGATCGTCACCGACACCACGGCGATCACGATCATCGCCACCGCGACGCCCGTGAGCAGCCCCATCGGCGTCGTCGGCACGGGCAACCACGTGGGGATCTCCGGCGGGAGCGGGTGGCCGATGAGGATGTAGTCGACGACTACTTTCGTCGCCGCGGGTTGCAGCAGCGTGAGCAGCGTGGAAATCGTGAGCGTGCCAAGGGCGAAGGCGATGCGGCCGTGGAAGCCGCGCAAGAGGCCGAAAAAACGGCGGAGGAGCGTGAACGCGCTGCGCGTCCGCTTCTGCGGCCGCTGCGCGTAGGGCGACACCGTCGCGTCAATTTCCACGCCTTCATCGCGGCGCTGACGCGACTTCAGCCTGGATTTGTACGAGCGGTAGCGCGCCTTGGAGCTGGGCGTTCGAAATCGCACCGGAGATGATATGCACCGTCATTCGCGAGGCGGTCGGGCGAGCGTCATTTGGCGCCTTGCGGTTCAGTGGTGATGCCGGTGGGTTGTCGAGTGCCGCTGCACTTCACGCGAGAGCCTGTCGACGTCGCGCCACGTCTGGCGCTGCAGGCGCTCAAGCTCGCGGCCGGCGTCGTTGCACGTGGTCGCGCCGCGCAGCACGATGACCTCGCGCACCACGACAGGTTCATCGCTTGTGTTCGTGGCCGCTTCGCTGCGCGCCTCCGGCATGGGCTCGGTGTTGGCATCAGCCATCACAGGAGCGGGCTCGGACGTGGCGGCTACAACGGGGGTTCCAGCGATGACCGGCTTGGCTGCCGAGTGGCCGGCGCAGCCGCTGATCAGCAACCACGCGAGGATGATCGCAAGCGCGCCAAGCACATACATTGCTTCCATTCGATCCGATTCGCTCGTTCTGCACGGGTCAAACATGACGCAGCCTCCACCGCAAGGGAGGACACAGCGCCGGGTTGACCTATTCCACCGAAAATTTCAAGGGAAGGCATAAGGCAAAAGGAATTAGGGTGAGGTCTGCCTACGAGCCGCGACCGTCAGGGAGCGACGAACAGAAAAGTCAACAAGTCAACAAGTCGACAAGTCAGAAGTCGTTGGTGCTGACCTGCTTGCTCGTTCCGACGGCGTCTCTGCTCTCGATATCCTTTTTCGTCGCTCTGACGGTCGCGGCTCGTTGCGGAAGGGAAGCGTGGCCCGCAAGGCCTGTTGCCGTCCCTTATGCCTTATGCCCTTTGCCTTTTGCCTCTTGCCTTGTGCCTTGCCTTCTGCCTTGTGCCTCATGCCAACTCATCTCGCCGTCTACTTCTCTTCCGCCTGTTCCCACGCGAGGCCGACGCTGGAGCCTGATCCGTTCTTGGCCTGATACATCGCGGCGTCGGCTATGGCGATGAGATCATCCAGCGACTCGAACTCGCGCAGCGATCCCTCCGCCACGCCGATGCTCACGCTGGGCGGCTGGCCCAGGTTGGCGGGCCACGGCATCTGGCGCAGCAGACTCACCACGCGTTCGGCGAACGCCTTGAGATCCTCGCGCGTGCGGTCGAGCATCAACACGAGGAACTCGTCGCCGCCGAATCGAAGGGCGCAGTCTTCGCGGCTGGTGGACGCCTGCAGCACCGCGCCGATGAATTTGAGACATTCATCGCCCTGCCGGTGGCCGGCGGTGTCGTTGAGCTGCTTGAAATCATCCACGTCGATCACCATCGCCGCGAGCCGTGTCTGCGGATTGGTGTGCGGATGCAGACGCTCGCGCTTGACAAACTGATCAAGCGCCCGCCGGTTGCCGAGTCCGGTGAGCGAATCCGTCATCGCTTCGCGCAAGAGCGTGGCGGTGGCCTTCGTCGTCTCCTTGCGGATGGTGTCGTCCATCGTGCGTTTGAGGGTGTGGGTGCGAACGCGCTGCGAGACGATCGTGCCGAGCAGTTCATCGACCGCCTGGCAAAGCTCGCCGACCTCGTCGCTGCGGGCTGCAAGGGCGCGGATGGAATCCGATCGCTCCGCTGATTGCAGATCCTCAATGAGTTTGGCGACACGCAGCAGGAGCTGCGCGCGGCTCATCATCGCCTGCACGTGCCGCCACGGGGCCATGGCAAACGCCGTCATCGCGCCGCACGCCACCGCCACGAAGATCTGGCTCAACACGTTCGCGCCGGTCTTGCCAACGAGCATCACCACGCCGACCGACACCATCGACGCCACCACGCCCGTCACGATCCACGCCCGCGAGAGGTGGTGGATGATCGCCGGCAGCGGCCGCTCTTCCAGCGGTGGCTTGCGCGAGGGCGCGTTGGATGAAGGCATCACGTCGGCCAAGAAATCGCCTCGCATGGTTCTCGTTCTGGTGCGCGGTCGGGGCGTGACAGGCCAAAGCCGGCCTGTGAGAACCATCGGCTTGTGAGCGAGATGAAATCGCCGCAGGAGGCGTCAGCCGCATTCTTCGCGAGATTTCGGTTCCGGCGGTGCGGGCTTGTCAAACGGGTGAGACTTTGCCGGCGGTCATATCGACCGTGGCCTGCACATGGGCCGTGTGGACGTGCCGGCGCTTGCGGATCATTTCATTTCCAAGTTGACCGCATGCCGCCATCACGCTGCGACCTTTCGTGACGCGCAAGGTGGCGAACAAACCCGCTTCCTGCAGCCAGCGTGCGAACTGTGCGGCGGCCTCGCGCGGCGGGGCGGGCCACGGCGAATCGCGACGCGGGTTGTAGGGAATCACATTCACCGCGCAGTGCAATCCATTGAGGAACGCCGCCAGCTCAAGCGCGTGGCTGTGCTGATCGTTTACCCCGGGAATGAGTACGTACTCCACCATGAACGGCCGGTGCGTCACCTCGCCCCAGCCAAGCATCGCCTCGCGCAGCTCCCGCATCGGATGCGCGCGGTTGATCGGCATGATCTGCGAGCGAATGGCGTCGTTGGGCGCGTTGATCGAGATGGCGAGCTTCAGCTTGCCGAAGCCTTCCTCCTGCATCATCGCGATCAACCTGCGGATGCCCTCCGGCCGGCCGACGGTGGAGACGCACACCCTCGCCGGGGCGATGCACGCGCCATTCTGATCGCACAGCACGCGAATCGCCTGCTCCACGGCGTCAAAGTTGTCCATCGGCTCGCCCATGCCCATGAACACGATGTTGTCGATCGCCACGCCGAGGAAATGCCGGGCGGCGAACCACTGGCTGACGATCTGCGCCGCGGAGAGATTGGCCATCAAGCCCATCTGGGCCGTCTCGCAGAACGCGCAGCCCATCGCGCAGCCGATCTGCGACGACACGCACAACGTCTTCCGCGGCCGGCCGCGCGAGCCGATCATCGGGATGATCACGGTTTCGCTTTCGAGCGGCTTTCCATCTCGCTCCAATTGCCGCTGCGTGAACTTGATGGTGCCGCCATCATCGTGTGAACGCTCGACCGCCGGCACGCCAATCGCCACCCACGGCACGATTGCGTCGCCTTGACGAAACGCAGCGCGGTAGATCTCCATCGCGCGTGGCGCCTTCACGCCGCGCTGCGCCGCCAATGCGAGGAACTGCGCGCTCGTCAGGCCGAGGATGTTGATCGCATCAGCGTTCATCAGCGTTGCGGTGTCGGTGGCAGTTACGCCGGCTGTTGTCCCGGCTCGGGTGCTGGGTCAACTGTAGGAGCGGTGGAGGTGTGCGAGCGGTAGATCAGGTGGATGTTGCGGATATAGACGATGAGGCCGAGCGACTGGCCGAGCACGCCGACGACATCGCGTCGCCAGAGGAAGTATGAGAGCAGCATGATGGCGCCGCCGAGGCTCATCCACCAGAACGCAGCGGGCACGACGGAGCGTTTGCTTCGTTCGCTCGCAAACCATTGCACGAGCATGCGGCCGGTGAACAGCGCCTGGCCGGCGAGGCCGATCACCACCCACAGGACGCCCGCCGGGGTGGAGATGTTGAAGAGATACGCGAGCAGGTGGCGACCGTCTTCCTGGCTGTAGATGCGGTCCGCGAGCTGTTCGGGCGAGAGACGCTCGACGCGGCCGTCGTAGTGGCGGAGGATGTAGGTGTGTGTGCCGTCGTCGTTGCGGGTGAGCTGGGCGCGGTCGAGCGCGCCATCGACGCGAATGGTAATGGTGACGGCGTTCGGGTCATCGGCAGGGGGCGCATCGCGCTGCACCCAGCGCAATCCCGCCACGGCCGCCGCCACCAGCGCGAAGGCCGCAACCGCCCAGATGACCCACGCACGCTTCACGAACGCGCCGCCTCACAAGCCGCTTGCGGCTTCGCACCTTCCGCACGCACGCCGATGGTGGCGCCGTCCACGCTTTCCAACTCAACCGCCTCCACCGGTCGCCGGCGATTGCGCATCCATCGCACCGCGAAACAATCGATGAGGCCCGGCAGCGCGCGGTTCCACACGCCGTATTTCGCTTTGCCCGCCACGCGCGCTCGGTGGTTCACCGGCATCTCCACCACGCGATATCCCATCTGCCGCACCGTCACCGGAATGAAGCGATGCATGCCGCGAAACTCGAGCGGCAGTCGCAGCGCCACATCGCGCCGAAGGACGCGCAGCGAGCATCCAGTGTCCACAATCGTGTCGGCGAGCAACAACCTGCGGAACGTGCGGCCGACCCACGAGCTGACGCGGCGGACCAGCGTGTCACGCCGATTGCGCGAGCGATCGCCCTGCACCATGTCGGCGCCGCTGCGCAGGAGCAATTCAAGCATGGCGGGAATGTCGGCCGGGTCGTTCTGCAAGTCGGCGTCGAGCATGGCGATCAATTGGCCGTGCGCCGCGCGAATGCCGGCGTGGAAGGCTGCGGATTGGCCGTTGCCTCGGCCCGGCGGCGTCTTCGCCATGCGAATAACGCGAAGCGTGCGGAACCGGCCGCGAAGCTCGGCAAGCACGGCCTGCGTGTCGTCCGTCGAGCCGTCATCGATGATGATGATTTCGTGTGCCAGCCCGAGCGGCTCGATTGCCGCCACGATCTCCGCCACCAGCGCAGGCAGGTTGTCCCGCTCGTTGTGAGCCGGCGCAATGACGGAAAGCTCGATGGCGGCCTGCGTGGACACTGCACAAGCGTATCACGCCGGTACAATCCTCGCCTTTGCGTTGAGATGGCCGCAAAGCGGCACAAAGAGAGCGAAGAAAATGAGGATTTGGCGACAGGCGATGTGACGTAGGAGCCGCACCGCGGACCGGGAACGTGTACACGCCCCAAGGTTCGCAGTGCGGACCCTGCATCTCGCCCTTCTTTGCTCTTCTTGCGCCTCTTTGCGGCAACTGTCGAGACTCATCATGCCAAGCACATCGCGGAACAAAGCGATTCTCATCACCGGGGCAGGCGGCGAAGTCGGCCACGGGCTCATTCGCGCGCTCTCCGGTTCGTCCGACGCAGGCATCGTCGCGCTTGATGTGCGCGAGCTTGATCCCGCGCTGCGCCCGCTCTGCATGGAGACATTCGTCGGCGACATCTGCGATCGCTCGCTCCTGTCGCGGCTGATCGCCATGTTCGAGATCACCGAGGTCTATCACCTTGCGGCGCTGCTCTCGACACGCGGCGAGTTCGTGCCCGAAACCGCGCATCAGGTGAATGTCGAAGGCACGCTCAATCTGCTGAACCTCTCCGCCGAGCAGGCGCGCTCGCACGGCCAGCGCGTGCGATTCATTTTCCCGAGTTCGATCGCGGTCTACGGCATCGGCTCGCTCAAGGAAAAGGAAGCGGCAGGGGCGGTGCGCGAAAATGACTATCTCGAACCGCAGACGATTTACGGCTGCAGCAAGCTGTACTGTGAGCACCTCGGCCGGTACTTCGCGCGGCATTACCGCCAGCTTGCGGAGGATCGCATTGCCGACATCATCGACTTCCGCTGCATTCGATTCCCCGGCCTGATCAGCGCGGAAACTGTTCCCTCCGGCGGTACGAGCGACTACGGCCCGGAGATGCTGCACGCCGCGGCGAAGAATGAGCCGTATGCCTGCTTCGTGCGCGAGGACGCGCGCATTCCCTTCATGACGATGCCGGACGCCATCGACGCCATGCTCGCCTTGGCACGTGCGGACCGGAAGAACCTGTCGCGATGTGTCTATAACCTGCGGGCGTTCAACCCCTCCGCCGGCGAGTTCGCAGCCGAGGTCCGAAAGTACTTCAGCAATGCTCGCATCACCTTCTCGCCCGACAACAAGCGGCAGGCGATCGTCGATTCCTGGCCGGCGGACGTCGACGATTCGGCGGCACGGCGCGACTTCGGCTTCAATCCCCGCCACGATTTCGAAGCGGCGTTTGCGGATTATCTGATCCCCGGCATCCGCGCGCGATACGCCTGACGCACCGCGAGATTTTGTCCAGTTTCCCTGCATCGCCTCGACTCACGCCACGGCGAAGGAATTTCCTGGCAATGCACCGCAAATGCATTTGGAGATGCGGCGCCACCGGTTAAACTTCGCCCATCAACACAGTTATGCATGGGGGTGAATCGACATCCGGGGTGACGATGAAGCGGCGACTGCGCTCGTGCATCGATCAAGTGGCGGACTGGGCCGGTGTCCTGGCGGCCTTCGAGCGGCGCATGTTGCGCGGCGTGACCGTGCTGATGTATCACCGCGTGCTTCCAGACGCGCAGTGTGCTGAATATCCATTTCACTCACTGGCCATGCCCGCTTCCGCGTTCGCAGCGCAGGTGGATTGGCTGTCGCGCCATTGCCGGGTCATGCCCGTCGTCGAGGCAATCGACGCCATTTCGGGCGGCTCGCCGCACGCTGACGCCAAGTCCGGGAGGCCAATCGTGTGCGTCACCTTCGATGACGGCTACCGCGATAATTTCGACGTCGCAGCGCCGGTGCTCGAGTCCGCAGGCGTGCGCGGCACGTTCTTCATCACCACGCACGCTGTCGAAACCCAAACGCTGTTGTGGTATGACGCCGCCGCGATCGCCTGCCTGGAAGGCGCGGCGAAAGGGATTGCCGGCTCGATGGATGCGTGGATCGAGTCGCTCAAGCAAGCGCCCGCCGAGCAGCGCGAGGCAATCGTGCAGAACATCGCCACCGCCGCGCATGCCTCGCCCCGACGATCGCAGTTCGCAATGATGACGCCGGACCACGTGAGAACGCTCGCGCAGCGCGGCCACGAAATCGGCTCGCACACCGTCACGCACCCGATCTTGCCGCAACTTCGCGATGCGCAGGCAGCGAGCGAGCTCATGCAATCCCGCGAAGCGCTTCAAGCGTGGACCGGCATGCCTGTCACCGGCGTTGCGTATCCCAACGGCGATCACGATGACCGCATCGCCACGCTCGTCGCCGCCACCGGATATGCCTATGCATGCACCACGCGCCCGGGCATGTTCGAGGCGGATCACGATCCGTATCGCATGCCGCGCATGGACATCACGCCGCAGCGCGTGTGCGATGAACGCGGCGAGCACAACGAGCGTGCGCTACGCGGTGAGATCAGTCAGTTCCGGGAGGCGCTGCGATGACGAATCAGCACGCCGCCGATTCGCGAGGCGATGACGTCGTCTCGCGCGTGGCGGTGCTCAACACGCGATATCCCGCGCTGTCACACACCTTCATCGAGCGCGAGATCCGAGCGATTCGCGCCGCCGGCCTCGATGTCCTCACCATTTCCGTTCGCCGGCCCGAAGAAGCCGATCGTCTCTGCGAAACACATCGCCAGGCGGAGCGGGAAACGCAGTATGTGCTCGACGGCGTCGGCAAACTTCTCCTCGCGCTGCTGCGATGTCTCGTGACGCGGCCATGGCGCGTGCTGCGCACGCTCATCCGATCGCAGAGGCTTTCGCCGCCGGGGTGCAAAGCGCGGCTGTGGCACCTGTTTTATTGGATCGAGGCGGCGCGACTGGTCTGCATTCTGCGCGATCACGGCATCTCGCACGTGCATGTTCACATGGCCAACAACGGCGCGTCCGTCGCGCTGCTGGCGTGTACGCTCGATCGCTCTTTGAGCTACAGCCTCACGATGCACGGCTCGAGCGAGTTCTTCAACATGGCCGAGCATCGCCTGCGCGAAAAGGCGCGTGGCGCTGCGTTCGTGCGTTGCATTTCAAATTTCTGCAGAGCACAGATGATGTTCGCCTCGCGCATTCAGGCGGTCGAACATTTTCCGGTGGTGCACTGCGGCGTGGATGTCTCGCGGTTTGCCCCGCGCCCGCCGCTTCCGCCCGGCACGCTGCGGCTGCTCACCGTCGGACGGTTCGATCCGGTGAAGGGCTACAACATCCTGCTGCTCGCGATCAAACGGCTCGTCGATGCGCGGGTGCGTGTGCACCTCACGATGATCGGCGCCGGTTCGACGCAACTGCAGGTGCGCAATCAGGTGCGAGCGCTGCGGCTGGGCGGCGTGGTCACGTTTGCAGGCCCCGTAGGGCAGGATCACATCCGCGAGTTCTACACCGAGGCCGATGCGCTCGTCGTCAGCAGCTTCATGGAGGGCATTCCCGTCGTGCTCATGGAAGCGATGGCGATGGAACTGGCGGTCGTGTCAACCAACGTGGCGGGCATTCCTGAACTTGTGGAGCACGGCGTGAGCGGTCTGCTTGTTGAGCCCGGTTGCCCCGAGAAGCTCGCCGGTGCGCTGGAAACGTTGGCGCGTGACCGCAATCTGATGCACCGCATGGGGAAGGCCGGCCGCGATCGCATTGTGCGCGATTTCAACATCGAACGCATCGGCGTTGAGATTGCAAAGCTCCTGCGAGGCACGGCGGGCGCCCGGCATGTTCCGGTCGGGAAACTCGCGGCTAAGGCCCACGCCGCCATGCCGACCGCCCAGCGCGAGCCGTGCGACGTCGCCGAACCCCAGCGCGCGTGACACGCCGAAACAGACGAAATTCAACACGCGTAGACGACGCCGCCCACCGCACGCACCCAAACGGCGCCGCTGCTCCTCGCCGCGAATTTCAGCGGCGCCGCTTCGTCCGTACAATCTCCGCAGCCCCGCGCGGGCTTGCTGGAGGATGTGATGACCGCTACCGCCGCCACGACCGTGTTTGAACGCCGCTCGGACGAACTGCTTGCGTCGCTGCGCGACTCCGGCCAGTACAAAGTCCTGCAGATGATCGAAAGTCCGATGGACGCGATGATCAAGCTGCGCGGTCGCGGCGAGGTGCTCTGCTTCTGCTCGAACAACTATCTCGGCCTGGCGAACCACCCGGCGGTGCGCGACGCGGGCATCGAAGGCATACGCAAGTACGGCGCGGGCACGGCATCCGTGCGCTTCATCTGCGGCACGTTCGAACCGCACGAACAGCTTGAACGAAAGATCGCGTGCTTCCTCGGCGTCGAAGCGTCCTACACCTTCGTCTCATGCTGGACCGCCACCGAAGCGCTCTTCCCAACGCTGTGCGAGCCCGGCGACATCATCATCTCCGATGAACTCAATCACGCGTGCATCATCGACTCCATGCGCCTCGCCACCACCATCAAGAAGGGCGTGACGCGCACCGTCTACAAGCACAGCGACATGGATTCGCTCCGCCAGGCGCTCCAAGCGGCCCAGCGCAACCCCGAAGTCACCGGCCAGATCTGGGTGGTCACCGACGGCGTGTTTTCGATGGAAGGCGACATCGCGCAGCTTCTGAAGATGCGCAAGCTGTGTGATGAGTTCGCCGCCATGCTCGTCGTTGATGATTCGCACGGCACCGGGGTGATGGGAAAGACCGGGCGCGGCACGCACGAGTTCTACGGCATGGAAGGGGCGGACATCGATCTCTTCACCGGCACGCTCGGCAAAGCGCTGGGCGGCGCGGCGGGCGGTTACCTCGCGGGATCGAAGAAGGCCATCGAGGTCATCGTGCAACGCGGGCGGCCGACGCTGTTTTCCAACGCGCTACCCGTCACGGTGGCGTGCTCGGCGACGAAGGCCATCGAAATCCTGCAGAAGGAACCCGAGCGCGTGCAGAAGTTGCGTGACAACGTGGCGTATGCGCGGCAAGGCATCAAGAACGCCGGCTTCGAAGTGCTCGAATCGCCCACCGCCATCTGCCCGATCATCGTCGGCGACACCGCGAAGGCGATCGCCATGAGCAACAAACTGCTCGACATGGGCGTCTTCGTCATCGGCTTCGGCTACCCCGTCGTCCCCGAGGGCACCGCGCGCCTCCGCGTCCAGATCAGCGCCGCCCACGAGAAAGCCCACATCGACACCCTCGTCGACTGCCTCAAGAAGCTGCGATCATAAGAACGGGCAACCACCAACGCCAACCGCATCCAACGGCCCCCCATCGGACAGCAGCAGGCGGGAAAGCCCACGGCGTCCTCGCCGTGGGACGAAAGTCATGGAAGAGGCATAAGGCATAAAGCAAAAGGCAAAGGGCAAAAGGCACAAGGCACTAGGCACAAGGCAAGAGGCAGGAGCGACAAGGCAGGAGGCATCGAGGCATCAAGGCATCAAGGCATCGAGGCATCGAGGCGCCAGGCTGTTCAAGCGCTTCCTCGTCCCTCATGCCTTATGCCTCTCGCCTTATGCCTCTCCGATCATTTCCCCCGCGCCGCCTTGACCGCCTTGGCCAGCTCTTTGCATCGCCCTTCGTCCGGCGGGTTGTTCCACACGCCGCCTTGCTTGTACCACGAGCCGACGATGAGCGCGTCGGCGTAGGCGAAGAGGTCGGTCACCTTTTCGGGAATCACGCCGGAGCCGACGATGAGCGGGAGTCGCGTGGCCAGGCGTGCGGCGCCGAGGTCGTCGATGCGAATGGCTTGGCCGGTGGCGATGCCGGTGATGATCACGCCGTCCGCGCCGAAGAACTCCGCGGCTCGCGCCATCTCGCCGGAGTCGATGTCCGCGGTGATGGCGTGCGAACTGTGCTTCTTTTTGATGTCCGCAAGGATCGCCACTTTCTCCGCGCCGATCGCCTTGCGGTAGCGCAGCAGCTTCGGCGCATCGGCTTCATCAACGATGCCTTCATCGGCGACAGACGCGAACACGAAGCCTTCGGCGCGAATGAACTGCGCGCCGCACGCGTGGGCCACCGCCAGCGCCTGCTGATTCGCGCCGGCGAGAATCTGCACGCCAAGCGGGACGCCGACTTCGCGCCTCATCGCGCAGCCGACCATCGTCATCGCCGCCACGATCTCCGGCCCGACATCGCGGCGGATGTACGGCACGTCGTGCATGTTTTCGATGATGATGGCATCGAACCCGGCGCTCGCCAGCAGCTTCGCCTCGTTGACCGCCTGCTGCACAATGGTTTCGATCGGCGCCTGATGCCGGGGCGTGCCCGGGAGCGCGGCGACGTGCACCATGCCGACGAGCGCTTTGTCCCGCCCGAAGATGGTGGAGGCGCCTGCCATACTCCGAGCATAATATTCAATGGCACGCGCGACGGGGTGGACTTCGTGACAGAAAGCACGCACACCCACGCAAACGATGCGCTGACGCATGACTTCCTCGAGTGGGTCAGCGCCGCGCCGCGCCGCGCACGTACCGTGATGTCATGGACGCCTGGCGAAGTTCGTGCCCGCGCCTCACGATCTGGGAAGACGCGCTCATCGCCGGCCTCGTGGAACTTGATTCAAGCGTCACGCCGCCGCGCGTGCGATTGACGCAGGCGGGGAGAACACGTCTGCATCGATCGTGCTAAGCCGCAAGCGGCTCGGCGCTCCGCGTTACCCAATATCCTTCTTCATCCCGATCAGCGTCAGCAATTCCATGCGCGACGCATCGTCGTTCATGAAGCAGCCGTGCAGCTTGCTCGTCGTCGTCCACGAGCCGGGCTTCTTCACGCCCCGGTAGCACATGCAGAAATGCTGGCAATGCAGGATCACCGCGACGCCCTCCGGTTTGAGCGCCTCGTTGATGGCGTCGGCAATCTGCGCTGTGAGCTTCTCCTGCACCTGCAATCGCTTGGCGAAGAGATCGACGACGCGCGCGATCTTCGACAAGCCGACCACCTTGCCGTTCGGGATGTACGCCACATGCGCCTTGCCCACGAACGGCACCATGTGATGCTCACAGTGGCTGTGCAGTTCGATGTCGCTGATGAGCACGAGTTCGTTGTAGCCGTGCACTTCCGCAAACGTCTTGGTGAGGAAATCGGCGGGGTCTTCGTGATAGCCCTTGAAGTGATCGCGCATGGCGTCGAGCACGCGCACCGGCGTGCGTTTGAGCCCTTCGCGATCCGGGTTCTCGCCGATGAATTCGAGCAGCGTGCGCACGGCCTGGAGCGCGTCCTGTTCGCTCACGCTGCGCCGCTCGCCATCGCGGGACGCAAGATTGTGGCTGGAAACGGAGGTCATGTGAACGCAACTGTAGCAGGCGCGGCCCTGCGGGAATAGCAGCCGAGCGAGCCCGGCCCGGCGCTGGCCGGAAAGGCGCCGTCGCCGCGGCTCACAGATACCGCTTCAGCCATTCCAGAATCTGATGCAGGCGGTGGATTCGCAGGTCCGGTGGGCCGCTGCGGCTCATGCCGTGGCTCGTCGAGCTTGGATAGCGCACGAACCGCGTCGGCACCTTCAGCAGGTTGAGCGCCATGAACACCTGCTCCGCCTGCTCGATGTTGCAGCGAAGATCGCCCTCGCTGTGAATGATGAGCGTCGGCGTGCGCGCGTTGCCGAAGTATTTCAGCGGGCTCTGCGCCCACAGTTTCTCCGGCCGGTCCCACGTGTTGCCTTCCCAGTACAGATCGGGCTTGTCGGGGTAGTCGCTCGAACCCATCATGCTGTGCAGGTTCGACACGCATCGATCGGTGACGGCGGCTTTGTACTCGCGCGAGTGGCCGATCGCCCAGTTCGTCATGTATCCGCCATAGCTGCCGCCCATGATGCCGATGCGGTTGCGATTGACGTACGACTGCTTCTGCATGAACTTCGTCACGGCCTGCACGTCTTCCCAGTCCTTCGTGCCCCACGCGCCACGAATGGCGGCGCAGTGATCGCGGCCGTAGCCCTTGCCGCCGCGCGGATTCGAGAAGAACACCACGATGCCCGAGGCAGCGAGCACCTGGAACTCGTGGAAGAACCCCACGCCGTACTGCGCGTGCGGCCCGCCGTGCACTTCCAGCATTGCCGGCGCTTTGCGTCCTCGCTTGAGCCGCGGCGGTTTCACCACCCACGTCTGCACCTTCACGCCGTCTGTTGATGGCACCCAATGTTCTTCCAGCGTCGCCAGTTCCAGCTCGCGCAGGATTGCGTCATTCGCATGCGAAATCTGCTGCAGCTTCGCGCGATCAGCGCCGAGCTGCGCGACATACACCTCCGGCGGCGACGTCCACCGGCTGACGGTCACCGCCATCTGCTTCCCGTCATCGCTGATGTTGCCGAGGTTGATGTCGATCGGCCCGCGCGTGTGCCGCTTCACCGCGCCGCCCCGCGCCGGCACGCTCGCCAGATGCTGCTCGCCGTGCCAGCCAAGCCGGAAGAAGATCCGCCGGCTGTCGCGCGACCAGCGAATCTGCGGCTCGAAGCTCACTTCCGCCGTGTCCGACAGGCACGCCGCCATCAGGCAAATGTCCACGTCGCCCGTCAAGCTGCGAGCCTTCTTCGCCGCGAGGTCGTACACCCACAGCTCGAGATTCTCCGTGCTGTACGTGCTGTCTTCGCCAACGCGCCCGGCGAACGCAATCTTCGTCCCGTCCGGCGAAAAATGCGGCGAAGTCTTCGGCCCCTGCGGCGTGTTCGGCAGCGTTGTCATCTTGCCGGTCGCCACGTCGATCAACGCCAGCTCATCGCGCGTCGGCTCAATCAGCGCACGCTTCGCGCGGTTCGTCGCCACCACGATCGAGCGCGAATCCGGCGAGATGTCGAAGGTGAACATCCCCAGCGTGTCCTTGTTGTAGATCACGCGGTGCTCGCCGGTGGAGGCGTCGATGATGTATAGCGCATACCGCTGCGCTCCGAAATAGCCGTCGCCATCCAGCCGGTACCACCAGTCATCGATCACGCGCGGCGGCGTGCTGGCGCCGGATTCCTCGCGGGCCTTGCGCGCCTTCTCCGTCCACTCGTCCGCGGTCGGCCGGAAGCTCATCGCAATGAACTTGCCGTTCGGCGCCCACTTGAAGTCGCCGATGCACCCTTCGGGCAATTTGGTGAGCTCGCGCGCTTCGCCGCCTCGCCGCGAAATGATGCACAGCTGCGGCGCGTGCTTGGTGCGTTCGCTGGTGAATGCAATGAGCGACCCATCGGGCGAGAAGCGGGGGCGGGAATCCTTCGTGCCGGTGGTGAACTGCCGCGGCGCGCTGCCGTTTCGTTCGCCGCTGGTTCCCGCGATCCACAGGCTGGTTTCGTACGAGCCGGGTTTCGCCGGGCTGGCCTGCTTCTGCACGTAGATGATCTCTTCGCCGCCGGGCGCGATCTGCGCGTCGCTGATCAGGCGGAAGCGAAGCAGATCTTCAGGCGTGACGGGGCGCTTGGCGCCGGGGCGCGACGTGTGGCGGGGTTTGGGCGCCGCCTTGCGAGAGCGTGCGGAAGTGCGTGCCATGGTTCTCGTTCTCCTGCGGAAACCGGAAGATGCTAATGCATTTGTACCGCCGCGTGTCGGCATCGTTTTCGAAACCACGTGCGGAGCATGTACGATTGGCGTCCAGTGACTGTCACGCTTCCAGATCGTGATCTTCTCGCTCGCCTCGTCGCGTTCCCGTCCGTCAGCGGCGCGGATCACGATGACGCCATCATCGAATTCGTCTGCAATTACCTCGACCGGCCGGGACTGTCGATCGAACTCGTGCCCAGCGCTGACGGCACGCGTCGTAACGTCCTTATCACCGCCGGCACGCTGCGCGACGATCGCAAGGGGCTCATTCTCTGCGGCCACCTCGATGTCGTGCCCGCCGATGAACCGAACTGGTCGAGCGATCCCTTCGTGCTCACCGAACGCGACGGCAGCCTCTTCGGCCGTGGCTCGTGCGACATGAAGCCGTTCGTCGCGATGGCGATGAACCAGCTCGTCGCGGCGTCAACGCGCACGCTCAAACGTCCGCTCGTCGGCGTGTTCACGTTCGATGAAGAAGTGGGGGCCATCGGCGCGCAGGAGTTCGCCAAGGCGATGCGCTCGCGCCCGCCGCTGCCGCTTGACTGCGTGATCGGCGAGCCCACGTCGCTGCGCGCCGTGCGCATGCACAAGGGCCATCTCAAGCTTCGCGTCACCATCACCGGCAAGCCCGCGCACTCCGGTTCGCCCCACCTCGGCGTCAACGCCATCGAAGCCGCCGGCGAGTTGGTCACGAAGCTCACAGCGCTCGCTCGCGAATTCGCTGACTTCCGCAACGCCCAAAGCGAATTCTTCCGCAGCGTGCCGTTCCCCGTGCTGTGCACCGCAAAAATCCACGGCGGCGAAGCGGTCAACGTCGTCCCCGAGCGATGCGTCATCGATCTCGGCGTGCGCTTGCTCCCCGGCATGCGAAGCGAAGACGCAATCGCCAAGGTGGACCTCATCGTGCGAACGATTGATCACCCGGCCCGTGCGGAACTCTCGATCGTCAACGACAATCCGCCCATGCTTCTCGAACACGGCAGCGAGCTTGTGAGCGCGCTGCGATCGCTCTCCGGCATGAGCGACGACATCGGCGTGTCGTACGCCACCGACGGCGGGCCGCTGCAGCGCGATCTCGGCTTGCGTTGCGTGCTCTTCGGCCCCGGCACCATCGAAGTCGCGCACCGGCCGGATGAGCACGTGCCGATTGCGGAGTTTGAAGATTGCAGCAGCATCATCTCCAAAATCGTGCACCGGTGGTGTGACGCATGAGCGCCGTCGCCCAGCAACAAGTCATCGAAGCGGAACTCACGTGGACCGGCACGAGCTTCGAACGCGGCATGCGTGTCACCGTGAGCGATCGCGGCGTGATCGAATCGGTCAGGAAAGCGGGGGAGCACGAGCCGCCGGCGACGCACACGTTGGCCCGCCGGGCGCTCATTCCCGGCATGATCAGCGCTCACAGCCACGCCTTTCAGCACGCCATGCGCGCGACCGCCGAGATCATTCCAAAAGCGAATCTCCAAGGTCAGCGCAACTTCTGGTCATGGCGCGAAACGATGTACGAACTCGTCGACCGTCTCGATGCGCCCAGCTTCTTCGCCATCACCCGGCACACGTTTGAGCAGATGCGACGTGCGGGCTTCACGACGGTGGGCGAGTTTCATTACGTGCGCCATCCGCGCGAGGCGCAGGATTTTTCCTTCGATGAACTCGTGCTCGAAGCGGCTCGCATGGCGAACATCCGCCTCGTGTTTTTGAGCACGCTCTATCAGACCAGCGCCATCGGCAAACCCGTAGAAGGCGCACAGAAGCGATTTTTCTCGCCCGATCTCGCGACGTTCTGGAAACAGGTGGACCGCATCGCCGCCAAGCTTGATTCACGCACGCAGACCATCGGCATCGCGCCGCACAGCGTTCGCGCGGTCGGCATCGAGGAAACCAAGGCCGTGTGCGCCGAAGCGAAGCGACGCGGCATGGTGGTGCACATGCACGTTGAGGAAGTGGTGCGCGAGATCGAGGATTGCAAAGCTGCCACCGGCCGTACGCCGATGCGGTTGCTGCTCGAAGCCGGCGTGGTCGATCCGCGCTTCACCGCCATTCACTGCACGCATTCGGTGGAAGAAGATTTGCGCGAATTCGGCGCAGCCGGCGCTTCGATCTGCCTCTGCCCGCTGACGGAAGGCACATTGAGCGACGGCATTGCGAACGTGCCTGCGATGATCCAATCCGGCGCCACGCTCTGCCTCGGCACGGACGCCAACACGCGACTGTGCATGAACGAGGAGATGCGCCTTGCGGAATACGTGCAGCGCGTGCGGCATCAACGCCGAGGCATGATCCTCGACAACTCCGGCGACCCCGCGACGTCGCTTTTTAACATGGCCACGCGCAACGGCGCTCGCGCGCTCGGCATCCAGGCCGGCGCCATCGCGCCCGGATGTGCCGCGGACTTCGTCGCCCTCGATCTCGATCATCCATCACTTGCCGGCTGGACGGACGACTCGCTGCTCGGCACGTTCATCTTCGGCTGCGCGACGGAACCCATCGCCGCAACATGCGTCGCCGGCCAGTGGATGACGCATTGAAGTAGGGCGGGGCACCGCCCACCGGATCGCGCGGCGGGCTTCACTGCGCACTTCCGTCATTCCCGCGCATGCGGGAATCCAGGGGGTTGTTCACGTTCCTCTGGATTCCTGCTTTCGCAGGAATGACGTAAGGGGGGCACCGTCCACCGGATCGCGCGGCGGGCTTCACTGCGCACTTCCGTCATTCCCGCGCATGCG
>JBIQHI010000001.1:0-3760 GCA_044508635.1 Planctomycetaceae bacterium | reverse complement strand
GCGGCGGGCTTCACTGCGCACTTCCGTCATTCCCGCGCATGCGGGAATCCAGGGGATTGTCCACGTTCCTCTGGATTCCTGCTTTCGCAGGAATGACGTAGGGGGGCACCGCTGACCGGATCGCGCGGCGGGCTTCACTGCGCACTTCCGTCATTCCCGCGCATGCGGGAATCCAGGGGGTTGTTCACGTTCCTCTGGATTCCTGCTTTCGCAGGAATGACGTAAGGGGGGCACCGCCCACCGGGTCGCGCGGCGGGCTGGTTCACTGCGCACTTCCGTCATTCCCGCGCTCGCGGGAATCCAGGGGATTGTTCACGTTCCACTGGATTCCTGCTTTCGCAGGAATGACGTAAGGGGGCACCGCCCACCGGGTCGCGCGGCGGGCTTCACTGCGCACTTCCGTCATTCCCGCGCACGCGGGAATCCAGGGGGTTGTTCACGTTCCACTGGATTCCTGCTTTCGCAGGAATGACGTAAGGGGGGCACCGTCCACCGGATCGCGCGGCGGGCTTCACTGCGCACTTCCGTCATTCCCGCGCATGCGGGAATCCAGGGGATTGTCCACGTTCCACTGGATTCCTGCTTTCGCAGGAATGACGTAAGGGAGGCACAGCCCACCATGGCGCGCCATTCACTTTGAACCATGCGCGCATGTTCGAAAGCGCCCCGTGGCCACTTCCCGGTGGGCCATGCCCACCCGCACATGCTTGACAAACAAGACAGTCGCTACGAAAGCCTCTCTGTGTCTCGCGCATTCGTGGTTCACTTCCCACAAAGAAACAACCGGCGCGCGTCGCACGCCGGCTGTCTCAATTCCGCGAATGAATGTCGAGCCCGCCGCTTACTCGGGGTGGCTCGGATCGGTGACGCCCGCGACCGCCGAGGACGCGCTGCTGGACGTTCCGCTTGGTTGATGATCAGACGAGCTGGGGTGCGCTTCCGACGTGGCGAGTTTGTTCGGCGTCGGGCCGAGCGAAATCGTGTCGTCATCTTCCGCCGGTTCGGCAGGCATGTCATTCTTCTTCGCCATGGCGCTGTTCGTGCTCAAGGCGGCAGGGGCCGTGACGGGAAACGTGCGGCTCCACGAGGCGCGCTCCGTCGCGGGGTGCATCATGGCGACGGACGTATGGCCGTACTCCGGCGTGTCCCAGTTCAGCTTGACGACGACCGCTTCGTCGGCGCGCCAGGCGACAGGACCCGGACGCACGTTGCTGCTGCGCCACTCGCCGTTTTCCTGCCAGTGCCACGTGTGCGAATACGGCTCGAAGTACACGCCCGAGTTGGGGTGATAAATCAGTTCATAGTTCCACCACGGCTCGTTCGGGTCCGAATGCACCGGCGTGCCGTTCGCCTGCCAGCCCGTCACCGTCGACTTCGACTGGCAACCGGCCAGCAGCACTGTGCCTGCGGCGACACCGGCGAGGATCGCGATCTGTCCTGCAATTCCACGGCTCATGTTTCACTCCTTGCGACGGCTCGCCTCACCACAGCCATCGCAGGAGGTATCGGCGGCAAGGCGACGCCAGCCCCGCCCGAAACCGCCAGCCGCCGCTTCACCCCCGCGCCAGATGGCAAAGTTTACAAGCGACCCCACTTATCGGCGGTGCACGTCATTCCCGCGCACGCGCAATTGTCATGCCCGCGCACGCGCGATTGTCCTTCCCGCGCGCGATTGTCATTCCCGCGCACGCGGGAATCCAGGGGATTGTTCACGCGCCGCTGGATTCCTGCTTGCGCAGGAATGACGGAGGGATGAGTCGCGCTCGCGGGTCACGCAGTCGTAGGGTGGACACCGCCGACGGGATCGCGCAGTGGGCGCGTGAATGAGTGAAAGTGCAACCCGCGCCGTCGGCTCCAGCACCAGTCCGACGCGCTAGCGAGGAGGAATCGACGCCATGGTGGTGCGCTTCCTCGCTCGCGCTTCGGGCTGGTGCATAGCGCGCCAATGTCATTCCCGCGCACGCGGGAATCCAGGGGATTGTTCACGTTCCTCTGGATTCCTGCTTGCGCAGGAATGACGGAGAGATGGACGCCGTTCGCGCAACGCGCAATGAGTCCACACAAAGAAATTGATGGGCCATACCCACCCCACAAATTGCGAGCGCACAAAAGAAAAAGGTGGGCCATGCCCACCCTCCAAACTCTGTGCCTCTATGGTGTTCCGCGGCGTCAGTCGAAGCTCTTCACCGCCGAGGCGTTGTCTTTGCAGATTTTGAGCACCTTGTCGAGCTTTGTCATCGAGAACATCTTCTTGAGGTTGCGATCGAGATTCGCAAGGCGGAGTTTGCCGCCGCGGGTGCGAATGAGCTTTTCGATGGATATGAGTTCGCTCAAGGTTGCGGAGGAAAGAAACTCCACCTTCTCGAAGCTCAAGAGGATGTTGGGCACTTCGCGCTTCTCGACGAGCGAGCGAAGCTGACCGCCCAGCCGCGCGACGTGCTCCTGATCCACAATGCGGCGATCGAGAAACTCGACGACGGTAATCGCCCCAAACTGCTGCACATCGAGGTCAGGTGTTTCGCTCACGCTTGCAGCTCCACGACGCTCACGGAACGGTTGGGCGGAGTGTACCACGTCAAGCCTTGGCTTGCGGAAGCGCGTGAGCAGATCGAGCATGTTTCGTCCCCGGCGCTGCAAATGGGCGTGCAGCTCGCCGCCTCGCGTGGATTCGGTGTCATCGGCCGCACTCGCATGTTTCGTTGGCCCGGTGACAGCCCTTGCGGCGCAACCGGTGCGGGTCATGCGGCACATAAGGACGGCGCCGGCTGGAAGAATCCGATAATTGCCGCATGGCTTGCTTGCCCCGCTTTTTGCATTTCGCGGCCCTCAAAAAGCATTTTCATCACGCTTTCACCAGTGCACCCCGTTCCGCACCTCAAGCTCATTGCGGTACAGCAACAGGAGGCACTGCCATGGGAATCGTACGAGCCGGAGCCGCGGGACTTGCCGCCTGGAAATGGGGCGGCGGCATCATCGGAACCATCCTCGTCTTTCTGCTCGTGTACTGGCTCCTTGGCGTGATCTTCTGACGCGTCAATTTCGAGACACCGAATCCTTCTCCTCCTCCTTCTCCTTCACTTTGGACCATGGGAGCAAGCGCGTGATGACGGTTTACCGCCGCACGCGCTTCTCCCATTGGGGAACGAAGCGTGGAACCGGCCGCCGGCCCTGCTACATTGCGCTGCATGACGCAGCCGTTCGCTTCCAAACATCTGAACGACTTTCTCGCCGCCGAACTTGCTGCCGGCAACGCGGTGCATCAGGACGAGGGGGGATGGGGGATGATCAAGCGCCTCATCGTGCTCCACCATCCGTTCCGCGCGCTCCCAGCAAACTTGCCGGCCGGCCTTCAGCGGCGCAATGTCAACGATCCGCACTACTGGCAGACCGAAGTGCTCGACACGCACACGTCCGAAATGCTGGCGTGCAAGTTCAGCGCGCCCGGCGCAATGTGATTCAGCGAGCGTCATCCGCCCCGGCGTCAGGCGAATCCTCGCCCTGCGCTTCACCGGCGATCGTCGGCTGCCACGTGTTGCGGTTCCTGTACCACCTGAAAATCGGCTGCGCCGCCAGCATCGCCAGCACATACCCAGCGGGCAGCACGGTGAAATAAAACAGCACGCGCACGAGCCCCTCGAACCCGCCGATGACGCCGACGGCAAGCAGAATCGCCATCACGATCGCGGGAATCGCAGCAATCATCAGACAAAGTCGGAGGCCAAGCGGTCTTAGGAAGACAACGTGCGATCCCAACTCCTTG
>JBIQHI010000004.1:0-290430 GCA_044508635.1 Planctomycetaceae bacterium | reverse complement strand
CTTCCTGACGCCGATGATCGCAGGCAAGGCGACGAACCTCGACCCGGTGTCGATTCTCGTGGCGGTGCTCGCCGGCGGCACGATCATGGGGGTCTACGGCATGCTGCTCGCCATCCCGCTGGCGGCGTGCATCAAGATCATCTTCACGGAAGTGCTGCTGCCGCGCATCAAGATGTGGTCGCGCGGCATGGTGGAAGACCCGTTGCCGATCGAGCGCGACTGAAGCGCGGCGGGGCCACGAGAATTCGAATCGAGCATTCCCCCGTCCCTTGAGGGAGGGGGTCAGGGGGTGGGTGAGAAGCCAAACCGCAGATCGATCGCAAGAACGCGCTAAGCGCCCACCCCCCTCGCCGCTCCCTCGTAGGGAGGGGAAACCGTCGCCGTTCCTACCAGCGAATCACACCGCGGTGGTCTTCACTTCAATGTTGCCGTGCACCGCTTTGGAATACGGGCACACGCCGTGGGCCGCGTCGGCGAGATCCTGCGCGACGGAACGATCGACGCCCGGCACGTGCACCTTGAGATCAGCCTTGAGGAAGAACCCGTCGCCGCCGCTGTTCATGTCAATCTGCGCATCGACGGCCGGCGAACCGCCGAGCTTGATCTGCCGTTGATTAGCCACGTACTCGATCGCTGCGATGTAGCACGCCGACCACGCCGCGGCGAAGAGATTCTCTGCAGCAGGGTGCGGGCCATGCGGCGGCGCAAGCTTGAGATCAAGAAAGCCGTCGCTGCTCTTGGCGGCGCCATCGCGCCCGCCAGTGGTGTGCGTCTTGCCGGTGTAGAGAACTTTCGCTGGTGAGGATGTGGTGGTTCCGGGGGTGGCCATGGTTGTCTCCTTCCCCGAAAGGTGAATGGTTGTGCGGGCGTGACGTTCCATCGTATGCGACTGAGCGCTGCGGCAGCGCACGTGGAGGCGGTGCGGCTGAAAACGGCGTGATACGATTGCTGCATGACGTTCCGAAGTGCCGGCATTTGCAGAAGCATGGGGCTGCCGCCCCTTGCAACCCCCCGCTTGAGCAATCATGCAGTCCGCCCCAGCGGGGCGGCGGAATGTAGCCACGGGTGAAACCCGTGGGACATGTGATGAACGGATTGTCGCTCCGAAGGAGCGAAGGAAGCGCGCGAGCGTCCTGCATGCTGCGAACTCTGTCGCCCCGCCGGGGCGAGAACTCCGCGCGAACGAATCCACGGGTTGCGGTCGCCCCGGCGACCTTCACCCGTGGCTACAACCCGGCGCTCCTTCGGAGCTGCGCAACGATGTGATTGAACACTTCCGGGACGTGATCCGATTGCGGCATGACCGCCGGTAGTTCCGGAACGACCGCTTGCCGCGCGGCCGCCGCCCTGTCTGCGCTCGCGAATGCCTCACGTCGCGCGGCCACTGACGCGCGCGGCGCTCCCGTTGACTTCAGCGATGAAGCGCGGACGTGAAGTCTTTCCACGAGAACGCGACGTCGTTCCGCCATTGCGCGAAGCGGTCACTCGGGGACTCCTTTTCGCGCCCCCGGTACGCGTTGTCCTCGCACCGGTTCGCGCTTTCGCGCCCCCGGTACTCGTTCTCCTCACACCGGTTCGCGTCTTCGCGCCACTGGTACTCGTTCTCCTCACACCGGTTCGCGTTCTGGCGTCACCGCTTCGCGTTCTCCAAACATCGCTGGACGCATCCGCCGCGCCGCCGGGCTTCTTCGCGGTTCCGCCGGGCTCTTTCGCGGGACCGCCTGGTGTTCTGGTGGCATCGCTGGACGTTTCCCCGCGATCGCTGGGCGTTTTCCCCGCATCGCTGAGGGCGATCCTCACATCGCTTCGCTCAATCCCGCCATGGTTTGAACTTCCGGGGGCGCGGGAAGGCCTTTCCGCCCCCGGAATCTGCCTTTCCGTTTTCGGGGGTGGTCTACCGCGATGTGGGGATGATCAAGCCGGTGAGCGGCGCGGCCAATCCAAGTCCCGGCGCGCCCTGTCCGTCAGCCAGCAAGGCGATTCCAGCGTTCGGTTCGTGATGCCGACGGCGAACTGCTCGACGACGCCTGCAGGCGCAGCTTCCGCTGGCCAACCTTCCGGGGGCGCAGCTTCCGGGGGCGGGGGCGGGGGTTAAGTCCGCCGTCCGAGAAGCCGACGAATGGAGCATCGCCTGCATGTGATGAAGATCGGGAGGATGGCATCATGGCTGAAGCACGGACTCGCACCAAGCCGCCACGTTCGCGCCGGGAATCGGAGTTGTGCAAGCAGCTCGAGCAGTTTGCGGCCGTCATCGGCAAGCATCGCGAGCGATACAACATCACGGCACTTGATGCAGCCGAGATCGTGGCGACGATCCGCGCGTATCTGAAAGCGTATGCCGTGGCGTGCAAAGCGGTGAAGGGCAGCCGCTCGCCGGCGCTGGTGCGCGCGAAGAACACGGCGCGGAAGGCGGCGGAGTCGCTTCATTCCATCTTCTACAACAGCATCAAGAACGATCCGGGCGTCACGAAGGGCGACAAGCTCGCCATCGGCATCAAGCTGAACAATCCGAAGCGCACGAAGATTCGCGTGCCGAAGCGCGTGCCGCAGATCAAGGCGGTGATGGCGCAGCAGGGGAGGCACACGCTCAAGTTCGCGGACGTCGATGAGCCGGTGATGAAGAAGGGCCGCGTGAAGGTGGAGGCCGGCAGCGCGAAGGGCAAGCCGCCCGGCGCTGCGTTCATTCAACTGTACATGGCGATCGGCGAGGGCAAGACGCAGCCGCTGGAGACGGCCCGCGAGGTTGGTCTCTTCACGAAGAACCCGATCATCGTCGAGCACATCGAGCGGAACAATGGCAGGCAGGCGGTGTACTGGACACGCTGGATCTCGCCGACGGGCGAGCCGGGGAAATGGTCGAAGCCGACGAGCATGGCGATCGCGGCGTGAGCGCACATTACGGCGTACGCCGACCGCTGAGAAAGGGCGGATGTGCCAACGCATGCTGGTACGATTCTTTGCTCGCAAACGGCCAGAATTGGAACGATTCCATTGATGCGCGATGATCGATGAACGGCCAGAAGGTGGCTTCGATCGCCGGTGCCGATGGGTTTCCTTGCTGTCGATCCCGTCGGCTGCGCACCACGCCGATCAACTTGTATGCAAACGCAGCGACGATCACGACGAGAATAAAGCCCAGGATGAATGTGTTCATCGCGACAAAGGTATAGAGGCCGAAGCCAGCAGCGAGTGCAATCACTGCCAGACAACCGCGTATGGGTATGGGTCTTCCATACCCTGTGGCGCTGCTCACGACATCGCCGTGCACATATTCCTGATCGGTGGTGAGGAAGAGCACGACCCGCGCCATGGCGGCGCGCTGTTCACGCGAAAGAGCATCGCGGCCGCGGAGCTTGTGGCGGCGCAAATCGTCGTAATGCAGCCACCCGTAGGTAAACAGCTCGCTCAACGCTGGATCATTTGTACGTGCGTCCGCATCGCAGCAGAGGTCCTCATACTCGTCGTTCGTGATCCGACCCGACGCGAGGCGGCGAAGCCCAAGAGCGAGTTGCGATCGTACTTGCCGGTTCACCATGAGAGAATCCTATCCCACTTGCAGGTTCGAAGCTGTGCGAGCGATCGGGGGAGTCGGTTTCGAGCGCCATCTTCGTGTCCTCACACATCACCGCCCAAAGCGGCGGCTGATGTGTGGCACCCGACAAGGGGGATGTCTGGCTCAACGCCCATAGCCCATAGCCCGAGGCCTATTTCTCATACTCGCCGTTGTAGCGCACCTCAAGCGCGTTGTTGAACATGTTGAGCATGTTGATGAAGCCGATGCAGAACGTCAGCTCGACAATTTCCGCATCGGAATAGTGGCGCCGCAGCTCGGCGAAGAGCGCATCCGGCACGCGGTTGGAATCCGTCATCATGGCGCGGGTGTATTCCACCGCCAGCCGCTCTCGGTCGTTGAGTGTGCTGATGTCGTCGAGCAGCCTGAAGGGCTCATCGATGAGCTTGATCATACTCACAAGCGCGAGGTGCGATTGCGTGCAGAACTGGCATTGATTGCGGCGGGACGACTCGATGATGACGAGTTCCTTCACGCGCCGCTCAACAAGCCCGCCGGGATACACGCTGTTGCCGAAGCCGGCGAACGCAACGAGCAGCTCCGGCCGCAGGCACATCGCCTGGATCATCTCCGCAGGCAATCCGCCGCGCTCCACCACGGCACGGGATTCCGCGAGTGATGGATCGTGCTTCACCGCATCAAACGCTTTGCGGATTTGTTCGTGAGTCACGTCGATTCGCATGACAACCTCCACGAAAGGTGGGCGTCGCCCACCGGGTTCGGCGCGATAGTGCCACCAGCGGTGGGCAATGCCCACCCTGCAGCGACGACCGCAGTGACACTAGTGATTGCGTTCACCGCCGCTTGCGCTGCTTGAACCTGCTCTTGATGCTTTCGGTGCGCGTTGAGCCTTTGCCGCCGAAGCCGGGCATGTTCTTGAGGCCCGGCATCATCGTGTCGCCGGAACTCGCAATCTCGCGCATGGCTTTCATCTTTCCCATCATGCCTTTGCCCGAGATCTGCCGCGTCATCTTCTGCATCATCTCGAATTGCTTGGTGAGCTTGTTGACATCCGCCGGCTGCGTGCCCGAGCCTTTCGCAATCCGCTTGATGCGCGACTTGTTGAGAAGGCTGATGTCTTCGCGCTCTTCCTTGGTCATCGAATGCACGATGCCCTCGAGGCGATTGAGCTGCGACTCATCGATCTCCACGTTCTTGAGCGCCGCGCCGACGCCGGGCAGAAGCCCAAGCAACTGCTTCATCGGCCCCATGCGACGCAGCGAGCGCAGCTGATCGAGGAAGTCGTTCATCGTCAGCTTGCCTTCCGCCATTTTCTCGGCAAGCCGCGCCGCTTCCTCTTCGCTCACTTCCTGCTGCGCCTTCTCGACGAGCGACACGACGTCACCCATGCCGAGGATGCGCCCAGCCATGCGCTCCGCGTGGAATTCTTCCAGCGCATCGAATCGCTCGCCGGTGGTGATGAACTTGATCGGCGCGCCGGTGATCTGCTTGACGGAGAGGGCCGCGCCGCCGCGTGTGTCGCTGTCGAGCTTGGTGAGGATCACGCCGTCGATCGTCAGCCGCTCGTGGAACGCCTTGGCCGAGTTGACCGCGTCCTGACCCGTCATCGAATCGACGACGAGGAAGATCTGATGGGGATTGAGCGCGCGATTGACCGCCTGCAGCTCGCCCATCAATTCATCGTTCACGTGCAGGCGGCCGGCCGTATCGAGAATCAGCACATCGACGCGCTGCGCCCGCGCTTCGCGCAGCGCCCGCTGGCACACGCCGACCGCGACGCCCACGGCTTTGCCGTATTCCGCGCACTTGTCCGGCTCGCCGTAGAACAGCACGCGGGCGCTGCCCGGCGCATCCTTGTTCACCTGCTCGGCGACGATGCGAAGCTGCTCCACAGCCGCGGGGCGCTGCAGGTCAGCCGCCGCGACCATCACGCTCTTGGCCCGCTTCCTGAAATACGCCGCCAGCTTGCCGCACGTCGTCGTCTTGCCGGAGCCCTGCAAGCCGCACATCATCACGATGGTCGGCGGAGGATCGACGTACATGATCGGCGCCGGCGCTTCTTCCTCGCCGCCCATCAGCGCGACGAGCCGATCGTGCACGATGCCGACCATTTCCTGGCCGGGCTTGAGGCTCTTCGTCACCTCGCGCCCGACGGCGTCCTGCATCACGTCGTCGACGAACTTCTTGACGACGTCGATGTGCACGTCCGCTTCAAGCAGCGCAGTGCGCACTTCGCGCATGGCGTCGCGGACGTTGTCTTCGGTGATTCGGCCGCGCCCCGACAGATTGCGGAACAGCGAGCCGAAGCGTTCGGAGAGGGATTCAAACATGGCGGCCAAGTTTAGCCACAGGCTCCGCCGTCGGGTGGATGCCACCCGCCAATCGGGCTCGAGGGTGAGCAAGCACAGCGTTCTCGCGTATGCACGTTTCGATGGTGGGCACGAAGTTCGTTCGAGCCGCAGATTCGCGATTGCCTTCTCACCCACCCCCTGGCCCCCTCCCTCAAGGGAGGGTGAACGCCAATCGCATCAGTCGGTGATCTCAATCACGTGCTCAACAACGCGGCGATCCATTCGCACCGCGCCCTTCGGCATGATGGGTGTGCCGTCTTCCTGCCATGAAATGGCTGACGTCTTGCCGCCGGAAATGTGCGCGACCCAGCACTCCAGCCGCACGCGAAGCTGGCCTGCATCTTCTGCGGGAAGTTGAACGACAGGGCCCTGGCCCGGCCCGGAATCCTGTCCGCCCACCTGCAGTCGCACCTGGCCGAGCATGATGCCGTGGATCGAAGAATCCTGCCGGCCGCGCGGCGTTGTTTCATCGCCAACAAAGAAGCCGGACACCAGCACGACCGGCACAGGGCCTTTGCTAAGGCCGGTTCGATATCGACTGCCGATCGCCAGCGACATCGCCTCGCCAACCGTCGCACGTTCCGGGGCGATGATCCAGATGTCCAGCGACTCGTTGTAGTACCGATCGACCAAGTCGTCAGGCAGCGCGCCCGCCGCAATCTGCTGGTCAAGCCATGTGCTCTCGTCCTTGCCGAGGTACAACGCATCGTGCCGTTTATCGAGCAATCCTGTGGCCAGCGTGATGCGCTGCTGATCCGTGAGCGTGCGCGTGTTCAATTCCGCCCACTCGCCGAATGTGAATCCGGCGTTGCGTGCCGTCACCTCGTTGATGAGCGCGCTTGCGGGCAGAAGCTTGCTGCGCCATGTGCTGACTGTGTCCGGGAAGAACATTGGCAGCGCACCTAGGACGATCAATATTGCGCCGGCGATCATTGGTCCACGGCGGCGGCGCACCTCGCCGTGAATCAATCCGCCGATCTCACTCCACGGCGAGCCGCATTCGGGGCAGTTCGCAATCGTCGTCCGCGATATGCCCGGCGGCATCTGATATTTGCACGACGCGCAGTACGCCGTCGCGCCCTCACGCCGCTTCGCCGCCGACATGAACAGGAACATGCCCACCATGAATGGAAACATGTGCACGTACGAGAGCGTGCCTGCAATCACGCTGGTGCCCATGACCACTGCCATGATGATGCCGGTCATGACGAAAATGGCCGTGACGCTGATGAGCATGCAGATCAGCTTGCCTCGCCATGAGCGCAGGATGTCGGTGATGCTGATGCGCTTGGCGTGAGGTTGCGAGCGCATCATGTCCGACCATGTGGAAGCGGCCGCCAACGGGTCAGTGAGCGAAAGATCCCAGTACCGGCGCAACTGGTCCGGCTCATACTGCCGCTCACACCGGGGACACGTTCGCACGCCGTCGCCGGAATCACCCAAGAGCGCGAGGACGCAAGCTGGACACACCATGCCGTCATGGGCCGGCACGAGTTCCATCGTTCGGTTTCGTATGCGTCGAAAGAACAGCGATGCGATAACGATGATCAGAGGAACTGAAAGGAACAGCACATCAAGCCAATCGACATTCCAGCTGAATGTGCGGCCTCGCCAAACGTCGATGATGCGAACGAGAAACCACGGCAGGAGGAAGGCAAGGAACGCAATGATGAAGGCAATGTTGCCTTGGCGCTGTTTGCGGCGAAGCACGCGGCTGAATGTGGATTCGTCACGCCGTGTCGCCGAGCTGGTTGTCTTTTCGCCGTCGCGCATCGGCATTGACCCCACTATGCCTGCGAATCATCAGATGATATCGCGCGAGCGGCCTAGATCCGCGGCGTCACCTTCTTCAGTCGGCCTCGCATGACGCGAATGGCTGCGCGGCTCTCATCGATCATCGTGAAGTGCCGACCCAGCTCCGCCGCCGCCGCGCCCGCTGTGCCGCTCCCTGCGAAGAAATCGAGCACGGTGTCGCCGGGGTTCGTGTGCACATTGATGATGCGTCGCAAGATGCCAAGCGGCTTTTGCGTGGGATAGCCGGTCTTTTCTTTGCTGTTCGTCGGCACGATGGTGTGCCACCACACATCCGTCGGCGTTTTGCCGCGTGCCGCTTTCTCCGGCGTGACGAGCCCCGGCGCCATGTACGGGATGCGATCGATGGCGTCGTAGTTGAAGACATAACGCTCGGGATCGCGCACGTACCACAGAATGGTGTCGTGCTTCGCGGGCCACTTGTTGCGCGGCCGCCCGCCGTAGTCGTACGCCCAGATGATCTCGTTCATGAACCGCTCGCGGCCGAGCAGGGTGTCAAGCGCGACCTTCACGTAATGCACCTCGCGCGCATCCAGATGCACGAAGAGCGAACCATCGGGCGTCAGGCAATGAAGCGACGCTTCGATCCGCGGCATGAGGAAGGCGAGGTAATCATTGAAGGCGTCGTGGTATCGCGCGCTCGCGATTTTTTCGGTCGAGTAGCGACGGCCCGCGAAGCCGGTGCGCGTGCCGTTTGTTGAGTGCGTGGCTCGAATGCGCTCGCGCTTCTGCGTTTTGCCGGTGTTGAACGGCGGGTCGATGTAAATCAGCCGTGCAAACGCGTCCGGCAGCGTGGGCAGCACTTGCAGGCAATCGCCGTGGATGATCTCGTTCATCGCTTGGTTTTCAGCCATTTGTGCAGCTTGGCGGCCGGCCACGTGTTGATGCAGCTTGCAGGCGTTACCCAGCCGCGACGAGCCGTGAGCACGCCATAGCGCAATTGATCGAAGTCGTCATCCGTGTGCGCATCGGTGTCGATCGCAATCTTCACGCCGGCGTCGATCGCGGCCTTGACGTGCGTGTCGCGCAGGTCCAGCCGCAGGTAGTTGGCGTTGATTTCAAGCGCGACATCGCGCTCCTTCGCCGCCGCGACGATCTGCGGGATGTCGAGCGGCAGACCGGGACGCTTGCCGATGATGCGGCCGGTCGGGTGGCCGATGATGTGCACGAACGGGTTGCGGATGGCTTTCAGAATCCGCTCGGTCGCGATCGCGCCTTCCTGGCGAAGCGACGCGTGCGGCGAGGCGATCACGATGTCCAGCATCGCGAGCAGTTCGTCGTCGTAATCCAGCTTGCCGGAGACGAGTATGTCCACTTCGCTGCCGGCGAGAACGGTGATGCCGTCAATCTTCTTGGCCGCGGCACGCACGGCCTGAATGTGCGCCAGCAATCGCTCCGGCGAGAGACCGTTCGCCTGCACGCTGCTCTTCGAGTGATCCGTTACCGCGACCGTGTGGAATCCCCGGCGTTTCGCTTCGCCCGCAAGCTCTTCAATCGTCATGCGGCCGTCGGACGCCACCGTATGTGCGTGCAGTTCCGCTTTGATGTCCGTGATCTCGATGAGCGATGGCGGGGGCGCGTCAAACTCGCCGCGGTTTTCGCGCAGCTCCGGCGGAATGAACGGCAGGCCAAGCTTCTTATAAACCGATTCTTCCGTCTTGCCGGCGACGGGTTTGATTCCGCGCTTCTGCGGCGGCACGTTTTCGTCTTCGCCCTCCTTCGCTGCGGGGAACAGGCCGTATTCGTTCAGCCGATAGCCCATTTTGATCGAGCGCTCGCGCAGCACGATGTTGTGCTCTTTCGAGCCGGTGAAATAGAGCAACGCCGCGCCGAAGCACGAATCGTCAACGATGCGAAGATCCACCTGCACGCCTTCCGCCAGACGGACGGATGCCTTCGTACCGCCGGACGCGAGGACTTTCACAACGCCCGGAATTTCTGTGAACGCCTTGGCGAGCGCCGCAGGGTCTTTTGTTGAGGCGAGAACGTCGATGTCGCCAATCGTCTCCGCGCCGCGACGCAACGAGCCGCAATATTCAATTCGCGTTGGAAGTTTCAAGCCGCGCAGGTGCTCGACGATTCGCTCGGCCACGGGCAGCGCTTCGCCAATGCGGATGCGCTCCGCGCCCTTGGCGGTGAACTCGAGCGCTTCGCGAATGTTCTGCACGGTTTTCGCGCCAAGGCGAGGCAACTTCTCAAGTTCGCCGGAGTCCAGCTTCGCCTTGAGCGATTCAAGGTCGGTGACGCCGCCTTTCTCCCACAGCAGCCGCACGGTCTTTGGTCCGACGCCCGGGATGTTGAGCACGCGGACCAGCCCGGGCGGAATTTTGGCGACGAGTTCCTCGCGTTCGCGAATTTTGCCGGTCGTCAGAAACTCGATGATCTTCTCGGCGCTGCCTTTGCCAATGCCGTCGATCGAGGTGAGCTTCTTGATGTCATCGCGCATGCTGGCGACATCGGCGGGCAAATCGCGGAGCACGCGCGCCACTTTCGCATTCGCCGCCACGCGGAACGGGTTCTCGCCGAGCAGTTCAAGCACCGACGCGATGTCATCGAAGAGGTCAGCGATCTGCGCGTTGGTGGACATGGGGACAATCGTAATAGCTTGGCGCCCGCCTCGCCGAGTCCGCTGAAATTTGCGGAAATACGCGCACGATTAGCGGGGCAACGTCTTGACGGCTGGCGGTGGCGTCCGTCACGATGGGGCTGGGTTGAAACAACTCGTGGAGGTGGGGAATGAGTCAGCACATGCGTGCCGGTATGGCGACGATCGCATCGATGTTTCTTGCGGTCGCCGCGGCACCAGCAGATGCAGGCGAAACATGCGGCATTTTCGTGGCGAAGACGGGAAGCAACCACGCCAAGGCTGGCCTCACGCCTGATGATCCTTGCCAGACGATCAACTTCGGAATCACGCGCGCCGTTGCCGAAGGCGCGACGTGCGTCTTCGTCCAGGCCGGCACCTACAACGAAGTCGTCAACGTCGCGTCCGGCGTGAACATTGATGGCGGCTATGACTTCACCTGGACGCGAGGCCCATACACGGATCGCGAGCACACTGTGCAGATCGTCGGCGGCGTTGATCCTGTCAGCTCGCAGTGGATGACCATGCGAGCCGAAGGCCTCACCGATTACACGCAGGTGGCGAACCTGATCATCATCGGGCCGAACGTACCTCCGTCGCTCTTCGGCAAAAGCTCGTACGCGGTGTACGTGTTCAACTCGAATCGGCTTAGTCTCATCGACATTGTTATTGACGCAGGCAACGGCGCTGACGGCCAGGCTGGCGCAGCGGGCGCCAATGCACCGTCGCTCACCGCAACACTCGCGATGAACGGCGGCGCGGGCGGCGATGGCGCATCGGGGGGCGCATGCAATGACACCAACAGAGGTCTTGCAGGCGACCCGGGCATCAACACTTCCTGTTCCCTTGCCAACGGCGGCATGGGTGGATCTGGCGGGCTCGCTGACCAGGATTGTGACTTTCCGTTTCTCCTTGATCCCACCGGCGGCACGCCCGGCGGAAACGGCGCACAAGCTGGCGGGATCTTCGGCGGATTCGGTCCGCCAGGCGGCCCGTGCGTCGGCGGTGCTGATGGCGAACCTGGTCGCGTGACCAACGGATCGGGCGGCGCGGGCGGCAGCATCACGCAGGGAAACCTGGTAGGTGGTTTCTGGCTCGCTGGGAACGGGTTGAGCGGAACACAGGGAACGACGGGCGGCGGGGGCGGCGGTGGCGGCGGCGCCGGCGGATGCAACTCGCCGAGCAATATGTACGGCGCAGGTGGCGGTGGTGGCGGCGCGGGGGGATGCCCGGGACTCGGCGGCAGCTTCGGTCATGGCGGTGGCGGCAGCTTCGGCGTGTTCGCGGTCAGCTCCACCGTGCAGTTGGACCACGTGCAGATTCAGCGAGGTCAAGGCGGGAAGGGCGGCAACGGTGGTACGGGCGGCCGAGGACAGCTTGGCGGCTCCGGCGGACCGGGTGGACTCACGCCGAATGGCGCCCTTGGTGGACGCGGCGGCGATGGTGGTCACGGCGGGCACGGCGGCGGCGGTGGTGGTGGCAGCGGCGGCGCGAGCGCGGGCATCTGGTGCTCGAATTCGCAGATCGTCGGACTGGAAGCCGTCAGCATCATCGGCGGCGCAGGAGGAGCAGGCGGTGCAGGCGGAATCTCCGCGCCGGGCGCGCCGCCGAATATCGACGACGGCAACGACGGAGGAAATGGCGTGACCGGCGCGCTCATTTCCGCCGTCAGCTGCGGAACCGCGGCGCTCGCTCTGGTGGCGACATGCGACGCTTCGCTGTGCATCGAACTGCCATGCACCGTCAATTGCCTCGGTGCCTGTTGCATCAACGGCTACGCGGTCACCCTCCTCGAATCCGAATGCGAAGCCGTCGGCGGCGCGTACATGGGCGCGGGAACGCTGCCCGGCGACGTGAAGTGCGCCGCGACTTGCATCGCCGACCTGGTCAGCAACGTGACGTTCCAGCCACCGGGCGACGGCGTGGTCGACGCAGCCGACCTCGCATTCCTCCTCGGCGAATGGGGGTCGTGCAGATAGGCACAAGAAGCCATCGCAAGACAAACGAAGGAACGCTCAAAGCGTGAAACAACGCGGACGCTTTTGACTTGTTGACTTGTTGACTTGTTGACATTTACGCCACGTCGCCCAAGCCAAACTCTTCGCCGTACGCCTTGAGCACGCGCCGGCGGAGGAGGGCGTTGTCCTTGCGGAACAGCGTGGGGTCGCGCTCGATCCACGCCTGTGCATCACGCCGCGCCAGCAGCAACAGGTCGAGATCATGTGGCAACTGCGCGACGCGGAACGGCGCCGCGCCTGATTGGCGCGTGCCGAAGATTTCGCCCGAGCCGCGAATCTCCATGTCCTTCTCGGCGATCTGGAATCCATCGGTCGTCGACGCAATTGCCGCCAATCGCCTTTCCGCATCCTCCGTCGTCGGGTCCGCAATCAGCACGCACAGACTGCGGCGTGTGCCGCGGCCGATGCGTCCGCGCAACTGGTGAAGCTGCGCCAGGCCGAATCGGTCCGCGTGCTCGATCACCATGATGGACGCATTGGGCACGTCGACGCCAACTTCAATTACCGTCGTGGCGACGATCGCATCAAGGTCATGAGCGCGAAACTTCGCCATGATCGCATCGCGCTCCTCGCGCGGCAGCCGGCCGTGCATCGGGGCCAGCCGCATGCCCTTGAGAAATCCCTCGCTCAAGATTTTGAGATGCGAGTTCACATCTTTCAGCCCGGCATCGGATTCCTCGACGACCGGCACGACGATGTACGCCTGTTCGCCTTTCGTCATGCGATCGCGCACGTGCTGATACACATCGTTCGTCTTTGTGCTCGGCACGACGCGCGTGATGATCGGCTTGCGTCCCGGCGGCATCTCGCGAATGGTGGAGACATCGAGATCGCCGAACAACGTGAGTGAAAGCGTGCGCGGGATGGGCGTGGCGGTCATCACCAGCGTGTGCGGCGCGGAGTTCTTCTCGGCAGCCTTGGCGCGAATGCTGGCGCGCTGGTGCACGCCGAAGCGATGCTGCTCATCGACCACCACGACCGCAAGGCTCTTGAACGACACAGCTTTCGTGAGCAGCGCGTGCGTGCCGATCAGAATGTCGATCTTGCCCGCCGCCAGCCGCGCCAGCACGCCGCGACGATGCGCCGGTTTCAGCGAACCCGTGAGCAGTTCAATGTTCACGCGCGAATCCGTGAGCATGGCGGTGATCGATGAATAGTGCTGCTCAGCGAGAATTTCAGTGGGGGCCATGAGCGCCGCCTGGTGCTTCGACGCCACCGCCATCAGCATGGCGTAGAGCGCGATCACCGTCTTGCCGGAGCCCACGTCGCCCTGCACCAGCCGGTTCATGGGCACCTTGTTTCGAAGTTCCGCCGCGATTTCCTTCACGACGCCTTGCTGCGCATCGGTGAGCGTGAAGGGGAAGCGAGCGAGAATTCGCCGATCAATCTCCTTCGTCAGCTTGAGTTGCGGAGCGTGCAGCATGTCGCGGCGTTGCCGGCGCTTCATCATCACCGCGAGCTGCAGTTGCAGAAGTTCATCGAACGCCAATCGCCGGCGCGCTTGCTTCGTCTCATCAAGATCACGCGGCTGATGCATCATGCGATACGACTCCGCCAGCGTCGGCAGCGCTCGCTCCTTGCGGTAGTCATCCGGCAAATGGTCATCCAGCAGGGCGAGCGCCGGGCCGAGCGCCGCGCGCACCGCCTGTTCGATCATGTACGACTTCACGTTTTCGCCGGCTGGGTAGATCGGCCGGATTGTTGGCTCGCGGTCGGCGGGCGCACCGTTGCCGTCGGATGGGATTTCCTCCCAGCGGGGATTGATCATCTGCAGCGCGTCGCCATGACGCACCGCGTTGCCCCACGCGCGGATGTCCATCCCCGGGTGGAGACGGTTTGCGATCCACGGCGAGTTGAACCAGATGAGCTGCATCGTCGCGGTGCCGTCTTCGATGAGCGCTTCCGTGCGATGCTGCCGCCGGCGTGCTTCCTTCTTTGAGGTCACCGTGCCGCGAACGGTGGCGGGCGCTTTGCTGCCGTGATTCGGGCCAACGGCGATTCCCGCCTGCGCGATCGTCGACTCCGCCGCTTCCACTTCGTATCGCAATGGCAGGTGCACGATGAGATCAGCGACGCATCGCAAGCCGATCTGCTTGAGCTGCCGGGCGCGGGCTGGACCGATGCCTTCGACCTGCGCAAGGTCCGTGGTGAGCTCGATGGAAGTCTTCGTGGGCATGCGCATTCATCGTGCCTGTGCCACCGTCGTGGCTGACGCGACGCCTGTGTCGCGTCCCGTGCCACCATATCATGCTTGGCGCATGTCCCGCCTGCCATTCAAGCCGGAGCAGATGCAAGGCCCGCCTCCCGACCCCGCCGCGCCAGCGAAGCGCGAGCAGAAGCGATTCGCCAGCGCTGCCGAGGCCCAGCAGCTCACGGTGTCGCAGGTGTCGGAGCTGATCCGCACCACGCTCGAAGGCATCCCTTCGCCGCTGCGCGTGGTGGGGGAAGTGAGCAACTTGAGCGCTGCGAGTCACTGGTACTTCTCACTCAAGGACGAGAACGCGGTCATCAACTGCGTGGCGTGGTCATCTGCCGCGAAGAAGTTCGGCTTCACGCCGGGAAACGGCGACGAAGTCGTGGCGACGGGACACTTGAGCCACTACGGCCCGCAGGGGCGAACGCAGCTTTATGTCAGCGATCTCAAGCCCGTCGGCGCGGGAGCGCTTGATCTCAAGTTCAAAGCGCTGTGCGAAGAACTGCGGAAGCTCGGCTACTTCGACGAAGCGCGCAAAAAGCCGCTGCCCGTGCTGCCGCGACGCATTGCTGTCATCACCGCGGCGCAGAGCGCGGCGTGGTCGGATGTCGCCAAGACGGCATCGCAGCGATGCTGCGGCGTTGATCTGCTGCTCATCGATGTGCGCGTGCAGGGCGATGGCGCTGCCGAGCAAGTGGCGAGCGCCATTCGGGGCGTCGATCGGCACAAAGACAAACTCGGCGTAGATGCCATCCTTGTCACGCGCGGCGGCGGATCGAAGGAAGACCTCTGGGCGTTCAATGAACGCATCGTGGCGGATGCTGTGTTCGCCTGCTCCTTGCCGGTGGTCGCAGCGATCGGGCATGAATCCGACACGACGATCATCGAACTCGTGGCGGATGTGCGAGCTTCCACGCCCACGCAGGCGATCATGCGCCTCATTCCATCCGCGCGGGATCTCGCCCAGCAGCTCACGCACCACGCCAAGCGCCTGCACCTGCTCGTCACCCGGCGAATCGAAGCCGCCCGCGAACACGCCACGCAATGCACGCGGCATTTGAAGCAGGCCATGGCGAGCGCGATGCACATTCGCCACGTCGCCATCGAACGATTGGCGGGCCGGCTTGAGAAGGTGCGACCCGTCGCGCTGGTGGCGCAGCGGCGCGAACGCCTTGCGGTCCTTGCCCATCGGTTGAGCCGCGCGATCGGCCAGCGCATCGCGCAGCGCGACGTGATCGACCGGCTGGGCACCGAACTGCACCGCGCCATCGAAACACGTCTCGCAAGCGCCCGGCAGCAGCTTGATGGTCACCAGCGCATGCTCGCCGCCATTGATCCAGCGCAGGTGCTGCAGCGCGGCTTTTCAATCACGCAGAAGCGCGATGGCACCGTGGTGCGTTCGCTTGCGGATGTGAAATCGGGGGAGCGACTGGAAACGCGCGTGCTTGACGGCGTGATCGCCTCGGAAGTGGTGGACCATCGCGCCGCCCCGGTCGCCAAGCCGCGCCTCTCGCCGCGCAGCAAGAAGCCCGCGAAGGGCGGCCCGGCGCCTGATCAGTTGGACCTCTTCCGCGGCTAAGCGTACATTGCGACCCGTCATGGAGGCGAAGATGCGCAAGGAAACGCCCGTTGAAAAGCTCACCTACGAGGAAGCCGTGGGCGAACTTGAAGCGATCATCGAGCGCATCGAGGAAGGTCAGATCGGTCTCGAAGAGAGCCTGGAGTCGTACAAGCGCGGGGCCGCGCTCATCCAGCGTTGCCGGGCGCTCATCGATGTGGCCGAGCAGCATGTCAAGAAAGTGACGCTGGCGTCGCTCGGTGACGCAGAGCGCAAGAATCCCGGCAAGGGAAACACATCCAGCGAGTGAACATCACGGCGACCCCGCACGCCGTTTGCGCCATGCCGAGCTACTGGTTCATCCAGCACGTGCCCGTTGCCGTCTTCGTGTTCTGGTTCGGCGCGATTGTGGGCAGCTTCATCAACGTCGTCGTGTATCGCCTGCCGCTGGGCATGAGCATCATCAACCCGCCCAGCCGATGCTCATCATGCGGCGTGCAGCTTCGCTTCTTCCGTGAGAACCTGCCGATCTTCGGTTGGATGCTGGTGCGCGGCAAGTGCAGGGTGTGCGGAGCGCGCGTGAGCATTGAATACATGCTCGTCGAACTCTTCATGGCTCTCGCGTGGACGGCGCTGTATCTGCTACTCTTTGCGGTGCGGCCGAGCACGCCGTTCTGGGGCGATGTGGGCGGCGACTTCTGGTTCTATTCCGGCGCATTGCGAGCGCTGCCGGCGTTCATTGCGTGGCTCGTGCTGCTGGCATCGCTGGTGGCCGTCACGCTCATCGATGCACGCACGTTCACGATTCCGCTGTCCATCCCCAACGTCGTCGTCTTCACGGGCTTTGCGGCCTATCTCATGCAGGCGTTCATGCCCGCGACCGCAGCCACGATGTACGCCTGGCCGATCCCGACGGGCGGCTGGGCGGCGTTCGTCGTCTCCGCCGGCGGGCTGCTCGGCATCCTCGTCTCGCTGGCGATGCTGGCCCGCGGCACGATCAAACGCAGCTTTGCGGATTACCACGAGTATGTGAAGGAAGGCGAAACGCTTGGCGACTATCCCCACGCTCGCCGTGAAGTGTGGGTGGAGGTGAAATATCTCGCGCCGTGCATCATCGGCCTCGCCGTTGGCGTCATGCTGGCCGGCGCGATGCCCGATGACCCTCCGCCACGCGTCATTCAGGCGCTCACCGGCCCGATGCTCGGCTATCTGGTGGGCGGCGGCATCGTCTGGGCGGTGCGAATCCTCGGCACGCTCGCCTTCGGCCGGGAGGCGATGGGCATCGGCGATGTCCACCTGCTCGCCTCCATCGGGGCCGTTCTGGGCTGGTTCGATTCGCTCCTCATCTTCTTCCTCGCCCCGTTCATGGCGATCGGCTGGCTCCTGTTCTCCACCAGCCTGGGGAAGCTCATTAGGAGCGGCCGGCGGGAACTGCCATTCGGCCCGTATCTCGCCGCGGCGACGCTTGTCCTCATGCTCGGCCGGCCCGCGGTGAACCAGCTTTGGGATTTCATGCTCCACACCGTTCCCATGCCCAAGCCGGGGCTGATGAACCCGGACGACGCGGCAAGGAAATCCATGGCGAATTCAAACGCCGCGCCATCCAAACGCGCACAACCCTCTGGACTTTTCGACCGCCATACGTTCCAATTCCGCACATGACCGGGCTTCTGTCGTGGAAGCTCTGGGATGGAGTCTGCAGGTCATAGGAAAAGGACGGCATGTCATGCGCGTGAACCGCTGCACCGGGCTGGTTTTGGTGCTTGTGTCCGCGGCCCTGATGGGCGGCTGCAACAACAAGCTGAAATCGGAAAACGCATTGCTGGCGCAGGAGAATGAGAGCCTGCGTTCGCAGCTTAGCGATCGCAACGCCGCGCTCGAAGCGGCCAACGCGGAACTCCGCGATAAATCCATGCAACTCGCCGAGATGAAGAACCGCGGCCCCGGCGCGGGCGGTGGCCTCACCGGCTTCGAAGGCATCGAAGGCGTCACCGGCCAGACAGGCGTCGGCGAAGTGACCGCCAGCGTCGAAGGCGACGTGCTCTTCGACTCCGGCCGCGCCACCCTCAAGTCCTCCGCCAAGAAGTCGCTCGATTCCGTCGCCAGCGTGCTCAACTCGACGTACGCCGGCCACTCGATCCGCATCGAAGGCCACACGGATTCGGACCCGATCAAGAAGTCCGGCCACAAGAGCAACTACCACCTCGGCTTCGAGCGCGCGTACGCTGTGCGCGAATACCTCATCTCCAAGGGCGTCGCGTCCAACCGCATCTACCTCGCCAGCTTCGGCCCCGATCAACCCAAGGGCAACAAGCAGCAAAGCCGGCGGGTTGAGATCACGGTGCTGCTGCAGTGATGAGTGATCGACACGCCGGTTTTCCAATCACATGATCAGCTCCGCGCTCACAGGCGCGGAGCTTTTTTCTGTCGTCATTCCCGCGCACGCCGTCATTCCCGCACAGCCCGCCGCTTGCTCGTGTGATGTCATTCCCGCGCAAGCGGGAATCCAGGGAACGTCCCTTCGGAATGAAACCACGGAGACGCGGAGAGCACAGAGGAGAGCGGTGACGCAGTAGAGTGGGCACTGCCCACCGTCACGGCGCATCGTTGGGTGCCACACATTGACCCGAAGGGCAATGTGTGCGGAGCGTCATTGTGCGATCGGTATCACAGCCCGCGTTTGTCGTCGCTGTGCGATCGGCACACATCACCGCCCCGAGCGGCGGCTGATGTGTGGCACCCGGCTTGCTCGTGTCACGTCCTTCTCGCGCAAGTCGCCGTTTGCTCGTCATTCCCGCGCAAGCGGGAATCCAGGGAACGTCCCTTCGGATTGAAACCACGGAGACGCGGAGAGCACAGAGGAGAGCGGTGACGCAGTAGGGTGGGCATTGCCCACCGTCACGGCGCATCCTTGGGTGCCACACATTGACCCGAAGGGCAATGTGTGCGGAACGTCGTTGTGCGATCGGTATCACAACCCGCGATTGTCGTCGCCTTCCGGTCTGCACACATCACCGCCCCGAGCGGCGGCTGATGTGTGGCACCCGGCGCATCGCCGCGCACAGCGGGTGCCGCGGTCTGAAGCGCAGCGGAAGGCCACGTGGTTGTGGGGTCGCTACAAACGACGGCACCCCGGTTCTCGCGCTTTACCAAAACTTCCACCAGGGTTTCCGGCGCTGCATTTGGAACACCCCTCCAAGTGAGACGTAGGCTGGACGATTCGATTGATTCTCCTCCGCAAAAATCCGGTTGACGTATTGCTCGAGTTCTTGAAGGGAAACGTCACTCGCAGCGAAGATCGTGAGGAAATTGACGCCGCGTATAGGCTTCTCCCATGTGCCGCCGGTCAGGTCCTTGATTACGCCAATCACGCGATTGCCGGATTCCAGCTCATTGCACATTTGTTCTGCAAAATACTCCGGCACATGCCCGAGCTGCCTCCCATTCTTTCGGAGAACCTGCATAGCAAAGGTGCTGTATCTGCTGTTCGCATCATGTCGGAACACAAGTGTTTCACCGACTTTGCACTGCTTGATAATCTCTTGACGCTCGGAACCGTCGCGGTTTGGAAAAGTCACTCCGGCGACCTTGGCAAAGGCGTGTCGCAATCGCATCCGCCGCGCCTGCTCTTCTTGCCGGCGCTGCTCTCTCGCCTCTCGTTCCTTCTCTCGTTGAAGTTGTCGAGCCGCCTTGATGCGCGTTCGGCGCGCAGCTTCACGTGCCTTTCTGGCGCGAGTAATCGGCTGCCTTTGAGAAGTCGGGACTACACGTTCAATCGCCAGAAACAGTTCCATCATCTCATCGCGGTCAATGACTCCATCTGCTGCGATCCGAGTCATGATCTCACTCAAGTAGTTGATGGCAGCAACGTATTCATTGTCTTTGTTGGCGCGAAGCCAGTCTCGCAGCATTTTGATCTCTGCGATATCGAGCACGCCATCACTTGCGATGCGCACCGCTAAATCAAGCAACTGCTGGCCGGCCACAGTTTCCAATTCAGATTTGGTTAGGTAGACGCGCATGCTTCCGCCTGAGCGGGGAAAAGACGGCGAATTTAGATGAAGGACCGCAAACGGGCATTTTCGCCCACGGCGAATATGAGTGTCAATGCAGAATCCGAGCTTGGAATGCGACGTGCGCCACGCGTCATTCGGCAATGTGAAGTTATCGCTCCACACGCGCAAGGGCAGCGCAGCGCAACTCCATCATCCGGGGGCGCGAATGCGCCGTTCGTTCTCACGGTTTTGCCGTGCGTCGGTTTGAACGGAGCTTTGGTTCGCGCGAACGAAGCGTCCGTTCAAACCGACACAGCACGCGTTTGTTTGTACGGGCCGTCCGTTCAAGCCGACGCGGCGCTCGTTTGCTTGTACGAGCCGTCCATCGGTTTGTACGAGCCGTTGGTTCAAGCCGACGCATTGTCCGTCGGCGCGGACGGAGCGTTCATTCAAGTCGTTTGTGGCATTGGTGGTTTGAACGGAACGTCCGAGAAGCGGTCAGCCGTCAGCAAGCATCGGGGTGCCACACATTGGCCCGAAGGGCAATGTGTGCGGAACGTCATTGTGTAATCGGCGCCCCCGGGCGGTGTCGGGCGTTGTTGCACGTTCGCGGTGGGCGGTGCCCACCATACGCGCTGCTGCACGTTCCCGGTGGGCGGTGCCCACCCTACGCGCTATCAGCCGTTAGCCGGTCGAACTCTTACAGCTTGATGTTCACACCCTCTTCGCGCAGTTTCTGGATGAGGAGTTGTGCTTCGCGGAGGGCTTGTTCGAGTCGGGTGGCGGCGTCCTGGAGGGAGCGGTAGAGGTCCGGGTTGGTGATGAGCATGCCGAGCGTGCCTTCGCCGTTTTTGGTGCGGGTCACGAGGCCGTTCACTTCTTCGAGCATCTTGGCGAGTTCATCGGAGACAACGACGAGGCGGCTTGCGACTTCATCGGTGCGGGCATCAAGGTTGCCTGCCAGCGTGGTGAACTGGTCCACCGCTTCGGATGATTTGGTGAGCAACTCTTTCGCGCTGGCCACGGCTTGGCGCATGTCGCCCCGCATCTGTTCGTCGCCGAGCCATTCCTTCGCCAGCGTGATGGCTTCGGACACCTGGTCCAGCGTCTGCGTAAGTCGCAGCATCACTTCGCGCAGGTTGCCTTCGCCGTCTGCAGGTTTCACGAGTTCGTTGAGGTTCTTGCCAAGCTCGGAATACGTCTCCGCGAACTCGCCAAAGTCCTCAAAGGTGTCGAAGATCGGCTGCATCTGCAGCGAGAGCGTGTTGGCAAGCTCCTGCATCATCGGGAGATAGGTGCCGTGAATGACCGCCGACCCGTCGCGAGCAAATTTCTCGAGCACGTTCGGCCCGAACTCGGCATCAATCTGCAGCGTGGAGCGGCCGCCGAGCATCGACACCAGCACACTTGCGGTTGCAGGCTTGGGAATCTCGATGTGCTGATCGATCATGGCGACGGCGCGCACCGGCGAAGTGTCGTCGGGTTCAAGCACCACGCGATCGACAATGCCCACCGGCACGCCGTTGAGGGTCACCGGGCTGCCGTTCATCAGACCCGCAGCGTCATTCAGGATGATCGTCACTTCGTAGCGCGGTTGCAGAACGCGATCGAACTCGCCGAAGAGGATGAGCAGCAGCACGACGCCGAGCAGGCCGATGATGGATGCCGCGCCGACGAAGAAGTTGCGACCGGCTTCGCTCATGGTGCATCGTCCCCGTTGGTTTGCCGGGCAAGCGCCGGTTCGTCGGCATTCGTGCCGCTGATTTCCGCAAGTTCTTCCGGCGACGCTTCGCCGGCCATGAAGCGATGGACGACTGGATCATCGGAGTTGCGAATGTCGTCCGGCGTGCCCTGCGCGAGGACGGAACCTTCGTGCAGCATGACCATTCGATCCGCAATGCGGAACGCGCTGGTGAGATCGTGCGTCACGACGATGCTGGTCACGTGCAGTTCCCGCTGGAGCTTGAGGATCAGTTCGTCAATGACCGCGGCGCGGATGGGGTCGAGGCCCGTGGTGGGCTCATCGTACAGGATGAGCGTGGGGTTCAGCACGATGGCGCGGGCCAATGCCGCCCGTTTCTTCTGCCCGCCGGAGAGCTCCGCAGGCATTTTGTCGATCGAGCGGATCAGCCCGACCATGCGCACGACTTCTTCCACGCGCTTGCCCCGTTCCTCCGGCGACGCGGCGGCGTGTTCCACCATCGGAAACGCCACGTTGTCACGAAGCGACATGGAGTCGAACAGCGCGCCCATCTGGAAGAGGAAGCCGATGCGCTTGCGCACTTCGCCGAGTTCCGCTTCGGAGAGGTTGTCGATGCGACGGCCTTCGAACCACACTTCGCCTGATGTGGGGCGGTGCAGGCCGACGATGTGTTTGATCATCACGGTCTTGCCGCAACCGCTCGGGCCCATGACAACGGTGCACTGCCCTTTGGGGAAATCGAGCGAGATGTTGCGGAGCACGGGCTGCGAGCCGAATTGCTTCGAGACATTCACCAGGCGCACAATGGCGTCGCTGCTCCCGGGCTGGTTGGATGCCTCGGCCATGCACGCAAGCATATAATCGCGATCGTCCGCATGTCGCCGCGCGGCCAGCAGCAGCCGCATCACCATCATGTTTACCACCGTCGCAACCGAAACCGTGCACGTCGGCCCGCTGGTGCGGGTAGAGCAGCTCACGATCGCCAATGAAAACGGCATCACGCATCAGCGCGAGATCGTTCGCCATCCCGGCGCGGTGCTGATCGTCGCGCCGCTGGATGGGGAGCGATTGCTCTTCGTGCGCAATTTTCGCGTGGCGGTGGGGGCGTGGATGCTGGAGTTCCCGGCAGGGAAGCTGGAGCGCGGCGAATCGCCTCGTGATGCCGCGGCGCGGGAACTGGAAGAGGAAACGGGGTACCGCGCTGCGACCGTTGAGCCGCTCGGGACGTTCTACACCTCGCCCGGCTTTTGCGACGAGTTGATGCACGTGTTCCATGCGTCGAATATCACGCATGTCGGGCAGGATCTGGAAGAAGACGAGCAGATCACGGTTGACGTGGTGACGGTGCGCGAGGCGCTGGCGATGGCCAAGGACGGGCGGATTCGAGACGGCAAGACGATCGCGGCGCTTTTGATGTGGCTTCGGCAGCGCGAGACGACTTCACCATGATGTTTGGTCGCCGCGATTCCGAGGACTTCGGCGATCAACCGTCGCGCCAGGGGTACGGCGGCGACTGGCATGGGCTTCGGCCATCGTTCGACAACCCGATGTCGTGGTCGCTTCGCCTGTTCCGCGTGGCGGGCATCGATGTTCGCCTGCACATCGTGTTCATCATTTACATCGTGATCGAGCTGCTGCGCGCGACGTACAGCCCGTCGAAGGAAGCGCCGCCCGTGGGGTTTGGCATCATGGCGCTGCTGCTCGGGTGTTTGTTCGTCGTCGTGTTGCTTCACGAGTTTGGCCACTGCATCGCGTGCAGAATGACCGACGGCGTGGCGGATGAGATTCTGATGTGGCCGCTGGGCGGATTGGCGGCATGCCGGCCGGAGCACAGCGCGCGTTCGCATTTCATCACGGCGGCAGGCGGACCGCTGGTGAATGTGGTGATTTGCGCTGTGTGCGGAGCGGCGCTTGGCGTGATGACCGGCGTGTGGTGGCGCGTGGCGATCCCGAACCCGTTCGACATGTGGAGCCCGATCTTTGCGGAGCCCGCGGTGCTCGATTCGTGGCTGGCGGTCACGCTGTATTTCTTGAATGCGATCAGTTTCGTGCTGCTTTTGTTCAATCTGCTGCCGACGTTCCCGCTGGATGGCGGGCGGTTGTTGCAGGCGGCGTTGTGGCCTCGGTTTGGGTATGCGACGTCGATGCGCGTGGCGGTGCGCATCGGGTTCGTGGGCGCGGTGCTGCTGGGCGTGTTCGGTGCGGTGATCGGGCGCTGGATGCTCGTCGGCATTGCGATTTTCGGCGGCCTGACGTGCTACATCACGCTGAAGCAGCTTGAGTTCACGAACTCGATGCTCGGCTTCGAAGCGGAGGAATATCTCACACGCCGCGGCGAAGATTCCGAAGAAGAGAAGCCGGCGCGGCGTGATCGCAGGCGCGAACGGGAGGAAGCGGCCCGGCAAAAGGAGGCGGCGGAAGTGGACCGCATTCTGGCCAAGATCAAGGCGACCGGCATGGAGAGCCTGACCAGCGGCGAAAGGAAGCTGCTTCGACGGGCCACGGAGCGCGGGCGCGGCAGCCACTAGAATCCGGACCTTTCCATGTTCGGCGACCGCAGCATCACCAAGTGAGGACGCACGAAGCGCATGGGCATCTACGACCGACATTACATTCGCGATGAGGGCATGCGCGGCCCGGGCGGCAACGGCGGTTTCCTCGGCGCGATGCGCATGTGGTCGGCGAACACGTGGATCATCGTGCTGTGCGTGGCGGTGTTCGCTGTGGATTCGTTCACGCCGCCGCAACCGGTGCCGGGCGACATCCAGCCGCTGGTGAAGAACTTCGATCAATACGACATCGGAGCGCTGGTGCCGGGCGACATCTTCGTGACGCAGGCGTATGCGGGTCGTCCGCTTGAGGGCGAGCAGTTTTTGTACGCGCCGGTGGACCTCACGAGGCCGGTGGCGAAACAGAACGTGTTTTTCATGCCGCTGCTGTCGAAATACCTGCATTTTTCGACGTATCGCGGGTTTTTCAAGGTGGAATTCTGGCGATTCATCGGCTTCCAGTTTTTGCACGCGAACATCTGGCACCTGCTCTTCAACATGATGGGGCTCTACTTCTTCGGCTCCCTCATTGAGCACAAACTCGGCGCCAAGCGATATCTCGCGTTCTACCTGCTGTGCGGCATTTGCGGCGCGCTGATGTACACGCTGCTCAACCTGGGCGGCATCGTGGTGTCAATGTTCGCGTCGGAGCCGGTGCGCATTCCCGGGTTGCTGTTCAACAGTCCGCACACGCCGCTGGTCGGGGCGTCGGCGGGCGTGTTCGGCGTGCTGATGGCGGGGGCGTATGTCGCGCCGCGCGCCGTCGTGCTGCTCTTCTTCTTCATTCCCATGCAGCTGCGCACGCTGGCGTATGCACTGGTGGTGATCGCGCTGTGGACGGTCATCATGGGCGGCCAGAACGCAGGCGGCGAAGCGGGGCACTTGGGCGGCGCGATCGCAGGCTTTTACTTCATCCGCCGGCAACATCATCTGCACGGCTTCTTTGATGTCCTCGGCTGGCTCGATCCGACGTCGCATCACTATCGCGGCAAGAAAGCGGCGCCGCGCGCGGCTCCGAGCGGAAGACCGCGCGACAGCGCGGAAGTCGATCGCATTCTCGCCAAGGTGCACGAGAGCGGATTGCAGAGCCTGACCGAGCGCGAGCGGCAGATTCTCAAGGAAGCATCGCGCGAATGAGCGCGCCGCTGCAATTCACGATCACGCATCGTTCGCCAAGCTGCGGAGCGCGGCTGGGCGTGGTGACCACGCGGCATGGCTCGTTCCACACGCCTGCGTTTATGCCCGTCGGCACGCGCGCTTCCGTCAAAGGCGTGCTCCCTGCGGCGCTGCGCGATCTCGGCGCGGAGATCATTCTCGGCAACGCCTACCACCTCATGCTGCGCCCCACCGCGGAACTCATCGGCGAACTCGGCGGGCTGCACACGTTCATGCGATGGGACGGGCCGATCCTCACTGACTCCGGCGGCTACCAGGCCTTTTCAATGGCTGACATCAACGTGCTCACCGACGACGGCGTGACGTTTCGCTCCATCGTCGATGGCTCGATGGTTCACCTCTCGCCCGAACGATCGATTGAAGTGCAGAACCTGCTGGGCGCGGACATCATCATGGCGTTTGATGATTGTGCGGCGGCGGCGGAGGACGGCGGCGGTGAGGCACCGAGGGACGGCAGCGAGGCATCAAGGCATCAAGGCAGCGAGGCACCGAGTGGCGGGCCGGCGCGGCGTGTGAAGGTTGATGCGGCGAAGTACACGGCGCGATTGCGCGAGGCGCACGAACGCACCATTCGCTGGCTTGAGCGATCGAAGGCGGCGCATCGGCGGCCGGACGAACAGTCGCTCTTCGGCATCGTGCAGGGCGGCACGGATCTCGACCTTCGCGCGGCGTCCGTCGAAGCGATTTGCAACATCGAGCTGCCGGGCTATGCGATCGGCGGCGTGGCGGTGGGCGAAACGCCGGAGCAGATTCGAGCGGTGGTGGAGTTCACGGCCCCGCGCATGCCGGCCGACAAGCCGCGGTATCTGATGGGCGTCGGGTATGAGCGGGACATCGTCGCTGCCGTGCGGGCCGGGGTGGACATGTTTGATTGCGTACTGCCCACGCGGAACGGCCGAAACGCGAACGCATTCACACGCACCGGCCGGGTGCACCTGCGCAATGCCAGCCACCGGGCGGATCTTGCGGTTCTTGAGGCGGATTGCGACTGCCCGGCGTGCCGAGGCGGATTTTCGCGGGCCTACCTGCGGCATCTCTTCATGGCGGGGGAAATGCTGGGGCCGATTCTGGTCAGTATGCATAACATCCGCCACTACCAACGCCTCATGCTGGACATCCGCGAGGCGATCAGCGAAGATTCCTGGTCTTTGCTTGAGGCACGGTGGCCCGTGCTCGGTCCGCTCCGTTAGAGGCATGCTGCCGGGAGCCGGGCCCCGCGCCACCGCGGTGTGATGGATCAGCCGGGCGCGCGTTGCCTTGGGCTGCCGAAGCGCTGGACGCCTGGTTGGAATGCATCCCGCAGTCGCGGGAAGGACTTTGCTTCATGCTGATGGATCATCCTGAACAACTGCCGCTCTTCCTGCTTGGCCAGGAAGGCGGAGGACCGCCGCCCGCGCCTGGTGAAGCGAAGCAGGCGGTGGACGGCTCGGCAAGCGGCTCCGGCGGTTCCGGCGCGGCGCCCCCAAGCGGCTCCTCGCCCATGGGCGGCCAGTTCTTCATCATGATGATCGTGCTGCTGGGCGGCATGATCCTTTTCAGCATCCTCGCCACCCGCCGCGACCGAAAGAAGCGCGAGGCCATGCTCACCGCCATCCGTAAGCACGACCGCGTGCAGACGATCGGCGGCGTCATCGGCTCCGTCGTCGACGTGAAGGACAACACCATCGTGCTGAAGGTTGACGAATCAACCAACACCCGCATCACATTTGCCCGCTCCGCCGTGCAGCAGGTTTTGGACGGCGACAACGACAAGCTCGCAGTGCCCGCATCCCGCTCGGAGCTGGAGGAGTCCGCTCGCTGAACAGCTCGCCGCGCCCCGTGCGCACGGACCATTCGACATGAAGAACAAGATCTGGCTCCGCGTCCTCGTCATCCTCGTCATCACCGCGCTCTGCATCCTCATGGCGTACCCGCCCAAGGAGCGCATTCACCTCGGCAAAGATCTGCAGGGCGGCGTCAGCGTCGTCATGCAGGTCAACATCAATGAAGGTGACGACTGGCAGTCGATCATGTCGCAGGTGATCACGGTCATCAAGAACCGTGTGAACCCCAACGGCGTGCTCGACATCTCCGTGCAGGCGCAAGGTCGTGACCGCGTGGAGATCGTGATGCCGCTGCCGAGCGAGGACGTGCTCGCCGCCCGCCGGCATTACGAAGATCTGCTGGCGGAGATCGTTCGAGATGTTCGCATTCCCTCGACCGAATTGAGCCAGGCCTTGCGCGAAGGCAAAGCCGTGGAGCGATTCGGCGGCGACACCAGCAAGGGCGGCGCTCGCGTCGCGCAGCTCACCCGCCTGCAGCTTGCTCACGACAAACAGCTTGAAGCCCGCGCGGCCCTCGACGCCGTCGAAGGTCAGGACATCGACCCCACCGAACTCGCCAAGCTGCAACAGGCGGTCGCCGAAGCGGAGTTCAATTTCGAGAAGGAACTCGACGCCACGCTGAAGATGTCGATCGACGAGCGCCGGCTGGTGCAGGCGGTGATGCGACCCACCAAGCCGGAGCCGCAGATTGGGCCCGATGGCAAGCCGGTCGTCGATCCCGTGACGCACAAGGAAGTGCTCGGGCCCAGCGCTCGCGAGACAGAAGTCAATTTGCTCAAGGCGCAGTTCCCGAACGTCGCCGACGAAATCGACCAGCTCGTTCAGGCTTATGACGCCTACACCAGCATCCGCAAGGGTTTGGATGACCCCGAAGATCTGCTGCGTCTGCTCCGCGGCGCCGGCGTGCTCGACTTCCACATCGCGGTGCGCCCAAGCTCCGCGGTCGGCGTGAACGTGGACGATCTCCGCAAGCAGTTGCAGGAACGCGGCCCGGCCGGTGTTGATTCGCCCGTCGCACGCTGGTTCGCCATCAACGACCTCAAACAGTTCTACGAGAAGGAGCCGCAGCTTGAAGCGCTGCGCGCTGACCCCGTGGGCTTCTTCCGGGCTCGCGATCTTGCCGGCGCGGAGTACGATGGCCGCTATTACCTGCTGCTCTACACCACCGAAGTGGCGAGCATGACGCACAAGCCGGGCGATCCGTGGTCGATCGACGCCACGTTCCGCACGGTGGATGAGTTCGGTCGGCCCGCCGTGTCCTTCCGTCTCGATGACAACGGCGGCTCCAAGATGTCCGCCCTCACCGGCCGGCACGTCGGCGAGCCCATGGCCATCGTGCTTGACGGCGAGGTGTATTCCGCGCCGCGGCTGAACAGCCAGATCGGCAAGCAAGGCATCATCCAGGGCAGCTTCTCCGAGCAGGACCTGACCTACTTGATCCGCGTGCTTGCTGCCGGTTCGCTGGAAGCGAGGCTTTCACCCAACCCCATCGCCATCAACACGCTGGGGCCGTCGCTCGGCAAGGACAACCTCTATCGCGGCCTCGAAGCGTGCGTGCTCTCGCTCATCGTCACAGCGATCATCATGGTCGGCTACTACTTCATGGCCGGCGTGGTGGCGAACATCGCGCTGCTCGTGCTGGCGGTGGCGATTTTCGGCGTGATGGCGTTCATCGACGCCACCTTCACCCTCCCCGGTCTTGCCGGCATTGCCCTAAGCATCGCCATGGCTGTGGACGCCAACGTGCTGATCTACGAGCGCATCCGCGAAGAAGTGGTGAACAACCACGAGGAGCTGCGCACGGCGATCCGTCTCGGCTTCTCTCGCGCCATGAGCGCCATCATCGACGGCAACCTGACGAACCTGATCGTCTGCGTCGTGCTGCTTTACACCGCGACGACGGAAGTGAAGGGCTTCGCGTACACGATGATCATCGGTGTCATCGCCACGCTCTTTGCCTCGCTCTTCGTGACGCGCACGGTGCTGATGATCTACACCGATGTGTTCAAGGCGAAGTCGCTGCCGATGCTGCCCACGGTCGTGCCAGCGATCCACCGCGCGTTGGAGCCGAAGGTGGACTGGATCAGCCTGCGAAAATACTTCCTGCCCTTGAGCGCTGTGGTGATGATCGTTTCGCTGGCGCTGACGTGGTCGCGCGGGTCACAGATTTTCGATACGGAATTCCGCGGCGGCGTGTCGATGGCGATGCGCACTGCCGTGGTGGACGAAAACCGCGACGGCGAGCCCGATTCGCGGCTGGCGACCGGCGAGCCGGCGCGGCTGATGCTGCGGCTGGATGACGTGCGCGATCGCGTGCGACAGATCGGCCTGAACTCCGAAGCGGCGGTGGAATCAGCGGGCGATGCGGCGGCGGTTCGCGATCGCATCTTGAGCGAACTCCAGCGTGCATCCGTGCTCACCATGGGTGAATCCGAGCTGCGCGATGACAAGGTCTACGCCAGCAACTTCCAGATCAAAGTCGCCAACCCCGAGGGCATTGAGGAAGAGGCGACGATCACGAGCACCGTGGTCAGCGCGATCGTTGATGAGTTCGGCGATCAGCTCGACATCACGCCGGCGATCGATTTCGACGGGGCCGGCGCCGCCCAGCACAGCGCCTACACGTTCCCGATCACCGATCCGGAGCTTGGCAAGAACATCGGCGACCCGCGCTTCACCGAGCGGGTGAACGAATACCTGGGCGGCGTGGCGATTGTGCTGCGCAACATGCAGCCGCCCGAGACGCTCGCCGACCTGCAGAGCCGCATTGACCGCATGCGCGGCCAGCCGGACTTCAATGACGCCATCGGGCGCCGCGTGCAGGTGTTCGGCCTCGAAGTGGCGGACGCATCCGGACGCGCCCCGACGTATCACTCCGCGGCCGTCGTCGTGGCCGACGATTCCATCAACTACCTCTCCGGTGATCCGGACCGCTGGGACACGATGCTCGCCGCTCGTGAATGGCAGCTTGTGAACGCGGCGCTGCAGCAGCCGCCGGCGTTGTTGTCCGTGAGCAGCTTCTCGTCCGCGGTCGCTGAAACGCTGGCTGCGAACGCCATCGTCGCCATCATCTTCAGCCTGCTCGGCATGCTGGCATACATCTGGCTGCGATTCGGTTCGCTGCGCTATTCGGTGGCATCGGTCGCCGCATTGACGCACAACGTCGTCATCTGCCTGGGCGCGTTGTCGCTGACGCATTATGTCGCCGGCGGCAAGTTCGCTTCCATGCTGCTGCTCGATGAGTACCGCATCGACCTCAACGTCATCGCGGCGTTGCTGACCATCATTGGCTACTCGCTCAACGACACCATCGTCATCCTCGACCGCATCCGCGAAAACCGCGGCAAGCTGACGCTGGTTTCGGCGGACATCGTGAATCAGTCGGTCAACCAGACCTTCAGCCGAACGATTCTGACCGGCGGCAGCACCATTCTGGCGTCCATCATCCTGTTCGTGCTGGGCGGCCCGGGCATCCAGCCGTTTGCCTTCACCTTCCTGGTGGGCCTGCTGGCCGGCACCTACAGCTCGGTGGTGATCGCGGCTCCGCTGGTTTACTCGAAAAGCGGCAGCGGGCAGCGGTCATTTGCCGAATCTCATGGAGTCGCCCCCGCCAGTTTGATCGAAGGCGAGGTACGATGATGTCGCACGCAAGGAGTTGAGCCGGCCGGCGGAGTTCGGCGAAACGGCTCGTTCACGGAGGAATCGCCATGACTGCAGGCCGGAAATGGATGGTCGCGGTGGTTGTCGGGCTCGTGGGTGTGCTGGCGCTGTACTACGGCGTGATCAGCGGACCGAGCGAAGAGCCGGTGATCGAATCCGATGGAGCCGGTGATGCGTCAGCGCTCGCGCCGGATCCAACGCTGGCGATGCGGGAGACATCGCTTCCGCCGCGTGATCCTGTCATCGATCGTTCGCCTGCGGGGAACAACGGCTTCTTGAGCGACTCCGTCGAGAAGGTGGCATCAGCGCCGCCGACGGACACCGCCGGCGCCCCGTTCAACATCGTCGGTCCGGATGGCGCGATGCAGCCGGTGACGATCGCGCATGACCCGAGCGATTCGCTGGTGCGCGATCTTTCGAAGTCGAACGCCCGACCGGTGATCTCACCCGATCCGGGGAAAGGGGACGTCGTCCTGCCGCAGGCCAACCAGCCGGCGATCGTTGATCCCGTGAAGCCGAACACGCCGGCGACGACGCCCGGCGCCACGCCGGCAGTTGCGCCGACGAACTTGCCGCCGAAGTTCGAGACCTACGTGGTCAAAGAAGGCGACACGATGAGTTCGATCGCGGCGACGTGGTTCGGCGACGGCCGGAAGTGGGAACTCATCGCCAAGGCGAACCCGCTGGTTGATCCGACGAAGATGCAGGTGGGGCAGAAGCTGAACCTCCCGCCGAAGGACGCGCAGCGTGAGAAGCCGAAGCTCGCGGCCGGCAGCCGAGAGTATGTGGTGCGTTCCGGCGACACGCTCGTGAGCATCGCGCGGGCGCTGTACGGCGACGGCGCGCACTGGAAGAAAATCTACGAAGCGAACAAGAGCGCGATCGGCTCCAACCCCGACAACATCCGCGAAGGCGTGAAGCTGACGATCCCGCAGCTCGCGTCACGATCATCGTGATGGTGACCCGCGGCGAAATCGCTTGGTCGCAAGAATTGGAACCCCGAAGCCCACGGATTCAATCCGTGGGTTTTTCCTGGCGCAGCGCCGCCTGCGCGATCCGCACATTGTCCGCCATGTGCGCGAGGTTGAGGCCGCCAATCACCATACTTGAAACGCCCGGTGTGCCGAGCACGAACGGAATGGCGTGCGCCGGCGGCAACGTGCCGGACGCGAGGCCTTTCTTGATCACCACGCCCACGCCGCGCTCCGCGCATTCCGCAATCACGGCTGCGTGCGAGGTGTCGTTCGCGTGGTATTCGATCATCAGCACATCGCACATTTTCATGGCGGCCCGGGCGCCCTCCACGGTCTTCCCCGAAAGACCCACCGCTCGCACCACGCCGCGTTCGCGCATGTCAAGCAGCGCGTCCAACGTTTCACCCCGTTCGATGATGTCAAGATCGCGGCCGTCGGAATGCACGAACACAATGTCGAGCACATCCGTGCGCAAGCACTGGCGGCTGCGCATGACGGACGCTTCGATCGCGCGGCGTGAAAAATCGAACATCGATTTCCCGCCCTCGAATTGCTCGCCGACTTTTGTCGAGATGACGAACTCATCGCGGCGGCGGCCGATCGCTTTGCCGATGCGCTCTTCGCTCATGCCATACGCCGGCGCGGTGTCGATGTAATTGATGCCGAGGTCGAGCACGCCGTTCAGCAGCGTTTCGACGTCGCGATCGCTGGGCAACTCATAATGGGCGCCGTACTTCGCGCCGACGTTCCGCCCGATTTTGAACGCGCCGAAGCCGATGGGCGTAACGCGAAGGCCGGTGTTGCCTAGCGGCCGGTGATCCATGTGCGCTCCATTTCCCACGGCGGCGGCGCGACCAGTGGTCGGGGCCACGTGCCCGCCGGCGAATCCGACAGCTTCGCCATCCATTCCGTGTCGCCATCGCCTTCGCCAAGCGTTTCAACCACGCGCTGCGCCAGCCTCGGCGCGAGGGCGAGCTTCGTCGGCCACGCGGTGATGATGTTCGCATCCGTTTCCACGGTGACATCCGCCGGCCGCGCGAAACCGCTCGTCGCAAGCTCGGCACGGTCGACCATGTACGAACTCCAGAACACCCCGGAAAGGTCGGCGTCGCACACCACTTCGCTCGCTTCCGCTGCCGCCTTGTCGACAAGCTGATCGCGATCCATGTTCACGCCGTCTTCCGCGATGCGACCGCCGAGTTGCCAGATCGTGTCGCCCGTGGAGTGCGTGGCGGTGGTGATGGTGAGCCGCGTCGCCGCGCCGTCAACGCAGTGGCCGTTGAGCACCGGCAGGCGGTCCGCCGCGGCGCGAGCCATGGCGATGTGGAGCGGGCGTCGCTGCATCGCAGGCTTCGATCGCCCAAGCATGGCCAGCAGCTTCTCATTTCCCGCGCCGGCGGTGAGGGCGATGGCTTTGGGCGCGATGTCGAGCGGTTCGCCCGTGTGCGGGTTGATGAGCCGCACGAGTTCCGCTGTGCCGGAGTTGCTCACTTGGAACTCAAGCCCGTTCGCGGCATCGATCGCCAGCAGGAGTTCGCGGTGCTGCGTGGCGAGATCGCTGATGAAACTGACGGGGTCGATCACCTGCTCATCAACCCGGGCCACGCCGCCGGCACAGTTCTTGAGCACAGCCGGCCGCTCGTGTTCATCGAGCCAGACGGGCGTCACGTGCAATCCCGCGCGAGCCCCGAGCATGCCGAGCTTCCCGGTGAGCGACGCCGTTCGCCAGAGATAGCAGAACGCGCTGCGGAGTTTGGTCCGGCGGAGATCCGGCGCTTGTTCGCCCGCAAGACACCGGCGCCACAGCCCCGGCATCGCGCGAACAGCCTTCGCGGACGGCGTGAGGAGGCCCGAGAGCGTGTATTTCAGCCCGCCGTGGATGATGCCCTGCGACGCGACCGTTTGCCCCGAGCCGAGCTCGTTGGCCTCAAGCAGCACGACGCTGCGCCCGCTGCGGCGGACCTCGTCAAGAAGCCACAGACCGGCAGCGCCGCCGCCAAAGATCACCACGTCGAGGTGGACAGGCCCGGACATCGCGGGAATCGTCGAGCGGGAACATCAACGCGTCAAGTCGCCCCACGTTGCTCGCGGCCGCTTTCCATCCTTCAAGCCGCTGGCGGCTTAGCATCTCCCACCGATATGCCTCATTCCACAACGATTGTCGATTGGACCATCCCCGGCGCGGAAGGCGAACCCATCCTCGGCAACACGCACTGGCCGATCGGTTCGCCGCGCGGCATCGCCATCATCGCGCATGGCTTCAAGGGCTACAAAGACTACGGCATGTTCCCCGCCATTGCGCATCACTTCGCGCAGGCGGGCTTCATCGCGCACCGGTTCAACTTCAGCCACTCGGGCATGACGAACGACACCGCGACATTCGCCCGGCCGGACCTCTTCGAACGCGACACGTGGAATAAGCAGGTGTTTGACCTCAATGAGGTCGTCAAGCATGCGGTACGCATGTCATCTTCAATACGCATGCCTTCTTCAAACGGAGGCAACGGCACAAGCCTCCCCTCTCCCTCGGGGAGAGGGGCAGGGGGTGAGGGCAGTTCGCTTCCCTTTCTCATCCTCGGCCACTCACGCGGCGGGATGACGATGCTGCTCTGGGCCGGCCGCACGATTGATGACGCGAACGTGCCGAAGCCGGCGGGATTGATCGCGCTTGCCGCGCCGAGCCGGCCGTTCCTGTTCACCGATGCGGACAAGAAGCTGATGCGCGAGCAGGGGTATATCGAGTCGCCGTCCTCACGCACCGGACAGAAACTTCGCGTCGGGAAGCAATACATCGAGGAACAGCTCGCTGATCCGGAGGGGCATGATGTGATTCTTCAGACAAAGCGCATCCGCTGCCCGATCTGCATCATCCACGGCGAGAACGATCACTCCGTGCCTGTGCAGAACGCCCACGAACTCGCCGCCGCCGCAGGAAAGCGTGCAGAGCTGCACATCATTCCGGGGACGGATCACGTGTTCAATACGCCGAACCCGTTTGCGATGGATGACGAGCCGAGCGAAGCGTTGCGAAGCGTGCTCGCGTCCTCGATTCAATTCGCTGATCGCGCGTGCGCGGCGGAGTGATTTTTGCCGACGGCATTTCCGACTGCGCAAAAATGACAACATCGGCCCGCTGTGCATAAGAAGCGCGCACGGTTCGTTTCGCACGCGCGGTTGTACAATGCGGCAGGATGTGAGCGCGACGTCGACGGGCTCACGGATACAACAGCAAACACAGGAGAGTGTGTCATGAAGCCACGAAGCAAACTGCTTGCGCTGGGCATGGTCGCAATGGGGTCGATCATCGCTGCAACCATGGCAACGCCACACGCCGAGGCGGCGCCCCCGAAGCCGAATCCGTTCCCGCCGATCAACAGCTGCGGCACCGTGGACGGCGTCGTCGAGCAGGATCTCGAAGGCAACACGTTCGTCTGCCTCGTCTGGCACTCCGATAAGGGCGGGGCGTACCGCTTCGACGGCATCGATGACTACATGATCGGCGACCGCGTGCGCGTGCAAGGCGTCATCTGCACGATTTGCTCGCCATACTGCGGCGGCGCCACGCCGATCCTGAACGCCATGGACACGCCGTGTAACTGACGGTCGCCGTCAAGATCTGATCAAACGCAAGAGGGCTCGCCGCGAACGTGGCGAGCCTTTTTTTCGTGCTTCGTGTCATGTCATCCACGCCGTGCATGAGCGCGAAGGGGTGCCGTGGTCTGGAGGGAGCGAGAGCGACCGGAAGGCCACGTGGTCGCGCGGTGGCGCTAATGCGGAATGCGGCGCTGATTGAGAAGCCGCGTCCTTTCGCCTTGCTTCAAACAGCGGCACCCGAGCCTTTCTCCGGCGGCAATATGACCAGTAAACTGCGGAGATCGTGCACGAGTTGCATCCATCACGACGACGGCATCGTGTTCGATATGAGCGGAGCGGAGACTGTCGCTATCTCACCTTCTCATGTTACAAGCGCTTCCCGCTGTTCACGAACGATCGCATCAAGGCCGCGTTCGCGGAGTGGCATGCTGGCGATCTGGAGGGACCGGTTGCAATAGACTCACTGCCGCTGTGATAGCGAAATCGCAGGCCTTCGTTTGAGCTCCCTCTGGCGACCGCGTGGCCTTCCGCTGCGCTTCAGACCACGGCACCCCGCTTGTCGGTTTGTGCCCGCCGTCAGTTGAACGTTGTTGCGGCCTCTGACGGCTCTTCCAACGCGGCGGATGGCTTGCGATTGCGGGCGCGGCGCGTTTCGACGACCGGCGGGTCGTGATCCGCGCTGCCGTTGGCGAGCGGCGGGACTTCGCGGTCGGCGGCTTCGGCGATCGCACGTTCGCTGATGTGGCCGTCGTGCCGCACGTCTTCGACGCGCACGGCGACGCGCTTGGACACGCCGCGTTCCTGCATCGTCACGCCGTACAACTGATCGCACGCCTGCATCGTTCGCTTGTGGTGCGTGATGACGATGAAGTGGCTCTTGTCGAGGAACATCTTGACGACGTTGCAGAAGCGTTCGACGTTTGCGTCGTCGAGGGCCGCATCAACTTCGTCGAGGATGCAGAAGGGCGACGGCTTGCTCTTGAAGATCGCCATGAGCAGCGCGACGGCCGTCATCGCTTTCTCACCGCCGGAGAGCTGGCTGATGATGCGCGGCTCCTTGCCGGGCGGTTTGGCCTTGATCTCGATGCCGGACTCGAGCATGTCGATGTTGCCGTTCTCATCGGGGAGCAGCATGATGTCCGCGCTGCCGCCGCCGAAGAGCCGGCGGAACATGCCTTCCGGGCCGGCAAAGTTCTGGCGAATGGCGTTGAACACCTGCTCAAACTGATCGCGGCTGGTCACTTCCAGTTGCTCGATCAGCGTGACAAGCTGCTGTTTCGCTTCATCGATGTCCTTCACCTGGTTGATGAGGTCGACGTTGCGTTCTTCGAGCAGCGATTCTTCCTGGATGGCGTCGAGGTTGACGTTGCCGAGCTTGCGGATTTCGTCCTTGAGCGCATCGATTTCTCGCTGGACGGTGTCGCGATCAATCGGCTGGAAGGCTTCTTCATCGCGGCTGGAGCGGTAGGGGACGTACGCGGTGGCGAGGTCCACATCCAAGTCTTCCTGCACGCGCTGTTCGAGCGTTTCCCGCTTGATTTCAATTTCGCGGCGGGAGATTTCGAGTGCGTGGTAATCGCGATCGAGCTGCGTGGCGCGGGTGCGTGCGCCCTGCAGCATTTCTGATGTCTCTTCGAGGCGCTGGTTGGCGGCGTTGCGGTCGCCTTCCAGACCTTCAATGAGCGACTGCAGTTCCGCGGCTCGCGATTCCGAGGCGGCGATCTCGGCGGCGGCCTGCTCGATCACAGCTTCAAACTGCTCGATCTGCGACAGCCGGCGGTTGAGTTGATCGCGTTCGATGGAGACCTGCTCGTTGCCTTCCTCGCGAGCGCGTTCAAGATGGCGGCGTTCGCGTCGGGCGGCTTCGAGCTTTTCGTTTGTCTGGCCGAGTTCAACACGGGCCGCGACGAGCTGTTCATTCACGCTCTGCACGACAGCCGCGGATTCTTGCTGCACCGCGCGGGCTCGCGCCAGCGTTTCGTCGGCGTCCGCGATCGCTTTTTCTGACGCGGCAGCGCGACTGGCGAGTGATTGATGCTCGCGTTCGATGTCGCCCTGACGGAGCGCCAGTTCCTGCATTTGCGAGTCGATGCCCGCTCGCTCGCGCTCAAGGCGAGTGATGTCGTCCGCACGCTGCTCGAGGGCGTACTCGATTTCGACGACGCTGTGCCGTGCCTGCGTGAGCTGCGTGCTGATTTCTTCCTGGCGGGTGCGCGTTTCCTGCGATTCCGTCTGCGTGGAGCGAAGCTCGGCATCGACGGTGGCGATCACGCCATCCAGCTCGCTGATCTTCTGATCAAGCTGGCGCAACTCCGCGCGGCGGCTTAACCAGCCATCCTGGGAAGCGCCGCTGGCGATGGAGCGGCCGATGATCACGCGGCCATCCGGCTCGACAACGTCCGCACGGCGCGTGACGAACCGCGCCGGCCCCTTGGCATCGCGCGCCAGTTCCATCGCCGCAGCGAGATCGTTCACGACATACGTGTTCGCCAGCAGACGCTCAACGACGGCGCGAGCGTCCGGCGCGATCTGCACCAGCGACAGCAGCGGCGTGGCGCCGGTGGGCGCCCCTGTTGATGCGGAATCCGTCGGTTGCTGGCGTTCCGGGTCCGCAAGCGAATGCCACGATGCGGGCTCCGGGGCGCTGCGGCGTGCGACCACCGCAAGCCGGCCCTTCGATTCACCGCGACGCTGGGACAGCTCCAGCGCATCGTCCAGCGTGTCGACAAGCAACAACTTGAGATTGCTGCCGAGCGCCGCTTCAACGAGCGGGGCGATGTCGAGGTCGGCGTCGATGGCGTCGGCGAGGATTCCGCGCACCATGGGGAAATCCTGCGGCGATTCGAGCACCGCCTTGATCGATTCCTCGAGCCCTTCGCGGTGCTGCAGCATTTCATTCAGCAAATGCTGGCGCGAGCCGAGCGAAGCGCGGTTGTGACGGAGATCAGCGAGCTTCTGGGAAAGCGAAGCTTGCCGATCGCCGAGTACGGCGCTGGCTTGAGCAAAGGATTGAAGCTGGCTGGCGAGCGATTCCGCGGCGTCGCGTGCTTCATGAATCCGCTGGCCCAGTTCCGATTTTGATTGCTCCGCATCTGCAAGTTCGCGATGGAGTTCCGCGGCACGCGCTTCGAGTGATTGCGTTTGCTCCGCCAGCGTGCTGCGCCGACTTTCGAGCACGTTGAGCGCGACGTTCGTGCGAGCTTGTTCGTCATTGAGACGCGCGAGGGCTTCGCGTGCCCGTTCGCACCGTTGCTCGGCTTCAATCACCTGGTTTTCGTGCTGCGCACGCTTGGCGGCGAGTTCCGCGACATCGCGTTCGCGCTGCTGGAGCAACGAGCTGCCTTCCTGGATCACGCGGTCGGCTTCGGCAATCTGCGCTTCGAGCGACTCAAGGCGGCTGGCGAGCTCTTCCAGGCGGGCACGCTGCGTCTCGACATGGCGGCGTGACTCTTCGAGGTTGTGATTCGTCATGTCGCGGCGCTGCTGCGCATGCCGACCGCTGGCGATGACTTCCAGCCGCTCCTGCTCGAGTTCACGCTCCTTGCGGGCGAGCTCGTGCCGCTCGATTTCCGCCGCCTGCTTCAGCTCTTCCACTTCGCGCAGGTGCGCTTCCAGCTGCTCGCGCTCGCGCTCAAGGTCCGCAAGCCGGCTGGTGAGGCCCATCAGTTGTTCGCGCTGCTCGTGATAGAGATCGAGCGCGTGGTCGAGGCGCAACTGGCGAAAGCGGCCGTCGAGCTCCTGGAACTTGCGAGCCTTGGCCGCCTGGCCCTTCACCATGCGCAGGCGGCGCTCGGTGTTCTCAAGCTGCTCGCGCACCCGCACGAGGTTCACTTCCGTGCGTTCCAGCTTGCGCTCCGCTTCCACCTTGCGGGCTTTGAAGCGCGCCACGCCCGCGGCTTCCTCGAAGATCATTCGCCGCTCGATCGGGTTTGATGTGAGCATGGCATCGACGCGGCCTTGTTCGATGATCGAGTAAGCGTGCGTGCCGATGCCGGTGTCGAGAAACAACTCTTTGATGTCGCGCAGGCGGACCTTCTGGCCGTTGATGAGGTATTCGCTCTCGCCATCGCGGTAGAGCTTGCGGGTGACATCCACCTGGTCGCAATCGAGATTGAGCAGGCGGCGGGGCGGCTCGTCGCCTTCCGGCTCCATCACCGGGTTTTCAAACGTGAGCGTGACGCTTGCGGCGCCAACGGGCTTTCGCGCGCTGGAACCTGCGAAGATGACGTCGATCATCGCATCGCCGCGCAGCGATTTCGCGCTTCGCTCGCCGAGCACCCACTTGATCGCGTCGACGACGTTGCTCTTGCCGCAACCGTTCGGCCCGACGATGCCCATCACGGGCTTGTCGAAGCGGAACTCCGTGGCGTCGGCGAAGGATTTGAACCCGGCAATGGTGACCTTGGCGAGCCGCATACGGCGATGACCTCCTGTCGTGCCCGAACTCCGTCCTGGAGCTTCGGCTGGCTGCGTGTGTGCTCGAGCGGTGCTGTCGTTCAGATGCTTCACAATCCCCGATCACCCGCAATTATGCAAGCGGGCGCTTTCCTTGAGGTGGCTGTGGTGTCATGGCGTCGCCGGTCGCGGAACACTCGGCGTGACGCGCTGCAGGTCGCTAAGGTTCGCCGCCGGCTTCGATGACGACGCGCTGGCGTCATCGCCGGCCTCATCTTCCATTGCGAACTCCGGCCGGGCTGTGACATCTGCGTCGCGCTCCGTGTCCAGAATGGCCGCCAGAATGCGATCCTGCTCCGCCCTGAAATCGGCGTGAATCAGCCCCTTTCTCCATATTTGATGCAGGGCGCCCACCGTCTGTGCGTACGTGAACCCAAGCCCCGCCTGCGGCTGCTCCACTGTCGTCTTGTGCCCGAGGAACGCAATGAACTCTGGCAACGTCGCCTCCACCTGGTGGATCACGCCCTGGTCGACGTTCTCATCTCGGTAGTAGACCTCGATCTTCGAGTCGCCTGAATCCGCTTTCAACATGAACCGGTTGGACCACGCGCCCAGCGTCGCCGGTCGATCGATGCCAAGCTCCTCGCCAAAGAGCACGATCCGAGGCTCGCCCGTCTGCGTGATGTAGATCATCGGCTTCTTCGAATCCACGATGTCGATGTAGAAGCTCGAGCCCACCGGAATCCGAGTGATCTTCGGATCGTGCCGCTTCGCCAGCGATTCATACGCTGACAGGCGAATCTCTGTGTTTTCGTCGTCCAGCAGTTCGCGCAGCGCGATGTCGATGCGCGGGTTCATTCGCATCTCGCCCAGCAGTTGAATCGCCTCAAGACGCATGTCCGTCGAAGCGCTCTTGGTCATCTCAATGAGATGGGGGATCACCCGCGCGTCGTTCAGATACGCACCGGCACGCAGCGCCGCGGCTCGCGGCCGCTCTTCGGGATAGGTGTACAGATCAACAATCGTCGGCAGCGCGCGTTCGCCCATGGCGTACCACCGCCACGACGCCGCCCGCGCGAACGCCGGGTTCGCCTCCAGAGATCGCCGCACTGACATCGCCGCGGCTTCGATCATCGCCTGGCTGATCGTCGTGTGCTTCACCAGTTCGACAAATTCAGTCTCGCGGCCGACATACGAAGGCGGCACGGTGATTTCAATTGATTCGTCCGATTCTCCCCGCGCTGTCGGCGTCATCTGCCCCGGCTCCTGTGGGAACCGTGCGTTGATGGCGTTCTGCAACATCGACGCCCGCACGTGGCTCGGGTTCGCCAGCCGCAGTTTCATTGGAATGCTCGAGCTCACCACGCCGCCGTTCAGAATGCGACCGGTGGTGCGATCGATCGTGTCCAGCGCAGTGCCGCCTGGCTCCGCAAAGGGGTTAATAAAGATGGGCCCGCGCGCTTGCGCGAGCGCCGACGCTTGCCGACTGCCGGTGGGAGGCAATTGCTCGCCGGGCAGCACGGGACGAAGTTCTGTGGTGTACAGCCGGCCGCCTTCAAGACTTGTCGTCCCCGTGCGCGGATCCGCAAACACGCGAACGTCAAACCGCCGCCCTTTGGCTGCACCGGGCGGCACGCTCGCCTCCACGATCACGACCGCCGTGTCGGGCGAGTCGAGCATCTGCTCGGGCTTCAGGTCGCCGAACCCTTTGCTCTCTTCGCCGATGCCGCGCCGGGCCATCTCCTGCACCATGTGAGCCCGCACGTCAGGCGGCAGTTCGCGCGACCCCGTCCCGTTGAGGCCGACGACGAGGCCATAGCCACGCACCACCACGGGCTGGTAGCCGACGAGAATCGCTTCCGACGCCACCGTTCCCCGCATCACCTGCGGCACATCCAGCTCAATCCCGCTCCGATTGGAAGCCATCGCGGCCGGCCGCGGCGGGGCCTTTTCGATGCCCGAACAGCCCGCCAGGAGCGAGGAAGCGACGAGGCACGCCGCCGACGCTGTGTGCACGGCAAGCGCGGAAACGCGATGGAATCGACCCTTCATGTGGAGCTCGCAAAGTCGCCGCTGGCGCAGGTGGCGGCGATGAAGCAATAGCATAGCGCGAAAGCCCGCCAGGCACAAAAAGACGCCTGAAACGCAAGCCAAGCCGGCCGCGACTGGATCCGCGCTTTCCGCCCGGTGCGAACACTGCAGCCGTACACAGCGACGAGCCGGTACATTGGTGCCTGCCGACAGGAACGTCACCAGCGCGAAGGAGTGGAACCTACGGCAGTTGAGATGCAGGCAAGGCGCGTCCCCTTCGATGGGTAGGGTTGCCGCACTGTCTTCGCGATCAGCAAGGGAACAGTTTGCAAGAGCGAGACGCGTGTTCACAACGTCATCAACCGGCTGCTAGATTATCGTCCTCAAGTACTTACCCAAGTCTGGCTTTCTACATTCTCATTCCGTGAACACGGTGGCTTGTATTGACGGGCTGTGCAGTGGGTTGTCACGACCCGGCAATTACGTTGGAGGAATGCCTCGTGAATTGCTGGAGCAGTTGTGCGCCATCTACCCGGAAGGACGTCGTGGCAGTCAAGGGCATTGTTTCGAATCGCAGTTGTCAGTCGATGATCCAAGGACGAAGGCAATTCTCGCTCTGTTGGACGAGCACGGCATGCGACCGTGGTCGAAGCGCGGTCGCCGGACTGACATGGAGTACCGGCTGACGCTGCGCCGCATCTATGATGACGACGATCTCGCCGCGTGCGAGTACCTTGAGTTGTCGCCTGGCGGGCTAAACATGAGAGTGAAGGGCGAAACGCGAGGCGGTAAGCGTCGGGTGACTTGTATTCAAGAGCCGGGACGGGTGGATGTCGATATTGCGCTTGTCGATTGGGACTCCCGTACATTTATTGCGAATGCGCGCACCGAACGCACGCTGGAGGCAGCAAAGCTTCGTGGGTTGATGTTTCTTCCTGTTGAGAAGGCGTACGACTCGAGCGAGTACAGCTTGAGTGGCAACGAAGACGCTTGGTGGGAACTTGAAAGCGAGATCGAGCTTCCGCCGCTGGCGCCGTCCGTGACGCTGGAGACGCGTGATGGTGGCCCTTTTCGCGGTGACTTCTCGGAAGGGTGCCTGCGCCGCGAGGGGTTGTATTCGCACCCGGAGCTTCACTATCGCCGTGCTGATTTGGAGAAGGTCGGGCCCTTCGATGCCGCGCGGACGTATGAGCACTTTTATCCGATAGGGCCGGCGCCGATGTGCCGAGCCATGGTCGTGTCACGGCGGTTCTATCAGGTGTGCAAGGCGCACAACGTCCAGACGCGGTTTGTGCCGGTGCGGATTGATGAGTAAGCCGTAGTATGCTGCGAGCGGTCCCGAGTGCATTTGCGGTGTGCGGCGAAGCTGCACGTGACTGAAGCCCGGTGAAGTGGGCGCTACTGGACTCGAACCAGTGACCCCCGCCTTGTAATGGCGGTGCTCTAGCCGACTGAGCTAAGCGCCCGGCGTGGGCAATCGTAGGGCATTCGCGCGGGGCGTGTTGGGCTTGGTCGTGCCGCGGCATTCGGTTGTCGGGGCGCGCGAAACGTCAACAAGTCAACAAGTCGACAAGTCAAAATGCCTGAGCCTTGGCCGCGTCGTCGTTCATTGGCTCACATGTTTGACGTGGCGGGCTCGGCGTGCCGCTCTTTTCCCGTCAGCGTGGTGAAGCGCGTTGCGGCGTGCCGGCGCCTTTGGTGAGCGTGACGATCTGATCTGCGGGGAAGTCGCCGAATGTTTCGATGGAGCCGTCGGGCCAGCGGACGACGACGCCGGTGGCGCGGTCGGCGTCGCCGAGACCGATGTTGATGCGTGGGTCGTTGGCGGCGAGATAGCTGTATCCGCTGCGTGATTCGCGGTAGATGCGCCGATCGCCAAGCGCCACGGAGACGACGGCGTGATGGATTACGCGGCCCTGCTCGTTCTTGAGCATGAACGTGATCCAGTGGTTCCCGCTGTGATCCGCTGCGATGTTTCGCAGGACGTGTGCTGGCCCGTCGCGATTGACGGTGACGATGTCGATGTCGCCATCGTTGTCGATGTCGCCGAAGATGCCTGCGCGGCCGGTGCTTGCGATCAGCGATTCCGTCCCGCCGCGAGGCTGAACTTCCTCGAACTTGAGCATCGCGACGCCGCGGAAGAGCAGATTCGGCTCGGCGTAAGGATCGATGACGTTCGCGCGTGCGGTGACGCTGACGTTCGGCGACGAAGCGCCTTCCACGCTCTGGCGCACGAGATTGCGCGTTCCGTTCGCGTGGTACAGCTCCGCCTGCTGCATGACGCGGCCGTTCACCTGGTAAAGATCGAGCAGGCCATCGTGGTCGAAGTCGTGCCACGCCATGCCGAAGCGCGTGAACGGGCGGCTGGCGGCGCCGAGGCCCGCGATGGCGGTGACGTCGGAAAAGTAGCCGCTGTCGTTGCGATAAAGGGAATCGGACTGCTGGTTGAGATTACAGACGATGATGTCCTCGTCGCCGTCGTCATCGAGATCCGCGACATGCACGCCCATGCCGGCTTTTTCCATGCCGTCCATGTCGACCGCGCAGCCGGCACGAAGGGCGACATCCACGAAGCGCCCATTGCCGGCGTTCGCCCAGAGCTGGTTCTTCATGCCATCGTTGGCGACAAAGAGATCGAGCCAGCCGTTGTTGTCGAAGTCGGCAGCGATGCATCCAAGTCCCGTGCCGAACGCCGCGTTCAACCCCGCCTCGACAGTGACATCAGTGAACGTGCCGTCGCCGTTGTTGCGATAGAGCACCTCCATCGCGGGGGCGTTGTAGTTCTGCGGGGAGCAGTAGTCCTTTCCGCCCATGTGGTTGTAACAATCGAGCTCGGTGCTGATGGACCAGTTGAGATAGTTGGTTGCGAAGATGTCGACGTGTCCGTCGCCGTTGTAATCAAAGAAGAGGGCGCTGGTGCCCCAGCCGGGGTGACCGACGCCGGCGCGATCGGTGACGTCGGTGAAGGTGCCGTCGCCGTTGTTGCGAAGCAGCGTGTTGGGCCCGACGTTGGTGATGTAAAGATCGATGAAGCCGTCGTTGTCGAAGTCGCCGGCGGCGCAGCCCATGCCGTAGCCGGTGTCGCCGGCGCCGCTTTGCGCGGTGATGTTTTCGAAGGTGCCGTCGCCGCGGTTTCGATAGAGTTGGTTGGCGGCGTAGGGGGCGCCGGGTTCGTAGAGGGAGCCGCTCTGAACGAGGTACAGGTCGAGGTCGCCGTCGTTGTCGAGATCGAAGAGCGCGCCGCCGCCGCCCATGATTTCGGGCATGAGAAATCGATCGCGGTGGCCGGAGACATGCATGAAGTCGACGCCGCTCTCGCCCGTGGCGTTTTCAAACCAGGCGCTGCCGGCGGATTCCGATGATGATGACGCGGCGCGTGCGCCGGGCGTGCCGGAAGCCGGCGGCGCGCTGGCGCGATCGCACCCGCAGATGGCGAACGCCAGCATCGCGGTCACGAAGCTCATGACGATGGGCGGCGAATGGTGGTTCCGTTGTGTGTGTTGCTGGTGATGCATTAGCGGCCTCCTGCCGAAGCGGCGTTGGATGCACGTTGCAACTGCGCGTGAATGACTTTGAGCGTGGGATCGTTAGGGTCGATGCGCTCCGCCTGTGAAAGCGCGGCAGCGGCTTCGGTTGCCTTTCCCATGTTGAATCGGGCGGCGGCGAGCATCGCAAAGCCCTGCGCGAGGTCGGGATGAGCGCGCGTCACGCCTTCGAGAATCTGCGAGGCTTCTGCAAATTGCCGCTTGCCGAGCAGCACTTCCGCCTTGACGAGTTTCGCATCCGCGGAGCCGGCGTCGCAGCGGATCGCTTCATCGGCGGCGGCGAGCGCTTCATCGAACTGTTGCTGCGCGATGCGCAGGCGCGCCATCTGAACGTGACCCGCGGCAAGCGTCGGGTTGAGCGCGATTGCGGCAGTTGTGGCGCGTGCAGCTTCAACAAGGTTGCCCTGAAGCTGCTGCACGCGCGCGAGATTGAGCTTGACGGCGAAATGATCCGGCTGGCGAAGATCAATCTGCGTCAGCACCGCGAGCGCTTTGTCCATGCGGCCGGCGCTTTCGTGCGCAGCGCAAAGAGCGAGCGCGACGGGCACGTCATCGGAATAATCCGCCCGCAACGCTTCGAGCAGCGGAACGGCTTGCGGTCCGGCGCCGCCTGCGATCATCATCATGCCGCGGTCGAGTCGTGCGCGGTAGCCGGCTCGGTGCGAGAGCATGTGCTGGAACCAAGGGTCTTCGGCCATCCAATCCCACGCGGATGTGATGCCGAGCGAGAGTTCGGCTGTGGCCTCGGCAGCGCGGCCGAGCCGGGCGTAACACCGGCCGAGCAACTGGCGCACGGAGCAATCGCGCGGCAGGGATGCTCGCAATGCTTCGAGCAGCGGCAGCGCATCGGCGGGCTGGTCGAGCGCGACATAGGTGCGTGCGAGCCCGAGCTGCGCGGAACGAGCGTCGGGCTGGAGCGCGAGCGCGGCGCGGAACGATGCGGCTGCCTGTTCGGCCTCGCCACTTTCAAGCTGCCACACGCCCATGCGGACCGGGATGATGAATTGATCGGGCGCGAGTTCGGCGGCGCGGCGGAGGAGTTCCAAGGCGCCGGCTTTGTCGCCGATGGATTCACGCGATCGCGCGCGGTGATACCACCACTCCGCCTGGTCGTCATCAAGCGCGAGCGCCTGCGCATACGTTTCATCCGCCAGCGCGTACATGTGCGCGGCGTCGTAGATCATCGCCAACGTGGCGCGAGCGCCGGCATCGCGTGGCCTGGAGAGCGCGGCTTCGTGGGCGGCGTTGATGGCCTTTTCGAGTTCCGGGTCCAGCGCGAGCGCGGCATCCGGGCGCGGCGGCGCATCAGTGACTGCTCCTGCCGGCACGAAGCGCAGGAGGAGCAGCACAGATCCCGTCAGCGCAAGCAAGCACCCCACGATGAGCGCCCCACGCTTCACGGTCGTGCATCATAAACTCGCGGGGGCGAGCAATTGAAGAGGCTGCACCGCGAAATCGGCGGGCGGGCGTCACGCGGCCGGGCGCTTGCTTCAGGTATGCTGAACCGGTCTTCCGGGACCGAGGATGGCATGTTCTACGCCGCTGCCTGCCAGACCAGCTTTGAATGCCCGCGAAAACGGGATGAAATCGCCGCTCGCACGGCCCGCATGTGCCAGATGGTCGAGCAGACGATCGTTGGATACGAGCCGTTCTTTGATGTGCGGCTGCTGGCGTTCCCGGAGTTCGCGCATGCGGCCCCGGTGTACGACAGCGTGCGGGAGCTGCGCGAACACCTTGCCGTGGAGGTGCCGAATGAACATGTCGATCGGTACGCGGCGCTGGCGAAGAAATACGGCTGTTACATCCAGACGGGCACGTTCATCGAGCGCGATGCGGCGTACCCCGATTGTCTTTTCAACACGACGGTGCTCGTCGGGCCGACTGGCGTACTGACGAAATATCGCAAGGTGAACCCGTGGATTCCGTGGGAGGTGCACGCAAGCCCGCATGATGTCGGCGCGACGGCGGAGGAATCGTTCCCGGTGGCGGACACGGAGCTCGGGAAGATTGGCGTGGCCATCTGTTACGACTGGCTGTTCCCGGAGACGATTCGCCAGATTGCGTTCCACGGCGCGGAGATCATCGTGCGTGTGAGCGCGTACATGGATCCGTGGGGCGCGACGCCGCCGATGGACTGGTGGACGCTGTTCAACCGCGCGCGTGCGGTCGAGAATACGGTGTATGTCGTGGCGGCGAACCAGGGGTCGACGCTGCGCGGCTATCCGCCGTTCTCGTGGCCGGGCGGCAGCATGGTGGTCGATTACGACGGCAGAATTCTCGCGCAGGCGGATCCCGGCGAAGGCGAGAAGGTGGTGGTGGGACCGATTGACATTGACACGCTGCGGGCGGAGCGAGCGCGGCGGGTCGGGCACGACATGCGATCGCATCTTCGCAGCGAGGTGCACACGTATCTGCGTCAGCCGCGACTCGAAGCCGCGCAGGCGCATCCGCTGACGATTGAAAACATTCGCGCACGCATCGATGAGGCGAAGAAGCGAACATGAGCGTGACAGCCGGTAATCCTGAAACCACGGCGACACGGAAGCGTGGAGGTTGTTGTTTCGTGGCGGGAACCAGCCGTTCCAAACGAACTCTCCGCTCCGTGTCTCCGCATCTCCGCGGTTCTTCTTCTGAAACTCCATCTCGGCGCCTTGGCGTCTCGGCGGTTCGCCGCCCATTGATCGCGCTTTGCATCATCGCGGTCATTCTCTGCGGTTGTCCGAGCAAACCGGCGACGCCCGTGCCGTCGATGTCGGACGCGGAAGCGGTGGAGATCAACAACCGCGGCGTCGGGCTCATGGGGCAGTTCAATTACGAGCGGGCAGCGGAAGAATTCCAGAAGATCGTCGCCGCCAGACCGGACCTTGTGGAAGCGCGCGTCAACCTCATGATCGCCACCTTCAACCGACAGCGCGAAGGTGATGAAGACGCAGCGATTGCGATGGCGCGCGACATCCTGCGGGAGCATCCCGATCACGCGCGGGCGCATTACTGCCTCGGGCTGCTGCTGTATCGCGCCGGATTGCTTGACGAAGCGACGCCGCATTTCTCCAAAGCGCTGGAGCTCGATCCGCACGATGCGTACGCGCTTTACAGCGTGGCGCAGTGTGAAGAGCAGCAGGGCAAACTTGAAGCAGCACTGGAGAAGTACGAACAGGCGATGGCAATTGATCCCATGCTGCGCAGCTCGTACCTGCGCGCTTCGCAGGTGAACAGACGCCTCGGCCGGAATGACGAGGCGCAGGAGCTTCTTGAGCAGTTCGAGCGACTGGCGAACAACCCGCAAAGCCGCCTGATCGAGGCGAAGTACACGCGCATGGGCCCGAAGGCGATGGCCGTTGCCATTGGCGTGCAAGAAAAGCAGCCGACGCCGCGGCCGAGCGGGCCATTGTTTGGCGAGGCGGAAGCGCTTGCTCCGGGCGCTGCGTGGGCGATGTCGCCATCGGAAGAGCATGGAATCACTGCGATTTCCGCGTGCGACATCAACGGCGACGGCATCGTCGACCTCGTCATCCCAGCCGCTCTCTCGGCACAGGGAGCCGACGCAGCCAATGCGGTGTTGATCGGCGAGAAGAATGGCTCCTTCGCGCTCCACCCGGAACATCCGCTGGCGAACGTCACGGGAATTAACGCGGCGCTGTGGGGCGATGTCGACAACAACGGCTTGGTCGATGTCTATTTCTGCCGGCGCGGCGAGAACCAGTTGTGGCTGCAGGTGAGCGCGAACGCGTGGCAGGAGCAAGGCAGTGCGTACGGCGTGACGGCGAGTGACTCGGACACGATCGACGGCGCGCTCGTCGATGCCGACCACGATGGCGATCTCGACATCCTGCTCATCAATGCTGCGGGGCCATGCGAACTGCTCAACAACAATCGTGACGGCACATTCCAGCCCATTGGCGATCGCACCGGAATTGCGGCGTCCGAGCGGCCTGCGCGCGGGTGGATTGTCGATGACTTTGACCAGCGGCGTGATCTCGATGTGCTGATCGTGCGCGATGGCCCGCCGCATGATGTGTTCCTCAACGATCGCGGCTGGGCGTACCGCGCGGGCGATGACCGCTTCGCCACGTTGCTCGCGGCTGACATCAGCGCGGGTGTCGCGGCGGATGTTGATGCCGACGGCCAGGTGGAGATCTACACGCTCGCGCGCAGCGGCGTTGTGAGCGAATGGCAGCCAGACGAGCGCGGCGCGTGGGTTGAAGCAAATCGAACCGGGCGCGCGAGCAAAGACAAGGCTGTAACTGCAACGCCAGCGCTCACGGTGATCGATGTCGATGGCGACGGCGAGCTGGACGCGGTGCACACGACAGCCGATGGTTGGCGCGCGATCCGCCTCGGCAATTCGTTTGGCGACGTAATGTTCGAAGCGGAACTGCCCGCTGAAACACCGATTGCAGGCTTTGCGCCGGTCGTGTCGGCGGATGGCGACGGATACGCGATCGTTGCAGCGCTGCGTGGAGCGCCGCCGGTCATCTGGCGTCCCGGGCCGGGAAGGCACTCATTTGTCGCCGTGTCGCTTGCAGGCGCCGATGACGCCGGCCAATCGATGCGATCGAACTTCGCCGGCATCGGCACGCGCGTTTCCGCACGCATCGGTGATCACTGGACCATCGTGCGGCAGATTCGCCAGTCAAGCGGACCGGGACAGAGCCTTCAGCCGATCGTGTTCGGTCTCGGCGGCCGCGACATGATCGACTTCGTGCAGCTCGATTGGCCGGATGGCCTGTTCCAGACGGAACTCGCGCTCAAGCCCGGCGAGGTGAACCAAATTGCGGAGACGCAGCGGCAGGTGTCGAGTTGCCCGGTGCTCTTTGCGTGGAACGGGTCGGAGTTTGCGTTCATCACCGATCTGCTCGGCGTCGGCGGTATCGGCTACATGGTCGCGCCGGGTGAGTATGCGCCGTCCCGGCCGTGGGAACGCTTGTTGCTGCCCGAAGGAAGTCTTCAGCCACTTGGCGGGCGATATGTCATCAAACTCGCGGAGCCGATGGAGGAAGCGTGCTATCTCGATGCGCTGGAACTGCTGGCAATTGACGTGCCGGCGGGCTGGCGCGTGGCGGTCGATGAACGCATGGGCGTCAACGATCCGCAACCAACGGGTGATTTGCTGTTCTATCGCCAGTCGAGCGAATTGCTGCCGGTGCGGGCGGTCAACGATCGTGGCGAGGATGTGCGCAGCGCGCTCGTCAACGCGGATCACGTGGCGGCGCCGGTGGGAGCGCACGATGCGCGGTTCATCGGCCGGCTTGAGCGCGAGCACGTGATCACGCTGGAATTCGCGCAGCCGCTGGATGCCACCCTCGGTCAGCCCGTGCTGCTCATCGACGGCTGGATTGAATATCCCTACTCACAGACGATGTTTGCCGCGGCGCAGGCGGGGGCGGCGTACGAAGCGCCATCGATCGAGATGCGTGCGCCGGGCAGAGCGTGGGAAACGGTGTATGCGCAGGTCGGCTACCCCGCCGGCATGCCGCGACAGATGGCGTTGCCGATCGACACCTCGCGTCTTCCGCCTGGCGCACAAGAAATTCGCATTCGCACGAACCAGGAGATCTACTGGGATCGCATTGCAGTCGTCTTTGCGGAGCCATGCGGCGATGCGCGCGTCACGAAACTGGCGCTGGCGTTCTCGACGCTTGATGAATGCGGCTATGCGGAGCGGCGCACGGGCCCGCAGCGCTTGCCGATGTATGATTACGCGGTGCGGTCGCCGTTCTTCGACATGCGGCGGCAGTCCGGGTTCTACACGAGCATCGGGCCGATTGAACCGCTGGTCGCGTCGGTGGATGGCGCGCTGGCGATCTTCGGTCCGGGCGAGGAAGTGCACGCCGAGTTCGCAGGGCCGCAGTCGCCGCTGCCGAGCGGGTGGACGCGGCGGTTTGTGCTGATCGCCTCCGGCTGGTGCAAGGACATGGACCTCTACACGAAGGACGGCGAGACGATTGAGCCGCTGCCGACGGTGAAGACGCCTTCGCCGAACGTGGAGGCGTTGCACCGCCGGTTTCTGACGCGTTATCTGTCGGGGTATTGACGCATGGCGAATCGCGAAAAGAGGCTGGAGCGGATCGCCGAGCTGCTGGCGACGAACCACGTGACGAGCCAGGAGCAGATTCGCAGCCTCCTGTTGGCGGATGGATTCGACGCTACACAGGCCACGGTGTCGCGCGATTTGCGCGAGCTTGGCGTGGTGAAGAAGGAGTCCGGCTACGCGCTGCCGCAAGGGCGCCGCGACACCCGCCGGGCCATCAAGGAACTGGCGAGCGCGCTTCGGGGGAAGGTTGTCTCCGCCCAGCGCGCGGGAACGCTTGTGGTGCTCAAGACGGAGCCGGGCGTGGGGCCGGCGGTGGCGACCGCCATCGACGCGGCCGGCATCCCCGCAAGCGCCGGCACGATCGCCAGTCACGACACGGTGTTCATCGCCAGCCACTCCTCGCCGCAGGCCCGCCAGCTTGTCCGTCAAATCATGGCGTGGACGAAGCTTGTATAAATGCAGTTCACGAGCGGCGTTCATGCGCCAAGCGCTGCATATCCGATGAATGTTTGCAAAATCAGGCTGATCCGGAGAGTTGGGTGTTCTCGCGTTGGCGGAAAAGGCTAATGTATGACCATCAATGCGATGGTGGCTCGGTTGCGGGCGATGTGGCGCTCCGATCGCGGGGACGAGCCGCCGGTGTGGCGCTCCATTGTGGTGATGAACGATGACGCAAGCTGAAATCAGGACGTCAGCCAAGCGGCCGAGCCCGGTTGGAAAGCGGACGGTTCGATATGTGCCGGTGGTCGGCCCGCGGCTGAAGAAGCTGCTGGCGGTCGTGTTCGCGCTGTTCGCCCTGCTCGTCGTGAACTCGGTGTATCTGCTGTCGATCACGATCGCGGGCGTGCAGTATCAGAACCTGTTCTACCTGCTGATGTTCATGCTCCACCTGGCGCTTGGACTTTCAATCGTCCTGCCGGTGGTGATCTTCGGCATTCTGCACATCAAGAACGCGCGGAACCGGCCGAACAAGCGGGCGATTCGCGTGGGCTACGCGCTCTTTACGGTGGCGCTGATTGTGCTCGCCACGGGCTTCATGCTTGTGCGGTTCGATTTCGGCGCGATGCGGTTTGAAGTCAACGACCCGACGGCGCGCGGCGCGGCGTATTACCTGCACGTGATCGCTCCGCTGGCCGCGGTGTGGCTGTTCGTGCTCCATCGTCTTGCCGGCCGGCGCATCAAGTGGAAGGTGGGTCTGACGTGGGCGGCGGTGGCGGGCGTCTTTGCGCTCGGCATGCTGGGGTTCCATTCGCTCGATCCCCGAGCGTGGGGACAGCAGGGGCCGAAGTCGGGCGAAGCGTACTTCTTCCCGTCGCTCGCGCGCACCTCGACGGGCAACTTCATCGACGCCGAGGTGCTCGACAACGACGAGTATTGCCTCGAGTGCCACGCGGACATCTACAAGCAGTGGTCGCACAGCGTGCACCGATTCAGTTCGTTCAACAACCCGCCGTATGAGTTCGCGGTGAAGAACACGCGCAAGGCGATGATGGAGCGGCATGGCAACGTGCAGGGCTCGCGCTGGTGCGCCGGCTGCCACGATCCCGTGCCGTTCTTCTCCGGCGAGTTTGAAGATACGCGGTTCGACGATCCGAATTACGACCTGTCCAAGGATTCCATGGCGAACGCCGGCATCACCTGCACGGTGTGTCACGCCATCGTGCACGTGCCGAAGGCGACGCGCGGCAATGCGGATTACACCATCGACGAGCCGATTCATTATCCCTTTGCGTTCAGCAAGAACCCGGCGCTGAAGTGGATCAACCGGCAGCTCATCAAGGCGAAGCCGGAGTTCCACAAGGCGACGTTTCTGAAGCCGGATATCCACCGCTCCACCGAGTTCTGCGGCACGTGTCACAAGGTGCATCTGCCGCCCGAATTGAACGACTACAAGTGGCTGCGCGGGCAGAATCACTTCGACGCGTTCTGGCTTAGCGGTGTGTCAGGCTACGGCATCGGCAGCTTCTACTATCCGCCGGCCGCGCAAGCCAATTGCAATGGTTGTCACATGCCGCTGGTGGCCGTCTCGGACCAGCCGAATTTCGGCGCGAAGGTGCGCGATGAATCCGGCATTCTCAAGACGCTCAATCACCAGTTCCCCTCGGCGAACGCCGCGATCCCGCACCTGGTGCGCGACAAGATCGAAGATGCCGACGCCGCCATTCAGGCGCACAAGGATTTCCTCAAGGACGTCCTGCGCATGGACATTTTCGGGCTTCGCGCCGACGGGCGAATCGATGGCGAGTTGATCGCGCCGATCCGGCCGGAGGTTCCCGCCCTTGAGCCGGGCGCCACGTATCTCATGGAGCTCGTCATCCGCACGGTGAAGATGGGTCACCTCTTCACGCAAGGCACGATTGACTCGAACGAGGTGTGGGTCGAGGTGCTTGTGAAGAGCGGCGATCGCGTAATCGGTCGCAGCGGCGAAATGGATGAATCGAACGGCAACGAAGTTGATCCGTGGGCGCACCGTGTCAATGCGTTTGTCATTGACCGCGAAGGCAACCGCATCAATCGCCGAAATCCGGAAGACATCTTCGTGCCGCTCTACAACCACCAGATTCCGCCCGGAGCCGCGGACACGATTCATTACAAGCTGCACGTGCCGGAGGACGTGACGGAGCCGATCACGGTTGAAGTGAAGCTCAATTACCGCAAGTTTGACACGGAATACATGCGGCTGGTGATGGACGATCCGAATTACGTGAACGATCTGCCCGTGATTCTGCTCGCGGAGGATCGCGTGACGTTCCCGGTGGCCGGCCACGAGGTGACGGTGCAGAACGAGGATTCGCCGATCGAACTCTGGCAGCGGTGGAATGATTACGGCATCGGTCTCCTGCGCAAGGGCGGCGGGCGCGGCGAATTGCGCCAGGCGATTGAAGCGTTTGAGCAGGTGGAAGCGCTTGGCCGGCCTGATGGTCCGCTCAACCTGGCGCGTGCGTACATCAATGAAGGCCTTGTGCAGACGCATGCGCCGCAAGCGCTGGAGCGAGCCGCAAAATTCAATCCGCCGGCGAACGAGTGGTCGTTGCTCTGGTTCGGCGCCCAGGTGAGCATTCGCAACGGCGATTACGACGCGGCGATTTCCTCGCTGAAGGAGATCATTCGCGGCGGCTTCACGCAGGCGGAAGGTCGGGATTTCGATTTCTCCAAGGATTACACCGTGCTCAACGAGCTGGCCGGCGCCCTCTATCAGCGCGGTCTGCGTGAACGCGGCGACGAGCGACACGCCACCATGGAGGAAGCACGAGATTACTACCTGAAAGTGCTGCAGTACGACACGGAGAACCTCACCGCGCACTATGGCCTGAAGCAGGTGTATGCCGACCTCGGCGACGTGGAAGGCGAACAGCGGCATGCCGAGCTTCATGCGAAATACAAACCCGATGACAACGCTCGTGATTACGCGGTGGCGCAGGCACGGATCAAATATCCGGCTGCCAACCACGCGGCCGAGGCGGTCGTCATTTATGATCTGCAGCGCGAGGGCTATGACCAGCCGAAGCGCCGCCCGAGCGAGGTTGCCAGCCGTGAGTGACGTCAGCAAGCAGCCGGAAGTCGAACTGATTCCCGAAGAGGAACTTGTGCCAGCCGATGACGCGATCATCGGCGTGGCCGTGAAATGGTCCATCGTGGCGTTGCTGGGACTCGGGGTGACCATCGGCCTCATCGCATGGCTGACGCGCGGCGGCGAGCAGCCCGAAGTGCTGCACGAGCGAAACGTGCAGGCGCCCGAACGCCTCAATCAGGAAGCGCCGGACATGCCGAGCATCCAATTTGCGGATGTGACGCGCGAGGCCGGCATCGACTTTGTTCACGAAAGCGGCGCTCGCGGCCAAAAGCTCCTGCCCGAGACGATGGGCGGCGGATGCGCGTTCTTCGATTACGACGGCGACGACGATCAGGATCTGCTCTTCGTCAATTCCATGCCGTGGCCGGAAGATGCCGAGAGCGCCGGCGCCACGCCGACGATGCGCCTCTATGCCAACGACGGCAAGGGCAAGTTCTCCGATGTGACGACCTCGTCCGGACTCGACATCACCGCCTACGGCATGGGCGCTGCGACGGGCGACTTCGATAACGATGGTGACGTCGATCTCTTCTTCGCCAACCTTGGCTCCAACATCCTGATGCGGAACAACGGCGACGGCACGTTCACGGACGCCACCACCGAAGCAGGCGTGGCCGGCGAAAAGGATCGCTGGAGCAGCAGCGCCGGCTTCTTCGATTACGACAACGACGGCTTGCTCGATCTGTTCGTGTGCAACTACGTGGAGTGGTCGCGCGAGATCGACATTCAACTCAATTACACGCTCAACGGCCGAGACCGCGCGTACGGTCCGCCGCTCAATTACAAGGGAACGCACTCCTACCTCTATCACAACCGGGGAGACGGCACGTTCGAGGACGTGTCGAAAGCCGCGGGCATTGAGGTTGCGAACCCGGCGCGCGGCGAGCCGATGGGCAAGGCGCTGGCAGTGGCGTTCGTGGACGTCGATCGCAACGGCTGGCTCGACATCTTCGTCGCCAACGACACCGTGCAGAATTTCCTGTTCCGCAACAACGGTGACGGCACATTCACCGAAGTGGGGGCCGCGGCGGGCGTGGCGTTTGACAACGCAGGCGGCGTGACCGGCGCGATGGGCATCGACACCGCCGACTATCGCAACGACGGCACGATCGCGGTCGCCATCGGCAACTTCTCGAATGAGCCGACGTCGCTCTATCTGCAGCAACCCGGCAACACGTGGCAGTTCGCGGACGTCGCCGGCGCAGAGGGCGTCGGTTCGCCCAGTCGATTGCGGCTGAAATTCGGCCTGCTGTTTTTCGATGGCGACCTCGACGGCAGGCTCGATCTCTTCCAGGCGAACGGGCACCTCGAGGACGAAATTCACGAAACGCAGGAGAGCCAGACGTACGAGCAGCCCGCGCAGTTGTTCTGGAACTGCGGCGTGACGAAGCGCGGCTGTTTTGCGCTCATGCCAGATGATCGCGTCGGCGACTTGAGCCGGCCCATCGTCGGTCGCGGGGCGTCATGTGCAGACATCGACGGCGATGGCGACCTCGATCTCGTGATCACGCAGACCGGCGCCGCGCCGCTCCTGCTGCGAAACAACCAGTCGCTGGGCCACCACTGGCTGCGGATCAAGCTGTCTGGCACGAAGAGCAATCGCGACGCCATCGGGGCCGAGGTGGAACTGGTGGCGGGCGGCGTGACGCAGCGGCGCGTCGTGACGCCGACCAGAAGCTATCTCTCGCAGGCGGAGCTGCCCGTGACTTTCGGCCTGGGGTCGGCGGATCGCGTGGAGGCCCTCACGATCACGTGGCCGGGCGGCCAGAAGCAGTCGGTGACGGTGGCGGCGGTCGATACGACGCTCCACGTGACGCAGACGGAGTGAATTTTCCGCGTGTTATCGGGGCCCCGCGAGGCAGCAAACGGCCATTTGGATCGTTGGGCCTGCGTGGAGTCGGTGCGCGAAGGAAATGCCGGAGGTGGGAGTCGAACCCACACGCCCTTGCGGGCACAGGATTTTGAATCCAGCGCGTCTGCCGATTCCGCCACTCCGGCCGCAGCCCGCATCATTGCACGCCTTGGGATGGTGGTCAACGAAGGCCCCCAATCCCACGCGACGCGGTGAAGCGGCCCTATCATGGGATTCACTCGATACAGGAAGCAAGCACATGAATGACCGACGGCGAACGTTTCGATCATTGATTTCACACTGCCTCTCGGGCGTGCTGGCCGCGGCGCTGATCACGCTGGCGCCTGGATGCTCGGAGAGCGACACGCCGTCGGCCACGGTGCAGAACGCGGCGAACACAACAGCGCCCGGGACGCCCGCGCCAGCGCAGCTTGCGTCGAATCCGGCGCCGGATCGCGCCCCCGCGCAAACGCCGCCCGCCGCGCCCCAGGCTCCTGCCGCCGGCGACGAGCTTCCGCCGTCAGCCCCGCCGCCGCCGATTCAGTTCGAGCCGCCGTCGCTCGAGTTCGGCATCATCTCGCCGGGTGAAAATCGCACGGGCACCGTGCACATCCGCAACATGAGCGACCAGCCGCTGCGCATCGCTGGCTCGCGATCAAGCTGCAAGTGCACCGCGGTCGATCTGGCGAACGTCGTCATTCCGCCGCACGAGACGGTGCCGCTGACCGCGACGATGACGCCCGACATTGCAGTCGGGCCGAAGAAGGCGAAGATTCGCGTGGCGTTCGAGGGGAACTGGCAGATTGCGGAAGTGGACATCAACGCCGAGGTGTCGCTGCCGGTGCGATGCGAGCCGGCGTACCTGCAGGCGGTGCGCGATGAAGTCACCGGCGAAATCCCGCTCACCGGCACGTTCCGCGCGACATCGCTCGACGGCAAGCCGTTCCGCATTCTCTCATCGAACCGCAAAGCGCCGGACTTCGTCGATTTCGATCCCGCCAAGGACGAGCCTCGCAGCGAGTACACGATTCGCTGGGATTTGACGCAGTACGACCCGAATAACTGCGACGAGTGGCCGGGGTGGTGGGTGATTGAAACAGATCACGCCGGTGCGCCGGTGGTGGATCTTCGCATCCGCCACATGTGCACGATCCCGAAGAAGCCCGGCACGCGGCGGTGGTTCGTCACCTCGCAGCGCACGCTGGTCGGTGTGCTGAAGCCCGGCGAGCCGTATGACTTCAGCATCCATGTGCTGTGGGCCCCGGCGGCGCTGGACCATGAGGACCAAGTCATCGTGGCCGTGCCGCGCACGACGGATTTCAATATCGAACTCCTCGGCACCGACTACACGCAGGAAGAGCCGGAGATCAAGCTGCGCGTGACGCCACGTGCCGATCTTCACGGGCTGCTCTTCGGCACGATCGAACTGCACTCGCTCCAGGGCCACATGTCCGAGCACGTGCTCATCGGCCACGTCGAATGACGCCGCGAGCAACGGCGTAAAGGGCAACGCGTCAACATTTCGTGAGTCCAAGGGCCGAAGCGGAAGCGCCGTTTCGGCCCTTTTGTCATTTTGACCTCGTTCCCATTTTGACGTTTCGCCTCGTTGGCGTTTCCATTCCCGCATGCAGATCTGCGCCATCATTCCCGCGGCGGGCCGGAGCACGCGTTTTGGGCAGGGCGACAAGCTCGCGCAAGACCTCGGCGGCCGGCCGCTGCTCATGCGCACCGTCGAGTTGCTCGCCAAGCGCGAAGAGGTGAAGTCCATCATCGTCGCTGGTCCGCCCAATTCGTTTGACGAGTTCACGCAGCGGTACGGGCCGGCGTTGTCGTTTCACGGCGCGAAGCTCGTGCAGGGCGGCCGCGCAGAGCGATGGGAAACGGTGAAGAACGCACTGGCGGCCGTGCCGGAAGGAACGACGCACGTTGCGGTGCACGACGCAGCCCGGCCGGCGGCGAGCGACGCCATGCTCACGCGGCTCTTCGAGGCGGTGAAGCAGTTCAATGCTGTGATCCCTGTCATGCCGATGCGGGCCACCATCAAACGCATCAGCCCGTCTCCGGTGGAGGCGCGTGGTGCAGAGGACGATGCGGCGGCTGATCTCATCCTTGGCGATGAAGGCAAGGTGACGATCAAGGCGTGGGAAGTGCTGGAGACGCTGCCGCGCGAGCACGTGGTGGAAGTGCAGACGCCGCAGGTGTTTGCGGTTGAGCTCCTTCGCCGGGCGTACGCGCAGGCGGATTTGAGCGGCGCGACCGATGATGCGCAGCTTGTGGAGCGGCTAGGCGAGCGCGTGTACGCCGTGGAAGGCGAGCCGACGAACATCAAAGTGACCGATGCGGGGGATTTGCGGCTGGTGCGCGCGATTCTCGGCGTGAAGCCGCCGGAAGAGCGGCCGGTGCACAAGCGGTTCTGATCGACGCGCCAGGCGGCCGGCGCGGCTGGCGTTTCAGATTCGCTTGCCGCCAATGGTGAGGTGCGTGCGCTTCGGCTTTCTTCGCTTGGGCCAGAGCGAGCGGGTGATGAGCGCCAGCGCGACAATCGCCGCGACCGTCACCACCCAGAACTGCCAGTCGCCGAGCGGGAGTGACATGATTACGGCACTCCGCAAGCGGTGAGCACGGTTCGAGTGACGAATGCCATGGTGTAGGCGACGGCGGTCATCCAGCCGAGCTGCAGTAACGCCCACTTCCAGCCGCCAGTTTCGCGGCGCGTCACCGCAAGCGTGGGCAGGCACTGCATCGCGAGCACATAAAACACGAGCAAGCTGGCCGATGTGCCGGTGGTGAAGAGGCGCGAACCATCCGCTCGCTCCGCGTCGCCGAGGTGCATGACCAGGTCGTCGGACGCCGCATCCTCGTCCGCGCCTTCGAGCACCACGAGCATGGTGGAAACGAACACTTCGCGGGCCGCAAAGCTGCTAAGCACGCCGATTGAGAGTTGCCAGTCGTAGCCGAGCGGACGCATCACAGGCTCGACGGAGCGGCCGAGCATGCCCATGAAGCTATGCGTCTTCTGATATTTCCGGGTGATTGAATCGGCTTCTGCGAGCAAGGCTTCCGCTTCGTCCGCGCTGCCGGCCGCGGCGACCGTTTCGGCCTGCTTCTCCATCGCGACCGCTTCAGCCGGCGGATCAACATGCGGGTACGCGCCCAGCCACCAGAGCACGATGCAGATGCCGACGATCACGGTGCCGGCTTTGCGCAGGAACGTCGCACCGCGATCAAGCGTGGTGAGCAGGGCATTGCGGAGCGATGGCCACTTGTAGCTCGGAAGCTCGAGCAACATCGGGCGAGATGCGCCCTTGAGCAGCGTGTTGCGGAAGAGCACAGCGGTGAGCAACGCCGCGATCGCGCCCAGCGCGTAGCACCCCGCAAAGGTCAGGCCGGCCAGCAGCGGGCGATTCGGGAATAGAAACGTGATCATCAGCACGTACACGGGGAGACGTGCCGAGCAACTCATGAAGGGAATGACGAGCGCGGTGGCGAGGCGGTCGCGATGGTCGGGAATCAATCGCGTAGACATGATTGCCGGAATCGCGCATGCGTGTGCGGAGAGCAGCGGCACGAACGCCTGGCCCGGCAGACCGAAGCGGCGCATGATGCGGTCCATGACGAACGCGGCGCGGGCCAGGTAACCGGTGTCTTCGAGCAGACTGATAAGGAAGAACAGCAGACAAATCTGCGGCAGGAAGACCACCGTGCCCGCGATGCCGCCCACCACGCCGTCGACGAGCAAATCGTGCACCGGTCCTTCGGGCAGCGCGCGGCCGACCATCTCGCCCAGTGAACTGACGACCGTCTCAATCATGTCCATTGGCACGGCGGCGAGCGCGAAGATCACGTAGAACAGCCCTGCCATCATCGCGCAAAAGACGAGCAAACCGAGCACGGGATGCGTGAATGCGGCGTCGAGCCGATCGGTGAGCGTGTCCGTTGAGCGGCCGACGGCATGCGCTCCGCCGACGCTGCGCTCGATCACGTCGTCCGCCCAGCGCGCGATCGCCTGCGCGTCGTCAATCGCGGGGAAGGGCGCATCCGCCGGCGCTGTTGGAACGCGCGGTTCGGCGAGGGTGCTGCGGAGCAGATCGAAGTTCTCGCCGGTTCGCGCGGAGATCGTGACCACCGGGCAACCGATGCGCCGCGACATCGCGCCGGCGTCGATCGTCAATCCCTTGCGCTGCGCGAGGTCGACCATGTTGATGGCGACGACGGTGGGCAGGCCCATGCGGAGCGTCTGGGCCGCAAAGGCGAGATTGCGCGCGAGGTTCGTGGCATCAACGATGATGAGCAGCGCGGTTGGCGTGAACGCAGGGCCGAGCTTGCCTTCGAGGCATTCGCGCGCGATGCGCGATTCCGGCACGTCGAGCGTCAGGCTGTAGATGCCGGGCAGGTCGATGACTTCGATGGTGGCGAACGCGGTGGGGCGCGAGCGCGACACGCTGGTGGGCAACGTGGTGCGGCCAATGCGAGCGTCCACCGTGCTGCCGGGGAAGTTCGCGGTTTTCAGCCGCATGCCGCACAGGCGATTGACGAGCGTGGTCTTGCCGGTGTTGGGATTTCCGATGACGGCGAAGCGCGTGGTGGATGTGGAGGCGGGCTTCGAGGCCGGCGCGTGTGATGGCGGTGCGGCGTGCTCGTTCGTCGCAACCGGTGAACGGGGCGGAGGTGATTGGGCAGCGCTCGCCATCAGAGGCTGCGCCTTATGTTGCCGTCTGAAGCGGGCGGACGAGGATTCGATCCGCGACGCTGGCCGCCACGCCGAGACGCGTCTCGCCGACCTGCACGATGCACGACGAGCCGCGGCGGCACATGCGGATCTTGCACTGGTCGGTCATGCCCATCGCCTGCAGGAGCTGGCAGTCTTCGCAGCAAAGGTCCATCGCGAGCAGTTGGCCAAGTCGGCCTTGGGCAAGCTGGCGCAGCGTGATGACCTCGCAGTCGCGATCGGGTTCTGGGTGGGGTGGTGGAGTGTGCACGGGGTTGTCCATGTCACCAGCTTCGGGGCTGGCGCGAGCATCTTCTTGAGATTGGCTCTCAATTGCAAGTCGCTCAACCGCCGGAGTCAAGCGCGGCCGCGCGAAAAGATATTGGACGCAGCAGAGGATCGGTGAGGATGGCTTTCCCTCTCACTCTGGGAGAGGGCCGGGCGAAGGGTTTGAATCGCGGTGACGCGGCGATCCCGCGCCTGTTGCAACTTCCCGTTTGCCCGCAATCGCTCGCGGCGGGAGAGGGGGACGAGGACGCACTGGATTCTCGGACCAAAGGGCTGTTTTCTTGGGCGAAGGCGGTGTTCAGCCGATAGCAGCGCGTGGAGTCCTTCTGCGAGGAGTCTGCGATGTCGAAGCCTGCGCTGGTCCGTCCCAAAACCGTGGAACTGATGCTGGGCCTGGTGCTGGTGCTCGTCGTCGGCGGCATCGTGCTGGCGCGAGGCGGCATTCGCAGCACGAACGCGGATCAACCGCATGCCGCCGATCGCACCGCGGCGCTCTCTCCATTAAAGGAAGCGCGGCAGGCGACCGGGCTCGAGAGCCCTGACGCGGCGCCGAAGCTGGACGAACTCGTCGAGGCGACGGTGACGCCGGGGAGCGCTGATCGCTCCTGGTGAGTCAGCTTTAGGCTATCGCTCGTGTCCGCGCGGTCCGATAGGAAGCGGCAGGTCGGCGTGCGCGCATGGACACGGCGCTTCGCGAAGGGGAGCCAAGGCGAACTTGGTGGCGTCCGGAAATCGGCGCGCCGCGCAGCGCGCTAGGATTTCGCGGTCCATCCTGTGACGCGCAGGGAATCTGTAACGGTTGCACCCATTTGGCAAGCGCGTCCATCCTGTGTTCGCAAGGTTCTCCTTGCTGCCCAGAAAACCCATTCCGAAGTTAAGCAACTGGTTTGCATGCGGTTGCCGTCTTCGGCACGCCGCGCCTATCACAGGAGTGGTTCCATGAGTACGCAGGTTGAAGGAACGACTGACCTCCGCGCGCCCACGTTGGGCGAAATGCGGAGGAATGGACAAACGCCAACGACGCCGACGCCACCCGCGCCGGTTCGCCAGCGACATGCATTGCAACTGCGCTGGCTTGCGTGCCTGGTACAGTGCCTTGCGATTCTCGGCCTTTCGGTCGGTCTGACCGCGGGCCCGCAGCTCACCATCACGCAAAGCCCGGTCTTTGTTGACATCAACACCGGCAACTTCGACGCCTTCATCGCGCGATCGCTCGATGAGCATCAGTCGAAGATCAGCAACGTGGTCAAGAAGGTGCACGACGCCGGCGCCGGCAGCGCCAATCGCGTCATCGCGCTGCGGTTGCAGGATGCGCATGTGAGCTACGGCAAACTGCGCAGCGCCCAGCAGCAGACGGTTCGCCGTCTTGCAGGCAAGGACGACCCTGCCGCGTGGTACGAGAAGCGCATCGCCAAGTTCCTCGAGCAGATTGTCACGCAGTCGAAGCAGGGCCAGAGCGGCCTTCGCGTCGCTGTGGTTGGCCTGCCGGTGGAATCCAAAGGCAGCGCCTCGGCCGCCGCGGAAACCAATCGCCGCTATGGCAAAGTGATCGATCTGCTCGACGTGTTCGTCACCACCCGCCAGATGATTCTCTCGGGCGGCACGGTGAATGAAATGTCGACGCTGAAATCGTCGCTGCCTGAAGCGTTCCGTCTTGCGAAGGGTCGCTCGATCGTGTTCCGCACCAACAACCATTGGCGCATGGTGAACACGGCGGAGCAAACGCAAGCGCCTGCGACGCCGACGCCGAACACGAGCGGCGGCCAGCCGACCCTCCCGCCCGAACTGCAGTCGCTGTATGAATCGACGGGTGGCACCGGCCCGGTTGCAGAGCTTCTCCTTGACTGGGGCGCCGGCGACTCGCCGTATGACTACGTGAGCTCCTCGACGTTCCAGCCTCCGCCGGACGGCAAAGTTGACGGCGCGGATCTGTCGTATCTGCTTGGCAACTTGGCGACGCTGTTCCCGGCCGAAAATGGCTCGGGCGACGACGATGACGACACGCCGCCGACGCCTCCTCCGCCTCCACCTCCGCCGCCGTCGACGCCCAGCGTGCCTCCGGGCCAGGTTGGTGCGTTCACGACGCTGGGTACGCAGTACGTGATCGGGTCGGGCGTGAACGTGCCCTTCACCGTGTCGCCGAATGCAACCAATGTTGACAACGTTGTGTTCCAGGTGTGGTCGTTCGTGACGCATTCAATCGAAGCGCCCGCGCCGGACTACACCGCACCGTTCGTGTATCCCGGTTCGGCGCTCGCGAACGTGACGCCGGGCCCCGGTCAGATTCAGGCCGTGGTGCGCACGAGCACTGACGAGTTGATCGCGGTGATCACGCATGACGTGCAGTTCGTAAGCAGCACGCCGACGCTTCCGCCGCCCAACGGCGACGGCAACCCGGACACGCCTCCGCCCACGGACGGTGGCAGCAACCCGACGCCGCCTTCGCCGCCTCCGGGCGATGGTGATGCAAATCCGCAGCCGGGTGGCGACGACACCACGAATCCGCCGCCTCCGCCGAGCGATCCTCCGGGCACGATCGACGGTTCGCCGATGGGCATCAACCTGTCGGACATCCAGTACTACTCCCCCGAGTGGCCGTTCAAGAACTTCTTCAAGACGTCCATGGGCTGGCGCGACGGTTCGTGGAACCCCAGCGTTCCCGTGGCGCTCACCTCGGACGGCTATCCGCTGCTCAATCCTGGTCAGACGGCTGTCAGCCTCATCTGCCGGGACATCGGCGGCGCGTATCCGACGGGTCCGTGGGTGCTGCTCTATGACGGTTCGGGCACGGTGTCTGTGGGCGGCAACGCGCAGATGACGGGCTCGTCGCCGGGCCGAATCACCTTCCAGGTGACCAACCCGACGAACGAAGGCATCCACGTGTACGTCAACGCTACCAACAATGCGAACCCGGTGCGGAACATCCGCGTGATGCCTGCCGAGTTCGAAGGCAATTACGAGTCGCAGCCGTTCCATCCGACGTTCCTGGATCGTCTCCAGCACTTCTCCGTGCTGCGCTTCATGGACTGGATGAAGACGAACAACTCGACGCAGCAAAACTGGTCGGACCGCCCCACGGTGAATTACGCCACGTATGCCGCCAAGGGCGCTCCGGTGCAGGTGATGGTGCAACTCGCCAACACGACGGGCGCTTCGCCGTGGTTCTGCATGCCGCACCTGGCGTCGGATGACTATGTCCGCAAGTTCGCCGAGTACGTGCGTGACAATCTCAATCCGGAATTGAAGGCGTACGTCGAGCTCTCAAACGAGTGCTGGAACTCGATGTTCCAGCAGACGGCGTACTTCCAGGCGCAGGGACAGGCTCAAGGCCTTGCCGGCGAGCCGTACCTCTGCGTGCTGCGGGCTTACTCGAAGCGTGCGGCGCAGGTGATGGACATCTGGGCCGACGTGTTCCAGGGTCAGCAGCATCGCCTTGTGCGCGTGCTCGCTGGTCATGCGGAGAACCCGTGGGCCAATGAGCAGATCATCACTTACAACAACGCGTATCAGCACGCTGACGCGCTGGCCGTGGCGCCGTACTTCGGCGGATGGCTTGGCAACAGCGGCGGTACCGTGAACATGACCGTGGACCAGATTCTGGACGCGGCCGAGGCGAACATCGCGCAGCAGAAGACGTACTCGCAGCAGAACTTCGCCAAGGCTTCGCAGTATGGCCTGGAACTGATCGCCTATGAAGGCGGCCAGCACCTTGTGGGCGTGGGCGGCTATGTCAGCAACGACGCGCTCACGCAGAAGTTCATCGCCGCCAATCGCAGCACCCGCATGGGTCAGCTGTACCTCAAGGATCTCCAGAACTGGACGGAGGTCGGCGGCGGGGTGTTCTGCGCCTACAGCTTCTGCGGCAGGTACTCGCAGTGGGGGAGCTGGGGTCTGCTCGAACAGCAGAACCAGAACATCACCGCGGCGCCGAAGTTCGCGGCGGTCGTCCAGCACGTTCAGAGCTACATTCAGGCCCATCAGCAATCACAGGGCGGGAACTAGCTCCGAACCACTCCTGGCCTTGTTGAAACGCACGCGCCGCCCATGGCGGCGCGTGCTTTCTTTTTTGCACTCGTGAACTCCTGCCAGCCCGAACCGGCTACCCTCGAAGAAGGCGAACCGGGGGCGTCCGGTCGGCGTCTGTTCACTGGAACCGCGGAGAAGGGCAATGGGCGCGACCACTCCTGCCGATGTTGAGTGGGGCCACGGCCCGTCAGGGAGGCGTTCGTGCTGATCAGTCCGGTCATTGCGCTCTTTGCCGCGGTCGGCGTGATTGCCGCCTTGTTCGCGTTCATGCCGCCGCATCGAGCCGCGATCGCCGGGTACATCGGGGCGTGGCTGTTCCTGCCGCAGGCGTCGGTGCCGGTGTTGGGGTTTCCTGATCTGACGAAAACGACGGCCGCGAGCGCCGGCATTCTGCTTGGCATGGTGTGCTTTGACGCCGCACGGCTCATGCGATTCCGTCCGCATTGGGTGGACATCCCCGCGGTTGTGCTCATCGGCGTGCCGATGATCTCATCGCTGACGAACGATCTCGGCGCCTACGACGGCGCCTCGGCGTGCCTCGCGCAGTTCGTCACGTGGGGATTGCCTTATTTCATCGGCCGGCTGTACATCGAGAACCTGCAGGTGATGCGCGAGCTGGCGATGGGCATTTTCATCGGCGGACTCATCTACGTACCCCTGTGCCTGATTGAAGTGCGCTTCAGCCCGCAACTGCACCGCCTCGTGTATGGCTATCACCAGCACGAATTCGTCCAGACAATTCGCGGCGACAGCTATCGACCCATGGTGTTCATGCAACATGGTTTGATGGTGGCGATGTGGATGGCGAGCGCGACCATCGTGGCGTTCTGGCTGTGGTTCAGCGGCACCGTGAAGAAAATGTTCGGCGTGCCGATGATCGTCCATGCCGTCGTACTCCTCGGCGTCACCGTGCTGTGCAAGTCAATGGGCGCGCTGGCGCTGGGGACGCTGGGGCTGCCTGTGTTGTGGATGAGCGCCAAGCTGCGAACGGCGTGGATCTTCGTGCTGCTGGTCGCGCTGCCGCCGACATACATGTACCTTCGCGTCAACAACATCTGGGACGGTGAGCCGATTCCGTCGATCGTCGAGTCGATCAGCCCGGAACGTGCGGAGTCGCTGATGTACCGACTCAACGCGGAATCGATCATGACGGACCGCGCGATGGAGCGCAAGTGGTTCGGCTGGGGCGGCTGGGGCCGATCAATTGTGAAAAATGAGTACGGCCGCGCGGTCGCGGAAACGGACGGGTTGTGGATCATCGCAATCGGCACGACCGGCATCATTGGCCTGGCGGCGCTGACGGCGATGCTTGGGATGCCTGTGCTGCTGTTCGCCTCGCGCATCAAGGCGGCGTGGTGGGCCGTGCCGGCGGTGGCGCCCACGGCTGTGCTTGCGCTGCTGCTTCTGCTGCATTCGATCGATAATCTTGTCAACGCGATGGTGAACCCGACGTACATCATGATCGCGGGCGGACTTGGCACGCTGTTCATCGCGGTGAGGAAGGCGACACTTGCAGCGCCGATGCGGCAGCAGTTGCTCTATCGATTGCATGTCATGGCGCAAGCGCAGGCGGCGCAGGCAGCCCAGGCTCGCGATCAGGCCGCCGCCGAGGCGCGACGACCGTTGCGGTATCCGACGTGACGCACACTGGGGAGCTTGTCATTCTCTCACCGTTGGCGACGCACGCGGGATCGCGCGACGGGTTCGTGCTCACGCGCAAGTTCATCGAGGGTGTGCGCGAGTTTCAGCGCCATTGGCAGGGGCCCGTGCGCGTGCTTCTGCCGCGTGCGGATCATCCGAGCAATGATCTTGACCATGTGGACGTGACGCCGGATGAGGCGGGGTTTGCCATTCAATGGATGGCGGAGCCGGCGTCGCCGTCGATCGATCAGATTCGCGAGGCGTCCGTCGCGCTCGGCACGCTCATTCACGAACAGACGGAACTGGCGAAGGCATGCGCTGCGTGCGATCCGGCGTTGCCGCTGGTGTACGTCTCCGAATATTCACTGCAAACGCGCAAACAGATCATCGCGGCGGAAACGACGAACCCACTGCTTCGCATGCGCCGGCAGTGGTGGACGACGCGCCTCGAACGGCGATACGAAGAAGCCGTGGAGCTCGCGGCAGGCGTGCAATGCAACGGCACGCCAACGTTTGAGGCGTATCGACACCGCAACGAAAACGCGATGTTGTTCTTCGATTCGCGCGTTCGCAAGGACATGATCGTGTCGGAAGAGGTGCTGCGGCGCCGCATCGCGCGGTTGCTGGAAGGCGGACCGCTGCGTTTGGCGTTCTCCGGGCGGCTCATTCGCATGAAGGGCGCTCATCACCTGCCGATGGTGGCCACTGAACTCAAGAAGCGCGGCGTGAACTTTACGCTCGACATCTGCGGCGGCGGCGTGCTCGAAGCGGAATTGCAACGCGAGATTGCCGATCGACAACTGCAGGACTGCGTGCGGCTACGCGGCGTGCTGGATTTTGAGCGCGAGCTTGTGCCGTTCGTCAGTGAGTCTGTCGACCTCTTCGTGTGCTGCCATCCGCAGGGTGATCCGTCGTGCACGTATCTTGAAACGATGTCGTGCGGCACGCCGCTGGCGGGCTATGACAATGAGGCGTTTGCGGGCATCGTGCGCGAGAGCGGCATCGGCTGGACGTCGCCGATGAATGATCCCGCGGCGCTGGCGGACGTGATTGCCCGACTGGCGAAGGATCGCAACGCTTTGGCGGAGGCGGCGACGGCGAGTCTTTCCTTTGCCTCCGCGCACACGTTCGAGGCGACTATGCGCCGGCGTGCCGAACATCTGCGGTTGTGCTCGCAAGCGCGAGTGGCGGTGGCGTAATGCGATTGTGCGTCGTCATCGTGAACTACCGCAAGCCGGCGCTCACCATTGACTGCCTGAAGTCAGTGGAGCCGGAGTTGGCGGACGTGCCGGATATGCACGTTGTCGTGGTGGACAACTGCTCGGGCGACAATTCCATTGATGAACTGGCGGCGGCGCGTGCGGCGAGCGGTTGGGAATCGTGGCTTACGATCATTGCGTCGCCCACCAACGGCGGATTCGCGGCGGGCAACAACATCGGCATTCGCGCCATCGACGCCGATGCCTATCTGCTGCTCAACAACGACACAATCGTGAAGCGCGGCGCCTTCGCGTATCTGCTCAACACGCTGGAGCGCGACGGGCAAATCGGTCTGGTCGGACCACGAATTCTTGACCCCGACGGCACGCCGCACGTGAGCTGCTTCCGCAATCGCACGCCGATCAGCGAAATGCTGGGCGCCGCGAAGACCGGGCCGCTCACGAAATTGTTCCGGCGTTTCGATGTGCCGCTGCCGATCGCGGAGCCGGGCGATCCGGTGCATCCCGAATGGATCGGCTTTGCGTGCGTGCTCGTTCGCAAGCAGGTGTTTGATGCTATTGGGCTGCTCGACGAGCGCTACTTCATGTACTTTGAAGACATCGACTTCTGCATTCGAGCGCGGAAACGCGGCTGGAAGATCGTGTACGACGCTCGCGCGGAAGTGGTGCACCTTGAAGGCGGCTCGTCGGACGTGGTGTCATCATTCCAGCAGCGTAAACGAGTGGCGAAGTTCTATTACGAATCACGGGCTCGCTATTTTGCGACGCACTACGGCGGGCGGCTCGGGTTGTGGTGCGCGAATGTGCTGTGGATGCTCGGGCGCGGCGTGTCGTTGCTGCGCGAAGCGGCGGGCTCCAAGAAGCCGCACACGGCGATTGCGGAGGGTCGCGACAACTGGACGAACTGGCTGCAGCCGTGCCCGGCGGTGAAGGCGGCTGTAGAAGCTGCGGGCGAGCCGGTGATCGTCGCGCCGCAGCGTGAGCTTCAGCCGGCAAGGGGCGAATCCCATGGCGGATGATCGCACGCAGTTAGCACGTCGTCGACCGGATGTCGGCGTGGTCGCCATCGGTCGCAACGAAGGCGAGCGGCTCCGCGCGTGTCTTGAGTCCGTGGCTCGCGATGTGGAGTGTGCCGTGTACGTTGACTCCGGCTCGACGGATGGCAGCGTGGACGTCGCCAAGTCGCTCGGCGTGGACGTGGTGCCGCTCGACATGTCGCAGCCGTTCACCGCGGCGCGGGCGCGAAACGCCGGCGTGAGCAGGCTTGTCGCACGCTGGCCGGGGATCGAGCTCGTGCAACTTGTCGATGGCGATTGCACGCTGGCGGAAGGATGGATTGACGCGGCGGTGGAGTTCCTGCGGTCAAATGACAAAGCAGCGATTGCGTGCGGTCGGCGGCGCGAGCGGCATCCAGACGCGTCCATCTACAACGAACTGTGCGACCTCGAATGGGATACGCCGGTCGGCGACACGAAAGCGTGCGGCGGCGATTCGCTCGTTCGTCTCGCGGCGTTCCAGCAGGTCGGCGGGTTCAACGCGGATGTGATTGCAGGTGAAGAGCCGGAGTTGTGCGTGCGATTGCGAGCGGCGGGGTGGAGCATTCACCGCATCGATCACGAGATGACGCTGCACGATGCGCAGATGACGCGATTCAAGCAGTGGTGGAAACGCGCTGTTCGCGCCGGGCATGCGTATGCGGAAGGGGCTGCGATGCACGGCAAATCGGCGGACCGGCACTGGGTGCGTGAATGCCGCAGCGCGTGGGCGTGGGGCTTCGGCGTGTGGTTCATCGCGCTTGCCGCGGCGCCGTTCACCTATGGTGTGAGCCTTGTGCTGCTGCTCGGCTATCTGCTTCTCGCTTGGCGCGTGTACAAGTACGGGCTGCGGCGCGGTTGGTCATCGCGGCAGGCGCGCTTGTACGCCGCGTTCACAGTGCTCGGCAAGGCGGCGCATTGCGTCGGGATGTTGACGTACTGGCTCAATCGAATGCGGGGCAAGCGCACGCGCATCATGGAATACAAGACCGTCGCTGCGGGGGAGCCCGGCCGTGCTCACTGATGTGTTCTGGAACACGCTGTATCGCCGATGGCGCACGAAAGCGGGCGACCTCACGCCGGGGTACACGATTCTGCTCCCGGTGCCGGGCGACTTGCCGGTGTTCCTGAAGCTCGCGCTCCACGTGTGCGCGGCGCAGCGCATGCGGAACCGAATTGAAACGCTGGTGATTCCCGATCAGCCCGGCCCTGCGTTCACCGCGGTGTACGAAGAATGCGCAAAGCGCTCGCCCGATCAACGGCTGCGGCTCATCACGCTGCCATGGTTCGATGCGCTCGTGACGCGCAAGCTCAACAACCCATCAAAGAACCACTGGCTGCAGCTCATCGCGGGCATCGATCAGAGCCGTTCGACGCACGTGCTCATGCATGATGCGGACCTGTTCGTCGCGCAGCCGGATTTCATTGAGTCGCACTACCAGGCGTGCGTGACTGGCGATTTCGATTGCTTCGGCGTGAGCAAGGTGTGGGACGCATGGTACGACGAGCATGGCTTTGACTACCTCACGGCAACGTGGGAAATGATGTCGCGCATTGCGTGGCTGCGGAAGTTCCCGCCGGCGCTTCATCGCGGTCACACGGGCACGATCGCCGGCAAGCGGCATGTGTTCGACACCACGCTCAAAGCGCAGTGTCTCACGCCGCGCGAGCGCATTGGCCGGCACGAGCGCGAGTTCGGCTTCGTGCACTTCAACTACGTCATCTCCACCTACCGCGCATTCCAGAACCAGCCAGGCACGTTTGCGGACGACGACCACCGCATTCTGCTGATTCGCCTGTTGATCGATGCGTTCGATGATTCGCCATGGCCGTATGACGTTCCGACGATGGACACGCTTCGCGAAGGTTTAACCGACGCCGGTGCGCGTGTGAGCTATTGTTCTCCCAAGGCGAAGACGAGCTATCCCGGTTTCCGGGCCAAGCTCGAGGAGCTGCTGGGCTCGATGTTATTGAGCACGCGGCAGGCGGAGGCCATGCGGGCCGCGATGGCGCCGTTTGATGAGGCGTTTGCGTGGGAATGCGGCAAGGTGGCCACAGCGGCAGGGCATTCCAGCCGATAATGACACGGGTCCGCGAGGCGCGAAGTTATGGAAACGCTGGAAATCGTTCTCATCGTCCTTGCTGCGTTGACGCTGCTGCCCGTGGCGGTGGTGGCGATCGAGGCGTTCGCCGCGGCAATTGCGGGTCGCTCGGATGTCATGGCCCGCAGCGCGGAAGATCGCGCGAGCGTCGCCGTGATCGTGCCGGCTCACAATGAGGCGGGCGCGATCAGTGACACCGTGCGACATCTCAAAGGGAAGCTTCGCGACGGCGATCGATTGGTCGTTGTGGCGGACAATTGCACCGATCAGACGGCTGTGGAAGCGAGAGCGGCCGGCGCGGAAGTGATCGAGCGATTCGACGCCAAGCATCGCGGCAAGGGTTTCGCGCTCGCGGCAGGTGTGGATGCGCTGCGTGCGGATCGGCGCGAGATCGTGATCATCGTGGACGCGGATTGCCGGCTCGAGCCTGGCGCGATTGATGCGCTCGTCGAGCAGGTGAAGCGCACGGGTCTCCCGGCCCAGGCGGCGTATGTGATGGAAGCGCCGGATCAGCCGACCGCTCGCGATGCGGTCTCGGGCTTTGCGTTCGTGTTCAAGAACATCGTGCGGCCGAGCGGGTTGTCGGCGCTCGGTCAGCCTTGTCTGCTCACCGGCACCGGCATGGCGTTTCCGTGGGAAGCGATCGAGAAGGCGCAGCTGGCGACGGGCGACATCGTGGAAGACATGCGCACGGGCGTGGAGCTGGCGATTGCCGGCCATCCGCCGCATTTCTGCCCGCCAGCGCGGGTGTTGAGCATGTTGCCGAGCCAGCGCAGCGCCGCGGCCGCGCAGCGCACACGCTGGGAGCACGGCCACCTGATGACAATGCTGCGCTTTGTGCCGCGGCTGATGTTCCATGCGATCACGCGGTTTCGTTTCAACCTGCTCTCGCTCGCTGCGGAATTGAGCGTGCCGCCGCTGTCACTGCTCGTGACGTGGATGTTCCTGCTCACCGCCGGCGCCATCGTGTTCGCTGCGATGGGTCACTCGGCGCTTCCGGCCGTTCTTGCGGGCGCGGGCTGGGGCTTGTTGCTGCTTGCGGTGTTCGTGGGCTGGCTGGCGTTTGCGCGTGACGTCATCACGCTGCCGCTGCTGCTTACGACGCCGATGTACATGCTCTGGAAAGTGCCGATGTACGCTCGCTTCCTCGTGAAACCGCAGAAGCAGTGGGTGCGCACCGAGCGTGGTGACGAAGACGAAGCGCCGCCGGCCCGCGCGGGCGACGCGGCATGATCGGTACGGCCGTGGATGCTTCGCCGGCTGCCTCCGCACGAATCAACCTGCGCGGCGTCGAGATCGATGCGCTCACGCAGCGCGGCGTGATTGATCGCGTGATGGCGCAGCTGACGCAATGCCGCGGCGGCTGGATCGTCACCGTCAATCTCGATCACATGCGCCGCTGCGCAAAGCAGCCGGACTACGCGGCGATGGTGGCGCAGGCGGATATTGTCGTCGCCGACGGCATGCCGCTCGTGTGGGCCGCGAAGGTGCAGGGCACGCCGCTGCCGGAACGCGTGGCAGGCTCGGATCTTGTGTCGTCAATCGCGGAAGCGGCGGCAGCGTACGGTAAGTCGCTGTATCTGCTCGGCGGCAATCCCGGCACGGCGGCCGCGGCGGCTGATGTGCTGCGATCGCGCTATCCGGCCCTCACCATCGTCGGCACGCACTGTCCGCCATTTGGGTTCGAGCACGACGACGCCGAGATGAACCTGATCCGCGACCTGCTGTCCGAAGCGCAGCCTGACATCGTCTATGTCGCGCTCGGCTCGCCGAAGCAGGAGCAGCTTATCGAGAAGCTGCGCGCGCACCTTCCCGCGGCGTGGTGGATCGGCATCGGCATCAGCTTCAGCTTTCTTGCCGGCGAAGTGAAGCGAGCGCCGAAGTGGATGCAAAAGCTCGGCATCGAGTGGGTGCACCGACTGCTTCAGGAACCCGGCCGCCTCGCGCGGCGATATCTCATCGAAGGCATTCCGTTCGGAATGAAACTGATGAGCGGCGCGATGTGGAAGCGCTTGCGGAAGCCAGAGAATTGATGCGCAGCGGCCGGTGCGCGATGTTCACAGATGAAGTGCGGGCGATTTGCTGCGAGACGTGGATTCCTGCCTGCGCGGGAATGACGGGGCCTGCTGGCACAGACCGCTTTGTTGCATTGATGCTTTGTGATCTTCTGAACAGTCGACTTGTTGACGTGTTGACGTGTTGACTTGTTGACTTGTTGACTTTGCCGTCATCCCGCTTTTTCGACGAGCACGCTGTGCACGCCGGCGCCGGTCAAATGGTCCACCAGCCAATCGAGGCTGGCGCTCACCATCAGCTCATGGCTCACCGGGTCGTTGAACATGCGGTTTGAGTTGGGCACCACCATGAGATGATGTGCGGCCGCGAGGTTGCTGTTGATCGCGTGCACCGATTCGCCGAGAGCCGTGTCGTGCTCGGCGTGGATGATGAGCGTGGGCGACTTGATGCGGCGGGCGGCGTCGATCTCCCTGCCGCACACGGGGCCGCGAATGACCAGCGCCGCGACGCGCGGTTCGAGCGCCGCGAAATGCAACGCGATCATTGCGCCGCTGCCTGCGCCGTTGATGCCGATGCGGTCTGCGTCCACTTCATGCATCGCGGCCACGGTGCGATAGACCACGTTGAGATCGCGCAGCAGGCGCTCGTCGGTGGCTTCGTCCAGTGTGCCGGGCGACTGGCCATGCGCGGTGAAATCGAAGCGCACGCCGAGGATGCCGCGCTGCGCCAGGCGCTGACTGATCGGCACGGATCGCGGGCTTCGGGCGTTGCTTTCAAAACCATGGGCGAAGATCACCGCCGGCCGCGGCGCATCGCCTCGCTGCACATTCGGCGGGAGATCAATTTCGCAGTGCAGCAGCGTGCCCGCTTCGTTGCGAATCTTGTGCACGATCGTCTTCACGCTGTGCGCCGCGCCCGGTCGCAGGGCGAGAGATTTATGAAGCTGACACGCCACCTGATCGTCCGTGACGGGCTCGTAGTTGCTGTAAAAATGTTCGATGCTCTTGAACTGCGTCGGCACGTGCGGGATCACGACGACGTCGGCGTTCTCGTGCAGAATCCACGTGTTCTGACTGGCGCCCGCCGGGGCCGCGGCGACCACCTTCTTCGCCCCGCGATCGCGCAGTGATGAAATCGCACCCAGCATCTGTGCGCCGGTCGAGACGCCTTCGTTCACGATGATCACCGTGCGGCCGGTCACATCAAGCTCGGGCAGAATCGCGCGAAAGCGCCCGCGCCGCTCCTGCAATTCCGCGTACGCACGCCGGGCCGGCTCAAGAAGCTGCTGGCTGGTGACGTGATGCCAGCGCGCGGTGGATTGAATGATCGAAATTTTGCCGTGCTCATCGACCGCGCCGACGACGTGATCGGGATGCCGCGGCGCGGTCAGCGTTTTCATCAGCAGAATGTCAAGCGGCGCTGAAAGATGTTCTGCGACCACCACCGCGACAGGGACGCCGCCGTTCGGAATGGCGACGATGATCGGGTGTTCGCCGCGCAGAAATTCCAGGTCGCGCGCCAGTTCCTCGGCCGCCTCGATGCGAGTTCTGAAGAGCGCCATCGGCTTGCCTCCCACACATAGTCCATCACGCAGTGACGAACACCAGGGTCAGGCCGGCACCTGCATCGCTCGTTCGCGCAAGAAGCACTTCGGAGCGTGCAGGTTCTACAGAAGTGTAGGCCGCTGCATGCCCTCATCCATAACGAAGCGTACCGCGCCAAGCGCTGCGCGTTGCTTCTTTCTTCTAGCGATGCGCCGGTTGTTACGTTTCCGTCACGTTGTGCATAAGTCGCACATGGCGGCCATGATTGTGCGAGACTTCACGAAGCCGCAAGCGCACGGCGAGAACGCCCGGGCTTCGGCACGAGCAGCGATTTCAGCCACTGTCCCGTGTGACTCGCCGCCACCGCCGCCACATCCTCCGGCGTGCCTTCCGCCACCACCATGCCGCCCGCGTCGCCGCCTTCCGGGCCAAGATCAATGATCCAGTCCGCACACTTCACAACATCAAGATTGTGCTCGATGACCACCAGCGTGTGGCCGGCGTCCGCAAGACGATTCAGCACGCGCACAAGGCGATCGACATCCGCGAAATGCAACCCCGTCGTCGGCTCATCAAGCACATACAGCGTGTGGCCCGACGTGTTGAGCCCCAGTTCGCTGGCAAGCTTGATGCGCTGCGCCTCGCCGCCGGAAAGCGTGCTCGACGGTTGGCCAAGCTGCAGGTAATCCAGCCCGACGTCGCGCAGGCATTCCACCATGCGCAGAATGCGCGGGTGCGCATCGAAGAACTCGATCGCTTCCTCCACGGTCATGTCGAGCACATCCGCGATTGTCTTGTGCTTGTACGTAATCTCCAGCGTCTCGCGGTTGTAGCGTTTGCCTTTGCAGACTTCGCACGTCACGAAGACATCCGGCAGGAAGTGCATCTCGATCGTCTTGACGCCCTGACCCTGGCACGCTTCGCATCGCCCGCCTTTCACGTTGAAGCTGAAGCGGCCGGGCTCGTACCCCCGGATTCTCGCTTCCTTTGTCTGGGCGAAGAGCCTGCGAATGTCGTCGAAAATGCCGGTGTACGTCGCAGGATTCGAACGCGGCGTCCTGCCGATCGGCGACTGGTCCACCTCGATCACGCGATCAACCTGTTTCAGCCCCGTGACGCGCGTGTGCTTGCCGGGCGTGACGCGTGAACCGGTGACATCGCGCTTCGCCGCTTTCAGCAGAATTTCGTTGACGAGCGTGCTCTTGCCCGAGCCTGACACGCCTGTGACGCAGATCAACCCCTTGAGCGGGATCGTGACGTCGATCGACTTCAGATTGTTCTCGCGCGCCCCCTTGATCACAATCGCCTTGCTCGGCGAAACGCTGCGGCGCTGCGATGGCGTGCAGATCTTCTGCTTGCCGGAGAGGTACTTGCCCGTGAGCGACTCCGGCACGCGAATGATCTCATCAATTGTGCCCTGCGCCACCACGCGCCCGCCGTGTTTGCCCGGCCCGGGACCAATGTCGACCACGTGATCCGCAGCGCGAATCGTGCCTTCATCGTGTTCCACCACGAGCACCGTGTTGCCGATGTCCGCCAGGTGGCGCAGCGTGGCGATCAGTCGATCATTGTCGCGCTGATGCAAACCAATGGTCGGCTCATCAAGCACATAACACACACCCACAAGCCCGGACCCGACCTGCGTCGCGAGGCGAATGCGCTGCGCTTCGCCGCCGGACAGCGTGGCGCTGGAACGATCGAGCGTGAGATAGCCCAATCCAACCGACGCCAGAAACCCCAGCCGCGCGCGAATCTCACGCAGAATCGGCTCGGCGATCTTCTCCTGCTCCGTCGTCAGATGCAGCGATTCGAACAGCGCGAGCGCACGCTCAATCGTCATCGACGTGATGGAACTGATGTTGAACGCCGAAGGCGCCAAGGCATCGAGGGACCGAGGCATCGAGGAATTCGTTGCGTGTGCCGCCTTCCCACTCGATGCCTTGCCGCCTTGCTGCGTTGATGTCTCCGCACTGGCATACAGCATCACATGCCGCGCTTCGATGCGCAGTCGCTGGCCGCCGCATTCCGGGCACGGCGCCTGGCTCAAGAGCGTGCTGATGCGTTCCTTCACGCGCTCCGTCTCCGTGTTCGCGAAGCGCTCCTTCAGAATCGGAATCACGCCCGCAAAGCCCTTCTTCCCGCCGTCGCCTTTCGAGCCATACAGCAGCAGGTTCCGATGCTCCGCCGGCAGCTTCTCCCACGGCACATCGCGGCTGATCCCAAACCGCTTGCACACGCGCTTGAACACGTTCGTGAACCACGCGCGGTACGCATGACCAATCCTGCCGAACGCGCTGATCGCGCCCTCCGCAATCGTCAGCGTCGGGTCCTCCACGATCTGATTCAGATCAAACTCCTGCACTGTGCCCAACCCATCACACGCAGGACACGCGCCATACGGCGAGTTGAACGAAAACAGCCGCGGCTCAAGCTCATCAAGCGAACACTCCGGGTGATCCGGACACGCAAACTTCTCGCTGAAATGCTGCTCAATCCACCCCCCGGAAGCGCCCCCGCCCCCGCCCCCGGAAACGCCTCCGGAATTGGGCGCGTCGCCGTCCTTCGCATCTTCCACGAGCACGGTGAGCAGACCATCAGAAAGTCGCAGCGCCACTTCGACGGATTCCGCCAATCGCTGCCTGGAGTCTTCGTTCACGGTGACGCGATCGACCACCGCTTCGATGGTGTGCTGCTCATAGCGACCGAGGTTGAGCGGGTTCTCGCCGCCTTCCTTGAGGGCCTCGCGAAGATCGATGATCTCGCCGTTGACGCGAGCGCGCACAAATCCCTGCTTCTGCAGGTCTTCGAGCACATCGCGGTGAAACCCCTTCTTGCCGCGCACCACCGGCGCCGCCAGCATGATCCGCTTGCCGCTCGCCGCCGTGAGCAGATGCTCCACAATCTGCGAAGGCGGCGTCGCCGTAATCGGCCGACCGCAAACGCCCTGTGAAACGTCAAAGGGTCCGGTGCCCGCCACGGGTGACTTCAAGGTGGGGGACCCGCTGCGGGCATCTGCAACGTCGAAATTGTCAGACGTTGCTGCTGCATTGGCGCTCGCGCCGCGCTGCTTCCTTTCGACTTTTCGACCTTTCGACTTTTCGACCTTTGGCTCATCCCTGTGCCAGCACGTTGGCGTGCCGCAGCGGGCGAAGAGGAGTCGGAGGTAGTCGTAGATTTCGGTGGTGGTGGCGACGGTGGATCGCGGGTTGTGCGCGCCGCGCCGCTGATCAATCGCGATCGTCGGCGGCAACCCCTCGATCGCCTCCACATCGGGCTTCTGCATCTGGTCGAGAAACTGCCGGGCGTACGCGGAGAGCGACTCCATGTACTTCCGCTGGCCTTCTGCGAAGATGGTGTCGAAGGCGAGCGAGCTTTTGCCGGAGCCCGACACGCCGGTGATGACGACGAGCTGATCGCGCGGAATGTCCACCGCAAGCGATTTCAGATTGTGCTCGCGAGCGCCCCGAACGCGGATCACCTTGTCACTGCCGGAAGACCGTTGCATGAAGGGGATCATAGGAGGCCAACGCAGCCGGCTTCGACTGAACACATCGCATCCGTGGCCTCCCGCCTGGTTGAAGCAACGCGTTGGTGGCACAGGCGTCCAAGCCTGTGTGAAAGAACACATCAGTGGCACAGGCGTCCAAGCCTGTGCCACCGACATACAGGCTTGTGCGCCTGTGCCACCGTGAGAATGGCGGCCCGGGGTACCACACACTGACCCGCAGGGCGACGTGTGCGGTGTGTGACGTTGATAGCGCACTGAACGAGCCGCGACCGTGAGGGAGCGACGTGATGGACGCCACACTTTGCTGTCCAGAGCGGCGGACAATTGGAATGTTCACCACGGAGGCGTCGTGGCTGGAGACCCGCGGGTTTGCACCCGCGGCTGAAATGGTTCGTCCTGCGAACGGTTGTCCGCACTGTTTCCGCGACGCTCGCATTTGTGCATCACCGCTGCGGCGTTTTTGCCGACTGCTCAACCCACTTCGCGGCGCTGGAACAGGATCGTCGCCACGGAGAGGCCGCCGAGGACGCAGAAGCCGGAGTACACCAGTGCCCGCGTCACATAGCTGGGCGGGATGGGGCGGTCTTGCGTCAGGGCGTCGGCCAGCCAGAGGACCTGGAAGTTGGGCGTCACGCCGTGGGCGATTCGCAGCACGGCATAGGTGGCCCGTTCGCTGCCTTCGGCGAAGGTCGTGAGGGGGACAAGCGGCACGTGGACCGTCGTCGGCTCGGTGGACTCGCGCACCTCGCCGCCGGTCGTCACCGCGCGAATCACTTTCTGCTCCTCCCGCGTCTGACCTTCGGCGATGGCGCGCTGGAGCCAGCGCTCCTCATATTGGTGCATGGGCCGGGCGAACATCCAGTCGGAGAGCATGCCGAGCAGGAACACGCCGATGGTGACGCAGAGGGTGAGCATCTGGCCGAGGCGCGTCGAAGCCGCAATCGCAATGGCGCACAGCACCAGGATGGCGCTGAAGAGCGTGATCACCGCCAGCCAGATGTTGAGCTTGAAGCCTTCCGCAATCGGCTGGGGCGAAAAGCCGGAGTCGAACATCATGCTGAAGAGGTACGCCAAACCCATGAGCGGCGTGCCGATGCTGATGAGTGTGCTTGAAAACACCCAGCCATAGAAATAGTTGCACCACACCGCCACAGCGGTGGCGAGCAGCACGGCGCTGGTGGTGAAGACGATGACGGGAAGGTGGTAGGGGTCCCACACGCGCTGCCGCACGCCGTGCATTTCAACAAGCAGAAAGAGAAACGTGAGCAGCAGCATCGGCATGCCGATGGCGCACACTACGCCGAGGTATTTGCCGAGGATGAAGAGCGGCCTGCCGACGGGCTTGGAGACGATCGTCAGCACGGTTTTGTTTTCAATCTCACGGGTGAGCACGCTGGTGGCGACGAAGGCGGCGAGCAGCGCGCCGGTGAGGAAGAGCGTGGCGAGCCCCATGTCGAGGAGCATCCGCTGATCGTCTTCCATGGTGAACGCCGCCTGGCCGGAGAAGAGCACCAGCAGCGCTGCGATGAGCGTCACCACCAGCACGATGGGCTGGCGGATGGACTCGAGGAAGGTGTTGCGGAAGATCGCAAGAGCTTGCTGGAGCATTGGGTGCAGGGTATCAGGTTGAGGCCGCGGAATTGGTCACTCGGCGGGCAGGAGATTGTTGCGCGTGCCGAGCGGGTTGATGGTCATGCATGATGTGGGCGCTGCCGAGCTGATGTGGAATTCGGCGTGGCGCGGCGGTGGCGGGATGAACGGAAGCGGCGAATCGCACGGAAGTGATGGAACGGAGCCGGCGATCGGGGTGATGGGTGACGGTTGCCGATCGGCGGCGTGATGAAAATGTGGCCCTCACGCGAACACGGGCCGGGGCTTGGTACGTAGAGGACATCGTAACGGTTCAACGCGCCCCTTCATATCTGTCTCGGGGCGGCGATCGAGTGGGGCGGACACTCCGGGAACGGCCCTGCAGCACACGTAAACGCTTGAGCCGGTACGATTCGTCCCTTCCGACACGGATCTTGGTGACCCATCACCGTCGAGCCCAGGGCAAGAGATGAGACCGGACTATCTCGTATATCGCAAAGCGACGCAGGTGGCGGGCTTCGGCCTGCTGATTCAGCTTGCGGTGACGCTGGCCATGCTGATCTTCGGGCTTGTCGAGCGCGACACGCCGATGGTCTTTGCCTCGCTGTATGCCGCGGCGGGGCTGCTGGTGTGGTTGAGCCTCGTCATCGTGTTCCATCAGCACGGGCTGGAGCGGCTGGAAGCACTCGAAGAGGACGAAGCGGCACGCAGCGGCACGGAAAGCGTGTTCGCCACCGAGGGCGAAGAAACCAACGTTGCCGCCCGTCGGCTGAAGCTCATGCACAAGTGGGCGATGCCGATCGTCAGCCTGGTGCTGGCGGTCACGTTCGCGCTGCTCGGCATGTACATGCTGCGTTACCTGCAGCGCACGAATCTTGCGGATGAGAAGGCGACGGACTTCCTGCTGACGCCGCACCGGGGCTGGGCCATCGCCATCTGCCTGTCGGTGGCGTTGGTGTCGTTCATCTTCAGCCGCTTCGTGGCGGGCATGGCGAAGGTGACGGCGTGGCAGAATTTGCGCGGCGGCGCGAGCTCGATGGCGGGGAACGCCATTGTCGCGCTGGCGCTGGCGGTGGGCATCATCTTCCGGTTCTTCGACAATGACGCGGTCATTGAGACGATCGCGAATGTGCTGCCGTACTTCCTCTTCGTGGTGGCGGGCGAGATTGGCCTCAACTTCATTCTGAACCTGTACCGGCCGCGCATTGCCGGTGAAGTGCCGCGGCCTGCGTTTGACTCGCGCATCTTGAGCTATCTCGCCACGCCGGATTCGATTGTCCGGTCGGTGAACGAAGCTGTGAACTATCAGTTCGGCTTCGACATCGCCAGTTCGTGGGGCTATCAGCTTCTGCTACGAAGTCTCGGCTGGTTGTTGCTCATCGGCGTGACAGCGCTGGTGTTGCTGAACACGATGGTGATTGTCGAGCCGCACCAGCAGGGCGTGCGCTTGCGTGCTGGTGAGATCGTCGGCGGGAAGGTGTACGAAAGCGGCATCATGTGGAAGTGGCCGTGGCCCTTCGAGACGGCCGAGCTGTATGACGTTGGACGAGTGCGCGAAGTTTCGCTGACGGGTCGGCAGCTTCGCACGCCGCAGGTGAGCGTCTGGACGGAGGCGGTGAAGACGGACGTGCCGCTGGAGCCGTTCATTGTGTCGGCCCCGCGCGTCACGGCATCGAATTTGTTCAGCTTCCCGGCGGCGGTGCAGCCTGCGGCCACGCCGGCATCCTCATCGGATGATGCGGCGGGCGGCGGTGAAAGTGACGCGCCGCTTCCAGCTTCGACAATCGATCCGAACAGCAACGGTCTCGCGCTGGTGACGGCCGAGGTCGTCATGCAATATCGCATCCGCTCGGATAACAACGGGCTGATCAATTTCCTCAACTTCGCGCCGGAAACGGTGCAGCGGCGTCAATCATTGAGTCAGCGCGAGCGCGCCATCAAGATGCTCGCCTTGCGGGAAGTGTCGCAGCATCTGCTCGGCGTGTCGTTTGACGACATGCTGGCGACGGAGCGCGCGAAAGTGTCGACGGCGCTGCGTGACCGCGTTCAACGGGCGCTGGATGCGAAGAAGGCCGGCATCGAAGTGGTGTCGGTGGATTTCGTGATGGTGCGGCCGGCGGGCGAAACCAACGACGACTACGAAGAGTTCGCCTTCGCCATTCAGGAGCGTCTGCGGCGGGAAGCGGAAGCGAAGCAGCGCGTGCAGATGTCGCTGGCGGCACAGGCCGGCGACGTGGCGAGAGCCGATGCGCTCATTCGCGAGATTGAGAAGCTTCGCAATCTTGAACGCACCAAGGGCCGCGGCGACGAAGAGACGATCGCGCAGCGCGCCCATGTTGATGAGATGTACGCCGAGGCCGGCGGCATGGCGGCGCAGCTGCTGCTGGAAGCGGAAGCCGACCGCTGGACGGAGCAGATGGACGCGCGCGGCCAGGCGCACCGTGTTCGCGGCGAGGCGCTGCCGTATCTCGCGGCGCCGGAGCTGTATCGCCAGCGGCGCATCATGGAGGTCTACGCCGCGGCGCTGACGGGCAAGAACAAACGGAAGTACATCCTGAACATTGATCCCTCAAGAGTTCAGATTGATTTCGATGCGAAAGAGCTCGGCATGTTCAACTTTGGCGAGCTGATGGAAAGCGACTCCAAGGAAACACCATGAACAAGGCTGTTGCCATCGTCGTCGGTTTGCTGCTGGTGGTTGTGCTCGTGTTGTTCACGATGAGCTACACCGTGTCGTTTCATGAGATCGCGGTGCTGACGCGCTTCGGACAGGCGAACACGGCGAGCGTCATCACCGAGCCGGGACTGCACTTCAAGCTGCCGTTCTTTGCGGATCGCGTGACGAAATATGACACCCGCCTGCAGCTTCTTGAGACGCCGCTTGAGCAGATTCAAACGGCCGACAAGCAGCCGCTCGTCGTGACGGCGTTCGTGATGTGGAAGATCGAGACGGACGAATCCGGCGGCCCGCTCAAGTTCGCGAAGAACTATCGCTCCGTGGAAGACGCGTCCAACTATCTGCTCAATCAGTTCCGCGATCGCCTGGCGGTGCTTGGCCGCTACCGCTTTGACGAGCTCATCGGCAAGAACAACAAGATCGAAGAAGCGGAGAACCTGCTGCTGGCGGAGCTGAAGCGAGTGATGGAGCCGGTCGGCGTGATGCCGCAGACGGTGGGCATCAGCCAGCTCGTGCTGCCGCCCAAGACGACGACCGCGGTGCTGGGACGCATGAACTCCACGGCGACGGTGCAGGCGGAAGCGGAACGCGCCCGCGGCACATCGGAATATCAACGCATCATCGCGGACGCCAACAGCAAGGCGGACATGCTCACGGCGTTTGCGAAACAGCGTGCCGATGAGATTCGCGCCCAGGGCAGCGAGCAGGCGGCGCGTTACCTCGCGCAGATGCAGGAGCATGCGGATTTCGCCATGTTCCTCACGTGGCTGTCCGGCCTCGAGGACATGCTGAAGGAGAACTCGACGTTCATCCTTCCGACCGCGGTGCCGCCGTTCCATCTGCTTGATCCGAAGTCGCCGCGCACGGCGGAAGGCATTCCCATGCCCGCATCGCCGGTGTTCGATGAAGCGCACGCGCCGCGAAATGGCGAAAGGGCCGCAGACAAGCGTGACGGCGCGGACGATGGCGACGACGAAAAGGTGAGCGAGGCCACCCCGAGGGATTCAAGCCATGGCTGATACGCCTCGCAACATCCCGCCCGGCGAGGAGAACCCCGCGGAGGAGTTCTACCCGCAGGAGGAAATGGAGGTCGAGCAGCCTCGCCGCGCCGCTTCGGCGCAGTTCGTCGTGGACGGCCAGACCGGCTCCACGGCCGTCATGCGCGAGGCGATGGATCCCGCCAATCAATCGCTCGCCGAAGCGCTGCGTTTGAGCTATCGCGTGCTGCAGGTCGTGATGATCGTGCTCATCGCGCTGTTCCTCGTGTCGGGGTTCCAGACGATCGCGGACGATCAAAGCGGCGTGATGCTGCGCTTCGGCAAGATCGTCGAGAAGGACGGCGAGCGATCGCTGCAGCCGGGATTGCAGCAGAGCTGGTTGCCGTATCCCGCGGGCGAGTTCGTCGTGCTGCAAGTGAAGAATTTGACGATCGATCTCGGCAACGTGTACTGGTCGGAGCTTCGTCCCGGCGAAACCACCGAAGATGCGAAGAAACGCGTCGGACCGCAGGATCCCATCAATCCCAGCAAGACAAGCGGCTCGGTGCTGACGCACGGCGGCGACATCGCGCACCTTCAACTCACCGCGCAATACGAAATCGAAGATCCGGCGAAGTTCGTGACGCTGGTGCGGCCGGGCGACGACGGCAAGGCGGTCGTGCGAATGGCGCTGCAAAGCGCGACGGTTCGCTCCGTGGCCGAAACGCCGCTGGAGGGATTGATCGAGCGCACCAACGAAATCAAAGAGCTCATTCGCCAGCGCGCCCAGGACATGCTGACGGAGCTTGACACCGGCATTCGCCTGCACGAATTGAGCCTGACGCGCGTGCAGCCGGCGCTGGCGATCGTGAAAGCGTTCGAAGAAGTTCAGCAGGCCCGCGTCAACGCCGATTCGCAGATTGAATACGCACGGCAGGTAGCGAACGAAACGCTCATTTCCACCGCCGGCGAGGGTTGGCACAAGCTCTATGAAGCCATCGAGGAATACCAGAAGGCCCTCGAGCTCGAGACCGAAGAAGAAGCGGAAATGATGCTCGCCAGCATCAACGCAAAGATGGACGAGCCGGACGTCGGCGGCAAGGTGGCGGAGATCATCCGGCGAGCCGAGGCGTACCAGGCGGAGATCGAAACGACGCTCGGCCGCGATGCACGCCGCTATGCCAGCCTCGTCAAATTGTTCGAGCGTGATCCTGAATTCACGGTGCAGGAACAGTGGCAGCGCACGATTTCCAAGCTGTTCACGGTGCGTGACGCCGAGCGGCTGTACATCCCGAACGGCGTGGGCATGATCCGGTTGAGCCTGAACGCGCTGAATGAAGTGGCCCAGATTCGGCGGCGTGCTTCGCATGAAGCCGCGGAACAGGAAACGATGCGCTCGCAGTATGGCTCGCGACAGTCGTTCATACCGACGGCGCGCGATGTCAAAATCGGCGAGCCGGGTCGCCAACTCAACATCGGCGAGGGCGGGCCGCGCGGCACCGCGGATACTGGAAGACCGTAAGAGGAGCACGCGCCGCCATGGTTGCCGCGAATGGTTCACTCAAAGTTGTTGACGCCACAAGCCTGACGAAGGTCTTTCGTGACTTCTGGTTCCGCACGAAGGCCCGTGCCGTCGACAACGTCACATTTCACGTGAACGAGCACGAGATCTTCGGCTTGCTCGGCCCCAACGGCTCCGGCAAGAGCACCATCATCAAAATGATGCTCGGCCTGCTGCACAAAACGCGCGGCAAGCTCACGGTCTTCGGCAAGCTGCCGAGCGACGTTTCCATCAAGTCGCGCATCGGCTTTTTGCCTGAAGAATCCTATCTCTATCGCTTCCTGAATCCGCGCGAAACGCTCGATTACTACGGCCGGCTCTTCCACCTCGATCACCGCACGCGCAAGCGCCGCATTGATGAACTGCTCGACATGGTGGGCCTGTCGCAGGTGGCGCACCGCGCGATCGGCGAGTTTTCCAAGGGCATGACGCGGCGCGTCGGCCTGGCGCAGGCGCTCATCAACGATCCCGAGTTCCTCATTCTCGACGAGCCGACGTCAGGCCTCGATCCCATCGGCACGCGGCAGGTGAAGGATCTCATCCTCGAACTCGGCCGGCGCGGCAAGACGATCCTGTTGAGCTCGCACCTGCTGGGCGACGTCGAAGACGTGTGCGATCGCATGGTCGTGCTCTACGGCGGCAAGATTCGCGCCCAGGGCACCGTTGATGAATTGCTCGTGGACACCGAGAGCACCGTGATCCGCACGCCGCGGCTCCGGCCGGAGACGATCAGCCGCATCGAGCAGGTGCTGCAGGAATGCGAAGGCAAAGGCATCGAGCGCGTCGAAGCGCCCCGCCAGCGGCTTGAACAACTCTTTCTTGAAATCGTCGAACGCGCTCGCAAGGAGCAGGTGGCCACGTCTGGCGCGCTGGCCGGCGGGCAGACGGCGGCGTTCCTGCGCGGCGAAGGCGAGCAGGGCGAAGAGCTTATCGAGAGCCTCGTGGCGGAACAGCGCGAGGAAGTCAAAGCGAAGCCGGTCGAGGTCGTCAAGCGCGAAGCCGAAGAGCCCGCCGAAGCCGTGCTGGCGGAATTGCTCGAAGAGAAGCGCGAACCCGAACGGGCCGTGGAGCAAGCCCCGCGCGAGGAGGGTGTGGACGAATCCGTCATTCAGTCGCTGCTCGGCGGTTCGGGCGGCGATGGTGATGACACCGGAACGAGTGGGGACGCAAGGTCCTCGAAGTCATGAACGCGCTGCGGGCACTTTATCGCCGCCTGAATCTGGTCCAGTCGAAGCTCGCGTTTCGAATTGCCGCCAGTGTCGTCATGCTCGCGCTCTGCGGCATAGTGTTCATTCCGCTGGTCGTGCGCAGCTACTCAATTGCTTCGCAGCGACAAATGCTCGTGAACGCCCTCACGGGGCAAACGCTGCAGCGCAATGACGAACACGCGGTGTCGCTCAAGAACACGGGCACGGTGAGCGTCGGCGGGCGCGTGTACGGCGGCGAGTGGGTGATGGCGCAGGAAAGCCTTGTCTTCGACGAGAGCGGCACGATTTCATCGCCCGTGTGGCTTGCGAATCGGCTGCTCGACGATCAGCGCCCCAACTGGGCGCCGACGTTCCTGATCGATCAGCCGAGCACGACGCAGGTGCTCGCGCTCGTCATCACGGCGTCGCTGCTGCTGGTGGTGTGGCTGAATCTCACGCTGGCGCTCGTGGTGGCGGCGCTGGGCGCCTTTCTCGGCGCCTTGCCGTTCTACTTCGCCGGTCTTGAGCAATGGATGCTCTCCGTGGTGGGCATTGCGGTGCTGGCGTTTTCGTACATGCTGTTCAGCCGCGTGCTGCTGTGGGCGTTGAGCGCGCCCGTGCAGGCGTTCGCCGTCGCGCACACGGTGGTGAAGGAAGCGATGCGCTCGAGGCTGTCGCTGTTCTTCATTGGCTTGTTCGTGCTCCTCTTGCCGCTTGTGCCGCTGCGCCTGGATCCGGATTCGCCGCTGCGTTATCGCGTGCAGACGCTGCTGTCGACGAGCATGGATCTGACGTACTACATCGCTGCGATGCTCACGCTGTTTCTGGCATGCGCGACCGTGTCGTTCGAGATTCGCGACCGCCAGATCTGGCAGCTCATGAGCAAGCCCGTCGGCCGATTCAACTACCTCATCGGCAAGTGGATCGGCGTGCTGGGCGTGAACCTCGTGATGCTGCTCGTCGCGGGCGTCTCGGTGTTCATGTACACGCAGTGGCTGCGCGAGCTTCCCGTGGCGCCGGGGCTGGAAGGCCAGCTTGACCGGCTCGCCGTCGAAGAGGAAGTGCTGGCGGCCCGCATCGGTGTGGAGCCGGACTATGAAACGCTTTCGCAGGAGCAACTGCTGCAGCGGCTGGATCAGCGCATCGCGCGCGATCCGGACTTGAGCCAGCTCGATCACGTCGACGCCGCCACGCGAAACAAGCTGGCGAATGAAATCATCGACGAGTTCATGTCGCAGCAGCGCACGATCGCCGGCAAGCGCAGCCGCGATTTCGTGTTCAGCGGCCTCGAGGAAGCGAAGCGCCTGCAGGCGGCGCTGACGCTGCGGTATCGCCTGTTCATCGGCCGATCGGACGAGCACGAACGGTACCAGGTGGGCTTTGAGTTCAATCACGAAGTGCGCACGCGCACGCTGCAGGCCTACGTGCCGACGATGACGCACACGTTGCCCATCGGCAGCCACATGATCCGTGACGACGGCACGCTGCTGGTCACGGTGTACAACGATTACGAACCGCCGCCGAACACCGGCCCCGGCAACCTGATGTTCGACCCGGGCGGGTTCGAGCTGCTCTTCCGCGTGGGCAATTTCGAGGCGAACTATTTCCGCGCCGTCGTCGGCATGTGGATCAAGCTGTCGTTCCTCGCCATGCTCGGCGTGGCCGCTTCGACGCTGCTGAGCTTCCCCGTGGCGTGCATGTTCTCGTTCACGGTGTTCATCGCCGGCACGATCGCGCCGTTCCTGGCGGATTCCTTGCGCGAGTATTACCCGCCGGTCATGCGGGAGGGCGACTGGTCGAACATCGGCCTTGTGATCCAGTGGGGCTTCCAGTCCGTGATCCGCGGGATTGCGCAGGTGATCGTCTGGCTCCTCGAGAATTTCGGTCATTTCAATCCGAACACGAAGCTGGTCGAGGGGCGTCTTATCAGTTGGAACCTTCTCGCCGTCGGCCTTGTCGTGATTGGTGTCGTGTGGTCGGGGCTGGCGCTGATCGCGGGCTGGCTGGTCTTCCGCCGGCGCGAGTTGGCGACGTACAGCGGACAGGGGTAACGCCATGACGCGCGATCGCATCATTCAGCTTGCGGCTGTTCCCGTGCTGCTGGCGAGCATGCTCGGCGCGGGGCTCATCTTGCCGCAGCTCATCCGCCAGTCGGATGAGAACCTGCTTCGCTACACGGATGTGTCGGTCGAAGGCGCGCCGCCGATCGTGGTGCTGGGCAGCGCCATCGGCGCTGTTCGCGGCCTGATCGTCGATTACCTCTGGATCAAGCTGAACATCATGAAGGAGGAGGGGAAGTTCTATGAGATCATGGCGGACGCCGATCTCATCACGAAGCTTCAGCCTCGCTTCGCCGCCGTGTGGGCCACGCAGGGCCACAACATGGCGTACAACATTTCCGTCGCCACGCACACGCAGGAAGAACGCTGGGAATGGGTGAAGGCCGGCATCAACCTCGTGCGCAACAAGGGCCTGCGCTACAACCCGAATGACCTCAATCTCCACCGCGAGCTGGCGTACTGGTTCGCGCACAAGATCGAAGGCGTGGCGGACGACGCGCACCTGTATTACAAGCGCGAGTTCTGCCGGGAATGGCACGCGGTGCTGGGCGAGCCTCCGGTGGATTACCTCGACCGCGTCGCGTGGATCAAAGCCATCGCCGATGCGCCGGCGACGCTGGAAGAAGCCGAGCGCCGCACGCCCGGCGTCAAGGCGCTGGTGGAACGCCTGCGCAAGGAGATGGCCCCGTACGAACATCAGTTCCACTTCGCGCTCGACGTCAACCTGCTGCGGGCCTACTCCGAGTGGCAGGCCGCTCGAGGAAATTCCGCCTACGCGAAACTGCTGGGCATCGATCTTCGCCTGCGGCAGGCGAGCAAGTTTTTCCAGGCGTTCGACGCCGTCGCCAACGATCCGGAAGTGCAGGATCAGTGGACCACGCTCATCGCCCACGTGCGCAAGCGCGTGCTTCTCGACGACTACAACATGGATCCGCAGCTCATGTACGAGTACACGCGCGATCTCGGCCCGCTTGACTGGCGGCATGGATCGGCGCACGCGCTCTACTGGGCTCGCAAGGGAAGCGCCTACGGCGAGGTGCGCGTCGTCAAGGAAGACGACGTGTACAAAATCATGAACAACGATCGCCACCAGCTTCACGCCATGCAGGAGTTGGCGCGATGGGGACGCATCAGTTTCGATCCGTTCTCGCCGGATTACCCCGCGCGCTTCCCCGACCCGCGCTGGATCGAAGCGATTGATCGCTGGTTCGATTACTTCTATACGAAACACTACAAGGTGCGCGGCTGGGGCGGCGACACGTTCATCGCGTTCCATCAGAACTTTCTCAAGAGCGCGATCCGTCAGCTCTATCACTCCGGCGAGCATGAGCTCGCGCAGCGCTATCTCGATCGTCTCGATTCGCTCTACGGCAGGGGCAGCAAGTTCCCCAACCCCGACTACGCGATGCCCCTGGACGACTTCGTGTGGAAGCACACGAAAGGCGAGTATGAGAACCAGCCGCACGTCGCCCCGGGCGATGTGGCTGCCTCGCTGCGTTACGGCTTTGTCGTCGGCCTCGGCGAAGGCCGCATGGAGGTGTTCCAGCAGTCGGTCAAGTTCGCGCAGCAGGTCACGCAGTGGTTCAAAGAAAACGAGACCAACGACTACTTCAACAAGTTCGGCGTCGGCCGCATGCGCGACCTCCTCGGCGAGCTGCGCGAGACGATTCCCGTGGTGTTCGGCCAGGTGGTCACCGACACCTCGCTGCCGCTGATGCAACGACTGGTCATCTACAACCGTGCGCCGGACGACCTGCAGAAGCGAGTCTACGACAAGGTCATGCCGGAAATCGCTTCCCAATTCCAACGCGATCCGCTCTCGCAGCAGTATGCGCTGGCCACCGTGTTCCCCGAGCCGCCCGGCATGGCGGAGTTCCGTGCGGCGGAAGCGGAGCGAATCGCGCGCGAAGAAGAACAGGCGGCGCAGGACGCATCGCGCACAATAGACCGCCGATGAATTGGATTTTTACGACCCGCGGCGGACCGGATTCGTCAGCGTGCCCACACCGTCGATCGTGATTTCAACGACGTCGCCGTCACGGAGAAACCGCGGCGGCGTGCGAGCGGCTCCAACGCCCTCCGGCGTGCCCGTCAAGATCACCGTGCCGGGCAGAAGCGTCGTGCCGCGACTCAGCTCGCTCACGAGCGTCGCCACAGGAAAAAGCATTTCCCTCGTGCTGCACGATTGCATGACTTCGCCGCTGACTTTCGTGGTGATGGTGAGCCTCTGCGGGTCGGCGATGTGCGACGCGGGAACGGGCTCACTCATCGGGCAGAACGTGTCGAAGCTCTTGCCGCGCACAAACTGGCCGCCGCTGCCTTTCTTCTGCCACCACCGGGCGCTCACATCGTTCGCGACGGCGTATCCGCTCACGTAACGCAGCGCGGCGTCGATCGGCACATCGCGGCACTTCTCGCCGATGATCACCGCAAGCTCGCCTTCAAAATCCACCTGCTCTTCGGGCTCGAAGCAAATGCGTGGAATGACGATCGGCTCGCCGTTGCCGATGACCGACGCCGGGTTCTTCATGAACACGACGGGGCGTTCGGGCGGCGCAGATTTCATCTCGGCGGCGTGCGCGGGGTAGTTCTGGCCGATGGCGAAAATGGCCGGCGGGATCGTGGGGTGCATGATGATTCAGGAGTTTCGAGCGTGACGAGGTGGAACGGGATCATCGCCGCACCCGCCGAAGGGATGACAGCGCAGCACACGCTTGAGCGAAAGCCACGAGCCGCGGACAGCGCCGTGCGTCGCGAGCGCTTCCAGCGCGTAATGCGAACATGTGGGCGCGAAACGACAGTGTCCGCCGAGAAGCGGACCAAGCGTGATCTGGTACAGCCGCACGAGCGCCATCAGCGAGCGGGCGGCGACGCTCGGCGTGTTCACGGCTGATTGCGCTGTCGTTTCCGCCATAGTTCGTCCAGCTTCTTCATCGCGGTGGCGAGCGATGACGCATACTCATCCACGCTTCGCGGCGTGTGCGGCCGCACGCGGATGGTGAGATCATATCCGCCCGGAAGGTCGTGCTGCGTCAGGCGGAACGCTTCACGCAGCCGGCGTTTCGTGAGGTTCCTCTGCACGGCCGTCCCGCCGCCGCGTGGAACAGAGAGGCCAAGCCGGGAGTGTTTGAGGCCGTTCGGTTTGGCGAACACGGTGAGGAAGCCGGCGGTCGCGCGAGCCTGGGCGGCGTAGACGGCGGCGAAGGCTTTCTCGCCGTGCAGCTTCATGCGCTGCGGGAAGCGCCGTCGGCGAGCGTCGTCGTGCCGCGGTGTGGTCATGTCAATCGCCTTGCAGCGCGTCCTGGTAGCGGTGCATCAACCGTGATCGCGTGATCAGCCCGACGATCCGCTCCCGCGGCCCGCCATCGCTCTGGAGCTTGCGGCCATCCCGGGAGCTCGCCGCACCGACGGGTTCGTGCATCAGCACCGCGAGACACTGCGCATCGTGAGCGCTGAACTTATCCAGCACGACGTCAAGTGTTTCATCGGGCGAAACCGTCGGCAAATCCGTGCGCTGCAGTTCGCTCACCTGCAGCAGCGGAATCGCTTCGCGGTAAATGAGCGCCGCGGTGAGGTCGGCCCCCGTCACCAGGCCGACGTACGCGCCGTCTTCATCAATGACCACAAAATCCGTCGCCACATGTTCTTCGGACAGCTCCATGAGTCGCTCCGCGGATTCGCCCGTGTGCACGGTTACCGCCGGCTCGAGCGCGACATCCGAGACGGAAAGGCGGCGAAGCACCGTGAGATCGATCATGGTGCCGAGCCGCACGCCGCGCTGCGCAAGGCTCGCGGTGTACATGCTTTCGCGATAAATCAGTCGACTCACGAGCGTGCTGATCACCGCCGTGAACATCAGCGGCAGCATGATCTCGTAGCTTTGCGTCAGTTCGTACACGATGAGAATGCCGGTGAACGGCGCATGCGACGCCGCGGCGAGGAACGCCGCCATGCCGACCACCGCATAGTGCGCCGGCGTCGCCGACGGTCCCCAATGAAGCGCGTTGACAACGCAGCCCATCGCGCCGCCCACCGCAGCGCCGATGAACATCGAGGGCGCAAACATGCCGCCGGAACCGCCCGACCCCAGCGTGAGGCACGTCGCCAGAGCTTTGAACGTGCCGACCGCCATCAACGTGGCGAAGAGCGCGCCCGCGGGTTTGAGCGCCGAGTGCGCGACGTCCTGGTAGTAGAAGTCCGCGCTCGTCATCGCGGTGATGACCGGGTAGCCGTTGCCGTAGAAGGCCGGCACGGTGCCGCGCTGAATGAGCCACAGATATCCGACGCCGAGCACGCCGAGCATCGCCGCGCCGATCGCCGGCCGCAGGATTGGATGCACGCGAATTTTCTGAAACTGGCGCTCGATGGCGAGCAGCGCATTGAGAAATGCCGCCGCCGCTGCGCCGCAGATCACGCCGAGCATGAGATAGTTCGGGAACTCGCTCAACGTGAACGCGTTCTCGCTGAACTCATCGCCTAGGCGGAAGAGCTGCTGCGACTCGTCGCCCGCGCCCAGCATGGCGTTCGTCACGCCGGCGGACACCACGCATGCGATCACGATCGGCGTGAACGTGCGCATCGAGAAATCGCGCAGCAGAATCTCCAGCACGAAGAAGATCCCGGCGAACGGAGCGCTGAACACCGACGCAATGCCGGCGCCCGCGGCGCAGCCCAGGAGCGTCGCGGTGTCTTTGGGACTAAGTTTGAGATGCTGGCCGGCGAGAGATCCGAAGACGGCGCCGATGGTGACGATCGGCCCTTCCGCGCCTGCGGAGCCGCCCGAACTGATCGTGAGCGTGGAGGCCAGCCACTCGCGAAGACCGAGGCGAGCGCTCAAACGCGATTTGTTGCGATAGATGGCGTACATCGCCGCCGACACGCCGTGACCCGTCGTGCCCGTGCGAATCCAGTGCGCGATGAGCCCCGCGAGCAAACCGCCCGCGATGGGCAAGGTCGGAACGAGCCACGCCGCCATCACCGGATGTTTCGACGCCAGGTCCTCCGCCGTATGCTCCATGAAGCGCAGCGGCATGATGAACGCAATGGCGACGCCGCTCATCAGCACGCCGATGACGGCTGCGAGCCCGATGAGCCGCCAGTCTTTGTCCAAACCCAGCCGGCGGCGCAGCGCGCGGAGCTTCGCCCTCGTCGACGGCGCCGCATGCTCTTGTCCGGGGGGTGTCACGGGTGGATGAAACGGTCAAACGCCAAAAAGGTCAACACGCGATCAGTTTCCGCTGGAACCATCGGCGACCCCGAGCTTCGAGCGGAAGAAATCGATGACGCGCTGCTCGATCTCGGGATTGGTCGAACGCAGCGAGTTGTGCTCGCCTCCCGGGATGATGAGCAGTTCCGCTCCTCCGCCCGCGGCTTCGGCGAGTCGCTTGGAGTGACTGACCGGCACGATGGAATCGCTGTCGCCGTGGATGAGCAGCATCGGCTGGCGGCAACGCGCAATGGCGGCCAAGGGGCTGTGGCTGTCGCTGATGAGCAGGGCGGCGAGCGCTCGGGCGATGAGCCCCGGCGGGTCGCCTCCCACGGTGTTCGCGGCGATCTCGCGCCAGCTTGCGAACGGCGACTCGAGCACGGCCGCCTTGATCTCCGGCCGGTCCGCCATCACGTTGAGCGCGATCGACCCGCCGAGCGACTGGCCGTAGACGCCGATGCGGTTTGGATCGATGTCATCGCGAGAAAGCAGCGCATCGAGGGCGGCGTTGGTGTCGTCGATGAGCGGCCCTCGCTTGCGGGCCGCGCCCTGGCTCTCGCCATAACCGCGGTAATCGAAGAGGAACACGTTGAAGCCGGCGGCGGGGAGGTACTCGGTGAACCAGAGGTGGCTGTTCATGTTCCCCGCGTTGCCGTGCACGTGCAGAATGGTGGGGGCCGACGTGGCGGGGCGGCTGACGCCGTAGGCGGGGATGAACCACGCCTGGAGGTGGAGGCCGTCCTTCGTGGTGATCCATTGCAGATGCGCCCCGGGGAAGCGGTCGGATGGCGGCGGCGTCATCGCCTTCGCGGGCTGGTAGAACATGAACTCCATGCAGCCGGAGGACCATAGCACGACGGCCGTCACAAGCAGCAGGGCGAGCCAGCGGGCGGCGATCCAGCCCCAGCGAACCAGCGCGGCCGGCGGCCTGCGGACGTGCGATGCGGAAGGGTGTGTGGCCGTCATCCATGACTCTCCGCATTTCGCAGCGCCGGGCGGCGGGACGAGGTAGGGCGTGGGTTGCGGCCCTCTGTTTCCCCTTGGAAAGCCGCGAATCGGGGTGATGGGTATACTACCCGCCCCCAGTTTGGGATTGAAACTGGCTGAAGGTTTCCCGGGGCCGCGCGGCGACCCGGGTGTTGGGTTTTCGCGATTCAAACCGAGGTCTTTGCTCCATGATCGAAGCTCTCAAGAGCGATGAGATCGTCAAGAAGATGGGTGGACGGTTCAAGCTCACGGCGCTCATTCAGCGCCGGCTGAAGGAACTGATCATCGACGGCGCGCGTCCGCTCGTCGAGCGGAACGGCCGCACCGATCTCGAAGTGGTGATCGACGAAATCTTGAGCGAGAAGATCACCGCTGACTTCAGCGCCCTTGATCCGGCGCAGCCGAACATGAAATGAACGTCCAAAAGTCGAAAGATCGAAAAGTCGAAACGAGAGGCGCTCGGCTTCATCATTTCGACTTTTCGACTTGTTGACGTTTCGACTTTTCGCACTCCATCATGCGTGATTGTGCCGAAGAACCCGCGAGCTTGAGTGCGTGCGATGGTCGCCACGTGCTTGTCGCGCTGACGGGCGGGATTGCGTGCTACAAGCTGTGTCACGTCGTGAGCCGATTGACGCAGGCGGGGGCAGCGGTCACGGTGGCGATGACGGAGGCGGCGACGCGCTTTGTCACGCCGCTCACGTTCCAGGCGCTCTCCGGCCGGCCGGTGTACACCAGCCAGTGGGAGCACATCGAGTCGCAGGATCCGCAGCACATCAGCCTGGCGCGCTCGCTTGATCTCATGCTCATCGCGCCGTGCTCGATGAATATGCTGGCGAAGCTGGCGACGGGCCGCACCGATGATGTCGTGTCGCTCATCGCCTCCGCGGTGGACCATTCCAGGCAACCGGTGCTGCTCGCGCCATCGATGAACGAGGTGATGTGGAACCAGCCGGCGACGCAGCGCAACCTCGCGCAGCTCCGCAGCGACGGCTTCGAGATCATCGAGCCCGAAAGCGGCTGGCAGGCGTGCCGAACCGTCGGCAAGGGACGATTGCCCGAACCCGATGTGCTCCTCGACGCCGTGGTGCAGCGGCTCAAGCGGTGATGTGACAATCGTTTGCCGCATGCGTTTGATTCTTCTGCGTTTTCGGGGAAAATGTCGGACCAAACCGGACAGGTGCCAGAGCGGTTGAATGGGCCGGTCTCGAAAACCGGTATAGGTTTCGGCCTATCGTGAGTTCGAATCTCACCCTGTCCGCTTGATGGAACAAAGTCGCGATCGTGGCTGGATTCACCACGACAGACGGCCGCGCCCGTGAGGGGCGCGGCGGTGTGCTTGTGGGCAAAACAGTCGTGATCTGCGAGGGATTCGTGAACGAGTTGCCACGCACCACGTGGCTCCCACACCAGTTCACGATTCCGCAATAACAGGTTCGAACCGAGCCCGTCACAAGCCTCATCCTCGTCGAGGGCTTCCCGTCCGGCTGGTGGCTCTACCAGTGGGGCTTCAAGGACGCAGCAGCACTCATGGGCTGGTCGTGCAGCGAAGAGCAGGCGGCGATCATCTTCTCCAAAGTGCCACCGGACGGTCGGGTGCTTGTGTTCTCGGACGGCGATCTCGGCGGCAGGCGATGTGCCTTCTCTGTCTTTGAGACCGTGGGTACAGAGCGAGCCGTGCGATGGGTGCAACTCCCAGTCGGAAAGCAGCCGACAGACTGCAACTGCGAGGAACTCTTCAGGCTTCTTGGCGAAGTCTGAATATGGACAATCTGTTCAGGCGATCCAGTGGGTCGCCTTTTTCTGTGTTCAAAAGCGAGGTTGTTCTTGTCCCAACCTGTTAGCGCGGTATGGTAAACATCAGGGAAAAGAACTCCGGGAGGCATGATGCAGACGATGAGCATAGTCCGGAAATTACACAGGTCTCTCAACCTGCGGGCATGGCTTATCGCTGCACTGATCGTGACCCTTGTCGAATCCACGAATACAGCATCAGCGCAATGCCAGTATGAGATCACCGCCATTATTGAAGGGCCGACTTGTCCACCACCGTTTGAGTTGTCTCCGGTGACGCCGACTGCGATCAATGATCATGGCGTCGTGACGGGGTTCTTCAATCCGTGCCTCATCGGCAACCCGCGACCGTTCATCTGGTCGGAGGAAACGGGATTTGTCGTGATCCCGCTTCCACCCGGCGTCTCGGATGCGTCACCCACTGATATCAATAACAACAATGAGATCGTCGGTACATTCAACGACTTCAGCACAGGCGCGTTACCGTTTCACTGGAAGGACGGTGTGTGGACGAATCTGCCCCTGCTGCCGGGATTTCCCGAAGCGCATGTCTTTGCGATCAACGACAAAAGTGAAATTGTCGGCGAATCATTTGATGCCTTCTCATTCAGCCCGTTTCGCGCCCTGCTCTGGTGCGACAGCGAGGTGACAGAACTTCTCCTGCCCGTCGGGTCACAGAGTTCTGCGACGGACATCAACAATTCATCTCAAATCACAGGATGGATGGGTGAAGGCGGAGGGACGAGCACGTCAGTCGGGTTCCAGATGAGCGAAGGCAACGTCGCAGAAATACCACTGTTACCTAACGGTATTCGGAATGATCCCGTCGCCATAAATGAACAGGGTGCAGTAACTGGCGTGACACTGATGCCGATCAAGAGTGGTTTTTTTCAGAGACGATCGTGGCTATTCGAGAACGGCGTCCTGACCGATCTTGGCATGTTGCCTGATATCAATCATGCAACGATTGCAAGAGATATCAACGACGTGAATCAGGTCGTTGGATTTTCAGAAAGTCTTGTGACCCAAGCTGCTTTCGTTTGGCAACACGGTGAGATTCACAATCTCAACACCTTGATCGAACCTCCTCAAGATTTTCTGGTCATTCGATCAGCAAATGGAATCAATAATAACGGGATCATCATTGCGACTGACAACGACGGCATCGGTTATGTCATAACGCCGATCGATCGTCCACTCGGTGATGTCAACCTCGACTGTACTGTTGACGAGTACGATCTCATTGTCGTGCTTGAAGATTGGGGACAGAACAAGAATGGACACTCCGCTGACATTGTTGCGAGCGCAACATTTGCGCCTCCGGGTGACGGACGAGTGGATGGAGCCGATTTGGCAGTAGTCCTCGGCAACTGGACGCCCAAGCCGGAGACTCGCTCCCGTAGCGCGAGCATGACCACTCCTACTCGCTAAATTTTGGTTTTTCGGTATCTCCTTGTTCGTGAAGGCTTGCAATGGGGGAAGATTCCCCATAGCTTCCTCCACGCATCCATGTCTTGATGCGCCCTCATGGTGTCGCCTTCCGGGATTGAAGTTGATGTGCAACTCTGTCCGGGCGGCACAAGACATTCAAGGAGAACTGAAATGGAGTTTGGTCAACGGATGAAGCACTGTCTTTACAGCGCCGTGGCGGCTGGGGCGATGTTCCTTACGGGCATTGCGAACGCCGCGACTTTGGTATGTAGACCAGGTGCAAGGGAGTGATGCAAATCCTGGCACCGGTGGGTGGAGCAACGCAAAACAGACACTGCAGGCGGTGCTGAATCAGACTCTTGCGACAGGCGATGAGATATGGATAGCCCAAGGCGCCTATCTCCCGACAGCCCGCACCAACCCGAGCGATCCGCGCAGCGCTACATTCATGCTGCCGGACGCGGTGCGCATTTATGGCGGCTTTCCGAATGGGGGCGGCAATCAGACGTTTGGCGCTCGCGATCCGTATGTTTACCCCACCCGCCTTGTCGGCGATTTCGGGACTCGACCAACTGAACGGGTTTATCACGTCGTCACGGCCCCACCCGGCACGACATCAGCTACGCTGCTCGATGGCGTGCAAATCAAAAAGGGGCGGGCAGACGGTTCTGGCACCAACGAATCGAAAGGTGCAGGGCTGCTGATTTACGCCACGTCCGGCACCGTCAGTAGCCCGCGCGTCGTGCGTTGTCAGTTCGAGAACAACTACGCGGTCGAGGGCGGCGCTGTGGCCATCAACGGCCTTGCATTGACCTCCGAGCCAGTTTTCGTCAACTGCGAGTTCATGACCAATACGGCGACCAGCGAGGGCAGTCGGGGGCGAAAGAACACGTCAACGTGCTGGAAAAAGCCTTGCGTAGACGCATCAACTGCGACGACTGACTGTCCCCGCTGCGGGGATAGGGGTCGGGATACCCTTTCTCAAGGTGATTCCCACTGCGGATGCGCGGTGAACCAGTCCTTGATAGACTGAAGCAACTGCGATCGATCGAACTTTGTATCGCGGTGTCCGCTTTTTTCGTCGCAGCAAATGGGATGGCGATCCCACGGATTGAATCCGTGGGCTTCGCTTTGTGCCATCGCGCAAACCGCTGGACGTGACAACCCACGCTGGCGCGTCCGCGGGCCACGAGGCAATCGAGATATTGAGCGATTTGGCTGCGAGATCACCAGTTGCCGCGGTCAGGCAGCAGGAACTTCACGCTCACGACGGACAGCAACAGCGGGTATTCGACAACCACACGATAGAGGCGGAAGTTGCCCGCGCTTTCGCCAAGCTCGCTGCACACGGATTCAACCATCTCGCGGTAGCGGGGGACGTGCGGCGTCGGAAGCGCGGCGGGGCCCACGCCGAGGTCGAGCAACTCCGCTTTGATCGGCAGCGTCTCATCCTCGCGGAACTTGTCCGGATCGGGTTCATCCAGTCGATCGAGTGATCCGCACACCTTTGTCGTCCAGCCGATTTCGCTGAACATGTCCTTGTGAAGCAGCGTGTCGAGCACGAGCGATTCCATCGGCTTGCGCACAGCGACGAACCACTGCTGGCGGTTGCGCTCGCCGCCCGGCGCTTGCCATTCGAAGTCACGCGTGATGTCCGCAAAGTACATGTTGAGGGCGCCGGTGTTGCCCAGCGGCGTCTCCCGCAGGTAGGTGTGCATGAGCCGGCCGTCGAACCGGTTGTCGAGTTCCGGCGTGGGCTGTGTGCAGAACTCGCGCAGCAGTCTTGGGCCCGGCGGTGCTTCGTCCGATGCCGTGCCGATCGCCTGTGACTTCCGCGCGTGATCGTGCGCATCGTAGAAGCGCTGCGTGCTCAAACGGAACGGCGCGCCGGGACGCAATCGGCGAATGCCGCGCAGGCCGCGAATGGACACCACATCAAGCAGGTCCGACCGCCGGCCGGGCAGAACAATCTGGCACGCGAGATAAGTCTTGAGCTGCACGCCCCACGCCTGGCTGGCCGCACGGAACATGCTTCGCCGCGTTCGCAGGTCGATGGCATCTTCATCGCTGCCGAGCAGGCTGCTGATCATCGTGTTGAAAGAAGCGCGGTCGCCTGCGTGCTCGCTGACGAACGCTTCAAACTCCGACATGGCGCGGGAAACGTGCTCGATCTGCGGCTCCGGGGCCCCGATGTTGCGAGCCGCCCGGAGCACCTGCTGCACCGCCGCCGACCCCGGCACATGCACGCCGGCTTCCAGAGGCGTCGCGCTGGTGGCCACGCGGTAGATCTGCCACCCCAGCGTGCGGTTGATGCCGAGGGCCTTGTCGAGGTCCGCCGCCCGGTTCGTGGGCAGGGGGAGGCTCTCCAGCAGGTGGAGGAACGCCTCGCGGAGTTGGCGGAGCTTGTCCACCACCTGCATCTCGAAGGCGGCATCGTGAAGCGGCTGGAGTCGTGTGGTCGTCGCTGGCATGCACGCAAACCAGAAAGAGGCCCGCTGGCCGTGGTCCGCGCCGGCGGTTCCTCCAAGATACCTCACACGGCCCAAAAGACGAGCCTGTCATTGAAAATGTTTAAAAAAACATTTTGACATTGGCCAACGTTCCTCTACATTGGGCCTTGGTCAGGCTTCCAAGCTTGCGAGCCATCCGGCGGGTGACCCGAGCCTAAGGAACCAATGACAACGGAGGAGATGACATGAAAAGCATGATCCTGGTGGCCGGCGCAACGGTGATGGCGTGCGCCGCCGCCGCGCACGCGGAAGTGCTCTACAGCAACTTCGGCGACAACGACACGTACGACGTCGAGTACGCGTGGACGCTGACGTATGGCGGGCCACTCGCCGGCGACGCGTATCAGGACGCAGTCGCGTTCACCGTGACGGGCGGCGACTATTACTTCAACTCCGCCGACCTCGCCATCACGCACTACTACGGCCCCGACCTTGCGTACGTCTCGCTGCACGCCGATGACAATGGTGCGCCGGGCACTGTGCTGGAAACGACGACGGCTCGCGGCACAAACGAGTGGAACGAATTCATCCAGAGCTCGCCGACGACCGCCACCTTCAGCGGCACGATCGTGCTGGAAGAAGGCAAGCAGTACTGGCTGTCGGTTCGCACGGAAACGACAGACGCGTGGCTCGGCTGGGCGTACAACATCACCGACGACTTCGGCCTGCGCGCGTGGAAGCTCAACGATGGCGATTGGAATCCGGTGTACGGCATCCCGGGCACCGACTCTGAACGCGGCGTCTTCCGCATCAACGGCACGCTCGTCCCGGCCCCGGCAGCACTGGCGCTGCTCGGCATCGCGGGCGTCACTCGCCGCCGGCGTCGCTGAACCTTGCGTGCATCATCCTGCCCGCAAAGCAACAAGCCGGCCACGATCGCCGGCTTGTTTCTTGCGCAAAGTGTTCCTTGAGCGACGACGTAACCGCGTGCCCCAGAAGCCCACGGATTCCATCCGTGGGACTCACCGGTTTCGTTCGACAAACGCAGCAACCAGCCCCCGCGCACTCGCCGCCGCGATCGCTTATCGCTTTTCCATCGGCACGTATGTCGCGTTGTGGGGGCCGGTGTATTCGCAGCGCGGGCGAATGAGCTTGTTGCCGTCGAGCTGCTCCATGCACTGCCCGGTCCAGCCGGCCATGCGGGCCATCGCGAACATCGGCGTGAAGAGATCGATGTCGAGGCCGATCGAGTAGTACGTCGTCGCCGAGTAGAAATCGACGTTCGGCAGAATGCCCTTGGCGGCGACCGCTTCCGCCATGATCTGCTCGATGCGGTTGCTCATTTCATAGAGCTTCTCGTTGCCGGTGTCGGTCGCAAGCTGCTTGGCGAAAGTCTTGAGATACGTGGCACGCGGGTCGTACGCCTTGTACACCCGGTGGCCGAAGCCCATGATCTTTTCCTTGCGCTCGAGCTTGCCCTTGATGTAGGCGTCGACGTTCTCGATCGAGCCGATCTCCTGCAGCATGTGCATGACTTCTTCGTTCGCACCGCCGTGGAGCGGGCCCTTCAGCGTGCCGATTGCGGTCGTCGCGGCGGAATACATGTCGCTCAGCGTCGAAATCGTGACGCGGGCGGCGAACGTGCTGGCGTTGAAGCCGTGATCGGCGTGCAGCACGAGGCACACGTCGAGCGCCCGGCGCATCGTTTCCGTCGGCTCCTCGCCCGTCAGCATGCGGATGAAGTTGGCCGCGATGGACTTCGAGGAATCGGGCTTGACGAACGGCCTGCCCTTCCGGTGCCGATCGAACGCCGCGATGATCGTGGGGGTGGCGGCGACCAGCCGCACAGCCTTGCGCCGCGCCGACGGGATCGACACGTCGTCCGCGTCCTTGTCGAAGAGCGCCAGCGCCGACACCAGCGTGCGAAGCGCGTGCATCGGCTTGGCATCGCGCGGCATGGCACTGATCAAATCCCACATCTGCTGCGGCAAGTCATACTGCCCCCGCAGTTCATTGCAGAAGGTGTCATATTCGCGCTTGTTGGGAAGCCGCAGGTTCCACAGCAGGTAAGTGGTTTCCTCGAAGTTGGAATTCCGCGCCAGCGTGTCGATGTCGATGCCGACGTATTCGAGGACGCCCTTCTCGCCGTCGATGAAGGAGAGCTTGGATTCCGCAGCGGTGGTGTTGGCAAGGCCCTTGTCGATCATGGGTCTCTCTTTGGTGGTCGTCATATCGGCTTCCTCGCTGGTCCCATCAGCGGCGCGGCAGCCGTTCGGGTAGCGTAGATCGCGAAGTCTATCGAAAGGTGAAACAGCCAGGAGCGCGGAAGGCTCGGCCGGCATCACGCAAAGGCATCATAGCAGCCGCTTGAGTGGTATCGAGCCGATAGAACCGTGACTTGATCGCCGAAACCGCAGAGTTCGCCACATGATCATCGCCGGCCGGCTCATCCTTGATCCCGCGCACCCGCCGCCGCTTGGCTGGCTTGCCATCGAAGGCGATCGGATCGTGCACGTCGGCGAGGGAACGCCGCCCGAGAAATCGGATCTCGGCGATGAACATTGCCTCATTTCGCCGGGCTTCGTTGACGCACATCTGCACCTGCCGCAGTTCGGTTGTGAGGGATGCGATGGCCTGCCGCTCTTGCGCTGGCTCGATGAGGTGATCTACCCTGCGGAAGCCGCGTGGGCGGACGAGCAGCGGGCGATGCGCGATATCGCGCGAGCGTACGGTCGGCTGCTGCACGCGGGGACGCTCGGATACGCCGGCTACCTCACGAGTCACTTCACGGGAGTCGTGAACGTGCTGCGCGTCTCGCATCAGTTGCCGCTCCGCGCGATCGTGGGCCAGGCGGCGGTCGATCGCAACGTGCCGGCAGCGTTGCTCGGCCAGGAACTTGCGCGGCTGGCGCGATCGGAACGCGGCCGCACCGATATCAGCGTGAATCCGCGTTTCGCCGTTGCGTGCAGCGAAGCGCTGATGCGCGATCTCGCCAAACGAGCCGGCACGGAGCACTTCGTGCAGACCCATCTGTCCGAAAGCCGCGATGAGTGCGACCGCATTCGGCAGCTCTTTCCCGATGATCCGAGCTACACCGCCGTGTACGACCGCATGGGACTGCTTGGCGAGCGCACGCTTCTCGCGCATGGCGTGCATCTGACCGATGACGAGTGGAACCTCATTGCGGAGCGAAAGAGCGTCGTCGTGCATTGCCCCACGGCGAACACGTTCCTGCGATCCGGCGTGTTCAGCCTCGATGCCGCTCGTGAACATGGCGTGCGCCTGGCGCTGGGGTCGGATGTCGCCGCCGGGCCGGATGTGGCGATGCCGCGCGTGGCGCGAGCGATGATCGATCTTGCGAAGGTGCGAGCCGCGATGAATCCCGCCGCGTACGTGCCGTCCGCAGCCGAGGCGTGGGCGATGATCACGCGCGGCAACGCGCTGGCGCTGGGCTTCCACGACGGCGGCGAATTGGCGGTGGGCGGGGCGGCGGATGTGCTCGTGATCCGCCCGCCGTTTGCGATCGATGCGCACGCCATCAGCCGGCTCATCTACACGTGGGACGACGGCTCCATCGCGCATCGCATCGTGGCCGGCGTACTTCATTGAGCGGTTTTCGCCGCAGAATCCGCGAGGCGCGGCTGCTCAAGCACCAGCGCGATTCCGCCGCGGCTCAATTTCCCCGATAAACTTCCACCGGGACGTCATGCTCATTCCTCTCCGCACAGAGATCCACGCCCGCCGCCGCCCGATCGTCACGGAGGGGCTGCTGATCATCAATCTGCTTGTCTATCTGGCCGCGTTGGTCGGCGAGGCGGCGGGCATGTTGCCGGATCGCGCGGCGCTGGCGGAGCTCGGCCACTTCGACCCTCGCCACTTTCAAGTCTGGCAGCTCTTCACCTACCAGTTCCTGCACGACCCGCAGGACATCTGGCACATCGCGTTCAATCTGCTGTTCCTGTGGGTGTTCGGCCAGGCGGTGGAGAGCCGGTTCGGCCGCATCGGCTTCGCGGCGTTCTATCTCGGCGCCGGGGCGATGGCCGGGCTGGTGCACGCGTTGTTCTCAAATGCGCCGGTGATCGGCGCGAGCGGTTGCGTGGCGGGGGTGAGCGGCGCGTTCCTCGCGCTGTTCCCGCGAAGCCATGTGCGTGTGCTCATCATCTTCTTCGTCATCGGCGTGTTTTCGATTCCTGCCATGTGGTTCATCGGGTTCTACTTCGCCATCGATCTCATCAGCGCAACGACGCAAGCGCTGGGGCACGATGCCGGCGGCCGCGTCGCGTATGGAGCGCATATTGGCGGAACCATCTTCGGCTTCGTGCTGGCGATGGTGCTCCTTTGGTGGCGCGTCATTCCGCGCGGCGAATTCGACATGGTCCGCCTCTGGCAGCAGGCGCGGCGGCGGGCGAAGTTTCGCGCGCTCACGCAGCATCCAGTCGGCGCGGCGAGGCCATCCGCGTCTGCCGAGCCCAATCGCCAGTTCGCGGCCGCGCGCCAGCCGCAGCCTGTTGATGTCAAGCCGGCGCCGACGGAAGACAGCAGGGTGGCGGCGCTGCGAAGCGCGATCTCATCGCAACTTGCGTCGCACGACTTCCCCGCCGCGGCGGAGTCATATCGGGAAATGATGCGGCTCAACCCGGAAGCGACGCTGCCGCCCAGTCAGCACCTCGACATCGCCAACCAGCTTTTTACCGAGGGCGATCACGAACTGGCGGCCCGCGCGTACGAAGCCATTCTCAAGCGCTCGCCAAGCTCGCATGTCACCGACGACGTGCGTTTGATGCTTGGGCTCATCTACAGTCGGCACATTCGAAAGCCTGATCGCGCTCGCGATCTCATCGCCGCCGTGCGCCGAAATCTCGGTGACACGCCGCAGCGAGCGCTCGCCGACCAACTGCTTGCGGAGCTCGGCGCATGAGGCCCCCGCGAGGACGAAGCGCCAACCATCGGCGGACGCGCATCAAGCTTTGCGGCGTCACCAGCGTTGATGAGATGGATTTCGCGATCGCGGCGGGTGTGGATGCGATCGGGCTGGTGTTCTCGCGCAGCTCGCCGCGTTACGTGCTGCCGCACACCGCCATGCAGATCGCCCGACGGCTGCCGCCCTTCGTGAGCGCCATTGGCGTGTTCGAGAATCCGTCCGATCCTGATCTCATGGTGTGGCCCGGCCGGTGGGTGCAGTTGACGGGTCAGGAAGATGAGCCGCAGATGCAGCGCGTCGCGCGCCTGCGGCAGATCGTCAAAGGCTTCCCGTTCGACGCCGTGCAGCTTCGCCGCTGGGATCGATGTGCGGTGGTCGGCGCGATGCTGGTGCAGATGCCGCCGCCGGATTCGCAGAGCGATGGCGCGTGGTCGCAGGCCCTGCAGGAGCTCGCGGCGGCCGTGAGCACGCTGCACACGCCGATCATCATGGGCGGCGAGCTGACGCCCGAAACCGCGGCGGAATGCGTGCGCCAGGTGCATCCGCACGGCATCGACATCGCGGACACGGACGACCGCACGCCGGCCCGCCTGTGCGAGTTCGTGCAGGCCGTGCGCGACGCCGAGAGCAGTCGATAAAGAAAAAGCCCGCCGATGTCGCCGGCGGGCTCTTTGAGCGTTGGTGTCGATCGCCATCAGCGCGAGGCGGTCGCCCGTGCTGATTCCAGCGTCATCTGCGGATAGATCAGCACACGATCGTGCGCGAGCAAAATCATGTCGTTCGCCTGGTCGCCGGTGACGTCCGCAATCCACACGGCGCTGGGCTCAAACTCGCGCGGCTCGCCGCCGGAGAAAATCTTCGACTCAAACACCTTGAAGCCGATGGCGTACTGCATCTTGCCGGTCTCGGTGAAGGTGAAGATCTCGCACATCTGCTCGCCGGCGTCGAGAGACACCATGTCGGTGAATCCGTCGCCGTTGAGATCGCCCGTCGCCAGTTCGTGCTGGAAACGCTGCTCTTTGTCGGTGCGCCAGGAATCCACGAGCGTAAGCCCGTACCGCTCGCCGGCCAGACGCACGACGGAGAAGCCGTTCTCGCCGATCGCAAGGATGTTGTCCTGTGCATCGCCCGAGAACGCGCCAGCGTAAATCGACGAGAAGCGGAAGCCGCGCACGTTGATCGTTTCCTGCTCCTCCCATGCATCGCCTTGTTTCGCCATCGCGACGAAGCGAGCGTTTTCGCGATCCGCCGCCACGATTCGGTTGCCGAGCACTGCAACGGACACCAGCTTGGTGGTGCTGTCGGTGGCGTTGATCTGATGCACGACCTGCCAGCCGGGGCTCGCGCCTTCGCCGGGGTTGTCGTCGTATCGCAGCGCGCGAACGTAGTTGCGGTCGGCGATGAGCAGTTCGTCTTTGCCGTCGCCGTCCACATCAAAGACGGCGGTGTTATCCGCGGTGGCCGCCTGCACAAAGCCGAACTGCCCCATGTCCTTCGATTCGAGCAGTTTGTAGCCGTCGTCGGTGGCGCGCACCATCGTCATGGGCTTGTCGCGCGTGAGCAGCAGCAGGTCGGTCTTGCCGTCCTGGTCGGCGTCGAGAGCGAGCACGGTGTCCGGCGAACGGGAAAGCGTGCCGAGCTTCACGCTCTTGCGCTCGCCGTCCATGCCGATGAGTTCGAGCGAATAATCGCGCGAATCTTTCACCACCACCGCGAGCCATGGCTTGCCGTCGAGCTGCGCGAGATTGAGCGTCACAGGCGTCGTTCCGCCGGGAATTGAAATCGGCGTAGGGAAGGGAAGCCCATCCGGCCCTGCATCGCTTCGGCCGACGATCGCTTCCTTCTCCGACAGCACGAACACTTCCGCCTCCGGATCGTCATCAACGTTGCCGGCGACGATGTGCGTCAGATCAGCAAGGCTTGGATACGACTCGCCCGGCAGCAGCCCCTTGCCCTTGAGCTGGCGATAGACCACGACGGAGTTCGCGTCGATGTCCGTCGCCAGCAGGTCCAGCAACCCGTCGCCGTCCACGTCGGCCGTGATCGTCTGTCGCTCCCGGCGTTTGCCGGCGTTCGTGAAGCTGTACGTGCGCAGCGAGGCGTCGACGTCGCCGCCGCGCTCGATCTGCTCCACCTCCAGCTTGTAGATCGCCAATCGTTTGGAGACGCGCTCGATGACCGCCAGCCGCGCCGCCGCTTCGCCAGGCAGCCGCACCGGCTCCGCTTCCCGCAGCGCCGCCATTTCGAAGCGAAGCTGGGCGCCGAGCACGCGTCGCGATCCGTCCATGCCGGCGAGCCACATGCGGATGGGCGCAGAATCTTCGGGAATCACGCCGGCGACGTCGAGCTGCCCGTCGCCGTTGAAGTCTTCGAGGAGGAACGCCACCATCGGTTCGCCGGCGGAAATGACCGTCGGTTCGCCGAGCAGGTCGCGATTGAGCGTGTAGATGTTGATCTTGCCGTCCACGATCGTGAGCAGCTCCGGCCGATCGTCGCCGATGACGTTGGCGATGGAGAACGCGTTGCGGTTGGCGGCGAGATTGCGCACGCGGTGCTTGCGGGCCACGACGAAATCGCCCGGAGCTCGCTGACGCAGAAACACAATTTCGGGCGGCGTGCCGGCGTAGATGATGTCCATCAGGCCGTCTTTGTCGAAGTCATACGCGACGGCCGCAGAAATCTGGTGGCTCACCGAGAAGAACTCACGGCGATAGCGCCAGTGCTCCGGGAACTCGTTCACGCCGACCGTGCGCGTCACTTCGTCATCCGGCGAAGCGCCCGGCTTCTGGTAGTGAAGCTCAATGCGGCTCTTGAAATTGTTGATGATGATGAGGTCGTTGTACCCGTCGCCGTTGAGGTCGGCGGGGACGACCGGGCCGGCGCCGCGATCGACGGCGATCGCTTCCAGTCCGTCGAAGCCGAAGTATTCCGCCAGCTCTTTGTCCTGCGCGACGGCGGGGACGGCGAGCGCGAGGCCCGCGACGGCGGGAAGGAGCGCGGCGATCGTGCGGGAAATGACAGTACCCGTTCGGTCGATGTGGCTAGACATGGTTCAGGCGATCCATCGTGTGCTGAAAGGACAGAAAAAAGAGAAGACCCCGGCTGCCATCGCCGGCTTGCTGGCGCAGTGCGCACCATCCTATACTCCGCCGGGCCGAAGTGGCCAAAACGCGAGGTTTTGTCTGATGATGACATCAATGTTGCGGCGCACGAGCGTTCTCCTGACTGCCGGCCTGCTGGCGTTCGTCGGCGTCACCGCCTGGGCCGACAGCGAGCTTCCCGCCGACTCGCAACCGGCCGTCGATGCCGCGAAGACTGCCGGCGACGTCGTCGAACTCAAGAGCGGCGCACGCATCGTCGGCAACGTGGTCAAGCGCAACGACCAGAAGATCTGGATCGACGTCGGTTCCGCCATCATCGAATTCCGCATGGATGACGTCGCGGCGGTCACCATCTCCGATGACAAAATCCACGGCGAAGTGGAGTCCGTCGATCTCTTCCACACCGGCGTCAACCTTGCGGAGCTTCCCCCGAAGGAACAGGCCAAGCGCATCGGCGCCGCGGTCATCAAGGTGTCAACGCCCAAGGCCTTGGGCTCCGGCGTGATCATCAGCCCGGACGGCTACGCCATCACCAACGCGCACGTCATTCAGAACGAAACCACGTTGCGGGCCACCGTGTGGTTCCCCCAGCCGGATGGCACGCTCAAGCGCGAAGTGATCAACGACGTGGAGATCGTCGCGGTGAACAACCACGTCGATCTCGCGCTCATCAAGATTCCGCACCCCGAAGGCAAGGACTTCATTTACGCGCCGATCATTGCGGACGACAAGATTGAAATCGGCCAGACGGTGTTCGCCATCGGCAACCCGCTGGGACTCGAGCGGACGATGAGCCAGGGCGTGGTGTCCACCAAGAGCCGTAGCTTCGAGGGACTGACGTACATTCAAACCGACACGCCGATCAACCCCGGCAACTCGGGCGGCCCGCTGTTCAACACCAAGGGCGAGGTGGTGGGCATCACGAACATGGGGATCATGTTCGGCGAGTCGCTCAACTTCGCCATTCCTGCCCGCTACGTGCGTGACTTTGTGCGCAACCGCGAGGCGTTTGCGTTCGACAAGACCAACCCCAACACGGGACATCAGTATCACGAACCTCCGACGCGCCAGAAGTTCGGCACGCCGCCGCAACTCAAAGACGGTTCGTCGGAACAAGGCTGAATGAGCCGGTTGGACGTTCATAGATGAGGGGCGTGCGCGGCGCGTGTGCCGCGCGCTCAAAGAACCATCGCGTTTGCTCGTGCTGCGCACCCCGGCGCATTTCACCTCCCAGGAAAACACACAATGAATCGAATCATCGGTCGTGCCGTCCCCGCTGTCCTTGTGGCCGCAGCGTGCGTCTCCACGCTGCGCGCCGACGACAAGCCGTCGTCGATTGATCAGCTTGCGCCCGAGAACAGCGTGCTCGTCATCGGCGCGAACAACTTCGGCGCCTCGATGGAACGGCTCAAGAGCACCAAGCTCTGGGCGTTCTGGGAATCGCCGGACGGCAAGCCGCTGCGCGACAAGTTTGAAGAAGGCATGAAGGAAACGCTCGAGCAAATGGCGACCGAACTCGACATGGAACTCGAAGAGTTCCCGATGCCCACCGGCGCCGCGGGCTTTGCGTACTTCACGGTGGAGAACAGCGACACGGGCGCCGTTCGCCCCGCGATCCTCGCCTATGCCGACTTCGGCGACAAAGCCGAGCAGATGTACACCATCCTGCAGAAGGTGCTGGACCGCGGCGTGGAAGAAGGCGCCATCACCATCGAAACCGTCACGCGCGTCGATCGCGAAGGCTGGCGGGCCGAATTCACCCAGAAGCAAGCCGACGACCAGCCGCAGGAACAGGCCGACGGCGAAGACGACTGGATGAACGAGGCGGCCGCGCCGGCCAAGCCCCCGTTCGACGCCATCGAGTTCATTAAGGAAGGCTCGATGCTGATGATCTGCACGGATCAGGATGCGCTCGAGCAGGCGCTCCATGCCCGAGACGGCGAGGACATCCAGTCCGTCGCCGATCGCGATGATCACAAGGCCATCAAGCAGCGCCTTGGCGAAGGCGAAATCTACGGCGCGCTGCTGATGCGCGACTTCTGGACCGCGCTCGGCGCCATGCAGGGTGAAGACGGCGGCGGCATGATGATGTTCATCGGCCCGATGATCGAGCAGGTGGTTGGCAAGGTTGCAGGCGCCGGCTGGACCGTGGCGCTCGGCGGCAGCAACGCGATGGTCGAGCAGACATGGTTCGTCCACATGCCGCAGGGCAAGACTGGTCTCACGAGCCTCGTCGGCGCCGAATCCGCCCGGCCACGCGTGCCCAGCTTCGTCTCGCCGGAAACCACCAGCTACTTCACCGTCAACATCGACACCGCTGCGATCGGCCCGTTCGTGCGCCAGATGCTGCGCAACCCGATGATGGGCGGCCAGCTCGATCAGCAGACGATGGAAGACATTGAGAAGCGCGTCACCGAAGTGTTCGCCACCATGGGCAGCGATCTGCACATCGCGTCGCGCATCGTGAAGCCGCTCACGGCGAACAGCCAGCGCACCATCATCGCGATGAAATGCGAAAAGCCGCAGGAGTTCGAGAACATTCTCGCCCGCGAGGCGGAAGGCATGGGTTTCGAACGCCGCGACTTCCTTGGCCAAGCCATTTACACCATCGATCCGATGGGCTCCGGCGTGCCCGAGCAGACGTGGTCGGTCGGCATTGGCGGGGGGTACGTGATCATCGGCCCGTCGCCGGATGTCGAGCTGGCCTTGCGTGCGGCCGGTGATGCACACGCGGAGTCGCTCGAAACGGCCAGTGAATTCCAGCGCGCTGCCCAGGCATTCGGCGGCGGCAAGGGCATCGGCTGGGCGTTTGCGAACATCGTTGACACGATCGACTCCGGCATGCGCATGCAGATCATCGCGCAGCGTCAGTCAGCCGAAGAGCTTCGCGAATGGGCGCCGGAGTACGCCGACGAAATGCTCAAGCAGGTGGCGGAAATGGAAGAGAAGCTCAAGATGATGCCCTCCGCCGAGGTGATGCGGCGCTACATCGGGCCGACCGCGTCCGTGTTCCAGTCCGTGGAAGACGGCTTCGTCGGCAAGAGCTTCATCATGCCGGGCGGCGAAGAGTAAACCGGCTCGACCATCACTGGCCAACGAAAGCGCCCGCGCGAAACGCGGGCGCTTTTTCCTTCTTTATGTTGGCGGCATCCGATCGCCCCGGCTCGCGACTCCGCGCGGCTTAGCTCCAGCCCACGAGGTAGAACAGCATCGTGAACACGAGGTCAGCGATGATCACACATACCACGGTCTGCACCACCGTGTCCGTCGTGGCCCGGCCAACGCCCGCCGCGCCGCCAGTGACGCGCAGCCCGTTGTAGCACGCAATGCCGGCGAGAATCATGCCGAACACGCCGGCCTTGATGAGACCCGTCATGAAATCGCTGACATCGAGCTGGTTGATCGTGTTGCTCTTGTACAGTTCGTACGGCACGCCGATGAAATAGACCGACAACAACGCGCCAGCGGCGACCGACACCAGGTTCCCAATCACCGTGAGCAGGATCAGACTGATCGTCGTCGCCAGCACGCGCGGCACGACAAGAAAGCGAATGGGGTTGAGCGCGTGCGCCTCGAGCGCTTCGATCTCTTCACCTACGACCATTGTGCCAAGCTCCGCGGCGATCGACGCACCGGCGAAGCCTGTCAACACGATGGCCGCGATGAGCGGCCCCAGTTCGCGAAACACCGCCACGCCGATGATGTTGGCGATCTTGTCCGTCTGGCCGAATTCCGCCAGCGGCGCTTCCATCTGCAGCGCGAGGATCAGACCGATGCACGCGCTGACAAGGGCCACGATGCCGATGGAGCGCACGCCCGTTCGCACGATTTGCGTGATCAGCGCCGTGCGGCCGAATCGCACACGGCGAATGAAGATGCCGCGCAGCGTCCAGATGGCGACGTCGCCAAGCAGGTACGTGAGCCCGCCCATCAGATCGAAGGTGCGGCGCCAGATCGCGCCCCAGATGGCGAGCATGCGGAGCGGCGAGAACCGGGATGGAGCGGCGGCGTCGGACATGTCAGGTTGACATGGCGTCCGGCATTGACGGTGCGATCACAAACACCGTGTCCAGCCGGGCAATTTCAAAGATGGAGAGCACTTTCGCCTGCAGCGCGCACAGGACGAGCTTTGTGCCGCTCTTCCGCGCGTGCTGCATCGCTTCAACGAGCGTCGCCACGCCGGAGCTGTCCATGTACGGCACCTCGGCGAGGTCCACGATCAAGCGCGCTGGCCGCTGCCGCTGTGCTTCGCTCAACTTCACGCGAAACGCCGGTGCGCGGCTGATGTCGATGTCACCCTGCGGCCGGACGACGATCACGTTGCCCTGTTGATCCACCTGAATGTCCATCGCGTCGCCGTCGATCATCGTGATTCCTTCCTTGGGGCCGCTGTGGCTGGAGCGTTCGCATCGCCCGTCTTCTGTTCGTCGTTCGGCAGTTTCTTGAAGAGCGTCAGCCGCATGCCTCCGCCGTCCCGTTTTTCGTAATGCGCGGAGTCCATCACCTGGCGAATGATGTGGACGCCAAGCCCGCCCGGGCGAATGTCATCGAGATCGCGCGAGCGGATGGTGGCGGGATCGACTTGCCTGGCGCAATCGTCGATCTGAATGCGGATGCCGCGTTCATTGCCCTCGGTGGCCCAGATGTTGAGCCAGATCTTGCCATCGGGCTGGCGGTCGTAGCCATGGTTGATCACATTGCAGATCGCTTCGTCCACGGCAAGACTGATCTGCCCGCAATCCGACTCGCTGAACCCGAGCCGCTGCGCGACGGTGCCGACGAGCGTGCGGATGCCGGCGACGAACCGCGGCTGGCTCAACATCTCAAGCCGAATGTGCGCATCAGTCTTCGGTTCACCCGCCATTCGATGCTGCGTCCTTCGGCGCTATGGGGTAGGAGTCCGCGTGCTTGGCATGAACATTGGTGTCGGCATGGTCATCGGCGGAAAGGGCGGCGACCCATCGGTCAATCGCCTCGCGGCGCTCATCCACCGGGGCGCAATAGCAGTAACCGTGTGTTTCGCCCGTCAATCGCTCGAGCGCCGTGATGGCCACCAGTCGCACGGCTGGATCGTCGGAATCCAGTTGTTCGACGATGGCGGGGGCGGCATCGCGATTGTTGGTGCGCACCGCCGCTTCGATGGCGTAGAGCTTGGAGGCCGGGTCCGGGGCGTCGAAACCGCCCGTTGACACCGCCGGCGCGCATCCCGCCAGGAGGCCACTTACGATCGCAAGCGCCGTCGCCACACGCATGGATATCAGCATACGGCCCTCCGCGCCGGGCGGCAAAGCGGCGTCATGCGGCGCGGCTTGTGCGGGCATGGCAACCAATGCTCGTGTCGCCAACCCTGTGTGCGAAGCAGCGTGCGGGCTTGGTGCATAGCACAGTTGTCGGCAAGCGCGGGTGCGGGCTACACTGCCTGTTTCCCTCTGGGCCAAATCCAATGTCAACACGCGGGAATGACAGCCTCGCGACGCCTCCCTCATCGGAAGTCGTCGCCGTCCTCGATTTCGGCAGCCAGTACACGCAGCTCATCGCTCGCCGGGTGCGCGAAGCCGGTGCGTTCAGCATCCTTGTCGCGCCGACGATCACGCCCGATGAAATTCGCAAACTTTCGCCGAAGGGGTTGATCCTCTCGGGCGGCCCGGCAAGCGTGAACGAAGCGAACGCGCCGAAATGCGATCCCGCCATCTTTTCGATGGGCATTCCGATTCTCGCCATCTGCTACGGCATGCAGCTTGCGTGCCAGGCGCTGGGCGGCGACGTGGAGAAAGCCGAGGCGCGCGAGTTCGGCCGCGCGAAGCTGCGTGTGACCAACAGCAGCAATCTGTTCAAGAGCCTGCCCCCGCATACGACGGTGTGGATGAGCCACGGCGACCAGGTGGTGAACATCGGCAAGGATTTCGAAGTGCTCGCCGAGACGCCGACGTGCAAATTCGCCGCGGTGCGCCACACGAGCAAAGCCATCTTCGGCGTGCAGTTCCATCCGGAAGTGACGCACACGCCGCATGGCACGGACATCCTGCGCAACTTCCTCTACGAAGTCTGCAAGTGCACCGGCACGTGGCGCATGGCGGATTTCCTGCAAACGGAATGCGAGCGCGTGCGGCATCGCGTCGGCAAGGACCGCGTGATCTGCGGACTCTCGGGCGGCGTGGATTCGTCCGTTGTCGCCGCGCTGCTCGCCAAAGCGATCGGGCGGCAACTCACGTGCATCTTCGTGGACAATGGCCTCCTGCGCAAGAACGAGCGCGAACTGGTGGAGACGACGTTCCGCGATCACTTTGACATTGACCTGCGCGTCGTCGACGCCTCGCGCGAATTCTTGAGCGATCTGAAAGGCATCACCGATCCGCAGGAGAAGCGACGCCGCATCGGACACCGGTTCATTGATGTCTTCAAGCAGGCGGCGACGGGCATCGAGGGCGGCGCGAAGTTCCTCGCGCAAGGCACGCTGTATCCCGATGTGATTGAATCCGGCCACAGCCATGCCGGCACCGCGGCGAACATCAAGCTGCATCACAACGTCGGCGGCCTGCCTGCGGAACTCGGCTTCGAACTCATCGAGCCGCTGCGTGATCTCTTCAAGGACGAAGTGCGCAAGCTCGGCGAAGTGCTCGGCTTGCCGGAGGCAATCGTCTGGCGACATCCGTTCCCCGGCCCCGGCCTCGCGGTTCGCATCATCGGCGAAGTCACCGAAGCGAAACTCGCCACGCTGCGCGACTGCGACGAGATTCTGCTCGAAGAGATCATTGCGAACAATCTCTACCGCTCGACGAACCAGACCTTCGCGGTGCTGCTGCCGATCCAGGCGGTGGGGGTGATGGGCGACGGCCGCAGCTACGAAAGCGTCGTCGCGATTCGTGCCGTGGAGACGCAGGACTTCATGACCGCCGACTGGGCGCGGATTCCGTATGACGTGCTCGCCACGATCTCGAACCGCATCATCAACGAGGTTCCGGGCGTCAACCGTGTGGTGTACGACATTTCATCGAAGCCGCCGGCGACGATTGAATGGGAGTGAATTGTTCTCATTCGGGCTCGCACAGACTCCGATCGAACAAGCTGACAGCGATGAAGCCGTGGGGGAACGCGGCCTTGCGGCGTGGACGGAGTCTGTCCTGAATGATGACTGGTCGGAGTTCTATCCAGCGCATTTCAAGCAGCGAAAGGTCGGCTGAGGCGTGCAGCGCGGCGAGGTCTGGTGAGCTGGGAGGCGATGCAGGGTTTCGACCTGTCGTCATTGTTTCACGTCGCGACGCGATCGGCCGACGATCGAATGTCACAATCGCAGAAGTGACAAGAACCGTCGCAGAATTCCTTCCGAGGTCGTGTTGCAAGAGGCGGACGGCATGCCGGTGGACTGCGCGATCAACGGCGACAATCTGCACACGATTCCCAAATCAAGATCGCGCGAACGCATCCTGGCGTTGCGCCCCGAGCAGGGTCACGCGCGAACGCTCGTTCAGTTGGTCGAGGAAGTGCCGCTCCATATTTTTCTAACTCTACTTACGCAGGCCGGCGTTTGTACGTGAGGGCGTTGAAATCAAGATCATCCTTGATCGGCTTGCCGAGCTGGCGGAGCATCGCCATCACCTGGGCGCGGTGGTGCACTTCGTGGAGCACGAGCTGGATGAAGATGTCCATCGGCGAGACGGTGTAGATCATCGCTGGCTCGCCTGGCGGCGTGGCGGGCTTGAAGTCGAACGCCGCGTCCCAATCGCGCATCGCTTCAATCACGCGGCGGGTTGCAGCGGCCTGCGTTCGCCAGCGTTGCTCGATCTCACCGAACGGCGGGGGATTGTCCTCCTGCGCCTCCACGACGGCATACGGCGGCACATCGCGCTTCTGCATGCGCTGCACGTAGCGATCTTCGCACAGCATGATGTGCATCAGCGTGCGGTCGATCCTGCCGAGACCGACTTCAAATGACTTCGTGAACTCGCCGCTGGACAGCGGCCGCACGGCCGCGAAGAGTCGCTCGCGGGCCATCGTGAGGTAGTCGTACATCTTGAGCGGGCTCATGCGATGCAGTGTACCCACGCTGTGTTCTGGCTGGATCAATCGGCCGCGGCGCGGAATGAACGCTCGCGAAGCCGGGTCTACGATGTGTGCGCCCAGCGAGTGCTCGCGCTCGCATCCTTTCCATGGAAGAGAGAACTGCCATGAAAAAGTGGAACCCGTTTCTTCCCGTGATCACCATCCTTCTTGCCATCGACATCATCCTGCGAGTCGCCGGCGGCAACGGCGCGGCCAGCGCCTTCGCGCAAGGCGGCGCCGATCGCCGACCCATCGACCTCACTATGGCCCGCTCGGAATCCGGCGAAAGCTTCGTGCTCTATCGCCTGTGGTCGGATGGCTCGATCGACGTGCGACTGGTCAATCCGTTCAAGACGCCGGCTCATGAGTGGGTGAACGCCGACAAAGCCGGGATCACCTTCCAGGAAGGCTGGAAGAAGTTCCAAGTCGGGCCGTGAGCGTCGATTTTCGGGCCTTTTTGCGACGAACACCGCGTACGCGGCGACGAAATCAAATTCCGAAATAAGATGAAAATTGCTTACTTTGGGGATTGACAGTCGCCGGCGCGCTTGCCACGATGTTCGTTCGCAATGAGGGCGGGGCCACGAAGCCCGGGGACCGACGTTGACAACTTGAACGCAGGGCAGGTCGCGAGAGAGAGGCGTTCGCGGTCCTTCCGTTCGGCGCGCTCGTGCATGGGGAAATCAGTTCTCCGTGCGGCGAGTTGTTTAATTTGCGCCTCGCACGATTCCAGGCGCGCGTGATGGGTGAAGCGGGTGCTCGCCGCGTAGCGGCCGCGCGCGGATCTCAACATTGAGTTGCTGATTGATGTTCGGGCGGTTTCGCACACGCGTCCGGGTGCGCTGTTCATGCGCGCTCAATCGCCGCGGAGCACACGCCCTTCTTGGAGTCACGTGCTTTGTTTCGTTCCCTTTCTTCTCCACTTCTTGCTCGCGGCGTGGCAGCACGCCAGCACGAGCCCCCGGCAGGTCAGCGCGCGGCCTGCCGGGGCGCCGTGCCCCGATGAAGCGACGGCGGAAGCGGCGAAGTGTCACGACGTATGACGGTGAGTTTTGTGTTTTTTCCAAAGGAGGATCGGATGACGACATCAACGAAAGCCATCATTGGCGTCGCCGCGTGCAGCCTGCTGTTGTGCAGCAGCGCTGTGTTCGCCGCGCCGCCGCATTTTGAAGGGTTCGAAGACCCAAGCTGGGTCCCCGACATGCCGGACAACTGGCAGAATTCCAGCGGATCGATCACGCGAGTGACGTCCGGCACGAACGGCATCGCCTCGGCGACCGGCAACGCGCATGCGGTGCTCGGCGTGACGACGAATGGCCCGTTCACGCGCTTCGGCGGCTATTCCACCACGTTCCAGTGCGGCTACGTCGCCTCGCAGATGATCTATCTCGACACGACGTGGGCGAACAACACGGGCTTCGACTATTCCGTCGCCGCCAACGGCCAGGACGGCAATCACCGCCGCGACTTCATCTTCCACGTCGGCGTCGCGAGCGGAAATCTGCTCATCAATGCGGATAACAACACCTACGGTGGTGTCAACACGTTTGTGCTCATGACCGGCAACGGCGGGAACAACTACCAGGTCACCGCGTCCGGCTGGTATCGCTTCGAGCACGTCTTCTATGACTTGCTCGGCGACCTCGCCGTCGACATGAATGTCTACGACGCGTCGAACTCGCTCGTGTATTCCATCACGCGCACCGACGCCTCCGATGACATCGCCACGGTCGTGGGCGGCAATCGCTACGGCTGGTTCGTCTTCAACGACATCGCCGACCTTGCGATCGACGACACCAGCCTGCAGCACGGCGCCGGTTGCGGCACGTTGTCGCTCGAAACCACCTCGTGCCAGGACGATGTGGACGCGGCGGCTGGATATCAGATCGCCGTCTCGCTGTGGATGCGCGACCTGCCGATGAACGCCAACGGCTTCCAGGCGTTCCTCACCTATGACACCGCGGTGCTCGACTATCGCGGCGATCTCTCGAGCTACACCGGCGCGCCGTTCGCGCTGCACATCCAGCCGACGGCAACCGCCGAAGTCGCGCCGGGCGAAATTCGCCTCGACGGCTCCGACAACTTCAACGGCCCCGGCACGGCGTCCGATTCGAAGCTGGCGACCCTCGTGTTCGACGTCGTCAGCGAGTGCGACCTCACGGAAGTGATGTTCGACCTCACCCAGAGCTTCGATTCCGAATTGAGCCTCGACGGCGAGCCGATCGCGACGCTGCTTTCCAACACCGGCGAGTTCATGAATGACGACACGCCGCCCGTGATCAACTGCCCGCCTGACATCTCCGTTCCTGCGGATGCTGGCTTGTGCACGGCGAGCGTGGCGATCATGCCTGCAAACTGGCAGTTCGACACCAACGCGTCGCTCATCGCGACCGGCGATCCGTCGAATCCCTATGCCGTTCAGCTGCGCTCCGTGGCCACCGATCCGCCGGGCACGTGGGGACCAACCGGCGCCGCGGTGTGGACGCCGCCTGCGCCGATCAGCTTCGATTCGATCACGCACGTGTCAGCGGACTACAACATGCTGACCGGCTGCGTGTTTGGCGGCTCGCCGCGATTCGTCTTCGGCATCGATACGACGAACGACGGCATCGCGGAAGGCTACCTCGTGTGCAACTGGGGTCCGGAAGGCAGCCCGTGGAGCGATTGCTCCGGCCCGGGCTGGAACAACACCGGCAACCTCATTGCCTCTGCCGACAACCGGTGGGAGACCCAGCAGCTTGGTGGTGACACCTTAGACACGTACGCCGACGTTCAGGCCTTGCTGCCCGCGAACGCGGATGTCGTCGAAGTGATCATCCCGCTCGACGCGTACTGGGGGCAGGACCAGATCATGCTGCTCGACAACGTGCAGATCAACAGCACGGTGTTCACATTCGGCGATGCCTCCGCGACCGACAACTGTGACGCAGCGCCCGCCGTCACCGGCGTGCGCAGCGATGCCCTGCCGCTCACCGACCCGTATCCCGCCGGCGTGACGAGCATCACGTGGACGGCGACGGACGCGTGCGGCAACAGCTCGCAGTGCGTCTCCACCGTGACGGTGTCCAACACCAACCTGGTGGACGTGGAAGTGGAGCTTGTCGGCGTGTTTACGCCGGTGTCCCGCTGCATCCACTTCGTGCTGGATGACTGCGACGCCGCCGTGGACGCCACGCTGTCGTTCGTGGACCATGACAGCAACGCCGCCACGCCCGTGCGAGCGCAGGACGTGATCGAAGTGCCCTGCGGTTCATGGACGAGCATCTGCGCGAAGGATCAGCAGCACACGCTGTGGGCCACCTCTGGCCTCTCCATCGTGGGCACGTCCTACATGGCGACCTCCGTGCACAGCCTCGAGCCCGGTGACAATGACAACGACGGCGACGTTGACATCAACGACGTCACGTTCCTCATTGCCAACTTCGGCGGTCCCGAAGCCGTCGGCGGCTGCCCGTGGAACGGCATGCGCGGCACGGACTTCAGCAACAACGGCAACGTGGGTTCGGAGGATTACTCCCTCTTGAACGGCAACTGGCTCACGCTCTCCATGTGCGCGTGCACCAGCTCGTCCACCGTGCCGTCGCTGGACATCCGCAAGGCGATTCCTGTCAAGCTGCTTGAGGCCGAGCTTGGCAAGCGCGTTGACCTCAACAATGACGGCGTCTTTGACTACAAGGACGTCCGCATCTTCGAGCAGCGCTATCGCCTCGGTCACAGCCTCTCCAACACGATGATGCCTCTGCCCGCGCCCGGTCCCGGCGCCGGCAGCAACAGCAGGCAGCATCACTGATTCAACTGTCGGTCATGCGCCGCGGTGACACCACCGCGGCGCATGGCCGCTTTCGCGATGCAAGAAATGGAAAGGAAGGAAGGTTTTATGAAACTCAATCGTGCAGCTTTGGCCTTCGCCGCCGTGACGCTCATGAGCGCTGCGGCTCTTCACGCCGGGACGGTCAATGTCAATCTCTCGCCCGCCAATCAGGTGGTGAACGTCGGCGACATCGTGGAGGTCAACCTGATCGTGAGCGCCCAGTCGTCCTCGCAGGCCTTCGATGCGCTGGACGCCATCATCGGCTGGGACACGAGCTATTTGAACTTGATCACTTTCGACAACTCATCCGCCGGCGCCGCGTTCTTTCTGACGGGATTCCTCAACGATCCCGACGACATCAACGACGATGTGACGGATGGCGATGCGCTGTTCAACGCGTTCGCGGTGCCCGGCAATCCGGTGGTCGCGCCGCTCGGACCGACGACGCTGATCGTCACCACCTTCAAGTTCCAGGCGCTCGCGCCCACAATTGGGACGGATGTCGTGCTCATTCCGCAGATCGGCGCGTTCGGCGAGACCCGCGTCCTGCTCAACGGCCTCGAAGTCACCGGCTCGGCGCTCGGCCCGGCGACGATCACCATCGTGCCCGCTCCGGCGGCCATGGGATTGCTCGCCATCGCCGGCTTCGCTGGAACGAGACGACGGCGCTCGCTCTGATTCAGCATCGACGCGACGAATTGCATGTGGACAAGGGTCGGCATCCGCCGGCCCTTTTTCATGCGCTGATGGCATTCACTGAATGCGGCGTCAGCGGTGCAAGTTCGCGATGCTCGGACTGAAGCCCATCGAGCCGGAGACGACGGTGCGGATCGCCTTGACGAGGGATTCGGCGCCATCCGCCTTGGCCACGTATCCCCACGCCCCGGCGTCGATCGCGCGTTCGAGCAAATCGCGCTGCACCAGCGCCGAGAACATCACCACGCGAGCGTCGCCGCACACGCTGCGCAGTTCGCTGATCACCTCGAAGGGATCCTTGCCGGGCATGTCGATATCCATCAGGATCACGTCCGGGCAATCGCCCTGAATCTTCTCGACGAGCCCGTCCGCTTCGTTGGCGTGGCCCTTCCACTTGATATCACTGGCGCTGCGGAGCTGGAGCTGCACAGCCTCAATGACGTGGGGGTTGTCATCAACACAGAAGACGGTAATGGACTGGGAAGCAGTGTTCACGGCGAGATCCGTACAGCAAGATCGTCATGAATGCGTGCCAGCGCTTGGCGAATTTCTGCAGTTGAGGCGCTCGTCGGCACGTGGCTGACCCGGTCGGCGGCCATGGGCGAACGATCCTGCTGGCCCGGCGGCTCAATCAACACCGCCCGGCTGTCCTGGCGCTTGATCAGAAAGGCGTTCACTTCGTCGATGTCGTCGGAAATCAGTACCTCGGCATCATTCAGGCTCTCCCGCAAGTCAAAATCCAGCGAGGAAAGCAGGTGGTGGCACAGAGCCCGGACGCGGCGGTCCGACACCTTCAAAGTCGCTCGAAGCCTGGTGGCGTAGCGCGGCGCGACGGTTGGAATGCGCAGCGTGAAGGTCGCGCCGTCCCCGGGTTCGGATTCCACGCTCACCGTGCCGCACGCCGATTCCATAATGCCGTGCACCAGCGCGAGGCCCAGCCCCGTCGAGACGCTGCGCGGCTTGGTGGAGTAATACGGCTCGAAGCAGTGGTCCTTCACCTCGCGCGTCATGCCCGGCCCGTTGTCGGACACGATCAGGTGCACTTCGTCGCCGACGTGCCGCGCGCGAATCTCAACCGCGCCGCCATGCGTCATCGGCGGACCAGCCATTGCCTGCGCCGCATTCTGCACGAGGTTGAACACCGCTTGCGTGAGCAGGTGAGTCGGAATGCCGACGGGCGGCAGACCATTGGGGATGTCGTGACGAAGCGTGAATTGCCGGCCGAGCGCCGTCTTGAGCAGCGGCTGCGTGTCGCGCCACCATTGATCGAGATGCAGCGGGTTGCGCGATCGCTGCTCGCGGTTGGGATCAATGGCCAGCATGCGCAGCCCGTTCGACAGCGTGCGCAGATATTCGAGCGACTCACGGATGGCTTCAAAGTGCTGCTGCACGCCGTTGTTTCCGGGCGTGATGTACGCCGCCACCGCGTCCACGTGCGCACGCAGCGGCATGAGCACGTTGCCGAGGTCATGCCCCAGGCCGGATGAAAGCGTGCCGAGGCCCGCCATGCGCTCCGCGATGCGCAGCCGTTCCTGCGATCGCTGCAGTTCTTCGCTCGTCACCTGAACCTCGTGCTCGAGCGAATCCGTGTAGCGCCGCTGCAAATCCCGCAGAACTTCCTCGGTTCGCCGGCGTTCCGTGATGTCACGCGCGATCTTTGAAGCGCCGATCACCTGGCCGTCAATGTTGTAAATCGGCGAGACGGTGAGCGAAATGTCGATCAGCCGGCCGTCCTTCGACACGCGCACCGTTTCGAAGTGGTCCACGCGCTCGCCGCGCTTGAGCCGCTCGATGATGTCGGTTTCCTCGTGATGCCGATCTTCGGGGATGAGCGTGAGGATGGACTCGCCGATGATCTCGTCCGCATCGTAACCAAAAATGCGCTGCGCCCCGTGATTCCAGCTCGTAATGACGCCTTCGAGGCTCTTGCTGATGATCGCATCGTCGGAGGAATCAACGATCGCGCTCAAGAGCGCGCTTTCCGCATCCGCCTTGCGCCGCTGCGTGATGTCGCGAGCGACCTTTGATGCGCCGACGACGGCGCCGTCGGTGTTACGAATGGGAGAAATGGCCAGAGAGACCTCAATGCGCGTGCCGTCTTTGCGCACTCGTTCAGTTTCAAAATGGTCAATGTGCTCGCCGTCGCGGATGCGCTGCAGGATTTCCACTTCTTCCTGGTGGCGCTCCGGCGGGATGATGAGCGATTCGACCGTGCGGCCGATCGCTTCTGCTTCGGTGTAGCCGAACATCCGTTCGGCGCTCTTGTTCCAGCTTGTTATGACGCCGTTCAGATCCTTCGTGCAAATGGCGTCATTTGACGACGTCACAATCGCTCGAAGGAGCGCGTCTGCAGGAACTTTTCCCCGGTTGCGGTCACTGACTGACATCCTTGCGATTGTAGGCGGAAGCAAGTACGGAATGGCTGCATAAGCGGATTTTCACGTTGCGCTCACGTTGACTTGGCAGCCCAACTTGGCTCTGCGGTCGGCAGGGAGTGGGCCTCGCTGCGCTGCCGCGCCTTTGGCCCATTCGTCTCAAGTCTTGGGCAGGGCCGCTCACGACTCCTTGTCGTGCCCGGCGACCTTCACGATCTTGTTGTACGCGCCGAGCAGAAGGAACACGGGCGCCCATTGGCCGACGAACAGGGCCGCGTGGTCGCGTCCCATCAGCTTGAACGTCAGCGAAGCGGCCATCGAGCCGCCGGCCGCCCACAGGAACAGATCCGAGGGCAGCTTTGCCGTCTGCTCTTCGATGGAGCGAGCAATCGTGCCTTCGCTGTGACGGTCCATGTCGTAGGCGGAGGTCGAACTGCGTGGTTGGGTGGTGGTGGTTGGTTGCATGACGTGAAGTGTTCGCCGCGTGTGTGAGCGCACCGTGAAACGCACTCGAGAATGGCGCAGGTCTTGGCGTCGCGACCTTCGACCGACCGCTCGCCAAAATGAAAGCCGGCGATGAGGATTGCAGCCTCATCGCCGGCACAGGGAGCTGGCTCAGCGATTGCTCCCAGAACTCTTTGACTGCGAGCCGCCCTGGCCCTGGTTGCCGCCTTGACGACCGCCTTGGCCGCCCCGGTTGCCGCCTTGTTCGCGCGTGCCGGCGAACTGGCCCTGTTCGTCTCGCTCTTGCATTTCCGCGGAAGCCTCGCCGCCGCGACGACGATCTTCTTCGCTCAAATTCGAGCCGCGGTTGTTGCCCTGTCCCTGACCTTGATTATTCGATGGCATGTGAACTCCTTGAAAGATGAGAAGAATGCGGCCCCACCAGGCGTGGCCGCCTGGCGCCAACCGCGAGTCTTCTGATCTTCCACTGCCCGCCGATCGCCCACCATCAGCGGGATGCTCAACGTGCACATGCGGAATGCTCGCCGGATGATCAGCCTGCCGCCGATAGCGCGATGGTCGGCTGTTGAGGAACGGAGCACTTACGAATCGCGCCAATCAATTGCTCGTGAATGTCTCGCGAATGACCGCCGTTACTCCACTGTCTTCGACGTCGCTTCCTTCGCCTTGACGTCGCGAACGATGTTCTTGCGGTCAATGCCGGCGTGGTCGAGCAGGGCGTTGAGCTTCGCTTGCATCAACTCCGTGTCCTCGGCGTCCGCCTTGAAAATGAGGTGCTTCATGCCGAGCAGCACCGCACCTTGCACGATGAGCTGCAGCCATTCGGATTGCCAGTTCTCGAACGTGGCGGAGAAGAACGGCGCCCACAGATCGCTCAAGTGAAACGCTTGGCCGTGCTGTTCCGCTTCCTGTTTCAGTTCGACGATCTGCGTGAGCAGTTGACCGCTCCAGCTTCCGAGAAAGAGCGCAAGCAGAAGATAGATGGCTCCCCAGCGGCGTAGATGCTTCATGCGCAACCTCCGGCCACGGAACCCCAATGATGCTGTGCCGAATTGGCTTTGCTATCGCGAACGAGAGCCCGAGCGCGACCCGCGCGATCCCGTTGCGCGATCCCCGCGGTCGCCCTGGCCCGATTTCACCTTTGTTCGTGCCTTCTTTCGACGATCGACGCGGAGCGATCGACCCGCATCGTCGCTTTCTTTGAACTGGCCTTGTTCATCGCGCCGAACGAACCGCGTGTCGCCGCGCGGCGAAATGCGCTCGCGCTTGCTTGCGGACCGCGATTTTGATTTCTTCTTCGCCATGTCGGAGCTCCTGTGGAAGCGTGTGCGAATCTCCAAGTGAGAACTTGCTTCACAGATGAACGGATGGCGCTGAAAATCGAGTAAAACAATCTTCATTGATCGCGAAGCGACATGCGGCGGCGCATCGTCCACTGCATCGCCACGGTCGCGTGTTTCGTTCCTCTTTCGAATGGCCCGTCGGCTTATCGCGGCTCCGGCCGGCGCGTTGTTCGCGGCTGGGTGGTCGCCATCTTCGCCATGCGCTCCGCCGCGGACATCGGCGGTCGCGTCCCGTCGGCCGGCCTCGAAAAGATCATGCGGCCCGCCGTCGTCTGCAGCGCGTTCGTCACGATGGTCTGCACCTGCTGGCCGATGAGATCGCTCGCGTCTTCCACGACCACCATCGTGCCGTCGGGCAGGTAGCCCACGCCCTGGTTCTGACCTTCGCCGGGCTTCACGATTTCCACCGTCACGCTGTCGCCTGGGAGATACTGCGGCCGCAGCGTGTTGGCGAGATCGTTCAAGTTGAGCGCCGCCACGCCCTGGATGTCCGCCACCTTGTTGAGGTTGTAATCGGTGGTGAGGATTCGCAGATTCTGCCGCGACGCGAGATCGAGCAGCAGCGCATCCACGGAGTGGCCGGGCATGCTCGGCGTGGGCTCGATGGTCAGGTCGAGGTAGGGGCTCACCTGCAACGCTCGCACCATGTCGAGCCCGCGCCGGCCACGAGCGCGCTTCTGTTTGTCCGCGGAATCCGCCAGCGTCTGCAGCTCGTCAATCACGAACTGCGGCAGCACGATGGGGGCTTCGAGGAACCCGGCCTTGCCGAGCGCCTCCACCCGGCCGTCAATCAGCACGGAGGAATCGAGGAGCAACGGCCGCACGCCGCGCACCTGCTTGGCGAATTCGACATATGGGATCACCAGCCGGAAGTCGTCCTTCGTCAGCAGCACGGTGGACACGGCGAGATAGCAGAGCGTGATGCCGATCGCGATTTTGATGAGCTGCAGATAGGCCAAACCCCGCCGATCGAGCGTCAGATCCCACGATTCCGCCACCAGGTCCAGCAGCGCGCCGATCGCCAGCGCGCCTACGAGACCGGCGATCAGGCCGAGGTAGATGGCAATGATGCTCGCCAGCGGCCGGTTCGGCAGCGCCGCATCCAGAACGAGCACGACAATGCCGAAGAGCACGGTTGCAAGGAAGGGAATCCAATACTCGCCGAAGTTGAGGCTGTCGCTCGGCGTGATCTGGCCGACGAACGGCAGCAGACTCACGGTCACAAGCAACACGAGGAAGAGCATGCGCAGCGCGAGCATGAGGAAGCGCTGGAGGCGTCGCTCGTGTTCGGCGCGCTTCGCCGGCGACTCGAAGTCGATGCGGGCACGGCGTTGCCGCGGCGCAACCGGCGCACTGTCCGGCGCCGCCTCGACAGAAGGCGTGGGCGTGTTTCGCTCGTTCATCGGGTGGAGTGTACCACGGGGGTTCTTGCCGCTAAGATTGACCTTGTCTGGTGAGCGAGGATGGCGGCCGGGCCCGCCGGGCGGGCGGCCCGTGAACCTGGTCAGAGCTTGACCGCAGCAGCCATAAGCGGCGTTGTCCGAGCCAGCGGTGACCTGGCCGTCTTCCCGGCTCACCAGAATTCGTTTGCGCCTCTCAAGTGGTTGCACGCCGGCGCAGCGGGCGCCAGTGAGTTCGATATGGCCAAGAGCTCGAAAGCACCAACAAAGTCGGAATCGCCAGCGCCGTCCACGGGCTACACCGTCCTCGCCCGCCGCTATCGCTCGCGCGATTTCGATGAACTCATCGGCCAGGAACCCATTGCTCGCACCCTCAAGAACGCGATCGCCTCCGGTCGCATCGCGCACGCCTACCTCTTCTGCGGCACGCGCGGCGTGGGCAAGACATCCATGGCCCGCATCTTCGCCAAGGCCATCAATGTCACCGACAACCTCACCGAGAAGGACCGCATTGCGGACGCCATCCTTCGCGGCGACGACCTCGACGTCATCGAGATCGACGCGGCCTCCAACCGCGGCGTCGGCAACGTGCGAGACCTCATCGCCAACGCCGTCATCTCGCCGGCCCGCTGCCCGTACAAAATCTACATCATCGATGAAGTGCACATGCTCACGGGCGAGGCGTTCAACGCCCTGCTCAAGACCATGGAAGAGCCGCCGGCGCATGTGAAGTTCATCCTGTGCACCACCGATCCGCACAAGGTTCCGGCCACCATTCAAAGCCGTTGCCAGCGCTTCGATTTCCGGCCTCTCCCGGCGACGACCATCGCCCAGCAGCTGCGCCACGTGCTCGACGCCGAGGGCATCAAAGCGGAAGACGCGGCGGTCGCCCACATCGCGCGCCTTGGATGCGGCTCCATGCGCGACGCGTTGAGCCTGCTCGATCGAGCGCTTTCCGTCGGCGAGAAGAACATCACCGCCGCGATGTTGGAAGAGATGCTCGGCCTGCCGGACCGCACGCTCATCAGCGCGGTCGTGAACGCCATTGCAGCGGGGGACGCCGCGGCTGGACTCAAGGCCGCCGACGCCGTGCTCCGCGCCGGCGTGTCCGTGGAGCAGGCGCTCGAAGCGCTCGCGGAACACCTGCGCACGCTGATGATCGTCACGCTCTGCGGCGGCGACAGCGAACTGCTCGAGCTTTCGGAAGTGCCGATCGAAGAAGCGCAGCAGCAGGCGAAGAGCTTCGATAGCGCGGCGCTCGTTCACGCCATCGCCATGTGCGACGCGGCGGCACGCAACGCCGCGAGATCGTCGGCTTCGCGTGCGATGTTCGATGCCATCATCGTCCGCCTCTGTCTTGCGGAGCACTTTGCGGACATTGGCGCGCTGATGAACGGCAAAGCGCCCGCGTCGGCGCCATCAAAAGCGGCAGGCGCTCGAACGCTCACGCCTCCGCCCGCTGTCGCTGAACCAAAAAAAAAAGACCAGCCCGTCGTTGAAGTGACGGCACGCAGCACGCCCGCAGCGGTCGCGCCGCCCAAACCAACGCCGCGGACGATGGCGCCTGCACCCGCGCCGGCACGATCCGCCGAGCCCGAAGACAAGCTCGAAACCGCGATGAGCATCCCGGCGGTTCGCATGACCATGGAACTGTTTCGCGGGCAGATCGTCGATGTTCAGCCCGTGCGCAAGGCGATCGCGGCGGAAACAACCGAGCCGGATGCCGATGACATCCCGGCCGAGGCGGCCACGTTTTTCGATGATCCATCAGCGGCGGACGAGGAGCACTGATGTTCGGCAACCTCAAAAATCTCGCCGGCCTCGCAGGCATGATGAAAGACCTGCCGCGAATCAAGGAACGGTTCGAAGAGGTCAAGCGGCAGCTCGAAACGAAAACCGTGACCGCGGAAGCGGGGGGCGGCGCGGTGCGTGCCACAGCAACCGGCAGCCTCAAGCTGGTCTCAATCGACATCGAGCCCGCGCTGTTCAGCGGACTCGTTGATGTGAACAGCGAAGGCGATCGTCAGCTCGCCACCGAACTCATCACCGCCGCCGTCAACGCAGCCATGGCCAAAGCGCGCGATCTTGCGGCAAACGAACTGGGCGCCGCGGCCGAGGAGCTTGGCATCCCGTTCCCGACCGGAAGCCTTGGCGGTTTGCTCGACTGAACCGCTGGCGCGACAACGCCCATGGCGAAGCGACCTTCCATGTCGAACACGAGCAGCCCGCACCCGCGGCAGGTGGAGGAACTGATCGAATCATTCGCGCGCCTGCCGGGCATTGGCCGGCGAACCGCAGAACGGCTGGCGTTCTATCTGCTTCGCGCATCGAACGAGGAAGCGGCGCGATTGAGTCGCGCAATTCAATCCATCAAGAAGGACGTGTGCAGTTGCTCGATCTGCTCGTCACTGGCGGACAGCGACCCGTGCGCGATCTGCAGCGATGTGCACCGCGACGCGTCAACCATTCTCGTGGTCGAGCAGCCGCGTGACTTGATCAGTCTCGAGCAGACGGGCATCTACAAGGGCGTGTACCACGTGCTGATGGGGCGGCTCGATCCGCTGCACGGGGTTGGAACGGACGCGATCACCATCGGCCTGCTGCTTCGCCGCATCGATGACCCCGCTTCCAACAGCAGGGGCGTCGCGGTCCGCGAAGTGATCCTCGGCCTCAACCCCGATCTGGAAGGCGACACGACGGCGCTGTATCTCGCGGAAGAGTTGCACAGGCGGAATGTGAAGGTGACGCGCCTGGCGCGCGGCCTGCCCTCTGGCTCGCAGCTCGAGTTCGCCAGCACCGCTGTCCTTGCCGACGCTATTGAGGGAAGGCAGTCGGTGGGGTAGGGGAAGACAAGGTGACAGGTGAGGGTGACAGGGTGACAGGGTGGCGCATGGAAGCCGCGTCTGACGAGTCCGCGAGGAAGACGCGGGTCGTTGCGAAACGTCAAAACTCCAAAAGGTCAAAAGGGAACGCCCAATTTTTTTGACCTTTTTGACTTTTTGACGTTTTGACCTTTCCCATCGCCGGCGCGCGGAACGGCTCACGCCCCGGTCTGTGCGCGGCCGATACGATTGAACACCCGGCCGCGGCCATTGGGCCTTGGCGACGGGGCTTTCAATCCGCGAACACGTGGGCCCACGATCGGCCCAAAGGCCTAGTCCACCATGCGCTTCGACACCAGCCAGAACATGCATCTGTCCCAGCAGATGAAGCTGGCGCCGCGCATGATCCAATCGATGGAAATCCTGCAGATGCCGATGATGGCGCTGCAGGAACGCATTGATCAGGAACTCGAATCCAACGTCGCGCTGGAACTCGGCGAACCCGAAGGCGAGTCCGCAGCGATCCGCCAGGAACTGAAGGACGAAGCTCGCGAAGACCGCCTGCAGGAACGCGAACTCGTCATCGGCGACGATCAGACCGGTAACGCCGCCGACTTCGAACGCCTGGGCGATTTCGAGTCCTCCTACTCCGAAGCGTTCGACAACGAATATTCCTCCGGCAAGTACGCCCCGGCACGGCAAGCCGGCGAGCGCGACAAGAAGCTCGACGCCATGGCCAATGTCGCGGCCCGCAGCGAGAGCCTCACCGATCAACTGCTGCACCAATGGGCGCTCACCGATGTAGACCCCGAAACCGCGGACCTCGGCGCACGCATCATTGCCTTCATCGACAACGACGGTTTCTTGAGCACCGACCTCGCGACGATCGCCGAGCAATCCAAGAACGTGCCCGGCAAGGAGGTCACCGTCGAAAAGCTCGAAGCGGCGCTGAAGGAAGTGCAGAAGCGGCTCGACCCGCCCGGCATCGGCGCCCGCGATCTCCGCGAGTGCCTGCTGCTGCAGATCGACGCCCGCGAGAGCGATTCCGAGGACGAGCACGACTGGTCCGACGTGCGCACGCTGATCACCGACCACTTCGACGATTTGCTGCAGAACCGCCTGCCGCGCATCGAGAAAGCGGGCAACATTTCGCTCGAGCGCATTCACAAGGCGAAGGAGCTGATGCGCCGGCTGAACCTCCGCCCGGGGCGCGATCTCGTGGTGGAAGAAGTGGCGCCGGTGATCCCCGACGTGATCGTGGAATACGACGAGGACGCCGATGAGTACGTCGCTCGTCTCGCCGATGGGATGCTGCCGCGCCTGCGCGTGTCGAGCAAGTACGATTCCATGGCGCGCGACCGCTCCACCGATCGCAACACGCGCGAATTCCTGACCAAGCAGGTGCGCAACGCCGGCTGGCTCATCGAAGCCATCCAGCAGCGCAACGCCACGCTCATGCGCGTCGTCAACGTCGTTCTCGCTCGCCAGCGCGAGTTCTTCGACCACGGCCCGCAGGCGCTGCGTCCGCTGCCGATGATCGAAGTGGCGGACCAGCTCGGGATTCACGTCGGCACCGTGTCGCGCGCGGTGGCGGACAAGTGGATCGAAACGCCGCGCGGCGTGATCCCGCTTCGCCGATTTTTCTCCGGCGGCACGGAAACAGAGTCCGGCGAATCCATGAGCTGGGACGCCGTGAAGGCGACGCTCAAGGAAATCGTCGACAGCGAGGACAAGTCGAACCCGTGGAGCGACGAAGCGCTCGCCGCGGAACTCAAGAAGCGGGGGATCGACATCGCGCGGCGAACGGTCGTGAAATATCGCCAGCAGATGAACATCCCGTCCGCCCGCCAGCGCAAACAATTCTGATTCCCGTCACTCCGCCCGCTCGAACGCCAGCCGCAACACCGCGTAGCCGTCGAGTTCGAAGTGCTCCACGCGCAGCGCGATCGGCTTCGCTTCGCTCACCGTGAACTCGTGCACGTGCTCTTTGGGCGCGTGCCACGTCCAGTCGTCGATCACGAGCGTGTCATCCAGCCATACGCGAATGCCGTCGTCGCTCACCGTGCGAAGCCGCCACTTGCCAGGCGGGAACGTGAGCGACCGCGTGGCGAGCGTGCCGAAGTGATCGCGCATCGCAGGCGCATCGAGCTTGAGCATTGCCGCGATGCCTTCGTGGCCGAAATTGAAATCGAGCTCATGCGACGTGAAGTGATGCGCGCCGTCGCCGCTCGCGCTTTCACGCCAGCGCACAACATCCTCGCGCGGATCGCACGGCGAAGGAAACACGGCCACATCCCACCTTCCACCCACGATGGCGCCGTTCGCCTCCACACGCACGCCGTTCACATCAATCGACAGCGCGTAGGGGACCAGCGCATTTTGCTTCAACGCCTTCACCACCACGTGATTGCACTGCACGGCAATCTCAACGTCGCCCGAATGCGTCATCGCTTCCGCGCCGGGCATCGCCGCGCCGCCGAGCAGTTCATATTCATCCATGCCGTCCGCCCGCCGCGCGAGTCGCAGCAGCGGCGATTCCCAGTCATACGGCCCCCATTCCGTCATCAGAATCTTGTCGCGTCCCGCAAGATGCGACCGCGCGCCCACCGGCGTCGTCACGCCGAACGGCTGATACTCCGGCGGCGTCCACTTCAGCGGCGGCACGGATTCAAATTCACGCAGAATTCCCGCTTCGCTCCCGGCATCCGCTTCCATCTCACGGCCCACGCCGTCGAACGTGTTGTCGATGATGAACGTTCGTTTCGTGCCGCGCAATTGAATGGCGAGCGGAGCGCCGCGAAACGTGTTGCCGTAAATCACGTTCCGGCTGGCGTCCGTCATGTTCGCCTGCGCCCACGGCAGCGAGCGAATGCCTGCATCGTCATCCCACCACAAATGCACGGCGCACGCGTTGTTTGCAAAGGTGTTGGCCTGCACCCAGTTGCCCATGCCGTGCTCGATGTTCACGCCGCCGCGTTCGAGGCCGTAGGCCATCTCGCCGTTCGCTTCGATCGTGTTCCCCGCCACGATGGTGCGATGCGAATAGCCGCCCCACACGCCGCAGATGCCGTTGCCGACGATTCTGTTCGCCAGGATGCTGTTGTCGAAACCGAACGTCAGTTCGACGCCGTGCGCCGCCGCATAGGAACAGTCATTGCGAATGATGATGTTCTGCTTGTTGCCGCGCCCGCGATACCAGTTCTGGTCCATCACGTTCGCCGCCCCATCTTTGTCGCCGAGCGCCTCCTTGCCGGAGAAGGCGAAGATGCCGTCGCCGCCGTGCGTGATGGAGTTCTCCGCAATGATGTTGTCGGAGCACTGCTCAAACATGAGCAGCCCGGCGGAATCCTGCCCGCGGTTGTACACGCCGTGGCTGTAGCCTCGCACGCAGAAGTCAAACGCATTGCGCGTGATCTGGTTCGAACTGCTCCGCCACATCGCCAGTCCCCAGCCGGAGAGGAACGAGCAGTCGTTGTCGTAAAGAAGCGATTCCGACACATTGTCGAGGATGATGCCGTTCTGCACGTTGCGGGCGCGGATGTTCCGCAGCGTCACCCGGCGCGAATCCTCCACGCACACGCCCGCGCCGTAATTCGTCACCCACTCGTTCGCGTCGTTCGCATGCGGCCAGAGCCAGTCGCTCGCATCTTCACGCTCCGGCGTCGAGCCCAACCGCTGGCGGAAGTTGTCCGACACATCGCAATCATCGAGCGTGAGATCGTCCGCTCCCACGGCGTGAATGCCCACCTTGTACCCCGACACGCGCAGGCCCCGCAGCGTCACGTTCCTGCCGGTGACGCGCACGCCCACGCCGGCGTATTCATTCGGCGCCGTGTCCGCTTCCGCTCCACGAAGCGCGCCGCCTTCAAAGTCCACGGTGATGCCGCTGCCGGTGATGTGAATGACGCCGTTGCCGTCCGCATCGGGCACCACGCCGGGCACGTGCACGCTGCACGAAGAATTCACCGTGATGTTGTCATGCTCAACGAGGACGACCGTCGCCGGCTGGGCCGCGCCGCCCACCAGCGCGCAGGCAAGAATCGTGTGATGCCAACTCGCCTGCGGCCACACGTTCGCCATCCGTCACCTCGTTGTGATTGCCCTGCGTCGCCTACACGGACTCGATGTCAGCGATGCGGCGGTTGGTGATCTCGTCCACCTTCTCCACGTGCTTCTTGGTGAGATCCTCGATTTCCGCCTTCGCGGTCTTGCCCTGGTCTTCAGACACGCCCGCGGACTTGTCCTTCACGAGCTGGTCGATGTGCTTGTTGGCATCACGACGCTCATTGCGAATCGCCACGCGCGTGTCCTCTGCCATCTTTCGCACCTGGGCCACAAGTTGTTTCCGCCGTTCCGATGACGGGGCCGGAACATTGATGCGAACCGCGCCGGCTTCCTTCATCGGGTTGAGGCCGAGGTCCGCCGTTTCGATCGCCTTCACAATCGCCCCGACGCTGGAAGGATCGAACGGCTTGATGAGAATCTGGGTCGGCTCGGGCACGGAGACCGCGGCGAGTTCGCGCAGGTCCGTCATGCTGCCGTAGTAATCCACCTTCACGTAATCCACCAGCGACGTCGTCGCCCGGCCCGTGCGAATGCCGCGAAGCTCACGCTCCAGGTGCTCGATCGAGCGATCCATCTTCCCCCGGCATTCCGACACAATCTGCTTCAGATCCATTGCTCTTATGCCTCGTTGCTGATCAGCGTTCCGATCCGTTCGCCTGCCACCACCCGGCGGATGTTCCCCGGCGTCTTGAAGTCAAACACGATCACCGGCAGGTTCTCCGTCATGCACATTGACAGGGCCGTCAAATCCATCACCGCCAGCTTCTTCTGAATCGCGGTGGCGAAGGAGAGCGAATCGTATCGCGTCGCCTTCGGATCCTTCACCGGGTCGGCGCTGTACACGCCGTCCACCTTCGTCGCTTTGAGCACGACATCGGCCGAGAGCTCCGTCGCTCGCAGCGCGGCGCACGTGTCCGTGGTGAAAAACGGGTTGCCCGTGCCGGCAGCGAGGATCACCACGCGGCCTTTCTCAAGATGCCGATTCGCTCGTCCGCGGATGAACGGTTCCGCCACGGCAGGAATGTTGATCGCCGACATCAGCCGGCAATCCTGCCCGAGGTTGGAAATCGCTTCGCGGAGGGCGAGGCCGTTGATGACTGTGCCGAGCATGCCCATGTAGTCGGCGGTGGCCTTGTCGATCTCACCGGCTCGCGAAAGCTCCGCGCCGCGGATGATGTTGCCGCCGCCCACGACCACCGCCACCTGCGCGCCTGTCGCGGCTGCCTCCTTAATTTCCGTCGCGATCGTGCGCAGTTCGACGGGGTCAATGCCCGTCTGACCAGGGCGAGTGAAACTCTCGCCGCTGATCTTCAGGATCACGCGGTTGTAGCCGACGTACGGTCGTTCAGACATTGCAGGTGTATCCAATCCGCGGTGCCGGGTGCGCATTGGACCGGCTGGGCGGGAGCGGGTCAAGCGCGGCAGGGGACCGGGCCTTCCATCAAGCCGCTTGCCGACGCTCGCCGATCTCAATGGCTGCGGATTGTTCCTATGATTCCCGCGGACGCCAGCTTTTCGTGACGAAGCAACCGCGACCGGGCCGTTCCGTATGGAGTGATTGTGGCTGATATGAATCCCACATCGCTGGCGATGGCTGCATCCGCCGAGCAGACGCGGGAACTTCAGCGACGCGTCCGCGCCCTCGAAGAACAGCTTGAGCAACTGGCGAAGCGCCGTCGACACCGACTGCTCATCGTCGTGCTCGGCATTTCGTTGCTGGCCCACGCCGCCATCCTTCTTTACTTGAGCGGGTGGATGCGCGGCGGCTCGGGCGGCTCCGGCACCGGTGAATCGCACATCGTCGAGATGTCGATCCTCACGGAGCAGGAACTCACCAGCTTCGACGCAGGCTCGCTCGGCGACCTCGTCGAATCGCCCGCTGTCGCCACGCCGATTGACGATTCTCCCACGCCGATCGCCAGCTTGAACCTCGATGCGCCGCAGGCCGGGTTGCTCAGCGCCGGGCCCGGCGCCATCAGCGGGGGAAGCATCGGCCAGACCTCGGGCGGCGGCGATGGACTGGGCGCGCTCTCCGGCGGCGGTGGCGGCGTGAGCTTCTTCGGCATCTCGTCTCGCGGCGATCGCTTCGCCTACATCATGGACATGTCCGGGTCGATGTCGCAGGGCAATCGCTGGAAAGTCGCGACGCGAGAGTTGCTCCGCTCCATCAGCTCATTGCCGGACTTCACGCACTTTTACATCGTGCTGTATTCGAACGGCGCGGTGACGCCGCCGCGGCAGACCGACTGGATGCGAGCCGGTCCTGCAGCGACCGACTCCATTCGCGCGTGGCTGGATTCGCTCGCGCCCACCGGCGGCACGATGCCCGCGCCGGCATTCCAGCAGGTGTTCGCGCTGGAGCAGCGGCCGGATGTCGTCTTCTTCCTTACGGACGGCGAGATTCCGCAGGACACGCCCACGCTCGTCGCCGGTCTCAATGAACGCGGCCAGCGCGTTGTCATCAACACCGTGGCGTTCGGCGATCCCACCAGCCAGCAAACGCTCAAGGCGATTGCGGACCAGTCCGGCGGCGTGTACCGCCATGTGCCCGCTGACTAAACCATGGTGATGCACGCTTTAGCCAAGTCGATTCGGCGGGCGCTCGTCGCGATGACGTGCGCGCAGGCCGCATTGCTCCTCACGGCGTGGCCACCGTCGGCGTTGGCCAGCGCTGCGCCACAGGACGCCCGCGATCTGTCGCCGCGTGAGCAGGTCATTCGACGAGGCGATCTTCCGCCCGCTGAAGGCGAAATCGTGCGGCTGGATGACGCCGGCGTCGCAGTGCGTATTCCTGGCACAGGGGCGGGCGCGAAAGAGCGCGTGATCTCCTGGCACGAAGTGCGCGAGGTGACCGGCGCGACGCATCGCGAGGCATGGCTTCGATATCAGCCCGTGGCGGAAGACCTGTGGCGTGCGGTGTCGCGACTGCAGCGCGGCGACACGATGCTCGCTTTGCCGCTCTTCGAACGACTGTTCGAACGCTACCGCGGCCAGACGAATGAGCCGGCGCTGCTCGCGGCCGAGGGATTGCTTCGATGCCAGCTCGCACAAGCCGCCAATGAGCTTGCCGTGATTCCGTGGCTGGAAGTGGTGCGCCTGCGCGATGCTGGCGTGACGAGCGATGCGTTGACGTCGCTCCCGCCGGTGATTGATGAAGCGACATCGCTGTGCACGCAGCTCCCGCCCGCTTGGGTGAGCGCGGCTCGAACCACGCGGCTGGAGCGCGATCTGGCGGCCTACGACGCGCAGGGCAACGAGCGCGTTGCGGCGTTGGCGTCCCTCTACCGCGCCTTCGCTTCGATCTCGATCGGCAATCAGCCGGTCGTGAACGAAGTGAAGAGCGACGAACCCGGCGTGACGATGCTCTCGCACATGCTCGGGGTCCGGACCGCGAAGCTGAATGCCGTCACCGGCCGCGATGCCATGCGCCGAACCCACGACTGGCCGGCGTGGGCGCAGGCGTGGCTTCACGTGCAGATTGGGGAATCACTCCTGCGCGAGAAGGATCGCCCCTCGCAGGATTTGGGCTTGGTGCACCTCGCGCACTTGCCAGCTGCATTTGCCCGCACGCAGCCGTATCTTGCGGGCCTCGCGCTTCGCACGATGGCGGAAGCGCTGGACGCTCGCGGCGAAGCCAATCGCGCCGCCTCGCTTCGCCGCCTTGTTTCCGATCGTTATCCCGGTCATCCAGCCGCGGAAGCGCCGTTTGGCGCCGCGGAACGCAAAGGACGTCTCTGATGCCAACATCGCTCGTCATGCACGAATCTGTCGCGATCTCGCTGCTCCTCGCGCAAGCCGAAGAAAAGGGCACGAGCTGGCTGGAGACGATTCAATCCGGCGGCGTGGTGGGATACATCATCATCGCCTTGAGCGTCGTCGCGCTCGCGTTCGTGGTGCTGCACCTCGTGCAGATTCGTCGCTCGGCGATCATCCCGCAGCAGCACCTCGATGCGCTCAACGAGATGCTCGCGCAGGGCGATGTGGCGGGGGCGCTGGAGTATTGCCTCGACCCCGAGCACGATTCGTTTTTCACGCGCGTGATGGCGCCGGGCCTGACGCGGTTCCAGAAGTCCGCGTTCGGCGCGTTCGAAATCAAGAACAGCGTGGAAGAAGCGGGAGAAGAACAGACGGCGAGGCTCTATCGCTCCACCGACATGCTCAACGTCATCGGCTCGATCTCGCCGCTGCTCGGTCTGCTCGGCACCGTCATCGGCATCGTGGGCGCGTTTGAAACGCTCTCCGCCGGCGCTGCGCCAGATCACAAAACGCTGGCAGGCAACATCAGTCTCGCGCTCGTCACCACGCTGCTCGGACTCATCGTCGCTATCCCGTGCATGGCGCTGTACACCTATTTCCGCAACCGGATCGATGCGTGCGTCGCCGAGGCCGGTCAGGAAATTGAGCTGTTGCTGCTTCACTTGGAAGCGGGCGAGCCGGGCGCGGCGCCAAGCCCCAGACCCGGGCCGATGTCGCAGGCGGCGGGAACGCGCGGCGGGCCGGCGGTGACGCGAACGAAGTGAGATCGTCATGCGGCTCGCTCCACGCCAATCCGGTCGCGGCGTCTTCGACGTGGTCGTCACGTCGATGCTCGACATCAACTTCCTGCTCATCATGTTCTTCATCATGACGGCCCAGTTCCAGCAGGAAACGCAGGCGCCGCTCGACCTGCCGAAGGAACGCGGCGAGCAGGATCCCGTGCCCGACGAAGCGGGACTCGTCATCAACATCACCGCAGCCGGCGACCTCATCGTCTCCGGCAACACCATCGATCTCGACACATTGCAGCAGCGCGTCGATGAGGAGAAGCAGCGCTACGCCGGCGATGCGGACGGTGGTGCGCTCAAGCTCATGCTGCGCGTTGACCGCGGCGCCGACAGCGCGCAGCTCAACCGCGTCGTCACAATGCTCCGCGAACACGGCGTCCGCGCCATCCGCATCGCCACCGAAGTTCCGCTCTAACCGCCATGCAGCTCAAGTTCACATCCCGGCGCCGGCGGAACGATCGCATCGTGGTCAACCTCGCCAGCATGATCGACATCAGCTTTCTGCTGCTGTTTTACTTCATGGTGTCGACGATGATGGGCAACGAGGAATCGCGCTTGAGCACGGCGTTGCAAACGCAAAGCAGCGAAAGCGGGGGATCGGCGGGCGATTTTCAGCCGCAGGTGGTGGAGGTGCGGCTCATCGAAGGCTCGCCGGCGTACAGGCTCGGAGCGCGCGTGCTGCACGATCGCGCCGCGCTGCAGGGCGCCATCGCCAATTTGCCGCGCGACGTCGGCGTCCTCGTCAAGGTGTTCGATCAGGTGCCAGTCGGTTTCGCCGTGCAGGCGGTGCAGGTGGCGCATGACGCCGGTTTCGAAAAGGTGACGTATGTTCCGGCGGGCGAGTAATTCGAAACACGGCAAGCGAACGCGCGCTGCGCTCGCCGCGGCGATGGCGTTCATCGGCGTGCTCACCACCTCCGTTCACGCCGACGAAGTCGCCGCCTTCCTCGAAGAGCAGGGCCTGAACGATCTGCTTGCCGTGCATCTCGAGCAGGAACTCGCCTCCGCGTCGGAATCCGACCGCCGGTCGCTCATCCGCAAACTCGCCAGCTTGTATGCCACGCTCCTCTCGCAGCAGACGGACGCCGAAGCGCGAGCGTCGCTCGAAGCCCGTGCGCACCTGCTCCTCGAGCAAACGGACGCCAGCGAAGCGATGGACCTCCGCCTCGCCCTCGCGCAAGCCACGTACCGCCAAATCGAACACATCGCCGAGCAACATCGCCTCCGCGCCGCCACCGCCGATGACGTCGCTCGCGCCGAAACGCTCGCCACGCAACTCGCCGGTGAACTCAAACAAACGCACGACAAACTCGAGGCGCAGCTCGAACTCACGATGCGAAAGCTCGGCCGCGCCGCCGGCTCCGAATCCATCGTCCTGGCGGAGCAATCTGAATTCGAAGCCCGCTTGCTCGACCAGGCCACCTACCTCCTCGCATGGACGCTGTACTACCAGGGCTGGCTCACGCACGACAAAAAACCGGCGGACGTCGCGGAGGGCTACTTCGCTGAAATCCTCGGCACCGATTCGCCCAAGCCGGCGCCAGAAGATGTGTCCATCGACATCCGCGCCAATGAACCGATGGCCCGCGCCATCCTCGGCATGGCGCTCTGCCGATCGCTCACGCGCTCCGCCACCACCGCGCTGCAGTGGATCGACCTTCTCGAACACCCGCGCACGGCCGCCGCCGTTCGGAACGAAGTCGGCGCGTGGCGGCTCGTCGTCCTTCTCGAGCACGGCGAGTTCAAGAACGTGGCGCAATTGGCCGCCGCGCTCCCCGGCGGGCTCGGCGCCGCGCCGACGCCGTGGCTCCGTTTGATCGCCGCGTGGTCGCTCGAAGCGGGCGCCGCCGACGCCAGCGCCATCCGACTCGCACAGCAGGCCATGACATCGCTGGCGGCTCGCGGCGCGCTCGATCATCTGATTCAGCTTGCGGAGCGCTACGGCACGGAATCGCTCGGCTCCACCGGCTTCGCGCCGCTCTATGTCCAGGCCGTGCTCGGATTTCAGAACGTGCGCGAACGTCACCCCGGCGACAAACCCTCGGGCGACCAGGCCACGCAGCAGCGATTCGCCGAGGTTGGCAAGCTCTTCGAACGCGCCGTCGCGCAGCCGGATGCTTCGCAATATGCGGAACCCGCAGCGAACGCGCGACTGCTCGCCGCGTGGTGCCTCTATTTCCAAAGCGATTTCCTCTCCGCCGCCGAAGCGTTCGAACGCGCTTCCAAGGATGCAGCGCTCGCCGAGCCATCCGAAGCGCTGTGGATGTCCATCGTCTCCCTCGACCATTTGCTTGCCGCCGGCGACAACGCCGCGCTCTCGCGGCGAATGCTGGCCAACATCGATCGGTATCTCGACGAGTACCCCGCGGGCAAGCATGTGCCCGAACTGCTCCTTCGGCGAAGTTACAGCGACAAGCCCACGCCCGAAGCGATCGCGGCGCTGCTCTCCGTTCCGCCCGAAAGCAAGTCGTACATGCCATCGCGCGAACGCGCCGCCGCGATGCTCTACAAACAATTCCGTAGCGCCAGTGCGGATCAACGCGCCGGCCTCGCACGAGAATTTCTCGCAGTCCAGAAGCCGTTGCTCGCCGCCGAGCTTGCGTCCGCGCTCCCCGCGCCGCAAGGCGTCGACGGGCCAAAGCAACTTGTGATCCGCTGCCGGCAGGTGCTGGACGCCGCCACGACGAGCGACGTGCGCGATGTCGCCGCCGCAAGCGAAGCGCTCGATGTGCTCGCATCGTTGGACGAGGCCGGCTACGTCCCCGGCGAACTCGATGACGAACTGCTCGCCCGCCGCGCACAAGTCGCGCTCCTGTCCGGCGAGATGTCGAATGCCTGCTCACTCGCCGACGAATTGTGGGCGCGCTCGCCGAACACGCCGTGGGCGCGCGTGGCCAACCGTTCGATCTTCCACGAACTGCTCGTCGGCCGCCGCACGAGCGACTTCCCCGAACTCGATCGCGACACGCTTGAACTCATTGCACGCTATGGCGGCCGCGTCATTCAGGAATTCGCCGGCGAGGCCAGCGCGCTCGCGCGTCCCGAGGCCATGACCTTCCACGTCATCGTCGCCGAAGCTGTGCTCGAACTTTGGCGGCGGACGAATGAACCGCAGCGTCTCGAAGCGGCGCTCTTCCTCTTTGAACGCCTGCTCGAACGCCGGCCGAATGATGCCCGTTTCCTTCGTGTCACCGCGGAGCTTGCCGGCGCGAATGGTGACATCGACCGGGCGCTCGAGTGCTGGCGCGTGCTGCTCGCGGGTCTCGAACCCGGCAGCAACGCGTGGTACGAAGCGAAGTTCAACCACGTCAACCTTCTGCGACAGCTCGACCCCGTTCGCGCTCTCGATGTGCTCCGCCAGCACGTGCAACTGCAAGGGGATTACGGCCCGCCGCCGTGGGGTGAGAAACTTCGCAAGCTGCATGACGCGCTCGAAGCGTCCGCGCCGCCATCGGAGCCGGCGGAGGATGCGCCATGAGGCTGCATCCGCATGAACGGTTCCTCGGCGTCCCAGCCGGCGCCACCGCGCGTGAACTGCTCGGCATCGACGCCGGGGTTGTGCTCGACGGCCCAATGATCGAGCAGGCCGTGCGCGCTCGGCTTTCCATGATTGATCGACACCCGGGCGGCGCTTCCGCCGACGCCGAACGCGTTCGACAGGCCGTGCGTGCCGCCGCTGAAGCGCTCAAAGGGGACATCGGCAAGGCGCCCGAGGTCGCGACTTCACCGGCAGCAGCGACGCGTGCATCGCATGGGCCTCGCAGCTCATCCGCGCATCACGGCCACGCGCGCCAGCGCCGCATGTTTGCCGGAGCGCCGCGCGCCACGCGCGGCCAGCGACCAGGCATCACGCTTACGGATTTCGATCGCCAGGTGCTCGGTACGCTCGTCGGCGCGGGCGGATGGAATCGTGAAAGCCGCTCACGGCTCGTGGCGATCGCCGCGGCGCATCGCGTCACCGTGCACGGGTTGCTCACCGTCATTCGCGGGCTCAACGACTACGCACGCCAGGGCGGCGCTCGGCTCGATGTCGCCACCATCACCGCCGGTCGTCGCACGCTTGCGCCGGCCACCGCGGCAGCAGCGCGGCCGGCCACGCCATCGCTCCCCGAACGACTGCTGCCCGATCTCAAGGAGCCGACGCCCGCAACCACGGTGAAGTGGTCATTCATCTTCGGCTTGGCGGCGCTCGTGCTCGGCGCGGCGCTCATCGTCGCGGTTCTGATGAGCGGCGGACGCCATCGCACAGCCACGCCACCAGCGCCGCCGCCTCCTGTGGTCGTCGATCAGCCGCAGGCTCCCGCGCCGGACGATGCACTGGCCATCTCGCGTGAGCCCGCCAAGTTCCCACAGCCGCCGACGTTTGCCATCCCGCTTGCGGACATCATTCCTGCGGATGCGCTGGCGGAGAGCGCCAAATTGCCCGAACTGCTCGATCACGTCGTTCGCCGCGTGCGTGTGGCGGATGAACCGTCCGAAGCGGTGTACCGCGACTGGGCTGCGCACATCGACCTCGCCTCGCGCACGTGGCCGGCCGTCGAAGCATCGCTGCGAGAATCCATGGCAACCGGCGTTCGCCGCGTGTTCGAAGAGGCTGATGCCAAGCAAGGCGTGAGTGATCGACTCCTCGCGGCTTTCGCGGTGGCCGACAGCTCGATCACCGACCCCATCGCCATCGCGCAGCGTGCATGGCGCATCGAGCGCCTTGTGGAGCTGTCGCAAAGTCTCGCGCTGTCGCCCGCCGTGCGCGATCGCGCTCTTGCGATGGTCCGAGCGGCCTTGCCGAAGGACGTTGACCTGCGCACCACGCTCCCGGCGGAATGTGCGGCACAGTGGCTGGCGTCGCTTCCTGACTCGCTCGCAGCCGACGTTGATCACGGCACGGACAACACGGCCTCGTGGGAAGTGTGGCTCGCCTCGCTGAAGATCACCGCCGACTCCGACACATTGCAGTCCATGCTCGCGCAGTCCATCGAAGCATTGCTCCGCGGCAGCGCCGACTTCACCCAACCCGGCCTCGCGGTGAATGTGCTCGGCCGGCTCGCCAGCGAACTCGATTGGAATCAACCATTGCTGCGTGATCACGTTTCCGGCTGGTTCGATGACCCCGCAGCGATCACCGGCGACGATCTCTGGGTGCTCACGAGCATCGTCTCCGAACAGCATCTGGCGCCATGGTTCACGCCGTCGCTCATCGTGCCCCGCGGCGCGGACGAAGCGCATCGCCGCCGCATGCGCGATCAGATCGCAAGCGCGTGGCCGCACGATGCAACGGGCGATGATCGCGCCGCCGCGGCTGTCGGTCGCGGCATCGATGTCGATCCCGAGATTGGCAAGGCGTGGCGCCGCGCGCAGGCCAGTCTGATGTCCGCATCCGTCGTGGCTGACCCGCCGTTGCTCGCGCAGCATCTCGCGCTCGTCGCGCGGCTCAACGAAGCCGCAAGCCTGCTCGAACGTGGCGACGCGACTGCCGCCGGGCGTGTGATTGAGTGGATCGAGCACGTGCAAGCGGCGGAATCATTGGCAAGCGGCGAACCCGCATTGAGTTCGCCTCGCGGTCCCGCTCGCTACGCAGGCAAGCAGCCGGGCCAGGCGATTGGACAGGATGGCTTGTGGGCCGCCGCCTACGCGCAGGCCGGCAGCGCTGCCGATGCGAGGATCAACTTGCTGCGAGCGCTGCGCAACACCGCGGGGACCGATCTCGGGCCGATTGACGCCGCCGTGTTCGTGCGCGAGGTGTACCGCGCCACGCCGGCTGAAGTGCGCACCATGGCCCAAGGCGTCGCCATCATGTTCACGGACGGCCCCAACGTGGCGCTGCAGCTCCTCGACCAGCTTCCTGACGCCGTTGCGAACGACGACACGTCCGAGTTTCTCCAGCGATTCATCGGGACATCCCTGCCGCCTGTGCGATCGGAACAGTGGCGCATCGCAGCGCGGCGAATGCTCATCGCGCATGCGCTTGAACTCATGCCGCTGACGGAAGCGGATGTTGATCACGCCGCGGACATCATTTCCGACGCCGTTGCACGCCAGGGTCCGAGCGCTGACGATGCGCTGATGCAGCAGGTTTCGCGCATGAGCCCGGCGGACGCAGCGGAGATGATTCGCAAGGCGTGGGCGGATTCGCTGCGCGGCGTCGTGGCGAGCGAACCTGTGCCGGGCGATCTTGCCACGCTGGAGCGCCGCCATCGCATGCGGCGAATGCTCGTCAAAGGTCCGATCCAGGCGTACGTCGCCAATCGCATCGGGCATCTCGACCTCTTCGCCTTTGCCGTCGCGGCCGAACAGCCGGCCCTGCGCGTCACGGTCGCCGAGTTGCTCGATCAATCCGCAACCAACCGCGCACGATTGGCGAACGCGCTGCAGCAGGCGATCGAAGTGGAGACCACGATCGCAAAGCTGCACGCGCTTCGCATGCGCGATCGATCTGGCGAACCAGCGGAGAAGTCGCCATGACGCGCGTTCGCTGCACATGGATGCTGGCGCTCCTCGCCGCTGCCGCCGTGACGACGCTCGGCCTCGCGCCGCAGGCAGGTGATCCGGTGTGGGAGCCGTGGCGCGAGCAGTTGGAGCAGCTCGATCCGCGTCATCCGCTGGCGTATATCGAACTGGCGGAAGAACTCGCCGACGCCGCGCACACCGGCGGCAAGGAGCGGGATGCGGCGCTGCGCGACCTTGCCAAGCATCTCTTCGCGCTCGCAGGCGCGATCGACCCGGCGAAATTCGGTCGCAGCGCCTGTCTCGCGATCGCGTCGATGAGTGAGGATCGGAATGAACGCGATCGATTGCTCGCGTTGGCGGATCTGCTGCCCGGGCGCGATGTGTTCCGCGCGTGGGCGCCGACAATGGAAGAAGAAGAAGCCGTTTCGCCGACCACCGCGCTCGCGCTCAGTGAAGCGCTTGGTTATTACCGACAGGGCCACGGCAACCGCGCGCTGGCGCTGCTCGACAAGCACGATCTTCGCCCTGTGCTCACGCGATTCGGCGACCTCCTCCCCGGCGGGCCGGAACGCTTCCTCGAGGATTGCAAGCATTACACGGGCGGCCGCAAGCCCACCATCTTCGAGGGCGGCATCGCGCGAATGCTCACGCTCGAAGCGGCGCTGCTCGGCGGGAAGGAGCGCTCATGGGCAGGGGAGGTCATGCTCACGGGCGCAGCGCCGCTCATTGAGATCGATCCCGCCAACCTTGATGAGATGCTGGAAGTTGATGCAACGCGGCCGTACTTCGTGAACGGATCGTTCGAAGCGTCGCCGCCGCGCCAGTGAATGGATAAAGATCAGCCGGCCGATCGCACCATGAAGCGGCGCTTGTGGTCGAGCACGTGCACGAGATCAGGCAGCAGTGAGGCGGACGCCACGGGCCAGATCGCCCAGCGCGTGTCGAACGGTTCGCAGGCGAGTTCGAGCCCATCGCGCACCGCGCGCTTCAGCCGCCGCGTCGCCAGCTCCGCAATCAGTTGCTGCGACGTCGGCACGGCGAGCTGCAATTCTTCGGGCGACGGCACGATCACCGCGAACGGCTGGCGCTCGCGCGACACGCGATATTCCACAACCCATCGCCACGAATCGCCGTACCACGTGACGGTCGATGCGACGCGATCGAATTCCGTGAGGCGCTTATGGAGTTTGTCGAACAGCGAACGGACGACGGGTTTGAGTCCGCCGCGCAGCGCGGGCACGGTCGGACGGTTGAAGCGGTCGTCCCACGCGCGCCGTTGATACGTTGCTGATCCCTTCATGCACTCCACCCCGCGGCTGCGATCCACCCATCCGGCCGCACACCCTATTGTTTACTCGCCTCGCGGTCCGGTCGTTCGGAATTGCAGGAAAAGTGGTGGAAAATGCAGGAAATGGCGCCATAAAGCCCAAAAAAGGGCAACTTCGGGAGCACGGGGTGGGTTCCCGCCGCGGCCCTGCAAGGGAATCGACGCCTTCGCCGCCCGCCGCTAGGATGCCTTGACCGCCGGTTGCCGGGGGCATATCGCGAAGAAGGAATCTGAAGGCATGGCCGAATCGGGCAGCACATTTCAGCCGGATGTCGATCTGGCGGAGCGGGACCAGCCGGATCTCGGCCGGGCGTCAATCCTGCTCGTTGATGACAATTTGCAGAATCTCGAGCTGATGCAGGCCTATTTGGAAGGCCTTCGCTGCCATATTCGCACGGCAAAGGACGGCATTGAGGCCGTTCGCATGATTGACGAAGACCCGCCGGACCTCGTGCTGCTCGACGTCATGATGCCGCGGATGTCCGGCTTTGAGGTGTGCCAGCGCATCAAGAGTTCGCCGGCCACCAGCAACATCATGGTGATCATGGTGACGGCCCTGCACGAAGTGGGGGACTTCGAGCGGGCCAAGGAAGCGGGCACGGACGACTTCATCACGAAGCCGGTCAATAAGCTCGAATTACTCACCCGAGTCGAGTCATTACTGCGATTTGCCCTGCTGAAACGCGAATATGACCGCCTGCTCAAGCTCACCCGCCGGGCCGAGCTGGATGACACCGGCGACCTCCCCGCGGTGAGCGAACGCTGACCTTTTCGGCCCTCCGCGTGCGCCATTGCCGGCCCCGGCGGAATATGGCTTGGCGTCTCGTGTCTCTTTGCCGGAGGCCTTCTTCCGGCGGGTTCACGTTATGGGATGTCTCGTCATGAACGCGGGCGAATCGTCGCGGCGGATCCACCGGCTGTTCCGCCCCCGCGGCTCCTGCGTCATCTGCAGGTGTTCGAGATATCGCTTCAGCGCATCCACATCAAATGAGCCGAGCCAATCCAGCTTCGCCGTGCGATTGATCTGCCGGATCGCGTCGATGATCTGCAGCTTGTCGAGCATGCGTCGTGCTCCAGGGTCTCGTGATTCAATCGTGCGGCGCCTTGATTCGCCGCGACCTCCCTCGGGTGGCGAAGGGACCACATCGGCGAGGCGCGCGCTCCGCGCTCAAGCGATAACTTTCTGTGACACAACCGCCGCTTGTGGTGTAGGGTCACGCCATCACACAACGGGCAGCGTGTGCATCCGCATTGCAGCCTTGATCTTGTGTCTTGCGGGGCTGTTCTCCGCCGCCGGTTGCGCGAGCGAAAATTTTCAGCGCGTGCCGTCTGCGGGGTTCGCCACCAGCGTTCCGCCCGCGCCGCGTGCTCCCGCCACATCCTCGGCAAACCCATCGCGCCAGCCGGCGATCGCTTCGATGCACGCAAGTGAGCATGGCGAGTCCATGACCGCAGCGCCTCCGCGAACCAGCGAAGCGCCGTCGCAACTGCCGCCGGCGACCAAGGGCATGACCGATTCCGCCCGCGCTCAATTGAGCCCGGCGCTCAAAGTGATGATCAGCGAGATGGAAGCTGCGATCGATCGTTGCCCGCGCTCGCGACATCTCGAGCGCACGGTCAGTCTCGCCCGGCTGCGCAACATGAGCCACGCTTCCACCCGGGAGTTCGATGCTCTTCGCGCTCGGCTTGCATCGCTGCTCACCGCCGCCGCGGAATCTGCAGGCGCTGATCTTCGCTTCACCGCTGACACCGCGGAGCAAGCTTCGTTCGATATGCTCGGAGCCGCGTATCTCGACACGCTCGAAGGCTTCGACAGTTGGGAGCTCTACGTGAGTGTCAGCGAGCGTGAGCGCGGCCGCGACCTCTGGCGATCCGACGGCCCGGTGCGCGTGCTGCGCTTCGAGCAACCCGTCAGCCCGCAAGTGTTCTACGCGGGACGATGAGAGCGGGGAAACGCCGAAAAGCCGAAACGCCGAAACGCGGAAATGAAGGGTGGGCGCCGCCCACAGGGCGCGCGGTGGTTCATGATCGCCGCTGCGTTCGCGGCGTTCGGATGGAAATTGTGGAGCGAGCGGCGCTTCGCCGCGTGTGCCCATGTGATTCGCGGATGACGTGGCGGCGGGGCGCCGCCCGCTCAACGAGTCCGCGCCCCACCCATCCCCTGGCGAGTGGAACCCTTGGATCTTCTTGAACGCTTCGCGATGGAATTTTGCGGCTGCTTGCGGAACAATCACGTGGGCGCTCCGCTCGCTGGCGGGCGGCGGTTCCTGACTGGAGGCGACGCGATGGAAGCGATCATCGACCTGCTGCGGAGCAACATGTACATCGTGGTGCTCGTGATCATCTGCGGCTCCATCCTGGCGAATTCGCTGATCCGGGCCGTCACCACCATTATGACGACGCGTGCTGTCGAGCGGAGCCGGCAGGAGATTGCGGCGTACATCGCCGAGGGATCGATGACCGCGGAGCAGGGCGAGCGGCTTCTGCGGGCCAAGCCGCATGGGAATGCCGTCGAGCTTTGATTTCGCCCGGCTGACCGAGGCGTGCGGTCCACGAGGGCTTCGTGAGAAGCTGGGCAACCCTTTCACAAGTTTGTACGTCTTTGCGGTGTCTTTTCGGACCACCGGTCGTTACGATTGGCACCGGGCTCGGTTTGGTTTTGCGAAGATTTGCTCGGAGGGTTGCAGAGAGCAAATCGCAGGGCAAGCTACGGATACACATTCGTGTCGCCATGGGGTGGCATGCGCGTTGACACTCGCATGCAGCACACGGATTGTGGAGCAATTCGAGCTCTTCAGCCAAGGATGCTGTTGACCTGTGTGGAGGAACGAAGAGATGCGGCGAGTTGCGGGCGCGAAAGGCCGACAGTGGTCGGCGCTGGGGATGGTGTTGGTGTGCGCTGCGGGAGTTGTGTTCCTTGGCGGTCGCGCTGGCGGCGGTTCGCGAGGCGGCGGGAAACCTGCGGGCAGTGCGCCGTCGCCTGTTCCTTCCACGATCAATGACTACTTCCTTCCCGGCACGCAGCCGGACCCGACGGGCGGCGTGCTGACGCCAGTGGTGCCGTCAACCAGTTGCATTTTCTGTCACGCGGATTTCGAAGCGATGGAGCTGCCGCGCGAGGCCGAGCCGTATTTCAACTGGGCCGGCTCGATGATGGCGAACTCGGCGCGCGATCCGCTCTTCTGGGCGTGTCTCACGATCGCCAACCAGGATGCGACGGATTCTGCTGATTTGTGTCTCCGTTGTCACACGCCGGGCGCGTGGCTGGCGGGACGCAGCTCGCCGACGACGGGCGACAACATCGGCGGCAAGTTCGATGAGTTCCCGAACGATTTCGATGGCGTGACGTGCAACATGTGCCACCGCATGGTGGACCCGGTGTACCAGCCGGGCGTGAGTCCGCCGGCTGATCAGTTCATACTCGACATGCTGGAGAACGATCCGGTGTTCGGCAACATTCTCCCGCCGCAGCCGCACACGGGCACCTATGTGTTCGATCCCGACGATGTGCGCCGCGGGCCGTTTGAACTGGTGTCGGGCTTTCCGTTCCACCAGTGGGCGAGGTCGCCGTTCCACAAGAGCGCGGAGATGTGCGGCACGTGCCACGATGTGAGCAACCCGCTGTTCGTGAAGCAGGGTGATGTGTACGTGCCGACGCCGGACGACACGGAGCATCCGACGCAGAACAAGTATGAGATGTTCCCGCTGGAGCGGACGTACAGCGAATGGGCGCACAGCCAGTTTGCGAACGGCGGCGTGGCTCGCGCGGGCGGGTTTGCGGGCTTCGGCGGCGCGATCCCGATGGGCGGCACGTTGTCGAGCTGTCAGGATTGTCACATGCCGGATACGCAGGGCCCGGGCTGCCGCGTCGGCTTCTCGAACAACCATCCTGACATGCCGCAACACGCGTTCAACGGCGGCAACACGTGGGTGATGCGCGCGGCGAAACATCTTTATGAAGACGGCGACACGGGCCTGCATGATCCCGTGTTCGGCGATCAGTTCGCAAGCCAGTATCTGACGGACGAGATGATCGACGACTCCATCGCGCGGGCCTATGACATGCTTCGCAACGCGGCGGAGGTATCGCTATCGACGTCCGGCAGTTCGCTGATCGTGCGCGTGACGAATTATTCCGGCCACAAGCTGCCGACCGGATACGGCGAGGGCCGGCGGATGTGGATCAACGTGAAGTTCTTCAACGCGAGCGACGAGTTGATCGACGAGCGCGGAGAGTACGGCTTCGGCGTGAAGGGTTCAGCCATTCTCAACACGGCCGACACCAAGGTGTACGAAGTGAAGCAGGGCCTCGACGCCACGATGGCGGCGGCGACCGGCAAGCCGCAGGGCGAGAGCTTCCACTTCGTGCTCAACAACATGGTGGTGAAGGACAACCGCATCCCGCCGATCGGCTTCACCAACGCGGCGTTTGAAGCGGTGCAGGCGGCGCCGGTGGGCTATTCGTATGCGGATGGCCAGCACTGGGATGACACCGCGTATGACATCCCGGCGGGCGCGGCGCGTGCGGTGGTGACGCTCTACTACCAGACCACGTCGAAGGAATACATTGAGTTCCTGCGCGATGAGAACGTGACCGACAATCGCGGGCAGATTGCTTACAACATGTGGGCCGACCCGCAGATCGGAGCGAAAAGCGCGCCGGTGGATATCGACTCGCAGGAAATTGAGTTTGGCGCGCCGTGCTTCGGCGACATGGTGTCGACCGGCACCTTCCAGCCGCCTGCCGATGGCATCGTCAATGGCGCGGACCTTGCGTTCCTGCTGGGCGAATGGGGACCGGGCGTGGGTTCGCCGGCGGACTATGTGAGCAACACGACGTTCCTGCCTCCGCCCGATGGCGTGGTGGACGCGGCGGACCTTGCGATTCTGCTCGGCAACTGGGGCCCGTGCGACTGAACGGCTTTGCTCCAGTTTGTTGCGTGACAATTTCAGCGCCCTCGGCGACAAACCGCCGGGGGCGCTGCGTTATGATCTGCTTGGCGGGAACGGCGCTGGTGCATTGATGCGAGCGATCCGCCGAGGGCCAGGAAGAACAGGAAGGCACAATGACCAATCGATCAACGCGCTGGGCCAGTCGCGCCACCGGCGAGGCATTTCGCAGCTTGTGCGTCGCGGCAGTGGTGGTGATGGCGGGCGCGAGTGCGGCCAGCGCGCAGGCGCCGCGGCGAGCCGTGGGACAGCCCGCGCCGAAGCCGAGCGATGCGGCGGATGTTGCGGCGTTCGCGCAGACCTCGCCGTGGCGATTGAGCGGATTGGAAGCGAATGACGCCGTGCGCCGCGTGAATGGGGCGGCGCTGGCGGCGGATGCGGCGGGCGTGCAGTCGCTGCGGCAACGTGAAGCCGTGCGGCTGATGAATTTCGTGCTCGCGCCGGGCATCAGCGTTGATCTCGATCTTCGCCGCGCGGATGTGTTTGCGGACGATGCGGTCATTCGCGCTTCGCGGCTCGAAAACGGCGTGGCGGTGTGGCAGGATTTGCCGCGGCCGAGTGATCCGATTTTCGTCGGCAGGACGGTGGATGACCCGGATTCGGTGGTGGCGATCAGTGTTTCCGCAAGCGGCGTGCAGGGTTTGGTCAACCGGCTCGGCGAGACGTTTATTCTTTCGAGCGGCAGTTCGCTCACGCCGAACGCGCCGGTGGTTTTCCGGCTGGATGCGGATGCGGCGGAGGCGCTGGGGCTCACTGATTTTTCGTGCGGCGCGGACCTCATTCCGCAGCCGATGGAAGGCGGCGAAGAAGGCGGCGTTGCGGGGTTCGATACGGGCGATGGCACGCCACCGCCTCCGCCGTGCCGCATCGCGCGAGTCGCCATTGAAACCGATCACGAGTATCTGCAGGCGCTCTTTGGCGGGAACACGGGCGCGGCGACGTCGTACGCGGGGCTGCTCATCGCCGCGGCGAGCGAAGTCTTTCACCGCGATCTCAACGTGCGCTTTCAGATTTCGTTCCTGCAGTTGTGGACGAGCGCCAGCGATCCGTGGAGCAGCGGCGACACTTCCGCGCAGCTCTTTCAGTTCCGGGACTACTGGCAGGCGAATTTCGAGTGGGTGGATCGCGACGTGGCGCACTTCCTCTCGGGACGCACGCTCGGCGGCGGCATTGCGTGGCTCAGCTCGTTGTGCGAGGACGCGCTCGACTATTCGCTGGCGGCGAATCTGCGCGGCTCGTTCCCCTATCCCACGCTGATGCAGAGCGATTTCAATTGGGACATCATCGTGGTGACGCACGAGCTCGGTCACAACTTCGGCTCGCCGCACACACACAGCTACGTGCCGCCGATCGACGGGTGCGGCAGCGGCAACTGCGCCGGCGCGAGCGAAGGCACCATCATGAGCTATTGCCACCAGTGTCCCGGCGGGCTGGCGAACATGCACATCCGCTTCCACGAGACGTGCATCGAGCGGATTTTGGATTACCTCGACAACGAGACGCTGTGCAATCTGCTCGACACCGACGGGCCGCCTGACCCCAACAACGATTTCGAGTACGTCGCGGCTGGAGTGAGCAATCGCATCGACGTGCTGCGCAACGATCTCTCGGGCAATTGCGCGGCGCCGACGATCGCCAGCACGGATGCGCTTTCGCAGATGGGAGGCACGATCGCCATCTCCGCCGGCACGGGTCCGAACGGCCGCGATGAACTGCTCTACACGCCGGCGCCGGGATTCACGGGCAACGACCAGTTCTTCTACTGGATCACCAACGGCGGGCCGACACCGGCTGGCGGGCAGGTGAAAGTGAACGTGCTGCCGCTGCAACCTGCAACGGGGCCGGCGTGCGCGGAACCGGGCCTTGCGGTGGCGTATTTCGAGTTGGGCGCGATGGAGAGTTTGCCGAACTTCGCCGTGCTCACGCCGAACGGCGGCGGGATCGTGACGGACGTGAATGTCAGTTCCACCGAAGGCAACTTCGCAGGCTCGAATCAGTCCGAGCACGTCGGCGCTGTGTATGAGGGCTACCTCGACATCCCCGTCGCGGCGGCCTATCGCCTGTCGGTGACCTCGGACGACGGCTCTAAGGTGTGGCTCGATGGCAACCTCGTGCTGAACAACGACGGGCTGCACGGCATGATCGAAAAGGAAGCGCCGCTCGCGCTGGATGCCGGCCTGCACCCGCTGCGCGTCGAATTTTTCGAGAACGAAGGCGGCGCGGGGCTTGTGCTTGGGATCACCAGCGTTGACATTGTGAAGCAGGCTGTGCCGGCGTCAATGCTGCGGTGGGGCGGTCCGCACGCAGCCGATTTTGTTGACGGCGCGACGTTCTCGCCGCCGGGGGATGGCGTCGTCGATGCCGCGGATCTTGCGTACTTGCTCGGCGCGTGGGGCGCGAGCGACGCGGACATCGTGAACAGCGCGTCGTTCCTCCCGCCGGGCGATCATGTGGTGGACGGCGCGGATCTCGCGTACCTGCTGGGCGCGTGGGGCGGGTGCGAGTGACCGTGATGTGCCGTTGACGAACGGGCACGCAATCAATTGACCCAGGAACGAAGAAGACCCACGCCTGGAAAGCGTGGGCTTCTTGTTTGTGATGTGCAGTTGGCTTGGAGCGGTGGACGCTTCACGGCCCGGCGGCGATGGGCGGGCGGCCGACGGAGTAATATGTGATGCCGTGCTCTTTCATGAGCGAGCGGTCGTAGAGGTTCCGGCCGTCGAAAATGGTCGGCGTGCGCAGCTTCGCCACGACCTGCGAGAAATCGGGCTGGCGGAACTCCGTCCACTCCGTGCAGATGATGAGCGCGTCGCATCCATCGAGGGCGTCATACATCGCGTTCACGACCTGCACGCTCGGCATGGCGGCGCTCACGTTGGGGCCGGCGGCGGGGTCATACGCCTTCACGTGCGCTCCGCCCGCCAGCGCTCGCTCGATCAGCGTGACGGCAGGCGCTTCGCGGATGTCATCGGTCTCCGGCTTGAAGGCCACGCCCCAGAACGCAAGCGACTTGCCCGCGACGCTGCCGCCGAAGTGCGTGAGCACCTTGTTCCAGAAGCGATCACGCTGCGATTGATTGACGACGTGCACCGCATTGTTGAGCGCGCAGTCATAACCGACCGCGCGGCCCATGTTCACCACCGCCAGCGTGTCCTTCGGGAAGCACGATCCGCCGTAGCCGAGGCCGGGATAGAGAAATTGCCGGCCGATGCGGTGATCCGCGCACATGCCTTCGCGCACAGCTCGAATGTTCGCGCCGTAGTGCTCGCACAGGTTGGCGATCTCGTTCACGAAGCTGATCTTGCACGCCAGCATCGCGTTGGAGGCGTACTTCACCATCTCCGACGAGCACACGTCCATGATGATGATCGGGTTGCCCTGGCGCACGAACGGCTCGTACAGGCGGCGAAGCACCGTCGCGGCTCGTTCGTCTTCCACGCCGCACACCACGCGATCGGGTCGCATGAAGTCCGCCACGGCCGCGCCTTCCTTGAGGAATTCGGGATTGTTGGCGATGAAAAACGGAGCCTTCGTGCCGGCCGCGATGCGCTCTTTCACTTTGTTCGTCGTGCCGACGGGCACGGTGGATTTCACCACCACCAGCGCCGGTTTGCGCGAAGCGCCGCCGTCCGCCTCAAAGACCTTGGCGATCTGATCCGCGACGGCGAGCACGTGCTTCGTATCCGCGGAGCCGTCTTCATTGGGCGGCGTGCCCACGCAAATAAAGATGACCTCGGCGTCCTTGTACGCCTCGCGCTGGTTCGTCGTGAAGTGCAAGCGCCCCGCGCGACTGTTGCGTTCGAGCAGATCGGGCAGGCCGTACTCGAAGATCGGGCACTCGCCGTGCTTCAGCCGCTCGATCTTTCCCGCATCAACATCGAGGCACGTGACGTCATTGCCCGTGCTGGCGAAGCAGGCGCCGGTGACAAGACCGACGTAACCCGTGCCGACGATCGTAAGTTTCATGCCCTGCGTGCTCCGAGGCTTGGGAAGTTGCACCATGCTCCCGACCCGGCGAGCCGGGAGCGATCACTGCTACGTTTCCTCACATGCGTTCGTTCGGCGGCGCTTGCGACTACGACGCCGCGATGCCAGCAAGCTCTTCGGGCGTTGGCTTGCGCGGCTCAACCAGAATCGCGCCTTCCATCGAGAGCAGCCATTGCTTGACCGCGAGATTTTCGCTGGCGGGATCGCTTGAGCCCGCGAAACCATGCAGACCCGAAGAACCGACGACGCGGTGGCAGGGGACGATAATCGGCAGCGGATTTCGCCGCATCGCCTGGCCTGCAGCGCGGGCGGCGGACATGTTGGAACCGGCACGCAGCGCCAGCTCGCCATACGTCGCCACCGAGCCGCGCGGAATCTGGCGGCAGACTTCCCAGCACGCCACCTGGAACGGGCTGCCCGTGGGCGTGGGCACGTGATCGAACGACACGCGCTCGCCGTCAAAGTATCGCTGGAGCAGGGTTGTGAGTTCGGGCAGCAGGCTGGCGTCTTCGATCGTGTCGCCAAGCACGTGCAGCCATTCGGTTTCGCCGGCGTGGTCATCGCACCACGCGGCCGACCAGCCCGTGCGCAGCTCGCCTTGCTGCGATTGCGCGAGAATGAAAGCCCCGGTCGGGGTGTCGAGAACGCGGTAACGCCACTCCATTGTGCGTCTGCTCATCGCATGCCTCCGTGGGATGAGCGGCGATCATACACCCGGCCGTCACCGCGCTCCAGAAGGCGTGGCGGGCGCCGCGGAAGCCTCGTTGGGCACGGAAGATTGACGCCGCGTCCACGCCAAATCGAGGACCACGGGCCGGTGATCGCTCAAGAGCATTGAATCCTCGACTTGGAGGCCGTGATGCTCCAGCCACTCCTGCGGCAGGTCGGCCGAATCGAAAACAAAGCTGTACGGGTTGGCGAGCGACGAATCCGAAAACACGACGTAATCCAGCCGGCCGGGCACGAAGGGCTGCGTGAAGTCCGACCACGTGGCGTTTGAGCGACCATCAAGCTGATATGCATCCGCGACGGCGAGGTCGGTCTTGTCCATGTCGCCAAGCCGGCAAAGGATGTTCAGCGGTTCGCGCGTGCCAACGAGATTGCAGTCGCCGCCGATGACGACGCCGTCGAAACGCAGGCGATCGCGCAGCGGATCAATGGCGCTGCGAATTTGCGCGACTTCCGTGCAGCGCGATTCCTCCTCTTCGCCGGTCGCCCCGCCGCAGCATCGCAGGTGAATGGACATGGCGAGCACGTGCCTGCCGTCATACTCCACCAGCATCGCGGCCTCTCGCACGTGGCGGTCGGGCTGATGTGGATACGAGACGACTTTCAGTTCGCTCACCGGTTCGAAGGGCAAATGCGTGGCGACGCCGCATCGAAGATTGCCGCCGCCTTCGCCGATGAGCACATGCCAGCGCCCCTTCGCCGGCGGCGCGTGGCGATTGAGCAGCGACTCGATTTCATCCGGGCGCGTGCGATCCGTCAGCTCCTGCAGCAGCAGCACATCCGGCGCCAGCGAGCGGATGATCCGCCCGGCCCGCTCGTCTTCCTGCAGCAGCTTGGCGTGCTCGGTGTTGAGGCTCATCACCCGCAGATGGTTGGGATGCAGCCGCGCCAGCGGGTCGATGCGCGTGGCGACCGGTTCGATGGCTTTCGTCTGCAGCGCCGTCGTGAGCGCGTGCTCCATCACGTCCGTGGTGTCGAGCACGTTGCCGTCGTAATCCGTGTGCACCAGCACGAGGCGGAATGAATTGCCTGCGAACGTGATGGGCGTCTGCGGCAGCGCGGCTCCGCGCACCAGCCGGAACTCAAACTTGTTGTTGGCATAGGTCGGCGCGAACGTAAAGCCGATGTCATACGGACTGATCGCAGGGACATTCGGCTGTTCAAGCTGCTGCACCGTCGGCCGGTACGTCAGCGACGTCAGCCCCACGCCCATGTGCCGCACCTTGCCGTGCGACTGGTTCACCGGGCTCAACGTGACGACGATGTCCGCCCCCTTGAGGCCGTGAAGTTCCAGCCCGGTGTCCTCGTCGCCGTCCACATCCAATACCATGTGCAGCATGCCGTCCATCTGCTGGATGCAGACATCGCGGGTGAGGTTGGCGAAGACGTGCACGAAGTGTTCATCGTGCGTGATGCGCACGGTGGTGATGTCGATGGGGGCGTCCGGCGCATCGAGCGGATCTTCCGCCGCGGCGGGGATGTCCGCCCAGTCTCGGAACCGGCCATCAATGGCGACCGAATCGGGAGCGGATTGATCAGCGAAACACAGCGCTGGAAGGAGCGCAAGCAGCGAGAGCAGTGGCATCGAAGAGTTCCGTAGCGGGTCGGAGTGCGCGAATCGAACCGACCATCTTAGGGGACCACGCGGGGCAAGGGAGAGCGGGGCATGCGCGAGACCGCCGGCGTGAAGGACGTTTCAGAGCGGCGTGACGACATCGCCTCCCCGCGCTGCGGTTACGACCTGCGCGGCACGGTGAGCGCGTGGAGCGACGTCTGTCCGCTCGAGGGGACGTGCACAGAATGCGGGCTGACGCTCGATTGGCCGGCAGTCATCGTGCCGTGGAAGTTCGAGCCGATGTGGTGCGGTGCGCTGGGCGCACATTGTCCGCGTGTGGGTGTACAGTCTCGCCGTTCCCGCTGTGGCGCTCGCGCTGGGATTGCTTGCCGTCGGCGCTGCGCTTGCCACGACGAGGTGGTTCGATTCGTTCCTCACCGTCGGCGGGATCTTCGCCGGGCCGCTTGTGCTGGTCGCCGCGCTGATCTGGTGGCGCAGCGCGATTCGACATTACCTCCGCATGCCGCATGGCTGGTTCATTGTCGTGCTGCTTGCCGTGCTCGGTGCATTGCTTGTGCTGGGCGTCCTGACGACGGCCATGGGAATGCTTTTCCAATAGCGCGTCTCGCTTCGTACCGGCAAGTCACACTGCATTTCAGGCGATCTGCCTTCGGATCATCATGCATGCCGCATGCCGCACTCGTTGCTGGTCGTCGTGCTGCTTGCGGTGATGGGCACGCTGCTCGCATGGGCCGGGATGTGGTGGTTGCTGGGGCATTGAGCCGTCGCCATACTGACGCGCCGTCCGGCAAGCAGGTGCCGCCCGCATTTCCTACGATACAGGCATGTCCACGACCAAGCTTGCTCCCGACGCTAATCACGTTCAGCTCGATCCCATGTCACAATCGCTTCTCGCGTTGGTTGAGAAGCAGGACCCCGACGTCGCTTCCATCATGCGCCACGAAGCGCAGCGGCAGGCGACGACGCTCGAACTCATCGCCAGCGAGAACCATGTCAGCACCACGGTGATGCACGCGATGGGCTCGTGGCTGACGAACAAGTACGCGGAGGGCTACCCCGGCAAGCGGTACTACGGCGGGTGCGAGTTTCACGACCAGGTCGAATCGCTCGCCATCGAACGCGCCAGGCAACTCTTCAGCTGCAAGTTCGCCAACGTGCAACCGCACTCCGGCGCGAACGCCAACATCGCTGCGTTCATGGCGCTCCTCAACCCCGGCGACACCGTGCTCTCCCTGCCGATCAAATCCGGCGGCCACCTTTCGCACGGCCTCAAGCCCAACTTCTCCGGCACGTTCTTCAACATCGTCGATTACGACCTTGACCCCCGGAATGAGATGCTGGATTACGATGCGATCGCGCGCATTGCCCGCGAATGCAAACCGAAGATGATCATCTGCGGTTACTCCGCATACCCGCGCATCATCGACTTCGCCAAGTTCCGTGCGATCGCTGACGAAGTGGGGGCGTACGTGATGGCGGACATCGCGCACATCGCCGGCCTCGTCGCAGCAGGCGTGCATCCTTCGCCGTTCCCGCATGCGCATGTCGTCACGACCACGACGCATAAGACGCTGCGCGGTCCGCGCGGCGGGCTCATCTTGAGCGACGACGAAGAGATCGCGAAGAAGGTCGATCGCAAGGTGTTCCCGGGCAGCCAGGGCGGCCCGCTCATGCACATCATCGCCGCGAAAGCCGTCGCGTTCGGCGAAGCGCTCAAGCCGGAGTTCCAGACCTATTGCAGGCAGATCGTCGCCAACGCCAAGGCGCTTGCTGATGCGCTGGTCAAGCTCGGCTATCGCCTCTGCTCCGGCGGCACGGACAATCATCTCATGCTCGTCGATCTGCGAGCGCGAGAGGCGAACCTCACCGGCGCCGACGCGGAAAAGTGGCTCGAATCCGCAGGCATCATCGTGAACAAGAACGGCATCCCGAACGACCCGCGCCCGCCGATGGTCACGAGCGGCCTGCGCCTCGGCACGCCGGCCCTCACCACACGCGGCATGAAGGAAGCCGAGATGCGCGAAGTCGCTGAACTCCTCGACCGCGTGATGGACGCCAAGGGCGACCCCGGGAAGTGCGCGGAAGTGCGCGAGGACGTGAAGGCGATGTGCGCGCGGTTCCCGTTGTTTCACTGACACAGGGTGGGCGCCGCCCACCGGAACGTGCAAACGCGCCGAACCGGTGGCCGAATGTGGCCGAACTGCTTGCCCACGCCGCGTCGTCGTCGTTCCTGCGAAAGCAGGAACCCAGCGGAGCGTGCGAAGCCTCTGGATTCCCGCGTGCGCGGGAATGACAATCGAGACGCCCGTGCCACCAATTGGAGATTGCCCACGGCGCCTCGTCGTTCCTGCGAAAGCAGGAACCCAGCGGCCCGTCCAAAGCCACTGGATTCCCGCGTGCGCGGGAATGACAAGCGTAGGGGGGCGCCGCCCACGGGAACTTGATCGCGTTGATCTGTCACCCGGTGGGCAATGCTCGCGACGCTTGCCGATGACCGCGCGACATCAATCCGCGTACAGCACAATCAGGTGCCACACGGTCTCGGCGATGCGATCGGGCTGTCGCTCGGCAGGCGGTTCTTCGAGATCAAGTTCATAGATCACATCCTTGCCGGGCTTGACGACGAGCTGATTGTGCCCGAAGCCGTACGGGTCGCCGACGCAGATCATGCCGGGGAACTGGGCCAGGCCGATCATCTCGCGATCGAGCACCACGGGGTCGTTGATGCGCTCGAACTCGCTGAAGAACAGGCGAAGCTGCGGGCCGAGTTGATCGAGCACTGTGCGATCGGCGAGCGGACTCTTCTTCACGCCTTCAGCGATATCGGGATGGGCAAGCGCGCGCATCGCTTCTCGCCGTGCCGCTGACGCATCCATGCCCTGCACGCGCTTGCGTTTCTCCGCCAGTTCCTGCGCCACCTGCACGCCGATGGCGGTGGCCTGCTTGCCGTACGCGTGCAGCACGGTGAGCAACGAGAGAAACGGCGCCATCACCAGGGCCACGGGCACCATCGGTCCCCACGCCAAGCCCGTGAGCACGTGCACCGCAGCGATCGCGCAGCCCAGCACGAGCGCCCACGCCAGCAGCGTGAACACGCAGCCGGCTTTCGTCGCCAGGAATGGCGTGTGATCATCAGGATCATGCGGAAGTTGCTGCGGCAGATTCGTCATCGCCGGCAGAGAGTACCGAGTGCTCACCAATTCGCGAGCGCATGAACAATTCTGCAGATGTTGTTCATGCTGTCGTGCCTTGTGATTGGCATGATCGAAATGAAGGGATTTAATCATGGCACAGAAGGATCCACGTATCGCAAAGGCGGGCCCGCACACGCGCAATCGCCAGCAGTCGAGCGGCGGGCAGCAAGGCGCTCAACTCGGCACGCGCGCCAATCAAGGCCAGGGTGGCGGACAACAAGGAAGCATCGGCTTCCACGGCAAAGGCCAGCGCGAAGGTCAGAAACACGTTCCCATCGCGCCCGACATGCCGGACGCCCCCGATGCCCCCGATGAGTGCGGCGACGTTCACGGCTCCAACGCGGCCCCCAACCGCGGCCGGCACGAAGAACGACAGGAACGCGAACTCAATGAGTGAGTTCGGCGGCCGAACAGTGCCACAGGCGTCTCGACTGGATGATTAGATCATCCTCAACGGGTGATCTGATCATCGTTCACGCGGTCGGTGCAATCATTGCGTTCCGCATCCATTGAGGTCACAGCTCGCCTTCCTGCACCATGCCGATCCATTCGCGTACGCGCTGTTCGAGGATGGTGAGCGGGATGCCGCCGGCGCCGAGGACGACATCGTGGAACGCGCGGAGGTTGAACTTCTCGCCGAGCGTTTGCTCCGCTTCTTCGCGCAGTTTGCGGATGGTGATCTCGCCGATCTTGTAGCCGCACGCCTGGCCCGGCCATGCGATGTAGCGATCGACTTCGTTTTCGATGTTGAGTTCGCTAAGAGCCGTGTTCTCGCGCATGAACTGGATGGCCCGCTCGCGGCTCCAGCCGAGCGCGTGCATTCCGGGGTCGACGACCAGTCGGCACGCGCGCCACATCTCATAAATCAACCGGCCGAAGTCGTCGTACGGATCTTCGTACAGGCCCATCTCAATGCCGAGTCGCTCCGCGTAAAGCGCCCAGCCTTCGCCGAACGCGGTGAACCATTCGTGCTTGCGGAAGTCGGGGATGTTGTCGAGCTCCTGCGCGATCGCAATCTGCAGATGGTGGCCGGGCACCGCTTCATGCAGCGCGAGCGGGATCATCTCGTACGTCGGCCGCTGATCGAGCGCATAGGTGTTGGCGTAGAACCAGCCGGGCTCGGCGTTCTCGAGACTGCCGGGCTGGTAGTACGCGGTGGTGGTGTTGGGCGCGATGAAGCTTGGAATCTCCTTCACGCCGTACGGCAAGCGCGGCAGGTGACCGAAGAGCTTGATCAGCCAGGGATCGATCGTCTTGCAGATGGTGCGATAGCGGCCGAGCAGCTCCTCCTCGCTCTTGCAGTAGAAGCGCGGATTGGTGCGCAGGTATTCGATGAACGCATCAAAGAGCGCCTGATCGGAGAGCGACGTGGCGTCCGGCCGGGTCTGCATGAAGTCGCTGCGGCGAATCACATCCAGCATCTCGGCGCGGATGCGGGCCACTTCCTCGAGGCCGATCTTGTGAATCTCCTCGGCGGTGTACTCGGTGGTGGTGATTTCGCGCAGGCGGAAGTTGTAATACTCCTTGCCGTGCGGAAGATCGCTGGCGGCGATGGATTCGCGCGTCCTGGGGAGATATTCAGTGACGAAGAAATCGCGAAATCGCGTCATCGCCTTGGTCAGCGTGGGCAACACTTCATCGTCAAACCGCTTGCGAAGCTCGGCGGCGCGATCGGCGGGAATATGCGCCGGCACCTTGTCAAACGGCTTGGCGAGTTCGTTGAGGCCGCCGTTCAAGAGGCTTTCGAACTGCGCCGGGACTTCTTCCAGCGTGACGCGCGGCGGCGTGATCTGCTGCGTGAGGCCGGTACGCATCAGATCGATGTACTGATCAACAGCGTCAGCCGTGAGGAGCAGGCGGGCGATGTAGTTTTCGTAATCCGTCACGCTCTCGAAGCGCACGCGCTCGCCCATCTGCGGGATATCCGTTTGCGGGCCCGACAACCCGCCGACCGGAGCGAGGTACATCTGGTACTGGTGGCCTTCGATCTCGCGTTCGAGCTTCAGTTTGAAAAGATCGAAGCTCAATTGGTCGTCGGCGCTCAATCGGTCACGATCAATGCGAGAGAGCGTGCGCAGGAAGCGAGCGCGATTCGCATTGCGCTGACCGATGGCTTCGAGGCTGTGATCGGTGATGCGGTGGGCGTTGGTGTAGTCGCCGCGCGACATCGCTTCTTCGGGGAACTCGTATGACTCCCAGCCGAAGTGCTGTCGGAGAATCTGGTGGAACATGCGGGTGTTCTCCGCGGTGGCGGCGTCGATTTCACCTTCCGCGGGCGGTTCGTCCTGGGCGCTGACAAGTGGCTGGGCCACAAGGATCGCCAGCGCGATCATGGCGATGCGGATCACGTGTGAACTCCTTGCAAATCCGTGCGTGCGTTCGCGAGACTCCCTGGCGGTGCGATGATGGCCGATCGCGCGAGCGGCTTCAATCTTCCTCCGCGCGCGGCTGGTAGGCCTTCACGACTTCCGCTTGCACATTGGGCGGGGTGCGCTCATCGTGGCTGTAGTCCATGGTGAACGAGCCCGCGCCGCCGGTCATTGATTTCAGCGTGCTCGAATACGTCTGCACTTCAGCGAGCGGCACTTCCGCGGTGACGACCGCAATGTTGCCGGGCAGCGAGTCCGTGCCGAGGATGCGGCCGCGCCGGCCGGAGAGGTCGGAAGAGATGTCGCCGACGTTCGCCTGCGGGATGGTGATTTCCATCTTGACATACGGCTCGAGCAGCACGGGCTTGGCCTTCTGCACCGCATCGATGAACGCGCGCTTGCCGGCGGTGACGAAGGCGACCTCCTTGGAATCGACGGGGTGATACTTGCCGTCGTACACGCTCACCTTGATGTTCTGCATCGGGTAGCCGGCGATGGCGCCTTCCTTCATCACCATGCGCACGCCCTTTTCAATGGCGGGCAGGAATTGGCGGGGGATGGAGCCGCCGAAGGTGTCGTCGACGAAGAGGAGGCCGTCGGTGACGCCGTCTTCGTCGCCGTTGAGCGGCTCGACGCGAAGGAAGACTTCGCCGAACTGTCCCGCGCCGCCGGTTTGCTTCTTGTGGCGATGGTGGCCTTCGGCCTTGCCCGTGATCGTCTCTTTGTACGCGACGCGCGGCGGGTGGGTGGCGACATCCACGCCGTAGCGATCCTTCAGCATGCGCAGCTTGATGCGCAGGTGCTGCTCGCCGAGGCCGCGCATGACGGTTTCGCCGGTGGCCTGCACGCGCTGCACTTCCAGCGTCGGGTCTTCTTCGATCAGGCGGTGGAGGGCTTCCGCCATTTTGCTTTCCGCGCCCTTGTTCGTGCCGGTGATGGCGAGGCCGAACATGGGGCGCGGCAGGGGAAGCGGGCGGAGATGCACGTCTTCGCCGATGTCGCCGGTGTGCAGGATGCTGCCGTAGTGAATTTCGTCGATCTTGGCGACGGCGCCGATGTCGCCCGCCACGATCGCCGGCACTTCGCTGTGCGCTTTGCCCTGCAACTTGAACACGTGCGCGATGCGAACGCCGCGGCGGTTGGAATCGACGAACGGCTGGATGTGGTGATCCACTTTGCCCTGGTGAACCTTGAATACGCTCAACTTGCCGACGAACGGGTCGGACGCCACCTTGAACACATGCGCGAGGAGCGGCTTGCTGGGGTCGGCAGTCGCGCGATAGTCGCGCTTGTCCGCGCCGGTTCCGATTTCAAAGGGGCGCGGATTGCCCTGCAGCGGGTTGGGGCACAACTCCGCAAGGATGGCGAGCAGTTCCTTGACGCCGACGCCTTCGCGCGCTGCGGTGAAGCAGATGGGCACGAGGTGGCCTTCGCGCAGCGCCTTCATGAAGGCAGGCACGAGCTTGTCATGCGGCGCTTCGCCGGTGTCGAGGTACGAGGCCATGAGGTCCTCATCGACTTCGACAACCTGATCGACCACGCCCTGGCGGAAGGCGCCGACGTCGCCAAGGTCGCTGTCGCCGCTGCCGCTTTCGAAACAATCGACGATGCTCTTGCCGCCGCCCGCGGGGAGATTGATGGGCCGGCACACGCTGCCGAACGTCTGCTGGATCTGATCGATGATCTCTTCGAGGTTGGAGGCCTGATCAATTTTGTTGATGACGATGAGGCGCGGGAGCGAGCGTTCCTCGGCGACGCGCATGAGGCGGCGGGTGATCGTCTCCACGCCCGCCATGGCGTCGATGACGATGATGACGGTTTCCACGGCGGGGAAGACGCTGATGGATTTGCCGAGGAAGTCCGCGCTGCCGGGGGTGTCGATGACGTTGAGATGAGCGCCGCCGAAGTCGAAGTGAACGAGGGCGCTGTCGAAGCTGTGCTTGAATTCCTTGGCGAGGTCTTCGTAGTCGCAGACCGTGTTGCCGTCTTCAATGCGCCCGGGGCGGCCGATGGCGCCCGCCGCGAAGAGCATGTGCTCCACCAGCGTCGTCTTGCCGCTGCCCGGGCTTCCTGCAATGGCAACGTTCCGGATTTGCTCGGTGGTGTAGGTGGTCGCAGCCATAGGGGGCACTCCTCATCATCGAAGGTGAAAAGGCCCGACGGTCGGCCGCGGGCCGTGGATCGTGCGGAATGACCGATGATAGCAGACGGTCAGGAGCATTTTTGCCCGTGCGGTCACGGGATGGGCGGACGCAACGGGCGACCCTGGTGGCGCGAGCAACGCACGCAGATTTCTCCAGCTTCAATATTTTCGCTGGACGGCGCCGCGCGATCGGCAGGCGTTTCTGTTGGTCGCCCGCGCAGAGGAGAAAGTCGAGATTTTCGTTTGCAACCGCTATGGGATCGCTCTACATTGATTCCCAAGCGTGATGGCATGTGTCATGGCGCGGCGCAAGGAATCCGAGCAGCCCATCGCTGTCGCCACAGCGATGTGGCGAGCACACAGCGGCTTGATGCTTTGCACGAGAGAGAGCGACCCCACAGCCCGTCGTATGAGGGCTGGGCTGCAATCTTTTTCCGTGGAGTATCAGGACGCATGTCAATCCAAACGAGACGTGAACTTTTCGGCGGCGCCTTTCGCTGCGCCGGCCTTGCTGCGGCGGCGCTGGCAGCGCAGTCGGCAACGGCGGACATGGCCCCGGCGTACGCCGGCTTGCCCAATTACACAATGATGTTTGCGAAGAACCTTGCCGGGGATTTCGTCGTCTCTGGATACAACTCGGCGTACACGGCGTGGACTCCTCCACCGTTGAGCTATGCCGGACCGGGCGGCAATCTGTACGCCTATGTGGGCGCCACGCAGCTCATGGTCAGCGTGACCCACGACGATGACTCCGTCTGGAGCTTGTGCGGCGGCGGGGTGATGTTCGCCTTCACCGTCGACCATCCGACGCAAGCGCTCATCGAATGGGACTTCACGCACTCAACAGATTCCGCCGTCACCTTTTACGACAGCGATACCGGCCTTCCGCTCCTGGCGCAATTCCAAGGCACGGCCGGGTCGGCAAGCTGGACCCTATTGCCCGGGAACGTCTACCGGTTCCAAGGCCGCACGCTCCAGGGCCTGCTCGGCGAGACGGCGTTTGCAAGCCTGACGCTCGTTCCCGCGCCCGGGGCGTTCGCGCTGCTTGGTCTCGGCGCGCTGACGACACGCAGGCGCAGACGATCGTCGTAGGTCGTTGCACGTCATCACATTCGTCACATGAAAGGAGAGAACGACCGAAAGCCGCATGGATCGGCTCTGTCGTTGGCAAGTTTGGAGGGTAAAGAAATGTTGTCAAAGGAAAGGCGATCTCTCTTCGGCGGCACGCTTCGTTGTGCAGGTCTTGCTGCGGCGGCCGCGCTTGCGAACACGGCCTCCGCCGAGTTCGTGCCGGTGTTCGACGGAACCTACCCGAACTACTCGTTCAACTACGGCGTCGGCCCGGCGCCGAATTTCGTCTATCACGTGTTCGACTTCCAGCCGGTGTTCGGCGCCCAGTTCGCTCCGACGCTGCTCACCTCGAACGCGGACGGCTATCTGCACGCCTATGCGAACTCCCTCGCCATGGGCGCGATCGCCTATGCGGCGCCGGGTTCCGTCTGGCAATATGCAGGCGCCGGGTTGCAGCAGTTCTTCACTGTCAGCACGAGCGGCAACGCCATGATCTCGTGGGATCTCACTGTCGCGGGGCAGTTTGGCTTTGTGGGCGTCTATGAATTCGGCGTGGGCGAAATCTTCTTCCAGGACGCTGGCACGTCGGGCAGTATGTCGCTCGCTCTGAATGAGAATTCCATATACGTCATCGTCGCAGCGGCCGTGATGGAAGGCACGACGGGCGAAACGGTGTACGTCAAAGTCACCTGGGTGCCGGCGCCAGGCGCGGTTGCGCTCTTCGCCATCGCCGGTCCGCTGGCCGCGAAGCGACGACGGCGTTCGGGTTAAGCACGGCGCGTGCGGAAACACGAGCCGCGCTCATCGTGGTACGTGGATGACGACGAGTTCGCCGATCGGTCCCGGCGCCACTGGTGCGATTCGCGGTTGTGGCAAAGGTGCTCGGCATCGGCGCCCTTGCGGGACGGCGGCGGCGACGAAGCTCCTAGCACATCCCATCGAATTGATTCAATTGAACGCCTGTCCGCAGCGGGCAGCCGTTTTTCGTGGCCAAACCGCCGCAGCGTCGCAAAAACGGCGAAATTTTGTTTGCGGTCCCTATTTCGCCAGCGTTATGCTGTGAGGAAGCGATGCCACGGTTTGCGTCGCGCCGCTTCGGCAGCCAGAGAAGGCGAGAGCGCACGCCATGACTGCGGTGCTCTGCTTTGTTCTTGACGAGTGCTTTTTCCCGAGAGAGAGCGATTCGCAGCCGTCGTCGTGAGGCTGGGTCTTGATCCTCATTGTGGAGAAAGCGTCATGGTGAAAGAAAAGCGCACGCTCTTCGGCGGCGCACTTCGGAGCGCGGGCCTCGCTGCTGCGGCGGCGATGTCAGCCAGCGCGATGGCGGACTTCAGTCCGTTGGCGGCAGGTCCGGGCTTTACACCGAGCCAAGCCGGGTTCTATGGCACGGGACCGGCAGGTACCGCATACCTGTTCGGTTACACCTACGCGGCCGCGTTCACGCCCTCGTACAGTTACTCCGCGGCCGGGTTCGCTGCTTCCGTCGATGCAAACTCGACACTGATCGGGGCGAGTATGACCATCACGGATGCTGTTGGCTGGAACTACGGCATTGCCGTCGCGATTCAGTGGTTCACCGCAACCTCGTTCGGCAAGGAAGTGACCTTCTCATGGGACTTCACCAACGTCACCGATGGACTCGCATATGTCTATCAGGTCGGCGCTGGCATCATTTCCACGGTCGGCATAGCTGGCACGTCGGGCTCTGAGGCGCTGTCCCTCAACAACGGCAACACGTACGCCTTCCTCACCAACATCTTCATCGACAGCGAAACCGGAAGCGGCTTCGCAAAGGTCGAGAACGTGCCGGCTCCGGGCGCGTTCGCTGTGTTCGGCGTCGGGCTGCTGGGCGTTCGGAAACGCCGGCGACGCGAATGAGTTGCGCCCGATCTGCAGCATCACACACGGTCGTCCGAAAGGACGGCCGTTTTTTGTCGATGTCCCGGTAGGATTGGGCCGTATGAGGCCTGACCGTCGTTCCAACATTCCTGGGCGAGCAAGTGTGCGTGTGCCGGACCCGGGGCTTCAGCGCGACATGCGCGAAGCGGAAAAGCTGCTGCGCGAAGGAAATTCAGCCCGAGCCCTGGGCCTTCTCTCGCCGCATGAGAAGAAATCGCGGAATCACCCGAGGCTGCTGCACCTGCTGGCGGCGTGCTATCAGGGTGTGTTTCATTTCAAGAAGGCGCGCGAGTACGCGCTGCGTTCGCACAAGCTCGAACCTGACCCGCAGAAGCTGTTCATCGCTGCGCAAAGTCACCGCGCTTTGGGAGACACCGACGAAGCGGTGCGTCTGTGCGACAGCATCATTGAAGAGTTCCCGAAGCTGACGATGATGGCCCAAATCGTGAAGACCGGCGCGCTCGAAGAGGGCGGTCGGTTCGACGAGGCGCGCGAAGCGATCGGCCCGCTTCTTGAAAGCGATGCGCTGCCGCCGCAGTTGCGCCAGCAAACGAAGTTCGAATGGGCCAAGCTGCTGGTGCATGCGAAGGAATACGAGAAAGCGAACGCCATCCTCGACGAGCTGCTGGCGGCAGGCGACCTCGAGCCGCGCATCGTGCGGACGTATCAGCATCTCAAGGCCAAGGCGTGCGATCGTGCCAGGAACTATGCCGCCGCATTTGCCGCCGCCGCCGCGGCCAACGAAATCGGCAAAGTGCAGTTCGATCCCGATCTCTACACCAAACAGGTCACCGTGCTCATCGAGAACTGGTCGCGCGAAGCGATGGCGAAGTTTCCGAAGGCGCACTGCGACAGCGAAATTCCTGTTTTCGTCGCCGGCATGCCGCGCAGCGGGACAAGCCTCATCGATCAGATCATCGATGCGCATCCGCTGGCGGCCGGCGTGGGCGAACTGTCGGACATCGAGACTTTCGCCGATGAATTGAGCCGGGCGTACGACTCCGATCTCCCGCCGCCCCAGTGCTTCGGCAAGTACGACGATCGCGCCTTCACGCGCGTGGCGGCGAACTACATTCACCACGTGCAGCAATTGAGCCCGCGCGGCACGCAGCGCATCGTCAACAAGGCGCTGGGCAACAACAAGCTCGTCGGCTTGCTCGCGCGGCTGTTCCCGAAGTGCCGCATCATCCACGCCATTCGCGATCCGCGCGACGTCGCCATCAGCTGCTTCATGGGCGGCTTCAACAACTATTTGCACCCGTGGACGACGCAGATCGACTGGGCGGCAAGCGCGTGGGAGCAGTCGCTGCGCATGATGGAGCACTGGAAGGCGACGCTGGACGTGCCGATCCTCGATGTGCACTACGAAGCGCTGGTGGCGGACCCGGAGCGCCAGTTCCGCCGACTGATCGACTTCATCGGCCTGCCGTGGGACGACGCCTGCCTCGCGTTCCACAAGACCCGCCGCACCGTCCGCACGTTGAGCTACGACCAGGTGAATCGGCCGATCTACACGACATCCGCCGGCCGAAACGCCAACTACGCGCCGTTTATTGAAGGCGTGAAGTTCCCGCCGTACGAAGTTCCCGCAATCGAGTGACCGGCTACCATGCGCCGCCATGGCCGAGCCGCTGTTTCACATTGTTCTGCTGAATCCGCAGATCCCGAACAACACCGGCAACATCGGGCGCACCGCCGCCGCGACAGGATGCCGGCTTCATGTCGTGCATCCGATCGGATTCGACATGTCGGAGAAAGCGCGGCGCCGGGCCGGGCTTGATTACTGGAATCTCGTGGATTGCAGGGAGCACGAAAGCTGGGAAGCGTTCCTGCGTGATGAATCGCCGAAGCGATTGTGGCTGTTCACCACCCGCGCCGACCGGCCGCTGTGGACCGGCAAATTCCAGCGCGGCGATTACTTCCTCTTCGGCACGGAAACCACCGGCGTGTCGCCCGAAATTCACGAGTGGGTGAGCAGGACATACGGCGATCACCATCGCGTGACGTTGCCGATGGTCGAAGACCCGGCGGCGAGAAGTCTCAACCTCGCGACCGCCGTGTGCGCCGCGGTGTACGAAGGCATGCGCCAGCTCCAAGCGGGAGCGTGAGGAAACCTCGAAACGCTGCAATGAAGGCACAAGGCATGAGGCATAAGGCAAGAGTAAAGGTGAACAGGCCAGCGGGGGTGCCAAATATCAGCCGCACTTCCGGGGGTGGGCAGTGATGTGTGCGGGCGCGGGTTTCGGGCTCGAATCGCCTCGCTTCGCCGATCGCGCCGTGACGCTCCGCACACATCACCCTGCGGGATGATGTGTTACACCCGGCAAACTCACCAGAATCAGCCCAACGGCACGACGGATTCATTCTGCCTTATCAGGTCTCACGGCGCGTCTGAACCGCAGCAGGGACACTATTCCGGCAGCGATCGAAATCAGCAACGCGAACGCAATATCAGGAATTCTCTCGAATTCCCACTCACTTCCTTGACCAAAGATTCGGATGCTCGAAAAAAAGCGCCATTGCAAAATGAGGATGGCTCCGAGCAGGAGTCCGGGCACGGTCCACATCAGAACAATCCCAAGCAAGTACGATCGATGAGGACGGCCGAATCGCACTTGATTCACCTTCATCGCAAGCGCTGAAGCGCTTCCGCATTCAGGGCACCTACTCCCCACACCGATCATTGAGTAGCCGCACCGTTGACACCGGTTGATCAGCCGCATCGAGCGCATAAACCATTGGATGGCGAGCGCGAATCCCGCCAGGCAAATCACACTGGATGCGAACAACGTCGCCATCGGCCAAAACTGAACGTCGTACGTCCAGTGTATTTCGCCTCCGCTGGCAATCCAATCAGCACGAATCCAGCGGATCATCCCGTATTCAATGTGGCCATCCGCCGAGCGAGTGACTTTGCCCCACAGCAAGAGCATGACGTTTAGGATCAGCGGCACCATGAGGAGAAACGTCAGCACTCGAGGGGGCATTCGCATACCGTCACCAGAAAGACATATGAAACAGGGGCACTCCTGCGATCAAGAAATGCCCCTTGGAGAACTATGACACGACTAAGGCGTCCTATGGCACACAGTGCAGCCCCAAAAGATCGCAGGCTTCTTGGTCGCCATAGTAACAGGCACGCCGTCGTTCCTGCGAAAGCAGGAACCCAGCGGCACGTGCAAAGCCTCTGGATTCCCGCGTGCGCGGGAATGACAAACGTAGGGTGGGCACCGCCTACGGGAACGTGCTGATGCGCTGCGCTGCGACTCGGTGGGCAATGACCACCGGTTATGAACAGCGGCAAAGGTGTGAACAGTGGCACAGGCGTCTCGCCTGTGTTGCGTTCTGCATCCTCAATGGATGCAGAACGCAATGGTGTCACCCACGGCGCAAACCAATGTTCAGATCACCCATTGAGGGTGATCTGAACATCACAGGCGAGACGCCTGTGCCACTAATTGGAGCTTGCCCACCGCGCGCCGTCGTTCCTGCGAAAGCAGGAACCCAGCGGTACGTGCAAAACCTCTGGATTCCCGCGTGCGCGGGAATGACAAACGTGGGGTGGGCATCGCCCACGGGGTGGCCGATCCGCGCACGATCGCGTTCTGGTGGGCAGTGCCCACCCTACGCGAATCCGCCGGTGACGTATGGGTTGGTGCGGCGCTCGGCGCCGATCGTTGTCGCCGGTCCGTGGCCGGGGTAAATCTTCATGTCATCCGGCCAGGACATCATCACGTTGAGAATCGAATGGCGCAGCGCGTTGCCGTCGGAGCCCGGGAGATCGAAGCGGCCGATGGAGCCAGCGAAAAGCGTGTCGCCGGTGATCGCCTGTTTCGATTCATCGTGCACGTAACACACGCCGCCGGGGCTGTGACCGGGCGTGTGGACGACGCGCCAGGTGGAGTCGCCGAGCGTGAGCGTCTCGCCGCCTTTGAGTGAATGATCCGGCTCGGTGACGCTGATCTCGAGGCCGATGCCCGGCGAGAGGTTCAGCATGGGGTCGGCGCAGAAGCCCTTCTCCGCTTGGTGCACGTACATCGGCATCGGTCCGAGCGCCCGCAGCAATTCGTCGATGCCCGCGATGTGGTCGACATGCGTATGCGTCAGCAGCATCGCCTTGGGCGTGAGCGATTCGCGCTTGATGTGGTCGATCATGGGCTGCGGAGTGAAGCCGCAATCGATGATCCAGCAGGGGCGTTCATTGCCGGAAGTTGTGCCCGGCGTGACGACATAGCAATTGGTCTGAAAGTCGCCGAGCGGGAAGCCTTTGATGACGGGCGGCGTTGACATGGTGCCGAAAGCATAGAGTATGACGGCCGCAGCAACACCGTTCCGGCCAGTCAACGTGGAGCGAAAGCGATGCTGATTCGACGTGCGGAGAGCGTGCCGGGCCAGCCGATGCAGATGGACGGCGTGAAAGGCGTGGAGATGCGCATGATGGTCGGCCGCGCGGACGGCGCGCCGAACTTCTCGATGCGTCATTTCACCGTCGAGCCGGGCGGATTCACGCCGCGACACAGCCACGACTACGAGCATGAAATTTACGTCGTCGAAGGCTCGGCCGAGGCGGAGTACGACGGCGCCAAGCACGCCATCAGCGCCGGCGATGTGCTGTTCGTGAAGCCCAACGTCGTGCACCAGTTTGTGAACACCGGCAACCGGCCGTTCAAGTTTCTCTGCCTCGTGCCGACGACGTTCGACTGCGGCAAACCGACCCCGGGAAGCTGAAATCCGCCCAGGATTTTGCGAAAGATGGCGCGGCGAGGGAGCACAAGGCCCGCGTGCATCGAACAATTCAGGTGGAATGGTTGTTGCGGAAAGGAGAGCCATGGCCGGGATGAAGAGCAACCTGCACGCGCCTGCGATCCTCAACGTCAGCATGGCGGCGGCGATGTCTCTGGCGCTCGTGGCGTGTGCCGCGGCGTTCTGGAGCTATCCGTGGGCGCTTCCGGGCTTGATCGCGGGTGTGGTGGGCCTCGTGATTGCGGGCCTCTGCGCCTGGCGAGGTTTTGCGATGTTCGCGATGCACGGCGTGATGTTCGCGTTGTGCGGGGCCGCGATCGCTGCCGGCGCTCGATATGGCAGCGGAACGTGGCACGTGGCGCTGATCCTCATCGGCGTGGCGGGACTCATCCCGACGTCCCTTTCGCTCGCGCTGATGCTGCACTTTGCCGGGCGTTCCTCCGCCGGCACTGGGCTGCCCGGCACGCCGTCGGCCGATCCTCGCGTCATCAAACTGCTCGAACAACTCGTCGAGCAGACGATGCTCACCGACAACACCCGCAGCGTGCTCTTCCGAACCCGCGAACTCGATCTGCTGCGAGCCACCATCGAAGATGACATCGCGCATGGCGACTACGACGCAGCGGTCGTGCTCTGCGACGACATGGCGCAGCGTTTCGGCGCCCGCGAGGAAGCAGAGCAGTTCCGCACGCGCATCCAGCGAGCCCGGCGTGAGCATTACGAAGCGAACGTGCATGCAGCGCTCGGTCGGCTGGATGAAATGCTCGCCAAGCGCAACTGGGCGCAGGCGCACGAAGAAGCGGCACGCATCCGCCGACTGTATCCCGATTCCGCGGCGGTGGCGGAGCTCGACAATCGCATCAACGCGGCCCGGCAGGAGCACAAGCACGATCTCGAAACACGCTTCATTGATGCAGCCGGGCGCGAAGACATCGAAACCGCCATGCCGCTCTTGCGTGAGCTCGATCGTTACCTCACGCCTGACGACGCGGTGCGGCTGCGCGATCTCGCCCAGAGCGTCATCGCCCGCCACCGCGAAAACCTCGGCGTGCAGTTCAAGCTGGCGGTGAACGATCGCCGGTGGGCCGAGGCGGCGAGGATCGGCCAGGCCATCATCGAGGAGTTCCCGAACTCGAAGATGGCGGAGGAGGTCAAGCCGATGATCGATGTCCTGCGGACGCGCGCCACGCAGGCGGCGGTGGCGTCGAGCGAATGACCGCCGTGAGACGGTGAAATTGGCGAGTTTGTGGGGGCAAATCCGGGCAAACCGGCCGAAATTCGCCCAATCGCATTCATCGAGCCGATCCAATACACTGTGATCCGCATTAGGGGTGAGATGATGAATCACGTCCACGCGATATCCGCACATCTTGCGCGGCGGGTGCTGACCGTCGCCGGGGGAGCGGCGTTTCTCCTCATGGTGAACGCCGGATGCCAGACGATCAGCGACGACTTCGCCGACGCCACCGGGGGCCTGTTCCCGCCGTCGCCGACTGAAGCCGCGCAGATGATGCTCGATCCGCACGATCCGGACCGCCGGCGTGAAGGCACGAACTGGATCGGCAACTCGCCGTTCGGCGGGGCCGACGTTTATGTCCGGGCGTATCGCGATTACGTTCAGCACGAACAGCACGAACTTGTGCTCGTGGAAGCGATTCGAGCGCTGGCGCGGCACGGCACGCCGGAGGATGCGCCGCTCATCGCCAAGCACCTCACGCATCCCAACGCGCAGGTTCGCTGGCAGGCGGCGCGCGGGCTGCAGCGGCTGCACAACCCGGTGGTCGTGAACGCGCTGCTCGATCGGCTGCGTGATGAATCCGAAGAGCCGGACGTTCGCATCGCCGCGGCGGTGGCGGTGGGGCAGTATCCGCAGGACCGCGTGTTTCAGGCGCTGGTGTCCGCATTGCTCACGCGCCACCTCGCCATCAACACGGCGGCGCGCGAGTCGCTCGTCACGCTTACCAGCAAAGACTTCGGCTTCGAAGCGCGCGACTGGATGAACTGGTACAACCAGCAGAACGATCCCTTCGCCGAGCAGCAGGCGTATCTCTATCCGACATATCACCGCGATTACAACTGGTTTGAGAAGCTGGTGATGTGGTCGCCGAAGATGCAGGAACAGCCGGCCCCACCTGCGGGTCTGCGGCCGAGCGATCAGCGCTCGACGTACGACGACGAAGACGATCAGCAGGAACAGGGAGGCTGATCGTTGGCGTCGCCACTGCCGGCCGGCCGAACCTCGCGAGCGGCGACGATGCGAGCCCTCGTGCAGTCGGGCCAGGGATTTCAACTGGTGAGCGATCGCGCGATGCCGGAGCCTTCGCCGGGCGAGGCGCTCATTCGGCTGCGCAAAGCGGTCATCAGCGCGATCGATCTTGAATACGCAAGGCGAGGCGGCGCGACGCGCGTGCCGGGGCATCAATTCGTCGGCACGGTGGAGTTCATCGCTGGCGAAGACAAGCGGCGCCTGACGGGCAAGCGCGTCGTTGGCGCGGTCGACAGCGCGTGCGGAAGTTGCGACCTCTGCGTGGCCGGGATGAGCGCTCATTGCAGAACTCGCACGACGGTCGGCATCGCCGGCCGCGATGGATGCTTCGCGGATTTCTTCACGCTTCCGGCTGCGAATCTGATCGCTGTGCCCGACGCGGTGGATGATGACCGCGCCGCCTTCACGTTCCTCGTCGCCAGCGCGGTGCAGACGGCGAGACAACTCACGATCGAGGGCAAGCCGTACATCACCGTGCTCGGCGACGGTCCGCTCGGGCTCGTGATGGCGCAGGTGCTTAGCAAGCTGAACGCCTCGGTGCGCGTGATCGGCCGCTACAGCGAAAAGCTCGCGCTGTGCGAAAAGTGGGGCGTGAAGCATCGCCACGTGGACGACATCGGCAGACATGGCGACCAGGATGTCGTCGTCGATTGCACCGGCTCGCCCAGCGGCGTCGCGATTGCAATGGCGCTGGTGCGCCCTCGCGGGGCGATCGTGCTGAAGTCGTTGCTCTCCGCAACGCCGGGGCGTGAAGCGGTGGATCTCTCGCCGATCGTGGCTGGTGAATTCCAGCTCATTGGCTCGCGCTTCGGACCGATGGGAGCGGGGCTTTCGATGCTGGAGCGCGAAGAGGTGGATGTGGTGAGCCTGATCGCCCGCCGCGCTTCACTCAATGATGCAGCGGCAGCCATGCGTGCGGCATCGCAGCCCGGCATGCTTAGCGTGCTGCTCGAAGCGTGAGCGACCGAAAGACCGAGTGAGGTTCCAGCGCCTCGGCGTTGGTTGCGGCGCGTACAATCCGCCTCCTTGGACCCGATCGATACGAATGTTGTGGAAGTCGATGAGGTCGCCGAAGCGCCGGCGATCGAGCCGCCTCCCGCGCCCAGCGGCCGCATTCAGGCCGGCAAGCTCGCCGGTCGCGGGATGTGGGCCGCCATTCTCATCCTCTCGCTGCCGGTGCTCGTGCAGAACACGATGCAGGCGTGCGTGAGCCTCGTCGACATGGTGCTGGCGGGAAGCTTGCCGGATGACATCGTCGTCTCCGCGCTCGACGGGCTCGGCGTCGGTTCATACGTCGGCTGGTTCATCGGCATCGCCATGACGGGCATCGGCATTGGCGGGCAGGCGATCATTGCGCGGGCGATCGGAGCCGGCCGGCTGCATGAATCGCAGCACGCGCTGGGGCAATCGATCAGTGTGTCCGTCATCTGGGGCGCGATTGTCGGCGTGGTGCTGTGGGTCGGCGCGCCGGCGCTTTCGCATTTCACCGGTTTGTCGGCCGCGGCGGAGCAGCACTGCACGGATTACGTGCGCACGCTGTCCTATTCCATGCCTGCGTGTGCCGTGATGATGGTGGGATCGATGTGCATGTACGGCGCGGGAGAAACGACGCGACCGGCCCTCATCGCGCTCGCTGTCAACATCGTCAACATCGTCGTCTCGTGGCTGCTCTCCGGCTCAACGGTGCACATCGGCGGCACAGCCCTCTTCAGCCCGCTGGGTTGGAACTGGCACGTGATGGGCATCGCAGCGGGCACGTCGGTTGCGTACACCGTCGGCGCGGCGCTGACGCTCATGGTGCTGTTCCGCGGCGTACACAGCATGCACTTGGACATGCGCGAAACGCCGCTTGATCCGCCCATGGTGAAGCGCATCGTCCGCGTCGGCGTGCCGAGCTTTTTCGAAGGCATCTCGATGTGGGCGGTGAACATCCTCGTGCTGGTGTTCATTGGCATGATTGCGCGGCGCCACTCCAACGGCGGCGGGTTGCAGGGGGCGCACCTCATCGCGGTGCAGTGGGAATCGTTCAGCTTCCTTCCCGGTTTCGCCATCGGCACGGCGGCGGGCGCGCTGGCCGGGCAATACCTCGGCGCCGGCAATCCCGCGATGGCGAAGCGGTCGATCCTCGCGTGCGCCGGCGCCACCGTGTGCGTGATGACTGCGGTCGGGCTGGTGTTCATTTTCAAAGGCGAGTGGCTCACGAGCATCGTCAGCAGGCAGGACGTTCACCTTGCGCAGGTGCCGCCGCTGCTGGTGATCTGCGGGCTCGCGCAGGCGTTTTTCGCAGTGACGATGGTGATGCGGCAAGGGCTGCGCGGCGTGGGCGACACCACGTGGACGCTCATCATCACGACGTCGTCGTGCTACGGCGTTCGCTTGCCGGCCGTGTTTCTCTTCGGCGTGTTGCTCGATGGCGGATTGCGCGGCGTGTGGATCGGCTTATGCGGCGAACTCGCGGTCCGCGCGGCGCTGTTTTCCTGGCGCTTCTTCCAGGGCGGGTGGATGAAGCTGAAGGTGTGACGCGACATGGATGGTGGGCCATTGCCCACCGGGTGCAGTGATGTAGGGTGGGCATCGCCCACCAATTGGAGTGCCCACGGCGCGCTGTCGTTCCTGCGAAAGCAGGAACCCAGCGGCACGTGCAAAACCTCTGGATTCCCGCATGCGCGGGAATGACAAACGTAGGGTGGGCGGCGCCCACCCTGCGGTGATTGTTTTCGCGGGGATTGCAGCGGGTTACGCGCCGATCGCGAGGCGCTCGGCGAGGACGAACGGCAGGCCGGCGCGTTGTGTGGCCATCTGCGCGGCGTCGATGTCGTACTCTTCGCGGTGGACGGTGAACGTGCCCTGGCCGAGGTCGAGGACGGCGAAGCTGGCGCGGGGGTCCGCATCGCGCGGCTGGCCGACCGAACCCGGATTGCAGATGTAGCGGCATTCATCGTGCAACTGCAACGCGGCGCCGTCGCCCGGCACGATTGCTGTGATGTCGCACAACCCGACGCTCTTCGTGAATGCGGATTCCGGCGCGGAGAACACCATCGGCACATGCGTGTGGCCGACGAGACAGATGCGCCGCTCCGCATGCGCCATCGCCACCGCGGCGACTTCCGGCCGGCTCACGTAATCCGACGGCCCGGGCGCGGGATTGTCGTGCACGCATTGCACGTTCTTCTCGATGAACGCCACGTGCGGCAGCCGGCACAGCGCGTTGAGATGCAGCGGGCCGAGCTTGGTACGCGTCCAATCGAGCGCGGCCTTCGCGGCGTAGTTGAACGTCCCCGCCACCTTGGGATCGACGGCGCCAAGATCGTGATTGCCCTGGATGAGGACCATGCATGAGCGCACAGCAAGATCGAGGCACTCACCCGGGAAGGGTCCGTAGCCGACAATGTCGCCGAGGCAGATGACGCCATCCACCTTGAGCTTGCTGATGCGATTGAGCACAGCGTGCATCGCGTGCAGGTTGCCGTGGATATCGGAGATGACGGCGTATCGGTTCATGGTCGGCGTCGGAGGGCGTGTGACCCGGCGTCGAGCGAGTCATTGGGTGCGAAGCAGGCGGTGTTGTCGGGAAGCCGCCACACAGGTCTATCGGAATCGACGCGGCGTTGTTGCGAAAGTTCCTTGAGATTCTTGAGAATCGATTGATGACACCAGGGGGAGGGCGAGCGCGATGCCCGAAAAACGCAGCCGGACCAGCGGCATTTCGTGAATTCGCCATCACACGAGATGCGCGACGCACGGCGAAGCCGTCACGAATGCTATGGCAATATCATCGCCCGCGCCGGCGAAAGTTGCGCAACGCGAGCGTCACTTCGTCAATGGATGGCCGGTCAGGCCTGGGATGTCTCCACCGCGGCCTCGGTCGACGCGGCGTCATCCGCGGGGTTCGCGGCCTTCGACGCAGGCTGTGGCTCGGAGCCTTCGGCGCTCGGCGACATGCCGCTCATTTTCGCTTCGCGGCGCTTCACCTGGTCGATCTTCGCCTTGTCCGGCGCGAGGATCATGTTAAGACGGCGACCGGCGAGCTTGGGCGTCACTTCCACCTTAGCGATGTCAGCCAGCTGGTTCGCGATCTCCTTCATGCGCTCGTAGCCGCGGTCTTTGTGCGCCATCTCGCGCCCGCGGAAGTTCTGCACGATCTGCACCTTGTGGCCTTCCATCAGGAACTTGCGCGCCTGATTGAGACGGATGGCGACATCGTGCGGGTCGATCTTCATTGATCGGCCAAGGCGAACTTCCTTGAGTTCGGTGGTCTTCGACTTCTGCCCCTTCGTCTTCTTGGACTGCTCGTACTTCCACTTGCCGAAGTCGAGAATGCGGCAAACGGGCGGCGAGGATTCCGGCGAAACCTCGACGAGATCAAGACCGGCTTCGCGCGCCATGCGCAGCGCTTCCGGGGTGGGCACGACGCCCACCATTTCGTTGTCCTGATTGACGAGCCGGACCTGCGAAATGCGAATCTGTTCGTTGACGCGCGGTCCGTAGCGCGGTCGGGGCGGGCCGAAGCGGGGTGGGTACAGGGCGATGGCTGTGATCCTCTTGCAGGCTTTCAACGGGACAAGCATCGCGCTCGCAGCCAAGCCTGTGGCAACGAGGCGACATGGAACGACACCGAAAAGTGGGACGCGCGGCGCGGCAACATACGATCAGTTCAACCGCTGCCAGTGGGAGCTTGTTCGCTCAATCATCTCGATCACTCGTTCCGCGCGTCCGTTCAGAAACCGGAGCCGCCCGCGGAGGCAGCCCTCGGCACACATCTTACCCTACTGCTCAATCACCGGGGTGGCAACCGGGAGAAGCGCTTTTCTGGACCGAATCTGCGGGCCGGCGCGCCTTGGGCAAGGGCAGCACCGAATTAGGGTAGGCGCCGCCCGCCCGACGCAAGCTCGCATCGCGATCACGCCGCGGCGTCCTTGAAGTGGTCCGTCACAACCGATGTCTTGCCCCGGCTGGCGATTTCGTTCTTGATCGATTCGAGGAACGATTCAAGTGGGAGGGCGCCGAGGTCGCGCTGGATGCCGCGGGCGCGGACGCTCACAGCGCGCTGCTCCTCGTCGCGCGGGCCGACGACGAGCAGATACGGCACCTTCATTTCGCTGGCTTCGCGAATCTTCGCCTGCACGCGCTCGTTGGACTCATCAATGGTCGCCCGCACGCCAAGTTGCGCGAGCTGCGCCAAAACGTCACGGGCATACGCCGCGGTCTTCTCGCTGATCGGCAGCACACGCACCTGCTCCGGCGCGAGCCATGTCGGGAACGCGCCGGCGTAGTGCTCGATCAGGCAACCGATGAACCGCTCAAACGAACCGAACGGCGCGCGGTGGATCATCACCGGCCGGTGCGGTTTGTTGTCCGCGCCGGTGTAGGTGAGATCGAACCGCTCGGGCAGGTTGTAATCGACCTGCACGGTGCCAAGCTGCCACTCGCGCCCGATGGCGTCGCGCACCATGAAGTCGATCTTCGGGCCGTAGAACGCCGCCTCGCCGGGCTCCTCGCTGAACGCCCGGCCGAGACTTCTCGCTGCGTCCCGGCAGGCCTGTTCCGCTTTATCCCAGTTTCGGGGGTCGCCGACGTACTTCGAGCTGTCGGGATCGCGCAGGCCGACGCGCACGCGGAAGTCGTGCATTTCGAGGGTGTCGAAGATGATCTTCACGAGCTCGATGCAGCCGAGCAGTTCGCCCGCCACCTGTTCTTCGAGGCAGAAGAGGTGAGCGTCATCCTGTGTGAAACCGCGCACACGGGTCATGCCGTTCACTTCGCCCGACTGCTCCCAGCGATACACGGTGCCGAACTCCGCAAGGCGCACGGGAAGGTCGCGATAGCTGCGCGGCTGCGACGCGTAGATCTTCACGTGATGCGGGCAGTTCATTGGCTTGAGCAGGTAGCCTTCGATCTCGCCGGTCTTGATCTTGTTCGACAGCTCGGCGCATGAGCACTGCGGCCCGAGCGCTTCGAGAGTCTCGCGGTCGACAAGCGGCGGGAACTGGCTTTCCTGGTAGTAGGGGAAGTGCCCGCTGGTGCGATACAGATCGAGCTTGCCGATGTGCGGGGTGAACACCTGGGTGTACCCCTGACGCCGCAACTCCGCGCCGATGAAGTTCATCAGTTCCTGGCGAATCACCGCGCCGTTTGGAGTCCACAGGATGAGACCCTGGCCGACGGAATCATCGACGTGGAAGAGGTGCAATTTCTTGCCGATGACGCGGTGGTCGCGCTTCTTCGCTTCTTCGAGCTGGGTGAGATGCTTCTGCAGTTGCTCGGGCGTGGCGAACGCGGTGCCGTACACGCGGATCAGGCGATCGCTGTTCTCATCGCCATGCCAATAGCTCGAAGCGAGCGACATCACCTTGAACGCGCCTTGCGGGATGCGCCCGGTTGAAGGCACATGCGGGCCGCGGCAGAGGTCTTCCCAGTTCTTGCCGACGTTGCCGGTGACGTACCAGCTCAAGCAATCCGAGCCGGCTTCGATCGCCCGCTCCGCGTTGTCGAGCTTGTATTTGCTGCCTTCCTGCTTGAGCTTCTCGATGCCCTGCGGCGCCGGCATTTCGTACCGGGTGAACGGCCGATCCTCCGCGACGATCTTCGCCATCTCCGCTTCGATTTTCTCAAAATCATCGCTCGAAATCGGCGATTCCTGCGGCACGTACATGTCGTAGTAGAAGCCGTCCTCGACGGGCGGGCCGTACACGAGCAGCACGCCGGGGAACAGTTTCTGGATGGCTTCCGCCATGACGTGCGCGGCGCTGTGGCGGATGAGATAGAGCGCATCAGGCGACGACTCGCCGGTCTTGCGGTCGACCGCAGTGATGAGCGAAATCTTCGCGTCGTGATCGATGACCGTGGAAAGATCGCGCAGCTCGCCGTCAATGCGGGCGCCGATCGCGGCTTTGGCAAGGCCGGCGCCGATTGTGGCGGCCACCTCGCCGGCGGTCACCGGCTTGTCGAACTCCAGAACTTTCCCGTCGGGCAGTGTGATGCGTGGCATGGCAGGGGTCTCGCGGCAATCGTGAAGGGGAGTGTATCGGCTCAAAACGAAAAACAGGCCCGGCTTCCGCCGTGCCTGCCTCATCGTCCATCGTTGCGCAGCACAGCGTCAGCCCGGGTCGCGGGTCGTCGTGGCGGTCGTCGCGCTGGCTGCAAAGCGAATCATCGCGGGGAAGGATATCGGCAATACGGCGGTGGTCAATCAATGGAAAGAAAACTTGACATCACTTGGAACCGGATGTATCGTATGGCGATATATTGAACGGGGGACGGCCACACGCCTCGCTTGGAGCCTGCGATGCCCACGTCCGATTTCGTCCGCCAGCATGCCGACCTGCTCGTGCTTTCCGTGCTCGCGGATCGCCCGCTCTACGGCTACGCCATCAGCAAGGAAGTCGCGGCCCGCACGGATGGCAAGATTCGCCTCACGCCCGGCGTGCTGTACCCGCTGCTCCACAAGCTCGAAGTGCAGAAACTGCTCGTCGCCAGTTGGGATGAAGTGAAATCCGACACGAACGTCAGCGAAGCCGGCCGGAAGCGAAAGTGGTATCGCCTCTCCGCCAAAGGCCGCAAGAAGCTCGAGCAGCGCATCGCATCGCATCGCAGCTATCAGCGGCTGCTCGAGGCGTTTCTGCCCGGCACGGACAGCGAGCCCGCAACATGAAGCTCCGCGAACGAACGAGATCAGTCGTGAACGCTGCGCGATCATCATCCGATGAAGCGCCGGCCACCGTCGATTCCTGGCTCGATCTCTTCGATCGTCTTCTGAACTTGCCGCACGCCCACAAGATCGCGATCCGCGAGGAACTTCGCAGTCATCTCACGGACCGCGTTCGCGATCTCATGCTCGCCGGCCTCGATCGCGATCTCGCCATGCGTCAGGCCATCAGCGAACTGGGAGAAGCGGCTGATCTTGCGGAGCAATTCCGTTCCGCCAACCGGTATCCACGAAGGAGGATGATCATGAACGGCGCGTTCATCGGATTCGGCGCTGCAGCCATCATCACCGCCGCAGCCATCATCAGCACGCCACAGCCTTCGCCGGGTTCGCCCGCGGTGTTCGAAGCGCCCGCCGCTCGCGCTGCAGCCGTCGACACCTTGAACAGCGTGACGCTGCGCGTGTCGCCGGAGATGTCGGCGCGGCAGATCATCAAGGCCATTGCGGACACGGATCAACTGGCGGTGTCGGTGGACTGGAACAGCATCGCCGAGGCAGGCATGAAGCCGGATGAGCCGGTCGGCATCAGCGGCGAGCGGGTGACCGCGTATCAAATCCTCACCGAATTCTCCAATCGGTACGACGACGCCTGGAACGGCATTGACTGGCGCCTCGAGGGCAAACTGCTGACGATTGATCGCAAGGTCGTCTTCAGCATGCGCGAACGCATTCTCGCCTGCTACGACATCGAGCCGGTGATCGAAAAGATGCTCGATCACTATCACGTGAGCTATGAATGGGCCACGGCCGAAATCGGCAGCGTCATTCAGGAACTCATCGAGCCCGACCAGTGGCAGGCGAACGGCGGCGATCTTGCGCAGCTTCGGATTGTCAGCGGCCGCATGTTCGTCAACGCGCCGCTGCGCACGCATGAGAAAGTGGCGTGGGTGCTGCAGGAGCTTTCGCGCGGCAGCGCGGAGCCGATGTCCGGCGCGCAGGGCCATGCCAGCGAACCAAACGTGATGCCGCAACCCACTGACGAGGAACGCGCGCACCATGCCATGTCGCAGCTCGCGATGTCGCAGCTTCGCAACATCCACATGGCGGTACAGATCTGGGGTCAGGCGAACGAGGCGCCGCTCACGAGCATTCAGCAGCTCATCGAGGGCGGCATGCTCAAGCCGGGCGCGGAGAAGTCTGCCGCTGGTCCCGCACCCGATGGCCGGGACTACTGGATTGATTTCGATGCCATTTTGAAGTCGGATGCTGAAGGCGACTGGGCGAAGCGCGTGGTGGGCATTGACCGCGCGATGTTCGCTCAAGGGAAAGAGGTCGCCGTGCTGTTTCTGGACGGCCACATCGAACTGATGCCCATCACGAAGCTTCACACGCTGCTGGTGAGCCCGGTGAACCAGGGCGTGAAGCCCGATCTTCCGAGCTTGAAATAGCTGGCGGGGCGGCAGATTGCTGAAAACGAGCGGGAGCCGTGTTGACAGAGCTCGGCTGGTCACCCACGATACAACCAGTCGTGGGCCGGCCTATCATGGGGCCGAATCTTGTATCTCGGCTCTGTGGTGAGGCGGCGGCGTGATCTGTCCCTATTGCGGCAAAGACAACGACAAGGTGATCGACAGCCGGGCCTCGGAGGGGGGCTCGGCCATTCGTCGCCGCCGCGAATGCCTCGCCTGTGAGCGGCGGTACACCACGTATGAGCGTGTCGAGAAGACGGCGCGGCTGATGGTCGTCAAGCGCGACGGCAGCCGCGTACCGTTTGATCCCGAGCGCATGCTCCGCGGCATCCAGGCGGCGTGCGGGAAACGGCCGATCGCCGAGCCCGTGAAGGTGCGGCTGGTCGCCGAAGTCGAAGAGCAGGTGCACCGCGAATTCGACCGTGAAGTGCCGAGCATCGAGATCGGGCGTCGCATCGCGGCAAGGCTCAAGCAGATCGACCCCATCGCGTACATCCGCTTCGCCAGCGAGTACTACCAGTTCCGCAACCTGGAAGAGTTCGCGCACGAATTGAGCGAACTGCAGTCGCTGCACGTCAACCTGCCGAACCAGGCGGAACTGTTCAGCGACGGCCGGTGAGCGCGGCGTTGCCGCGAAAAGTCGAAGGGTTGAATGGTCTAAAAGTCGACATGCCGCGCGTTGGGTGGTCTTCGCGATGGCACAGGCGTCTCGCCTGTGTGTCATCGCGTAAAGTGGGCACCGCCCACCGAAACGTGATCATGCGCTGTCTGTCAACCGGTGGGCCGTGCCCACCCTTTCGCGCGCTTACTTCTTTGCCAGCGAGCCGCGGACGGCGTCCTGCATGTAGAGGATGCGGCCACAGGCGGCGCAGCGCACGATGCGGTCGGCGCCGCGGAGCAGCACCGACACGTTCTCAAACGGCTGGTTCATGTTGCACGCGGCGCAGGCGTATTCACGGTGCCGCTTGCTGACTTCTTCGAGTGCGGCCATCGCCTCGCCGTCGTAGACGTCGCAAAGGCTGTCGAAGAGTTCGAGTTCCTTGGGCGGGATCTGGGCGGCGGCGGTCGCTCGCTCGGCTTCCAGTTCCGTCAATCGCTGGCCGACTTCCGCCTGTCGCTCATCGAGTTCGTGCTTGGCGACGTCGCGCACCTTCGTGCGTTCCGCCACCTGCGCTTGCAGCTTCTCGAGGTGAGCCTTGATCTCTTCGATGCGCTCCATCTCGGCGAGCATTTTCTCTTCGAGCTGCGCCTTCTGGGCCTTGACGTTGTTGAGTTCGGTGAGAAAGGCGCTGTGCTGTTTGCTGGTGACCGCGTTGTTGAGTTCGTTGCGGAGCTTCTCGATGCGCTCGTCGAGGGCCTTCGTCTCGACTTCGATCGTGCCGATCGTCGCCTGTGTTTGCTTCTGACGCGTGGTCAGCTCGCGGCGCTGCGTTTCGAGGTCGTCAAGCTGACGCTGCTGGGCGTCGAGGTAGCGGCGGGCTACGTCAAGCCGGGTGCGCAGCCCGCGGACCTGCGCATCCACGTGAAAGAGGTTGAGCATGGTTTCCATCAGCGTCATGGAGCATCCTGTCGGCATCAAGGCCTTTCCATCAGTCTAGCACGCTCACCGCGCGGCGGCGATGATTGGCGTCATCGCGGCCACGCCAGCGTAAACAGCCAATACGCCACCGGGGCCACCATCAGCGGCGAATCCATCACATCCAGCACCCCGCCCAGACCGGGGAGAATCTGCGAAGAGTCCTTCATGCCCGCGCCACGCTTGAAAAGGCTCATCGTCAGGTCGCCAAGCTGGCCGACGACGGCGAAGATCGCGCCGGCCGTCATCCCCAGCCACACCGGCACGACTTCGTGTTCCGGAAGCCACCGGCTGGCCAATGCGAGGAGCCATCCCGCGAGCACGGCGCCCACGATGCCGCCGAACAAGCCTTCCCACGTCTTGCCGGGGCTCAACCACGGGATCAGTTTGTGCTTGCCAATTGCCCGGCCGGTGAAGTACGCGCCGGAGTCGCACGACTTCGTCACGAGGATGATGCCGATGATGAGCCACGCCGAGTGCCACCGCCGCAGCGCAAGGAAGAAGCCGAGCATGAAGCCGAGGTACACCATCGCAAAGACGACCGCGCCCGCCGCCGCCACCACGCCCTGGACGTTCTTGTTCTGACTGAACGTGAGCAGCGACGCCACGAACATGAGGATCATGCCCGTGGCGACGATCGCGGTGGCGGCCGGCGCTTCCGTGTCCATCGGAATGCTGTAGCTCAAGACGATGCCGAAGATCGACGCCATCGTCATGAGCCATGTGCGAGCCGCGATGTTGTTGGCGCGAACGATGCGAGCGAGTTCGTAGGAACTCAAAGGCGCCACCACGAAGATGCAGAGCAGGAACATCGCCAGGCCGCGCGGGAAATGCTCGCGATGCCCGAAGAGTTCGCGCATCCAGCCGCGCAGGTGGACGGTGTCGAGCCAGTCGTCGAGCACGACAAAGCCGAGCAGACCTGCGATGAGCAATGTGCCGAAGATCAGGCGGTAGCGGAGCATGCGGCCGCGCAGCTTATCCAAAATCAGGCAACGCGGCGGAGGCCGTCAATCAGCCGCTGGTTTCGGCGCTGATGGCTTCCATGGCGACGGGGCTGGCCGGCGTGGCGTATCGCTTGAGGAACGTTGCGACGTCGCCAAAGGCGCTGCCTTCAAAGGCGCTGGCGTACCTGGCGAGCAGCGAGCCGGGCTGCACTTCGCCGCGAACGATCATGCCTGCCGCGCCGTCGCGTACCCACGCCCTGCACAGTGCATCAAGCTGGGCATCCACCGCGGCTGTTGAAAGCGGCGAACGGGAGCAGCGCACCCTGTCGCCATCCGTGTGAATGAGATAGGCCAGGACACGCGGATCGCCGAGCGCGAGGATTCTTTCTTCGCGCAGTTCCTGCATGGTCAGCGTTTCGCCTGCGATGAGGACAGGCTGCGCACCGAACTGCTGCGTATCGGTCAGCGCCTCGGCCGCGCCGTCACCGGCCGCATTCCCTTGCATGGCGAGCATCGACAGAATCGAAAGCGCGTTGGCGTTGTACGCATTGCAATAGAACACGAGCCTTGCTGCTGGATCCGCGGGCACGTCGAGCGAGCTGTAGGCTTCGATGGCGTGTTCGAGGAATTCAATGGTGAGCGCAGAATCGAGGTGATCCGCTCGCAGCGTGCCGTCGTCCGTCACTGCGGCGCTCAAAGCCACGCCGAGACCGAACGCTGCCGCGGATTCGCCGTCCAGCATGCCGCCGCGCAGTTGTGATCCCGGCACGGCACGCATGTTCCTTTCCGCTTGCGCGAGATGCGGCGCGCCGTCGCTCGTGCGGTCGGCAAGGCGATCGCCTTGTCGCGTTCCCGCAAGCGCGGCAATTGCATGCGAATCGTCGCAACCGCCGAGCCAGATCGACATCCATGCCGTGGCCGCGAGGATGGCAACACAGAGCGGTCTGGTCATCATGACCTCCCTCGACGCCCTGCATCTGGTATTGGCCCGGCCGGTGCCGGTTTCAGTTTCCGCGCCGGCGACTGCACACGGGCGATCAATCCAGCCCGTCGCCCGTCACATCGTCGATATTGATCTTCAAGCTGCGGAACGCACTGCGAACATCGTCGTCATCAAATCCCCGGCGCGCGAGGCCGCTGACGATCTTTCGCAGCTCCGCCTTGCCCGGCGCGCCGCGCTTCCCCGCCAGCTTCTGGCGAATGAACGCCGCCGCCCGCTCCACGCGATCGACATCGGCAAGCGCGTCCACGGCCGCCGCTTCCGCCAGCGACTCGTTCACCTGCCGGGCACGCAGCTTCTCCGCAATGACTTCGAGGCACACGGTGCGGCGCGTCATGGCGCGGGCGGAGTCGCGAGCCAGCGTTTCTTCGTCGATCCACCCTTGCTCGCGCAGTTCATCGGCGACGGCGCGTGCGGTCGCCTCATCAAAGCCGGCTTTGAGCAAACCGGCGGTGATCTCGCCATGCGTACACGCGCGCCGGCCCAGCATCGCCAGCGCCTTCACGTGGGCTTTGCCGCGGGTGATGGTGGCCTCGACGTCCTTTGCCAGCTTCGGCGTCCACGCCATCCCGACGCGCAGGCCGAGGCGATCGACTTCGTGGTCCAACAGCGTCGCGGCGGGTTTGTCGCCAACGAGGATTCGCCGGCGGGTGGGGTCGCGCGGCAACGGCTCAATCGCCGTGATCCGCTCCGCATTGCCGTCGGACGTTGTGCGCTTCTTCGCCATGCCTCGCAACCGCGTGTCGTTTCAGCCGAACCGTGCATGATGGTACGCTGACAGGGAAGGTGAATGCGGATGCACAAGCGAGATCACATCGGGCGGCGAGCAGGCGGGGTTCGGCACAGCGCGGCGGCAGTGGTGGGGGTTGCGATGGCCGCTTCGCTGCACGGCTGCAAATCCACCCCGAATCCTTATGAAACGCCACCGCCGACACGCAGCGAACTCACGGTCACCAGCCACGTCGGCGGTACGCACTATTGCACGCTGGTGCACGACGGCACGTGGTACCAGACATTCTCGAACGAATTGCTCGTGCTCGACGACCGCACGAATGTTGGAGCCGACGGCGCGAACCTGATCGACACCATCGAGCTCGGCAAGTTCGGTTCATGCGGCCCGGCGACGGACGTCGAACTGCTCGGCACGTCGCTCTACGTGCTGCTTGACGACGACCAGGTGATCGAATGCGCGATCGATGACCCGTGGTCGCCGCGTGAAACGCGCCGGTGGAAGGCGAAGGACCTTGGCATCAGCCCGCAGGCGATATCCATTGCGGACGGCCGCGTGTACGTCTCCGGCCGAGGCGGCGTCGTGCAGATTCTCCCGGCGCAAATGACACCCGCGAAGCCATCACGCAACGAGCCTGCGTCCATCGCGCTTGGCGTGCTGCCTGTTGTGACGAGCGATCAAACATTCGGCAGCGTCGTCACTACGCCGCTCGGACTTGCGGTTACCGTCGGCCGCCGCATTGTGAGCGTGCCGGAGCTGCGCTATCTCGGCTCGGCGAATGAAGTGATAGCGCTCACGCCGGCGCTTGGTGGTCCATCGCGCGTGGCGTTTCGATGGAACGGCACGGAAGCGTCGGTGGTCGGGTTGATGGGGCCGGACCTGCGCGAACTGTGCAGAAAGAGTTTTCTTGCGCCGGTGCACGCGGTCCGCGCGATCGGCGACACCCTGTGGATCGTGACCGACGATGCGATCGTGGCGTACCGCGCCAGCGGCGATGATCTCGAAGAGACGCTGCGCGTGGCGGTGTTCGGCGCTCGCGATGTGGCGCCGCTGCGTGAGAATTACCTCGCCATCGCGGGGACCTTCGGCCGCTCCATCTACCGCATCAAGCAGGACGAATCCGGGCCCGGCGACGCGTTCATCGGCACGAAGCGTGAAGCCAGCCGGTTGGAGAACTCGACGTACGACGGCCGCTTCGTGCTGGCGGGAAGTCACGAAGGCCACTGGCTCTACGAAATCGAGCGCGGCGTCACCATGGCGGAACGAAGCGTCATGCAACCCATCGATCCGCCTCGCGAGGTTCGCACACTCCGCGGCAATGCATCACTCGATGATTCGAATCAATCGCTGCGCGTCACGTTTTCCGGCGGCGGCTACACCTACGCGCCGCCGACCGGCGAAGCGATGCATTGCATTGCAAGCGTCGATGGCGACATCTGGATCGGCCATGATCACGGCATCACGGTGTTGAGCGGCGACGCGACCGTGCCGCAAGTGAAAGCGGAACTTCGCCTCCCCGGACCGATCATCACGCTTTATCAATTGCGCGTCGGCGGCGGGGCAACGTATGTGAGCGAGCTCGGCGGGTTCGGCGTCGCGCGGTGGATCGTCGAGCAGATTCCGTATGAAGACTAGCGACGAGCCAACGTCTTCTTCGTCGCCGGTTTGCTCGTTGCACGCTTGGTCGGGCGGGCTGCGGTCTTCGCCGGTTTCGCGTTCGAGCAGAACTCCCGGCAGATGGCGTCCCCGGCGCACAGCCCGTTTCGCGCTTTGCACACGCGCCGGCCATGCCAGATGAGCAGGTGGCTAAGCATCGTCCATTGTTCGCGCGGAAAGAGCGCCATCAGATCCTGTTCGATCTTTGCCGGATCGGTATGCGTGGTGAGGCCCATGCGGTTGGCGAGGCGAATGACGTGCGTGTCCACGACGACGCCCTCGTTCTTTCCAAACGCGTTGCCGAGCACGACGTTGGCGGTCTTCCGCGCGACGCCGCGCAGCGTGAGCAATTCTTCCATGGTGTCCGGCACGCGCCCGCCGAAGCGCTCCGTCACCGCCTTCATCGCTTCATGCACCGCCTTGGCTTTCATGCGAAAGAAGCCGAGCGATTTCACATACGGCTCGATCTCTTCCGGTGTGGCCCTGGCGTAATCAGCCGGCGTCGGGAAGCGCGCGAAGAGCGCGGGCGTGGCTTTGTTCACACCGACGTCCGTGGCCTGCGCCGAGAGGATCGTCGCGATGAGCAATTCGTGCGGCGTTTTGAAATCAAGCTCGCAGTGGGCGTCGGGATAGCGTTTGAGAAGCGCGTGGTACAGCCGCTGCGCTCGCGCCTTCGCGGCCGGTGTCGGCTTCTTTGCGGCGCCACGACTGGTCTTCTTCCTTGCGGGCGCTTTGGTCGCTTTGGCCATGTCAGCGTCTCATCTTTCGTACAAGCTCGGGTTCCTGCAGGTCAGTGGCGGCGCGATCGTTCACCTTCGGAGTGGGCGGCGACCACGCAGTGATGGCGGCCCCAGCGATGAGCATGGCGAACATCACGCCGTAGATGCGGCTGGCCGTCGGGTGCGCCGCCTGAAAGTCCGCCCGGTGCCGCATCGCCACATCAATCTTGCCCGCCTCGGCTGCGTTCCAGTAGCTGTGCAGCGAAGCGTTCATCGACGGCGCGAGTACCAAGATTCTGTACGCAAGCAGCCCCGCGGCGCCGAGCACGCAAAGCGCGCGAAGCACGCCGCTGATCCGCTGCCTCCGCCGGGAACCGAGCGCGAGCGACCCAACGAGGCCGACGATCACCAGCAGCGCCGCGACAAGCTGAATCATGTCCGTCAGCGTGAAGATGCGTTCCATTAACAGACCGGCCGCAATGGACCAATGCTCGCTGGCATCCAGCGCCCGAAACTTCGGCACTTCGACAGCAAATTCATGCATCGTCGGAAATGCCATCGCGGCGCTGATGCCGGCTGTCACCAGCGCGCTCACCCACGCGATCAGGCCAAGCCAGAACGAAACGTCCATCAATCGAGCGGCGGCGCGCATGGCTCAATCTCTCTGTGCTGATTCGCCGGGCTGTTCGTGACGGTGCGAGCGAGAGGGGGACGTTTCACCCTTTGACCACGTCGAGCCTCGCTCCCAGACTTCCTGTTTCCAGATCGGCACGCTTTCCTTGAGCGAGTCGATGAGAAACCGGCACGCTTCAAACGCTTTCGCGCGGTGACCGCACACCACGTTCACGCACACGCTTGCTTCGCCGACCGGAACATCACCCATCGCGTGATGGATGCGCACCGCAAGACAGCCGAACATCGTCACGGCTTCCTGCGCGAGATCGTTGAGCAGCCGCCGCGCCATGTCTTCGTAGGCCTCGTAGCGCAGCTTCGTCAGCTTCCCGTTTTGCGGATGCGTCTCCGCGCGCGTTCGGCCGAGGAACACGCACTCGGCGCCAGCGGGCTGCGGAAATGGGGCCCAGGATTCATCGCGCACCGGGCCGCGCATGAGCTGCACGTCGATGGTGGGCGTTCCATCGCTCAACGCCGTCGCTCCCACGCAAGGTGCTTGAGTTGCGGGATGATGAGCCCGGCCATCGCGGTTTGCACAGCGTTCACGGATCCGGGCATGGCGAAGATGAAGGTGTCGCCGCCCTGGTCCGCCGGCCGCGCCATGAGCCCGCCCACGGCTCGGCTGAGCATCGCAGCCGACTTCACCTGCTGGTAGCTCAACATACGGAACAACTCGCCAAAGCCTTCGAGTTCGGCGGTGAGCATTCCTCTGACCACTTCGATCGTCGTGTCGCGGCGACTGATGCCCGTGCCGCCCGTGGTGAGGATCACGTCAATGCCGGGCTTCGCCTGCGAGGCCCACGCCTCCAGCGTGCTGCGAATGCGGTCCGCCTCGTCGGGGACAAGATCGCGTTCCGCCACGGGGAAGCCGGCTTCGTTGAGGAGCGTGCTGATGAGCCGGCCGCTGTCGTCGGTCTGCAGCGTGCGCGTGTCGGAGATGGTGAGCACGGCACACCGCACCGATCCGCCCCGAATGTGCACTGCCTCGACTTCGTGCGCGCCCGCCATGAAAGACAGTGTACGACAGCTTGGATGCCTGCGGATTTCCGCCGCAAGACGCCACGTCGCTTCGCGAATCGACTGACCTCGCCAGCGTCGCGCGGTATCATCCGGCAGCCATGAATGTCATCGCCCATGGAATCGACCTGGTGGAGACGGCCAGGATCGCAGAGATGCTCGATGAGCACGGCGGCCGGTTCGTGGAGCGATGTTTCACGCCGATGGAGCGAGCGTACGCGGAAGACGGTTCGCGCCGCCGGGCCGAGCGTTACGCGGCGCGCTTCGCTGCCAAGGAAGCGGTGCTGAAGGCCATCGGCACAGGGTGGCGCGATGGCATCAGTTGGCAGGACGTGGAAGTGCGACGGTCGCCGATGGGTGAGCCGTCGATCGCGCTGTCCGGCAAGTGCGCGGAAATTGCAGTGCAACTCGGCATCGTCGATTGGCGGTGCAGTTTGAGCCACACGGATCTGTACGCCGTGGCGAGCGTGATCGCGCTGGGGGCGAAGTCGGAAGGGGGGCGATCGTGATGCAGCCGCGCAAGCGTTCCAAGCCGGCGCTGTATGAACTGATGAAAGGGCAGCGGATTTACAGTCCTGCCCAGCCGCCGCCCGCCATCGTTCGCAGCGATGATGATGGTGAGGACGACCACAGCGCTGCGACGAGCATGCCGGCGCTGACGTGGCTTGATCGCCTGCGCGCCGGTCACGCGCTCCGCATTCCGGTGGGATACGTGTTCCTCGTGATTCCCGCGGTGCTGATCATCGTGGTGATTGCGTACATGTTCGGCTTCACACGCGGCGACACAGGAACAGACGAGCCCGTGATCCCGACGCCCGGGTTTGCGGTGAACGATCCGCTCGCACGGCCGCTGCTAAACGAAGCCGGCAAGCCGCCGGCGAACACCACGCGCCCGAGCGGCGGCAACACCGCGAGTACGACCCCGAAGACGGCGGCGCTGCTGTCGATTGACGTGTCGAAGCTGGGGCCGATCGAGTCCGATCCACGCCAGCGCGGCCTCAACTATCACGTTCTCGCCACGACGCACCACGAGGGCGCGATGCGGCTGGCCACGTTCTGCAGGCAGCATGGCCTGGCGGCGTACGTGGTGCCGGCCCGCGGCAAGCCGAGCCTCCGGCAGGTGATTCTGCTCCCGGGGTTTGACCGCGAGGCGCTGAAGTCCGAGGTAGCGGACCAGTTCAAGCGGATGATCCTCGACGTCGGCCAGAGGTGGGACAAACAGGAACCCGGCTCGGACGACTTGAGCAGCTTCATCCTGCAGCGATACGACGGCTGAAACACGCGCCCCCCTCTCCCTCGGGGAGAAGGGGAGTTTTCAGCGGGAAACGTGTGTCCGGTTGGCGAGACGCCGCGGGCCCTTGGTGCTACCATGTCCGGCCCAGATTTCAGGAGTTGTTTCGATATGAGCCTTCATCGCAGCCTCAAGACCAAGCCCAGCGCCCTCAACCAGCACCGGAACGTGCTGACGCGAGCGGAGCGCATCCAGAAGCTTCGCGAGAAGGGCATGTTTGATCCTGAAACGCAGTCGCCGATCGGTCTGGTGAAGGTGGCGAACCGCATGGTCGCCACCAAGAAGAAGAAGACCGAGAAGGCTGAAGGCGCCGAAGGCGCTGCTGCCGGTGCAGCGACCCCGGCTTCTGCGGCGCCCGCCAAGAAGGCTGAAGGCAAGAAGTAAACGCACGGGCGAGCGCGGCCGGGCCCGCCATGACTTGAGCGAGCAGACAGCGTGTTTGCCCGCTGCGCCGCCGCTCCACCCATTTCGCAACGTGCCGCTACACTTCCGGGGCAGGATGCACCAGCACCTGGAAGGATCCATGACTATCTGCGCCTTCGATTACAAGAGCCTGATCAGCAAACGCAGCGCGGCGATCGACACCTCGGGAATCCGGCGGGTCTTCGAGCTCGGACGAAAACTGCGCGATCCGATCAACCTGTCCATCGGCCAGCCGGACTTCCCCGTGCCGGATCGCATCAAGCAGGCGGCCATCAAAGCCATCCAGGACGACCACAACGGCTACACCGTGACGCAGGGCATCGAGCCGCTCCGCAAGGCGATCATGGACCACCTGCAGCGCGACGTCGGCTGGTCGTTGTTCGACTCCGACGAACTCGGGCTCGCGGTCACGTCCGGCACGAACGGAGCGCTGCTCCTCGCGGGCATGGCGCTCCTCAATCCGGGCGACGAGGTGATCGTGCCCGATCCGTACTTCGTGGTGTATCCCGCGATCGCCACGATGTGCGGGGCGACGAACGTGTTTTGCGACCTGTACCCCGATTTCCGCATGACGGCGGAGCGGATCGAGCCGCTGATCACCCCGCGAACAAAGCTGTTGTGCCTCAACTCGCCGGGCAATCCCACGGGCGTGGTGCTCACCGGCCGTGAGCTTCGCGACATCGTGGATCTGTGCGAACGCCGCGGCGTGATGATCATCAGCGACGAGATTTACGACGAATTCACCTTTGCGGACGCCCGGGAGGACGGCCGATGCCCGAGCCCGGCCCGCGTGAGCCAGAATGTGCTGCTTGTGCGCGGCTTCGGCAAGACATATGGCTGCACCGGGTGGCGGATGGGCTATATCGCCGGCCCGAGGCCGATCATCGATCAGATCATCAAGCTGCAGCAGTATTCCTTCGTGTGCGCTCCGTCGGTCTCCCAGCACGCGCTGGTGCACGCCTACGAGCTCGACATGAGTTCCTATGTTGAGGCGTACGCCCGGCGGCGGGACATGGTGGAGCAGGCGCTCGGCGACGTGGCGAACATCGTGCACTCCGGCGGGTCGTTCTATTCGTTCATCGAAGTGCCCGAGCGGCTCGGCATGACGAGTTCAGCGTTTGCGGATCGGGCGCTGGAGCGAAGCGTGCTCGTCATTCCGGGCAAGGTGTTCAGCCGGCGGGACACGCACTTCCGCGTCAGCTTTGCGGTGAATGAAAGGACACTTAGCCGCGGGCTGGACGAGCTGAAACAATTGCTGCGCGGCTGACTGGGGGCCGGGCGTCATGGTCCGCACGGTCCGCGCGAGAATCGCGTCAAAGTTGCGAGAAAAAGGTTGCTGCGCGCACGCGCGATCGCCATATTAGGTGAGAAGCTTGCTGCGCCACGGCGCTTCCGGCAAGCCACACCGAACCAGCCATCCACCCGCCGCCGATGGTGAGATTTCTCCTGTCGGCGGTTTTCTTTTTCGTGGACCGGCCGACAGCGACGTCGCATTCGAGCGTTGCAACGGTCGGTGAGTGATGCGCCCCAAAACAAGCGGAGCCGCTGACTCTCGCCAACGGCTCCGTGTGGGTCGTGATTACCCGCCGGTGGAGCTCTTCTTGAGGTCCGAACCGGGCGCCGGCATGGTCGGAATCTGACCGGGCTCGGGCGGGGTGAACGGCTTGATGCCCTCATCCAGCGGAGCCGCGGAATCCGGCGGCAGGTCGACGGAATTCGAATCATCGCAGGCGGTGAGCGCCACGGCGCACACGGCGACGCAACCGATCATCAGTGCCTTCTTCAACATTGGAGAAACCCCTAAGTAAAGCGCCGCTCACGGCGCGGTTGGCCCGACAAGACGATATCCCAGCACGCACGCCGGCAGCAACACGTGGCCGGGCGAGGCGGATATTGGACGAGTTCAAGCCCTGCCGGTCAAGGCAGGCGCCGCGCCGTCGTGGGCGCGGCCGAGACATGCTCTCTGGTCAGACGACCGCCACGTGCTCGCAGTTCCGCAAAGTTCATGGGAACCAGCTTCGCCGCGTTTCACGGCCGCCTGCCCTCGAAAAAAATACCCCGTTGGAGCTTGCGCTTCAACGGGGCGGAGGGGAGAAAGATGCTTGGGAAGGTCACCCTCCGACCCCATTCGTCGGACCTCCCGCACGAAATCCCAAACTTTTTCGCGTGTTCTCGGACGTATTTCGAAGATTTTTTCGCCTGGCCAGGGACCGTGACGCGCTTGGCCGAGGCGATCGTCAATCGCTCACGCCGGGGCGACGAACGGCAGCGCGGAGCCGGAGACCGCCTGGGTGAGCGTGTCGATCAATGCGGCTGCCTGGGCGCTGGAAGGGCGGTTGGCCGCCACCCAGTCCCGCGCTTTGAGGCCATGGGCTCGCGCCATTTCGGGATGCTCGATCAGCGCCGCGATGCGCTTGTCCCATTCATCGACATCGAGGCCGCTGACGATCGCTGCCGTCTCGCCTTCGATGAGGAAATCGAACCACGGGTCGGCGGTGGCGACGACGGGAATGCCGCGTGCCAGGAGTTCCAGCAGCACGCTGCGCACCACGCCGCCACATTCAGGAAGCAGCGCGAGATCGCAGCGCGTGATGAGCTGCCGGTGATCGGACGCGTGACCCATGGCGGAGAGTCGCGGCAGCAATCCCACGCGCTGCGCATGCCGCCAGATTTCGTGGCTGCGCGACGTCGGCAACTCGAGAAACAGTTGCAACTGCGGATATCGCTTGGAGAGCCGCGCCAGCGCATCGAGCATCGCGCGGTATACGCCGAGCTCGCAGGCCTTGCCGAGAATCGCAATCGCCACGCTGCCCTCGGCGTTCTCGAAGATGTGCTGCGGCTGCGGCGCGATGGCGACGCCGGCCGGCACGTAGCTCACGAGATCAGAATCGACGCGCAGGCGCAGCGCCTCGGCGATCGGCAACGTCGGCGCGATGTACGCCGCCACGTTCCTGCCGCCCCGGCCGCGCGGTACGCGCAGCACTTGCGAGCCCTGGTCGAGTTCGATCGTCACCGGGCAATCGAACGCGCGGCCAAGATCGAGCCCCAGCGTCCAGCCTTTTTCGCCGATGACGTGCACGATTTCGATGGGCGAGTTCTCGAGGTCTTCCGTGATCGTGGTGACGCGGCTTCTTCGCATCCACGGCAGCACGTCGAACAGCACGCCGTAGCGCCGGCACAGCGACATCACCCGCTCGTACCGCGGCTCAACATCCAGCAGCGACTCCGGCACGATGCGCGTGATCTGCAACCCTTCGCCGAGCAGCGCGACCGTCAGGCGATTGATCGCGCCGTGCTCGCGCACCAGCCGCTCTTCATCGATCACAAGCGCCACGTGCACCGGTCAGGTCCTTCCCGCAAGGTCCGCGGACGCGCCGCGGTCGGTCAGCGCGGCATCCAGCGGATCGAACCGGCTGATCATCTCCGCCGCAATGCGCTTCGGCCGGCGGGTTTCCAGATCAACCAGCACCCAGAGCGTCACAGCGGAACACACCACCGTGCCGTCGCTCGGCCGGATGATGCGCGACTCCCGCCATGATTTCACTCGGCTGAACGACCGCACCCACGTGAGCAGGACCAATTCATCGCCCGAAAAACACTCCGCGAGGTAGTCGATTTCATGCCGGCCGACGAACCACATCGCGCCGGTGGCGAGCAGCGCGGCGCGGGTGAAGCCGAGCGCATCCGCGTGCAGCTCTGCAAGGCGGTCAATCCAGCGCACGTACTCGATGTTGGACACGTGGCCGACCACGTTGCTCGCCGGCTCATCGCCAACGCGCAGGCTGCATGCGAATGGACGCGGATGCGGCACGCCGAATGCCGCCGGGTCGAAAGGCAGGGCGCACGGCTGCATGTGCGGCCGGGCCTCGCTCACGACGCCGCGTCCTTTTCCGGTTGTTTGTCGGGATCGATCTCGCGCAGGTACGACCACGAATAGATGCCGGTGTCGTGACCGTCGGAGAAGCGGATGCGCACGGCGTAATTCCCGACCAGCTCGGCATCCTCGGCAATGAGCGGGCCCTTGAGCGAGGCGGAGGTGGCGGGGAGCACGGTCAGCGGGTTCTTCTTGAGGCGCTCGCGCAGCTCGCGCTGCTCCGCGGATGGCGACATGCGGCGGAGATACGCCACCGGGTAGAAGCTTCGCTTTCCGTCCTGCCAATCCACCGTCAGGCCTTCATCACGCTTGAGGTGAAGATGGCGAGGTGCGTCGTACATCGAGTCATTGTACCTTTGTCGCCCGCATGAACAGCGATCACGCTCAACTTGCCGGCGGCTCGAACGTCCATCCGGCAGATCACCTGATCGAGCTGGTGGAGCGGATGGCTGCGCCGGTGTGCGTGGGGCTTGATCCCGTGCTCGAACGAATGCCGACGTCGCTGCAACCGCGAGAGCGTTCGCTGGCGGGAAGCGCCGCGGCGGTGCAGCGGTTTTGCGAGGGCGTCGTGGAGGCGGTGGCGGGGATCGTGCCCTGCGTCAAGTTTCAAAGCGCGTGCTTCGAGCGATTTGGATCCGCGGGCGTGGCGGCGCTTGAGCATTCGATCGTTCGTGCGAAGCGGGCCGGTTTGTGCGTGATTCTCGACGCCAAACGCGGAGACATCGGCATCTCGGCTGCTCATTACGCCGCCGCCGCCACCGAGGCGTTTCGCGCGGAAGGCGCACCCGGACCCGATTGGATCACCGTGCACAGTTATCTCGGCAGCGACGGCATCGAGCCGTTTCTTGATGCGGGGCTGGGCACGTTCGCGCTTGTTCGCACCAGCAATCCGTCGGGTGATGCGCTGCAATCGCTCGAACTCGCCAGCGGCGCAACGGTTGCGGACGCCGTGGCGCGCGAGGTTGCGCAGATCGGTGAGAAGTACGTCGGCAAGCGCGGATTGAGCACGCTCGGCGCGGTCGTCGGCGCGACGAAGCGGGCGGATGCGGCGCGGTTGCGCGAGCTGATGCCCCGGCAAGTGTTCCTCGTGCCGGGCTACGGAGCGCAAGGCGGCGGCGTGGATGATGTGCTGCCGTGTTTCCTCCCGGGCGGGCGCGGCGCCATCGTCACCGCCAGTCGCAGCGTGATCTACGCCAGCGATCCGAACGATCCATCGTGGCCGCAACGAATCACAGAAGCGGCAAGTCGCTTTGCGGATGAGATTGGCAAAGCGGTGGGGTTGCGCTAAGACGCCAGACCGATCTGCCCCTCTCCCTCGGGGAGAGGGGGAAGGGGGTTATCGCTGCATACTTCGTGGACAGGACGCACGAGACCGTCGTTTGGCTGATTGGATGGTCTCGTCTAGCGTGTGGGCATGAAGTGGTCTCACGTGGCGATTGTGGCGGCGATGGCGGTGCTGCTTGGCGTGCCGCTGATCACGCGCGAGCGCACTCCGGATGTTGCTGCCGGCGCTCGGCGTCTGATCATCATCACGCCGCACAACGAGCAGATTCGCTACGAGTTCGGCCGTGCGTTCTCGCGCTGGCATGAGCGCCGCTTCGGCCAGCCAGTGCAGGTGATCTGGAACGCGCCGGGCGGGACGACGGAGATCCGTCGAACGCTCGTCGCGCAGTTCACCGCGGCGCTTCGATCTGGTCAGGAGCCGGGCGGCGCGGCGGACCTCGTGATGGGCGGCGGCGAATTTGAATACGCTCGCTTCAAACAGCCCATCAGCGTCACCGTCGGCGGCGAGGTGCGCACCACCACCATCACCGTGCCCGTCGATTTCTCCGACGAATGGCTGCACGACGTGTACGGCGAGAACCAGATCGGTTCGTCTCGCCTCTATGACCCCGACAAATACTGGTTCGGCACGGCGCTCTCGTCCTTCGGCATCGTCTACAACCGCGATGTGCTCACCTCGCTCGGCGTCAGCGAACCACTCTACTGGCGCGATCTCTGCGATCCCGCGCTCCTCGGCTGGGTGAGCGTCGGCAATCCCGCAAACTCCGGTTCGATCACGAAGAGCTTCGACACGATCCTGCAGCGGCACGGCTGGCACGAAGGGTGGATGATTATCCGCCGTCTTGCTGCGAATGCGCGATCGTTCACGGCCCAATCCTTGAGCGTGCCCACGGAGGTGAGCCACGGCGAGGCGGCGATGGGCCTGTGCATCGACTTCCTCGGCCGGTTCGAAGCGCAGGCGATGCGCGAGACGGGCAGCGGCAATCGCGTCGGCTATGTTGATCCGCCGGGCGTAAGCGCGATTGATCCCGACCCGATCGCCATGCTTCGCGGCGCCCCCGATCCCGAGCTGGCGCGGCGATTCATTGAGTTCACGTTGAGCGAAGAAGGCCAGGCGCTGTGGCAGTTTCCCGCGGGGAGTTCCGATGCGCTGGGGCCGGAGCGGTACGAGCTTCGTCGGCTTCCGATCTTGCGATCGATGTACGACCGCCACTTCGGTCGCTTCATCGATCACGTCGATCCGTACACGCTGGCGGCGCCGATTGATGCGAACCCGGATTATTGGAGCCTGATCGCGCCGGTGTTCTCGGCGATGGCGGTGGACAATCACGAATGGCTGCAGCGAGCGTGGCGCGCGATTGCGACGCATCCGGCGTATCCGCGCGGTGCGCAAGGGTTGATTGACGCCGATCTCGTCACTGACGCGCACCTGCGTGAGATGCTGCAGCTTTTCGACGCCATGCCGGAGGCGATGGCCGAGGGTGGCGAGCGTGTGCCCCTTGCGGATGACACCAACCTGGGCACCGTGGTGCGGGCGTGGAAGAAACCCGAACTCTGGCCGACCGAAGCGGAGCCGGCCCAGCAGATGCGCGTGGAAATGACGCGATTCTTCCGGGCGCAATATGAGAAAATCGTCGAGCTCGGCCGCAATGCAAACCGATGAAGCGGCCCCAGCCAGCCGATAATGACGGCATGGCGAAAGTGGCGCCCACCCCCGGAGCGATCGTCACGCAAGTGAGTCAAGGCGAGCACCATTCCGCGTCGGGCAGCACGCCGGCGGCGAGGATGCCGCTCACGAAAATCATTGCCACCGTCGGGCCCGCGACATCCGACGTTACGGTGCTGACGCGGCTGATCGAAGCGGGCGTGTCGGTGTTTCGGCTGAACTTCAGTCACGGCACGGCGGAGCAGCACGCGGAGAATCTTGCGGCGGTGCGCGCTGCCGGCGAGAACGTCGGCCGACCCGTCGCGGTGATGGGCGACCTGCCCGGGCCGAAGATTCGCGTGGGCGCTGTGCCGGGCAACGGCATGATGCTCGCGGAAGGCACAACGGTGCGCATCGCGCCCAAGGCGATTCCCGCGGAAGAAGTGAAGCCCGGCGTCGTGCGCCTTGGATGCACCTTCAGCAGAATTGCGGACGAAGTGAAGCCGGGCCAGCGCGTGCTGATCGACGACGGCGCCATTCGCATGCTCGCCACCGGCGTTTCCGGGGGCGAAGTGCAGTGCGTCGTTACCAGCGCCGGCGCGGGCGGCGGCATCGTGTCATCGGGCAAGGGGATCAACTTGCCGGATACGGATCTCTCGCTGGGCGCCATGACGCCGCGCGACTGGGAACTGGTGGACTGGTCGCTGGCGCACGGCGTCGACTTCCTGGCATTGAGTTTCGTGTCGTCGGCGAACGACGTGCGCGAACTGGCGGAGGGCATTCGAGATCGCGTCGGGCGCATTGGCAAGCCCATGTGGCGCTTGCCGATCGTGGCGAAGATCGAGCGCCCGCGCGCGGTGGAGCGCTGCGCCGAGATCATCGATACGGCCGACGCCGTGATGATCGCACGCGGCGATCTCGGCGTGGAGATGGATCTTGCGCGCGTGCCGATCGTGCAGAAGGAACTGATCGCGGCGTCGCAGGCGTATGGCAAGCCGTGTATCGTCGCCACGCAGATGTTGCAATCGATGATCGAGTCGCCCTCGCCGACGCGGGCCGAAGTGACGGACGTGGCCGGCGCGATTCTCGACGCCGCCGATGCGGTGATGCTCTCGGGCGAAACGGCGGTGGGGCAGCATCCCGTGCTGGCGGTGGAGATGATGCGAAGGATCGCGCTGGAAACGGAAGCGCATCTGGCGTCGCTCCCGCCGCGTGAAAGCCCGCCGGAGCAACTGGTCAAATCGCGGTATCGCACGGCCGGCCTGGCGCACGGCGTGTGGACCGTCGCCAACGATTTGGGCGCCGCGTTTGTCGTCGTGTGGTCGCAGCGCGGCGGCGGGGCGCGTTACTTGAGCCAGAACAACTTCCACATTCCGATCATCGCCGTGTCGACCGACGATCGTGCGCTGCGGCAGATGCAGCTTCTTCGCGGCGTGATCCCCATTCGCATGCCGCTGCCGGAGAACATCGCGCACTTCATCGCCATCACGGATGAATATCTGCTGGCGACCGAGTGGGCGAAGGCCGGTGACACGTGCGTGATCGTCGCAGGCGAGCCGATCGGCACATCGGGCGTCACCAACTCGCTCATCATTCACAACGTCGGCACACCGGCGCGGTGATGCGCTCAATCAGCGCGTGAAGCGCGTGCGCGATACTATTCCGTCAGCGAACGGAATGATGTCGCATGCGAGCCTGCATTCTTTCCATTGGCGATGAGCTGATCGTCGGCCGCACGGCGGACACCAACGCCGCGTGGCTCGCCGCTGAATTGGCGAAGCTCGGGATCACAGCGGTGGAGTTCGCGACCGTGCCGGACGATCGCGGCGCGATCGCCGGAGCGTATGCGCGGCTGGCGCGGCTGGCGGATGTCGTGATTTCAACAGGCGGACTGGGGCCGACGGCGGACGACCTCACGCGGTTTGGCTTCGCTGATGTTGTCGCGCCGGGCAAACCGCTTGAAGAAGACGTCGCGGCGATTGCGCATCTGGACACGTGGTTCCGCAATCGGCAGATGCCCGCATCGAATCTCGTGCAGGCGCAGCGGCCAGCGGGATCGCGATTCCTGCCGAACCCGCTCGGCACGGCGATGGGCATTGCGGGGCACGTTGGTGATTGTCTGCTCTACGCGCTGCCGGGCCCGCCGCGCGAGATGAAACGGATGTTCGAGGACAGCGTGAAGCCTGAACTTGCAACGCGGGCCGGCGACCGTGTCCTCCTCACCGACGAAGTGCTCGAATACGGCATGGGCGAATCGGATGCAGCCGCGCGGCTGGGCTCGCTCATGGACCGCGATCGCAATCCGCTGGTCGGCACATCCGCAAGCGAATCGATCGTCGCAGCCCGCGTCATCTCGAAAGGCGAGCGAGCGCAGGCCGCGGCAGCGCTGGACGAGGTGATCGCAGACATCGAACAGCGGTGGGCGCCGTATGCGTTCGGCCGAACGGGCTCATCGCTCGAATCCGCCGTCGGCGCGCTTTTGCGCGAGCATCACGTGTCGCTCGCCACCGCGGAGTCGTGCACCGGCGGCATGCTGGCATCGTTGCTGGTGCGCAATCCCGGTTCGAGCGAAAACTACATCGGCGGGTGGGTAACCTACAGCAACGCGATGAAGGTGCAGTGCCTCGGCGTAAGCGAAGAGACGCTTGAGCAGTACGGCGCGGTGTCGCGCGAGGTGGCGGGCGAAATGGCGCGCGGCGCACTGCTGACCGCGGGCGCTGATGCCGCCATCTCCATCACCGGCATCGCTGGGCCCGATGGCGGCACGCTCGCCAAGCCCGTCGGCACCGTGTTCATCGGCCTGGCTCGGCGCGCGAACGGCGAGATCGATACGGAAGTTCGTCGGTTCCATTTTTCCGGCGAGCGGCAGATCGTTCGCGATCGCTCCGCCAAGGCGGCGCTGCAGATGCTGCGGTTCGCGCTCCTCGGCACGCGCGAGCATGCGCTGCTCTGGCAAGTCGACGGCCCGCCAGTCCGCTGGCGCGTGGCGATCGCGCTTGGCTCCAACGTGGGCGACAGCGCGGCTCATCTCGACTTCGCCGTGCAGGCACTGCGGCAGAGGTCCGATATTGAGGACGTGCGCGTCAGCGAGTGGATCGAAACGGATCCGGTGGGGCCGCCCGGGCAGGGGAAATATCTCAACGGCGCGATGAGTTTTTCGACGACGCTCTCGCCGCGTGCGCTGCTGGCGGTGCTGCTCGACTTGGAGCGGCAGCGCGGCCGGGATCGCTCGCGAGAGGTGAAATCCGGCCCGCGCACGCTGGATCTCGACATTCTGCTGGTGGATGAAGCTGTGATTCACGAGGAAGGCCTGCGCGTCCCGCATCCACGCCTGCACGAACGCCGGTTCGTTCTGGAGCCGCTGGCGCAAATCGAGCCGGATTGGCGGCACGCGGGGGCCGGGCGGAGCGTAAAATCGCTGCTGGCGTCATTGGCCGCGGCGACGCCGGGCTGAAACACGTCGCGGGAGGCGCCACAGGAGACGGGGCGTGAAAGCGTTCATTGCATTGGTGACGATCGGCATCCTCGCGCTGGTGGTGGTCGCCATCACGACACGCACGCAAGATGACCCCGCCGCGCCCGTCGTAACAGCCAGCGCTCCAAGCGAAGAACCTGCGACGGGCGAAACTGTCAAGGAAACACAGCCGCCCGCGCCGCCCGTTCGCGTGCCGATGCCTTCGCCGGGTCCGGCCGCGGTGGACTTCGAGCTCGCGCTCGGCAACGGCACACCGGTGCGTTTGAGCGATCTCAAAGGCAACGTGGTGGTGCTCGATTTCTGGGCCACGTGGTGCGGTCCGTGCATGGCCGCCATGCCCCACGTGAACGAGTTTGCGAAGTGGGCAGCGGAGTCGGGCGAACCGATCAAGGTGTTCGCCGTTCACACATGGGAGCGCACGCCGCGGGATGCAACGGTGAGCGCGGTCGCTTCGCTGTGGCAGCGGCAGAACTACTCGGCGCTCGTGCTCTTTGACTTCGGCGGCGTGGTGGCACGCAAGTACGGCGTGCGCGCGATTCCTCACACGTTCATCATCGGAACAGACGGCAACATCTTCACAAACTACAACGGCTTCCCGCGCGGCGTGGACGTCGCGGCGCTCCTCAAGCGAGATTGCCTGCGAGCGCTCGGCGCGGAGCCGATGTCGCAGAACATTCCGGATCACAACCATGCGACGAATTGATAGGCCGTACGCTGACCGCTCCCCGTTGCTTGCCGCATTGATCGCGGCCGTCGCCATCCTTGCTTCCACAACTTCATCGCTCGCCGTGCAGGATGACGAGCAGCCCGAAGCCAACCCCGAAGCCGCGAAAGCGTTCGAGGAGATGGTGAAGCACTACCGCGAACTGCCGGGCGTGGAGGTGAAGTGCACGATGACGATCACCATGCAGCAGGACGGCGCCGAAGTGGAAGGCGAGCCGGTCGATGCCCGCATCCTGCGGAACCGCAATGGCGACGGCGTGTTCGAGCTGCGCGGTTTCACGGTTACCTCGCTGAAGAATGCGTTGTGGATCGTTCACGAGTCGACGGATCATTCCTACTACACCGAGCCGTTCCAGGATTCGCCGTACTGGGTGTTGCTGACGCGATTCCAGGACTTGCCGTTTCCGCACCTCGGCATTCTGTGGGGCGATGAAGAGATTCCGTTCGTCTGGGCAGAGCTTCACTCGAAGTCGACAGAACTCGTGCCCGCGAAGGTCGAGGACGTGGCGAAAGACGACGGCTCTCACGAGAAGCTGATCACACTGCGCGGCCCAAACGCCTCGCTCGTGTTGCACGAGAACGCTGAAACCAAGCTCATTGACGCCGCCGAGCACGAAATCACGGGCGGCATCTACGTCCGCGATGGCGCCGTGATCCGCACGAAGTACAAATTCGAGCACGTGGTGTACGACAACGACGCCGACGTGCCTGCGATCACCTTTGAGCCCGCAGGCCGGCAGCGTGTTGATTTCATTGCGTCGCTCATTGACGTGCCGCCGCCAGCCGCGTTGGCGGGTGGCGACGATATTGACGCAGCGCCGGCGCCGGGCGAGGCGATCGAAGGCCAGCAAGCGCCCGCGTTCGAGTTGCCGTTGCTCGCGGGCGGGTCGGTGAAGCTCGAAAAGCAACGGGGCCAGGTGGTGGTGCTCGATTTCTGGGCGACGTGGTGCCCGCCGTGCCGCGCGGCGCTGCCGAAGCTGCACGAGGTCGGCGCGTGGGCGAAGCGCGAAGAGTTGCCCGTGCGCATCTTTGCCGTCAATCTGCGGGAAAAGCCGGAGATCGTGCAGCCGTTCTGGAGCGGGAACAAGTATTCGCTCCCCGTGGCGCTGGACAGCGACGGAGCGGTGGCGAACGCGTACGCTGTGCAAAGCATTCCCACCACGGTCGTGATTCGCTCCGACGGCGTGGTGCACGCCTATCACGTCGGCGCGCCGCAGGAATACGCGGATTGGCTCAAGAGCGAGATCAAAGACGCGCTCGCGGCGCTTGAGGGCAAGGACGCGCCGGCTGCGGAGCACTAGACTGCTCCGTCATGGCTGACCTTCGCATCGCCGCTGTGCCAAGCCGCGACGCTGGCGCGAGCGCCGTGCCCGCCCATCAGCTTGATGCCGCCCTGCACGCGCTGGCTCATGCGAACGTCGGCGAGGTGAGCCTCGGCAGGCACGAGCGAATGCTCTACGCCACCGATGCCAGCATCTACCAGGTCGAACCGCTTGCCGTCGTGTGGCCGCGAAGCGAAGGCGATTTGCAGCGAGCCGTCGAGTGCTGCGCATCGCACCAGCTGCCCGTGATCTGCAGGGGCGGCGGGACGTCGCTTGCCGGTCAGGCGGTCGGCCGGGCGGTGATCATCGACACCTCACGCCATCTCACGAACATCATCGCCATCGACGCGGAGCGCCAGCGGGCCACCGTGCAACCGGGCGTGATCCTGGAACAGCTCAATCGTGATGCGGCAGCCCGCGGCCTGATGTTCGGGCCCGATGTCGCCACGGCGTCGCACGCCACGCTCGGCGGGATGATTGGCAACAACTCCGCTGGCGCTCGCTCCATCCGCTACGGCCACACGGCGGAGCACGTTGTTTCGCTCGATGTCACGCTCGCAAGCGGCGAAATGCTCACGCTGCGCGAAGGGGCCGCACGTGAGGATGCGCGAGTGCGGGAGCTGACGAACGCGCTGGCCGAGTGTGTGCTTCCGATCGCGGGAACGATTCGCGAGCGGTATCCGCGCACGCGCCGACATGTGAGCGGCTACAACCTCCACACGCTGCTCGATCAATTTGAAGCTTCCACGCCCGGCGAGTGGGAGCGCGTCAACCTTGCACGGCTGGTGTGCGGCGCGGAAGGCACGCTGGCGGTGGTGCGCAGCGCGGAAGTGGCGCTCGTGCCACGCCCTGTATCGACGGCGCTTGCGGTGCTCGCCATGCCATCGCTTGAGGCAGCGATCGCAGCCGTGCCGGTGATTCTCGAAACCGGGCCGTCAGCAGTGGAACTGCTCGACGATATGGTGCTGGAACTCGCGCCGGGGAACATCGAATGCGCGGCGTCGCTGGAATTGCTCCGCCAGGCGACAGGCGTCGCGCATCCCGGCTCGATTCTGTACGTGGAGTATGCGGGAGAGAACGTGGAGGCGCTGGAAGTTGGCCGCCGAGCGCTCGCCTCGCGATTTCCGGGGGCGGCGTGGCTGACGTCGCCCACCGACATGGCCGCCGCGTGGGCATTGCGCAAGGCGGGCGAGCCGCTGCTGCATTCCGTGCCCGGCACGCGCAAGCCGGTGACGTTCATCGAGGACACGGCGGTCGATCCGCACAAGCTCGGCGCCTATGTGCGGGCGGTGCGCGATCTGATCACGTCATTCGGCACGCGAGCCGCGTTCTATGCTCACGCTTCCGTCGGTTGCCTGCACATTCGGCCGATGCTCGATCTGCACGAACGCCGCGACCTTGAGCGCATGCGGGAGATCGCGGCGGCGGTGGCGCGGCTGGTGCGTGAACATGGCGGGGCGCTCTCGGGCGAGCATGGCGATGGTCGCGTGCGCTCGCCGCTGCTCGAAGAATACTTCGGCGCCGAGATCACGAATGCATTCCGCCGCGTGAAGGAACTGTTTGATCCGGAGTATCGCCTGAACCCCGGCAACATCGTGCCGCTCGCGCCTGCCTTTGATCGCGCCGCCATCACGGCGAACTTGCGCACGCGGCCGGATGAATCATTCGTCGCCGTCCCGCCCATCCAGACGTACTTTCGCTACGAGCACGAACACGGCTTCGGCGCCGCGGTGGAGATGTGCAACGGCGCCGGCGTGTGCAGAAAACGCTCCGGCGGCACGATGTGTCCCTCGTACCGCGCCACGCTTAATGAACGCCACGCCACACGCGGCCGCGGCAACGCGCTGCGCCTCGCGATCACCGGGCAGATCGGAAGCGCACACGGCAAGCCGGCGTTCAATGACCCAGAAACGCTCGAAACGCTGCGGTTGTGCCTCTCGTGCAAAGCGTGCAAGCGCGAGTGCCCGAGCAACGTGGACATCGCGCGACTGAAGGCGGAGTACCTCGCGCAAAGTTACGCCGCGCGCGGACGGACGCCGTTGGATGCGCTGGCGATGGGACACGTGCGAGCGCTCGCAAGACTGGCGTCACGCATGCCACGGCTCGCCAACGCGGTCGCCAACCAACGCTTTGTCCGATCAATGCTTGAGCGATGGCTGCACATCGATCGCCGGCGTTCCCTTCCGCCCGCGGCCAAGTCACTGTTCAAGTCCGTTCGCCGCAGTCCTCCTCGTGACGGCCGGCCGACGGTGATTCTCTTTGCCGACTGTTTCACGGCGTACAGCGAGCCGCAGATCGGTATCGCGGCGGCGAGCGTGCTGGAATCGATGGGGTTCCGCGTCGTCGTGCCGAATGCGGGCTGCTGCGGGCGCGCGATGATCAGTGTGGGCATGCTTGCCGAGGCGACCCGAACGATCCGCGACACCGCAGCGGCGCTTCACGAGCAGATCGTTCGCGAATCCGCTGTGGCGATCGTCGGGTGCGAACCAAGCTGCGTTTCCGCAATCACGGACGACTGGCAGGACCTGAACGTTGACACGCCGCGAGCGGTGATGAGCGAGATCGCGCAGCGCACCATGCTGGTCGAGCAATTCGTCGATCGTGAATGGAAGTGGAAGAGCGACCCGAACGCCTATGGCCAGCCGGTGGTCCTTCATGCGCACTGCCACCAGCGGGCGCTCTGGGGCGCGGAAAGCTCGGCGGGGGCGCTGCGTCACGTTGCGGGCGATCATCTGACCGTGCTCGACAGCGGTTGCTGCGGCATGGCGGGGTCGTTCGGCTTCGCAACTGACCGTTACGACATTTCGATGAAGGTGGGCGAGCTGGCGCTCTTTCCCGCCGTGCGAGCCGCGGAGGGCGCGGTGATCGCCGCTCCGGGCACGAGTTGCAGGCATCAACTTCGCGATGCGCTCGGCGTGAAGGCGTTTCACCCGATCGAGATTCTTGCGCAGCGCTGGGGCGCCGTCCGGGTATAGGCATGTGCTGTGGCAAAAGCGTCTGCTGTGCTGGCGATCAATCGCTGCCGATGCTCACGCGCACGGCAGACAGCTCCTTCGCGATGGCGAGCACGATCTTCTCCTGCAGGGTTTTCGCAGTGATGATCTCGCTGGGGTTGAGCTCGTTGCCAAGCACGCTGAAGCTGTAGCAGCGGCCGTCGGGCGCGGTCACGAACCCGCTCAAGCAGCTCACGTGGTTGATGTAGCCGGACTTCGCATGCACGGTCGCGCCGTGCAGATTGCTGCTGCCGAATCGTTTGCGAAGCGTGCCTTCATCGCCGGGCTCTGCGAGGCTGTCGATAAACATGGGCCCGAGGCGATCGTCGTTGTGAAACGTGTTGAGCCACGCGGTGATGAGTTCGGCGGTCACCTTGTTCCCGCGGCTCATGCCGGAGCCATCCGTGACGACAAGCCCGTTGACGACCGCAGAGCCGCGCAGCCGCTCGTGCACCGCGTGGCGCACGATCGCCGCCCCGTTGAGCCACGATCCCGGCTGGCGCGTCATGGCATAACCAAGGCGCTTGATGAGGCACTCGGCGTACAGATTCGCGCTGTCGCGATTGCAGCGTGTGAGCACGGTTGAAATGGGCGTGGAGATGATCGGGCCGATGGTTTCGCCTTCGAAGGCCGGTTCTTCCGGAGTCGCAACGCGGTACGAGGCAACCTGCACGCCGGCTCGGGAGAGTCGATCCGCGAGCAGCCGCGCGAACTGCTCGGGCATGTCATGCACGGTGACGGGGACGTTGTACGGCGGCCGATAGGCGCTGCTCACGTTGCCGTAGAACGTGAGGTCGTTCGTGCCGATTTTCCGCGCCAGCCAGCCGTCATTCTTGTGATGCGCGCCGGTCTTGCACGTGCCGCGATTGGTGAGCAGAATCCAGCCCATCGCGGGCTCGAAGTTTGAGACGTTCGGCCGGCCGGAGTCAGGGCGGGGATAAAACCGCAGAATATTGGCGTGGAACGTGAGGCCCGACACCTGGGCGCAGTAGGTGCGGTTGAGTTGATCGACCGGCCACGTGGGATGCACGAACTCGCGGTCAAAGATGCGGTCATCGACGATCACTTCGCTGATCTTCTTCACGCCGGTCGCGACGACGGGCTTGATCCACAAGTTGATGAACGCTTCAACGTCGAGCCCCTTCGACCCGCCGACACTCATGATTTCGAGAAGCTCGGGATCACCGAACGCGGGATCGCCGTCGCCGATGACGATGAGCTTGTCATCTTTGCGAATGAGGCGGGTGGTGAACTCGAACTCGGGCCCGAGGTAATGCAGCGCCGCGCCGGAGGTGAGCAGCTTCATGTTGCTCGCGGGGATCATCTGCTGATCCGCGTTGATGCTGACCAGCGTGGTGTCGGTGGCGGCGTCGGTGATGGAGACGGCGATGGATTTCTGCTTGAGTCCCGAGGCGCTCACCAGCTTGCCGACGTCATCCGCAAGATCGGCCAGCACGCTCGTCGGAAGCGCGAGGAGCGACAGCAGCATGAGCCAGGCGGCGATGGTCTTCCGTGACATCAAGTCCCTCCATTGATCACAAGTGCGCGGCGCCAATGCTATCGGCAGGGCGGCGGAAATGCCTCCATAAAGTGCCGGCAATCGGACAGTGTTCGCTCATCGGGCGCGTACACTTCGAGCATGCGTGATCGAGCGGCGTGCGAGCGCCGGGTGTATCGCCTTGCGGCGCTGCTGAGCGGCAATCCGACGGCGGCTGTGCGTGTGATCGAGGCGGTGGTGGACGCCCAGCCCGATTTGCGCGAGCTCGACAGCGTGCGGATGGACCGCCTGACGGTGCTCCGGTCGCGCGAAATATCGCCGGCCCGAATCGTCGATGATCGCATCCCGCCCGCCGTGGCTGGCGCGCTGGCCAGCCTCACAGCCCAGCAGCGCGAGGCGTGGGTTTTCGTGCACATCTACCTGATGCCGGTGCGCGAAACGGCGAAGGCGATGGATTGCTCCGTCACCGCCATCACGCAGCACCTCAAGCTGGCGGAAGACGCGATGGCGCAGGCGCTGAAGGAACACACGCTGCCGCTCACACAGGCCGATGCCGCGGCGCTCTTCCGGAGCTGGTCGATGGCGATCGACGTGCCGGCGTTTTTCCGGCGCGAGCAGGCGCGGCGGCGGCGCGTCCGCATGCTGCTCGTCGTCGCGGGCGTCGTGGTCGCCATCGCAGCGATCGTCGGAGCGATCGTGTTTCTGCCGGAACTTCTCGGCCGGATGGCGCCGCCGGGCTGAACCGCTGGATGGTGCGCGCGCGGATACCATGATCGCCATGGCCGGCAAGGCGTCCACATCCAACGAGCACGCACGCATTGCGGAACTGCGCGACCTGCTCAACCGCGCGAACGTGGCGTATTACGTCGACAACCAGCCGATCATGTCCGACCGCGAGTACGACGAACTCCTCAAGGAACTCGCGGATCTCGAATCGCGTCACCCCAACCTGTTCGATCCCAACAGCCCGACGCAGCGCATCGGCGATCAGCCTGTCCAGGGCTTCAAGACCGTTCGCCACGTCGTGCCCATGCAGTCGATCGACAACACGTATTCGATCGAAGATCTCCGTGCGTGGTACGAGCGCGTGCTGCGCGGCCTTGGCGTTGAAGACGGCCTCTTCGGCGGCGCAAAGGGCGTGGCATTCGTGTGCGATCCCAAAATTGACGGCGTCGCCATCAGCTTGCGCTACGAACGCGGCGAATTCGTGCAGGCGCTCACACGCGGCGACGGCGAAAAGGGCGATGACGTCTCCGCCCAAGTGCGAACCATCCGCGCCATTCCGCTCCACTTGCGCGGCAAACCGCCGGAACTGCTTGAAATCCGCGGCGAGATCTACATGCCCAACGCGGAATTCGAGCGCATCAACAAGGAACGCGAAGCGCAGGGCGAGCCGATCTTCGCCAACGCCCGCAACGCCACAGGCGGCACGCTCAAGAGCCTCGATGTGCGCATCGTCGCCAGCCGCCGCTTGCGTTTTTCCGCTCACGGCCGCGGCGCGGTGAAGGGGCTCAAGGCCGAATCGTTCTGGGAGTTTCTGCAGGCGATCAAATCATTCGGCGTGCCGGTCAATCCGCTCACCACGCGCGCCGAGTCGCTGGATGACATCATCGACGCAGTGGAGAAATTTCGCGACAAGCGCCCGTCGCTCGGGTACGGCGTCGATGGCATCGTCATTCGCGTCGATCGCTTTGATCAGCAGGAGGAACTCGGCTCAACGAGCAAGGCCCCGCGATGGTGCATTGCGTACAAGTACCCCGCCGAGCAAGGCGTCACGAAGCTGCTGAAGATCGACTGGCAAGTCGGGAAGAACGGCACGCTCACGCCGCGGGCCACGATGGAGCCGATCTTCCTTGCCGGCACGACCGTGCAGCACGCCACGCTGCACAACATCGAAGAGATTCACCGCAAAGACATCCGCATCGGCGACACGGTGGTGATCGAAAAGGCGGGGGAGATCATCCCGCAGGTCGTGCGCGTCATCACCGAGAAGCGCACGGGGAAGACAAAGAAAGTCGAACTGCCGGCCAAGTGCCCGGCGTGCGGCGGCGTCGTGGAGCAGGAGGGACCGCGAGCGTATTGCGTGAACCCGGAATGCCCAGCGCAGTTCCGCGAGAAGCTCAAGTGGTTTGTCGGCCGGGGGCAAATGGATATCGACGGCATGGGCGAGAAGCTCGTCGATCAGCTCGCGGATGCCGGGCTCGTGCATCACTTTGCGGACATCTTCACGCTGACGCGCGAGCAGCTCCTTGGCCTCGAACGCATGGGCGAGAAGTCGGCGGACAACCTGCTGGCGGCGATTCAAGCGGCGAAAGGGCGGGGATTGGCGCGGGTGCTCGCGGGCATCGGCATCCCGCACATCGGCGCTTCCGCAAGCAAGACGCTCGCGCGCCATTTCAAAGACGCCGATGCGCTGCTGGCCGCGACCGAGGACGAACTCAAATCGCTGCCCGACTTCGGCGACGTCACCGCGCCGCTGCTGCACGACTACCTGCAGTCCGCACAAGGCCGCGACATCTTCGCCCGCCTCAAGAAAGTCGGCGTCGATCTCACAAGTCCGCTGTACGTGGATACGAAATCGCAGGCAACTGCGAACAATCCCTTCGCCGGCAAGACCATCGTGCTCACCGGCACGCTGGAACATTTCACGCGGCCGGAACTCACCGAGAAGCTTGAAGCCTACGGAGCGAAAGTGTCCGGCTCCGTCTCGAAGAACACGGATTTCGTCATCGCAGGCGAATCGGCGGGCTCGAAGCTCGACAAGGCGAAGAAGCTCGGCGTCGAAGTGTGGGACGAAAAGCGGCTGATCAACGTGCTCGATTCTCTTTGATTCATCGGCTTGCGTACGGGGCGCCGGCGCGCCACCGGCTGGCCGCTACAATCGCGTGCCCTATGAGTCAGGTTGTCCTCGGTCTGCGAAGCCTTGCCATCAGGCTCGCCATCTTTGTGGTGATGGCGGCCCTGCTCGCATGGGCGCTCGGCGGCACGCTGTTCCCCAAGCCTCGCGTGGTTGATCTGGAACACGAGGGCGTGCTCGTCGGCAGCACGACGTATTTCTGGCGGCTGACGATTGATGCCCACGATGAGGCTGTGCCGCAGTGGCAGTTCGTCGCAAAGTCCGGCAAGAGCGCGCGATTGGTGAACGAGTCGCGGTGGATTGAGGCGGCAGGCCCGGTGCTGTGCGACACCGGCATCTACTACGCCGGCCGCAGCGGTGATCATTGGATTCTGTGCAACGTCGAGGACGCTTCCGCCGCCGTCAGCCTGCCGGATCGCCTTGCGGTCGAGCAGCAATTTGCGCGTCTGCAAAGCGGTCTACCCGTGCAGGACGCAAAGACGATCATGGATCAACGCCTGTCGGTGCTTGATCCAACCCCGCCGAATGCCGATCACACTGAATGAGCCACGTGGGCGGATCGGACGCATCCATGCAGAACATCGAGTTCAAGGCGGAGCTTCGCAACCTCGACGCCGCACGCCAGCAGTGCGTCATCCTCGGCGCCCGGCACATCGCTGATCTCAAGCAGAAAGACACGTACTTCAAACTCACGACCGGCAGGCTGAAGAAGCGCGAATGCGAAGGCCGGCCGAACGAGTGGATTGTGTACGACCGCCGCGATGTCGTCTATCCGCGGCTCTCAAGCTTCACAATTCTCACCGAGAAGCAGGCGAAGACGCGCTGGGGCTCCATGAGCCTCAAGCCGTGGATCACGGTGGCGAAGCAGCGCGAATTGTGGATGCTGAATTACGTGCGCATCCACCTCGATGTGGTCGATCGCCTTGGCACGTTCATCGAGTTCGAGGCGAAAGTGTCGAAGCGGCACGATCAGCGCCAATGCCGGATGGCTGTCGATCATCTGCGCGAAGCGTTCGCCCCCGTGCTTGGCGAACCGATCTCGGCAAGCTATTGCGATCTGATGGACCAGCTCGTGCTCGACCAGGCGGGGTGATTCGTCGCAAGCGCTTTCGCTGTCACAGCGTGATCACGCCGGTGAAGATCAGCGCGCCGAGCACCGCGCACAGCACCAGGCGATACCAACCGAAGAGCGCGAGGCCGTGGCGGTTGAGAAACGACACGAGCCATTTCACGGCGAGCGCCGCGGCGATTCCAGCCGTCACGAAGCCGACGACCAGCGGCAGCACGCCGAGCGTCTGAATCATGTCGGGCCCTTCGCCGAGCATGTTCTTGGCGCCCTTGTACACGCACGCCCCGGCAAGGGTGGGCAGGCCGAGCAGAAAGCTGAACTCCGCCGCGTGACGGGGGCGTAGTCCGACAACCATGCCGCCCACGATCGTCATCATCGAGCGACTGATTCCGGGCCACAGCGCCACGCATTGCATCAAGCCGATGATCAGCGCTCGCCGCCACGTGAGGTGGTCGATGTCCACGTACGTAGGCGCATCCGAAGTCGCATACGGCGTCGCAATTGTGCCGCCATCAGTGCTTTCCGAGCGCTCGCGAAAGAACCGCCGTTGCCAGCGCCCGATGAAGATCATCGCCACGCCGCCAAGCGCAAGCGCCGCGAGCACGGGAATCGCCGAGAACAAATGCTCCTCGATCACACCTTCCAGCATCACGCCGATGATTGCCGCCGGCAGGAACGCCACCACGATGCTCATGAACAGGCGAAGGCCCGCCGCATCGCGCCCCAGAAGCCCGCGAATCATCTGCCAGACGCGTTTGCGATAGAGCCCGAGCACGGCAAGGATCGCGCCGCCCTGGATGATGATCGTGAACGCGTCAATGGCCGCTTTCTGCTCCGGCGTGGAATTGAGGTCGAGCAGACCGGCCGTGAGAATGAGATGCCCCGTCGAACTGATGGGGAGGTACTCGGTCAAGCCTTCAACGATGCCCAGCACGATGGCTGCGGGAATGCTTAGCGTCACGGCTGCGGCTTCCCTTCATCCTCGAGCCACGGCATCAGTGCCCGCACCGCCTCGCCGGCTCGTTCAATGGCGTCGCGCTGGAGCGCCTCGCGCTGTGCATTCAGCCACGGCGAGCCGTTCGCATTGTCCTCAACCATCGACGCGGAAAACTCACCGCTGCGAATGCGATCAAGCATGGCTTTCATTTTCGCCCGCAGCGCGTCATCGACGAATTCTTTCTGGGCGGTGAACGAGCCGAACTCCGCGGTGCCGCTGATCGCCTGGTGCATGCCGGCAAGGCCGTGGGCATAGATGAGATCCGCGACCTGTTTGAGTTCGTGACAGCATTCGATGTACGCCAGTTCCGGCGGGTACCCGGCGTCGACGAGCGTGTCGAACGCGGCGCGGATGAGCGCGCTTACGCCGCCGCACAGAACAGTTTGCTCGCCGAAGAGATCCGTTTCCGCTTCGTCGCCGGCGCTGGCGAAGATCGCCGCAGCGCGAAGACAACCGATCCCCGCCGCCCATGCCAGCGCGAGTTGTTCCGCATCGCCAGCAGGCGAATCCTGGTGCACGGCTAGCACGCACGGAATCCCTTGATTTTGCAGATAGCGAAAGCGGAGGGTGGGCGCGGGGCCCTTGGGCGCCACCATCACCACGCCAATGTCGCCGCGTGGCTTGAGCAAGCCGTAGCGCAGCGAGAAGCCGTGCATCACGCCGATGGTCGTGCCGGGACGCATGGCATGCTTCATCGACGCGTCATACACCTCGCCGTGAGCATCATCCGGCAAGCCAAGCACAACAAGATCGCCGGCGGCTGCCGCGTCGCGTAATGATCGGACGTCGAAGCCATCGCGCCGCGCCGTCTCGCCGCTCGCTGACCCGGCACGGGCGCCGACGACGACATTGACGCCGGAGTCGCGCAGGTTAAGCGCGTGCACGCGGCCCTGGTTGCCGTAGCCGACGATGGCGACGGTTTTCCCGCGCAGCGTTTCAAGCGGTTTCGCGGATGGATCCTGAACGATTCGCACAGCGACGTTCTACCCGACGGCGACGAATGCAGGAAATGCGGAAACGTCGGCACGGTGGAACAGGCGTCTCGCCTGTGAAGCGATGCCTGCGACGCTGGTGCAACCTTGAACCCTCACCCCGGCCCTCTCCCTCGGGGAGAGGGGGAGGAGACTTCGACCATAGAGCGGATTGAGACCATAGAGCGGAAAAACACTTTGATGGCAGGGAGGAGCGGCGGCTTCGATCACTGGAGAAATGGTGACTTCGACCGCGGGGCGGAGTGGTGCATTTGGCCGCGTCAATTCCCAACGTCGCATAACCCGCAATGGTTCGCTGGGTTCAAGGGGGCTGCGCGGCTGGCCGATATTCACTGCGTGAGCCGTCCCATGCTTCAACTTGCACAGAACAGCACGACCGCGTCCACGGAAGAACGGACCTTCAATCGCCGGCGTTTCGAGCGCTTCGCGCTGCCCATCGGTTACACCACCGTCACCGTGCAGCGGTCGCACGAGAACGCCGTGTCCACACTCACGGGTCACGCGTACGACATCAGCGAATCCGGCGTGCGGTTCGAGCTTGATGAAGCCCTCGACCTCGGCGAATGCGTGGCGGCGAGCATCATGCTGCCCTGCGAGCGCGAGCCCGTGTTCGTGAATGCCCGCGTGGTCTGGCTCAACGACGCCATCGATGATCCCGGCCCTCGCCGCATGGCGCTGCAGTTCGATGAATTCACCTCGCCGGCCGATCGCCACCGCCTGGTGGGCTATTTGAGCCGCGGCCGTCTCGCTCGCGCTGCCTGAACCGCTGGCCGGCATGGCTACAGTATTGGCATGAACCTGGCCCTCATCGGTCTGCGATGCGCCGGCAAGACGACGCTCGGGCGCATGCTGGCGGATGCGCTGAACTGGCGGTTCATCGATCTTGACGACTTCACGCTCGCGCGCTTTTCGCAGCCAACGATCGCGGATGTATGGGCCGAGCTTGGCGAAGCAGCGTGGCGCGAGGCGGAACGCGTGGAATTGGAAAATTCGCTGGACGCGAACGACGCCGTGATCGCGCTCGGCGGCGGGACGCCGATGATCCCCGAAGCGTTCGCGCTCATGCAGAAGCACCGGCAAGCCGCGAAGCTGCTGGTCGTCTACCTGCGCTGCGACGTCCATGAGCTTGCGCGACGGCGTGGATCGCACCCGACGCATTCGCGCCCGCCACGAGATGGCGAAACGCTTGCGGAAGAGCTCGAACGCACCAGCCGCGAGCGCCGCAACACGTTCGAATCCCTCGCGGATCTCACGCTGGATGTGGATGACATGACGCCGCGGCAGTCGCTTGAAGCGCTGCGGTCATGGGCGACACGTGTGATGCAGAAGCCCCGCGGAAGGGAAGGGTGAGCCGATCGCTCACGCCATGTCCTTGGGAACGACCGGACGGCCAAGGCGGCGACGGCGATTGACGACCCGCCGGCCCTTGCTCGTCTTCATGCGGGCGCGGAAGCCCTGCTTGCGGCGCTTCGTTATGGTGCTGGATCGGTGCGGATAGTGCATGACGTTGCTCTCAAACTCGTTCGCCGGCCGCGGATGGGCGGCCGCCCTCGCCTCGCAAGGGGCCGGAGATGATAACCGCACCTTCTGTTCGCGGCCACCCGCCCCCGGCAGGCTATCATTGACCCGACGGCCATCGACCTGTTCGAGCGCGTTTTGCACTCGCCCGGCTGCCCCAGTTCGGACGGCTGCACAACCCGCTCGCGTTCCCGGCCTCGGATGGCTTCGCCGTCGCCATCCGTCGCCACAAGGCCCTTCACAGGACCCCACATGGACGCGCACGACATCGAAGCGGCGGAATCTATCCTCGGCTACAACTTTCGCGATCACGACCTGCTCCAGCAGGCGCTCACGCACGCTTCCATCGCCAGTTCGCGTTTGGCGAGCAACGAGCGGCTTGAGTTCCTCGGCGACATGGTGCTCGGCATGGTCGTCTGCGAGTATCTCTTCAAGCGCTACGAAAATCTGCTCGAAGGCGACCTCACGAAGATCAAGTCATCCGTCGTCAGTCGCCGCACGTGCGCCGTCGTCGCCACGGAGCTGCGTCTTGATGAATTGCTGCTGCTCGGGAAGGGCATGGACGCGCAGCGCAACTTGCCGCGCTCGATCGTCGCGGCCGTGTACGAATCGCTCGTCGGCGCGATCTATCTCGATGGCGGGCTCGAAGCGGCGCGGGAGTTCGTGCTCGGCGGCATGAAGAAGCACATCGAGAACGCCGCCAAGTCCGGCCACCAGTTCAACTTCAAATCCGTCCTCCAGCAGACCGTGCAGCAGCGGTTTTCCTCGACGCCGCAGTACGTCGTGCTGGACGAGCAGGGGCCCGATCACGCCAAGTGCTTCGAGGTGTGCGTCGAGATCGGCGCCCGGCGATTTCCGTCTACGTGGGGAGCCTCCAAGAAGCAGGCGGAGCAGCAGGCGGCCCTCGAAGCGCTCATCGAACTCGGCGTGCTGGAGCGCACCAGCGATGGCGACATTCGACCACCGGACGACGGCGCAGCGATGTCGCATGACGCGGAAAGCGCAAGCGAAACGCACGTTGCGGAAGACGTTTCGTGAGCAGCGGCAGGGTTACAGGGTGATCGCGGCTTGCGCTCGCAACTTCGCTTCCGCTTCGAGCCAGTTCTGCTCTGCGGAACCGCCGCGCTTCTTCCACAACTCATAGGCCGCCGCGGCGATCTGCTCATGCGAGATCGGCAGCGTGACGGCCTGCCTGGATGACGCCGGCGCCGGAGCGCCGGCATTCGCGCCCGTGCGCTGCGGCATGGTGGGCGTCGAAACGGGACGCGCGGCAAGCGCGGTGCTTGCACCGAGATCGCGCGGAGACGCGCTGCGATTGCTGGGACGCGAATTCGATCGCGACATAGATGGAACCTCCTTCGGCCTTGCCTGCGAAAACAGCGGCTCGAATGAAATCAAAGGTTCCGGGCGAATCCGCGGTCAACCCAAAAACGGTTAATCTCGGGTAAGGACGGAGATTGGGCAGACGCGCCGCGCTACCCGCCGATGATCCAGCGGATCATGACGATGAGCCCCACGCCGGCCAGCGCGATCGCCGCCACCCAGCGCAGCGCCGCCCGGTCACGCTCCGGCCCTGACACATCCACCAGCTTGAGCAGGCTCGACGTCGCCGCGACGGGCTTGTTCCGCCGGGCGTGATCCTGCACGATCGCCATGATGATGTTGGCGTCGAAGGCGCGGACGCCGAGCAGCTTGGCGGTTCGCTCCAGGCGTTGCCTCGCTTCCGGCGAGAGGCGGTCGCCTTCGAGCTGCGCCGCCGTCTGCAGCGCAAGCAGCCAGCGAGGATCGCTCGCCTCCATGTTCGTCATGCGAGCCGCGGCTTTGTTCTCTTCCGCAACGGCCCGCGCGGCGCTCCACGTGGCGAGCGATTCAGCGCTGTCCGAGCCGACGAGGCGAAGACGATGTTGCTGGCGTTCCGGCAGCGCCATGACGAAAGCTCTCACGAATTCGAGTGCACGCAGCGGTGGGGGACCGCATCACGCAGCTTCGTGGCTGCGACGGGCCAAGTGTACATCTCCCCGCCGCGCTTCCAAGCGAATAACTGGAAGGCGACGTTGCAATTCGCAAATCAATTTCGCCCCGAAGTCCGTTCGCCGCAGCCCGGAAGTGGCCTCAATTGTTGCGATCCCGAACGCCACCCTCACCGCGCCGGCCGCAGCACCTTCATGATTGCATTGGCGGCGTCGCGCACGGTCACCACGCCATCGCGCTTGTCGTCCGCCCCGGCGTGCACGACTTCCATCCCCGAACTGTTCTTCAGCGCCATCGCCCCCGCGCCGTTCTCCGCCACGCCGAACATCGCCAGCACCTCGCCGCGATCGTTCATCACGTTGAGCAGGCCACCGGTGGCCCGCGTGCCGAGCATGAACAGCCGCGAACCGACGTTGTTGGACAAGGCCATCACGCAGCCGAGGTCGCGCTGACCGTCCACGGTGAACACCGCCTTGTCGGCGTTGTTGTACACGTCCAGCCGGCCGCAACCGTCGTCCTCGCACGTCATCGCCGCGCTGCGCGTGCCGTCCGCCGCGTAGACCGTAAACAAGCCGCCCACACCGTTCTCGCCACGGCCGCCCGCGACGAACGGCGAGCCTGCGGCGTTTGTCACTTCAAACGATCCACCGGTGGCGTCTGCCGCAGCCATGAACGCCGCCTTCGCCCCCGGGCCGAGCACTTCGAGCCTGGTCGCCGCTTCGCCGGTCGCCGCACGGAACGCAAGCGAGCCCTCGCGAGACCAGACCGCCGTCGCCGCTCCGGTCGTCGTGGCGAACGCGCCCATCACGTTTTGCCCGTCGTTGTTCCAGATCGCGAGGTCGCCGCCGTGTTCGTTGCACGACGTTCGCAGGACGTTCCGGCCGTCCGCGTTCCAGAGATCCACCTGCCCGCCCGTGCCGCCTGCTTCCGCCACCAGCACCACGTTGCCGGCCCCGTCGATGATCTCCAGCCGCCCGCCATTCGCGCCCTGGCCCGCGGAGAAAAGCGGCTTGCCCTCGGCGCTCACGATCTCAAGTCGCTGCGCCTGCAGCAACGCTGGAATCGCCCGCTGGGCCGTCGCCGCGACCATGACGCTGCCCGCCGCAAGGAGAAGAGCGCCCAAGGCGACCGCGCGATGCCGCCGCAGTGAACGCTCCTGCCGGGCCACCGTGGCCTCAAGGTGCGCGAGACGATGTTCCAGACCGGATTTTGGCGCGACGTTCATGATCTACCTCGGGAAAACGGCCCCGCGTGCTCCGAAATCTCAAATCCCAAATCTGAAAATCGCCCAAGCCATTGAGATCACGGATCGCAGGGCCCAAAGACCGAACGGCGGGATGATAAACGAAAAAAGCCCGCGGACTGAATCCGCGGGCTTCGGCTTGCGCACGCCATTTCCCCGTGCTGCGGAAATGCGGTTCATCTCACGGCGACAGCAGGTCGAGCAGGTCCTCGATCAGTGCCGCTTGTTCCTCGGGATCAGTCTCTTCGAGGAGTTCGTCGAGGAGATCGCCGATCTCCGTATTCTCGTACGGATTGCCGGATTCCATGAAGCTCTCTTCGCAGTCACCCCATTCATTGAGCAACCAAGCCAGGTCAGCGGCGTCTACCACGCCATCGGGGGGAGGCTGGAAGGAAATGTTGTTGACCGTATCAGCGCAGCATGGCGGCGGGCAAGCGCCCCATGCGCCGAGCAGATAGGAAATGTCCGCGCCGTTGATCGTGCCGTCCGGCGGCGGCGCGAACGTGGCGCTGGTGACGCAGTCCGCCGGGCAGGTTGTCACCTCGAAGAGCTGCTTCTCGAAAGGATCCATGTCGATCATGGCGCCGAGCACGCGCTGGTCCGTAACATCAAGGGGTACAGCCAGCTCCTCGTTATCAAGGCCATCCCCATCGAAGTCAAGGTCGTCGGACGGGAAGAAGTTGCCGACCGCGCCCTTGTCAATGCAGGGCGATCCCGCCTTCAGTCGAAAGTCGCCGGCTGCGCCGTCTTCAAAGTCAGGATCATTTCCAATATTCCCGTAGCCGGCAAACTCGCTGAGCCCTTCCACACACGAAGAGATCACCGTCACCTCAGCGACGTCGTCATCCTCGCAATAGAACTCCTTTCGGATCTGCTGGCGCTCGGTGCTTTCATTCGAACCATCTTCGTTCTGCCAGAAAATGGAGCCCGCGGTGTGCCATGCTTCACTCCGGCCGATCCATGCAGCGCCGCCTTCGCCGCCGGTGATGTTGCCGAAGAACGTGCAACTGTTGACATCCACTCCCGAACGGGTCGGCGAGCACAGCGCCCTTTCACAGTCACCGTCAGCCGCATCGCAGGTGCGGCGCATGTAAATCCCTCCGCCGTCGCCAGTCGCCGTGTTGCCAACGAACAGCGAATTCGTAATGACTGCGCCAACCGTTTCTTCGAAATAGATCGCCCCGCCCCTTCCCGCCGCGTTGTTCACGAACTCGCAGTTGGTGAATGCGACATTCAGTTTTGAACCCTGAAGCGTTGATGTCTTGATCAGCGCCACCGCGCCGCCGTCAGCGCTCTCCGCGTCGTTATCGATGAATCGACACCGCGTGACATTCAACTTCACTATGGTTGGAATCGTGTTGTTGGTATTGTCCACACGGAGTCCAGCGCCGCTGCCGCTGCGGCCCTTGGTGATGATGAACCCGTCGAGGCGCGTGAGCGCGGCAATGGTATTGGTCGCCGTCACCACGTTGGTCGCGTTGTCGCTAAAGCTGGACGGAATTGCGGGATCGTCGTTGTTGTCCACATCACCGCTGAGGATGGTGGGATGCAGGTACGGGTCAGCTTCGACACGGTTCGTTTCGGTGCCCGCGAACCCGCCGTAAAGGTTAACACCATCCTTGAGCAGAAACGTCGAACCAGTCGTAGTTCCGGGAGTGTAGGCCCCACCGATGGACTTCACCCAGATTTCGTCGCCGAGATTGGCGGACGCGATCGCCCCCGGCAGGGTGTTCATCGCGAGCGCCCACGAACTCCCGTCGCCATTGGTCATCAAGGATCCATCGACGCGAATAACAGCGGCGTACACTGATCCCGTCAACGCCACCGAGGCGCCGAGCACGAGCACAGCCACAAACGATCGATCCCATTTGTGCCTCATATATTACCTCCGTGCTGGAAGAGATGGAGAACTGGAAACGCTCCAGTTGCCGAGAACGATCGCCAAGTCAGCGGCGTCCACAACGCCGTCTGCGGGCGGTTGAAAGGTTGCACTCGTCACCTGATCGGTTGGCTGATAGAGTTTGGCCGGCCCCCAGTCTTCGAGTACCGCAACCAAGTCGCGCTCATCGACGACACAATCGATGTTGACGTCTCCGAGCGGACGTCCAACTGGCGCGAGCACGAACATCGGCTGGCTAGCACCTTGCACGACAATCTGACCTGCATTATTGATTGCATAGGCGTGCAACAAGAAGAGGTGCTCTGGTGGGTTCGTGATCAGCGTCTGCAATTCGATGATTGAACCGTTCTGCCAAAGGAAGGGCTTATTTGTTGCGTTTGCGACACCGAAGCAGTCGCCGACGACCTGCCGCGCATCATTTATATCGTTGGCGATCGTGCGATGATCTGCTTCCGGCAGCACCCCGAGATCAGTGAGCTGCCTATTCTCGAACATCCAAGATCGACGCGGCACGGAACCACTTTTGGTCTCTACGAACGCTTGACCGACGACCGTCATGTGTTCATTGACTGCCAATGCTTCACTGCGAAATGTGTTGCGGAGCGTTGGAAGAGCAGTTGCAGATTCGCGAGTCCACAAAAACGGCACGAACGGATACGAAGACCCACCCATGCGTCCAACCGCTAAGGAGGCGTCCGAGATGTCAAACGCGGCAGAATTGGGGCCCAGTGGCAAATCCAAGGCACTGATCGTGCCATTCTTCCACACACATGCAATTGCAGGCCCTGTTATCGTATTGGCGGATTCACCGACAATGACCCCAAAGTCGTTGATTGCGAAGGCGGTAGTGTTTGTCGAACCGGGTAACGAGGGCAGCTCGGTCCACACGTCATCCGCCCAATGAAAAGCCAGTTCCTTGCCAAGATTAGGCTTGGCCAGCGATCCAACCATTTCGCCTTGGTCGTCGATATCCATCGGTTTCGCAAACAACACGCCCGGCGGCAGCGGAATCGCGACGAAGCCTCTCTCCGCCGACCACATGAAGGGCTGCTCGTTAAACGCGCAATCAAAAAAGTATCCCACCACGACGCTGTTGTCGTTGATTGCGGTCGCCACGATCGGCGCCAACTCGCCTGGAAAGCAGCCCGGCGTGGAAATCTCGCCGACAATCTCATACATGCAGTGCTGTCCGCTGGCTTCCTTCACCCCAATCGCTCCTGACAGAATCACCGCGCACGCGCTGATGATGGAGGGGCGCCATGACCTTCGCCGATTTGTGGGCATGCACCCCGCCACCGGCTGAACTCCGCGCTGCGTTTTCGTAGTCCCCGAAGGAATTGACATGGATTCCCGGACCGTCTCACGGCGACTCCGACTTCTCGGAACATTCCGCATCAGCAACGTACTCCGGGAAACGAGGCCGCCAAGAAGTGAGGTCCAATGATTTCGTGTGTGCGAACGAATCATGATCGTAAGTCCTTTCGCCGCCTCAACTTGCGCGCTGAAAAACTTGTCTTCATCAAGTGTGCACCGGGCCTGCATCGATGCAACAGTCGGCCGGCGGAATTTCACCCCTTGGAACCGAAAAAAAGCCCGCGGACTGAATCCGCGGGCTTCGTGCATGCAAAGGGTTGCCGAACCGTCAGCGCGCTGGCTGATCAGTTCTGCGGCTGCGTCGCCGGGACGGGCTGGCCGATGAACATCGGCATGCCGCCGCCCATACCCATGCTGTTCAGGTTGTAGATGTAATCAGCATCCAGGGCCTTGTCGATGCGCACCTTGGCTTCGCTCAAGTGAGCGAGCGTGTACGGATCAACCTTGTCCGCGCCCTTCTCGGTGATCTTGGCGATCTTGGCGCTGAGCTCACGGAGCTTGGCCAAGGCGATGTTGGACACGGGCTTGGACGCGGCGCCGAAACCGGCGTTCGGCATGATGAGATCGATCATGCGATCGATGTGCTCACGCTGCAGGTTGCGGCGCAGCGAGCTGATCATCGGCTTGCGGGCGGAGTACTTGCCGCCGTTCGTCTGATCCAGCTCGCTCCACGCGGCGTCGGCCACCGCGTTGATCACTTCGGGCACGGTGATCATGTCCTGCTCGGCCGGGACGCGGAACTCGTTGTCATAGACACGGTTCAGCGTCGTCGGGTTGAGCAGCAGCGTCATGGCCACGGCCTGAATGCCGAGGATGCGCTCGTGCACGGGCCACGTGGGATCCTCGAAGATGGTGCCCATGCCGCCTTCGTCCCACCACTTGTCGACCGTCATCTTCGAGAGGAGCTCGGGCGAAAGGCCGTACGCATCGTCATAGAAGGTGTTGTCGATCACGAGGCGAAGCGCGCGGCGCTGCTTCTCGGCAGCCACGACTTCGAGCGGGTTGCGATCGCCGGGGTCGCCCTTGTGATCGCGGTTCACATGCGCGCCGCCGATCCACGCCGAAGCGATCGAGACAGCGTTCAGATGGCGATAGAGCAGCAGCTCGTACGCCTCGCGGGCCTTCGCCCAGCTGTTGCCGTCCTTCACGATGCGGTCGAGAATCTTGTCGCGCAGGTACTTGCTCAAACGCAGGGTGGATTCGGCGTAGTCGAGCGACTCGGCGCCGAAGTCGAAGCGGCGAGCAAGCGGGTCCGGGCCCCATGTGTCTTCGTCTGTCGCGTAGGGGAGTTCATCCTCCGACACGCGGGAAAGAATGGGCTTGAGGTCCTGGTCGGCGGTGTAACCGTAGTCGATCGCCCAATAGTCGTACGGGCCGATGGTGACCATGGTGTACTCGCCCTGCACCGGGCCATCTTCGAAGTTGATGTTGATGGGGTTGTAATCCATGACCGAGCCGGTGATGGGCTGTCCCTTCATCTCGGCGGTGTTGACGTCATGGCAGGTGTGGACGCTGGACGCCTTGAAGTTGTGACGCAGGCCGAGCGTGTGGCCGACCTCGTGCATCACCACGTCCTTGAGCATCGGACCGATGAACCAGTCCGGCACGCCGTCGAGCATGTCGCTCTCGGGCTTCGCCTTCTTAGTTTCGGCCTTCTTCTCGTCATCCTTTGCGTCCGCTTCGTCGTCGGCTTCATCGTCCGCAACAGCGAACGCCGAGTTGGCGAGTTCAGCGAAGAGCGCCGGATCGAGGCGGAACATGGCAATGTCCATGCCGCGAGCGCGGGCGTTCATGCACGCGCCGTTCACCTGACTCACGCGGTTGGCGAGACCGTCGTAGCGGTCGTCACCGAGCAGCGTGGGGTCAGCCTGCGCCGCTTCGTGGCCGGCAAAGGCGTTGAATCCGCGGAGCATGCGAGCCATCTGAATCTCGCGGATCACGTCATCGCGCTCCTGAATCGGCGACAGGCGCACGCGCGGATCCCACGCCGGATGGTCTTCAAGCCACGCCAGCGTCTGCGGCGTGAAACCCTGCATCGCCACCTCGGGCATGAACTTCCGCCACTGGTTCGTCCAGCTGCTGATGAAGCCTTCGTCCATCACGATGTCCGCATCGAGAATCTGGCCGGTGCGGGGATCAACGCGTGACGGTCCGATGGCGAAGCCCATGTTGGCGTTCGTCCACAGCACGAAGTTGTAGCGAACGTCTTCGGGGTCCTTATCCATGTGAGCGCCAGTGCGGGCGTCCTGCTGATAGACCTCGATGGCGTTGATGATGCCGACCTTCTCAAACGCCTTGTTCCATTCCAGCACGCCTTCGCGCACCCAGCGGCGATAACGGACGGGAATGGTGTGCTCGAGGTAGAAGACGATCGGCTCCTTCGGCGGGCTCAAGCGCAGCTTGGGGTCAGCCTTTTCGAGCTTCCAGCGATTGATGTACCGCTTCCACGGCTCTTCATCAGCGGGGTTGCCGATGTCGAGGTAGGTGGTGGTGAAGTAGCCGATGCGGCTGTCCGCCTGGCGCGGCTGATAGCCGGTGTTCTCGGGGATGACGCTGATGGAATAGTGCAGCGTGCCGAGGCGCCCGCCGGCGAGCGGAAGTTCGAAGGCGATCTCGACGTTCTGCGGGAACGCCTTGGCCTTCTCAATGCGCGCAAGCCGCGGATTCATGCCCGCGACGGCGCGACCGAAGAAGTTGCCGGCCTGGCCGAGCAGCAGGGCGTCCATGTCGATCACCGGTCCGCCGCCCGGGCCCATGCAGACGATGGGCACTTCGAGAATCACGCGGTCGGTGAACACACGGTCGTGTCCCTTCTTCGACTCGAGATCGCCGCTCGTGCGAACCGCCATGTTGGGTTCGATGAGCGCGAGCGTCTTATCGAAGCGTTTCCACGATGCGTGCATGTCGCCCCATTGCACGCCGGCTGTCGGAATGCCGCCCGCGATCGTGACAGCGAGGAACAGCCGCTGCGATTCGAAGTTGGGCGGAAGCTCCGCAAGCATCTGCGCGTCCTTGTCGCGCTTGTACAGCGTGTAAAGGCTCTGGCCGTCGGTCGTGGAAACAACCTTGGTGTAGTCCTTCGACACCTCTTCAAACGGCGGGAAGTCGTGTTGACCGCCGCCACCACCTTCTCCGCCACCCATGCCGCGCGGCATGCGCATCTGCGCCACCGTGTCCAGCGGCATATCCGATCCCATGTTCTGATCACCCGTGCTTCCATCACTCGCGGCCAGTGCGACCGCGGCGACGGACACAGGGATCATCATGGCAAAGATTGCTGCGTTCATTCTCATGAATCCGTGCTCCTGATCGAAACCCTGATGTCAGACGACGAAACCGATTCTAGTCACCGTGCCTCTTCTACCGGAGAGGAGAAATGGCGATGCGAGCGAGGAATTTGCGGATTTTCCGCAGCCGCCAGGCGCCGGCGCGTGCCTGACGCACACGAATGGGATAACGCCTCGCCGGTCGCGCCCCAACGCGAGAAGCGTGCTCACACTCACCTTCATTCGTCGAATCTTTCCCGCCTCGGCTGAATCAGAATCCCGTTTCCACGCAGGAAATCGCGATGAAGGGCGGCAGGGAGGCGGTCCGCCAGCATCCCAGCGGGGCATTGACGAACCTTCCGGGCTTGCCCAGAGGATCAATGCTGCGATCCGCACCATCACGCCAGTGACAACGCCGCTTGCGCCGCGCTTCTTGCCGCCCGATCGCGCGGGCCTTGCCGCATCGCGGCGCGTTCATCGCTCAAAGGTTGCCGGAGCGGTGCGGTTCGCCGTATGTTCTGCCGTAACGTTCTGGACCACACGCGCATCCAACACTGGCTGGTGAACATGCACGACTCGAAGCTCGTCCGGCCCGCCTGGTTCTTGAGTGTCACGGCCGCACTCGCGTTTCCATTCTCCGCCGGGGCGCAGGATGAGTCCGCCTCGCCGCCTGCGCGAGCGGCGCTCGCTGCCGAAAACGCTCCAACGCTCACCGAGTATCGCAACCACGCGCAGCTCACTGAAGCGATGCGCACGCTCGCTTCCGAACATCGCGGCACGGTGGCGATGACGACAATCGGAACGAGCGTCGAGAAGCGCGACATCGCAGCGCTACGCGTTGCCGCTGAAGGAGACGTCGATCCCGACAGCCGTGCGGCGCTGCTCATCGTCGCGGGCATTGAGGGCGATCACCTTGTCGGCACCGATGTCGCCATCGGCATCGCTGCCGATCTCACGCAACGCTACGAACGCGGTGACGATGCGGCGAAGACGTTGCTCGAACAGCACATCATTTACATCGTCCCGCGGCTCAATCCCGACGCGGCGGAGCGCTACTTCCAAGGCTCGAAGCTGGACTGGCGCCGAAACCTCCGACCCGTCGATGACGATCGCGACACGGCGTACGACGAGGATGACCCGCTCGATCTGAACGGCGACGGGCTCATCACGATGATGCGCGTGTACGACCCTGCGAAAGCCGACATGATGGCCGACCCCGAAGAACCTCGGCTCAACGTCAAACCGGATCGCAACAAGGGCGAGCGGGCTGCGTTTACGCTCATGGTGGAAGGCATCGACGACGACGGCGACGGCGAGGTGAACGAAGACTGGGTCGGCGGCGTCGACATCAACCGCAATTTCCCGCACGGCTATGTCGAGCACAGCAGCGGCGCCGGGCCGTACATGCTGTCCGAGCCGGAATCGCTCGCGCTCATCGAATTCGTCCTTGCGCATCCCAACATCGCCGCAGCGCTGACCTTCGGCGTGCACGACAACCTCTCGCGCACGCCGGACGGCAAGGGGCAGTTGCCATCAGGCGCTCCGAAGAACATCGATGAGAACGACGTCGGCCTGTACACGTTCATCGGCGAGCGATTCAAGGAGATCACGGGCCTCAAGAACGTGCCGAGCGAGTCGGCGGGCGGCGCGTTCTACGAATGGGCGTACGCGCAATTCGGCATCCCGTCATTCACCACGCCGCTGTGGACGCGGCCGGAAGCGGAGGGCGGCAAGAGCAGCGACAAGCGCGATGCCGGCGCGAAACCTGCCGGCGACGACGAAGGACAACTCACACCATCAGGCGTCGGCGACATCAGCCAGGAAACGCTGGATGAACTCGAAGCCGCCGCAACCGCCGCCGGCATCACCGTGACGGACGAAATGAGGGCGCAGATCACGCCCGCGGATGTCGAGCAGTTCGCCGCGATGATGAACGTGAAGATTCGGCGCGTGAAGAAGGATGGCGGCGGCCGTTCGTCGCCGGCGGGGAAGAAAGGCGGCGGCGCGAATGAAGACGACATCGCATGGCTGAAGTATTCCGACGATGTGCGCGGCGGCGAGGGCTTCGTGCCGTGGACGGAGATTGAGCATCCAGATTTCGGCAAGGTTGAAGTTGGCGGGTGGGTTCCGTATTTCAAGCTCAATCCGCCGGCGAGCGAGGTGGACGCCATTGCCGCCAAGCAAACGGAGTTCGTGCTCGATCTGCTCGGACGCTTGCCGAATGTGTCGATCGGCGAGCCGGAGGTGAAGCGGTTGAGCGCGGGCGTGTACGAGATCAAGCTCGCGGTGACGAATGACGGCTACTTCCCCACGGGCACCGCGATGGCTGTGCGCAACCGCAAAGGACGGCCCTACGTCCTGCGCATCGATGTGCCGAACGAGAAGATCGTGAGCGGCCAGCGCGTGCAGAAATTCTGGTCCATCCCCGGCAGCGGCGGACGAGAAGAGGCGCGGTGGATCGTCCTTGCGGACGAGGGCGCCGTCATCGACGTCGTGCTCTTCAGCGAGAAGTTCGGCGAGGCTCGCAAGACCATCAACCTGCCGACGGCAAACGAAGGCGAGGTGCAACCATGAACCAAGCCAATCGCAGCTTCAGCGCCGTGGTGAACGCGATGCTGATGGCGCTGTCACTCTTCCTCGCAGCGCCAACCCACGCGCAAGCGCCATATCCAAGCAAAGTCAACCTGCAGTTCAATCACTGGTATGACTACGCGGAGATGACCAAAGCGCTGCATGACCTGGTGGACGCATACCCCGAGCTGTTGACGATTCAGTCAATCGGCAAGAGCATCGGCGGCCGCGATCTCTGGCTCGTCACGCTCAACAATCCGAAGACGGGGCCGGACACCAGCAAAGCCGCGATGTTCATTGATGGCAACATCCACGGCAACGAAATTCAGGCCTCCGAGGTCGTGCTCTATTCCATCTGGTATCTCACGAAGAGCTACGGGCACATCGACAAGCTGACGAAGCTCGTCGACGAGCGTGCGTTCTACTTCCTGCCAATGGAGAACCCGGACGGTCGCGACTACTGGTTCCACGAGCCGGCCACGCCGCATTCACTTCGCGGCGGCATTCGGCCGACCGACAACGATCACGACGGCCTCTATGACGAAGATCCGCCCGATGATCTGGACGGCGACGGCCACATCACCACGATGTGGAAGGAAGATGCGCTCGGTCGGTGGAAGCGTGATCCAGATGACGACCGCTTCTTCACGCGCGTCGGCCCCGATGATCCGCCCGGCGGCTGGACGTTTCTCGGCCAGGAAGGACTCGACAACGACGGCGATGGCGATGTGAACGAAGACGGGCCCGGCGGGTACGACCCCAATCGCGACTGGCCCAGCGACTGGCAGCCGGATCACGTGCAGGGGGGCGCGGGCGACTACCCGTTCTCACTGCCCGAAACGCGCGCTTTAGGCGAATTCCTCTTCACGCATCCCAACATCGCCGGCTTGCAAAGCTATCACAATGCGGGCGGCATGATCCTCCGCGGCCCCGGCGCGAATTACGTGAACTACCCCGGCGGCGACAACCGCGTCTACGACGCCATCGGCCAGCAGGGCGCCAACCTCCTTCCTTTTTACAACTACATGATCATCTGGAAGGACCTCTACGTGGTGCACGGCGGCGAAGTGAATTGGGCCTATGAGGGCCTCGGCATTCTCGCGTTCACCAACGAACTGTGGTCCGATTCCCAGATGTTCAGCAACGCCGAGGCCACCAGCCGCGAGCATCAGCGTCGGTTCGAGGACCTTCTGCAGTTTGAAGACACGCGCGTGCCGTACAAGGAGTTCGATCACCCGACGTACGGCAAGATCCTCGTGGGCGGGCAGAAGAAGTATGCCAGCCGCGTCACCCCGCCGTGGCTCATGGAAGAGGAATGCCACCGCAACTTTGCGTTCACGATGTACCACGCAGACCAGATGCCGAAGGTCGAATGGGGGGCGTGGCAAGTGAAGCAGCTTGCGGGCGGAACGTGGGAAGTCTCCGTCGAAGTGCGCAACCCGAAGATCATTCCGACCATCCTGCAGCTCGCGGCGCAGAAAGGAATCGGCCGTCGCGATTTCCTGGACTGCGCCGCGTCGGAAGGCGCGAAGGTCGTGGCCTCCGGCCGCGTCGACAGTTTCTTCCCTTGGGAGCAGATGGACGCGGAAGACACGCCGAAGCCGGAGCGTATCTGGAATGGTCGCGGCATCGGCTCGCGCGACAGCACGATCTTTCACTTCCTCGTCGCGGGCAACGGTTCCGTGACATTGACATATAGCAGCGAAAAGGGCGGCACGATCAAGCGCACCATTGAACTTGCGGAAACGCCGCTCACCGTCCCCGATCCAGCGAAATGACATTCACGATTGGCAACACGCACGCGGTTCCCGCGCAGACGCACACCACAGAGAGTTTTGCGACCATGGCCACACGTTCAACATCAGGAGCAGCACGAATGCACGTTCTTCGCAAGCGCGGAACGCACACGACCAGCCTTGGACTTTCGCTCGCCGCGGCAATATTCGGCGCGATCACGCTGGCGCCCACCAGCGCGCGGGCGCAGGACGACAACGCCAACATCGTGCCGCACGGCGGGATGATGCGCTATCCCGATGTGAGCAAAACGCACGTGGTCTTTGCGTATGCGAACGATCTGTGGATCGTGCCGCGCGAAGGCGGCCAGGCCGTGCCGCTCGCCAGTCCGCCCGGCGGCGAAGTGTTCCCTCGGTTCAGCGCCGACGGCCAGACCATCGCCTTCATGGGCAACTACGAAGGCAACATGGATCTCTACACGCTCCCGATCACCGGCGGCATTCCCGAGCGCGTCACGCATCACCCGTCGCAGGAAATCATGTGCGACTGGTCGCCCGACGGCCGGCTCCTTTTCGCCATGAACGGCCTCTCGGGACAGGCGAGGCAGCAGCAACTCTTCCTGGTGAGCAAGGACGGCGGCATGCCGGAGCAGATTCCCGTGCCGTACGGCGCTGCCGGCGCCATCAGCCCCGATGGCACGTGGCTCGCCTACACGCCGCACAACCATGACTTCCGCACGTGGAAGCGTTACCGCGGCGGGCTCGCCAGCGACATCTGGCTCTTCAACCTGAAGGATCACACATCGAAGCGCGCCACCACGTGGGAAGGCACCGATTCCTTCCCGATGTGGCACGGCAACACGCTGTACTACCAGAGCGACGCCGGTCCCGAGCATCGGCTCAACATCTGGAAGTATGAACTCGCCAGCGGAAAATCCGAGCAGGTCACGCGGTTCAGCGAGTACGACGTCAAGTTCCCGTCGATCGGCCCCGGCGCGAACGGTCAGGGCGAAATCGTGTTCCAGAACGGCTCGTCGCTTTACCTGCTTGACCTGCGCACCAACTCGACGAAGCAACTCAACGTGACGATTCCCGGCGCGCGTCCGACGATTGCGCCGAAGATGGTCGACGCCTCGGACTTTATCGACTGGTGGCACATTTCGCCCACCGGCAAGCGTGCCGTCGTCTCGGCGCGTGGCGACGTGTGGACGCTGCCGGCCAAGAAAGGTTCGCCGCGCAATCTCACACGCACCAACGGCGCCGCGGAACGCGATCCCACGTGGAGCCCGGACGGCAAGTGGATTGCGTACTTCTCCGACGAAACCGGCGAGTACGAACTTTACATCACGCAATCGGACGGCAAGGGCGAGACGAAGCAGCTCACCGAAGGCAACAAGACCTTCTTCACGATGCTCATGTGGTCGCCCGACTCGAAGCACATTCTCTTCGGCGACAAGGCCGGCAAGTTCTGGCTGCACACGCTGTCGTCGGATGATGCGGACGGCGTCACGAAGCAGATCGACCAGGATCCCTGGAACGCGCCGGGCGGGTTTTCGTTCTCGCACGACAGCCGCTGGATTGCCTATTCACGCACCAGCGACGAAAGCCCGATGCACGCCATTTACCTGTACGACATCGAGGCCGGTCAATCGCACAAAGTGACGAGCGGCTTCTTCGATGACGCTTCACCGGCGTTTGATCGCAAGGGCGATTTCCTGTTCTTCGCATCGTCACGCTCGTTTGCGCCGAGCTATTCCGACATCGATTCGACGTACATCTACGACCGCAGCCAGGTGCTCGTCGCGGCGCCGCTTCGTGAGGATGTGAAGTCGCCGTACCTCGAGAAGAGCGATGAAGAGGAATGGAAGAAGGACGAGAAGAAAGAGGAAGACAAGGCCAGGAACGGCGAAGCGGAGAAATCCGACAACGCCGCGGAGGACAAGGCCAAGGACGACAACGCCGACGATGAAAACGGCGACGGCAACGGTGACGCCGATGACGACAACGGCGACGACGAAAAGGACGATGGCGGCGACGAAACGCCCGCGCCCGATGATGGCGTCTCCGGCACGTGGGAAGGCACCATTGCCCATCCCGAAATTCCGCCGGGACTCACCTTCGTCATGCAGCTCACGCTCGCATCCGACGGCAAGACGCTCTCCGGCACCATCACCGTGCCCATCGGTTCCGCCACGCTGAACGGCACGTATGACAAAGCCAGCGGCGCGATCTCCGGCACCGTGTCCATCGATACTGGCGGCGAAGGCACGTTCACCGGCACGCTCGCCGGTCTCAACGTCACGATGTCCATCACCATCGAAGGCACGACCGCGGAACTCACCGGCAAGCGCACCGCCGCCGCTTCCGCCAGCAAGGATGGCGACAAGAAAGACGACAAGCCAGCCGAGACCGTCAAGATTGATCTCGAAGGCTTCGAGCTGCGCCTCATGCAGCTCCCCGTGCCGCGCGGCAACTTCGGCAACCTGGTGTGCAACGACAGCAGCCAGTTGCTCTACATGCGGGCCGGTCGCGATGGTCCCGGCGCGATCATGCTCTTCGATCTGAACGACGACAAGAAGGAAGAGAAGACCGTGGTGGCGGGCGGCGGCGCGTTCGAAATGTCCGCCGATGGCAAGAAGATTCTCGTTATTCGCGGCGGCTCGGCGTCCATCCAAAACGCCTCGGCTGGAAGCTCGCCCGAAACCGTGCCCACCAGCGGCATGATGGTGCGCATCGATCCTCGCGTGGAGTGGAAGCAGCTTGTCACCGAAGCGTGGCGCCTGGAGCGCGATTTCTTCTACGTCGAGAACATGCACGGCGTGGACTGGCCCAAGGTGAAGGGGCAATACCTCGCCATGCTCGACGACGCCGCCAGCCGCGAGGACGTCGGCTACATCATCAGCGAGATGATCTCCGAGCTGAACATCGGCCACGCGTACTACTTCGGCGGAGACGTGGAAGATGCGCCCTCAATCAGCGTCGGCATGCTCGGCGTCGATTTCACGCTCGAGAACGGCGCCTACCGCATCGCTCGCATCGTGCAGGGCGCCCCGTGGGATATCGACGCCCGCAACCCGCTCAACGAGCCCGGCGTCGACGTGAAGGAAGGCGACTACCTGCTCGCGGTCAACGGCATCGACGTGGACACGTCGAAGGATCCGTGGGCGGCGTTCATCGGTCTCGCCGGCCGCACCATCACGATCACCGTGAGCGAAAATCCGACACGCGATGAAAAGGCTCGCGATGTGATCATCAAGCCGATGGGCAGCGAGCAGAACCTTCGCTACCGCGCGTGGATCGAAAAGAACCGCGCCTATGTCGAAGAGAAGACGGACGGCCAAGTTGGCTACATCCACGTCCCCGACACCGGCGTCAACGGCCAGAACAATCTCTATCGCCAGTTCTTTGGCCAGACGCACAAGAAGGCGCTCATCATCGATGAACGCTGGAACGGCGGCGGGCAGATTCCCACGCGCTTCATCGAACTGCTCAATCGGCCCATCACGAACTACTGGGCGCGGCGCGACGGCAAGGACTGGCCGTGGCCGACCGATGCGCACCATGGACCGAAGTGCATGCTCATCAACGGACCATCAGGTTCCGGCGGCGACATGTTCCCCTGGCTCTTCAAGCACAACAAACTCGGCAAGGTGATCGGCATGCGCACGTGGGGCGGTCTCGTCGGCATCTCCGGCAACCCGCAGCTCATCGACGGCGCCGTCGTCACCGTGCCGACCTTCGGCTTCTATGAAACCGACGGCACGTGGGGCGTTGAAGGCCACGGCGTCGATCCCGACATCGAAGTGCTCGACGATCCCGCCAAGATGCAGAACGGCGGCGATCCGCAGCTCGATCGCGCCATCGAAGTCATGCTCGAAGAGATCGAAGCGCATCCGTACACGCCGCCCAAGCGCCCCGCCGACCCCGACCGCGCCGGCATGGGCATCCGCGAGGAGGACAAATAGGCCGACGCGAATGGTGAGTGGTCGTGACTGAAGGCGCTTGCGGGAAGCCGTGACAGGGAAGTCGTCGCGGCTCAAGGCTGCGCTGCGGGAAGCCGCGTCAGACGAGTCTTCGAGGAAGACGCGGGTCAGTCGCGCTTCCCCGCCACCATCTTCGCTGCGTGCATTCGCGCCACCTCATCGAGGAGCCACGCCGCGAACTCGGTCTTGTGCATTCGCTTCGCCGGCGATCGCACCGACCCATCGCGCATGTACAGCCGCGCGTCGATGGTCGCCGCATCCATTGTCTCGAGCGGGTTGGCGACGATGGCGTCCACTTGCTTCTGGGCCAGTTTGCGTTTCGCGCTGGCGTCCAGTTCATCGGCCGGCTCCAGCGCAAAGCCGATGAGCAGTTGATCCGGCCGCGCCGTCGCTGCGATGCCTTGCAGCACGTCCGGCGTTGGCGCAAGCTCCAGCGTGAGCGCTCCGTCGCGACGCAGTTTCCCTCCCGCAAGCGGCTTCGAAGGCTGCCAATCCGCCACAGCCGCCGCCATGATCAGCACATCATGCTCGGCCCATCGCTCTCGGAGCAACGCCTGCAGCTCGGCGGCGGTGCGGAACCGCAGCACGTGTTCCTGCGGAAAGGGAGCGGGGTCGGCGGTCACGGGACCGAGCAGCAGGGTGGTCGGCCAGCCGCGGCGAAGCGATGCGTTCGCCAGCGCGATGCCCATGCGGCCCGACGAGCGATTGCCGATGTACCGCACGGCATCAAGTGGCTCATGCGTCGGACCAGCAGTGATCAGCACGCGTGGCTGGTGTGATGTCAGACCCATGGTGCCTTTGCCGACCTTCGGCGCTCCGGTTGCGGCTTCTCGCCTGCCGGTCAATACTACCGTGTTCGGCTTCACTTGAAGCAGGGCGTCAGCGCCGCCCGGTCGCGCGCAGGATGGAGACATGGCTCGAAAGCGCAAGAAACTTGGCGAAATTCTTTCCGAGTGGGGCAAGGTCACCGAACCGCAGCTCCAGCAAGCCATGGCTCTTGCGGCCAGTTCGCGCAAGCGCATCGGCGAGGCGCTCATCGAAGCCGGCTTCGTCAAGGAAGATGACGTGGCCAAGGCGCTCGCTGCGCAGTTCGATCTTGAATACATCGACCTCGGCGCGCCCGACGCGCGCTCGCAGCTCGACATGTCCCTCATCCCCGAGGACCTCGCGCGCAAGCACCTCGTGCTGCCTTTGAGCAAACGCAACGGCCGGCTGCGCCTCATCATCCATGACCCCATGGATCTGGAGCTGCTCGACCTGCTCCGCTTCCGCCTGAACTCGGAGATTGATACGGCGATCGCGCCCAGATCCATGATCAAGGCGGTGATCGATGGCGGCGCGGGCGGGGCCGGCGGCGCGGTCCGCATGTTCTCCGATCAGTCGCTTGTCACCGAGTCGGTGGACGTCACGGTCGACCGCTCCGTCGACGCGTCGGTGGATATTGCGGCCGGCGAAGATGCGCCCATCATCCGGCTCGTGCACCGCATGATCACGGAAGCGGTGCGCAGCCGCGCGTCGGATATTCACGTGGAACCCATGGCGGACCGCGTGATGCTGCGCTACCGCATCGACGGCGTGTGCCACGTGCGCGACAACCTGCCGAAGCGCATGCAGGGCGCGCTTCTCGCGCGTCTCAAACTGATGGCGGGCGTGAACATCGCCGAGCGCCGCGTGCCGCAGGACGGCCGCATCAAGCTGCCGGTGGACGGAGAGCCCATCGACTTCCGCGTCAGCATTTGTCCCGCCTATCACGGCGAGTCGATCGTATTGCGTATTCTGCGGCCGGAGTCGGTGAAGATCGGTCTCGCCAACCTCGGCTTCGAGCCCGACAACCTCGAAATCTTCAACCGCATCATCCGCCGGCCCACGGGCATCTTCCTCGTCACCGGCCCGACCGGTTCAGGCAAGACCACCACGCTCTACTCCGCGCTGGATGTGCTCAACCGGCCAGACCGCAAGATCATCACTGCGGAAGACCCCGTGGAATACAACTTCACGGGCATCAACCAGTGCCAGGTGCGCGATTCGATCGGCCTCACGTTCGCGTCCATTCTCCGCGCCATGCTGCGTCAGGCGCCGAACATCGTGCTCATCGGCGAAATCCGCGATCGCGAAGTCGCTGAAATCGCCATCCAGGCGGCGCTCACCGGTCACCTCGTGTTCTCCACGCTGCACACCAACGATGCGCCCTCGGCGATCACGCGCTTGATCGACATGGGCGTCAAGCCGTTCCTCGTCGCCAGCTCGATCCAGGCGATCATGGCCCAGCGTCTCATCCGCATCCTCTGTCCGCGGTGCAAGCAGCGTGCGACCGAGCACGATCCGCGCGTGATGCGCCTGCTCGGCATCACCGACGACGAAATCGCCAGCGGCAACATTTGCGATCCCGTCGGCTGCGTCAATTGCGGCAACATCGGCTATCGCGGCCGCAAGGCCATCTTCGAGCTGATGCGCATGAATTCTGAAATTCGGCAACTTGCGTTTGAGCGGGCTTCCCTGTCCAAGATTCGTGCCGCGGCCCTTCGCAGCGGCATGCGCAACCTGCTGCTCGACGGCAAGATCAAGATTCTGCGGGGCGACACCACGCCGCAGGAAGTTTCGAAGTTCGCACAGATGGATGTTTCCGTGCTTGTTCCAGATTGAGATGATGATTGTCGCCGGGCACGCCTGAACTGGCCCGGATGTCAGGATTCCTTCGATGTCAACGATCCAAATCGACCGCCTTCTCGATACCGTCATCCGCCAGGGCGCTTCCGACCTTCACATCAGTGTCGGACGCAAGCCCACGCTTCGTCTCAACGGTTCGCTGCGCAACCTCGACACCAAGGTGCTCGATTCGGATGACTGCGTGGCGCTCATGAAGTCCATCACCCCCGAACGAGCCCAGCAGGAACTGCAGGAAGAAGGAAGCTGCGACTTCGGCTTCGCCTACGGCACCGAAGCTCGCTTCCGCGTCGCCGTCTTCCGCCAGCGCGGCGACATCTCCATCGTCTTGCGTCTCATTCCCAACCGGCTGCTCACGTTCGAGGAAATCGGTCTGCCGCCGATCTGCAAGGAACTGATCCGCCGGCCGCGCGGTCTCTTCATCGTCACCGGCCCGACGGGCTCCGGCAAGACCACGTCGCTCGCCACGATGATCGACTACATCAACATCAACCTCGATCGCCACATCGTGACGGCCGAGGATCCGATCGAGTACTACCACTATCACAAGAAGTCGATCGTCAATCAGCGCGAAGTCGGCGTGGACGTGCCAAGCTTCTCCGAAGCGCTGCGACGCGTGCTGCGTGCCGACCCCGACGTGATTCTCGTCGGCGAAATGCGCGACCTTGAGACGATCGAAGCGGCGATCCGCGCGGCGGAAACCGGCCACCTCGTGTTCGCCACGCTGCACACCACCGGGGCCGCGGGCACCATCAATCGAATCATCGACGCCTTCCCCGTCAACCAGCAGGCCCAGGTCCGCGTGCAGCTCTCGGTGTCGCTCATCTGCGTCTTGAGCCAGGTGCTTCTGGCAAGGGCCGACAAGCCCGGGCGAGTGGCCGCTTACGAGTTCCTCGTCGTGACGCCCGCCATCGCGAACCTCATCCGTGAGAACAAGACCTTCCGCATCGACTCCGCCATCCAGACCGGTCGGAAGTTCGGCATGCAGTTGCTGGACGACCATTTGTGGTCGCTGTACAGCAAGGGACTCATCAACGCGGATGAAATGATTGACAAGAGCAAGGACCCCGGCGAGCTCACCGAAAAGGTCCACCGGGCTGGCCGCAAGGTTGGCCGCGTCGAGCTGGATGAGGATGCGGACGGCCCTGTGGCGTAAGCATTTGCACCGCCCAAAGCCGCGGTTCCAAACCAGCCCGAACCGCCAGAGAGGGAGTCTTACGAACCCGTTTGGACCCAAACACGCCAACGCCAGCGGGTCGGGCCGGGGCCTCCGTGCCAAACATCATCGGTCGTTATCCATCACAAAAACCAGATGTCCTATCATTAGGAATGGACAGAACGGCTGGCGTCATTGGAACCGATCGGTCATCGTTTGGCGAATGGTCTAACAGCTCGCCAGCGCGACTGTGCATCAATTCACGCCACTCGATTGGTGTACGGGGGGAAGGGGGACCGGAGTTACTCGCCCGCGGCGCTCAACGCGCCCGGGCTGAAGGGGGAGCAGGTGACGGGTCAGATGCTCATCAGTTGATGCATCCGCAAGTGTGATTTGGACGGCTCCTTTCCGCGAGCCAGAGAGGCGACGGCATGGCGAAAGATCCCGGCAAAGGGGTGGGCGTGAAGGGCGCAGGCGGCGTTGATCCTTCGGAACTGAAGGGTCGGCGCCTCGGCCGCATCCTGACCAAGCTCGGCAGGGTGACGCGCGACCAGGTTCACGAGGCGCTTCAGCTTCAGAAGACCCGCAAGGAACCGATCGGCCAGCTCCTTGTCAGCCTCGGCTACATCACCGAAGCTGATGTCCTCGAAGCCCGCGCGGGCCAGGCCGGCATGCGCATGGTGCAGATTCGGGAAGAGCAGATCTCGAACGAAGCCATCGACGCCCTTCCGGCGGAAACGGCGCAGACCTATCAGATCGTGCCCATCGCCTTCGACGCCGGCCGACGTGCCATCACGATCGCGATGAAAAGCCCGGACAACTTCCGGGCTGTTGACGACCTCCGCCTGCTCATGGGCTTCAACGTCGAAGCGGTCGTGGCGCCGGCGGACCAGATCGACAAGGTGCTGCAGAAGCGATACAGCGGCAAGGCGACGTCCATGGCGGAAGTCATTTCCGAACTGGACGAAGCGGATTCTCTCGCCAGCTTGCGCGGCCGGGGCGAATCCATTGACCTCGAAGAACTCGCGCAAGCCGCGGGCGACAACAAGGTCATTCGCCTCATCAACCTCGTGCTGCTGCAGGCGATCAAGGACAAGGCGTCGGACATTCACTTCGAGCCGTTCGAAGACGAATTCAAGATGCGCTACCGCATCGACGGCGTGCTGTACGAAATGATCCCGCCGCCCAAGCACCTCGCGCTGCCGATCGTCTCGCGCATCAAGGTCATGGCGAATCTCGACATCGCGGAGCGCCGCCTGCCGCAGGACGGCCGCATCGAACTCACCGTGGGCAACGCGCCGGTCGATCTCCGCGTTTCCGTGCTGCCGACGATGTTCGGCGAGTCGGTCGTGATGCGCGTGCTCGACCGCTCCAACGTACAGCTTTCGCTCGATCGCATCGGCCTCCGCGCGGATGAGCTCGAGCAGATGCGCCACCTCATCAACAAGCCCAACGGCATTCTGATCGTCACCGGTCCCACAGGCTCCGGCAAGACGACCACGCTCTATGCGGCGCTCAGCGAACTCAACGAGCCCACCACGAAGATTCTCACCGCGGAAGACCCCGTCGAATACGACATCGACGGCCTGATTCAGTGCCAGGTGAACACCGAGCAGCAACTCACATTCGCACGGCTGTTGCGATCGTTCCTTCGCCAGGATCCGGACATCATCCTCGTCGGCGAAATCCGCGATCTCGAAACCGCGCAGATCGCCGTGCAGGCGTCGCTCACCGGCCACCTTGTGTTTTCGACATTGCACACCAACGATGCGCCGTCGTCGATTCTGCGTCTGCTCGATCTCGGCATGGATGACTTCCTGCTCACTGCGACGATCGAAGCCATCATCGCGCAGCGGCTCGTGCGGCGCATTTGCGTCAACTGCAAGGAAGCGTTCGCGCCCACAGATGAGCAGTTGATGGAGTTGCAGCTCAAGCGCTCCGACATCGAAGGCCGCACGCTGTTCCGCGGCCGCGGCTGCGATACGTGCAACGGCAGCGGGTACAAGGGCCGCATGGCCATCTTCGAAATCATGCAGCTCGACGACACGCTGCGCGAGCTCGTCATGCAGCACGCCTCCACGAACCTGCTGCGCGCCGAGGCCCGCAAGCGCGGCATGCGATCGCTGCGCGAGAGCGGCCTGCTCGCGCTTTTCGAAGGCCAGACCACGATCGACGAAGTCATTCGCGAGACGATCAGCGAGGAAGAGTAAAGACGGCGGCGTGAGCGGATCCATGATGACACGCACGCTTTGAGATGGAGTGACCCATGCCCACCTATGCCTATGAAGCGTTGAATTCAGCCGGCAAGCCGCAGAAGGGAACGATCGAAGCCGGCAGCAGCGAAGAAGCCGTGCAACGCATCAAGAGCCAGGGTTTCTTCCCCACCTCCGTGCGCGAGCAGAAGGTGAAGGGCAGTTCCGCGGTGCGGGGCGCCGGGGCGCTGAAGAAAAAGAAGAAGCGCAGCGGCATGTCCGCGCTGGCGATTGGCGGCGTCGGTCGCAAGAAGCTCACGAACTTCACGCGGCAGATGTCCACGCTGCAGGACGCCGGCTTGCCGCTCCTTCGCTCCATCCAGATTCTTGAGAACCAGCAGAAGCCCGGCCTTCTGAAGGCGATCCTTTCGCAGGTGGCCGAGGACGTCGAAGCCGGTTCCACGCTTTCCGACGCGTTCGCCAAGCATCCCAAGGCGTTCGATCGCCTGTATTGCAAAATGGTGAACGCCGGCGAAATCGGCGGCGTGCTTGACGTCATCCTTCAGCGACTCGCCAACTTCATGGAGAAGTCGCAGCGACTGCGCCGGCGCATCAAGGGCGCGATGATCTATCCCACCGTGGTGATCTCCGTCGCCGTGCTCATCGTCACGGGCATCATGTACTACGTCATCCCGAAGTTCCAGGAAATCTTCAACGACTTCGAGATCGAGCTGCCCGGCATCACGCTCTGGCTCATCAACACCAGCCACTGGGTGGCCGGCACCGCAAGCCCGAATCAGGTCGTGCCGGGATGGGTGGTGATTCTCGCCTCGCCCTTTGTGCTGTTCATCTTCTTCAAGTTGATACGAAAGACGAATCCCGGAAGGGCGGTAACGGACATTGTGCGATTGCGCATTCCGCTCGTCGGCCCGCTCATGCGCAAAACCTCCATTGCGCGCTTCACGCGAACGCTGGGTACGCTGATTTCAGCAGGCGTGCCGATTCTCGAAGCGATCATGATCACCCGCGACACGTCGGGCAATTACGTGTACGAGAAGGCGCTCACGAAAGTGCATGACTCGATCCGTGAGGGCGAAAGCTTCGCCGGGCCGCTGCGCGAATCGAAGGTGTGCGATCCCATCGTCGTCAACATGATCGACGTCGGCGAAGAGACCGGCGACCTCGACACCATGCTCATCAAAATCGCGGACAACTACGACGAGGAAGTGGACGTCGCGGTGCAGAGCCTTGTGGCGCTGCTCGAGCCTCTGATGGTCGTCGTGCTCGGCGGCATCATCGGCACGATCGTGCTCGCGCTCTTCATGCCGCTCGTCAAGATGATCGAATCCGTCAGCGGCTCGGTGAAGTGACGCGATCGAGGCAACGAAGCGCCGCCGCAGCTGTGCGGCGCTGAACGACCAGGAGTGACGCATGTCGAATCGTGCGGACAATCAAAGACAGCGGGGGAGCGGCGCGGCACGCCGCGCCGGCTTCACCGTCGTCGAGATGCTCGTCGTGGTGGCGATCGTCATCCTGCTGCTCAGCATTCTCATCGTCGCGCTCAACGCGGCGTCGCGCAGCAGCCAGATGGCGAACACGTCCGCACGCATGGCCGCCATGTCTCGCGCGCTGGTGTCGTTCCGCAACGACATCGGCTACCTGCCGCCCGTGCTCAACCGTGATCGCGGGCTTCTCAACCTCCCCGCGCATGATCCGAATGCACCGAGCTACGCCACCGTCATTCAGGATTACTACTCCGTCACCTCGATGGCGGAGTACCTCACGGGCTACGGCAGCCGCAACCAGGATGGCTATGGCGTCGCGGTCGGGAGCGAATCAGCCAACGCTGCCGAAAACCCGCCCTTCGGCATTCGCCATCCCGGATCCGACGGCGTGTGGGGCGCGTCGAAAGACAACGGCCTCCCCGGACCAGCCGGAGCGCTCACGCGCCGCAAGCCCGACACCTCCGGCAACGTCTTCGGCCCGTACCTCGAACTCGATGACCCCAACCTGCTCGCGTCCATCGACGGCTCGGTGAATCCAAACACGGGCATGCTCAACATCTTTTTCCCGGGTGAAGCGGGCTACGACGAAGCCGATCCAAAGGTGATCGTCGATTACTGGGGCCGGCCGATCGAGTATTACCGCCTGCCGTATCCCATCGGCGGCATTCGCACGGGCTTCGCGGCGGTTGATCGCGATGGCGACGGCGACATCGATCGCAAGCCGTCGTTGAGCGACATCTTTGTGCTGCGCAAGTTCAACATCCCGCCGGGCGAAGACGTGTCCGGCATTCCCGATCGCGCGAACGACACCGCCACCACCGCCGCGCTCAACGCCGCCGAGTTCGCGCTCTTCAGCTACGGCCCGGATCGCACCGCCAACCGCAAGGTGCGCTATGACGACCCCAGCGTGGGCGGCATCGACACCGATTTCGCCAATCGCGACAACATCGTGGAGCTTGGCCGATGATGCGCGCCCGACTTTCCAACGCCAGCGTTCGCCCCGGTTTCACGCTCGTCGAGCTGGTCGTCGTCATCGGCGTCATCATTCTACTCGTCGCCATCACCGTGACGGTCAGCACGTCGCTCGTGGCGCGCAGCGAAATTCAGCAAACGGAAACCACGCTGCACCTGCTGCAGTCCGCGCTCGATGAATGGACGATCGCCGAGGATCGCGAGATCACGCTCGGCGTGAACGGCGTCGTCAATCTCACCGGCTCCGCCGCCAACATCAGCTACGACATTCAGATGAACACGCCGCACATGTCGTACGTGACGCAGCTTCTGTGCGTCATCGGCCGCACGCCCGCGGTGAAGACGATGCTGGCGCAGATTCCGGAAGATCAGATCGCACGCTACGACACCGGCGGCTCCGGAACGCCCGGCTGGATGCGAGCCGACGCCGATGATCCCGACCCCAACGCCGGCGCGTGGACGACCGCGAACTTCGGCAACCTGCAGGCGGCTTTTCCCGGCAGCGATGTGCTCGTCATCCTCGACGCGTGGGGCACGCCGATTCGCATGATCCACCCCGGCCGCAAGCGCGGCTCGCTGCTGCCCGCCATCAACGACCCCGAACCCACCGTCGCCAGCGCCTGGCCGGCTTGGACGAAAGTTGGCAACAACCCGACGGGGCCCGTGAAGGAAGACGATGGCACCGTGTTCCTCAACGACACCGCGCCCTTCACCGGCCTCGAAGAGTTCTACGGCATGTGCCGCAACCGCAAGATCTGCTTCCTTTCCGCCGGCCCTGACGGGAAGTTCGGCAACGTTTCCGCGCCGTTCGATGACGAGCTTTATCAGCAGTCGCTCGACAACCTCTATTCCTACGAGGTGATCCGGCCATGACGACGCGCACGCGCAGCTTCACCCTCGTCGAACTCGTCGTGGCGATGGGCATCATCGTGGTGATCGCCTCGCTCACGCTCGTCGCCGTGCGCCAGGTGTCGCGCAACACGCGGCAGGCGTCCGGTGTGAACGCGGTGATGGCGTCGCTCGACAACGCCCGCGCGCTGGCGATGAAGGAAAACAAGATCGTGCTCGTCGTCTACCGCCCGCGCTTCGACGGACCGAACGAAATGTTCGTCGAAGCCGTGCTGGCGGAGTGGTCCGGGCAGACGGCGATAATTCCAAATTATTTTAGCGTCGGCGGCCATGCAATGGTTGATCGCTTTGTGCCGGTTAACGGTATTGTCCCACGTCGACTACCACGTGGCATCAAAGTAGCGGCTCCGGGGTATCAGACAGGTGCGGACGAATTGGCCGTCGCGAACCCTTCGAATCCCGATACTTGGCCATGGATTACCCAGCCACATTTGCCGCGGATTCATCAAGAGACTGATGCTGGTGATCCATTCGGCGGTTTGATCGGCGTGATGTTTGCCCCGGACGGGACAACAACTACCCGCAATGCACAAACTGATTCCCATTTTATTTTCGTTGATTTCAACAACGACTTTGTCCAGCAGATTCGTGGAGCGACGTTCACGTACAGCGGCACGTCGTTCCCTTCAGGACCAGCCAGTCTCTTATTTCGCCAGACAAGAGAGACAGACGAGGTGATGGTGACTATTGCGCCGTTTGTCGCGGTGTTCGATGACGATGAAGCACGTTCGCTGGCGCAGGGACCGTGGGGGGAAAGCGGCTTTGATGCGCAGCGTTATGTGCAGGATTTGATTGGACCAAACGGCTACATCTCCACGCGCGCCGACCGCATCCACTTCAACCGTTACACAGGAGTGGCAATGAAATGACCATTCCGCAGGTATCCCGCCGCGCGTTCTCGCTTATCGAGGTGCTGCTGGCGATCTTCATCCTCGGCATCGGCGCGATTTCGATCGCCGCCATCTTCCCTGCGGGCATCGTGCAGCAGCGGCAGAGCGTCGATGACATGCTCGGCCCGATCGTCGCCAACAACGCGCTGGAAATCATTCGCGCCAAAGTGCGCCCCGATGACTTCGGCTTCATCGTCAACGCTTCGGGCGATCCGATCGACCCCGACATTCCCACCATCCCCGGTGACTGGCGCTGGCGACGGCCCGGCTTCGTCATCCCCGGCGGGCTCGGCGCCTCGCCCGATTCCGGCAGCATTGCGATCTTCGGCGGCGGCGGCGCCATCCCCAGCGAGATTCCTTACAACGCCATCAAGTACCCGAGCGGCACGCCACCGCAAATCTTCATCCGCCAGGGCGAGCGCTATTACCCGCAGGCGTTTTCGACAGCGAACCCGGATGTCGCGCCCAAGCCGGAATATGTGTGGGACTGCATGTTCCGCCGGTTCGAAGGGCGCATCTACGTCGCGATCTTCGTCTATCGCGTTGCCGCGCCGAACATGGGCTCGTTCACCTATCGCGTGCCCGGCAACCCGACCAACGTGTCCGTGCCGCCGCTCCCCATCTGGCTTCGGCTGGAATCGCCCGCGCGGCAGTGGGATTGCTACGGCTCGGACAATAAGCGCGGCACGCCAGATGACGTCGTCGTTCCCGGCACCGCGCCCGGCTCGACCTTTGACCCGACGGATCACACGTTCCAGTGGCAGATGCCCGGCCAGTGGATTCTCGATCAGAACAACAACATTCACCGTGTGCAGCTTGGTCGCACGCTTCCCGACGATCCGTCCGGTCCCGTCACGCTGATGCGACCCGTGCCGGAAGTGCCTGATCTTCCGGTGTACTACAAGGAAGCGCCCAGCATGTCGAGCCTTCTCGGCAAGGAGAACGTCGTCACGGACATCTGGTACCTGCCCACATCCGTCACGGTGCAAATCGGCGGCCAGCCCGTTCAGGTCGAGATCACCCCGGTCTACATCATGGTGAGGGAACTGTGATGAATCGGAAGGCATCAAGGCGTCAGGGCAGCAAGGCAACCGGCGAAATCCGGTGGGCGATGCCCCTCGTACGGAAGCCGCGCGTGACGAGTCTTCGAGGATCGCGCTGGTCGTTCTCTCGCCGCGCGTTCACGCTGACGGAACTGATGATCGCCGTCGTCGTGCTGCTCGTCGTCATCGCCGCCGCCGGCAAGATCTTCGACACCGTGACGAAAGTGACGGGATTGAGCGAAGCGACGACGGACGTGATGCAGGAAGCGACGACCATCGAGCGCCAGCTTCGCCAGGATTTCACCACCATCGCGCCGGAAGGCTTCTTCGCCATCCGCCAGGTGCGCGTGCGCAACGACATCAACGGCGTCAACGATCTGCTCGATCCGTCGCTCTCGCCGAATCATTTCTTCCGCGCCGATCAGATGGTGTATTTCACCAATTCTCTCGCAAGTGCCCAGACCTTTCGCATGAGCGAAAATTTGTATCACAAGGGAGAAGCGACGGTCTCCTTCGTCTATTTTGGACATGGGTTCCAACTCCCGAATGCTGATCCGTTTTCGGCTCAAGGAGCGAACAACGGCTTAGCGCATGACGCGAGCCCGTCTCTGCCCTCGATCGACATTTTCGGCGGCCCTGAGATCAACCCTTGGACGCATAATGCCAATCTTCCGATGGTGCTGACTCGATTTCGTACGATTGCTGGCACCGGCAATGCGACCGACATATTTCAACGGCAACCCGGCCCTTCGGTTGATGCAACCCAGCCGCCACCGAACCAATGGCTGCTTCTGCGACAGCAAGTGCTGCTTGCAGACGATGATGACAGTGCGCCGAACGCAAATTCAAAGACAGTGTATTTGCAGAATCTGGCTGCACGATCGATCTTTATGAACGATCCCTTTATTGCAATGGGAAGCCCACAAATCCGCGATGGCCGTGTGGATGTCGCGGCCACACAAATGCACCAGGTGCGCAATCGCGTGGAATTCAGCGGCGGAACGGCGCTGCCGTGGCTCGGCGCTGGCGTCACGCAGCGCACCCGCATTGAGGACACCATGCAATACCGCCGCGCCGAGCGCGAGGCGCCCAGCATGCACCGCGTCGATCAGGCGCTCACCAACAGCGTGATCGGCTCGGCGTGCAGTTCCGTGCGCATCGACTGGACGTACGCGAACGGCGTCGGCTTCATTGATCGCGACGGCCTGCCGAATAACGGCAACGAGTTCCGCGGCTTCAATTTCGATCCGGCCTTCGAGCAGCCGTGGTTCGGACTACCCAACCTCGGCAACGACGCGCGCGGCACGTTCCCGCTCTCCACGTTCTCGCCGCCCAGTCCGATTGAAACGATCTTTCCGGCGAACATCGAGCAACTCGTGGTCGATACGCCGACGCTGCAGGTGTACGAAGCGATCTTCGGCTACAACCAGACGCAGCCGCTCGATCCCGCCACCGGCCTTCCAGATATTGACATGGCCTACACGCCCTGGCCGAGCGCCGTCCGCGTCACGCTCACGCTGCACGATGTCAACACGCGCCTGCCCAACGGCCGCGACGTGCAGATCGTGCTGCGCCTTCCGCAGCGAGTGGGGCGGTGAGTTCCGAACACGCCTCGCGCACGCGGGGAGCTTCATCATGAATCACAGCAACACGAACCAACTTCAGCACACGCGCCGCGGGAACTCGCTTATCCTCGTGACGGCGATTCTCGTGCTGCTCGTGATCATCGCCTCGGCGTACATCACGCGCGTGCAGGGCACGCGCATCACCGGCGCCTCGCAGCAGTACATGCAGGGGCGCGAAGCCATTGCGACGAACGTCGCAAACGATCTTGCGACCTCCATCGCCGAAGCGCTCTTCGCGCGCCCGTTCAACTATTCCGCCGGCGCGCCCGAGCGTTTCCTGGCAAACACGCCGCGCTTGCCTATCCCGCAGGACAGCGTGCGCCACGGGCCGAACCTGATTGATTTGAACAACGGCGTTCGCTTCAACCTCGGCCAGAACGAAGTCATCCCATGGACGAACTGGCCCGACGCAGGCTTGCCGATTTTCAATCCGGCGCTCCCGGCGACCGATGGCCGCAATCGTTACCCGGACGGCACCGTCGCCGATCCCATCCTCGCCGACCTCGGCGAGTACAACCCGATCGGCGACCCCGGCACGAACGACGCGCGCTGGCTCGCTGACCTCGAACCGCAGCGATTTGTTTTGCCCGGCTTTGACGGCCTGCTCGGTACCGCCGACGACATCACCATCTTCTCGCACTGGCGGCACATGTCTTACATCGCGCACGCCAACAACGGCTATCGCCTGTGCAAGGACATCAGCGACGTCACCGGCGCCGTCACCTTTGCCAATCAATCTATCGGCGGGGGCGGCGTGCTCACCGATCTCTCGTTGCCCGTCGAGCAGTTCCTTGCCATTCGGCCGGGCGGCGTTGGGGCCAGCGCGGTCAGCGCCGCCGGTTTGCCCTGCGTGCCCGGCAACTTCTTCGAGCGCTTCAGCCGATGGTTCAGTTCCGACCCGACGCAGGGCTACGTCAACTCGTTCACGGATCCCGAGTGGATTCCGCCGACGTTCCTTCAGCTCAGCGACCTCAACGGCGACGGCATCAAGTTCAACTGGAACATCGGCGGCGTTCCGCAGGAATCCATGCAGAGCGAGTTCATCAGGGGCACGGCTCGCAATCTCGTCAGCCGCGTGCTTTGTGATACGGACGGCGACGGCTTCACGGATTCATACTGGTTCCTCGCGCCCACGTCCATCGATCGCAGCGTGCGGACCATTGTTGGTGTGCGGGTCATTGATAACAACGGTATGGCTAATGTCAATGTTGCAACGCGCTTCGTGCCGTCGGAAGATTCGACGCAATTTTTGCCTGACTCCCGGACAAAGGGAACAACGCCGGCTGATCTTGCATTCGTCGGGCATCCGACGACACCACCAATCGGATTTCCGCAAGTAGCGAACCTCAACAACTACTCAGTGGGGTTCTGCGACTCCCCTAACCACTCTGTGACGATTCCCGGAGCTGCTATCGATAGCGTCAATTACTACCTCGGCACTCCGTCTACAAACCCGCTGATGTACTGGCAGCGCCATATTCAACAAGTTGGTTTACTTGTTCCAACTCTTGGAATCGGCGCTTGGTCGCCGACCCAGGCGCAGCGAATGATCTGGTGGCTAGACGTCGGCGTAGAAGGCCCGTACACGCCGTATCCGCAGAGCGGCTTTACGCCTTTCACTGTGGCCGACGAGCTAGAGTTGCGTATGTTCCACGGCAACAACAACCCGTGGTCATTCAGTAGGTTGGAATACGCACTCACTGCGACTGACTCAACTGCCAATACACTGATGCATGCCGGTGTACAGCACGAAGAGTCCTCCGAGTACCTTGACCAGCGCTCCAATCGCGGCCTCGTCATCGACAAGCGCCGTCTGGTGACCACCTACAACGCCACGCGCAACGATCTGCTCCCGCCGTGGTTGTGGCCGAGCGGTCGGTTGCCGAATGAACTGCACTGGTCGCAGCTCAATCCCACCGCGCGTCAACTGGCGATGCAGAAGGTTGATCTCCGCGCCCAGTCCGGCAACTACAACCGCGACAACTTCCTCAACGCCGACGATCAGACGTATCTCTACCAGGTGTTGCGCCGCTGCCTGCTCGATCCGGACGCCGTGCAGTCGTACTACGGCATCACGCCGACGGCGCTCATCAGCGCGAACCGCATGGCGGCGTCGCTGGCGGCGAACATCAAGGCGTACAGCGACACCGACGCCAACGCGCCGCTCGCCGAAGCCGTTCGCATCGATCTGCTCCCCGGGCAGGCGAACCCCGGCGGCGAGCTGCGCGCCTACGGCATGGAGAAGCAGCCCTTCCTCGTCGAGGCGATGATCGGTCACGTCTACCACGCCGGCACACAGGCGATCAACAATCACCCGAGCGATGACAACGGGGCGCCAATCCAGACCGGCGATTGGATCGTGTGCGGCGATTCCGACCACACCACCTTCGTCGTCGTGCAGCTTGCGAATCCGTATGACTCGCCGATCGTTCTTAGCAATTCCAACCCGGCGATCCCGATGCACGAGCACTTTGAGGTGGAAGTGTTCGGCCAGTCGTTCGACCTTTCGCAGCTCACCGGCGCCACGACGGGGCCAGGCGCGCCGCAAGTCGTGCTGCCGCCCGCGACCAACGGCACGCCGACCACGCTTACGCTTGTGCTGATGGATGACGATCTCGGCGGCGCGGCGTTCGAAGATACGATGGCCCGCACCCTGGGGCTCGATCAGAACAACATCATCTACATCGACGTCGAACCCTTCGGCGTGTGGTCAACGGATCGCGCGCGGTATGACGCCGGCCTCGGCGCGCAGGCCGCGACGACCGACGGCGTTCAGCTTGTGCGCGTCGTTGCGGATCCGTTCAAGCCGGGTGGCGGCGTGGCGCGTGTGGTGATCGATCGCTTCGATCCACCGCCGCCGCCGGTGGGGTCGCCGCCGCCTGCGCCTGGCGCCCAGCCCGCGTTCCGCGCCGCCGTGACGCGCCTCAACAATACCGAGCCCAGCGGCGATTGCAGCAACGAGCCCGGCGACGGCGTCGATTGGCCCGGCGTCATCAACGTCACCGCCGGCGCCAACCCCGCGTCCCGCTATTGGGCGCAGTGGGCGCACGTGAAGCGGGCGTGGGGCATCCGGCCCGAGATGAAGTGGCACAACCCGCGCTACATCTTCGCCAGCCACGAAGTGACCACGGGCGAAGAAATCTTCGCGCTGGATTCCGCGAGTCCGCAGCCAAGGTTCACCTTCGGCTCCGATCCTGCGTTCCCCGCTCGCTTCAACCACGACAACAACGCCAACGGATACCCCGACAAGGATTTCGCCGGCGGAAACGAGAACCTCGAGTTCGCGTTGCAGATGCTGCAGAAGGACGGCGAGTTCGAGCAGGTCGGCGAATTGCTCAATGTCTTCGGCGTCAGCCACGAACTGCTCATCACCAACTCGAACGGGTATGAGAAGACAGTGACCACCTTCGCCGAAGCCATGCAGGCGGAAGTGCAGCGTCTTGGCAACTCGCCGCTTGCCGAACGCGTGCGCGTCGGCCGGCTCAATCCTTACAGCCCCAAGAGCGTGATGAACGGCAGCCCGCTGGCCGTGATGCCGAGCGGCGTGTTGCCGCAGGTGATCCCGCCGGCGCTGCCCGCGGCGATGCGCGTGCTCGAAGCGTTCACGCTGGATGGTCCCGGCGTCAACCCCGTTCCCGCGCCGCCGCCGCCGCCCGCGGTGCAGATTCCGCCTGCGTTCCGGCTGGCGCATGCGTTCACCGGCCTGCCCGTGCACGGTCTCATCAACATCAACACCGCGCCGGTGGAAGTGCTGCGCATGCTGCCCTTCGCCAACCGGATCATTCATGCGGATAGCAGCGGCGCCTCCGGCCTCAACCTCTCCGACATGCCGCGCAGCGCGTTGGCCGAGGCGATCGTGCAGGCGCGCGAGCTGTACAACGGAAACGATTCGCCGGTCAACGGCCTGCGCACCGGCTTCCCGAAGGGGCCGGATTACACCGATCGTCGCACCAGCGCGACGGGCGCCGGCTTCATGCGCGGCGGGCGCGGCTTCGCTGTCAAAGGCGAACTGCTCACGCTCAACGAAGAAGGGACCGGCAACATCGTCGAGTTCAACAACCTGTCCGTGGATCAGAAGACATGGAGCTTTGAACTCGCCGCCGATGAGCCCTTCAAGATCATTAGCGGCCTCGCCGGCGTCGAATCCTCGTACATCAGCACCGATGTCACGCTGCCCAACGCCCCGGACGCAAAGGAAGGCGACGGCGCCGCGGCCGACGCCGAGGAACACAACCTGCTCTTCGCGGGCATGAGCAACCTCATCACCACGACGAGCGACACGTTCACGGTGTACTTCCGCGTGCGCAGCTTCCGCCAGAACCCGCAATCGGGCGTGTGGGACGCCACCGATCCGGAATACATCATCGACGACAGCCGCTATGTGATGCTCGTCGATCGCAGCCGCGTGAACAGCCCGGCCGACAAGCCGCGAATCATTTACCTGGAGAAGCTGCCGAACTGATTTCGCTCACGCAGCCAATTTGAGCCATCTTACGACCGCGCCCCGTCACGCTCATTGTCCGAGGGGCGCGGTCTTTTTTTTATTGCCGCCATCGCGGCGAGCCATGCGGATGTTTCCGTTGCGGTAAAAAGTCGAAACGTCGAAAGGTCGAAAAGTCGAAATTGCCACGTGCGTTTAGCCGCGACCCGACCAACGGGAGGCGAGCGCGGCGGCGCGGGGTGAAACGTCGAAAGGTCGAAAGGTCGAAATTGCCACGTGCGTTTAGCCGCGACCCGAAGGGGAGCGCTCGGAACGTGCTCCGATGAGAAGCACATTTCTCACGGCGCGAGGTTGCGATCGAGGTATCATCAAGGCGGGGCGGTCGCATCGGGAAGGTTGCGGCTGATTCAAACATCCAACGACGGGAGGAAAGGCCATGGCTTCAGCACGTTTGTTTGCTGGTGTCGCCGCTGTCACTGCGTCACTGGCGCTCGCTTTTCCGGGTACCCCGCAGGCGCTCGCGATGGCGCCGCTCATGGAGGCATTCGCAACCGCCACGGACATTCGGCTGGCGCAGCTCGAGCAGGTGATCTCATTCGAACGCGCCCAGCTTGTGATGATGGAGGTGGACGCCGAGCCCGGCGACGCGTTCATGACGCCCGTCACGATCGACGGCGTGCAGCACGTGCTCGATCTTCAGCCGCATTCTGTCCGCGCGCCGGACTATGAGGTGCTGGCCCAAGTCGAAGACGGCAGTTTTGTCGCGGTGGATCCCGGCGTCGAGCGCACCTTGCGCGGGCGTCTCGCCGGCGTGCCCGGCAGCATCGTCGCCGCCTCGCTTCTTGAAGATGGTCTCCACGCCATGGTCGTCATGCCCGATGGCGACCGCATCTGGATCGAGCCTGTCGGCCCGATGCTTCCCGATGCGCAGCTCGGGCTCTACGTGGTCTACCGCACCGCGGACGTTGTGCCGTTCGACGGCGCGTGCGGCGTGGATGATGCGCTGCTCGGCCGCGAAGTCGAGCTTGCGAATCACGATGACATCGCCTTTCCGCTCGGCGAAGGCGGCGTCGCTGGCGGCAACTGCATCGCGCAGCTCGCATGCGATGCGGACCGCGAATACTTCCTGCACTACGGCACGGTGGCGGCGACGCAGAACCGCATCAACGCCGTCATCAACACCGTGAACATCCAGTACGAAGCGCAGGTCGCGCTCACGCATCAGATCACCACGATCCTCGTGCGCACCGCAGAGCCCGACCCATATTCGTCCAACGATTCCACCACGCTGCTCTGCCAGTTCATCACCGAATGGACGAACAACCAGGGCGGCATCACGCGTGATGTGGCGCATCTGTTCACCGGCAAATCCATCAACGGCGGCACCATCGGCCAGGCCGCGGACATCGGCGACATCTGTCACGCCAGCGGATGCTGCAACTGCGGCGTCTTCGGCACCGACGGCTCTTACTGCATCGCTGAATCCGATTTCAACGGCACGTTCAGTTGCGCGACCGACCTCTCCGCCCACGAGCTCGGCCACCTCTGGGGCGCTTCGCACTGCAACTGCCCGGGCAGCACGATGAACCCATCCATCACCTGCGCCAACAGCTTCAACAGCGGGGCGATCAACTCGATCATCGCCTACCGCAATTCCGTGAGTTGTCTCACGGGCTCCTGCGGCATCCCTGGCCCGCCGGAGAACGACACCTGCGCCAATGCCAGCGTCATCGGCAACGGCGTGATTCCTTATTCCACGCTCAACGCCGGCACCGACGGACCGCAAAACCCGAGCAATTCATGCAACGACTTCGGCCAGCCGCAGACGTGGCATGACATCTGGTATCGCTACCAGGCTTCGTGCAACGGCGTGCTCACCGTCACCACCTGCGATGACATCCACCACGCGGGCGATCCAACCTATGACACCGATCTCGTGCTCTACGGCCCGTACGCCAGCCAAGGCGCGATCAGTTGCTCATCCAGCAACCTGCTCGCGCACCTGCTTGCGTGCAATGACGATGATCCGATCAACTCATGCGGCACCAACGAGCCGTACTCCAGCACCATTCAGGTGAACGCCACCGCAGGGCAGTGGTATCTCATCCGTGTCGGCGGTTGGGCGAGCGGCGAGCAGGGGAACGGGTTCTTGAGCGTCGATTGCGCCGGCACGGAACCGGAGCCCGAGCCGATCCCGTTCACCAGCATCACGGTGAACAAGGGCACCATCACGAGCGGCGGCCTCGCGCAGCTTGGAGCGTCCGACAATCAGTATCTCACGGTGCAATCCGTGCAGATGAACGCAGCCCAGCGCACGGACTTCTTCATTCGCCTGCAAGCGCCGGCCACGACGGTGGACGAGATGAACGTGCGCATCGAGTTGAGCTACACCGGCCAGGCCAACAACAAGACGCGCCTGTACCTGCGCGACTGGGTGAACGGCGGGTGGCACCTGCTCGAACCGCAGTTCAACACGCCGACCACCGACACGGCCAAGGTGTACCTCGACATCCCGCTGCAGAACAACTACATCCGTTCCACCAATCGCGATGTGCGCGTGCGCATCTTCAACACGCGCGGCAACACGACAACGCCGTTCACCGTGCGCGTGGACCACGTGGAGGTGACCGTGGTGGAGTAGCGTTCTCGCGATACGAGACGACAGGTGATCGCCCGAAGCCCATGGATTCAATCCGTGGGCTTCTTTTGAGCTGAAGGCGAGCGCGTGGGAGGTGAAATCGCGGCTTTCTCGCGCCATCGCCAAACCGCCGCCATCTTGCGATTGCAAGTGACCACTGCCATCGCCCGATCTACGGCGGCTTGTTGGCCCCTCTCACAACACCAACGCTCGCCCCGCGGCCTGCGTGGCTCACGGCCTCAACCCCGACCGGGCCGCACGACGGCATTTTCGGACGTTGCCGGCGCCTTTTGCCGGATTCCCATTCCGTCCCGGCCCATCTTGCCCTATAAAGGGAGCAAACCCACTCCCCACTGTGGTCCACGGCGGATCGCATTGTTTCGCACCTGGGTTGGAGGAGACTCACAGATGAATAGTTGGAAGTGCCCAGAGCAGGGGTCACGCGCCGCGGGTGTCTTCGCCGCCGCGCTCGCTCTTGCGATTTCCGGCTCGCTTTTCGCGCAATGCCCCCCGGGCGGGTTCGGGCCCGACGTCATCGTCGGCGAACTCACCGGCCCGTCGAACTACACCTCACTCGGCGGCATTGAAGCCGTCGCGATCGGCACCACGTCGTGCAACATCGGCACGCAGGAGTTGCTCTGGGTTGCGGGCAGCAATCAGCACCCTGTGATCGGCCAGAATCTCTTTCGCTTGAAGGACGGTCGCTTCGAGCACATCGGCCAGGCGTGGCTCAAGCACGGCTTCACCGCGCTGCAGATGAACGCCTGCAGTTGCGGCTGCTCCGCGTGGCCCAACGGCACGCGCCTCGGCGTCGGTTGCTCCGATCCCTATGACTCCTTCCTCAACGGCGATCAGGACGGCATGGGACCGAAGTGGCAGGTCAACGCCTTCAACGGCAACTTCTCGTGGCCCGCGCAGAACTTCAGCAGCACCGGCAACTCCATCTATAAGCGGTTGCAGGTCGCCATCTCCGATATCGATCCCACGCAGGACGGCGGCGGCATGTACTTCGTCGAAGGGCAGTACGTCTCGCCCGACGATGCCGCGGCCGGCAATCAGTACAACAACGCGTCCTACCGCCGCATCGCTGTCGGTGGTTCCGGCGCCAACTGGAACTTCAGCTTCGCCGGCATGCCGCCCACGCAGCGCACCAAGCCTGGCATCCGCGCGTGGAAGGATACCGACAACTCCGTGCTCGAAGCCGACGTGCAGGTGCCGCTTGATGGTCTCGTCATTGTCGCCGTGAAAGTGTCACCCGCAGGCGGCGACATGTGGCAGTACGAGTACGCTGTGCAGAACCTCAACTGCGATCGCTCGATCGGCGAGTTCCGCGTGCCGTGCTCTGCGGAGACGGTGGTGACGGACATCGGTTTCCATGACGTTCCGTATCACAGCGGCGAGCCGTGGGACGGCACCGACTGGGTGGGCCAGCACATCGGCGATGAGATCGTGTGGTCGTGCCCGCAGACGTTCGAAGAGAACCCCAATGCCAACGCGCTCCGCTGGGGCACGCTCTACAACTTCCGCTTCAAGGCAAACACCACGCCGAACCCCGCGACGCTCACGCTTGGTCTCTTCAAGCCGGGCACGCCGAACACCGTGACCGCCGACTCCGCCGGTCCGAAGTTCCCCAGCAATCCGCAGTTCGAAACCATTGCCTTGCACAACTTCGCGTTGACGCAGGGCACGCTGATCGAAGGCGACCTTCCTGAAATGGTTGCCTCCGACGATCAGTATTTCATCGTTGAATCGCAGCAGATCAACGCGAAGCAGCAGTCGAACTTCCAGATTCGCATGACTTCGCCCGTGACCACCGTGCAGCAGATGGACCTCACGCTCGAAGTGAGCGGCGGCGTGCAGCCCAACACCAAGTGCAGCGTGTTCATTCGCAACTGGGCGCTGGGCGGCTGGGACAAGCTGGAGACCTTCAAGCTCACCGGCGACGATCAGGTCAAGACCTACGTGAACATCCCCAACCCCAGTAACTACATCCGCGCCAACAACCGCGATGTGCGCATTCGTCTGACGACCATGCGCGGCAACACGACGATTCCGTTCGACATCAACGTCGACAGCGTCGAAATCAGCATCCTCCGGTAATCGGCCGAGCACACCGCAACGAGCGGAAACACAGCGGCCCGGCGCTCATGCGCCGGGCCGCTTCTGTTTTTGCGATGCCAGTGGGGCACACGCGCGGAGGGACTCGAACCCCCAACCCTCGGTTCCGAAGACCGATGCTCTATCCATTGAGCTACGCGCGCAATCGGGCGAATCGCCCCGAGCCGTCGATTGTAGTCCGCCGCGCCCGGCTGTCGAACGCCCGCCCCGTCCAGCAGGCTGAAAACCGCCATTGAAGGCGATTGTTTGGTCTTTGCATGAGCCCCGCGCGAGCGTATCCTAGTTGCTTGGCTGGGGGGCGCGAGAGCATCGAGGGAGCGGGCGCACAGGACGGCGCCTCTGTGCTGCGACCGAGGGAAACGACCAAACGTTGACGCCTTGGCGAAACGATTTGTGAGCTACATCGAGATCACCACCAAGAACGGACTTGGCCGGCGAACCGTTGAGCTGCGCGACAAGCCGCTCCGCATCGGACGCTCGCACACCAACGACATCGTGCTGCGCGACACGCGCGTCAGCCGGCATCATTGCGTCATCGAAGTCGTCGCCGGCCGGCCGATCATCCGAGACCTCGGCTCCGTGCGCGGCATCAAGGTGAACAATCGCCGCCGCGAAGAGTCCGACTTGCGCCCCGGCGATCGCGTGCGCATCGGACCATTCACCATCTGCCTTCGCCAGGACAGCACCGACGCTCGCCACACTGACTCCTCGCAGAGCCCGGCCGGCAGCGCGATCGCGGATTGGGACGCGTCCGAATCAGGCAGCGACAGCGACGAAACCGCGACGCCCGATCTCGCGCAGCCGCTCGCGCTCTCGCACGATTCGCGAGAGAGCTCGCATGGCGAATCCGAAAGCACCGCGGCAGGGCGAGCCGGCGAAGCGGAACTGACCGCGCGCATGCACCGCCGCGTGGAGGAACTCGCCGAGCAGATCGCGCAGCTCGAACGCGCCGCACGCCAGCGCGAGAAAACCATTTCCACGCTGCAGCGCGAAATCGATGATCTGCACGAAGACCGCTCCGAGGAATCGCAGAGCATCGAACTCCCGGGCCAACACGCCGCGATGGCCGAGGAGTTTGCGGCTCGTCACGCCGAGCTCGCCGCACACGTTTCGGAGCGCGATGACCGGTTTGCGAGCTTGCAGCAGCGCATCGAGGAATTGGCTCAATTGGCCGACCGCCTGAAGGGCATCGAGGCGTCGATGGCCGACGTGCCGCAGGTCGTCGCCCGCCTGGAAAGCGCCGAGCAGCGCCTGCACGAATCTTCGCAGCGCGTGGACAAACTTGCCGCGAGCCAGGAGCAGCTTGCCTTCGAGCATTCGCAGGTCGCTGGAGCCGTGCAGGAAATCGCCTCGCGCACGCACCAGCCGGAGGAGGCGGCATCGCTGCGTTCCGTGCTCGAAAGCCGGATGGCCGCGATCGAAGAAGCCGCGCAGCAAGGGACGATCAGCGCCCGCTTGGCGCTCGAAGAAGCTTCGCAGCTCGCCAGCCGTTTTGAAAACGTTGCGGCCCAGTCGAACGCCGTGCAGGAGCGCCTTGCGGAGTTGCTCGCGCGCGATGCGGAATCGTCAGCCCGCGTCACCGTGCACGAAGAGTTGCTCGAACGCGGCCAGCAGCAGCTTCTCGAAATCAGCCGGACCATCGACGAGATGCGCCGCACGCACCAGGCAATGCACGACGAGCGATCGCAGCTTCAAGCCAGCGTGCAGAGCCTGCGCGAAGAGTTGAGCTTGGTGCGCGAATGGTTCGACGGCATCGAGCAGCGCATCGCCGCGCCGCGCGAGACGGAATCGCTCGCTCACGCCGAGATGCGCAGCGAAATGGCGGCGCTGCGAAACTCGCTCGAAACCATCGGGGCGCGATTGTCGGCACGCATTGAGCGGCTCGAAGGCTCATCCGCCGACGCCGCGCCGGAGTTGAGCGCGCTCAAGGAACAGGTTCGCAGGTTGTCCGACAACCGCTCGCGCGAGTCGGCCCCAGCTCGCCCGCCCGCCGTGGTCGTCACGCGCGCTCTTTCCGCGCCGGCCAGCACCGCTGTGCTCGAACGGCCTTCGACGCCGCCGCCGCTTCGGCCGCCCGGCGCGAGCGGTCCAGCCGGCGTGCCCGCATCCATCGACGCCGAGCAGCAGCGACAGGTCATGAGCCGCATCTTCCAGGGCAAGGAAGAGCACGACGACCGATACAAACCCGCCCGCGACCGCAGCACCATCGTTCTCTTCGTCATCGTGCTGATCCTCGCGCTCGGCGTTCTGCTGGCCATTGTCGGTCCGATGATCGCCAAACGCGGCGAAGGCGCCGGCACGGAGTTCAACACGCCGCGAACGCAAACGCCGCTCCTCGGCCGCCAGAGTTGATGCGGCGGTTTGGAATCGGAGGCACACAGCGCGGGGGCCTGAAGCGAAGCGCAAGGCACGCGGCGAGGCATCGCTCACAGGAATTTAGCGCCTTGCTCACAGATTGCACGCCAAACCGTGCGAACAATGGGGGAGACGTGTGGAGCCGACACGGCGAACGATGCCGTGCGTCGCACACGACTGGCCTCAAATGACGGAGCGTTGCGTGTCTGCACCACTCATTGTCATCGTTGAAGACGAGCGGGACATTGCGGAGCTGATCCGCTTTCACGTCGATCGCGAGGGGTACGCGGCCAAGGTGTTTGCCTCCGGCAGGGTGGCATTGGAAACGATCCGCCGCGAGACGCCGCAACTCGTCGTGCTCGACCTGATGCTCCCGGATCTCGATGGCCTCGAAATCTGCCGAAAGCTCAAGCGCGATGAGCAGACGCGCTCAATCCCGATCCTCATCGCCTCCGCGCGCGGCGACGAAGCGGACGTCGTCACCGGTCTGGAACTGGGCGCCGATGATTATGTGATCAAGCCCTTCAGCCCAAAGGTGCTCATGGCGCGCGTGCGCAACATCCTGCGACGAAGCGCGGAAGCGGACGGCGCGACGGCCACCGAGCAGCGCCGCCTGTCCTTCGCCGGCGGCTCGCTCGTCATCGATGTGGATCGACACACGGTCACGGCGGGGGGAAAGCCCGTCGAGCTGACGCGCACCGAGTTCAGCATTCTGCAATGCCTGGCGTCGCGCCGCGGGTTCGTGCGAACGCGCGATCAGATCATCGCCTCCATTCACGGCCAGCATGCGGTGCTCACCGGCCGTATCGTCGATGTGCACGTCACCGCCATCCGCAAAAAACTCGGCGCGCTCGGGGCGATGATCCAGACCGTGCGCGGCGTCGGCTACCGGCTCGACGAGCTTCCCGCTACAGTTGACGCATGAGCTCCGACCGCCAGCGCTCCCTCCTCGTCGCATGGGGCCTGGCGCTTTTGGGCGTCCAGCTTCTGCTCATCCTCATCACCGCGCTCGTGCTGTGGCCGCTCGCAGGACGGCACATCGATGAGCGGGCGGTTGATGACGCCGCGAACATCGTCACGCAACTTGGCACGACATACGGCGAACTGCTGCGCGACGGCCAGCGTGAAGGCGACCTCGAAGGCCTCGGCGTGGCGGTGCGGCGCGATGCGCAACTGCTGAACGCTCGCATCACCGTCTTCGAAGGCGCGGACCACGTGCTCTATGACTCCAACGAAGCGTCCTCGCCGCTCGATCAACCGTGGCGCCGGCCGGAGGTCGCCCGCGCCATTGCCGAGAGCAGCGCCGCCCTTGTGCGCGTCGACCTGTTCACCGACGAGCCCTACGTCTTCGCGGCAACACGCTTGAGCGCCGACGCCGACCGCCAGGTGACGCTGCGCTATGGGCGCTCGCTCGCGGCCGAGTATGCGTGGCTTGCCGGCATCGGGTGGTCGCTCACGCTGGCGGCGATCGGGCTCGTCGGCATCACGGCAGGCGGGCTCGCGCTGATGGCCGGCCGCATGCGCCAGCGCACCCGCGCCATTGCGGCGCAGGTGGACCAGGTGGCAGCGGGGAATTTGCGAACGCGCTTTCCCAGCGATGAAGTCGCCGAGCTCATGCCCATCGCGCGATCGCTCAACACGCTCGCCCGGCGGATGTCCGATCACGTCGATCAGCTCCAATCGCAGCAATCGATGCACAAGGCGATTCTGCACTCGATGAGCTCGGCGGTGATCGCGCTTGATCTCGAGCAGCGCATTCTCGACATGAACGCCGCCGCGGAGCAATTGATCGGCGCGAAGGCGGATGATTCACGCGGCCGGTTGCTCCACGAGGTCGTGATGAACGCACGATTGCACCGCTACGTGGACGACTTCATGCGCGACGCCGCCCGCCTGCCCATCGAGTTCAGCATCGATCCGGAAGGGCAGACGCGCATCGAAGCCATCGGCGAGCAACTCATCGCCGCGGACGGACGGCCGCGCGGCATGCTCATCATCCTCAACGACGTGACGCGCCTCCGCCGGCTGGAATCGCTGCGCAGCGATTTCGCCGCCAACGTCTCGCACGAGCTGCGCACGCCGATCACGAACATCAAGGGGTACGTGGAAACGCTGCTCGAAGTCGGCTTTGAGGATGCCGAGCAAGCCCGCCGCTTCCTCGACATCGTGGACAAAAACAGCTCGCGGCTGGCGGCGATCATTGAGGACGTGATGACGCTCGCCAAGCTTGAGCAGCCAAGCGCTCGCGACACGCTGGAACGCACCCGCCGCACGGTGAGCTCCATCATCAGCCCCGTCATCGCACAATTCGAGCGCGTCGCCGAGGCGAAGCAGATTGCGATCAACACGGATGTGCCGGACGACCTGGCCGTCACCGTCCACGGCCCGCTGATCGAGCAGGCGATCGGCAACCTGTTGTCGAACGCCATCAACTACAGCCCGCCGAAGACGCAGGTGCTGATCCGCGCGGCAGCCGCCGGCCGCAAGGTGGAGATCAGCGTGATCGACAAAGGCCCGGGCATCGCGCAGCAGCACCTGCCGCGCCTCTTCGAGCGGTTCTACCGGGTGGACAAGGCCCGCAGCCGCGAAGTGGGCGGCACGGGTCTCGGCCTCGCGCTCGTCAAGCACATCGCCCTCGCGCACCACGGCGAGGTCCGCGTGACCAGCGAACTCGGCAAAGGCAGCGCGTTCACCATCGTCCTGCCCGCCGACTGATCTTCATCACACACAACGCACGCCGTCTTAGCGCAAGCTGAACAATCGGCCGCGATGATGCCCGCATCATTCCAACCTCTTTCCAAGGAAAACCAGAAGATGCGTGGATATCGCGAATTTGCGTGGATGGTCGCCGGCCTCATCGCCGCCGGCCCATGCGTGTACTCCTCCATGGCTGACGTCGCCGGCGAACCGGAACGCGTGCGGCAACTCGAAGATCGCGTCGCCGAGCTCGAAAACCTCGTCTCGCAGCTCTCGGCTCAAACTGGCGAAGGCTGGCTCACCGAATCGCGGGCCAATGAAATTCGCTCGATGGTCGCCGACGTGCTCGCCGACGCCGACACGCGCGCCAGCCTGCTCGAAGGCGGACAGGTCGCCGGGTGGGACAAGGGCTTCAAGATCGGCAGCCCGGACGGCAACTTCATGCTGCAGATCGGCGGCTACATGCAGGTCCGCTTCGGCTACAACCACCGCGACAACAGCTCCGACGACGATCGCTGGGGCTTCGACCTTCGCCGGGCCAAAATCACCTTGAAGGGACACGTCATTGATCCGTCGTGGACATACTCCATCCAGGGCGCGTTCGGCCGCGACACCCGCCCGTATCTCACCGGCGTCGCTGTCGACTTCGATGAAGAGGACGTGACGACTTCATCGTCATCCATCAGCGGCCCGATGGAGCTTGACGACGCGTACATCCAGAAGAATCTCGGCGGCGGCTGGTACGTGCGCTTCGGCCAGTTCAAGCTCCCGTTCCTGCACGAAGAACTGGTCTCCTCGACGCGCCAGATTGGCCTCGAGCGTTCGCTCATCAACGCGGCGTTCACGCTGAACCGCTCGCAGGGTGTGCGCGTGCAATACGACGCCGACAACTACCGCGTGTACGGCGCCTACAGCGACGGCGCTGGCCTGAAGAACACGTCGTTCCTCACCTATGACACCGAGTACGCCTTCACCGGCCGCGGCGAATGGCTCGTTGCCGGCGACTGGAAGCAGTTCGACGACCTCACATCGTGGCGCGGCGAGGAATTCGGCCTGCTCGTCGGCGGGGCGATTCACTATCAGCGCGGCGAGTTCGGCACCGCCGCCACCGAAACCGACACGCTTTCGTGGACGCTCGACGCTTCCGCGGAGTTCGGCGGGTTCGGCCTCTTTGCCGCCATCGTCGGCCGGCACCTCGATTTCAACTCGGCCGGCATGGCGGACCTCGACCAGATCGGTTTCGTCATCGAAGGCAGCGTGTTTCTCGCGGACGATCTCGATCTCTACGGCCGCTTCGAGTGGGGCGACGACGACATCGCGGGCAACGATGAACTTGCGATCGTCACCGTCGGCGTGAACAAGTACTTCAACAAGCACCAGCTCAAGTGGAGCACCGACATCGGCCTCGCCTTCGATGAAGTTGAAGCCACATGGGCATCGAGCAGCGCCGGCTGGCAAACCGACACGGACGGAGCAGACAACCAGATCGTCGTGCGCAGCCAGTTCCAGCTTCTGTTCTAAGCGCATTTGCAAGCGAGCGCGCCATGCCCGGTCTCGGTTCAACCTGTCAGCGCGGTTTGAGCGCAATCTTGACACGGGCGGCCCGTTCCGGCGTGGCGCGCTCGCGAACAATCACCCAAGTGACGCGAGCACATCCAACCCACCGGCCGTCGATGATTGTGACGCTTGGCTTTGCTGTGCTGATCGCCGCGGGGTGTTCGCCGTCATCGAACGACCACGACGCGAGCGCGCTCAAGGGCTCGATCAAAGTCGACGGCTCGTCCACCGTGTACCCGATCACCGAAGCCGTCGCCGAAGAGTTCGCCAGCACGGCGCCGCGCGTGCGGCTCACCGTTGGCAGTTCCGGCACCGGCGGCGGGTTCAAGAAGTTCGCCACCGGCGAGACGGACATCTCCAACGCGTCGCGACCGGTCAAGCCCAGCGAAATTCAGCTCATGTCCGAGGCGTCGATCGAGTTCATCGAACTGCCGATCGCGTACGACGGTTTGTCCATCGTGGTGAACAAAGCGAACACCTGGGCGGACCAGCTCACGCTTGGCGAGCTGAAGAAAATCTTCCTCGCCGATTCGCCCGCCAAAACGTGGAAGGACGTGCGCCCGAACTGGCCGGATCATGCGATCAAGATTTACATTCCCGGCACGGACTCCGGCACGTTCGATTACTTCCGCGAGGTTGTCGCCGGCTCCGAAGGTTCCATTCGTCCCGACGTCACCGCGTCCGAAGATGACAACGTGCTCGTGAAGGGCATCATCGGCGATGCGCACGCCATCGGGTTCTTCGGCTGCGCGTACTACTTCGAGAACAAGGCGAAACTGCGCGTCGTGCCCGTCGTCAATCCGACGACCGGCAACGCTGTGGAGCCGACGCCGGCCACCATCGAAAGCGGTGAGTACGCTCCGTTCTCGCGGCCGCTGTTCATCTATGTGAACACCAAGGCAGCCGTGCGTCCGGAAGTGAAGGCGTTCGTCACCTTCTATCTCGAACACGCCGGCGAACTCGTGCCCGACGTCGGCTACGTCAAATTGCCCGATGAACTCTACCGCCGCGTCGCCGCCAACTTTCAAGCAATGAAGACCGGCTCGCAATTCCATGACGCCGAAGGCAAGCCCGTGCACGGCCCGCTGGCGGAAATCTACAAATAGCTCGCTTGAACCCGCACGATGACCACCGCGCCCGCCAACCTGACTACGCTGCAAACCACCAGCCACGCGCGATCGCGCGCCGGCAGGATGGCGAGTGAACGCACCTTCCGCACGCTGCTCTTCCTGTGCGGCCTGTTCACCGTGCTCATCACGTTCGCGATCATCTTCGTGCTCATCAAGGAGTCGATCGGCTTCTTCGCGATGGACGAAGTGAGCGTCTTCGGCTTCTTCTTCTCGCTGCGATGGGAGCCGCTGCTGGGCGCGGAGAAGCACTTCGGCATCTGGCCGCTGGTGTGCGGCACGGTGATGGTGGCGGGGGTGTCGGCCCTGTTCGCGCTGCCGTGCGGCACGATCACGGCGATCTACTTGAGCGAATACGCGCCGCGGCGGCTGCGCGCGGTGCTCAAGCCGGTTCTGGAAATCCTCGCCGGCATACCCACCGTGGTGTACGGTTTCTTTGCGCTCACCGTCATCACGCCGTGGCTCAAGACCGTCATTCCCGGCGTGGACACGTTCAACGCACTGTCGGCCGGCATTGCGGTCGGCATCATGGTGCTCCCCATCGTGTGCTCGCTTTCGGAAGACGCGCTGCAAGCCGTGCCGCGCAGCCTGCGTGAAGGGGCGTATGCCGTCGGCGCCACGAAGTTCGATGTTTCCGTGCGCGTCGTCACGCCCGCTGCCCTTTCCGGCATCATCGCGTCGTACCTTCTCGCCATCTCGCGGGCCATTGGCGAGACGATGATCGTCGCCCTCGCCGCCGGCGGCATGGCGCGGTTGTCGCTCGATCCGCGCGATGACATGCAGACGATGACCGCCTACATGGTGCAGATCTTCGGCGGCGACACAGCCACCGGCGGCATCGAGTATCGCTCCGCGTACGCCGTCGCGCTCATGCTCTTCGTGATGACGTTCCTGCTGGCGATCGTCGGCAATCGAATACTCGCCCGCTTCCGTGAGGTGTACGACTGATGATGTACACCTACCCCAGCGCTGTGCCTCGCCGCGGGCGGATGCTCAAGGCTCGCCTGTTCGTCGTCATCTGCATCATGGTGACGCTCGTGTCGATCGCCGTGCTCGGCACGCTGCTGTGGTCGATCGTTGCGCAGGGAATCGAGTTTCTCGGTTTCGATTTCCTCACCACCTATCCATCGCGTTTCCCGGAGAAGGCGGGCTTCAAGGGCGCGCTGTGGGGCTCGGTCGGCATCGTCGCCATCTGCGGTCTCACCGCGTTGCCGCTTGGCATCGGCGCCGCCATCTATCTCGAAGAATTCGCGCCGCGCAATCGCCTGACGCGATTCATCCAGCTCAACATCTCCAACCTCGCCGGCGTGCCTTCGATCGTCTACGGCATCATCGCGCTCACGGCGTTCTCGTACATGTTCGGTCTCTTCGGCTCGCCGTCCGACCCTGCATTTGAAATTGGCAATCCCGAGAGCTGGTATTACTTCCGCCTTCCGTTTGGGAGCGGCGTGCTCACCGGCGGGCTGGCGCTGATGCTGGTGATTCTGCCGATGGTGGTGATCGCCTCGCGCGAAGCGCTGCGTGCCGTGCCGGATTCATTGCGTGAAGGCGCGCTGGCCGCCGGCGCCACGCGATGGCAGATGGTTTCGCGCATGACGCTCCCGGCCGCGATGCCCGGCATTATGACCGGCGTCATTCTCGCCATCAGCCGCGCAATCGGTGAAGCCGCGCCGCTCATCGTCGTGGGCGGCGTCGTGTTCGTCACCTTCACGCCCGCGAACCTGATGGACAACTTCTCCGCCATGCCGCTGCAGATTTTCGAGTGGGCGAAGAAGCCGCAAGCCGATTTCGCCAAGGTCGCCGCCACCGGCATCGTCGTGCTTCTCGGTATCCTGCTCGTGTTCAACGCCACGGCCGTCTTCCTCCGCTACAAATTTCAGAAGCCACTCCAATGACGACGCGGCACAAAGACGACGAACGATTGGTTCCGCGCTACGCTGTCACTCGACCCGTGGAAGTGTTGGTGGGGAGGCGTCCGCAAATGCCCGTGCGCACCGCTCAAATTGAAAGGCAGGCCCCGGCGAAGACGGCCATCACCGTCCGCGACTTTTCCGCGTGGTACGGCAGCTTCCAGGCGCTCCACAACCTGAACATCGACATCCCGCATCAGCGCGTCACCGCGTTCATCGGCCCCAGCGGGTGCGGCAAGAGCACCTTCCTCCGCTGGATCAACCGCATGAACGATCTCGTCCACGGCGCTCGCGCCGAGGGCACGCTCGATCTCAACGGCCTCAACATCCTGTCGCGCACCATGGACGTCGTCGATCTCCGCCGCCGCGTCGGCATGGTGTTCCAGAAGCCCAACCCGTTCCCCAAATCCATCTTCGACAACATCGCCTTCGGCCCGCGCCTGCACATGAAGATGTCGCGCGGCGACCTCGAAGCGCTTGTCGAACAAAGTCTGCGGCTGGCGGGGTTGTGGGATGAAGTGAAAGACCGCCTGCGCTCCTCCGCGCTGGGCCTTTCCGGCGGTCAACAGCAGCGCCTGTGCATCGCCCGCGCCATCGCGGTGGGCCCCGAAGTGCTGCTGATGGATGAACCATGCTCCGCGCTCGACCCGCGCTCCACGGCCCGTGTCGAGGAACTCATCATGGAGCTTCGCGCGAATTACTGCATCGTGATCGTCACCCACAACATGCAGCAGGCCGCCCGCGTCTCGGATTACACCGCCTTCTTCTACGAAGGCAAACTCATTGAGAACGGCGACACGGCGCAGATTTTCACCAACCCCCGCAATCAGCACACCGAAGATTATGTCACCGGCCGGTTCGGATAAGCCAAAGGTTGCGGCGCGTCAATGTGGGAGCGCGCTTTGGCCGGCAACGTTCGTTCGATGGAATCGCTCCAAAATCGCGGCATACCATGGCTGGACCTGAAACGTGCAAACGCGCCCGTGGCTGCACGCAACGCTTGAACGCATACGGAGTGAACGATGGCGATCGTGCTGACGACGGAACTCGTTGAGCTTCGCAAGGCAATCCTCACCATGGGGGCCGCGGTCGAGCAACGCCTCAACCAGGCCATCAACGCCATGCTGCAGCACGATCAGGCGGCCGCGGAATCCGTGCGGGCCGGCGACGACGAAATCGACGAAATGGAAATCCGCATCGAGCAGGAGTGCCTGCGCGTGCTTGCGCTGTCCCATCCCGTGGCCGGCGATCTTCGCTTCGTCCTCGCCGTGATGCGCATCAACAGCAACCTCGAGCGCATCGCGGATCACGCCAATTCCATCGCCAAGCGCGTGCTTGATCTGGAGCATCTGCCCGCCATCAAGGTGCCCGATGCGCTGCTCAAGATGATTTCGGAGACGCGCGAGATGTTCACCAGCGCGCTCAAGGCGCTGGCGGATGGGGACGCGGCCCTTGCCCGCAAGGTTCGCCGCTCCGATCAGCGCGTGGATGACCTGCTCAAGGAAATCTTTGAGTGGGTGCGCACGGTGCTCACGAATCAATCGGAGTCGAGCGAAGCGGTGATTGACCTCTTGAGCGTGTCGCGCAAGATCGAGCGCATCGCGGATGTGAGCACGAACATCGCGGAGGATGTGATCTTCCTCACGGAAGGCGCCGTCGTCCGCCACGAGCGCGAGTAGGGCTGCGCCGCAACAGAATGAGCGCGAGTTGGCGTGACGCACCCAATCCACCTCCCTACGAAAGAGGAGCAAGGGGAGGGTGGGGCGCAATCAACAATCGAGGGCCAAGACACTCTTTGGCTCTCACCCACCCCCCGACCCCTCCATCGAGGGAGGAGGAAATGGTGTCGTGCTCGCTCCGCCGGCGCATCGGTATCATGGCCGCCCCGATTCAAGGCCAAACGAGGCAATCCCATGCTCGGCAAAGTCTTCAAAGCCTACGACATCCGTGCGACCTACCCCAAGCCCCTCAACGAAAAGATGGCGTGGCAGATCGGCTTCGCCATCGCCCAGTATCTCATCGAGCAGGCGGAAGAAGCCGGCTACGACGACCCGATGATGCGGCACATCGTCGTCGGCCGCGACATGCGCCAGAGCTCGCCAAGCCTGTGCGAATCATTGGTGAAGGGCATGCGCGACTTCGGCGCCCACGTCATCGACGTCGGCATGGTGGACACGCCGTTCATCTCGTTCGCCATCAACTACCTCGGCTGCGCGGGCGGCGTGCAGACGACCGCGTCGCACAATCCCGCCAACTACAACGGCTTCAAGATCGCCAAGGCGCACGCCAAGCCCGTCGGCATGACGACCGGCCTCGATGATGTCCGCCGCTACGCCGCCATGATCGATCGCGACAAACACCAGCCGCGCAACGGCCGCTACGAGCAGCGCGATCTCTGGAACGCCTACCGCGAGCACGTGCTTCGCTTCGTCTCGCCCACGCTTCTGAACGGCGAGCGCGAAGTGAATGTTGTGATCGACGCTTCCAACGGCATGGCGGGCACGATGATTCCCAAAGTCTTCGCGTCGCACGTCCCCGGCATCAAGATTCGCAAGCTCAACTTCGACAACAGCAAGGGCATCTTCGCGCACGAACCCAACCCGCTGGTGGAATCGAATCTCGATGATCTGCGCGATCAGGTGGTCGAGCAGAAGGCGCAGGCGGGCATCTGCTTCGATGGCGATGCGGACCGCTGCGTGCTCGTTGACGAAACGGGCGCGACCGTGGGGTGCGACATCCTCACCGCGTGGCTTGCGCAGCGGTTCCTCAAACAGGAAAAGGGCGCGTCGATCGTCTACGACCTGCGTTCCACGAAGGCGCTGCCGGAGATCATCAAGGAAGCGGGGGGCCAGCCCGTGCGCTCGCGCGTCGGCCACGTGTTCATGAAGGAGAAGATGGCCGAGCACAATGCCGTCTTCGGCGGCGAGCTGTCGGGTCACTTCTATTTCCGCGACAACTTCTACGCGGATTCCGGCGCGATGGCGTTCGCGGTGGCGATGAGCGCGCTCGCGGAATCGGGCAAGCCCTTGAGCGAACTGCTCAAGCCGATCAAGCGTTACGTGCAATCCGGCGAGATCAACTTCGAGGTGGAAGACAAGGAAGCCGCGCTTGAATCGCTGCGCGAAACGTACGAGGACGCCGAGATGGACGAACTCGACGGCCTCACCATCGACCTCGGCGACTGGTGGTTCAACGTGCGCCCAAGCAACACGGAGCCGCTGCTTCGCCTCAATCTCGAAGGCAGGAACGAAAAGCAAGTCGCCGATCGCGTCGCAGAAGTGTCCAAACACCTCGGCAAACGCGTCGCGCACTAACCCGTTTAGCGGGCGGCGCCCCGCCGCCGAGGATCACACGCCACGCACAAACTTCCAGTTCTGGCGTCGCAGGCCAGCCCGCACCGGATTGTCATTGACGTATTCGATCGCGCGCTCCAGGTTGCGATCCGAATTGATGTACACGATCCACCGCCCGCGCGCCCACGGCGAAGGCGGAGAAACGCCGTCCGACACGAACGACTGAAACGGGTGCACACCCTCCTCGCGAAGTGATTGCGAGGCGGCACGCTTGAAATGCGCCACAATTGATTCCGCCCTGTGTTTGTGGCGCGCAAACACGATGTGCGCGTGGTCCGGCATGATCGCACACGCCAGCACGCAATACTGGGCATCCGCGCAAGCGCGAGCAAAGCCGCGCGCGACAGCCCGCGCCTGCACGCCGCTGAATTCGAACGTAGGATGCTTCAGTCGGTATTTCAGGAGATTGTGTTCTGCCGCGTCATATCGAACACGCGCCAGCGATCGTCGGGTCGTCACCTTTGTTGCCGGCCCGCCACAGCTCAACAGTTCCCATTTGCGAACGACGTCGGACCACGAGCCTCGCGGATCATTCGGCAACCAGAAGCCGTAGACGGTGATAATCGCGTGATAGGCGATGACCATTGGCGTCCTCGGCGGCGGGGCGCCGCCCGCTAAACGATAGATTGGCTCATTCGCCCGGGATGTAAGTCACTACGCCTTCCCAGGGGCTGGACGCGGTGGCGTACATCTTCTTGGTGATGCGGCCGGCGCGGGCGCCGTGGTAGCCCGCTTCGCATGCCGCCTTCATGGCGTGCGCCATGCGAACCGGATCCTGCGCGTGCGCGATGCCGGTGTTGAGCAGTACGCCATCCGCGCCCAATTCCATCGCGATCGTCACGTCGCTCGGCGTGCCGACGCCCGCATCCACGATCACCGGATACGTCTCGTTCCCATCGCCCTTGAGCAATTCCAGGATCATGCGAATCGCCGCGGGATTGGCGACGCCGCGGCCGCTGCCGATCGGCGAACCGGCCGGCATCACGCTCGTCGCGCCGGCATCGCGAATGCGCATCGCCATGATCGGATCATCGCTCGTGTAACACAGCACCGCGAAACCGTCCTTCACCAGTTCGCGGCACGCCTCCAGCGTTCCCACCGGATCAGGCAGCAGCGTCTTCTTGTCGCCGAGCACTTCGAGCTTCACCCAGTCGCGGCCCGCGTTGCCGAGCTGATCGAGAATCTCGCGCCCCAGCCGCGCCACGCGCACCGCATCCTCCGCGTTGAAACACCCCGCGGTGTTGGGCAGCACGGTGTACTTGTCCGTATCCAGAAACTCGAGCAGCGATCGGCCTTTCTCGTCGAACAACCGCTCGCGCCGCACCGCCACAGTCACCACCTCGGCGCCGCACGCCTCCAGCGCCTGCTGCATCAGTTCATACGTCTTGTATTTCCCCGTCCCGACGATCAGCCGGTTGTGAATCGTCACCGGCCCGAGCGTGAGTGGTTCGATCGCGATTGCGGGCGCATTCGCCGCTGCCGTCATCTTCGGCTCATGAATGGTTGACATGGCCGAATCCTAGCCGCCGCCGACGAGCGTGACGATTTCCAGCCGATCGCCCTCGCGCAGCGTCGTCGTCTCGTGGTCGGCCCGGCGAACGATGCTCTTGTTCACTTCCACAGCCACCGGCCCGCGCAGCTTGAGCGTTTCGACAAGCTCGCGCACCGTCGCGCCGTCGGCAATCTCCACCGCTTCGCCGTTCACTTGCACACGCATGACGCCGCCATCATAGGATTGACAGCACCGATGCGGAGCCGCCATCTCCAGCACGTGTTCGCCGCCATCGCGCTTGCCGCGACGGCCATGCTCGCAAGCTGCAGCGAGCCGACGTACGACACCTCCACGCCGCAGGCCGTGCTCGATTCGGTCTACCAGATGATTCAAGACGACCATGCCGAGCAGATCGCGTCGCTCGTGCATATCCAGCCGCGCGAGGACAAAATCTTTGACGACGGCGTCACGGAAGCGAGCGCCATCGAGGACGTTCGCGCCAAGACGGGCGCGATGCTCGGCCAGCTCTTCCGCGTCGCCCGCAAGCTGCGCGAGCGATATCCCGGCCAGGTCGATCAGGAAATCGCCGCGCTCATCGAAAAGCGCGAAGCGTTCGGCGCCGGCCCGTGGGTCGCGCGATTCCTCACCAACCCCTTCGGCCTCATCGATGAACAGAAGCGCCGCCTCACCGCTGAAGACCTCGGCGACGGCACCGCGGCCATCCTCGTCGACGGCGAACCGATGTCGGGCATCCCACTGCAGCTCGTCGAGGTCGATGGCGAGTGGCGCATCGAACTGCCCATCGACCTTCTGCAGGATTACAGGCCCAACACGCGCCACGAGTGGGCCGTGCTCGCCTCGATGATGCTCGCGATCGAAAACGCGCTTGGCGATTTCGAAGAGGAACTCGACGCCGGCAAGTTCCGCGATCTCGCCCAGGCCGGCGAGCGCGCGGGACGAATGCTCGGCGAATCCGTGCTCGTCCAGAGCCTCATCTACCGCGCCATGAAACGCAAAACGAACGAAGAGAACTGACGCCGTGTTAATGCGAGATCAACAGCGGCACGGGCGACTTCGCGATGACGGCCTCCGCTGTGTCTCCGACGATCATGCGCAGAATGTTGTTGCGGCCGGAGGCGCCCATCACGATCAAATCCGCGCCCCACGCCTCGGCGTCACGCAACAGCGCCTTCGCCGGCTTTTCTTCTGATGACGCAGTTTCCACGCCAAATCCCCACAGCCGCAGATATTCCGCCGCATCGCGCAGCAGCGCCGCGCTTTCGTGCTCCGGCCGGTCGTAGGTCACCACCTTGACCTCCGCCTCCGGCCACAACCCGATCTGCGCGAACGACTTCATCGCCTTCGCCGACTCCATCGAGCCGTTGTACGCCACCATCACGCGGCGAACCTCACGGTACTCGCTCGGCGCCGCAAGCACCGGCCGCACGTTGCGAACAACAAGGCGGCTGATGAATGCGTTCGGGTCCGGCAGCAGGCCGTAATCAAACAAGCCGTGCATGCCGAGGATCACGAGATCGTGATAGCGCATCAGCGACACGAGTTCCTCGAACGGATCGCCGGCTTCGCGCACAACGCGCCAGCGCACGCCGCACTCACTGCAACTCTTCTGAAACGCTTCAATCGCTTTCGAGATCGACTGCTCGGCCAGTTCCACGCGATGCTGCCGCAGCGCCGTCGCCGCCGCCCCCGCGCCCAGCGGAATCGGGCCAACGTCAATCAGCCGCGCAAGATCGGCCACCGTCACGCCGGTCAGATCCGCGCCGAATTTCCGCACCATGTGGAGCGCGTAGCGCACCTTCGCATCGACATCAGGCGAACCGCCCAGCCCAATCAGCACGCGCTTGACCATCGCTGCAATCCTACAGAAGGAACATCAACGTCATGACGATGAACAGCGGAATGAGGACGGGAATGCTATAGCGGAAGATGTACCCGAAAAAGCTCGGCATCTTGACGCCCGATTGCTCCGCGATCGCCTTCACCATGAAATTCGGCCCGTTGCCGATGTACGTCATGGAGCCCATGAACACCGCGCCAAGGCTGATTCCGATGAGCAAATCCGCCCGAATGAGCGCGCCGGAGGCCAGCGCGAGAATGCCTTCGCCGGGTTCCGTCGTCAGCGCGTTCGCTGTTTCGAAGAACACCACGTACGTCGGCGCGTTGTCGAGGAAGCTCGAAAGCCCCCCCGTCGCCCAGAAGAACTTCCACGGCTCGTCCAGCCCGAGATTCGCGCCATACGCGTTCAGCACCGCGATCGGCACCTGCATGGTGATGAAGATGCCGATGAACAGCGCCGCCACCTCGATGATCGCCGCGTAGTTGAACTGGTTCGCCGCCCGCACCTCGCGCCGCGTCAGCAGCAGCGAGAGCGCGACGAACGTGAGCATGATGCTCTCGCGCAGAAACAGGAACGGATGCCAGTCCGTCAGCGGCAGCGGGTTCTTCGGGTCCACCAGCGCCACCGCGAAGACCACGCCCGCCAGCCACACGAAGTTGAGCCAGCCGCGCAGCCGCACCGGCTCGATCTCCGACTCATCGCGGCGAATTGCCGCCTTGCTTTCGTGCCGATACTCAATGTGGTCCCAGATGTAATACACGACGAGCAGCACGGCGCAGCAGAATGCCCATTCCTTCCACAGTCCGAGCGTCCACAGGAACGGCACGCCGTAGAGATAGCCAAGAAACAGCGGGGGATCGCCGATCGGCAGGAGCGTCCCGCCGATGTTGCTCACCAGAAAGATGAAGAACACCACCGTGTGCACCTTTTTCTGCCGCTCACGATTCGTCTGGAGCAGCGGGCGAATGAGCAGCATGCTGGCGCCGGTCGTGCCGACGACGCTGGCTATCGCCGCCCCGATCGCCAGAATGATCGTGTTCGTCAGCGGGTGCGCGGGCAGGTCGCCCGTGAGGTTGATGCCGCCCGAGATCACGTACAAACTGAACAGCAGCGTGATGAACGGCAGATACTCGACGACGATGGCGTGGGCGAGCACATCCGGAATCGCGCCCAACCCTTCCGCGGCGAGGTAATACACAAGCGTCGCCGCCGCGAGCCCGAGCGACAGGCCGAGCCGGTGCTCATTGCTCTCCCACCAGTGATGCGTCGCGCGAAGCAGCGGCAACACCGCGATGCAGCCCAGGATGGCGACAAACGGCAGCACGCCGACGCCCCACATCGGCGGGGGCCCGTGATGCGCCGCTTCCTCGTGCGGATGCATGACCGTGTGTGCGATAAGCAGGGCCACGAGCACAGCCGCCGCCGCGCCCGCCAGCACAGCCATGATGCTCATGCGCCGCTTCCCCGGCGTTGCGTCATGATGTCGTGATTCATTGCTTGCCATCGGCCGGGCAGTGTAGCGGCGGCACGCGCTCGATACACTCATGCGGTGATGCGTGCTTCCTTCATCATCACGGCGCTCGCGGTCAGCATGCTTGCGCCGCTCGCCTTCGCCGCGCCGCAGGAACCAACGCCGCCGCCAGCCGCGCAGCCGGCCACACCGGTCTACGGCAAGTTCCTCCGGCAAATCGAAAACGTCTGGCCCGCGGCTGTCTCCGTGGACAATGACCATCACATCCTCATCGAGGACACACTTGGCAACGGCTACGGTCACTCGCTCCGACTGTTCGATCGTGATGGCAATGAATTGAAGCTCGCGCTCACAGGCAGCGTGTCACGCACCGAACAACTGCAGCGGCGCTTGCGCGAAATCACGCTGCCGCCGGATGCGCGTTTCCCGCTTGAGCCGAAACTCGTCGACCTCGCCGCCGACAACGCGTCGCATCTTTTCGTCGTCGACGCCGCCAATCATCGCGTCGTCTGCCTTGATGCGGGCAACGAGAACGCAGTGCTGTGGTCGCTCGGCGGATTCGGATCCAACCCCGGTCAGTTCAATGATCCTGCCGCTATCGCATGGGTGCCCGGCACGAACACGATGCTCGTTGCCGACGCCCAGAACCACCGCATACAGGCGATCAGCACCAGCGGCGAGTTCCTCTATGAATGGGGCAAACACGCCATGGTGCCGCGGCAGGGCGAAGGGCGCATTCATTATCCCAACGACGTCGCCGTTTCGCCCGATGGCAGCTTCGTCGTTGTCGCCGAGTTGTTCGAACGCCGAGTGCAGATTTTCGGCGTGCGCGACGGCGATCCGCTCAATGAAACGCCCGCAGGCTCGCGGCTCGATGTGCAATCACACTTCGGCCGGGTGATGGCGGTGGATGGCCGGTTGTGCGCGATCACCGAGCCCGAACTTCGCCGCGTGCTCGTGTTCGATATGGGCCGCCCCGTGCCGATCCACATCACCAGTTTCGGCAGCTACGGCACGAAGCTCGGCCAGTTCGCCAACATCGCCGGCCTCGCGATTGATGAAGCGAGCAAGACGATCTACGTGCTTGACGCCGGCACGCAGCGCATGGATGTCGTTGAACTCAACTTTGATCCCGCCGCGCCGCCGAAATTCGATGCGACCATGGCGAAGTTCGTGCGCTCGGTGCCGCTGCATGCGCTCGTCATGAACGATCACGCCACGCTCGATGGCCTCACGGTGTCACGCGATGGCGAGTTCATCATCACGGACCGCACCGCCGACCAACTTCTTGTGCGAAGCGCCTCGAACGACGAGTGGACGCCGTGGCAACCAGCGAACGCAGCGGGGGAGCGCATGCAATTGATCGCCGCCAGCGTCGATCCCACGTTCACTCGCGCGCTCGTCATTGACGAGCAATCGCGCAGCGTGGACGTGTTCAAACCCGGCTGGCGTCACCTGATGTCACTGCACGCGCTCGGCGAAGACGGCGACAAGCTGATCTTTCCGGTCGCGGCATGTTTCGCCGAGGCGGGCGTGTTCATCGTGGACGCCGGCGGGGACCGCATCGTGCAGTTCGACCACGACGGTCAGTTCGTTCGCGCCTTCGGCAAGAGCGGCACGGGCGACGGCGAACTCTGGCTGCCCGCCGCCGTCGGCATTGATTGCCAGGGCCGCGTTGTCGTGCTCGATTACGGGAACCACCGCGGCCAGCTCTTCAGCGCGGATGGCCAGTGGCTCGCCTCATTCAGCGCCGGCCGGGCCCGCACACGCGCCATGCCGCCCGCGAAGCCGTCGTCGCCGCCTCCCGCCGACTGACGGGCGATTTTTTCGCGTGACAATCGGGAGGCTCGCTGTAAGATCGAACCAGGTCGCATCGCCCAGCGGCCAGAATGTCGACGGGAGCGAACCATGAAGTCTGCCACCGGCCGTCTCGTTGCGAGCGGATTGTGCGTTCTCACCATCGCATCGGCGAGCTTCGCGCATCAGGATGATCCCAAATTGAAAGATCGCGTGCCGCCGTTCCGTGGCCCGTCGTACCAGCCACCGCCACAGGCGTCCTCTCCCATGCATGCACGCCGGACGCTGCTCACCGCGCAAGGTTCGATCGCCGGCGCCGGCATGCAAGGCGCCTTCCCCGCGTCAGGCGTCACGCTTCGCGGGTGGATATCGCTGCCGGAGTTCGCGCCGCAAATCGATAGCGGAAACGATTGCTGGGGCTACACCTCCCCGAGCGGCCGCGAGTATGCGCTCATCGGCCTGTCGCACGGCACGGGCGTTGTGGAAGTGACCGACCCCGGCGAGCCGCATCTGATCACCGTCATCGGCGGGCCGAACAGCCTGTGGCGCGACATCAAGGTGTACGAAGATCACGCCTACGCCGTGAGCGAAGGCGGCAGCGGCATCCAGGTGATCAGTCTGGCGGACATCGACAGCGGCGTCGTCACGCTCGTCAACACCATTACCACCGGTGGCCAACCGCAGACGCACAACGTCGCGCTCGACACCGTGCAAGGCTATCTCTATCGCTGCGGCGGTCCCGATCGCGGCCTCCGCATCTACGCGCTCAAGCCCACGGCGCTCGCGCCGCTGGCGAGCAAGTCCAACCCCGTGTTCGTCGGCTCGTGGGATGATCGCTATGTGCACGACGCCGAGATTTGCACGTACGACTCCGGGCCATACGCCGGCAAGACGATCGCCTTCTGCTGCACGGGCTTCAACTCCGGCTGGGTGGAAACCGGCCTCGACGTGCTCGATGTCACCAACCCCGCCGCCATCATCAATCTCGACCGCGAGTTCTATCCGCAGGCGGCGTATTCGCACCAGTGCTGGCTTTCCGAAGACCGCCAGTATCTTTATTTGAACGACGAAGTGGCCGGCAGCGACTACAACATCAACTCGCGCACCGTGATTTTCAACGTCGCCGACCCCGCGAATGTGTCGTACGTCGGCCAGACGTTCAACAGCTCGCCCGCGGTGACGCACAACGTCTATGTGCGCGGCTCGACGCTCTTCGCCGCCAACTATCGCAGCGGCATTCGCGTCTTCGACATTTCCAATCAGACGGCCCCGACGGAAATTGCGTTCTTCGACACGTGGCCCGATGACGACGGCAAGTCGTACAACGGCCTGTGGAGTTCGTATCCGTATTTCCCCAGCGGCACCATCATCGGCAGCGATCTCGAACGCGGCCTGTTCGTGTGGAAGCTCGGCGATGCGGACATCACGTTCGACTACCCGCAAGGCTTCCCCGAGTCGCTCGCAGGGTTCGGCGCCACCATCCCCGTCAACGTCGTCAGCCACACCGGCGGGAGTCCGGTCGCCGGCGCCACGATGCTCCACTACAACGCCGGCGACGGCTGGCAAACCACGCCGCTCGTCCACAACGGCGGTGCAAGCTACGACATCCGCTTCCCGCAGCTGCCGTGCGGCACGACCGTGCAGTTCTACGTCTCCGCGCAGTCGCAGCCCGGCAACACGTGGCGCGATCCCGTCGCCCAGCCCGGCGGCGTCTACCAGCTCACCGTCGGCGACACGTTCACCATCGCCCACGACGACGCGTGCGAAGCCAACTTCGGCTGGCAGGTCGGCGCCGCCGGCGACAACGCCACCAGCGGCGTATGGGCGCTCGTTACGCCCATCGGCACCGCAGCCGCGCCCTCCGCTGACCATTCGCCAAGTGGCACGAAATGCTGGGTGACCGGCAACGGCTCGCCCGGCGGCGCGATCGGCGAAAACGACGTGGACGGCGGCGTCACCACGCTCACCTCTCCGCCCATGGACGCCACCGGCAACGGCGTCGCGTTCATCCAGTACGCGCGCTGGTATTCCAACAACCAGGGCTCCGCGCCGAATGCCGACTCCATGCCCGTCTACATCTCCAACAACAACGGCGCGACGTGGACGCTCCTCGAAGACGTCGCCGAGAACGCCGGCACGTGGGTGGAGAAGAACTTCCGCGTCAGCGATTTCGTCACGCCGTCCGCCAACATCAAGCTGCGCTTCGTCGCGCGCGACCTCGGCGAGGGCTCGATCGTCGAAGCGGGCGTCGATGACATCAAGATCGTGCTCGTCGATTGCGAAGAGCCGACGTTCTGCGCGTCTGACTTCGTGTCCTCGTCATCGTTCCAGCCGCCGTCGGATGGATTCGTCGACGGCGCCGACCTTGCCTACCTGCTCGGCGAATGGGGCGCAAACGCGGGCTCGCTTGCGGACGTCGTCTCCAACGTCACGTTCCAGCCGCCGCCCGACGGGCTCGTCGACGCCGCCGACCTTGCGTTCCTCCTCGGCGAGTGGGGCGCGTGCGACTGACGCACCCAGGGCCGCAAACATCAATGTGCGAATCCTGCGGATACCGCACGCCGACAATCACACCCTGAACCCCCACGAAGCCCACGGATTCCATCCGTGGGTTTTTCTCATCAAAATTCGCGTCATTCCCGGTCCTCGCCCTCGTCCATCGCTTTTTCCTTGGCGCTGGGCGCTCCGCTCGTTCACAATGAGCGTTCCGCGCCAAAGCTGCACCCGCAGCTCGCCGCGCACGAGGAGGAGAAACCATGCCGCTCGCAATTCCGTTGGCGACCGCTGCGATGCTTATGGCCATGCACTGCGGTCCCGGCGCTCGCTCCGATCAGCGCCATCACGCCGAGCACGAAGCGCCCGTCGCCGCCGCGCATCCAGCGCAGCCGGGACTTGCCGGCGGAGGACCGATCGTCGTGCCACATGACGATTGCGTCTCCTTCGCGCAGCGCCTTGCGGTCACGCAGCGCATTGCCGACAACCGCGAACGCCTCGGCATCCCCGCGTTCCAGGGCGGCGCGGCGGGTGGAGCGCCCAGCCCCGTCTTTGCGTTCTACCCGCTTGGCGTCACCGAATCGCGCGATGCCGTGGACGTGAACTTTTTCGATCACGACAACACCGCGGGCGTCCTCGACTTCCTCTGCACGTCACTCACCTACGACACCCACCGCGGCACCGATCGCTACCTGCGCACCTTCGATGAACAAGCCATCGGCGTGCCCGTCTTCGCAGCGCTCGATGGCGTCGTCATCGACATGCACGACGGCGAGCCCGACATGAACACCGTGCCGCTCGGCCAGCCGTCCAACTACGTCATCATCGATCACGGCTACGGCGTCGAAGCGTGGTATCTCCACCTGCGCAGCGGCAGCGGTCTCCCCGGCATCGGCTCGTTCGTCAAGGAAGGCCAGCAGATCGGCCTTGCGGGTTCGAGCGGCAACAGTTCATGGCCGCATCTCCACTTTGAAACCTATTTCCTCGGCCAGCCGCGCGATCCGATGGCCGGCCCGTGCAACGCCGTGCCGAGCGGTTTCCGTGATCAGGATCCATTCGTCAGCAGCCTGTACCTCTACGACTTCGGCATCAGCACTGCGGACATTCCTTCCGAGCCGCCGCTGCCCGATCGCCTTCCCGTGAACGCGCAGGTGCTCACCACCGATCAGAATCTCTATTTCTGGTTCCAGGCGGCGAACATGCCCGCCATGACCACGTTTCGCACGGTCTTCAAGCGGCCGAACGGCACGATCGCGTATGACTCCGGCAGCCAGCCGGTTAGCAACGCCGTGGCCTATCGCAGCGCGTGGTTCTGGTTCTGGTATCCGATTCCAATCTTCATCCCCGACGTCGCCACCACGCCGGGCACGTGGCGTCTGAATTTCTACCTCGCCGGTCAGCAAGTTGTGGACGCGGCGTTCGAAGTCGTCACGACGATCAACCCGTCATTCAATCGCTCGCCCGAAGACATCTTCGTGTCCTTCGACCCGTTCACGCCGAACGCGGATCAAGTGATCATCTGCCGCGTCACCGCGCCCAGGCCCGTGGCGGACAAGGATTTCGACGTCGTGCGCTTCCGCTACGAGTGGAAAGTGAACGGCGGCATCGTGCGCGACATCACCAGCGCCGGCCACATGGATGCGCTCCCGCGATCCACCGCGAAGGCGGGCGACACGCTTTCCGTCACCGTCACGCCGAACGACGGCCACGTGAACGGCACACCGATGACGATCCAGCACACGTTCGCCGCCCCGTGTCCCGCCGACATGGTGAGCAGCGCCACGTTCGCGCCGCCGCCCGACGGCATCGTCGACGCCGCCGACCTCGCCTACCTCCTCGGCGCCTGGGGCAACTGCAACTAAAGCCGCTCGCCCCAGCCGCTCGCCCCAAGCCGCTTGCGGCTTAGCAAAACTCCGCTCACCAGCGCACGATCCCCCGATCGCCAACAACCAACCCATCACCCACGACGCCGACGCCGCGCCACCGCGCCAACACCCAGCAGCAGCGCCGCCGCGCCCGGGCCCGGCACGTTGTACGTGATGCGCAAATTGTCCGCGCCGCGCACCACGTCAAACAGCAGCACCGGCTGCGACGGATCGTTCCACGAGATGATGATCTCATCCACGTGCGTGATCACCGTGTTCCAGTCCGCGCTCGGCGGAATCTGCGGAAGCACGCCGCCAAGCTGCCAGCCGTCCGGCGTCGTCAGCGAGTCAAACGGAATTGCAAAATCAAACGACACCCAGCCGAACGATTCGTTCGTCGGCGACGGAATGTTCGACACGTAGTACGCGTAGGTATCGTCGAACGGCGTGTCTGTGCCGTTGTGATGTCCCAGCGCGATTGAAATCACGCCCGCCGGTGTTGTGAACTGCTTGGTCGCCAGGTCGCCGCCGATCGAGCCGACCTTCCGCGCCCGGAAGTCGCCGGTGAACATGGCGTTGGAATTGAACAGCGCCGGCGCCCCCGTGAGAATGGATTGGAAAAAGCCATCCGGATTCCCGCCCGTCAGCTCCACCGATCCAAACGTCGTGCGGTCCCACGTCCACTCGGTGTGGTTGATGCCATCGTCAAACGTCTCAATGTAGGTGGTGGGGCCGGCGACAATCGCACTCGAAATCGTGGCGGCGGCGGCGAGCGGGGTGAGCATCATCACGGATCTCCTCGGGGCCTCGTTTGCCCGGATAGTGGGGTCATGTCCGCAGGCGACGGCCCGCCCGATGCAGACCGTCATCCCTTGGACTGTGCCTCATTCACGGAGGCAGGTCCCCAAGGTAATGCGCAACAATTGCCGTGCGAACCCATTATTTGAAGTTTTGTTCAAAAATTTGGTCAACGGATTCCCGGCCCGCACGATAAGATTGGTGCCACGACTCGTCCGGCGCAGCGGCGAGTCGTGCGGGCTGCAGAAGGGTGCTGAATGCCGCCTACACGGCCGATCGTGGGACACCCGGTGCCACGACTCGTCCGGCGAAGCGGCGAGTCGTGCAGGCCGCAGAAGGGCGCTGATAGCCACACACGGCCGATCGTGGGACACCCGGTGCCACGACTCGTCCGGCGCAGCGGCGAGTCGTGCGGGCCGCAGAAGGGTGCTGATAGCCACACACGGCCGATGGTGGCGCTACCCGGTGCCACGACTCGTCCGGCGAAGCGGCGAGTCGTGCAGGCCGTAGAAAGACGCCAGAGACCGCGGAGACCATGACGACCCAAACCTCGACCCATCGCGAAACCCAGCCCCTTGAGATCGAAGTCAGGCGGGTGATGGACGACCTCCGCGGCGCGTGCTCGGGGTTGGTCACGGCTCTCTCCGCCTTGCGCGGCGATCACCCCATCCGCAGCGCCACCGACCTCCAGCGCGCCCTCGACATCCGCGCCACCGTCGCCTGGCAGCTGTACCGCCTCGCCAGCGCCCGCAACCCGATCGAGGAAATTGAAAGCGTGCCCGGCTCGCTTGCCGTCGCCCGCGTCATCGAAGCCGCCCGCGCCCGCGGCTTGCCTGCTGACCGACTCGATCGCATCGCCCGCGCCATCGTCGAATTCGATCGGCTCGTGCAGGCGCACGCCGGCAGCCGCAAGGCGCTCCACTCCATCGTTCAAAGCCTCACCGACGACGCCGACAGCATCATCGATCTTCCCACACGCCGCGAAGCGTTTCACGCCAACAGTCACGTGTGGGGATTGCAGGCGTCCGCATGCCTGTGGAGCACGACGTATTTCCCCGGCAAGGATTCCGATCACATCTGCGCCGCATCACTGCGCGGCCCAATCGGCGTGAAGCGCCTGCGCGTCAACGCGCCGTACGTTGTGTCCGGCTACGTCGCCTTCGCTGACGATCCTTCGCAGCCCGAGCCGCTCGGTTCGCCGGGCGATGCAGAGAGCCCCGACCCGCGCTTGCTCGTGCCGTTCTGCACGCGCCCGCTGCCGCAGATTTCGTCGTCGCTCACCAGCGAGACGTTTGTCGTCACGGAGATGGCGCCGGGGCTCGTGGGCAATCACGCGGCGGCGACGATCATTCTCGCTGACGTCGCGCGCGATGCGAAGTGGAAGGACGGCACGCCGTCGCCCACGCTCATCAACTCCATGGGCGTCGCCACGCCGTTTGAAGTGCTCGTGGTGGACACCATCTTCCACCGCTCGATGTTCGGCAGGCTCACGCCGCGTGCAAAGGTCTTCGGCCGGCATTCGCTTCCGCTGGGCGTCAAAGCGCCGCTCTACCGCGACTCCGACACGCTGCCCGTCGCCGTGCACGCTGAACTTCTGGGCTCGGGCCTGAATGCGATCGAGTCGCCCGACATCCCGCGCTATCCGGAAATGTTCAGCCACATCTGCAGCAAGCTCGCGCTCAACCCCGACGAGTTCGACGTCTACCGCTGCCGGCTCGAATATCCGATCCTCCACGCGCACCTCGGCGTGTGGTTCAACCTGCCCCCGGAAGGCGGCTGGTAGCGGCGGCGCCGCGGCGAATATGTGAAATGCGGAATCGCAAAAATGTAGCGTGGGCACCGCATTGTTCGCGTTCGGATCGTGATTGTTCAGCGAGCGGCGCTTCGCCGCGCGTGCGTTGATGTGATTCACAAATGACGCGGCGGCGGGGCGCCGCCCGCTCAACGATGCAAATCAGCGCCAGCGCAACACGCGCCAATTGGTCGGCGGTGGCCACCCTATGCGCGTCGTCTGCGCCGCGCTCCGAACGCGCACGCCATGCACATCACCGCGCCAACACCGGGGGCAGGAACGACGTGATACTGGTACGTCACCGTGTATCGCACCGTGCCGCCGGCGCCGAAGAAGATGATGCCCGCAGGATCCTCCGACACCAGGAACTGCGTGAACACGGAAAGCGTGATGGCGCCGCTGCCGATCCACGGCGTGAGATCCGCGGGATCGTTGATGTGCACCGAGGCAGTGTCCGTGTTGAACACGCTGGCGCTGTTCATGTTCGTGTTGGCGACAGTGGATTGAATGAGCGCCTGCGTGTCGGCAAGCAGTTCGCTGCCGAGCGACCACTCGGCGTCAAGCTGCGCGAAGATGTTGACGGGAACGCCGCTGCCGTCCGTGGTGTACCCGCCGATGATGCTCGTCAGGAAATCGAGGTGCACCGCATGAAGCGCGAGGGTTCCGCCTTGCGTGTCGAACTGCTGGAGCACAACGTTCTGCGTGCCGGGCGCGCCCACGCCGCTCACCGAGCCTGACTGCTCGATCGAGCCGGCATGCGCGGCTGACGCAACGGCTGCAACGATCGCAGCGGACGCAAACATGGACACGTGATTCATCGCTCTCTCCTCTCGGAGCCGTTTGTGCGCGTTCGTTTACAAACGCGCGGCTCCCTCTCCGCCACCATCGTACGCCGCTTGCCGGAATGCGCGAAGGTGAAAAATAAAGGCCCGAGCTACGGCAGCCCGGGCCTGTGGGGGAGGAGAATTCGAGTCTGGAACGCGTGTGCGAGCGGAACTATTGCATTACTGCGGCGGAATCAGTCACCGCGACTCGGCGAAAGCTTCGGGCTGTGGACGCGCGAGCGCTTCTGCCAGTTGATCTCGCGCTTGCCTGCGTTATCGCTCCCGATGGAGCCGTTGTAGGCGTGGACCGAACCCAGGTGTCGCGGCGCGAACTGGCCGTGATAGAACCCGCCACACGAACCGCGCCAGCCGCGCGATGACGGAATGATGCCGGGCGTGGAGACGATCATCGGCCGGGAGAAGTGCACGAAGCCAGAGTGATACAGGCGATGCTGCGGCTGCCACGTCGTCACGAACACCGGTCCGCCGCAGCGCGAGTTTGAAATGAGCACGCGCTGGTGACCGAGTTGATCTCCGTGTGAAGCGCGGAAGTGCACGCCGCCGTTCTGATGCGACGCGCGGAAGTGCGGGATGCTGTCGCCCGCGCTGGCCACCGGCGCGATGCCCGCCAGCGCGACGAGCGCGACAGCTGCGAAGAGAAGTCGCATGGGAAACTCCGATCTTGAATTGTTGTGACGGGCCGCAAAAGCCGCGCTCGTGCGCGCTCGCGTTGCCCTCCAGAAGAATGACACGCAATTCGCGGAAATCATTCCGAAATTGCGGGAAATTGGCCCGCAATTCGGTCCATTGCGGCGCTCGCCAGTTTGCCTCTTTTCACAAAAGTAATCAGCCGCCAACCGGTTCTTTGGCGAGCTCCGCAAGCTTGATGCGCTCGCGCACGAGGGGGAGGTAGACAGTGTTGTACCACTCTCGCCATGCGTCGGCGTCGTACCCGAGCTCGCTCGTCGATTGCCCGGTCTCGCGCGTGGTGAGCGCGACAAGTGAATCGTGAATGTACGAGCGATACACGATCACCACCGCGTCCATGATGCGAACGACCGTTCCCGTCTGCACCGTGCCGAGCACTGGTTGAAACGCGCCGGAGTTGTCACCGACAACCGGCACGAGATTCACGACGAACACTTCCTGCCTGCCGATCGCAATCCACGCCAGATCGCCCTGGCGTTCGACTTCGCGCGTTGTCGCCTGCGCCGCCACCATCACGGGAATGAGCGGCACAGCATCGAGCGCCCCCGCAAGAAAACCTGCGTTGTTGGCGTAAATGTCGTCATCGCTCCGCAGCGCGGTGTCGAGCACCTGCAGCACAGCGGGCGCCGCGGGCTTCGTCAGCCGGCGCGTCGCTTCGTGCCGAATTGCTGCGTCTTTGTCGTAAATTGCGGTCCACGCAAGCGCCGCCTCGCCGAGTTCGCCTTGCGCCGCGAGATGATCGAGCACGGCCAGTCGCACGTCGTCCGCTTCATCCGCCAGCCGCTCGATGAGCGGGCGAAACGCGGCGGGGTCGGTGAACTCGCGCAGCTCTTCGATGCCTTCGCGGCGAATGCGTTCGACTTTGATCGGGCCGAAGTGTTCGTAGCGAATGCGATTGATCTGCTTCTCGTAGCCGCGCAACCGAGCGCGATAGGCGAGTTCATCGCTCGTCGGGCCGTCGCGCATGGTGAGAATCGGCGGCAGGCCGGTCTCGGGCAGCGGTGTGAGGATGCCATAGCGAGGGTCGGGCTTTTCACTATTCGGAGGGAGATCCTTCAGCGCTTCGCCAGCCGCGAAAATGTCAGGCGGCGGTGGGGCTGGATGCGTCTTGCCGGACGTGGGTAAAGCCGATGGCGCCGTCGAGCTTTGCGGAGTTGCCGCGAACACGGCACCGCACATAGCGACCGCACCAACCAGCACGCCGGCGTACATCACGATCCTGCGCTGTCGCATACTGGCTCCTCTCGCCCGGGCGTGCCACCATCCGATTCTACGATCGTGTTCACTGCCGGCTGCATTTCACGGCGTGCGATCAATCCAGCAACCGCTTTCGCATCCGTTGAATATCGAGGGCGTCGCGGCTATTCTACCACCGGGCACCGAAACAGTGCCCGATCATCCAAACGGGTCCACATGACTGGCGGTTTTCGCCTGCCAGCGGCCCGTTGCCGTGGAGTGGTTTCAATTGCTCGCACTGACCCGGAAAGCTGATTACGCCCTGGTGGCGCTGGCGATGCTGTCGAAGTCGCCGGCGGCGATCAGCGCGCGAACACTTGCCGAGCGAGCGCACCTGCCGCATCCCGTGCTTCGCAATCTCCTCAAGCAGCTTGCACGCGGCGGCCTGCTTCACTCCACGCAAGGCACATCGGGCGGCTACACGCTGGCCCGGCCCGCAAGCTCGATTTCGATCGCCGAGGTCGTGCGATTGATCGACGGCCCAGTGCGGATCGCGCGATGCTGCCCGATCGACACGGAGCACGGCGAGACGGAGCCTCGCTGCCGGCTCGAAGATTCGTGCATGATCAAGAGCTCCGTGCGGCAGCTTCACGACACGGTGATGCGCGTGCTCGCCGGCGTGAGCATCGCGCACATTGCCGACCAGAACGTGCCCGACAATCCGCTCGCCGCGGCGATCGCGAAAGACGTCGAGATCATCACGCGCCGCCCATCGCCCTCTTCGCCAGCCAACGTTTTTTCAGAGAGTGCATGACGACATGACCGCCACCGACACAACGCTCGATCGCTGGGTAAGCCAGCGTTACAAGTACGGCTTCGTCACGGAGATTGATTCCGAAAGCGCGCCGCCCGGCATCAATGAAGCCATCGTGCGCTTCATTTCCGAACGCAAGGGCGAACCCGCGTGGCTCACCGAGTGGCGACTGCAGGCGTTCCGGCATTGGCAGACGATGACGGAGCCGACGTGGCCGAACGTCAAGTATCCGCCGATCAACTACCAGGACATCGTCTATTACTCCGCGCCCAAGGCGAAGGGAGACGGGCCGAAGAGCCTCGATGAAGTCGATCCCAAGCTGCTCGAAACCTATGAGAAGCTCGGCATCCCGCTGCACGAGCGCGCGGCGTTGGCGGGCGTGGCGGTGGATGCGGTGTTCGACAGCGTGTCCGTGGCGACGACGTTCAAGGACAAGCTGGCGGAGCTTGGCATCATCTTCTGCTCGTTCTCGGAAGCTGTGAAGGAACATCCGGAGCTGGTGCGGAAGTTCCTGGGTTCCGTCGTGCCGGCGAACGACAACTACTTCGCAGCGCTCAACAGCGCGGTGTTCAGCGATGGTTCGTTCGTCTACGTGCCAAAGGGCGTCACGTGCCCGATGGAACTTTCGACGTACTTCCGCATCAACGCGAAGAACACCGGCCAGTTCGAGCGCACGCTCATCGTGGCGGATGAAGGCGCGTACGTGAGCTATCTCGAAGGCTGCACGGCCCCGATGCGCGATGAGAACCAGTTGCACGCGGCGGTGGTGGAGCTGGTCGCGCACAAGGACGCGACGATCAAGTATTCGACGATTCAGAACTGGTACCCCGGCGACGAGGAAGGCAAGGGCGGCATCTACAACTTCGTCACCAAGCGCGGCAAGGCGCTGGGCGAACGCTCGCGCATCTCGTGGACGCAGGTGGAGACCGGCTCTGCCATCACGTGGAAGTATCCAAGCTGCGTGCTTGTGGGCGATGATTCCGTCGGCGAGTTCTACTCCGTCGCGCTCACGAATCACCATCAGCAGGCGGACACCGGCACGAAGATGATCCACATCGGCCGGAACACCACGAGCAACATCGTGTCCAAGGGCATTTCCGCCGGCTTCGGCCAGAACACGTATCGCGGCATGGTGCAGGTGCACCGCAACGCGGCGAACGCGCGCAACTACACGCAGTGTGACTCCATGCTCATGGGCGACAAGTGCGGCGCTCACACCTTCCCGGTGATCGACGTGCGCAACACCACCTCAACCGTGGAGCACGAAGCGTCCACGAGCAAGATCGGCGAGGACCAGTTGTTCTACTGCCAGCAACGCGGCATCTCGAAGGAAGACGCCGTGTCGATGATCGTCAACGGATTCTGCAAAGAAGTGTTCCGCGAACTGCCCATGGAGTTCGCGGTGGAAGCGACGCGCCTGCTCGCGGTGTCGCTCGAAGGTTCTGTTGGATAAGCGTTCACCACAGAGGCACAGAGGACACAGAAGAAGAAGAAGAAGAAGAAGAAGAAGAAGAAGAAC